>JAUFRC010000001.1:0-7500 GCA_030410095.1 Paracoccus cavernae
CTGAAGACCATCGGGGCCGATTGGCCCGGCGCGGTGATCTCGGATATGCGCATGCCCGGCATGGACGGGATGACGCTTCTGAAGAAGCTGATGGGGGTCGATCCCGGTCTGCCGGTCATCATGATCACCGGCCACGGCGATGTGCCGATGGCGGTCGAGGCGATGCGTCTTGGCGCGATGGACTTCATGGAGAAGCCCTTCAACCCCGACCGTCTGACCGAGCTTGCCAAGCGCGCGACGCAGGCCCGCCGCATGACTTTGGACAACCGCGCCCTGCGCCGCGATCTGTCCGAGGGCCAGCAGGTCATGTCGAAACTCGTCGGCGTGAGCCCCGTGATGGAGCGGCTGCGCGAGGATATTCTTGATCTCGGGCAAGCAGACGGTCACGTCCTGATCGACGGCGAGACCGGCACCGGCAAGACGCTGGTCGCCCATGCGCTTCATGCCGTGGGCCGCGCGCCTCCAAGAAGTTCGTGCCGATCTCCTGCGCGGCCTATACGGATGAACTGCTGTCGGCCAAGCTTTTCGGCCCTGTCGAGGCCGGTCTTCCGGCAGTCGAGGAGGCCCGCGGCGGCACGCTTTGCCTGGAAGATATCGAGATGCTGTCCGAGCCGCTTCAGGCGCGCTTGCTGGCTTTCATCGCCGAACAGGGCATTCCGGCAGAGACCCGCATCATCGCGATCTCGAACGCCCGCGCCGAGGGCCGCAAGCTGGAAGAGGCTTTGCGCCCCGACCTGTTCTATCGCCTCTCCGCACTGAAAATCACCCTGCCGCCGCCTGCGCTCGCGCGGCGAGGACATCCTCGCGCTTTTCGCCCGCATGTCCGAGCAATTCTCGGACGAATATGGTTGCGAGCCGCCGCAGGTTACCGCGCAGGAAGCGGCCCAGCTTCTGCAGGCGCCCTGGCCGGGCAACGTCCGCCAGCTGATCAATGTCGCCGAGCGTGCGGTCTTGCAAAACCGTCGCGGCACCGGCTCGATCACCTCGCTTCTGCTTGCGGATGGCGACGACAACCAGGAAGCCACGACCACCGAGGGCAAGCCGCTCAAGGAATATGTCGAGAGCTTCGAAAAAATGTTGATCGACAATACGATGCGCCGCCACAAGGGCAGCATCTCGGCGGTGATGGACGAGCTTTGCCTGCCGCGCCGTACGCTCAACGAAAAAATGGCTAAATACGGCCTGAGCCGCGCCGATTACCTCTAAGCGATTGATTTGCATTGCGCATTCCGCCCTTCGGGCGGGTGCGTTCCTGCAGGGTTCTGGCGGGTTTCCGCAAGGATCGCGCCATATCCGCAGCGCCGCGTCGAATTCCACAAGGCGGTTTCTTTGCCGCGGGTCGTGCTCGATTGGCGGTAACCGGCGCAAACCTCATCTTGCGAGGCATCTGAAAAGGGCGGCCGGGTCCGCAGATTCTCCGCTGGTTTCGCGCAAAATCCGCCCATCATGTGGAACGAGCAGCATGTGCGCATCGGAGCAGGGCGGGGCGCAAGCCTTGACCAAGTTGCGTGAAGGTAAGGCGTTACGGTCAAAAACCCATTGTGTCGGTGGTGCTTTCCCCGTTACATTTGGAAATGCGGGGGCCCCTTTTCAGGCATAGCCGGCCCCACAACAGTTTCTCAGCGCGAGCATTGGCCCTTGGCCGAAGCGGACAGACGATGCGTCGCGCGGAAAATAAGCGCTCACGCCCGGAACGGGCCTCTGAGCTTGACTTCGCAGCCCAGCATCGCCAGTGCGATACGGGCCTATAAAGGTAACAGCCGCGATGGATCGCGCATCGGAACGAGCATCGAACCAGAGGACGCGCGATGGCGCGGCCCCTGTTTTTGCCGTTTGCCGCGCGCCAATCGTGCTCCAATCATGCCGCAATCCCGTGACCGCCATGCCTTTGGGCCGGCGCGTGGGACTGCGCGGAAACCGGATACATGTCAAAGAAAATGCTGATCGACGCCACGCATCCCGAGGAAACTCGGGTGGTCGTGGTCGACGGAACACGGGTCGAAGAATTTGATTTCGAAACGATAAACAAGCGCCAACTCGCCGGGAACATTTATCTCGCGAAGGTGACGCGGGTCGAGCCTTCCTTCAGGCGGCCTTTGTGGATTACGGCGGAAACCGTCACGGCTTTCTGGCCTTCGCGGAAATCCACCCCGATTACTACCAGATTCCGTCGCGGACCGTCAGGCCCTGATCGAGGAAGAGCGCGCTGCCGCCGCAGCCGCCGAAGCCGAAGAAAACAACGAGCGCCGCTCGCGCCGCCGCCGTTCGCCGCGTGCCGAAAAGGCTGCGGGCGACGAGGTGGTGAAATCCGAGATCGTCGTGTCCGATGCCATCCCCGGCATGGAGGTCGTGGGCGAAAGCGCCGATGACGCGAACCATGTCGTCGATGTCGTCGAACAGGCAGCGCGCGAGGCGGTCGAAACCTCCGCCGAAACCGATGCGGCACAGGATGTGGCTGTCGACAGCGACGGCGACGATGCGCAAAACGCCAATGACGGCGAAGAGAGCTCCGACGACGACGCGATTGAATCGATCGCCGAAGAGGATGTCTCGGAAGAAATCCGTCACCAGTACAAAAGCCGCGCCAGCGCCGCTACAAGATCCAGGAAGTGATCAAGGTCCGCCAGATCCTTCTGGTGCAGGTCGTGAAAGAAGAGCGCGGCAACAAAGGCGCGGCGCTGACCACCTATCTGTCGCTGGCAGGCCGTTACTGCGTCCTGATGCCGAACACGGCACGCGGCGGCGGCATCAGCCGCAAGATCACCAATGTGGTCGACCGCAAGAAACTCAAGGAAATCGCCTCGGAACTGTCGGTGCCGCAGGGCGCGGGTCTCATCATCCGCACCGCCGGCAGCCAGCGCACCCGCAGCGAGATCCACCGCGATTACGAATATCTGATGCGTTTGTGGGAACAGATCCGCGAATTGACCTTCCGCTCCAGTGCGCCCGCGCCGGTCTATGAGGAAGGCGATCTGATCAAGCGCACCATCCGCGACATCTATTCCAAAGAGATCGACGAAGTGCTGGTTGAAGGCGAGCGCGGCTACCGCACCGCCAAAGACTTCATGCGCATGATCATGCCGACCCACAGCAAGAACGTGAAGCATTACACCGATGCGATGCCGCTTTACGCGCGCTTCCAGGTGGAAAGCTATCTGACGGGCATGTTCAATCCGGTCGTCCAGCTGAAATCGGGCGGCTATATCGTCATCGGTGTGACCGAAGCCCTTGTCGCGATCGACGTGAACTCGGGTCGCGCGACGAAAGAAGGCTCGATCGAGGATACCGCCTACAAGACCAACTGCGAGGCCGCCGACGAGATCGCGCGCCAGCTGCGTCTGCGCGACCTTGCCGGTCTGATCGTCGTCGACTTCATCGACATGGAAGAGCGCAAGAACAACGCCTCGGTCGAGAAGCGCTTCAAGGATCGTCTGAAAACCGACCGTGCCCGCATTCAGGTCGGCCGCATCTCGGGCTTCGGCCTGCTGGAGATGTCGCGCCAGCGTCTGCGTCCCGGCATGCTCGAATCCACGACCCAGCCCTGCGCGCATTGCCACGGCACCGGCCTGATCCGCTCGGACGACAGCCTCGCGCTGACGATCCTGCGCGCGATCGAGGAAGAGGGCACGCGCAAACGCTCGCGCGAGGTTCTGGTCAAGGCACCGATCGCGGTGGCGAACTTCCTGATGAACGCGAAACGCGAACATATCGCGGAATCGAGGCACGTTACGGCATGGCCGTTCGCGTCGAAGCCGATCCGTCGCTGATCTCGCCCGATTTCACGCTCGAGAAATTCAAGACCGCCACGCGCTTCGTCCCCGAAGTCGTCAGCTCTGTCGTTTCGGTCGATGCGCGCCTGATGGCGCAGATCGACGGCGAAGAGGACCTCGACGCCGAGGACGAGATCGAGGATGACGCCGCAAGCATCGAGGGCGAAGCCGAGGCCAATGGCGATGACGCCGACGGCAAAGGCAAGCGCCGCCGCCGTCGCCGCCGTCGCGGTGGCCGCAATGGCGAGGGTTCGGAAGACTGCGCCACGAGCGATGATGCCGGCGAAGATTGCGCCGAAGCCGATTCCGCCGAGGAAGCCGGTTCCGCCCCGGAAGCGTCAGCAGCGCCCGAAAGCACCGAGGACAAGCCTGCCCGCCGTTCGCGCCGCAGCTCGCGCTCGCGCCGGAAGGGCAACGAGGCCGCCGATGGCGAAAGTGCCGCGACGGGTGAAGAGACCGTTGCCGTGACCGAATCCGCGAGCGGGCCGGTCGCTGTCGAGGCCGCCCCGCAAGAGGCTGCCGCCGAGGCGGCACCCGACGGAACTGCGCCTGCCGAGACCGCTGTTGTCGAGGCTCCCGCACCCGAGGCCCCTGCGGTCGCGGTGGTCGAGGTCGCAGCAGAACGCGCGCCCGAGCCGGAAACTGCCGCGGAACCTGCTGCCGCAGAGCCTGTTGCCGAAGCGGTTGCCGATGCAGCCCCTGAGGCCGGCGCGCCTGAAGAGGTGGCCGCGCCTGAAGCAGCGGCCGAGCCGGTAGCCGAAGCCGCAACCGAAGCCGCAAATACTCCGGCTCCCGTGACCGCCCCTGCTGTTGCCGAGGCCGAAGCCGCGCCTGCGCAGCCGAAACGTCGCGGGTGGTGGTCGGCCTAATCGGCCACCCCACGGAAGATTGAGAGGCGCGGGCTTCCCGCGCCTTTTTCATGGGCCATGGTGCGGCCATGTTTGGAATTGAACTCATTGATGCCGCTTTCCTGCCCGCCGCAGCCGTCGCGCTGCTTGCGGGCGTGTTGTCGTTTCTTTCGCCCTGCGTTCTGCCGATCGTGCCGCCCTATCTGGCCTATATGACGGGGATCGGGGTCGGAGGCCTGAAATCGGGCGAACGCAGTGCGGTCGTGCCCGCGCTTTTCTTTGTCATGGGCCTCTCGACGGTCTTCATCATGATGGGGATCGCGGCCTCGACCTTCGGGCGGATGCTGCTGCAATATCAGGACATCCTGTCGCGCGCCTCGGGGGCGGTGATCATCGTCCTCGGCCTGCATTTCCTCCATATCATCCGCATTCCGATCTCGACAGCGATGCGCGGATGGATGTGGGCGACAAGGGCGGCAGCTCTTTCGGGGCCTATGTGCTGGGTCTGGCCTTTGCATTCGGCTGGACGCCCTGCATCGGGCCGCAGCTCGGGATGATCCTGTCGCTCGCCGCCTCGGGTGCCGAGGCCGGTCGCGGCGTCTCGCTTTTGGCGATCTATGCTTTGGGGCTGGGCATTCCCTTCCTGCTCTCGGCGATCTTCATCAACCGCGCGATCGGGTTGATGAACCGCATCAAGCCGCATCTGAAGCTGATCGAGCGCATCATGGGCGTGCTTTTGGTCGCGGTCGGTCTGGCGCTTCTGACGGGCGCATTCACGACCTTCGCCTATTGGCTGCTGGAAACCTTCCCCGCTTTGGCCAATCTCGGCTGATCAGCCGCGCCGCGCGGCAAAACCGGATGAGGCGGGCAGGGGAAACCCCTGCCTTTTTCATTGGCGGAGCCGTCCCGAGGCAGCAGGCTAGTCCCAATCGGGCGCGCGCTTTTCCAAAAGGCCTGAAGACCCTCTGCCGTGTCGGGCAGCATGAGGTTGTCGCAGATCACCTTGCCCATCAGCGGATAGGCGGTGGTAAGCGGCAGGCCCTGCTGGTCGTGAAAGGCGCGTTTGCCAAGACGCACGGCAGCGGGCAGTTTGGCGGCAATCGTCGCGGCCATCGCCATGGTGCTTTCGCGCAGGGCATCGGGCGTCGTGACATGGTTGATCAGGCCGATCTCGCGCGCGCGTGCGGCATCGATGAATTCGCCCGTCGTCAGCATCTCGAAGGCCACTTTCGGCGGCACCGCCCGCGTCAGCGCGACCATCGGCGTCGAGCAGTAGAGCCCGATATTCACGCCGTTCACCCCGAATTTGACGCCCTCGGCCGCAAGGGCGAGATCACAGCTCGCGACCAGCTGGCAGCCTGCGGCTGTGGCGATCCCCTGCACCTCGGCTATCACCGGCTGGGGAGGGTGACAATTTGCTGCATCATCGCGCTGCATGCGGCAAAGAGGCGTTCGTAAGCGCCGCGCCCGCCGTCGCTGTCGCTGCGAGCGCTTTGCATCTCGCGGATATCGTGACCGGCGCAAAAGGCTTTGCCCTCGGCGGCCAGCACCACGACGCGGATCCCGTCATCCTGCGCGATCGCGGTCAATTCGGCGGAAAGGGCGGCAATGACCTCGAAGGACAGAGCGTTGAAATTTGTCGGGCTGTTCAGCACCAGCCGCGCGATATGGCCGCTGTCGTCGCGTAAGATCACATTCATTGCCTTGCCTCTCTGCCTCAACTGCGGCCAGTCTATGCCTCGAGCAGAGCGGGGGTAAAGATGACGGCGATGATGAAGATCGAAATGGACCAGGCGGCGCTGAACGCGTTTCTCGAGGCGGAGTTTCCGCAAGTCGCCGAAGATCTGCGGGTCGATCAGGTCCATGCCGGGGGTGGATCTGCGCCTGATGGTCAAGGAAAGCCATTTGCGGCCGGGGGGCACCGTCTCGGGGCCGACGATGTTCGGACTGGCGGATGTCGGCATCTATCTGGCGATCCTGTCGCGGATCGGCCGGTGGCACTGGCGGTGACGACCAATGCCTCGATTGATTTCATGCGCAAACCCGAGGCCGGCCGCGACATGATCGCGCGATGCCGTCTGCTCAAACTCGGGCGCCAGCTCGCGGTTGCGGATGCGCTGCTCTATAGCGGGAGCGATGATGCGGTCGCGCGCTGCTCGATGACCTATGCGATCCGCCCGGAGCGGCCCGGCGCTGAGCCGGCGGCTCCAAACCGGCGATTCCGGCGGCAAATCGGGGTAAAAGATACGGTATCTATATACCTATTTTGTAAAGCATTGAATTTGTTTACGAATTTGGCCTATCGCCCCCTTGACCGAAAAGCGGCGGCAGTCGATATACCGTCATCTCGAATTCACACAGCCTCAAAGGGCAGTCTTATGAAAACCTATACCGCAAAACCGGCGGAGATCGAGAAGAAGTGGATCCTGATCGACGCCGAGGGCGTTGTTCTGGGCCGTCTTGCTACGATCGTCGCCAGCCGCCTGCGCGGCAAGCACAAGCCGACCTTCACGCCGCACATGGATATGGGCGACAACGTGATCATCATCAACGCCGACAAGGTGCAGATGACCGGCGACAAGCGCGACCAGAAGCGCTACTACTGGCACACCGGCCACCCGGGCGGCATCAAGTTCCGCACCGCGCGTCAGGTGCTGGAAGGTGCTCACCCCGAGCGCGTCGTGACCAAAGCGGTCGAGCGCATGATCTCGCGCAACAAGCTGGGCAAGCTGCAGATGACCAATCTGCGCGTCTACGCCGGCGCCGAGCATCCGCATGAAGCTCAGCAGCCCGAAGTTCTGGACGTCAAAGTCCTGAACGCCAAGAATACCCGGAGCGCGTAAGAATGGCTGAAGAACTCAAGTCCTTGGACGAACTGAAAT
>JAUFRC010000001.1:12500-2777500 GCA_030410095.1 Paracoccus cavernae
AACAGGGTGAGAGACCCTGTCGCCGAAAGTCCAAGGGTTCCTGCTTAAAGCTAATCTGAGCAGGGTAAGCCCCCCTAAGGCGAGGCCGAAAGGCGTAGTCGATGGGAACCAGGTTAATATTCCTGGGCCAGGAGATGGTGACGGATCCCGAAGGTAGTTCATCCTTATCGGATTGAATGGGCTGCTTAGGGGTTCCTGGAAATAGCCCTCCACAAGACCGTACCCTAAACCGACACAGGTGGACTGGTAGAGAATACCAAGGCGCTTGAGAGAACCACATTTAAGGAACTCGGCAAAATACCTCCGTAAGTTCGCGAGAAGGAGGCCCCGTTGGCAGGCAACTGTTGGCGGGGGCACAAATCAGGGGTGGCGACTGTTTACTAAAAACACAGGGCTCTGCGAAGTCGTAAGACGACGTATAGGGTCTGACGCCTGCCCGGTGCCGGAAGGTTAAAAGGAGGAGTGCAAGCTCTGAATTGAAGCCCCGGTAAACGGCGGCCGTAACTATAACGGTCCTAAGGTAGCGAAATTCCTTGTCGGGTAAGTTCCGACCTGCACGAATGGCGTAACGACTTCCCCGCTGTCTCAAATGTGGACTCAGCGAAATTGAATTGTCTGTGAAGATGCAGACTTCCCGCGGTTAGACGGAAAGACCCCATGCACCTTTACTATAGCTTCGCACTGGCATCAGGATTGTGATGTGCAGGATAGGTGGTAGGCTTTGAAGCAGGGACGCCAGTTCCTGTGGAGCCATCCTTGAGATACCACCCTTCGCACTCTTGATGTCTAACCGCGGTCCGTTATCCGGATCCGGGACCCTGCGTGGTGGGTAGTTTGACTGGGGCGGTCGCCTCCCAAAGAGTAACGGAGGCGCGCGAAGGTTGGCTCAGACCGGTCGGAAATCGGTCGTTGAGTGCAATGGCAGAAGCCAGCCTGACTGCAAGACTGACAAGTCGAGCAGAGACGAAAGTCGGCCATAGTGATCCGGTGGTCCCGAGTGGAAGGGCCATCGCTCAACGGATAAAAGGTACGCTGGGGATAACAGGCTGATGATGCCCAAGAGTCCATATCGACGGCATCGTTTGGCACCTCGATGTCGGCTCATCTCATCCTGGGGCTGGAGCAGGTCCCAAGGGTACGGCTGTTCGCCGTTTAAAGAGGTACGTGAGCTGGGTTTAGAACGTCGTGAGACAGTTCGGTCCCTATCTGCCGTGGGTGTAGGATACTTGAGAGGAGTTGCCCCTAGTACGAGAGGACCGGGGTGAACGTTCCACTGGTGGACCAGTTGTCGTGCCAACGGCAGTGCTGGGTAGCTATGAACGGACAGGATAAACGCTGAAGGCATCTAAGCGTGAAGCCCCCTCAAAACAAGGTATCCCTTGAGAGCCGTGGAAGACCACCACGTCGATAGGCCGGAGATGTAAGCACAGCAATGTGTTCAGTTGACCGGTACTAATGGCTCGATTGGCTTGATTTGATCCGGAAGAAGGCAGACCAGTACGTGAAAAACATTCGCGGAAAACCCTTCCTCCAATGCATCCTTGGACATCGTATCCCGCTCGCGGGAAACGCCGATTGCTTCTTTCCTGGTCTGGTGGCTTTAGCACGAGCAAAACACCCGATCCCATCCCGAACTCGGCCGTTAAGTGCCGTTGCGCCAATGGTACTGCGTCTCAAGACGGGAGAGTAGGTCACCGCCAGACCTGGAAAGAAGCAAATAATTCTCTCAAAACGATAACAATATACCGCGATCAAAACACCGAACGCGCATGGCGCGGGTAGAGCAGCCCGGTAGCTCGTCAGGCTCATAACCTGAAGGTCACAGGTTCAAATCCTGTCCCCGCAACCAATACTAATTCTTCAATAATATCAACGGCCTCGATGCTCATGCCCGAGGCCGCATGTGCATGTCCGCCGTTTGAGCCTCCCTGCATGGGCTGACCGTTGGCCAGGCGCAACAGCCCCGCCAAGGCGCCATGCAGGTCGATTGCCAGATCCTTGCCATCGGGCTTGGGCGTCAGCACGATCTTCTCGATAAGGCCGCGGATCGCCTCCTTGGCCTCTTCCTGGCCCTCGGCATCGGAGAGGCCGCAGATCAACTGGCCGACGCGGGTCCGATAGGTCTTCGCCATCGACGGATGAAACCGCACCGGATCCGGGGAAGCGGAGGAGAGCAGCTGACGTTCCAGCTCCTGGCGGCGGCCATCCAGCTCGATCATCCGGTCCCTGACCTGTTCCGCAGGCACCCCGGCGATGATCGCATCGATGAGCTTCTTGTGATCGGCCCTGACCTGGCGCATGTCTCGCTCCAGCACGCTGCGTCCGACAGTGGCCTGAGCCTGCAGCCGGTTGCGTTCGGCCGCATATTCCTCGCAAAAGATTTGCACGACCTCCGGATCCATCAGGCGCTGTTCGAGCGCATTCAGAACCACACTGTCCAGGTCTTCGCGCCGGATCACCGCCATATTGGTGCAGACCGCCGGGCCTTTCTTGCGCGCGGCCGAACAGCCAAAGGATCCTTGCTGACCTTGGAAAAGCCGGCATCACAGCAGCCGCAGCGCATCAGCCCGGAGAACAGGAACCGCGGTCGGCGCCGGTCCCAGACCGGGATGTCGGTGTGTTTTGACTTCAGGGCGCCTTGACGTCGGCGGGCCGCTTGCCAGAGTGCGTCGTCGAGAATGCGCAGCTCCGGTACGTCGGTGATCACCCAGTCCGTTTCCGGGTTGAGCCGCGAGATACGCTTGCCGGTGCCCGGGTCCTTGACATATTTGAGCCGGTTCCAGATCTGACGGCCGATATAAAGTTCGTTGTTCAGGATGCCGGTGCCGCGCTCACTATTGCCGTGATCGTGGAGGTGCCCCAATGACCGCCCTGCGGCCCGGCAACGGACTCCAGGTTCAACTGTTCCGCGATCATCTTCGGCGAAATCCCTTTGGCGTAATCCTCAAAGATCCGTCGCACGACTTTGGCCTGGGCCGGGTCGATCGCACGATCGCCACGGATCGGTTCGCCATTCTCGGCATGGCGGATGATGGCCATGTAGCCATAGGTCAGGCCGCCGGCGGATTTACCCGCCAGTGCTCGGCCCGAGACCACGATGGGTCTTCTTGCCGAGTTCCTTAAGAAAGAGCGCATTCATCGTTCCGGCCAGACCGATATGCATCTCGGAGACCTGACCTTCGCTGATCGTTTCGATCAGCTGACCATTGAACTGGAGCCTTTGGAAAATCGTCGCAATATCGGCCTGATTGCGGCTGAGCCGGTCCATCGCTTCGGCAATCACAACGTCGAATTGACCGCTCTGAGAATCGCGCAGCAGCTTTTGCAGGCCCGAGCGCATCATACTGGCGCCGGAAATCGCGCGGTCGGAGTAGACCTCGACCACTTCCACGCCCTGCCTTGCGGCATAGTCCCGACAAGACCGGATCTGATCCTCAATCGAGGCGTCGCGCTGTAGGTCCGAAGAAAACCGCGCATAGATAGCGGCGCGCAGGGTGGGTCATGGCGTGGGCTCCTCGTGGCGTTGGTCAGTTCGGGCGGCCTCCTGTCCATGATCCGCGCGAGCGGCCTGCGCGCAAGGGCGCGGATGAAGTCGAGGTAAGCTGCGCGATCATCTGGATCGGCACCAGAGGCCGGCATGGGACGAGCCGGGGCTGTTGCCCTGTCCGTCCCGTGCGCTGTGCGCCCTGTTGCCGAATCTGTGCCAAAAGCAAGCCTTCCTCGTGCCGCGAAGAGACGGGCTCTCGCGGGTCATGTTCATCAATCCGGGATTCTGGGTCCGGGTCATGAGGATATAATAGAGCATCGATACTCCCCAGAAGGCTTTGCGAACCGTCAGGCTTCGCAATTATGTGGATAACCAGGTTAACGAGATGAAATATAAAGAGAAAATAACATCGATAAATCAAAAAGCAGACGGATTAAATATATCTAGTCATGAATCTTTGAAGAGGAGGTTTGAAAAACTATCAACGCTGGTATCAAAGCTTATAAAAGAAAGACGGATATAAAATATCCAGGGATTAAAATGTAAGATGAATGTGAAAGAGTGAAAGAAGTGGAAGGAGATGTTTCCATAATGGCCGTCGATGGATGGATATGATCAACCTCCCCGAGGTCAGGTTGGCAGGCGGCCGACGGTCGCCATGTGGCGCGTGTTTCATTTTATGCCATGATCGGCCGCGAGCTTGTGCATGAGGGCGCGATAAGCTTTGAACACCCGATCAAGTGCCACGGGATTGTCGAACGGTGCGAAACCGGGCAAATGGAACTCGACCAAGCCTGCTCCGAGATCGGCTTGGCCCATCCGACGCGCAAGTTCCGCCTCGAGTTCGGTGTATGGCCGGCCCAACTTGTACCACCGGCTCACGCTGCGGGGGCCAGCCTGCGTCGCGGTCGAGCGCGATAAGGCGCGAGATGGTGATCATGTTGGTGCCGAGCTGTGGATGGCCTGTCACTTCGCCCCAGAGGACGGTGATTGGGGTGGGGTGCGATGCGATCATGATGCGCCAGAAGTCGAGGATCGGCGCGGTGGCGAGTTCGTCATCCGTTGGCCCGCGTTTTGCGGCGCGAATTGAGTCAAGGATGCGCTGGACTTGTTAAAGCGGTGCGAGTCATGGGCTGCAGGTGGTCGGATCATGGTGCGGTTCGGGGCCCGGACGGTTGCGACGGTGCCGCATAGGGCGGTTGCCGTGGTGGCTGCTCGGGTTCCCGAAACCGGTCCGTTGCAGATCTGCGCTGGAGAGATGCCGTTGCTGCTGCAACGCTCGGGCGATCGCGATCAATTGCTCCTGATGCTGGCGCAGGATGACCGCGGCTCTGTCTTCACCTTTCCGTAGCCGTTTCCGGATCATGTCCTGAGTGGCGGCGTCGAGCTTGTCGAACTCATCCACGCCGGACCAGATCGGCCCTTGCGCGCCAAGGCCGAACTGCGTCTCGATCATGGTGGCGATGCGGGTCGCGATGGCCAGGTCGGATTCCTCGCCGCCGCCCGCGCCGGCCGACACATCGCCGAGGATGACTTGTTCCGCAGTGCGTCCTGCCAGCGTGTTGTTGATTTCCGTCGAGACGTGACCCGGTAGACGGGATAATTTTCATTGAGAATTGACCCATGTGACCCTTCTCCCAACGCAGCGAGCGACGGGGACCGAGGAGTGATCCACATGGGACTTTTGAATGTCATCCGGCGGATGGCCCTGCGACAGAAACTGCCGATCCGTGAGATCGCACGTCGCACTGGTTTGTCGCGCAACACCATCAAGAAGTATCTGAACTCTGGCACGGTCGAGCCGAAGTTCGCGGTTCCGGAGCGTCCGAGCAAGCTTGATCCTTTTGCGGACAAGCTTGCGGCATGGCTGAAGACCGAGGCGTCCAAATCACGTAAGCAGCCGTCCTCTGACACGGCTTCACGCTGATCTCGTGGCTCTTGGCTTCACCGGTTCTTATGGCAGAGTTGCGGCCTTCGCCCGTGCGTGGCGGGCAGACCGCCAGCGTGAACAACAAACGACGGGGCGCGGCAGTTTCGTGCCACTGAGCTTCCGAGCGGGTGAAGCCTTCCAGTTCGACTGGAGCGAAGACTACGCGGTTTTGGCGGTGAGCGCACAAAGTTGCAGGTTGCGCATATCAAGCTGTCTCACAGCCGTCTCTCGTGCGGGCATATCTGCTTCAGACCCACGAGATGCTGTTCGATGCCCACTGGCACGGTTTCCGTGTTCTGGGCGGTGTGCCGGAACGTGGCATCTACGATAGTGAGGCGTGAGCCGCCACCGGTCCGAGGCCATGCCGAACGAAGACAGCGGTGGATCGGATCGGGCGCGGCAAGGAGCGACAGGTCAACATGCGCTTCCTCGCCATGGCCAACCATTATGTCTTCGAGCCGGAATTCTGCAATCCGGCCGCAGGTTGGGAGAAGGGTCAGGTCGAGAAGAACGTCCAGGATGCACGACCGCGGCTTTGGCAGCCGATGCCGGACTTTCCCGATCTCGCGGCGCTGAATGATTGGCTGGAACAGCGCTGCAAGGCGCTCTGGCAGGAGATCCCGCATGGCCGTCTGGCTGGGACTGTGGCCGATGCCTGGGCTGAGGAACAGGCCGCGTTGATGCCGGTGCCGCCGGCCTTCGATGGCTTCATCGAATGGAGCAAGCGCGTCTCTCCCACCTGTCTGATCAGCTTCGAGCGCACTCGCTACAGCGTGCCGGCGTCGTTCGCGAACCGCCCTGTCAGCCTCCGCGTCTATCCTGACCGGCTCGTCATCGCCGCAGAGGGCCAGATCCTATGCGAGCATGCACGGCGGATTGACCGCTCCCACCAACTACCGCCGCAAACGGTCTACGACTGGCGGCATTATTTGGCGGTCATCCAGCGCAAACCTGGCGCGCTCAGGAATGGCGCTCCGTTTGCCGAGCTGCCGCCAGGATTCAAGCAGTTGCAGGAACAGATGCTGCGACGTCCTGGTGGAGACCGTGAGATGGTCGATATCCTTGCATTGGTCCTGCACCATGACGAGCAAGCTGTTCTGACCGCTGTGGAACTGGCTTTGGCCGAAGGGGTCGCGACCAAGACACATGTGCTGAATATTCTCCATCGCCTGATTGATGGCAAAACCAACGATGGGCCGCTCATCGATACGCCCCCAAGGCTCGCGCTGCGCCGCGAGCCTAAGGCAAATGTCGGGCGCTACGACGATCTGCGGGCCCATAACACCGGAGGCCGCCATGCGTCATGATCCCGCCAGCGGCGCCGTCATTATCATGCTTCGCAGCCTCAAGATGCATGGCATGGCGCAGGCCGTGACCGATTTGATTGAGCAAGGCGCGCCTGCATTCGAAGCGGCAGTTCCGATCCTAACCCAGCTGTTGAAGGCGGAGATGGCCGAACGAGAGGTCCGGTCGATTGCCTATCATATGAAAGCGGCACGCTTTCCGGCCTACAAAGACCTGTCGGGTTTCGACTTCTCAAGCAGCGAGATGAATGAAGCCACGGTGCGCCAGCTCCATCGATGCGAGTTCATGGAGGGGGCGCAGAATATCGTGCTCATCGGTGGGCCCGGCACCGGAAAGACCCATGTTGCGACCGCGCTTGGCATCCAGGCCATTGAGCATCACCGCCGCAAGGTGCGGTTCTTCTCGACCATCGAATTGGTCAACGCCCTTGAGCAGGAAAAGACGAAGGGAAAGGCAGGCCAGCTTGCCGAGACCCTTGTGCGCCTCGACCTCGTGATCCTCGACGAGCTGGGTTACCTGCCGTTCAGCGCCTCAGGCGGCGCACTGCTCTTCCATCTGCTGAGCAAGCTTTACGAACGCACCAGTGTCATCATCACCACAAATCTCAGCTTCAGCGAATGGGCCACGGTCTTTGGCGACGCCAAGATGACCACGGCGCTGCTCGATCGGCTTACTCACCGTTGTCATATCCTGGAAACCGGTAACGACAGCTTCCGCTTCAAAGCCAGCACCGAAGCAGCAGCCCGAAAGAAAAAGGAGGCTGCGATGACTTGACCCAAACATGACCCGCTTCGCATAATCTAAAGGTGGGTCAGTTCTCGGTGGAAAAACCGGGTCACGTCTCGACAGAAATCAACACTCTATGGGGCAATGACGCGATAAGCAGCGTCTGAGATGGCAAGAGGTTCCGCCTTCTCGAGCGCATCTTTCAGGCCGTCTATGGCCTTCGAGAGCTGTTCAATGTTTCGGCGGAATTTTTCTTTCTCAGCAGTCTTGATGATGATTGTGCTCGTCATGATGTCACTTAGTTCGCGCAAGGGATGTTTCATTGACAAATGTACAACCATAAGCAGGTTAGCTTGAAAAGATGTGATTAAAATGAGCCTCTGGTCATTTTGAATTACTCCTGTTCCGCCACCTGCCCATAGGCGAAGTCGATGTGCTCCTTACAAGATCCCATGGCTCTTGGATCGCGGGCGTGCCCTCGGTCGCTATGGCGCGGCGAAGGACGTTGATCTCGGCGTACATTTTCGTGCCGCGCCGGTTGCCGTAACGGGCGGGCCTCCCAAGTTTATCCGCAAGGCCCGCGGGCAGTCTGTTGATTTCCGTCGAGACGTGACCCGGTAGACGGGATAATTTTCATTAAGAATTGACCCATGTGACCCTTCTCCCAACGCAGCGAGCGACGGGGACCGAGGCCAGCGGCGCGATACCGATGATGACCATCGCGATCATCAGCCATATCCGGCGGGGCACTTTGCTCATCCTTGCCTCCGGATCAGCTGCGTATGCGTCCTGTGACTGCCGCTCCGAGCAACGCCACCAGCCCCGCCCAATCGCCGCCCAATCGAGAAGATGTGCGTTTAGGTCGCCCTGATTGGCTGCAGATATTCGGCGGGCTGCCGCCTGCGCGTCATCGCCCGACGCCTGCGCATCCATCATCGCGACCATACCGATATCGCGGCATTTGGGCAGCAGGAGCGACAGGGCTTCGGCGTCGTTTGCACTCTGGTCGCGGACCAGCTGTTCGCATCGCGCCAAATCTGCCGCACTGACGCGCGCCCCGGCAAACTGCCGATAGCCGCAGCCCAATGATAGCAAGAAGAAGTTTCTGCACAGGAGTATCCATCCGCATTTCCATTTCCTCCTGTAGCACACAAGTCTACCACGAACAGCCATGCCGGATCCGGGCCAGAAGCATGCCATGCGGCGCGGCGGAAGAATGCTGGATGCTGAGTCTGAGTGCTTGGAACCGGCCGCATTCAGGTCCATTCTGTCAGGCATCCGCGGGCGGTGTCTGGGCGGACCCCAACGAAATAGCTTTGGCGACGTTTGATGACCAAAATCACCTTGCCTGCCGTGATCTTGCTGCTCGTGGGGTCGCGGTCCCCGCGCAGTCCCAAGATCTTGCAGCGCATCAGCCGCTCGAAGTCCGCCACGTCTGTGCCGCGCAACCCATCTTCGCTGCGCCGGAAGGGAGGCAAACGGGCAAGCTCGCGGCGGGGGACGAGGTCTTGCTGCGCGATGTCACATTCGGTCCCGGTGCTGCGGCTTGGTTCGCGCTGGACTACGCCACCGGCAAGGGGCTCGAGCGGGCGGTTGGGTATCTGCCGGTGGCCGAGGTCACGCATTTCTGTCCGCGCGCCTGCCGCCCCCGTCGGCGATGGGGCTGCCAGCTATCTGGCCCCCGAACACCTGCCACCTTGTCGCTGGGTATGAAGATACGCTTGAAGGGCTGAACGATCTTGCCGCGTCTTTGCCCGCATTCGCGCCTTCTGCGTCGGGGTATCGCCTCGATACCGGCCGCTATGCGCTGGTGCTGGGCTTGCTGAGCACCGGAGCCAGTGACCGGATCATCCGCCTGTCGGACCAGCTGCCACAGGACAGCTTCTGTGCCTCCGGCGCCGATTTCCGCGCCGCTTTGGTCCACGAGGCAACAGGCTTTACCGAGGTGGAGAGGGGCCGGTCGCAGGATACCGCGACTTTGCTGGCCGAAGCGCGGCAGGTCGGGGATCCCGCCGGGGTGAAACACGCCTGCGATCTTGGCCTTGGTCCGGCTTGCACCGCATTTGCTAGCCATATCTATGACACAATTGAAGGCCCGGACGGTGGTCCGGCCGTTGTTACACGTTACGGCCTGCTGGGCTGCATGGCCGGCGATCTGGAGGGTGCCGGTTGGCGATCAACCGGCAGGACAATACTCTGGAACTTGCACGGGCTCAGGCCCTTGCCGGCAGTGCGGCGGCTGGCGACCGCGTCACGACGGAACTGGCAAAGCTGCTTTGCGATGCACAGGACCGCGTTGGCTGTGTCCTGCAGGCGCGCGGGACGGCTGCGGGCGGAACGCCTTCGCTGGTCGAGGCGGCATCGAATTTTGCCGCCAATCTAAACGCCTGTCAGCAAGGCATCAGCTGGATCTGCGAGGCGTTGGAGGAGGGTTTCAGCGCGGTGACGACTGCACGGGGAACGGACCAACTGCGAATGAACGCTTTGCGCTGGCGGGGATCGAGGCAGAGATCTGCACCCAGGGTCCGCGCGGCCCCAATCAGCGCGACTGCAAAGCCGCATATTACCTGTACCGCGATTTCCTGACTTACGGCGATTCCACCGCGCTGGATTCGGCGCGAGTGGATCAGGCCAGCACCTTCCTGACCAGTGGATGCGCGGCGGGCGATCCTGCGGCTTGCGGCACGCTGTCAAAACTGCCAAATTTCTGGCCTACGGTCGAACGTCACGCCGCCGCCGCCCGCGCCATTGCTCTGTGTGATGCCCAAGGCACCAAGGACAGCATCTGCGACAGCCTTGGTGCGGCCGTTGACCCGATGCTGACCCAGGCCCGCCCTGCTTTGCGCGCAAGATATGACACGCTGGCGCAGTCCTGCCTGACGCCGGATGGCGATCTTCGCAGGATTGCATCCAGGCGCTGCACATCTATGCCGCGCTAGGGACCCCCTGACGGGCTGGACACGGTAGAAGCAATGCTGATCGCGGCCTGCACGCCTGCCAACATCAAGGGGTGCGAGCCACTATCGCGAATTTACGCCAATGACGGATATGAAGCTCAGGGCGTGACCATCCCCGCTCGTGATGACCCGGAGGCCTATCTTGCAGCCCTGCGCTTGGGATGCCGCAGCGGGCGTGACCAAGCGGATGCAGGCAATACCTGCGCCCAGCTTGCGGATGCGATGACCGAGGGCGGCGACGATCAGGGTGCGCTTCGGGTGCGCGCTTCGGCTTGCGAGGCGCTGATGGCCTCCGGAAACGATCAAGACGCCTCGGCCTGCTATGACGCGGTAAAGCTGGCACTGGAGCAGAAAACGCGCCTGGCCGAGGCGCTTCTCTGGGCCGACTTCGTTTGCGATACGGCGGACGTCTCGGTTGCGCCCTATGGCTGCAAGCTTGCCGGCAACATTCTGTCCCAAGGGTTGGGCCAACCCGCTGATCCGGACCGCGCGCTGACCGCCTATCAGCGCGGCTGCTTTCATCATCATGTCAACACGACCGATGGCGAAGCCTGCCTCATCTATGGCTCGATGCTAATCGACAGCGTTCGCCGTGGCGAGACGACGGCACAGCCCCTCGCTTTCGCCCATCGCGAAGATGGTGAAGATCCCACGCCACAGATCGTGCTATCCGAGGCTTCGCGCGCCTTCGACATGGGCTGCATGGATGGTATCGTACAGGCCTGCGCGGCCAACACGAAACTTCTGGAGGAGTGGAGCATCGGCAATTTGCCCCACGACGCGTTCGCCTGCCAGGTCCGCAACGCATCAGGCCAGGTGACTTCGGCAAAGCCCTGCCGAGGCTTCATCTTCTATCAGGCCTCGGCAGAGATGCATAAGACCCGCGAACAGATCGGGTTGAATGTCTATGTCTGGCCGGACGGCGACCGCAGCGTGACCTATGTCCGGAACGGGATCTGGAGGCTGAACGAAGTCAGGACGGAAGATCCCGTGACCGAGGCGGATACACGCTGCTGGCACAACCCGATCTCGTCCCGCAGCTTCTGCGTTGTGCCGGAAGGTTGACGGCTGGGGATCGAAGAACGCGGCCCTCTTCTGCCCGTCGGCACCATCAGGTGCCGCTATGCAGCATTCCGAAAGCTATCGCTAAGTCCTGACACAGCCCGTACGCGCAGGGACGGTCTGCTATGCGGACAAAGCGGTCACTGGAGGGAAGGCAGTCCGTAGACAGGACTTGCCATTTGCAGTTACTGCCCTGAGAAAACCAAATTTGTTGGCTTCTCAAGCATCTTACCAACGCCCACGGTTACAGGCCAATCTGCCTGCGCCTCGCCAAAATTAAGTTCTTTTACGCGCATGCTGCCGTGATTGTTGAGCAGCAAGCCATAGTGGATGCTGGCAGCGTTATCCGGAACGTCAAGAACCACGCGGCGGGCTACCCATTCATTAGTGCCGCGCAAAACACCGTCGCTAGCGCGATCCAGCATGTTGTCAAACCGGAGTGCCTGTCCGAGGGCCTCATCGACGCGCATCCATAGTGATGCTGCATCCGCATCATCAGTACGGATCATCGCCGCGAGAGCCACTTTTTGTCCACGATACGGCGCTGCGGAAATGCTCTGCATCATCACCCCGAAACTGTCGGCCGGTAGGACGATACCGCAGTTTCGCTCAACGCGGCAGGCTATCTGCGCAACCCCGGGTTGCGACGCATTAATACCGATCCGGTAAAATGTGCGATCCGTATGTCGCGTTATCTTCCAGCCATTTGGCAGAGGAGGATTGTCAGCTGACATACGACTATCAGTAGCGGCGATGTGTGCAGACAGCTGGTTCCAGTCCCTGAACCCGAACTGCTCGGCAATAAGCTCCAAGCACTCGCTGTGCGAACGCTCTACTCCATTGCTGGCTAGCGAGTGACGGAGATTTTTGCCAGAATTTTGGCATCCATGAAGCTGTGCATGTTCTGTTCCCCATAGGGCGGAAACGCTTTCGCGTGCCAGTGCTCGCATTGCCGACGATCCGCCCACCAAGGTTAGAGATCATGATGCAGAACGAATGCATTCACCATTCCGAATTCGGACGCGAGCGGCAGGCTGCATCAGCCCCCGAAATTCTAGCGACCATGGTGAACGACCGCAACGGGGAATGGGGGTAAGGACACATGCTGTCTGGAGCCACCAATGAAAGCCCGTCTTCATGGGATGTCTTAAAATCCTGCCTTTCGTATTCTTCCTGGGGCCCGGCAGCCTTTTGTCTGACACCCTCTCTGGAGCGTTGGACGGGGACACTACAGGCTGCCATATTTTTCAGGATGACTGGGCGGGGTTGATGCATTCCGAAGCTGATGTTGAAAACTTCGCAGAAATTCTGCACAACGCAGATGAGCAGGTCGTTCGCGAATGTCTTCAATGAGATCCCGGTCTTGCAGTTGCGAAGCTGCCCTCCGGCTGGCCGGTATTCCTCGAGCAATCTATGCTCCCAGAGCCCCCAATCATTGACTTGATGATCGCGTCCGGAGCAGATCCCGATGCACGAAGCCCTGAGGGCGAGACGCTTCTGCACCTGACAGGTGATCCCGAAGCCATACGTAAGCTGCTGTCTCATGGCGCTGACATTAATGCATTGGATAGTCGAGGCTACACGCCGATGATGGGGCATGCACCCTATCCTGAAACAGGCCCGGATGCGATTTACACCCTGTTTGCAGAAGGGGCTGATCCCCATGTTCATGGGCTGGATGGCAAGACGGTTTTTGATTTGCTGCCCCAGGGTGAGCGATTCGACTGTCTTCGGCGACATCTGCGCGACAAAGACCACAATCGGTAACTTCCTGGCCCAGGAACGAAGGGCAGCTCCGTCCGCAAAGCTGCCGTTCCTGATCCTATCTGGCGCGAGGTCGAGGCGGCAACGACAGCATTGACGTGGAGAGCCCTTGACCTGCCCCTGCTCTGCCTACCGATTTTGGACCACCTGAAGCCGGAGCTTTCGACCGTGGTCACGGCGGCGGACGCGGAGCCCTCAAATTGCTCAAGCGTCCGGCGCGCTTCGAGCGGCGTCTGGTTCCCAAGCGGCACGAGGCGAAAACGCGACGCATTTTCGAGACAATCTCTTCCCGCGTCGGCGGCTTGTTTACCCTCCGGCAACCAGAAGCATCAACCGCCGCCCGTCCGAGGCAACCAGCTCAAGCCCGTCGACGCCAGTTCTGGCCGCTGCAACCTGCTCGAGCAGCTTGAGGAGGGTCATCGGTATTCCCTTAGATCCTTGTGGGCGCGTGAGGCAACGCAGCCCAATCCATTCTGGTGAACTGGCTGCCCTGATCGGAGTGGATCAGCACCTTTCCCTTCGGCTTTCGCCGCCAGACAGCCATGAGCAGAGCTTGCAAGACGACATCCGTGACCTGCCACTGAACTTTCATCCAGCCGTGACCGGAGCCCGTTGGTTATTGCTCTGCCTACCGATTTTGGACCACCTGAAGCCAGAGTTTCCGGCCTTGGTCATGACGGCGGGCTGGTGACGCCGTCGGGAAAGTGCAGTGCGCTCGGGACGTTGTAGCTGATGGCGCTGTGGGGTCTGTCGTCGTTGTAGTGTCTGCACCAATCCTCCAGCTTTTCGGCCGCGTCCGCATGGCTCATGAACCAGTGTGCGTTCAGGCATTCTGACCAGAGCTTGCTGTTGAAGGTGAGGAGGGATCAGAAAACAGTCCGGGGACTGTTTTCCCCGACGTAAAAGGAAACCGTTGTCCGTGGGTTTTCCGGGCCGGGAGAAGTCGAGCGTGACGCCCTTGGCATAGGCCGATAGATCAAGGTCGCGCGAGATGAATTCGCTGCCATAGCATATTGGGAAGACAACGCCGATCGAGGTTATGGCGGCCTGCGCAGCCTTCAAATCGCGTAGCAGGTGGCCATAACCGGCACTCAGGTCTCTATGATGGTTTTGCGAACCAACACCACAGAGGAGACCAACTATGGCCAAGTCGAAGCATATGCAGGATGCCCGCGTTTTGGTAGGCATCGATATTTCCAAGAGCCGTCATGAAGTGCTGATTGCGGTGCCTGGAAAGTCCCGGCGCAAGCGCATGACTGTCCTGAACACGGGCGAGGGCTTCGCGCGCCTGATAGATGTCTTGTCCAGCTTCGGACTGCCTGTCACGATCGGCTTTGAGGCCACGGGCAATTATCACCGCGCTCTGATGTTCGCGCTTGGCCGCGCCGGCTTCCATCTCAATCTGGTCTCGTCCGTAGCCTTGGCAAGGACCCGCGAAGCCTTGCATAATTCCTGGGACAAGAATGATCCGAAGGACGCTCAGGTCATTTTGCGCATGCTGGAGATCGGTGCGGTGCAGATCTTCCACGATCCGCTGGTCGCGGGCACCTGCGATATCCAGGAGATCTCCAAAACCTATGAGATGGTAGCCAAGGCGAAGACCGAGCTGTGGCATCGGATACTGACCCATTACCTGCCGCTCTACTTCCCCGAGGCCGACCGTTTCCATCGTAGTTCGCGCGGCGACTGGTTCCTGGCCTTTTGGAGGCCTGGCCGTCCCCATATGATCACGGCTATGGCCAAGGAAACGTTCATGGCAAAGGCGTGGCCGATCATTGGGCGTAAGGTGGGTAAGGCCGCGCTTCTGGCTGATATCTACGAGACATCAAGGACTTCCGTGGGTTTGCCTGTCGATCCAGACTCGGATGCAATTCGCATGTTCCGGCTGGTGCTGTCACAGGGACGGGCCCTCATCCAGCACCGCAACGCAATCGAGGCTAGGGCTGTCGAGCTTTTGTCTGATCACCCAGACTATAGGCTGCTCATCTCCATCCCCGGTATTGGGCCCATCAATGCTCTTGCAGTTTTGGCCGAAGCCGGTGATCTGCGACGCTTCCGTCATAATCGGCAATTCCTGAAGTTCTGCGGCATGGACCTGGCCACGGTCCAGTCGGGCTCTTTCCGAGGCCGGACAAAGTTGTCCAAATATGGCAACGCCCGCCTGCGCCGCACTCTATGGATCGCCGGGCAGGCCGCAGTTCTCAAGCCCGCCAACAGCTTTCGCGACAAGTTCGAGCGCTACATCTCGCTTGATCGCCGCAACCCCGATCTGCGCCGCAAGGCTATACTGCCATTGCAGCCAAGATGGCGCGCACCATTCACGCCGTGATCAAATCCGGCGAACCCTATCGCCCCTTCTTCGAGGGTGAGCCCAGGCGGAAGGACCTCTCTCACTTCTGGCCGTGGAGGCGCCTAGCGCGACCTCGTAGATAATGTTCGGGCCTTCCGCTTGGAATTTAGGATCTCGTTTTAAGGACGGTGAGGGCAGCAAGATCTGACCCTGTATTTGCTAAGGAAGAGACCAATTCTTGACGGCGGAGCCCGCTTGGGCAATCCTATGCTGGCAGTCGTGCACACGACAGCCCCGAGATCTGATGCCAAAATCGGCCACTGCTTCCCGCCCTAGGACGTTGTCGACCCTGATCGTCTTCGGATAACCGATCTTGCGACAGATCCGTTCCAACGTCTGGACCACGTCCTCGCCACGATACTGGAAGCGCGCATCGGTCGCCGGACAATAGCGGGAATGCGTATCGACAATGGTCAGGATCCGCAGCTTCTTGCCCAGAGCCAATTGGTCGTGGACAAAATCCATCGCCCAGACATCGTTCGGACCGACGGCTTCCACACGGTCGTCACGCAGCTTCGCCTTCACACGCCGCTTTGGCGTCTTGTTTCGCAACTGCAGGCCTAACGCTCTGTATACATTATAGACCATCTTGATGCTGACCTCCCAGCCTTCTCGCTCGGGGACGACGTAAACGCGACGGTAGCCATAGCGCACTCGCGTTTCGCAGATCTCCCGGATCCGCCGTTTCAACTCTGCCGGATCGGTGCGACGGGATTTGTGGTGGTAGCTTGAGCAGTCAAACCTCAGAGCCCCACACGCCCTGCGGATCGAGACTGCCCAGTCTGCGCACATCCCGCGAACCAGTTCACGCGTCCGCTCCGGCTTCAGAGCTTTCGCCGCACAACATCCTGCAACATCTGCCCGTCGAGCGTCAGGTCTGCCACGATCCGCTTCAACCGCGCGTTCTCATCCTCAAGCTGCTTCAGCCGTCGCATCTCGTCCGGCAGCAACCCGCCGTATTTCTTCTTCCAGGCAAAGTAAGTCGATTGCCCGATCCCGGCCTTGCGGCAGATCTCCGCAACCGATGTGCCTTCCTCGCCCTGTTTCAGGATAAACGCCTTTTGCGCCTCGGTGAACTTAGATGCCTTCATCGTTCTCAGCTCCATTCCCAGCCAGGGAAACGTTAGCCGAAAACTCCAGCTTCAAACGATCCAGTTTCGAGGGGGCAGAGCACGCGCTAGAAGCTGTAATTAGCGCCGCGCCCTCTTTGACTTCGAAAGGTGCAGTGCTCGATGCGCTGATCTGCAGCATAAGCCAGCAATGGTTACACCAGAAACTCTAGCGCCCGATTTAAGTTCGAACCGAGCTCTCGCGGTGCGCGCGCATCTGCGGTCAATGCCGACGGAGAGATAGACTTGAACTTCGACCGCAGCCGCTTGACTCGCTACGATAGCAGCTTAGGCGCGGAATTTTTCGGGCGCGACCTTCTTCAGAATAGGCAGGCTATCCGATTTGAGCCGCTGCAGGTTTGGCTAATTACTCGGCCAGCCGGCGAGCGATCGCGCTAGCGTGAAGGAACAAAAAGGATCTGCAGCGGTTCCTGACCCGTAACGAAATCGAGAAAGGAGAATGAGATGGATCATACCAATCATGTCCGCCTGAACGATAGTGAGCTTACGGAGGCTATCCTGAATGGCGCGCCAGTTTACGGGCCAGACGATAGCCAGGTTGGCGCGATTTCCGAAGTTTACGGTTCCGGTGCCGAAGCTACTGTGGTGGTCGATGTCGGCGGATTCCTAGGAATTGGCGCAAAACCTGTCGAGATCCGAGCGAAAGACCTCGACCTTATGCGCGGCGAAGATGGCGTAGTGCACGGCCACACCAACTGGACCAAAGATCAGTTGAAGGATCTTCCAGAGTTCACGCCTCGCAATATTCCTTGAACTCATTCGATGAAGGAGCCTCATTATGACCGGCAAGTTCGATCCGAAAGAGGAAAACGAAAAACACAACGTTGCGCAAAATGCGCAGCAGGACAAGATGGCGAATGCTGATCCTGTCCTAAACCCTAAACAGATGAAGCGCTCAAATGAGCCGAACGCAGGCGGACAGAACCGGGAGGCCGGCGATCGCAAAGCTCGGCAGAATGACCGCGCCACTAACGGCGGAGAGTAGACAAGCTTGCGGCGAGGTACCTTCTTCCTCGCCGCACAATGCACCGTTCGCTATCACTTGTGTTCTGCCTATCAATTATGGACCATTCGAAGCTGGAGCTTTCGGCCGTGGTCGGGGCGGCGGGCTGAAGACGCCGCCGGGAAGGTGCAGTGCGCTCGGGACATTGTATCCAATGGCGCTGTGGGGTCGATCGTCGTTGTAGTGTCTACGCCAATCTGTCGATGAGGCGCAACAGATCGCAACCGACTGGCTATGGACTTAGAACAATGAGCGCCCCAGCGCGAGTTGTGTCTGAATAGCCCCATGTCTCGTGGACGCCTTCTTTGCTAATTTTGAGGCAAGGAGGCCTTGATGGGCACAGCCGCTCCCCTCCTGTTGATTTCCGTCGAGACGTGACCCGGTAGACGGGATAATTTTCATTGAGAATTGCCCCATGTGACCCTTCTCCCACCGCAGCGAGCGACGGGGGCCGAGGAGTGATCCACATGGGACTTTTGAATGTCATCCGGCGGATGGCCCTGCGACAGAAACTGCCGATCCGTGAGATCGCACGTCGCACTGGTTTGTCGCGCAACACCATCAAGAAGTATCTGAACTCTGGCACGGTCGAGCCGAAGTTCGCGGTTCCGGAGCGTCCGAGCAAGCTTGATCCTTTTGCGGACAAGTTTGCGGCATGGCTGAAGACCGAGGCGTCCAAATCACGTAAGCAGCGCCGTCCTCTGACACGGCTTCACGCTGATCTGGTGGCTCTTGGCTTCACCGGTTCTTATGGCAGAGTTGCGACCTTCGCCCGTGCGTGGCGGGCAGACCGCCAGCGTGAACAACAAAGGACGGGGCGCGGCAGTTTCGTGCCACTGACCTTCCGAGCGGGTGAAGCCTTCCAGTTCGACTGGAGCGAAGATTACGCGGTTCTTGGCGGTGAGCGCGCAAAGTTGCAGGTTGCGCATATCAAGCTGTCTCACAGCCGGGCGTTCCTCGTGCGGGCATATCTGCTTCAGACCCACGACCTCAGCCATCGGGCTCGGACCGATGGCGCCGCGATGGCCTCGATGTTCGATGCCCACTGGCACGGCTTCCGCGTTCTGGGCGGTGTGCCAGAACGTGGCATCTACGATAGTGAGGCGTGAGCCGCCACCGGTCCGAGGCCATGCCGAACGAAGACAGCGGTGGATCGGATCGGGCGCGGCAAGGAGCGTCAGGTCAACTTGCGTTTCCTCGCCATGGCCATTCTCAGCACTGACCTGGAAATGCGGATAACCAGCTGGAACGGAGGGGCTGAAAAGCTCTACGGCTATGTCGCCGAAGAGGTGATCGGCGAATTGGTGACCATTCTGGTCCCGAATGACCGTTCTGCAGAAGAGGCCGCAATTATCGATCAGATCCGGAGTGGTCACGAAGTCTTGCCACATGAGACTATCCGGAAACGCAAGGATGGTAGTTTGGTCGAAGTTTCGCTTGCCGTAGCTCCGGTCTATGACGAGTCTGGCCAAGTGGTTGGTGCCTCCAAGATCGCTCGGGATATTTCGCAGCGGAAGCGGGCGGAGCGGATGCAGTCGGTGTTAGTTCATGAAATGAAACATCGCGTCAAGAACATCCTCACCACTGTTTTGGCGATTGCCCGTCAGACCCTTGGCGACGGCCTTGGCCAAGCAGCCGATACGTTCAGGTCACGGCTGATGGCATTGGCGCGGGCCCAGGATCTGGTCACAAACGAGCAGCGCGACGGCGCGGATCTTCGGGACATCATCAATGAGGTGATCGCTCCGTATCCAGCCAAGCAGTTCGTCATCACCGGGCCACCAATCTTGCTGTTACCTAGAACTGCACTGGCATTTGCACTAGGACTTCATGAACTCGCGACAAACGCCGCGAAGTACGGTGCCTTGAGCGCGGAGGACGGTGTTGTCAGCATCGACTGGCAATATTCCGAGGACGCTGGACTGAAATTTGTGTGGCGCGAAGCCGGAGGGCCAACCGTGTCCGAGTCGGGAGGAACGGGCTTTGGATCGGTCCTGATCAAGGAGGTGCTTCCCGCCGAATTTATGGGCGAAGTGATGATGGAGTTCGAAAGTACGGGACTGATCTGCCGATTGACGGCTCCTGCGTGGGAGGATCTGGCGACCGTTTGAAGCAATCCCTTCGGGAACAATTCGAGAAAATGCGGGTTCTCACATATGAATTTCATTACGGGAGGATCTGATGAGCGACGATCACCATGAGGAGTTTTGGGACAGGCTTGAGGACATTCGTGCGGGTATGCTCGAAGTACGCGGAGCCTTTCTGCCGATGTCTCATAGCGTTGAGCCCGAGGATGGCAACTTGTGGTTTATAACCGCAAAAGGGACACAGATGGCCGAGGCCGGCGTCAAGAGCGAAGAGGCGCGCTATATTGTAAGTGATAGTGCTCATGGCCTTCACGCCGAGGTGAAAGGGCGTCTCGAAATATCGAACGACCGCGCGAAGTTGGATCAAGTATGGTCTGCAGTTGCTGCCTCCTGGTTTGAGGACGGGAAGGACGATCCCGATTTGGTGCTTTTGCGATTTAAACCCTCTTCGGCGGAGGTTTGGCTTGGCCCCGAAAGCGGTCTGCATTTTCTGTACGAGCTGCTGAAGTCAAAAATGAGTAAATCAAAGCCTGATTATGGCAAAAATTCTCGCTCCGCTTAGGTTAGTTGAAACACTGCAAGAAAACTGTGTTGGTGCGGGTTTCGTTCGCGATATGCCGTTGCCTTTTTAGGGTGGTTTGCGGTGGCACCTGTCGCGCTTTCCAGTGCCAAAGGAGGCTTAAACGATCGTGTGGGCTAAGAAATCTTCCCGTCGATCTTTGAGCTGGCAGACAGGACCAACCGCGTTGCAGAGCGGTTAGAGCAAGTTGTGCCAATATCTTTCAGGGCCCAGGAGCGATCATGGAGCAGTCAGACACCCGTGAAGACGATCTACGCATCGGCACACCACTTTGGGTAAAGACGCCACATAGCCGTGTTCATGCAAGCAAGCGCATTGCGAAAAATCACGCCGATGTTGTGGTCGTTGGTGCGGGCATCAGCGGCGCGTTGACTGCCGAGGCACTGAGCCGGCAGGGATTAAATGTTTTGATCCTCGACCGGCGTCCTGCGGTTCGCGGCTCGACGCCTGCGTCGACAGCCATGATCCAGCATGAAATCGACACTCCTTTGACGCGACTGCAAGAGCAAATTGGGGCTCGCGCGGCAAATGCCGCGTGGCTGCGCTCGGTTCGTGCGGTTCATGATCTGGTCGCACTCGCCGGTGATCTTGGTATTGCTTGCTCGATGGAAACCAAGCCTGCGCTCTATTTGGCGGGCAACAGCATGGGTGCACGGGCCCTGAAAGCAGAGGTCGAAGCGCGTTTGAAAATCGGTATTGAAGCTGAATACCTCAACAAAGGCGAGCTTTTGGCTCGCTACGGGCTGGATCGTCCTGCGGCGGTTCTCTCGCAGGATTCTGCTTCGGCCAATCCGGCCCAGTTGACGGCGGGATTGTTGAAGGCTGCTCTAGGTCGAACGGCGCGGCTGGTTTCTCCGGTCGAGGTGACCGATATGGCGCAAATGAACGGCGCGGTCGCGCTGGCGACACGAGACGGACAGGTCATCATGGCGGGGCATGCCGTCTTTTGCACTGGCTACGAGTATTTACGGCAGATGCAAACGTCCAGCCATCATGTGACCTCGACCTGGGCGCTTGCCTCGCGTCCGATCAAGCACCTGCCGGAATGGATGAAGTCCACGATCGGATGGGAGGCCTCCGATCCCTATTTATATTTTCGAACCGATCCGGCCGGACGAATTATTGCAGGCGGTGAGGACGAAGAAGCGGCAACGACGAACAGTGACCCTGAAAAGCTCGAGGCCAAGGCCAAAATCATCGCAGAGAAGCTATTCAGCCTGACAGGCGTCAGGGTCGGTCGACCTGCCTATAGCTGGGCTGCCCCTTTCAGCGTGACCCGCGACGGGTTGCCGATAATCGATAGAGTGCCGGGATTTGACCGGATCTTTGCCGTCATGGGGTTTGGCGGGAACGGTATCACTTTTTCGATGATCGGGGCGCAGATCGTCGCTGCATGGATCGCGGGGAAGGGGATCCGGACCAGGCCATTTTTCGCTTCCGCTAGTCCTTGCGTCGCATTAGCCGGTTGACTGGAACAAATCAAGAACATACATCTTCGAACATGGCTCAGAAGACGCTTCAACAAAAATTGGCTATCCTGTCCGATGCCGCAAAGTACGATGCTTCATGCGCATCAAGCGGGACGACGCGGAGGGATTCGCGTTCGGGTGGGATCGGGTCGGCGGGCGGTAGCGGCATATGCCATGCCTATACGCCAGATGGCCGCTGCATCAGTCTTTTGAAGATTTTGATGACAAATTTCTGCATTTATGACTGCGCCTACTGCATCAATCGGGTCAGCAGCAATGTCGAGCGGGCACGCTTTACGCCCGATGAGGTCGTCACCCTGACGCTGGAGTTCTATCGCCGCAATATGATCGAAGGGCTTTTCCTGTCCTCGGGCATCATTCGCAGCCCCGACCAGACTATGGGCGACATGGTTCGTATCGCGCGGATCTTGCGTGTTGAGCATGGTTTCAAGGGCTATATCCATTTGAAAACCATTCCGGACGCAGCCCCCGAGCTGGTTTCCGAGGCCGGTCTTCTTGCCGACAGGATCTCCGTTAATATCGAGCTGCCGAATGATCGAAGCCTCAAGCAGCTTGCGCCGGAAAAGCGCCCCGAGACAATCCGGTCCACAATGGCGAATGTGCGCCTTGCACGCGAGGCCGCGAAAGAGCGCAGCTTTACAGGCAGGCGCCCTCCGCGCTTTGCACCGGCAGGGCAGTCAACGCAGATGATTGTCGGCGCCGATGGGACAAGTGACCGCGATATTTTGCGCACCTCGGCAAACCTTTACACAGGATATGCGCTAAAACGGGTCTATTATTCAGCCTTCAGTCCGATCCCGCACGCATCCCATGCTTTACCCCTTATTAAGCCGCCTTTGTTGCGTGAGCACAGACTTTATCAGGCTGACTGGCTGATGCGATTTTATGGCTTCGATGCCGATGAGATCGGCAGGACGCGTCCTGACGGCAATCTTGATCTGGATATAGATCCCAAACTGGCATGGGCCTTATCAAACCGTGCGCTCTTCCCGGTTGACGTTGCGCGGGCCAGCAAAGAGGAGCTTTTGCGCGTTCCTGGCTTCGGCACAAAAACCGTTGGCCGGGTCTTGGCTGCGCGCAGGAATACGGCGTTGCGATTTGCTGACCTGTTGCGGATGGGGGCAAGCATGTCCAAGGCACGCGCCTTCGTGACTTTGGCTGATTGGCATCCTGGGGCGCTGGTCGACAGCGAAGGGCTGCGGGATCGGTTTGCACCGCCTCCCGAACAGCTTTCACTTTTCTGATGATCCGTGTCGACCTTCCGAGGTTTGATCGCTTCGACGCTTGGCGCGATGCGGCGCGGCGCTTGGCCGGTGCCGGGATCGCAGGGGAGCATATCCAATGGGCGCAGGAAGGCATGCAGGCCGACCTGTTCGGGGCAGAGCCCATCCCACCATCGGGGTCAATCGAGGTTCTCGCCAGTCACGATTTCCTTTCGCTTGCCAAGACAGTCGGCTTTCACTCCGACTCCGAGCGTTGGGCGCTGCTTTATCAGGCATTGGTCAGGTTTCAACACAATCGCGACTTCTGGGCAACCCCGCTGATCCGTTAATGATCAGGTTGAATGCACTGGCGAAGTCGGTGCGTAGGGATCTTCATAAGATGCATGCTTTCGTGCGGTTTCATGAGGTGGACAATGCGGGACCGCGCCGAGCATTTGCTGCTTGGTTTGAGCCGGAACATCCCATCCTGCAGGCGGGCGCACCGTTTTTTGCCCGTCGTTTTGCGGATATGGACTGGATGATTGCGACGCCCGAGGGGGTCGCTTGTTTCGACGGAGCATTGCGGTTCTTGGAGCCGCAGGTCCGGCCGGATCTGCCACACGATGCGAGCCATGAGCTTTGGCAGACCTACTTCATCAATATTTTCAACCCGGCAAGGGTGAAGATCAAAGCGATGAAATCTGAAATGCCCTCAAATACTGGAAAAACCTGCCGGAAACGAAGTTGATCGAGGAAATGCTTGCCGATGCACCGCGGCGGGTCAAAGCTATGGCTGAGGCGGGAATGAGTAATCCTCCGGCTTTCGCCGCCAAGGTGACGGCGTCGGTGAGGGTTCCGTCCCCTTCCAGCGAACCGAACACAATGCAAGAGGCACAAAAGCAAGCGGCCTCGTGTACGCGTTGTTCCCTCTGCCACGATGCGACCCAGACTGTCTGGGGCGAAGGGCCGGTCAACGCCTCGCTTATGATCCTTGGAGAGGCGCCAGGTGATCAAGAGGATCTTGCAGGCCGCCCCTTTGTGGGTCCCGCAGGGCGCTTGTTGCGCACCAACCTCGAGGATGTAGGACTTGCGGCGGAAGAGATCTGGTTGAGCAATGCCGTAAAGCATTTCAAATTCGTCTCTCGAGGCAAGCGACGCCTGCACCAAAGCCCGAATGAAGGGGAAATTAAACATTGCCGCTGGTGGCTCGACCTCGAGCGTCGCCTTCTATCGCCCCGCTTGACTGTCGCGCTTGGCGCAACTGCCGCGTCTTCCCTAACCGGCAACCGAGCCCCGCTTTCCCTCGGCGCGGCAATGTGGAAACTGCGCTTGACGGCGGCCCCGTGCTGATAACGTGGCATCCGAGCTTTATTCTGCGGCTGAACGGGCCGGCCAAACTCAAGGCTTTAGCGCAGTTTAAAGGTGACCTCAAATACGCAGCAGGCCTATTGCAGTCTCAAACTTTGCGGCTGCATGGGAGACCCTAGCACGGGTTTCGGGTGGTCACGCATTGGCGGAAGGCGAAGCCTAACGTCGGTGATGTTCGGTTGCCCTGCGCGGCGGCGTCAAGCACCGTCTATTGGAGGGACCGGAACGCCCAAAGCCGTGGCGAGCTCGATGGCGTGGTCCTGTTCCTGGACCAGGATTTCTCGAAGTGTTTCTGCCAGTGCAAATTCGCCCAAAGCTTCGCATTGACGAATGCGCTGGCGGTAATTCCGAATGGTTTCGATTTCGTTGTCGAGATCGAATTTAAGAAGATCCTTTGCATTCTCGGACATTTTCACAGGCTTTGGAACAACCGTGGGCACGCCGCCGAGATAGTCGATCTGTTTGGAAATTCTCAGCGCATGTTGGAGCTCTTCCTTTGCGTGGTTTTCAAGCTCACGAGCAATCGTCATATATTCGGCGCCCGTGATGACCTGTGAGTAGACGACGTAAGCAATGATCGCTTGATACTCTCGTGCAAGGTCCTCGTTCAGGAGTTCGATCATTTTCTTACGATTAATTTGATGGTCGCCTTGTGTCGTGGGTGATTTTTCCATTTTACAAACCTTTCATTTACCGGCTCGATCACAAGCCGATCAAATCGGACCTTGAACCAACGGTCTTTCTCGGAGGTTTGTTCCATTGGTATCCGAAAGGGGCAGGCGCGTGCTCCTAATCGCAACCTGCGCAGGAGAATTCCGAGTGGTCAGGCCCAAAAGTATCGCCACCCTCCCGCACCTTTATCTTCAGCGATATCTGGGGACGTGGTTCGAAACTTTCCGCATTACTCTGAAGTGGGAAGACCAGGGTATGCAAGACATTACCGCACCCATAGCTCGACGTACCATGCCTCAGTGAGGGTGGATAACCTCTCTCTCAAAGGAAAATTAGGGCGGCCACCGAACAAAGCTGCAACCCGAGCACACAGACCACGCTTCGCCCAATAGGAGAGTGCTTGATGCGGGGGCCGCCACCGGTGAAAGACTACCACTAAACTCATATTATCTCATGGCCGAGACTTTGGAACCACAGTCCTTTGATCACGTTGCCTTAATGGAAGCTTTCTAAGACGCACCGATCCCATTCTTCCCGGACACGCCGCTTCCATTATCTTCGGGATGCAGTGAAGGAGTCATTATGAACAGCATCATTTATCTCGTCGGCCTTGTCGTTATCGTCCTATTCATCCTTGGCATGGTGGGGTTGCGCTAATGTCGGACACCATTCCCGGAGGAAAACCTCCCGTCAGCGATCGGGGTTATGTTGATCTTGGCGCCGTCGTCGCAGGTACCGTGGTCGCCGTCGGCGCGTCGATTGTCTTCAGCGCATTCGGTGCGGCTATCGGGCTCGGCTCGGTCTCGTTTGACGAGAATGGCGGGATCAGCATATACGGGCTCATCCTGACGGCGCTGTTTGCGGTCATCTCGATGGTCCTTGTCTACATGCTTGGCGGCTATATCGCCGGTCGGCTTCGCAGGCGTGTTGATGACGCGACCCCCGACGAAATCAAGGTCCGCGACGGAATGCATGGTCTCGTTGTCTGGGGCCTCGGCACGATCTTGAGCGCGCTGGTTTTGAGCAGTGCCGTCACCGGGACGGTGAAAGCCGTCGGCAGCGTTGCGGGAACCACCTTGGAAGCGGCGGGCTCTGCCGTGGGTGGCGTGGCGCAGGGCGCAGGCCAATTGGCCGGCGGCGTTGTCTCGGGCGCGGGCCAGTTGGTTGGCGGGGTCGCGCAGGGTGCGGGCCAAGCCGTGGCCCCCACGATCGAGCAGTCGATGCCCAACGGCCTCAGCGCAAATCCGATGGATTACATCTCGGATAGTTTGCTGCGTCCGGCTGAAAACGTGCCCGGCCCTATGACCGGCCAGCCCGGCAATGCCAAAGAGGAAATCGGCCAGATCCTCATGAACCTGATCCGCACCGGCGAGATCAGCGATGAAGACAAAGCCTATCTTCGCCAAGTGGTTGCGGCCCAAACCGGTCTGAGCCCGTCGGAGGTTGATGCCCGCGTCGATCAGGCCCAACAGCGCGCGCAAGCGATCCGCGATGCGGCCCAGAAAAAGGTCGATGAGGCGAAAGCCCAGATCGAGCAGATGAAAGCCGATGCGCAAAAAGCTGCGGACGAGGCCAAAGCGGAGGCCACGAAAGCCGCCGAAGAAGCGCGTGTCGCCGGCATTCTGACTGCCTTCCTGCTGGCCGCTGCCGCTTTGGTTGCCGCTGCTGCGTCCTATATCGGCGCGACGCGGGCGGCGAGCATCGTGACGAGGGCCGCATTTGGGGCGGCTTGAGCCACCGCCGCCGCTAAAGCCGGCCCTCTTGAGGAAATGAAGAAGCCCGGGCGGTTGACGCTCGGGCTTCGTCGTTCAGGGCAGCGGCACCTCGAAAACGGCTTCCCCGCACAAAAGCGCGCGCCCGCTGCTCGTCCAGCCTTGAAAGGCGGGATCGCTTAGCGAAAGCCCGCCGGTATAGCTGCCGAAAGCGGGCATGATCAGGTGATGATCGGTGACGACGAAGCTGCGAAACCGGCGCCCTGCCAGCGGATAGACGGGGTGTAGATGGCCCGAGACATCGGGGCCGTCGCCTTTGATGTGGCGAAAGATCGGGCGGGTGCCAACATCATGCCGGACCACACCGCCAAAGGGCAGGGCTTGGCTGTTCGGGTCGTGATTGCCGGTGATCCAGATCCAGTCATGCTGGCGGGTGAGGCGGTCCAGCCGCGCCAGATGCGGCGCGCCGATTTCGCTGATCGCGGTGTGGTCGTCGAAACTATCGCCAAGCGAGATCACGGTTTCGGGCGAAAGCAGGGAGATTTCGCGCTCGAGCCGGTTCAGCGTTTCCTCGATCTCGTAAGGCGGCAGCAGGATATGGCGCTGGCGGGCATAGCGCGTGCTTTTGCCCAGATGCAGATCGCTGACGACCAGCGTGCGCTTTTGGGGCCAATAAAGCGCGCCGGAGGGGCGCGCGACAAAGCCCGTTTCCGAGAAAGAAAAGGCGAAACCCTCAGGCGTCATCGGCATCCTCGCGGATGGTATCAAGGCCGGATTCCGCCATTAATTGCTGCGCCATGCGCTGTGCCGCGGCCTCTGATCCCGCGCCGAGGATCTTAATGCGGCCCATCTCCAACAGCAAAGGCGCGGCCAAGGGCGAGGGGCGGTCAAGCCGCACCAGTTTGGGGTCGGGAATTGCAAAAGCGCCTCTTGGATGCGAGAGAAATCCAGCAAACCGTGGCGGATATCTTGGGCGGTCGCTTGCAGCAGTAGGTGGTCGGGTTCATGGCGGCGCAGCGCATCATAGATGATGTCTCTGGAAAAGCTGGTCTGCTTACCCGTTTTGCGCGCCCCGATCTGGTTGCGTTGCAACAGCCCCGCAATCGTCGCGACATTGCGGAACGAGCGGCGCAAAAGCGAAGTCTCGCCCAACCACTCATCAAAATTTTCCGCAATAAGCTGCGCATCCAGCAAGGGGCGATGTCGCTGACCTGATCCAGCCCATTGACAAGAAGCGCGTGATCGGTCGCCAGAAAGCCCAAGGGATGCAGGCCCAGATCCTCCATCTGGCGGGTCAGCAAAAGGCCGAGCGTCTGATGCGCATTACGCCCCGCAAAGCCGTAAATCACCAGATATTCGCGGCCCTGATAGGAAAGCTTTCGCATAACAGATGATCGCGGGCGGGCAGGGCGCTGATGCGCGCCTGCAGATCCAGCCAGGCCCTGACGGGCGGAGGTAGGCGCGACCACGTCTTGGGCGTGCTAATGATATCGAAAACGCGGGTCGAAAGTTCGAGCGAGGTCGAAAAAGTTTGCCCGCTGAAAGCCGCGATCTTGGGCTGGCGCGCGGGCTGGGGCGTTACCTCGATGGTCAGCTCGTGCATGCGGTCGTAGCGTACGGTTTTGCCGCCGATCAGGAACGTATCGCCGGGCACAAGCGTGGCGGCAAAGCTTTCCTCGACCTCGCCAAGCGCGCCGCCGCCACGCCCGCGATCCGGACGCTGACCATTTCCTGACCGATGATCGTCCCGATATTCATGCGCAAGAGCCGTGCGGTGCGTGGGTCGCGCAACTGCCATCTTCCGTTGACCAAGATCAGGCGCTGCCAGCGTTCATAGGCACGCAGCGAATAACCTCCGGTCGCGGCGAAATCGAGGCAGCGGTCGAAATCGGCGCGGCTCAGATCGCGGTAGGGGCCTGCGGTTTTGACCTCGGCAAACAGGTCGCCGGCGTCAAAAGGACCGGCGCAGGCGGTGTTCAGGATATGCTGGCAAAGAACCTCCAGCGGGCCCGAGGGGCGGGGCTGCCGTCCAGTTGACCCTCGGCCAAGGCATCAATCGCGGCGATACATTCGATTGTATCGAAGCGGTTGACAGGCACCAACCGCGCCACCGAGGGGCGGTCGTATTGGTGGTTCGAGCGCCCGATCCTTTGCGCCAAGCGCTTGATTTGATGGGGCGCGCCGATCTGGATAACCTGATCGACATTGCCCCAATCAATGCCCAGATCAAGGCTGCCGGTCGCGACGACCGCGCGCAAGGCGCCCGCCGCCATCGCATCTTCGACCTTGGCGCGTTGCTCGCGCGCAAGCGAGCCGTGGTGAAGGGCAATCGGCAAGGATGCCTCGTTGGCAAGCCAGAGGGCTTGGAAAAACAGCTCGGCTTGGGCGCGGGTGTTGATGAAAATGATGCTCGCATTTGCGGCTTCAATCGCGCGCAGAACATCGGGCACGGCATAGCGCCCGCCGGCCCCGCCCAAGGGGCAGGCAGCGTGGTCGGCAAAAGCGCGACATCGGGTTTGGGGCCGGTGTCGGAAATCAAAAGCCGCGCGCCCCCATGAAAGCCGCAAGATCCTTGGGGTGATCGACCGTCGCCGAAAGCCCTGTCGTGACCAGTCCGGGCGCAAGATGGCGCAGTCTTGCAAGGGCCAGCATCAGCTGATCGCCGCGTTTGCTCTCGGCCAAAGCGTGCAACTCGTCCAAAACGACGCGCCTGAGATTGCCGAAGATTTTCGCGGCCTCGGGATAGGTCAGCATCAAGGTCAGGCTTTCGGGCGTCGTCAGCAAAATCGCGGGCGGATCGACGCGCTGACGCCCCTCCGCGCCGAGGGCGTGTCGCCGGTCCGGTCCTCGACGCGGATTTCCAGCGCCATATCGGCAATCGGGCGGTTGAGATTGCGCGCAACATCGACCGTCAGCGCCTTCAGGGGGACACGTAAAGCGTATGGAGGCCCTGATGGGGCTGTCCGGACAGGTCGATCAGCGAGGGCAGAAACCCCGCCAGCGTCTTTCCGCCGCCTGTCGGCGCGATCAGCAGATGGTCTTCGGTCTGATCCAACAGCGCGAGTTGATGCGGATGGGGCTGCCAGCCTTGCGCGTCAAACCAGTCGCGAAACCGCGCGGGGAGCGTGGTCATAGCAAAGCCTCGAGCGCGGAAAGATGGTCGGCCTCAGCTGCGGGTTTGTCCCAGCGGATGCGCGCAATGCGGGGAAACCGCATCGCCAACCCAGCCTTGTGACGGGCCGAGCGGTTGACGCCCTCGAACGCGACTTCAAGCACCAGTTCCGGCGCGACCTGCCGCACGGGGCCGAAGCGCTGGGTGGTGTTTTTGCGCACGAAACGGTCAAGCTCGCGCAGTTCTTCATCGGTGAAGCCGAAATATGCTTTGCCGACCGGAACAAGGTCGCCGTCATGCCAAAGGCCGAAGGTGAAATCGCTGTAAAAGCCCGAGCGTTTGCCATGCCCCGATTGCGCGTAAAGCAGCACCGCATCCAGCCGCATCGCGTCGCGCTTCCACTTGAACCACGGCCCGCGCGGTCGCCCGCCGACATAGGCACTGTTGAGGTCCTTGATCATCACGCCCTCGATCACCACCGAGGGCGGGGCGGCGCGAAGGGCGGCGAGATCGTCCCAAGAGGCGAAATCCAGCCGCGGCGAAAGATCAATCGCGGCATGGGGCAGGTGCAGGTTTTCCAGCTTGGCGCGGCGAAGGGACAGCGGCTCGGGCCGGAAATCCTCGCCCTGCCACGACAGCAGATCGTAAAGGCGCAGATGCGCGGGCAGTTCCTCGCATAACGCGCGGGTCACGGTTTTGCGGCCCAAGCGGCGCTGCAACTCGCCAAAGGCCGCGATCTCGCCATTGTGCGCGACCAGAAGCTCGCCGTCCAACACGCCCTCGAAATCCATCATCTCGATCACGTCGGGGAAGGCCTGCGAGATGTCGTCGCCCGTGCGCGAATATAGCCTGCGCGTATCGCCGTCGGCCACCGCCTGCACGCGGATCCCGTCCCACTTCCATTCGGCCATGTAACGTTCGGGCGGCCGGGCCGAGAGTTCATCCAGCGTGGTTGGGGTCGAGAGCATGACCGGACGAAATGGCGCTTTCGCGTGGTTTTGCGGCAGATCGCCACCGGCGAGCCAGTGGAAAAGGTCCTCGTAAGGGGGCGTAAGACCGTGCCAGATTTCCTCGATCTGCGAGATCTCGACCGCGCCCAAACCCGACAGCGCCACCCGAGCCAGCCGCGCCGACATTCCCAAGCGCAGGTTGCCGGTGGCAAGCTTCAGAAAGGCCAGCCTTTCATCTTTGGGCAGCTGGTCCAGAACCGCCGCGATTTCCGTGCCCTTGCGCCCCGTGGCCTGAAGGACCGCAATCGCTTGCGACAGCGGCATATCGGAGTAGGTGGTGGGTTCGGGCCATAAAAGCGCGATGGTTTCGGCCAGATCGCCGACGAAATCATAGGACAACGCGAATAGCTGCGGGTCGACCCTCTCGCCGATCAGCTTTCGCAGCAGGCTTGGGCTGACATTGCGCAAGGTCAGCTCGCCCGTGATCGCGGCCAGAGCCCAGCCGCGGTCAGGGTCTTGCGCGGTTTGCAGGTAGTGCTGCAAATGCGCGATCTTGCCGTTGCGCGCACCGGTAAAAGCCAGCCGTTCCAAAAGCGCGGCGAAGTCTTTCATTCGGGTTCATCTTCATAGCCCACCAAACGCAACGGCTTTGCGGGCAGTTGGTTCAACGCGCACCACCGCAGTACGCCGTCTTCTGTGCCGTGGGTGACCCAGACCTCTTGCGGCGCGATTTCTTGCAGCGTGCCGGTCAGTTCCGGCCAATCGACGTGATCCGAGATCACCAGCGGCAGTTCCACCCGCCTTTGCCGCGCCCGCGCGCGAATGCCCATCCACCCCGAGGCATAGCCGATCACCGGATCCTTGAATCTCTGGACCCATGGCGTCGAAAAAGCCGAGGGCGGCGCGATCACCAGCCTCGGCCCCGAGGGATCATCGACGCGCACCAGATGTCCCAAGTCGATTCCTTGCGAGATATGGTATTGGCACAGCCGGATCAGCGCTCCGTGAAGCCCGATCGGCGCGTCATAACCCGCCGCCCGCAACAGCGCGATCAGGCGCTGGGTCTTGCCAAGCGCATAGCCTCCGATCAAGTGGTGACGGTCGGGGAATTCCTCCATGCTGCGCAGAAGTTTGGCGATTTCAAACGCGGGGTCCGGGTGGCGGAACACGGGCAGGCCGAAGGTGGCCTCGGTGATGAAAACCTCGCATTCCAGCGGCGTGAAGGGCGCACAAACCGGATTGGGCCTGCGGCTGTAATCGCCTGAGACGACAATGCGTGGCCCCGATTTCGGCAGCAGCCGGATCTGGCACGACCCCAGAATATGCCCCGCCGGATGAAAGCTGGCCGAGACATCGCCCAGGGCGATTTCGCCCTCGGCCGCTTGGGTTTCGCGGGCAAAATCCTCGCCATAGCGGATCGCCATGATCTCGAGGGTCTGGCGGCTGGCCAAGACCTTGCCATGGCCCGCGCGCGCGTGATCGGCATGGGCATGGGTGATCAAGGCGCGCTCGACAGGGCGGATCGGGTCGATGAAGAAATCGCCAAGCGGGCAATAAAGGCCTTCGGGGCGAGGGTGCAAAATCTCTTCGGCGCGGATCATCTGGGGGTTCCCTTGCGCTTGACCGACGGGGGCGGGATCATCTTGGGATAACTGGGTCGGAACAACTGACTTGCAAAGACATAAGATAGCTATGCAAGTGCCTCATGTCTTGAAAACAGTCCAATTTTTGTCTGCACCCATGCTTAAGTTAGTCACCTCAGGGGCGCATAGCTGACGTGCTCCTAGAGTTTCCCCCAACAGGTGAACAAAGTCCTTCGCGACGCGTTGAGGGGGAACGAGGATCGCAGTGCCGCTGACACCTTGGCGGACCTGAATGTGTTAGGCCACCCGTAGGAGAGGAAGCTATGGCGAAATCGAACACCCATGCGGAAAAGAACCCTGCTTCTGTGCCGGAGCAAAATGGCACCAACAGTGACCCGATCAGCGCGCCGTTTGTGCGAGAAACCGGCAACGGTGGCGAACTCCACCAGGTGACGGATGACAAGGCCGTCCGTCTGACCACGAACCACGGGGTGCCGATTGCGGACAACCAGAACAGCCTCAAAGCCGGGACGCGCGGACCCACGCTTCTTGAAGATCTCGTCCTGCGCGAAAAGATCTTTCACTTTGACCATGAGCGGATCCCAGAGCGGATTGTCCATGCGCGCGGCTCGGTCGCACACGGCACGTTTACGGTCAACAAGGCAATTCCCGAACTGACCCGCGCCGCGCTGTTCCAGAAAAGGGCAACAGCTGCGATGTGTTCGTTCGCTTCTCGACCGTGGCGGGCGGGGCTGGCTCGGTCGATACGCCACGCGACATTCGCGGCTTTGCGGTGAAGTTCTATACCGAAGAAGGCAATTGGGATCTCGTTGGCAACAACACGCCGATCTTCTTCATCCAGGATGCGATGAAGTTTCCCGATCTCGTCCATTCGGTGAAAATGGAAGCTGACCGCGGCTATCCGCAGGCCGCTTCAGCCCATGACACCTTCTGGGATTTTGTTTCGCTGATGCCGGAAACGCTTCACAATGTGATGTGGGCCATGTCCGATCGTGGCATTCCGCGCAGCCTGCGTTTCATGGAAGGCTTTGGCATCCACACCTTCCGCCTGATCAACTCCGAGGGTAAAGGGTCGTTCGTCCGCTATCACTGGAAGCCGCGTTCGGGCATCCAGTCGCTGATCTGGGACGAATCCGCGAAACTTCAGGGTGCCGATAACGATTTCCACCGCCGCGACCTCTATGAGGCGATCAATGCGGGAAGCTATCCCGAATGGGATCTGGGCATTCAGGTTATCGACCCCGATTGGGCGGCCAGACAGCCTTATGACATCCTCGATGCGACCAAGTTGATCCCCGAGGAAGAAGTGCCGGTCCAGCTGATCGGGACGATGACCTTGAACCGTAACCCCGACAACCATTTTGCCGAAAACGATCAAGTCGCCTTTCTGCCGTCGAATATTCTGCCAGGTATGGATTTTTCGGCAGATCCTCTTCTGCAGGGGCGGCTGTTTTCCTATCTCGATACGCAAAAATCCAGGCTGGGGACCACGAACTTCCATCAGATCCCGATCAATGCTCCGCGCTGCCCCATGCACAACTTCCAGCGCGACGGTATGATCCAAACGCAGGTCCCGAAAGGCCGCGCCAATTACGAGCCGAACTCGCTTGCCAAGGCCGGAGAAATCGGCGGACCTCGGGCCGATGCGAAGGGCGGCTTTCAAAGCACCACCGACACGGACGCCTTGGGCAATGATGCGACCCAGAAGGTTCGGCTGCGTTCGGAGACTTTTGCCGATCACTATAGCCAACCGCGCATGTTTCTGCGGTCGCTGTCAAAGCCAGAGCTCAATCATGTCATAGGAGCGCTGGTGTTCGAGCTGTCCAAGGTCGGCATCAAAGCCGTCCGCGAAGCCGTCCTCGCACAGTTGCGCAACATCGACGACGAGGTGGCGCAGCGGGTCGCAAACGGCCTTGGCGTGGACAAGCTTCCGGGCGCTGCTCCGGCCGCAAGGCAAGCGGTGGATCTGCCGCCCTCACCAGCGCTGTCGATCCTGAAACACAAGCCGCCTGCGCCTAAAGGGCGCAAGCTGGGCGTTTTGGTTGGCGATGGAGCAGATGTTGCGGTCGTAAAGGCGCTTCAAGCCGAGGCCGAAGCGGCCGGCGCAAGCTGCATGATCGTCAGCCAGAAGGTTGGCGGCGCCAAGCTGTCGGACGGCTCCGTTCTTCCGGCTGACGGCCAGCTTGCCGGCACGCCTTCGCTCATTTTCGACGCGGTGGTCATCACTACAGGCAAAGAGGGCTACGAAGCGCTGATCCAAGATCCCGCAGCGCTTGAATTTGCAGCCTTGGCATGGAGCCATCTCAAGGCTCTAGGCCTCTGCCCAGGCGGCCGCAAGATTCTCGACAAAGCCAATGGGGGTCAGGACGAGTTCACATTGGACCATAAAGACGCCAAGGGCATCATCGCTAAGTTGGCCGACCGCGCCTGGGTTCGCGAGGAAGTGTTGCGACCGACACCATGAGCGCACAGAGCGTTGATGATGTAACCACCGCCTGACGGCATCTGTATGCCAAGGTGGATCTCTCAAGATCCATAGAGGGGAGCGGTCAGGTCGGAGATAATCACGGGTGGGCTCGATCTGGCGAAGAATGTGTTTCAGGCGCATGGCGCCGACGCCACGGGGCGGGCGGCGCTGCGCATGAAGCTGAGACGGGATCAGGTTCTGGATTTTTTCGCCGCCTGGCGCCGTGTGCGGTGGCGATGGAAGCCTGCGGCGGCGCACAACTCTGGGGCAGCGAGCTTTGGCAAGCTCGGGCACGAGGTGCGGTGGATCCCTCCCGCCAAAGTGAAACCCTTCGTCAAGCGCCAGAAGAATGATGCCGCTGTTGCAGAGGCGATCTGCGAAGCGCCTCAGCGCCCGACGATGCGCTTCGTGCCGGTGAAGAGTGCAGAGACGCAAGTGGCAGCGATGGTCTTCCGCATGCGGGAGATTCTGATCCGGCAGCGCACACAGGCGATCAACGCCCTGCGTGGGCATTTGGGCGAGTTCGGTCAGATCGTGCCACAGGGTGCTGCAAATGCTGCGCGGCTGATTGCGATAATCGTAGACCTGGACAGCGGCCTGCCTGCCGAGGCCCGCGCCACGCTTGATGTGCGGGTTGCGGCGCTATGGCACCTCGAGACGGAGATCGGGAAGCTGGACGCAGAGATCAGCCGACGGGCCAAGGGAAACGAGGTCGCACTGCGCCTGATGACGATCCCGGGCATCGGCCCCTGATCACCACGGCCATCGCCACGCTGGCGCCTCGCCCGAAGTATTCCGGAAAAGCCGGGACTTTGTAGCATGGCTCGGGCTCATGCCCCGCCAGCATTCGACAGGCGGCAAACAGCGGCTTGGCGCCACGACGAAGATCGGGGAACGGGCTCTGCGGCGACTGCTGATCATCGACGCCAAGAGCGTGATAATCAAACGGCACGTGCATGTCTCGACACGACCAGGCACCTGGTTGGGCGGTATGCTAACGCGCAAGCCGCCGATGCTGGTGCGGGTGACTCTGGCGAACAACATGGCGCGCATCGTCTGGGCTATGATGGACCACGGTGACGTATACAAGCTCCGGCTGCAGCGGCATAAGCCGTCAAGGTCGCGAGGACGTTGGAGCAAAAGAGGGCAAGGAGACGTTTGGCGCAACGGCCGTAAGACGGGATCAGAGAGATCAGCCTGCAACAAAGTGCCTTCGAGCACGCGGCGCTGATATGCGACCTGATCCGCGAACACCATACGGGCCGGCGGCATGACGATGGCCGCAAGAGAGCCCGGATACATGTCAGCACCCGACAGCGCGCGAAACTGCTCCACAAACCCTCTTGCGCAGAGGGCGCTTATACATGTTGCTGAGTTCGGAGCGAGTTCGAAATTCCCCTTTCCCGTTCAGGCTTAAGTTACGCGCTCAATCTCGGTAGCGCAGAGGGCACGGAAACGGTTCATCAGCGCGATGCAGATCTGGATTTCGGTGGTCTGACGATAGGGATCGCGTGAGGCGATGCGCTCGCCGAAGGATCTGACGCACCGCATCTTCGCCTCGATCCGGCTTCGGAGATGATAACCCGCCCATTGCTTCCAAGTGGACCGGCCGAAGCGCTTGGTCGCACGCAGGATATCGTTGCGTACTCTGGCGGCTGGACAGTCCTCCTTCCACAGGCGACCGTTTCTGCGGATGGGTATGATCGTCGTGCCGCTACGATCCAGAATTGCGCTGTGGCAGCGCCGTGTATCGAAGGCACCGTCGCCCGTCACGGTCCCGATGTCCTCATCCAGCGGGATCTGGCTCAAAAGCTGGGGTAGAACCGGGCTGTCATCTTTGCGGCTCGAGGTAAATTTCACCGCCCGAATGTCGCCGGTGTCCGTGTCCATAGCCGAATGGACTTTGCGATTCTGGCGGCGACGATGCGTGCCATGCCTGCACGCCAGCCATTCCCCGTCGCCGAGAGAGTTGATCCCTGCCTGGTGATTTCCAAGAGCGGCTTAGGAACGAGATCGAACTCGAACTATCTTCGCATAGGTATTCCGAGGACCTTGGATATTGCGAAACAGTGTTCAAATCCTGTCCCCGCAACCAATATCCAAAAAAACAGCGCCCAAAATGGGCGCTTTTTGCGTTCATAAATGAAAAACGAAGCTGGGAAAAAGGCAAAGCCTCCGTCATGCTCAAAAGCATGGCAGAGACACGGCCCCGAACCCGAAGCGCAAACCACCGCGATCTCCAACAGATCGCCGAGCTCTATCGCCATCTGCATCCCGAAGATCCGCAACCAGATCGCGCAGCGCTGGAGGCAAGCTTTGGCCGCTTCCAAGCCTATCAGGGAAGCGCGATCTTCATAGCAGAGATGGATAGCGCAATCGTCGCATCCTGCACGCTTGTCGTTGTACCCAACCTGACCCGCGGTGTGCGTCCCTATGGATTGATCGAGAATGTTGCGGGATGCCGGGTGGCAGGTGAACGACAAGCGTGTCGAGCGCTTGTGGCGACGAGACTGAGGAGGATCAGAAAACAGTCCGGGGACTGTTTTCCCGACGAAGCTGAAAGTGCCAATCAAGCAACCCAAGAAGGGCCGGTTGTGGCTGAATGACGGATCCTGTGTCCGGCTGCGGCCGGAGTACCGGGATCATGTCTGGTCTTACGACTTCGTTCATTGCCGCACCGATGACGGTAAGGTGTTCCGGACGCTGAACATCCTCGATGAGTTCAGCCGTGAATGCCTGACGATCCGGGTACGGCACAGGCTGAATTCGACAGATGTGATCGATGCGTTGACCGACCTGTTCATCTTGCGTGGCGTTCCCGCCTTCATTCGTTCCGACAATGGTCCGGAGTTTATAGCCTTGGCGGTTCGGGCCTGGATCGGCGCCGTCGGCGCTAAAACGGCTTACATCGAGCCTGGATCACCGTGGGAGAATGGTTACTGCGAAAGCTTCAACGCCCGCTTTCGCGATGAAATGCTGAACGGGGAAATCTTCTACAGCCTCCGCGAGGCGCAGATCCTGATCGAAGAGTGGAGGAAGCATTACAACACGAAACGACCACATAGCGCATTAGGCTATCGCCCGCCGGCTCCAGAAACCACCATCCCGATGGACCAAAGGCCGGTCATGCACTAACTTTTAAAACGGACCACTCAAGTGGGGCTGATCAGGGAACGAGGCGGTAATCGGAGGGAGCGGATAGCGGCCGACAAAGGCGGCCAGATGCGTGCGGGGAGGCTCGGAGCCTTGAATGGCCCCCAAGACCCAAGATCGTCACGCATAAAGGATTGCCTTAGGCCATCAGCCGCCCCGCTGCTTCACGCCTTGGCCACGACGACGCCCCGCCATTGGCTCGACGCGCCTACCACATGAAAACGCCGCGGCCTTAACAGCCGCGGCGTTTGGGTTTGAGCGGTCAGAGCTTATTCCATGCTGACATTCGCGCCTTCGACCACGGGTTTCCATTTGGTCATCTCGGCCGCGACATGTTGCGCGAGTTCGTCGGGGCCGCTGCCGACGATTGTGGCGGAGAAGGTGGCCATTTTTTCGGCGACTTTCGGGTCGGCCATCGCGGACTGCGCCGCCTTGGCGAGGGTGTCGACAACCTCGGGCGGTGTGCCGGCGGGAGCGAAGAGGGCATTCCAGCTGTAGGTCTCGTAGCCCGGAAGCGTCTCGGCAATGGCGGGGACATCGGGAAAGGCGGGCGAGCGCTCGGCCGTGGTAACCCCGATCGCCCTGAGCTTGCCCGAAGAAATATGCGCCGAGGCCGAGGGCAGGTTGTCGAAAATCATCGGCACCTGATTGCCCAGAACGTCGGTCAGCGCGGGGCCCGAACCCTTGTAGGGGATATGCGTGATATCGACGCCCGCCATGGATTTGAAGAGTTCGCCCGAGAGGTGCAAGGGCGTCGCATTGCCGGAGGAGGCATAGGACATCGGCTCGGATTTCGCGAGATCGATCAGCTCCTGAACGGTGGTCGCCGGCACGTCGGGATGAACCGCGAGCACGTTCGGTACCAGAACCAGCAGGGAGACCGGCGCGAAATCCGCGACTGGATCATAGGGTTTTTCACTCAGGATCAGTGGGTTGAGCGCATGGGTCGCGACCGTTCCCATCAAAATGGTATAGCCGTCTGGATCGGCCTCGGCGACCTGGGTCGCGCCAAGGCTTCCGCCCGCGCCGCCGACGTTCTGCACGATGACTTGCTGTCCGAGCTGCTCGCTCATGCGTTCGGCGACGACGCGGCCGACCAGATCGGTCGAGCCTCCGGCGGCGAAGGGGATCACCAGCGTGATCGCGCGATCGGGAAAGGCGCTTTGGGCCGAAGCGGCCTGGCTCAGCGCGAGAGCGGCAATCAGGGCCAGTCCGGCGCGACGGGTGAAAGTGGCGGTCATGGCATTATCCTTGGTGGTGGGATGATGAAGAAAGGCGGGACCTGCGCCCCGCCCGTGGTGGTCATGCATCGCTTTCGGTGAAAACCTCCTCGCGGCTTTTGCGGATCGAGGGCAGGAAGACCAGCACCAGCACGCCGACGGCCAGAAGCAGCAGCGTCAGGCTGATCGGACGGGTAACGAAGGTGGTGGCATCGCCGCGCGACAAGATCATGGCGCGGCGCAGATGTTCCTCGAGCAGCGGGCCGAGGACGAAGCCCAGAAGCAGCGGCGCCGGCTCGAAGCGCAGCTTGCCCATGACATAGCCGAGCAGCCCGAAGAAGGCGACGGCATAGAGGTCATAGGTGTTCGAGTTGACCGAATAGACCCCGATCGAACACATCGCCATGATGATCGGAAAGAGGATGTAATAGGGCACCTTGAGCAGCTTCACCCAGAGCCCGATCAGCGGCAGGTTCAGCACGACGAGCATCAGGTTTCCGATCCACATCGAGGCGATGATGCCCCAGAATAGCGCCGGTTGTTCGGCGGCGACATTCGGGCCGGGCACGATGCCCTGGATGATCATCGCGCCGATCATCAGCGCCATGACGGGGTTGGCGGGGATCCCCAGCGTCAGCAGCGGGATGAACGAGGTCTGTGCGCCTGCGTTATTCGCCGATTCCGGTCCCGCCACGCCTGCAATCGCGCCCTGACCGAATTCCTCGGGGTGTTTGGAGAGCTTCTTTTCGACCGTATAGGAGGCGAAAGAGGCAAGGATCGCCCCTCCGCCCGGCAGGATGCCGAGGACGGAGCCGAGGCCCGTGCCGCGCAGAACCGGCCCGACCATGGCGCGGAAGTCCTGCCGCGAGGGCCAGAGGCGGCCGACATTGTTGGTCAGGACCTGCCGGTCGGTCTCGTTCTCGAGGTTGCGCAGGATCTCGGCGATACCGAAGACACCGACTGCCAGCGCGACGAAGTTCAGCCCGTCGGCAAAGGCGGTGATCCCGAAGGTGAAGCGCGGCGTGCCGTCGAAAATGTCGCTGCCGACCGTGCCGAGCAGCAGGCCCAGAACGACCATCGCCAAAGCCTTGACGATCGAGCCATGCGCCAGCGCGACCGACATCACGAGGCCGAGCACCATCAGGCTGAAATACTCGGCCGAACCGAATTTCAGCGCGATGATCGTCAGCGGCGGGGCGAAAAGCGCGACCAGCAGGGTCGAGACCGAACCCGCGAAGAACGAGCCGATGGCCGCGACCGCGAGCGCGATCCCCGCGCGGCCTTTACGCGCCATCTGGTAGCCGTCGATCGCCGTCACCGCCGACGAGGATCGCCGGGCATGTTGATCAGGATCGCCGTGGTCGAGCCGCCATATTGCGCGCCGTAATAGATGCCGGCGAGCATGATCAGCGACGAGACGGGCTCGAGCTGGAAGGTGATCGGCAGCAGCATGGCGATGGTCGCGGTCGCACCAATGCCCGGAAGCACACCGATCAGCGTGCCGAGGATGACCCCGATCAGGCAGAACAGCAGGTTCTCGAACGAGGTTGCAACCGAAAAGCCGAGGCCGAGGTTGGAGAGGAAATCCATGTCGGTCCCCTTACAAAGGAAGCCAGGGGCCGAAGCGCCGGAAGGGCAGGCCGAGGGCATAGCTGAAGACCAGCGTCGAGAAGAGCGTGACCAGCACCGAAAGGAGCAGCGCCCAATGGAACTTCATGCGCTGCGAGGCCATCGCGGCGATCAGCGAGGTGAAGAACAGCGCCGGAACGAAGCCCAGACCGCGCACGGTCAGGCCGAAGAAGACCGGAGCGGGCAGGATGAAGATCATGCCGCGCCATGCGATGGTGCCGACCGGCTCTCCGGCAGGGAGCGCAGGGCCTTGAGCGTGGTGATCAACCCGAGCAGGAACAGCAGGCCCGAGAGGATGGCCGGAAAATAGCCCGGCCCCATGCGCAATGTGGTGCCGATGCGCAGACCGGAGGATTGCCAGGCGAAGAAGGCGGCAACGAGCATCAGCAGGATGCCCGCGACCATATCCGAGCGGTCGGGGCCGCTGGAGGCGGCGCTTGATACGGCGCTTTCTGGGCGCCCGTTTGAAGATGTCGTCATGCGGTGTCCCCTTGGAACGGAAGGGATCCCCGCCGGTCACCGGCGGGGGCTTTGTCGGCGGGGTGCCTTAGTCGGCGTAGACGCCTGCGGCATCGATGATGGTTTTCCAGCGCGCGATCTCGGATTCGAGCTTGGCCTTGAGCGCGGCGGGGGTCGCATCGGCTGCGGGGAGGGGCGGTGCCGAGATCACCCATCGCGGTGATCACGCCCGGATCGGCGAGCGCGAGTTGCAGCGATTTCGACAGACGCTCGGTCACTTCGGCGGGCGTGCCTTTGGGCGCGTAGATCCCGTGCCAGATGCTGACCTCCATCTGCGGCAGGTCGTTCTCTGCGACGGTCGGGAGGTCGGGGAAAAGCGGCAGGCGCTCGGGCGTGGTGACGGCATAGGCCTTGATCGTGCCGCCGGTGATCTGCTGGGTCGTGTTGGTGGTCTGGTCGCACATGAAATCGACCTGACCGCCCAGAAGGTCGGTCATGGCGGGGCCGGTGCCCTTATAGGGAACGGTCACGAACTGGGTGTCGATGGCCGACTGGAACAACATGCCGCACAGATGGCTCGCCGCGCCGATACCGGCATTGGCCATGGTCACGCCATCGGCGTTTTCCTTGACATATTGCACGAAGGCCGGGAAATCGGCCGGCTCGAAATCCTTGCGCGCGACCATGACCATCGGCACTTCGGTCACGAGGCCGACATAGTCGAAGGCGTTGACCGTGTCATAGGCGAGGCTGCGGTAAAGCGTGGCGGCGGTCGCCATGCCGATATGGTGCATCAGGATCGTATAGCCGTCGGGATCGGATCCGCGACGCGGCCCGCACCAAGCGTCCCGCCTGCGCCGCCGAGATTCTCGATGATGATCTGCTGGCCGAGATCGCCCGACATTTTCTCGGCCACGAGACGGGCGACCGTATCGGTCGGACCACCGGCCGCGAAAGGGACCACCATCAGATCTGGCGCTCGGGATAGGCCTGCGCGAAAGCGGCCGAAGACAGGGCTGTTGCAGTGAAAAAGGCGCCGAGCAAGCTGCGGATGGCCATGGTTTCCTCCCAGAAACAAAGATGTTGCCGCCTGCTCTCCCGTGCGAAGCGGATGGGCAGATGAAAACCGTCATGGACAAGTCACACAAATGTTATGCGGGGCCGGAGGCCGGCAATTTTGCCGAACGGGCGGCCGAATGGGTGGATTTGGGAACATGGCGCGGTTCGCGTGGGTGGAAATCCACCCATCCGCGCGTGAGCCTGCACCTTGCCGGTCCCTAATCGTCGTCGGATTCCGCCGGATCGAGGATCAGACGACGGTCGAGACCGTGCTTTTGCATCTTCTCGTAAAGCGTCTTGCGGCTGATCCGAGGGTTTCATAGACCGCCTTGAGCCGCCCGCCATGCGCGGTGATGGCCGAGGCGATCTGGCTGCGCTCGTATTCTGCCATGCGCTCGGCGAGGCGCGCGCCTTGCGGGGCGGCGGCCTGCATCGGGTCGAGACCCAGAACGAAACGCTCGGATTGGTTGCGCAATTCGCGGACATTGCCCGGCCAGTCTCCGGCGGCCAAAGCGGCCAGATGTGCGGGGGAATCTCGCGCTCGGCCACGCCGTGGCGGGCGGCGGATCGCGCACGAGATGAAGGAAAAGCAGCGGGATATCCTCGCGCCGGGCCGAAAGCGGCGGCACATGCAGCGCCGCGACATTGAGCCGCCAGTAAAGATCCTCGCGGAACCTGCCTTTGGCGACCGCCTCGGCCAGATCGGTTTTCGAGGTGGCGATGAAGCGCACATCGAGCGGCACCGGCTCGTTCGCGCCAAGCCGCGTAATGACGCGGTCTTGAAGCACGCGCAACAGTTTGGCCTGCAACTCGACCGGCATCTGTCCGATTTCGTCGAGCAGGACCGTGCCGCCGCGCGCATGTTCGAATTTGCCGAACCTTGGGCGCAGCGCGCCGGGGAAGGCGCCCGCCTCATGGCCGAAGAGTTCGGATTCGATCAGCGCCTCGGGCAAAGCCGCACAGTTTATCGCGACAAAGGGCTTGCCCGCGCGCGGCGAGATATCGTGCAGGGCCCGCGCCACGACCTCTTTGCCGACGCCGGTGGGGCCGATGATCAGCGTATCGGCATCCGAGGCCCCGATCGCGCGAAGACGGTAGCGCAGCTCGACCATGAGCTGCGTGCGGCCGGGCAGGCGGGCCTCGATGTCGTCGCGCTTTCCGGCCACCGCGCGCAGGCGTCGGTTCTCGATGACCAGACCGCGGTGATCGACGGCGCGGCGTAGTACCGAGACCAGCTCCTGCACGACAAAGGGTTTTTCGATGAAGTCATAGGCCCCGTGCCGCATGGCCGCGACCGCAAGCTGGACCTCGGCGTGACCGGTCACCAGAATGACGGGAATTTCGGCGTCGACGTCGTGGAGCGCGGAGAGCAGCGACATCCCGTCCATGCCCGGCATGCGGATATCCGAGACAACCGCGCCGTCGAAGCCGGGGCCGGCCAGCGCCAATGCCTCTTCGGCGCTTGACAGCGGCTCGACCTCGAAACCGGCGAGTTCGAGCGCCTGCGCCGTCGAATGGCGCATCGTATCGTCGTCATCGACCAGAAGGACGCGGTGCATGCTCATGCTGCGGCCTCGTCCGCGGCCGCGGCGGGCAGGGTGATGGTGAATTCGGCCCCGGGGCCTGCGTCGCGCACGGTAATCTCGCCTCCGAAATCGCGGATGATGTTGTAGCTGATCGAGAGTCCCAGCCCGAGGCCGCTGCCTGCCTGTTTGGTGGTGTAGAACGGGTCGAAAATCCGGTCGGCAATTGCGGGCGGTACGCCGGGGCCGCGGTCGCGCAGCCGGATCCCGACGCGGGGACCGTCCGGCGTGGCCTGCATCCGTGCCGACAGGGTAATGCGGCGGTCCGCGCCGCCCTCGACCGCATCGGCGGCATTGCTGATCAGATTGACCAGCACCTGCTGGAGCCGCGTCGCGCCACCCCTGACCGGCGGCAGATCCGCTGCGAGATCCAGCTCGAGCGTGGCGCGGGCGGATTTGAGGCGGCCCTCGACGATGATCTGGGTCTCGGTCAGAAGCCCCGCCAGATCGACGGCGGCGAGACGCTCGTTGGGTTTGCGCGCGGCATTGCGCAGATGCCGTCCGATCGCCGCCATGCGGTCGATCAGCGACAGGATATGGCCGAGGTTCTGGCGTGCGCGGGCAGATCGCCGCGCGCGATGAAGATATCGGCGCTGTCGGCGTAGTTGCGGGCGGCGGCGAGGGGCTGGTTGATCTCGTGGCTGAGCGCCGCAGACATCTGGCCGAGAGCGGCGAGCTTGCCGACCTGCACCAGATTGGCCTGCGCGCGGCGCAGCTCGGTTTCGGTGGCGCGGCGCTCGTCGATCTCCTGTTCGAGATGGCTGTTCACCCGCGCCAGATCGGCGGTGCGCTCCTTGACGCGTGTCTCCAGCTCGTCGCGGGCGCGGGCCTCGATCATCAGCCGCTCGGTGATGCGGGCGCGGCGCTGCATCACGACCAAGCCGCCGAAGAGCGCCGCGCAAAGCAGCAAAAAGACGGTGATCGCCGCGACCCGCGCCTGAATGCGCGCATTGGCGGTGTCGAGCAGCACCTGAACCTTCCAGCCGGCATTGCCCATGACATGCTCGGCGATCAGGAAATCGCCGCTGCCGCCGGCACGGTCGTCCTCGTCCAGCCGCACCTGTCGGGCCCCGTCGCGCTGGGAGCGGCGGAAGGGCAGGTCATGGAGCACGACATCGGCATAGCGGCGCGAGGCTTCGGTACGGGCGAGCTGCTCGGGCGTGCGTTCCAGCGTCGCGCCGTAAAGCCAGCTCGGGACCGAGGACATGAAGACGATCCCCTCGGGATCGGTCACGAGGATGCGGTATTCGTTGCCGCGCCAAGCCGCCTCGATCCGGTCGACGCCGATCTTGACCGCGAGCACGCCGGCAATCGCGCCCGCCGGATCGAGCACGGGCGCCGAGAAGAAGTAGCCCCTGACCCCGAAGTCGTGCCGACCCCGTAAAACCGCGCCGGATGGCCCATCAGCGCATCCTGGAAATAGGGTCGGTAGCGGAAATTCTGGCCGACGAATGTGCCCGAATGGCCGTGGTTCGAGGCGGCGACGGTCTCGCCGTCCCTGCGCATCAGATAGATGTCCGAGGATTCGAGCATGATGTTGCGCCGCGCCATCAGGGCGTTGATCTCCGCGCGCCGTTTGTTGTCGTCGGGGTCGCCGCCAGCAGCCGGATCGCGTCCAGATCGGCCAGAAGCTGCGGCACGACCTCGTAACGTGCGAGATCGCCTTCGAGCGCGTTGATTGTCAGCCGCATCGCGGTTTCGGCGCGGGCGGCATCGACCGAGAGGTAATGGCGCAGCGCGATCCGGTTGGCCTGCCAGACGGTCAGCGCCAGCCCGAGCCCGAGCGCGATCAGCACCAGCTTGCGTTTCAGATCTCCCCAACCGCCAATCAAGCATCGCTGTCGCTCGATATATCCAATTTGGCTAGGCGATGATGGCAGGCGCCCGCAGATTGTGGAAGCCAAATCACGCGCTTGCGCTTGGACCCGACGCATCGTCGCCAAGAGGCGGGGCGTTCGGGCCACGGCTCGCGCCTCACCGCTTGTTGAGAATGATTTGCAGTTGCAATCCGTTCGGGCTTGATTATCTATATTGCGACTCGCTCGCATCTGGCCGGCGAAGCAGGCGCGCCCACCAATCGCGCGCCGGACCGGCACAAGCGCCCCGATCACAAGGGCAGGGCAGGTGCCGCGCGACGGACGAGGAACAGGAAAGGATTATGCATGACCCCGAAATTCGCGCGTCTTCTCGGCGCTGTGGCTGCCTCTGTGATCATGGCCGCCCCCGCGTTGGCGCAGGACAAGATGAAGGTGGTGACGACCTTCACCGTTCTGGCCGATATGGCGGCGCATGTGGCGGGGATGCGGCCGAGGTGGTCTCGATCACCAAACCGGGTGCCGAGATCCACGGCTACGAGCCGACGCCGCAAGACATCGTGCGCGCGCAGGATGCCGATCTGATCTTGTGGAACGGCATGAATCTCGAACGCTGGTTCGAGCAGTTTCTGGCCAATCTGGGCGACGTGCCTTCGGTGACGCTGACCGAGGGGATCACGCCGGTGCCGATCGCCGCGGGCGCCTATGAGGGCAAGCCCAATCCCCATGCCTGGATGGGGCTCGAGAACGCGCAGATCTATGTCGACAACATCGCCGCCGCTTTCGAGGCGCAGGACCCCGCCAATGCCGCGACCTATGCCGCCAATGCCGAGGCCTACAAGACCGAGCTGCGCGCCGCGCTGGAACCCCTGAAAGCCGAGATCGCGGTCATCCCCGAGGCGCAGCGCTGGCTGGTGTCCTGCGAGGGGCCTTTCCCTATCTCGCGCGTGATCTTGGGCTCAAGGAATTGTATCTCTGGCCGATGAACTCGGACCAGATGGGCACGCCGCGTCAGGTGCGCACCGTGATCGACGAGGTTCGCGCCAACAAGATCCCTGTGGTTTTCTGCGAAAGCACCGTCAACACCGCGCCGGCCAAACAGGTCGCGCGCGAGACGGGGGCGCAATATGGCGGCGTGCTTTACGTCGACAGCCTTTCGGAGCCCGATGGTCCGGTGCCGAGCTATCTCGATCTTTTGGTGGTCACGACCAGAACGGTTGCCGACGGGCTGACCGGAAAAGGCTTGGCCGGAAAGGACGATTAAGTGCGGTTGTCAAAGCGCGGGCAGGCTGAAACTGTGGGTGCAAAGCAAGCAAATGGGCTGCCGTCCTGTTCCGGCGGAAAGCGAATGGGCAATGGCTGAGGACAGGACGAAAGCGGCGCAATACTTGGGGCAGCAGGGACCAACAGACGGTCTTGCCGCCGAACAGCTGCGTGAGCCGGGCGGCGGTATTGCCGCGCGCGATGTGACGGTGACCTACCGCAACGGCCATACCGCCCTGCGTCATGCGAGTTTCCAGATCCCCAAGGGTACGGTCACGGCGCTGGTCGGCGTCAACGGCGCGGGGAAATCGACGCTTTTCAAGGCGATCATGGGATTCGTTCCCGCCGCGCAAGGCGAGATCAGCCTGCTCGGCATGAGCGTCAAAGAGGCGCTCAAGAAGAACCTCGTGGCCTATGTTCCCCAATCCGAAGAGGTCGATTGGACCTTTCCGGTTCTGGTCGAAGATGTGGTGATGATGGGCCGCTACGGCCATATGGGCTTTCTGCGCCGCCCCTCGCGCGCCGATCACGCCGCGGTCGACACCGCCCTCGCGCGGGTCAATATGCAGGACTTCCGCCACCGCCAGATCGGCGAGCTTTCGGGCGGCCAGCGCAAGCGCGTTTTTCTGGCGCGGGCACTGGCGCAGGACGGGCGGGTGATCTTGCTCGACGAGCCCTTTACCGGCGTCGACGTGAAGACCGAGGACCAGATCATCACCCTTCTGCGCGAGCTGCGCGACGAGGGGCGGGTGATGCTGGTCTCGACCCATAATCTCGGCTCGGTGCCGGAATTTTGCGACCGCGTGGTGCTGGTCAAGGGCACGGTTCTGGCTTACGGGCCGACCGAAACCACCTTCACCCATGAAAATCTCGAAGCGGCTTTCGGCGGCGTGCTGCGCCATTTCACCATCGGCGGCGATGTGCTCCACGACGATGCCGATGCGCGCCAGATTTCGATCCTGACCGATGACGAGCGCCCCTTCGTGCGCTACGGCGACCGCACCCATACCCTGTCGGGGCCGGTCGAGGCAGAAGCGGAAGCCGCAGTGCAAGCGGTTGACGCGGCATCGGCGCCAGCGAAGGGAGCGCGGCAATGAGCACCCTGCTGGAGCCCTTCAACTATCTCTACATGACCAATGCGATGTGGGTTTCGGCGCTTGTCGGCGGGGTCTGCGCCTTTCTGTCGGCTTTCCTCATGCTCAAGGGCTGGTCGCTGATTGGCGACGCGCTTTCTCATTCGGTCGTGCCGGGGTGGCGGGCGCCTATATGCTGGGCCTGCCCTTCGCGCTGGGCGCGTTTCTCTCGGGCGGGCTGGCGGCGGCGGCGATGCTGTTCCTGTCCGAGCGTTCGGGCCTCAAGATCGATGTGGTGATCGGGATGATCTTCACCTCTTTCTTCGGGCTCGGCCTGTTCATGGTCTCGCTCAATCCGATGGCGATTTCGGTGCAGACCATCACCATGGGCAACATCCTGTCGATCACTCCCGAAGATACGCTGCAGCTCGTCATCATCGGCGTGGTCTCTCTCGCCGTGCTTTTGGCGAAATGGAAGGATCTGATGGTGGTTTTCTTCGACGAAAGCCATGCGCGGACCATCGGATTGCGGCCGGGCCTGCTCAAGGGCGTGTTCTTCATGCTGCTTTCGGCCTGCGTTGTCGCCGCCATGCAGACGGTCGGAGCCTTCCTTGTCGTCGCAATGGTGGTGACGCCCGGAGCGACCGCCTATCTGCTTTGCGACCGTTTCCAGCGGCTCATCCTGCTGTCGGTGGCGATCGGCGCGAGCACGAGCTTTGTCGGGGCCTATCTGTCCTATTTCCTTGATGGCGCGACCGGGGGATCATCGTCCTTTTGCAGACGCTGATCTTTCTGGCGGCCTTTGTCTGGGCCCCGAAATACGGGCTCCTCGCGGCCCGCGCCAAAGCGCGCGCGGCCTTGGCGGAGGGATTGCACCATGATCGACCCGACGCTGCCCTTCCAGTTTCCCTTCATGCAGAACGCCTTTCTGATCGCGGTGATCGTTTCGGTCCCGACGGCGCTTTTGTCCTGCTTTCTCGTGCTCAAGGGCTGGGCCTTGATGGGAGATGCGGTCAGCCATGCCGTGCTGCCCGGTGTCGTGCTTGCCTATATCTTCGGCTTTCCCCTGCTGCTCGGTGCTTTCGGCGCGGGCATGGTGACGGCGCTGGCGACGGGATTTCTGTCGGACAACAGCCGCGTCAAACAAGATACCGTCATGGGCGTGGTCTTCTCGGGCATGTTCGGTCTGGGGATCGTGCTTTACACCTCGATCACCTCGGATGTGCATCTCGACCATATCCTCTTCGGCAACATGCTCGGCGTCGGGCCCGAGGATCTGCGCACCGCGCTCTGGATCGCCGTTCCGGTGACGGCGGCTTTGCTGCTCAAATGGAAGGATCTGATGCTGCATGCCTTTGATCCCACGCAGGCGCGGGCATCGGGGCTGGCGGTGGGGGTCCTGCATTACGGGCTGCTCACCATCCTGTCGCTCACCATCGTCGCCACCATGAGCGCGACCGGCCTGATCCTCGCGGTGGGCCTGCTGATCGCTCCCGGCGCAATCGCCTTTTGCTGGTGCGCAGCTTCGGGCGCATGATGGTCGTGGCGGTCGCGGTCTGTATGGGCGCGATGCTGGCGGGGGTCTATGCGAGCTTTATCTCGACAGTGCGCCTGCACCGACCATCGTGCTGATCCTGAGCGCGATTTTCGTCGCGGCCTTCCTGCGGCGGCTGCGGCTCAATGCTCAAGCCGCCACGCGGATCGCGGCGAGCGAGGGCTGAGGCGGCCCCCGCCGCGGTCAGGCCCTCTTGCCGCGGGGTCCTTGTCCGCAGGCTAGAACTCGCGCCCGATCAGCCGGTCGACCGAGATCGGCCCGCCGCCCTTGACCGCGAAATAGGCGAAAGCGCCGAACCAGAGCGCGCCGAGCTGATAGCCCTCGCCGCGCGGGATCAGAACCGAGACCAGCATGACCGAGACCAGAATGGTCAGCGCCACCGCGCAGGGGCGGGTCAAAAGGCCCAAGATCAGCCCCGCCGCGGCAAAGCATTCGATGCCGACGACGAAATAGGCCCAGAACTGCGCAGGCTCGAGCCCGAGGTTCTGCATATGCGCGATATCGCGCGAGATATCGCCCGCGCCGAAGAGCTTGGCATAGCCGAACTGCATCATCATCAGTCCGGCCAGAACCCGCAGAACCGTAAAGGCAATCGGGTCGAGAAAGTCGTACAAGCGGCGCAGGGGCGGGATAATCAGCGGTGTCGGGGTCACAATCGCCTCCGTTTCAAACAACCACATTCCCTGAGACCGTGTATTTGTACAATTAACCTGTCAAGCATTCCGCTTTTCGGTTAGGGAACCGAAACCGCGCGAAATCCTTGCATCTGGGGCAGTTTGCGAACCGGCAGGTTCGACAAGCGGTCCGCAGGGATGACGGGCGACTTTCTTTGCGATGCCGGTGGCCGGCATTTGGGTTTCACAACTAACGGGTGACAAATGGCAGATCCAAGCCAAGCAGCTGACGCGGCCCATGCCGCATTCGATCTGGTTCCGGTCGTGGTTCTTCTGGCGGCGGGCGTTTTTGCCGTGCCGCTGTTTCGCCGGATCGGGCTTGGCTCGGTTCTGGGCTATCTCGCGGCGGGGCTTCTGGTCGGCCCCTTCGGTCTGGCCTTCTTTCATGATGCGCAATCCATCATCCATGTCGCCGAACTCGGCGTGGTGCTGTTCCTTTTCGTGATCGGCCTCGAAATGCAGCCCTCGCGCCTCTGGGTCATGCGCGGAGAGATTTTCGGCCTCGGGCTGGTGCAGGTCTGTCTGGCAATTGCGGTGCTGGTCTGGGTCGGCATCGTCCAGGGCTTTCCGATCGAGGCGAGCTTCATCGCGGGCACGGGCTTCGTCCTCACCTCGACCGCCATCGTCATGCAGGTTCTGGCCGAGCGCGGCGAGCTGAACCAACCCCACGGCCGAAAAATGGTCGCGGTCCTCTTGTTCGAGGATCTCGCCATCGTGCCGCTTCTGGCGCTGGTCGCCTTCCTTGCGCCGGGCGGGGTCGAGGCGACAATGGCGGACCGCATCTGGTCGATCGTGATCGGGCTAGGCGCCATTGCCGCGCTGGTCATTGCCGGCCGCTATCTGCTTGATCCCATGTTTCGCATGCTCGCGCTTTGGCGCGCGCGAGGTGATGACGGCGGCGGCGCTTTTGGTGGCACTCGGCTCGGCGGTGCTGATGCAGGCGGGCGGCTTGTCGATGGCGATGGGGCCTTCCTTGCGGGCGTCCTTTTGTCGGAATCGACCTTCCGTCACCAGCTCGAGGCCGATGTCGAACCCTTCCGCGGTCTGCTTCTGGGCCTCTTTTTCCTTGGGGTCGGCATGGCGCTCGACCTCAATATCATCCTCCAGAACTGGACCACGATCGTCATCTCGGTTCCGGCCTATATGATTCTCAAAATGGCGGTGATCTATAGCGTCGCGCGCCTGTTCAAGGCAGGGCACCGCGAGGCGCTCGACCGGATGGTGCTGATGGCGCAGGGCGGCGAATTCGCCTTTGTGCTTTACGCCAGCGCCACGAGCTTCGGCATTCTCACGCCGGAATGGAACGCCAACCTGACCGCGATCATCATCTTGTCGATGGTGCTGACGCCGCTGGTGCTGATCGTCAAGGAGCGCATCCAGAAGCCCGTCGAGGCCTCGACCGAAGGGCTGGACGGGGTCGAGGACAGCGAAGGCGCGGTGCTGATGATCGGCTTCGGCCGCATGGGGCAGGTGATCAGCCAGGCGCTTCTGGCGCGCGGCTACCACCTCTCGATCATCGAGACCAACCCCGACCAGATCCGCGATGCCGAGGAATTCGGCTTCCGCGTCTTCTATGGTGACGGCAGCCGCGCCGATATCCTCCATGCCGCTGGTGCGGCCAAGGCCAAGCTGGTGATCGCTACCGCCGATGATGCGGATGCGACCGCGCGCACGGTCGAGGTGATGAAGCACGAATATCCGCTGGTGCCGGTTCTGGCGCGTGCACAGGATCGCGGCCATGCGATCAAGCTGATGCAGCTCGGAGCCGATTACCAGATGCGCGAAACCTACGAGAGTGCGCAGGCGATTGCCGCCGAGGCCCTCTCGCGTCTTGGCGAAAGCGCCGAGGTCGTGGGCGAGGTCATGGCTGCCGTGCGCCAGCGCGACGCCGACCGGCTCGATGTCGAAAGCGTCGGCGGTCTGGGTGCGGGCAAGGATTACCTCTACCGCAATGCCGCAAAGCCCGCCGGACACTGATCGCGAGCCGCAGGGTGCGCAAACCATGGGGAAGGCGTCATCCGTTCGGGTGGCGCCTTTCTCTTTGCCGCGGCGCGGCGAAGCAGCTTGCCCGAACGTCACCTGCGCCGCGGTTGCGCGCGCGGCGGCGGGTCCGGAAACTGTCGCAAACCAATTGTGCAAAATGATGCGGTCCAATAAAACAAGGCGGGAACAACCCGCCCGCGATGGCGTTAACCCCGCAGCGACCATTTGCGGCCATTATCGCGAAGATCGCCCTGTTTTCGCGGCCTCGGGGTCGCGGCCGATTGTTTTTTCATGACGGGTGCGCCGCACCAAGCCAGGCCGGCATCAGCGCAGGCTCAGCAAGAAGGATATGCACCAGATGTTCAAATCCGTGGTCTTGGCGGTGCTCGGGGTCGGCGTGGTCGCGGCTGCGGGTTTCGGCCTTTACGCCTATCGCAGCCCGATCGAGGCGATGCAGCCCGCCGACCGCCCCGCTTTCGACGCGGCAACGATCGAAAAGGGGCGCATCCTCGCCTCGGCGGGCTATTGCGCGGAATGCCATACCGCGGCGGGCGGCAAGGCCTATGCGGGCAATTTCCCGATCGCATCGCCCTTCGGCACGATCTACGGCTCGAACCTGACGCCCGATCCCGAAACCGGCATCGGCCTGTGGTCGCCCGAAGCCTTCCGCCGCGCCATGCACGAGGGTGTCGACCGCGAAGGCGCGCGTCTTTTCCCCGCGATCCCTTTGACCATTTCACCAAGATGACCGATGCGGATGTCGATGCGGTCTATGCCTATATCATGTCCGAGGTCGAGCCGGTCCGTCAGGCGACGCTCGAGCCGACCATTCCCTTTCCGCTGAACCTGCGCTTCCTTCAGGCGGGCTGGGGCTCCTTTTCGTCGATTACGGCCGCTATCAGGATGATCCGTCGAAATCGGCGGAATGGAACCGCGGCGCCTATCTGGTCGAAGGGGTCGCCCATTGCGGCGCCTGCCATACGCCGCGCAACGCGCTCGGGGCCGAAAAGCGCGCCGAGCAATATGGCGGCGCGGTGGTCGACAGCTGGACCGCGCCCGCGCTGACTGCCGCAAACCCTTCGGGCGTGCCCTGGACGCAAGCGGAATTCGCGCGCTACCTCGTGACGGGGGCGGGCACATTCCACGGCGTTGCCGCCGGTCCGATGGGGCCGGTCGTCCATGGCGGGATTGCCGAGCTTCCCGAAAGCGATATTGCCGCGATCGCGACCTATCTCGGCGATATCGTCGGCGCACCCGAGGCCGATGCCCAGCAAAGCCCCGTGGTTCTGGCGAGCATCGCGGCCGGAAAGCCCGATCCCGCCTATCGTCAGGCCCTGGGCGAGCGGCTTTACGTCTCGGCCTGCGCATCATGCCATTACAGCGTGCCGGAAAACGGCGTGACGGCGGCGCGGCCCGATCTCGGGATCAATTCCGCCACGCGCGAGGCCGATCCCTCGAACCTGATCCATGTCATCCTTGACGGGGTCGCGGTGAAAGAGGGCTCGGGCGGCGTTGTGATGCCCGCCTATCGCGAAGCCCTGAGCGACAGCCAGATCGCGGCGATTGCCGAATATCTGCGGGCCAGCCGGACCGGATTGCCCGCCTGGGAGAACCTCGACCAGCGCGTGGCGGATCTGCGCGCCCATGTCGGAACCCATTGACCACGGAACCATTGACGGTCCTGCGCGACCGGAGATCGAGGATGAAGCGATGATCGAATTCACCATCAACGGCCGCGCGGTCAGTCTGGATGTCGATCCGGAGATGCCTTTGCTCTGGGCGATCCGCGACGAAGTCGGCCTCACTGGCACGAAATACGGCTGCGGTCAGGGGATGTGCGGGGCCTGCACCGTCCATGTGGGCGGTCGCCCGACGCGCAGCTGCATTACCGCCGTGAGCGATGTCGCGGGCGCGGTGATCACCACGATCGAAGGCCTCGACCCCGAAGGCAACCACCCCGTCCAGCAAGCATGGCGCAGCCTGCAGGTGCCGCAATGCGGCTATTGCCAGTCGGGCCAGATCATGACGGCGGCGGCGCTGCTCAAGGATGTGGCCGAGCCGAGCGATGCCGATATCGATGCGGTGATGACCGGCAATCTCTGCCGCTGCATGACCTATAACCGTATCCGCGCCGCCGTGCGTCAGGCCGCGACCCAGATGCGCGCCGATGCCGATGCCGGTGGCGGCGCATTCGTGACGGAGGATCGCCGCAATGGGTAAGATCGATCTGATCAAGGGCGGCGCGACAAGTGCCTCTGCTCCCGCAACCGCGGCGGCGATGGCCGTCAGCCGTCGGGGCTTTCTGGTCGGCATGGCCGCAAGCGTCGCCATGTTCGGCTTTCCGCGCGACGCTTTGGCCGCGATGGACCCCGCCCAGCCCCTTGGCGTGCCGCTGGAACCGGACGGCGCGGCATTCGAGCCGACCATCTGGTACTGGATCGACGGCGCGGGCCGGATCAACGTCAACATCATCAATGCCGAAATGGGCCAGCATGTCGGCACCGGAGTCGCCCGCATCCTTGCCGCCGAACTGGGCGCGAATTGGGATGATGTCGACATCACCCATGTCGACAGCGACGCCAAATGGGGCACGATGGTCACGGGCGGCAGCTGGTCGATCTGGATGAGCTGGGGGATCTACCGGCAGGCCGCCGCCGCCGGACGTACCGCGCTTATCGAAAAGGCCGCCGAAATCTGGGGCATTCCGGTCGCGGGCATCACTGTTGCCGATAGCGTCGTACGCGGGCCCGATGGCCGGAGCGCGAGCTTTGGCGAGCTGGTCTCGGCAGGCATCGCCCGCAGCTTCACCGAAGACGAGCTGAAGGCTCTGCCCCTGCGGCCGGTCTCGAGCTGACCTTGCTGAAGCAAGAGGTGCAGGCGCTCGATATCCGCGCCAAGACCACGGGGCAGGCGGTCTACGGGATCGACGCCAAGGTCGAGGGCATGGTCTACGGCGCGCCGATCCTGCCGCCGACGCGCAACGTCTGCACGATTTCGGCGCTCGACGACAGCGCGGCAAAAGCGGTCAAGGGCTTTCGGCAGGTGCTGAGGCTCGATGATCCTTCGGGCACGACGGCCGGATGGGCGATGGTTATTGCCGATAGCCATTGGGCGGCGCTCAAGGCCTCGGAACTGGTCACGGTCACCTATGATCTTCCCCCGAAGCAACAGTCACCGAGGCCCAGATCCAGGCCGAGAACCTGCGCCTGATCGAGGATGGCTCGCTCGGTGCGCTGGTGGAGACGGCGGGCAATCCCGATGTCGATCCGGTCTTTGCCGCAGCCGCCGATATCCTCGAGGCCGATTACACCACCTCATCGGTTCTCCATTATGCGCTCGAGCCGATGAATGCGATCGCGTTGCGGAACGGCGAGGGCGTCTGGGAGATCCTGACCGGCAACCAGTGGCAATCGCTCTGCCTGCCCTGGATCGCCAAGGCGCTGGATGTGCCGCAAGAGCAGGTCGTCATGCGCAGCCATATGCTGGGCGGCGGCTTCGGACGGCGGCTGAACGGCGATTACTGCGTGCCGGTTGCGCTTGCTTCGAAGGCCTTGGGCGGCAAACCTGTCAAAATGGTCCTCACGCGCGAGCAAGACAGCCTGTTCGATCTGTTCCGCAGCCCTTCGATGGCGCGTCTGCGGATGGCCTTTGACGCCGACAAACAGGTCGTCGCGATGGACAGCACCTATGCGGCGGGCTGGCCGACCAAAGTCATGGCGGCGGACGGCCTCGCCAAGGGGCTGAACGGCGAGCCCTATGATCCTTTCGCCTCGGACGGGGGCGAGCATTGGTACGAGGTCGGCGGCCAGCGCATGCGCGTCGTCTCGAACGAGCTTGCCAATACGACCTTCCGGCCCGGTTGGCTGCGTTCGGTCTCGCCGGGCTGGATCAACTTCATGGTCGAGAGCTTCATGGACGAGACCGCCCATCATATCGGGGCCGATCCGCTGCAATTCCGGCTGGACCATTTCACGGCCGAAGGCGCGAATGCCGGCTCGGCGCCGAATGCGGTCGGGGGCGCGAAACGTCAGGCGGCGGTGCTGTCGCGGGTGGCCGAGCTTTCGGGCTATGGCAAGGCGGATCTGCCTGCCGACACGGCAATCGGGCTGGCCACGACCTTCGGGCAGTCGCGCAGCATGCCGACATGGGTTGCAGGCGCGGTTCAGCTCCATGTCGACCGCAAGACCGGTTTCGTCGATATCCAGAAGGTCTGGATCGTCGTCGATTGTGGTGTTGTGGTCGATCCGAACGGCGCCCATGCGCAGACCGAGGGCGCGGCGCTCTGGGGATTTCGATGGCCTTGTTCGAGGGGACCTCGATCGAGAACGGCGTGCCGGCCGATCTCAATCTCGCGACCTATACGCCGCTGCGCATGATCGACGCGCCGCAGATCGAGATCGAATTCGTCGACAGCACAGAGGTTCCGACCGGCCTTGGCGAGCCGGGAACGACGGTGATCGCCCCCGCAATCGCCAATGCGCTTTACAATGCGGTGGGGGTGCGGATGCGCCATTTGCCGATCCTGCCTGCCGATGTGCTCAAGGCTTTGGGGCCGCAAAGCGCATGAGGGGGACGAGCGCATTTGCGGCTTCGGTTTCGGCTCCGCTTCGGGACAGGGTTCCGGACAAGGTTCGGGGCGGGGCCATCCCGCCTTGCGCGACCCGTGGCAGGCGGCGTTCGACCTCGGCGAGGGTGTGGTCATGGCGGTTCTGACCCGCACCATCGGCCCCGCCTACCGTCTGGCGGGGGCGGCCATGGCGATCGGTGCCGGCGACGAGGTTGCAGGCGCGATCACCTCGGGCTGTGTCGAGGCCGATCTTGTGTTGCAGGCCGCGAAACTGCGGCAAACGGACGGGGTCATGCGGCTCCAATACGGCGAGGGCTCGCCCTATTTCGATCTGAAACTGCCCTGTGGCGGCGGGATCGAGGTCATGCTTTTCGCCGTGCAGGACCGCGCGCTTCTGGCAGAACTGCAGGCAAGGCGGCACGCGCGCGACAGCCTGTCGCTGCTGGTCTCGCCGCAGGGACGGCTGGCCCTTGGTCCCTATCAGCCGACCGGCCCTGAGCGGGGAGCCGCCTCCGACGGCGCGCGTGCCTTCGCGATCGGATTCCGGCCCGCCCTGCGCCATGTCGTCTTCGGTGCGGGGCCGGAGGCGGTGGCTTTTGCCGCGCTGGCGCAAGCGGGCGGGGCAGGGGTCGTCCTGGCTTCCCATGACGGCGCGACGCTGGCTGCGGCGCAAGAGGGCGGTCTGCCCTGTCGCGACCTCTCCGGCCTCGCGGGGCTGGACGAGATCGCCTTGGACGCCCGCACGGCGGTCACCCTTTTCTATCACGACCACGATGTCGAGCCGGAGATCCTTTCCCGCGTCCTGCCCTCGCCCGCCTTCTATATCGGCGCTCAGGGCAGTCGCGCGGCGCAGGCCGAACGGCTCGCGCGGCTGGCCGAAATCGGCATTCCCGTCGAGGAGCGCCAGCGTCTTCGCGGCCCGATCGGCCTGATCCATTCGACCCGCGATCCCCACAGCCTCGCGGTCTCGGTTCTGGCCGAGATAACCGCTCTGGCAGCCGAAACGCAGGCGGGCGCACCAACAGGCGGCGCCTTCCCCGCCCCACAGACGGACGAGGCCTAGGCCGTGAGCATCGCCATCGTACTAGCCGCCGGCGCGTCACGGCGTTTCGGCGAGGCGGACAAGATGCTTGCTCCGGTGGCGGGGCGCGCATTGGTGCTTCATGCCGTCGATGCGGTCAAGGCGGCGGGGGTTGCGCGGATCGCGGCGGTGGTTTCCTCGCCCGAGGTGGCGCGGATCCTGCCCGAAGATGTCTTCGCGCTGATGATCGCGCCGGATCAGGACATGTCGGCCTCGTTTCATGCCGCGATCGATCTTGCGCTGGTGGGGCATCCCGATTGGCCGGCTCGGGCGCCGGAGGGCGACGGCGGCAAGGTGCTGCTGGTGCTGGGCGACATGCCTGCGGTTTCTCCGGCGAGCCTGCGCGCACTTCTGGCCCGTCGCGATACGGCGGCGGCCAGTTGCCAAGGGTGCGCATGCCGCCGATGGCGCTCGCCCGCGAGGATCTCGCCGCTGCCCGCGCCTCGGCCCAAGGCGATCGCGGCGCGCGGGCGTTTCTGGCGGGATTGGCACCCGAAGCTCTGGTCGCCATCACGCAGGGCGAGGCCCGCGACGTGGATGTCCAAAGCGATCTCGACGGGCTCTGAGCCTGCGCGCCACGCTTTCGACCGGCGTTGAGGCAGCAAAGCGGCGCGGATATGTCTTTTTGCACAATGCGCGCTGGGGCAAGATGATCCCACTTGCGAGGCGCGGGTTTCGACGTCACCCTTGCGGAAAAAGGAGAAGATCATGGCGGAATTCATCTTTGGTCGCGAAGACGACGGTGCGCGTCACGGCCGGTTTCTGGTTTCGGTCGCAGGCTACGAGGGCGAGGCGGAAATCACCTATACCCATCGCGGTCCCAACCGGATCAGCGCCGATCACACCGGCTCTCCCGAAAGCCTGCGCGGCACCGGCGCGGCGGCGGCTCTGGTCGCCCATATGATAGAGCTGGCCCGCAGCGAGGGGTTCACGATCATCCCCTATTGCCCCTATGTCCGCGCGCAATATCTGCGTCACCCCGATTGGCAGGATGTGATGACCGTGGCTCCGGGCGTCGATCCCGCAGCCGCCTGATCGGGGCGCTGAAGAAGAACAGGCGAGGCGGGCGTCATGGCCCGCCTTTGCCGTTTCGGGGTGGTGGTTTCAGGCGGGCGGTTTCAGCCGGAGCGCCTGTCTATTCGCCGCCCGCCGGCTCCGTGTCGCCGGCCCCGTCATCTTCATCGTCAAAGCGCACCGGCACCAGCACCATCCGGCCCGATTGATCAGCCGCTGCAGGTTCCACGCGGAAGTCGAGGCCGCCTTCGACCGGATAGGGGGTGGTTCCGACCTGTTTGCCGGTCGCCAGATCGGTGATGGTGACCTGCATCGCGGACAAGTTCCCGGCTGCGGTTCGGGTGTCGGGCTCGGCCTCGGGCAGATCTGATGGGGCGGGGGCGACGCGCACCAGAAGATAGCGCTCGGTCACGTCGAAAAAGGGCACGTCGAGTTCGGGGCGGGCTGCCGTCGGATAGCTCTTGTCCGAGACGAAATCGCGCAGGACAAAATTGCCGCTGCCGCCGATCTCGAGCGCGTAGCGGCCCGAGGGCGAGATGGTGATGACCGCTCCCGACCCGCTTTGCTCGGCGGACCCGTCGTCAGGCGCGATGTCCTCGACGGTAAATCCCATCCCGTCCTGAAGCGGGCTGAAAAAACGTTTGCCGTCACAAGAGAGCTGCGCCGAGGACAGCATGGCGGCAAGGAGAAGGGGATCCTCGTGCGGCGCGGGATCGTATAGCGGCGCGAGGGGAGTTGCAGCGGCTCGCCTATCGTCCCTTCGCTCGTGTCGAAGAGAAAAAGTTCGGAATTGGCCGAGAGGAACGGCAGGACCGTCAGGCATTGGGTCATGCCGTTGCCGGGCAGAAAGCTCAGCCCCTCGAATGTCGACAAGGCGCGGCCTTCGAGGTCGAGCAGCACGGCATTGCCCGCATCCTGACGGATGATGCAGCCGCCTTCGCAGGCCACCCAAGCGGGCGGAGGGGTGACGGCAGCGGCGCGCAGGTCCGAGCAGGGGCGCAGCGGCGCAAGATCGGGGGCCGAGCAGCTTTCCGCAAAGGCCCGATCGGGAAGCGCCAAGGCTGCCGCAAACAGGAGCGCGCAAAGGCGGGAGGCCCATCCGGTACCGCGCTGCCGCGCGCCGGAAAGCGCGAACCGATGATCCGCGCGGCTTCGCGTCGTGGCGGCCATCCGGCCCGAGTCCAGCGTTCCGCCGTCACGGCCGGAACCGCAGGCTCGGGTGCCGCAACGCCCGGGTTCAGCCGCGCCGCGATTTGCGCCGTGGTCAGCGGAGTTACGGGTTCGATCACACTCGACCATGCTTGCCCCTTCAGCCTGAACTGGCCCTTACTGTTGCCCTCGGTTTCGCCATTGTAGTAGACATGGCGGCCTCTTTCATCCGTCGCGCGGTTGGTTTCGTTTTCGCCCGCACTATAGCCTGTGCGGGTGCCTTGGCCGATGCGGGCGTTGATGCGCCTTTCCGTTTCGCCGCCGGGGCTGACCAGCCCGTCGCCCGCCGACCCCTGAAAGGCGCGGATCGCGGCAATGGTCGGATCGGCGGGGTCGGCGCTGTCGACCGGCGCGCCGGGGGCACCCCGATAATGGCCGGTACGGATCAGCGCTTCCTGAACGGCGCGCAGATCGGCGGGATCATTGGTGCCGTTCAGCCCGACCGGCTCGCGCAAGGCGAGCGTGCCGTAAAGAGAATCCGCGCTGGCCAGCGTGCCGTTGGGGTCGTTCATGATGAGCCATTCGGCCGTCCCGTCATGGCGAACGACCGCCCCGATCGCGGTCATGACATGGCCGAACGCCGTGGCAAAGGTCGAGGTCACGACCGGCTGGCCCTTGGCCAGAAGGCCTGTCACGCCGTCGGCATAGGGGCCGGGGATGGTCTCGACCGCGCCGCCTGCGGGGCCGGTTCCGACGCGGTATTGACCCGGCGAGGCGACCTCGGCCAGCTCGCCCAGAGCGGCGCGCAGATTGTCCCATTGCTGCCAGTGGCGCGGCGCCTCGTGGAGCGAAAAGCCGCGCCGATTGCGGTTATAGGCCTGCATCATGATGTCGAGGCGGTCCATCTCCGCGCGGCTTTGGCTGCGGTCGGCGGCGGTGGTCACGGCCTCGATCCCCAATAGCGCGCCTGCATCTCGGCCGCACTGGGCATGCACAGGACGCTGCCGCTTGCGGGGGCCGATGCGACGGTCTCGGAGCGGTCGTTCTGGTTGCGGTAGGGAACCGACAGCGAGAGCGTCGCCATCTTCACGCTGACCAGCAGCTCGGCCGGTCCCGTCGGCGCGATCGTCGCGAGCTCGGACCCCGAATAGCTGTCGACGAAATCCTTGTCGCCCGGAAAGCCGCCTTCGCCCGAGCCGAAAACAACCTGCACTTTGCCGATGAAATTGCGGGCCTGTCCGCCGGTCGCCTTGCGCGCGGGCGCGTCTATTCCGGTGATCTCGAGGGTGAATTCCTCGCGCTTCACGCGGCGGTCGGCGTTCTCGTAGACCGCTTTGATCCGCATGCGCCCCTCGCAGGCCGAGGCGATGGAGCGCAGCATGCCGTTCTGGTCGGTCGTGCCGAGCTTGACGGCATCGGCATAGATGCTCAACCCGCGCAAGGGCACATCGCCCGCCCGTGTCCGCGCGGAAATCACCACCGTCAGCGGGCAGGGCGTGGTATCGGTCGCGACCGCGCCGCCTGCGGCCTGCGCAAGAAAGGCCTGCATCTTTTCGGGTGCAGGCGTGCCGCCCGGCACCGGCAGGCCGACACCGCGCGCGACCTCGCCCGCAGCCCCGAACTCTCCCAGCAGCTCGCGCAGCATCGTGCCGATCCCTCGGCTGGCAAATTGGGCCTCAGCCATGCGATGTCCCTTGGTTCGAGGGCGATGGGGTCAGCAATTGCCGGATTGCGGCGGCGACACGGTCGGAGCGTTCGACCGGATCGGCGTCGCGTTCTGCGAAAGCCGCGGAAAGCGCGCTGTAGCGCGGATCATGAAAGAAAAAGATGCCCAGGTGGAAGGACAGGACCGAGAACATCACCGCCACATCCGCCGGCATTTTCTGCTGCATGATGTTGCGCGACAGCAGATCGCAAAACCATTCGAGCAGGCGCTCGGGCAGGATGGCGGTGCGGTCGGGCCAGGCCTGCCGCAAGAGCGAGAGCTGCAGATCGCGCGGGATCGGCGCCGCAAGCTCGGCCGTGCCCGCCAGAGCCTGCGCGCCGCTAAAGCCCCTGCCGAATCCGCGTTGCGCCATGCCCATTGCGTCGAGCTGTTCGAGCGCATCCTGACAGGCCGTCAGCATCGTCGCGGGCTTTTCGTATTCGAGTGTGGCGAGCTGCTGCCAATGGCGCGCGAACAGATCGGTCGCCGCCGGATCGGGCGCGCGCCGGACCTGACAGCGGTAGTCGATCCAGCCCGCGCGGTCGAGCGCGCTTTGGTAAAGCGGATTGGCCTCGAAAGCATAGCCGCAGATCACGCTGGTCGAGAGATAGCCCAGATGTTCGCGCAAAGCCGAAAGCCCGAGATCCTGCGAGCGCTCGTAGCAGGCGCGGGCGAATTTGCGCTGGATTTCGCGGTCCGACAGCGCGGCATCATCGTCATAGGCGAAGTCGAGAAAGGTGCAGGCTTCGTCGAGATAATGCTCGATCCTGATGTCGCGACCGGCCGTGCGGGCATCCTCCGAGAGGATGTCGGTCAGTTTCATGACATCTCTCCCGAGGAGCGGCCGCCGGAGGAAGGCATCGGCGCGGGGGCATGGTCAAGAGATCGATGTCGCGCGCGGGAAAGACGCCGGGCGGCAGGGTCGCATCCTTGACGGGTGCGGCAATGTAGCGGCTGGTCAGCACCATACAGGCGCGATCGGCAGGCTCGGGCGCAATCACCACGGGGCAGGGGCGGAAAAAGCTGACCGCGCCCGGAAGGCTCTGGCTGCGGTAGAGCATCATCAGCGCCACCGGCTCCCAGAAACGGAAGTAGATCCAGCGGCCCGCACCATCCTCGATACGGGTGAATTTGCGGAAATGGCGCCAGAGGTCGTCGAGCCGCGCCGAGGAGCGCAGATACATCGCCGCCGCCTTGTCCCACAGGCCGAGCCCGTTGTCCGCGGCGGTAAACAGGCGCCGCGTAAGGCGGTGGCCGGGTTCGAGAGCCACCAGCCAAGGCGCGACATGGCCCCAATCGCGCAGGGCGTCGCCCTTGAAAAGGCAGCGGTGGCGCAGCCCGCTGCCGTCGAGGGTTTCGGGCAGATTGGCGAGCTTGGCGGCGTCTAGGATCGCATAGCTCGCCGGTTTGCTGCCGTCGGGCGCAGGGCCGAAAAGCGCATCATCGAGCGCGGGGATGACCGAGCGCTTCGGCCAGACCCCGATCTGTGGGTCGAGCGGGGCGAGGTCGCGCAGGCGGAGCAGGTCGAGCGAGAAGACTTCTCCTCGGCGGGCGCAAGCGCCGCCGGGGGTAACGTCCGTCCCCGTTCCCGTTCCACATTTGGTACAAACACGCCGTCTACCGTTTAATCACGTTATGGAAAATAATTTAACAGGCCGTAAAATCTTCGGCAAGAAAGTCTCGATCATAATAAACATAATGGATGTGGGCAACCACGGGCCAAAGCGTCACACCGCCGGTTCCGTCGGGGGCAAAGGGCGGACAGGGGGCCTGCGCGGACACTCCTCTCGCAATACGCGGCGCCGCGCATGCCGGAGCGCGCGACGCTTGTTGTCGCCAGAGGTCCGCGGGGGCTGCGCCGGGCGAGCGCGATGCGTCAGGTGGCGCGCCCCGAGGTTCCGCGCTTAGCCCGCTTTGCCCAGATAGGGAATCGCGCCCGCGATATCGGTATCGTCGATCAGGCGGAAGTGGCTGACCGAGCCCGCCTGACGGGCCTTGGCGAAGGGCGCATATTCGGGGGAATTGGCGAAAGCCAAAGCATCCTCGCGGCTCGGGAAGGTGATGACGGCGATCAGGGTCTCGTTGGTTTTCTCGCCTTCGAGCGTCTCGATATTGCCGCTGCGCGAGAGGTAGCGGCCGTTGAAGGTCGCGGCGATGTCGTGAACCTTGGCCGCGTAATCGGCAACCCAGGCGGGGTCGGTCACGGTGACTTCGGCGATCAGATAAACCGTCATTGCATGTTTCTCCGGGTGAGGTGGCAACGCTGGATCGTGCAAAAGGGCGTGAAACCGGATCGGACCGGATTGCATCAAGCCCGTTTGGACTAAGGCAGAAGGCGCGGGACCGCGCAACTCATATCGCGCCATATGACCAATTGGTCGCGGTTGCCCGTCGCTCAAGCCTTGGTCGCAGCCTTGGAAATGCGGACTTTCCTCGCGTCCTTCATGGGTTTAAGCCGTGATTGACCCTTGCCCCGTGGCGCGCCAGAAGGCAGGAGTCGCGCCAAGCAAAGCCATGCGCCGGTTCGGGCCGCACGGATCGCCTTCAAAGCCGCGACCCAAGCCCGAAGCGACGTTTTCAATCCCAAGCCTGCAAACCGACTGGCTGTGACCGAGATGACCCAGACCCAAGCCCCAGACACGCGCGCCAACCCGTCGGGCGCGACGCCTCTTGCGCAAGCCGGCGGGGCGGAGCTGCCGAAAGCTGCGGTTCTGGTGCGCAATCTCTCGTTGAAATACGGCAGCCAGCTCGCGCTGGACGATGTTTCGCTGACGGTCGAACGCGGCAGCTCCTTTGCGCTTTTGGGGCCGAACGGCGCGGGTAAATCTTCGCTCATGTCGGTTCTCGCGACGCTGCGGCAGGCCGATGGGGGCAGGTTGCGGTTGCGGGACATGACGTGCGCCGCGCCGCGCGCAAGGTGCGTCTGTCGATCGGCATGGTCTTTCAGGATCCGAGCCTCGACGACCGTCTGTCCGCCGAAGAAAATCTCGATTTTCACGGCCGCGTCTACGGCATGACGGGCCGCGCCCGCGCCGAGGCGGTCGAGCGCGTGCTCGATCTGGTCGAGCTGACGGAGTGGCGCGAGGCGATCGTGCGCAGTTTCTCGGGCGGGATGAAGCGCCGTCTCGAGATCGCGCGGGCCTTGATGCACGACCCCGAGATCCTCTTTCTCGACGAGCCGACGGTGGGGCTCGATGCGCAGACCCGCGCCCGCATCTGGGCCTATCTCGACGAGCAGCGCCGCACGCGCGGGCTGACGCTTCTGACCACCACGCATTACATCGAAGAGGTCGAGGCCGCGGACCGCATCTGCATCATCGACAAGGGCCGCATCATCGCCGAAGGCACGCCCGAGGCGCTCAAGGCCGATCTGGGCAAGAGCTTCCTCCATGTCGTCGCGGCCACGCCCGAGGACCGCGCCGCGCTGGTCGCGGCCTATCCGCAGGCCCATGCAATCGGCCCCGAGACACTGGCCATTCCCGCCGATGGCGCGGATTTCACTGCCGCTTTCCTCGCACGTTTCGGCAATCGTCTGCGCGAGATGCGCTTCGAGGCGCCGACGCTCGAAGGAGTGTTTCTCGGCCTCACGGGGCGGGTTCTGCGCGACCGTGCCGACGGCGAGCGGCAGGCGCAACGCAATGCCGGACGGCGGGCGGGGCGGCGATGAGCGTCGCATTCGCGCGGCTGGGCGTGCTCGCGGCGCTGATCGCGCTGTGGTCGCTCGTGGCCGCATCCATGCCGCAGGGGCTTTTCGCTTCGCCCGCGGAAACCCTTGCCGCCGCCAAGGTGATGCTGGGCGAGGGGCGGCTTTATTCGGCAATCCTGTCTTCGCTTCAGGTCTATCTGGCGGGCACCGTTCTGGCGGCGGTTTTCGGCATCGCCTTGGGGCTGGTGATGGGCGGGCTGCCGTTCTTCGGGCGCGTCGTCGACATCTTCGTCTATGCTTTGGCCGCCACGCCGCGGGTCGCCTTCATCCCGCTCGTCATCGTCATTCTGGGCCTCGGGCTGCAGGCCAAGGTCTTCATCGTTTTCCTTGGCGCGGTGATGCCGGTGATCCTGAACACCTATGCCGGCGTGCGCGCCGCCGACCGCGACCTGATCGAGATGGCGCGCGCCGCAGGGCGGGGCCGCGCCGGATCTTTGCCCATGTGATCTTGCCCGGCGCCGCGCCTTTCTTGCTGACGGGGCTGCGCATCGGTGCGACCATCGGGTTGATCAATACGGTCGTGGCCGAGCTTTACACCGCCGTCTCGGGCCTTGGCGGCCTGCTGGCGACCTATGGCGCGAGCTTCCGCATGGCCGAGTATTTCGTCGTTGTGCTGGCTTTGTCGCTCATCGGCGTAATTGTGACCGAAGGCCTGCGCTTTCTTGAAAACCGCCTGAACCGCTGGCGCGCCGAGGGCGGGCGATGATGACAAAAGATTTGATGCGGAGCATCCCATGACCCTGAAGAACCGCCCCTCAAGGGACTGCTGGCCGCAGCCTCGGCCCTTTTGCTGACCGGTGCGATGGCCCAGGCCGAGCCGTTCCGCCTGATCATCACCGATCTCGAACCGCCGCTGGTACCCAATTCCGTCGTCGATATCGCGCAGGCGGGCGGTTATTTCGAGCGCGCGGGCGTCGAGGTCGAGATCATCCGCGTCCAGCAGACCCCGATGGCCGTCGCGGCCCTGCAATCTGGCGAGGGCGAGATGGCCAATGTCGCCACCGAGACCTTGATCCAGATGGTGGCACAAGGCACGGACAACCTGCGCGCCGTGACTTCGCCCAACAAGGCATTGCCCTATCTGATCGCGGGGCGCGAGGGCATGACGCTGGACGCGCTGACGGGGCAAAGCTTCGGCATCGGGCGGGTCGGAAGCCTCGACCAGATGCTCTCGACCAAAGTGCTCGCCGATCACGGCGTCGATCCCGAAGGGCTCCAGATGATGGCGCTCGGCCAGCCCAATGTCCGCGCGCAGGCCTTGGCTGCGGGGCAGGTTGCGGCCAGCACCATGTCGATCGGCACCTATCTCGCCTTGCCCGGCCATGAAAACCTGCCGGTTCTGGTCACGGTCGAAGATTACTACAAATCCGCCCCCGTCGTGAGCAAGGTCAATGCCGTCAAGACCGCGACGCTCGAAAGCCGCGGCCCCGAGGTCGAGGCCGTGATCGAGGCGCTGACCCTCGCCGCCCGCGACATGGCCGCCGACAAGACAGCTTGGCCCGAGGCGATGGCGGCTTTGCGCCCCGATGTCGATCCGGCGGTTCTCGCCACTCTGGGCGAGGCGTTCCTGACGAGCTGGTCGGTCAATGGCGGGCTGCAAAAGGACGAGTTGGCTTATACGCAAAGCTGGCTGGCCGAAGACCCCGAATTCGCGGATCTGGGCAAGGTCGCGCTGGCGGATTGGGTCGATTTCGCGCCGGCAGACAAGGTTCTGGCCAAGATCGGTGCGGTCGACGGCGGCGATCCGGTCTCGCGCTGATCATGGGCGCGGCGCAGATCACCTTCGCGAATGTCTCGCTCGGCTTTGCGGGTCGGGACGGGCTGGTGCTGGACGATCTGTCGTTTGCGGTGGCCGAGGGCGAGGTTCTGGTGATCCTCGGCCCGTCGGGCTGCGGCAAGACCACGCTTTTGCGCCTGATCGCGGGATTGGTTGCGCCCGCAACAGGCGCGGTTCTGGTCGAGGGGCGCCCGCCGGTCGCGGGGCGGTCTCGGCCACGGTCTTCCAGAACTTCCGGCTGCTGCCGTGGAAGACGGTGGCCGGAAATCTCGCCTTCGTTCTGCCCGATCTCGCGGCCCCCGAGCGCGAGGCGCGCGTCGCCCATTACCTCGACCGCGTCGGGCTGACGCGCTTTGCGGACAGCTATCCGCGCGCGCTTTCGGGGGATGCAGCAGCGGGTGGCCTTTGCCCGCGCGCTTTGCGCCGAGCCGGCGGTGCTTTTGATGGACGAGCCCTTCGCAAGCCTTGATGCCCAGACGCGCGAGCTGATGCAGGGCGAGGTCATGGCGCTGTCGCGCACCACGGGCGAAGGCGCGCGCCGCACCGTGGTTTTCGTCACCCATAGCGTCGACGAGGCACTTTTGCTCGGCGACCGCATCTTGCTGATGTCGCCGCGTCCGGGCCGGATTGCGGCGGAAATTCCCGTGCCTTTCGCCCGTCAAAGCGCCGATCCGCGGGCCTTGCCCGATTTCATTTCGCTGCGCGAGCGTCTATGGGGCGCTGCGCGAGATGGTGCTCAACGATCCGCGCTCGGATTTCTACGGTCGGGGGCAAAGCCTCGCGGCCGACAGCCCTCAGGACGGTTGATGAACGCATTCCTTCCCATTTTGCGCGGCATTCACGGCGTCTGGCTGCGCGAGATCATGCGCGCCACCCGCGACAAGGGCCAGCTTCTGGGGCGTCAGCCGCCCGCTGATCTGGCTTTTGATCCTCGGTGTCGGGCTTAACCCTTATTTCCGCGGCGAGGTTTTCGGCGAAGTGCGGCTGGTGCTGCCCTATAGCTATCTGCAGTTCCTGTTCCCCGCCGTGATCGTCCTGAACATCATGTATACCTCGATCCAGTTCGCGGTTTCGGTGATCTGGGACCGCGAATTCGGCTTTCTGCGCGAGGTTCTGGTCTCGCCCATGCCGCGTTGGGCGGTGCTTTTGGGCAAGGTGCTGGGCGGGGCGACGGCGGCGACGGGGCACGGGACGCTGGTCCTGATCCTCGCGCGGTTCGCCGATGTCACGCTGACCCTGCCGCAGGTCGTCCAAGCCATCGGCTATATGTTCGCGCTGTCCTTCGCGCTGACCTGTTTCGGAGTGGTTCTGGCCGGAAAAGTCCGCAGTTTCGAGGGGTTCGGCGTCTTTTCCAATACGGTGATCCTGCCGCTTTACTTCGCCTCGAGCTCGGTCTTCCCGCTCGATCCCTCGCTGACGCGCACCCAGTTGGTCGCGACCTATCCGGAATGGCTGATCATGCTGATCCGCGCCAATCCGATCACCTATGCGGTCGATGCCCTGCGCGGCATTCTGATCAATTTCAATCAGTTCCCGCCGGCTTACGGCTATGGGCTGGTCGCCGCGGGCTGCGTCGGCTTCTTCCTTTGGGCTTTGCGGAGCTTCGGCAAGTGAGCAAAGGACGGGGCAGCAGCGGGAGCCGTGCGCAAGGCGACTCGAAGGCGGGTCCGGCAAGCATGGGCATGGGCGGTTGGCGACGCTGGCGCAGACCTGCGCGCGATATTGCGGTGATCGCGGCGCTTCTGGCCGGGCTGAGCTTTCTTCCGCCCGATACCTCCTTTGCCGAGCGTCAAAAGCAGGGCGTCCTGCGCTTTTGCGTGCCCGATCGCGACAATGCTTTGATCCGTGCCGATGATGTCGGCCGCCCCGGCCCCGAGCTGCGCCTGATGGAGGGTGTTGCCGCGCGTCTCGGGCTGAAGCTGCAGCTGGTCGAGGTGGCCAATATGGGGCGCTCCTTCAATCCGCGCGATTGGCAGATCGGGCGCGGGCAATGCGATCTGCTGGGCGGAGGGCTGGCCGACAGTCCGGCCAACCGCGGCTTCCTGACATTGCTGCCCAATGGCGGGCGCATCGCCCTGGTTCGATCGGCGGCGACGAAACCCCGCCGCCCGCAGGCAGCGAGATCGGCGTTTTCATGGGCTCGGCCGGGCTTGATAGGCTGCGTCTATCGCGTTTCATGCGCGAGGCAGGATGGCGTGCCGAGCCTTTATCCTCGCCTTCCGCCCTTGCGGCATGGCTGGCGGCCGGCCGTCCCGCGATTGCATCGAGCCTGACAAGTTTCGCGCAAGACGTGCAAAGTCATGATCTTCCTGAACAAGCGGGCGAGAGCCATGCCCTCGCCTTTGGTTTGTGGCGCGGAGATGTCACCCTGACACGCAGGGTCCGTGCTGCGTTGCAGCGGGAAATGGAGCGCGAACAGCTTGTTGCAGGGGCTAATGATCTTGGTGCGTCACCGCTAAAAAATGACAACTAACGAGCAACTGCGGACGGTTGGCCTTGAACTTCGGGCAAAAGGGGCGCATCCCTCCGCATGAGGCTGGTCCTCTCATCCTTTGGGATGGGGGCGGTCTGGGAAAAGCGCGCGAACGATCCGACGACCCTTTCTTCGTCCCATCCTTTCGGGGGTGGGATTGCTGTGGGCCCGACAGCCCGTTGCGCGTGCTTGTGACGCGGCGAAAGCCGCATGATGAACCGTTCCGGTGCGCAAGGGGCGCGACCGGGCAACAGCATGGAGGCTCAGGTGCCAGCCAAACTCTTCGGACGGACCACCGTTCTTGCCATCACTTCTGCCGTGACAATGACCTTCGCGTCTAGCTCGACCATCGTCGCAGCAGGCTTCACGGCCGAGCAGGCAACCGCCGGTCAAACCGAGTATCAGTCCAACTGCGCGCAGTGCCACGGCGTTCGCCTTGAAGGTCCGGAAGCTCCCGGTCTTTTCGGTCAGGACGTCATGGGCAACTGGGACACTGCAGGCGGCCTGTACGAATTCATCTCGGTTGCGATGCCGCCGGCACAGCCGGGCCAGCTGGGCGAGCCCGCCTATCTGAACATCGTGGCCTATATCATGCAGCAAAACGGCGCAGAGGCAGGCGATACGGCCCTGACCACCGCCGATATGGCCAATGTCGGCCTGGTTGCGGAAACCAAGGACGGTGCGGCGCAACTCGCATTGGCCAATCAGGAAACCGACATCGAAGCCGGTGATACCAATGTCCCGCAGGCTTTCACCTGGGGCAAAGAACTGCCGCAATTCAAAAACTAATCCGCATGTCGGCAGGCTGATCACCGGATCGCCTGCCTCAAGGAGAGACAGAGTATGAAACTCAACATTCGCAAGCACCTGCTGATCGCGTCGACCGCGCTGATCGCCTGCGTTCCGGCGGCTTTCGCTCAGAGCGTGCTCGACAGCTACACCCCGTCACCAGCGAAATGCTGTCCAACCCGCCGAAGGGCGACTGGCTGCAGTGGCGCGGCGACTATGCCAACACCGGCTTCTCGGGCCTCGAGCAGATCAACAAAGAGACCGTCCAGAATCTGGAACTGGCCTGGGCATGGCCGATGGCCGATGTCGGCATTCAGGAAACCGTTCCGCTGATCCATGACGGCGTGATGTTCCTGCAGACCTCGAACGGTATCGTCGAAGCGCTCGACGCGAAATCGGGCGACCTGCTCTGGACGTACCGCCATGTGCTGCCGGAAATGCCGAGCTCGTGGTCCTATCAGGCCAACCAGGCACGCCGCCAGAAGAACTCGATCTCGCTGGCAGGCGACAAGGTCATTCTGACCACGCCGGACGCCAAACTGGTCGCTCTGGACGTGAAAACCGGCAAAGTCGCTTGGGACAAGCAGGTTCTCGACTGGGAGAAAGGCTACTCCTACACGATCGGTGGTCTGGTCGTCGAAGACAAGATCATCACCGCGATCTCGGGCTGCTCGATCGCCGGCACGGCCGGCGGCTGCTACATCATGGCCCACGACATCAACACGGGTGAAGAGCTGTGGCGCTTCAACACCATCGACGATCCGGAAAACCCGGCCCAGCAAGAGAGCTGGGGCGAAGTTCCGCCGGAAAACCGTTGGGGCGGTACGCCGTGGACCACGGGCTCCTATGACGCCGAACTCGGCCTGACTTATTGGGGCGTCGGCATGCCCGGTCCCTATGCGGAGCTGATCCGCGGTTCGGGCGACGGCGACGTGCTTTACACCAACGCGACCGTTGCGCTGGACGTCAACACCGGCAAGCTGAAGTGGTACTACCAGCACCTGCCGCAGGACAACTGGGACCTCGACAGCCCGTTCGAGCGTATCCTCGTCGATCAGGAAGTGGACGGCAAACTCCACAAGATGCTGATCTCGGTTCCGGGCAAAAACGGCATCGCCTTTGCGCTCGACCGTGAAACCGGCAAATACCTGTGGTCGAAAGAGACCGTGTTCCAGAACGTCGTGACCAAGATCGACGAAGACGGCAAGGTCCACATCAACAACGATCTGGTCCCGACTGCTGTCGGTCAGGCCGTCCACGTCTGCACCTCGGTTTCGGGTGGCAAACTGTGGCAGGTCGGCTCCTACAGCCCGATCACCCAGACCTACTATGTGCCGCTGACCGAGGCCTGCAACGACGTGACCCCGACCCAGTCGGAATTCACCGCAGGCAACGCTGTCGGTTCGGTCAAGTTCGGCCCGCGCGTTCTGCCGGAAGGTCAGGACAAAGCCGGTCTGTTCGAGGCGCTCTCGATCAACCCGGTTCAGGGTGACCACCTCTGGCAGCACCGTCAGCGCGAAGCGCCGACCTCGTCGGTTCTCGCAACCGCAGGCGGTCTGGTCTTCGGCGGCGACGCAGCCCGCTATGTTAAAGCCTTCGACGACAAGTCGGGCGAAGTTCTGTGGCAGCAGCGTCTGAACGCGCCGATCGGCGGTTCGCCGGTGACCTATGAAATCGACGGCGAGCAGTATCTGGCGGTTCCGACCGGCTACTCGAACTCGGCTTCGTCGATCTCGTCGGCCTTCCCCGAGACCCCGCTGCCGAACGGCAACGGCAACTCGATCTTCGTGTTCAAGCTGAAAAGCGACGCGAAATAAGGCCCGAGCGGCACGACACTGAAAAGGGGCTTCGGCCCCTTTGCAAAGAGGAAAGGACCCGGAGAATGTTGAAACTGCTGATGGCGGGGCTGATCGGCCTTGCGGCGACAACGGCGTCTTTCGCGCAAAGCTACGGCGTTCCGGCAGAGCTTTTGAAGAACACGCGGCGCATGGACGGCGACAAGCTTCAGGTCTGCGTCGACATCACCGGCAAGCTGCAGGCCTTCGACCGTGCGGTCGCCACCGCCCTTGCCGAGGCGCTGTTCCTCAAGCCCGAATTCCACGAGGGTTTCGGCGGCTATCCGACCAGCGGCGAGGGCTTTCTCGACGAATTGCAGATCGCGATGACCAATAGCTGCGACGTGATGCTGGGGATGACGGTGCAGGAGAACTCGCCCTATCCCGAATGGGCGGTGCTCAGCCGGCCCTATGTCAGCCTGCCCTATATGCTGGCGGTCAAGGACGATTACAAAGCGCTGACCGACATCCCGAAAAGCCGCAAGCTCGGCACGGCCCTGTCTTCGATGGGCGAGCGGGTCTTCATCACCTGGAACCAGCAGCAGCCCAAAGAGCAGCGCTTCATCCGGCTGCCTTATGCCGATATGGATCTGATGACCAAGCGCGTGGCGGACGGCTCGATCGCCGGCATGGTGATCTGGCAGCCGGTCTTTGCCGAGCTGCAAAAGAGCAATCCCGAGGCGGCAGGCCTTCACACCATTCCACTGGCACCGGTTCCCGACACGGTGACGCGGGTGGGCATTCTGATGAAGGCGCGCGACAGCTATCTGCGGAGCCAGATCGACGAGGCGATCGACGCTTTGGTCGAAGACGGCACCATTGCCGCGATCATGGAGGATTTCGGCTATACCGGCACGGCAGGCGACGCCAAGGGCGTCCAGTAAGCCCATAGGACGCGCGGCGGGGCCGGTTGGCTCCGCGCGCGTGCGCGCGGCCCGCGCCGCGCCTCAGACGAGCTTCAGCGCGCGCACCAGCGGCGAGACATCGGGAAACCAGCCCAGAACGACGATGACCGCCGCAAGCGCCATGCCGACACCGGTCAGCTTGCGGTAACGCTTGTCGAGCGCGGGCCAGATCGCGGGCAGGGTGGTTCCGAGCAATAGCCCCGGCAGCGGCAGCATTCCCAATGCGACCGAGCCGACCAGCGTGAATTGCAGTGTCTCGATCGTGGCCAGCACCATATAGCCCGCCGTGCGCGGCAGGGCCTGATGGAGAGGCGCCCGCACCAGATCGAGCAGCGGCACCAGCGCCAGCAGGATCGCGAAACTCGCCAGCACGGCGACCAGCGGGCGAAGCCGCGCGCGCGTCCTTGCGGACGGGGCGGTTTTGGCAAAGCGCAGCGGCTCGATCCAGCTCATGCGGAAAGCGATCGACAAGAAAACGCCCGAAAGCAGCAGGTGGCTAAAGGGGCTGAAGCCCGCGCGACCCTCGTCATGCGCCCGCCGGTCGCCCATCACCCGCAAGAGCAGTCCGAGAATGCCGCCCTGAAGGCCGGCATAGATCAGCGCGGCGGCAATGCGGCGCAAGATCTCGGGCATGGTCAGATCGTAAAGGAATACCATTTCATCATTCCGGCAGGGCGAGGGCAGAGGAGGGTCGCCATTGCGGCCCGCGCGCCCTCATGCGCCCAAGCGGCGCCGCTGTCCACCTTTCGTCCCTGTCGCAGAAGGGGGCTTCTGCCCTGTAACAGGTGAAAACCGGCATTCGGGCCGGTGCCGCTCCGCCGCACGAGATCGCGCGCGGCACGCATGATTCGTTCCCCGATCTGCTTCAATGGCGCAGCAATCTGCTATCGTTTTGGGCAGGGCGAGCAATCTTTTCCCAGAGAAATCAGCGGTTGTATCCGATGGGATGCATAAAAAAGTTGACAGAAATAAGTCTTGCACGCTTAGTTTATGCAAGAAGAATACAAGGAGGAGGTGGATTTTGTCCGCACAGGATAAGACGCCCCAAGAGGAGGGGTCCGGCACCGCGAGGGCTTGGGCCAATGGAATAACCGCATTGTCGCAGGGGTTGCTGCGGGTCGAAAAGACGCTCTCGGGTGTATTCATGACCCTGCTCCTCGTGCTGATCCTGCTCAATGTCGTGACGCGTTTCCTGAAAATGCCGATCTACTGGATCGACGAGGCCTCGATCTTCACGATGGTCTGGCTGGGTTTCATCGGCGCATCGGTCATGACGCGGCTGCGCATCGACTTTGCGGTGACGCTGCTGGCCGACCAACTGCCGCCGCGCGGCGTGGCCTTCATGCGCGCGGTCGCGACCGGCATTTCGCTGTGTTTCGCGGTGGGTTTCGTGGTGATGTGCTGGCTGTGGATGGACCCGCTCGGGATAGCCTCCTTCGGCTTCGACCCCAAAGCCTATGCCGCCGAGACCTTCAACTTCCTCTATACCGAGCGCACCCAGACGCTGGAGTGGCCGACCTGGGTCGTGAACCTGATCCTGCCGATCTTTGCGGTGACGCTGACGATCCATACCGCTGCAAACCTGCTTGAAGACACCGGCCTTGCCGCCAAACGCGTGCAGATCCCGCTCACCACTGCCGAGGAGGCCGCCTGATGTTTTCCTTCGGCGCATTCGTTTTCCTGATGCTGATCGGCCTGCCGATCTCGATCGTGCTGTGCCTCACGGCGGTCGCCTATATCCTGCAAAGCGACAATACGGTGCTGTTCGCATCCTTTCCGACGCAGATGTTCACGGGGCTCGACAGCTACGGGCTGATCGCGATCCCGCTGTTCATCCTGATCGGCGAGGTCATGAACGGCGGCGGCATCACGCGGCGCATCATCGATATGGCGATGGCCTTTGTCGGCGCGATGAAGGGCGGTCTGGCCTATGTGAACCTGCTGGCGAATATGTTCGTGGCCTCGATCCTCGGTTCGGCGGCGGCGCAGGTCGCGCTGATGTCGCAGATGGTCGTCCCCGAGATGGAGCGCGCGGGCTACGACAAGACCTTTGCCGCCGGCCTGACCGCCTATGCGGGGATGCTGGGCCCGATCATTCCGCCCTCCATCATGTTCGTGGTCTATAGCGTCATGGCGCAGGTGCCGGTCGGCACGATGCTGGCGGCGGGGATCATTCCGGGCGTGATGCTGACGGTGGCCTTTTGCGTGATCATCGCGCTGATGGGCTATGTCTACAATTACCCGCGCGGGGCGAAACTGCCGATGCGCGAGCGCGTCTCGATCACGCTCAAGGCACTGCCGACGCTGTTCATTCCGCTGATCATCGTCGGCTCGATCCTGACCGGCCTTGCCAATCCGACCGAGGCCGCCGCGATGGGCGTCATCGCCGCCGTTCTGGTCGGCTGCCTCGTGACGCGCGATCTCAAGCTTGCGCAACTGCCCAAGATGTTCGTCAAGGCGGGTGTGCTGTCGGCGGGCATCCTGTTCCTGATCGCTGCTGCTGCGGTGTTCTCATGGGTGCTGGTCTACGGCATGGTGCCGCAGCGCGTTGCCGCATGGATCCAGACGGTCGCGAAAGACCCGATCACCTTCATGCTGCTGGTCAACGTCATCTTGCTGGTCATCGGCACCGTCATCGACGGCGCGCCGGGGCTGATCATGACCGTGCCGATCCTGCTGCCGATCGCGACCGAGGTCTACGGCATCGACCCCGTCCATTTCGGCGTCGTCGCGGTGATCAACCTCGTCCTCGGCTTCCTGTCGCCGCCGGTCGGGCTGAACTTCTTCGTCGCGGCCGCCGTGACGGGGGCCAAGCCGGGCAAGATGTTCATCGTGACGCTGCCCTTCTTCTTCATCAGCTGCATCATTCTGGTGCTGTTGTCGATCTTCCCCGTCCTTTCGACCTTCTTCGCATAAGCAACAATCCAACCAACAGGGTTCATCATGGCCATCAACCGCCGTACTTTCATGTCGACCGCCGCGCTCGGTGCGGGTTTCGCGCTCGCCGCCCCCGGCCTTGTTCGCGCGCAGGACACCAAGGTCTTCCGCCTTGGTATCGCGACGCCCCCGGCCATCCGTGGAACAATGCCGCCGAAGCGATGGGCAAGCGCCTCTCCGAGGAAACCCAAGGCCGCCTCTCGGTACAGGTTTTCCTCGAACCAGCTCGGCAACGAGGCGGCGATGCTGCAGCAGATGCAGTCCGGTGCGCTCGACATGGGCTGGATCATGACCGCCGAGCTCGGCTCGCGCATCCCGCAGGTCGCGGCGATCAACGCGCCCTGGCTCGTGCCCTCGACGGAAAAAGTCGCGGCGCTGGTGCGTGATCCGGTCGCGCTGAAGCTTCTGGACGTGCTTCCTGCCGAGACCGGCACCATCGGTCTGGGCTACGGCATCACGACCCTGCGCGTGGTTTTCACCGGCAAGGAAACCAGCAGCATCGCCGATATCAACGGCATGAAGCTGCGCATCAACACGACGCCCGCCTATCGCGATTTCTATCAGCTTCTGGGCGCCGCCCCGACCCCGATCCCGACGCCGCAAGTCTTCGACGCGATGTCGAACGGTCAGGTCGACGGGCTCGAGGCCGATCTCGATCTGTCGTGGAACCAGCGTTACGACAAAGTGTCCAAGACCATGCTGCGCCTGAACGCCTTGTTCATGCCCTGTGTCGCGCTTGTTTCGGCACGCGGCTGGAAAAACGTGGCCGAGGCCGACCGCGAGCTGATCTCCCGCCTGATCCGCGAAGAGCTGGACAAGCAGATCGACACCACCGTCGCCAACGAGGCGACCCTGCTCCAGAACTTCAAGGACAGCGGCATCAAGGTCGTGGATGTCGACATGGACAACACCGCCGAGATCATCAAAGCCTATGACGAGATCTGGCTGCCCAAAGCCCCGATCCTCGCCGAACTGCGCGAGGCAGCGGCCAAGCTGTAAGCGTACGGCCCTTCCGTCCATGCGGAGGAGGGCGGGCGACCACAGACCGGAAGGGCGCCCGCGCGGCGCCCTTTTTCATTGGCGGTTCCCGTGGCGTCCTGCTGCGGGAGCCGCGAGGAATTTCCTTAAAATTCTATCTGGTAACCGCGAATTAGCGGGCTTTCTGCTAGCCCGATGACAGAGGCGGGCCGCAAGAACACAGGCCATGCCCGAAATGTCTGTGCGGGTGCGGAATGGCCACGATCAACGGTACCGGAAGCGGTGACAACCTCGTCGGAACGGCTGCGGCCGATACGATCAGCGGCGGCGACGGCAACGATTCCATCTCGGGCGGTGCGGGCAACGACCTCATTGACGGTGGTGCGGGCAACGACACGATCAACGGCGACACCGGCAGCGACACCATCCATACCGGCGCGGGCAACGATATCGTCTTTGCGGGTGACGGCGACGACCTCATTCGTGGCGACACCGGCAACGACACCCTTTACGGGGAGCAGGGCAACGATACGATCCATGCCGAAAGCGGTGACAACTTCCTGTCCGGCGGGGACGGGAACGATCTGCTCTTTGCCGGAACCGGTCAGGACAGCCTTTATGGAACCGACGGCGACGATACGCTCGACGGGCGCGTCTATGTCGACGGCGTGGCCTTCGCCAACAACGCCACGCTGTCGGGAGGCTACGACAACGATACGGTCTATGCGGGTTTCGGCACTTCGGTGATCCAGACCGGGCAAGGCACCGATCTGGTCCATACCGACATCGGCTCTGACCAGATCATGGTCTTGGCGACCGACGGCGGCTATACCATCGTCAATGCGCGCGACCGTGACGGCGCGGGCAGGGACACCCTCTCCTTCGAGATCTACAAGACGATCGGCGTCACCATCGTCTTCAACCCCTCGAGCGGCAGCGCCTTGCCGGCCGATATGGCAGATGTTCTGGCAAGCTCTCCCTCCTACGACAATTTCCTGATCGGGGAGTTCCGCTATAACGGCACGATCAACAACTCCGGTGTTTTCGAGGGCATCAACAACATTATCGGCACCTATGGCGCGGATCTGGTCGACGGCCGCGCGGTCACCTCGGGGACGGGGCTGACCAATCTTGAGGGCGGTGCGGGGAAAGATACGATCTACGGCACAGCCTGGACCGACCATATCGACGGCGGGACCGACGCCGACAGCCTGCGCGGCGGGGCCGGCGACGATACGATCTACGGCGGTCTGGGGCTCGACACCATTTTCGGCGACGCGGGCAACGACTGGATCTCGGGCGATCGCGACAGCGATTACATCGTCGGCGGCGAGGGTGACGACACGATCTACGGCGGCGAAGGCTATGATACGATCTATGCCGATAACGAGGGGGCAGGGACGGGTACCGCTGGCCGCAACTTCATCGATGCGGGTACCGGCAATGACTTGGTCTATGGCGGCACGGGCGATGATACGATCCTCGGCGGGAGCGGAGACGACCTTATCCACGGCGGGGGCGGCCTCGACAGCATCGACGCCGGGGAGGGCTATGACACCGTGCATGGCGGTGCGCTCGCCGATACGATCGCGGGCGGCGCGGGCAACGACACGATCTACGGCTATGACGGCGACGACAGTCTCGCGGGGGATGACGGCGGCGATGTCATTTATGGCGGCGCAGGCAATGACACGATCTGGGGCGAATTCTTCGGCTCTGATGATGTCACCGGCACCAACGACCTGATTTATGCCGGAACCGGCGACGATCTGGTCTATGGCGGCGGCGGCTCCGACCGGATCTATGGCGAGGATGGCGCCGACCGCATCTCCGGCGGCTTCGGCAATGATGCGCTGGTCGGCGGTCTGGGCTCTGATACGCTTTGGGGCGGCGAGGGCAACGACACCCTTCACGGCGATATAGATCCGATCCGACCAAGGGCGATGCCGATGTGCTTCACGGCGGCAACGGCGATGATGTCGCCTACGGCAATGGCGGCAATGACTCGCTCTTCGGCGAGGCGGGCAAGGACACGCTCGACGGCGGCTTGGGCGACGATAGGCTCGACGGCGGAGCCGGAGACGACAGCCTTTTGGGCGGCGAGGGTCAGGATTGGCTTTACGGCGATACCGGCAACGACATTCTGCGCGGCGGCAATGGCCAGGACAGCCTTTTTGGCGGGGGCGACGACCGGCTTTTCGGCGATGCGGGCGATGACCGGCTCGACGGCGGTCTGGGCGACGACACGCTCGAGGGCGGGGCGGGCAATGATACGCTGGATGGCGGCGGCGGCCGCGACGTGCTGACGGGTGGCGCGGGAGCGGATGTCTTCATCGCCCGCGACAGGATCGAGATCACCGATTTCCGGGTCGCCGACAGGGATTATGTCGATCTGAGCGGTTATTACAACGACGCCAATCTCGTCATCATCAATGCCGCCCGCGTGGCCGGAGGGCTTGCGACCTACCGCCATCCGCTGGAATGGCTCAAGGCCGATCAGGCGGACGGGGTGCTCGACGATATTGCGACCTCCGACGGATTTGCCGCCGATCTGTCGATGCGGATCCAGAACGCCGGCGCGGCAGTCTCGGGCAGCCAGCTCGATACCGCCAATACCAGCGTGACCTGTTTCACCGACGATTCCATGATCCTGACCTCGCATGGCGTGGTGCGTGCGGCCGATCTGGCCTTGGGCGATCTGGTGATGACGCGCGATCACGGGCCGCGCCCGATCCGTTGGATCGGCAGGCGTCCGGTCAGCGCCGCCGAACTTGCGGCGCATCAGCATCTGCGCCCTGTCCGGATAGCGGCCGGCGCGCTCGGGCCGGGGTTGCCGGATGCCGATCTGGTCGTGTCGCAACAGCACCGCATCCTCGTGCGCTCGAAGATCGCGCTGCGTTTTTCGGCGCGATGGAGGTTCTGGTCGCGGCCAAACATCTGGTGCAGCTCGAAGGGTTCGAGATTGTCGATGACTGTCGGCCGATCGCCTATATCCATTTCCTGCTCGATGCCCATGAAATCGTGACGGCCAATGCGATTGCGACCGAAAGCCTCTATACGGGCCCCGAAGCGCTGAAGATGGTGGGCCCTGCCGCTCTGGCCGAGATCGTCGCCCTTTTCCCCGAACTTGGCGATGCGGCGGCGGGCGGGCGTCCGGCCTCCGCGCGGCCCTTCACCACCGGCAAAGAGGCGCGCCAGCTGCTCCAGCGTCACGATAAACACCAGCGCGGGTTGCTGTGCTGAGGAGCGCGGGCGGGATTGCGGAACCGTCCCGCAGCGCGGGCGCGCGCTCCGCGCGGCGGCTCCGGCCTTGCCATTTCGCCCCGATCCACCGATAAGCGGGCGGTTTCCCGCACTGCCGAGCATTTGCCGTGACCTCCCGCATTTCCAAACCGATCACGACCGTCGACAGGATGGTCGATGCCGGACTGGTCCGCGCCGACCAAAGCGGAGCCCTGAACGAGGTCGCCGCCGAGTTCCGCATCCGCATGACCTCCGCGATGCAGGCCGCTGTGCGCGATCGCGCACCCGAAGCCGCCGATCCGGTCGCCGCGCAATTCGTGCCTGATGCGCGCGAGCTGGTCATCCGCCCCGAGGAGCTGTTCGATCCGATCGGCGACGAGGCTCATAGTCCTGTCACCGGCCTGACCCATCGCTATCCCGACCGCGTCATCCTCCATGTCACCCGCAGCTGCGAGGTTTATTGCCGCTTTTGCTTTCGCCGCGAAGTGGTGGGCGACGACGGCTCGCTGCCCGAAAAGGATCTCGCCGCGGCGCTGGATTACATCGCCCGCACCCCTGCCATCCGCGAGGTGATCCTGACGGGTGGCGATCCTTTGGTTCTGTCGGCGCGCCGCATCGACGCGCTTCTGGCGCGGATCGAGGAAATCCCCATGTCGAGACCGCCCGTTTCCACAGCCGCATTCCGGTCGTGGCGCCCCATCGCATCGACGGGCCGATGCTGGCGGCGATGCGGCGCAAGCGCCTCGCGGTTTGGGTGGTGGTCCATACCAACCATGCCAACGAGCTGACCTCCGAGGCCTGTGCCTCGCTCGCGCGGCTCGCCGATGCCGGCATTCCGCTCTTGTCGCAAAGCGTGCTTTTGCGCGGTGTCAACGACACGGCCGATGCGCTGGCCGATCTGTTCCGCGCTTTGATCCGCAACCGCGTGAAGCCCTATTATCTCCATCATTGCGATCTGGCGCGCGGCACCAGCCATTTCCGCACAACGATCGCCGAAGGGCAGGCGCTGATGGCGGCGTTGCGCGGGCGGATCTCGGGCAGCTGTCTGCCGGCCTATGTGCTCGACCTGCCCGGAGGCTTCGGCAAGGTGCCGCTCGATCCCGGATATGCCGCCGAGATCGCGCCCGGCCGCTACCGCATCCGCGATTGGCAGGGCGGCCTGCATGATTACCGCGACCCCGAGCGGGGTGCGGCAGGGCTTTAGGCCGAACAGTCGAGCTGCCGGTCAAGGGCACCCGTCCGCCCGTCGCGTTTTTGACCGATGGCGGCCAGAACCATTGCGGCGGTCGCCTCGGCATGGGCGGTAACCTCGGGAATGCCCATCAGCTCGCCGATATGGCCGCGCGCCAAGGGGCCCGCGACATAAAGGCCCGCCGAGGGCTTGCCGCCGAGCCCGACCGCCTGCGCGACATTCGCGACGTCAAGTCCGAGCTTTAGCGCATCGCAGCGTACCAGCCCCGCATCAGCCAGATCGCGCAGCACCGGCGACGCGCCGAGGATGCCGCCATGCGCCGGGCCGGTCGTGACGATCACCGCGTCGAAGTTCGCGCTGTCGTGATGCGGCTTGCCGCCCTCCCTCCTGCGCGTACGCCAGCCGATGTGGATGTTGTTGGCGCGCGCCTCGGCGTGATCGAGGCGGGCGGCGAGCATGGTCAGGCTGCCCTCGGCGATGCGGCGATCCAGAACGGCCTCGATCTGCGGCGCGATGCGAAAGCGGTGGACATCCCACCAGATGCGCAGCTTGCGGACCAGTTTCTGCCGCTCGGCCAGCGGCAAAGCCGCCCAGATCGCTGGGCCGTCGATGCGCACTCGGTCGAGCACCGCCTGCCAGGGCAGGCCCGCGTCGGCATCCGCGCGCACCGCACGGCGGATGCGGCGCAGCAGGCCGAGCGCGGTCGTCTCTGGCTGTTCGGCGAAACGCGCGGCGGTCGGCGCAAAGCCGAAAGCATGACCGCGCGAGCGCAGGCCGCGCCGCGAGAGACAGGTGATCTTTCCCGCAAATCCCTTCGCATCAAGGCTTGCGATCACATCGGCCGAGGTCAGGCCCGAGCCGATCACCAAGACATTGCCCCCGCCTTCGCGACCTGCGAGATCCGCGCCGCGTCCGAGGGGTCGCAGACCAGCTGCGGGGCGTCTTTGACCCCGTCAAGCTCGGGCGGCACGGCGGGCGGCGGATGGCTCGTCGCGATCACCAGTTGGTCGGCCAACAGGGCAGGCCCTTCGGCAAGCGTGATGCGGTAGCGCGCGCCGACCGGCGTGACGGCGCTTGCTTTGGTCGCGAGATGGCGGATGCGGCCCGCGGCGACAAAGGGTGCGAAGCTTTCGGCGACATAGCGCCCGACAAGGCTGCGCTGCGCGAAAATCGCACCTGCGTGCAGATCCGCGCCGCCGGTCAGCGGCTCTGGACTGGCCGCGAGCCAATCGGCGAACTGGCCGGAGCACGCGCAATCCATCGTGATGCGGCTGGCGGGGACATTGGTGCGGTGGACGGGATCGCTTGTCGAATAGGCAAGACCCTGACCCAAGCTGGCGCGCGGCTCGATCACGGTGATCCTGGCGCGGTCGGGTGGCAGGGCGCGGGCAAGGTGATAGGCGACGCAGGCGCCGGTGAAGCCGCCGCCGATGATGACGATATGGGGCTGCGCGGGGGCAAGGCTATGGAGCGTCGCGGGGCTCATGGGCGGAGCCTTTCGCGGGCGTGCATCACTTCGGGAACCATGCCTTCGGCCTCCATTATACAGTATTCATGTCGTGATTGTGGGGTATAGAAGCCCCTCCTGCAAGCAATTCCAAAAATGGCCGATTCGGAGAAAATTGTTCCAAGTCTCGTTGGCGCTTCGTGAAAATGTCACGGAAAAACACGATTTTGCGTAACGCAGGGAAAGTCGGGTTTGGGGCAGAAAGAAGAATTTCCTCGGTTCCGGCGCTGCGGTGGAACGTTGCAGCCGTTCCGCGCCGATCTTTGGAATGGCCAGAAACGGCGATTTCCCTATTCTGCGGGGCTGGATGCGGCGCTTTGTGCGGGATGCCGGAGAGGGCTTTGGCCAAGCTCGGCAGGGATGCGCAAGGGGCGGTCCGCTTCGGAAAAAGCAGGAGACCTGAACATGCCGAAAGTCACAGAAACCACCGAATTCGCGTATTTTGTGAACAGCGTCCATGGCGGGATGGTCTATCCCGAAGAGATTTGGTGCAGCTCTGCCTCGTGGCCGGAGCGTCCCCGTCGCGAACATGGCCATCAGGCTACGGCAGGCCGCGGGCTTTGGCAGCGCATCAGCGGATATTTCCGCGGCTAAGCGGATCGCGCGGCGGGTGGCCCCGCCGTGCGGCCCGTCGCGGGGCGGGGCGCGATGCTTCAGGGGCGGCGGTCGCGGCCCTCGAACAGGGCAATGCCGGTCGCCTGCGACAGGATCGCGGCGACGGCGGGAGTAGCCGCGAGGACTGCGCCGCCGTCGTCCAGACCGCCGCCCGACAGAAAGCCGCAGGTCACGCCGCCCGCTTCGCGCACCATCAGAAGACCGCCCAGACAATCCCAAGGGTTCATCAGCAATTCGGCATAGCCGTCGCTGCGCCCGTCGGCGACATAGCACAGCGCCAAAGCGCCCGAGGAGGCGCGCCGCACGTTGCTTCCCGCCACGACAAGCGCGGTATGCGCGGCGATATAATCGGCGAGCACGCTGCGGGTCGACCAGCCCAGCTCGAAGCTTGTGGCGGAGATTTCGCTGGTCGGCGCGACGCGGATCGGGACGCCGTTGCGGCTGGCGCCGCGACCAAGACGCGCCAGATAGGTCTCGGCCAGAACGGGGTTGATGGTGCCGCCCAATTGGGTCTCGCCATTGGCGACCAGGGCGATGGCGATGCAGAAATGCGGAATGCCGCGGGCGAAATTCGCCGTGCCGTCGATGGGATCGACCACCCAAACCACGTCACCGGCATTGCCGCCGGTCTCTTCGCCAAGGAAGCTGTCCTCGGGAAAGGCCGCGGCGATGCGGGCGCGGATATGGGCCTCGACCGCGCCGTCGGTCTCGGTCAGGTAATCCTGCGGCCCCTTCATCCGATTGGCGGGGGCGGCACCGTCGGCCTTTTGCTTGTCGTAGCCAGCCAAAGCGAGCTCGGAGGCGCCGGCAAGAAGCGAGAGCAGGAATTCCTCGCGCTGGTCGATCGCATCGACCGAAAGCGTCGTCCGGATGCGGTTGTCGGCGGATTGCGTCACGGGCAGCCTCCCTTGTTCGCCGCAAGATTGCGCCGCCCTGCACAGCCGTGCAAGGGGCGTTACGCGACGAGGCGGGCGCGGATCTGGGCGCGGATCTGGGTGCGGATCAGGGCCGCGTCATCGCCATGACTTCCTGCCCGCCGTGCCAAAGCATGCCACCCGCGACATAGACGATGATTGCGAGGCCGGCATAGGCGATCCAGCGGTGGCGGTTCAAAAGCCGCGCGATGCCGTTTGCCGCAAGCCCCATCAGCGCGATCGAAAAGATCAGCCCGACCACGAGGACCGAGGGGTGCTCGCGCGCGGCACCCGCCACGGCAAGCACGTTGTCGAGCGACATCGAGACATCCGCGATCACGATCTGCATCGCGGCCTGGGCAAAGGTTTTGGGCTTGGCCGGCACGCCGCCCGCGTCGCCATGAGCCTGACCGCTGCGCAGTTCGGTCCACATTTTCCAGCAGACCCAGAGCAGCAAAAGCCCGCCGAGCAGCACCACGCCCGGAATGCCGAGCACCCAAGTCGCCGCCAAGGCCAGACCGATCCGCAGCACGGTCGCGGCAAGGATGCCGACCAGAATCGCGCGGTTGCGCAGCTCGGGCGGCAGTCCCGCCGCGGCGAGGCCGATCACCACCGCATTGTCTCCGGCCAACACAAGATCGATGCCGATGACCTGCATCAAGGCGGTCAGCCCGCTTGCTGTAAAGATTTCCATTCCGCTCTCCGCGACTGTCCCCGGCGCCTTGGCGATCCATGGCAGGCCTATAAGGTCGATTTGCCTGTATCGGGCGCGTGTTGTGGAAGATGTGCGCCTCGATCCGGCGCAGGTCAAGGCCGCGGTCGGGTGGTCGCGGGGTCGGTCACGGCTCTTATGTCGAGGCTGCATGGCTCGCGGTCTGCTGCCGCGGCCCGCGACGCGCCCCGCTCTTTCGACATGAAGCCGTCACCATTCCGTCATCGTTCGGACATGGCGTGCGGTTAGTCGGGTGATGAGGGCCCTGTGGCCGAACCGAAGATGAGGATCGACATGACCGCTTTTCCGCCCCTGCTGGCTCTGGGCAGCTCGCTTCTGGCCATGACCGCCGCGAGCACTGCCGCTTTCGCGCAAGACACCATCATCCAGTCCGGCGATTCCTACTTCACCGCCGCGCAGGCCGAGCTTTCGCGCAAGATTGCCGAGCAGCAAAACGTCACCCGCGCCAAGAATATCGTGCTGTTCGTGGTCGACGGGCTGTCGGTGCCGACGATCACCGCCTCGCGCATCCACGAAGGCCAGCTGCGCGGCGTGGACGGGGAATCGAATGTCCTCTCGTTCGAGGCGCTTTTGCCCTATACGGCGCTGTCGAAGACCTACACCCATGACGCGCAGGTCGCGGATCCGCTCCGACCGCCACCGCGATCGTGGCCGGTGTGAAATCGCTCAACGGCACGATCGGCGTGACGCAGAAGGTCACGGCCGACAATTGCGCAAGCCAGAAGGGCGCCGAGGTCACGACCCTGTTCGAGCTGGCCGAAACGGCGGGTCTTTCGACCGGCATCGTCTCGACCGCGCGGATCACCCATGCGACCCCTGCCGCCACCTATGCCAAAGTTGCGGGCCGCGATTGGGAGGCCGACAAGGACCTTCCCGAGGAAGCCGTCGCGGGCGGCTGCAAGGATATCGCGGCGCAGCTGATCGACTGGCCGGCGGGCAATGGTTTCGAGGTGATCTTCGGCGGCGGTCGCGGCAATTTCATGCTCGAATCCCAAGCCGACCCCGAGAATGCCGAGCAGACCGGCGCGCGCAAGGACGGCCGCGATCTGGTTGCCGAATGGCAGCAGAAATACAATGACGGCGCCTATGTCTGGAACAAGGAAGGCTTTGACGCCATCGATCCGGCCAAGACAGGCCATGCTTTCGGTCTCTTCAACCGCAGCCATATGCAATACGAGGCCGACCGCGAAAAGGATGCGGGCGGAGAGCCCTCGTTGGCGGAAATGTCGGTGAAAGCCGTCGATTTGCTCTCGACCAACCCCGACGGTTTCGTGCTGATGATCGAAGGCGGGCGCGTCGATCACGCCCATCACGCGGGCAATGCGGCGCGCGCGCTGACCGATACGATCGCCGTCGCCGAGGCGGTTCAGGCCGTCTACGACAAGGTTGATCCGGCAGAAACGCTGATCATCCTGACCGCCGACCACAGCCATGTCTTCTCGATCGCGGGCTATCCCGAGCGCAACAATCCGATCCTCGGCATTGCGGGCGTGGCGGATGACAAGAAGCCCTATACCACGCTTGGTTACCAGAACGGGCCGGGCGCGAAACTTGACGAGCCGCGCGCCGATCTGAGCAATGTCGACACGACCGATATCGATTTTCTCCAGCAGGCTCTGGTGCCGCTTGGCGAAAGCGAGACCCATGCCGGCGATGATGTCGTGATCTTCGCGCAGGGCCCTTGGGCACATCTTTTCCACGGCGTGGTCGAGCAGAACCTCGTTTTCCACGTCATGGAACATGCCTCCGATCTCGCGAACCGTGCGGCTTTGGCAGCCAGGTAACAACGGTTGCGGGCCCTGTCCTGCGATGGGGCCCGCATCGCCTTTCCCGAACGCCGAGGATGCCATGAACCGCCGTCATCTGATCGCCGCCGGCCTTCTTTTGCCCTTCGCCGCGCCGTCTTTGGCCCTTGCCGCGCCGGTCGTGCTGAAATTCCGCGACCTCTATGTCAAAGGCCGCGAGCTTCAGCCCGCGACCGTGGCGCTTTCGGGGCAAGAGGTCGTCATGACCGGCTATATGGCCCCGCCGCTCAAGCCCGAGATCTCGTTTTTCGTGCTGACGCGGCTGCCGATGTCGACCTGTCCCTTCTGCGAGACCGAGGCGCAATGGCCCGACGACATCGTGCTTGCGCTGACCGACAAGCCGGTCGAGCCGGTGCGCTACACCGATCTCGTCCGCGCGACCGGCCGGTTCGAGACAGGCTTTGAAAAAGACCCCGACACCGGCTTTCTCAGCTATCTGCGCCTGCGCGGCACGCGCTATGAAAAACTGTGAACGTGATTGCAGATAAGGCGGCGGAACGCGGCCCCGTGCTGACGGTTCGCGATCTGTCGCACGGCTTCAAAGGCGGCGCGGCGGTGGTTGCGATCCCGCATCTCGCTTTGCCCGCCGGAGGATTGACGGTGCTGACCGGCGCGTCGGGTTCGGGCAAGACCACGCTGCTCTATCTGCTCGCGGGGCTTATGCCCGTGCAGCTGGGGGCGATCGACTGGGCGGGCACCGATCTGGCGCAGCTCTCGGAACGGCGGCGCGATCGCTGGCGGCGGGCCCATGCGGGCTTTCTCTTTCAGGATTTCCACCTGCTGCCCGAGCTGTCGCCCTTGGACAATGTCCTTCTGCCGGTCTGGTTCACCGCCTTTTCTGCCCGCAACCACCGCCCCCGCGCCGAGGCGCTTCTGGCGGATTTCGGCGTCCCCCTGCGCAAGCGGACCGCCGATCTCTCGCGCGGCGAGCAACAACGCACCGCGCTTGCCCGCGCGCTTTTGACGGAGCCGGCCGTGATTTTTGCCGACGAGCCGACCGCGAGCCTTGATGCCGCCGCGGGGCAGGTCGTGGCGCAAAGCCTGCGCGATCTGGCGCGAGGCGAAGGGCGCATGGTCATTGCGGCCAGCCATGATCCGGCGCTGGTTGCGCTGGCCGACCGGCGGTTGCATCTCGAACACGGAAAGCTCGCGCAATGCGGATGAACCCTTTCCCGTGCTGCGCGCGCTTTTCGCCCGCAATCCGCTGACCGTGATCCTGTTCACACTGCTGGTTGCGCTGGCGGTCGGGCTCGGGATCGCGATCACCGCGCAGGAGCGTGCCTTGCGGCAGGGTTCTGCGCGGGCGGCGGACCGGTTCGACCTGATCGTCGCGGCGCCGGGCAGCCAGACCGATCTGCTGTTCTCGGCGGTCTATCTGCGCCCGACCGCCGTGGAGCTTTTGTCCGGCCCCGTCGCCCACCGCGTGCTGAGCGATCCCGATGCCGCCTTTGCCGCGCCTCTGGCCCTTGGCGACAGTGTGGCGGGCTCTCCCTTGTCGGCACCACCAGCGCATTCGTCGACCACCTGAGCCAAGGGCTGGCCGAAGGGCAGATTTTTACGCGCATCGATCAGGCGGTTGTCGGCGCTTTGGTCGAGGCCCGTATCGGCGCGCCTCTCGCGGTTCGCCACGGCCATGCAGGTGATCATGCGGGCGGGGCGGATGCCGATCACGCGGGCGATGGTGCCGACGACGGCCATGCCGCCGACGATGATCACCTCCACGAGGATGTAACCGTGGTCGGCCGGATGAAGCCGACGGGCACGCCTTGGGACCGCGCCGTGATCGTGCCGGTCGAATATGTCTGGATGGCCCATGCGATGGGGACGGGCCATGCCTTGGGCGAGACGCGGATCGGCCCGCCCTGGCAAGCCGATCTGATGCCCGGAGTGCCTGCGATTGTCGTCAAACCCGCCAGCATTGCGGCCGCCTACGGATTGCGCTCGCGATACCGCAGCCTCGAATCCACCGCCTTCTTTCCTGCCGAAACCTTGGTCGAGCTTTATGCCGTCATGGCCGATGGCGCGCGGATCATGGCGGCGCTGACATTGGCGGCGCAGGTTCTGGTCGTGACTGCGGTGCTTGCGGGCGTGCTTGCGGTGCTGGATCTGCAGCGCAAAAGTTTCGCGGTCCTGCGCGCCTTGGGGGCCGAGGCGCGGTTCGTTTTCGTCACCGTTTGGCTTTATGTCGCGGTGATGGTGGTGGGCGGCGCGCTATTGGGGCTGCCGCTGGGCTGGGCCGCGTCGGAGCTGGCCTCGCGCATCATATCGGCGCAGACGGGGATCGCGCTTGTGGTGCGGCTTGGCCCGCCCGAGCTGGCGCTTGCGGGGCTTCTTGTCGCGGCGGGGCTGTGCCTTGCGCTGATCCCCGCAATCAGGGTCTTTCGCCAATCGGTGGTGGCGGGGCTGCGGCTGGGCTGACCCGCCCGCGCGAGGCGCTTATCCCTTCACCGCGCTTGCGCGATATTCCCGCGCCAGTGCCGAACGCCCCTCGGGCGGGATCGCATCGACGGCCGCCAGATCGACCACCAGCAAAGCCTCGCCGCGCGCGCCTGCCGTGGCGAGCGGCTGGCCGTCCGGTCCCGCGATCACCGAAAGCCCGCCGAAGGTCAGATCGCCCTCGGGCCCGACCAGATTGGCATAGGCGACGACGGCGTTGTTTTCATGGGCGCGGGCCGGAACAAGCACGCGCTGGACATGTTCGAAGCCGACCGGATTGGCGGTTGGCACGAGGACAAGATCGACGCCGCTTCGCGCCAAGGCCGCCGCATGGCCGGGAAATTCGATGTCGTAGCAGACCAGCATCGAGGCCTTCAGCCCCGCAAGCGTAAAGGCCGGACAAAGCGCATCGCCACGGGTGAAGCTTGCCTGCTCCATCGGGCCGTAAAGCTGGATCTTGCGGTAATGTGCAAGCACGGTCCCGTCCGGCCCGATCGTCGTCGCCGCATTATAGACCGCATCGCCGTCACGCTCGGCCCAGCCCAGACAGAGACCGCAACCGGCCTCTTGCGCCATGGCGCGCAGCCGCGTGATCCATTCCCCGTCCAGAGGTTGCGCGAGGCTTTGATGCAGATCGGGGCGGTTGTAGCCCGGCAAGACCAGCTCGGGCAGGACCAGCATTTTCGCGCCTGCAGCGGCCGCTGCCTGCAACTGCATACAAACTGCCTGAAAAGTCTCGTCAATCCGGCCATCTGTTGGCGCCATCTGCCAGAGTGCTAGCTTCACTTTTGCCTCCGTCATGGGCACAATACCACCCAGAGCATAGCCCTTTCCCCAAGCCCAGAGGAAGCCCCGCAACATGAGCGATCCGAAACCCGTCACCGCGTTTGGTCCCGATTTTCCCTTCGCTTACGATGATTGGCTCAAACATCCTGCGGGGCTGGGCCATGTGCCCGAAAGCCGCTTCGGCCAAGAGATCGCGGTGATCGGGGCAGGGGCTGCGGGGGTGATCGCGGGGCACGAGCTGATGAAGCTGGGGCTGAAGCCGATCCTCTACGAATCCGGCAAATTCGGCGGGCGTCTGCGCTCGGAAACCTTCGAGGGTACCGAGGATGTCATCGCCGAACTGGGGGATGCGCTTTCCGGTCTCGTCGCGCGGCTTTTACCACTATGTCGATCTGGTCGGGCTGGAAAGCGCGCCTTTCCCGAACCCGTTGACGGAAGCGGCAGGCTCGACCGTGATCGACCTAGAAGGCGACACGCATTTCGCCCGCAGGCTCGAGGATCTGCCCACGCTTTACCACGAGGTTGCGGTGGCCTACCGCGCCGCGCTTGAAGAACATTCCGACTTCGCGAACCTGACAAAGGCCGTGCGCGACCGCGACACCGTTCGGCTCAAGGCGATCTGGGATCCTTTGGTCGAGAAATGGGACGAGCGGACATTTTACGATTTCGTCGTCTCGTCCAAGGCCTTTCAGGCACTCAGCTTCCGCCACCGCGAGGTCTTTGGTCAGGTCGGTTTCGGCACCGGCGGCTGGGACAGCGATTTCCCCAATTCGATGCTGGAAATCCTGCGGGTCAACCTGCTCGAGCTAGACGACCACCAGCGCTACATCGTCGGCGGCGTCGAAAACGTGCTCCACAGGCTTTGGCGTCACAGCGCGGATTGCGCCCATTGGCCCAAGGGCACGACGCTGGCCGATCTGAACGGCGGTGCGACCTTGGGGCGGGCGGTCAAGATCGCGCGCAATGCGGTCGGCGGATTCAAAGTGACCGATCAATGGGGCAATGCGCGCGATTACGCGGCGGTGCTGGTGACCTGCCAAAGCCATCTGCTGACGACCTCGGTCGCCGTCGACGAAGAGATATTCGACCAGAAGCTCTGGATGGCACTGGACCGCACGCGCTACATGCAGGCGGCGAAGACTTTCGTCATGGTCGACCGCCCCTTCTGGAAGGATATCGACCCCGCCACCGGCCGCCCGCTGTTGTCGATGACGCTGACCGACCGGCTGACGCGCGGCAGCTATTTCTTCGACAACGGCCCCGACAAACCCGCCGTGATCTGCCTGAGCTATTCGTGGATGACGGACGCGCTCAAGGTGCTGCCGCTGTCGTGCGAAAAGCGGGTCGAGCTGGCGCTGACCGCTTTGGACAAGATCTACCCCGGCGTCGATATCCGCAGCCATATCCGCGGCAATCCGATCTGCGTCAGCTGGGAGGCGGACGAGAACTTCCTCGGCGCCTTCAAAGGCGCGCTGCCGGGCCATTACCGCTATAACCTGCGCATGTACGGCCATTTCATGCAGGGTCAGATGCCCAAAGAGCAGCGCGGCATCTTCCTTGCCGGTGACGGGATCAGCTGGACGCCGGCTTGGGTCGAGGGCGCGGTGCAGACGGCGCTGAACGCGGTCTGGGGCGTCATGACCCATCTGGGCGGAACCAGCCATGCCGACAATCCGGGGCCGGGGGATCTTTGGGCCACGCTCGGGCCGGTGGCATTGCCCGAATAGCGAAAGCGCAGAGAGAAAGCCCCGCGGCAGGAGGACGATCAACTTCGGCCGAGGGGCGCAAGCAAAAGGAACAAAAGCCCTGCCCATTCCCCGAAGGGCAGGTTAATCTGGCGGTGCGAGGGCAGAAGAAGGCGCGCCGATGGATGTGATTTCGATGATCTTGATGCTCTTGGTCGCGGTGATCCTGAGCAGGGTGGTCATCTCCATTCTGCCGCTGCCCCTGCCTTTGGTGCAGATCGCGCTCGGGGCGTTGCTGGCGGGATTGACCGATCTCGGGATCTCGCTCGATCCCGATGTCTTCTTCCTACTGTTCCTGCCGCCTTTGCTGTTTCTCGACGGCTGGCGCATCCCCAAAGAGGGGCTGTTGCGCGACCGGCGAACCATCGCCGCCCTGGCCTTCGGTCTGGTGGTCTTCACGGTGCTCGGGGTCGGGCTGTTCATCCACTGGATGATTCCCGCCATGCCGCTGGCGGTGGCTTTTGCGCTGGCCGCGATCCTGTCGCCGACCGATCCGGTCGCGGTCAGCGCGATTGCGCCCAATGTCCCGATGCCCAAACGGCTCCAGCATATCCTTGATGGCGAAGCGCTTTTGAACGATGCCTCGGGCCTTGTCTGCATGCGCTTTGCTGTTGCCGCCGCGATGACGGGGGCGTTTTCGCTGGGCGATGCGACCATGACTTTTGTGTGGCTGGTGCTCGGCGGGGTCGCTTCGGGGGCAGGGGTGGCGACGGCGGTGAATTCCGTCAAATCCGCCCTTGCGCGCCGCTATGGCGAAGAAACCGGCCCCGAGATCCTCATCAGCCTGATGATCCCCTTTGCCGCCTATATCCTCGCTGAGAAGATCGAAGCCTCGGGCATTCTCGCGGCCGTGGCGGCGGGCATCGTCATGAGCTTTCACGAGCAATCGGGACAGGCGCAGGTCAGCACGCGGATGCGGCGCGCGGTGGTCTGGGACACGGTGCTCTTCACGCTGAACGGCGTCATCTTCGTGCTCTTGGGCGAACAGCTTCCCAAGATCATCGACAGCGCGGTCAAGGCCGTGACCGAGGCGGGCCACCACGAGCCGCTTTGGCTTTTGGTCTATGTGCTGGCGATCAATGTCGCGCTGGTGGTGCTGCGCTATCTCTGGGTCTGGGTCTCGTTCTGGTTGACGCTATACCGCGAGGGCGGAAAAAGGCGCAAATCCCGAGCTGGCGGCTGGTCGGCGTCACCGCTTTGGCAGGGGTGCGGGGGACGGTGACTTTGGCCGGCATCCTGACGCTGCCCTTGCTTTTGCCCGATGGCTCGGCCTTTCCGGCGCGCGATCTTGCGGTGTTTCTGGCAGCGGGGTGATCATCGGCTCGCTGGTTCTGGCGAGCATCGGCATGCCGGTCCTGATGAAGGGCCTGACCCTGCCGCCCGAACCTTTGCACGAGCGCGAAGAGGATGCCGCGCGCCGTGCCGGTGCCGAGGCCGCCATTCGCGCGGTGGAGGCGATGCAGCAAAAGCTGGGCGAGGCGGGTGGCAATGCCGAAATCTACACCAGTGCCGTCGCCCGCGTCATGGAGATCTACCGCGACCGTCTGGCGCGGCTATCGCATTACGAAACCTCGGGCGACGAAAAGAGCAAGCAGTTCCAGCAGATCGAGCGTCAGCTCTGGCTGGCGGGCATTGCGGCAGAGCGGGCCGAGATCGTCAAGCGCATGCGCGGTCGCGCCCTGCCCGAAGAAGTCGGCGCCCGCCTCATCCGCGAGATCGATCTGGTCGAAGCGCGGCTCAATGGTTCGTGGTAGCGGGCGTGCTCAGCTCGTGAAGTCGAAATCGCGTTGCTGGCCGCGTTGCGGCTGGGGACGGCGGACCTCGTCGAAATGGCCCTCCATCTGGCGCATGAAGCGTCCGCGTTCGGTCGCGGCTGCACCGATCTTGCGCGCGGTGCTGGAGGTCAGCAGCGACAGCACGACCGCCAGAGAGGCAGCAGAGCTTTGGCCGTCGGGCAGACTGGTCGCCGCCTGAAGCACCATCTCGGTGTAGTCATAGCCCCAATTGGTCAGATTGTCGGAAATGACGATCAGCGGCGTGCCGTTCTGGCGCGCCTGTTGCGCCAGCAGGATGCTTTTGCGCGAATAGGGGAAAGTATCGATGAGCACGAGGCAATGGCTGCGCCCCGCGAGATCGAGGATCTCGGTGCAAAGCGCCGATTGGTCGTAAAAGCCGCGGACCTGCGGGCGCACATATTGCAGCCGCGTCGCGAAATCGAGCCCGAGCCCCTTGGCCGCGTGAAAGCCGATGACGCTGACGAATTCGCATTCGGCAAGCTGGTTGGTGCAGATCGTCCAGCGCGGCAAAGTGGTCAGCCGGTAGGCCTCCGCAATGGCCTGGATCTCTGCCTGAAGCCGGTCGTCCATCGCCTGATTGGCCAGATGGGGCAGCTTCGCCTGACCGGAAATGACCAGCGCGGGCATGGAGGCATCGGGGGCCTCGGCGGTCTTGAGCGCCTCTTTGAAGTCCTTGAGATTGGCAAAGCCGATCTGGCGGATGAAGCGGATCACCGTCATCTCGCTGACTTCCAGCGCCGAGGCGATCGAGGCGCCGGTCTCGAAGGCAAGGTTGTGCCAGTTGTCGCGCAGATAGGAGGCGATCATCCGGCCCGACCGCGACCAGCCCAGATCCTCGCCCGAGAGGCCCCGGTCGAGAAAATGCGTCAGATCCGCTGCGCTTTGCTGTTTCGCTGGCTGGGTCAGGGCTTTTACTCCGCCTGGCAGATAATCGTGACACGAACCGCGCCGATCGGTTTGGTGCCGGAATGTGTGGATTGCATATGTCGAGGGAAAAACGTCAACACTGTTGGAAAAGAACGTCTCTCTCTCGGCGGGACTTTGCTTGCCCGCAGGTTGTGGCGGGGTCAAATCACAATTGGCTGAACGGGTGCGAGACCGGCGCGGGGGCCTTGGCCGCCTGTCGGGGCGGGGCGTTGCGGTCGGCTGCCTGCGCGGCTAGGTTCCGCCAGATGACGATATCCGCGCCTCCGGCCAGCCCTCTTTCGGCATTGCTCCGATCACAGCCCCGACGTGATGCGACGGGTTCGCTGCTGCAAGCGCTGGTGAGCCTCCTGGTGGTTGCGACCCTGCTGCTCTGGGCGCCCCGTGCGGGCGCGATGCTGCCCGAGGTCCTTGCCGGTGGCGAGGGCGCGGCGGCGCATGCGTGCTGCGCCGTGGCGGGCCGCGACGCATCGGGCCTGCATACGGGGGTGCCCGAGGGAACAGGCGGTGCGCGGGCCGTACCGCAGCAGGGCGAAGGCGGCGGCCACGGGCTTGCCTGCGCCACGCTTTGCGCAGGCGGGATGGAGCCGCTGCCGCCCCCGCATTCCGGTGCGCCTGCGTGCCTCGCGCGGGTCTTGCTGCCGCCCTGCCTTGCGGCCTTGCCCGAAGGACGCGGCGAGGGGCCGGTGCTGCCTCCGCCCCGGAGAGGGATCGCCTGAACAGGGCACAAGCTGCAGGGCAGGCGCCTTTGGGGACAGTCTGTCCGCTCTCCTTTCCATATCCCGCAAGGCGTCGATCCTGTGCGGGACCCTAAGGTGATATGATGAAGAAACTGCTTGTTATCGGCGGTCTTGCCGCCTCTGCCGCGGCAATCTGGTATGTGACCCAGCGTGCGGACGAAAGTGCCAATGCCCGGACGCCGCAAGAGGGCGCAAGGATGGTCGAGGTTGCGGTTCCCGCCGATCTCGACGCCGCGGCCTTGGCCGGCAAAACCGCCTTCGAGGCCAATTGCGCGTCCTGCCACGGCACGGATGCGGCGGGCCGGATGGGGGTCGCCCCGCCTCTGGTCCATCCGGTCTACGAGCCGGGCCATCACGGCGATATGGCCTTTGTCATGGCCGCGCGTCAGGGCGTTCGCGCCCACCACTGGCCCTTCGGCGACATGCCTCCGGTCGAGGGAGTCTCGGATGCCGATCTTTCGGCGATCATCGCCTATATCCGCATGCTCCAGCGCGAGAACGGCATCAATTAGGCCGGCTTGCCTTGGCCTGATGGCGGCGCAGATCGGCGGGCCAGCCCGATTTGATGAAGGCGAGGATCGCGTCGATCTCCTCCGCGCTCAGGGTTTCCCCGAAAGCGGGCATCCCCGAGCGCGAGTTGGCCCCCAGATCGTCCAGCACGGCCTGTCCGCCAAGGCGGATGTAATCGCGCAGCATGGCATCCCCGTGATGCCATGTATGCCCGCTCGCATCATGGGGCGGGGCGGGCAGAATGCCGTTGTCGTCGGGGATCTGCCAATCGGGCTGCCCTCGAGGTCCGCGCCGTGACAGGAGGCGCAATGGCTTTGATAAAGCGCTGCGCCCTGCCGGATGCGGGGGCATCGCGCAGGACATATCCGGCCGCGAGAAGGGCCGAAACCAGCGCGGCAAGCGCCGCGAACAGTGCCGGTTTGCGCGACATGGCCGGTCTCCCTCTTATGCGCGGCCAGCCCTCTACCGCCCGCGCCGTCCTGTCAATCCCGCGCGCCTTCGGGCGGGGCTTCAGGCGTTTTCCACGACCACATCTTCGGTGATCTCGATCACGCTCGGGCCGCCGCGCGCCACAGCCGCGCGCAAAAGCGCCGGCAGGTCGGAGCGTTTTTCCGCGCGGATCACGGCACAGCCGAAGCCCTCGGCCAGAGCGGCGAAGTCGGGCGTGAAGATATCGACGCCGATCGGCTCCACGCCCATGTCGATCATCGAGGTCTTGATTTCGCGGTAGCCGGAATTGTTCCAGATCAGCACGATGAGCGGCAGGTTCAATTCGCGCGCAACCGCGAGTTCGGGCAGCGTGAATTGCAGCCCGCCATCGCCGCAAAGCGCAAGCGCGGGCCGCCCCGTCGCCAATGTCGCCCCGATTGCTGCGGGCAAAGCGTAGCCGAGCGTGCCGAAACCCGTGGCCGAGCCGAAATACAGCCGTGGCGCGGGGGCCGCGTAATCGAGGTTCGCGCCATAGACGGCTTGGGTCGAGTCCCCGACAATCGGCAGGTCGGGCAGCGTGTCGCGGATTTCTTCGACCACGGCGCAACCGGCCTGCAGGATCGCGGGCAATTCGGCGCGGATGCGACTGCGCAGCGCGGGCAAGGCGCCGTGATCGCGCGGCGCGGCGGGGGCGATCAGGGGCAAAAGCGCGGCAAGGCTCGGCTGTGCCGCGCCGATCAGCGCAAGATCGGGCATGAAACCCCGCATCGCCTGTTCGGGGTCTATATCGAGGCGGATGAAGCGCGCGGCAAGCTTTGGATAGCCGGTGACATACATGTCGTAATCGGTCGGCCCGCATTCGGTCCCGACCGCGAGGATGCAATCGGCGGCTTTCATCAGCTCGCGCACCGCCTCGATCGAGGGGCTGGCGCTGAGGTTGAGGGGTGGTCTTGCGGCAAAAGCCCGCGTCCGTTCACGGTGGAAACAACAGGCGCGGACAGCTTTTCGGCAAGCGCGGTCAGCTCGGACCCCGCAGCAATCGCGCCGCCGCCTGCAAGGATGAGCGGGCGGCGCGCCTTCCCGAGCAGGGTCGCGGCCTGCGCCAAAGCCTCGGGCGCGGCCATCGGCGGGGCGGGGATTGCCTGCGGTTTGACGGCAGCCAGCGCGCCTGCATCGAGCGCCATGACATCCATCGGGATCTCGATATGGACGGGGCGCGGGCGGGCGGAGGCGAAAATCGCGAAGGCGCGGGCAAGGGCGACCGGCAGATCCTCGGGCGTGAGGATGGTCTGGCTGAAGGCCGAGACCTCGCGCGCGAAGGCCTGCTGGTTGGGCAGCTCGTGCAGCCAGCCCGCACCCGAACCCATCCGCCCGCGCGCATTGACCGACGAAATCACCAGCATCGGAACGGAATCGCCATAGGCCTGCGCCATGGCCGTCGCGATATTGGTCAGGCCGGGGCCGGTGATGGTAAAACACACGCCGACCCGCCCCGAGGCCCGCGCATAGCCGTCCGCCATAAATCCCGCGCCCTGTTCGTGGCGGGGCGTGACATGGCGGATGCCGCTGTCGGGCAGGCTGCGGTACAGCTCGACCGTATGGACGCCCGGAATGCCGAAGACGGTATCGACCCCGTAAGCGGCAAGGCTTTCGATCAGATAGCTGGCAAGGGTTTTGGCGGCAGTTGTCACGGCAATTGTCACGGGGCGGGCCTTTCAGGGTGCAAGGGGGCGGCCAGCCCTTGGGGGCAGACCGGATCGGCGGGTTTGGGCGCAGGCTGCGGGGCCTTGTCGTCGGGCTGGGGACTAGCGTCCCTTCCAGACCGGATCGCGCTTTTCGACTGCGGCGCGCGGCCCTTCGAGGGCGTCCTCGCTTTCCATCAGGCGCTGGAAGGCCGGAAAGCCGCCCGCCCGCATCGCGGCATAGCTTTCGCGCAGGGTGTTCTTTTCGGCCAGACGCACGGTCTCCTTGGCGGCCTCGACCGAGAGAGGGCCGAACGCAGGATGCGCCGCGCAAGATCGCGCGCGGCCTCCATCGCGCCGCCTTTGGGCACGACCTGATTGGCCAGGCCCCAGCGCAGAAGATCGGCGGGCTCAAGGGTTTTGCCGCCGTAAAGGACCTCGTTCGCGACGACTTTGGGCAGCATTTTCGGCAAAACGAACGAGCCGACATCAGGCAGAACGCCAAGGGTCGTCTCGGGCAGCCAGCATTGCGCGTTTTCGGCGGCGATGACGAAATCGGCCGAAAGCAGGATCTCGAAACCCGCGCCGATCGCATAGCCGTTCACCGCGCAGATGACGGGTTTGTTGAGGCCCTCCAGCTCGGAAAAGCCGTAGACGCCGCCGACGCCGTAATCGGCGACATAGCCCGAGCCGCCGGCATCGGCCGCCTCGTTGAGATCCCAACCCGCCGAGAAGAACTTGTCGCCGCCACCGGTGAAGATCGCGACGCGCAGCGCGGGATCATCGCGGAAAGCGGCGAAAACCTCGCCCAATTCGCGGCTGGAGGGTTGGCCGATCGCATTGGCCTTGGGCCGGTCGAAGGTGATCTCGAGCACGGCTCCGTCGCGGCGGGTCTTGACGATTTCAGACATGGTTCACCTTTCTGGGGCGCAAAGCGCGTCGACGGCGAGAACGCCTTTGGGCAGGATCATCAAGGGGTTGATGTCCAACTCCTCGATCTTGTCGCCGCTTTTGACGGCATGATCGGCCAAGCGCGCGATGGCATCGACGGCGGCTTCGATATCGCCGCCGGGCTTGCCGCGATAGCCTTCGAGGATCGGGGCGATGCGCAGCGACATCAGGGCTGCGCGGATATCTCCGCGCGAGGCGGGCAGCAAAAGCGCGCGGGAATCCTGCATGATTTCCACGAAAATCCCGCCCGCACCGATGGTCAGAAACAGCCCGAACAGCGGATCGCGCGACAGGCCCACAATCAGCTCGGCCACGATATCCTGCGCCATTTCCTCGATCAGGAAGCGGCAATCGAGGCCGCTCATGCGGAAGGCGGCAGCCGCGACATCCTCGGGGTTTTCAGATTGACCGCGACCGCGCCCATTTCGGTCTTGTGGAGCAGATGCTCGCCCACGCCCTTGAGCACGACGGGAAAGCCGATCTCTTCGGCCTTTTTCCATGCCTCGGTCGCGTCGTCGGCCAAAACCCCCTTGGGCGTCGGGATGCCGATGGCGCGAAGGGCCTCTTTGGAGCGCCATTCGTCCAAAGCGGGCAGGGCCTCACCGGTTTCGGGCAGGGACAACGGCGCGGGTTCGGGGCGAGCCCATGCCGCGCCGATATCGGCGGCGTGACGCGCGGCGCGGATCGCGCTTTCAAGGCCCATCAAGGGGGCGATCCCCGCTTCCATGATCTTGGCGGTCAGGGCCTCGGGCATGTTCTCGGGCAGGCTGGACACCAGCGCGAACCGTTGGCCCGAGGCCTTGCCCGCCGCCAGCGCCGCCTCGACCGCGGCATAGCTGCCGTTATCCTCGCAGCGGTCCGCGCGCGGGATGTCGATCACCAGCATGGACAGCCCGTAGCCGCTGGCCAGAAAGGCGCTGTAGGTCGCCTGCATCTTGGCCGCGTCGCCCCAGATGAACGTGTGGTAATCGAGCGGGTTCGAGATCGTGACCATATCCGACAGCGTGGCTTTGACGCGGATCGCATCGCTGTCGGTCAGCGGGCGCAGATCCATGCCGTTGGCCTCGGCGAGATCGCCCACGAGGGACGCCTCGCCGCCCGAGCAGCTCATCGACCCAAGCGTCGCATCGGGCGAGGGGCCGAGGACATGCAGCAGTTTCAGCGTCTCGACGAATTCGTCGAGCGAGCGGGCGCGGGCCACGCCCACCCGCGCGAAAAACGCATCCGCCAGCGCATCCGCCCCCGAAAGCGAGGCGGTATGCGACATGGTCATCGCCTGCGCCGCGGCCGAGGTGCCGACCTTGATCGCCACCACCGGAATGCGCCGCGCGCGCGCCTGGCAAAGACCGCCTGCAGCTTTTCGAGATCGTCGAAGCCCTCGATATGGAGACCCAAAGCGGTGACGCGCGGGTCGTCAAGCACCGCATCCGCCAGCCCCGAAAGGCCGGTTTGCGCCTGATTGCCGGCCGTCAGCACATAGGCCAAAGGCAGGCCGCGCTGCTGCATCGACAGGTTGATCGCGATGTTCGAGCTTTGCGCGATGATCGCGACACCGCTTTCGACGCGCGTGCCGCCGTGCTGGTCGGGCCACAAAAGCGCGCCGTCGAGATAGTTGATGAAGCCGTAGCAATTGGGCCCCAGCACCGGCATGGTGCCGGCATTGCGCAGCAGGGCCTCGGTGCGCTCGGCCCCGTCGGCCACCTCGGCAAAGCCCGAGGCGAAACAGACCGCCCCGCCCGCGCCGCGCGCCGCGAGATCGCGCACGACCTCGATCGTGGCGTCACGGTTCACGCCGATGAAGGTGACATCGGGCGCACTCGGCAGGTCGTTGACCGAGCGGAAGGCGGGCAGGCCCGCAACCTCGTCGCGGGTCGGGTGGACGGGCCAGATCTCGCCGGCAAAACCCATGCGCAGGGATTGCTTGATCACCGCGACCGACCAGCCGCCGCCGATCACCGCGATGGATTTCGGCCGCAGGAGCCGCGAGAGGTCGCGCATTTGGAGGTCTTTCATCTTAGGCCCCCAAGGTCGCAGCAGATCGCGCGAGATGATATGGCGCTGGATTTCCGAGGTGCCGTCCCAGATCCGCTCGACGCGGGCATCGCGCCAGAAACGCTCGATCGGGAAATCGTCCATCAGCCCCATGCCGCCGTAAACCTGAATGGCGCGGTCGGTGACGCGGGCCAGCATTTCCGAGGCGTAAACCTTGGCCGAGGCGATCTCGCGGTTGGCGGGCAGCCCTTGGTCCAGACGCCAGGCGGCGGCCAAGGTCAGCCAATCGGCCGCGTCGATTTCGGTAATGGAATCAGCGATCTGGAAGCCAACACCTTGGAAGCGGCCGATCGGCTGGCCGAATTGTTTCCTTTGCGCGGCATAGTCCAGCATCATGTCGAAGACGCGGCGCGCGCGCCCGACCGCCATGGTCGCGACCGTGATGCGGGTGGCGTAAAGCCAGTCGTTCATCACCTCGAACCCGCCGCCAACCTTGCCCAGAACCTGCGCATCGGGCAGGCGGCAATCCTCGAATTCGAGGATCATGTTTTTGTAACCGCGATGGCTGACGGATTTGTAGCCGTCGCGGATGGTAAAGCCCGGCGTGCCGCGATCGACAAGGAAGGTGGTGATCTGCTTTTTCACCATGCCGTTTCCGGCGGTTTCCTCGCCCGTCGCTACGAAAACGATAACGAAATCGGCGTGCTCCGCACCCGAGATGAAATGTTTGGTGCCGTTCAGGACCCAATCGCCACCCTCGCGCCGCGCTGTGGTCTTCATGCCGCGCACATCCGATCCGGCATCGGGCTCGGTCATGGCCAAAGCATCCATCAGCTCGCCGCGCACGGCGGGTCGCGGTAGCGCGCGATCTGTTCGCCCTCGCAGGCCATCAGGATATTCTGCGGACGGCCGAAGAAATGCGTCAGTGCCATCGAGCCGCGGCCCAGCTCGCGCTCGACCAAAGCGAAATCGACATGCGACAGGCCGGGGCCGCCGGCTTCTTCGGGAAAGTTCGAGGCGTAAAAGCCCAGATCAATGACCTTGCGCTTGATCTCTTCGCCCAGCTCAAGGGGGACATGGCCAAGGCGCTCGACCTCGGCCTCATGGGGGTAGATCTCGTTTTCGACGAATTCGCGGACCGTCTTGACGATCATCTCCTGTTCTTCGCTCAGGCCGAAATGCATTCCAAACTCCTCCCGGATGGCGCGCTTGCGCCGGTGTTTTGCGTTCCTTTGGCTTGGATCGCGGCCGGCTCCTCCTTCCGCCCGCGACCTTTTCGGATTGGTGCCGCCTCAGACGAGCGCGCGAAGGGCGTCGAGGCCCTGTTTCGACATCAGTTCGCCGGTATGGGCCGCGATCCGCTCGCAGGCTTCAAGCAAGGTCTCGTCGGGTACGGTCAGGCTGAGGCGGATCAGGCTTTCGGCCTCGGCCCCGAAGGACGAACCCGGCATGACCGAGACCAGCACATTGTCGAGCAGGCTGCGCGCGAAAGCCTCGCCGCTCAGCCGCGTTGCCGCGACATCGACCAGAATGAACATGCCCGCTTCGGGCGGGATCGGCTCGAGCCCCGCGACACGGCCCAGACGGTCGGCCACAAGCGCGGCGCGGCGGCCGTATTGCTCGCGCATGATGCGCGAGGTCGGCAGGTCGTGGGCAAGCGCATGGGCGGTCATGTCGGCGATAAAGGGCTGGCCGCCGAACAGCATCGATTCCGAGATCGGCAAAAGCCGCGCGCAGAATTCGGCCGGCCCGATCGCCCAGCCCGAGCGGAACCCCGGCGCGGCATGGGATTTCGAGATCGACGAGACCACCACCGTGCGCTCGGCCAGTTCCGGCAGATCGAGCGGCGAGGCAAAGCCGCCGTCGAAGATCAGATGCTCGTAAACCTCGTCCGAGATCAGCCACAGGTCATGTTTGCGGCAGATCTCGCCGATGGCGCGGATCTCGTCGAGGCCCAGCACCGCCCCCGAGGGGTTGTGCGGCGAATTGAGCAGCAGCGCGCGCGTGCGCGGCGTGATCGCGGCTTCAAGATCGGCAGCGGCAAGGTGGAAGCGGTTTTCCTTGCGCAAAGGTACCGGCACGACCGTCGCGCCGGGGGCGCGGATCACGCTTTCATAGGTCGCGTAATAAGGATCGGGAACCAGCACCTCGTCGCCCGCCTCGACCACCGCCATGAAGACCGAAAACAGCGCGGTCTGGGTGCCGGGGAAGCACAAAACATTGTCGGTGGTGATCGTGCGACCGCTGCGGGCGCTGTATTTCGCGGCCAAAGCGTCGAGCACCGCCGGCTCGCCGCGACCGTTGGAATAGCGCGTGCGACCGGCGCGCATCGCGTCGTTGCAGACATCAAGCAGCGTCTCGTCGGGTGCAATGTCGGGCTCGCCGATGGTCAGCTCGATCACGGGCTTTCCGGCGCGGGCCAGGGCGCGGCCCTCGGCATGCAGCTCCCATTTGTTGGAGCCGAGATCGGCCAGCCGTTCGGTCATGGAGGCATAGCGCATGGTCAATCCTTTGCGGCAGAGGGTGGCGGAGCGTCGAGCGGCGCGAAATCGCGCGGCAGGGTGACGCCCAAAAGCGCCTCGGCGGTTTCTAGGCCGAGCGCGACATAGTCGTCGGAGGTGTGGTCGTCCTTGAACAGACAGCCCTCCAGCCAGAGCCCGTCGATGAGCGCGTTGAGGGCAATGGCAAGGCGGTTGCGGCGCAGATCGCCGAGCGCGCGGTTTTCGGCCGCCATGATCGCGGCGATCATCGGCTCGAGCGCGTCGCGATAGGGCAGGTGGCCTTCGTCATGGATGCGCGCCATTTCGGGATCGACATTGACCTGCGCGATGAAGGTCGCCCAAAGCGAGAAAACCCGCGGATCGGCGACCGAGCCGCCGATGCTGACGCGGATGAACCGCGCGAGGCGCTCGTGCGGGGCAGTTCGACCGCCTCGATCACGGCGCGGCCCGGCGCGGTGATCATCTCGACCGTCTCGCGGTAAGCCGCGAGGATCATGTTTTCCTTGGAGGCGAAATGGTGGCGGATCAGCCCGTTGCTGACACCGGCATAGGTCGCGACGGCACGCACGGTCGTGCCCTGGATGCCTTTGTCGGCAATGCAGTCCAGCGTCGCGCGCACCAGTTCGGCACGGCGGTCGAAATCCTGCATGCGTCGGAAGGTCGTCGCCATTCCTGCCCGTTCTCCGCTTGGTTTTTGCCCGATCCGCTTGGGGCGAATCATCGGGCACCCCTTGTTTTCCCTTGAAATCTCATGTGATTTTCAAGGTCTCAAAGAGAAACTATGCAACTGAATAATAATTATTCAAGAGTATAGTTTTCTCGCGGATCGGATATTCTGAACACGGAATTCCGCGAAACGCTGATTCGCGAGAATGCGGGAAACCACCTACCGGCGCGCGGAAGAGGAGCCGCAGACCGGCAGGGAGAGGATCGGAACGGCCGGCGTGCGGAGCTTGCTCTGCGTGGCGCGGGCAACGATGGGGATTGCCGTTGGATGATGGCGCGAATGCGATTGAAGTCACGGATCTGCACAAGCGCTTCGGCGCGCTCGAGGTGCTCAAGGGCGTCTCGCTCGAGGCGCGCAAGGGCGAGGTGATCGCGATTATCGGCGGCTCGGGCTCGGGGAAATCGACCTTCCTGCGCTGCATCAACCTGCTCGAGACGCCAAGCGCGGGCCGCATCACCGTCCATGGCGAGACGATCGCCATGAAATCCGACCGGCGCGGCGGGCAGGTGCCTGCGGACCGCAAACAGGTCGAACGCATCCGCGCCCGTCTGGCGATGGTCTTTCAAAGCTTCAACCTCTGGCAGCACCGCACCGTCTTGCAAAACGTGATCGAGGCGCCGGTCCATGTTCTGGGCATTCCCAAGGATCAGGCGATCGCCACGGCGGAAACCCTGCTTAGACGCGTGGGTCTTTACGAAAAGCGCGACGCCTATCCGGCGTTCCTGTCGGGCGGCCAACAGCAGCGCGCGGCGATTGCCCGCGCCGTCGCCGTCGATCCCGAGGTGATGCTGTTCGACGAGCCGACCTCGGCGCTCGATCCCGAGTTGGTGGGCGAGGTTCTGGGCGTGATCGGCGACCTCGCGCGCGAAAACCGCACCATGATCCTTGTCACCCACGAGATGAAATTCGCCCGCAATGTTGCCGACCGCATCGTCTTTTTCCACGGCGGCGTCATCGAGGAACAGGGCACGCCCGAACAGATTTTCGATGCCCCGCGCTCGGAACGGCTCAAGCGCTTCATCCAGTCGAGCCATTAGATTTCACCACCAAGTGCCGATAGCGAAACGATAAAACCAACAGGGAAGATCATGAAAAAACTGCTCGCTACTCTGTCTGTTGCCGCGATTGCTGGGCTGGCCGGCATTGCGCCCGCCGCCGCCCAGCCGCTCAAGGTCGGGATCTCGGCCGAGCCCTATCCGCCCTTCACCGTCCCCGATGCCGCCGGAAACTGGACCGGCTGGGAGGTCGATTTCGCAAAAGCCGTCTGCGAAGAAGCCAAGCTGGACTGCGTGATCACGCCCCTGTCGTGGGACGGGATCATTCCGGCGCTCAACGCCGGCAAGATCGACATGATCATCACCTCGATGTCGATCACCAACGACCGACTCAAGACGATCGATTTCACCGATTCCTACTACAAGTCGAAATCGGCGGTGATCGGTCTCAAGGATCTGGATTTCGAGGCCACCCCGAGGGGCTTTCCGACAAGATCCTGGGCGCGCAGGTCGGCACGCGCCACCTGTTCTATGCACAAAAGCACTTCGTTCCCGCTGGTGCGACGCTGCGCGAATACCAGACGCAGGACGAGGCCAACAACGATCTCGTCGCGGGTCGGATCGACGCGATCGAGGCTGATGATATCGCGATGAAGGAGTTTCTGAATTCGGAAGCGGGCAAAGCCTGCTGCGACATGAAGGGCACGGTTGTCGATGATCAGGACGTTCTGGCGGATGGTGCGGGCATCGGTCTGCGCAAATCCGACACCGAGCTCAAGGACAAGCTGAACGCCGCGATCAAAGGCATTCGCGAGAACGGCAAATATGCCGAATTCAACGCGAAATACTTCGATTTCGACATTTTCGGCGATTGAGCGGAGCGGCGGGGCGGGACGCTTCGCATGACGACTGGCGCGGCGGCAGGTCCGGCGCGCCCCAAGACCGGATAATGCGCGGGAGGTCAGGATGGCAGTAATCGATTGGGGGCTCTTGGCCCTCTCACCTCCGGGTTGGGGCGGTGTGCTTCTGACCGGCTTCCTGCGCACGATCCAGATCGCGGTCGGCGGCTATGCATTGGGGCTGTGCCTCGGGATCGGCGGCGCGATGGGCAAGCTTTACGGCGGGCCGGTCATCCGCGACCTGATGGAGGTCTATACCACCGTGGTCCGCGCGGTCCCCGAGCTGGTGCTGATCCTGATCCTCTATTATGCGGGCACCGATCTGCTCAACCAGCTCATGGCGGCGATGGGACGCGGGCCGGTCGACATCTCGGGTCTCGCGGCAGGGATTTTCGTCATCGGCATCGTGCAGGGCGCTTACGCGACCGAGGTCATCCGCGGTGCGATCAAATCCATTGCACCCGGCCAGATCGAGGCCGCGCGCGCCTATGGCATGTCGCCCGCCAAAGTGCTGCGCCGCGTGACCTTGCCCGCCATGCTGCCCTTTGCCATTCCTGGCCTTGCGAACCTGTGGCTGATCGCGACCAAAGATACCGCGCTTCTGGCGGTGGTGGGCTTTAGCGAGCTGACGCTGGTCACGCGTCAGGCGGCGGGGGCGACCAAGCATTACCTGCTCTTCTTCCTTGCGGCGGGTGCGCTTTATCTGGCGCTGACGCTGGTCTCGAGCGTTATCATCCGCCAGATCGAGCGGCGCGCGCGTCGCGGCATCGCGGAGGCACGCGCATGAGCGATCTGTCCGGCATCCGCACCGCCACGCCCCTGAATCCGAGCCCCGAGAGCGTTGGCTGAAGCCCCACCGCATCGTCATGATCGCCATCGCCTTCCTGATCGTGGCAATGGCGGCGCGTTACGGGCAATGGTACTGGCTGCCCGAGTATCAGGGCCTGATCTGGAAGGGACTTTGGGTCACTTTGGCCATGCTCGCCTCCAGCGTGGTGCTTGGTTTCCTGATCGCGCTGCCCTTGGGGCTGGTGCAGGTGACGGGGCCGTGGTGGCTGGCCGCGCCCGCCAAGACCTTCTGCACCGTGATCCGCGGCACGCCGCTTCTTCTCCAGCTTTGGCTGCTTTATTACGGCTTGGGTTCGCTTTTCCCGATGATCCCCGGCCTGCGCGGCTCTTTCCTTTGGCCCTATCTGCGCGAGGCATGGCCCTACGGGGTCGCTGCGCTGACGATCTCTTTCGCCGCCTACGAGGCCGAGGTCATGCGCGGCGCTTTCGCGGGCGTTCCTTCGGGCGAATTGCAGGCGGGGCGTGCTTTCGGTATGGGACGGTTCAAGCTGTTCTGGCGAATCTGGCTGCCGCGCGCGCTCCACCGCGCATTGCCGACGCTGAACGGCGAAACCGTGCTGCAACTGAAGTCGACGCCGCTTGTCGCGACGATCACCGTCGTCGATCTTTACGGCGTGATGTCGCGGGTTCGCTCGAACACGCTTCTGACCTACGAGCCGCTTTTGCTGCTGGCGCTGATCTATTTCCTGCTGACGGTGATCCTTGTGGTGATCTTCCGTTTCTTCGAGAACCGCATTCCGACCCGAGGCCTTTGACATGACCCTGATCACCCCGAAAGACATCGTTGCATTGGACGAGTTCATCGCGATGCGCCGCGATTTCCACGCCCATCCCGAGCTTGGCCTCGAAGAGGCGCGCACCTCGGATGTCGTGGCGGCGGCGCTTGAAAGCTACGGCTACGAGGTGACGCGCGGTCTGGCGAAAACCGGCGTGATCGCCACCCTGCGCGCGGGCTCGGGCAATCGCGCCATCGGGCTGCGCGCCGATATGGATGCGCTGCCGATCATCGAGGAAACCGGCGCGCCTTATGCCAGCAAGACCGCCGGCCTGATGCATGCCTGCGGCCATGACGGCCATACCGCGACACTTCTGGCGGCCGCGCGGACTCTGGCCGAGCGCAGGAATTTCGACGGCACCATCCATCTGATCTTCCAGCCCGCCGAGGAAAACTGGGGCGGTGCGAAGATCATGGTCGAAGAGGGCGTCTTCGAGCGTTTCCCCGTCGATGCGGTTTTCGGCATGCACAACGACCCGAGCCTGCCGCTTGGCCAGTTCACCTTCCGCGACGGGCCGATCATGGCGGCGGTGGACGAGTGTTTCATCACGGTGCAGGGCAACGGCGGCCACGGCTCGACGCCAGAGCTGACCGCCGATCCGATCGTGGCGGGGGCCGCGATCGTCACGGCGCTGCAAAGCATCGTCTCGCGCAATATCGCCGCGCTGGATCCGGCGGTTGTCACGGTCGCGGCTTTCCACGGCGGCACCGTCAGCAACATCATCCCGTCTAGCGCGGAAATCGTCGTCGGCATCCGCAGCTTCAGCCCCGAGGTGCGCGACGAGATCGAGCGGCGCATCAAACGGATCGCGACCGCGCAGGCCGAAAGCTTCGGGCTGACCGCCAAGGTCGATTACCAGCGCAGCTATGATGCGACGATCAACCATGCCGCCGAGACCGCCTTTGCCCGCGACCTCTCGCGCGAGATGTGGGGCGAGGCGCTGACCGTCGATTTCGCGCGCCCGATGATGGGCAGCGAGGATTTCGGCTATTTCCTTGTCGAAAAGCCCGGCAGCTATTTCTTTCTCGGGACCGCCAAAGGGCCGGATGATCCGGGGCTGCACAATCCGAAATTCGACTTCAACGACGAGGCGCTGGCCTTGGGCGCGGCCTATTGGGTCAATCTCGCCGAGCGTTACCTGTCGCGCGACGCTGCCTAGACGCGCCTTTTATCTGGCCCAAGCGCCGCATTCGGTCTATCTGGGCCGAATGGAAAAAGACGCGCAATTCGACATCTATCTGGTCGCCACGCCGGGGCTCGAGGCCCCGCTTCTGGCCGAAACCCGCGAGGCGGGCTTTGATGCCGCCGCGGGTGACGGCGGCATTACCTTCCGCGGTGGCTGGCCCGATGTTTGGCGCGCCAATCTCGAGCTGCGTGGTGCAACGCGGGTGCTGGTGCGGATCGGCTCTTTCCGCGCGCTCCATCTGGCGCAGCTCGACAAACGCTCGCGCAAGTTCCCCTGGGCGGATTTCCTGCGCAAGGACGTCCCGCTGCGTGTCGAAACGACGACCAAACATTCCAAGATCTATCACGCGGGTGCCGCGACCCAGCGTGTCGAGAAGGCGCTGGTCGAGGAATTGGGCGCAACCCTTGATCCCGCCGCGACCTTGGTCGTGAAGGTGCGGATCGAGGATGACCTTTGCACCATCTCGCTCGATTCCACCGGCGAATCCCTGCACAAACGCGGCCATAAGGAAGCCGTCGGCAAAGCGCCGATGCGTGAAACGATGGCCGCGATGTTCCTGCGCGAGGCCGGTTTCGACGGCCACGAGCCGGTGATGGACCCGATGTGCGGCTCGGGAACCTTCCCGATCGAAGCGGCCGAGATCGCGCTTGGCCTGCAACCGGGCCGCTCGCGCCGTTTCGCCTTCGAGGATTTCGCGACCTTCGATGCCAAAGCCTTCGAGGCTCTGCGTCGGGGTGCCCGAAATCCCGCGCCCGCTTTCCGCTTTTACGGCAGCGACCGCGACGCGGGTGCGGTGCAGTCCTCCAAAAAGAACGCTGAACGCGCGGGTGTGGGCGATCTGGTGGTCTTCGAGAATCGCTCGATCAGCGACATCACCCCGCCCGAAGGCCCGAACGGGCTGGTCATCATCAACCCGCCCTATGGCGCGCGGATCGGCAATAAAAGCCGCTTTTCGCGCTCCACGGTGCTTTGGGTCAGGTCCTGCGCGAGCGGTTTTCCGGCTGGCGTGTCGCGATCGTGACCAGCGAAGCCTCGTTGGCCAAGGCCACGGGCCTGCCGCTTGAAGTCGGCCCCTATGTCGCGCATGGCGGGCTGAAAGTGCGGCTCTACCTGACCAAACCTCTGGCCTGAGACGGCCGGAAACCTCCGATCAAAAGGACATGCCATGACCCAGCCCGCCCCGCGCTTCAGCCTCAGGCAGCTTGGTCCGGCGATGGGAGCCGCGCGCGGCACCGAGATCGCGCGTGCGGCCTTCGGGGCCTTCCTTGCGGTGCTTTTGCTCGAGGCACTGATCGCCTTCACACCGCTCGGGGCGGGGCTTGGCCTTCATATGCTCGCGCCTTTCGGGGCGAGCGCGTTCTTGATGTTCGCGGTTCCGAACAGCCCCTTGGCTCAGCCCTGGTCCGCGATTGTCGGCAACGGGGTCGCGGCGGTTGCGGGCGTGGCGGCGGTGCTCTGGATCCCCGATCCGATGCTGCGGCTTGCCTGCGCGATGGGCGGTGCGGTTTTGCTGATGCATCTGTGCCGCGCGCTTCATCCGCCGGGGGCGCGGTGGCGCTGATTGCGGCGCTCAGCCCTGCCGAGGTCAGCCAAAGCGGCTTTCTTTTCGTGCTCTCGCCGGTGATGCTGGGCACGGCGATTTTGTCGCTGCTGGCGGTTCCCTATGCGCGCGCGACGGGGCGGCGCTATCCGTTCCGGCAGGCCGACACCCCGCATGTGCCTGAAATGGACGAGGAACCCCAACGCGATCCGCTTGGCCTGACGCGCGAGGAACTGGGCGATCTTCTGGCCGATTTCCGCCAGACCCAGAACATCGGGGTCGAGGATCTTGCCCGCCTGATCGCGGCGGCCGAAGACCGCGCGGCCAACCTGCGTCTGGGCAATCTGACCTGCGGCGAGGTCATGACGCGCGATCCGGTGACGGTGCGGCCGCTGACCTCGCTTGATCAGGTCGCCGATCTTTTCGCGCGGCTGGGCTATACCGCGCTGCCGGTGACCGAGGATGACGGGCAGTTTCGCGGCATGATTTTCCAGATCCATCTGATCCGTTTCGCGGTCGAGCAGGCGCGGCGCGATACCGGCGGTTTTCGCGCGGCTTTGCGGCAGGCGATGGGGCGCGATCCGGTCGCGGGCCATGTCTATGCGCGCGAGATCATGCGCTCGGACGGGCCCCGCCTTGCCGCAGACAGCCCCGCGACCGCGCTTTTGCCGCTGCTTGCCGAAGGCCTGCGCGAGGCGGTTCCGATCCTCGAACAGGGCCGCGTCGTCGGTATCGTCACCCGCACCGATCTGGTCGCGCGGCTGGAAGAAGAGCTGGTGCGCAGGGCCTAGCGCCGCCTCAAGCCTCGCCGTAGCGCTGCGCCTCGGTGAGCAGCCAGTCGCGGAATTCGGCCTCGGGGCCGCTTTCCGTCTCGCGCTTGGCGGGCGTGACCAGCGCATAGGTCGAGCCGCGCAGCCGCCGGTCGCTGGCACGGGCGAGGGTGCCTTGGCGCAACTCCTCCTCGACCAGAATTTCGGGGACCAGCCCCACGCCCATCCCCGCTTTCGCCGCCGTCACCACCATGCCGAAATGGGCGAAACGCGCGCCGCGGCTGAAGGTCACGGGGTCGATCTCGGTCAAGCCGAACCAATCGAGCCACAGATGCGGGCGGGTCTCCTGCTGCAGCAGCGGATAACGGGTGAGCAGGCGGTTTTCCTCGTCGATCTGCTGCGCCTCGGTATCGAAACGGATCTGGCGGGCAAGGGCGGGGCTGGCCACCGCGATCAGATATTCGGCCATCAGCGGCACGACCTGCGCGCCGGCGGGGGCCTGATCGACATGGTGGATCGCCATGTCGAGGCGGCTGGTCGCAAAGTCGGGCATGTCGAGGCGCGACGACAGATCGAAGGTCACATGCGGCGCGATCTTGGCAAAACCCGCCAGTTTGGGGACCAACCAGCGCTCGGCGAGCGTCGGCAGGCAGGCCAGCCGGATCACCTGATTGGAGCCGAAGGCCATGGCGCGCAGCACCGAGCGGTCGAGATCGCTCAGGATCGCCTGCGCATCGGGCAAAAAGGCGCGGCCGGTATCGGACAGGCTCAGGCGCTGACGTGTGCGGTGAAACAGCGCCACCCCCATGCGGCTTTCGAGCGAGATCACCGCGCGGCTGACCGCGCTTTGCGTCAGACCCAGATCCTTTGCCGCATCGGTCGTCGACAGGGCTTTCCCGCAGGCGACAAAGGCCTGAAGCTCCGACAGGGTGGGCGTGTAAGCCTTGGCCATCATCATCCGCTCATGAGGGTTGCGCATGAACTAAGGATGCATTCTCATTTCAAGGCAAGAACAAGATGGGTTAGATTAGACCCAAACCGCATATTCAGCCGATGGGATGACCATGACGCAACCTGCTCCGCTTAAAGCCAAGGAACGCCCCGAGCTTGCTCGTTTCAACTGGGAGGATCCGTTGGATCTGTCCGGTCTTTTAAGCGAGGACGAGCGGATGCTGCGCGATGCGGCGCGGGCCTATGCGCAAGACAAGCTCCAGCCGCGCGTGATCGAGGCTTATCGCGAGGAAAAACCGATCCCGCGATTTTTGCCGAAATGGGCGAGATGGGGCTTTTGGGCGTCACCATCCCCGAGGAATACGGCGGGCTTGGCGCGAATTACGTCAGCTACGGTCTGGTCGCCCGCGAGGTCGAGCGTGTCGATTCGGGCTATCGCAGCATGATGTCGGTGCAAAGTTCGCTGGTGATGTATCCGATCTATGCCTATGGCAGCGAAGAGCAGCGCCGCAAATATCTGCCGAAACTCGCTTCGGGCGAATGGATCGGCTGTTTCGGCCTGACCGAGCCCGATGCCGGCTCCGATCCGGGCGGGATGCGCACCACGGCGAAAAAGTCCGAGGGCGGTTATGTCCTCAATGGTGCGAAAATGTGGATCTCGAACGCGCCGATCGCCGATGTTTTCGTGGTCTGGGCCAAGTCCGAGGCCCATGGCGGCAAGATCCGCGGCTTTGTTCTCGACAAGGGCACCAAGGGGCTGTCCGCGCCGAAAATTCAGGGCAAGCTGAGCCTGCGCGCCTCGATCACCGGCGAGATCGTGCTGGAGAATGTCGAAGTCGGCGAGGACGCGCTTTTGCCCTATGTCGAGGGGCTGAAAGGTCCGTTCGGCTGTCTCAACCGTGCGCGTTACGGGATTGCCTGGGGCGCGATGGGGGCGGCGGAATTCTGTTTCCACGCCGCGCGCCAATACGGCTTGACCGCAAACAGTTCAACAAGCCGTTGGCCCAGACGCAGCTTTTCCAGCTCAAGCTTGCCGATATGATGACCGAGATCACGCTTGGCCTTCAGGCGGCGCTTCAGGTCGGGCGGCTGATGGATGCGGGCAATGCCGCGCCCGAGATGATCTCGATCATCAAGCGCAACAACTGCGGCAAGGCTTTGCACATCGCGCGCCAATCGCGCGACATGCATGGCGGCAACGGGATTTCGGAAGAATTCCAGATCATGCGCCATATGGTGAACCTCGAAACCGTGAACACCTACGAGGCACGCATGACGTCCATGCGCTGATCCTCGGCCGCGCGATCACGGGGCTTCAGGCCTTCGCCTAAGCCGCCTTTCGCGCAAGAAAGGCCCCGTCACGGCTGCGTGGCGGGGGCGAGTTTTCCGCAGGGATGGCGGATCCGTCAGCCTCAGAAAGCGACCTGATCGGGGCCTTTCAGCGCGAGGATTTCGCGCGCTTCATCGGGCGAGGCGACCTCGAGGCCCAGAGCCTCGATGATCTGGCGCGCACGGGTGACCTGTTCGGCATTGGTCTTGGCAAGCTGGCCCGGCCCGATCCAGAGCAGATCCTCAAGACCCACGCGGATATGACCGCCCATCGCTGCCGACATGGCCGCGATCGGCATCTGGTTTTTGCCCGCGCCCAGCACCGACCAGCGGTAATTGTCGCCGAAAAGCCGGTCTGCGGTGCGCTTCATATGCATGACATCTTCGGGATGCGCGCCGATCCCCCCATCAGGCCGAAGACCGTCTGGATGAACAGCGGCCCTTTGACGATGCCCGCATCGAAGAAATACTTCAGGTTATAAAGATGGGCGGTATCGTAGCATTCGAACTCGAACCGCGTGCCGTTCGCGCCAAGTGTCGTCAGGATATGCTCGATATCGCCGAAGGTGTTGCGGAAGACGATGTTGCGGTTGCCGAGGTAATCCTTTTCCCACTGGTGCTTCAGCTTGCCGTCGAACCGCGCGAGCATCGGAACAGGCCGAAGTTCATCGTGCCCATGTTCAGCGAGGCGACCTCGGGTTTCCAATGGGCGGCGGGGCGGACGCGCTCCTCGATGGTCATGGTCGGCGCGCCGCCGGTGGTGATGTTGACGACGCAATCGGAACGCTGCTTGATCACGCGCAGGAAGGGCTCGAAAGCCTCAGGCGTTTGGTCGGGGCGGCCGTCCTGCGGATCGCGTGCATGCAGGTGGACGATGGCCGCGCCCGCTTCGGCGGCACCAATCGCCGCTTCGGCGATTTCCGAGGCCGAGACCGGCAGATATTCCGACATCGACGGCGTGTGGATCGCACCGGTGACGGCGCAGGTGATGATGGTCTTGCGGGCCTTAGCCATTGATTTCGTTCCTTTCAGATCTGTCGCGCAGATGGGTGTCCAAAGCGGCGAGTTCACGGTCGCGCCAGCGCTGGCGGGCGGCGACATCGAGGTTGGGGAAGGCGGCCGCGATGGTTTGCGCCACGCTTTCGGTAAAGGCTTCGCCGCGCGCCGCATCATCGGTCAGCCGCGCCATGACGGGACCGTAGCGGCGCATGTAATCGGGCACGCCGCCCGGGGCGTTGAGCGTGATGGTTTCCAGCGGACCCATGAAGGCCCAACGGCGGCCGAGCCCGTGGCGGATCGTGTCGTCGAGCCCTTGGACACTGACTACGCCTTCGGCAACCAGCCGCAAGATTCCGCCAAAAGAACGGCCTGAAGGCGGTTCAGAATGAAGCCGTCGATCTCGCGGGTAAGCCGCGCGGGGACTTGGCCGACCTGCCGGAACAGCGCCTCGGCGAAATCCATCGCTTTGGGGTCGGTATAATCGGCGGGGCACAATTCGACGATCGGGACGACATGGGGCGGGTTGACCGGATGGGCGACAAGGCAGCGCGCGCGGCCGGGAAGATCGGCCGTGAAGACCGAGGGCATCAGCGCGGAACTCGACGAGGCCAACACCGCATCGGGTTCGGCCAGACGGTCGATCTCGATGTAAAGCGCCTTTTGATGTCGGCGATCTCGGGGCCGCTTTCCTGCACGAAACCCGCGCCCTTCAGCGCCTCGGCCATCGTCGCCTTGCCGTGGATGCGACCTGCAATCGCGGCATCGCCGCCGACATCCGCGATCATCTCGGCGAGGTCTTGGGGCAGGCGGGCGATGACTTCGGGGTTCTGGTCCCAGACCTGCACCGTCAGCCCCGCGCGGGCGAAGACATAGGCCCATGAGCGGCCGATGAGACCCGCGCCGATAATGGCAATTGTTGTCATGTCTTTATTTCCTCAAAGCCAAAGTACTTTGCGACGCAAATCGAGATCGGTTGCCAGCGCGTCTGACGGCCCCTCATGGAAGACCCGACCGCGTTCGAGCGCAACCGTGCGGTCCGACAGCGCCAGCGCCAGATCGAGATTGTGATCGACGATCACGATCGACAGGACCTCGCGCAGGCGGTTGAAGCTGTGGAAAAGCTGCTCGACCACTGCGGGGGCCAGACCCTCGAAGGCTCGTCGAGAAGCAGGACCTTTGTGTCGCCCGACAGCGCGCGCCACGGCGGCCATTTGCTGCTCGCCGCCCGAGAGACGGTCGGCCTCGGTCTCCATCCGCTCGCCGAGGCGGGGAAGAAGTCGAGGATTTGCTCGTTCGACCAATGCTGGCCCGCGCCGGTGCGCCGTTTCAGACGCCCGAGTTCAAGGTTCTCGCGCACGGTCATGCCCGCGAAAAGCCCGCGGCCCTGCGGCACATAGCCGATACCGGCCTGCGCGATGGCCGCCGCATCAAGGCCCGCGAGTTCCTTGCCCTCGAGCTTGATCGAGCCGCTGGAGACCGGCGCAATCCCGATCAGCGATTTCAGCAGCGTCGATTTGCCCGCGCCGTTACGGCCCAGAAGCGCGAGGATCTCGCCCTTGCGGATGTCGAGGCTCACATCATGAAGGATGTGGCTTTTGCCGTAATGGACATTGACCTTGTCGAAGCTGCAGATCGTCGGCCCGACCTCGCCGTGACGCGCGGTGGCCGCGACCGCCGCCGTGCCCGAACCGATATAGATCTCGCGGACCTGATCGGAGTTGCGGGCATCCTCGACGGTGCCGTCCAGCAAAACCTTGCCCTCGTTCATCACGGTGACATGGTCGGCAAGGCTGAAGACCCGGTCGATATCGTGTTCGACCAGCAGGACCGGCACATCGGCCGAGACCTGTTTGATCAGATTGCCGACACGTTCGCGCTCGGCCACCGAGAGGCCCGCCAAAGGCTCGTCCGCCAGCAGGATGCGCGGATGGTTGGCCAGCGCCAGACCCAGATCCAGCAGGCGTTGCCCGCCATAGGACAGCGAGTTCGCCTTTGCGTTCTCCATCCCCGCCAGACCGACCCAGAGGATGATCTCGCGCGCTTTGTCGTTGATGCGCGTGATCCCTTCGGCATTGGTCCAGGGGTTCATGCGGGCAGGATCACCGGCCTGAATGGCAAGGCGCAGGTTTTCCGCGACCGAGAGATCGGGGAAGAGGCTGGTGATCTGGAAGGACCGGCCCATGCCCATTTCAGCGATCTGGTCGGCGCGCAGACCGGCCACCGAACGGCCCATCAGCGCGACCGACCCCTCGGATGGCGGGAACATCCCCGAAGAAGGTTGAACGCGGTGGTCTTGCCTGCGCCATTCGGGCCGATCAGCGCATGAAGCGTGCGGTCCTTGACGTCGATGGTCACGCCGTCGACCGCCTTGAAGGCACCGAAGCGCTTGATCAGACCCTTGGCCGACAGAACCTCGCCCGCGGCATCGCCCTTGGCGCGCAGCATCTCGGGCAGCGGGCGTTCTTCGGTCCGGCGGTCCGACATGGCTGCCGAAAGGTCGGGGCCGGGGAAGAATTTCGCCAAGATCTGGCGGCCGATCCCGATCAGACCGTCGCGGGCGAAGAGCACGAAGCCCATGAAGACGAGACCGAACCACAAGAGCCAGTTTTCGGTATAGATCGACAGATATTCGCGGAAGAGGATATAGAAGACCGCACCCAAAGCCGGCCCGAGAAAACCGCGCATGCCGCCGATCACCGCCATGGCGAGCAGCTCGCCCGAGAAGATCACCGACATCGGCTCGGCCGAGGTCATGCGGTTCTTGTACATCAGCAGCGCACCGGCAAGGCCCGTGACCGTGGCCGAGGCCACGAAAGCCGCCAGCTTGTAGCGCGCGACCGGATAGCCGAGCGCGGTGGCGCGGGTCTCGTTCTCGCGGATCGCCTCGAGGACGCGACCAAGCGGCGAGCGCACGAAGCGCCAGAGCACTGCGATCACGACCAGTGCAATCGCGGCCACGACCCAGTAGAAAGTCATGTTGTCGTTGAGATCGAAGCCGAACAGTACCGGCCGCTCGACACCGCCCAGCCCGTTCTCGCCGCCGGTCAGTGAGGTCCAGCGGAAAGCGACGGTAAAGCCGAGCGCCGAAAGCGCCAGCGTCATCAACGAGAAATAGACCCCGCGACGGCGCAACATCAGCCAGCCGAAGGCGGTGGCGGCCAGAGCGGTCACCAGCAAAGCGGCCAGAAGCGGCAGGGCAAAGGCATGGCCGGGCAGCGCCAGCGCGGTCAGCGCCGCCGCATAGGCGCCGCAGCCGAACCACGCGCCATGCCCGAAGGAGACAAGGCCCGTATAGCCCGCGAGCAGGTTGAGCCCCATACACGCCAGCGCGAAGATCACGACTTCGACGGCAGAGCTCGAGGTCAGTCCCAAAGCGCCTAGCGCGAAAGGCAGCACAAGCACGCCGAGCGCGGCGATCAGAACCGGATGGATTTTCGGGATTTTGGAAGACATATCAGCCATGGGATCACTCGAACCGCAGGATGCGCTCGCCCATCAGGCCGCGCGGACGGACCAGAAGAACGACGAACATGAGAAGATAGATCGCGGCGAGCGACCACGAAGGCAGGCCGATCGCGACCATGAAGCCTTTGACGAGGCCAACCAGCATTGCGGCCAGAACGACGCCCCAGAAGGAACCCAAGCCGCCGATGACCACAACGACGAAGGCCGCCGTCAGCACCTCGGCCCCCATCACGGGGTGGACGGGGTTGATCAGGGCCATCAGGACGCCCGCAAGGCCCGCAAGCCCGATCGCGATCCCCGCCACCGCCGAAAGATAGGGGCGCAGCGAGATCCCGAGCGAGGCGAGGATGTCGGGGTTCTGGATGCCCGCGCGCACGATGCGCCCGAAAGCAGTGCGGTTCAAAAGGAACCAAAGGCTCGCAAGGGCCGCGATCGCGACGCAGATCAGGAAAATGCGGTAGCGCGAATAGACGAACTCGCCCAGAAAGACCTGACCGCGCAGGGCCTCGGGCATGGAATAGGCGAGGGGCCGAGCCGAAGGTCCAGCGGATCGCCTGCTCGATCACCATGGCGAGGCCGAAGGTCAAAAGCAGCGAATAAAGCGGATCGACACGGTAGAAACGGGTGAAGAGCAAGCGCTCGACGATCATGCCCATGCAGGCCACGATCAGCGGCACGACCAGAACCGCGCCGAAAAAGCCGATGTAGGGCGTCAGCACGATCGCGAGATAGGCACCGACCGCAAAGAAGGCGCCATGGGCGAGGTTCACGATGCCGCCGAGCGAAAAGATCAGCGACAGGCCGATCGCGATCAACAGGTAATAGAACCCGTCAAGCAGCCCGTTCAGGAGCTGCGACAGAAACAGAAAGAGGTTCATTGCCGAACGTCCTCTTATGGCAGGGAGTGGGGGCGCGACCGGGCCGCGCCCTTCGGGTCAGGCGATCCGCGCGGGAATCAGCTCGCGAAAGAGCAAGTCCCGCCGACCGCATCGGCAATCAGCGACTCGAGCGGTTGATCCGCACCCGGAAGCGGGCCGCTGGTGGTGAAGATGTCCCACTCGTTCTGGACCTGATCTGCGGGAAGCGCGGTGATCGCGTAGATTTCCTGCAAAAGCTGGTGGGTCTCGGGGTGGAAGTAGCCCTCGCGGGTCTTCATCATGTCGAATTTCGTCTCGGGATTCTCGAAATAGGTGATGATCTCGGCGGCATCCGTGCCTTGGGTCTCGCGGATCGCCTGCGCCATGATCATGACGGCCATATAATCGCTATAGGCCTGGTTCTCCGGCGGTTTGCCGTATTTCGCGACGAAGCGTTTGACGAAATCCTGCGATTTCTCGGTCTCGACGCGGTGGTGCCAGACCGAGGGCCACGTCCCGTGGAAGTTCTCGGCACCCGCAGCCCAAGCGGAGATCGTGTCGAAGCCGAAGCCGCCGATCGGGAATTCCAGACCGAATTCGCCGTATTGCTTGAAGAAGCTGGTGATCTGCGTGCCGGCAAGGTTCAGCGCGACCAGATCGGGCTTGGCCTGGCGGATATTGAGCAGAAGCGACGAGAAATCGGTCGCATCGGTCGGAACCAGATCGTCGCCGATCAGGTTGCCGCCGTGACGTCCGAGGAAGCCTTTGGCCGCATTGAGCAGGTCGTGGCCGAAAGCGTAATCGGCGGTCAGAACGTACCAGTTCTTGCCCTCGACCAAGCCCTCTTTCAGGAAGTGGCTGCCCTCGGCGTTCACATACATCACGTTTTGCGATTCGACGTGGAACATGTGGCGCTTGCAATCCGAGCCGCGCAGCGTGTCCGAGTTCGAGCCGGTGTTGATGAAGATGCGTTTGCCGCGTTCGGCCACCTGCGAAATCGTCAGCGCCGAGGCCGAGGAAATCTCGCCGATGATGCCCACGACCTTGTCGCGCTCGATCATGCGCTCGGCCTTGGTCGAGGCGGTCTGCGGTTGACCAGATCCTCTTTGATGAACTGGACCTGACGGCCGTTGATGCCGCCTGCCGCGTTGATCTCTTCGGTCGCCATATCGATCGCCATGATCGCATATTCGCCCATCGGACCCAGAAAACCGGTGCGCGGCGTCAAGTGGCCGAGCAGGATCGGGCCGTCCTGTGCGCGCAAAGCGCGGGTGCCGCAAGGGTACCGATCGCGGCGACGCCGCCTGCTTTCAGAAAGCCGCGACGGTCGAAATTGGACCGGCCGAAAGTGGTTGTGTTCTTCATCAGACCTTTATCCTCCACAGTCAGGTCAGAATGTCCGCAACGTCTCCCCTCGTTGCGATCTGAGATCACAGTTGAATTTGATTGATGCTCTGTCAATGTTTTTATGAAGCTTAACGCTTGCTAACTGTGATCACACTAAGCAAGGTGGGGCGAGATACAGGAAAATCGGGCAGAGATCCGCACATGAAAAACGACGATACCAGCCCGCTCAAACCCGAACGCTCGCCATCGTTGACGAATCAGGTCTACGGCATTCTGGCCGAGATGCTGCTCTCGGGACATCTGCTGCCCGACGAAAGGATGTCGATGCGCGATCTGGCCGACCAGCTTGGCGTTTCGGTGATGCCGGTGCGCGAGGCGGTCAGCCGTCTGGTCGCAAGCGGCGCGCTCGAGGTGCGTCCCAACCGTGCCGTGGCCGTTCCGCTGATGACGCGCGCAGGCTTTCGCGATCTGGCCGAGACCCGCGTCCATAACGAGACCCGTGCCACCCGCCTTGCCGCCCAACGCATGAGCGTGGCCGAGCTCGATGAGTTGCGCGCGCTCGAACGCGCCTTCCAGCAATCGCTGGCGAGCGAGGACAGCCGCGACGCGGTGCGCGCCAACAAGGCGCTGCATTTCCACATTTATGACGCCGCCGGATCGCCGACGCTGCGCGAGTTGATCGAGAACATGTGGCTCAAGGCGGGGCCGGTGATCAATCTCGACCTCGGCCATGCCTCGCGCCGCAGCCGCAATGCGACCTCAGTCCATCATCACGCGCTTTTGGTCGACGCCATTGCGCGCCGCGACATCGAGGGGCTGCTGCGGCGATGGACGCCGACATCACCTCGGCCGCCGATTTCATCCTGTCGCGCGACGTGCTGCGCGACTGAGCCGTCGCGGCCGGAGATTTTCGCTCAAGACCCCATTTCGGAGGAAAAATGGATCTTCAACTTCAGGGCCATCGCGTCATCATTACAGCCGGCGCGAACGGATCGGTCGCGCCATTGTCGAGGCCTTTCTGGCCGAAGGCGCCCGCGTCGCGACCTGCGATATCGACACCGAGGGCCTTTCGACCCTTCCCGAGGGCGTGTTTCAGGCCCGCGTCGATGTAGGTGACGCCGAGGCGTTGCGCGGCTTTATCGATCAGGCGGCCGAATGGCTGGGGGCATCGATTGTCTGGTCAACAATGCGGGGATCGCGGGGCCGACCGCCAGGGTCGAGGATGTCGATCTTGCCGCATGGGAGCAGACGGTTGGCATTTGTCTCACCAGCCAGTTCGTGACCTGCAACCGCGCCGTGCCTTTGCTGCGCAAAGCGAAAACGCCTCGATCATCAACCTGTCTTCGGTTGCGGGCCGCGTCGGATTCAAGATGCGCAGCCCCTATGCGGCGGCGAAATGGGGGTGATCGGGCTGACGAAATCGCTCTCGATCGAGCTTGGCCCCGACGATATCCGCGTCAATGCGATCTTGCCGGGGTTGGTTGCGGGCGACCGCCAGCGCCGCGTGCTCGAGGCCAAGGCGCAGGTGCAGGGCCGTCCGGTTCTCGACATCGAGGAGGAGGCATTTTCCTTTACCTCGATCCGCCACTATGTGACGCCCCAGCAGATTGCCGATCAGATCCTGTTCCTCGCCAGCCCGCGCGGGGCGACTATTTCGGGGCAGGCGATCTCGGTTTGCGGCGACACGCGCATGCTGGCCTGAGATACGAAAGCGCGGAGCGGCCCGAGGGCGCTCCGCATCCGCGCGCCCATCCGCGCGACCACGCGAAATGGCGCGACGCGCGTGATTGGCCTTGTCACTTCTGCCGCAGGGCGACATTTTCGCGGCAAGGAACCTGCGAGGCAACCGGCGGATCATGACAGCGGCGCAAATGCGGACTTTCGCGGCCGGAGCAGCAGGCGCGGCAGGCTTCTTGCTTCTTGGATTGCCGCTGCCATTGCTGCTCGGCCCGCTTTTGCCTGCCTGGCTGTCGGACTTGCGGGGGCGCATGGGGCCGGTCGGCTTGATCGGCACGGTCATGCGCACCATTCTGGGCGTCGCTGTCGGAGCCTCGATCACTCCCGATCTGATCGCGCGGCTGCCGGATATGGTCTTGTCGGCGGCGCTGGTGCCGGTCTTCATTCTCGTGATCGGCCTCGTCGGCTATCCGTTCTTCCGGCGCATCTGCGGCTTCGACGGGCCGACCGCTTTCTATTGCGCCATGCCGGGCGGCTTTCAGGACATGGTGGTTTTCGGCGAAGAGGCGGGGGCCGATATCCGCGCATTGTCCCTTGTCCACGCCACCCGCATTCTGGTGATCGTCACCGTTTTGCCCTTCCTGATCAGTCAATTCTACGGGCGCTCGCTGGACGGATCGCTTGGGGCCTCGGTGGCCGAGATCCCGTGCCGGAGCTTTTGTTGATGGTGGTCGCCGCGATTGGCGGCTGGCAGATCGCGAAGCGTTTGCGGCTTTTCGGCGCCTCGATCATCGGGCCGATGGTTTTCACCGCAGCGCTGTCGCTGGCCGGATTGATCACCCATCGCCCGCCCGCATTGGCGATCATGGCGGCGCAATTCTTCATCGGCTGCTCGGTCGGCGCGAAATACTCCGGCGTGACGGCACGCGAGCTCAAGGTCGACGTTTTGGCCGGCGTGGCCTTTTGTCTTATTTTGGCGGTAATCTCGCTGGTTTTCGCCGAGCTGGTCATTCTGTTGGGCCTTGCCCCCGATGTCGAGGCCCTGCTGTCCTTCGCACCGGGCGGGCAGGGAGAGATGGCGGTTCTGGCGCTGATCGTCGGCGCGGATCTGCCCTTTGTCGTCACCCACCATCTCGTGCGGATCGTCACCGTCATTCTGGGCGCGCCGATCATCGCGCGCTGGCTCGATTGGGGCCGGCCCCCGCGAGCGCCGGACGCAAGCCCCGCATCCGAAACCGAAAGGAAAGCGCAGCCATGATCCCGCGATACGGCACGATCCGTCCCGACCAACGCTATACACGGCGGCCCGGTGCTTATGCGCTTTTGCTGCGCGACAATGCGGCGCTTTTGACCTTCCAGCAGGCGCCCGAGCCCGAATTCCAGCTGCCGGGCGGCGGCATTGATCCGGGAGGCCCCGCTGCATGCGCTCCACCGCGAGGTCAAGGAGGAGACGGGGTGGAGCATCGGCCAGCCGCGCTTTCTCGGGCAGACACGGCGGTTTTGCTATATGGCCGATTATGATCTTTGGGCGGAGAAGCTCTGCACCTATTGGGTCGCGCGCCCGATCCAACGCCTCGGCCCGCCGATCGAAGAGGGCCATAGCGCGCAATGGGTGCCGCTCGACCGCGTTGCCGCTTTGCTCCCCGATCCCGGCGCGCGGGCGATGGTGGAGCGTTTTCTCCGCTGATCCCTTTCGCCGCGCGGGAAACCGTCCGGCCCTCATGGCGCGACCTCTGGGCGGGCCGTGCGTTCGATCAGGACGGCGGACATGTCGTCGACGTGTTTGCCGCCGGTAAATTCCGTCAAATGCAGCGATAGTGCTTCGAGCAAAGCGCCACCCTCGAGGCGGGTATTGCCGCGCAGAAATCCGGCCAGCCCATCGTCCCCAGGGCTTCGCCCTGCGGGGTTTCGCATTCTGTGATCCCGTCAGAGGCGATCAGCATCCGGTCCCCGGCCCAAGTTGCGGCACCAGTTCCTCGAAGACCGCGTCCTTCATTACGCCGACAGGAAGCCCGCCCGCGCCGATCCATTCGATCTCGCCCGTGGCGCGCTGGATCACAGGATGGGGATGGCCGGCCTGAACCAGCCGCAATTCTCCGCCAACCAAGTCGAGATCGGCGTAAACCATCGTGTAATAGGCATCGGTGCGCAGCTCGTCGAGCATCTGCGCGTTGAGGACATGCAGCAGCTCGCGCGGGCTGCGCGCATCGTAAAGCCCCAGATCCGTCGTCTTCAGCGCGATATTCTGATCGGTCAGATCCGAGAGTTGCGCGGCGAGGCGCGCGGTCAGCAAAGCCGCCGTCACGCCATGCCCCGAAACGTCAAGCGCATAGATCCCGATCCGTTGCCCGTTGATCGGAAAGAAGCCCACCATATCACCCCCGATATGGCCCGCCGGCCGCAACAAAGGGAGATGTGGAAATCGCCGAACTGCCCGCTGCGCTCGCGCAGGAGCCGTTGCTGGAGCGCACGGGCGTCGCACAGATCGCGGTCCATCGCCGCCTGCGCGTCACGAAGCTGGTCGACTACGCTTTGCAGATGGTTGTTGGTGGCGCGCAGCTTTTCCTCCATCCCGAGGATACGCTCGGCAACCGAAAGCCGCGCGAGCAGCTCGGCCCGCGAGATCGGCTTGGTCAGAAATTCGTCCGCCCCGCCGAAAGGCCGGCCGCAATGTCGATCTTGGCCGATTTCGTCGTGAGCAGAATGAAGTAGCTATAGGTTTCGCGCCGCGCCGAACGGACCGCGCGGCAAAAATCGAGCCCCGAACCCTCGGGCAGGACCCAGTCCGAGATGATGATGTCGGGCGCATTTTGCTCCTGCAAAAGCATGGCTTCGGGAGGGAACTCGCCTCGGCCACGCGGTAGCCCTCGCGCACAAGTTGGACCGCCAGCATGCGGCGTTGCGCGCTGCTGTGATCGACCAACAGGATCAGCCGGCCGCTGGCGGCTTTGGCAAAGGCGGAGAACGGGCGATTCGCAGGGACCATGATTGATCATTAGCGCCCGCGGATGAATGCGGGGTTAAGGGCGCTTGCCGCGCAATTTCCTGTTAACCCGATGATAACGCGGGCGCGTTAAAGCTGGGTCGAACACAGAGAATCGGATGCGGAATGATCGACTGGGATCGGGTGCGGAAATGCGCGGGGAGTTGGGCGAGGCCGAATTTCGCCTCATTCTCGAGCTGTTTCTCGACGAGATCGAAACCATTGCTTTCCGCCTCACGAGCAATGATCCCGCGCTGATGGAAACGGATCTCCACTTCCTCAGGGGCTGTTCGCGCAATCTCGGTTTTCGCGCGCTCGCCGCGGTCTGCGAGGAGTTCGAGGCGCTGACGATTTCGGGGCGGGCCAACGAGGTCCGCCTCGAAAGGGTTCTGGACATTTATGCCCATACCAAACAGGTCTTCATGCGTGCACTGGCAGGCAGTCAGGCGGGCCAATCCCCGGATGCGGCGTCGAAAATCAAATCAGGAATTCGGCCAGTGTCTGGTCATGGGTGATGTCGTTATAGCCGAAGCCGTGTTCGTCCAGCTTGGCGCACAGCAGCGTCAGATTGGCGGGTGAGGAGGTCTCGATCCCGATCAGAACCGTCCCGAAGTTGCGGGCCGATTTCTTGAGATATTCGAACCGCGCCACATCGTCGTCGGGGCCAAGAAGCTGCAAGAAATCCTTGAGCGCACCCGGGCGTTGCGGCAGCCGCAGCACGAAATAGCGCTTGAGACCGGAATACCGCTGTGCGCGCTCTTTGACTTCGGGCAGGCGCTCGAAGTCGAAATTGCCGCCGGAGCAGACGCAAATGATGCGCTTGCCGCGAATATCGCCCATGTCCTGCAGGATATCGATCGCCATTGCGCCGGCTGGTTCAAGCACGATCCCTTCGACGTTGAGCATCTCGATCATCGTGCCGCTGATGCGGTCTTCGGGTGCGGTCAGAACCTGCTCTGGGCTGAAACGGCCCAGCTCCTTGAAGGGCAGGTTGCCGATGCGCGCGACGGCGGCGCCATCGACAAAATTGTCGACGCTGGGAAGCGAGACCGGCTCTCCGGCAATCAGCGCCGCCCGCAGGCTGGCGCCGCCCGAAGGCTCGGCAAAGGTGATCGCGGTTGTAGGGGACTGCTCGGCCAGAAGCTTGGCGACGCCGGCCGAAAGCCCGCCACCACCGACCGGAAGCACGACCATATCCGGCGTGCCGCCGAGCTGGTCGAGAAACTCGAGCGCCACCGTCGCTTGGCCCTCGATGACGTCGGCATCATCGAAGGGCGACAGGAAAGTGGCCCCTTGGTTCGCAGAAAACTCCTGCGCTGCGGCCAAAGTCTGGTCGAAATAATCGCCGGTCAGAACGATCTCGATCGCGTCGCCGCCGAACATACGCGTTTTGGCGATCTTCTGCTGCGGTGTGGTCACCGGCATGAAAATCGTGCCCTTCGCGCCGAAGTGGCGGCAGGCGAAGGCCACGCCTTGGGCGTGATTGCCCGCGCTCGCGCAGACGAAATGGGCATTGTGCGCGCCGAATTTGCGCATCGCGTTGAACGCGCCGCGCAGCTTGTAGCTGCGCACCGGCGTCAGATCTTCGCGTTTCAGCCAAATCTCGGCTCCGTATTTCGCCGAAAGATGGTCGTTCTTTTGAAGCGGTGTCGGCTCGAAAAGGTCGCGCAGGGCGATCTCTGCTTGGCGGACGGAGTCGATGAATTTTTCCATGCAAGGAAATGAGCCTATTCGCCTGCCTTGACAAGAGGCGATCGCACCCTCCAGCGCTGCAAAACCGGCTCCGGCATGGCGGATCAGCATGGCTTTCGGCAACAAGATGGGGCTTGCAGAGTTAACTAAAATTGGTACCACTCAGACATATCAGATTAAACCGACATGGGTTTCATGCACAGTAGCGTCACAGAGGATCCATGGACCGGCGCGTCGGGGCTGGGTGACGGCGTGCCTTCGGGAGCGGCGACGCGCGGCCTGGTGTTGCGGGCGAATGCGATTGACGGGGCTATGCCGCTCGATGCGCAGCTCGGCATTTCACCGCGAAAATCCGTACCAGAGGAGCTGCGCGATGCCTTGTTCGGGCAGTCGCACCCGTCGCGCAAGACTGCCGCCGGCGCAGCGACGGGAAAGGGGGCCTGGGAGAAAGGGCGCCACGTCTTGCGACCTTCGCCATCCTCGATGCCGCCAAAACGGTCAATCTGCCGGAACTTCTCGAGGATAGCAGGTTGGAGCATCGCTGCCTGTTCAAGGGCGCGGCTTTCGAGACGCTGAAAAATGTCGCTCCGTGGTTGGTGCGGCTGGACGAGGACAACAAACTCACCCGAAGCCTTTTCACCCAATCCGATGCCTGTTGGCATTTGTGGGGGCGGTTTTCGGGGATGTTCATCCGGACCTCCGCCGGCTTTGACGATGTCTGGCGGCATTTTCGGAAGTTCACGCAAATGCGCGATGAAAAGGGGCAGGTGCTTTATCTTCGCTTTTGGGACCGCGCGGTTTTGAATGTCGCTCGTCGTGCCCGGCGCGAAGACGCGCTTTATCAAGCCCTTGTCGGCGATATGCAGATCATTTGGCATAGTCCGGAGCCGGACCATCCCCATCGCTTTTGGCATCTGTCGAGTTCCTATTCATGAGTTTGATCCTTTCGGCCGCAGTTCTGGACGAGATCCGTTTCGAGGCCAATTACGACAGCTACGATTCGATGTTGATGCGGCTTGATCCGATCCGTTTTCGCGGATTGGGGCAGGCCCATCGCGAAGTCTTCATTCGCCATGCAGTAACGGTCTGCGATGAATGGCAGCTGCATTTCGTCGAGGACGTCGCTTATGTGATGTTCGTGATGAGTTTTCTCGGCTCGCATTTCCACCAAGACATGCGCTATCAATTTTGCGTGCCGAACTGGAACGCACGCCCGAAGGGCCGATGACCGGATCGAGCGCCTGCGGGAGCGCTTTATCACTATCGGAGCGCGGTTTATCGGGCCGCGCATGGTGCTTTACAGGCGTGATCTTTCGTATTTCCGCGATCATATTCTGCCCGGATCCCGCGGATTTTCATCCGAGAAGATGCTGGCCGAATTGACGGCCTCGCACGCGGAGCGGAGCTATGATCTCCATCCCGATCAGCGCGCTCTTTATTTGCGTCAGGCGCAAATGGCGGCAGCGGGTTTGGGGTTCGGGGATGCGGAAGGCCTGACCCTTTCGGTTGCCTTGGCCTATTGGCTCGGGACGGGGTTTTGGAAGGATCCGCTTTACCCATGGGTTGCCGAGAAAGCCAGACAGGGTGGCGCCGGAGCGGTGATTGATTACGCGATGCATCGCCTCGACCGGCAATTGAAAACAAACGGGGATTTGAATGGGTAAGCAACCGTCAGCCGATTTTGATCTTCCTGCCGATGGTTTGACCGAGCTGAGGAAGAAGTCGACCTCGGCGAAAGCCGCCTGCTGTGACTGCGTTTATCGCGAGGACGGGGATCATGGGCCGAGCGGCAAGATCAGCCAGCTTCGCTTTGACGGCGTGACGCGAAACGGCGAGAAAGACACCAAATTCAAGGCCGAGATCATTATCGACAGCCAGTCCGCGACCAAGCGGATAGCGGTCACTACCCGCATGAAATCGCAAAACAAAACCTCTGATACAGCGCGCTACCCCGATACCGTGACGATGAGCGACGCCGATCTGCAGACGGCGATTGCGAGGATCCCCGCAGCCATCCGGGCAGCCTGGAACGCGCGGCCCTACAAGCTGAAAATCACCGACAGCAAATGCGGCGAGCGGACCTATAATGTCGAGTTCAACGCGATCCTGACGGATTCCTCGCCGCATTATACGATTGATTTCATCAACGTGCCGCTGAGCTCGACGGCGACCGACTATAAAGGCATCACCAGCAACCGCTCTTATGTGCTACCCTCGTCCTATACCGGCAAGTTCAATATCGACGACAGCCGGAGCGCGACAAAATCGGGCGGGCCGGATACGCTCGAACCGCATGAATATGGACATCTGCTTGGATTGAAGGACGAATATACCGACAGCGGCCTGGATCGGAACGGCTGTATCTATGAATTCTATGACGGAACGACCGAAAATGTCGGTGCCAATGGCCAATTGATGGGCAGCATGACGACCAAAACGGCGCAGCCTTTGCGTTACTGTCTGACGATAGCCTATGCCGTCGTTGCCATTTTCGGCAAGAACGGCATCAGAGTCACCGGATTGGAGATTCTATGAAGAAGATTGTCATCCTATTGAGCGCCATGATTGCGGCGACATCACCTGCTTTAGGGCAAAGCCAAACCGGAGAGGGCGTCATGATTACAGGGCTGACCAAAGCTTATCAGGCCAGTTGCAATGGCGTGACCTTCGCGCTTTGGTATTCGCCGCAATCCGATCTCGCCCATATGCGCGACGATAATCCGGCCGAATTCGACCGCGATCGGGTGGTTATGGTCGTCACCAATAGCGAAGCGCCCGCCAATCGCCGCTTTGCCTTTACCGAACCCAAACCGCTTGCCGGATTTGTCCGCCTTTTCAAAAGCGCCGGTTCGCGTTGGCAGGATATTACGGGCCCGCAAATCGATCCCCATCACACCGGCAGCGCGAAAAAGGTCGAGATGCGCTTCGAGGGTGGGAGACAGCTATAGCTCGGTTCTGGTTTACCCCGCCTTTACCACGATCGCTGACCCGCAAGACATCGTGAAGGGTGACTACATCCTGCGCTTTGCCGCTTACCCCTATCTCGAGGTCGAGGGCAGCGCCTGCCCGCTGACGCTCCCCGATCTGCCGATCCGCGTGCGCTGACGGGCAAGGTCGGCCGAGGGGCGGGCATTGCAGGCCGCGCGATCCGCGGCCGGCCAATGTGCCGCCTGCAAAGGGCGCACGGCCGCCCGCGCGCCCTTTCGTGATGGCAGGCAAGCGACATTCACCCGAATTCTCGCGGGCGAAACAGTGACCGGCCCTTGTTACATGCATGGAAAAGGCCTATTGCGTCCCGAAATTCGACAAAGGATTAGCCGCATGTCCGACGCGCCCAAGAAAGTCGTCCTTGCCTATTCGGGCGGGCTCGACACCTCGATCATTCTGAAATGGCTTCAGACCGAATATAATTGTGAAGTCGTGACCTTCACCGCCGACCTCGGTCAGGGTGAAGAGCTCGAGCCGGCCCGCCAAAAGGCCGAGCTTCTGGGCATCAAGCCCGAGGATATCCATATCGAGGATCTGCGCGAAGAATTCGTGCGCGATTTCGTTTTCCCGATGTTCCGCGCCAATGCGGTCTACGAGGGCGAATACCTGCTGGGCACCTCGATCGCGCGCCCGCTGATCTCCAAACGTCTGGTCGAGATCGCGAAAGCGACCGGTGCCGATGCTGTGGCGCATGGCGCGACCGGCAAGGGCAACGATCAGGTCCGTTTCGAACTGTCGGCCTATGCGCTCGACCCCTCGATCAAAGTGATCGCGCCCTGGCGTGAATGGGATCTGACCTCGCGCACCAAGCTGATCGAATTTGCCGAACAGAACCAGATTCCGATCGCCAAGGACAAGCGCGGCGAAGCGCCGTTCTCGGTCGACGCGAACCTGCTGCACACCTCGTCCGAGGGCAAGGCGCTGGAAAATCCGGCCGAAGAAGCCCCCGATTACGTCTACCAGCGCACGGTTTCGCCCGAGGATGCACCGAACACGCCCGAATATATCGAAGTCACCTTCGAGCGCGGCGATGCGGTTGCGATCAACGGCGAGGCGATGTCGCCGGCCACCATCCTGACCAAGCTCAACGAGCTGGGCGGCAAGCACGGCATCGGTCGTCTCGATTTCGTCGAGAACCGCTTCGTCGGCATGAAGTCGCGCGGCATCTACGAGACCCCCGGCGGCACGGTCCTGCTGGCGGCCCATCGCGGCATCGAGCAGATCACCCTCGACAGCGGCGCGGGCCACCTGAAAGACAGCCTGATGCCGCGCTATGCCGAGCTGATCTATAACGGTTTCTGGTTCTCGCCCGAGCGCGAGATGCTGCAGGCCCTGATCGACAAAAGCCAGGAGCATGTCACGGGCACCGTCCGTCTGAAGCTCTACAAAGGCAGCGTGAACACGGTCGGCCGCTGGTCGGACCACTCGCTCTACAGCGAAAAGCACGTCACCTTCGAAGACGATGCGGGCGCATATGACCAGAAGGACGCGGCGGGCTTCATCAAGCTGAACGCCCTGCGTCTCAAGCTGATCGGCAACCGCAACGCCAAGTTTAAGTAATCCGCGTATCGCGGATTGCGACGGGATTTTTGGGCGGCGGGGAAACCTCTCCGCCCGTTTCCATTTGGCGCGGAAGGCGTCATGATGCGGGCTGATCCAAGGAAGGCCGCCATGACCCAGAAGACCACCGCCCATATCGCCATCGTCACCGTCTCGGACCGCGCGAGCCGCGGCGAATACGAAGACAAGGGCGGCCCCGGTGCCGAGGATTGGCTGCGCGCCACGATTACCTCGCCGATGGAGATCACCCGCCGCATCATCCCCGACGGCCGCCAATCGGTCGCGGAGACCTTGCGCGCTTTGGCCGACGGAACGGACGGACTGCCCCGCGCCGATCTGATCCTGATCACCGGCGGCACCGGCCCCGCGCCCCGCGACGAGACCCCGAGGCCATGGCCGATGTCATGGAAAAGGAACTGCCCGGTTTCGGCGAGGAAATGCGCCGCGCCAGCCTGACCGAAGTCCCGACTGCGATCCTCTCGCGCCAATCGGCGGGGATCCGCGGCAGCACGCTGATGATCACCATTCCGGGCAAACCCTCGGCGATCGCGACCTGCCTCAATGCGGTTTTCGCCGCGGTGCCCTATTGCCTCGACCTGATCGGTGCGGCATGGGTCGAGACCGATCCCGCGAAGATCAAGGCGTTTCGTCCGAAAAATTAACCGTCACACCGGCGGGGCGCGACCCCGCCATGACGCGTGCCGCATTGGCCAGATCATTGCGCAGATGATCGGCGATCCCCGCCGCGTCACAGCCCTGATCACGCCAGCGCGCTTCGAGCCTGCGCCGAAGCAGCGCCTCGCCGGCTTCGATCGCAATGGTCAGATCCCAAAGATCGGCCAGCCCGCACCAAGGCGCCTCGTCGAGCAAAGATAATTGCCTTCGACCACGACCAGACGGGTCTCGGCCCGAACCTGCCCGCGTCCGGCAATCGCCAGATCGAGGTCGCGGTCGAATTCGGGATAGACCACGGCTCCGCCCGCCTTGATGCGCCCGATCAGCGCCAGAAAGCCCGCCGCATCGAAAGTCTCCGGCGCGCCCTTGACCGCGCGCAGACCCGAGGCATCAAGGATTTGGTTATCGAGGTGGAATCCGTCCATCGGCACCAGCGCCGCATCGGGCAGTGCCGCAACCAGCCGTGCCGCCAGATGCGACTTGCCGGCTGCAGGCGGCCCGGCAACCGCGATCAACCTGCGCCCCGCGCCAAGCGCCATGATCCGCGCCAAAAGCGCCTCGAAATCTTCCATGCCAAATATCCCGGGAGTCCGCAGGACGGGGCAGCGCCCCCAACCGCCCGCAATTCACTCTTGCTTTGACGGCAAAGCCTTGCAAGCCTTGGAGAGGCTCGGCAAAGGAACTGTGACGGATGAAACTGCGCGACCGTCCATGCGTTGGACAAAGCGCATGGTGCGGACGGGAAGAATGAAGGGGCAGCCGGGATGGCCGACGATCCATATAAAGCCTTGGGCCTGAGCAAGACTGCAACTCAGGACGAAATCAAAAAGGCCTATCGCCGCATCGCGAAAACCGATCATCCCGACCTCAATCCGGATCCGGCGGCGACCGAGCGTTTCAAGGCAGCATCAAGCGCCTATGACCTGCTCAAGGATCCCGAACAGCGCGCGTTTCGATCGCGGAGAGATCGACGCTGCCGGTCAGGAAAAGCCGCGCCATTACTACCGCGAATATGCCGAAAGCGGCGACAACCCCTATCGCCAGCAATATGGCGACTTCGACGATCTGAGCGGGGTCTTCTCCGATCTCTTCGGCCAGCGCGGGCAGGCGGGCGCGGTCGGGCGCAAAGCTTCGACATGCGCGGCGGCGACCAGCGCTTCACGCTCGACATTGATTTCATGACTGCGGCGCGCGGCGGCTCGACACGGATCACCATGCCGGACGGCAGCAATCTCGACGTGAAAATCCCCGAAGGCGCCTATGACGGACAGGTCATCCGCCTGCGCGGCAAGGGCAGCCCGGGCATGGGCGGGGGCGGGCCGGGCGATGCGCTTTTGACCTTGATGGTCTCCGAGGATCCCGATTGGAAGCGCATCGGCGACGATGTCGAGATTACCGTTCCGATCACCATCGACGAGGCGGTTCTGGGCGGCAAGGTCGAAGTCCCGACCATCGAGGGCCGCGTCATGCTGACCGTGCCGCGCGGCACCAGCTCGGGCCGCAAGCTCCGCCTCAAGGGGCGCGGCATCCGTGGCGCGAACGGCCAGCGCGGCGACCAGCATGTCGTCTTGAAAATCGTCATGCCGCCGACCATCGACGACGATCTTGCCAACTTTTTCGAACAATGGCGGCAAGATCACCCCTATGATCCGAACAGGAGGACGTGATGATCCGCCATTACACCTTTGAGGAAACGCTGACGGTCGTTTCGGATCTGACCGAACCCGATCTCAACCGCTATATCCGAGCGGGCGTGGTCCAGACGATCACTTCGACGCAGGGGCCGGTCTTTCGCGATATCGACATAGCCCGTCTCGGCGTTCTGGTCGAACTGACCGAGGGCTATGCGCTCGACGACGAGGCTTTGGGGCTGGTGATGTCGCTGCTCGACCAGCTCAACGGCATGCGCGCGGATATGCGCGCCGTACTTGACGCCATCGCCCAGGAGCCGCCCGAGACGCGGCAGCGCCTCGGGCGCGCGATCAGTGACGGGCGCGAGCCTTCGCACGGTTGAGCTGCGCCTCCTTCCGGTCCGGCCTTCGGCCCAAGCTGCGCTCTGTCGCGCAATTGTCACGGGCGTGATACGCCCATGTCACGACAGCGGTTCATCACGCGGGCATCGCTTAACCGCTGAGGCCTTTGATGAATTTCCGCCTGACCCTGAGCTCCGCCCTCGCGCTGAGCCTCGCCGCGCCGCTGATGGGCACGCCCTTTGCCGCTTCGGCCCAGACCGCCGCCGCGCCGGTCTTCAACCGATCGCCACTTTCGCCACCAGCGCCAATATGGCCGAGGGCGAGGACAGAGCACGCGCAACTTCGGCCGAGATCATGACCGTCACGCCCGACGGCATGACCCTGATCTATTCCGACAGCCCGCTTGGCGCGATCGGCCTTGTCGACATCACCGACCCCAAGGCTCCTAAGCCGCTCGGCAATATCGCGATGGACGGCGAGCCGACCACGACAGTCGTCGCAGGCAAAACCGCCTTTGTCGGCGTGAATACCTCGAAAAGCTTCACCGAACCGTCGGGCGTCCTGCGCAGCGTCTCGTTGGAGGATCGGAGCATTCTCGCCAATTGCGACCTCGGCGGGCAGCCCGATTCGGTTGCGATCTCGCCCGACGGCTCGCGCCTTGCCGTCGCGATCGAGAACGAGCGTGACGAAGAGGTCAACGACGGCGCGCTGCCGCAGATGCCGGCGGGTTTCGTCGAGATCCTGCCCCTTAAAGACGGCGTGGTCGATTGCGCGGCCAAGCAGCATGTCGATCTGACCGGCCTCGCCGAGATCGCCCCGAGGATCCCGAGCCCGAATATGTCGCCTTCAACGCCGCCAACGAGCTGGTGGTGACGCTTCAGGAAAACAACCACCTCGTCGTCATCGGCGCGGACGGCAAGGTCGCCAGCCATTTCAGCGCGGGTAGCGTCGATCTGGCGGGGATTGATACCGACAAGGACGGCAAGCTCGATTTCACCGGCAAGCAGGACGGCGTCGCGCGCGAGCCCGACGGGGTTGTCTGGATTGACGCCGACCATTTCGCGACCGCCAACGAGGGCGACTGGAAAGGCGGCTCGCGCGGCTTCACCATCTGGAAAAAGGACGGCACGGTCGTTTACAGATCCGGCGCGGATTTCGAACATGCGATCATCCGCGCGGGCCATTACCCAGAGGGCCGCTCGAACAAGAAAGGTGTCGAGCCCGAGGGCCTGACCTTCGCCGAATTCGGCGGCGCGAAACTGCTGTTCGTGGGCTCCGAGCGCGCGAGCATGGTCGGCGTCTATGATGTCGCGGATCTGTCGCAGCCCAAGCTGCTGCAGCTTCTGCCCTCGGGGATCGGCCCCGAAGGTCTTGTCGCCATTCCGGCCCGCAATCTTTTTGCCACCGCCAACGAAACCGATCTGGGAGAGGACGGCGCTGCGCGCGCCCATGTCATGCTCTACGAGGCCGGCGTCGGTCCTGCCACCTATCCGACCGTGGCTTCGCGCGCCGACCAGCTGATCGGCTGGGGCGCGATCTCGGGGTTGAGCGTCGATCCCGCCACGCCCTCGGTGCTTTGGGCGGTCAGCGACAGCGCTTACGGGGCCGAGCCGTCGATCTACCGCATCGACACCAGCAAGGTGCCGGCCGAGATCACAGACAAGATCGTGGTCAGCCGCGACGGCAAACCGGCCGAAAAGATCGACCTCGAAGGCATCGCATCCGACGGGCAGGGCGGCTTCTGGCTCGCGAGCGAGGGGACCCCAAGAAAGAGGTTCCCCATCAGGTGCTGCATGTCGACGCCCAAGGCGCGATCGGGCAGACCTTCGCGCTGCCCGAGGCGCTTCTGGCGGGCCAGACCCGCTTCGGCATGGAAGGGATCGCGCTGCATGACGGCAAGGTCTGGGTCGCGGTCCAGCGCGAATGGGAGGATGATCCCAAGGGCCAGACCAAGCTGTTGCAGCTTGATCCCGCAAGCGGCACCTGGGCCGGTCTGCGCTATCCGCTTGAAGGCGGCGAGGGCTGGGTCGGCTTGTCGGAACTCGCGATCCACGGCGATTACGCCTATCTGGTCGAGCGCGACAATCTGATCGGTGACAAGGCGGCCCTCAAGCAGATCACCCGCGTGCCGGTGGCCGATCTCGAGCCGGTGGCGCTGGATGGCGAGTTGCCGGTGGTCACGAAAGAGGTCGTGCGCGACCTGATCCCCGATCTGAAACAGTGGAACGGCTATGTGCAGGACAAGGTCGAGGGCATGGCGATCGCGCCCGACGGCACGGTCCATGTCATGACCGACAACGACGGCGTCGATGATGCCTCGGGCGAAAGCTTCTACTGGCGCTTTTCGCTCGGACAATAGACGGCAACAAGAACGGCAACCGGGCAAACCGGTCGGGCAGAAACAAGGGCCGGAGCAGTGATGCTCCGGCCCATCCCGTTTTGTCGGGTGTTTGCTGTACTAGCGCCCCGCAGGCGCGCGGCTCGCGCAGGGGAGCTGAGCCATGATCTCGGCGCGCTCGCCCGCGCTCATCCCCGCCCAGTCCGCGATCTCGGAAAGACTGCGTTTGCAGCCCAGACACAGCCCGCTTTCGGGCGCGATCCGGCACAGGTTGACGCAGGGAGAGATCATGGTGCGCCGCCTCAGCCTTCGGCGATAAAGCGCAGCCGGTCGAGCATGCCCTGCAGGATATAGCCCGCCGCGACCTGATCGATCACCTCGGCGCGGCGTTTGCGCGACGTATCGGCCTCGAGGAGCGCGCGCTCGGCGGCGACGGTCGACAGGCGCTCGTCCCAAAAGCCGATCGGCAGCGGGGTCAGCCGTTCGAGGTTGCGGGCAAAGGCGCGGGTCGATTGCGCGCGCGGCCCTTCGGAGCCGTCCATATTGCGCGGCAGACCCAGAACGAGGCCCTTCAGATCGCGATCCGCCGCGATCTTGAGCAATGCCTGCGCATCGAGCGTGAATTTCTCGCGCCGGATCACGGTGATCGGCGAGGCGACCTGACGCAGGCTGTCGCTGACCGCAACGCCGATGGTCTTGGTGCCGAGATCCAGTCCGGCAATCGCGCCGAATTTCGGAAGGGCGGCGGCGAAATCTTCGGGGGCTTCAAAGATCATCACTCGACCCCGGCTTTTGCGCCGCTTCGCGGACTGTGGCGAGGGCTTGGGCATTGCTGGCGAAGCGGGTGTGGGCCTCGTGCCAGATCGCGCGGGCACGGTCGGTCTGACCCAGAACCCCGAGAGCCGAGATCAGCCGCGCCCATTCCTCGGGCGTGCCGCCCTGAGTCGCGAGCCGGTCTTCGAGACCTGCAACCATGCCCGAGATCATCTCTTCGCGGGCCTCGGGCGTCATGTCGAGCGCGGCCTCCATCGCGGCGGCATCGGGGCCGGGGATAGGCGCGGTCAGGCCGGGTTCGGGCGGCGTGTAATTGGCTTCGCCCGCGAGCCATGCCAGATCGGGGATCAACGCGCGGATCGGCGCGTTCCACGGCGCATCGGCGGGCGTCTCGGCCAGAAGATTGGCCCAAATCGGGAAGGCGCGGTCGGGACGGCCGTTCTGGATCTGCAAAAGCCCCGCCATATAGCGCGCCTGGGCATCGCGCGGGTCCAGCTTGAGGGCGGCCGCCAGTTCGATTTCGGCCTCGCGGGTGATGGTGCCGCCGGCGGCCTCGACCATCAACGCGGCAAGGCGGGCATGCTCTTCGGCGCTCGCCTGATCGCCCTTGATCGCGACCAGACGGGCCTGCGCCTCTTTGGCGGCAAGATAATTGCCGAGCCGCGATTCATGTTCGGCCAGAAGCGCCAGACCCTGCGGATCGTCGGGACGCTCCTTCATCGCGGTGCGGAGCTGCTTGATCAGCGCGAGATAATCGGCATCGGGCGTCGGCTGCTCGGTCTTGGGGGCGGCGGTCTCGGCCTCGGATTGGGACGGGCGCTCGGCATAGCGCTTTTCGGCAGCCTCGACACGGGCCGCGATCGGCAGATCCGGGACGGCAGGCGCGCCGATGCGGTCGTAAAGCGCGAAAGCGCCGGCCAGCGTCGCGGCCAGGGCGGCAAAGCCCCAGATCACGGCGGGGCCTTTGCTTTGCCGGCTGCCGGCCTTGAGGGCGCGGTCGGCCTCGATCACCTTGCGGCCGATGTCGATCGCAGCCGCTCGGCATCGGGCTGGGCGATCAGCCCGCGTTCGAGATCGCGTTCGACCTCGCGCAGCTGGTCGCGATAGACCCGAAGATCATAGGCTGCCGCCGGTTCGACGTCGCCCGCGCCGCGACGCATCAAGGGCGCGAAGATCGCAAGAAAAGTAACCGCCGCCAGCGCCGCGCAGATGATCCAGAGCATCGTATTCTCCTGAAGCTGGCCTGTAGATAGCGGTTTTGCCCGTCAGGCAAAAGGCGCGGGACTGCGGCATAACAACCGTGTGACGGAAGGGCAGGTGCATGCGGGAGATCTGCGCCGGTCTCTGGCGCAAAATTACTATCGCCCCGTCGCAAGCCCGACTTGCCGGAAGGGCGGTCAAACGACAGTCTGGACCCAGATACGAGTCGCCCGTGGACCGAAGGATATTCCCATGCCCACCGCCCAAACCAAGTCCGGCCGCTATTCCGTCTTCGCCATCGCGCGAGAGGCCATGCGTCTGCATTCCGGCTGGCGCCGTGCCTGGGCCAGTCCGCAGCCCAAAAAGCGCTACAAGGCCATCATCGTCGGCGCGGGCGGCCACGGGCTCGCGACGGCCTATTATCTCGGCAAGAACTACGGGATCACGGATGTCGCCGTGATCGAGAAGGGCTGGCTCGGCGGCGGCAATACCGGCCGCAACACCACGATCATCCGCTCGAACTACCTGCAGGACCCTTCGGCGGCGATCTACGACAAGGCGCTGAAACTCTACGAAAATCTCTCGCAGGATCTGAACTATAACGTCATGTTCAGCCCGCGCGGCCTGCTGATGCTCGCCCAGACCGAACACGAGATCCGCGGCTACAAGCGCACGGCCCATGCCAATATGCTGCAAGGGGTCGCGACGCAGTACATCACCCCCGAACGCGTCAAGGAACTGGTGCCGATCATCAACCTCCACGGGCCGCGCTACCCGATCCTCGGCGCGCTTTATCAGGAACGCGGCGGCACCGCGCGCCATGATGCGGTGGCCTGGGGCTATGCGCGGGCGTGCTCGGATATGGGCATGGACATCATCCAGAACTGCGAAGTGACCGGTATCGAGACCGAGAACGGGCAGGTCAAAGCCGTCAACACCGGCAAGGGCCGCATCGAATGCGAAAAGCTCGCGATGGTGGTTGCGGGCCATTCCTCGCATCTGGCGGAAATGGCGGGCTTCCGGCTGCCGATCAGATCGATCGCGCTTCAGGCTTTGGTTTCGGAACCGATCAAGCCCTGCTGCGATGTCGTCATCATGGCCAACACCGTCCACGGCTATCTGTCGCAATCGGACAAGGGCGAGATGGTGATCGGCGGCGGCACCGACGGGTTCAACAACTACACGCAGCGCGGCTCGTGGCACCATGTCGAGGAAACCGTCCGCGCCCTGATCGAGACTTTCCCCATGCTCTCGCGCCTCAAGATGCTGCGCCAATGGGGCGGGATCGTCGACATGACCGGCGACCGTTCGCCGATCCTGTCGACCACGCCGGTCGGCAATATCTTCGTCAACTGCGGCTGGGGCACCGGCGGTTTCAAGGCGATCCCGGGTTCCGGCTGGGCTATGGCCGAGCTGGTTGCCAAGGGTCAACCGGGGCCGCTCGCTGCCGATTTCGGGCTCAACCGTTTCGTCGAAGGCCGCTTCATCGACGAGAGCGTCGCGGCCGGGGTTGCGCATTGATGTTTTCCGCCGATCCCCTTTTGGCACACGGCATTTTCTCGCCACCTGCGGCGCTTTGCCGCAGCGCGAAGATTGCGCGCTTGACGACAGATATGTCTCGGCAGGAAGCTGCCCGCCGACAGGAAGATCTCATTGATTATGGAACAATTTACCAAACTCTGACATTCTTCTTGCAACGTCATTCCACCAAGGAGGAATTCACATGGCCGACCCGCAAAAGAAATCGAACAGCGGTCTCATCATCGGGATTGTTGTCATCATCGTCCTGGCTCTGGGCTGGTACTGGTACAGCGGTTCCAAAGCCACCACGGAAACGGTTGTCGAAACTCCGGCGGCGACCACTCCGGCTGCGCCTGAAGCTTCCTCGGAACCGGCTGCAACCACGCCCGCAACGACCGAGCCTGCTGCAACCGAGCCGGCAACCACGCCTGCAACGACCGAGCCTGCAACGACCGAACCGGCCGCAGGCTCGACCGCTCCGGCAACCAACTGATCTTTGCGCCGCACGCTTTTGCGTGACGTCGAAGACGCGTCGGGGGCAGGCTCTGCCCCCGACCACCACGACCCATTTCGCCACGGCCCTTGATGCTCGGCATCGGGTCATCGAAGCGTCATTTGGAGCAAGGCGGGACAGGGTTCCGCCTGCCGTAAACCGTCGCGCTTTTCGTTCTCTTTCCGCCTTTGCGGCCTGCTCCGGCGCGCCCGCGCCCGACGCTCGGCGCAACGCTGTGCCGCACCGCATTGCGGCCCCCGCCTTTGTGCCCCCGCGCCATAGCCCAAGATTTTCGTGCCGACCTACCGGTTCCGGCAGCCGACGTCCGCTCGCGGTCCGTCGCCAAAGGAGTGATGCCATGCTGACCCTGACCTGTCCCTATTGCGGTGTGGCCGCCGAGGAAACCGAGCTGCAACCCGGTGGCGAGGCCCATCTCAAGCGCTTTGGCCCCGGATCGAGCGATCAGGATTTCGAGGCCTATCTGTTCGCGCGCAAAAACCCCAAAGGCGTCCATTTCGAGCGTTGGCGCCATGCTTACGGCTGCGGCAAATGGTTCCTCGCGGCCCGCGATACCGCGACATTGCAGGTCTTCGGCACCTACCGCGCCCAGACCCCGCATCCGACCCCGAGATCGTCGCCGCCATTCAGGCCGCGCGCCCCGATTGGCAGCCTGACTGGCAGCCTGACCGCGCGGGCCAAACCGTCTCCGACCAGACCTCCACCTCAGCCGAAAGCCAGCAAGCATGAGCGCTACCGGACCTTTCCGCCTTTCCTCGGGCGGTCGCCTGATCGACCGTGCCTATCAACTGCCGTTCCGCTTTGACGGTCGCCATCTGCGCGGCGTTCTGGGCGACAGCCTCGCCTCGGCGCTGCTGGCGAACGGCCAGCTGATGATGGGGCGCAGCTTCAAATATCACCGCCCGCGCGGCCCCGTTTCCAGCGGAGCCGAGGAGCCCAACGCGCTTTTGGGTCTGGGGCAGGGCGGCCGGTTCGAGCCGAACCAGCGCGCCACCACCACGCCCTTGGTCGGCGGCATGGTCACCACCAGCCAGAACGCCTGGCCGAGCCTGAATTTCGACATCGGCGCGATCAACAACAAGCTCTACCGTTTCCTGCCGGCGGGCTTTTATTACAAGACTTTCATCCATCCGCGTCCGGCGTGGAAACATCTGTTCGAGCCGATCATCCGCCGCTCGGCGGGTCTGGGCAAAGCGCCGACGGAAAAGGATCCCGACAGCTACGAACAGGCCTATGCTTTCGTCGATCTGGTGGTTGTGGGTGGCGGCATTGCCGGTTTGAATGCTGCGCTGGAGGCCGCGCAAAGCGGCAAGAGCGTGGCGGTTCTGGAACAATCGGGCCATTGGGGCGGGCGCACGCCCACCGATCACGCGGATGGTGCGGAAAAGATCGCGGCACTGGTGGAGAGCCTTCAGGCCCTCCCGAATGTCCAGCTTCGCCGCAACACGATGGCGACCGGCCTTTATGACCACGGCTATCTTTTGGCCCGCGAGGCTTTGGCTGATCACGATCCCAATCAGGGCATCCCGCGCCAGCGCCTGTGGCGCATCCGTGCGGGCCATGTGATCACCGCGACCGGCGCATTGGAGCGGCCTTTGTCCTTCGCCGGCAATGATGTGCCGGGCGTCATTCTGGCCGGTGCGGTGCGCGATTTCATCGACCTTTACGGCGTCGCGCCGGGCAAGCGCATCGTGGTCGTGACCAATAACGACGACGCCTACCGCACCGCGCTGATGGCGCTGGATGCGGGGCTTGAAGTGCCGGTGGTGCTGGATGCGCGCCGCGCGGCCGATGGTCCATTGGCGGCCCAAGCGCGCAAGCGCGGCATCCGCGTCCTGACCGGCGCGGCCATTGCGGGCATCAAGGGCTACCGCGCCGTCGAGGCCGTCAAGATCTGCGACCAGATGGGCTCGGGCGAGGTTCGCGAGGTGGTCGAGGCCGATTGCGTCGCCATGTCGGGCGGCTGGTCTCCGGTCGTGCATCTGTGGTCGCATTGCGGCGGCAAGCTGAACTGGGACGAGGCTCAGGCGATGTTCTCGCCCGATCCGGCTCGCCCGCCGACCGGCGCGGACGGGAAAGCGATGGCCTCGGCTGTGGGGGCGGCGGCAGGGGATCTGCGCGTGGCGGGGCTGACGGCTGCGCCGGACGAGGCCGCGATCATGCCGGTTTGGGTGATGCCCGAACATGCGACGCGCCAGATGCGCTTCAAGATGTGGCTCGATTTCCAGAACGACGTGAAGGTGTCCGACGTCCAGCTTGCCGCTCAGGAAGGCTATGAAAGCGTCGAACATACCAAGCGCTATACCACGCTCGGCATGGCGACCGATCAGGGAAGCTGTCGAACATCAACGGTCTCGCGATCCTGTCGGGGGCTTTGTCGCAACCGATCCCGCGCACAGGCACCACAACCTTCCGCCCGCCCTATACGCCGCTGACCCTTGGCACGATCGCGGCCGAGGCGCGCGACGCGATCTTCATCCCGCTGCGCAAAACCGCGATCCACGACTGGCACGAGGAACACGGCGTCCATTGGGAGCCGGTCGGTCTGTGGCGCAGGCCCTATTGCTATCCGGTCAAGGGCGAAAGCCATGCCGATGCGGTGGCGCGCGAAATCCGCGCGGTGCGGGGGCGTGGGCACGCTTGACGCCTCGACGCTTGGCAAGATCATCGTGAAGGGGCCGGATGCGGGCAAATTCCTCGACATGATCTATACCGGCATGATGTCGACGCTGCCGGTCGGCAAATGCCGCTATGGCCTTGTCTGCACCGAAAACGGTTTTCTGACCGATGACGGCGTGGTCGCGCGGCTGTCCGAGGATAGCTGGCTTCTCCACACCACCTCGGGCGGCGCGGACCGCATCCACGGCCATCTCGAAGACTGGCTGCAATGCGAATGGTGGGACTGGAAGGTCTATACCGCCAACGTCACCGAGCAATGGGCGCAGGTCGCGGTTGTCGGCCCGAAAGCGCGCACGCTGCTGGAACGTCTGGGCGGGATGGATCTGTCCCCGAGGCGCTGCCCTTCATGGGCTGGGTCGAGGGCGAGCTGGGCGGCATTCCCGTCCGCATCTACCGCATCAGCTTCTCGGGCGAATTGTCCTTCGAGATCGGCACGCCTGCCGGTCGCGGGCTGGAGCTGTGGGAAAAACTGCACGAGCTTGGCCGCGATCTTGGGGTGACCCCCTATGGCACCGAGGCGATGCACGTCATGCGCGCCGAAAAGGGCTTCATCATGATCGGCGACGAGACCGACGGCACCGTGATCCCGCAGGATCTGGGCCTCGGCTGGGCGATCTCGAAGAAGAAAGAGGATTATATCGGCAAACGCGCACAAGAGCGCAGCCATATGACCTCGCCCGACCGCTGGAAGCTGGTGGGACTGGAGAGCCTTGACGGGCGCATGATCCCCGACGGGGCCTATGCGGTGGCGGACGGGGTGAACAGCAACGGCCAGCGCAACACGCAGGGCCGCGTGACCTCGACCTATATCTCGCCGACTTTGTCCAAACCGATCGCCATGGGGCTGGTCCATCGCGGACCGGACCGGATGGGCGATGTGCTGGAATTCACCAACCCCGGCGGAGAGCCGGTCAAGGCGCGGATCGTCGATCCGGTCTTCTTTGACAAGGAAGGGACGCGGTCCAATGGCTGAGGCGCTTGCAACCATCTCCGAGGTGAGCGGGCTGGGCATGATCCAGATCCGCGCCGATCTGGCGGCTTCGGGCGCGGCGATTGCCGGCGCGGCGGGGTGGATCTGCCGTTCCCGACCCGCATCACGCAAAACGCTGCCCGCGCTTTGGGCTGGATGTCGCCCGACGAATTGCTGCTGGTTCTGCCTGCCGCCGAGGTCGCGGGCGTGATGGCCGCGCTTGATGCCGCGCTTGCGGGCGACCATGCGCTGGTTGTCGATGTCTCGGACATGCGCGCGGTCTTCGACGTGAGCGGCGCGCGTGCGGGGCAGGTGCTCGCGAAGCTCTCGCCCACCGATTTCGCGGGCCTTGCCGAGGATGCCTTGCGGCGCACGCGTCTGGGGCAGGTGGCTTGCGGGATCTGGGCGGTGGCGGGCGGCTACCGTGTGATCGGCTTCCGCTCGGTTGCCGATTATATCGCGGGCGTTCTGTCTGCGGCGGCGAAACCCGGCTCGCAGCTCGATCCGCGCTAAGCGGCAGCAAGGCCGCAGTTTCGCAAGAAAAAGCGCGAAACCGCACCGGCGGTCGACGGGGGCTTTGCCTTGGTCGGTGCGGGGGCTATCCTTTGGAGAAGAACTTTTTCCCGAGCCCAGAGGTACGCATGAAACGTCAGCAGATCGCCCTGATTGCCGCCTCTCTGGCTTGTTCTTTGGGGCTGGCCATCGCGACAGCCGCGCCGGTTTCCGCACAATCGCGGGGAGCGCGGCGCAGGCGGGCCAAGAGCCGCAAGGCGGGGCGCGCCGCCGTGCCGCGCCGCCGATCGCGATGCTCTGCGCCTTCGAGGACAAGGGCTATAGCGGCTGGGTTCCCGAGATCGTCATGGTCACCCGTCAGGAGAACGGCCGGATCGAGGCTTTCGATCCGATCCTGCAATCTCTCGTCGGCAAGCCCATCAAGGCGGTGGTCGTCTCGGATACGCGGCACGAGCGGGTTTACGGCTGGGCACTGGCGGGGTGCGCAATGCCTCGGGCCAATGGGCCGAGCGCATCGATTTCCGCCTCAGCCTGCGCAAATCCGACAGTTCCGCCGTGATGACGGTCACGCCGTCGGGCTATGACAATGTGATCACGGGCGAGGGCGTCTGCGGCCAGGCCTCGAGCGGGCCGCAGCGCTAAAGGCGACCCGCCGCAATCCCGCGACAACCCCGCGCGATCTGTCGACTGCCCCCACAAAAGACCCACACCTCCCCGCAGCTGTAGCCATTGCGCCGGTGCCGCGCTAATCTGCGGGCGGCGCGATCCGCCTTTGCCGCATTGTCTTCGGCCAAGTCGCGAGAGGCGGGGAACTTCGCTTTGCCACCAACGTTGAACGGCGACCGCCAGGGCTTTAACCTGCGCAGGACCTGTGCCAGACATGGCGCTGCCAATCCATTGAAAGGGTCTCTAAAATGGCTTTTACGCTTCCCGATCTTCCCTATGCCCATGATGCGCTTGCCGCGGGCGGCATGTCCAAGGAAACCCTCGAATTTCACCACGACAAGCACCACAAGGCCTATGTCGACAAGCTGAACGAGCTGGTTGCAGGGACCGAATGGGAAGGCAAGTCGCTCGAAGACATCGTCGTCGGCACCTATAACAAGACCGCTGTCGCGCAGAACGGCATCTTCAACAACGCCTCGCAGCACTGGAACCACGCCCAGTTCTGGGAAATGATGGGCCCGACCGGTCGCGAGATCCCGGCCAATCTGGCGGATGCGCTGACCAAAGCTTTCGGCTCGGTCGACGAATTCAAAAGAAATTCTCGGAAGCAGGCGTCGGCCAGTTCGGCGCAGGCTGGGCATGGCTCGTGAAGAATGCCGACGGCAGCCTCGCGATCACCAAAACCGAAAACGGCGTGAACCCGCTGTGCTTCGGCCAGACCGCGCTGCTGGGCTGCGACGTGTGGGAGCATTCCTACTACATCGACTTCCGCAACGCGCGTCCGAAGTACCTCGAGAACTTCCTCAACAACCTCGTGAACTGGGACAACGTCGCCTCGCGCCTCTAAGCGCTGCGCCTTTCCCGATGAATGCGAAACCTGTCGGAGCGATCCGGCAGGTTTTTGTTTTGCCTGTAGGGAGAGCGGGGACGAAAGACGCGGCGCGGGGAACAAAAGTCGCGCTCCGGCGGTTCGCCAAAGCGATGCGCGGCGGATTGTCCCGCCCCGCTCGCCGACGGAATCCTGACGCAAAGGGCTTGCAATGGTCTCTGCCGACCCACGATTGCCGCGCCGGGCGCCGCGCGCGCAGGCCACAAGCGCACCAGCCCTGTCTGGCGCGGGATCGTGCTCGGACTGGCTGCCGCGGGGCTTGGCTATGGTGCCTATGCGCTGGCGAAAAAGCGCGAGGCTCTGCCTTGGCTCGTGCGGTGGCGGGTCCAGCCGCGGGAATGGGTGGGCCATGCACCCCTGCGCATCGCTGCGGTCTCGGTGCGTTGCGCGGCGCGCACGCCTGTCGAGCTGCGCCATTTCGCGGCGCTGCTGCGCCGGATCGAGCGGTTGGGGGCGGATGTGGTGGTGATTCTCGACCTCGATCTCGGCCATGATCGGGGGCCGGAAGACGAAGCACATGCCGAGGCGGCGGTTGCGGCCTTGGCGCGGCTGCACGGCCCCAAGGGGCGCTTCTTTCTCCCCGATGCCGCAGGAGCGGAGCTGATGGCGGATGCGGGGTTCGTTCCGCTGTCGCGACATGGGCGGCCGCTTCCCGATATGGCCTCCGGTGCGGTTTCCGAAACGGCTCCGGCCCCGGATGCGGCCCCGGCTGCGGCGGGCGGCTTTGCTGTGGCCTTTCTGCATGCGGCCGACCATCATCGCCCCGAGGGGCGCAGCCGGCCGTGCCGCTGGTGGCCTTTACCCGTGATCCGCAGGTTTTCGCCCAAACCGCTCGGCTCGGGCATCAAGTCCCGCTGGTGGTTGCAGCCTCGGGACCGCGCGGAGCGCTTTCCGCAAACGGTCAGGGCGCGCTCACCGCCCTCTGCGATCTCGCCGCGCCCTCGCGCTATGACGAGACCGGACGCACCCTGATCCGCGCCGCAACGCTGCGCCTGCTCGACGGAGAGCCCCGACCGCGCGGTTCGCGGGCCGAGGTGACGCTGATCGACATCTCGGACCCGGGGGCTGGTGAGCGCGGCCTCTTGCGCCGGTCCTGCCGGTTTCCGTCCGGTTTCGTGCAGTCAAATTGCACATTGAGCCAGCCATGATGCGAGCAGGATTGGCAAAAGACCCCAAGCCCGTATAGAAGAACGGCTAAAGCAGGAAGGGACCAACATGGCCAACCAGAACGACAGTTTCATTGATGAAGTCACGGCGGAACTTCGGCGTGACCGGCTGTTCGTCGGGTTGAAGCGTTATGGCTGGATCGTGGTCCTCGGCGTCGTCGGAATTGTCGGCGGCTCCGCCTGGTACGAATATACCCGCGCGCAGGATGCGGCCAGGGCCGAAGCCTGGGGCGATGCCATTCTCGCGGCAGAGGGCTCGGATGATGCGGCGGCGGCTTTGGCTGCGGTCGATCCGGCCGGCTCGACCGGTCGTCAGGCCCTGAGCGCCCTTCTGGCGGGCAGCGCTGCGGCCGAAGCGGGCGATCCCGCCAAGGCTGCAGCCGATCTGCGCGCCGCCGCCGAGGCTGCGGGTGCCGGAGATCCGGTCCTGCGCGATCTCGCCTTGCTCAAAGCCGTGATTGCCGCCGGCCCGACGATGGGCGCGGCCGAGCGTGACGCGCTTTTGACCGATCTGTCGAAACCGGGTGCGCCCTTCGAGTTGCTCGCGCTCGAGCAGAAGGTCGTCGCCCTGATCGCCGCCAACCGCCGCGAGGATGCGGTGACGCTGATCCGCCAGATCCAGAAAAAGGACGGCCTCTCCGAACCGCTGCGCCGCCGTCTGGCCGAGATGATGACGACGCTTGATGCCGATCCCGAGCCGGTCGCGGGTCTTGACGCCCAGCTTCCCGCCGATACCGCGGCTGCGCCATTGGCCGATCCTGCGGCGGCCCCCGTCGCCGAATCTTCCGAAACCCCGTCCGAACCCGCGCCGCAAACCGCCCCCGCCGCGAATTGATCGCGGCCAACCGCCCCGCTGTCGCAACAGACTACCTGACGCCGAATTATCTGACGCCGACGCTCTGATGGCCGCGAGAGACGGTCAAAGGCTCGAGAGGAGACCGTGATGACGAAGATCACCCTGATTGCCCTTCTGGCGGGGACCGTTGCTCTGGCGGGCTGCGCCAAGCGCGAATTGATCTTGCCCGGCGAAAGGCTTGATCCGCGCGCGCTGATCTCTGCCGATGGTCCGGCGGTCGAGGGCACGAGCGGGCCGACCACGACGGCGCTTTCGCTGCCGCCGGTGCGCGGCAATGCCGATTGGCCCCAGCTCGGCGGAAGCGCGGCCCATACGGCGGGCAATGTCGCGATCGGCGCGGGCCAGTCGCCGGTCTTCGCCGTCAATATCGGCGAGGCCGCAGGCAAGCGTCACCGCATCACTGCCGAGCCGATCGTCGGCGGCGGTCTTGTCTATACGCTCGACAGCCGCGCCCGCGTCAGCGCGACCACGACTTCGGGCCAGCCGGTCTGGAGCGTGGATCTGCGTGCGGTCGGCGAGATCGGCGACAGCGTCTCGGGCGGCGGCATCGCCTACGAGAGCGGGCGGGTCTATGTCACCACCGGCTATGGCGAGCTGATCGCGGTCGATGCGCGCAGCGGCGGCGTGATCTGGCGCCAGCGCGTCGACGCGGTGATCAGCGGCGCCCCGACGGTTGCCAACGGCGCGGTCTATGTCGTGGCGCGCAACGCGACCGGCTGGGCGGTGCGTGCCAGCGACGGCAAAGTGCTGTGGCAGGTCGGCGGCAATGCCGCGATGGCGGGCGTGATGGGGGCTGCCGCACCGGCGGTTTCGGGCGGCACGGTGGTCTTCCCCTTCGCCTCGGGCCAGCTCATCGGCGTTGATGCGGGCACCGGCACACAGCTTTGGTCGGCGCAGGTCGCAGGCACCCGCAAGGGGCGCGCGATCGGCCTTTTGCGCGACATGACGGGCGATCCCGTGATCGTCGGCAACCGTATTTTCGCGGGAACCTCTGCCGGACGCTTGGCCGCTTTCGACTTGACGACCGGCGAAGAAGCGTGGAATGCCCGTAGCGGAGCCGCAAATCCGCCGGTTCCGGCCGGTAACTCGGTCTTCGCGATCAATGACCAATCGCAACTCGTCCGGCTCGATGCCGCGAATGGCGGCACGGTCTGGAGCGTGGATCTCCCCGAGTTCACGACCGCCAAGGTCAAGAAACAGGCGCAGGTCTATGCGCATTTCGGACCGACCTTGGCCGGCAACAAGCTTTACGTCGCATCCAGCGACGGTGTTCTGAGGATATTTGACCCGGCATCGGGGGCATTGATCGGTCAGGGCAATATCCCCGGCGGGGCGGCCACTGCGCCGGTTGTCGCCGGACAGACCCTTTATATCGTGACCCGCTCGGGTCAATTGGTTGCATATCGCTAATGAGCTTCACTCGCCATCGTCGGACGGCCCAATGTCGGCAAGTCCACCCTGTTCAACCGCCTCGTGGGCAAGCGTCTGGCGCTGGTCGATGACCAGCCCGGCGTAACGCGGGACCTGCGCGAGGGGCAGGGCCGTCTTGGCGATCTGCGTTTCATCGTGGTCGATAGCGCCGGTCTCGAGATGGTCGAGGACGACAGCCTTCAGGGCCGCATGCGCCGCCTGACCGAACGCGCCGTCGACGAGGCGGATGTCTGCCTTTTCGTGGTCGACGCCCGTGCGGGCATTACCGCAGCCGACGAATATTTCGCGGAAATCCTGCGTCGCCGCGCCAAACATGTCATCCTTGCCGCCAACAAGGCCGAGGGGCGCGCCGGTGAATCCGGCGTGCTCGAAGCTTACGGCCTCGGTCTGGGAGAGCCGTTGCGCATCTCGGCCGAACATGGCGAGGGGATGGACGATCTTTACCGCACCCTCGTGCCCTTGGCCGACCAGTTCGAGGCGCAAAACATCCAGCAGGCTCCGGTCACGGATGTGGAGCTGGACGAGGAATCCGATGTCGAGAATGACGAAAGCTGGCGTCCCTCGGCGACGAACCCGCTTCAGATCGCGGTGATCGGTCGCCCGAATGCCGGCAAATCGACCCTGATCAACAAGATCATCGGCGAGGACCGTCTTCTGACCGGCCCCGAAGCGGGCATCACCCGCGATTCGATCTCGGTCACCACCGATTTCATGGGCACGCCCATGCGGATCTTCGATACTGCCGGTATGCGCAAGAAAGCCCGCGTGACCGAGAAGCTCGAAAAGCTCTCGGTGGCCGACGGTCTGCGCGCCGTGCGCTTCGCCGAAGTCGTGGTCGTCCTTCTCGATGTCGATATTCCCTTCGAGCAGCAGGATCTGCGCATTGCGGATTTCGCCGAGACCGAGGGCCGTGCCGTCGTGATCGCCGCGAACAAATGGGATCTCGAAGAGGACAAGCCGCAAAAGCTCAACGAGCTGCGCGAGGCTTTCGAGCGCCTGCTGCCGCAGCTGCGCGGCGCGCCCTTGGTCACGGTTTCGGCCAAGACCGGCAAGGGGCTCGACCGTCTGCACAACGCGATCCTGCGTGCGCACGAGGTCTGGAACCGCCGCGTCAATACCGGCCGTCTGAACCAGTGGCTTTCGGTCATGACCGAGGCGCATCCGCCGCCGGCACCGGGTGGCCGCCGCATCCGTCTGCGCTATATCACGCAGATCAAGACGCGCCCGCCGGCCTTTGTCGTCATGGCGACGCATACCGACAAGATCCCCGATGCCTATTCCCGCTATCTGGTGAACGGCCTGCGTCAGGATTTCGACATGCCGGGTACGCCGATCCGCTTTACCTTCCGCGATCAGGGGCAAAAGAACCCCTACAAAGACAAGGCGTCGAAGATCAACCAGTCGGGCGCTTTGTCCAAACACGCCAAACGCCAAAAGCCGAAGGGCGAATGACCCTCCGGCGCGGGTCTTCTGCGCCATCGGTGACAATCAGGGAAACGGGCGCGATTTCGCGTCCGTTTTCTTTTGCGGTGCCTCCGGATGTTGCTTGCCGCCCGCTAAGTGCTGACACGAACCAGCGCCACGCCGACGAAGGTGATCGACAGCGCCGCCGCCGTCGCAACCGAAGCATCCGTGCCGATGGTCGCGACGATCAGCCCCAACATCCCCCAGATTACCGTGACGCTGAAGCCGAAGGGCGAGCCGAGATGGAGCTGGATATTGGCCGCCGCCACCGCGAGGATCAGCAACGAGACCAGCGCCGCGAGCGTATCCGAAGTGCCCAGACTACGCTCGAGCAGGCTGGCGAAGGCCGCGCAGGTCGCCAGCATCGCCCATCCCGCCAGAATGCCGAGCGAGGTGCTCGACCGGTGGTTCTGCCCAAGGCAGCCGCGTGTCAGGGCCGCGGCCAGCATGGCCGACAGCATGAGCGTGGCCAGAAGAAAGCCGTTGACCGGCTGCGTCTCGAAAATCCAGGGAAAGATTGCCGCGGTCAAAAGTCCGATGGTCACACCGAGAATTTCCAGCATGGGCGCGGGCGGGGCGGGCACGGGCTCCGGCGGGGTGTTGTCGCCATCTAAGGCTGCATTGATGTCGGGGGCGGCGGTATCAGCAGCCCTTCGGTCAAGGTACGGTCGCGCAGCGGCGCAGGGCTGCGCTCGCGCGGATCATCGGCCACGAACCAGTCCAGCAGCTCCTCGTCCGACGGGGGTGCGGCGGGGATCTCCGGCACGTCGCGCCGCAAAATGCCCAAAATCCGCAGCAGGTAAACGAAAGAGGCGAACCAGACGAGGATCTGCAACCCCCAGAAGATGGGGCCCTTGCTGTGAAGGAAGAACTCCGGCGGCGGAACGCCTGGCGGTGCGGGCGTGGGCATGACGGCGCTATTGCCGAAGGGCTGGGTCTGCGTCTCGATGGAGTTGGGAGTGACGAAGGGGGCGCGATCTGTCCGACCGTCTCCAGAACCACTGCCTTGGGCGCGAGCGCATAGAGCAGCCCGCTTGCGATGAACAAGCACACCGAGACAAACAAAAGGGCCGAAAGGAGACGTCGCATGGACAAGCAACGCCCGCCTTGCGTGTAAGTTTCACCGGAAGAATACCGGAATCAAAATGTCGCAGCGCTGTGTTGACGCTGCGACACTCTCGAGCCGGTTAGCGGGAAATCAGGCCAGTTGCCCGTCGGGCAGCAGGCGGGTCTTGCCGCGCAGATAGGGATGCAGCGCCTCGGGCAGGGTGACCGAGCCGTCGGCCTGCTGGCCGTTTTCCAAAACCGCGATCAGCGTGCGGCCCACCGCGAGGCCCGAGCCGTTCAGCGTATGGACGAATTCGGGTTTGCCGCCCTCGGTCGGGCGGTAGCGCGCATTCATGCGCCGCGCCTGGAAGTCGCCGCAATAGCTGACCGAGCTGATCTCGCGGTATTTGTTTTGGCCCGGAAGCCAGACCTCGAGGTCATGGGTGATGCGCGCGCCAAAGCCCATGTCGCCCGTGCAGAGCAGCATGGTGCGGTAGGGCAGGCCCAGACGCTCCAGCACGGCCTGCGCCCAGCCGGTCATGCGCGGATGTTCCGCCTCGCCGGTTTCGGCATCGGTGATCGAAACCATCTCGACTTTCTCGAACTGGTGCTGGCGCAGCATGCCCGAGGTGTCGCGGCCCGCGCTGCCCGCTTCCGAGCGGAAACACTGGCTATGGGCGGCCATGCGGCGCGGCAGGCTGGACTGGTCGACGAGATCGCCGTGAACGGTATTGGTCAGCGTGACCTCCGCGGTCGGGATCAGCCACCAGCCTTCGCGGGTCTGATAGCTGTCCTCGCCGAATTTCGGCAGCTGGCCGGTGCCGACCATCATGTCGGAGAGCACCAGAACCGGCGTCCAGGTCTCGGTCAGGCCATGCTCTTCGGCGTGAAGGTCCAGCATGAATTGCGCAAGCGCGCGATGGATGCGGGCAACGCCGGCCTGAAGCAGCACGAAGCGCGCGCCCGAAAGCTTGGCCGCGGTTTCGAAATCCATGCCGGGCTTGACGCCCGCGATCTCGAAATGCTCGACCGGCTGGAAGTCGAAGCTTTTCGGTTCGCCCCAGCGGCGGATCTCGACGTTGTCGTTCTCGTCCTTGCCGAGCGGAACGCTGTCGAGCGGCAGGTTGGGAATGCCCATCAGCAGCTCGCGCAATTCCGTGTCGAGACGCGCGGCCTCGGCCTGCATCGCGGCGATTTCTTCTTTCTTGGCGCTCACGAGGGCGCGCAGACGCTCGAATTCGGCATCATCGCCACGACCTTTCGCGGCACCGGCTTCCTTGCTTGCCTTGTTCTGTTCGGCCTGCGCGGTCTCGGCGGCGGCGATCTGGGCGCGGCGCGCGGAATCGAGCGACAGGATCGACGGCGACAAAGCCTCCAGCCCGCGGCGCGCAAGCGCGGCGTCAAACGAGGTGGGGTTTTCGCGAATGGCGCGGATGTCGTGCATGAAGATGCCTCCTTTTCGAGCCCGGTCCTGTCACATCCGGCCGCATGCCGGACCCGCAATGCCTTAACCCATGGCAGGCATGGGGAAAAGGGATAGCTGGAGCAAAGCCTGCGCGAAAAGCGGCTTTCTTTGGCCTAGCGCGGCAGGGCGCCCGCTTCGGCCATGATGCGCAGCAGATCGGCGCGGAAAAGATCGGCACCGGGATAGCCCTCGATCCGGTCGGCCTCGTGGCCGTGATCGAGAAGGATGAAGGTGGGCGTCGCATAGGGCGCGGCCCCGATCGCCAGACCGTCGGGCCAAGGCCCGTTGATGTCGACCTCGAAGACAGGCGCGATCCGCCCCTCGCGCGAGGCGGGATAGGCCGGCCCGACCTCGCGCCGCCATGCCGCGCAATAGACGCAACCGCGCTGGACGACCATCAGCAGCCGGAACCTTTGGCCCTGCGCTCCGGCCGTGCCGCCCGAAAGCGCCGCGCCGAGCGCCAAAGCGGCCCCGCCCAGAAAGCGCCTCTTGCCGATCGTCACCATGTCTCGCGCTCCGCATCTCGTCCGAGCTTCAGCTAACGCGGGCGCGCGCCCCGCCTCAAGCCCCCGTGCCGATCAAAGCTTTGTGCGCCCAAGCCCCGCGCGGGTCCCGCACTGCCCCCGACTTCCGAGGCTGGCGTTTACTTGTCTTCCATGTCCAAATATCCACCAAAGCAAGAGCGCAACCGGCACGGGGCCGAAAGGCGCGCGGGCACCAACCATTCTCTAGACGGACAAGATCGCGGGGCAGGGGCAAAATGGACGAGCTGTTCGAGGGCTTTTGGCCGGAAACCGACGCGCTTTGTCGCGCGCGATCACGCTGGTCGAAAGCACGCGGCCCGATCACCGCGCCCGCGCACAGGCGCTTTTGGCGGCGCTTCCCGACCGTCAGGCGCTGCGCATCGGCCTGTCGGGCACGCCGGGCGTCGGCAAATCCACCTTTATCGAGGCTTTCGGCAAGCTCTTGACGGGGCAGGGCCTCAAGGTGGCGGTTCTGGCTGTCGATCCGTCCTCGGCGCGCTCGGGCGGCTCGATTCTGGGCGACAAGACGCGGATGGAGACGCTTTCGCGCGACCCCAACGCCTTCATCCGCCCCTCGCCCTCGCGGACCGAACTGGGCGGCGTCGCCCGCCGCACCCGAGAGGCGGTGCGTCTTTGCGAGGCGGCAGGCTTCGATGTCATCCTGATCGAGACCGTGGAGTCGGCCAATCCGAGACCTTGGTGGCCGAGATGAGCGATCTCTTCATCCTGCTTCTGGCGCCTGCGGGCGGTGACGAATTGCAGGGCGTCAAACGCGGCATCATGGAGATCGCGGACCTTGTGCTCGTCAACAAGGCCGACGGCGATCTTCTGCCCACCGCGCGGCGCACCGTCGCAGATTACGCGGGCGCTTTGCGGCTGTTGCGCAAGCGCCCCAACGATCCCGAGGGCTTTCCAAAGGCGCTGCCGGTCTCGGCCTATACCGGCGAGGGCTGGCGCTCGCATGGGAGAATATGGGCTATCTGGTCGATTGGCGGCGCGAGCACGGCCATTTCGATACGGTGCGCGCCGATCAGGCCCGCCATTGGTTCCTCGCCGAATTGCGTGCGGGGCTTCTGGCGCAGCTCGAGGCACCCGCCATCCGGAGAGAGGTTCAAAGGCTGGGCGATGCGGTCGCCGCGGGCGATCTTTCGCCGGGGATGCGGCCTCGCGCATCCTCGGCCATTTGGCCGAGAGGGGCGGGCAAGCGGGTGGCTAGGGCGCAACCCGATCCTTTGGCCGATCCCGCGGACCGCCATTTGGCGCGGCTGCCCTTGACCTCGACGCTTTTCTGGCCGCGCAGGTTCCGGCCCCCGCGCGTGCGCCGCTTTCGGCCTGCATGATCGAAACCCCGCTCGGCCGGATGGTCGCGCTTTTTGGCGCGCAGGGGCTCCATCTTCTGGAATTTGCCGACCGTCTGGCTTTGCCCGCATCCATGTCCCGTTTCGCGCGCGGCTATACCCTCGTTTCGGGGCGTCCGCCGCAGGCGGACCGGCTCGAGCGCGACCTCGCGGCCTATTTCGGCGGCAGTGACGCGGGCTTTTCGGTGCCGCTGGTTCTTGGCGGCAATCCCTTTGCCCGCACGGTCTGGCGCGCGTTGCAAACCATCCCTCCGGGCGAGACCCGCAGCTACGGCACGCTTGCGCGGATGATCGGGCGTCCCGAGGCTGTTCGTGCGGTTGCCGCCGCCAACGGCCGCAATGAAATCGCGATTCTGATTCCCTGCCACCGCATCATTGCAGCCGACGGCAGCCTGACCGGATATGGTGGTGGTATCGCAAGAAAACGCGGTTTATTGGCATTGGAAGCCGGAATTGGCGGCGGGAAATCGGGCAGATCCTCTTGACGCCCCAGCCACGAGACCGTATTCCCACGCAAATAGATTTCCGGGCGCTGCCTCGCGGCGCCTTTTGATATTGCGGGCTCCCGCCCGTCCAGATGCGAAACGAAGGAACACGAACATGTCGCGCGTTTGCGAACTGACCGGCAAGGGCCCGATGAGCGGGAACAACGTTAGCCATGCCAACAACAAAACCCGCCGCCGCTTCTTGCCGAACCTGAACGAGGTCTCGCTGATCTCCGACAAACTCGGCCGCAGCTTCTCGCTGCGTATCTCGGCAGCTGCGCTGCGCTCGGTCGACCACCGTGGTGGTTTCGACGCTTTCCTCGCGAAAGCCAAAGACGCCGAGCTGTCGGACCGCGCCCTGAAAATCAAGCGCGAGCTGAGCAAAGCCTGATTGCTGCGGATCTTGGTCCAAAGCCGGATTTGACGAAAACCCCGCCCCTGTGGCGGGGTTTTTGCATTCGCGGGGCTGTCGTTGCCGGCCACGGAGCCGGAACCGCTGCGGCGCGGCCTGCGACAAGAACGGGGATGCATCCGCCTGTGAGCGGCCCTAAACTGCGACCATGATGCCCGCGATGCGCCTTGTCCTGATTCTCGTTCTGGTCCTCACCGGCCAGACCTTGGCCGCCGCGCGCGGTCAGGCGCAGATTGCGGGCGAGATGGTGCTTTGCGCGGGCGAGTTCACCATGCGCGTCACCGTCGATGCCGAAGGCAATCCGGTCGAGCGCGTCACGATCTGCCCCGATATGGCGCCGAGCTTGATGCAGGCGGTGGCGCTTGGCGCTGATTTCACGCCTCCCGAGCGCGCGGCCCATGCCTTCCGGCCCCGCCCTTTGACGCTGTCCCATGCCGAGCCCGAGGCGATTCCCGCCCAGGCGCGCGATCCTCCGTTTCTGTCCGCGATCTGATGCAACACCGGATATGAACGAGGAGAGATGATGATGTTCAAACCCACCCTGACCGCTTTCGCCGTCATGATGCCCGCTTTCGCTTTCGCGCAGACCGCCAATGCACCGGTCTCGGTCACCGAGGCTTTCGCGCGTTCGAGCAACCCGAAATCCGGCGCGGCCTATATGGTTTTGACCAATGACGGCACCAGCGCCTGTACGCTTGCAGGGATCGCGACCGATCTGGCCGACAGGGCGGAGCTGCATACGATGCGCGACGAAAACGGCGTGATGAAGATGATGCCTGCCGATCCTTTGGTGCTCGAACCCGCGACCAGCCACAAGCTCGCGCGCGGTGGAGACCATGTCATGCTGATGGGCATTCACGAGCCGCTGGTGCAGGGCCAGATGATCCCTTTGACCTTCGATTTCGGCGATTGCGGCACGCTGAATGCCGAAGTCATGGTCAATAACGAAACCGCCCCGGCGCGCATGGTGCGGGGCATGGTGCGGGTCACGGGGCTCCCGTCGCGCCCGCCTCGGAGCATTCGGGTCATTAAGCGCCGCCCTCCGGCGATTGTCGGGTTGGGGCAGGCAGGGACCGCGCGGGCTTAGGGGCCGGCGCGGTCCTTTTCATTCTGCGCGCGGGTCTTGGCGATCAGGGCAAGAACCTGCGGCCCCAGCCCTGTGCTATTGCCTGCTCGACCCCTTTGGCCGACAGATGCAGGCCGTCCTTTTGCAGATGCTCTGCGGCTCCGGCCCTGTTTTCGGCCCCGAGGCCGCCCAAACCGGCGCATAGAGATCGGGCAGAAGCAGGGTCTCGTGGCGCGCGGCGAGCCTGTGCCACATCGCGGCGATATCGTCGGGGCTGATGCCCTGCATCGTCTTGGGCGGGGTGATCCCCACCAGAAGGACCGGCCGTCCGCCCGCTTTGGCCTGACGGATGATCACATCGAGGTTCTTTTCGATATCGGGCAGCGCCCAGCCCATCAGGAAATCATTGGCGCCCAGCTCGACCACGACCGCATCGGGGCGGTGGCGCAGCGCCCATTTGATGCGGATGCGCCCGCCATAGCTGGTATCGCCGGTCAGCCCCGCATTGATCGCCTGCGCATCCGCACCTTGCGCATCGAGCCAGCGTTGAAGCTGCGCGACAAGGCCCTGATCGGGCGGAAGGCCGTAGCCCTCGGTCAGGCTGTCGCCGAAAACGAGAATGCGGATCGGCCGGTTCGCTTCATCCTTCGCGGAAGAAAGGGGACATGTCCGGTCCGCGCCTTTGGCGGGGCGGCGGGGGTGATGGTCAGGCCGCTTCCGTCTTGGGCATGGCCTGCCCCGCTCGAGACCAGCGGGGCAAGGACCAGCGCGACAAAAGCCGCGCCGGTTATCGTTGCAAGCCTTCTCATCCGGCGCGCTTCAGGCGCAGCGCATTGGCGACCACGAAGACCGAGGACAGCGCCATCGCACCTGCCGCAAGCATCGGCGAGAGCTGCGGGCCGCCGAAGGGCACCAGAACGCCCATCGCGACGGGAATCAGCGCGACGTTGTATCCGAAGGCCCAGAACAGGTTCTGCCGGATATTGCTCATGACCGAACGGCTCAGCCGCAGGGCGCGCACGACCCCCATCGGATCGCCGCCGACCAGAACGACCTCGGCCGATTCGATGGCGACATCGGTGCCTGTGCCGATCGCGATGCCGGTTTCGGCCGCGGCGAGAGCAGGGCGTCGTTGATCCCGTCACCGACAAAGACGGTGCCCGTGCCGAAATCGCGGATCGCCTTCAGCTTGCCTTCGGGCAGGACGCCTCCCATGACGCGGTCGATGCCGAGCTGGCGCCCGACCGCTTCCGCCGTGGCTTGCGTATCGCCCGAGATCATCGCGGTTTCGACCCCGAGCTCGTGGAGCGCGGCAATCGTGGCGACCGCCTCGGGGCGGACCGGATCGGCAAGCGCCATGACCGCGACATGGGCGCCGTCGACCACGAGATGCGTCGGCGTCGCGGCCTTGGTGGCGAAATCCTGCGCTTTGGCGAGCAAGGCGGGATCGGGCGCGATCCCCGCCTGTTCCAGCGCGGCGGGGTTGCCGATCAGGATCTCGTGGCCGTCGACCTTGGCGCTCAGACCGCGTCCGGTCGAGGTCTGAACCCCGGAGGGCTCGGGCAGGGTGATGCCTTCCTCTTTGGCCGCACGCACGATCGCAGCCGCCAGAGGATGCTCGGAGCGGCTCTCGGCCGAAGCGGCAAGGCGCAGGGCCTCGGCGCGCGGAACGCTGCTTTGCGCCGAGATCTCGATCCCGACCAAAGCGGGGCGGCCCTGCGTCAGCGTGCCGGTTTTGTCGAAACCCACGATGCGCGCATCCGACAGGCGCTGCAGCGCATCGCCGCGCCGGAAGAGGACGCCCAGTTCCGCACCGCGGCCCGTGCCGACCATGATCGAGACAGGAACCGCAAGTCCCATCGCACAGGGGCAGGCGATGATCAGGACCGAGATCGCGGCCACGAGGGCCGGTGCCAGCGCGGGGGCGGGCGCAAAGACCATCCAGAGCGCGAAGGTCAAAGCGCGAGGCCGATCACCACCGGCACGAAGATCGCGGTAATTTTGTCGACCATGGCCTGAACCGGAAGTTTCGCGGCCTGCGCATCCTCGACCATGCGGATGATACGGGCGAGCGCGGTATCGCCGCCGGTCGCAGTGACGCGGAAACTCAGTGCCGATGTGCCGTTGACCGTGCCGCCGGTGACGCGCGCGCCTGCCGCCTTCTCGACGGGGACGGGCTCTCCGGTCAGCATCGATTCGTCGATGAGGCCACGCCCTTCGGTGACGATTCCATCGACGGCCACCCGCTCGCCGGGGGCGAGACGGACGATATCGCCGGGTTTGAGATCAGCGACCGGCATGGTCACGACCTGACCGTCACGCTCGACGCTGGCGGTATCGGGCGCGAGCTCGACCAGTTTGCGGATCGCGTCCGAGGCCTGCCCCTTGGCGCGCGCCTCGAGCCAGCGGCCGAGCAGGATCAGCGTCACGATGACGGCGGCTGCCTCGAAATAGACGTAGCGCGATTGCTCGGGCAAAAGCGCGGGCAGGAAAGTCGCGATGGTCGAGTAAAGCATCGCCGCTCCCGAACCCAGCGCCACGAGGCTGTTCATCTCTGGCGCGCCGCGCAGCAGGGCAGGAATGCCGAGCTTGAAGAAGACGCGGCCCGGCCAGACAAGCACCGCCAGCGTCAGCACGAACTGCATCAGCCAGATGTTTTGCGTGCCGAACGTGACATGCAGCCAGTGGTGGAAGGCGGGCAGCAGATGGCCGCCCATCTCGGTCACGAAGACCGGCAGGGTCAGGATCAGCGCAATCAGAAAGTTGCGTTTGATCTTTTGCGCATCATCGTCGTGATTGTGGCTATGGGCGGCGATGCGCGTCGGATCCTCGCGGCGCAGGGTGCTGGCATAGCCTTTGGCGGTGACGATATCGGCCAGATGCTGCGGCAGTACCGACGGATCGTGATTGACCGTCGCGACGCCGGTCGCGAGGTTGACAACCGCCTCGGTGACGCCGGGAACGGCCCTGAGCGCCTTTTCGACGCGGCCGACACAGGAGGCACAAGTCATGCCGGTGACATCAAGGCGCGATTCGCGCGGCGCGGCAGGATAGCCGAGCTTGCCGAGCGTCGCGGTGACATCGGCCAGCGCTGCGGGATCGTCGAGGCGCATGGTCGCGCGGCCCGTCGCCAGATTGACGCGGGGATCGCTGATGCCGGGAAGGGCCTTCAGCGCTTTCTCGACGCGGCCGACGCAAGAGGCGCAGCTCATGCCGGTCACGTTCAGCTCGACCTCGGGGCCGGCTGTTGCATCCGGTCCGTCATGGCCGTGTGCGGTATGGGCGGGAGTTTTAGGAAGCGTATCCATATCTTTTTCCTGTTCCGAAAGCTGGGTTCAGCGGTTCAGACAGGAAAGCCGGCGGCGCTTGCGGGCGTCGGGGCAAGGCACGCGGCCTTTGTTCCTTGAGCAGGGTTTGCAACCGGCTCGAGCCCGGATGGGGCACATTCTCGGTGGGCATCAAGGGGTCGAGGGCAAGGCTCAGGCGGGCCAGACGCGGACGGGCCGCAATATGGCAACGGCAGCTTCGCCCGCCACGGCCACGGCACAAATGGCCCGGACGCGCCAAGGCACGACGCCGGTGCGCTGGGCAGTGGCGCGCCTGTCCCTCGCAGGACGGCTGAAGCGGGCATTCGGTTCTGGTCATGGTCATTCCACCTGATGCCTTAAAGCTAGTGACACCGGCGCAACGTTTCAACCATCCAGGGGCTCCGTCACGTTGCTTTGAGTTGAAACAGGCAAAACTTGCCTATAGGCGAAAGGAAAGACCACAAGAGATTGCAGGACAAGACATGAACCGTCGCCAGATTTTGATGCTCTCCGCTTCGCTGATCGCCGCGCCGTCGCTGGTTTTGCCCAGCAAGGCCTGCCCGCCGCGCCGCGCGCCAATGCCGCGCCGACGCCTGCGCGTGATCCCTATGCTCCGGTGGAAGTCGCGATCCGTCCCGATTTCGAGGTCGGCAGCATTGTCGTCGTCTCCAAGGATTACTTCCTCTACCACGTCATCGCACCGGGCCGCGCGGTCCGCTACGGCGTCGCCGTCGGCAAGGCCGAACTGGTCTGGCGCGGCAAGGCGACCATCGGGCGCAAGACCGAATGGCCGAGCTGGACGCCCACGCAGGCGATGATCAAGCGCAACCCCGGCCAATATGCCAAATGGTCGGACGGCATGCCCGGCGGCCCGCAGAACCCGCTCGGGGCGCGTGCGCTTTACCTCTATGACGCGCGCGGCAACGATACCGCGATCCGCATCCACGGCACGACCGAGCCGAATTCGATCGGGCGTTCGGTGTCTAACGGCTGCATCCGCATGCGCAACGAGGCGGTGATGGATCTGTTCGAGCAGGTCCCGCTGGGAACGCCGGTCTACGTTTACTGATTCCGGAACGGCCCGGCCGCTATGGCTTTGAAACTCGATCAGGTTCTGGACCCCGCTCTGGCGGGGTTCGACACGATTATCGACGTCCGCTCGCCCTCGGAATTCGCCGAGGACCATCTACCGGGCGCGATCAACCTGCCCGTGCTCGATGACGAGCAGCGCGCGCAGGTCGGAACCATTTACAAGCAAATCTCGCCTTTCGATGCCCGCAAACTGGGCGGCGCGCTGGTTGCGGCCAATGCGGCGCGCCATATTTCGGGCGCTCTGGCCGACAAGCCGGGCGGCTGGAAGCCGTTGGTTTACTGCTGGCGCGGCGGGCAGCGCTCGGGCTCTTTCGCGATGATCCTCAGCCAGATCGGCTGGCGCGCGGAAAAGATCGAGGGCGGTTACAAAAGCTGGCGCGCGCAGGTCGTGCGGCGTGTGGCCGAACTGCCGGTGCTCTCGCCCGTGGTGGTCATCGACGGCAATACCGGCAGCGCCAAGACGGAGATCCTCCAGCGCCTCGCTTTGCGTGGCCATCAGGTCATCGACCTCGAAGGTCTGGCGCATCATCGCGGCAGCCTGTTCGGCGGTCTTGCGGGCGGGCAGCCCTCGCAGAAGATGTTCGAGGGCGTCTGGCGGCAGCGCTCGAAAGCCTCGATCCGGCGCGGCCGGTGCTGATGGAGGCCGAAAGCTCGCGTGTGGGCGATCTTTCGGTGCCGCGCTCGGTCTGGAAGGCGCTGATCACGGCGCCGCGTCTGCATCTCGACGTGCCGGTCGACGAGCGTGCGCGTTACATCGCGCGGGGCTACGGCGATATCGCCGCCGATCCCGCGCAACTGGCTGCGATCATCGAGAGGTTGAGGCCGCTCCATCCTGCCGCGCGGATCGGCGATTGGTTCGAAAGGATCGATGCGCAGGATTGGGAGAGCCTCGCTTTGGGGCTGATGCGCGACCATTACGATCCGCGCTACAACAGCCACCGCGCGCGCCATGACGAGGGCAGGGGCGCGACGGTCGCGCTCGGGGGCCTCGGCGATCTCGATGCGGCGACGGATGCGGTCGAGGCGGCTTTGGCCGCGATGGCTCGGCGGTCCTGAGCTAAGGGGCGACCGGAACGGCGAAGCCGTCTAAAGCCCGTCGCGCAGGAAACGGCGCAGGATTTTCTCCAGTTTCGCGGCACCGATCGGGGCCATGGCTTTGGTGTGGTCGTGGCTGATCGCCTCGTCGCTCAGCCCCGCGCCCATATTGGTCACGACGGAAATGGCGGCGCAGCGCAGCCCGAGAAAGCGGCCCAGAATGATTTCGGGTACGGTCGACATGCCGACCGCATCCGCGCCGAGAACGCGCGCGGCGCGGATTTCGGCGGGCGTCTCGAAGGAAGGCCCCGAGAACCAGCAATAGACTCCTTCGGGCAGATCCACGCCCTCGGCCCTGGCTGATGCGGCAAGACCCGCGCGGATTTCAGGGTCATGGGCCGTGGTCATCGGCACGAAACGCGCCTCGGTCGTTTCGCCGATCAACGGGTTGGTGCCGGCGAAGGCGATATGGTCGGACAGCAGCATGACCGAGCCGGGCTGCATGTCGTCGCGCAGTGATCCCGCCGCATTGGTCAGCAGCAGTTTGGTGCAGCCAAGTGCCTTCAGCACCTCGAGCGGCAGACGCATCGCATCGGCGCGTCCGCTTTCATAGTAATGCGCGCGGCCGGCGAAAACCGCGACGCGGCGGCCCTCAAGCGTGCCGATCACGAGCTGCGGCACATGGCCCGAGACGCCCGCATGGGGAAGCCCGCCAGTGCCGAATAGGGGATCGCCACGCCCTCGACCGCCTGCGCGAGATGGCCGAGACCCGAACCAAGCACCAACCCGTATTCGGGCGGCTCGTCGCCCGCTCGGTCGCGGATCAGGCGGGCAAGCTCAACGCTCTTTGACATAGGGCTCTCCTCCGGCGCGGGGCGGAATGGCGCGGCCGACAAAGCCCGCAAGGATGATCACGGTCAGGATATAGGGCAGCGCGTTCATGAACATCGAAGGCACGGTGACCGGCCCCAGCACGAGATCGGGGAAGCGGTTGGCGACGGCCTCCATCAGGCCGAACAGGAAGGTTGCGAACAAAGCGTACCACGGCCGCCATTTCGCGAAAATCAGAGCGGCGAGCGCGATGTAGCCGCGACCGGCGGTCATCTCGCGCACGAAACCGGCCGAAAGCGCGGTCGAGAGATAGGCACCGGCAAGCCCGCAGAGAATGCCGCAGATGATCACCGCGCCATAGCGCATCCGCGTGACCGAAACGCCGGCGGTATCGACGGATGCGGGGTTCTCGCCCACCGCGCGCAGGCGCAGGCCGAAGCGCGTGCGGTAAAGCAGCCAAGCGGTCGCGGGGACGCAGAGAAAGGCGATATAGACAAGGATCGTATGGCCCGAGATCAGGTCGGCATAGATGCGCCCCACCACCGGCACATCGCGCAGCCGGTCGGCGAAGGGCAGGGTGATCTCGCGAAACCGCGCCGCGCCTTCGAGCGAGGGTGCGTCCGCCGAGCCCGAAGATCCTTTGCCCCAAGAGCACCGTCAGCCCCGAGGCGAGGAAGTTGATCGCCACCCCCGAAATCAGCTGGTTGCCGCGGAATGTGATCGAGGCCGCGCCGTGGATCAGCGCCATGGCAAGCGCGCCCGAAACCCCGCGACCAGCCCCAGCCAAGCGCTGCCGGTGGCATAAGCGACCGAGGCGGAGACGAAGGCCGCCATCAGCATCTTGCCTTCCAGTCCGATGTCGAAGACCCCGCGCGCTCCGAATAAAGCCCCGCAAGGCAGGCGAAAAGCAGAGGCGTCATCAGGCGGATGGCGCTGTCGAGGATCTGAAGAAGCGTGTTGAAATCCATCACTCGGCCTTCCCTTTGCGGCCGGCCGCGAACAGCCGTTCGAGCGGTATGCGCACCATATTGTCCAAAGCGCCGGTGAACAGGATCACGAGGGCCTGAATGACGGTGATCAGCTCGCGCGGGATCGAGGTCCACAGCGCCAGCTCGCCGCCGCCCTGATAAAGAAAACCGAACAAAAGCGCGGCCAGCAGGACGCCGAACGGGTGGTTGCGGCCCATCAGCGCCACGGCGATGCCGATGAAGCCGGCCCCTTCGACCGAGTTCATGACCAGACGTTCCGCCTCGCCCATGACGTTGTTGGTGGCCATCAGACCGGCCAGACCGCCCGAGATCAGCATGGCGACAATGGTGATGCGCACCGGCGAGATACCGGCGTAAAGCGCGGCAGGCTCGGATTTTCCGAAGGCGCGGATCTCGTAGCCGAGCCGCGTACGCCAGATCAGGAACCAGACCGCCACACAGGCGGCAAGCGCGATGATCAGCGTGACGTTGGCGGGGGTATGCTCGCCCCAATCAAGTCCGAGACCGGCGAGGATTTCGCTGATCGAAGGCAGATGCACGCTTTCGGGAAAACGCGGCGTGGCGGGGTCCATGCTGCCCAAGGGACGCAGCTTGTTCACCAGCAGGTAGTTCAAAAGCGCGGCGGCGATGAAGTTGAACATGATCGTCGTGATCACGATATGGCTGCCGCGTTTGGCCTGAAGCCATGCGGGGATCAGCGCCCAGAGCGCGCCGAAAGCCGCCCCTGCCAGCGCCGCACCGACCAGCGCCAGCGACCAATGCGGCCAAGGCAGATAGAGGCAGGCCAAAGCCACGCCCAGACCGCCAAGCGTCGCCTGGCCCTCGCCCCCGATATTGAACAGCCCCGCGTGATAGGCGACCGCGACCGCAAGGCCGGTGAAAATGAAATTCGTCGCGTAATACAACGTAAACCCCCAGCCGTAGCTGGAGCCGAGCGCGCCCGTCACCATGACCTTGAGCGCCTCCCACGGGTTTTCCCCGATCGCGAGGATGACCAGCCCCGAGATGATGAAGGCAAGCAAAAGAGACAAAAGCGGAGTCAGGACGACATCCGCCCATTTCGGCATTTTCTCCATCAGGGGCGGTCTCCGGAGGAAGGTTGGGCGGCACCGTTCGCGGCACGCAATGCGGCGGGCAGCAGGGCGGCATTGGCCGGATCGGCAGGATCAAGCCCCGCCATGAGGCAGCCGAGATCGGTCGAGCTGGTCTTTTGCGGGTCGCGCTCGCCCATGATGCTTCCGTCGAACATCACGGCGATGCGGTCGGAAAGCGCGCGGATCTCGTCCAGCTCGACCGAGACCAGAAGCACGGCTTTGCCCATGTCGCGCAGCTCGATAATGCGTTTGTGGATGAATTCGATCGCGCCGATATCCACCCCCGCGTCGGCTGGCCGACGAGCAACAGATCGGGATTGCGCTCGATCTCGCGGGCGACGACGATTTTTTGCTGGTTCCCGCCCGAGAAATTCTTGGCGGCAAGATCTGCATCGGGGGGCGGACGTCGAAACGCGCGATCTTGGCTTCGGCATCGGCGCGGATCGCCTTGTTGTCCATCAAAAGCCCCGCGTTGAACTCGGGCGCGTCCTGATAGCCGAAAGCGACGTTCTCCCAAGCCGAAAAATCCATGATCAGCCCCTGGATCTGGCGATCCTCGGGGACATGGCCGATATGGGCGCGGCGGCGTTCGCGCGCATTGGCGGCATGGCCGCTCAGGGGCAGGGGTGCCGTTGATCAGGATCTCGCCCGTGATCTTTGCGCCCAGTTCGGGATATCCGCCGAGGATTTCGAGCAGCTGGGTCTGGCCGTTGCCGCTGACGCCCGCAAAGCCCAGAACCTCGCCGGCATGAATGGTGAAACTGACGCCGCGCAGACGCTCCACGCCGTCGCGGTCGGTCATGGCGAGGTTGCGCACTTCGAGGATCGGCGCGCCGGGTTTGGCCGGCGTTTTCGCGACATTGAGCAAAACCTTGCGTCCGACCATCAGCTCGGCCAGCTCTTCGGGGCTGGTTTCGGCGGTCTTGACCGAAGCCACCATCTGCCCGCGCCGCATGACCGAGACATTGTCGGTGACCGACATGATCTCGCGCAGCTTGTGGGTGATGAGGATGATGGTTTTCCCCTCTTTGCGCAGACCTTCGAGGATGCGGAAAAGATGATCGGCCTCGGCGGGGGTCAGCACGCCGGTCGGCTCGTCGAGGATGAGGATATCGGCCTGACGATACAGCGCCTTGAGGATCTCCACGCGCTGTTGGTGCCCGACCGAGAGCTCCTGGATCAGAGCGTCGGGATCGACCTGCAGCTCGTATTCCTGCGCCAGCCGTTTCAGCTCGCGGCGCGCGCGGCCGAGCGAGGGCGCAACAGGCGGCCGTCCTCCGCGCCGAGGATGATGTTCTCGAGAACGGTGAAATTCTGGACCAGTTTGAAGTGCTGGAAGACCATGCCGATGCCGGCGCGGATCGCGGTCTGGCTGTCGGAAATGGTGATCGGTTCGCCGTTGATCAGGATTTCGCCGGAATCGGGGCGGTAAAATCCGTAGAGGATCGACATCAGGGTCGATTTCCCAGCGCCGTTTTCGCCGATGATGCCGTGGATCGTCCCGCGCGGCACGCGCAGGTCGATCCCCTTGTTGGCATGAACGGGACCGAAGGATTTCGAGATCCCGCGCAGTTCGATGGCATAGTCGCCAGCCCCGCCCGGAGCCGGTTGCAGCCCTGCCGAGGCCTGCCCCGCTGTTGCGGGATGTGTCGGGCCGGTTTCGGCAGGGCCGGTCATTACTGCACCGGACAGGTGTTGTCGGTCATGTAGTCATGGGGCGTGATCGCGCCGCTGGTGATCTCGGCCGTGACCTTTTCGATCGCAGCGGTCATTTCGGGGGTGATCAGCGGGGCGTTGAATTCGTCCATCGCCAGCGAAACGCCGTCCGATTTCAGATCCATCACGCGGATGCCCGGCTCGACCTCCGCGCCGGCCTTGAAAGCGTCGTAGACCGAATTGTCGACGCGCTTGACCATCGAGGTCAGCATTTTGCCCGGATGCATGAAGTTCTGGTTGCTGTCGACGCCGATCGAGAGGATGCCCTCGTCCGCAGCAGCCTGAAGCACGCCGATGCCGGTGCCGCCCGCAGCCGCATAGATCACGTCCGCGCCTTGCGATTTCTGCGCCTTCGCAAGCTCGCCGCCCTTGACCGGATCGTTCCAGGCCGCAGGGGTGGTGCCGGTATAGTTGATCAGGACTTTGGCGTCGGGATTGGTCGCTTTGACGCCCTGCGCATAGCCACATTCGAATTTGTGGATCAGGGGGACGTCCATGCCGCCGATAAAGCCGACCGTGCCGGTTTTCGATGCCATGGCCGCCAGAACGCCGGCGAGATAGCTGCCTTCGGGCTCGGCAAAGATCACCGACTGGACGTTGGGCTGTTCGACCACGGTGTCGATGATGACGAATTTGGTTTCGGGATAGTCGGGCGCGATCTTGGTCAGGACCTCGCCAAAGGCGAAGCCGGTCATCACGATCGGGTTCGCGCCGGTTTCGGCAAGGCGGCGGAGCGCCTGTTCGCGCTGGGCCTCGGACTGCATTTCCAGCTCTTTATAGCTGCCGCCGGTCTCGGCCTTCCATTGTTCGGCACCGCGATAGGCGGCCTCGTTGAAGGATTTGTCGAACTTCCCGCCGAGATCGAAAATCAGGGCCGGATCGGCCGAAGCAACGACTGGCGAGAGGCACAATGCGGCCGCGCCGGCCAGCAGAGACTTCATCAAAGACATGGGGACCTCATTCAGAAAGGCAGACAAAAAGCGGATGATTCCGCGCCATTAGTCTGAATTTGGGCGCAGGCGCCACACGGCGTCAACAGGGATTATGGCGCGTCGAGCAGGTGCTCGAGGATCAGGGCGTCAATTCCCGCCGCGTAATAGTTGCGCCGCCGGCCGCTTTCACCCAGCCTGCCTTGGCGTAAAGGGCCTGCGCCGCGAGATTGTCCGATGCGACCTCGAGAAAGGCGCGCTCGGCGGCGCGGCTTCTTGCCTCGGCATGAAAGGCGCCGAGCAGGGCCGTGCCGCTGCCGCCGCGCCGCATTTCGGGGGCGACGGCAAGGGTCAGAAGCTCCGCCTCTCCGGCAATGGCGCGGCCGATCAGGAAACCGTCCGGACGGGTCAGCAAGAAGCATCCCGCCGATTGCAGGATGCTTTCGATTTCGGCTTGGGACCAAGGACGGGGATGGGCGGGAAAAGAGCGCGCATGGATCAGCGCGAGCGCGGCCATATCGACCCCGCTCAGGCCTTCGCGGATGCCGTTTCCGTGGGCGGTGGGCTGCCCCGACGGCTGTCCCGTCGGATCCTGCGTTGCGACAACCTGCGTCACGACAAGATGAGCGGGCCCGAATCGCGGGCTGGCGCGGCATCGGCGGGGCGCAGATAGATCGGTGCGGGCGCGGCTGCTCGGTGCCCAGACGCGAGAGCGCCAGATGGGCGACGCCTTCGGCAATGGCCGTGTGATGCGCCTCGGCAGGGCCGTCGGGCAAAAGATCGGCGGGGGTCGAGGCAGGATCGCTCAGCGGGCCTTGGGGGCCGAAGTCCTGCCAGATGACCTCGCCCGCGCGGGCGGGGATCACGATGCGGCAGGGGCGACGCTGCCCCCATGCACGGGCCTCGCAGGCGCCGATGCCGATCGCGGGAATGTTGAGGGCGAGCGCAAGGCCGCGCGCGGCCGCTACGGCAATGCGGATGCCGGTGAAATTGCCCGGTCCGGTGCCGACGCCGAGCACGGAAAGGTCGGTCCACTTCAGACCGGCCTCGTCGAGCACTTCTTGCAGCAGGGGCAGAAGATGCTCCGCCTGACCGCGCGCCATGTCGACATGGCGCGAGACCACGACCTTGTCGCCGCATATCAAAGCGGCCGCGCAATGCGCGGCCGATGTGTCGAAGCCCAGAGCGTAATCAGCCAACGGGACGAACCTCTGTCACTTCGGGGATATAATGGCGCAGCAGGTTCTCGATCCCCATTTTCAGCGTCAGGGTCGAGGAGGGGCAACCGGCGCAAGCGCCCTGCATGTGCAGATAGACAACGCCGCGGTCGAAGCCGTGGAAGGTGATGTCGCCGCCATCCTGCGCCACCGCGGGGCGGACGCGCGTGTCGAGGAGTTCCTTGATCTGCTCGACGATCTCGCCGTCGGGGCCGTCATGGGCGGAATGGCCGCCGGTTGCGGCACTGCCTTCGATCGCTGCGGCACCCGATTGGAAATGCTCCATCACGGCGCCCAGAACGGAAGGTTTCAGATGGTCCCAGACCACCGAATCATTCTTGGTGACGGTGATGAAATCCGAGCCGAGAAAAACGCCGGCAACGCCGTTGATGGCGAAAATGCGGCGCGCCAGCGGGCTGGTCGCTGCGGCCTCGGCCGTGGGGAAATCTGCGGTACCCTGACCAAGAACGGTCTCGCCCGGAAGAAACTTCAGCGTGGCGGGGTTCGGGGTGGTTTCGGTCTGGATGAACATGGCGGCTCCTTTCGCCAAGATATGGGGATCTCGGGGCCTCAAGTCAAGCGCCGGACGGGTAAAATGGCCCCTTTGCCGCAAGCGCGGGTTGTGCCGCCTTTTGCTGCCTCCGACCGCCATGCGGCGGGGCATTGCGGCACCGGACGCGCCCTCAGGTGATCTGTTCGAGCCGCTCGCGGCTTATGTCGCCCGGCACGATGGTCACGGGGCAGGGCAGGGTCGGAATTTCGCGCAAAAGCCGCGTGATCAGCGGGCCCGGTCCCGAGCTCTCGCTCGAGGCGGCAAGCACCACGACGCCGATTTCGGGATCGGCCGAGATCTGCGCCAGCAACTCGGTCGCGGGATCACCCTCGCGCACCACCAGCTCGGGATCGACGCCGGGGCGGTCGCGCATCCATTTGGCGAAAACCTCGAAATGGGCGGCGATCCGTTCATAGGCCTCGGCGCGCATCACATCGGCCACGCCCATGCCATGCTGGATCTCGCCCGCAGGTATCACCGCGAGGACCTGCACCCCGCCATTGGTCTTGGCCGCACGCATCGCCGCAAAGCGGATCGCGTTGAGGCATTCGCGCGTATCGTCCAGCACCACCAGAAGTTTGCGCATCCGTGCCTCGTTTTTGGTATCGGTTGAGCAAAGACTGGCCGAAAGGACACGGTCGTTCAAGGACTCGCGTTAATCATGTTTCCAATCATTTGCTTTTATTGGGTGGTGTGTTACCGCGGTTTTGTCGACAAGCGACACCTGTACCGAGGGATGACGTGACTATTCAGCACGATTGGGATCGGGCCGGAAGCCAGACGGTAACGCCACTGAAAAGTGTCGATCTCGATTGGGTTGGCGGCAACGAGAAAGGCGGGATGACCTTCCGCAAACGTGCGTTTGACGTGGTCTTCGCGCTTATCCTGCTGATTCCGCTGTCTTTCGTCATGGCAATCGTCGCTGTGGTCCTGCTGGTCATGCAGGGTCGCCCGATCCTTTACGTCGCGCCGCGCATGCGTGCGCCCGGGCAATCCTTCGATCTTCTGAAATTCCGCACCATGCTGCTCGAGGAAACCGATTCGGGCGCGACAGGTGCACATAAAAACTGGCGTATCACCAAGGTCGGCCGCTTTCTGCGCCGCACCCGTATCGACGAATTGCCCCAGCTTTTCAATATCTTGAAGGGCGATATGAGCTTTGTCGGTCCGCGCCCGCCGCTGCGCGAATTCGTCGAGCGTTTCCCCGTCCAATATGCGCAGGTCCTGCGCAACCGTCCAGGCGTGACCGGCCTTGCCACCATGATCTACCACGCCCACGAGGACGGGATCATGGCGCGCTGCCAGACGGCGGAGGCCACCGAAGAGGCCTATTACCGCCGCTGCCTGCCCACCAAACTGCGCATCGACATGATCTATCTGCGCCGCGCCCGTCTGCGCGTCGATTTGTGGATCATCATGAATACGGTGATGACGGTGATTCTTCCCAATTGGGAGGGTCGCGGTCCCTGCCGCCGTTCGATGAAAGCCGCGGCCGAGCGTAGCAAGGCAGCCTCGAAAGCGGGAAAGAAGCAGGCGGCGAACGCCAAGACAACCACCAAGACGGGCGAGAACAAAGCGGGCTGATTTCAGCCCTTTTTTCTTGCCTGCGGGCGTCCCGTCACAGACGGTCACTTCCCTTCCGCCATCCCGACATCAGAAGCTGTTCGCTGCGCGGCTCGGCATCGTCAATCGGCAAAGACCTGATCCGCGCCGCCCGCATTGCGGGCAGGATCAAAGGGATCTTCGGGATAGACCGCTCCCATCAGATACAGCCCCTGCGGCGGGCAGACCGGCCCGCATGCCGCGCGGTCGCGTGCAGCCAGCGCGGTCGCGACCTGATCGGGGTGCCAGCTTCCTGCACCCACCCGTTCGAGCGTACCGACGATCGAGCGCACCTGATTGTGCAGAAATGACCGCGCCTCGAGGCGGAACTGGTATTCGCGGCCCGAGGGCAGGGCGATCTCGGTGATCTCGATCCGGTCGATGGATTTCACCGGACTGGCCGCCTGACACATGGTCGAGCGGAAGGTTGTGAAGTCGTGTTTGCCGATCAGATGGGCCGCGCCCGCGCGCATTGCCTCTGCGTCAAGCGGGTTGAGCACCTGCCAGACTTTGCCGCGTTCATGGGTGACGGGCGCGCGCCGCGCCACCAGCCGGAACAGATACTTCCGCCCCACGGCCGAGAAACGCGCGTGGAAATCCTCGGTGACGCGGGCTGCGGCGGTGATCGCGATCGGATCGGGCTTGAGATGCCAGTTGAGGGCCTGTGACAGCCGGAAGGGCTCCCAATCCGCGGCGAGATCGGCATGGGCGACCTGACCCATGGCGTGGACGCCGGCATCGGTGCGCCCCGCAGCGGCTATCCGGGCGCCTGCGGCAAAGCCCGGATCGAGGCGGGCCAAGGCGGCCTCGATCTGGCCCTGTACGCTGGCATGTGCGGCCTGTGCCTGCCAGCCCGCGAAGGGCAGGCCGTCATATTCGATCTTGAGCGCGTAACGCGGCATTTGGAGAGATGGTCCTGTTGGTGCTGGGGTCAGCGCGGCTCGCGGTCGCGATCCTTGTTCGGCATGACGAGATTGCCCGGCACATCCTGCGAACGGAAGTCGAGCGCAGGCGGCTCGGCGCTGTCGGCGGGGCCGCCTTCAGTGCGGATGCCCTCGCGCGCAAGGCGGTCGCGCAGAACCTGCATCTCGATATCGAGATTGGTGCGGCTACCCTCGATCATCTGGCGGGTGCGGGCGGCGAAATTGGTCTCGAGATCGGCCAGAAGCGTTTCGTAATCCTCGCGCGCCTTGGGGTCGCGGGTCTGGGTGTAGAGATCGGCGAATTTCACCGTCGCGTCGCGCGCCCCCATCAGATAGACGCCGAGATAGCGCCGCGCATTCGAGATCTCGCCGGGATTTTCCTCGATCTGCTTGAAGAGTTCGCGGGCGGTCGCACCGAACATGTGGACACGGGCCTCGAGGCGGCGGTCGCCGGTGCGCAGGATCGCGTCGCGCATCGCGCGCAGGTAATCCTCGCCCTCTGCAACGATGCGGGCAACGCGGTCTTGCTGGAAGCTGTCGATCCCTTCCATGCCCTTGTCGCTCATCGGGTCCGAGCCGAAGCTCAGCCAATGCAGGATCGCGCCTGCCACGCCGATGATCCCCGCACCGGCAGTCGCGGCGCTGCCCGGCTCGAAAGAGCCGACCGCAAGGCCGAGGCCGGTGAGGATGCCGCCGAAAAGCTTGCGCGGGATCGAGGGCGGCGCGCGACGCGGCGCGCGTCATAGGCGGCCTCGGCCTTGAGACCCTCGCGCGTCATCCACATGCCCGATGCCAGAATGCCGAAACCGGCAAGGCTGGTCGCAAGGCCGAGCGGCTCCTGAAAGAAGGCTCCGATCAGCAGGGGGTGGCTGCTGCCGTGATCCAGACCGTGCGCGATTCGAGCGGGTGGTGCCCTTCGCGCGGCGAGGGACGCGGCAGGTCGCGAGGATCGCTGCCGCGGAAATCGCGGTCGCGGTCGTCGTTGCGGAATCGGGCGAATATTTGCCACCGAAGCGCTTTGCCATGACGAGACCCCGTTACGCCGCGCCAAAGATCGACGCGTAAAGCGTCAGGCCGATCAGCAGGTAGAAAGAGAGACGTTTCTTGGCACGCGGCGTCATGGATGTCCTTTCGGCTTTCCCAGCCAGGAGAACACCTCGAAGCGGGTGCCCGTTCCATGATCCGCCCGTTTTTGACCGGCGGATCCGGATGCTCGACCGGCGCGGAAGGCCGGAAAATCTGGAGCGGGTGATGGGAATCGAACCCACGTATTCAGCTTGGAAGGCTGCTGCTCTACCATTGAGCTACACCCGCGTCCGACCTCCTATAAGGTGCTGATGCGCCTCGCGCAAGCGCCAGTCTCTTCATGGGCAAGCGCCAGTCGCTTGACGATGCGGCTGTGTCGCGTCAAGCAGGCAGCATGATAGATATTCGCCCCGTCGCCAATACGATCGGAAAGCTGGTTGTCACGCTGGGGGCGGCGATGGCTTTGCCGATGTTTGTCGACCTCTATCACGGCGATCCGAATTGGCAGAGTTTCTTTCAATCGGGGCTGATCTGCGTGATTCTGGGCGCTTTGATCACGCTGGCGACGCGCACCAACGACCAGTCGCTGACCATGCAGCAGGCCTTCGTGCTGACCTCGGGATTGTGGATCGTGCTGCCGGCCTTCGGCGCTTTGCCCTTCGTGATCGGTGCGCCCCATGTCGGGCTGACGGATGCGTTTTTCAGATCGATGTCGGGCATGAGCACGACGGGCACGACGGCCTTCCCTCGCTCGACAGCCTGCCCAAGGGCACGCATCTGTGGCGCGCGCTGCTGCAATGGCTCGGCGGCTTGGGTATCATCGTCGTCGCGATGATCTTTTTGCCGGTGATGAAGGTCGGCGGCATGCAGTTCTTCCGCTCGGAGGGCTTCGATACTTTGGGCAAGATCCTGCCCCGCGCCTTCGATATCGCGATGGAGACGACGCTCGTCTATATCTTCATGACGGGTGCCTGCGTGGTCACGTTCATCATTCTCGGCATGGACGGATTCGACGCGATCTTCCACGCGCTGACCACCTGTTCGACCGGCGGCTTTTCCAACCGCGACGCGAGTTTCGGGGCCTATCCCGGCGCACCGCAGCTGGCGGCATCCTTTTTCACCATCCTCGCGGCTTTGCCGTTCCTGCGCATGGTGCAGCTGGTGCGCGGCGATGCGATGCCGCTCTGGCGCGACGCGCAGGTTCGCGCCTTCCTGCGCTGGATGTTCTATGCAATCGCGGTGATCGTGCTTTACCGGCTGGCATGGCTTCAGGCGGAGAACCCGTTCCATGTCATCCGCGAGACGATTTTCAACGTGGTGACGCTGACTTCCGGCACGGGATTCGGTTCGAGCGATGTCACGCAATGGGGCCATTTCCCCTTCGCGATCCTGATCATCATGGGGCTGATCGGCGGCTGTACCGGCTCGACCGCCTGTTCGATCAAGGTCTTCCGCTATCTCGTGCTGCTGCAGGCGATCCGCGCGCAGATCCGGCGCATGCACTCGCCCCATCGCGTCTTTCCGCTGATGCTCGAGGGCAGGCCGCTCGACCGCGATGTCGTGGGTTCGGTCATGGCGTTTTTCACGACCTTCATGCTGGCTTTCGGCTTGCTGATCGTGGCTTTGGCGCTGACGGGGCTGCATCCGCGCACGGCGCTGACCGGCGCCTGGGCGATGATCGCCAATATCGGGCCGGTCTGGGGCCCCGAGATCAGCGCCAATGGCGCGGTCGACCAGCTGCCGACCACGGCCAAATGGCTGATGATTACGGGGATGTTTCTTGGCCGGCTCGAGCTTCTGTCGGTGCTGGTGCTGTTTCATCCGCGCTTTTGGCGCCAGTAGCAGCGGCAGCGTCCAGAGTCTGAGCGGGCGACAGCAGCGCCTCGTTTCCGGCGGGCGCGAAGCGGGTGATCGTATCGGCGATCTCGATCGCGATGCGGTGCTGGTTTTCCGCGTCCGAAGCCGGCCAGATCAGCACGAAACCTTGTGCATGACCGTCGATCACATGGGCTTCGGCATAGCCGATATGGGTGTCGTTCCGGCCCTTGAGGATCGCGGAATTGGCGGTGATCGCGCGTTCGGGCGCGGGCACCCAGCCCAAAGCGGTCACGAGGCCGGTCAGATCCAGCATTTCCTGACGCCCGCCCGGTTGCGAGAACAGGATCAGCGCCGCGCCCGAGCCGTCTTTGGGCCCGTAAATCGACAGAGCGCGTTCGGCGCGGTCATATTGGAGCCGGTCCATCGGCGCGGGCAGTTGCAGACCGGTGGGTGCATCCTGCAGATCGGCCAGCCCCATCTCTGCGCGCCATGCGATGCGGCGCTCGATCAGGGCCTGCATGGCGGCCGCGGGCTCGGGATGGCCGCGCAACGCAACGACTTCCTGCGCGATGGCAAGGCGGGTCTTGGGGCCGTCCTTGCCGTCGATCGCGCCGTCGTAATGGCCGCTCCAACGCAGGGCGCGCTGGACGTCGGCCAGCTCGGGCATGGCAATCTCGGGCGTGCCTTCGGCTGCCGGAGCGCCAAGTTCGGGCGCGCTTCCCGCAACCGTTTCGGTCCCCATCTCGCTGATGTCGGAGACGAAAGCATCCTTGGAGACGGTTTCGGCATTGCGGAAAGCCGTCAGCCATGCACGGGCGGTCGCCTCGGGGGCGGGGCCGATCGCGACGGTGAAGCGGCCGTTCTTGAGCTGCCACAGACCCGCCTCGGGCAGGGACTCGCGCCATTTCGACAATGCCGTATCGGCTTTGGCGCGGTCGCCAAGGGTTTCGACGCGGATGTAAAAGCCCTCGGGCGGGGCAGGGGCCACCACCGGCTCGGGTGCGGCGACCGCTTCGGGCGCGGCGGGCGTTGCCGCGGCCGCAGGGCCCCGGCGGCGGGCGTTACTTGTGCCGCTGCCGCAGCATCCGGCGCGGGGCCTGTTTCTGCGCCATTTGCGTCAGCGGCTGCTGCTGCTGCGGCCACCGGCGTCAGGCTGCGGCCTTCGGCTGCGGCGATGAAGCTGTCGGCGGGGACCTTGTTTTCGGATTTCAGCGTCTCGAGGCGCGGTTCGGCGGTTTCACGCGGCATCGGGCCAAGCGCGATCCCGACCCAGCCGTCGCTCAGGTTGAAGGTCACCACATCGGGCAAGCTCGCGGCCCAGCTTTCGGCGGCGGTCTTGGCGGCTGCCTCGCCGCGTTTCGCCTCGATCCGGATGACCACGTCTTCGGCAAAAGCGCCTGTCGCCATGAGAAGTGGCATGGCTGTTCCGATTATCATGGCAAAGCGCCGCATGAATTCGCCCCTCTGATTGACCCTGCTCTGCCCTCTTTATAGAAGGCGACAGACATTCGTGCCAGTTATGCCAAAGGATGCGCCGATGACCAGCCCCGACCGGCCCAAGAGCTTCCAGGAGATTATCCTGCGACTCCAGAACTACTGGGCCTTGCAGGGCTGTGCTGTCCTGCAACCCTATGACATGGAGGTCGGAGCGGGAACGTTCCATCCGGCCACCACCCTGCGCTCGCTGGGGCAAAAGCCCTGGGCCGCCGCCTATGTGCAGCCCTCGCGCCGCCCGACGGATGGCCGCTACGGGGAAAACCCGAACCGCCTCCAGCATTATTATCAATATCAGGTCATCATCAAACCGAGCCCGCCGAATCTGCAGGAGCTTTATCTCGGCAGCCTCAAGGCAATCGGGCTTGATCCGATGATTCACGACGTCCGCTTTGTCGAGGACGACTGGGAAAGCCCGACGCTGGGTGCCTGGGGTCTGGGCTGGGAAGTCTGGTGCGACGGCATGGAAGTCAGCCAGTTCACCTATTTCCAGCAGGTCGGTGGTCACGACTGCCGCCCCGTCTCGGGCGAGCTGACCTATGGTCTCGAGCGCCTCGCGATGTATGTGCTGGGGATCGAGCATGTCATGGACATGCCCTTCAACGATCCGGCCTCGGCCATTCCGCTGACCTATGGCGATGTCTTCATGCAGGCGGAGCGCGAATATTCGCGCTTCAACTTCGATCAGGCCGATACCGAGCTGCTCTTCCGCCACTTCGAGGATGCCGAAAAGGAATGCAACGCCATTCTGGATGCCGACGAGACCGACAGCGCGGGCCGCAAGATCCCGATGGCCTTGCCCGCCTATGACCAGTGCATCAAGGCAAGCCACCTCTTCAACCTGTTGGATGCGCGCGGCGTGATCTCGGTGACCGAGCGTCAGGCCTATATCGGCCGCGTCCGCGCGCTTGCCAAACGCTGCGCCGATCTTTTCGCGACGACGCCCGCCGCAACCGGCGAGGCCCTGTGATGAACGGCAAAATCCTCGCGATCTTCTTTATTCTGGCGCTGATCATCGCCGGTCCGGGCCTCTATTACCTGCAGGTCTATCACTACTACCGCGAAGTCCCCGCAGCCGACGCGCCCCAAAGCCTGAGCGCGCCGGGCGTGGACAGGCAGGCGGTCAGCCTGCCGGTGCGCGACTACAAAGGCATCTATTCCGTCTCGACCCCGATCGGGCACCGTGCCTGTTTCACCACCGATGCGGCGACCGCCCAAACCGTCGCCCCTATCCGGCGGCGACGCCGCTTGGTGCGCCCGGTTGGTTCGATTGCTTCGATTACGGCGCGATCACCGAGGATCTCGAGGCAGGCCGCGCCACCGCCCATCTCGTCCAGAAAAACATCGCGCCCAAGATCGACGCCGTGATCGCCGTCTATCCCGACGGCCGCGCCTATGAATGGCGTCAGGCCAATGAAGAAGCCGAAGAGAAAAGGACCATCGAGTGATGTCTGATCTGCTGATTGAACTCTTTTCGGAAGAAATCCCCGCCCGTCTTCAGGGCCGCGCCCGCGAGGATCTGAAGAAGCTCGTGACCGATGGTCTGGTCGAGGCCGGCCTGACCTATGCTTCGGCCGGCAGCTTTTCGACGCCCCGCCGCCTGACCCTGACGGTCGAGGGCCTGTCCGCCCAAAGCCCGACCACGCGCGAGGAACGCAAGGGCCCGCGCACCGATGCCCCGATGCGGCGCTTGACGGCTTCCTGCGCTCGACCGGTCTGAGCAAGGACCAGCTCGAGGCGCGCGACGACAAAAAGGCCAGGTCTGGTTCGCCACGATCACCAAGGCGGGCCGTCCGGCGGCGGAAATCGTCGCCGAGGTCCTCGAAGCCACGATCCGCAACTTCCCTTGGGCGAAATCCATGCGCTGGGGCTCGGGCAATCTGCGCTGGGTCCGCCCGCTCCATTCGATCATCTGTATCCTGACCGACGAGGCCGGCGCGCAAATCGTGCCGCTGGAGGTCGAGGGCATCGCCTCGGGCGACACCACCCGCGGCCACCGCTTCATGGCCCCCGATGCATTCTCGGTCACCGGTTTCGACGATTACGCCGCCAAACTGCGCCGCGCCAAAGTCATGCTCGATAGCGCCGAACGCGAAGCCGCCATCCGACAGGAGGCCGCCAATCTCGCCTTCGCCCGCGGTTGGGAGATCGTGCCCGACGACGGCCTGCTGTCCGAAGTCGCGGGTCTGGTCGAATGGCCCGTTCCGCTGATGGGTGCCATCGAAGAGCGTTTCCTCGCCCTGCCGCCCGAGGTTCTCCAGACCTCGATGAAAGAGCACCAGAAGTTCTTTTCTGCCAAGAACCCCAAGACCGGCCGGATCGAGGGCTTCGTCACCGTCGCCAATATCGAGACCGCCGATCACGGCGAAACCATCCTGCACGGCAACCAGAAAGTGCTGGCCGCCCGCCTGTCGGATGCGGCCTTCTTCTGGGACCTCGACCTGCGCGAGGCGAAATCGGGCATGAAGGACTGGGAAAAGGGGCTTGAAAGCGTCACTTTCCAAAGCAAGCTCGGCAGCCAGTCCGACCGCATCGCCCGCATCGCGGCGCTTGCGCGCGAGATCGCGCCTCTGGTCGGTGCCGATCCCGCCAAGGCCGAGGAAGCCGCGAAAATCGCCAAACTCGACCTGCGCTCCGCCATGGTCGGCGAATTCCCGAGCTGCAAGGCACGATGGGCCGCTATTACGCTCTGGAGGCAGGACATTCCGCCGATGTCGCCGATGCTGCCCGCGACCACTATTCGCCGCTCGGGCCGTCCGATGATGTGCCCTCCGCACCGGTCTCGGTCGCGGTGGCCTTGGCCGACAAGCTCGACACGCTGACCGGCTTCTGGGCCATCGACGAAAAGCCCACCGGCTCGAAAGACCCCTTTGCCCTGCGCCGTGCTGCGCTGGGCGTAATCCGGTTGGTGCTGGGGAACGGGGTGCGGGCAGAGCTTCTGCCGGTGACGGGCAAAGCCTATGCCGGAGCGGATACCGCCGACCTCCTCACCTTCTTCCACGACCGCCTGAAAGTCTTCCTCAAGGACCAAGGCATCCGCCACGACATCATCGACGCCGCCATCGCGATGGAGGGCAACGACGATCTCGTCCTGCTGGTGAACCGCGCGACCGCGCTGTCGGACTTCATGAAGACCGAGGACGGCCCGAACCTGCTGCAGGGGATCAAACGCGCCAGCAATATCCTCGCTCAGGCCGAAGCGAAGGACGGGGTCGAATACAGCTTCGGTGCCGATCCGAAATTCGCCGAAACCGATCAGGAGCGCGCACTGTTCGCAGCCCTCTCCACCGCCGAACCCGCGATCAAAGCCGCCGTCAAAGCCGAGGATTTCCCCGCCGCAATGGCGGCCATTGCAGGGCTGCGCGCGCCGATCGATGCCTTCTTCGAGGCGGTCCAGATCAACACGGAAAACCAGACCGTGCGCCGCAACCGGCTGAACCTGCTGTCGCAGATCCGCGCGGCCGGTGCCCTCATCGCGGATTTCGGCAAAATCGAAGGGTAACCCCTCTTTCATGCGGAAATATCCGCAGGGTGAGACGCGGGCCGGAGGGCCCGCGACGAGGGGGCAGCCCCCTTCTTCATGCTTGCCGCATCGCGGCATCCATGTCACGGTATCGTCAAATGAACGCGCTCAACGACTCCTCCGCCTTTGTCGAAATCACCCCGTCCGCACGGGTTGACGCCGCTGTCCACGGTTGGCGGGCGAAATGCCTGCAACGGCTGATCCGCATGGATCTGCCGGTCCCCCACAGCTTTGCCATTTCCTGCGATGCGGTGCGCGCGATTGCCGAAGGGGCGATGCCCGACCGCGCGCGGCTCGACGCGATCATCAGCCAGGGAGCGGACTTGTCAGCGTGCGCCCCTCGGCCGGAGATCCGGCATGGGGCGGGCCGGGGACGGTGCTCAATGTGGGCATGAACGACCGCGTTCACGACCGCCTCGCGCAGGAACTTGGCCGCAACGCGGCGGATGCGCTTTATCGCGGCTTCGTGCAATCCTATGCGATCCATGTCGCGCGGCTCGATCCCGACATGTTCTCGGACGGCGATGCCGATCTGAAATCGGTGCTCGCGGCCTATCAGGCCGAAACCGACGATGTCTTTCCGCAAGATCCCGCGCGCCAGCTGGGCGAGGTTCTGCGCTCGATGGCGCGGACATGGGACGGTCCGACCGCGCGGCTTTTGCGTCAGGCCAAAGGCGCGCCGCCGATTGCGCCCTTGGGGTTGGTCGTTCAGGACATGGCCCATGCTTTGGGGCCGGGGGTGACGGGCTCGGGTACGATCCAGTTCGTCGATTCCGCCACCGGCAACCCCGGTATCGCGGGGCGATTCCAAGGCCAGACGCAGGGCAACGCCAAGGGCGAGGGCCGAGACGCTTTACCTTACCCGCGATCCGCGCGGCCTCTCGCTCGAAGATGCCGCCCCCGAGGTCTTTGCCGATCTCGTGCGTTTCGGCGTCGCCGCGCGCGAGCGTCTGCGCGAGGAAATGCAGATCGAATTCGTCCTCTCGGACCGCAAGATCGCGATCATCGACGCCATCCGCGTCAGCCGCAATTCGCGCGCCGCGCTGCGCATCGCGGTGGCTCTGGCGCGTGACGGCATCATCTCGCAGCGCGAGGCGGTGATGCGGATCGAGCCGCGCGCGCTCAGCGACATGCTCCACCAGCAGGTCGATCCGAAAAGTCCGCGCGACATCCTGACCCGCGGCATCAACGCAAGCCCGGGTGCAGCGACCGGCCAGATCGTCTTCAGCTCTGCCGCTGCGCAGGACGCCGAGGCGCGGGGCGAGCCCTGCGTGCTTGTGCGCCGCGAAACGGTGCCCGAGGATATCCGCGGCATGCACGCCTCGGTCGCCGTCGTGACCGAACGTGGCGGCATGACCAGCCATGCGGCGGTGATCGCGCGCGGATTGGGCCTGCCCTGCATCGTGGGCGCGAGCGGGATCTCGATCGATCCGCGGAACCGGACTTTGCGCGCAGGCGAGCGCATTTTCCGCGAGGGCGATGTGCTGACCATCGACGGAACGTCGGGCGAGGTTCTGGCCGGTGCGGCGCGGCTCCTGGAACCGGCGCTTGACGATTACTTCAGCCAGCTGCTCGACTGGGCGGACGGGATCCGCCGCATCGGGGTGCGGGTCAATGCCGATACGCCCTCGGACGCGCGCACCGGATTGCGATTCATGGCCGAAGGCATCGGCCTGTGCCGCACCGAGCATATGTTCTTCGACGAGGCCCGCCTTCCGGCCATGCGCGAGATGATCTTTGCCGATACGGCCGAAGACCGCATGCTCGCGCTCGAACGCATCCTGCCGGTCCAGCGCAACGATTTTCTCGCCTTGTTCGAGATCATGGCGGGCCGACCCGTCACGATCCGCCTCTTCGATCCGCCGCTGCACGAATTTTTGCCCCATGACCGCGACGGTATGCGCGAGCTGGCGGAATCGCTCGATCTGCCGCTTTCGGATGTCGTGCGCCGCGTCGAGGCGCTGACGGAATTCAACCCGATGCTGGGGATGCGGGGTGTCCGTCTCGGGATCACCATCCCCGAGATCTACGAGATGCAGGCCCGCGCGATTTTCGAGGCGACGGTTGCCGCCGCGCGCAAGGGCATCAGCTTCACCCCCGAGATCATGATTCCGCTGGTCAGCGTCGGCCGCGAGGTCGAGCTGGTGCGCGCCCGCGTCGATTCCATTGCCGCCGCCGTGCGCAACGAGACCAATACCCAATTCGACTACCGTCTCGGCGTGATGGTCGAAACTCCGCGCGCCGCCTTGCGGGCAGGCGATTTCGCGGGGCAGGTCTCTTTCATGTCCTACGGCACGAACGATCTGACGCAGATGACCTACGGGTTGTCGCGCGATGATGCGGGCCGCTTCATGGGCAAATATGTCGGGCAGGGCGTCTACCGCGAGGACCCCTTCCACATCCTCGATCAGGACGGGGTGGGCGAGCTGCTCTCGATCGGGCTCGAACGCGCGCGCGGTGAAGCCCGACATCACGGTCTCGGTTTGCGGCGAGCATGGCGGCAATCCCGATCGATCGCTTTCTGCCTGCGCATCGGCGTCGATTACGTCTCCTGTTCGCCGTTTCGCGTGCCGGTTGCGCGATTGGCTGCCGCGCACGAGACGATTCTTGCAGAGGTTGAAGAGGCGATTCCTGCCGAATCCCGCCCCCGCTCCTGAGCCGGGATTCCTCCAATCTGGCCGGAACCTGCCTAAAGCCTAAAATGTGCTCGGCGGAATGTTGCCTGTTTTGGTGTGTTTAGCCTGAATCCACCGCCTCACGCGACCGTGGGGTAGCCACATTGGCCTGATTCTCGCTTTCTCCGGCTGTTCCGGAGCGTCCGCATGGTGGTCCGGAATCGGTTGATAACCATAAAACAGGACCAACATGCATAATTGTATGACATGGCTGGCGCGCGTTTCTGTGTGTGTTGCCGTTTCAGCTCCTGGCCTCGTTGCCGCGCCCGCTTTCGCGAACGGCAAATTCACCGAGCGCCTTTTCACGGCCCAAGATGGTGCCGTGTACAAAGTTCGCCAACCTGCCGATCGCAGGTCAGCGATGAAGAGATTCTACGCGCAGTCGCGCAAACCGATGCTGAGACCAAAGCCGCCGCGGCTGCCGAGCTCGCCGAAAAGGCAGCCGAAGCCGTGACCGCCAAAGCCGAAGAACAGGCGCAGCCTGCCGCCCGCACCGTTGCCAGCCGTTCGACGGCTGCGCGCAACAGCGAGCGCAAAGCCGCGACCATCTCCAGCAAATCCGGCGCCCGCGCCGGCGTCGTTGCCGATCCGGTCGATACCCGCGATCTGACCTGCCTGACCGAAGCGCTCTACTTCGAGGCGCGCGGCGAAGGCACTGCCGGCCAGAAGGCCGTCGCCGAGGTGATCTTGAACCGCGTCGACCATCCGCGTTTCCCGAAATCGGTTTGCGGTGTCGTCAACCAGAGCGGCCAGTTCAGCTATCACGGCCGCGTCGCCAAGCGCTTCAGCGAAAAAGGTGCCTATCTGCGCGCCAAAAACGTGGCGATGGCGGCCCTGTCCGGGGCTCCGCGCGATTTGACCGGAGGGGCGACCTATTTCCACACCCCCGCCGTTCGTCCGAGCTGGTCGCGCAAGTTCACCCGCACCGCGCGCATCGGCAGCCATATCTTTTATCGCTCCGGCGGCGCTCAGCGTCTTGCGTCGAACTGATTTCCAAGCAAGGTAGCGGCAATTGCCCGGTCCACGCGGCCGGGCATTTTCTTTGCATCGACTCTGCGACGGGGAAGTCATGGAACAGCCAGACCGTATTCATCTGCGCGATTACATCGTCGATGCGGATATCGGCGCCTTCCAGACAGAGCGCGGCCATGACCAGCGCCTGCGCTTCAACCTCACTGTCGAGCTGGCCACTCCGGTCAGCGGCGTCAATGACGAGGTCGACCGCATCCTGAGCTACGACATCCTGCTCGGCGCGATTGCGGCGGGGCTCGCGGACCAGCGCTACAACCTGCTCGAGACTTTGGCCGAAAAGATCGCGGCGCAGGTGCTGTTGCATCCGCGCGCGGCCCAGATCGAGGTCACGATCGAGAAGCTCGACCGTGTGCCCGGGGCTTTGGGGGTGACGCTGCTGCGCCGCGCCGCCCGTGTCGAGGCCGAGGCCAAGACCGTCTCGCCGCGCATCCTGTTTTATGGCACCGAGGTCGCGCTGCCGCAGGGGCCTCTGGTCATCGTGCCCGATACCCCGGGTCTGCCGCTCCCCGAGGGCGGCAATACCCGCCGCATCGCGCTTTTGGCGCTGGATCAGGAGGCCTGGGCCTTGGCCGGACGGTTGGGTCTTCATGTTGCCGATAGCCAGACCGAGCTGGATTGGGCCGCCGAACAGGGCCATCAGGTCGTCTGGGCCCCGTCGCGCATGGTCGCCGACGAGGTCGGGCTGCATGCTTTGCCCGAGGCTTTGACCCATTGGCTCGCCGCGCGGCTCAAGGCGGTGGCGCTGGATTGGGCGCTCCCCGAGGGCGCGCATCTGCCGGTCGCTCCGGCAGGATTTCGCGTGCCGGTGAACCGGATCGGCTGATTGACCTTGCATTGCCGTCCCCCGCGCAGGAGAGATATTCATCTTTCCCTCGCCGCGAAGCCATGACCCAAGACATCTATTACCGCCCCATCCCCTCGGAAACCGGAACATGGCGGTTGGCGGGCGGTTGGGCGCGTTTTTCACAATGCGAGGTGCTGCGTCGCGGCGCGGCCTCCGACAGGTCTGCTCCCGATGTGTCTGCCCCCGAGATCACCGACCGCATTCCCGATGACTGGCTCGCGCGCCTGACGGCGCCGCGCGGTCCCATCCTCGATATGGCGATGGACCGGCCGCGGGTGATGGCGATCCTCAATGCGACGCCCGACAGTTTCTCGGACGGTGGTTTGGCCGGCGATGCGGCAGGCGCGGTGGCGCGCGGGCGGGCGTTGATGGCTGCCGGTGCCGATATGCTCGATATCGGCGGTGAATCGACGCGGCCCGGTTCCGCCGAAGTCGCGATCCCCGAAGAGATTGCCCGTATCCGTCCCGTGATCCAAGGCCTCTCCGGTCTGGCCCCGATATCGGTCGATACCCGCAAGGCGCTTGTAGCCGAGGCCGCGCTGTCGGCGGGCGCGCGGCTGGTCAACGATGTCTCCGGCTTCGATTTCGATCCCGATATGGCGGCATTGGTCGCGCGGAGCGGGGCCGAGGTCTGCATCATGCATGCCCAAGGCATCCCCGAGACGATGCAGGATGATCCGCAATACGGCGATGTCGTCCTCGACGTCTATGACGCGCTGGCCGAGCGGGTCTCCCGCGCGATCACGGCAGGTGTCGATCCATCGCGAATTGTGATCGATCCGGGCATTGGGTTTGGCAAGACCGAGGCCCATAATCTCGCGATCATGCGGCGGATCTCGGTCTATCACGGTTTGGGTTTTCCGGTACTTCTGGGTATTTCGCGCAAGCGTTTCATCGGCAGGATCGGCGAGGCTCCCGAACCACGGGACCGGATGGCGGGAACATTGGCGCTGACTTTGGCGGCGGTGGCGCAAGGCATTCAGATACACCGCGTCCATGACGCGGCAGAAATAAAGCAAGGGCTGCGCCTATGGAGCGCGCTCGAGATGAGGAGCGGGAATGAGCAGAAAGATATTCGGCACCGACGGCGTGCGCGGCAAGGCCAACAGCTATCCGATGACCGCCGAAATGGCGCTTCGGCTGGGTGCTGCGGCGGGGCGCTTTTTCCGGCGCAGCGGCAAGGACCAGCATCGCGTCGTGATCGGCAAGGATACGCGGCTGTCGGGCTACATGCTGGAAAACGCGCTGACGGCGGGGCTGACCTCGACGGGGATGAACGTGCTGCTGCTCGGTCCTGTTCCGACGCCCGCGGTGGGATTTCTGACGCGCTCGATGCGCGCCGATCTCGGGATCATGATCTCGGCGAGCCACAATCCCGCCGCCGATAACGGCATCAAGTTCTTTGGCCCGGACGGGTTCAAACTCTCCGACGAGGCCGAGGCCGAGATCGAGGCGATCCTCGAGGGCGAGATCCAGCTGGCCCAGCCCGCCAATATCGGCCGCGCCAAGCGCATCGACGACGGGCGCGGGCGCTATGTCGAATATGCCAAAACCACCTTTCCCGCGGGGCTGCGCCTCGACGGGATGAAGGTCGTGATCGATTGCGCCAATGGAGCGGCCTATCGCGCCGCGCCAGAGGTCCTGTGGGAGCTCGGCGCCGATGTCGTTCCGATCGGGATCGAGCCGAACGGTTTCAACATCAACGAGGGCGTCGGCTCGACCCACCCGAGGGCCTGCGCCGAGGCGGTTCTGGCCCATGGCGCGGATCTGGGCATCACGCTGGACGGTGACGCCGACCGCGTCATGCTGATCGACCAGACCGGCAAAGTGGCCGACGGCGACCAGATCATGGCGCTGATGGCGGCACGTTGGGCCGAACAGGGCCGCCTGCGCGGCGGTGCTTTGGTCGCGACCGTGATGTCGAACCTCGGGCTCGAACGCTTCCTTCAGGGACGCGGCCTCGATCTCGAGCGCACCGCCGTCGGCGACCGTTATGTCGTCGAGCGGATGCGCCAGAAGGGCTTCAACCTCGGCGGCGAGCAATCGGGCCATATCGTGATGACCGATTACGCGACGACCGGCGACGGGCTGATTGCGGGCCTGCAGTTTCTGGCCGCGATGCGCGAGACCGGACAGCTGGCCTCGGAGCTCGTGCATCAATTCGATCCGGTGCCGCAGATGCTCAAGAACGTGCGCTATGCGCAGGGCGCCGATCCCCTATCGGCAGAAAGCGTCCAGCACGAGATCGCGGCCGCCGAAAAGCGTCTGGCCGGATCCGGTCGCGTGCTGATCCGCAAATCGGGCACCGAACCCTGATCCGTGTCATGGCCGAGGCCGAGGACGAGGTCGTTTTGCGCGATGTCGTCGAAGGCATCGTCGCGGCGGTCGAAAAGGCCGCCTGAGCGCGGAAGACATCAAAAAAGGGCGGCTCTTTGGCCGCCCTTTTCCAATGGCGCAACGCATTGGCGTCCGGCTCGGGCCTCAGCCGAAGGCTTTGGCGCGGGTCGCGGTGATTTTCAGCGCGGCCTCGGCGGCCTCGCGGCCCTTCTGGATGAAATGCTCGCGGAAAATCGCGCCGTGATGGTCGGTTTCGTGGAAATGATGCGGCGTGAGCGAGACCGAAAGCACCGGAACGCCGGTCTCGAGCCCTGCCTGCATCAGACCGCTGACCACGGCCTGGGCGACGAAATCATGGCGGTAGATCCCGCCGTCCACCACCAAAGCGGCGGCGGCAACGGCGGCATATTTGCCGGTCTTCGCCAGATCGCGCGCCAGAAGCGGCATTTCGAAAGCGCCGGGCACGTCGAAGACATCGACCTGATCGGCAGGAATGAGTTGCAAAAAGCCGGCGAGCGCCTGATCGACGATATCGGCATGCCAGTTGGCCTTGATAAAGGCGTAACGGGTGTGTGTCATAATGGTCTCCTTCTGGTCGCGACACGTCACCCAAGGCGATCGCTTCCGGCCACCTCTGACGGGCAGAGGCGGAGGAGGATCTCTTTCATCCGGACTGTGACCGTCGGCTCAGGAGTCGCACCTGATCTGCTGACCCTTTCTGGCGAAAGGCGCTCGCGGGCTTGCGGGAGGCCCGCTTACCGCCGGTGGGGAGTTCCACCCCGCCCCGAGAACGCGCGATAGGTCGCAGGATCGCGCAGGGTTGCAAGCCCGCCTTTGGCAGTGACAGGGCCGCGCCGAGACAGGGGCGAGGTCGGGCTCAGACCGCCGCGACCGGATCGTAATCGTAAAGCCAGGCGAAGCGCTCGATCATGGCGGTCGGCGCAAAACGCGAAATCGCGCGCAGACCGGCATGGGCCACCGCGCGGGCGGGGCCGCGCAGATGGTAGTTGCGGGCATTGGCATTGGCGGCCTCGACGATGCGGGTGCAACGCGGCGCGCGCAAAGCCTGATAGCGGGCCAGCGCGCGGGGCTGTTGGGCTTCGGCGTCGAGGCAGGCGGCCAAAATCCATGCATCCTCGATCGCCATGACCGCGCCTTGCGCAATGAAGGGCAGCGTCGGATGGGCGGCATCACCCACAAGCGCGCTGCGCCCGTCCTGCCAGCGGGCAGCGACCGGATGGCGGAAAAGCCCCCAGACCCCGACCTGATCGACAGCGCCGAGCCAATCCGCGACCGGACCGCCGAAGCGTGCGAAGGTCGCGCGCAGCTCTTGCGGGTCGCCGGCATGGCTCCAGCCTTCATCGCGCCATGTCTTGCTCTCGACGACCGCGACGATATTGCGCTGGCCGCGTCCCAAGGGTAGCTGACGATATGGCGGCCCGGCCCCATGAAGATCTGCGCCTCGGGCGGGGCGTCGTCGGGGCAGGGCACCAAGGCGCGCCATGCGGTCTGGCCGGTGAAAAAGGGCGTCTCGACCCCGTTCAATCCGGCGCGGATCGCGCTTTTCACGCCATCGGCACCGATCGTCAGTGCCGCACCATCATCGGGCACGGCTGCGATGTCGGAGCCGAGACGGATCTCGACACCGGCGGCACGCGCACCGGCTTCGAGTACCGAAAGCAGTCGCGCGCGATGGATGAAGCGGAACGCGTCTTGCGGGCGATAGTGCGCGAGATCGAGCTTGGCGATCTTGCGCGCGGCTGAATCGCGCAAGATCACCGCCTGCGACGGCTGCGCCTCCGCCTCGAATGCGTCCCACAGCCCGAGCGCTTTCAGTACGCGACCGGCATTGGGTGATATCTGGAGCCCCGCGCCGACCTCGAGCAGGGCGGGCGCGCGCTCGTAGACCGTGACTTTCGCGCCGCGTTGCGCAAGGGCGATTGCCGTCGTCAACCCCGCAATCCCCGCGCCGATCACCGAAACGGGGCGGTTCGCGAGCGCGCCGGCGCTGCTGCGGTGCGGTATGGCGGCAGAAGGAAAAGGCGGCTTGGTCAAGGCATCGGCCTATACTGTTGGGGCAATCACGCGCAAGAAAATGGCGCGTTCATCGGCGGAAAACAACCTTGACGGGTGGATTTGTCGCGCCGGAACAGAAGGGCGGAAAACGCCCGCTTGGCCGCGATCCGCTGCGGCCTTCGCCCGCAACCGAACGGCGGGAACGGGGATGACCGGTCGGGCAATCCCGTTCCGCAGGAAGCGGGCCAAAGGAACCTGCGCCGCCGGATGGCGGCAGCGCAGGCCCGGATGACGGTCGGTTGCCGTCGGAGGGCTTGAACTCAGTCGTCGCGGTGGACGCGCTCGCGGCGCTCGTGACGCTCTTGCGCTTCCAGCGTCATGGTCGCGATCGGGCGGGCATCCAGACGCTTGAGGCTGATCTGGTCGCCGGTCATCTCGCAATAGCCGTAGTCGCCGGTCTCGATCCGGCGGATGGCCGCGTCGATCTTGCTGACCAGCTTGCGCTGGCGGTCGCGGGTGCGCAGTTCCAGCGAACGGTCGGTTTCCTCGCTGGCGCGGTCGGCCAGATCGGGAACGTTGCGGGCGCTGTCTTGAAGTCCCTCTAGGGTCTCGGCTGATTGATAGAGCAGCTCTTGCTTCCATGCGAGCAGCTTGCGGCGGAAATACTCAAGCTGGCGTTCGTTCATGAAAGGTTCGTCCTCGGCGGGACGGTAGTCGTCGGGCAGGAAGGTCTGGGCTTTCATCGGTCCTCCGGTGAACGGGCAGGCTGAATGCCCGATCATGCGGCCCCCATACTGTATGAAGTGGCTCTTGTCACTACTTGTCCCATTGCTCGGGCCATATCTTGCGAAGAGGTGGTGCGGAGATTACGGTCCCGCAAGACCTGCGAAAGGAAACGTGATGCAATTCGCCTCGACCGAAACCTATGTCGCGCCGCCCGATCTGGCGATGGCGGTCAATGCGGCGATCACGCTGGAGCGTCCGCTGCTGGTCAAGGGCGAGCCCGGTACCGGCAAGACGGAACTCGCGCGGCAGGTCGCGGCGAGCCTCGGCCTGCCGATGGTCGAGTGGAACGTCAAATCCACCACCCGCGCGCAGCAAGGGCTTTACGAATATGATGCGGTCAGCCGCTTGCGCGACAGCCAGCTTGGCGAGGCGCGGGTCCACGACATCGGCAACTATATCCGCAAGGGCAAGCTCTGGCAGGCTTTCGAGGCCGACCAGAAGGTCGTCTTGCTGATCGACGAAGTCGACAAGGCCGATATCGAATTCCCGAACGACCTCCTGCAGGAACTCGACCGGATGGAGTTCCATGTCTACGAGACCGGCGAGACCATCCGCGCCCGCCACCGTCCCGTGGTCATCATCACTTCGAACAACGAAAAAGAGCTGCCGGATGCGTTTCTGCGCCGTTGCTTCTTCCACTATATCCGTTTCCCCGATGCCGAGACGCTGAAAAGATCGTCGAGGTCCATTATCCGGACCTCAAGCCGCGGCTTCTCGACGAGGCGCTGAACCAGTTTTTCGAGCTGCGCGGCGTGCAGGGGCTCAAGAAAAAGCCTTCGACCAGCGAGTTTCTCGATTGGCTGAAGCTGATCTTGGCCGACGACCTTTCGCCCGAAGATCTCAAACGTCCGGCGGGTGAAATGCTGCCCAAACTGCACGGCGCTTTGCTCAAGAACGAGCAGGATGTCTCGCTTTTCGAGCGGCTCGCCTTCATGGCGCGCGCCAAGCGCAATTGAGGGGGCGGCATGGGAGTGACGATCCGCGCGCTGGAGCCTGCCGATCAGGCGGCGTGGCAGGAGCTCTACGAGGGTTATCAGGCCTTTTACGGCCATGATGCGCGCCCGCAGGCCTTTTACGACGCGGCTTTCGCACGGCTGGTCTCGGGTGATGCACGTGATTTTCACGCTCTGGTCGCGCAAAGCGCCGAGGGCGCTCTGGTCGGACTGGTCCATTACGTCTTCCATCCGAGCTTGTGGCGCGAGGATGGGGTTTGCTATTTGCAGGATCTTTTCGCCGCGCCCGAGCAGCGCGGAACAGGCATCGGCCGCGCCCTGATCGAGGCGGTCTATGCCGAGGCCGACCGCGCCGGATCGCCAGCGGTCTACTGGCTGACCGCCGAGGACAATCACGCCGGTCGCCGCCTTTATGATCGCGTGGGGGTCAAGACGCCCTTTATCCGCTATAATCGTCCGGCTTGAGATCGGGCCTGATCTCCGGCCCGCTTTCGGCGATCAGGCCTTCACCCATTCCATGATGTGAAAGTAAGGCACGCGGGCGAAGCGCTCGGCATGTTTGCCGCCGCCGCTCGGCCGCGGCTCCTCGAAATGGGCAAGGCGCAGGCCCGCGCCGATCAGAAGCTGCATGTAGCTTTGCATCGGACGGTGCCAGTTGCGGATCGAGATGCCGCGCCAGCTGACCCATTCGGTGCGCGGCTCGAGATAGTGGTCGAGCCGGAAATAGGGCGAGCCGTCCATCTGCCGCCGCCACTCTCCCGCCGTGCTGAAGCCGTTGAGATTGGCGATCAGCAGACTGCCGCCCGGCGCGAGAACCCGTGCCATTTCAGCGATCGCCTGATCGATACCGTCGATGTCGATGAGCGTCAGATAGCTGATCACCAGATCGAAACTCGCATCCGCGAAGGGCAGGGCCTCGGCGCGGCCGTCGACATAACATCCCTCGGGGTCGCGGTTCCGGGCGGTGGCGCGCAGGGTCGGGGTGGGCTCGAGGCCGGTCGCGGCAATGCCTTCGGCCCCGAGGATGCGGCAAAAACGGCCCTCGCCCGATCCCACGTCCAGCGCGGAGGCAAAGCGCCCTCGGCGCGGCCCTGACGGATACGGGCCAGCATCGGGGCATCCAGCACATATTGGCGGCTGAAATCGCCCGCTTCGCCTTGGTCGGCGATCCATGCGGCGGCGGAGTTCTCCCAGCCGTTATCGGTCGGATCCATGGTGCTAGTCCTTCGGGGTAAGCGCGTCCGGCCCGCAAAAGGCGGGTGCGGACGGGTAGAATAGGAGGGTCGGGTCAGGCGGATCTGAGGCCGGTTTCGACCAGCAGGCCGCGACGCTTGGCCTCGTAATAATAGCCGCGCGAATACCAGCTGACCGCACCGTCATGGCTGCCGTTGGCGACGATATAGGCGCCGCGCAGGTACTTCACGCCGTATTGCAGGTTGGTATCGGCATCAAGCAAGCCCTGCGGCGTGCCGCGATAGCCCATGGTCTGCGCGGTCTGCGGCAGCATCTGCATCAGGCCGTAATAGGGGCCGTTGCGGGCTTCGGGGCGATAGCCGGATTCGCGGATGACGACGCGGTGCACCAGCGGGCGCGGCACCTGATAATGGTCGGCCCAGTAGTTGACCTTGCGGTTCATCTCGGGCGAGGGATGCGGCCCGCCATAGCTTTCGCTCTTGGGTTCTTGCGGTTTGGGGCTGCCACCGCAGGCGGCAAGGGCGAGGACCGAGAGAATGAGGCTTCGGCGTCCGATCATGATCTGCTCCGCGTTTTTGCTCCGGTCTGGTGCCGGTAAATCCGGATATGTCGGCAAGACCCGTCCCGCAAGAGAAAAGCTCGGATTGGCGGCGGGTCGGGGCGTTGCCTGCGGCGACCTTCGTTTGCATCTGAAGATGAAGCCCGCCGCGCCAAGGCCGCGCAGGTCCTGATGCCGAGTTCAAAATGCGCGCGGCCGATGCCGTGGTGCGTGCCTGTTTACAAAAGAAATATTGCCAGAAGATGCTGGCGTTTTGCGCGAATGAAGAACGGCGACCCGAAGGCCGCCGTCCTTGTGGGGCATTGGAGTCACGCGCAGGTGGAGCCGCGTGAATCGTGGACGATCAGGCGTGGATCGCCCCGTCGCCGCAGGCCAAGGCCGCCTCGCGGACGGCTTCGGAACAGGTCGGGTGGGCGTGGCAGGTCAGGGCGATGTCCTGAGCGGCCGCGCCGAACTCCATCGCGACGCAGACTTCGTGGATCATCTCGCCCGCACCCGGTCCGATGATGTGGCAACCCAGAACACGGTCGGTCTCGGCATCGGCGATCATCTTGACGAAGCCCTCGGCCTGGAACATCGCCTTCGCGCGCGCATTGCCCATGAAGGGAATTTGCCGACCTTGATCGGGCGGCCGGTGGCTTTCGCGGCTTCCTCGGTCAGGCCGACTGAGGCGACTTCCGGCGTCGTATAGATCACGCCCGGAATGACGTCGTAGTTCACATGGCCATGTTTGCCGGCGATGACTTCGGCTGCCGCCATGCCCTCGTCTTCGGCTTTGTGGGCCAGCATCGGGCCGGGGACCGCATCGCCGATCGCATAGATGCCCGGCACCGAGGTTTGCCAATGGTTGTCGATCTGGACGAAGCCGCGATCGGTCATGGCGACGCCTGCCGCCTCGAGGCCCAGACCTTCGACAAAGGGACGACGGCCGGTTGCGACCAGTACGACCTCGGCCGAAACCTGCTGCTCGCTGTTGTCCTTTTTCAGCGTGTAGTTGACGGTCGCCTTGCCGTCCTTGGTCTCGACGCCCGAAACCGCCGCGCCCATGGTGAATTTCAGGCCCTGTTTGGCCAGAATGCGCTGGAACTGCTTCTGCACCTCGCCGTCCATGCCGGGGGTGATCACGTCGAGGTATTCGACCACGGTGACATCGCAGCCCAGTCGCGCATAGACCGAGCCGAGCTCGAGCCCGATCACGCCCGCGCCGATCACCACCATCGAGGCGGGGATCTTGCCCAGAGCCAGCGCGCCGGTCAGATCGACGACGACGCCCGCGTCATTGTCCACCGTCACGCCCTTGAGCGCCGAAGGCACCGAGCCGGTCGCGATGACGATGTTCTTGGTCTCGTGGACGGTATCGCCGACGCGGACCTTGCCTGCCGCCTCGATCACGCCCCAGCCCTTGAGCCAGTCGATCTTGTTCTTCTTGAAGAGGAATTCGATGCCCTTGGTATTGCCGTTGACCGTTTCCTGCTTGTAGGCCTGCGTCTTGGCCCAATCGACCTTCACCTCGCCCGCGATCAGGCCCATTTTCTCGAAATTCTCGTGGGTTTCATGCAGCATGTGGCTGGCATGGAGCAACGCTTTCGAGGGGATGCAGCCGACGTTGAGGCAGGTACCGCCAAGGGTCTCGCGACCCTCGACGCAGGCAACCTTGAGGCCGAGTTGTGCTGCGCGGATGGCGCAGACATAGCCGCCGGGGCCGGCGCCGATGACGATCAGATCATAGGTGGACATTGGGAACTCCTTGGAAAATTCCGCGACCCGTGAGGGGCGGTGTCAGGTCAGCAAAGCGAAGATGATCATCGCCATGGTTGCGAGAAAGCCAACCGCCCAGATGACCGATCGCCAGGGCGACCAGCCGAAAGCATAGGCGGGGACGTAAAGGATGCGCGCGGCAAGATAGAGCCAGGCGGAGAAAACGGTCAGCACATTGCTGCGGTCCTCGAGCGAGACCATCAGCACGGCGATGGTAAAAAGCGAAAGGGCCTCGAAATGGTTGGAAACGGCTCGGCGCAGGCGGCCGGTCAGCGCCGAGAATTCGGGCTGGTTGTCGCGGGGCTGGCGTTCCAGCTGGCGCCGACATCGCGGTTCATCGACACGGCCGCCAGCCCGATTTGCGCAACCTGCAGCAGCGCCGCTAGGCCGAGCGCCGTCGTTTCCGCCGACATGTCAGGCCGTCTCCACCAGATGGGAGCGCACGGCCGAGACGCCGGCCTGGGCGTTGAAGACGCCCGCGGCGCCCGACAGGTAATCCTGCGCGGCCTTGGCATCCGAGATCTGGTAGAGCGCCCAGGCGCTGGTGGGATTCTCGCGCCAGAGCTGCAAAAGCGTCATGCCGTTGCGGCCGCGGTCCTCGCTGTCGCGGTCGAAAGCGGCGCGGAAGGTCGCGTAATCGGCGAAGGTATAATTGGCGATCAATTGCCTGCTCATGAAATTACGCCTCGCTTGGGGCCGCAGGGATGGCGGGTTCATCCTGTGCGGCGGGTTTGATCTGGCCGCGGGGCCTTGCGGCTGCGCGTCTTGCCCCGGACAGGGGCCGGAGAGGTTCGGGTTCGGTGCTCGTCGTCGGGCCGCTGCCGGCGCTCCTGTCAGAGCCCCACCGCATTCGGGCCGAGCGACTGGCTCGCGGGGACGGTCAGCGGGCCGGTCAGCGCCACGCCGCGCTTGGCCGCGAAGGCCGAGATGACATTGGGATCGCGGCTGACGATCGCCTCGGAGAACCAGCCGATCGAGCATTTCAGGCTCGGCACGGTCTGCTCGTTCACGAGGCGCATTTCCTCGGATTTGAAATAGCTCTCGGCGGTGCGGTTGGTGACCGTGCCGAGGATGCGGTCGATTTCGGCCACGGTCTGGGCCGAGCGGATGGCAGGCGGCTCCATCAGCGGATCTTGCGCGCAGGTGATGGGATAGGACCGGCGCACCAGAAGCGGTGGTCGCACGCCATTGCTGCCGCCATCGATCCCGCGCACGATCACGTCGCGCGAATGGGTATACATGAGGGCATCGGGGGCGTTGATCACGGGGATAGGGGCGCTGGCGCAGGCAGATAGCGCGAGAGCGGCACCCAGAAGAACCGGTAGCTTTTTCACGGCGTAGCCTATGGGGTTGGTTGCGGGAAAGAGGCCCCGGGGCGGGGCCTCCCGATTGTCGAAGCTGCGGATCAGAGATCCATCAGCAGGCGGCGCGGATCTTCCAGCGCTTCCTTGACACGCACGAGGAAGGTCACGGCGCCTTTGCCGTCGACGATGCGGTGATCGTAGGACAGCGCAAGATACATCATCGGGCGGATGACGATCTGGCCGCCGACGACGACCGGACGGTCCTGGATCTTGTGCATGCCGAGGATGCCCGATTGCGGCGGGTTGAGGATCGGCGAGGACATCAGCGAACCGTAGACGCCACCGTTCGAGATGGTGAAGGTGCCGCCCTGCATGTCGTTCATCGTCAGCTTGCCGTCACGCGCACGCGCGCCCAGCTCGCCGATCTGCTTCTCGATATCGGCGAAGGACAGCTGGTCGGCATCGCGCACGACCGGAACCACAAGACCGTTCGGGGTGCCGACGGCGACGCCCATATTGACGTAGTTCTTGTAGATGATGTCGCCGCCGTCGATCTCGGCGTTGACTTCCGGCACTTCTTTCAGCGCGTGGTTACAGGCTTTGACGAAGAAGGACATGAAGCCGAGTTTGACTTTGTGCTTCTTCTCGAAGGCGTCCTTGTATTCGTTGCGCAGGTCCATGATCGCCTTCATGTCCACCTCGTTATAGGTGGTCAGCATGGCGGCGGTGTTCTGCGCATCCTTGAGGCGACGCGCGATGGTGGCGCGCAGGCGGGTCATCTTGACGCGCTCTTCGCGTGCCGCATCTGCGGCCGACGACGGCGCGCGCGGAGCGACAGCAGGGGTCGGCGCGACCGAAGCGGCGGGAGCTGCTGCCGGAGCGGCTGTGGCGCGGGCGACATCTTCCTTCATGGCGCGGCCGTCGCGGCCCGAGCCGGTGACGGCATCGCGCGAAATGCCGGCTTCGGCCATGGCTTTCTTGGCCGAGGGTGCATCCTCGACATCCGAACGGCCGGCATCGGCCGGCGCAGCAGCTGCCGGAGCGGCCGCTGCTGCCGCAGGCGCGGCGGCGGGGGCCGAAACCGCGCCGGCGGCGCCTTCGGTGATGATCGCCAGTTTGGCTTTGGCGTCGATCGTCGCACCTTCGGGTGCAAGGATTTCGGCCAGAACGCCCGCAACCGGAGACGGAACCTCGACCGAGACCTTGTCGGTTTCAAGTTCGCAGAGCATCTCGTCCTGAGCCACCTGATCGCCGACCTTCTTGAACCAGGTCGCGACAGTGGCTTCGGTCACGCTTTCACCCAGCGTGGGGACCATCACGTCGACTGCTTTTCCGCTCATGTCACTTTGTCCTTCGTTAAGCTTCGCCCCCGAAATCGTGGTGGGCCGCATTTCGTTTGAATCTGCGCTGTCGCCTTGGGCAATCTGCGCAAGCAGGGCATTGGGCGCGACCGTCTGACCTTCGGTCGCGATGATTTCCAGCAGCGTTCCCGCGACGGGTGACGGCACTTCGACCGTCACTTTGTCGGTTTCAAGCTCGCAGATCATCTCGTCGACGGCGACCTTGTCGCCCGGTTTCTTGAACCAGGTCGACACGGTCGCCTCGGCGACGGATTCACCAAAGCCGGAACGCGGAGTTCGACAGCCATCCGTCAGGCACCCAACGTGATGGCGTCATGGACCAGCGCGTCCTGCTCGGCCTTGTGGCGCGAGGCGAGACCCGTGGCGACCGAGGCCGAAGCGGCGCGGCCGACGTAACGCGGGCGGGCATGGGTCGCCCCGATGCGCGCCAGAACCCATTCGAGGTTCGGCTCGACAAAGCTCCAGCCGCCCTGGTTCTTGGGCTCTTCCTGACACCAGACGATTTCCGCCCCTTTGAACCGCTCCAGCTCGCGCGACAGCGACTGGGCCGGGAAGGGGTAGAACTGCTCGAGGCGGAGCAGGTAGACGTCATTGGCTTCGGCGGCGTTCCGCGCCTGCAGCAGGTCGTAATAGACCTTGCCCGAGCAGATGACGACGCGCTTGATCTTGTCGTCGGCCAGCAAGGCGAAGTCGGACTTGCCGCGTTCGGCATCGTCTTGCAGCACGCGATGGAAGCTCGAACCGGTGGTGAACTCGTCCGCCGTCGAGACCGCCAAGGGTGGCGCAGCAGCGATTTCGGCGTCATCAGCACCAGCGGCTTGCGGAAGTTGCGCTTGAGCTGACGGCGCAGGATGTGGAAATAGTTCGCCGGCGTCGAGCAGTTGGCGACGATCCAGTTATCCTCGGCGCAGCCTTGCAGGAACCGCTCCAGACGGGCCGAGCTGTGCTCGGGGCCTGACCTTCGAAGCCGTGCGGCAGCAGCATCACCAGACCCGACATGCGCAGCCATTTCTTTTCGCCCGACGAGATGAACTGGTCGAACATGATCTGCGCGCCGTTGGCGAAATCGCCGAACTGGGCTTCCCACATGGTCAGCGCATTGGGCTCGGACAGCGAATAGCCGTATTCGAAGCCCAGCACCGCATATTCCGACAGCATCGAGTCGATGACTTCGTAGCGTGCCTGACCCGATTTGATGTTGTTGAGCGGGTAGTAACGCTCTTCGGTGGTCTGGTCGATGATCGCCGAGTGGCGCTGCGAGAAGGTGCCGCGTGCCGAGTCCTGACCCGCGAGGCGGACCGGATGGCCTTCGGTCGCGAGCGAGCCGAAAGCCAGAGCTTCGCCCGTCGCCCAGTCAAAGCCCGCGCCGGTTTCGAACATCTTCGCTTTCGCATCCAGAAGACGCGAGACGGTTTTGTGGATGTCGAAACTCTCGGGCGCGGTGGTCAGCGCCTTGCCGACTTCGGCCATGGTTTCGGGCGAAATCGCGGTCTCGCCACGGCTGTATTCCTCGGGCTCGATCGTGAGGCCCGACCATTTGCCGTCCAGCCAGTCGGCCTTGTTCGGCTTGAAGGTCTTGCCGGCTTCGAACTCTTCGTTCAGCTGGGCCTGGAAAGCGGCCTTCATGTCTTCGATCTCGCCTTCGGGGATCAGCCCGTCGGCAACCAGACGCTCGGTGTAAAGCTGGAGCGTGGTCTTGTGGCCCTTGATGTTCTTGTACATCGCCGGGTTGGTGAACATCGGCTCGTCGCCTTCGTTGTGACCAAAGCGGCGGTAGCAGAAGATGTCGAGGACGACGTCCTTGTGGAAGAGCTGGCGGAACTCGGTCGCGACGCGCGCGGCATGGACCACGGCTTCCGGATCGTCACCATTGACGTGGAAGATCGGCGCTTCGACCATCAGCGCGATATCCGTCGGATAGGGCGAGGTGCGCGAGAAGCTCGGCGCGGTGGTGAAGCCGATCTGGTTGTTCACGATGATGTGGATCGTTCCGCCGGTGCGATGGCCCTTGATGCCCGAAAGCTGGAGGCATTCCGCCACCACGCCCTGACCCGCAAAAGCCGCATCGCCATGCAGAAGAACCGGCAGGACCGCCGTGCGGTTGTCGGTGTCGTTGAGCTGGTCCTGCTTGGCGCGGACCTTGCCCAGAACGACGGGGTTCACCGCTTCGAGGTGCGAGGGGTTCGCGGTCAGCGACAGGTGGACGGTATTGCCGTCGAACTCGCGGTCAGCCGAGGCGCCGAGGTGATATTTCACGTCGCCCGAACCATCGACATCCTCGGGCTTGAAGCTGCCGCCCTGGAATTCGTTGAAGATCGCGCGGTAGGGCTTGCCCAGCACGTTCGCGAGCACCGAGAGGCGGCCGCGGTGGGGCATGCCGATCGCGATGTCTTTGACGCCAAGCGCGCCGCCGCGCTTGATGATCTGTTCCATTGCAGGGATCAGCGCCTCGCCGCCATCAAGGCCGAAACGCTTGGTGCCCATGTATTTCACATGGAGGAATTTCTCGTAGCCTTCGGCTTCGACCAGCTTGTTGAGGATGGCGCGGCGGCCTTCGCGGGTGAACTGGATTTCCTTGCCGTAACCCTCGATGCGCTCTTTCAGCCAGGCAGCCTGCTCGGGGTCGGAGATGTGCATGTATTGCAGCGCGAAAGTGCCGCAATAGGTGCGCTTCATCAGATCGGTGATCTGGCGCATGGTCGCGATCTGCAGGCCCAGCACGTTGTCGATGAAGATCGGGCGGTCAAGATCGTTGGGGCCGAAACCATAGGTCGCGGGCTCCAGCTCGCCTGTCTGCGGCACTTCGCGCTGCCCGAGCGGGTCGAGATCGGCGAAAAGGTGGCCGCGGATCCGGAAGGCGCGGATCAGCATCAGCGCGCGGATCGAATCCAGCACCGAGCGGCGCATCTGCTCGTCGGTCAGCGTGACGCCTTTTTCGGCGGCCTTGTCGCTGATCTTCTTCATTGCGGCATTGGCATCGGCTTTCGACGACATCGGCCATTCGCCGGTCAGCGCCGAAGTGTTCTCGTCGGTGGGCTGCGGCGGCCAATCGGCGCGCGCCCAGCTTGCACCGGCAGCTTCGCGCTGCACGGCCGAAGGATCATCGCCGAGGCTGGCGAAGAAAGCGTCCCAGGCAGCATCCACGCTCGCAGGGTTCTGGGCCCATTGCCCGTAAAGCTGCTCGACATAGGTCGCGTTCTGACCTTGCAGGAAGGACGAGTCACGGAATGCGGCGTTACCGCCGGGAGATTGATCGTTCATGGCAGAACCTTGGAAGGTTGCGCCCCGTAGCGGTTGGGGCCGGGTTGGCCGGACGAGGAAACCGTCCGGCAATATGGGTGAACGGGATCATCGCAGCCAAAGTTGCCGCGATGATGGAAAGCAGGGATAGCATTGTCGTGAGCATGCGGGCCTCACCGGCCGCGCTGGCTGCCGCCAATGCCTTGACGCGACCCGCCAAGCCGCCGGTTGCGGCGCGCGGCAACAGGGCCGGAACAGAGGGGATGACGGAGGCGAGGAGGCGCAGGTTCATCGGCTCACCCGCAGATCACGTCGATCATCCGCGCACCGGGGTCATCCGTGGGCGAGGACATCGGAAGGATGACCAATTGCTCGGGGCGCTTGCCCTCGAGGCGGCACAAAGCGGCGCCGGCACGTTGCTCGGCGTTTTGCGGGGCGCGGTCGGGGTGGTAGATCAGCCGCCAACCGGCATCCTTGCGCGCAACCGAGCGGACGGCATCGGCGGGCAGGGCGGTGGTGGCGTGGAGATCGGTACGGGCGGGAACGCCGCCGCGCAGAATATCGTCGGTCGGCGCGCGACCGCAGGCCGCCAAAGCCGCAAGCAGCGGCAGGGCCAGCATCAGACGGGGGCCTTGGGCACAAGGCCGCTACCCCAAGGTCCGGTCACGCGGCGGGCCGCGGGATCGGCGCAAACGATCCGGTGGCCTGCCGTTGCGGGAAAGGCCGGATGTCCTTCGCGATGTTGTGCACGTTCAAACACGTCATCCACTCTCAGGAACTTGTCTCGTAAACTCTCGGATCTCTTCGGAACCGGCAGCCCCCTAAGGTAGGGAGGGGCTGCCACTAAGTCAAAAGTCTTACTTGCCGATGGCTTTCAGAACCGCCTCGCCCAGACCGGCGGGGCTGTCTGCGACGATGATGCCGGCCTTTTTCATGGCTTCGATCTTCGATTCCGCGTCACCCTTGCCGCCCGAGACGATCGCACCGGCATGACCCATGCGGCGGCCCGGAGGAGCCGTGCGGCCGGCGATGAAGCCGGCGGTCGGCTTCCAGATGCCTTTTTCTTCATCTCGGCGAGGAATTCGGCGGCTTCTTCTTCGGCCGAACCACCGATTTCACCGATCATGATGATCGATTCCGTTTCCGGATCCTCGAGGAAGAGCTTGAGCACGTCGATATGCTCCATGCCCTTGATCGGGTCGCCGCCGATGCCGACTGCCGAGGACTGGCCGAGGCCCGCATCGGTGGTCTGTTTCACGGCTTCATAGGTCAGCGTGCCCGAACGCGAGACGACGCCCACCGAGCCGCGCTTGAAGATCGAGCCCGGCATGATGCCGATCTTGCACTCGCCCGGGGTCATGATGCCGGGGCAGTTCGGACCGATCAGGGTCGATTTGCTGTCGATCAGCGCGCGCTTGACGCGCATCATGTCGAGAACCGGAATGCCCTCGGTGATCGCGACGATCAGCGGGATTTCGGCATCAATGGCTTCGAGGATCAGATCCGCGGCGAAGGGCGGCGGCACATAGATCGCGGTCGCATTCGCGCCGGTCTTGGCCACGGCCTCGTGGACCGAGTTGAAAACCGGCAGGCCGAGATGCTCGGAACCGCCTTTGCCGGGGGTCACGCCGCCGACCATTTTGGTGCCGTAGGCAATCGCCTGCTCGGTGTGGAAAGTCCCCTGCGAGCCGGTGATGCCCTGGGTGATGACTTTGGTATTTTTATCTACGAGAACAGCCACTTGGGCCTCCTTCCGCAATGATAATTCTGGTGAACCGCGGCGCGTTGTGGCGCAGCACGGCTTCTTGAGATTTCGATGCTGACCTGATCGGGCAGGGCGGTGATGGTGACAGAGGACGGGAAGGCCTGATCGGACGAAACGAGCATTTGGGTCATCAGATCCACACGCTCGCCGCGCTTGCCGAAGGCCAATGACGCGATGCCCTCGGGTGGGCCGCTCGGCCCGCCGATCCCGATGGCATTCTCCCCGACAACCGCAGGTGCGGCTGCAAGGGCCGCGTCGCGCGCGGTCCGGAGCATCTCCGGGGCAGGGCCCGAAGGATCGCTCCAATCCGCGACAACCGCCACGCATTTGATCTGTAGCCGGTCCGGAAGCTTGCGCGTCTCCAGCACCAGCGAACCCGCATCCATAAAGGGCGATGACGGCGGTTTGGCGATGGACCAAACAATATTGCCGTCATCGGTGACCAGAACTTCTGCGGATCCGTCCTTTTGCGACAGCAGGATCTCCGGCTTGGCGAAGGCCGCGTCGCAAGAGCGGAACAGATCGGTGACGATTGCCGTCACATCCGCCGGGGACATCGCAGCACCCGCTGCCGCCGGCCCGAAGGCCGGCAGGGCGAAGCTTGCCGCGATGAAACCCCAGTGCTTCATCAGCCCTTGACCGCTTTCACGATCTTTTCGGCCGCGTCGGACAGGTTGTCGGCGGGGATCACGTTCAGGCCGCTTTCGGCGATGATGCGCTTGCCCTCTTCGACGTTCGTCCCTTCAAGGCGGACGACCAGCGGAACCTGCAGACCGACCTCTTTCACCGCGGCGACGATGCCGTTGGCGATGATGTCGTTGCGCATGATGCCGCCGAAGATGTTGACCAGAATGCCTTTGACGTTCGGGTCCGAGGTGATGATCTTGAAGGCCTCGGCGACTTTCTCTTTGGTGGCGCCGCCACCGACATCGAGGAAGTTCGCAGGCTCGGCACCGTAAAGCTTGATGATGTCCATCGTGGCCATCGCCAGACCGGCACCGTTCACCATACAGCCGATTTCACCGTCCAGAGCGATGTAGTTGAGGTCGTATTTCGACGCCTCAAGCTCTTTGGGGTCTTCTTCGGTCTCGTCGCGCAGGGCAACGATATCGGCGTGGCGGTACAGCGCGTTGTTGTCGAAGCCCATTTTGGCGTCGAGCGCTTTGATGTTGCCATCGGGCGTCACGATCAGCGGGTTGATCTCCAGCATCTCCATGTCTTTCTCGATGAAGAGACGATAGAGGTTTTTCACCAGAGCAACGCATTGCTTGACCTGATTGCCTTCGAGGCCGAGCGCGAAAGCGACGCGGCGGCCGTGGAAGTCCGACAGGCCCGACGCCGGATCGACGCTGAAGCTGACGATCTTCTCGGGGGTGTTGGCTGCGACTTCTTCAATGTCCATGCCGCCTTCGGTCGAGGCGACAAAGTTGACGCGCGAGGTGCCGCGGTCGACCAGAAGCGCGAGATAGAGTTCGCGCGAGATGTCCGAACCGTCTTCGATATAGATGCGGTTCACCTGCTTGCCGGCCGGGCCGGTCTGGTGGGTGACCAGCGTGCGGCCGAGCATCTGGCGCGCAAGCTCTTCGGCTTCCGAGACGGATTTCGCCAGACGGACGCCGCCTTTTTCGCCGGCTTCCTTTTCGAGGAAGTGGCCTTTGCCGCGACCGCCGGCATGGATTTGTGCCTTGACGACCCAGAGCGGCCCGCCGAGCTGGCCTGCCGCTGCCTTGACTTCGTCGGCTTTCGTCACGGCATGGCCTTCGCTGACCGGAGCGCCATACTGGCGCAGCAGTGCCTTGGCCTGATATTCGTGAATGTTCATCGTGATCCCCCGCAAATTCGGTTGCGCGGAGTTGTGGCACATGGGTCGTCACGGATGAAATGAAATCTCGTTCAAATCCGGTGAAACAGCGCTTTATGATTGATTTGCGATCACACGTTCGAGCGCTGTGATCACAAAATTGATCGGGCAGGTCGAAGCCGGTCGGAGGCGGGGTTGAAGGCCCTGGCGGACCGGCCGGAAAGCGTGCCGAAGGGCGCCGATCGGCCCGTGTCGGGACGGATTTTGCGCCCTCAGCAAGGTGCGTGAACCGGCTTTCGGGATTGCCGCATGCGGGTGTTCTGCCTTGCGGCCGGCGCGCGATATCGGGCTCCACGAGGGGAATATGCAGGATCGGTGCATCCATTTGGTGCTTTACATGCGCGAAAAAGCACCTCCAATTGCTGCGTCTTAACTTTTTAACTTTTCGCGAGATAGACCGATGGCCGCTATTCCCGGGACTGCTTTGAGTGAAACCCTGACCGGTACCAACGACGACGACGAGATCCGTGGCGAGGGCGGCAACGACACCCTCTACGGCAGAGCCGGTAACGATACCCTCATTGGCGGCAGCGGCGACGACTACATGTATGGCGAGAGCGGAAACGATACGTTCACGCTTTCGGGCAATGATATCGGGACCGACCGGTTCTTCGGCGGCGAGGGGCGGACCGCGTCTACATCTCGGGCATCGTACAGGTTTCGAGTCTGCTGCTGAATGCGTCTTATGTCGACAGCGTCGAGTCTGTACTTCTCTTACGGGACGAGCGGCATCCGCGGCACGAACGGCAATGACCATTTCGACATCAGCGCGTTCAACACCGTCACCAATTACAAGCTCTTCGATATGGGCGAGGGGAACGACTACTTCCTCGGCTATATGGGCGATGATGCGGTCGGCGGCGGCGCAGGCAACGATACGCTGGACGGCGGTGCAGGCAATGACGATCTGACCGGCGGCTCGGGCAATGACCTGCTGATCGGCGGTTCGGGCGATGATACCTTCTATCTCTCGGGCAATGATATCGGCCAGGACCGGTTCAACGGCGGCGAGGGCGCGGACCGCATCTACATCAGCGGCATCGTGCAGGTCTCTAGCCTTCTGCTGAACGCGACCTATGTCACCGGCGTCGAGAATCTTTACTTCTCCTACGGGACGAGCGGCATCCGCGGCACAAACGGCAACGATGTCTTCGACATCAGCGCCTTCAACACGGTCACGAATTACAAGCTCTTCGAGATGAACGAGGGCAATGACCGCTTCATCGGTTATATCGGCGATGATGCCGTGGCCGGCGGTGCGGGCAACGACACGCTGGATGGTGGTCAGGGCAATGATTCGCTGACCGGCGGCTCGGGCAACGACGTGCTCAACGGCGGTTCGGGCGACGATACCTTCTATCTCTCGGGCAACGATATCGGCCAGGACCGCATCAACGGCGGTGCGGGCAGCGACCGCGTCTATATCAACGGGATCGTGCAGGTTCCGAGCCTTCTGCTGAACGCGGCCTATGTCACCGGCGTCGAGAATTTGTACTTCTCCTACGGGACGAGCGGCATTCGCGGCACCAACGGCAACGATGTGTTCGATATCAGCGCCTTCAGCACCGTCACCAATTACAAGCGTTTCGAGCTGAACGAGGGCAATGACCGCTTCACCGGCTATATCGGCAATGACGATGTGAACGGCGGTGCGGGCAACGACACGCTGATGGGCGGGCAGGGCAACGATACGCTTGACGGCGGGCAGGGGTCGATCTTGCCTCCTATGCCGATGCCACGAGCGGCGTGACGGTCAATCTGTCGGTCACGACGGCGCAGCTGATCGGCGGCGGACGCGGCACGGACCGCCTGCTCAATATCGAGAATGTTCAGGGCTCGAACTTCAACGACCGGCTGACCGGCAACGGCGTCGCGAATACGCTGATCGGCGGCGCGGGCAACGATGTGCTGAACGGCGGCGGCGGTAACGACGTGCTCGACGGTGGGGCGGGCTTTGACTATGCGAGCTTTGCCGGTGCGACCAGTGGCGTGAGCGTCAATCTGGCCAATGCCAATGCGCAGCTGGTCGGCGGCGGCTTCGGGACCGACCGTCTGGCCAATATCGAAGGGCTGATGGGCTCGAGCTTCAACGACCGTCTGGCGGGCAATGGAGCGGCAAACAATCTTCAGGGCGGTGGCGGTGCAGACACGCTGATCGGCGGGCTGGGAGCCGATACGCTCAACGGTGGTGCAGGCGCCGATACGGCCGATTTCAGCGGTGCGGTCGCGGTGCGGGTCGACCTGAACCGGACGGCTGCGCAAAACACCGGCCACGGCATGGATGTGCTGATCGGTATCGAGAATGTCACCGGCGGCAACAACCACGACGTCCTGATCGGCAATGGCGTCGCGAACCTGCTTGCGGGCGGGGCGGGCAACGACACGCTGACCGGCGGCGCGGGCAACGACACGCTCGACGGCGGGGCCGGAAACGACGTGCTCGACGGCGGAGCGGGGATCGATACCGTGCGCTTCTCGGGCAATGGCGCGGTCACGGTGAACCTGAATCTGGGCACTGCACAGAATACCGGACAAGGCATCGACCGGCTGGTCGGGATCGAGGGCGTTCTGGGCGGCGGCGGCAATGACCGCATTACCGGCAACGCGGGCGCCAATATCCTCGGAGGCGGCGCGGGCAACGACAGGCTCGACGGTGGTGCCGGCAACGACACGCTGGACGGTGGCCTCGGCAACGACGTGATCGACGGCGGAGCGGGGGTCGATACGATCATCTTCAACACGACCGGCAATGTCGCGGTCAATCTCGGCGTGACGGTTGCGCAGGCGACCGGTCAGGGTCAGGACATCATCCGCAACATCGAGAATGCGACCGGCGGCAGCGGCAACGACCGCCTGTCCGGCTCGGGCGGGGCCAACATCCTTCAGGGCGGCGCGGGCAACGACACGCTGAACGGCGGTGCGGGCAATGACGTTTTGTCCGGCGGTGCGGGCAACGACCGCCTGATCGGCGGCACGGGCAACGATACGCTTGGCGGCGGTGCGGGCAACGATACCTTCTACTTCGACGCAAATAGCGGCAGCGACCGTTTGCAGGACTACAACCGCAACGACGATACGATCGAGATCCGCTGGGCGGGCCACGACATCTTCGACCTCAACCTGAACTATTCGGGCGGCAATACGATCATTCGCTTCGGCTCTACGGTGATTACGGCGAACGGTTACCTCTACGTCTCGGATTTCGACTTCGTCTGATGCGAGGTGCTTGAAACACCAAGGCCCCGGAGAAATTCGGGGCCTTTTCCATGAGCACTGCGGCGCCGGCAGCCGCGCAAAGAAAAACCCCCGCGCGGATGGCGCGGGGTTTTCCGTTCCGGAACTTGTCGCGCGGCTTAGGCCAGCGACGGATCGATTGCTTTACAAGCGGCAACCAGACCTTTGACCGAGTCGACCGATTTGTCGAACATGACCTGCTCTTCGGCGTTCAGCTCGATCGCGACGACTTTCTCGATGCCGTTGGCGCCGATGATGGTCGGGACGCCGACATAAAGACCGTCGAGACCGTAAGCGCCGCTCACATAGGCTGCGCAGGGCAGCAGGCGGTTCTGGTCCTTGAGATAGGCTTCCGCCATCTCGATCGCCGAGGTTGCCGGAGCGTAGAAGGCCGAGCCGGTTTTCAGCAGGCCGACGATTTCCGCGCCGCCGTCACGGGTGCGCTGTACGATCGCGTCCAGTTTCTCCTGCGTGGTCCAGCCCATTTTGACCAGATCCGGCAGCGGGATGCCGCCAACGGTCGAATAGCGGGCCAGCGGCACCATGGTGTCGCCGTGGCCGCCCAGAACGAAAGCGGTGACATCGCGCATCGAGACGTCGAACTCGACCGAGAGGAAGTGACGGAAACGTGCCGAGTCGAGCACGCCGGCCATGCCGACGACCTTGTTCGCGGGCAGGCCCGAGAACTGCTGCAGCGCCCAGACCATCGCATCGAGCGGGTTGGTGATGCAGATGACGAATGCGTTCGGAGCATGGGCCTTGATGCCCTCGCCGACCGATTTCATGACTTTGAGGTTGATGCCCAGAAGGTCGTCGCGGCTCATGCCCGGCTTGCGCGGAACACCGGCGGTGACGATGCAGACATCGGCGCCTGCGATATCGGCGTAATCGTTGGTGCCTTTCATGACGGCATCAAAGCCCTCGGAGGGGCCCGATTGTGCGATGTCGAGGGCCTTGCCCTGCGGCGTGCCTTCGGAAATGTCGAACAGAACGACGTCGCCGAGTTCTTTCATCGCAGCCAGATGCGCCAGCGTACCGCCGATCTGTCCCGCGCCGATCAGTGCAATCTTGGGTCGGGCCATGGAAGCCTCTAAGGGAATGATTCACAGATCGACTAGGCCTTTTGGAGGTAAATCGCAAGATGGTATACCTCTGTATGCCGCGTGTTTCGTCGCTAACATTTTCCGAAAACACGCGGCAAAGTGCGCACAATTGCGCAAAAACATTCCTGCCATGCGGCGTTTGCATGCGAAATCGCGGACAAGATGCGCGCCGGACATTGCCCCCGCGCGCACATGGGTTCACAGCAAATGCAGAGGTCCACAGCAAATGCAGGGCGGATCGAGGCCACGGAGAGCGCGAAGCATGGAAATGGGACTTTGGGAATGGGTGCTCGCGGTGATCGCGGCGGTCTCGGTCGGTTTGGCCAAGGGCGGGCTGAGCATGGTCGGCGTGATCTCGGTGCCGCTGATGGCGCTGGTAATGTCGCCCATTCAGGCGGCGGGAATGCTTTTGCCGGTCTATATCGTCTCCGATCTCGGCGGGTTGATCGCCTATCGCAAGAATTTCGACCGTGCCGTACTGGTCAAGCTGATGCCGGGGGCGATTCTCGGATCCTGCTCGGCTGGGCGACCTCGAGCTTCGTCAGCGACAAATCGGTCGAGCTTGTCGTCGGCGTCATCGGTCTGGTCTTCGCAATGTCGGCTTTGTGGAAGCGCCGCGTCGAGGCTGCGGCGCGCCGTCCCGACTGGCTGCGCGGCAGCCTTTGGGGCACGATCTCGGGTTATACGAGCTTCGTGGCCCATGCGGGGCTGCACCCTATCAGGTCTATGCCCAGCCTTTGCGCATGTCTCCGCTGGTCTATGCCGGCACGACGACGATCTTTTTCGCGGTCTGCAACTGGGTCAAGCTGGTGCCCTATGCCATGCTCGGCCAGCTTTCGACCGAGAACCTCAAAGTGGCGGCAATCCTGACCATTCCGGCGTTGCTGTCGGTGCAGGCGGGGATCTGGATCGTCAAGCGGCTCTCGCCCACGATCTTTTACAAGCTCATCACCTGGATGCTTTTGATCGTCTCCATCCGGCTGATCTGGGGCGGGCTCTAAGCGCGCGCCCGAGAGGTTCCGGCAAAATTTGCCGCAATGCAGCAAATTTGATCTTGCCATTTGCATCACAACAGGCCAGCTTCACGCAACATTATTGCTTGGAGGCCTGCCGTGACCCGCCCCTACCGCTCTGTTCTCTATATTCCCGCCGCCAACCAGCGCGCGATGGAAAAGGCGCAAACGCTTGCTGCCGATGCGATCATCTTCGATCTCGAGGATGCGGTCGCGCCGGCCGAGAAGCCCGCCTCGCGCGCGCTTCTGGCCGAGGCCTTGGCAGGCGATTACGGCAAGCGCGCCAAGATCGTGCGCATCAACGGCTTCGACACCGAATGGGGCGAGGATGACGCGCGCGCCTATGCCGCGAGCCTTTCCAAACATGCAGATGCGGTGCTGATCCCCAAGGTGAGCCGGCCCGAAGATCTCGACCGCGTTGCCGCACTGATCCCCGACGCGCCGCTTTGGGCGATGATGGAGACGGCGCAGGGCATGCTGAATGCCGGCGCCATTGCCGCCCATCCGCGCCTTCAGGGCATGGTCATGGGCACCAACGATCTGGCGAAGGAGTTGGGGGCGCGCTTTCGCGCCGACCGACTGCCGATGCAGGCGGGGTTGGGGCTTTGCCTGCTGGCGGCGAAAGCGCATGGGAAGACGATCATCGACGGCGTCTTCAACGCCTTCAAGGACGACGAGGGGCTGCGTTTCGATCCGCCCAGGGCCGCGATATGGGCTTTGACGGCAAGACGCTCATCCATCCCGCGCAACTCGCCATCGCCAACGAAATCTTCGCGCCCTCCGATGACGAGGTCGCGCTTTCGCGCCGCCAGATCGAAGCCTATGAAGCCGCCATCGCCGAGGGCAAGGCCGTGGCCGTGGTCGACGGCCGCATTGTCGAGAACCTCCACGTCGAGACCGCCCGCGCTACCTTGTCGCGCGCACAGGCGATTGCCGATCTCGCCGTCGGGTGACAAGCTGGAGGGGATCAACATCCAGCCGAAAGGACAAGCCATATGCTGATCCTCGTAATCGGTGTGGCGCTTTGGTGGGCGGCACATTTCTTCAAACGGGTCGCGCCCGAACCGCGCGCGGCCTTGGGCGACAAGGGCAAAGGCATCGTCGCCGTGCTGCTGGTCCTGTCGGTGATCTTGATGGTGGTGGGCTACCGCATGGCGGACGGCCCCTTCTGGTGGGGGCCTTCGCCCGCGCTCAAGGGGATCAACAACCTGCTGATGCTTGCGGCGCTGTGGTTCTTTGCCGCCGACGGGATGAAATCGAACCTCGTCCGCCGCATCCGCAACCCGCAGCTCACGGGCTTCTCGCTCTGGGCCGTGGCGCATCTGCTGGTGAACGGCGATCTGCCGTCCTTCGTGCTCTTCGGCGGCCTTCTGGTCTGGGCCGTGGTCGAGATGATGGTGCTGAACCGTGCCGGCCCCGCCTGGTCGCGCTCGACGCAGCCCGTCATCTGGCGCAAAGAGGGCATGGTCCTGCTCGCCGCATTCGTCACGATGGTCGTCATCGGGCTGATCCACGGCTGGCTGGGCTATAACCCGTTCGGAGGCTGACATGTCGAAAATCTACCGTTTACTGACCGAAGACGACACTTCGGAATTTTGCCACAAAGTCTCGCTGGCCCTGTCCAAGGGCTGGGAGCTTTACGGCAGCCCCTCGATCTCCTTCGATGCGGCGCGCGGCGTGATGCGCTGCGCGCAGGCCGTCACCAAGGATGTCGAGGCCGATTACCACCCCGATATGAAATTGGGGCAGCAATAGAGCTAAAGGGATCAGATGAGCAAAACCAACCCGGGCCGTTTCTTCGAAGATTACCGTATCGGCGAAATCATTCCCCATGCCGTGCCGCGCACGGTCTCGGGGGCGAGAGAGCGCTTTACCACGCGCTCTATCCGGCCCGGCATGCTCTGCATTCCAGCGACGAATTCGCCCGCGCCTGCGGGCTGGACGGATCGCCGATGGATGACCTGATCGCCTTTCATCTGGTCTTCGGCAAGACCGTGCCGGACATCAGCCTGAATGCCGTCGCCAACCTCGGCTATGCCGAGGGCGCTGGCACCGGCCGGTCTGGGCGGGCGATACGCTGCGCGCCGAATCCGAGGTGATCGGCCTCAAGGAGAATTCGAGCGGTACCTCGGGTGTGGTCTGGGTGCGCACGCGCGGCCTGAACCAGAACGACGAGCTGGTGCTGGACTATGTCCGCTGGGTCATGGTGCGCAAAGGCCGCCCCGATGCGCCCGCACCCGCGACCGTGGTACCCGATCTCGCCAAGGCGGTCGCGCCGGCCGATCTGGTCGTGCCTGAAGGCCTTGATTTCACCGGTTATGACTCCGGACTGGCCGGCGAGCGCTACCGCATGGGCGATTATGCCATCGGCGAGATCATCGACCATGTCGACGGCGTCACGATCGAAGAGGCCGAGCATATGCTGGCGACGCGCCTGTGGCAAAATACCGCGAAAGTCCATTTCGACGCGACTTTCCGCCCCGACGGCAAGCGTCTGATCTATGGCGGCCATATCATCTCGATCGCGCGGGCGCTGACTTTCAACGGTCTCGCCAATGCCCAGATCATGGCGGCGCTGAACGGCGGCGCCCATGCCAATCCCTGTTTCGCCGGCGATACGGTGCGCGCCTTCACCGAGGTGCTCGATCTCGCCGAGACGCCTGCGCCGGGGGTGGCCGCGATCCGTTTGCGCACCGTGGCGCATAAATCCGGCGAGCGTGATCACAAAATTAAGGATCAGGATGGTAAGTATCTGCCCGATATCCTTCTGGACCTCGATTATTGGGCATTTTTACCGCAATGATCGATTGCTCTTGCTGGCCTGCATGACTGCGGCTCCGGTTTTGCCGGTTCCGCGGATCAGGCGGGCTATTTCGACGATTCCACCTCGGGAGGGCACGACCTTTTCGTCGAGGCCAATCTTGTCGGCACCTTCTACCACGAGCTGGGCCATGCCCTGATCGATACAATGGATCTTCCGGTCCTCGGCCGCGAGGAAGATGCGGCCGATACCCTGTCCGTCCTTCTGATCGACGAGATCTGGGAGCCGGAATCCGCCCTCGCCATCGCGCAGGGGACGGCCGTGGCATGGATGCTTTCGGCCGCCGAGGCCGAAGAGGAAGATCCCGCCTTTTGGGATGTCCACGGACATGATTTGCAGCGTTATTACAATACGGTTTGCCTGTGGTACGGCGGCGATCCCGACAATCGCGGCGATTTCGCAACGGAATTCGAACTGCCGCCCGAACGCGCCGAAACCTGCTCCGAGGAGTTCGATCAGGCCTGGAGCAGCTGGTTCGCCTATCTCGACGAGGCGGTCGAAGGCGCGCCGGGCAAGGCCCTGAGCTTCGTCGGAGAGACGGCCGACCCCGCATCGCGCATCATCGCCGAAGAGGTTCGCAGCGTGAACGCATTGCTCGCCCTGCCGGTCGACATCACCGTCTCGGTGGAGCAATGCGGGGAGGCCAATGCCTTCTACGACCCGGCAGAAAAACATATCGAAATCTGTCAGGAATACGGCGACTGGCTGAGCGCGACTGCCGTGCAGGTCGATCTGTGATCACGAGGCCGGATCGTGTGATCACAAAAGGGCAAAAGCCCCGTTCCGGTGAAATTGTACCCGTTCCGGTGATGACACCTGCAACAAAAGAGCTAGAACCGAGTTGAATTTTCAGCCAGCCCTCACCGCCAGCTGGGCGCACCAGCCGGATAGCAGGGCCTGAGGCAAAGCAGGAGAGCGCAATATGGCCGACGTCAACCGGGGTAACCGGCCGCTGTCCCCACACTTGCAGGTCTATCGCCTTCCCATCGCGGCGATCACCTCGATCATGACCCGTATCACCGGCCATGCGCTGGTGGCGGGGATCTTGTTGCTGGTCTGGTGGCTTGCCGCCGCGGTGACCTCGGATGCGGCTTTCGCCTGCGCCGATTGGGTCGTCCGCTCGTGGATCGGCTTCATCGTCCTGACGGGTTCGATGTGGGCGCTGTGGTACCATCTTCTCGCGGGCATCCGCCACCTGTTCTACGACGCAGGCATGGGGCTCGAGATCGAATCCGCGCGCAAGTCCAGCGTCGCGATCATTGCGGGTTCGGTGGTGCTGGCGCTGCTGACCCTCATCATCTTCTTTGCGTTCTGAGGGGAAAACATGCGTTACATCACTCCGCGCAAAGCCGCCGTCGGCATGGGTGCTTCGGGCACCGGCACCGCAGACCACTGGTTCCTGACCGTGACCGCCGTGGCGCTGACCATCCTGACGCCTCTGTTCATGATCATCGTCGCCAAAGCGATCGGCCTGCCGCGCGAAGGCGTGGTGGCCTATTTCGGGCGCCCGATCCCCGCAGTCATCACCGCTTTGTTCATCATTGTCGGCATGCTGCATTTCATCCGCGGCACGCGCATCATGATCGAGGATTACCTTGATCACGGCGCACGCAAAGCCGCGATCATCTTCTCGGTAGTTTTCAGCTGGGCGGTCATCGCCTTTGCTGTCTATGCACTCGCCCGCATGGGTCTGGGTGCGCTCGTTCTGGTCTGAGGTCCGCTATGGCTGCTTATCCTTACGTAACGCATGATTATGACGTGGTCGTGGTGGGTGCCGGCGGTGCGGGCCTGCGCGCGACGCTCGGCATGGCCGAACAGGGCCTGCGCACGGCTTGCGTGACCAAGGTTTTCCCGACCCGTTCGCATACCGTTGCCGCGCAGGGCGGCATCGCCGCCTCACTGTCCAACATGGGCCCCGACAACTGGCAGTGGCATATGTATGATACGGTCAAGGGCTCGGACTGGCTCGGCGATACCGATGCGATGGAATATCTCGCGCGCGAAGCCCCCAAGGCGGTCTACGAGCTCGAGCATTACGGCGTGCCGTTTTCGCGCACCGAAGAGGGCAAGATCTACCAGCGCCCCTTCGGCGGCCATACGACCGAATTCGGCGAGGGCCCGCCGGTGCAGCGCACCTGTGCTGCTGCCGACCGCACCGGCCACGCGATCCTGCACACGCTTTACGGGCAGTCGCTGAAGGAAAAAGCCGAATTCTTCATCGAATATTTCGCGCTTGATCTGATCATCACCGACGGCAAATGCACCGGCGTCGTCTGCTGGAAGCTCGACGACGGCACCATCCATGTCTTCAACGCGAAGATGGTGGTTCTGGCGACCGGCGGCTACGGCCGCGCCTATTTCAGCGCGACCTCGGCCCATACCTGCACCGGCGACGGTGGCGGCATGGTGGCCCGCGCGGGTCTGCCGCTGCAGGATATGGAATTCGTGCAGTTCCACCCGACCGGCATTTATGGTTCGGGCTGCCTCATCACCGAAGGCGCGCGCGGCGAAGGTGGTTACCTCACCAACTCCGAGGGCGAGCGCTTCATGGAGCGTTATGCCCCGACCTACAAAGACCTCGCCTCGCGCGACGTGGTTTCGCGTTGCATGACGATCGAGATCCGCGAAGGGCGCGGTGTGGGCGAGCACAAGGACCACATCTTCCTCAACCTGATGCACTTGCCGCCGGAAACCCTGCACGAGCGTCTGCCCGGCATTTCGGAATCCGCGCGCATCTTCGCCGGCGTCGACGTGACGCGCGAGCCGATCCCCGTCATCCCGACGGTCCATTACAACATGGGCGGCATTCCGACCAACTATTGGGGTGAAGTTCTCAATCCGACCGAGGAAAAGCCCGATGCGACCTTCCCGGGCCTGATGGCCGTGGGCGAGGCCGGTTGCGCCTCGGTCCATGGTGCGAACCGTCTGGGTTCGAACTCGCTGATCGACCTCGTGGTCTTCGGCCGCGCGGCCGCGATCCGTGCCGGTCAGGTTGTCGACCGCAATGCGCCGGTCCCCGCGACCAATGTGGCGCAGGTCGAAAAGGCGCTGGAGCGTTTCGATGCCCTGCGCAACGCCAACGGCTCGACCTCGACCGCAGAGCTGCGTCTTGAAATGCAAAAGACGATGCAGGCCGATGCGGCCGTCTTCCGCACCGACAAGACCCTGGCCGACGGCGTCGAGCGCATGAAGGTCATCGCCGCGAAAATGGCCGATATCAAGGTCACCGACCGCAGCCTGATCTGGAACAGCGACCTGATGGAAACGCTGGAGTTGACCAACCTGATGCCGAGCGCGCTGACCACGATCGTCGCCGCCGAGGCACGCAAGGAAAGCCGCGGCGCCCATGCCCATGAAGACTGGCCTGAGCGGGACGACGCCAACTGGCGCAAGCACTCCCTTGCATGGGTCGAGGGCAACGAGGTTAAACTGGCCTATCGGCCCGTCCACCTCGAGCCTCTGACCACGCAAGAAGAGGGCGGGATCGATCTGAAAAAGATCGCACCTAAAGCGAGGGTTTATTGATGCGTCTTCGTCTTCCTCTGGTTCTCTCGGCCGCGGCGCTCGCGCTGTCGGGCTGCGTTGTGCAGAACCCCAATGCGCTGCCGCCGCTGCCTCCGGCAACGGCTACGCCGGTTGCTCCGGTCGTTCCGGGGCTGCAGCGCAATCCTCGGCACGTCTCGCGATCAACCGCGAAATGGCGCGCCGTCTGCCTGGCGCCAATGTCGCGCCCTATACCGATTGCGTCGTCAACAACGCGACCGGGGCGGAAATGGCCGATATCGGTCGCCTGAGCGCGGCCGGCTCGAACATCAGCGATGCGGTTGCCGCCGTTGTCGCCCGTCCGGCAACGACCCAATGCATCGCCGGCGCGGCTTCGGCCGCTCGGGCGACGGCCTAAGATGCGGCGGGGCGGGATCCTCGCGGTGGCGGCAGGCATGACCCTTTTGGGTCTTGCCGGCTGTACGCCTGCGCCCGTCCCTGTCGAGCAGGCCGAAAAGATCTGTCTCGGCGCCGCCTATGAAAGCAGCGCCGGCCCCAAGACCGAAGTGGGCTTTGGTGTCGGCAATCACGGGTTCCGCGGCGGTTATGTCTCGGTGGGCATGAGTGCCGACCAGCTCATGGGCCGCGATCCCGCCGAGGTTTTCGCCCGCTGCGTGATGAAACGCTCGGGCCAGATGCCGCAGCGCCCGCTTTACGACCAGCCCGGGTGGGCAAGCCGGTGATCCGCGCCCATCTCGCCACTTTTCCGCCGCGCCGCCGGATCCTGCGCAAGGTCGTCGATGCGATTCTGCCGCAGGTCGACCACCTTTTCGTTGTGCTCAACGATTACGACGAGGTGCCGGGCTATCTGGCCAAAGACGAGCGGGTCACGGCTGTCATCCCCGATCGCGACGTGAAGGATGCGGGCAAGTTCTGGTTCGCGCCCGAACCCGACGATATCGTCTTCACCATCGACGACGATATCGGCTATCCCGCCGATTACGTTGCCCGCACCATTGCCCAGGCCGAAGCCCTCGGCTGGGAGGGCAATGTTTTCGGCTATCAGGGCAATAGCTGGACCCGCCCCGAGGGTTGGAGCAACCATCTCTTTTTCGAAGCGCTTGATCACGTCAAAGGCTATTCCGTGATCGGCACCGGCACGCTTTGCGCCAAAGGGGCCGCGATCGCGCCCTTGGCCGAGATCGAGCCGCTGGCGGGCGCTTGCGACATCGCCTACGGGCGCTGGATCCGGTCGCGCGACATCTTGCCTTGGGGCTGCCGCGCGCCGCGAACTGGCTGGCCAAGGCATTGCCGCAAAACCTGCGCGCCTCGTCGCTCTTTGCGACCGTCCACCGCAAAAACCTGCCCGAAAACCTCGAAGTTTTCCGGTCATTCGCATTCGATTGGCCGCATGCCAACCTCAGTTATGACGCATACCGCCGTCCGGCGGTTTGACCACCAGGAGAAACCCCAATGGTCCAGTTCAATCTTCCCAAGAACTCCCGCATCCGGGTCGGCAAGACCTGGCCCAAGCCGGAAGGTGCGAAGAACATCAAGAAGTTCAACATCTACCGTTGGGATCCCGATACCGGCGAGAATCCGCGGCTGGACACCTATTTCCTCGATCTCGACAAGACCGGTCCGATGATGCTGGATGCGCTCATCAAGATCAAAAACGAGATCGACCCGACGCTGACCTTCCGCCGCTCCTGCCGCGAGGGGATTTGCGGCTCCTGCGCGATGAACATCGGTGGCGGCAACCATCTGGCCTGCATCTTCGGCATCGACGAAGTCAAAGGCGATGTGAACATCTATCCGCTGCCGCATATGCCGGTGGTCAAGGACCTCATCCCCGACCTGACGCATTTCTATGCGCAGCACGCCTCGGTGAACCCCTATCTCGTGACCGACACGCCGCGTCCCGACAAGGAATGGCGCCAGTCGATCGAGGACCGCAAGAAGCTCGACGGGCTTTATGAATGCATCCTTTGCGCCTCCTGCTCGACGTCTTGCCCGAGCTATTGGTGGAACGGCGACAAATACCTCGGGCCGGCGGCTTTGCTGCAGGCTTACCGCTGGATCATCGATTCGCGCGACGAGGCGACCGGAGAGCGTCTGGATGCGCTTGAAGATCCGTTCAAACTCTATCGTTGCCATACGATCATGAACTGCACCAACACCTGCCCGAAGGGGTTGAACCCCGCCAAGGCGATCGCCTCGATCAAGCACATGATGGTCGATCGCGTCGTCTAAGGGGCGCAGCATTGCACGGGGATCAGGGCTGCCATGCCCTGATTTTCCGCTTTACGCCGCGTCGCAGCGCTAGATTTTTCTGCGGCGCGGCATTATCTTTGTTGCATGGGAGAACAGAGTTCCAGCGACGGAGAAGACAATGGCAAATTTCATCAATTCTGCCGAGATCGCGGGTAAAATCGCAGGCGCGAAGCCTGTTTCCCGAAAGCCGATCATGCAGCCGATGCCGTGATCGAACAGATGTACGGCTACTTCAGCTTCGAGCCTATGCCGCTCGAGGCAGAGGAGATGCTTCAGGCCGCCTGATCCGCGCGGCCTTGAGAGCAGGAATCAAAAACGGCGCAGCCCATGAGGCTGCGCCGTTTTCTTTGCCTGCACCGCAGCCTTACAGCGAGATCGCCACCATGACCTCGGGCTCGATCACGTTGACGCCCGGCAGGCCCGCTTTCAGCGGTTCGGCGTCCTGCGCCAGAAGCGGGAAGGTCTTGTAATGGCAGGGCACGACCGTCTTGAAATTGAAGTATTTCTTCGCGGCCCAGGCGGCGCGTTTCATATCCATCGTGAAATGGCCGCCGGCGCTCAGGATCCCGATGTCGGGATTATGATATTCGCCCATCCAGCCCATGTCGGCCATGATGTCGGTATCGCCCGAGACATAGATCACATGGCCTTCGCCCGCGATCATGTAACCCGATTCATGCCCTGCATAGACCGGCCCGTCCGCCCCCTCGAGCGAGGAGGAATGGCTCGCGTTCACCATCGTCACCTCGGCCCCGCCCAGATTGACCGTACCGCCCTTGTTGAAGCCGATGCCCTCGACCGCCTGATGCGTCGTCCAGGTCGAGATCAGGTCGTAAATTCCCACGACCGGAATTTTCAACGCCCGCGCAATCGCCAAAGTATCGCCGGTGTGATCGCCGTGGCCGTGGGTGATCAGGATATGGGTCGCGCCGTCCAGCGCCTCGTCGCGGCGGTCTTCGGGAAAGACGGGGTTCCCCGACAACCAGGGATCGATCAGGATGACCGCCTGTTCAATTTCCAGTCGAAAGCCCGAATGGCCAAACCAGGTCAGTTTCATCAGATGCTCCTGTCGGTGATACGCGTTACGTCAAAAGGGAAAGGATAAACGGGATGCTGAGCAGCGCGAGCACAGTCTGCCAAGTCAGGATATCGGCGTAAAGATCGGCATCACCGCCCATCTGGCGCGCGACCAGATAGCCGTTTGCGGCGGTCGGGACCGCACATGCGAGAACGCCCGCGACCACCAGTTCGGGGGCAAGGCCCATCCAGCGGGCGACCAGCCAGAACAGGCAGGGCATGGCGATCAGCCGCAAAGTCACGGCGGCGATCAGGGGCAAGGACAGCGACCAAAGCCGGTCGATCTGGATCCCTGCGCCGACGATGATCAGGCTGACCGGAATGGCCGCTGCTCCGATCGAGCCGAGCGCGTTGTCGGCCGCGCGTGGCAGGGGGATGCCTCCGAGATTGAGGGCCAGCCCCGCCGCGCAGCCCGGAATGATCGGTTTGCTCAGAATGGCTTTGATCATGCCGAAAATTCCGGCTTTGCCGCTGCCCCAGATCGACATGACCAGCACGTTGACGACATTGACCACGGGAATCAGGAAAGCCATCGCGACCGAGATCAGCCCGATGCCCTTCGGTCCGGTCAGCTGGGTCGCCAGCGCCAGCGCGATGAAGGCATTCCAGCGGGTGACGGTCTGGAACAGGGTGGTAAAGCGCGGATCGGGCAGCGCGAGGATGCGGCGCAGGGCCAGAACCACCAGCGCCGCGGCGGCAGTCGTCAGCAGCAGCGCCGTGCCGAAGGGGCCGATGCGCGACCAGCCCAGATCGGCGTGATAGACCGAAACCAGCATGATCGCGGGAAAAAGAACGCGGTAGCAAAAGATCTCGACCCTTGCCACAGCGAAGCGGGCACGATGCCGCTACGGCGCGCGCCATAGCCGATCAGGACGGTCAATGCGACGGGAAGGACGGCGGGCAGGGCGGCAAAGGTGGCTGGCATGGCGGCAAACTGCGCCGTGGAAAAGGGGAGGTCAATCGGGCGCGGTCAAATCGCGGGCACGAGCGCCTCTCATTCGCGCATGCCCGCCGGAAAGCCCCGCAAGTGCTTGCCCGCAACGCTGCGGACGATAAACCGGCCCCAAGCGAAAGGAACCATCATGGCGATCACTCAGGATGAAGCCCGCAAGGTCGCGCATCTGTCACGCATTGCGGTCGATGAAGCAGACCTGCCCGCGCTGGCGGAGGGCTGAACGGCATTCTCCACTTCATGGAGCAGCTCAACGAGGTCGATGTCGAAGGCATCGAGCCGATGACCGGCGTCGAGCCGATGCGCCTCAAGCGGCGCAAGGATGTCGTCACCGACGGCGAAATGCAGCAGCAAATCCTCGCCAATGCGCCCGATGCGCGCGAGGGCTTTTTCGCAGTGCCGAAGGTGGTGGAATGACCGATCTGAACAAACTGACCATCGCCGAGGCCCGCGACCGTCTGCGCGCCCGCGAGATCACCGCCGTCGAGCTGACCGACGCCTGCCTCGGCGCGATTGACGCGGCCGATGCGTTGAACGCCTATGTCCACAAAACGCCCGAGATTGCGCGTTCGATGGCAGCCGCCGCCGATGCCCGTCTGGCTGCGGGCGATGCGCCCGCGATGTGCGGCATTCCGGTCGGCATCAAGGACCTTTTCTGCACCAAAGGCGTGCCCTCGCAGGCCGCCAGCGCGATCCTCGAAGGCTTCAAGCCCGAATATGAATCGACCGTGACCCAGAACCTGTGGGATGCGGGCGCGGTCATGCTCGGCAAGCTGAACATGGACGAATTCGCTATGGGCTCGTCGAACGAGACCAGCGTCTACGGCAAGGCGATCAACCCGTGGAAGGTCGATGCGCGCGATCTGACGCCGGGCGGTTCCTCGGGCGGCTCGGCTGCTGCCGTTGCGGCAGACCTCTGCCTTGCTGCGACCGGCACCGATACCGGCGGCTCGATCCGCCAGCCCGCGGCTTTCACCGGCACGGTTGGCCTGAAACCGACCTATGGCCGCGTCAGCCGTTGGGGCACAATCGCTTTCGCAAGCTCGCTTGATCAGGCGGGCCCGATGACGAAAACCGTGCGTGACGCCGCGATCATGCTGGGTGCGATCGCATCAGTCGACGACAAGGATTCGACCAGCGCCGACCGCGCCATCCCCGATTACGAGGCGGCCATCACCGGAGACATCCGTGGCAAGAAGATCGGCATTCCGCGCGAATACCGCATGGACGGCATGTCGGATGAAATCGACGCCTTGTGGCGTCAGGCGGCGGAGATGCTGCGCGATGCGGGTGCCGAGATCGTCGATATCTCGTTGCCCCATACCAAATACGCGCTGCCCGCCTATTACGTCATCGCGCCGGCCGAGGCTTCCTCGAACCTCGCGCGCTATGACGGCGTGCGCTTTGGTCACCGTGCGAAACTTGCGGCCGGCGACGGGATCGACCAGATGTACGCGCGCACCCGCGCCGAGGGCTTCGGCTCCGAAGTGCAGCGCCGCGTCATGATCGGGACCTATGTGCTGTCGGCAGGCTTCTATGACGCCTATTACAACCGCGCCCGCCGCGTCCGCGCCCTGATCAAACGCGACTTCGATCAGGCCTATGCGAGCGGGATCGATGCGATCCTGACGCCTGCAACCCCTTCGGCCGCTTTCGGTTTGGGCGAGATGGCGGGCAAGGATCCGGTCGAGATGTATCTCAACGACGTCTTCACGGTCACGGTGAACCTTGCCGGTTTGCCGGGGATTTCGGTCCCCGTCGGCACGGATGCGCAGGGCCTGCCGCTCGGCATGCAGCTGATCGGGCGTCCGTGGGAAGAGGGCGCGTTGTTGAACCTTGCGCAGACCCTCGAAAATGCGGCAGGCTTTGTCTCGAAGCCGGATCGCTGGTGGTAAACGGTAAGCGGACGTAAACGAGCGGCGCAAACAAGGGACGTGAACATGCGGAAACTGGTGATCCTCGCGGTGCTGGGCCTTGCGGCCTGCAACGAAAACGCGGGCTGGAACCCCAACTATACGATGAACAACACGCCCTATGGCGACTACCAGCGCGCGCGCGAAACCGCGCTCGTGACCGATACCGCCCCGCCGCGCATCATTCCGGTGCAGCTGCCCGCCAAGGCGCCGACGCCCGAGGAAATCTCGGGCAAACGCACCGAGACGAAAGCTTTGGTCACGACCAGCGTGGTGGCGGTGAAGCCTTCCGACGTGAAGGTCTCGACTGCAGCCCGCGCGACGGCGAGCGCGGGCGGCTATGCCGGTTCGGTGCCGGTTCTGGTACGCTTTGCCCAGACCGAAAAGCACAACCCCGGCACGGTGGTCTATCCGCGTACCGGCGCCAATGCTTCGGCGGCCGAACGCAGCTGCCGCGGCTTTGCCTCGGCGGATGCGGCGCAAACCGCTTTCCTCGCGGCGGGCGGGCCGGTGATCGACCCGCGCGGGCTTGATCCGGATGGCGACGGCTTCGTTTGCGGCTGGGACCCGCGTCCCTTGCGCACCAATTCGGGGCTTTGAGCTTTCCCTCACCCAATCACGGCGAGCGTCGGGGCGGGCAACGCCCCGAGCTGATCGTGATCCATTATACCGGCATGGCGGATGCGGCTTCGGCGCGCTGCCGCCTTTGCGACCCGAGGCGGAGGTCTCGGCCCATTGGCTTTTGCATGAAAACGGCTTTGCCGAGGCGCTGGTCCCCGAAGACCGCCGCGCCTGGCATGCCGGTGCGGGCTCATGGCTTGGTCGCGACGATGTCAATTCGCGCTCGATCGGGATCGAGATCGTCAACCCCGGCAACCGGCCCTTTCCCGAGGCGCAGATGCGCGGGTTGGAGCGGCTTCTTGCAGAAATCATGAGCCTTTGGCAGATCCCGCCGCAAGCGGTGATCGGCCATTCCGATATGGCACCGGGCCGCAAAATCGACCCCGGCCCGCGCTTCGACTGGCGTCGCCTCGCGCTGCAGGGGCTTTCGGTCTGGCCCGGGGATCGGGTGCCGACCTGCCTCTGGCTGCGAGCCTCGATGCGATCGGTTATCCGGCGGATGCGGCCCCCGAGGATCGCCTTCAGGCCTTCCGCCTGCGTTTCCGCCCTTGGGCCACAGGCCCCGAAGACGAAACCGACCGCCGCCTCGCAGCCGCCGTCCCGCGCTAAGCGCCTTTCTTCATCACGAAAATACCCGAAAACCGGCCGCGCCGCCTTAAAGCGGCGCGAAAATCTTGTCGAGACGCGCGGTCTCGGCCTCGATTCCATAGGGCGGGTTCACCACGAACATCCCCGATCCGATCATGCCGTGACCCTCGCGGGCGGGGCGGAAATGGACCTCGTGGCGCAAAGCCTCGGGGAAACGCTCCTGCAGGGCGTGCATCATCGGCCCGTGCCGCCCGTCGAGCAGCAGCGGATACCACAGTGCGATGATGCCGACGTTCCACTTCTTCGCGATCTTCGCGATGAAGGGCGGGAGGCTTTCGTAATCGGCTTTGACCTCGAAGCTCGGATCGATCAGCAGCATGCCCCGACGCGGCGTCGGCGGGCACAGGGCATTGGCCATCGCGAAACCGTCCTGATGATGCAGTTTCGAGAAAAGCACGACATGCTCCAGTGCCGCGATCTCGGTCGGATGCAGCTCGGCGAGATGGAGGCTGTCGTCCTGGCGCAGCAGGGCTTCGGCAATCAGCGGCGATCCGGGATAGGCATCGGGGCCGTAAAAACTGCGCACAACCTCAAGCGCGCGCAACAGCGGATGGCCTTGCGGCAGCCAGCCCTCGGCCAAGGCACGGGTGATGCCCGCTTCGGCCTCGCCGGTCTTGCGCGCGGCATCGCCGCCCAGATCGTAAAGGCCGCGCCCCGAATGGGTTTCCATATAGGTCAGCGGTTTGGGCTTGGCGGTCAGGTAATCCAGCATCCATGCGAGCAACGCATGTTTGTGGAGATCGGCCAGATTCCCGGCATGAAAGGCGTGCTGATAGGACAACATGGGACGCGCTTAAACCGGATTGGCGGAAATGAAAAGCGGCGGCGCCCAGGGAGGAGGAGGGGCGCCGCCGCATTAACATCGCCCAGGGAGGAGGAGGGGCGACGTATAAGGTGCGGCAATGGCTGGGAGGAGGAGTGCCATCACCGCTAACGATAGGTCCCAGGGAGGAGGGGACCACCGTATTCGAATTCCGTTCCCGCATCTGGCGGGAAGAAGCGGCGGCGACCCCAGGGAGGAGGAGGGGTCGCCGCCTTCAACACGAAACCCCAGGGAGGAGGAGGGGTTTGCGCGATAGGGTGGCGACATCCTCAGGGAGGAGGAGGAGGATGTCGCCTAAAGCCGGACCCAGGGAGGAGGAGAGGGTCGGGCTGTCCGAATTCTTATGCTTTGCCGTTGACCGCAGCCGTTGCGATCGAGGTGATTTCCAGGCGGTTGATGCCCAGATCGGCGAGGTCGCGATCCGAAAGGCCGTTCAGTTCCTTGACCGTCTGGCGATAGAGCGCGCGACGTGCAAAGAAGCTGTTCAAGCTGCCGAGCAGTGCCGGGATGCGACCGTTGGATGCAGCATTGCTGCGGGCCGTGCCATGGTTGAGATCAAGAAGTGCCATTGTCGTTTCGCTTTTCATCATCTGCTCGGGACCGGATTGTCCGTCGCTCTGTTAGTGCCAACATGGGGTAATTTCTGCATCTGCACAATGCCCAGAAGGTGCGATGCTGCTATGCAGCAAGAGCATAACTCAAACTGACATACTGTCATCTTACTGTCTGAATAGTGGCGTGAAAACGAAACTATCCACAGGCTGAAGAGAGGATTTTTCCCCTCGAGCTATGCTGTGACGCTGGGTCGCAATGCTTTAGCCGTACCCTGTGCTAGGGTCCTTGCCGTCGATGCGGCAAATTGTCATTCTGCGGCATCTTATGAGAAGCGGGGTGCAAAATGGCGATCTCACGCGAGGCTGTCCTGAACGAACTTGACCGAATCGCAGTGCCGGGCGGTGGAACACTGGTATCGCGCGATATGGTGCGCGCCCTGAGCACGGAAGGCGATACGGTTCGATCGTCATCGAGGTTGCCGATGCGGCGGTGGCGCAGGCCCTGTCCCATGCCGAAGCCGAGGCAAAGCGGCTGCTTGGTGCACTCGAGGGCGTCGAAAAGGTCCAGATCGTCATGACGGCGCCCGCTGCGCCGCGCGGTCAGGCCGCGCCGCCGGTCATGCGCTCTTCGGGCGATGCAGGTGCCGGGGCGGCGCGCCGCCCAATCTCAAGATCGGTCGCCATCCGACCCCGCAGGCCGGCCCCGCCGAAGTGAAGGGCGTCAAACGCATCCTCGCGATCGGCTCGGGCAAGGGCGGCGTCGGCAAATCGACCGTGACCTCGAATCTCGCGGTCGCGCTGGCGCGCAAGGGCCGCAAGGTCGGGGTTCTTGATGCCGATATTTACGGCCCTTCGCAGCCGCGCATGCTGGGTGTGACCGACCGCCCTCGAGCGACGGCCAGACAATCGAGCCCTGCGCGCCCATGGCGTGACCATGATGTCGCTCGGGCTGATGATGAAGGACGGCGAGGCGGTGGTCTGGCGCGGGCCGATGCTGATGGGCGCGATCCAGCAGATGCTCACGCAGGTGAATTGGGGCGAGCTCGATGTTTTGCTCGTCGATCTGCCGCCCGGAACCGGCGACGTGCAGCTCAGCCTGACGCAAAAGGCGCATGTCACCGGCGCGATCATCGTCTCGACACCGCAGGATATCGCGCTGATCGACGCCCGCCGCGCCATCGACATGTTCGAAAAGCTCAAGACCCCGTTCTGGGCCTGATCGAGAACATGTCTGCTTATATCTGCCCCAATTGCGGCCATGAGGCGCATCTCTTCGGTCACGGCGGCGTCGCGCTCGAGGCGATGAAGCACAATCTGCCCTTCCTTGGCGAGATCCCGCTGGAGCTAGAGGTTCGTCTCGCCGGCGATGCGGGTCGTCCGATCGCTGCGGGCGAGGGCGCTGTTTCCGAGGCCTATGCCCGTCTGGCCGACCGTCTGATCGGCGGCGGCATGGCCTGACGGCGGCTGGATCCGGCAAGTTTGATGCCGCGCATCCCGATTGCGAGCGGGCCCGAGAGGGCCGTTTTGCGCTCTCACGGGCGACCCGGTTGTGAAAATCCTTCTCGGGATGTCGCGCGAACCGGTGCGATCGGGCGAGTTTTGCGTGAAGATTTCACGCCAAGGCTGCGCTGGGAATTTACGGGAACCGCTTTTGGGATTACATGGGAGTGGTTCCTGCATCCGAATCATCGGGTGAAACAGGGGCAAGAGAGCCTCACTCGGGCGTGAACCGATGTGATCGGAGCAGAAAAGACCGCCAAAGAGCGTGACATCTTTTTCGCTTCGGTGTGGCGATTCGGCCGCTCTCCGCAGTTATCCACATCTTTCGGGAAAACATGGGATTTTCTTGCCACAGGGCGGCTGCCCCAGATTTAGTGGTTGTTGACTCTTGGGCATACGATACCTGTGCGGTGAGTCGCGCGATTAATCCGATGTTCCCGACGTGTTCGGTGGTGGCATTCCGCCTGTGTCCGTTTTCGCCCGAAATTGCCCGTTGCTTCCCGTGAAATCCCATGGCATCCCTTTCTTCACGGAAACGGGCTTCAAGGGACGATCAAGATCCCACGGCGAGCTAGCAGGCTTCATACAGGCACCCGTATCCAGATAACGACCCGGCAGCGCGCGAGCAGCACCTCCCCAGGTGGCGCGAAAGCAGGGCGATCCCCGAAACTTCGGGGCCCGTAAAGGAACGAGGGCGGCGGATCGGGCAGTGGCAGCAGCCCGATCCGCCCTTTGCTTTTCCGGGCCAACCGGAAGGCTCACAAGGGACAGTGGAAGGGACGCGGACAGGTGGCGCGTAGGTTCAGAGGGTCGGAAGAGGTCAAGGTCGACGCGAAAGGTCGCGTTTCGATCCCTGCCAAATTCCGTCGCGTCTTTGAAAGCTGCGATCCCGATTGGGCCGAGAGCAGCGACCGCGCCCATATGGTCATCGTCTACGGTACCCGCGACTGGAACCACATGCGCCTTTACACCATCGAGGCCATGGACGAGATCGACGACGGCATTTCGCGCATGGCGCGCGGCTCGGCCGATCGAAACTACCTCGAAATGGTGATGCACGGCCTGTCCGACGAGGCCGAAATCGACAATGACGGGCGACTGGTCCTGCCGCAGCGGCTTCGCGAGAAGGTCGGGCTGGTGGACCGCGCCGTGTTCATGGCGGCGGGTGACCACCTGAAGCTCTGGACCCCGAATCCTACGAGGCCGAACTCGAGAAGATCGAAGCCGAGGTGCCCAATCTGGCACCGGGCGCAGATCCGCTTTCGCTTTTGCCCAGCCCCGGAACCATCAATGAGGGCACAGCATGAGCAGTCCGACCGAACCCCATATCCCCGTCCTCCTCGCCCCGCTTCTGCGAGCTGTTTCACCTGTTGAGGGCGTCTGGGCCGACGGCACTTTCGGCGCGGGCGGCTATACGCGCGGACTGCTCGAGGCCGGTGCCGCGACCGTCGTGGGTATCGACCGCGACCCGTCGGTCTTCTGCATGGCCGAGCCTTGGGCGGGTGCTTACGGCGACAGGCTGCGGCTGGTCGAAGGCACGTTTTCCGATCTCGACCGCCTTGCCGGCGAGCCGCTCGACGGGGTGGTTCTCGATCTGGGCGTCAGCTCGATGCAGCTCGATCAGGCCGAGCGCGGCTTTTCCTTCATGCGCGACGGGCCGCTCGACATGCGGATGAGCGACAAGGGTCCGACGGCGGCCGAACTCCTGAATACCGCCGAGGAAAAGACCATCGCCGATGTGCTTTACCACTACGGCGAAGAGCGTGCCTCGCGCCGCATCGCAAAGGCGATTGTCGCCGCGCGCCCGCTGACGCGCACGGCCGAGCTGGCAGAGGTGGTGCAATCCTGCCTGCCGCGTCCCAAACCGGGGCAAAGCCATCCCGCAACGCGGTCGTTTCAGGCGATCCGCATCTGGGTCAATGACGAATTCGGCCAGCTGGTCGCGGGCCTTGCCGCCGCCGAGCGCGCGCTCAAAGAGAGCGGTCAGCTTGCCGTCGTGACCTTCCATTCCCTCGAAGACCGCATCGTCAAACGCTTCATGCAGCACCGTTCGAATTCGGCGGGCGGGGCAGCCGTTACGCGCCCGTGGCCGAGCAGGCACCGCCCGCGTTCAAAATGGCTTTCCGCCGAGCGATCGGCGCCGATGACGACGAGCTCGAGGCCAATCCGCGTTCGCGTTCGGCGCTGTTGCGGGTCGCGGTCCGTACCGGCGCGCCTGCGGGCGATGTCGATACGGCGGTGCTCGGCCTGCCCTCGCTTCCCGGAGGACGATGATGCGCTCGCTGCTGTATCTCACGACGGCTTTGGTGGTGATGGGGCTGGCCTTCTGGGCGTATCGCGAGAATTACCGCACGCAGGCCGCGATCAACAACATGGCCGATATCCAGCGTGAAATCGGCGGCCTGCGCGAGAATATCGGCATTTTGCGCGCCGAATGGTCCTATCTCAACCGGCCGGAGCGGCTGCGCGAGCTCGTCAACCTGAACTTCGACAAGCTCAAGCTGGTGCCGATCGTCTCGGACCAATTCGTCGACATCAGCCAGGTCGCTTACGGCCTGCCCAAAGCCGAACCCGTCGTCACCGACACGCCCGAGACCGAGGAGAGCCAGCCATGATCCGCACCCCGCTCCGGCCTCTGGCCCGCATTCTCCGCGCCCGCGAAAAGGGCGAGAACCCCGATGATATCGAGGCCGAGAACCGCGCCCGCCGTCATGCCGAAATGCAGGACCAGTCCCGCCGCGGGGCGAACGCCGTCTGGTCGTTCTGGCCTCGGTTTTCGTTCTGGCTTTCGGCACGGTCGGGCTGCGCATGGGGGCGCTTGCCTCGAGCCAGCCGGCCGAGCCGCGCGTCCAGACCACCGGCGCGCAGATCATTTCGCAGCGTGCCGATATTACCGACCGCTCGGGGCGGGTTCTGGCGACGAACCTGCTGACCCATTCGCTTTACGCCCATCCGCAGCAGATGATCGACCCCGACCGCGCCGCGCGCGAGCTGGTCAGGATCTTCCCCGATCTCGACGCCGAGCGGCTGCACAAGGACTTCACCGGCAAGCGCACTTTCCTGTGGATCAAGAAAAAGCTCTCGCCCGAGCAGATGCAGGCAGTCCACGACATCGGCGAGCCCGGCCTTCTGTTCGGCCCGCGCGAGATGCGCCTTTATCCCAACGGCAACCTCGCCAGCCATATCCTCGGCGGTTCGACCTTCGGCAACGAAGGCGTGAACAGCGCAGAGGTTCTAGGCATGGCGGGCGTCGAAAAGGCGTTTGACGGCTGGCTCCGCGATCCCGCCAACGAGGGCGCGCCGCTCGCGCTGTCGATCGATCTGAGCGCGCAGGCGGCGATGGAGGAAGTCCTCGCCAACGGCATGAAGGTCATGAACGCCAAAGGCGCGACGGCGATCTTCATGGAGATCAAATCCGGCGAGATCATCGCCATGGCGAGCCTGCCCGATTTCGATCCCAACGACCGCCCGCGTCCGCTGTTGACGGGCGATGCCTCGGACAGCCCGCTTTTCAACCGCGCGGTGCAGGGCCAATACGAGCTCGGCTCGACCTTCAAGATCTTTCCGGTGGCGCAGGCGATCGACCTGCAGCTGCTCAATCCCAATACGATGATCAACTCCTCGACGCCGATGAAGATCGGGAAATACCTGATCCATGACTTCCACAATTACGGCCGCCAGCTTTCGGTTGCCGACATCATCGCGAAATCCTCGAACGTGGGGACGGTGCGCATCGCGCAGATGGTGGGCGTCGAGCGTCAGAAGGACTTCCTCCAGAAGCTCGGCTTCTTCGAGCCGACGCCGGTCGAGATGACCGAAGCGCCGACCGGCAAGCCCTTGTGCCGCAGCGCTGGCCTGCGGTGACGGCGGCGACGGTGTCTTTCGGGCATGGCCTCGCGGCAAGTCCGCTGCATCTGGCGAGCGCCTATGCCACGATCGGCAATGGCGGCAAACGGGTGCGCCCGACGCTGGTTCACGGCCACAAACATCAGGAGGGCGACCAGATCATGTCGCCCAAGGCCGCAGCTACGGCCGTCGATCTTCTGCGTCAGGTCGTGACGCGCGGCAGCGGCCGCAACACCGATGTCGAGGGCTACGAAATCGCGGGCAAAACCGGTACCGCCGACAAGCCGCGCCCCACGGGGGCTATTACAAGGACAAGGTTGTCGCGACCTTTGCCTCGGTCTTTCCGGCCAGCAATCCGCAATATGTTCTGGTCGTGACGCTGGACGAGCCTTCGGCCAGCACGGCGGGGGCGGGGAGTCGCGCGTTGCCGGTCTGACCGCCGTGCCGGTCGCCGCCGAGCTGATCCGCCGTCTGGCGCCGCTGGTCGGGCTGCGTCCGCAGACGGAATCGAAACTTCCCACCATTGAACCGCGTCTTCCCGATGGGCTAAAGCTCGTCGCGAACTGACCGAACGGGGTAAACGTGTCTGATACGGCGAAAAAGCTGTCCCTTCTGGGGCTTAGAGGGGACAAGGGCCGCGACCCGGAGGTGAGCGGCCTCGCCGTCGATCTGCGGCAGGTCAAGCCGGGCTATCTGTTCGCGGCCTTGCCAGGCAGCGAGACCCACGGCGCCTCCTTCATCGGCACCGCGCTGAAACAGGGCGCGGGCTCGATCCTGACCGATCGCGAGGGCGCGGCGCTTGCCGCCGCCGATCTGTCCGGCGCCGATGCCGCGCTGATCGTGGTCGAGGACCCGCGCGCGGCCCTTGCCGCCGCCAGCGCGCTCTGGTTCGGCTCGCAACCCGAAAAGCTTGTTGCGGTGACCGGAACCTCGGGCAAGACCTCGGTTGCGACCTTCACCCGCCAGATCTGGCAGAACCTCGGCCACAAGGCGATCAGCCTCGGCACGATGGGCGTTCAGGGCGATTTCGAGGCCAAGCTTGCCCATACCACCCCCGAGCCGATCACCCTCCACCGCGTTCTCGCAGGCGCGGCAGAGGCGGGCGTGACCCATGCCGCGATGGAGGCTTCCTCGCACGGGCTCGACCAGCGCCGTCTGGACGGGGTGCGCGTGATGGCGGGGCCTTTACGAATTTCAGCCAGGATCATCTGGATTACCACAAGAACTTCGACGATTATTTCGCGGCCAAAGCGCTGCTTTTCAATCATATTCTTGAAGAGGGCCAGCAGGCCGTCATCAATATCGACGACATCCGCGGCCGCCAGATGGCCGAGATCGCCGCCGATCGCGGTCTGAACGTCATGACCGTCGGCCGCGATCCGCGCGCCGAATTGCGCATTCTGAACCAGCGCTATGATGCGACGGGGCAGGATTTGCGCTTCTCGATCCAGGGCGAGACCCATATGGTGCGCCTCGCGCTGATCGGGGGCTTTCAGGCCGAGAACGTGCTGGCCGCTGCCGGTCTGGCGATGGCTTCGGGCGATGATGCCGGCGCGGTGGTGGAATCGCTCCACAAGCTCACGACCGTGCGCGGCCGGATGGAGCTGGCGGCGCTTCGCGAAAACGGTGCGGCGGTCTTTGTCGATTACTCGCACAAACCCGGCGCCTTGTCTTCGGCACTGCAATCCTTGCGCCCCCATGTCATGGGCCGCATCATCGTGGTCTTCGGGGCGGGCGGCGACCGCGACCGCCTCAAACGCCCGTTGATGGGCGAGGCGGCGCGCGATTTTGCCGATGTGGTCTTCGTGACCGACGACAATCCGCGCACCGAAGATCCGGCATCGATCCGCGCCGAGGTCATGGCGGGCGCGGGTCCCCATGCGATCGAGGTCGGCGACCGTGCCGAGGCGATCCTGCGCGGGGTCGATGCGCTCCAGCCGGGCGACGCTTTGTTGATCGCGGGCAAGGGCCACGAGACCGGCCAGATCATCGGTCAGGACATTTTCCCCTTTGACGACGCCGAGCAGGCCTCGGTCGCTGTCGCCGCATTGGACGGCAAGATATGACGACACTCTGGACGAAGGCCGATGCCGCTGCCGCCACCGGCGGTCGCGCGCAGGGGCTGTGGCATGATGCGGGCATCTCCGGCGTCTCCATCGACACCCGCACCATCGCGAAGGGCGATCTCTTCGTGGCGCTGACCGATCAGCGCGACGGGCATGATTTCGTGGCGCAAGCGCTGGAAAAGGGTGCGGGTGCCGCGCTTGTGTCGCGCATCCCCGAAGGGCTTTCCCCGATGCGCCGCTGCTTCTGGTCCCCGATGTGCTTGATGCTCTGGTCGCTTTGGGCCGTGCGGGGCGCGCGCGGATGGCGGGCAAGGTGATCGCGATCACCGGCTCTGTCGGCAAGACCTCGACCAAGGATATGGCGCGCGCCGCTCTGGCCGGTCAGGGCCGCATCCATGCAGCCGAAGCAAGCTACAACAACCATTGGGGCGTGCCGCTGACCTTGGCGCGCATGCCCGCCGACAGCGGTTTCGCGATCATCGAGATCGGCATGAACCACCCCGGCGAGATCGAGCCTCTGGCCCGTCTGGCCCGCCCCCATGTCGCGATGATCACCACCATCGCCGCCGCCCATCTCGAGGCTTTCGGCGCGATCGAGGGGATCGCCCGTGAAAAAGGCGCGATCTTCATGGGGCTGGAGCCTGCGGGCACTGCCGTCATCCCCGAGGATCTTTCGACCACCCAGATCCTGCGCGATTGCGCCGATGCCGCCGGAGCGATCCTGATCGGTTTCGGCGAATTCGGCATGGCCCAGCTGATGAAGGCCGAGCCGGTCGAGGGCGACACCCGCGTGAGGGCGCGCATTCTCGGGCAGGTCGTCGATTATGTCGTCCATAGCGCTGGCACCCATTTCGCGATGAATTCGGTCGGCGTGTTGGCGGCGATCGCGGCGGCGGGGGCGATGTGAAAGCCTCGGCCCGCGCGCTCGAGGCCTGGCTGCCCCCGAAGGGGCGCGGCGCGGTCGAAGATCTGGGCGGCATCCGCCTGATCGACGATGCGTTCAACTCGAACCCGACCTCGCTTTCGGCGGGGCTCGCGACGCTGGCGCGCCTCGGTGGCGGCCGTCGCGTGGCGATCTTGGGCGATATGCTCGAACTCGGCCCCGACGAGATCGCGATGCACCGTGCCATGGCCGGTGATGCGGCGATGGAATCGGTCGATCTGGTCCATCTCGCGGGCCCCCTCATGCGCAACCTCTACGAGGCTCTGCCCCAAGCCAAGCGCGGGATCTGGGCCGAGGATGCCGCAGGACTGGTCGCACAGCTCGATCTGCTGACCGAAACCGGCGATATCGTGCTGGTCAAAGGCTCCAAATCGTCGAAGGTTTCGACGGTGGTTGACGCGCTGCGGCGTTCGCGCGAAAGCAGCGGCCCCGAGAAGAGAGGATAGCGATGTTTTACTGGTTGGCCAGCCTGTCGGATGGCGGCGATTTCTTTAACCTGTTCCGCTACATCACCTTCCGGGCGGGCGGGGCTTTCTTCACGGCGCTGATCTTCGGCTTCATCTTCGGACGCCCGCTGATCGACCTTCTGCGCCGCAAGCAGAAAAAGGGCCAGCCGATCCGCGACGACGGCCCGCAGAACCACTTCGCCAAGGCCGGTACGCCGACCATGGGCGGCTTGCTGATCCTTGCCGCGCTGACGGTGGGAACGCTGCTTTGGGCGCGGCTCGACAACGGCTATGTCTGGATCGTTTTGCTGGTCACGCTCGGTTTCGCGCTGATCGGTTTCGCCGACGACTACGCCAAGGTCACCAAACAGCACCATGCCGGCCTCTCGGGCCGCGTGCGCATGCTGATCGGTCTGGCCATTGCCGCTGCCGCAGCGACGGCGGCGAGCTTTCTCCACCCCGAGGCGCTCTCGAACCAGCTCGCGCTGCCGCTGCTGAAAAACACGCTGATCAACCTCGGGATCTTCTATATTCCCTTCGCGATGGTGGTGATCGTGGGCGCGGCGAATGCGGTCAACCTTACCGACGGTCTCGACGGTCTGGCGATCATGCCGGTGATGATCGCGGCGGCAACTTTCGCCATCATCTCCTATATGGTCGGCAACGCCAATTTCGCCAATTACCTCGGCCTGCATCCGGTGCCGGGCACGGGCGAGCTTGCTGTCTTCGTCGCGGCGCTCATCGGCGGTGGTCTGGGCTTTTGTGGTATAACGCACCGCCTGCCGCCGTCTTCATGGGCGATACGGGCTCGCTCGCTCTGGGCGGCGCGCTCGGTGCGATCGCGGTCGTCACCAAGCACGAGGTCGTGCTCGCCATCGTCGGCGGCCTCTTCGTGGTCGAGGCGCTCTCGGTCATCATTCAGGTCCTTTACTTCAAGCGTACCGGCAAGCGCGTCTTCCTGATGGCCCCGATCCACCACCATTTCGAGAAAAAGGGCTGGGGCGAGGCGCAAATCGTGATCCGCTTCTGGATCATCGCGCTCATTCTGGCGCTGATCGGCCTCGCGACCCTCAAGATCCGCTGATCGGGCGGCCCGAAAGGGCCCCTTCACCTTCCCACATCTTCCATGTCGAAATATCCTCTGGGGGACCGGGGCGAAGCGCCCCGGCGTCAGATAAAAAGGGCCGCAGATGATTCCCGTTCAGGGCGTTCAATACCAGACCATCGCCGTTTTGGGCCTTGGCCTTTCGGGCCGCGCCACCGCCGCCGCACTGGCAGAGGGCGGCGCTTCGGTTGTCGTCTGGGATGACGGCGCCGATACCCGCGCCGAGGCCGAGGCGCAGGGCCTCGTGCTCCGCGATCTGACCCGCGAGAGCGCGTGGAGGGATCTCGGCGCTGATCACCAGCCCCGGCATCCCGCATCTTTATCCCAAACCCCATCCGGTCATCGCCATGGCTTACGAGCTGGGCGTGCCGGTCGACAACGACATCGGGCTCTTTTTCCGCAGCTTCGCGACGCGCGACTGGGACCAGTTCGACACGTTCCCGCGCGTGATCGCGGTGACCGGCTCGAACGGCAAATCGACGACCACCGCGCTCATCCACCATATCCTCAAGGAAAACGGCCGTCCGACCCAGATGGGGGTAATATCGGGACCGGCGTGCTCGCGCTCGATCCGGCCGAGGATGGCGAGGTGGTGGTGATCGAGCTCGAGCTACCAGACCGATCTTGCCCGTGCGCTGACCCCCGATGTCGCGGTCTTCACCAATCTCTCGCCCGACCATCTGGACCGCCATCACGGCATGGGCGGCTATTTCGCGGCCAAGCGCCGGCTGTTCTCAGAGGGCGGTCCCGATCGCGCGGTGATCGGCGTGGACGAGGTCGAGGGCCGCTATCTCGCCGATCAAATGGCGCAGGGTGCGGCGGACGACCGCGTGATCCGCGTATCCTCGGGTACGAAGCTCGAGCGTTTCGGCTGGTCGGTTTTCGCACGCAAAGGCTTTCTTGCCGAATACCGCAAGGGCCGTCAGGTCGCCTCTTTCGATCTGCGCGCCATCACCGGCCTTCCGGGCGAGCACAACCACCAGAACGCCTGCGCCGCCTATGCCGCCTGCCGCGCCGTGGGGCTTGCTCCGCGCGAGATCGAATCCGCCTTCCACAGTTTCGCGGGCCTGCCGCACCGCAGCCAGACCGTCGCCGAAATCAATGGCGTGCGCTGGGTCAACGACAGCAAGGCCACCAATGTCGATTCCGCCGAGAAGGCGCTGCTGGCTTTCAAGAACATCCGCTGGATCGCGGGCGGGATGGGCAAGGAGGGCGGGATTTCCTCGCTTTTGCCGCATCTCGGCAATGTGGTGAAAGCCTATCTCATCGGCCATTCGGCACGCGATTTCGCGCTCGAACTGGGCCAGACCCCCTACGAGATCGTCGAGACGATGGAGGCGGCTGTCGCCCGTGCCAACGCCGAGGCGCAATCGGGCGATACGGTGCTTCTCGCGCCCGCAGCGGCCAGCTTCGACCAATATCCGAACTTCGGCAAACGCGGCGACCATTTCATGGCGCTTGTCGAGGCCCTCAAGCCCTGACCAAGCGGCACACCTTGCGCAACAAAAAAGGCCCCGATGACGGGGCCTTTTCTTTGGCTGGAGAGGGCGGGACCGCGCCCGCCCGGAACCGGATCAGAAGCTATAGCCGACGCGGACGCCGACGCCCCAGATATGGCCGTCATCGGTATGGCCGACGCGGGTTTTGTCGTCCTCGACGCCGACGCCGAGGTTGGAGCCGCCGAGTTTCGAATAGTTGATGCCGGTCGTGATCTTGATTTTGTCCTGGGTGTAGATCGCGGCCAGCGTGATGCCCTTGCGCCCGTTATAGGGGGCGAGCGGCGAGATATCGTCGCCTTTGCTGGGCTCATAGACGAGCGAGGCCGAACCCGACCAAGTGTCGTTGAATTTGCGGCCGACGCCGAGGGTATAGGTCGTGGTATCGTCGAGCGAGACCAGTTCGACCGTGCCTTCGGGGCGCTGGATCGGGAAGACCGCGTTGTCGACCTTGAACTCCGACCATTTCACCCAACGGATCGAGCCGAAGACCAGCGTGTCCTCTGCAACGCCGGTCTGGCCTTCCAGCGTCCAGCTGCGCGGGGTTTTGACCTTGTGCTTGCCGCGCAACGTGTCGGTTGCGCCGCCGGTGCCGGCAAGAATGGCCGGACCGTTTTCGGTCATGTCGAAATCATGCTCGATCGGCGAGTTGTAGGTCAGCGAGACGCGACCCGCGATCTCGGGGATCTCGTAGGCCGCACCAGCGACCCAGCCAAAGCCCCATGCGCCGTCGATATCGAGATCGTAATAGCTGCCGATCCGGTCGTAAGCCGCACCTTGCAAGGTGACATGGCCGTCGGCGCGCGAGGCGCGCAGACCGCCGTGAACCGAAAAGTTGTTCTCGAATTTATAGCGCAGCAGGCCGGTAAAGGTCGTCGAATTGACCTCGACCTTGGTGCCGCCCAGAACCGGCGAGCCGCCGTCCTGCGGCAGGCGGTAGTCGATATCCGCGCCGAAGGGCTGCTCGATAATGAAAGCGCCCGACAGATTGTCGTTGAACTGGTGCTTGTAGGCGAGGCCGAAGAAGCCGTAGCCGCCGGCGACGTCTCCGGTGCTGTAGGGCCCGCCGAGCTGCGGCGGCGCGATGTCGCGGCCCTCGACTTTGGGATTGGCGCCGCCAAAGCTCAGCTCGCCGTAATTGCCCTGTTCGAACAGGATGTTGATCGATTGCGGAGCCCGCTCGATCCCGCCGGCCAATGCCGGAGCAGCGCCGAGCATCAATGCGCCCATTGCGGTCAATGTCTTTTTCATAATTCCTCCCCAGAGTCGAAGACGTGCTTCTCTCTAGAGCCTGTTCGACGGAAGTCCACGGGTCAATTATGCCGCATTCATGACGCAGCGTATTGGGACTATGATCGTCACGTTCGTGTCATTGCCGCAACGCTGTGACGCCGAGAAAAGGTTCGATATGCATTTCCCCGATCAAGCAGGTCCCCAAGGGTTTCGCCCGCCGGATGCCGCCCGCCGTTTTCGCGCCGCTTCTGGGTGCGCTCGCCCTCGTGGGTGTCTGGCGCAACCTCGCTTCCGTCTTCGGGTGGCCGCCCGCCTTGGCGCAATTGGCGGCGGGTATGGCGGTGGCTGCGGCGCTGTTTTGCTACGCGGCCTATGGCGCCAAGATCCTGCGCCGGCCCGCGGTTCTGGCCGAAGAGCTTGCGATCCTGCCCGGTCGCGCGGGATGCGGGGCGGCGGTGGTGTCGGTCTATATGCTGGCGGTGGTGATCGGACCTTTCGCGCCTTCGCTTGCCCGCGCGGTTCTGGTTGCGGGGATGGCGCTGCATCTTGCTTTCTGGTCGGTGCTGATCCCCGTGATGATGCGCAAAGCGGGGCAGGGGCGGGTGACGCCGGTCTGGCAGCTCAATTTCGTGGGCCCGATCGTTGCGGCTTTGGCGGCAAGCCAGCTCGGTTGGGAGGGGCTTGCCCGCGCGATCTGGTATCCTGCGGCGGCTATGGCGCTTTTCATCTGGGCGGTCTCGCTGGATCAGGCACGCCGCGAGCGCATCCCCGCACCGCTCAGGCCGCTTCTGGCGATCCATCTCGCGCCGGTCGCGGTTCTGGGCACGGTCGCCGCGGGCCTCGGGATGGAGGCTGCTGCAGGCCTTTTCGCGCTGGTTGCGTTGCTCGCTGTGGCGGTCATGTTTGCGGGCGCGCGCTGGCTGACCGAGGCGGGGCCCTCGCCCTTGTGGGGCGCGTTCACCTTTCCGCTATCGGCCACGGCGGGGCTTTGGCTGGTGCTTGCGCAAAACACTCCGATCTGGCGCATTCCGGGGGCGATTATGGCGGTTTTCGCCAGTCTCGTGGTGCTTTGGGTGCTTGGATCGTCTGGCGTGACTGGGCATCGGGACGGCTTGCCGCCAAAACCAACGCGGCCATTGCATGATGGGCTGGACATTTCTTCCGAGCCGTGAAAGTGGAAACTGCCAAATCGAACACTGACAGGAGATATCCATGCAGATTGCGAGGCACTCACCTTCGACGACGTTTTGCTCGTACCCGCAGCTTCCTCGGTCATGCCGTCGACCGCGGATGTGACGACCTATGTGACGCGCAAGATCCGCATGAACATCCCGCTTCTGTCCTCGGCGATGGATACGGTTACGGAAAGCCGCATGGCGATCGCCATGGCACAGGCCGGCGGGATCGGCGTGATCCACCGCAACCTGACGGGGCCCAGCAGGCCGACGAAGTCCGCCGCGTCAAACGTTTCGAATCCGGCATCGTCTACAACCCGATCACCCTGCGCGCCGACCAGACGCTGGCCGATGCCAAGGCGCTCCAGGAACGCTACAGCGTTTCGGGCTTTCCGGTGGTTGACGCCGATGGCCGCGTCGTCGGCATCGTCACCAACCGCGACATGCGTTTCGCCAGCGACGACCGCACGCCGGTCAGCGTCATGATGACGACCGACAATCTCGCGATCCTGCACGAGCCCGCCGATCGCGCGCAAGCCATCGAGATGATGAAGGCGCGCCGGATCGAAAAGCTGCTTGTGACCGATAACGCGGGCAAGCTGACCGGCCTTCTGACCCTCAAGGATACCGAGATGTCGGTCCTCAACCCGCTGGCCTGCAAGGACGATCTGGGTCGTCTGCGTGTGGCGGCGGCCTCGACCGTCGGCGACGAAGGCTTCGAGCGCTCGATGGCTCTGGTCGAGGCGGGGTCGATCTTCTGGTCATCGACACCGCGCACGGCCATTCCGAGGGCGTCGCCAAAGCGGTCCGCCGCATCAAGGAAGCCGCAGGCGACATTCAGGTCGTGGCCGGCAACGTCGCAACCGCTGCGGCAACCAGCGCGCTGATCGATGCGGGTGCGGATGCGGTCAAGGTCGGGATCGGCCCGGGCTCGATCTGCACCACGCGTATCGTCGCGGGTGTGGGCGTGCCGCAGTTGACCGCCATCATGGATGCGGTTTCGGGTGCGGGCGATGTTCCGATCATCGCGGATGGCGGTATCAAATTCTCGGGCGATTTCGCCAAGGCCATCGCGGCAGGGCGTCCTGCGCCATGGTCGGCTCGGCGATTGCCGGCACCGACGAAAGCCCGGGCGAGCTGATCCTCTATCAGGGCCGGACCTTCAAATCCTACCGCGGGATGGGCAGCCTCGGAGCAATGGCGCGCGGCTCGGCCGACCGCTATTTCCAGAAGGATGCGGCCTCCGACAAGCTGGTGCCGGAAGGCATCGAAGGTCAGGTCGCCTATAAGGGTGCTGCCTCGGCGGTCATCCACCAGCTGGTCGGCGGTCTGCGCGCGGCCATGGGCTATACCGGCAACGCCACCGTCGCCGAAATGCGCGGCGGCTGCGAGTTCGTGCGCATCACCGGCGCGGGCCTGAGCGAAAGCCACGTCCATGACGTGCAAATCACGCGCGAAAGCCCCAACTATCGTCTGGGCTAAGCCCGATCCAAACCGGAAGCGGGGCGGCGAGAGCCGCCCTTTCATATCCGCCGCCCTTTTGACCGTTAGGAAATCCCGTGATCCCCGCCGCCCGCATTCAGGCCGCCATCGGCATTCTCGACCGTATCCTCGCCGGAGACCCCGCCGAAGCCGCCTTGCTGCGCTGGTCGCGCGGCAGCCGCTATGCCGGTTCGGGTGACCGCGCGGCGGTGCGCGATCTGGTTTTCGACAGCCTGCGCCGCAGATCCTCGCGCGCGGCTTTGGGCGGCGCACTGAGCGGTCGCGGCCTTATGATCGGCATGTGCCGCGAAGAGGGGCTGGCGCTCGAGACGGTCTTCACGGGTGAAGGCCATGCACCCGCGCTCCTCTCGGAAGAAGAGCATGCCGCAGGCCGCGAGCCGCACGCCCAAGAGGCGCTGGATCTGCCCGAATGGCTTTGGCCGCAGTGGCAGGAGGCGCTTGGCCCCCATGCCGAAGGAATGGCTCTGGCGTTGCGCGAACGCGCGCCGGTCTGGCTGCGGGTGAACCCGAAAAAGTCCGATCCCGCCACCGCGATTGCCGCTCTCGCGGCCGAGGGCGTTCAGGCGAGCATCGTTCCTGCAATCGCGACCGCGCTGCTCGTGGAAGAGGGCGCGCGCCGTATCTCGGCATCTTCGGCCTATCGCGACGGTCTGGTCGAACTGCAGGATCTCTCGCCCCAGCTCGCTTGTGCGGCTTTGCCCGCGACCGGCAGCGTGCTGGACTATTGTGCGGGCGGCGGCGGCAAGGCTCTGGCAATGGCCGCGCGCGGAGCGGGGCCTGTCAGCGCCCATGACGTCGATGCGGCCCGCATGGCAGATCTGCCCGAGCGCGCGCGCCGCGCCGGTGCCAAGATCCGCCTGCTCAAACCGCGCGGGATCGCCGGCCGCTTCGATCTGGTCATGACGGATGTGCCCTGTTCCGGCTCGGGGACGTGGCGGCGCACGCCGGATGCGAAATGGCGGCTCCAAGAGGCCGATCTCGACAGGCTCTGCGCGCTTCAGGCCGCGATCCTGACCGAGGCGGCCGAAACCGTCGCCGAGGGCGGCGTGCTGGCCTATATGACCTGCTCGGTCCTGACGCGCGAGAACAGCGCCCAGATCGGGGCGTTTCTGGCCCGCGACGCCCGTTTCACGCTGGAAACGGAGCAGGGCTACGGCCCCGAGGCAGGGTTCGCGGCCGGCTCCGACGGTTTCTATCTCGCGGTTTTGCGGCGGCGTTAACCACTTCTTAACATCCCCTGCGATAAAGCGGTGCGGTAAAGTGCTGAGGGGGTGTGTATGATCAATCGCGACATGTCGGCGACCGCGCTGGCGCTGGTGCCCCTGCTGACGCTTCCGGTTCTGGTCGGGGCGCTGTGGCTTGCGCTTTATCCCGAAAGCCATTCGGCCGCGCTTTTCATCATCCTCTGCTCGCTCGCGCTTGCGTGGTATCTTTTGGGCGGTGCGATTGCCGCGCGCCATTTCGCCACCGCTTTGGCAGAAAGACGCGAGCTGCGCGATCTCGCGAAAGCCATGGATGCGGCGGGCTTGCCGGCCTTCGTCGCGTCAAGCGACGGCTTGATTTTGGCGCAGAACGCGCTGGTCGCGACCGAATACGGCGATCTGGCGGGGCGCAGGGCGCAGGACGCTTTGGGACGCTCGCTGGCCAATCCGGCGGGGATCTGGAAAATGATTGCAAGCGCACTCGACCGCAAAGGCGCAACCCGCGTCGATTTCGGTCCGGCGGGGGCCTTTGCCGTCAGTCGCGCACCAGGCGGACGGCTGCAGCTTTGGCTTTCCGAGCCGGAGTTGCGCGCCGAACCCTTCGAGCCCCAGCCCGAGCGCCACACCGATCTCACCCATTTCGAGACTTTGCCCGTCGCGATCCTGATCCTTGATGCGAAGGCCACGGTTCTGCGCGCCAATACGCTGGCTTGCGAGATGCTGGGGAGGATCTGGACGGCCGCGCGCTCTCGATGATGTTCGAGGGGCCGGGGCGTGCGCTCACCGATTGGGTCGCCGATGTCTGCTCGGGCAGGCTTCAGGTAGGAAGCGAGGTCCTGCGCATGCGCGGAGACGGGCCGGAGCGCTTCATGCAGGTCAGCCTCAAAAGCGGACAGGGGGATGGCGTTACGGCGGTTTTGTCGGATGTGAGCGATCTCAAACGCCTCGAGGCGCAATTCGTCCAGAGCCAGAAAATGCAGGCGATCGGCCAGCTTGCCGGTGGTATTGCCCATGACTTCAACAACTTGCTGACAGCGATCAGCGGGCATTGCGATCTCTTGATGCTGCGTCACGACAAGGGCGATCCGGATTTCTCGGATCTTGACCAGATCAGCCAGAACGCCAATCGTGCCGCCTCGCTGGTCGGTCAATTGCTGGCCTATTCGCGCAAGCAGACCCTCAAGTTCCAGCGCTTCGACCTGCGCGATGCCCTGGCCGATCTCACCCATCTTCTCAACCGGCTGGTGGGCGAAAAGATCATCCTGACCTTTCAGCATGACCCCAAGCTGAACATGGTGCGGGCCGACAAGCGCCAGCTCGAGCAGGTCATCATGAACCTTGTGGTCAATGCGCGCGATGCCATGCCCAACGGCGGCGATATACTGATTGCGACCTCAAACCTGCATATCGATCCGTGCAGCAATGCCACGGGGCGGAAGGCGCGACCGGCAGGCCGCATCACGCGCTTCCGGCGGGCGATTATGTCGGCGTCGAGGTGGTGGATCAGGGCTGCGGCATTCCCCCGATATTCTGAGCAAGATCTTCGAGCCGTTCTTTTCGACCAAACGGACCGGCGAGGGAACAGGGCTCGGCCTTTCGACGGCATATGGCATCGTCAAACAGACCGGCGGTTTCATTTTTTGTGACAGCGTGGTCGGGGAGGGAACGACGTTCTCCTTGTATTTCCCCGCCCATATCCGCACGGTTTCCGAAACCGATGGCGATCATGCGCCCGAGCCTGCCCAGCCAGCGCAAACCGTGTCGCGGATCGAGCGCGAGGCCACCGTCCTTTTGGTCGAGGACGAGGCTGCGGTCCGCGCCTTCGCCAGCCGGGCTCTCAAGCTTCAGGGCTTCAAGGTGCTCGAGGCTGCTTGTGCCGAGGATGCGCTGGAACTTCTGTCGGATCAGCGGCTTGTCGTGGATGTCTTCGTGACCGATGTGGTCATGCCGGGGATGGACGGGCCCGCTTGGGTGCGCACGGCCTTGCGCGAACGGCCCTCGACACGGGTGATTTTCATGTCGGGCTATAGCGAGAACATCTTTGCCGAGGGCAATCCGCCGGTGCCCAATTCGGTCTTCCTCGCCAAACCCTTCTCGCTCAGCGAATTGACTGCTTTGGTCAGCAAGCAGCTGGAGGCTACGCCCGAGATGGCGTGAGGGGGCTTGCGGGTGGGGACAAGGCGGGCACCCCTCTTTCAAAGGAGCCGCGCCCTGCTTTTCATGCTGGCGTGCTTTGGGTCAAAGCGCTTGATAAAGGGCCAGATCCTGCGCCATGACCGCGCTCAGCCTCTGTTCGGCCTCCGGCGAGAGCGAGACATCGACCGAGGGCGGCACGTTCAGACGCGGCAGGATCAGCGCACAATCAAGCCGCTCTTCCATGAAATCGGTGAAGGCCTCGATATCCTCGTAGCGGAAGATCCGGTCGACGCGCTGCCCGTCATGAGACAGGAACCCGCTTTGCGAACCGATCTCGGCATGGGACGTCGCGGCTTGGCCGCTGTCGTTTGCACCATTCGCGCCGGTGGGCGTGCCGTAGCCATCGGCGAATTGCTCGAAGCTCACGCCCTCCATCTCGTGGACCGGATCCTCGTTGTCGTCGCGCAGGCGGAAGCGATACCAGCTGCGCAGCCAGTCGAGCGGCTCGCGCATCAGGGCGACCGTGGTGAAATCCTCGCCGGTCGCGGCCTTCAGCCAGGGTGCGATGAAGGCGTGGTAGCTCTTCAGATCGGCATGTTTCAAAGCCGGCGGGCGCTGGACGGCAAGGCTCGCAAGCGGTTCGAGCGCCGCCTCGATCGCGGTCGAACCTGTCTTGGGAGTCGCAAGAAAAACGAGCTTTTTTCGAAAAAATCAGCATTATGGGCTTCGATCACTGAGTGGGGGCAGGGTGCAGGGGATGCGCGCTGCAAGCCGCCGCATAGCACGGGGCGTCACGATTCCGGCAAGGTGCCGTAAACGCTTTCTTAACCGAAGTCGTGATTACTTTGCGAGACGCAAGCTTGGATCGGATGAAATGTTGTTGCCAAGCGCGTGGTAATGCGGAATAAGAACAATAAGAGAACATTATCCATGTAACGAAGATTGCCCCCGCGCGAGGGTGTGAAATAACTGCGAGGACATCATGGCAGGGGCGACACTTTTCGACATGACCGACAAGAAAACGGCTGACAAGCAAAAGGCGTTGGATAGCGCGCTGGCCCAGATCGAACGTCAGTTCGGCAAGGGCTCGATCATGAAGCTCGGCGCGGATAATCCGGTGGCCGAGATCGAGGCGACTTCGACCGGCTCGCTGGGCCTTGATATCGCGCTCGGCATCGGCGGCCTGCCCAAGGGCCGCATCATCGAAATCTTCGGTCCCGAAAGCTCGGGCAAGACGACGCTCACGCTGCATGTCGTGGCCGAAGAGCAGAAAAAAGGCGGGGTCTGTGCTTTCGTCGACGCGGAGCACGCGCTTGATCCGCAATATGCCAAGAAATTGGGCGTGAACCTTGACGAGCTGCTGATCAGCCAGCCCGATACCGGCGAGCAGGCGCTCGAGATCGTCGATACGCTGGTGCGTTCGGGCGCGGTCAGCCTTGTCGTGGTGGACTCGGTCGCGGCGCTGACCCCAAATCCGAGATCGAAGGCGATATGGGCGACATGCAGATGGGCTCTCAGGCCCGTTTGATGAGCCAGGCGATGCGCAAGCTGACGGCCTCGATCGGGCGCAGCAACTGCATGGTGATCTTCATCAACCAGATCCGGATGAAGATCGGCGTGATGTTCGGCAACCCCGAGACCACGACCGGCGGCAATGCGCTGAAGTTCTACGCCTCGGTGCGTCTCGATATCCGCCGCACCGGCTCGATCAAGGACCGCGACGAGGTTGTCGGCAACGCGACCCGCGTCAAAGTCGTCAAGAACAAGGTCGCGCCGCCCTTCCGTCAGGTCGAATTCGACATCATGTATGGCGAGGGCATCTCGAAGATGGGCGAGCTGATCGACCTTGGCGTCAAGGCCAGCGTCGTCGAGAAATCGGGCTCGTGGTATTCCTATGGCGACGAGCGCATCGGCCAGGGCCGCGAGAACGCCAAGCAGTTCCTGCGCGACAATCCCGAAATCGCGATGGCGATCGAGGACCGGATCCGCGCGAGCCACGGTCTCGACTTCGGTGCCTCCGAGGAAAGCAGCGACGATTTGACCGAATAAGGTCGAAGCCGTTGACGGTGAAAGGAAAAGGGTCGTTTCGGCCCCTTTTTCATTGGGCGGCGCCTGTATCCGCAAGACGTTTTGCGCGCCCGCTTGCCCCCGACAGGGCGCCGGTACCTGCATGCTTGCCGCTTTCGCTGAAAGGTTGCGCCTTTACGCTGGCCCCGCAGGGGGATATTGCCTTTCCTCACATCTATAGACAGCGCCGGTTCGAGGCCCTCAGCGGGATTTCCTGACATGCCAAGCCTGAACGATATTCGTTCCACCTTCCTGGATTTCTACAAGCGCAACGACCACCGCGTCGTCGAGTCGAGCCCGCTTGTCCCACGCAATGACCCGACCTTGATGTTCACGAACTCGGGCATGGTCCAGTTCAAGAACCTCTTCACCGGGGTCGAGCATCGCGATTACAAGCGCGCGACCTCGTCGCAGAAATGCGTGCGCGCGGGCGGCAAGCACAACGACCTCGACAACGTCGGCTATACCGCGCGCCACCACACCTTCTTCGAGATGCTGGGCAACTTCAGCTTCGGCGATTACTTCAAATCCGAAGCAATTCCCTTTGCATGGAAGCTCCTGACCAAGGATTTCGCCATTCCGAAGGAAAAGCTTCTGGTCACGGTCTACCACACCGACGACGAGGCGGCCGCGCTGTGGAAGAAGGTCGCGGGCCTGTCCGACGACCGCATCATCCGCATCCCGACCGACGACAACTTCTGGCGCATGGGTCCGACCGGCCCCTGTGGTCCCTGCACCGAGATCTTCTACGACCACGGCGACCACATCTGGGGCGGCCCTCCGGGCTCGAAGGACGAGGACGGCGACCGCTTCATCGAGATCTGGAACCTCGTCTTCATGCAATACGAGCAGTTCGAGGACGGCACGATGCGCGACCTCGACATGCAGTCGATCGACACCGGCATGGGGCTGGAGCGGATCGGCGCGCTTTGCAGGGCAAGCACGACAACTACGACACCGATCTGATGCGCGCCCTGATCGAGGCCAGCGCGAATGTGACCAGTTCGACCCCGACGGGCCGGGCAAGGTCCATCACCGCGTCATCGCCGACCACCTGCGCTCGACCTCCTTCCTGATCGCGGATGGCGTCATGCCTTCGAACGAGGGACGCGGCTACGTTCTGCGCCGGATCATGCGCCGCGCGATGCGCCATGCACATATGCTGGGCGCGCAGGATCCGGTCATGTTCAAGCTGGTGCCGGCTCTGGTGCGCCAGATGGGCGCGGCTTACCCCGAACTCGGCCGCGCGCAATCGATGATCGAGGAAACGCTGAAGCTGGAAGAAACCCGCTTCAAGCAGACGCTCGACCGCGGTCTGCGCCTGCTCGACGACGAGCTGTCGCGCCTGCCCGAAGGGGCGGCGCTTCCGGGTGCGGCGGCGTTCAAGCTTTACGACACCTACGGCTTCCCGCTCGATCTGACGCAGGACGCTTTGCGCGAAAAGGGCCGCACGGTCGAAACCGGTGGTTTCGACACCGCCATGGCCGAACAGAAAGCCAAGGCGCGCGCCGCCTGGGCCGGTTCGGGCGAGACGGCCGATGCGACCATCTGGTTCGATCTTGCCGACAAGCACGGCGCGAGCGAATTCCTCGGCTATGACACCGAAGTGGCCGAGGGCCAGATCCTGTCGCTGGTTCGGGACGGTTCCGCCGTCGGGAGCGCCAAGGAAGGCGAGTCCGTCCAGATCGTCGTCAACCAGACGCCCTTCTATGCTGAATCGGGCGGCCAGATCGGCGATACCGGCCTGATCAAGACCGAAAGCGGTGCCGCACGCGTCACCGATACCAAGAAGGTTTCGGGGCTCTTCATCCATTTCGCCGAAGTCACCATGGGCGAGATTTCGCGCGGCCAGGGCGCACAGCTGAGCGTCGATCACGCGCGCCGCTCGTCGATCCGCGCCAACCACTCGGCAACGCACCTGCTGCACGAGGCGCTTCGCCATGCGCTTGGCGATCACGTCGCGCAGCGCGGCAGCTTGAACGCCGATGATCGTCTGCGCTTCGACTTCAGCCACAACAAGGCGGTTTCGCCCGAAGAGCTGGCGCAGGTCGAAAGCGAAGTGAACAGCTACATCCGCCAGAACACGCCGGTCGAGACCCGTGTGATGTCGCCCGACGATGCCCGCGCCTTGGGTGCGCAGGCCCTGTTCGGCGAGAAATACGGCGACGAGGTTCGCGTCGTCTCGATGGGCCGTCAGGAAGGCTCGGGCAAAGGGCTGGATCAGGCGACCTATTCGCTCGAACTTTGCGGCGGCACCCATGTCGCGCGCACCGGCGATATCGGCGCATTCGTGCTGCTGGGCGACAGCGCCTCGAGCGCGGGCGTGCGCCGGATCGAGGCTTTGACGGGTTCCGAGGCCTTGGCCTATCTGCGCAATTCGGAAAACCAGCTCTCCGAAATCGCTGGCGCGCTCAAGGCGCAGGCGGGAGAGGTTGTCTCGCGCGTCAAGGCCTTGGCCGACGAGCGCAAGGCGCTTGCCAACGAGGTTGCCCAGCTCAAGCGCCAATTGGCGATGGGTGGCGCGGGTGACGCGGAAGCCAAGGATATCAACGGCATCAAAGTCATCGCGCGTCGTTTCGACGGCGTTTCGGGCAAAGAGCTCGGCCCGCTGGTCGATGAACTCAAGGCGAAGCTCGGCTCGGGTGCGGTTGTTGCGCTGACCGATGCGGACGGCAAAGCGACGGTCGCGGCAGGTGTCACGGCTGACCTGACCGAGAAACTCTCGGCGGTCGAGCTGGTCCAGACGGCGGTTGCGGCGCTTGGCGGCAAGGGTGGCGGCGGTCGTCCCGATCGTGCCCAGGGTGGTGCGCCGAGCCTTGATGGGGCCGATGCGGCCATTGCCGCAGTCGAAGCGCTGATCGGCAGCCGCGCTTAAAAGCGGGCTCCGGCCGTGATGGAAAGGGGACGCGCGTCATTTCACGCGCGTTTCCGCAGCTTGCAAGCGCAACGCCTGCCGATAAGGAGGGCGCTTTCGATCCCGCCGTCACGGGAATGCGCGATCTTGTGATTGTCGAAACTGCCGCAGCACCGGCGAAAGAACGTGATTCGTTAATATGCTCGTGCTAATTGGTAGGAAAAGACGAGCAGTAGGGACGGAACATGTGCCGTTGGGCCGCCTATATTGGCGCACCGATCTATCTTGAAGATATCATCAGCCGTCCGGGACATTCCTCGTGCGGCAAAGCCATGGGGCAACCCATTGCCATACACCGGTCAATGCCGACGGCTTCGGTATCGCCTGGTATGGTGATCGCGACGAGCCGGGGCTTTACCGCGACGTGATGCCCGCATGGTCGGACCCCAACCTGCGCAGCCTGACCGCGACGGTTAAATCGCATCTCTTCATGGCCCATGTCCGCGCTTCGACCGGCACGGCGACGAGCCGCAACAATTGCCATCCCTTCAGCGTCGGGCGTTGGAGCTTCATGCATAACGGCCAGTTCGGCGGCTATGACGGCTATCGCCGCTCGGCCGAGGTGCTGATCCCCGACGAGGTTTACCACAACCGCAAGGGCGCAACCGATAGCGAGGCTTTGTTCCTTCTCGCGATGGGCATGGGGATGGATGGCGATCCGCAAGGCGCGATGGCGCGGGCGGCCGGCGCTTTCGAGGCTTTGGCGCGCGAGCGCGGCACTTTGCCCTTCGTCCGCCTGACCGCCGCCTTTTCGGATGGCGAACGGCTTTATGCGCTGCGCTATGCCTCGGACGAACATGCGCCCTCGCTCTATCACCGCTGGTCGGCGACGCGGGGCGGGCGGGCAGTGGTTTCCGAACCGCTCGAAACCGACGAGAAGGACTGGCTGGAGGTTCCCCCGGCTCGTTTTGCGTCTTCGAGGGCGAGGATGTGACGATCACGCCCTTCGCGCCCGTGGCGGCAGAGGCCGCCGCCTGAGGACGACACTTTCCCGCGGAAATTTGTACGATAGGCAAAGAAAAACCGGCAGATCCGCGAGGATCATGCCGGTTTCGCATTCTGGCTGGCTGGAGGCGCCTATGCTGGCGCGTGTCTCGCTGGCAATTCGGGGCGTGCGCTCAGGCTTTGTCGCTGAAGACATGGGCGATCAGGTCGCCACGGCGCAGGCCGATGGTTTCCAGCTCGCGGTCGGACATGCGGTTGAGCGCGTGATACTGCGCCATATTCAAGCGGGCTTCGCTGATCGCCGAAACGGTTGCCGACAGCATTGCGCCCAAGCGGGCGAACAGGCCGTGGGATGCAGTTGCGGTTTTCTCGGCGTGAAGGGCGGTCATCGGTCGGTTCCTCTCTGGGGCGGATTGGCGGATCACGGTGCATTCCGGTCCGTCGTGCCCATGAGATGGGGCGCGCCCGCCCGCCGAGTAGAGGATCTTTCTGCAACGCAGCATTGCGCCCGACGATTGGCTCGGATGCTTTCCGCCCGCCTCCTCGGGCGGCCGGAAAGCGGGGGCGGGGCCTTAGTCCTGATCGGCCATGAAACGCGCGTCCACCGGCACGCCAAGCGCCGTCACCAGCGCGTTGGTCTGGGCCGCCATGCCGATCACGGCCAAAAGCTCGGCATGTTGCTCGGGTGTCATTCCCTTGGCACGGGCGGCGGCGGTATGGGAATGGACGCAATAGCTGCAGCCGTTCGCCGTCGAGACCGCGATATAGATCAGCTCCTTGACCATCGGATCAAGCGCGCCCGCGCCCATCACCTGCCCGATCCGGTCCCAAGTCGCCTCCATCGCGGCCGGATCATGGGCCATGGCACGCCAGAAATTGTTGACGTAATCGCTGCCCCGCGCGGCGCGGATCTTGTCGAAAACCGCAAGCGCGCGCGGATCGGCCTCTTCATCGGTCAAAATCCTGACGACCGCCATCACACCACCGCCATGACGCGGGCCGGGCCGCCGGTGCCGCGTTTGTGCTTGGGCGCACCGACAAAGATCGTGGCCCCTTTGGCGGGAAGCTGGTCAAGACCGGCAAGCGCCTCGATCCCGTAATGCCCGCTGGACAGCCACGACTTATGGACCGCGAAATCCGCCGAATTGCCCGGGTCGAGCGAGAGGCTGTCCACGCCGATCCCCGCGACATTCATACCGGCCAGCAGGTCGGTTGCGCTTTGCGCAAAGCCCGGAAAGGCGAAATTTCCGGCGGCATCATTGCGGAATTCCGGCGTGCCGAGTTTGGCCGCCCAGCCCGAATGCATCGCAACCAGAGCGCCTGCGGGGATCTCGCCATTGGCCGAGACCCAAGCCTCGATATCGGCGGCCTCGACCATGGCATTGGCGTCGTCTTTGGCTTTGGCCGAGATGTCGACGACGCAAAGCGGGCACATCAGCTGCTCCGGCTCGATCTCGGCCACGGATTTTCCGTCTTTGGAGAAATGCAGCGGCGCGTCGATATGGGTGCCGCTATGTTCGAAAATCGTGAGCTTCCACAGCTGATAACCCGATTGGTCGAAATTCACCGCCTCTTCATAGGTGATGCCGGGTTTGCCGTCGAAGGTCGGAAAGGTTTCGTCCCAGGCATGGGTCAGATCGACGATCCTGCCGCCCGATTGGGCCAGCGCGGGTCGGGCCGAGGCCGCCCCCATCGCCACTGCCGCCACTCCGGCTGCGGCCGCGCCGGTAAACAGGCTGCGCCGCGACATCATATCGGCCTTCACATTTTCAATCACGCAGGCATGACACATCGAAAGGTCCTCCGAACCGCCGGATCCCGTCCGGCTCCGGAAAGCATGGTTCCATAAGATGCTGATTTCGGGCAAAGGATTTCGGCGCCGGGGCACCTGCATTCGCCCCCGCGGGCGTGATCTGCGCGAAAACACGCCATGCGCGGGCCGCAAAGCGGTTCCCCTTTCGCATCCGCGTGCCCCTTTACGCTTTCCCCAGCCTTTTCAGCCCTTATACGGCTTCGGGGCATTTGTGACCGAAGGGAATAGGAACATGGCCAATGTGGTGGTCGTCGGCGCTCAATGGGGCGACGAAGGCAAGGGCAAGATCGTCGACTGGCTGTCGGAACGCGCCGATGTGATCGCGCGCTTTCAGGGTGGCCATAACGCCGGCCATACGCTGGTGATCGACGGCGAAGTCTTCAAATTGTCGCTGCTTCCTTCGGGGATCGTGCGCAAGGGCAAGATGGCCGTGATCGGCAATGGCGTCGTGCTTGATCCTTGGGCCTTGTTCACCGAGATCGACAAGCTCGCCGCGCAAGGCGTCGCGATCTCGCCCGAAAACCTGATGATCGCGGAGAATGCGCCGCTGATCCTGCCGCTGCACCAGGACCTCGACCGTCTGCGCGAAGAAGCCGCCGGCGCGTCGAAAATCGGCACCACCGGCCGCGGCATCGGCCCGGCCTATGAGGACAAAGTCGGCCGTCGCGCCATCCGCGTCGCCGATCTGGGCGACGAGGAAACGCTGGACGCGCGTCTCGACCGTCTGCTGGCCCATCACGATCCTTTGCGCAAGGGCCTCGGCGCCGAGCCGATCGACCGTGCCGAACTGCGCGCGAAGCTGCTTGAAATCGCGCCGAAACTGCTGGCCTATGCCCAGCCCGTGTGGAAGGTCCTCAACGACGACCGCCGCGCCGGCAAGCGCATCCTGTTCGAAGGCGCACAGGGCTCGCTGCTCGACATCGATTTCGGCACCTATCCCTATGTGACCTCCTCGACGACCATGTCGGGCATGGCCTCGACCGGCACCGGCCTAGGCCCGTCGTCGATCGGCTTCGTGCTGGGCATCGTCAAAGCCTATACGACCCGCGTCGGCTCGGGTCCGTTCCCGACCGAGCTCGACGATGCGGACGGCCAGCGTCTCGGCGAGCGCGGCCATGAATTCGGCACCGTCACCGGCCGCAAGCGCCGCTGTGGCTGGTTCGATGCGGTTCTGGTGCGCCAGACCTGCGCGATTTCCGGCGTGAACGGTATCGCACTGACCAAGCTGGACGTGCTCGACGGTTTCGACACGCTGAAAATCTGCGTCGGCTACGAAATCGACGGCAAGAAATACGACCACCTGCCGACCGCCGCAGCGCTTCAGGCGAAGGTCACGCCGATCTACGAAGAGATGGAAGGCTGGCACGAGTCGACCCAAGGCGCGCGCAGCTGGGCCCAGCTTCCGGCCGCGGCGATCAAATATGTCCGCCGCATCGAAGAGCTGATCCAGTGCCCTGTCGCGCTGCTTTCGACCAGCCCCGAGCGTGACGACACCATCCTTGTGACCGATCCCTTCGCGGATTGATCGCAGGCCACCCACCAAACAAGACGCCGCGCAGGGAGACCCGCGCGGCGTTTTCATATCCGCCAACGGCGTTATTTTCCGCCATTCCCGCCGTCGGACTGGAAAAGGCGGCGCGGGAATGGCAAGAGCGGGGAAAGGGCGGGATGCTCCGCCGCAAGACCGCTCCTGCTGTGAAAGGCCGATACATGGATCTCAAGACGCGCAAACGCTGGTCGCTGGTCATCCTGCTGATCGGGCTGCCGCTTTACATCGTGGTCGCGGTCACGCTGATGAACTGGCTCGATACCCGCTTCGGCCGACTGCCGATCCTGATCGAGATTCTCGTCTATGTCGTGCTGGGCATTCTCTGGGCGCTGCCCTTCAAACGCGTCTTCACCGGCATCGGCAAGGAAGAGGCCGGCACCGGCCAGGACGGCTGAACGCGATGGCGGAGCCGGTCCTGCGCTCTGACGAGGGGATCACGCTGATCGGCGGCGGTCCGGTCTCGCCCGAGGATCTGGCCGAGGCGCTCGCCTTCGCCCCGATCTGGTGGCGGCCGATGGCGGTGCGGATCGCGCGCTCGCGCTTGGCGCGGTCCCGAAAGTCGTGATCGGCGATTTCGACAGCCTCTCGGATGCAGCCCGCACGGTGCTTCCGCCGGAGCGGCTGTGCCATGTCGCCGAGCAGGACAGCACCGATTTCGAAAAATGCCTGACCCGCATCGCGGCACCTTTCGTGTTGGCGCTCGGGGTTCTGGACGGGCGGCATGATCACGGCCTGTCCGCGATGAATGCGATCGCGCGCATCCGCGCGCCACGTTGCATCCTGCTTGGCGCGGAGGATCTGGTCTTTCTTGCACCGCCCGAACTTGCGCTCGATCTGCCCGAGGGCGCGCGGTTTTCGCTTTTCCTCTCGGCGCGGCGCGCGGCACCAGCCGCGGTCTGCGATGGCCGATCGACGGGCTGGAGTTTTCGCCGGACGGCCGGATCGGCACCTCGAACGAGGTCGCGGGGCCGGTTTCGCTCGCGGTCGAGGGGCCGATGCTGGTCATCCTGCCCCGCGGACTTTTGCCGTGCGTCGTGGCCCAGCTGGCCTGATCCGGCCCATCCTGCGGAAAAACCTGCCCAAATTGGCGGTTGCATTGGCCTTGGCCCGCGTTAGCGTGGCAGTCCACAAGGTGGTTCAAGGGCGGAGTTTGGCATGATCATGGTCGGAGGGCCGATCCGCGCGACGGATCCCGTGACATTCGCCGATGCTCTGCCCGATGCTGCCGATGTCGTCATCATCGGCGGCGGCATCGCGGAATCGCCACGGCGCTTTATCTGGCGCGGGCAGGTGTTTCGGTCGTCGTCTGCGAAAAGGGCCGTGTCGCCGCCGAGCAATCCTCGCGCAATTGGGGCTGGGTGCGCCAGCAGGGGCGCGATCCGGCGGAACTACCGATCATGATCGAATCGATGCGCCTCTGGCAGGGGCTCTCGCAGGAGCTGGGCGCGGCTGCCGGTTTCGAGCAGACCGGCGTGACCTATCTTGCTGCGAGCGCGGAGGAGCTTGCCCGTTTCGAGGAATGGCTCGTCCATGCGCGTCACTACGGGCTTGATACGCGCATGGTCTCGCGCGCGGAGTTGCAGGCGACGCTGCCCAATGGCGCGGATTGGGTCGGCGCGATGTCGACCCCTTCGGATGCGCGCGCCGAGCCGTGGACCGCCGTTCCCGCCATGGCGCGGCTCGCGCGCGAGGCGGGGGCGCTGATCATCGAGGATTGCGCGGCACGCAGTCTCGACCTTTCGGGCGGCAAAGTCGCGGGTGTCCACACCGAGGCGGGGCTGATCCGTACCGAGCGGGTTTTGCTGGCGGGCGGGGCGTGGTCGTCGCTTTTCGCGCGCAATGCGGGGCTGGAGATACCGCAGCTTTCGGTGCGCGCAACGGTTTGCGCCACGATGCCGATGCCCGAGTTCTGGCAAGGTGCCGCGGCCGATTCCGATTTCGCTTTCCGCCGCAGGCAGGACGGCGGCTATACGCTCGCGCCCGGAAGCGATCATGATTTCTGGATCGGTCGCGATGCCTTCCGCCATCTCAAAGCCTATCTGCCGCAGCTCAAACGCGATTTCAAAAGCACAAGGCTTTCGCCCGCAGCGCCCAAGGGCTTTCCCGATGCCTGGCGCACCGCGCGGCGCTGGGGTGCGGGCGATGAGAGCCCGTTCGAGCGGATGCGCGTTCTTGATCCGCCGCCGAGCCGGCGCTTGCTGGAAAAGATCCATCGCGATTTCGCCAAGGCTTTTCCGCATTTCGGCCGTCCGGTGGTGCGTCAGGCCTGGGCGGGGATGATCGACACGATGCCCGATCAGGTGCCGATCCTCGACCAAAGCCCGATCGCGGGCCTTTTCGTGGCAACCGGCCTGTCGGGGCATGGTTTCGGCATCGGTCCGGCCATCGGGCGGGTCATGGCCGATCTGCTGCGCGGTCGCGATCCCGAACATGATCTGCACCGTTTCCGCTGCTCGCGCTTCTCGGACGGCTCCGAAATCGTGCTGGGGCCGAGTTTATAGGCAGAGCTGTCTGCCAGCCCTTCGGCTGCCTTGCAGGCGCCCGCGAAACGGCGCACCTTTCGCGGGAAGGAGATTTCCATGCCCGTAAAGAACCGTTTTGCCGAAATGCTGCCAGAGATCAAAGCCTGGCGTCACGATTTCCACCGCCATCCCGAAGTGATGTACGATCTGCCGCGCACCTCGGCGCGTGTGGCCGAGCTGCTGCGCGGCTTTGGCGTGGACGAAGTTGCCGAGGGCATCGGTCGGACGGGCGTGGTTGCGGTGATCCGCGGAAAAAACGACAGCAAGGGAAGGGTGATCGGCCTGCGCGCGGATATGGATGCCCTGCCGATCAACGAGATCACGGGCGCGGAATATGCCTCGCAGACGCCCGGAAAGATGCATGCCTGCGGGCATGACGGCCATACTTCGATGTTGCTTGCGGCGGCGAAATATCTGGCCGAGACGCGCAATTTCGACGGGACCGCCGTCATGATCTTCCAGCCTGCCGAAGAGGGCGGGGCAGGGGCGCAGGCCATGATCGACGATGGTCTGATCACGCGCTGGGGATCGAGGAATTTTACGGCCTCCACAATCTTCCCGGGATGCCGGTCGGCACCTTCGGTCTGCGTGCGGGCGCGATGATGGCGGCGGCGGACCAGTTCGACATCCATCTCAAGGGCAAGGGCGGTCATGCGGCGGCACCCCACAAGGCGGTCGATACGGCTTTGGTCGCGGCGCAGGTCATCGTTGCATTGCAAAGCATCGTCTCTCGCAATGTCGATCCGCTGAAGAATGCGGTCGTCTCGGTCTGCGTGATCGAAACGGATTCGCCCGCCTATAACGTCCTGCCCGAGAACGTGCGCCTCAAGGGCACCGCGCGCAGCCTCGATCCTGCGGTGCGCGACCAGCTCGAGCAGCGCATCGGCGAGATCGCGGCCGGTGTTGCCGCAACCTATGGCGCCGAGGCGCGTGTCGATTTCCATCGCGGCTATCCGGTGACGATCAATGATGCCGATGCGGCGGCCCATGCCGGTGCGGTGGCCGAGGCTGTCGCAGGGGCGGTTGACTGGACGGTCGAGCCGATGATGGCGGGCGAGGATTTCAGCTTCATGCTGAACGCGCGTCCGGGGGCCTATATTTTTCTCGGGAACGGCGATAGCGCCATGCTCCATCATCCGGCCTACGACTTCAACGACGAGGCTCTGCCGGTCGGTGCGAGCTGGCTTGCAGGCATGATCGAGACGCGGATGTCGGCGGCCTAAGTGCAAAGAAAACGGGGGCTTTGCGCCCCCGTGACCCCCGCAGGGGTATTTCTGTGATGAAGAAGGGCGGCGGGACCGCCCTTTTCATGCCACTCAGAAGTGGATCGCGCGACCGTAGGCCGAGAGCACGGATTCGTGCATCATCTCCGAAAGCGTCGGATGCGGGAAAATGGTTTCCATCAGCTCGGCTTCGGTGGTTTCCAGCGTGCGGCCGACGACATAGCCCTGAATGAGCTCGGTCACTTCGGCGCCGATCATATGCGCGCCCAGAAGCTCGCCGGTTTTCGCGTCGAAGATCGTCTTCACGAGGCCTTCCGGCTCGCCCAGAGCAATCGCCTTGCCGTTGCCGATGAAGGGGAAACGGCCGACCTTGATGTCGTAGCCTGCGGCTTTCGCCTTTTCCTCTGTCAGGCCGACGGAGGCGACCTGCGGGTGGCAATAGGTACAGCCCGCGATCGAATTCGGCTTGATCGGATGGGGTTTCTGGCCTGCGATGAGCTCCGCGACCATGACGCCTTCATGGCTGGCCTTGTGGGCAAGCCAGGGCGCGCCGGCCACGTCGCCGATCGCATAGAGGCCGGGCACTCCGGTGCGGCAATATTCGTCGGTCACGACATGGGTGCGGTCGATCTTGACGCCGACAGCCTCGAGACCGAGGTTTTCGACGTTTCCGACAATGCCGACAGCCGAGATGACCGTGTCGAATTCCTGCGTCTCGACCTTGCCGTTCGCCTCGATATGGGCGGTGACTTTGCCGGCCGCGCGGTCGAGTTTCTTGACCGAAGTCTTCTCGAGGATTTTCATCCCCTGTTTGACGAACTGCTTCTTGGCCAGAGCCGAGATTTCGGCATCTTCGACCGGCAGGACGCGGTCCATGACCTCGACCACGGTGGTATCGGCGCCGAGCGTGTTGAAGAAGCTCGCGAATTCAATGCCGATCGCGCCCGAGCCGATGACCAGAAGCTTCTTGGGCATATGCGGCGGGTTGAGCGCGTGTTTGTAGTTCCAGACCTGCTTGCCGTCGGGTTCGAGGCCGGGCAGTTCGCGGGCGCGAGCACCGGTGGCCAGAACCACGGCTTTGCCGATGATTTCTTCGGTGCCTTTGTCGGTTTTGACCGAAAGCTTGGTCGGGCCAGTCAGGGTCGCTTCGCCCATGATCACGGTGATCTTGTTCTTTTTGAGCAGGTGGCCGACGCCGCCCGAAAGCTGTTTGGCGACCCCGCGCGAGCGGCCCACGACCGCTGCGAGATCATAGCCGATCTTGTCGGCCGAAAGACCGAATTCCTTGGCCCGCTCCATCAGGTGGAAGACTTCGGCCGAGCGCAGAAGCGCTTTCGTCGGGATGCAGCCCCAGTTGAGGCAGATGCCGCCCAGATGCTCGCGCTCGATCACGGCGACCTTGAGCCCCAGCTGTGCGCCACGAATGGCACTGACATAACCACCGGGACCGGAACCGATCACCACCATGTCGAACGTTTGCGTCATCGGCTTCCCCTCGTCGCTGAAGATAGTTGAGCGTTAAACCATTTCCCGAAGCGCTTCAAGCGAGAGTCTTCCGGTGACCAGCGCGCCATAGCCGCCAAGGTCGAGAAAGGCCTGTTCCGCCGGCGTGGTTTCGCGGCCGACCATGGCGTTTCGCCAGGGAAAGCGCCCGAAAACGCGGATGGTTTCACGGTGAAGGATCGCGTGACGGTGGCTGTCCTCGGTCAGGAATTCGCCGCAAAGGGCAACCGCGCGGTCCTGATCGGCCAAAGATCTGGAATGCATGAAGGGCATGTAGAAGAATTGGCGCATCGGCATCGGCGTCGCGAGGTCGAAACCCTGGGCGATGGCTTTATCGGCGATTTCGCGCGCCAGCGCATCGGTTGCGAAGGCGCGGCCGTCCTCGCGGAACATATTGCGCGGGAATTGGTCGGTCAGGATGACGGCCGCCAGCATGTGCTCCGCGCTGTGGCACCAGTCGTCGGTCAGCGGCTTTGCCTCTTCCCAATGGGGCAGGAAACGCGCGCGGATCATCTCGTCGGTGTCGTCGGAGCGCTCGTACCATCCTTTTTCGCCGATTTCGTCGACCCAGAAACGGATGATGTGCTGATGGGGCATGTGGTCTTCTCCTGTCTTGGCCCCCATGCTGGCATTGGCGGAGCGGCGGTTCAAGGCCAAGGGGCGGCGCGGCTGACGCGCGCCTTCGGGCGCTTGTCGGGCAGGTTCAGTTCGCGGGGTTGTTGGGCGAATCATCCCCGCCCGCCGATTCCAGCGCTGCCTCGACCGCGAGCGGGGTTGCCGTCGGCGAGATCACCGCGAAGCTTTGGTCGAGCGCGGGCGAGGGGCGGCGCGTCATGCGCCAGCCGGCATAGCCGGTCAGCACCGCCAGCAGCAGGCCGATATAAAGCCAGAAGCCGTTGGGGCCGGCGATGGTCATCAGCCAGCCGGTGATGATCGGGCCGGTCATGGCGCCGACGCCGTTGATGAACAGCAGCCCGGCCGAGGCCGCCGCCATATCGCTCTGGTCGAGAAAGTCGTTGGTATAGGCCAAAAGCAGCGAATAGACCGGATTGGCGACGCCGCCGATTGCAGCCGCCGCCAGTAGCAGCCCGACGATCCCCGGATCGGCCAGAATGGTCAGGACCGCGACAATCGTGCCGAAAGCGGAAAGTGCCAGCACCAATTGGCGGCGGTCGGTCCGGTCCGACAGCCAGCCGATCGGATATTGCAGCACCAGCCCGCCGACATAGATCGCGGCCACGAAGGACGAGATCTCGCGTACCGAAAGGCCCTTGATCGAGCCCCAGACCGAGGCCATGCCGAAGATGGCCGAAAACACTCCGCCCATCATGAAAATCCCGACGCAGCCGAGGGGCGAGGTCCGGAACAGACGGGCGAAGCTCATGCGCTTGATCGTGGTGAACTGCGGCGCGGGCTGCGGATAAAGCAGGATCGGCAGGAAGGCGAAAGAGACCAGCACCGAGGGGATCACGAAGAGCAGATAGCCGGCGGGATCGGCAGTGTTCATGAGGATCTGCGCGCCGATAATGCCCAGCATTTGCACGATCATATAGGCCGAAAGCGCCTGACCGCGGGTCTCGTTGGTGGCGCTGGCGTTCAGCCAGCTTTCCGCCGTGATATAGACCCCGAGAACGAAAAGCCGATGATCAGCCGCAGAAGCGACCAGGCGATCCAGTTCGGCACCACCGCGTAAAGGATCAGCACCGCCGAGATCAGCGAGCCGAGCGCGGCGAAGACCCGCACATGGCCGACCTTCTGGATCATGTCGGGCACGAGGCGGCTTCCCAGCAGGAAACCGCAGAAATAGGCGGCCATGACATAGGACATCTGGCCCGGCGCGATGCCCTCGATGTTGCCGCGGATGCCCAAAGGGTGCCCTGCATCCCGTTCCCGACCATCAAAAGCAAAATGCCTAAAAGCAGGGGCCAGGTGGTGCGCAGGACCGTAAGCATGAAAAATCCTAGGAATCAGCAGGGAAGCATCGCCATAACTGAAGAAACGATAGCCGGAGTTCACGGCATGTCCATAGATCTCGCGGATACGCTCCTGTCCCATCAGCGCGCTGACCAGCATGAGCAGCGTGGACTTAGGCAAATGGAAGTTCGTCATCAGCGCATCTGCCGCGCGGAAACGGTAGCCGGGATAGATGAAGATATCCGTCGTACCCTCGAAGGGGGCAACGGTTCCGTCCTCGCGCGCCGCTGATCGATCAGGCGCAGCGCGGTGGTTCCGACCGGAATGACGCGCGCGCCCTCGGCTTTGGCATCATTGATCGCGGCGGCAGCCTCGGGCGTGACCTCGCCCCATTCGGCATGCATGCGGTGGGTTTCGACATCCTCGACCTTGACCGGAAGGAAGGTCCCCGCGCCGACATGCAGCGTGACATAAACGAAGCGCACGCCCATGTCGCGCAGCTCGGCAAGCAGCGCCTCGTCGAAATGGAGGCTTGCGGTCGGAGCGGCAACCGCGCCGGAATTCTTGGCCCAGACAGTCTGGTAATCCTCGCGGTCGCGCTCGTCGGGCGCGCGCAGGGCGGCGATATAGGGCGGCAGCGGCATGGCGCCGACGCGGGCGAGCTCGGCCTCGAAACCCTCGCCGCCGGCATCGAAGGCGAGGGTCAGACCGGCATCCGAAATCGCGGTGACGCGGGCCGAGAGCGTGTCGGAAAAGCGAATGGTTTCATCCTGCTTGAGCTTGCGCAAAGGCTTGGCCAGCGCGCGCCAGCTGCCGTCCGCGGCCGCCTCGAGCAGGGTAACTTCGATCTTGGCCTCGACCTCGCCCTGCGCCGTCATCCGCCGACGCGTGCCGGTCAGGCGGGCGGGAATGACGCGGGTGTCGTTGAGCACAAGCAGATCGCCCGGCCGGAACACCGAGGTCAGATCGCGCACATGGAGATCGCGGATCGCGCCCCTCGGCCACGAGCAAACGCGCGCTGCTGCGCGGGAGGCCGGTCGCGTCGCGATCAGCCCTTCGGGAAGGTCAAAGTCGAAATCGTCGAGTTTCATGGCGTGGTTCTCTGCCTCTGCGGGCCAAGGGTCAAGCGCGACTTGCGGCATGCAGGGCCGGTCTGGGCCTGCGGTTCAAGACAATGTGAAATGTCGCATGGAAACAGTCAGGCTTTACATGTCCGATTGATTTGGTAAGTTATCTGCAAAGAGGAAGCGCCATGATCGTCTGCCACTGTACCCAGATCTCGGATCACGAAATCAAAGCCGCCATCGACTGGATGCGCGCCTCCGATCCCCAGACGATCATCACGCCGGGCAAGATCTATCACGCTCTGGGCAAGCGCGCCGACTGCGGCGGGTGCATGCCCTTGTTTCTGGACACCATGCGCGGTTGCGATAATCTGGGCGTACCCCCCATTCTGCGGGGATTGCGTACCAGGAAAGAGGAAGCCGTTCATGAAGGGCGACGTAAAGGTCATCGAATATCTCAACGCAGCGCTGCGGTCTGAGCTGACCGCCGTCAGCCAGTATTGGCTGCACTACCGCTTGCAGGACGATTGGGGCTACGGCCATGTCGCGGATAAATCGCGCGCGGAATCCATCGAAGAGATGAACCACGCCGACCGCCTCATCCAGCGAATCATCTTTCTGGAAGGCCATCCGAACCTGCAAAAACTCGACCCGCTGCGGATCGGGCAAAACCTCAAGGAAACGCTCGAGGCGGATCTCGCGGCCGAGCATGACGCGCGCAAGCTCTATATCGAAGCGCGCGAGCATTGCGAAAAGGTCGGCGATTACGTCACCAAGGCGCTGTTCGAGGATCTGATTGCCGACGAGGAAGGTCATATCGACTTCCTCGAAACCCAGCTGGATCTGCACGAGGCACTGGGCGCCAAGCAATACGGCATGCTCAACGCCAAGCCTGCAAGCCAGGCCGAGTAAGCAAACCGTCAGGTTTCAAGGGTGAGGGCGCCGCCCCTCGCCCCTTTCGGGGCTCACCCCGAGGTATTTTCGTCAAAGCGAAGCCCCGACCCAAGTCCCGCTCAAGCCGCGTCCGCGCCCCGATCAGGCCATCGGCATCATGGATCGGGGCGCTTCGCTCTGAACGGTCATCGGCACCTCTGCCTGTACCGTGTCCGATCATCGCAAGAAGAGCTTAAGAAAGTCTTTCTCCCTCTCGCTTCGAGCGAAATACCTTGGGGTTCGGGCAAAGCCCCGACTTCCCTTGTTTCGTTGCCCCTGTGCGCTCAGCCGAGCCACGCTTTGGCCAGCGCGGGAAGTGCCGCGAATTCGCTCAGCATGGCATCGGGAGCGAGCCGTTCGAGCGCCTGGCCTTCGGGGCCGAAGGCCACCAGTGCGACCTTGACCCCTGCCGCGCTTGCGGTTTTGCGGTCGGTTTCGGTATCGCCCACCAGAAACGAGCGCGCGGCAATGCCGCCTGCGCCTTCGACCGCCGCGAAATAGGGGCGCGGGTCGGGCTTGCGCACGGGCAAAGTATCGGCGCCGATCAGGGCTTGGAAATGCCCGCGGATCCCGAGTTCGCGCAAGAGCGTCTCGGCGAGGCCTTCGGGCTTGTTGGTGCAGACCGCGAGCCTGTGCCCCGCGGCGGCGAGGGTCTCGAGGGCGGCCTCGGTGCCGTCGTACAGGCGGGTGTGTTCGGCGATATTGGCGGCGTAATGGTCAAGCAGGCGGGGGTAATCCTCTTCTTCGGCGCCGGGCGGGAGCAGCATGTCTTGCGGCAGACGGCCGTAACCGGCCCGCAGCATGGCCCGTCCGCCGTGGAAGGCGATGAGTTGATCGGCCACCGGATCGAGCAAAGCTCCCATGCCGCGCGCGATAAAGCAGGCATTCGCCGCCGCGATCAGATCCGCCGATGTATCCGCCAGCGTGCCGTCGAGGTCGAAAACAACCGTGCCCGCGCCCATACCCGCCACCATGCCCGCCATATTGTAACCTTCCGTCAAAATGTGTGAACGCGGGACCCTTGGCCCTTGCGCGCCATATCGGTAGAACGGCCGCCAAGAGAAATGAACCACAATAGTGAGGCCCCACATGTCGGAGACCCCGTCGCATTGATCATTCTGGCAGCGGGGCAGGGCAGTCGCATGCAATCCGACCTGCCCAAGGTTCTCCACCGGCTTGCCGCGGTTCCGCTTTTTGCCCATGCGCTCAACACCGGCCGCAGCCTCGACCCCGAAGCGATCGTGGTCGTTACCGGCCATGGCGCCGAGAAGGTCGGCAAGGCGGTCGCAAAATTCGAGCCCGAGGCGAAACTCGCGCTGCAAAGCGAGCAATTGGGCACCGGCCATGCCGTAGCGCAGGCTCTGCCGCTGCTCGATGGCTTCGCGGGCCGCGTTATCGTCCTCTTCGGCGACACGCCCTTCATCACCGCCGAAACGCTGGCGGCTTTGGCCGGCCATCCGGCAGCGTTTTGCGTTCTGGGCTTTGAGGCCGCCGATCCGGGCCGCTACGGGCGTCTGGTCATGGGTGCCGAAGGGCTCGAGAAGATCGTCGAGTTCAAGGATGCCGACGAGGCGACCCGCGCGATCACCTTGTGCAATTCGGGCGTGGTCGCGGCGGATGCTGCCGTCCTGCGCGAGGCGATCGCGCAGCTCGGCAACGACAATGCCTCGGGCGAATATTACCTCACCGATATCGTGGGCATTGCGCGTGCCGCAGGCCATCGCACCGATGTCGTGATCGGGAACGAGGCCGAGACTTTGGGCATCAACACCCGCGCCGAGCTCGCTTCTGCAGAGGCTGCCTTCCAGGCGCGCGCCCGTGCCGAGGCGCTGGAGAACGGCGTCACGCTGAGCGATCCTTCGAGCGTCTGGTTCGCGCTGGATACGATGATCGGCCGTGATGCGGTCATCGGGCAGAATGTCGTCTTCGGCGCAGGCGTCACCATCGAGAGCGAGGCGGAAATCATGCCCTTCTGCCATCTGGAGGGCTGCCATGTATCCTCGGGCGCCACGGTCGGGCCTTTCGCGCGTCTGCGTCCCGGCGCCGAGCTTGGCGGCGATGTCCATGTCGGCAACTTTGTCGAGATCAAGAACAGCCTGCTGCACGAAGGGTGAAGGTCGGCCATCTCACCTATCTCGGCGATGCCGAAATCGGCGAGGCGACCAATATCGGCGCGGGCACGATCACCAGCAATTACGACGGTGTCTCCAAGCACCGCACCGAGATCGGGCCGAATGTCTTCATCGGCTCCGACACCATTCTCGTGGCGCCGGTCAAGGTCGGGGCTCGGGCGATGACGGGCTCGGGCTCGGTCATCACCACCGATATTCCTGCCGATGCGCTGGCGCTTGGCCGCGCGCGTCAGGTCACCAAACCGGGTCTCGCCACCCGCCTGTTCGAGGCTCTTCGCAGCCAGAAAGTGAAAGACTGATGTGCGGCATTATCGGGATTTTGGGCAATCACGAGGTTTCGCCCCAGATGGTCGAGGCGCTCAAGCGTCTGGAATATCGCGGCTATGATTCCGCAGGCGTCGCGAGCATCGACAGCACCGGCAGGCTCGACCGCCGCCGCGCTGTCGGCAAGCTCGTCAACCTTTCGGACCGGCTCGTCCATCTGCCGCTTCAGGGGCAAAGCGGCATCGGCCACACCCGTTGGGCCACCCACGGCGCGGCGACAGAGGCCAATGCCCATCCCCACCGCCACGGTCCCGTCGCGGTCGTCCACAACGGCATCATCGAGAATTATCGCGAGCTGAAAGCCGAACTGGTCGCTGCGGGAATGGTGCCCGATCCGAGACCGATACCGAAGTCGTCGCGCTTTTGACCGGCCGCTACATGGAAGAGGGCCTCGCGCCGGTCGAGGCGGCGCGCAAGGCGGTTTCGCGCCTGCACGGCGCCTATGCTCTGGCCTTTCTGTTCGAGGGTGCGCCCGATCTGATGGTGGCCGCACGGCGCGGCAGCCCGCTCGCGATCGGTCACGGCGACGGCGAGATGTATCTGGGTTCGGATGCGGTGGCGCTTGCGCCCTTCACCGACCGCATCACCTATCTCGAGGATGGCGATTTCGCGGTTCTGTGCCGTGCCGGCGTCGAGATCTCCGATTTCCACGGCCGTTCCGTCACCCGCGAGGCGGCGGTGATCGATGTCGGCTCGACCGTGATCGACAAGGGCGGCTTCCGCCATTTCATGGCTAAGGAGATCGCCGAGCAGCCTTCGGTTCTGGCAGATGCGCTCAACCATTACATCAAGGGCGAGCGCATCGTTTTGCCCGAGGGGCTGGATTTCTCGCAGGCCGACCGGCTGACTTTGGTGGGCTGCGGAACGGCCTATTACGCGGCATCGGTCGCGAAATACTGGTTCGAGACGATTGCCCGTCTGCCCTGCGACATCGATATCGCCAGCGAATTCCGCTATCGCGAACCGCCGCTTTCGCCAAAAGCTGGGCGATGTTCGTCAGCCAGTCGGGCGAGACCGCCGATACGCTGGCCGCGCTCCATTACGTCAAGGGCAAGGTCGCCAAGACGGTCGGCGTGGTCAATGTCGGTACTTCGGCCATTGCGCGCGATACCGACATCGCCTTGCCGACGCTGGCGGGGATCGAGGTCGGGGTGGCCTCGTCCAAGGCCTTTACCTGCCAGCTCGCGGTTCTGGCCGTGCTCGCGGTGAAAGCGGCCCATGACCGCGGCCATATCGATGATGCCGAGCGCGCCCGCCTGATCGGCGAATTGCGCGCGCTGCCCGGCCAGCTCAATCAGGTGCTCGCGGTGGGCGACGAGTGCCGCAAGCTGGCAAGCTGGCTCTCGGAGGCAAGCGATGTGCTCTATCTCGGTCGGGGCGGGCTTTTCCCCGTCGCGATGGAAGGCGCACTCAAGCTCAAGGAGCTGAGCTATATCCATGCCGAGGGCTATGCTTCGGGCGAGCTGAAGCATGGGCCGATCGCCCTGATCGACCGCAATCTGCCGGTGGTGGTGCTGGCACCGCGCGACGGGCTTTTCGACAAGACCGTCTCGAACATGCAGGAGGTCATGGCGCGTCTGGGGCAGGTTCTGCTGATCTCGGACGCCGAAGGGGTGGCGCTTGCGGGCGAGGGCTGCCGCGCCACGCTGGCCATGCCGGTCTCGGGCGGGATCTTCGCTCCGGTGCTTTATGCGGTGCCGATGCAATATCTGGCCTATTACACCGCGGTTGCCAAAGGCACCGATGTCGACCAGCCGCGCAATCTCGCGAAATCGGTGACGGTCGAATAAAACCCGATCCGGCTAGAGGATGCAGAGCAAAGAAATGCCCGCGAAAGCGGGGCATTGTCGTTTCATGGCTGCGCTCGCGGGTGCTTGCGCGCGCGCGGCGCTAGTTCTGATAGACCTCGACCGAGGGCAGGTCGGTCAGGCTGATGCCGATCAATTGCAGCGCAGGCAGCGAGACCTGACTGCCCGAACTTGCCGGTCCGGCCAGCGGCTGGAGGTCGACTTTGGCGGATTTGCCGTTGGCGGGATTGACGATCCGTCCCTTGCCGGCCGATTTGACCAGCGGGGTCTTGATCCAGAAACCGGGCTGGGTCGGATCGCCAAGCGAGGCGACTGTCAGTCCGAGCTTCTTTCCCGCTGGCGGGCGGGGCGGCTGCGGCGGCCTTCTGCGCAGTGGTGGTCGTGTCGAATTGCGCGGCGGTTTTGGCCGAGGCGCGGGGATCGGCGCAGCGGCTGCCGTCGCGACCACAACCGCTTCGCTCGCCGCGCTTGCGCTTTGGCTTGCGGGGGCTGCTCTTCGCGCTTGCCGGACATGAGGCCGCCGCCTTGGGTGCAGGCGGCCAGCGCCGCAACCGAAATCAGCGGCAGAATCAGCGAAAGACGCGGGAGGGCAGGGATCATCGGGGGCCTCGTCATGATGGTGGTCGATTACAGGCGGTCGGGCGCGAAAGGCGGCTTGGCGCGCAGGCCGCCTTGCAGGACGAAGGCACTGCCGCTGTCGCGGGATCTTGGGGGAAAGGCTAACGGGGCTTGGCGGCCCTGTCCATAAAAGCCAAGGCTTTTGGTTGATGCATGCCGCCTTGTGCGCCTTCCCGCTCGGGACTATCTAATAGACATGATAAATGCACCGCTCATCGACCCGTTTGCACGTCCGATTTCCTACCTGCGCGTTTCGGTGACGGACCGCTGCGATTTCCGCTGCACCTATTGCATGGCCGAACATATGCAGTTCCTGCCCAAGGCGGAGCTGCTGACGCTGGAAGAGCTCGACCGGCTGTGCTCGGCTTTCGTGGGGCTGGGCGTGCGCAAGCTGCGCATCACCGGCGGCGAGCCTTTGGTGCGGCGCAATATCATGGGCTTTTTCCGCGCCATGTCTCGCCATTTGAATCAGCCGGCGGGGCAGGAGCTGGAAGAGCTGACGCTCACCACCAACGGCAGCCAGCTTGCGCGTTTTGCCGACGAGCTGGCCGATTGTGGCGTGAAGCGCATCAACGTCTCGCTGGATACGCTCGATCCCGACCGTTTCGCGGCGATCACGCGCTGGGGCCGCCTGCCGCAGGTTCTCGAGGGGATCGAGGCCGCGAAAAAGGCGGGGCTGCGCGTCAAGATCAACACGGTCGCCCTGAAAGGCTTCAACGAAGACGAGCTTTACCGTTTGGTCGACTGGTGCGGCGAGCAGGGCCACGACCTGACCTTCATCGAGGTCATGCCGATGGGCGATATCGGTGGCGAGGACCGGCTCGACCAATATTGGCCGCTCTCGGACCTGCAAAAGCGGCTGGCGGAGCGTTTTACCCTGATGCCTCTGGCCGAACGCACCGGCGGTCCGGCGCGCTATCTGCGGCTGATGGAAACGGGGCAGAAAATCGGGCTGATCACGCCCCTGACCCATAATTTCTGCGAAAGCTGCAACCGCGTGCGCGTGACCTGCACGGGCGAATTGTTCATGTGTCTGGGGCAGGAGGACCGTGCCGACCTGCGCGCGCCGCTGCGCGCCTCGGAGGATGATGCGCAGCTGGTCGATGCGATCCGCGAGGCGATCTCGCGCAAGCCCAAGGGCCATGATTTCGACTATTCGCGCGGCGTTCACGGCAAGATGACCCGCCACATGAGCCACACCGGCGGCTAGGCCACAAAATGCGGCCGGTGCCGTCTCAATGCGCGCGGCCGTTGATATGCCGGCTCGGCAGGGCGCGCGGATCGACATCTTCAAGGCAGGTGACGTTGATCGCGATCATGTCGCTGCCGTCCGGTCCCTTGCCGATCGCATAGGATTCGACCCCGCAGGTCGGGCAGAAGCGGTGATGGACGATCATCTTGTTGAAGAGATATTCGGTGACCGGGCCGTCCTTGATCAGCCGGAAATCTCCGGTTTCGACAAAGGTCAGCACCGCGCCGATCTTCTGGCATCGCGAGCAGTTGCAGGTAAAGGTCTGGTCGAGATCGGCATCGACCTCAAAATCGATCGCGCCACATTGGCAGCCGCCGCGATAGGATTGAACGGGCATGGTCTCCTCCTGTCCTGTCGGGGAAAGCTGACCGAGTAATATATCTTTTGCAAGCGCGTGTTCGCGTGTTGTTCACTTTTTGAGGTTGCCTTTTTGCGATCTCTGCCTATCTGATGCGCTTGGCGGAAACGGGATCTGACGATGGAACAGAAGTTCATCGAAGTGCGCGGTGCGCGTGAGCACAATCTGAAGAACGTGGATCTGGATATTCCGCGTGACAAGCTGGTGGTGATCACCGGCCTGTCGGGATCGGGGAAATCCTCGCTCGCCTTCGACACGATTTATGCCGAAGGGCAGCGGCGCTATGTCGAAAGCCTTTCGGCCTATGCGCGCCAATTCCTTGATATGGCCGGAAAACCCGATGTCGACCGGATCTCGGGTCTCTCGCCCGCGATTTCGATCGAGCAAAAGACCACCTCGAAGAACCCGCGTTCGACCGTCGGCACCGTGACCGAGATCTACGACTATCTGCGCCTGCTTTTCGCCCGCGCCGGTACGCCCTATTCGCCCGAAACCGGCCTGCCGATCGAGGCGCAGCAGGTTCAGGATATGGTCGACAGCGTCATGGCAATGGAGGACGGCACGCGCGGCTATCTGCTTGCGCCGATCGTTCGCGACCGCAAGGGCGAGTACAAGAAAGAATTCCTCGAGCTGCGCAAGCAGGGCTTTCAGCGCGTCAAGGTCGACGGGCAGTTCTACGAACTCGACGAGCCGCCGACCCTCGACAAGAAGTTCCGCCACGACATCGACGTCGTCGTCGACCGCATTGTCGTGCGCGAGGATGGAGACGCGGCTGGCCGACAGTTTCCGCACCGCGCTTGATCTGGCGGACGGGATTGCCGTACTGGAAACCGCGCCCTCCGAAGGCGAGGGGCTGCGCACCACCTTCAGCGAGAATTTCGCCTGTCCGGTCTCGGGTTTCACCATTCCCGAGATCGAGCCGCGCCTGTTCAGCTTCAACGCGCCTTTCGGGGCCTGTCCGGTCTGCGACGGTCTGGGGATGGAGCTGTTTTTCGACGAACGTCTTGTCGTGCCCGACCAGAGCCTCTCGGTCTCGGGCGGGGCGCTTCTGCCTTGGGCCAAGTCGAAATCGGCCTATCTGACCCAGACGATCAACGCGCTGGCCAAACATTACGGCTTCGACAAGAAAACCCCGTGGAAGGATCTGCCGGAAGGCGTCCGCAGGATGTTCCTTTACGGCTCGGGCGAAGAGGAAATCAAATTCCGCTTTGACGATGCCGGCCGCATCTACGAGATCGGCCGCGCCTTCGAGGGCGTCATTCCGAATATGGAGCGCCGGCTGCGCGAAAGCGACAGCGCCTTCGTGCGCGAGGAATTCGAGCGTTACCAGAACAACCGCCCCTGCGGCAGCTGCCACGGCTACCGCCTCAAGCCCGAGGCTCTGGCGGTGAAAATCGCGGGCAACCACATCGGTCAGGTCACCCAGCTTTCGATCCGCGAGGCTTTGGACTGGATCAATGCCGCGCCGGGCCAGTTGAGCCACCAGAAGGCCGAAATCGGCACAGCGATCTTCAAGGAGATCCGCGAACGCCTTGGTTTCCTTGTCAATGTCGGTCTGGATTACCTGACGCTCGCGCGGGCGGCGGGCACGCTTTCGGGTGGCGAGAGCCAGCGGATCCGCCTTGCCAGCCAGATCGGCTCGGGGCTGACGGGTGTGCTTTATGTTCTCGACGAGCCCTCGATCGGGCTCCACCAGCGCGACAACGACCGTCTGCTCGATACGCTGATCAACCTGCGCGATCAGGGCAATTCGGTGCTCGTGGTCGAACATGACGAGGATGCGATCCGTCATGCCGATTACGTTTTCGACATCGGCCCGGGGGCAGGGGTCCACGGCGGCCATATCGTGGCGCAGGGCACGCCTGCCGAGATCGCGGCCAATCCGGTCAGCCTGACGGGACAATATCTCTCGGGCACGCGCTCGATCCCCGTCGCGCCCCATCGCCGCATGGGCAACGGCAAGAAAGTTACAGTGGTTGGTGCGACCGGCAACAACCTCAAGAATGTCACCGCCGAATTCCCGCTGGCGAAATTCGTCTGCGTGACGGGGGTCTCGGGTGGCGGCAAATCGACCCTGACCATCGAGACCCTGTTCAAGACCGCCTCGATGCGGCTCAACGGCGCGCGCCAGACGCCCGCGCCTTGCGAGACGATCAAGGGGTTGGAATATCTTGATAAAGTCATCGACATCGACCAGCGCCCGATCGGTCGGACGCCGCGGTCGAACCCTGCGACCTATACCGGCGCCTTCACCCCCATCCGCGACTGGTTCGCGGGCCTGCCCGAGGCGAAGGCGCGCGGCTACAAGCCCGGGCGCTTCAGCTTCAACATCAAGGGCGGTCGCTGCGAGGCCTGTCAGGGCGACGGCGTCATCAAGATCGAGATGCACTTCCTGCCCGACGTCTATGTCACCTGCGAGACCTGTCAGGGCAAACGCTACAACCGCGAGACGCTCGAGGTGCATTTCAAGGGCAAATCCATCGCCGATGTGCTGGATATGACGGTCGAGGATGCACAGGAGTTCTTCAAGGCGGTGCCCTCGATCCGCAACAAGATGGATGCTCTGGTCGAAGTGGGGCTGGGTTACGTCAAGGTCGGCCAGCAGGCGACGACGCTTTCGGGCGGCGAGGCGCAGCGTGTCAAGCTCGCCAAGGAGCTTTCGCGCCAATCGACGGGGCGCACGCTCTATATCCTCGACGAGCCGACGACGGGCCTGCATTTCGAGGATGTGCGCAAGCTGCTCGAGGTGCTGCATGCTCTGGTCGATCAGGGCAATACGGTCGTGGTGATCGAGCATAACCTCGACGTCATCAAGACTGCCGACTGGCTGATCGATATCGGTCCCGAAGGCGGCGACGGCGGCGGCCGCATCATCGCGGTCGGCACGCCCGAAGAGGTTGCTGCCGAGGCCGAAAGCCATACCGGCCGCTATCTCGGTCCGCTGCTCGAACGCGCCAAACAGGATGCGGCGGAATAGGCTGAGAGGGACGGATGAGCGCCGAAGACTGGCAGAAGATCGAAGGCGGCATCATTGCCGCCACCGCGCTGGTGATCGCCTTCATGGCGGGGGCGGGCTGGCCGTGGTGGATGTGGCTGGTGGTGCTGGCCCTGCCGGATCTGTCGATGGCGGGCTATCTGCTCGGGCCGCGGCGCGGCGCGGCGCTTTACAATCTCTTCCATCTCTATGCTGTCGGCATGGTGCTGGTTTTGCTGGGCATGATGACGGGGCAGGTCGGTCTGATCACGCTGGGTTTGCTGTGGCTCGCCCATGTCGGCGGGGACCGAGGCTTCGGTTTCGGTCTCAAACAGCAAAGCGGTTTCGGCGACACCCATCTCGGGCCGATCGGTCGGGGCAGCGAAAAGGGCAGGGATCACGGACAGGGTTAAGCTTCGGGCATTCTTGCGATCTTGTCTCTTGTCCCTGCTTTCGGAGGCTCGCTCGGCGGTCCTCCGTGTGGTGCGGGAAATCCGCGACGAAAGAACGTGGCCCTTTGCGCGCCGCCCGCACAAGATTAGTTCGGCACGACTTTCGACTGTCACTCAAATGCGTCAGGGCAAGACATTTCTGCTGGGCGAAAGGCCGAATATTCACCTCTCGCCGCAAGGGTGCCAACGCGCGACCGTTGACCCTGCCCTCATGCAGGGATAAACGGGCTGAAGCCAAACCCATCGCGGGGACGCCACACGGGTTCCTGCGCGCGAGAGGGAGCCTAACTCCGTGGATTACCTGCTACACGAATATCTGCCGATCCTCGTTTTCCTCGCAATGGCCTCGGGGCTTGCGATTGTTTTGATGCTGGCGGCAGTCGTGATTGCTATTCGCAACCCTGACCCGGAAAAAGTCAGTGCTTACGAATGCGGCTTTAACGCTTTCGACGACGCGCGGATGAAGTTCGATGTGCGCTTCTACCTCGTCTCGATCCTGTTCATCATCTTCGACCTCGAAGTGGCTTTCCTGTTCCCCTGGGCCGTGAGTTTCGGCGGGCTGACGGATGTGGCCTTCTGGTCGATGATGGTTTTCCTGGGTGTGCTGACCATCGGCTTTGCCTATGAGTGGAAGAAGGGAGCGCTGGAATGGGCGTGATGACCGGGCTGAATACGGCAGGTGCCGACCGTGATGTCGCGACCGCCGAGCTGAACCGCGAGCTGCAGGACAAGGGCTTCCTGCTGACCACCGCCGAAGACATCATCACCTGGGCGCGCAACGGCTCGCTGCACTGGATGACCTTCGGTCTGGCCTGCTGCGCGGTCGAGATGATGCAGACCTCGATGCCGCGCTACGACCTCGAGCGTTTCGGCGCCGCGCCGCGCGCCTCTCCGCGCCAGTCCGACGTGATGATCGTGGCCGGCACGCTGACGAACAAGATGGCTCCGGCTCTGCGCAAGGTCTATGACCAGATGCCCGAGCCGCGCTATGTGATTTCGATGGGCAGCTGCGCCAATGGCGGCGGCTATTACCATTACTCCTATTCGGTGGTGCGCGGCTGTGACCGCATCGTTCCGGTCGATATCTACGTTCCGGGCTGCCCTCCGACTGCCGAAGCCCTGCTTTATGGCATTTTGCAACTTCAGCGCCGCATCCGGCGCACCGGCACGTTGGTGAGGTAACAGATGGCCCAGATCGACCCGGAAGCGCTGGAAAGCCTTGCCGAGCTAATCGCCGCCCGCCGCTCGAACGAAGTGCTCTCGACCGAGATCGCCTTTGACGAGCTGACCGTGACCGCCACGCTTTCGGGCGTGATCGAGCTGCTCGACTTTCTGCGCAGCGATCCGACCTGCCGTTTCTCGACGCTGATCGACATTACGGCGGTGGATTATCCGGCCCGTCCGGCGCGGTTCGATGTCGTCTACCACCTGCTCTCGATGTATCAAAACCAGCGCATCCGCGTGAAGGTTGCGGTGCGCGAGGACGAGCTGGTCCCGACGCTGACCGGTGTTTTCCTTGGGGCGAACTGGTACGAGCGCGAGATTTTCGACATGTTCGGGATCTTGTTCGCGGGTCATCCCGACCTGCGCCGCATCCTCACCGATTACGGCTTCCGCGGGCATCCTTTGCGCAAGGATTTCCCGACCACGGGCTATGTCGAGGTGCGCTGGAACGACGTCGAGAAACGGGTCGTCTACGAGCCGGTCAAGCTGGTGCAGGAATACCGCCAGTTCGACTTCCTCTCGCCGTGGGAGGGCGCGAAATACGTGCTTCCGGGCGACGAGAAAAGTGAGGGCAAGTGATGGCAGCCCTGACAGGAACCTGTCTCTGCGGTGCCAGCCGTCTGGAGGCCACGCCGGTCTCGGACGAGGCGGGCGTCTGCCATTGCAGTCTTTGCCGCAAATTTTCGGGCGGGATGTTCATCGTGGCCGATTGCTCGGGCAACCTGAGCTTCGACAAGGACGCACCGCTTGGCCGGTTCCAGTCGAGCGAATGGGGCGAGCGGGTGTTTTGCGCGCAATGCGGCTCGTCGCTGGCCTGGCTGTCGCGTGACGGAACGATGGCTTTCGTTTCGGTGCAGGCCTTCGAGGATCCGGGCCGTTTTCCGGTCACGCACGAGATGTTCATCGACTGCAAACCGGCCAGCTATGCGCTTGCCGGCGAGACCACGACCATGACCGAGGCCGAATTTATGGCCCAATATGCATCCAAACCGGAGGGCGGCGCGTGATGGACGGCGATTTCCGCAAGAACACTTACGATGACGGTTCGCAGGACATTCTGGCCGGCGAGCAGAGCATCCGCAATTTCAACATCAACTTCGGGCCGCAGCACCCTGCCGCGCACGGCGTTTTGCGCATGGTGCTCGAGCTTGACGGCGAGATCGTCGAGCGTGCCGACCCGCATATCGGCCTGCTGCATCGCGGCACCGAGAAGTTGATGGAAAGCCGCACCTATCTGCAGAACCTGCCCTATTTCGACCGCCTCGACTATGTGGCGCCGATGAACCAGGAACATGCCTGGTGCCTCGCGATCGAAAAGCTGACCGGCACGACCATTCCGCGCCGCGCCAGCCTGATCCGCGTGCTCTATTCCGAAATCGGCCGCATCCTGAACCACCTGATGGGCCTGACCACGGGGGCGCTGGACGTCGGCGCGCTGACCCCGCCGCTCTGGGGCTTTGAAGCCCGCGAGCAGCTCATGGTCTTTTACGAGCGGGCCTGTGGTGCGCGCCTTCACGCCGCCTATTTCCGCCCCGGCGGCGTCCATCAGGATCTGCCGCCCAAGCTGATCGACGATATCGAAGCCTGGTGCGAGACCTTCCCGAAAGTGGTCGACGACCTCGATACGCTGCTGACCGAGAACCGGATCTTCAAACAGCGTCAGGTCGATATCGGCATCGTGACCGAGCAGGATTGCCTTGATTGGGGCTATACCGGCGTCATGCTGCGCGGCTCGGGCCTCGCATGGGACCTGCGCCGCTCGCAGCCCTATGAGTGCTATGACGAATTCGACTTCCAGATTCCGGTCGGCAAGAACGGCGACTGCTATGACCGCTTCCTCGTGCGCATGCAGGAAATGCGCGAGTCGGTGAAGATCATGAAGCAGGCGATCACCAAACTGCGCGCCGAACCCGCGGGCGACGTTCTGGCGCGCGGCAAGCTGACCCGCCCAAACGCGGCGACATGAAGCGCGACATGGAAAGCCTCATCCACCACTTCAAGCTCTATACCGAGGGCTTCAAGGTTCCGGCGGGCGAAGTTTATGCCGCGGTCGAGGCGCCCAAGGGTGAGTTCGGCGTCTATCTGGTTGCCGACGGCACCAACAAACCCTATCGCGCCAAGCTGCGCGCGCCGGGCTTCACGCATCTCCAGTCGATGGACTGGATGGCAAACGGCCATATGCTGGCCGATGTTCCGGCGCTGATCGCCACGCTTGATATCGTTTTCGGAGAGGTTGACCGCTGATGTTGCGCCGTCTTTCGCCCATCCAGCCCGCGAGCTTTGAGTTCACGCCGGCCAACCTTGAATGGGCGCAGGCCCAGATCACCAAATTCCCCGAAGGCCGCCAGCAATCGGCGATCATCGCGGTGCTTTGGCGTGCACAGGAACAGGAAGGCTGGCTGACCCGTCCGGCGATCGAATATTGCGCCTCGCTTTTGGGCATGGCCTATATGCGCGCGCTTGAAGTCGCGACCTTCTACTTCATGTTCCAGCTCTATCCGGTTGGTTCGGTTGCCAATATCCAGATCTGCGGCACCACGACCTGCATGATCTGCGGCGCCGAGGATCTGGTGCGGATCTGCAAGGAAAAGATCGCGGCGACCCCGCATACCCTGTCCGAAGACGGTCGTTTCTCGTGGGAAGAGGTCGAATGTCTGGGGCTTGCGCCAATGCGCCGGTCGTCCAGATCGGCAAGGACTTCTACGAGGACCTCACCGCCGAGAAGCTGTCCGAGCTGATCGACGCATTCGCTGCCGGTTCGGTTCCGGCACCGGGGCCGCAGAACGGCCGTTTCTCTTCGGAAGCGCTTGGCGGGCCGACGGCCCTGACCGCGCTGAAAGGGACCGGCGACCAATACAACGCCAGCGTCAGCCGCGCGGTCGCGCTTGGCGAGACGGTGAAGCGGATCGACGGGACCGAGGTTCCGATCCTCACACCGTGGCTAAAAGGCAAGCAACCGGCGCAAAACGGAACCGAGGTTTCGTTAGATGCCGGGAATGGTGGTAAACAGGGTTAAGGGAGCGCGTATCACCTGCTTCGGCGGGGAGGCGAAACGGATGATGCAACAGTCGGACTGCGTCAGGAGCAATTGGATCGTCGGGGCCATTTTCGGCCTCGTCGTTCTGCTGTTCGTTTCCGGTCTGGGCGATCTGCATTGGCTGGCCGGCCTTTTCCTCGGGGTGGTGACCTTCGCTTTGCTGGGCGGTTTGCTGGTCTGGCTGACCAGTGGCTCGGTCTCCGAGCCTTTCGACGATGATGCAGGCCTGATCGAAGCCGCGGAGACGCTTGCGTCCCGTTCCGAGTTGGCCCCGACGGTTCAGCCCGAGGTCCGGACTCAGACGGTCGAAGCGCCGCCGGCCGCACCGGCAGAAGCGCCGCTCGTTGCACAGGCTGCAGCACAGCCTGCTCCGGCGGCAGCCGCAACGGAAAAACCCCGGCCGACCAAGCTGCATCGACCAAACCCGCGCCGAAAAAGCCGCGTCCAAGCGCGCTGCGAAAGGCAAGGCCGACGATCTGACCAAGATCACCGGCATCGGGCCCAAGACCGCAGAATTGTTGCTTGCCGAAGGTGTCGCGCATTTTGCCGATATCGCGGCTTGGAACAAAGAGGACGTGACCGGTTTTGCCGGCCGTTTGGGCCGTCTCGGCGCAAGGATCGAGGCGGATGACTGGGTCGGGCAGGCGCGAAAACTGGCGGAGGGCGCTCATGGCTGATCGCCGCCCCAAAAACACGCAGGACGATCTCCAGCGCAAGGACGCGATCCAGATGCGTCTGGCCGGTTTCGTCATTGCGGCGGCCATGCTGCTGTGGCTCGGATTTCAATGGATTGGCGGGCATTACGACCTGCCGGCAAGATTTGCTTTTCTCGCCGATCTGGCGGCAATTGCAGCAATGATCTGGTCGCTTCTGGTGACCTGGCGGATCTGGCGGCGGCGCAATGCGTCGTCACAGCGATAAGGATGACGACGTAAATGCTGAATGATCAGGACCGGATCTTTACGAACCTCTATGGCATGGGCGATCGCAGCCTTGCCGGAGCGAAGAAGCGCGGCCACTGGGACGGCACCGCCGCGATTCTCGCGCGCGGTCGCGACAAGATCGTCGAAGAAATGAAGGCATCGGGACTGCGCGGCCGTGGTGGCGCGGGTTTCCCGACCGGCCTGAAATGGTCCTTCATGCCCAAGGAATCGGACGGTCGCCCGTCCTATCTGGTGATCAACGCCGACGAATCCGAACCCGCGACCTGCAAGGACCGCGAGATCATGCGTCACGATCCCCATACGCTGATCGAAGGCGCGCTGATCGCGAGCTTCGCCATGGGCGCGCATACCTCGTATATCTATATCCGTGGCGAGTTCATCCGCGAGCGCGAGGCGCTTCAGGCGGCGATCGACGAATGCTATGACGCGGGCCTTCTGGGCCGCAATGCGGCGGGTTCGGGCTGGGATTTCGATCTGTTCCTCTCGCATGGCGCGGGCGCCTATATCTGCGGCGAAGAAACCGCGCTGCTCGAAAGCCTCGAGGGCAAAAGGGCATGCCGCGCATGAAGCCGCCGTTCCCGGCGGGCGCGGGGCTTTACGGTTGCCCGACCACGGTGAACAACGTCGATCGATCGCGGTTGTGCCGACGATCCTGCGTCGCGGTCCGGAATGGTTCGCCTCGTTCGGGCGTCCCAACAATGCGGGCATCAAGCTGTTCGGCATGACCGGCCATATCAACACGCCCTGCGTCGTCGAAGAAGCGATGTCGATCCCGATGCGCGAGCTGATCGAGAAACACGGCGGCGGCGTTCGCGGCGGCTGGAAAAACCTCAAGGCGGTTATCCCCGGCGGCGCATCCTGCCCCGTGCTGACCGCCGAGCAGTGCGAAAACGCCATCATGGACTATGACGGCATGCGCGAGCTGCGCTCCTCCTTCGGGACCGCCTGCATGATCGTGATGGATCAATCCACCGACATCATCAAAGCGATCTGGCGCCTGTCGGCCTTCTTCAAGCACGAGAGCTGCGGCCAGTGCACGCCCTGCCGCGAAGGCACGGGCTGGATGATGCGCGTCATGGACCGTCTGGTGCGCGGCGAAGCCGAGGTCGAGGAAATCGACATGCTCTTCGACGTGACCAAACAGGTCGAGGGTCACACGATCTGTGCTTTGGGCGACGCTGCCGCATGGCCGATCCAGGGGTTGATCCGCAACTTCCGCGAGGAAATCGAGGACCGCATCAAGGCCAAACGCACCGGGCGCATGGGCGCCATGGCGGCGGAGTAATCCTCATGGCTTTGCGGGCAAGCGGTTACGGCAAAGCGGGACGGGGCCTTTCGGTCCCGATCACCGCATTGCTGCGCGCGGTTTCCCGTAAGGCTTCAGCCTTCCGTGTCGGGCAATCGGACGGCATTCGTGCTAGAACGGCTGCTTCGTCATCAAGGAGAAAACCACCATGTCAGGATGAAAACCCTTTTGCCGCGGCTGTCGCCGCGAGCACACTGGTCGCTGTTCCCGCTTTTGCTCAGCAGGCGCCGCTCAGTCAGGAAAAATACATCAACGACCGGCTGATTGCCGCGCGGATTGCCGACCGAGTCCGTCGCGAATGCCCGACTTACGGCGCGCGGATGGTTTATGCTTGGGGTCAGGCGCGCGCGCTCAAACGCTATGCGCTCGGCAAGGGCTATAGCGAGGCGCAGATCGACGCTTTCCTCGACAGCAAGGAAGACAAGAAGCGCATCTATGCGGTCGCCGAGGATTACCTCAAGCGCAAGGGCGCGAAAAAGGGCGATGCGCAAAGCTTCTGCGCGATCGGCGATCAGGAATTCGCCAGCAAATCCTATATCGCAACCTTTCTGGTGAAGAAATGACGCGGCGCGCTCGGATCACCGCGGCAGGCCTTCTCGCCCCTGTGGCGGGAGCAGTGCTGTCGGGGGCGGCTCTCGCCGGTCCCTTCACGCCCACGGCCGAGAAGTTCATCCTCAATTTCGACATGTTCGCGCCGGCCGATCTGAGCTGCGCGGCCTCGGGCGAGGGTGCGCAGCAAAGCCACGCGCGATCTGGCCGGAAAGCCCGTGCTGCGCGTGACCGGCAAGGCTTCCAGCGCCGATATTACCTGCGCGCTTCCCGACGGGACGCGCTACCTTGTGACCTCGAACCGGACCGCGCGCTTCACGCCTTCGGCCGCGACCGAGGCCACTGTGACCTTCCAGCGCGGCCAGCCCGCAATGACGACCGTCCTGCGCGTTCAGGGCCGTCGGGACGTCTATGATTTCAAATCCTTCGTCCGCGTGGACTGAGGCAAAGGACAGGCAGATGAGCGAACTTCGCAAGATCAAGATCGACGACAAGATCATCGAGGTCGATCCCAATATGACCCTGATTCAGGCCTGCGAACTGGCCGGTGTCGAGGTTCCGCGCTTTTGCTATCACGAGCGCCTGTCGATTGCGGGCAACTGCCGCATGTGTCTGGTCGAGGTCGTCGGCGGCCCGCCGAAGCCCGCCGCCTCCTGCGCCATGCAGGTCAAGGATCTGCGTCCCGGTCCCGAAGGCGCGCCCTCCGAGGTCAAGACCAACTCGCCCATGGTGCGCAAGGCGCGCGAAGGGGTGATGGAATTCCTGCTGATCAACCACCCGCTCGATTGTCCGATCTGCGATCAGGGCGGCGAATGCGACCTGCAGGACCAGGCGATGGCCTACGGCGTCGATTTCTCGCGCTACCGCGAGCCCAAGCGCGCCTCGGAGGATCTGAACCTCGGCCCGCTGGTCGAGACCCATATGACCCGCTGCATCTCCTGCACCCGCTGCGTGCGCTTTACGACCGAAGTCGCGGGCATCAGCCAGATGGGCCAGACCGGCCGTGGTGAAGACAGCGAGATCACCTCCTATCTAAACGAGACGCTCGATCGAACCTTCAGGGCAATATCATCGACCTTTGCCCCGTCGGTGCGCTGGTCTCCAAGCCCTATGCTTTCACTGCCCGCCCGTGGGAGCTGACCAAGACCGAAACCATCGACGTGATGGATGCGCTCGGCAGCAATATCCGCGTCGATACCAAAGGTCGCGAAGTCATGCGCATTCTGCCGCGCAACAATGACGACGTGAACGAGGAATGGATTTCCGACAAGACCCGCTTCGTCTGGGACGGTCTGCGCCGCCAGCGTCTCGACAAGCCCTATATCCGCGAGAACGGCAAGCTGCGTCCGGCAACTTGGCCCGAGGCGCTGGAAACGGCCGCCCGCGCGATGAAGGGCCGCAAGGTTCTCGGCCTGATCGGTGATCTTGCGCCGGTCGAGGCTGCTTTCAGCCTCAAGCAGCTGGTCGAAGGTCTGGGCGGCTCGGTGGAATGCCGCACGGACGGCGCGCGCCTGCCGGCGGGGAACCGCTCGGCCTATGTCGGTACGGCGACGATCGCCGATATCGACAGCGCCAAGCACATCTGCCTGATCGGTACCGATCCGCGCAACGAGGCGCCGGTCCTGAACGCGCGCATCCGCAAGGCATGGATCAACGGCGCGGCCGTGGGTCTGCTCGGCGAGCCGGTCGATCTGACCTATGACTACACCCATATCGGCACCGACCGCGCCGCTCTGGTCGAATTGCTCGGCTATCCGGTCGATGACGCGACCCGCGCCGACAATTCGCTGGTCATCGTCGGTCAGGGCGCGATTCGCGAGGCGGATGGCGAGGCGGTGCTGGCCCATGCGATGGCCTTTGCCGAAAAGACCAATTCCAAACTGCTGGTCCTGCATGCCGCCGCAAGCCGCGTCGGTGCGATGGATGTCGGCGCTGTGACCGAGGGCGGTCTGGCGGCCGCGATCGAGGGTGCGGAGGTTGTCTACAACCTCGGTGCCGACGAGGTCGAAATCGCTGCCGGTGCATTCGTGATCTATCAGGGCAGCCACGGCGATCGCGGTGCGCATCGTGCCGATCTGATCCTGCCGGGCGCTTGCTATACCGAAGAGAGCGGCCTTTTCGTCAATACCGAAGGCCGTCCGCAGCTGGCGCTGCGCGCGAATTTCGCGCCGGGCGAGGGCAAGGAAAACTGGGCGATCCTGCGCGCGCTTTCGGCCGAGCTGGGTGCGACCCAGCCTTGGGACAGCCTTGCAGCCCTGCGCCGCGCGCTGGTTGCCGCCCATCCGCATCTCGGCGCGGTCGGGCAGGTGCCTGCCAACGAATGGCAGGCGCTCGAGCTGCGCGACATGGGCCGTGGCGATACGGGCTTCCGTTACGCCGTGCGCGACTTCTACCTGACCAACCCGATTGCCCGCTCTTCGCCGCTGATGGGCGAATTGTCGGCACAGGCCGCTGCGCGCCACGCGCAGCCTCTTGCAGCGGAGTAACCCCATGCGTCCAAGCGGCCGCGCCTTGATCTTGCTGACGACCGTGACGGCCGTGCTGGCCGGCTGCGCGACCCAGGGCGAAAAGGATCGCCCGCGGCCGAAGCCGGACGCTTTGGTGGTCAATTTCGTCCAGCCGATGAACGACAATCCGGGCAAGGGCAAACTCAGCCGTGCCCGGATCTCGACCAAATCGGGCGATATCCAGATTCTCGAGCCCGACGGCTCGGTGACGGAAATGGATCTCGAGGGCGACTCTGTCGACGCATTCGCCGCGGTCTCCGAGGCCGATCTGATGATGCTCAACGACAATCTCGGCCTGAATTTCGCCGCAATGGGCGATCTCGGGCCGGTCAAGAAAAGCCGACCGCGCAGGAACTGGCTCTGGCCGAGTTCCGCGCCCGCACGCAGCCGATGCTGCCTGCGCTGAAGAAAAACTACGAGGCCGAGCCCGAACTCTTCCGCGGCGTGAGCGTGGAAGGGCTGAAAGACAGCGCCGGAAAATCGCGCGACATGGTCAAGGTGAATGCCAACCTAAAGCGGGGGTGGACGCCGACACGGCCTTCGCCTATGCCACATGCGCACTCGCTGGTTGGGCCGAGGCGAACGGAAAACATTACGCACGCCACATCATGACCGACCAGGAAAAGCGCAACGGCGAGCTACAGATCGGGGCGTACTTTACCCTTTCCGATCATCAGCCTATGGGGCTGAGAGTAATGAAATCAGACGAGACCTTGCAGGCATGCAAGGATCGCGGCATTCCCGCGACATAAGCGAAGGGACAGAAGATCATGGCAGGTTTCTGGTCATCGTACCTGGGTCACGCGTTGATCCTGTTGCTTCAGGGTCTGGCGATCATCGCCTTCGTGATGATGTCGCTCGTGTATATGGTTTACGGCGACCGCAAGATCTGGGCTGCGGTCCAGATGCGTCGCGGCCCGAACGTCGTCGGTCCCTGGGGCTGTTCCAGACCTTCGCGGATGCGATGAAATACGTCTTCAAGGAAATCGTCATTCCGGCCGGGGCGGACAAATTCGTCTTCTTCCTCGCGCCGTTCCTGTCGATGGTCCTTGCGCTTTTCGCCTTCGTGGCCATTCCCTTCGACGAGGGCTGGGTCATGGCGAACATCAACGTCGGCATCCTGTTCATCTTCGCCGCTTCCTCGCTCGAGGTTTACGGCGTGATCATGGGCGGCTGGGCCTCGAACTCGAAATACCCGTTCCTGTCGGCGATTCGCGCCGCGGCGCAGATGATCTCCTACGAGGTCTCGCTGGGGCTCATCATCATCGGGATCATCATCTCGACCGGCTCGATGAACCTGACCGCGATCGTCGAGGCGCAGCGTGGCGATTACGGCCTGCTGAACTGGTACTTCCTGCCGCACTTCCCGATGGTCATCCTGTTCTTCATCTCGGCTCTGGCCGAAACCAACCGCCCGCCCTTCGACCTTGCCGAAGCGGGTCCGAGCTGGTTGCAGGCTTCATGACCGAATATTCCTCGACGCCCTATCTGCTGTTCATGGCCGGTGAATACATCGCCATGTACCTGATGTGCGCGCTGCTTTCGCTGCTGTTCTTCGGCGGCTGGCTCTCGCCCGTGCCCTTCATCGCCGACGGCTGGTGGTGGATGGTGATCAAGATGTGGATGTGGTTCTTCATGTTCTCGATGGTCAAGGCAATCGTGCCGCGTTACCGCTACGACCAGCTCATGCGGATCGGCTGGAAAGTCTTCCTTCCGCTTTCGCTCGGTTGGGTCGTTCTGGTTGCCTTCCTTGCACGTTTCGAAGTCTTTGGTGGTTTCTGGGCCCGTTGGGCAGGAGTGTAAAAATGGCTTATTCGAACAAGATCGCGGAACTCCTGGCTTCGGCCAGAGAAGAAGACAAAATCGAACTGGCGCATTTTCTTGCCAATAACCTGGAGCCCCATGATCACGCGATCGACAGCGCGCGCGTGCGCGAATATGTCGCCGCGATGGATCGTTTCGCAGCTCCCCAGCATCGGTAAAAGCAATGGCAATCGACTTCGCCCGGGCGACAAAATACTTCCTGATGTGGGACTTCATCAAAGGCTTCGGCCTTGGGATGCGGTACTTCTTTTCGCCCAAACCCACGCTGAACTATCCCCATGAAAAGGGACCGCTCAGCCCGCGTTTTCGCGGCGAGCATGCGTTGCGCCGCTATCCCAACGGCGAAGAGCGCTGCATCGCCTGCAAACTCTGCGAGGCGGTTTGCCCCGCCCAGGCGATTACGATTGACGCCGAACCGCGCGAGGACGGCTCGCGCCGCACCACGCGCTACGACATCGACATGACGAAATGCATCTTCTGCGGCTTCTGTCAGGAAGCTTGCCCCGTCGATGCAATCGTCGAAGGCCCGAATTTCGAATATTCCACCGAGACCCGCGAGGAGCTGTTCTACAACAAGGACAAGCTGCTCGATAACGGGGCCCGCTGGGAAGCCGAGATTGCCCGCAACCTCAGCCTGGACGCGCCTTACAGATGAGCGACGCATTCACCAAACTTTTCGCGCAGATGGTCCAGCAGGGCCAGGAGATGGCGCGCGCCTTCAATCCGGCGCTCGAGGATCTCGACATGCGCGCCTTCGAGAAGATGATGCCGGTCATGCCGGCGGACATGCTCGAAATGTGGTTTGGCAAGACGTTCAACCGGGACGGGCTTGATGCCCGCACCCGCCTGTTGGTGACGGTTGCGGCCCTGACGGTTCAGGGCTCGCTCGCCGAGCCGCAGATGCGCCTGACCATCCGCCACGCGCTGGAGGCCGGTGCAACCAAACGAGAGATCGCCGAGGTGATCTATCAGATGAGCATGTTCGCCGGTCTGCCCGCGATGCAGAAGGCGCTGGAAATCGCCCAGGGCGTTTTCTCCGAGGAGAACGAAGAATGATAGCCTTTGCCTTTTACCTGTTCGCGATCTGCGTCTGCGTCTCGGGCTTCATGGTGGTGATGTCGCGCAGTCCGGTCCATTCGGTGCTGTGGCTCATTTTGGCATTTTTCTCGGCGGCGGGACTCTTCGTTCTGCAAGGCGCGGAATTCGTCGCGATGCTGCTGGTCGTCGTCTATGTCGGTGCGGTCGCGGTACTTTTCCTCTTCGTGGTGATGATGCTCGACATCGATTTCGCCAAATTGCGCGGAGAGCTGGCGAATTCGCTGCCTCTGGGCATCGTGATTGCGGTCGTGATGATCGCGCAGCTCGGCATCGCGGTTTCGGGCTGGACGGTTTCGGATCAGGCCGCAAGCCTGCGCGCCGCCCCGATCATTGAATCGGTACAGAACACCCATGGTCTGGGCATGATCATCTACGACCGCTACCTGCTGATCTTCCAACTTGCGGGCCTCGTCCTGCTGGTCGCGATGATCGGGGCGATCGTTCTGACCATGCGCCACCGCCGCGACATCAAGCGCCAGAACGTGCTGGAGCAGATGTGGCGCGATCCGGCCAAGACGATGGAACTCAAGGACGTCAAGCCGGGGCAGGGCCTTTGATGCACCGCTCCGCACAGCCGCTGGCAGCCGATCTGCCGCAAAGCAAACCGAGGGACACGAGATGATCAGTTTGACGCATTACCTTGTCGTGGGGGCGATCTTGTTCGTCACCGGCATCTTCGGCATCTTCGTCAACCGCAAGAACGTGATCGTCATCCTGATGTCGATCGAGCTGGTCCTTCTGTCGGTCAATATCAACTTCGTCGCCTTCTCGACCCATCTCGGGGATTTGGCGGGGCAGGTCTTCACGATCTTCGTCCTGACAGTCGCCGCGGCTGAAGCCGCGATCGGACTGGCGATCCTTGTCGTCTTCTTCCGCAACCGCGGCACCATCGAGGTGGAAGACGTGAACGTGATGAAAGGTTAAGCCAGCATGGAAAAGATCGTTCTCTTTGCTCCGCTGGTCGCGGCCCTGATCGCCGGCTTCGGCTGGCGCGTCATCGGCGAGAAAGCCGCGCAATATCTGACGACGGGCGTGCTGTTTTTGTGCTGCATCCTGTCCTGGGTCATCTTTATCGGTTTCGACGGCGAGACGCGGCATGTGCCGGTCCTTGACTGGATCGTTACCGGCGATTTCGTCTCGGAATGGTCGATCCGTCTGGACCGGCTGACGGCGATCATGCTGGTCGTGGTCACGACCGTTTCGGCGCTCGTCCATATGTATTCGATGGGCTATATGGCCCATGACGACAACTGGACCCATGACGAGCACTACAAGGCGCGTTTCTTCGCCTATCTCTCGTTCTTCACCTTCACCATGCTGATGCTGGTGACGGCCGACAACCTGCTCCAGATGTTCTTCGGCTGGGAAGGCGTGGGCGTCGCCTCGTATTTGCTGATCGGTTTCTACTACAAGAAGCAGTCGGCGGGCGCGGCCGCGATGAAAGCTTTCATCGTCAACCGTGTCGGCGACTTCGGCTTCCTTCTGGGGATCTTCGGTCTGTTCTGGCTGACCGGATCGATCAGCTTCGACGCGATCTTCGCGCAGGTTCCGCAAATCGCGCAGACCGAGGTCCATTTCCTCTGGCGTGACTGGAATGCCGCGAACCTGCTCGCATTCCTGCTGTTTGTCGGTGCGATGGGCAAATCGGCCCAGCTGTTCCTGCACACCTGGTTGCCCGACGCGATGGAAGGCCCGACGCCTGTTTCGGCCCTGATCCACGCCGCGACCATGGTGACCGCGGGTGTCTTCCTGGTCTGCCGCATGTCGCCGCTTTACGAATTCGCGCCCGACACGCAAGCCTTTATCGTCATCATCGGCGCGACCACCGCTTTCTTCGCGGCGACCGTCGGTCTGGTCCAGAACGACATCAAACGCGTCATCGCCTATTCGACCTGTTCGCAGCTCGGCTACATGTTCGTCGCAGCCGGACTTGGTGCCTATTCGGTCGCCATGTTCCACCTGCTGACCCATGCTTTCTTCAAGGCGATGCTGTTCCTTGGCGCGGGCTCGGTCATCCATGCGATGCACCACGAGCAGGACCTGCGCAATTACGGCAACCTGCGCAAAAGATCCCGCTGACCTTCTGGGCGATGTTCATCGGCACGCTGGCCATCACCGGCGTCGGCATTCCGCTGACCACGATCGGTTTTGCGGGCTTCCTGTCGAAAGACGCCGTGATCGAAAGCGCATGGGCCGGCAGCAATTACGCCTTTGCCATGCTGGTGATCGCGGCCTGTCTGACCAGCTTCTATTCGTGGCGCCTGATGTTCCTCACCTTCTGGGGCAAAGAGCGCGGCGATCATCACGCGCATGAACATGCCCACGAGAGCCCCCGATCATGACGATCCCGCTGGCCGTTCTGGCTGTGGGCGCGATCTTCTCGGGGATGGTCTTCTACAAGCCCTTCTTCGGCGACCATCACGCGGTCGAAGAGTTCTTCGGCATCACCGCATCGGGCGAACATGCAGCGGCAGGCGCCGCAGCTCCGGCCAGCCATGCAGCCGACGCTCCGGTCGCGACCCATGCTGAAACGGCGGCAGAAGCTCCGGCAGAGGCCGTGACCGCAGAGGCCCCGGCAAACGATGCCGCAGCAACCGAAGGTGCGGGCGTCAATACCGCGGTTCCGGCGCCGTCGCGTGGTGCGATCTACATGCATCCCGACAACCACATCCTCGACGAAGCGCACCACGCCCCGAAATGGGTGAAGGTCTCGCCCTTCATCGCGATGCTGGTCGGTCTGTTCATGGCTTGGGTCTTCTATATCCGCAGCCCCAACGCCCCCAAGGCGCTCGCGAAGCAGCAGCACGGCCTTTACCAGTTCCTGCTGAACAAATGGTACTTCGACGAGATCTACAACTTCCTCATCGTGCGGCCCGCACTTTGGCTCGGCAAATTCCTGTGGAAGGAAGGCGACGGCAAGGTCATCGACGGCACGATCAACGGCGTGGCGATGGGGCTTATCCCCGCCTGACCCGCGCCGCCGGCCGGATCCAGTCCGGCTATGTCTTCCACTACGCCTTTGCGATGGTTTTGGGCATCGTAGGCTTGCTGATCTGGGTGATGATGCGGGGCGCGCACTGATATGACGAACCTTCTTTCCATCATTACCTTCCTGCCGATCGTTTCCGCGGCCATTCTCGCGCTTTTCCTGCGCGGCAATGACGAAGCGGCCGGCCGCAATGCCAAATGGCTGGCGCTGATCGCGACCACCGCGACCTTCGCCATCTCGCTTCTGGTGCTGTTCGGTTTCGATCCGGCCAATACCGGCTTCCAGTTCGTCGAGGAGCGCCCGTGGATCATGGGCCTCAACTACAAGATGGGCGTCGACGGGATCTCGGTTCTTTTCGTGATGCTGACGACCTTCCTCATGCCGCTGACCATCCTGTCCACCTGGACGGTCGAGAAGCGCGTGAAGGAATATATGATCACCTTCCTCGTGCTCGAGGGGCTGATGATCGGCGTCTTCACCGCGCTTGATCTGGTGCTCTTCTACCTCTTCTTCGAGGCGGGTCTGATCCCGATGTTCCTGATGATCGGGATCTGGGGCGGCGCGAACCGAATTTACGCCTCGTTCAAGTTCTTCCTCTATACTTTCCTCGGCTCGGTGCTGATGCTGGTGGCGATGGTCGCGATGTACCGCATGGCGGGCACCACCGACATTCCGACGCTTCTCGCCTTCGACTTCCCGTCCGAGAGCTACCGCCTACTCGGCGTCACTCTGGTCGGCGGCACGCAGATGCTGCTGTTCCTGGCCTTCTTCGCGAGCTTCGCGGTCAAGATGCCGATGTGGCCGGTCCACACCTGGTTGCCCGATGCCCACGTTCAGGCTCCGACCGCCGGTTCGGTCGTACTGGCGGCGATCTTACTGAAGATGGGCGGCTACGGCTTCCTGCGCTTCTCGATCCCGATGTTCCCCGTCGCGAGCGGCGTGGCCCAACCCTATATCTTCTGGCTCTCGGCGATCGCGATCGTCTATACCTCGCTGGTCGCGCTGGTCCAAAGCGATATGAAAAAGCTGATCGCCTATTCGTCGGTCGCGCATATGGGCTATGTCACGCTCGGCATTTTTGCCGTGAACCAGCCCGGCGTCGACGGCGCGATCTTCCAGATGCTCTCGCATGGTTTCATCTCGGGCGCGCTCTTCCTTGCTGTCGGCGTTGTCTATGACCGCATGCATACCCGCGAGATCGACGCCTACGGCGGTCTGGTCAACCGGATGCCGAAATACGCGCTGATCTTCATGTTCTTCACCATGGCCAACGTCGGCCTGCCGGGGACTTCGGGCTTTGTCGGCGAATTCCTGACGCTGCTCGGGGCCTTCAAGGTCAATACCTGGGTCGCGCTGGTCGCCACTTCGGGCGTGATCCTGTCGGCTTCCTATGCGCTCTGGCTTTACCGCCGTGTGACTTTCGGCGCGCTGGTCAAGGAAGGTCTCAAGACCATCACCGACATGACTCCGCGCGAGCGCTGGATCTTTGTGCCGCTGGTCGCAATGACGCTGATCCTCGGCATCTACCCGCGCGCGGTGACCGATATCACCGGTCCGGCCGTGACCGCGCTGATCAATGACTATAACGCAAGCCAGCCTGCCGCGCCCGCGGCGGCAACGGCCGAAGCAAGCCACTAAGGGGGCGGATATGACATCGCTCGATTTCTCAACCGTCCTCCCCGAGGTGACGCTGGCCATCTTCGCGCTGGCGGCGCTGATGGCGGGGGCCTATCTGGGCAAAGACAAGATCGCGCGCCCGATCCTTTGGGCGACGGTTGTCGCATTGCTGGCGGTTGCCGCCATGATCGGCTTTGGCGATCAGGCCGACGGAACCGCCTTCCACATGATGTTCATCGATGACGCATTCGCCCGTTTCGCGAAAATCGTCGTGCTGGTGGGCGCGGCTGCCGTCCTCGCGATGAGCGCCGACTACCTTTCCGAGCACGGGCTGTTGCGCTTCGAACTGCCGATCCTGATCGTTCTCGCCGTTGTCGGCATGATGTTCATGATCTCGGCAGGCGATTTGCTGACGCTCTATATCGGGCTCGAGCTGCAATCTCTGGCGCTTTACGTCGTCGCTGCGATCCGTCGCGACAGCACGCGCTCCTCCGAGGCCGGTCTGAAGTATTTCGTCCTCGGCGCCCTGTCTTCGGGCCTGCTGCTTTACGGCTGCTCGCTGATCTACGGCTTCTCGGGCACGACCAATTTCGCAGGCATCCTCGGCACGATCGAGGCCGGCGCGCTGCCCTTGGGCCTTCTCTTCGGCTTGGTCTTCGTGCTGGTCGGTCTGGCATTCAAGATCTCGGCGGTTCCCTTCCACATGTGGACGCCCGACGTCTACGAGGGCTCGCCGACGCCGGTCACCGCTTTCTTCGCCACCGCGCCGAAAGTGGCGGCGATGTCGCTGATCGCGCGCGTCCTGTTCGAAGCCTTCGGCCATGTGCCGGGCGACTGGGGCCAGATCATCGCGGCGCTCGCCGTGATGTCGATGTTCCTCGGCTCCATCGCGGGTATCGGCCAGACCAACGTCAAACGCCTGATGGCCTATTCCTCGATCGCGCATATGGGCTTTGCGATGATCGGCCTCGCTGCCGGCACCGTCTACGGGGTGCAGGCGATGCTGATCTACATGACCATCTACACGATCATGAACGTCGGCACTTTCGCCTTCATCATGTCGATGCAGCGCGACGGCGTTCCGGTTACCGATCTGAAAGCGCTGAACCAGTTCGCGAAAGTCTCGCCGCTCAAGGCGATGGCGCTGCTGATCTTGATGTTCAGCCTCGCGGGCGTTCCGCCGATGCTGGGTTTCTTCGCGAAATTCGGCGTGCTGAAAGCGGCGGTCGACGCGGACATGGGCTGGCTGGCCGTGCTCGGCGTGGTCTCTTCCGTGATCGGTGCCTTCTACTATCTGCGCATCGTCTACTACGTCTATTTCGGCGAAGAGGGCGAGGCGGTCACCAGCAAGATGAGCACCGTCCAATATGGCGCGCTGCTGGTCGCGGCGGCACTGACGCTGGCCGGTTCGGTCTCGAGCTTCGGGGTCGAGCAAGCCGCAGCCCGCGCCGCGCAATCGCTGGCGGCCGATGTGCTTCCGGCGGCTGAAACTGCTGCTCCGGCGGGTGAGCCCGCCGCAGCCAATCAGGTGCCGGCAGAAGCCGAGTCCCACGCTGTTGAGTGAGGGCACGACCGGCGGCATCTGGCCGCAAGGCGTCGCGCGGCAGGTGGTGGCGAGCAGTCCCAGCACCAATGCCGAGGGCCTGCGCCTTGCGCCCGAGCTGAGCGGCCCGCTCTGGCTTTTGACCCACCGGCAAACCTCGGGTCGCGGCCGTCGCGGCCGCGGCTGGGTCATGCCCGAGGGCAATTTCGCGGCAACGCTGGTGACCCGCCCCAAGGGCGGGATCACCGTTGCCGCGCAGCTTTCCTTCGTTGCCGCGCTGGCGCTTCATGACGCTTTGGCGCAGGCCTGCGGCCCCTCCGTCCAGATTGCGATCAAATGGCCCAACGACGTGCTGCTGAACGGCGGCAAGGTTGCGGGCATTTTGCTTGAAAGCAGCGGCACCGGCGCGGGCGATCCGGCGGTGGCCGTCGGCATCGGCGTCAACCTCGCCGCGGCGCCGACCCCGATCGGGTCGAGGCAGGCGCGGTTCTGCCCGTTTCCGTCTTCGGCGAGAGCGGCTTTCTCGTGCCGCCCGAAGATTTCCTCGATCTGCTCGCCCCCGCATTCGCGCAATGGCAGGAGCGGCTCGAAACCTATGGTTTCGCGCCCATCCGCAACGCCTGGCTCGACCGCGCCGCGCGTCTTGGCGAGGTGATCATCGCGCGCACCGGCACGACGGAACGTCAGGGCGTCTTCGAGGGATCGACGAGAGCGGCGCGCTTGTCCTGAGGGCCCCCGAGGGGCGCGTGGCCATTCCCGCCGCCGATGTCTTCTTTCAGGAGAAAGCTGATGCTTCTCTGTATCGATACCGGCAATACCAATACGGTTTTCGGCATTTTCGAGGGCGAGCGCCTGCTGGCGCAATGGCGCATCTCGACCGATCACCGGCGCACGGCCGACGAATATTTCGTCTGGCTCTCGACGCTGATGACGGTGCAGAAATTCGAACTCGACATCACGGCCTGCATCATCAGCTCGACCGCGCCGCGCGTGGTCTTCAACCTGCGCGTGCTGTGCAACCGCTATTTCGACACGCGGCCTCTGGTCGTGGGCAAGCCCGAATGCCTGTTGCCCGTCGCGCCCCGCGTCGACGAGGGCACGGTGATCGGGCCGGACCGTCTGGTCAATACCGTTGGCGCCTTCAACCGCCACGGCCCCGATCTGATCGTGGTCGACTTCGGCACCGCGACAACCTTCGACGTTGTGGCCGAGGACGGGGCCTATATCGGTGGCGTGATCTCGCCCGGTGTGAACCTCTCGCTCGAGGCTTTGCACATGGGCGCGGCCTCGCTGCCGCATGTCGATGTGACCATGCCCGCGCATGTGATCGGGACGAATACAATCGCCTGTATCCAATCGGGCATCTATTGGGGCTATATTGGCCTTGTCGAAGGCATCGTCGGCAGAATCCGCGCAGAGCGTGGCGTCGCGATGAAGATCATTGCAACTGGTGGCCTAGCGCCGCTATTTGATCAGGGATTTGACCTGTTCGATGCCGTAGAGGAAGACCTGACGATGCATGGTCTCCGCTTGATTTATGACTTTAACAAAGAGGCCGGGAATGTCTGACCGCCTGATCTATCTGCCCCTCGGTGGCGCCGGTGAAATCGGTATGAATGCCTATGTCTATGGCTATGGCCGACCCGGAGCCGAGCGGCTGATCGTGGTCGACCTCGGCGTGACCTTCGGCGACATGGACGGTGCGCCGGGCATCGATCTCATCATGGCCGATGTCGCCTGGCTCGAAGCCAACCGCGACCGGATCGAAGGGATCTTCATCACCCATGCGCACGAGGACCATATCGGTGCTCTGGGCCATCTGTGGTCGCGCATCAAGGCGCCGATCCACTGCCGCCGCTTTACCGGAGCGCTTGCCGCGCACAAGATGGAAGAGCAGGGCCAGCCCGCCGATGTCATCCAGATCCACGAGGCCCGTCCGGCCGTGGTTCAGGCCGGACCTTTCGCGGTCCAGTTCGTGCCGATCAGCCATTCGATCCCCGAAAGTGCCGCGCTGATCATTGATACGCCCGCAGGCCGCATCATCCATACCGGCGATTTCAAGCTCGACGGCACCCCGATCGTGGGCGAGGCCTTCGATCCGGTCGTCTGGCACCAGATCGCCAATGAAGGCAACGGCATCAAGGTTCTGACCTGCGATTCCACCAATATTTTCAGCCCCTTGCCGGGCCGCTCGGAGGCGATCCTCGCCAATCCGATCCTCGACTTCGTGACCTCGCAGAAGAACCTCGTCGTCGCGACGACATTTGCCTCGAACATCGCGCGTCTGAAAACTCTGGCCGAGGCCGGTGTGGCGGCCGGTCGCAAGGTCTGCCTGTTGGGCCGCGCCATGCGCCGCATGGTCAGCACCGCGCAGGAAACCGGCATTCTCAAGGGCTTCCCGGCACGATCAGCCCCGAAGAGGCTGCCGATCTGCCGCGCGAAAAGTCATGCTGATCGTCACCGGCTCGCAGGGCGAACGTCGCGCGGCCTCGGCGCAGCTGTCGCGCGGGCGCTATCTCGGCCTCCAGCTCAAGGAAGGCGACAACTTCCTGTTCAGCTCGCGTACCATTCCAGGCAACGAGCGCGGCGTGATCCGCATCATGAACGCGTTTTCGGAAATGGGCGTCGATGTCTTTGACGCCGACGACGGCACCTATCACGTCTCGGGCCATGCCAACCGCCCCGATATCGAGGCCGTCCACGAGCTCCTGAAGCCGCGCATCGTCATCCCGATGCACGGCGAACACATGCACCTTCGCGAACATGCGACGATTGCCGCCAACAAGGGCTTGGCCTCGATCATCGCGACCAACGGCACGATGGTCGACATCACCGGCGAATTGCCGGTCGTGGTCGAGCGGATCGAGGCGAGCCGCATCTATCTGGACGGCTCGGTCCTGATCGGCGCGATGGACGGCGTGGTGCGCGACCGTATCCGCATGGCGCTGAACGGCCATGCCATCGTCTCGATCATCGTGGACGAGGATGACGGGCTTCTGCCCGATGCTTTGGTCGAAACCATGGGCCTGCCCGAGCGCGGCCGCGCCGGTGTGCCGCTTGCCGATCACATCGAGGCCGAGCTGTCGGAGTTCCTCGAGCGTGCCGACAATGCCACCGCGCAAAGCGACAAACGCCTTGAAGAAGCGATCCGCAAGATCACCCGTCAGGTCTCGATGGAAGAGATCGGCAAGAAACCCGAAGTCACGGTCGTCATCAGTCGACTGGCTGCCGAATAAGTCCCGATGCGGGGTCGCTTGACCTTTTCGCGCGAGGCGGGCAAAGCCCGCATATGAGCGAATTCGATCCAGCCCCCGCGTCGCAACTTTACGGACGCCGCCACGGCAAGACCCTCAGACAGAGCCAGAAGGGCTATCTGTCCGAGGATCTTGGCGATCTGGCTCCGCAAGGTATCACCATCGAACAGAACCCCGAGCGTCTGACCGTGACGCCGGAAAGCATCTTTGGCGATGCCCGTCCGGTCTGGCTCGAGGTTGGTTTCGGCGGGGAGAGCACATGGTCCATATGGCCGCGCGCTACCCCGACGTCGGCGTGATCGGCTGCGAGCCCTTCATCAACGGCGTGGCGATGCTTTTGGGCAAGATCCGCGCGGCGGGCGTCGAAAACGTCAGCGTCCACGCCGGTGATGCGCGCGACATGATGGATGTCTTGCCTGCGGCCTCGATCGACAAAGCTTTCCTGAACTACCCCGATCCCTGGCCGAAAGCGCGCCACCACCGTCGCCGCTTCGTCACGCCCGAGCATTTGATCCCGCTTGCCCGTGTCCTGAAACCCGGTGCGGAATTCCGCGTCGCGAGCGATATTCCCGACTATATCCGCCAGACCCTCGAAGAGGTGCCGCCCGCAGGCTTCACGCTGATCCGCGAGGGTGGCGAGCCGTGGGAGGACTGGATTTCCACCCGCTACGAGCAGAAGGCGCTGCGCGAGGGCCGCGTGCCCCATTACGTCACCTTCCGCCGCAACGACGCCTGACCCCATCCGATGTCTTTTGAGAGGCCGCGCCATGTCCCATTCCGCTGAACCCAAGCCCATGACCGCCCATAAATCGGGCGCTTTGACGGGCGAGGCCGCCGTTCCGGGCGACAAGTCGATCAGCCACCGCGCGCTGATCCTCGGCGCGCTGGCGGTGGGTGAAACCACAATCACCGGCCTTCTCGAAGGCGAGGATGTCATCGATACCGCCAAGGCGATGCGCGCTTTCGGTGCGACCGTCACCCGTACGGGCGAGGGCGCATGGACGGTCCACGGCGTCGGCGTCGGCGGCTTCTCCGAGCCTGAAGGCGTCATCGATTGCGGCAATTCCGGCACCGGCGTGCGCCTGATCATGGGGGCGATGGCCACGACCCCGATCACCACGACCTTCACCGGCGACGCGAGCCTTTCCCGCCGTCCGATGGCGCGGGTGACCGATCCGCTGGCGCTCTTCGGTTCGGAAATCACCGCGCGCGAGGGCGGCCGTCTGCCGGTCACCATCAAGGGCACGACCGATCCGGTTCCGGTGCGCTACAAGACGCCGGTCGCCAGCGCGCAGATCAAATCCGCGATCCTGTTCGCCGGTCTCAATGCGCCGGGTGAAACCGTCGTGATCGAGGCCGAGGCGACGCGCGACCATACCGAGCGCATGTTCACGGGCTTTGGCGCCGATATCCGTACCGAAGTCACCGCCGAAGGCCATGTCATCACGCTGAAGGGCCGCCCCGAGCTGCGCGCGCAAAGCGTCGCCGTGCCGCGCGACCCGTCAAGCGCAGCTTTCCCCGTCGCCGCCGCGCTGATCGTTCCGGGTTCGGAAATCCGCGTGCCGGGCGTCAGCCGCAACCCGACGCGCGACGGGCTTTACGTCACGCTTTTGGAAATGGGCGCGGACATCACCTTTGAAAACACCCGCGAGGAGGGCGGCGAGCCGGTCGCGGATCTCGTCGTCCGTCACGGCCCCCTCAAAGGCGTCAGCGTTCCGGCCGATCGCGCCGCGAGCATGATCGACGAATTCCCGATCCTCTCGGTCATCGCCTGTTTCGCCGAAGGTCCGACCGTGATGAACGGCGTGGCCGAGCTGCGCGTCAAGGAAAGCGACCGGATCGAGGCGATGGCCGTCGGTCTGCGCGCCAATGGTGCCCATGTCGAGGACACCGAGGACACCATGACCGTTCACGGCACTGGCGGCCTCAAGGGCGGGGCCGAAGCCGTGACCCATCTTGACCACCGCATCGCCATGTCCTTCCTGATCGCCGGTCTGGCATCGGAGCAGCCGGTGAGCGTCGACGACGGCAGCCCGATCATGACCTCTTTCCTGACTTCCTGCCGCTGATGCAGCGTCTGGGCGCGACGATCTCCTGATCGGAGCCAATGATGCGAATGGAAAAGGCGCCCCAGAGGGCGCCTTTTGTTTTGGCGGGGCAAAGTCCCTGACGGCGAAGCCCCCTTAACGCGGGCCATAGCCGATGGTGCCGAGCGCTTGCCGGATCTCGTCGAGGATCGCGGGGTCGTCGATGGTTGCGGGGCAACCACATCCTCGCCATCCGCGATCTTCGCCATGGTCGCGCGCAGGATTTTCCCGAACGGGTCTTGGGCAAACGATCGACCACGACTGCCGATTTGAAGGCGGCAACCGGACCGATCCGCTCGCGCACCAGGGCGACGACCTCTTTGACGATCTGGTCATGCGGCTTGCTCGATCCTTTCTTGAGGATCATGAAACCGACCGGCATCTGGCCCTTGAGCTGGTCCGCCGCGCCGATCACCGCCGCTTCGGCGACATCGGGATGGGCGGCGAGGATCTCCTCCATCGCGCCGGTCGACAGCCGGTGGCCCGCGACGTTGATCACGTCGTCGGTGCGCGCCATGATGTAGACATAGCCGTCCCCGTCGATATAGCCCGCGTCGCCCGTCTCGTAATAGCCGGGGAACTTCTCGAGATAGCTTTTGCGGAAGCGGTCCTCGGCCTGCCACAGGCCCGGCAGAGTGCCGGGGGAGGGGCAGCTTGATCGCGATCGCGCCCAGCTCTCCTGCGGGAAGCGGCTGGCCCTCGTCGTCGAGAACCTGAACGTCATAGCCCGGCATCGGCAGGGTCGGGCTGCCCGGTTTGACCGGCAAAAGCTCGATCCCGAAGGGGTTCGCGGCGATGGGCCAGCCTGATTCGGTCTGCCACCAATGGTCGATCACCGGCACCTTGAGATGCTTTTCGGCCCAAGCGATGGTCTCGGGATCGGCGCGCTCGCCCGCCAGAAAGACGGCCTGCAGCTTGGAGAGATTGTATTCCCTGATGAATTCGCCCTCGGGATCCTCGCGGCGGATCGCGCGCAAGGCGGTGGGGGCGGTAAAGAAGCTTTTCACCTTATGGTTCTGGATCACCTGCCAGAACATCCCCGCATCGGGTGTGCCGACCGGCTTGCCCTCGTAGATGATCGAGGTCGCCCCCGCGATCAGCGGGCCGTAGGCGATATAGCTGTGCCCGACGACCCAACCCACATCCGAGGCCGTCCAGAAGCGGTCACCCGCATCGATGTTGTAGATGTTCTTGACCGTCCAGCTCAGCGCGACGAGATGGCCGGCGGTATGGCGGATCACGCCTTTGGGCTGGCCGGTCGTGCCCGAGGTGTAGAGGATATAGGCGGGGTGGTTGCCCTCGACCGGCACGCATTCGGCGGGCTCGACGCCGAAGCGGAAGCTGTGCCAGGCATAGTCGCGGCCGGGATCAGCTCGCTGATTTCCTGCTCGCGCTGGTAGATGACGCAGAAATCGGGCTTGTGACTGGACAGTTCGATCGCCTGATCGAGAAGCGGCTTGTAGTGGACGATACGGCCCGGCTCGATCCCCGCAGAGGCCGCGATGATCGCCTTGGGCTTGCAATCCTCGATGCGGACGGCGAGTTCCTTTGCGGCAAAGCCGCCGAAAACCACCGAATGGACCGCGCCGATGCGCGCGCAGGCCAGCATTGCTTCGACCGCTTGCGGGATCATCGGCATGTAGATGATGACGCGGTCGCCCTTCTTGACGCCTTTGGCCAACAGGCCGCCCGCGATCTCGGCGACATGGTCACGCAGGTCGCGATAGGTGACGCCCTTGGTCGTATGGGTAACGGGCGAGGCATGGATCAGCGCGAGCTGGTCGCCGCGACCGGCCTCGACATGGCGGTCGACCGCATTCCAGCAGGTATTGACCAAAGCGTCCGAGAACCATTCGTAGATCGGCGCATTCTCGTCGAAAAGCGCTTTCGAGGGTGGGCGGATCCAGTCGATAGCCTTGGCGGCCTGCATCCAGAAGCCCTCGGGATCGGCTTTCCAACCGTCGTAGATGTCTTTGTATACCATAGTATCCCCTCGCCTATGGCAGCTTTATTACGCCATAGCTAAACCCTGCGCAACAAAGCTGCGCAGGGTGGTTGCGATAACAGGGATATCTTAGCACGAAAGCGGGAATTTCGCCTTTGTGCAAAAGGCTTAGTCCCGCTGTCGGGGCTCAGCCGTAATGTTTGACCGGCGTGCCGGCGATGGCGCTCATATTGAGCAGGCCGCGCGTGGTGATCGAGGGTCACGATATGGGCGCGGTTGCCCATGCCCATCAGGATCGGACCGACTTCGAGACCGTTCGCCTTGAGTTTCAAAGCGTTGCGGACGCCCGAAGCGGAGTCGGTTCCCGAGAAGACCAGCACGTTTGCCGCGCCGTCCAGCTTGGATCGGGCAGCAGACGTTCGCGGATCACCGGATCCAGCGCCGAATCGACATGCATTTCGCCGTCGAAGACGAAATCGACATTGCGTGCCTCGAGGATCGCCAGGGCATCGCGCATCTTGCGGCCCGATTCGGTGTCGAGGTTGCCGAATTGCGAATGGCTGCACAAAGCGACCTTCGGCTCGAGGCCGAAGCGGCGGACATGGCGCGCGGCCCCGATAGCGGCATCCGCGACCTGCTGCGGCGTCGGCGCATGGTTGACCTGCGTGTCGGCGACGAAGAGCGGACCATCCTCGAGGATCATCAGCGAGAGCGCGCCGACCGGGCGCCGACCGTCGCGGGCGAGGATCTGTTCGACATAATTCAGGTGCCACGAATACTGCCCGAAGGTGCCGCAGATCAGACTGTCGGCCTCGCCGCGGTGGACCATGACGGCGCCGATCGCGGTGGTATTGGTGCGCATGATCGCGCGGGCGATATCGGGCGTGACGCCCTGACGGGCCATCAGCTCGTGATAGGTGCCCCAATAATCGCGGTAACGCGGATCGTTTTCGGGGTTCACGATCTCGAAGTCTTTGTTCGGGCAGATCGGCAGACCGGCGCGCTCTGCGCGCATCTCGATGACCTCGGGGCGGCCGATCAGGATCGGCGTATCCGTGGTTTCTTCGAGCATGGCATTGGCGGCGCGCAGCACGCGTTCGTCCTCGCCCTCGGCGAAAACGATGCGGCGTTCGGCAGTGGCCGCGGCCTCGAAGACCGGACGCATGATCATGGCCGAACGGAAGACCGAACCGTCGAGGCCGCGCTTATAGGCGGCGATATCGGCGAGCGGGCGGCTGGCGACGCCGCTTTCCATCGCGGCCTTCGCCACGGCGGTCGCAACGATGCCGATCAGGCGCGGATCGAAAGGCTTCGGGATCAGGTAATCCGCCCCGAAGGTCATGTTTTCGCCCTGATAGGCGGCGGCAGCCTCGGCCGAGGTGGTCGCGCGCGCCAGAGCCGCGATCGCATTGATGCAGGCAAGCTGCATCTCGTCGTTGATCGTGGTCGCACCGACATCCAGCGCACCGCGGAAGATGAAGGGAAGCACAGGACGTTGTTGACCTGGTTGGGAAGTCCGAGCGGCCGGTCGCGATGATCGCATCGGGGCCACGGCGCGGGCATCCTCGGGCAGGATTTCGGGATTGGGATTGGCCAAAGCGAAGATGATCGGGCGTTTGGTCATCTTCTTGACCATTTCCGGTGTCAGAACGCCCGGACCCGACAGGCCGAGGAAGAGATCGGCATCATCAATCACCTCGCCAAGCGTGCGCAGGTCGCTTTTCTGGGCGAATTCGGCCTTCTGCTCGGTCATCTGCTCGGTGCGGCCCTCGTAAACGAGGCCTTCGATGTCGCAGAGCCAGACGTTCTCGCGCTTGACGCCGAGCTTGAGCAGCATGTTGAGACAGGCGATGCCCGCCGCGCCGCCGCCGGTCGAGACGACTTTGATGTCCTCGAATTTCTTGCCGACGACATGGAGAGCGTTGGTCGCGGCCGCGCCAACCACGATGGCGGTGCCGTGCTGGTCGTCATGGAAGACCGGAATGTTCATCCGCTCGCGGCACAGCTTCTCGACGATGAAGCATTCGGGTGCCTTGATGTCTTCGAGGTTGATCGCGCCGAAGGTCGGCTCGAGCGCGCAGACGATTTCGGCCAGCTTTTCGGGATCGGCCTGGTTCAGCTCGATGTCGAAACAGTCGATATTGGCGAATTTCTTGAAGAGGACGGCCTTGCCTTCCATCACCGGCTTCGAGGCGAGCGCCCCGATATTGCCCAGACCCAGAACGGCCGAACCGTTCGAGACAACCGCGACAAGGTTGCCGCGCGCGGTATACAGCGCCGCATTGGCAGGATCGGCCTTGATCTCGAGGCAGGCCTCGGCCACCCCCGGGAATAGGCGCGGCTCAGGTCGCGGCCGTTGGCCAGCGGCTTCGTTGCCCTGATCTCGAGTTTGCCGGGGCGCGGAAACTGATGGTAGTCCAATGCCGCCTGTTTTGCGTTATCCTGCCTGCGCTCTTTCATCTGGTCCTCCTGCAGATGGTTCAGCGTTAAACTATTTTTCGGCGGGGAACAGAGGCGCGGTGCGACTTGCAACAGATCGGTGCGCCGCGCAAGAATATGCCGAAGAAGCTGTGCCCCGATTGCGTCACATGTTGCGTCGTCCGGCGGGGGCAGGACAAGGAAAGCGGCCGGTGCTCCGGCCGGACACAGCGCTTGCCGGTCAGGGCGGGCGCGCAAGACGAAAGGGTGTCATGATGCTTTTGGAAGCGGCGCGCGCGGTGCGGGAAATGGCCTATGCGCCCTATTCGGATTTCAAGGTCGGCGCGGCGGTGCGCGGGGCCTCGGGGCGGATCTATTCGGGCTGCAATGTCGAGAATGTCGCTTATCCCGAAGGGACTTGCGCCGAAGCGGGCGCGATTGCCGCGATGGTTGCCGCCGGAGAGACGCGTCTGGTCGAGGTTTGCGTCATCGCCGGCAATGCCGCCCCGACGCCGCCCTGCGGCGGCTGCCGCCAAAAGCTGGCCGAATTCGGCGCGCCCGACGTGCCGGTTCTGCTTGCAACCACCAACGGTGCCACGATCGAGACGACGATCGGCGCGCTTTTGCCCGGCCGGTTCGAGGCCGCGCATATGGCCGCCAAAGCATGAGCGACCCGCGTCCGGTCATCGCGGATATCCGCGAGGGCGCGGCCTTACCGAAGCGGGCGCGCCGCTGATCGCGCGCGGGCTCTCGGATGGTTCGGTCTCGGATGCGCAGGCGGGGGCCTTTGCCATGGCGGTTTTGCTGCGCGGGACCGGCGCGGCGGGGCGGGTTGCCCTGACCCGCGCCATGCGTGATTCGGGCGATGTCCTGCGCTGGAACTTGCCCGGACCCGTGCTCGACAAACATTCGACCGGCGGGATCGGCGATAGCGTGAGCCTGATCCTCGCGCCGGTTCTCGCGGCCTGTGGTGCCTATGTGCCGATGATTTCGGGGCGCGGTCTCGGTCATACCGGCGGCACTTTGGACAAGCTCGAGGCGATCGAGGGCTTTCGCGTCGACCTCGACGAGGCGGCGCTCCGCAAGGTCGTGGGCGAGGCAGGCTGCGCCATTGTCGCCGCGAACCGTCAGCTCGCCCCAGCCGATGCGCGCCTATACGCGATCCGCGACGAGAGCGGCTCGGTCGAAAGTCTCGATCTGATTACTGCCTCGATCCTGTCCAAGAAGCTCGCGGCGGGGATCGAGGGCTGGTCCTTGACGTCAAATGCGGCTCGGGCGCGTTTTCGCGCGATAGGGCGAGCGCGCGCGCCTTGGCCGAGGCGTTGGTCGCGACCGCCAATGATGTGGGCTGCAAGACCACGGCTTTGATCTCGATATGGATCAGCCCTTGGCCGATGCGGCCGGCAATGCCTTGGAAATCCGCGCGGTGATCGCAGCATTCCAAAGCGGGCAGGGCGCGCTTTTCGAGCTGTCGCTCTCTTTGGCCGAAGACTGTCTGGCGCTCGCGGGTCTCGCTCCCGAAAGCGCGTGCGGCCTTTGCCTCGGGAAAAGCGGCCGAGCATTTCGCGCGCATGGTGGCAGCGCAGGGAGGGCCGCGCGATCTGCTCGAGCATCCCGACCGCTACCTGCCGCGCGCGCGGTCGTGCTGCCGGTGCCCGCGCCCGCTGCGGGTTTCGTGGGCGCGATCGAGACCACCGCCTTGGGGCAAAGCGTCGTGCGCCTTGGCGGCGGACGCCTGCACTCCGCCGACCGCATCGATCCGGCTGTCGGGCTTGCCGCACTGGCGCGGATCGGCGTGCCGGTTGCGGCGGGCGAGCCCTTGGCCTTTGTTCATGCGGCGGATGCGGATGGTGCGGAGCGCGCGGTTCTCGCGGTGCAGGCGGCCTACCGCATCGACCTCGCGCCCCCTCCGGCAGAGCCGCTGATCCGCGAAAGGATCACCCGTCATGGTTGACGCAATCCCCGCCCGCCGCGCTTTCCTGATCGTCATGGATAGCGTGGGCATTGGCGGCGCGCCCGATGCGGAGCGGTTCTTCAACGGCACCCTGCCCGATAGCGGCGCCAATACGCTTGGCCATATCGCGCGCGAGATGCCGCTGCATCTGCCCAATCTCGACGCTTTGGGGCTGGGCGCGGCGCTGACGCTGGCCTCGGGCATGGTGGTCGCGGGCCTTGGCGCTGCACCGCAGGGCCTATGGGGCGCGGCATCCGAGGTCTCGCCGGGCAAGGATACGCCGTCGGGCCATTGGGAGCTGGCGGGCGTGCCGGTGCCGTGGAACTGGCACCATTTCCCCGACACAATCCCGAGCTTTCCCGACGAATTGAGCCGCGGGATTGCCGCTTTGGCGGGAACGGCGGGCATTTTGGGCAATTGCCACGCCTCGGGGACCGAGATCCTCGCCGCTCTCGGGGCCGAGCATCTGCGGACGGGATGGCCGATCTGCTATACGTCGGCCGATAGCGTGCTCCAGATTGCCGCGCATGAGGACAGCTTCGGGCTGGAGCGGCTTTACGCGCTTTGCCGTGCCGTGGCGCAAAGGTCCATCCGATGCGGGTCGGGCGCGTGATCGCGCGGCCCTTTTCCGGCCGCGAGGGCGATTTCCGCCGCACCGCCAACCGCCGCGATTTCGCGATCCCCGCACCGGGCGAGACCATCCTCGACCGCGCCTTCGCGGCAGGGCGCGCAACCCATGCGATCGGCAAGATCGGCGATATTTTCTCGCATCGCGGCATCAGCCATCTGCATAAAGGCGACAGCGACGCGGCCTTGTCCGGCCATCTTCTGCGCCTTGCGGATACGGCCGAGGCGGGCAGTCTGACCTTTGCAAATTTCGTCGAATTCGACAGCCTCTACGGCCATCGCCGCGATATCGCGGGCTACGGGCGCGCGCTCGAATGGTTCGACAGGGTTGCGGGAGCTTTCCTTGCGCGGATGCGACCGGGCGATCTCGCGATTTTCACTGCCGATCACGGCAACGACCCGAGCTGGAGCGGCACCGACCATACCCGCGAGCGCGTGCCGGTGCTGGGCTGGGGCTATGGCGCGATGCCGGTCGGACAAGTGGCTTTTGTCGATGTCGCGGCCTCGATTGCCGATCACCTTGGTCTCGCGCCGCAGGGCCCGGACGTTCATTCCTGAAGGCTGCATGAAAAGATCGAACTCCACCTCCATCTCGAAGGCGCGGCCCCGCCCGCTTTCATCCGCGGCCTCGCCAAGGAAAAGCGCGAGGATCTCTCGCGGCTTTTCGACGAGGGGCGGCTATGCCTATCACGGCTTTGCCGACTTCCTGCGCGTCTACGAGGGCGTGACGGGGATCCTTACGACCCCGCGCGACTATGCGCGCCTGCTCGAAGAAGTCCTGTTGGAGCGTGCCGAGGACGGCGTGATCTATAGCGAGCTTTTCGTTTCGCCCGATTTCTGCGGCGGCGGGGATCTGTCGGCTTGGCGCGATTATCTGGCCGCGATGGAGGAGGTCGCGCTGAAGCTGCGCGGGCAAGGCATCGACAGCCGAGCGATCGCGACCGTGATCCGCCATTACGGGGCCGAGCAAAGCCGCAAGGCCGCGATCTGCGCGGCAGAAACTTCGGGCGGCTGGTGCAGCGGGCTGGGCATGGCGGGCGACGAGAATGCCGGTGCCGCCAAGGACTTCGCATGGGCCTTTGATTGTGCGCGCGAGGCGGGCTTGGGCCTGACTGCACATGCCGGCGAATGGGGCGGGCCTGAGGGCATCCGCGACGTGCTGGCGCTCGGCGTGACGCGGATCGGCCACGGAGTGCGCGCGGTCGAGGATCCCGCCCTCATGCGCCACCTCGAAGAGCGCGCCATTACGCTTGAATGCTGCCCCGGCTCGAATATCGCGCTCGGCGTTTACCGCGACTGGCAATCCCATCCGGTGGCGCGTCTGCTTGACGCCGGTATCCGCGTTACGCTTTCGACCGATGATCCGCCATTTTTCCGCACGACGTTACGGCAGGAATATGAAAGACTGGCGGAAACCTTCGGATGGCACGAAGAGGACTTTCGCCGCCTCAACCTCTGGGCTATCGACGCGGCGTTCTGTGACAATGACACCAAGACCCGCCTGCAAAAGGCTCTCATGACCGAGCATTTGACCGTCGTGAACCACCCGCTGGTTCAGCACAAGCTGTCCATCATGCGCGACAAATCGACGTCGACCGCCGGTTTCCGCAGGCTGCTGCGCGAGATCAGCCTGCTGCTCGCCTATGAGGTGACGCGCGATCTCGATGTGACCACGACCACGATCGAAACCCCGCTCGGCCCGATGGAAGCGCCGACGCTCGAAGGCAAGAAGCTGGCGCTGATCTCGATCCTGCGCGCGGGCAACGGTCTGCTCGACGGCATTCTGGAGCTGATCCCCGCGGCCCGCGTCGGCTTCATCGGCCTTTACCGCGACCCCGAGACGCTCCAGCCGGTGCAATATTATTCGAAAGTGCCGAACCTTCTGGACGAGCGCATGACCATCGTCGTCGATCCGATGCTTGCGACGGGGAACTCCTCGGTTGCGGCCATCGATCTGCTCAAACAGGCCGGCGCGAAAAACCTGTGCTTCCTGTGCCTTCTGGCCGCACCCGAGGGCGTCAAGCGCATGCGCGAGGCCCATCCTGATGTCCGCATCGTCACCGCCTCGCTTGACGAGCGCCTCGACGAGCACGGCTATATCGTTCCGGGTCTGGGCGACGCGGGCGACCGGATGTTCGGCACGAAATAAGGCTGCGCGTTAACCTGCGCTTCATGCCTGTGGCCTAAGACAAAGCTGTCTCGCGGCAAAAGGGATGGGCGCATGGCTTGGCCGAAAGTCTTGATTTTTCTGGCGGCACTGCTGACAAGCGGTGCCGCTTACGCGTCGGGGCTCCCTCCGGCCGAACAGCCGCCTCCCGATTTCACCGCCCGCCAGTATATCGACAGCAAGGGCTGCGTCTTTCTGCGCGACGGTGCGGTCTGGGTTGCGAGACAGGCCCGCGACGGCACCATGCTTTGCGGCTATCCCCCGACATTCTCGGCCCGGCGCAGGGGGCCCGATCAGGGACCGGCGCTGTTTTCGGCGCAAACCGGCGCGGGCAGCCGCGCCCAACAGATCGAGCAGGTTCTGACCGAAGCGCTGATCACAAATCTCAAAGCCGGAGAACTCGCCAGCGATCCCAGACCGCTTGCGTCCCTGCCCGATATGGGGCCCGAGCCTGCCCAAAGCGGCCCGATCGAGGAGTTGCGGGCCGAAATGGCTGCCAAGCCCGCGATCTCGGCAAAAATGGGCGGCGGGTTGCGGCCCAATCAGGAGCTTTGCAATCTTCTGGGCTACAACGGTGCGCCTGACGGCAAGACCGGTCCGGCTGGGGAAAAGGCGCTTTGGGCAGCGATCCTTCGGGCGGCTTTTGCGCCGATCTGCCGCGCAACGATCTGGCACGGCTGGCCTTCTCGCGGCCGGTTCCCCGTCTCTGCGCCATTCGGGGGCGAGGGTGCGGGGATGGGCAGCAGGGGGATCGGCTCGGCGCGGATGCTGCGGGCAGCGTGACAAAGACCGCCGCGCTTGCCCCGCCCGTCCGCCGGCGAAAGCGACCAAAGGCGGGGGCGCAGCCAAGGCGTCAAGGAGGGTGGAACCGGCACGGCAGCTCCAGCCAAGGGGCAGAGAGCAGGCAGCGCTGCAGCTAGCGCGAGATCGGCACCCGTGACCACCGGGCCGGCGCGATCGCTGGGCGATCTCGTGCCGCCCGGTGCGCGGTATGTCCATATCGGGGCCTATGCCGATCCCGCCAATGCCCAACGCGCGATTGCACGCCTGACGGGCTCGGGCCTGCCGATCCTGAAATCGAGCGGCAAAGGAAAGGGAGAGGGCTTCATCTCGTCATGGCGGGCCCGTTCAACAGCCGACAGGCTGTAGTCATGGCGCTCGACAAGCTGCGCAAGGCGGGATTTCGCGATGCTTTCGCGCGTTAGCGCCATGCGCGGAGCAACGGCGGGCCTCGACCTACTCGTCGCAGATCTGCTGGAGAGCGACCCATTCGCGGTCGTCGAGAATGGGCTGCGCGGGCAGGATGGTGCGGTAGGGGTCGGCCTCGATCAGACCCAGAACCGCTTCGCCCGTCGGGTCGAGGGCGCGGGCATAGGGCTCGCTCGCGACGCCCGCACGCTCGAAAAGGTCGAGCAGATGTTCTTCGTCCACGGGCAGTTGCGGCGCAGAAAGAGCTTCTCGCCATATCCGTCGAGCGCCGCACGCGGCAGCGTGCCCGAGGTCATCAGCTGGAAGGTCGCCCGCGGTCCGGCGTAGCGCAAGGCGGCGAGCAAGGGGTCGGCATCTTCGCTCGCGGCTTCAGCCGCAAGAATATAGCCCGCCGCGACTTCGGGCGATTGCTGGCCCGCGATCAGATGGCTTCCGATCACCGTGATCGGACCCGGCAGGTTGATCGCGGCATCGAGTTCGGTCGGCAGAACCGCAATCTGGCGGCCCGGCCCCAGCAACCCCTCGGCAAAATGCTGCGCCGCCGGACCTGCGGCCGGACGTTTGCAGGGCGAGCCGGTGACAAGCGCGATCTCTGCCAGAACCATGCGCCCGATTTCGGCCCGCTGCGCCGGTGGCGCGACCTGGGCGGCATGGCGCACCAAAGCGGGCGGCAACCAGATGGAGCCCAGCACCGAGACCATGAAAGCACCGGCCAAAAGCACGGAATTGCGCAGCTTTCCCGCATTTGGGCGGCTCGCGGCAATCGCGCGATGGACACGGGAAATGGCCGAGATCATCAGATCGTCCTCGACCGTGAGCTCTTCATCCGCATCCATCCGCCCCGGCGAATAGCGCGCGGGCTGCATGTCGGGATTGATGCGGTGGACGGCGGGAAGCGACCAATGGGCCAGCGGCACATCGGAACGGGGATCGGTCAGAATCAGCGTCGCCTCGCCGAACGAGACGATGACATCGCGCGGCTTTGATTGCGGCGTCTCGCGCCATAGGCCGACCGCTTCAAGTCGCTGATACTGGTTGAGCGCTGTCATTTCTGCGCGGAAAATCCCTGTTGACACATTCGACCTTAGGCGCTGGATCGCGCCGGTCAACCTTGGTTCGGGACATGGACGCGAAGCAGGCGGATTGGCAATCCCCCAACTGCGGCCAAAGCCCCGGCGGATCAAGTATTCTCGCAAAATGCCGTGGATCGGGTGCATTTGCGGCGTCCGGCAGGCTTTGCCGAACGGAGGCCAGCGTGCTGTCCGCGTTCCGCGCGGGGCGGCTGTCCGCGTTCCGCGACAAGCCTCCCGCCAATCTCCGGCTCGTTCTCGTCAAGCTGCAGCAGGGGCGGGCGAAGGCGGCTGCCCCAAAGCGAATGGCCGGCCCCAAAGACCGGCCATTCGCATGTCACGTATCCGGAGATTTCATCCCCGTTGCCTCGCTTAACCCTGATCGGGGATCATCATGCCCTTTTCCTGCGCCAGAACCCGCATCCGGTCCTGAAGCTTTTCAAAGGCGCGCACCTCGATCTGGCGGATCCGCTCGCGCGAGACGCCGTAACGCTCCGAGATCCTCGAGCGTCATCGGATCATCGCGCAGGCGACGCTCCATCAGGATGTCCTTTTCGCGATCGTTGAGCGCATCCATCGAGGCGATCAACATGGCGCGGCGGGTCTCCAGCTCGTCGACTTCGGCGAAGTTGCCCGCCTGGTCGGCATTCTCGTCCTCGAGCCAATCTTGCCATTGCGCGGCGGATTCGCCCTCGCCCGAGCCGACGGTCGCGTTGAGCGAGGCGTCCGATCCGGCAAGGCGGCGGTTCATGTCGATGACTTCGCGCTCGGTGACGTTCAGGTCCTTGGCGATTTGCGCGACGTTTTCGGGACGAAGATCGCCTTCCTCCAGCGCGCCGAGTTTCGCCTTGGCCTTGCGCAGGTTGAAAAACAGCTTCTTCTGCGCCGAGGTCGTGCCCATTTTCACCAGCGACCACGAGCGCAGGATATATTCCTGGATCGAGGCGCGGATCCACCACATCGCATAGGTCGCGAGGCGGAAGCCCTTTTCGGGGTCGAAGCGTTTGACCGCCTGCATCAGGCCGACGTTGGCCTCCGAGATGACCTCGGCCTGCGGCAGGCCGTAACCGCGATAACCCATCGCGATTTTGGCCGCCAGACGCAGGTGGCTGGTGACGAGTCTCTGCGCGGCCTCGGGGTCCTCGTGGTCGACCCAGGCCTTTGCGAGCATATATTCTTCTTCCGGCTCAAGCAGCGGGAACTTGCGGATTTCCTGCAAGTAGCGGTTGAGACCCTGTTCGGGGCTGGGAGCCGGAAGTGACGTGTAATTGGCCATTCAAAATTCCCTGATCCCGCGTCATCGCGGTTTGCCTAAGTAACGCGCATCGGGCCTGCGGAGTTCCGGTCTGTCGCTTTCGTGACCCCCGTCCTCAGCCGCGCATGATGTCGAGCAATTGTGCCATATCTTCAGGCAGTTCGCTCTCGAAGGACAGTAACTCTCCGGTGACCGGATGGAGGAAGCCCAGATGGGCGGCATGGAGCGCCTGCCGCGGGAAGGCCGCAACCGCCGCGACCGCCTCGGGGCGAAGGCCTTGGGCGAGAGTTTGCGGTTGCCGCCATAGGTCGGATCGCCGATCAGCCCCAGTCCGGCATAGGTCATATGGACGCGGATCTGGTGCGTCCGGCCGGTTTCCAGACGACATTCGACCAGCATCGCACCGGCGGGATTGCCGAAGCTTTCGATCAGCCGTGCGCGGGTGACCGCATGGCGGCCATGCACGAAGCTGACCGCCTGACGCTGGCGGTCGGTCGGATGGCGGCCGAGCAGCGAGGTGATTTTCAGTACGCCGCCCGGTTCGAAATTCGTGCCTTTGAGCCCCGAGATGCGCGGATCGGCGCGGTCGAGCACGCCGTAAGCCAGCGCGAGATAACGGCGTGAAGCGCTGTGGTCCTCGAATTGCTTGGCAAGGCCGTGATGGGCGCGGTCGGTTTTCGCGACGACCAAAAGCCCGGAGGTTTCCTTGTCGATGCGGTGGACGATGCCGGGCCGTGCGGCGCCGCCGATCCCCGAAAGGCTGCCCGCACAATGGGCCAGAAGCGCATTGACCAGCGTCCCCGAGGGGCTGCCCGGGGCGGGATGGACCACCATGCCCGCAGGCTTGTCGATCACGATCAGCTCGTCGTCCTCGTAGACGATGTCGAGCGCGATCGACTCGGGCTGGGCGTCGATCGGGGCGGGCTCGCCCATCGTGATCACATAATCGCCGGCCAAAGCCTTGGCCTTGCCGTCTCCGATCACGCCTTCCGGTCCGCTGACCGCGCCTTCGGCGATCAGTTTGGCGAGGCGCGAGCGCGAAAGCGCGGCTTCCTCTGGCGCGGCGGCGGCAAGCGCCTTATCAAGCCTATCGGTCGTGCCGTCGGGCAGGGTGATGATGAGGTCGGGCATGTCTGGAAAATTCGCGAATGAGAACGGGGCAGAGGGCGATGTGCCGATGGTGCGCTATTTGCGCGCGCTCGTCACGGGTTTGGCGGTGGTCATGGGGCTCGGCATTCTGGCAATCGTCGCGATCTTGTGGTTGAGGCTGGGCGCCGCGCCGCTGCCGACGCTTCCCGATACGATCACATTGCCCCAAGGCGCAACCGCCGAAGCGGTGACTTTCGCCCGCAACTGGATCGTTGTGGTGACACAAAACGGCGAGATCCTGCTTTACGACCAAGCCGGCACATTGCGCGACCAGCTTTCGCCCTGATTGCTGCGCACGACGCCATAACGCGGCCCCGCATGCCGGGGCCGCAAAGGATTGCGGCGGGCAAAGCGCCTCAGGCGCCGGTTTTGCCCTCGAGCGCATCGAGACGCGCGCAATTCGGCGTTTTCGGTCCGTGCCTTGATCGCCATTTCGCGAACCGCTTCGAATTCGTCGCGGGTGACAAAGTCGCGGTCGGCAAGCCAGCGGTCGATCCAGCCGTTGAATGCGGTCTGGGCCTCGTCTTTCGCGCCCTGAGCCACGCCCACGGCATTGGTCATCAACTTGCTGAGATCGTCGAAAATACGGTTGGGTGCAGACATGGGTGGCCTTTCGGATCTGGGTCTAGTTCTATATGGCCCTCTCGGGGGCGGGTTCAATGTCCCTCGGTTGGTCGCGTGGCCTGTCCGCGCAACATGCCCCGACACCGCACCAGACAGCCGCAGGCGAGACGAGGACCCCATGATCCCCTTTCCCAATATCGCGCCCGAGATTTTCACCATCCATCTCTTCGGTCAGGATTTCTCGTTGCGCTGGTATGCCTTGGCCTATCTGGTCGGGTTGCTGGCCGGCTGGTGGATCATCGTCCAGCTGATGAAGCGCCCCGCGCTTTGGGCGGCAGCGCGCCGATGGCGCCGGGCAAGGTCGAGGAGCTTCTGACCTGGGTGATCGTCGGCGTGATCCTTGGCGGGCGACTGGGCTTCGTGCTCTTTTACGATCTCGGTTTCTACCTCGCCAATCCTGCCCAGATCATCCGCGTCGATCAGGGCGGCATGTCCTTTCACGGCGGTTTTCTGGGCGTCGTGCTGGCGTCCTGGGTGTTTTGCCGCAAGAACGGCATCCCCGCGCTGCGGCTGGCGGATGCTTTGGCGGTGGCGACGCCGGTGGGGCTGGGCCTCGGGCGGGTCGCGAATTTCATCAATGCCGAGCTGTGGGGCCGTCCGACCGATCTGCCTTGGGGCGTGATCTTTCCGGGCGAGGCCGCGCAGAACTGCCCCGGTGTCGAAGGGCTTTGCGCACGCCATCCGAGCCAGCTTTACGAGGCGGGGCTGGAGGGCATCCTGCTCGGCTTGATCTTGCTGGTGCTGGTGCGCTCGGGCGGCCTTAAACGGCCGGGCCTCGCCTTGGGGATCTTTGTCGCGGGCTACGGCATCAGCCGGTTCATCGTCGAATTCTTCCGTCAGGCCGATGCGCGCTTCATCACGCCGGACAATCCATTGGGCCATGTTCTGGGCGGTCCCGTCTGGGGGATCACCCGCGGACAGGAGCTGTCTTTGCCGATGATCCTGATCGGTCTGGGCTTCGTGATCTACGCCCTGCGCCGTCCGCCCGTGAGCGGCTGAGGGCCGCGCCCGATGACCGGCGAGGCACCCCGTACGAGCACGCCGCTTGCGCGGCTGATCGCGGCGCAGATCCGCGCCTCCGGGCCGCTGCGGCTTGACGAATACATGCAGCTTTGCCTGCTTCATCCCGAATACGGCTATTACGCGACGCGCGACCCATTCGGCGCGGCGGGGATTTCACGACCGCGCCCGAGATCAGCCAGATGTTCGGCGAGATGATCGGGCTGGCGCTGGCACAGGCCTGGCTTGATCAAGGCAGCCCCGCGCCCTTCACTCTGGCCGAGATCGGGCCGGGGCGCGGCACCCTGATGGCCGATATCCTGCGCACGATCAAAATCGTGCCCGGCATGGCGGCGGCGGCAGAGGTCGTGCTGATCGAGGCCTCGCCCCATCTGCGCGAGGTCCAGCGTGCGAAGCTGGGCGCGATCCGCCATCTCGAGCACGTCGACCAATTGCCCGAACAGCCGCTGTTTCTGGTCGCGAACGAGTTTTTCGACGCTTTGCCCATTCGCCAGTTCCAGCGCACGACCGAGGGCTGGGCCGAGCGCATCATCGCGCTGGACGGGGCAGGGCGGCTCGCGATGGGACTTGGCGCGCCGCAGGCGGGCGAACCCGCGCCTTTGGGCGAGATCCGCGAGATCTGCCCCGCCGCCCCCGCGATTGCGGCAGGGATCGGCGCGCGTATCGCCGCGCATGGCGGCGCGGCAATCCTGATCGATTACGGCAACTGGCGCGGGCGGGGAGACAGCTTTCAGGCACTCCGCCGCCACCAGCCCGACGACCCGCTGGCCCATCCCGGCGAGGCTGATCTGACCGCCCATGTCGACTTCGCCCCTTGGCCCATGCGGCGCAAGCGGCGGGCGCGCGGGTCTCGCGGATGCGGGGGCAGGGGGAATGGCTGCTCGATCTGGGCATTGCGGCGCGCGCGGCGCGGCTCGAGGCCGGAGGCGACCAAGGGGCCGGAGCCGCGCTTTCCCGCTTGACCGCAGAGGCGCAAATGGGACACCTCTTCAAAGTACTGGCGCTTTGGGCGCCTCAGACGCCTCCGCCTCCGGGCTTCCAACCGTGGGACCAAGATGCAAACGACCCTTGAAATCCTGACTGCCGACCTTCTCAAGCCTGTGCGGCACGGCTTTTTCACACGTAAGGGCGGGGCCAGCTCGGGTCTGTTTCAGGGGCTCAATGTCGGCCGCGGCTCCAGCGATCAGGCCGAGATCGTGGCGATCAACCGCGCGCGCGTGGCCGAGGCGATGGGCGTGGGCATCGAACGTCTGGCGACCGTCCGTCAGGTCCATTCCGCCGATGTCGCGACCATCACCAGCCTTGACGATCTGGTCGGCCTCGACCAGCGCAGCGCCGATGCGATGGTGACCAATCTGCCGGGCGTCGTACTGGGCGTTCTGACCGCCGACTGCCTGCCGATCCTCTTTGCCGACGAGAAAGCGGGCGTCGTCGGCGCCGCCCATGCCGGCTGGAAGGGCGCGCTTGGCGGCGTGATCGAGGCGACCGTCGCGGCGATGGAGGATCTGGGCGCGCGCCATATCCGCGCCGTCATCGGCCCTTCGATCAGCCAGGCCGCCTATGAGGTCGGCGAGGATTTCATGGACAACTTTCTGGCCGAGGACCCCGATTACAGCCGCTTCTTCATCGGAGGGCCGAACGGTCGCCCGATGTTCGATCTGACGGGCTTCGGCCTGATGCGTCTGCGCGACGCGGGCGTCAGCGCGGCATGGACACGCCATTGTACCTATTCCGACCCCGAGCGTTTCTACTCCTACCGCCGCTCGACCCATGAACATGCGGCCGATTACGGGCGGCTGATCTCGGCGATCACGCTTTAGGCGCGCGCCGTAGCGCCCCGAATGAAAAAGCCCGCGACCTGTGGAAGGCGCGGGCGTTTTTTATGTCGCGGCAGTGCCTCAGGCGAGCTGGCGGCTTTCCACAACCTCGAAGGGAATCGCCGGCTCGTCCTTGGCGCAGCGGATCACGAGGCTGGTCTTCACGCTGGCGACATTCTCGGCCGAGGTCAGTTCTTCGGTCAGGAAGCGCTGGAAGCTCGGCAGATCGGGCGAGACGCATTTCAGGATGAAGTCGATCTCGCCGTTGAGCATGTGGCATTCGCGGACCAGCGGCCAGCTGCGCGCCTGTGCCTCGAAGGCGGAAAGGTCCTTTTCGGACTGGCTGTGCAGGCGCACCATGGCGAAAACCTGCACCTCGATCCCAGCTCGCGGGGGTCGATGTCGGCGTGATAGCCGCGGATGTAGCCGGTCTCTTCGAGGGCGCGCACGCGGCGCAGGCAGGGCGGGGCGGAGATACCGACGCGGCGCGCCAGTTCGACGTTCGTCATTCTTCCGTCTGCCTGTAGCTCTGCGAGGATCTTGCGGTCGATATCGTCAAGTCTGGCAGCGCTCATGTATTCCCTCTTGCCCGATTAGGCTAAATTTCTTGTCGGAAGCTACCTTGTGGGCGCGCAATGCGCAACATTCTTTCTGGCCATGCGCTGCGTCATCTTGACGGCACAAGGCAGAAGAAGCCCTTGGGATAGCGATGTGTTCTGCGGATCAGGCCACGGATTGCAACCGGCTCCGGCGATGGTTACCTAATCCCCTGACCAAGGAATTCAAGCGAAAGGCATTGCGCCATGTCCGATAACGTCCTGCCCGCCCATACCCGTCTGCTGATCATCGGCTCGGGTCCTGCGGGATATACGGCCGCCGTCTATGCTGCAAGGGCCATGCTGGAGCCGGTGCTCATCCAGGGCATGCAGCCCGGCGGTCAGCTGACCATCACCACAGAAGTCGAAAACTGGCCCGGCCATACCGAGATCCAGGGCCCCGATCTCATGGTCAATATGGAAGCCCATGCCCGCGCGATGGGCACGCGCATCCATATGGATACCGTGACGCGGCTCGATCTGCAGGTCCGCCCCTTTGTCGCCCATCTCGACAGCGGCGCGACGGTCACGGCCGATGCCGTTATTCTGGCGACCGGCGCGCAGGCGCGTTGGCTGGGTCTGCCGAGCGAAGAGCAGTTCAAGGGCTTCGGCGTTTCCGCCTGTGCGACCTGTGACGGCTTCTTCTACCGCAACAAGCCGGTTGCGGTGATCGGTGGCGGCAATACCGCCGTCGAAGAGGCGCTCTATCTGACGAATTTCGCCAGCAAGGTGACGCTGGTCCACCGCCGTGACAGCCTGCGCTGCGAGAAGATCCTCGAGGACCGTCTGCTGCGCAATCCCAAGGTCGAGGTGCTGTGGGACCACGAGATTGTCGAGGTCGAGGGCACGACCGCGCCGCTGGGCGTTACCGGCCTCAACCTTCGCAACACCAAGACCGGCGAGACCACCGATCTGGCGCTGGACGGCGTGTTCATCGCGATCGGCCATGCGCCGGCAAGCGAGCTGGTGGCCGATCAGCTCGAGCTCCATAACGGCGGCTATGTGAAGGTCGAGCCGGGTTCGACCCGCACCTCGATCCCCGGCGTTTTTGCGGCGGGCGATCTGACCGACCATATCTACCGCCAAGCCGTGACCAGCGCCGGCATGGGCTGCATGGCCGCGCTCGACGCCGAGAAATTCCTTGCCGAGCATCAGCCCGTCCAGAACGGAACCGTAACCGGGGCCGCGGCAGAGCTTGCTCCGAGCCTGTGATCTTGCGCGTTTGAACGCGCCGGACCGCGCCGGCCCCTGTGGGGCTGGGCAGAAGACCGCTAAGGGGCGCGCCATTGTTGAATGGCGCGCCCCTTCCCGTTAAGGCTGGCGAAAGCCGCATCAGGAGCCGCCATGTCCGAGCCCGCCACCCCGACCGCCCCGACCGCAGCCGTCCCGAACGGACCCTCCTCTGCCGATCCGGTGCTGGTGATCTGCATCAAATGGGGCACGCTTTACGGCGCGGACGATGTGAACCGCCTGGCGGCGGGCGTGCGGCGCCATCTGGCGCGGCCACACCGTTTCATCTGCTTTACCGACGACGCCCTCGGCCTGGATGCGGGGATCGAGGCGATGGCTCTGCCCGAACTGGGCCTGCCCAAGGGGCATAAGGATACGCGCTGGCAGAAGCTCGCGCTGTTTCGCAAGGATCTGTTCGGGCTCAAGGGGACGGGGCTGTTTCTCGATCTCGATCTGGTCATCGTCGATGATCTCGAGCCGTTTTTCGCGCTGCCGGGCGAATTTTTCATCATCCGCGACGACGATCTTTTCCGGCCGAAACCCTGCGCAAGATCAATCCGGCGCGCGACCGTTTCTTGCATAGCGTCGGCAATTCCTCGGTCTTTCGCTATGAGGTCGGGGCGCATTCCTACATCCTCGACGCCTATCTCGCCGATCCGGCGGCCGCGACGGCAGGATACGAGATCAGCCAGCAGTTCCAAAGCGCCCAGCTCGCCAAACACGGCAATCTGCATTACTGGCCGCGCGGGTGGTGTGTCAGCTTCAAAAACGACTGTGTGCCGCGCAATTTCCTGAGCTATTTCAAGGATCCCTCTTTGCCCGAGGGCGCGAAGATCGTGCTGTTCGCGGGCAATCCGAAAATGTCCGAGGTCTTTTCGGGGCAGGGCAACAAATGGTACCGCCGGATCGGCAAGATCGATTGGCTGCGCAAGGCGTGGCAGGGATGATCGGCGATGTTCTGCGGCGCTGGAAACATGCGCGCCGTATCGCGCAGGCCAAGGCCGAAATCCTCGCGCGGCCGGTAGCAGCGGGCGCGGCCCACGGCCTGCCTGCACGGCTGGTCGTCAGCCTGACCAGCTATCCCGCGCGATTTGCGTCGCTCCATCTCACCTTGCGCTCGCTTTTGGCGCAAAGCCTGCAGCCCGACGAGGTGGTTTTGTGGCTCGATGCAGGTGACGAGGCCAAGCTTCCGGCAGAGGTGCGCGCGCTGTCGGGGTTGCGGATTGCGGTTTGTCCCGATTGGCGCTCCTACAAAAAGATCGTGCCGGTTCTGCTCGAAGATCCTTCGGCCTATGTCGTGACGGCGGATGACGATGTCTATTACGCCCGCGACTGGCTGGAGCAGCTGGTGCGTCACGCGGATGCGGGAGTGGTCGGCCATCGCGCGCACATGATCACACTGGATCCGGCGGGCCTGCCTTTGTCCTACGAGGATTGGAGCCGCAATATCGCCTCGCCCGAAACCGCACCGCTGATCTTTCCCACCGGCGTCGGCGGGGTGCTTTACGCGCCGGGCGTGTTTCACGAAGACGTCGCCAAGCCCGAGATTTTCACGCGCCTTGCCCCCGCGGCCGATGATGTCTGGCTTTACTGGATGCACCGGCTTGCGGGCAGCCGTCCGGCCAAGATCGGCGGGCGGTTCCGCATTACCGAATGGCCGGGCACGCAGGAGCAGAACCTGCGCTCGGGCAATCTTGCGGGGAAGCGGCGGGGCTGCGGGCGGCGAAAGCGGCAACGACCGAGCCATTCGCGCGATGATCGAGGCTTACGGGTTTCCGAAGTAGCTTTTCCGGACGCGGCCTTTCCCGAGCAGTCGCGCCCAAAGCAAACGGGCCGGCATGAAGCCGGCCCGTTTGACGTTGTTCCGCTCTCCGCGCCTTAGTGGACGCTGACGGGGCTCATCTCGTTCTGGACGGCCAGCATGAAGGCCAGCCCGCGATCCTTGACGAGGGCAATGCGCTCGCCCGATGCGTCATGGAGCGCGTAAAGCGCCTCGAGACCTTCGGCCTGTTCCTGCACATCCTGCGGCAGGCTCTCGATGGCGACGCGACGGACGTAAACGGTGTTGTCGGTTTCTTGACCGAATTCGTATTTGGTATTCACTGCGATCCCCTTTCTTTGCGGCTGATCGGGATGGTTTGGACGATGCTGTCCGGGACAGAGCGACGCAGATCGATATTGAGCAGACCGTTTTCCAGCCCCGCCGCGACCACCTCGACCCCGTCCGCCAGCACGAAGCTGCGCTGGAAGGCGCGCGCGGCAATTCCGCGGTGGAGAAAGACGCGCTCGCTGTCGATCTCGGCCTGTTTGCCGCGAATCACCAGCTGGCGTTCCTCCAGCGTGACCGTGAGATCCTCGTCCGAGAAACCCGCGACCGCGAGGGTGATGCGGAAGCCGTGCGCGCCGATATGTTCGATATTATAGGGCGGATAACCCTCGGCGCCTTTGGCAGCCCGCTCGGCCAGGCGTTCCAACTGGTCGAAGCCCAGAAGGAAGGGATGCGTGGCCAGACTGATCTTCGTCATTTGCTCTAGTCCTTTGTCGTAAAGCGACCGTCGTCCGGATCCCATGATTGGCAATCCGACCTTGCAAATATGAGGATGCAACGCGCCGGTAACAAGATGCAGTTGGGCAGTTACACCGCCTTTCGCGCGGGCTATAAGCAAGGCAATCCAGCGTGAGGCCAGAAGATGACGTCCCAGCACGAAATGTCTCCGAATGAAATCGCCCTTGCGCGGCTCGAAGTGCTCCGGCGCGAGCATCGCGATCTCGACGAGGCCATTCAGGCGCTCGGGACCCAGAGCCTGACCTCCTCGTTGACGCTGCAGCGCCTCAAGAAGCAGAAACTGGCGCTCAAGGACCGGATTTCGCGCATTCAGGACGATCTGACCCCGATATCATCGCCTGAACCGCCGCCCGCGATTGCGCGGATTGCGCGCCCGCGCTAAGGCCCATGCGACAGCGGGCGCGCGCAAGCCGTGGCCGGCAGCAACGAAGGGGCTATTTTATGGACACACCCGTCGGGATCATCATGGGCAGCCAGTCGGACTGGCCCACCATGCGCGAGGCAGCAACCATTCTTGACGAGCTGGGCATCGCCTACGAGACCAAGATCGTCAGCGCCCACCGCACGCCGGACCGGCTGTGGGATTACGGCAAAACGGCCGTTGCGCGCGGGTTGAAGGTGATCATCGCGGGGGCAGGGGGCGCGGCCCATCTGCCGGGGATGATGGCCTCCAAGACGCGGGTGCCGGTGATCGGGGTTCCGGTCCAGACCAAGGCGCTTTCGGGCGTCGATCGCTTTATTCGATCCTTCAGATGCCCAAAGGCTTTCCGGTCGCGACGATGGCGATCGGTGCGGCGGGTGCGGCCAATGCCGGCCTGATGGCCGCGGGTATTCTGGCGATTAACGACCCCGAACTGGCCGCGCGTCTCGATGCGTGGCGCGAGGCTTTGTCGGCCTCCATCCCCGAGGAGCCCTCCGATGACTGATGCAACCAAACCCGCCGCGCTGCCTGCCGGCGCGACCATCGGCATTCTGGGCGGCGGCCAGTTGGGCCGGATGCTTTCGGTCGCGGCCAGCCGTCTCGGCTTTCGCAGCCATATCTATGAACCGGGCGCGGCCCCTGCCGGTGATGTCGCCCATCAGGTGACCAATGCCCCTACGAGGACGAGGCCGCCTTGCGTGCCTTCGCCGCCTCGGTTGATGTCGTGACCTACGAGTTCGAGAATGTGCCGACCTCGGCGCTTGATCTGCTCGAAAGCCTGCGCCCGATCCATCCGAACCGCCGCGCGCTTGCGGTCTCGCAGGACCGCATCACCGAAAAGGACTTCCTGAGCGGGATCGGACTGACCACCGCGCCCTATGTCGCGGTCGATGATGCTTCGGGGCTGGCGGATGCGGTTGCTGCCGTCGGCGTGCCCTCGATCCTCAAGACCCGCCGGATGGGCTATGACGGCAGGGCCAGATCCGCATCAACGACGCGGGGCAAAGCGATTGGACCGATGCGCCTTCGGTGCTCGAAGGTTTCGTCGATTTCTCGGCCGAGATCAGCGTGATCGTGGCGCGCGGGCAGGATGGTCAGGTCTCGGCCTTCGATCCGGGCCTCAATGTCCACCGCGAGGGGATCTTGCGCACCACCACCGTTCCGAGCGGCCAGCCTTCCTCGGTGCTGACCGATGCCGTGCTGATCGCCGCGCGGATCGTCAATGCGCTCGATTATGTCGGCGTGATGGGGGTCGAGCTGTTCGTCACGCCCAAAGGGCTCGTGGTGAACGAGATCGCGCCACGCGTCCACAACTCGGGCCATTGGACGCAGGCGGGTTGTGCGGTCGACCAGTTCGAGCAGCATATCCGCGCGGTTGCGGGCCTGCCCTTGGGTGACGGCGGGCGCTATGCCGATGTCGAGATGACCAACCTCATCGGAGACGATATCGACCGCGTGCCCGCACTTCTGGCGCAGCCCAAGACCCAGATCCATCTTTACGGCAAGGGCGCACCGCGTCCGGGCCGCAAGATGGGCCATGTGAACAAGGTCCTGTAAGGACCGCGCCGTTCAGGCGTTGAACACCTCGCGCAGCCGCCCGAATTCCGCGCGGCTGCCCGGAAGCCCCAGCCGCAGCCAGCGCGGATTATAGGGGAAGATGCGGCTCCAGATTGCGTGGCGGGCAAGACGCTCCTGCAGGGCGGCGGCATCGGCCGTCTCGTAAAGGCGGAACAGATGGGTGCCGCCGACCAGCGTGCAATCTTGCGCCATCATGATCTGGTCGAGATGGACCGCCGCCTCGGCCAGCCAGACCACCGCGTCGCGGGCCCAGTCGCGATCCGCCAGCGCCGCCGCTCCGATCTCAAGCGCGGGCCCGCTGACCGACCACGGACCCGCATGCTCGGCAATCCGGCGATGCAGCGCCGTTTGGGTCACCGCAAAGCCCAGACGCAGCCCCGCCAGCCCCAGAACTTTCCGAAAGAGCGCAGGACGGTGACGTTCTCGGGCAGGCTCGGGATGATCGACAGTTCGGGGCGGGGGTCGGCAAAGCTCTCGTCGACGATCAGATGGCCGACCTCTCGGGCGAGTGCCGCGATTTCGGCGGGCTGCCAGCTGCGCCCGTCGGGATTGTTGGGGTTCACGACCACCGCCAGATCGGCACCGTGGAGCGCCGCGATCGTCGCAGCCTCGGCGACCTCCCAGCCCGAGGCGCGCAGGCTGGCCGCATGTTCGTTGTAGCTGGGCGAAATCACCGCCGCGCGTCCCGCACGCCCCTCGGGCACCAGAAGGCGTGGCAGGATCTGGATCGCGGCCGAGGCCCCGCCATCGGCGCGACCTGTTCGGGCGCGCAGCCGAAAGCCAGCGCCGCGACCTCTTGCAAGCGGACATATGACGCGCCCGTCGGCAGGGCGGTCAGCGCATGTTCCGAGATCGTTCCGACCGGCCAGGGCCTGCGGTTGATTCCGTCGAAAGGTCGATCCAGTCGTCGCGACCGAATCTTCGGGCCGCTTTGTCGATGTCTCCGCCGTGGTCGCGCATGTTCTGCCCCTTTTTCCCCAAAGTCTTGAACAGAGGACCGGGGAAAACTTCAAGCCAACTGTGCACTCCCTGTGGATGGTTTGCACAAAGCTGTGGATGACGCCTGCAGCTATCTGCCTGTCGCCGAAAATTCGCTTTACAGTCCTGAGCTTCAAGAACACGATATATGGTAGTACATCCGGGGAATTGCGCCGGGTGTAGTTACGGCTACCAGTGGTAGGGGATCATCGCCTGCCATCGACAGCAAAAGGGCAGGTATGGCGCAGCTAGAGCACTACATTCACAGCGATGAGATCCACCCGATCGACATTGTGGAATCGGTTGCGGCCCATCACGACTGGGACTTCGACCGGCTTGCCGACGACCAGATCGCCATGCAGGTCGAGGGGCAGTGGCGCAGCTATTCGCTGACGCTGCAATGGTCGCCTCGCGAAGAGGTTCTGCGCCTCATCTGCACCTTCGACATGGACCCGCCCTCGCGCCGTCTGCCCGCGCTCTACGAGCTTTTGAACCTCGCCAATGATCAGGTCTGGGAGGGCGGCTTCGTCTTCTGGCCCGAGCAAAGGCTGATGGTCTGGCGCTACGGCCTTGTTCTTTGCGGCGAATCTCTGGCGGCTCCCGAGCAGATCGACCGCATGATCGGCAGCGCGATCAGCAATGCGGAACGCTATTATCCCGCTTTCCAGATGACCTGCTGGGGCGATGCCGCGCCGGTCTCGGCGCTGGACATGGCGATGGCCGAGGCCTACGGACGGGCCTGAGTGGGAGCTTAGGGAAGAGAGTCATGGAACTTGCAGGATTGAACGGCCGCGGCCTCGTGCTGGTGGGTTGCGGCAATATGGGGGCGCGCTGCTTGACGGCTGGCTCGAAGGCGGTCTGGCGCCGGCATCGGTCGGCGTGATCGACCCCAAGCCGCGCGCCGATCTGGCGGAGCGCGGCATTGCCGTGAACGACGGCCTGCCCGAAGATCCCGCGGTTATGGTCATCGCGGTCAAGCCGCAGATGATGGCCGAAGTGCTGCCGAGCCTTCAGGCGCGTGCGGGCAAGGATACGCTGGTGCTGACGGTCGCCGCCGGCACCAATATCCCGACCTATGAGGCCGCCTTCCCCAATTCTCCCGTCGTGCGCGCCATGCCCAATACGCCCGCCGCGATCCGTCAGGGGATTTCGGCGATTGTCGGCAACGGCAAGGCGGGTGATGCTCAAATGGCTCTGGCCGAGATGCTGATGGGCGTCGTCGGCCCCGTCGTGCGTCTGGAAGGCGAGAGCCAGATGGATGCGGTCACCGGCCTGTCCGGCTCGGGGCCGGGCTATGTCTTCTACCTGATCGAGGCGATGACCGAGGCCGGTGTGGCCGAAGGTCTGCCGCGCGAAATGGCGCAGAAGCTTGCCACCGCCACGGTGGCGGGTGCGGGCGCGCTTGCCATGGCCAGCGCCGAGCAGCCCTCGGTTCTGCGTGATCGTGTGACCTCGCCCAACGGCACCACGGCGGCCGGCCTCTCGCAGCTGATGAACCCCGAGGACGGGCTCGAGCCCCTGATGCGCCGCACGGTAGCAGCGGCTGCGGCGCGGGTCGGGAACTCGGGAAGTGAGCGAGGTGCCCGCGCAGCTCGCCCCGCAGATCACCTTCGACGACTTTTTGGCGGTCGATATCCGCGTCGGCCGGATCGCCCGTGCCGAACCCTATCCCGAGGCGCGTCGTCCCGCGATCAAGCTCTGGATCGATTTCGGGCCAGAGATCGGCGAGAAGCGCTCTTCGGCGCAGATCACGCATCACTATGACCCCGACGGTCTTGTGGGCAAACAAGTGCTTGCGGTGCTGAACTTTCCGCCGCGCCAGATCGGCAAATTCGTCTCGGAAGTGCTGGTTTTGGGTCTGCCCGACGCATCGGGCGAGGTCGTCTTGCTGACGCCCGACAAAGACGTCCCGATTGGGGGGAGGATTTACTGATGAAACTACTGGTCACACGCCGCATGACGGCTTCGGCAGAGCGTTCGCTCGCCGCCCGTTTCGATGCCGATTTCGAAGATGTTCTGGAGGGTCTGAGCGAAGAGCAGGCGGCCCGCGCGCTGCAGGATTACGACCTGATCCTGCCGACGCTTGGCGACCGCTTCACCGCTGCGGCTTTCGCGGCGGCCAAACCGCTTCGCTGCAAGCTCATCGCCAATTTCGGCGCGGGCTACAACCATATCGACAGCGCGGCCGCGGCGGCCCATGGCGTGCCGGTGACGAATACGCCCGGTGTCGTGACCGATGCCACCGCCGATATCGCGATGACGCTGATCCTCATGGCGGCACGTCGTGCCGGAGAGGGCGAGCGGCTGGTGCGTTCCGGCGGCTGGACCGGCTGGCAGCCGACCCAGCTTTTGGGCACGCAGGTCAGCGGCAAGACCGTCGGCATCATCGGCATGGGCCGCATCGGCAAGGCGATCGCGCAGCGCTGCCACTATGGTTTCGGCATGCGCGTGGTCTTCTTCAACCGCTCGCCGGTAACCGCGACTGATTTCCCCGCCGAGCAGATCCCGAACCTGCACGACATGCTGGCCGAGGCCGATTTCGCCGTTGTCGCCGTTCCGGGCGGGGCGGGGACGCGCCACCTGATCGGCGCGGCCGAGCTGGACCGGCTGGGGCCGTCATCGCATCTGATCAATATCGCCCGCGGCGATGTCGTCGAGGAGGCCGCCTTGATCACGGCGCTTGCGGCCGGCAAAATCGCGGGGGCGGGGCTTGATGTCTACGAGCGCGAGCCTTTGGTTCCCGATGCGCTCAAGGCTTTCGAGAATGTGACGCTTTTGCCGCATCTGGGTACCGCGACCGAAGAGGTCCGCACCGCCATGGCGATGCGTGCCATGGCCAATCTCGTGGCTTTCGTCGATGGCCAGCCGCTGCCCGACCGCGTCAACTGACAGGGGTTTTCGGGCGCTGATTCTCGGGCGCGCGGGCCGGATCCGGCTTTCGGCATGCAGGGCACCCTTCGGGGTGCCTTCACTTTTGCGCACGTTTTCGCGCATGGCCACAATCCCGCGTGAGCGCCCCTCACAAGAGGGGCTGCGTCGGAAAGTCGCGGATATCCCGTTATTTCCCCGCAATCCTGAATGCGTTTTCGTGTTTGCACATGGGGCTTTTGCCCGAGGGAGAAATGGAGACAAGCAGTTTTCCCCTCCCGATAGGGTCCGGAAATGGCGGTGTTTTGCTCATCAAGTCTAAATAGCTTTGAGAAAACGAAAATCTGGTTTAGATTTCAGATAAGACCCAAAGGAAAAGGGATACGCTTTTGGCGTATCCCCACAACGTTATACTCATTACGCAGGTATTAACTCTTTATACGTCCGGAAGGTTCCGGGCGTATAAGCTTATTTTGTACGTTCACGAAAAGGTTATGACGTTGCGTCACATTTGCATCACCCTTGTGGTGCAATGTCACTCGGCAGCGATGGCGTTGAAACCCTCGGTGTTCCAGGCGGCCTTGAAACGCTCGCGCGCGAGGCCCGTAAGATGGGCGAGGCGGCCGGCGCAGATCGTGGCCTCCACCCGCCGCGTTGCCGCATTGACCACGGCCAGATCGGCGCGTCGCCCGTAATCGAGCGTGCCGCGATCGGCCAGACCCATGATTTCGGCGGGGGTGGCGGAGACCAGCGGCCAGACGCGGGGCAGATCGGCAAAATCACGACCTGCCAGCGCCAGGGCGCGCGCGCGCGCGCAGGCCAGTTCCCGTCGGACACCAGAGCATTTCCCAGCCGCGCTTGCAAAGATCGTCGCCCAACCCGTGCTGGCCCGCGCCGATCAGCACGGGATTGCCCATCGCGCGCGAGGCTGCGGCGGCGGAATGGGCGGCGGGACGGGTGGCAAGGCGTGCGCCGATCATCGAATAGCTTTCGCGGATGTCGCCGCCGCTGTCGTCGAGGCTGCCGTAATGCGCGCCGACCGCATCCAGCGCCTCGGCGATCCGGCACAGGTGGCGGGGAACCTCATGCGCGCGGGTCTGTGCCGCGCAGAGGGCGCTGCGCAACCGCGCGGCGTCAAGGCCGAGCGTCGCGGCCTCGGCGGCGAAGGCCACGGGATCGTTGGCCTCGAGCCGGTCGAGCCGGTCGCGGGTATTCTCGAAATACAAAAGCTGCGGCCGGAGCTCGGCGATCAGGGCGCTCAGGCGCGGACCCAGATCGCTGCGCGCTGTCTCGACCCGAAGCGCGGGGCGCAGATCGACCGGCCCGCTCGGCTGTGCCAGAGCGCGCAGCAGCGCCTCGCCCCGTTCGGGGCAATCATGGCCGCCCTGCCATGACCAGCCCGCCGCCAGCCAGCCCGTGGTAACCCCGCTGCTGCCGCCTGACGCTGCGCCTCCCTCAGGATGCGGGCAGGTGTTTGCGGTCCGGTCAGGGCAGGTGGCAGGGCCATCATGTCGATGATGCCGGGCAGGATCAGGAAGCCGGTCAGATCGACCGCGGGCAGCGGGCCCTTGCTGATCTTGCCGCGCGCGATCGCGACCGAGCGCTGACGCAGCTCTCCTTCGCGCAAGATGGTGGCGCCGGTCAGGCGGAGAGGAGGCAGAAACGGCATGATGAATCCGCGATGAGGCAATATGGCCAAAATGCCCGCACTCTGTGAAATGCGCGTGACAGGACGGCTAAACATTCGTCAATCGCGGGAAAATCTGCGGGCGGGCGCTGCCGCATACAGGCCGCGCGCATGCTTGGGGCAGGCCGCGCCCGTCCGCGCTACGGGCTTGACGGCGCGGGCGCAGGGCTTACGCATGAGGGGCGTTTGACCGCACGAGGATCCCGCACCGATGTTGAAGGCCTATCTCGCATCCGACAAGGCGCTGGTCGCCCTTCCGGAAAGTCTTGCCGAGGGACCCGACGAGAGCTTCGATCTGGCCAAAGCGGCGTGGATCGACCTGCTCTCGCCCACCGTCGCGGAAATCGAGCAACTCCGCCGACTCGGGATCGAGGTTCCGACGCTCGAGGATATGGAGGAGATCGAGGTCTCTAACCGGCTCTATCTCGAGGGGGATACGGCCTATATGACCTGCGTCATCCCCGGTCAGGCCGTGGCGGGCGGGCCGGTGCAGGGTGAGACCGGCGTGACGGACGGGAGCGCTAGTCCGGCGCAAGGCACGACCGGCGCCGGAGCCGTCGGCGGGGCACAGCCGGTGTCGCTGCCGGTGACTTTCATCCTCAACGCATCGCGTCTGGTGACCGTGCGCCACCACGAGCCGCGTCCCTTCGTGACCTTCCTCATCGCGCGGGGCAAAGCTCCTGCGGGCAGCCTCGCCCGAACGCATCTTCGTCGGTCTTGTCGAGGAAATCGCCGGACGGATGGCGGACCTCCTCGAGGGGGTGGGGCGCGAACTCGACCATGTTTCGGGCACGCTTCTGGGCAATACCGAGCCTCTGGCCGAAGAGGCCCTGCGCGCCTCGCTTCTGGCGACGGGGCGGAGCGCTGCGCAGATCAGCCGTGTGCGGCTGTGCCTGATGACGGTGGAGCGGATGCTGGTCTTCCATATCCCGAATATCGAAAAACGCAGCGAGGCGGGCAAGCTGCGAGCGACGATCACCGCGACGCAGCTCGATATCCACGCGCTCCATGTCCATGCCGAGTTTCTCGAGGGCCGCATCACCCTGACGGTCGATGCGACCATGGGGATGATCAACCTGCGCCAGAACGTGACGGTGAAAATCCTCTCGGTCGTGGCGGCGTTGTTCCTGCCGCCGACGCTGATCGCCAGTACCTACGGCATGAACTTCCGCCTCATGCCCGAATTGGAATGGAGCTTCGGCTATCCGCTGGCGGTGGGGCTGATGGTGGCCTCGTCGGTGGCAACCTTCCTGATTTTCCGCTGGAAGAAATGGCTTTGACGGGCTGAACGCCGCGCGTCCTGTGCCCCGATTTAACCGGCGCCGGCTTCGAGCGGGAATTCCTCGATCAGGCGGAAATGCTTGTCCGGCCCTTCGGCCACCAAAGCAATTGCCGCGACCGGCATCGGGCGCGCCAGAAGCGGGGCGAGTTCGGGCTCGAAAGCCTGTGCGAGTGTCGCGCCTTCCTGCTCGGTAATCGCGCCGCTGAGCGTCAGGTGGTAGTGGAAGAGATCGAGCACATGGGGATAGCCCCAACGGTCGAGATGCTCGCGTGCGGTGGGCGAGAGGCGCTCGGGGTGGCGGCGGGCGCGGTCTTGTTCGGACAGGGGCGCGCGGAAGTCGTCGAGACCGGTGACCAGCGCGGCCTCGAGCGCCATCAGCTCGGGCGGCTGGACCAGCGGGCGCAAGGCGAGAAAGCCCCAATCCCAATTCAGCGCCATCTCCATCGCGAAACCCGTATTGGTGGCTGCGATCTCGCCAAGGCGCGCGCAATTCAACGAGGCTGCGCCCCTCGGCCAGATGCATCGGCGCCTTCATCGTCGCGTGAAAACCGTAGCGGCGCGGCGTTGCGGTCAATTCGCCCTGGGTGCGCGGAAGCGCCGCACCATTGCGCCGCGGAGGCGTTTCTCCCTTTGGTTGCACATCCGAAACGGCAGTCGCGTCATGGCGTTTGCGCGCATCCCAGCCTAGCCATGCGCTTCCCCAGTGCCCAAGATCGCCCTGCGGCAGATGGTAGACGGCGTAGCGCATTTTCTTCTCCGATTCGTGAGCAAATTGGGTTTCAAGAACGCGCACGCTCTTGTGATGGTGTTAACCACTTCCTATCTGAGCCTGAAACAAAAGTCTCAGAGGAAGACAGATGAGATCAACCGTCAGCTATATGAAATGGCCGTTCATCGTGACGGCCATAGGCCTCCTACTTTCTGCATTTATCGGATGGGAATACGAAAAGACGGTTGGCGGAGCGCTGTCCTTCTTCTCATTGCGGCCATTCTGGCCGTTCTGGAAATTTCGCTCAGCTTCGATAACGCGATCGTGAACGCGCAGAAGCTCAAGAACATGACCCCCGAGTGGCAGCACCGCTTCCTGACCTGGGGTATCGTCATCGCCGTCTTCGGGATGCGGATTGTCTTCCCGCTCCTGATCGTGGTTGTGGCTGCCAATCTCGGCCCTTGGGAGGCGATCAAGCTCGCCGCGACCGAGCCCGACCAATACTCCCACATCATCCACGAGGCCCATCTGCCCATCGCGGCATTCGGCGGCGCCTTCCTGATGCTGGTCGCCCTGCGCTACTTCTTCGACGAAGCCAAAGAGGTCGACTGGATCCGCGGCGTCGAAACCGGCCTGCGCAAAGTCGGCGAGATCCGCGGCATGGAGGTCGGCTTCGTGCTCATCTCGATGCTGATCGTGCTGCACTTCTTGCCCGCCGAGAAAGAGCACACCTTCGTCATCGCCGCGATCTGGGGCGTTGTGACCTATCTGGTGGTCGATGCTTTGGGCCATGTGCTTGACCGCTGGGGCGGCAAATCCTCGAACGGGGATATCGCCAAAGCGGGTCTGGGCGGCTTTCTTTACCTCGAAGTGCTCGATGCTTCTTTCAGCTTCGACGGCGTGATCGGGGCTTTCGCGCTGACGCAGAACCTCTTTCTGATCGCCATCGGTCTGGGCATCGGCGCGATGTATGTACGCTCGATGACCGTGATGCTGGTCGAGCGCGGCACTTTGGCCGAGTTCCGTTACCTCGAGCATGGCGCTTTCTGGTCGATCTTCTCGCTGGCGATCATCATGTTCGTCCAGACGCTGCATCCGGTTCCGGAATATATCACCGGCCTTCTGGGCGCGGGCTTTATCGCGGTGGCCTTCTTCAACTCGCTCGCCTGGCGCCGCAAGCACCCGGGCGAAGGCGACGCCCATATCGACTAAGCCACGGGAGACCCCCGCAAGGCAAGGAAAAGCCCCGCTTTTGCGGGGCTTTTCTATATCGGCCTCGGGGCGGAAAAGCTTAGCTTTTGCGGGCCTGCGAGAGGGCTGCCACGCCGGATTTGGTGATGCGGTAGGGGCCGCCCGCCTGCGAGGCGATCATCTTCTTTTGGCGAAGCCGGTCGAATTCGCGCAGCCCGTAGCCGTCGAGAAACCATCCTTCGCGGGTGATGAAATAGACGTCGACGACCTGTTTGCCGTCCTTCTCCACGGTGATGCAGCCGCCAAAGGACAGCATTTCCAGCGCTCTGCGCTCGGTTTTCGAGATATTCATGATATAGGTCCACTGTCCGGGCCAAAGCCCGGTTGTCATCGGAGAAGCAAGCATGCGCTTGCTCGCTGGGGGCGATGACGGCCTCGGTCCGCGCTAGGCGCGAAGCGAGGCTTTAGACAGATGCACAGCGGAATGTTTTCATGCGGCGAGGATAGGGGCAGGCGCGTCTTGCGTCAATCTTTGCGCGGCTCGGGGCCGATCCCGCCTCAGCCAGGAGCCGCTTGCGATAGCGATTGCCGTTCCGCTTGCGAGCGGGCATCTTTGCCGCGCTTCGGGTGTCATCCTGCCGGAAGTGCTTGCGAAAAATGGTCGACATCTGCCGTGACAGGACGTTCTCTTGCTCTGCTCTTCTTGCTGGTCGCGGGTCTTCCGGCGGCGGCTTTCGTGATGCGGGCGAGCCTCTTTTCCGGCTATTCGTCCGATCTGGCCCGTGACGCCGACCGTCTCGGGATCTATCTGGCGGCGAAAGAGCAATGCGGGTTCAGATCCGCGCCCGGCGATGTCGCTTTCGTCTCGGGCCCTTCGGATTTTCACGAACCGACCCGCGCGGCTTTCGACAATGCCGTCTCGGAAGCCCGTCACGAGGAAAGGATGCAGCTTGCCGCCTTGTCCGAAGACGGGCTTGCCGATTACTGCGCCGCCACTGTCGCGCGCTACAGCGCACCGCAGGGCGAGGTGGTGGTCGAGGTGACGGTTCCGCCCGTGCCGCGTCCCGAACGCCGTTAGGGGCGGTCGTGGTAGCTGGAGAGGTGCCATCCCGCCGCGAAAGCCGCGGAATGGCCGGAGGCGAAGCCCCGCTTTAGCGCGCGACGGGTTGTGTCGCCTTGACCAGCCAATCGCGGGTCGCGCCGGCGACCTTGTCGCCGAGCGCTGCCAGAACGCGGGCGTGATAGGCATCAAGCCAGTCAATCTCGGGGACGACATCAGCGTGACGTCGATCAACCGCGTGTCGATCGGGGCCAGCGTCAGGGTTTCGAAACCCAGCATCGCACGGTTGTCGGGGCTTTCGGCGGTCTCGACCACGATCAGGTTTTCGATCCGGATGCCGAATTCGCCTTCGCGGTAATAGCCCGGCTCGTTCGACAGGATCATCCCCGCCTCGAGCGGGATTTCCGAGATCCGCGCGATCCGTACCGGCCCCTCATGGACGCAAAGCGCCGCGCCGACGCCGTGGCCGGTGCCGTGATCGAAATCGAGCCCCGCCATCCACAAGGGCGCACGCGCCACCGCATCGATATCGCGACCGGCGCGGCCCTTGGGGAAGCGAAGACGCGAGAGGTTGATCATGCCCTGCAGAACCAGCGTATAGGGCAGGCGGTGCTTGTCCGAGGGCGTGCCGATCGGGATGGTGCGGGTGATGTCGGTGGTGCCGTCGCGGTACTGGCCGCCCGAATCCAGCAGAAGCAACTCGCCGTCCCTGATCGGCAGATTGGTCAGTTCGTTGACGTGATAGTGGTTGATCGCGGCATTGGGGCCGGTCGAGGAAATCGTGTCGAAGCTCACGTCATGCGCGCCTTGCGCCTTGCGCAGGCTTTCGAGTTTCTCGACCACCGCGATCTCGGTCAGCGATCCGTCGGTGGGCTGGGCGTCGATCCATGCCAGCATCTCGATCATGGCGACGGCATCGCGCAGATGGGCCTGACGCATCCCTCTATCTCGGGGCGGTCTTGACCGCTTTGGGCAGCACCACCGGATCGGGGGCTTCGACCACATCGGCATTGGCCTCGACCAGACGGAAGACCTCGTCGGGGGCGGAGGCGGGGTCGAGGCGCACCGGGCCGTTCAGCTCGCCCAAAGCGGCCGGAAGGCCCGAGACCGGCAGGATCACCACGTCGTTGCCAAGCTTGGCGCGGACCTCGGGGCCGAATTTCGAGGGCTCCGAGAACAGCTCGACACGGCCGTCGTCGTCGATCACGGCAAATCCTTGGACCACGGGGTTCTTGGGCAGATCCTCGCCGCGGATATTGAGAAGCCATGCGATGGAATCGGCAAGTGTCAGCACGGTCGATGCCTGTTTCTGCGCCTTGAGTTCGCCCGCCAGTGCCGCGCGCTTTTCCGCAGCGGTGCGGCCCGCGATCGCCTCTTCATGAAGACGCACCGGACCCGGGGCAGGGGCGGGGCGGTCGGTCCAGACCGCATCGACGAGGTTCTCGCTCGGGATCAGCGCGATATTGCTGCCGGCAAGCGCCGCCGTCATGTCGCGGATCTCCTTGCGGCTTTGCAGCCACGGGTCATAGGCGACGCGGCCGCCCTCTGGCAGGGCTTGGCGCAGCCATGCCGCCAGCGAGACTTCGGGCCAGTTGACGGGGTGTAATGGGCCAGATCGACCTCGCCCTTGACCTGCACGCGGTAACGGCCGTCGACGAAAACGCCGGCCTGCTCCTGCGTCGCAATGGCGAAACCCGCGCTGCCCGAAAAGCCGGTCAGCCAGCCGAGACGCGCGTCCTGCGCGGTGACATATTCGCCCTGATGGGCATCGGTGCGCGGCACGATATAGCCGTCAAAGCCGCGTTTCGCCATTTCGGCGCGCAGGGCTGCAAGACGCGGCGGCCCGTCTTCGGGGCGGGTCTGGACGGTGAAAATCTGAAAGGGTTTGTCATTGGCCATTGGGCACCTCCGGTCCGGACTATTCGCCCCGGGCGCGGCAACTGTCCAGAGCCGAGGCCTGTCCCTGCCGCAACGCGGGGTTGCGGCAGGTCGGTATCAAAGCGGCCTAGCGGCGCGGCCCCATGCGGCCAAGCGCGCGGGCGCGTTTGCGCGGATCGGCCTCGAAAAGGGCGGCAAGCTGTTCGGTCATCGCGCCGGCCAGCTGGTCGACATCGGTGATCGTGACCGCGCGCTGGTAGTAGCGCGTCACGTCATGGCCGATGCCGATCGCCAGAAGTTCGACCTGCTTTTTCTTTTCGACCATGGCGATCACGTCGCGCAGGTGCTTTTCAAGATAGTTGGCCGGATTGACCGACAGCGTGGAATCGTCGACCGGCGCCCCGTCGGAAATCACCATGAGGATCTTGCGCGCCTCGTTGCGGCGCACCATGCGGCGATGCGCCCATTCCAGCGCCTCGCCGTCGATGTTTTCCTTCAGAAGGCCTTCCTTCATCATCAGGCCGAGGTTCGGGCGCACGCGGCGCCACGGCGCATCGGCCGCCTTGTAGATGATGTGGCGCAGATCGTTGAGGCGGCCCGGTGTCGCGGGACGGCCGGCGGCCAGCCATTGCTCGCGGCTTTGCCCGCCTTTCCACGCCCGCGTGGTGAAGCCGAGGATCTCGACCTTGACCTGACTGCGTTCGAGCGTGCGCGCCAGAACGTCCGCACAGATCGCCGCGATCGAGATCGGGCGGCCCCGCATCGAGCCGGAATTGTCGATCAGAAGCGTCACCACCGTGTCGCGGAATTCGGTGTCTTTCTCGACCTTGAAGGAGAGCGGCATGGTCGGGTTCGCGATCACTCGCGCCAACCGCCCCGCGTCAAGAACGCCCTCTTCCTTGTCGAATTCCCAGCTGCGGTTCTGCTGTGCCTGAAGGCGGCGCTGCAGTTTGTTCGCCAGCCGCGAGACCGCACCGCGCAAGGGTTCGAGCTGCTTGTCGAGATAGGCCCGCAGCCGTTCGAGCTCGGCCGGTTCGGCCAGATCCTCGGCGCGGATTTCCTCGTCGAATTCCTGCGTGAAAACCTTGTAATCGGCGCTCGCATCCGAGACCGGCGGCGGCAGGTCGGGCGGATTGTCGGCCTCGGAGGCTTCGGCCTCGTCGGCCATTTCCTCGTCCGACTGGTCATCCATGCTGACCTGTGCCTGACGTTCGTCCTGCTGTTGTTCCTGCGAGCGTTCGGGCGAGGCCTCTGCCTCGTCCTCTTCGGATTGGTCGCGCGACTGGTCGTCGCCCGCTTCCTCTTCCTGCTCGGCCTGATCCTCGGCATCGTCTTGCGGCTGGTCGGGATCTTCGCCCAGCTGGTCGCCATAGCCCAGATCCGAGATCACCTTGCGCGAGAGCCGTGCGAAAGCGGCCTGATCGGCGATGAAATCGCCGATATTTTCCATATCGGCTCCGGCCTGTTCCTCGACGAAGGGCCGCCAGAGGTCGGCCACATGCCGCGCACCTTTCGGCAGCTTCCGCCCCGTCGCCATTTCGCGCACGATATAGCCCGCCGCTGCCGCCAAGGGCGCTTCGGAGGCGGATTTGATCTGGGAATAGCCCTTGCGCTCGGCATCGGCGGCGATGCGGGCGTCGATGTTCGACAAAGCGCCCGGCATGTCGCGCGCACCAAGCGCCTCGCAACGCGCGGTCTCCATCGCCTCGTAAAGCTCGCGCGCCATCGGGCCGGGGGGACGTATTTGGCATGGGTCGCGACGTCATGGTGGCGCAGCTTCATCGCCAGAGCATCCGCGGTGCCGCGTGCGAGCAGGACTTCGTCACGCGTCATGCGGCGGCTGACCTGCGGCAGACGCATCGTATCGCCCGCCACGCCGGACGGGTCGGCCGAGAAGGTGACGTTCAGCTCGCGGTCGTCAGCCAGCGCGCGCGTGGCCTCGGTCAAAGCCTTTTTGAACGGATCGGCGGGGTTGTCGGATTTTTTCATAACCCTTCCAGTTTCCTGTAACGCGGCAAGCCGCGGAAAAGCCGCGGTGCCGGGATGGGCAGCCCTCAAGCCAGCCGTGGCGGTGCCGCTCGGGCCCGCCACGCTTCGAGTGCGCGGGGCTGTCCCGCTTGATCTCAGCCTGCCTTGGCGGCAGCGCTTTCCGGCAATTCCTCGTCGAACAGGCGCTGGTAGAATTCGGCAACCGTCTGGCGCTCGAGTTCGTCGCATTTGTTGAGGAAGGTCAGGCGGAAAGCATAGCCCACATTGGCGAAAATGCGCGCGTTTTGCGCCCATGCGATCACGGTGCGCGGGCTCATGACGGTCGACAGGTCGCCCTGCATGAAAGCCGTGCGGGTCAGATCGGCAAGGCTGACCATCTGGCTGATGGTCTTGCGGCCGGCCTCGGTGTTGTAGGTCGGGTTTTTCGCCAGAACGATATTGGTCTCGGCGTCATGGCTGAGATAGTTCAGCGTCGCGACCAGCGACCAGCGGTCCATCTGGCCCTGGTTGATCTGCTGGGTGCCGTGGTAGAGGCCGGTGGTGTCGCCCAGACCAACGGTGTTCGCGGTGGCGAAGAGACGGAAGAACGGGTTGGGCGTGATGACCTCGTTCTGGTCCAGAAGCGTCAGCTTGCCGTCGGCCTCCAGCACGCGCTGGATCACGAACATCACATCGGCGCGGCCCGCGTCATATTCGTCGAAAACGATCGCGGTCGGGTTGCGGAGCGCCCAGGGCAGGATGCCTTCGTGGAAGACCGTGACCTGCTTGCCGTCGACCAGTTTGATCGCATCCTTGCCGATCAGGTCGATCCGGCTGACGTGGCTATCAAGGTTGATGCGCACGCAGGGCCAGTTCAGACGCGCCGCGACCTGTTCGATATGGGTCGATTTTCCGGTGCCGTGATAGCCCTGGATCATGACGCGGCGGTTGTAGGCAAAGCCCGCCAGAATCGCCATCGTGGTATCGGGATCGAATTTGTAGGTCGGGTCGATTTCCGGCACGCGTTCGGTGCGCTCGGCAAAGCCTTTGACCTTCATGTCGCTGTCAAGGCCGAAGACCTCGCGCAGGTCAATCTCTTCGGTCGGTTTTGCGTCTTTATCCAGCATAGCGCACCTTTATCGAATAATCATGACTTGATGAAACATTCCCCGCGAGGGTGCAAGGACGGGGAGGCGCTTTGGTGCAAATTCATTCGCGGGAAAAAAGCCGCCGCGCCGGAGGCTCTGGCGCGCGACATGCGGGATTTGGCGCATAAAGCGCATCAAACGCCGGCCATGACGCGAAATCTTGCCGCTCGGGTGGGGATCGTGCGAACTAGCGGCAGGATTGAAGCGTTGGGCCACGATCCTCGGGACAAGGAATGACGGATGAGTGGATTGATCGCGTTGCTGGACGATGTCGCAGCGATCTCGAAAGTGGCGGCGGCATCGATCGACGATGTCGCGGGGCAGGCGGTCAAAGCCTCGGCCAAGGCGGCGGGCGCCGTGATCGACGATGCAGCGGTCACGCCGAAATATGTCAACGGTTTCGACGCCAGCCGCGAGCTTCCGATCGTCATGCGCATCGCGCGGGGTTCGATCTTCAACAAGGTCGTCATCCTGCTGCCGATCGCGCTTTTGCTGTCAGCCTTCGCGCCCTGGCTGATCTCGCCCTTGCTGATGATCGGTGGTGCCTATCTGTGTTTCGAGGGTGCCGAGAAGGTCTGGCATGCGCTCAATCCCGGTGACGGCCACGATTCGAAGCCCATATTCAGGGTGAGGGCGGCGGTGTCTCGCTGGAGGAGTCGCGGGTCGCCGGTGCGGTCAAGACCGACTTCATCCTCTCGGCCGAGATCATGACCATCGCGCTTTCGGCCATTCCGGTCGCGGATCCCCTGTGGATGAAGGCGCTGATCCTGCTGGTCGTGGCCGTGCTGATCACGGCTGCGGTCTACGGCTTCGTCGCGCTGGTGGTGAAGGCCGACGATTTCGGCCTCGGCCTTGCGCGGCGCGGGGCGGGATGGCGGCGCTCGGGCGCGGCATCGTGCGATTCATGCCGGGTTTCATGAAGGTCCTGACGATTGTGGGCACGGCCGCGATGGTCTGGGTCGGCGGCAATATCGTCATCCACGGCATGCACGAGCTGGGGATGCACCAGCCCTATCAGTGGATCAAGGATACGGCCGCGGCTGCGGCGCTGGCTGTGCCGCAGGTGGCGGGGCTGGTCAACTGGGCGGTTACGGCCTTCTTCGACGGCATCTTCGGGATCATCCTCGGCTTCATCCTGATCCCGATCGCGACCAAAGTGATCAATCCGCTGATCGGCGCTTTGCGCGGCCTGTTCGGCAAGACCGAAAAAGCGGGTCACTGACCCGAGGGGGCCGCGAACAACGGCCCCCGTTTTGTGCCCCCGACCGGCGCGGGCTGCTTTCCGGCAGGCCTTCGGCGGTGGATGGCCGGCGTTGCTGCCTCGAGCTGGTTGCATCCCTCTGCGGCCTTGCCGCGCCCCGTCGAGGGCAGATAGTTGCGGCGATTTCAGCGACCGGATGAGAGGGCCATGACCATAGCAGACCAACTTCAGGGCGAACTTGCCGCCCTTCTGGGCGCGCGCTTTTCGACCAAACGTGCCGATCGCGAGCAACATGCCGGTTCGGAGACCTTCCATCGCGCGCCGCCGCCCGATGCCGTGGTCTGGCCGCAAAATACCGCCGAAGTCTCGCGCATTCTGGCGCTTTGCCACGCCCGCCGCGTGCCCGTGATCGGCTGGGGCACAGGGACCTCGCTCGAGGGCCATGCCCTTGCCACCCACGGCGGCATCACGATGGATCTGGGCCGGATGGACCGCATCCGCGACATCCGTGCCGAGGACATGCTGGCCGTGGTCGAGCCCGGGGTCACGCGCGAGGCGCTCAATGCCGATCTGCGGGCGACGGGGCTGTTCTTTCCGGTCGATCCCGGTGCGAATGCGAGCCTTGGCGGCATGGCCTCGACCCGCGCGAGCGGCACGACCGCAGTGCGCTACGGCACGATGCGCGACAATGTTCTGGCGCTCGAGGTGGTTCTGGCCGACGGGCGCATCATCCGCACCGGCAGCCGCGCCGCGAAATCGAGCGCGGGCTATGACCTCACCGGCCTTTTCGTTGGTGCCGAGGGGACGCTGGGCATCATCACCGAACTGACCCTGCGCCTGCACGGCCAGCCCGAGGATGTCGCGGCAGCGGTTTGCGCCTTCGAGACGCTGGAGCAGGCGGTCGATTGCGTGACCGCGACCATCCAGACCGGCATTCCGATGGCGCGGATCGAGTTCGTCGATGCCGAGACCGCGCGCGCCTTCAACAGCTATTCCGGCACCAACCTTCGCGAGCAGCCCCATCTCATGGTGGAGTTCCACGGCTCGGGCGAGAGCCTGCGCGCCGATGTCGCGCGTTTCGGCGAGATCGCGGCCGAATACGGCGGTCTGGGCTTTGACTGGGCCGAAAGCGCCGAGGACCGCTCGCGGCTGTGGAAAATGCGCCACGGTGCCTATCCCGCCTGCCTCTCGCTGCGGCCCGGCGCGACGGCGGTCGTCACCGATATTTGCGTCCCGATCTCGGCGCTTGCTGCACAGGTGGCGGCGGCGCGCGACGATATCCGTGCCGAGGGGCTGCTCGGTCCGATTCTCGGCCATGTCGGCGACGGCAATTTCCATTCGACCCTTCTTGTCGATCCCGACAATCCGCAGGAGCTGGCGGCGGCAAAACGCATCGCGAACCGCATGGCGGAGCGCGCGATTGCGGTCGGGGGCACGATCTCGGGCGAACACGGGATCGGGGTCGGCAAACGCGGGCTGATGGCGGCCCAGCATGGTGCGGCGATCGGGGTCATGGCGGCGATCAAACAGGCGCTCGATCCGGAGAACATCATGAACCCCGGAAAGATGATCCCCGATCCGGTCTGAAACGATGCGCTGAAAACGCAGTCTCGGGCGGGGCATGGCGTGGTTTCGGTTCTCGCCCCGCGCCTCCTGCGGGGATTCTGGCGGCGGCCTTCCGCCTGCGGACTGACAGATTCGTGATGCCGCCTCCGGTCCCCGCTTGTCACGCTGACGTGACTTTGACATGGAGCTTTGCCATAAGGGACAAAAGCGCGCGGAACGCGCGATGGGGCAGAGGGCTACATGAAATTTCTCGGACGTTTGTTGGGCGTCGTTCTGCTGGGGGCCTTGGCCGCCTGTTCGAGCGCGCCGCAGGGTGGGCGTGGCGTGACCTATGGTCAGGGAGCGGCCCGCGTTTTGGCGATTCCGCGCCCCATGTCTGGACGGGCGGGCATCCCTATAACCATCCGGTGCACGGGATCGACATCTCGCGCTATCAAGGCGACATCAACTGGAATGCGGTGCGCCATTCGGGCGTCAGCTTCGTGATGATCAAGGCGACCGAAGGCGGCGACCACTCCGACCCGAACTTCCGCCGCTACTGGGCCGAGACCGCCGCAGCGCGCATTCCGCGCGGGGCCTACCATTATTTCTACTTCTGCCGCTCGGGTGCCGAACAGGCGCGCTGGTTCATCGCAAACGTCCCGCGCGAGCGTGGCGCGATGCCGCCGGTAATCGATCTGGAGTGGACCGTTTCGAAGACCTGTCCGCGCCGTCCGCCGAGCCACGAGGTTCTGCGCGAAGCCAAGATCTTCAAGGACACGCTGCACCAGTATTACGGTCAGCGCCCGATCATCTACACCACGGTCGACTTCTACCGCGACAACGATCTGCGGAGCTGGCCCGAGGAATTCTGGCTGCGTTCGGTTGCCGGCCACCCGCGCGAGGTCTATCCGGGCCAACGCTGGACCTTCTGGCAATATACCGGAACCGGCCGCGTGAACGGGATCAACGGCAATGTCGACCTCAACGTCTTCGCGGGCTCGCCCAACGAGTGGCGTAGCTGGCTGAGCCGGAGGCTCCAATAAGCCGGCGTCAACTCCGGCTCGAATTCGTGGCGCTCTTCATCGGGGCGCCACTTCTCATTGCGCTCTGCATGCCCGGCCGTCTGCTCTTTCCGGCGCTGGCGGTCTTCAGCCTCGCGGGGCTTTTGCTGCTGTGGTGGACAGGCGGTTTCGACTGGCGCAGCCTGATCCGCGGCTGGGGGCGGGTGCGCTGGCATCTGGTCTTGCTGTTCGGGCTTTCGGTCGGGCTGATCGGCTGGGCCGTCATGGAACTGAGCTTTCCCGATTACCGGCTCAACACCTCGCCGCAACGGCTGTGGTTTCTGACGCGGATCTGGATGCTTTACCCGCTGCTGTCCGCCCTGCCGCAAGAGCTGATCTTCCGCACGCTCTTCTTTCACCGCTACGGCGCGCTTTTCGCCTCTAGGGGGCAGGCGATCCTTGCCAATGCGGCGATCTTTTCCTTCGCCCATCTCATGTATTGGTCCTCGATCGTGACGGTGATGACCTTCGCGGGCGGGTTGATCTTTGCCCATGCCTATCTGCGGCGCGGCTTCTCGTCGGCGTGGCTTTTGCATGCGATTGCGGGGAACATGCTCTTTTCCGTGGGAATGGGGGCTTATTTCTACTCGGGCAATGTGGTGCGCCCCTTCTGATTGCTTGACTTCCCCGCCTCGGAGTTGTTCACACAATGCCGAATATTTAGGGGAAAACCGATGAGCGCTTATCGCAGCCATACCTGCGGCCAGTTGACCGCCGCGAATGCCGGAAATGAGGTCCGCCTGTCGGGCTGGGTGCATCGCGTCCGAGATCACGGTGGGGTTTTGTTCATCGACCTGCGCGACCATTACGGCATCACTCAGGTCATCGCCGACAGCGACAGCCCGGCTTTCGCGACGCTGGAAAAGCTGCGCGCCGAAACCGTCATCCGCATCGACGGTCGCGTCAAACTGCGTGACGCCAGCCTGATCAACCCGAAGCTGCCGACCGGCGAGATCGAGGTCTATGCGACCGAGACCGAAATCCTCGGACCCTCGGACGATCTGCCGCTGCCGGTCTTCGGCGATCAGGACTACCCGGAAGAAACCCGCCTGACCTACCGCTTCCTCGACCTGCGCCGCGAGACGCTGCACAACAACATCATGTTGCGCTCCAAGGTCGTGCGCTCGATCCGCAACCGGATGTGGGATCAGGGTTTCACCGAATTCCAGACCCCGATCATCACGGCATCGAGCCCCGAAGGCGCGCGTGACTTCCTCGTGCCCTCGCGTCTGCATCCGGGCAAATTCTACGCTTTGCCGCAAGCGCCCCAGCAGTTCAAACAGCTGATCATGGTCGCGGGCTTCGACAAATACTTCCAGATCGCGCCGTGCTTCCGTGACGAAGACCCGCGCGCCGACCGCTCGCCCACGGACTTCTACCAGCTCGACCTTGAGATGTCCTTCATCGAGCAAGAAGACGTTTTCGCCACCGTCCAGCCGGTCATTCAGGGCCTGTTCGAGGAATTCGGCGGCGGCCGTCCGGTCGACACCAACTGGCCGCGCATTCCCTATGCGGAATCGATGCTGAAATACGGCAGCGACAAGCCCGACCTGCGCAACCCGATCGAAATGCAGATCGTCAGCGACCATTTCCGCGGCTCGGGCTTTGCGATTTTCGCGAAACTGCTGGAACAAGACGGCACCGAAGTGCGCGCCATTCCCGCAGCCAAAGGCGGTTCGCGCAAATTCGCCGACCGCATGAACGCCTTCGCGCAGAGCCAGGGCCTGCCGGGCATGGGCTATATCTTCTGGCGCAAAGCCGAAGACGGCTCGACCGAGGCAGCCGGTCCGATCGCGAAAGCGCTTGGTGACGAGAAGACCGAAGCGATCCGCGTCCAGCTTGGTCTGGGCGAGGGCGACGCCGCCTTCTTCCTCGGCGGCAAGCCGGAAACCTTCGAGGCCGTCGCCGGCCGTGCCCGCACCGAGATCGGCCGCGAGCTTGGTCTGACCGACGAAAACCAGTTCAAATTCGCCTGGATCGTCGACTTCCCGATGTACGAGAAGGGCGATGACGGCAAGATCGACTTCAGCCACAACCCGTTCTCGATGCCGCAGGGCGGTCTTGACGCGCTGAACACCCAGGATCCGCTGACGATCAAGGGCTATCAGTATGACCTCGCGTGCAACGGTTACGAGCTGATTTCCGGCGCGATCCGCAACCACTCGCCGGAGGTCATGTTCAAGGCATTCGAGCTGGCCGGTTACGGTCATGACGAGGTCGAAAAGCGTTTCGGCGGCATGGTCAAAGCCTTCCGTTACGGCGCCCCGCCCCACGGTGGTTGTGCGGCCGGTATCGACCGGATCGTGATGCTGCTGGCGGATGAGCAAAACATCCGCGAAGTCATCATGTTCCCGATGAACCAGCGCGCCGAAGACCTGATGATGGGCGCGCCGTCCGAGCCCACCAACGAGCAGATGCGCGAATTGCGTCTGCGCGCCGTGCCGAAAGAGTGATCTGACCTCCGGCACGATTTCTGACATAAAATTCGGGGGATCGGTTCCCCCGGATTTAAAAGGAAAAGCGCTTGGAGTTTGGTTTTCCCGAGCTTGCGGCGATCCGCTTGGGCTTCGGCCTCTCGCCCCATATGCAGCCGCCCGCCGATGTCGATGCGATTCTGGCAGGCTTGGCGACGGCCGCACCCGATGGAGATGCGGTCAGTCTCGACGAGGCCCGCGCATCCGCTCTCTCGCTCGCCGATCTCGGCAAGGCCGCCCGTGACGGCGGCGATGCGGAACGCGAGAAGCTCAACCAACTGTCGCGCGATCTGCGTGATTTCAACACAATCGCGCTTCAGCAGCGTATTGCCCGCGCCATCGATGACCCGAGCGGCTTCGGCGAACGTCTGGTGCAGTTCTGGGCCGACCATTTCACCATTCGCGCCGCCGCAGCCGGACAGCACAAACTAGCCGTAGCCTTTGTCGACGATGCGATCCGGCCCCATATCGGCGGCCGTTTCGAGGATCTCTTCGTGGCGGCGGACCTGCATCCGATGATGCTGCTTTATCTCGACCAGACCTCGAGCGTCGGGCCGAATTCGCGCTTCGGCAAGGCGCGCGCCTCGCAGGGCCGGCTTGCGGGGCTGAACGAAAATCTCGCGCGCGAGGCGATGGAGCTGCACAGCCTCGGTGTCGGTGCCGGCTATTCGCAAGACGATGTGCGCGAATTGGCCGAACTTCTCACCGGCATCAGCTACAATCCCAAGGTCGGCGTCGAATTCCTGCCCAATCGCGCGGAGCCCGGTGCCGAGACAATCCTCGGAACCTCTTACGGCGGCAAGCGGCAGCCGAGCGCGGACGACATCCGCGCGGCCTTTACCGATCTGGCGCGACGCCCCGAAACGGCGGCATTCGTCTCGCGCAAACTGGCCGTCCACTTCACCAGCGATACGCCCGACGAGGGGCTGGTGACGGCGATGACCGCACGGTGGCGCGAGACGCGCGGGGATCTGGCCGAGGTCTACCGCGTCATGATCACCCATCCGGCCTTGGTCGACAGTTTTCGCGACAAGGCGCGGCAACCCTTTGATTTCATGGTGGCAAGTCTGCGCGCTCTGGGCGTTACCGGAGAGGTGCTGCGCGGTTGGGACATCCGCACGGCCAACCGCGTCCTGATGCAGCCCCTGGGGATGATGGGGCAGCGCTGGGGCGCGCCCCTTGGCCCGAACGGCTGGCCCGAGGAGGCTTCGGCATGGATCACGCCGCAGGCCTTGTCGGCGCGCATCAACTGGATCCTCGACATCCAAAAGCGTGTGCTCGGCGACGATCTGCCCGACCCGCGCGAGCTGATGCTCACGGCTTTCGGCGGGACGCAATCCGAGAAGCTGGCTTGGGCCGTCCCCAAAGCGGAAAGCGCGCGCGAGGGGATCGCGCTGATCCTCGCATCCAACGATTTCAACCGCCGTTAAGGAGGCCCGACATGATCAACCGACGCCTGTTCTTGCGCGGTAGCGCGCTTTGGGATGCTCGCTCGCGGCCCATCCCCTGATGTCGAGCATGACCTTTGCCTCGGCCCCCGGCGAGAACCGCCTTGTGGTCATCATCCTGCGCGGGGCGATGGACGGGCTCGATGTGCTCCAGCCCTACGGCGATCCGATGCTGGCGAAACTGCGCAGCACGATTTCGGTCGGGCCGGGGCAGGGGGCGACGGATCTCGACGGCTTTTACGCCCTCCATTCCGATCTGGCGATGTTGATGCCGCTTTGGCAGGCGGGCCAATTGGCCTTTGCCCAAGCGGTTTCTACGCCCTATCGCGACAAGCGCAGCCATTTCGACGGGCAGGACGTGCTCGAGGCGGGGACCGGAAACGATGTGCCGAACTTCCAGCGCACCGGCGGCTGGCTCAACCGCTTGCTGCAGGTGATGCCGAATGCGGTGTCCGAGACGGCCTATTCGGTCGGGATCGACGAGATGCGCATTTTGAGCGGGCAGGCGCGCAGCAAAAGTTGGGCCCCCGAGGCGGATCTGACCCTTTCCGCGCAGGGCCAGCTTCTGCTCGAGCAGATCTATCACGACGATCCGCTGTTTCGCGATGCGGCGCAGGATGCCGGAGAGCTCGGCGGGCAGGAGATGCTCGACCTCGACGCCAAAGGGCCGACGCGAGAGGCGCAGGGGCTGGCGCGTTTCGCGGCCGACCGGCTGAACGGCGAGACGCGATCGCGGCCTTTTCTCTGGCCGGTTGGGATAGCCATGCCAGACAGCCCGCGGTGATCGGGCGCGCACTGAAACGTTTGGGCGACTCGATCATCGCATTGCGCGACGGTCTTGGCCCGAATTGGGAAAAGACCACGGTTCTCGCCATGACCGAATTCGGCCGCACCGTGCGCGAGAACGGCTCGGGCGGGACGGATCACGGCACGGCGGGGGCGCTATTGATGGCGGGCGGTGCGATCAAGGGCGGGCGGGTCTATGGCGACTGGCCGGGCCTTGGCGAGGGCCAGCTTTACGCCGACCGCGATCTCATGCCCCTGCGCGACATCCGCGCCTATTCGGCCTGGGCGATGCGCAATCTTTTCGCGATCGAGGGCGGCGCTCTCGAGAGCACGATCTTTCCGGGCCTCGATCTGGGGGCCGATCCGCGGTTTCTGGCCTGAACGGGCCTGTCGGCGCGCGGGCTTTGCCCCGTCAGAACTGGCCTGTCAGATCTGGCCCACCGCCTCCAGCCGCTCGTGCAGCATGCCGCTGATGCGGGCGAGGCCTGCGGCCAGCGTATGGCCGGCACGGTTGTCGCGCGCGAGGCTTTGGGCAGCATCCTCGAGCGGGCGGTCATGGACCGAACGGGCGACACCGGCGAGAAAGTTCGCGATATAGTCGATGCTCGAGGTATCCTCCGCACTGGCGAGGATATCCGCGATATGGCTGAGGTCGTCGCGAAGCGCGGCCTTGTCGGGGCAGATCGTGTCGTCGGGCAGGACCCGCAGCCCGCTGCAGCGCAATTCGGGCGGCAAAGCCGATAGAATCGCCTGCTGGAAGACCGCCAGTTTCTCGATTGGTTTGAGCAAAAAACCTGCGCCCCCGCCGCCAGAGCGACCGATTCGTTTTCGGGATCGCCCGAAATTCCGATGATGACCGGCGCGCTCGGGACCAATCCGGTGAAGGAGCGGATCAATTCCGCGCCATTGCCGTCGGGTAGTCCCATGTCGACGATGAGCACGCTGGGGCGGTAACTGCGCAGATGGCGCACCGCCGCCTTGAGGGTATCGGCGCGGCGAATGCGCGCACCCGAGCGCAGGCAAAGGAGGCGCAAAGCCTCGGATGCGAAACGGGAATCCTCGACCACAAGGGCGGTTAGCCCTGCCAAAGGGCGTCCCGGCAGCATTTGCGGCCGCCAAACCGGCATTTCCGCGCTCTGTTCGACCGTTCCCGGCCCTTGTCCCTGTCCCTGCATGACATGCTCCCGCAGCTGAAACTCTCATTGGGACAGAGTGACTCGTTTTCCCTAAGAAGCGGTTAATCGCCGTCCCGACCCTTCCCCTGAGCGCCGTCGCGGCCTAAAACGGCGCAAATCACGGGAGAAATCACATGATCGGTCGCTTGAACCATGTTGCCATTGCCGTCCCCGACCTCGAGGCGGCCTCTGCGCAATATCGCGATGTGCTGGGGGCCAAGGTCGGTCCGGCGCAGGACGAGCCCGACCACGGCGTGACCGTGGTTTTCATCGAACTGCCCAATACCAAGATCGAGCTGCTCTATCCGCTTGGCGACGACAGCCCGATTGCCGGTTTCCTTGCCAAGAATCCGGCCGGCGGCATTCACCATATCTGCTATGAGGTCGACGATATTCTCGCGGCGCGCGACAAGCTGAAAGCCTCGGGCGCGCGTGTGCTCGGCAGCGGCGAGCCCAAGATCGGCGCCCATGGCAAGCCCGTGTTGTTCCTTCACCCGAAGGATTTCAACGGAACCCTGATTGAACTGGAGCAAGTCTGATGAATTTGACTGGCGGAATCGTCCTTTATGCCTCGATCTGGTTTCTCGTGCTGTTCGTGCTGCTGCCGATCGGTCAAAAGAGCCAGGCCGATGTCGGCATCATCGTCCCCGGCACCCATGCCGGCGCCCCTCACGAGCCGCAATTGCTGAAAAAAGCGCTGTGGTCGACCGTGATCACCACGGTCCTGTGGGGCATCATCGCCTATATCATCTTCGGCGAGATCATCACCCGCGCCGATCTGACGCGGATGTTTGGCTAAGCTGGAAAAGATGGGTGAAGCCCGCCGCTGCAAGGACCGGAACCACGATATTGAGGACCGGAACCGAGAGCAGAAAGGCGATCATCACCCCTAGACCGGTGACCTGAAACGAAAGGCGCTGGCGCAATGCGCCGGCGCTTTCGCTATTCAGGTGCCGCCGCGCTGCCATCGAAAAGAACTCGCGCCCCAGAAGCCAGCCGTTGGCTCCGTAAAACAGCACCGAAGCCAACGGCCCGAGAAAGGGCGTCGCGATCAGCGAGACGATCATGATCGCGAGCGCCGCGCCCATGACGGCCAGCGATTCCAGAAGCCCGTCCCAGAAATCGAGCGGCAGGCCGCGGCGCTGGGGTAATGGACCTCTTCGACGATCTCGGCTACGCGCTCGGCGAAAAGGCCCGAAAAGGCTGCCGCGACTGGCGCCATGAGGAAAAAGCCCATCAGCGGGAAAAGCGCCAGCGAGCCCCATGACAAGGTCCCGCCGATCGGGATTGTCCCGACCAGCGGCAAGGTGATGCTTTCGGGCGCGAGCCAGCGGATGGCCCAAAAGGCTCCGGTCTGGAGCGCGACCAGCAAAGCGATGGTCAACAGGACCCCGAGCAGCACCACACCGAAGATGCGCGGCCGCAAGAGATCGCCCCAAGCCAGCGTCAGCGCCCGAAACATCATGCGAGGAAGCTGACTTTTGCAGCCAGATCGGGGCGCGGACGCTCGGGCGGGGTCTCGCCGCGCTGGCCGATATGGACGAGACCCGCGATGCGCTCCTGCGGGGCAAGGTCGAAGTGACGGGTCGCGAAATCGGGATGCGAGGCGGGACCGGTCAGCCATGCCGCGCCGTAGCCTGCCGCGAGGGCGGCATTGACCAGCGACAGGCAGACCGCGCCTGCCGAAAGGAACTGCTCCCACTCGGGGATTTTCGGGCTTTCGACCGGCGAAAAGACCACCGCGACGATCAGGGGCGAGCCAAAGGCCGAGCGCGCCTTTTCGACGGCAGCCTCGTCGCCGCCTTTGGCCGCGACGCTGGCCGCCAGCTCGGGCGCGAGCCGGTCGAGCACGGGGCGTTCGAGCACGATGAAGCGCCATGGCTCGAGCTTGCCGTGATCGGGCACGCGGGCGGCCAGCTCCAGAAGCGCCAGAAGCTCCTCGCGCTCGGGGGCAGGGCCTTTCAGCAGTTTCGGCGGATGCGAGCGGCGCTTGCCGAGGAAGGTCAGGGCATCGGGATTGGCGAAGGACATGGCAGCCTCATGAAAGGCCCGAACACGGCGCGGGGCCGGTCGCGGCAGGGTGGGGCCGCAGCGCGGAGGCCGGCGGCAATCGGGGTTGAACTGACGATAGCGGTGATTGCGGGGCGCTACCAGACGGGCTTGCGCGGCGATCGGCGCGCGCGGAGGCGGTGGCCGCAAGCGCGCGTGACGGCTTGCCAAAAGCCGCGATCGGGGCTTCATGGGGATATGTCGAAGGAAGCCCCCATGGATGATCTGGCCGATTTGGCGGTTCCGGGCCGCGTGATTGCGGTGCGCGTCACGCCGCGCGCGGCGCGCAATCAGGTCACGCCCGCGCTCTTGGAGGACGGCAGCACGGGGCTGCGCGTCAGCACGACGACCGTGCCCGAGGACGGCAAGGCCAATGCCGCGGTGATCAAGCTGATCGCCAAGGCTCTGGGCATCGCCAAATCGCGGCTGACGCTTTTGCGCGGCGAGACCGGACGCGACAAGCTGTTCAGGATCGACTAAGCGGGTGCCCCTGCCAGAGGGCCGCTCAGCGGCGCTTGAGATGCTCCATGCGGTAATTGCCCTCGGGGAGGTTCAGCGCGGCGCGGAGCTCTTCGAGTTGCTCGAGCGAGAGCACGATGCGCGCGATCTGCTCGTCTGTCGGGTCGGATTGCTCGATGATGACGCGGTCGTCGAATGCAAGGATGGTGACGTCCTCGTTGAGGGCGTGTCGCGGGTTCGGCCTCGTCGATCAGGGTGATGACGGTGGCGTCGAACTCGTGCTCGATCGTGAACATCTCGTGGACCTCGTTGGTATCGGGCAAATTTTCTGTGAAAGATGCCGCCTTGATGCGCGTCGGGCTTGGCGTTGCGGCCCGGTCAGGGATAGATAGCGGTTAATTTTGCTGTGAGGTATGGTTGATGCGCAGATTTCTCGGGACGAGCACCTTTTGGCGCTGAGCCTTGTGGTGGCCGGCTGCGTGGCACCGGGGCAGATGCCCTATCCGCCGCTGCCCGAAGCGGGTAGCCAGCCCTCCGCAAACCTGCCCGCCGCAAACCTGCCGGTCCCGTCGCGCGATTTCGCGAATTCGCCGCAGGAAAGCGCGCGCGGCTTTGCCGAGGTCATCCGCAAGATGGAGCCCGCGGTCGAGCGCGAATGCGTCCAGCGCCGTACCCAACCGATCAATTGCGACTTCCAGTTCGTTGTCGACGACCGCGCGGGGCTGGAGCCGAATGCCTTCCAAACCGTCGACAGTACCGGCCGCCCGATCATCGGCTTTACGATTTCGCTGATCGCCGAGGCGCGCAATGCCGACGAGCTGGCCTTTGTCGTCGGCCACGAGGCCAGCCACCACATCCTCGGTCATATCAACCGCAAATCCACGGCGGCCTCGGCGGGGCGGTCATTCTGGGCGGTCTGGCCAGCGCCTATGGCGGCAGCAGATCGGCGATCCGCTCGGCGCAGGACATCGGCGCGCAGATGGGCGCGCGGTACTATTCGCGCGATTGGGAGCTCGAGGCGGACTACCTCGGGGCGATCGTCGCATTGAATGCGGGCTATGACCCCGAACATGGTGCGCAGTTTTTCGCGCGTATTCCCGATCCGGGCGACCGGATTTTGGGAACTCACCCCTCGCGTGCGGCGCGGATGGCGCAGGTCGCGAGAGCGGTAAACGATTACCGTACAGGGCAGTTCAGATAGGGCGGAAATGTGTTAGAATACGAACGATTCGGTGCAACTCTGGCACCGGAAATGTGAGTAAGATTAGCGCTTTACACCTATACGGCGAGTAGCGTGGTGGTGTGCCGCCACGTTTTTCGAACTGCTTCAAAATTGTCTGAAAAACTCCTTTAATAGCCTGATTGCTGCCGGTAAGTTGCATCGGCAAGTTGTCGCCTGCTTGGGCAGGGTGCCCGGAGTCGATGTGAGGTTAGGAGCGGCCATGATTGGCGTGATTGTCTGGAGTAGCGCAGTGAAGCGCAAAGCGGTGATCTGGTGTGAGGACCAGGGGCCGTTAGCCTATCTTCACGGCCTCGACAACGTTCTGGGCGGCGATGAATGGCCGGTGACCGGTGCAATGGTCGCGCTCGATCCGAAGTCCGCAACGAGCTGCGCCATGCCTTCAACGTCCGCGTTCTCGATGAAACGCAGATGAGCGAATTGCCGGGCATGCTGCGCGAAGTCGGCGGTACGGGCGGCGGCAATGCCGATCTGGTGGCAAGCGGCGTTGGTCCGGTCACGGGGGCGGTTGCGGCGCAAAGCCAAACCATCGCGGTTCAGACCGAGGTGAAGCGTCCGGCGCTGCGCGTCGTGGCCTCGCAAGAGACGCCGCAAGCCGCGTCGGGAGCCATGCGCGGCAAACAGCCGACGCTTTTCGCGGTGAAAACCGCAGGAAAATCGCGCTGAGCCTTTCGGCTCAAGCGCGATGCTTTCTCTTAAGTTTTGAAATTGGCGCCCGTCAGGCGCCGCGCGACAGGGCAGCAACACCGGTCCGCGCAAGATCGATCAGGCCGAGCGGCCGCATCAGATCGGCGAAAGCATCCAGCTTTTCGGACGTCCCCGTCATTTCGAAAACAAAGCTCTCCAGCGTCAGATCAACCACATTGGCGCGGAAGATCTCGGCAATGCGGAGCGCTTCTACGCGTTTCTCGCCCTGACCACGCACCTTGAAAAGACCCAGCTCGCGCTCGACCGAGCGGCCCTCGACCGTGAGGTCATGGACTTCATGGACCGGAACGATCCGGCCGAGCTGCGCCTTGATCTGCTCGATCACCGAAGGGGTGCCGCGCGTCACGATGGTAATGCGCGAACGGTGGCCGCTGTGGTCGACCTCGGCCACGGTCAGGCTGTCGATATTGTAGCCGCGGCCCGAGAATAGACCGATCACCCGTGCCAGAACGCCCGCCTCGTTGTCGACCAGTACCGCGAGGGTGTGGGATTCCTCGATCTGCGAATTGGGATCGCGCAGGTCATAGGCCGAATGGCTGGTTGCGCCCTGTTGGATATTCAATGCCGCCATGATGGCCTCACTTCATGAAACTTGGGAAACGGCCGGGGGCGGACCCCGGCATTCAGGATCACACCAACGCGCCGCCGGCACCGGTGATGGCACCATCGGTGTCGTCGTCGGGCAGAAGCATTTCGTTATGCGGCTTGCCCGAGGGGATCATCGGCAGGCAGTTCTCGTGTTTCTCGACCAGAACATCGAGGATGAACGGCCCGTCGTAATCCAGCATCTCCTGGATCGCATCATCGAGCTCCGCTGGATCCGAGACCATGCGGCCTTTCGCCCCGAAGGCTTCGGCCAGTTTCACGAAATCGGGCAGGCTGTCCGACCAGCTCTGGCTGTAGCGCTCGCCATGGAGCAGCTGCTGCCACTGACGCACCATGCCCAGACGTTCGTTGTTGAGGATGAACTGCTTGACCGGCGCGCGGAACTGGATCGCGGTGCCCATTTCCTGCATGTTCATCAGCCACGAGGCATCGCCCGCGACGTTGATGCAAAGCGCGTCGGGATGGGCAACCTGCGCCCCGATCGAGGCCGGCAGGCCGTAGCCCATCGTCCCCAGACCGCCCGAGGTCATCCAGTGGTTCGGGTCGTCGAAATGCAGATATTGCGCAGCCCACATCTGGTGCTGGCCGACCTCGGTCGCGACATAGGGTTTGCGGTCCTTGGTCAGGGCGTGGAGACGCTCGAGCGCATATTGCGGCTTGATGACATTGCCGGTCTGTTTGTAGGCGAGGCTCTTGCGCGCCTTCCACTTGTCGATCTGCGCCCACCAATCCTTGAGCCCCGCCGCATTGGTCTTGCGGCCGCGCGACTTCCAGACTTTCAGCAGATCCTCGAGGACATGGCCGACATCACCCACGATCGGGACATCGACGCGGATGACCTTGTTGATCGAGCTGGGGTCGATATCGATATGGGCCTTGACCGAGCCCGGGCTGAAATCGGCGACACGGCCGGTGATGCGGTCGTCGAAACGCGCCCCGATATTGATCATCAGATCGCAATCATGCATCGCCATATTGGCTTCATAAAGCCCGTGCATGCCCAACATGCCGAGCCAGTTCTTGCCGCTGGCCGGATAGGCCCCAGACCCATCAGGGTCGAGGTCACGGGAAAGCCGCTCGCCTCGGCAAGCTCGCGCAGCAGCTGGCTTGCGGCCGGACCCGAGTTGATGACGCCGCCGCCGGTATAAAGGATCGGGCGCTCGGCCTTTTCCATCAGCTCGACCAGCTTGGTGATCTGCTCGATGTCGCCCTTCTTCGCGGGCTGGTAGGAGGACAGATCCAGCTGTTTCGGCCCGACGTAATCGCCGGTCGCGAACTGCACATCCTTCGGAATGTCGACAAGGACCGGGCCGGGGCGGCCGGTGGTCGCGACATGGAAGGCGCGGTGGATGGTCTGGCTCAGTGCATTGGTGTCTTTGACCAGCCAGTTATGCTTGGTGCAGGGACGGGTGATGCCGATCGTATCGGCTTCCTGAAAACCGTCCGAGCCGATCAGGAAGGTCGGAACCTGCCCCGAGAGGACGATGATCGGGATCAGATCCATCAGCGCATCGGTCAGACCGGTCACCGCATTGGTCGCACCCGGACCCGAGGTCACCAGAACGACGCCCGGCTTGCCGGTGGTGCGGGCATAGCCCTCGGCCATATGGACCGCGCCCTGTTCGTGGCGCACCAGAATATGCTTGATGTCGTTTTGCTGGAAAATCTCGTCATAAATGGGTAGTACCGCGCCCCCGGATAGCCGAATACCGTATCGACACCCTGATCGCGCAGGGCTTCGATAACCATTCTTGCACCGGTCATGCTTCGGGACATGCCCATTCTCCGTCTTTTTACAACAAACGTCCGCATTTCCTGCCCGGAAGGGCCCGCGAACCTTGCGCAAACTATGTGGCGGAGCGGGGAGGGTCAATGGCATGCGTCCAAGAAAATGACCAATTGGTGCATATTCTTGAAATTATATTTCGGATGATGGCGATGGGGCGCAACTATCCCTTCGCATGTGGTAGCGAGATCCGCGCCACTTGCTCGACAATCGGGTCGATCGACAAAGGATCAATGTCGTCGCCATGCGATTTGGGATCCCCGATCGGCTGCCAGACACCGCCTTTGTAGATTTCGAGGGCCCCGAAGCGTCCCTTGTAATCCATCTTGCGGCTGCCCGGTACCCAGTAACCAAGATAGACGAAGGGCAGGTTGGCACTGCGCGCCAGCTCGATATGGTCGAGAATGACATGGGTCCCGAGGCTGCGCCGCTCCTGCGCGGGGTCGTAGAAACTATAGACGAGGCTGAGCCCGTCATCGAGGATATCGGTCAGGCAGACGCCCACGAGCTGCTGGCCTTGATCGCGATATTCCATCACGCGCGAGCGCACCGGCGTTTCCTCGATCATGGCGGCGAATTCGAAGATATCCATATCCGCCATGCCGCCGTCGGCGTGACGGCTGTCGAGGTAAAGGCGGAAAAGGTCATGCTGCTCTTCGGTGGCCCAGGCGCTGGTTGCGAGCCGCACGAGATCGGCATTGCGCTTTTCGACACGGCGCTGCGAGCGCGAGGGCCGGAATTCCGAGACGCGGATCCGCGCGGACATGCAGGCGACGCAGCTTTCGCAACTCGGCCGGTAGAGCACATTCTGCGAGCGCCGGAATCCCTGCCGTGAAAGCGCATTGTTCAGCTCGACCGCGCCATCGCCGCTCAGCGCGGTAAAGAGCTTGCGTTCGGCCCGACCATGCAAATAGGGGCAGGGCTGCGGCGCGGTTACATAAAACTGCGGAGAATTGGGCCGGTTGTGCCGCATCACGCGCTTGCCCCTTGTCTGATCCCGAGCATTGCCGAACTGTCTCCCGTCAGGGACAATATGGAAACGCCCGCGCCCTCCGGCAAGTTGTCCGGATCGACGTCATGGTGAAAAAATCGCAGGTCAGCTGTCATGGTTCGCGAAATCGGCGTCGGATCAACAAGAGCATTGTCACACAAAGCCTAACAAGAGATCAACCCGCGGCCAAGCGCAGGGCGCTTCCGTACCGTACTGCCAAAGGGGTATGGCGAAGGCGGTCGATCCGGCGCAAATCCGGTTGCAACCGACATGCTGCGCGCTAGGCTGACGGGATGGATTTTGCCTCGCGTATCACCCGCTTTCCTCTGCCCAACGACGCGCAGCGCGCGACATCCGCGCTCGAGCATTTCACAGGTCTCGACGCCAAACTCGCGCGGCTGATCGCGGGAACCGCCGGATGCAGCCCCTATCTTGCGGGCCTTCTGCGCTCCGAGGCGGACTGGCTTGTGGCGGCGCTCGATGAGGGTGATGTCGTCGCGCGCGAGACTGCGGAATTCGAGGAACTGGGCCCCGAGGCGCTTGGTCCTGCCTTGCGGCGCGCCAAAAGGAGGATCGCGCTTTGGACGGCTCTGGCCGATCTCGGAGGCGTTTGGCAGTTGTCCGAGGTGACGCAAGCGCTGAGCGATTTCGCCGATCGCGCGACCGATCTCGCCCTGCGCGTCCATATCCGCTCCGAGATTGCCCGCAAGAAGCTTCCCGAGACCGCTTCGGATGCAGGCGGGATCATCGCGCTTGCCATGGGGAAAATGGGCGCGGGCGAGCTGAACTACAGCTCCGACATCGATCTGATCATTCTGTTCGACGAAACCGCCTATGCCCCCGAGGACCAGCAGGAGGCGCGCGCCGCCTGATCCGCGCGACGCGCAAGGCGGTGGCGACGCTTTCCGACAACACCGATCAGGGCTATGTTTTCCGCACCGATCTGCGGCTGCGCCCCGATGCTTCGGTGACGCCGGTCTGTATCTCGACCGCTGCCGCCCTGCGCTATTACGAGGCCGAGGGGCGCACATGGGAGCGCGCGGCCTATATCAAGGCGCGCCCCTGCGCGGGCAATCTCGCGGCCGGCGAGCGTTTTCTGGCCGAAATGCGGCCCTTCATCTGGCGGCGGCACCTCGATTTCGCGACGGTGCAGGACACGCAGGACATGCGGCTCCGGATCCGCGAGCACAAGGGGCTTCAGGGGCCGATGGTGCTCGCCGGCCACAACATGAAGCTTGGTCGTGGGGGCATCCGCGAGATCGAGTTTTTCACGCAAACCCGCCAGCTGATCTCGGGAGGGCGTGATCCCGATCTGCGCGCGCGCGGCACGGTCGAAGGGCTGGCGCGGCTCGCCGAAAAGGGCTGGATCAACCCCGATGAAGCGCAGGAGCTGACCGCGCTTTACCGCGCCCATCGCGAGGTCGAGCACCGCATCCAGATGGTCAATGACGCGCAGACCCACAGCCTGCCCGTGACCGACGAGGGCATCGACAATATCGCGCGCATGATGGGCGCCCCTGATACCGAGGAATGGTCGCAGGCTCTTTTGGAACGCCTCGATCGCGTCGAGACCCTGACCAACGACTTTTTCGTGCCCGCCGAGACCACCACGCGTCCCGAGCTTACGCCAGAGGCCGAGGCGATCATCGACCGCTGGCGCCGCTATCCGGCGCTGCGCTCGCATCGCGCGCTCCAGATCTTCCAGCGCATCGAGGCCGATTTTCTGACGCGAATGCAGCGCGCGGCCGATCCCGCCGAGGCTTTGGTCCGTTTCGACGCCTTTCTCGCGGGGCTGCCTGCCGGTGTGCAGCTCTTCTCGCTCTTCGAGGCCAATCCGCAATTGATCGAGCTGCTCGTGGATATCGTGGGGACCGCTCCGGTTCTTGCGCGCTATCTCGCACGGCACCCAGAGGTTTTGGATGCGGTGCTCGGCGGCAGTTTCTTTGCGCCATGGCCGGGGATGGAGGGGCTGCAACACAGCCTTTCCCAAGCCTTGAACGCGGCATTTTCCGCGCCCGATGGCGGCTATGAGCGCGGCCTCGATGCGGCGCGCCGATGGGCGCATGAGTGGCAGTTCCGCGTCGGCGTCCACCATCTGCGCGCGCTGATCGGTGCCGAAGAGGCCGGCGCGCATTACGCCGATATCGCCGCCGTCGCGATTGCCGAGCTTTTTCCCTTCGTCGCGCGCGAGTTCGCCCGCAAACATGGCGAGGCGCCGGGCAGGGGGCGGTAGTGCTCGGAATGGGATCGATCGGAGCGCATCGGCTGAATGCGAGCTCCGACCTCGATCTCATTGTCATTTACGACAGCGGCGAGGTCGAAAGTTCCGACGGGCCCCGACCCTTGGCGGCGCGTCCCTATTATGCGCGGCTGACGCAGGCGATGATCACGGCGATATCGGCCCTGACTTCTGCCGGTAGGCTCTATGAGGTTGATATGCGGTTGCGGCCTTCGGGCAGGCAGGGTCCGGTCGCGACTTCGGTGCAATCCTTCGAAAATTACCAGCTGACCGAGGCCTGGACCTGGGAGCATCTTGCTTTGACGCGGGCGCAGGTTCTTGCGCATTGCGGCGGCGACGGGATCGCGCTTGGCGATCAGGTCGAGGCCTTGCGGGTGGGCGTATTCGGCCAATGCGGCATGCGCGGGCAGGTCCGGAGCGATCTGGCCGATATGCGCCAGCGCATCTTTGCTGCCAAACCCGCCGATTCGCCTTGGGAAGTGAAGGTCGGGCCGGGACGGTTGCAGGATATCGAACTTCTGGCGCAATCCTTTGCCTTGCGGGCTGCCGCTCCGGCACGGGGGACGATCGCGCAATTGCGGGCCGGACAGCGCGCGGGCCTGATCGGGCGCGACGAGGTGGCAGCCCTCGGTTCGGCCTATCGTTTCTTCTGGACGGTACGCTGCACGGGCAAGCTTTTGAGCGAAGGCCGCTTTGATCCTGCGACCATCGGCTATGGCGGGCGCGACTTTTGCTGCGCGAGACGGGCGCGGACGATCTGGAGGCGCTTGGCGCAAGGATCGAGGATAGCGCGCGCAGTACGGCACAGATCATCGACCGCTTGTTGCAGGCTGCGGCGGCTCCGGAGGAGGGCCCTCCTCGGGGTGAGGCCGCGGCCCTCTGACATCAGCCGATTTTTCCCAGCAGGGTGACGGGTGCCGCGTGATCGCCGCGGCCCGTGGGCAAGGCTGCCGCGCGGCCTGAAATGGCTGATACCTTGTGCAGCGCAATGATGGCCGAAGGGGCGGATTGCAGGGCTCTGGTGATCTCGGCCTCGGTTTCGTCGGGCGTATGGTCAAAGAGACCGTGGCTTGTCTTGTCCCAGTAGAAGGGACGGGTGACGACCTCGTAAATCGCCTTCCACGCCGCAAGGCAGCCGAGCGGGAAATAAAGGTTCAACGTCGGCACCCAGGGCATCAGATGGCGATGTTCCCTGTCGCGGACCGCCCAGAGACCTGCCGTGAGGTTGACGGCCTCGGTCAGGATCAAAAGCGCCGTGAGGGCGGGCAGGGCGTAGCCGCCCCAAAGCCCCGAGACGGCGGGTTGCAGCGGATGGGGAGACCGAAGGTCAGAAGCCAGAAGCTCCAGAGGATCGGCGCGAGCAGATATTGCGAGATCGTCCCGAGAAACTGCGCTTGAAAGCCGATGAACCGACGTGGGCCCAATTCGCGCCAGAGCCTCAGCGGATGGCGCATATGGACGCCCCAGGTCATCGCATAGCCCTTGAGCCAACGCGAGCGTTGGCGCACCCAGGGCAGGGCACGGCAATTGGCCTCTTCATAGGTGACGGTGTCGAGCATTTCTGTCTTCCAGCCGCGCCGCGCCAGACGCACGCCGAGATCGGCATCCTCGGTCACGTTGAACGCATCCCAGCAGCCGACTTTCTCGAGGATCTCGCGGCGGATGAAGAGCGTCGTACCGCCGAGCGGGACCACCAGACCAAGCCGCGCCACGCCGCGCAGATTGGCGCGAAACCACGAGGCATATTCGATGGTGAAACAGCGCGAGAGCCAGTTGGTCCTGGGGTTGTAGTAATCGAGGATGCCTTGAAGGCAGGCGACGTCGGGGGGCGCGAAGTGGAAGCGGCGGGCGACCTTGTGGAGCTGGTCGGGCTCGGGCCGGTCCTCGGCGTCCCAGATGCCGATGATCGGGCCACGGCAGAAGTTCAGCGCGTAATTCAGCGCACGTGGTTTGGTCTTGATCGGACCGTCGGGCACTTTGATGACGCGGATCCAGTGGGGCAGGACCGTACCGGCCAGAGCGTCGCAGGTCACGAGGTCGCTGGCCTCGACCACCAAAAGCACGTCGGTCAGCTCGCGCGGATAGGTCAGCCGCGAGAGGCGCGCGATGAGGCGCTCGGCGATATCGGCCTCGGCAAAGAGCGGCACCATCACCGAGATGACCGGAAGCTTCCCCTGCATTTGTGCCTGTTCGGGCAGGGCGTCGGCACTCGCCTGACCGGCTGCAAGGCGCCTCGCGCGGCTTTCCTCGCGCAGGATGGTGGCGAAAAGGCCAGCACCTTGACGGTCATGGTCGCGAGCAAGGTCAGCAGCGCCCAGGCCGTTACTATGGAGATGACGAGGACCGGCGCGAGGATCAGGCCGAGCGCCAGCCCTGCAAGCGCCACGGCCGCGATCCGCGCGGTGCGGCCCTCGTTGCGGTTTCGGCAACTGTCGTCGATGGGCACGCGGGTTTCGGCCCGCCGGATCAGCGCGGTTTTCCGGCTGCCGAGGATCGCGTCCCGCATTGCGGTTTCCGAACATAAAAGCATGCGCAATTCGCCGAAATCGGCGGGCAGATGCCGGCTCGTATCGCCAAAAGCCTCGGGGCGGGAGGTCACGACATAGGTCACGCCGCCGATCCGGCGCCAGGGCACCAGACCTGCAGACAGGCAGAAATCGGCGCCAGCCTGATCGAGCAGGCGCGGATCGGGCGGCATGGCGACCGGATCGATCATGCTGGTGCGCCATTGCCGCGAGAGGGCGCGTGTCAGCGCAGCCTCGGTGACCCAGCCATGCGCCAGAAGGATCTCTCCCAAGGGGCGTCCTGCCTTTGCCGCATCACCACGGCCTTGAGCAGGTTTTGCGAGCTCACGGCCTCGTCCTCGAGCAGGATCTGGCCGAGATGGCGCGGATCGCGGTTCTGGACGAGCCGGTCCGGTGGCGGCGGCGGGATCGGGGAGGAGCCCTTGGCCGGAAGATCCGCCATCACGGCGGCAGGGACATCCGCGCGATCGGGACGGATCGGGACGGTGCGGCCGAGGGGCGTTAGCGCGGAATTGGCGAGAGAGGAGCTGGCGGGCATGGGCGCTTCCCGTTGAGGATCTGCGCTCTCTTTGCCACGCGAAGCGTTAAGGACGGGTTAATCCCGTCCCCAACCAGGTCACAGGGCCACGAAAGACGTGGCGGCCGCTTTAGCGGCGCTCGCGCATCGCTTTGGCGAAACGCGTGAAGAGATAGGCGCTGTCTTGCGGGCCCGGGCTCGCCTCGGGGTGGTGCTGGACCGAGAAAACCGCCTTGTCGAGCACGCGCAGACCGCAGTTGGAGCCGTCGAAGAGGCTGACATGGGTCTCGATTACGCCTTCGGGCAGGGTTTGGGCATCAACCGCGAAACCGTGGTTCATCGAGGTGATCTCGACCTTGCCGGTCTCGACGTTGCGCACGGGGTGATTCGCGCCGTGATGGCCGTGGCTCATCTTGACGGTCTTCGCGCCCAAGGCGAGCGCCAGCATCTGATGGCCGAGGCAGATGCCGAAGATCGGCAGATCCTTGGCCAGCAGCTCCTGAATCATCGGCACGGCATATTCGCCGGTCGCAGCCGGATCCCCGGACCGTTCGAGAGGAAAATCCCCTCGGGGTTGTGGGCGAGCACTTCAGCCGCGGTTGCGGTTGCGGGCAGAACGGTGATTTCCGCGCCGCTGGCCGCGAGCGAGCGCAGGATGTTGCGTTTCGCGCCATAGTCGATCGCGACAACGCGGAAGGGCTTGGGGTTCGACTGTTTGGTGAACTCGCCCGGCCATTGCCAGAGGCTCTCGTCCCAGGTGTAACTTTGGGTCGTGCTGACCTCTTTGGCGAGGTCGAGGCCGACGAGGCCTTTCCATTCACGCGCCTTCGCGACCATGGCGGCAATGTCGAAATTGCCCTCGGGATCATGGGCGAGCACGACATGGGGCGAGCCTTGCTGGCGGATAGCGCGGGTCAGGCGACGGGTGTCGATGCCGCCGATGCCGATGCGGCCGCGCTTTTCCATCCATTCGACGAGATCGGCGGTCGCGCGCCAGTTCGACGGTTCGGTCGGGTCCCATTTCACCACGATGCCCGGCGAGACGGGATCGGCGGCTTCTTCGTCTTGCGGGGTGACGCCGGTATTGCCGATATGGGGAAAGTGAAGGTCACGACCTGACTTGCGTAGGACGGGTCGGTCATGATCTCCTGGTAGCCGGTCATGGCGGTGTTGAAGACGAGCTCGGCCACCGTTTCCCCGGTTGCGCCAAAGCCTCGCCCGTGGAAGACCGTTCCGTCAGCGAGTGCAAGACATGCGGTCGGTTTCTGTGCCATCTTCATTTCTCCGGATAAATCGACCGACAACTAAGATTACATGGCCAAAGCGTCAAGGCCGGAACTATGCGAGTTTTCGCATGTTTTGCGGGTGGGTTGACCTCGGCGTCCGCCGGGGGCACACAACGGGGCTGTTCAGCAACAAGAGGATAAGATGGAACTTCGCGAACGCATTCAGGCGGATACGACCGAGGCCATGAAAAGCAAGGATGCACCGCGGGTCTCGACCCTGCGTCTGATCTCTGCTGCGATCAAGGATCGGGAAATCGCGGCCCGTGGCGAGAATAGCGAACATCCCGGCCTGACCGATGCCGATTTGGTCGCGATCATGTCGAAAATGGTCAAGCAGCGGCAGGAATCGGTGCGCGCCTATGAAGAGGGCGGGCGTCTGGAGCTTGCGGCCAAGGAAGAAGCCGAGATCAAGCTGATCCAGCAATACCTTCCGCGCCAGCTCGACCAGGCCGAAGTCAAATCCGCAATTGACGGCGTTGTTGCGGATCTGGGCGCATCCTCGATTCGCGACATGGGCCGCGTCATGGCAGAGTTGCGCACACGTTATGCCGGACAGATGGATTTCGGCGCCGTCGGCCCGATCATCAAGGACCGGCTGATGGGCTGAGGCGAAAGCCCGGTTGCCGAGATCACGGGAAAGAGCGGCTTGGCCGCTCTTTTTATGCGCGGAAGGCGGGCGCGTCCGGCGTCACGCTTTAGCGGCTGCGGGCGAGGGCGCGGTCGATATCCGCGCGCAGGGCCTCGCGCTCTTGCGGCGACAGGAAGCGGCCGATTTCGATTTCGCGCTGGCCGTCGGTCAGGGTGAGGTAATGCTCGACGGGCCCGTCCTCGCGCAGCTGGCTGCGCACCCAATAGGGATTGGTCCGCCACAAACGGTCCTGCTGACCCGGTTCCTGCCGCAGCACCGTCAGCACATCGGAGCTCAGACGCAGGGTCTCGCGGGTGATGCGCGCATTGCGGGAATTGCGCTCGATCGCGATCCAGAGCGCCCAGATCACGACGAGGGCAAAAGGCAAAAGCCCCCACATCACCCCCGATCCGACCATCGCCAGTAGCGGGATCATCAACCCGATCGCGCTTGTTGCGATTACCCAGACAAAACCCTTGGCGGGAAGCGAGCGGTGCGGCCAGAGATGCAGCTCCGCCACAAGCTCGTCGCCATGATTTTGCGCGGGCCTTTGTGCAGGACGCGCCTCGGGATCGGGGAATTTGGACCAGTGATAGGGCATCTTCGTCTCGGGACGGCGGTCTTTTCGGCAGTCTTTCCGGCGGGCGGTAGGGGGATGGGCCGGCATCGGCCCTGTGCAGTTTACGCCCCTGACGGCGATCCGCCAGAGCCGGGGTGCACCGCAGCGGGAACCGACAAAGAAAACGGCCCCGGATTGCTCCGGGGCCGCAAGGAATGCTCGGGGCTTAGTGCGCTACGGCACGGTCCCAATCTTCACGCTTCGGCAGCTGCTCGAAGGTGTGCTCCGGCGGCGGGGAGGGCAGGGTCCACTCCAGCGTGTCGGCGTGCTCGTTCCAGTAGTTGTTCTCGGTGACGCGCTTGCCTGCGAACAGCGTGTAGAAAATCACCACGATGAAGAACAGGAAGGATGCGAACGAGATATAGGCACCGATCGAGGAGATGTTGTTCCAGGTCGCGAATTCGACGGGATAGTCGATATAGCGACGCGGCATGCCCTGACGGCCAAGGAAGTGCTGCGGGAAGAAGGTCAGGTTCGCACCGATGAACATCGCCCAGAAGTGCAGCTTACCAGCCCATTCCGGATACTGACGGCCCGACATCTTGCCGATCCAGTAATAGATACCGGCGAAGATGGCGAAGACGGCACCCAGCGACATCACGTAGTGGAAGTGCGCCACGACGTAATAGGTGTCGTGATAGACGCGGTCCAGCGGAGCCTGCGACAGAACCACACCGGTCACACCACCAACGGTGAACAGGAACAGGAAGCCGAAAGCCCAGAGCATCGGGGTTTTGAACTCGATCGAGCCGCCCCACATCGTTGCGATCCACGAGAAGACCTTGATGCCCGTGGGCACGGCGATCGTCATGGTGGCCAGCATGAAGTAGGACTGCTGGGTCAGCGACAGGCCGACGGTATACATGTGGTGCGCCCAGACGACGAAACCGAGGATACCGATCGCAGCCATTGCCAGAACCATCGGCAGATAACCGAAGATCGGTTTCTTGGCGAAGGTCGAGATGACGTGGCTGATGATGCCGAAGCCGGGCAGAATGATCATGTACACTTCCGGGTGGCCGAAGAACCACAGGATGTGCTGATACAGAACCGGGTCACCGCCACCGGCCGGGTTGAAGAAGTTCGTCCCGAAGTTGCGGTCCATGAGCAGCATCGTGATCGCGCCTGCCAGAACCGGCAGCGACAGAAGGATGAGCCATGCGGTAATGAACACCGACCAGGCGAACAGCGGCACTTTGAAAAGCGTCATGCCCGGTGCGCGCATGTTGAGGAAGGTGGTGATGATGTTGATCGAGCCAACGATCGACGAAGCGCCCGAAACGTGGACGGCGAAGATCGCCAGATCCATCGAATAGCCGTCTTCAATGGTCGACAGCGGCGGGTAAAGAACCCAGCCAACGCCCGAACCATAGCCGCCACCGCCCGGTGCCAGCAGCGAGGCGATACCAAGCGCCACACCACAGACATAGAACCAGTAGCTGAGGTTGTTCAGACGCGGGAACGCCATGTCCGGCGCACCGATCTGCAGCGGCATGAAGTAGTTGCCGAAACCGCCGAACAATGCGGGGATAACGACGAAGAACATCATCAGGACGCCGTGATAGGTGATCATCACGTTCCAAAGATGGCCGTTCGGCGTACATTCCTGGGTTGCATCCGCGATGAAGCGGGCGCCTTCGGTACACATGTACTGCACACCGGGGTGCTGCAGTTCCATGCGCATATAAACAGTGAAGCAGACCGAGATCAGACCGACGATACCCGCCGTGAACAGATAGAGGATCCCGATATCCTTGTGGTTTGTTGACATGAACCAGCGGGTAAAGAACCCACGGGTATCATGATGGTCATCCGGGCCATGGACGGCGGCGTCTGCCATGTGTGATCTCCCTAGTACTTGCGGCTGGCCGACCATCGGAAAGGTCGGCGGACTCTGCGTGTGGTTCTAGACCACAAAAACCGGACCGGCAATGGACCGGAGGTGTGATTGACGTGCCCCCGACCCGTTTTTCAAGGGGCCGGGGGCGCAAATTGCTTCACGAATTGCGATCGGGGCCTTTGGGGCCTCCGATCGGCGCGGACAGCTTACTGGGCTGCCGGAGCTTCGGCGGGAGCTTCTGCCGGAGCTGCCTCGGCCGGAGCCGCCGCAGCCGCGTCGGGCGAATTCGCTGCGAGGAAGGCCACGACGTCGGCCTGATTCTTGTTCATCTTGAACGTCATCTTGGTCTTGAGCGACGCGTCGCCGACTTTTTCTTCGACATATTTGTTCGGGTCGGTGATATAGGCCGCCAGATCTTCCTGGGTCCAGACTTCACCGGCTTCGCCGAGCTTCACCAGCGCGTCCGAGAACTTGTAACCCTCGGCGGTGCCGGCGGTGCGGCCGACGACGCCGTAAAGGTTCGGGCCGGTCTTGCCGCCTTTGACGACATCGGTTCCGTCGGGCGCCTGAACCATGTGGCAAGCCTTGCAACGTTTGAATTCGGATCGCCCTTGGCTGCATCGCCGGCGTCCTGCGCAAAGGCAGGAACAGCCAGCAGAGTTGCGGCGAGAGTGGCAAAGAGGCTGATCTTCATCGCGTTATCCTTTTTGGCACAGAGATCCCGTTGAACCCTGTCAGGTGATTTTCGGGATGCTGCATTTGATCATTCGTTTTAGCAAGCTTTCATACATCAAATCATCCTGAATGGGGGCGGGTGCCCTGCCTCAGGCGGTAATGTTTCGTCCTGCTGATTGGGTTGGACTTAAGGGTCCGGGAAACTGTCCGAAAACCGCGCCTTGAGCGCGGATCGAGGTCTCCCATCGTAACCGGCAGGCCTAGATCCACAAGGCTGGTAACGCCATGTGCAGTTATGCCGCAGGGTACAATTCCGGAGTAATGGCTCAGGTCGGGCTCGACGTTGACGGCGAGGCCGTGGAAGCTGACCCATTTGCGCAGCTTGACGCCGATGGCCGCGATTTTGTCCTCGCGCATCGTGCCGTCCGCCAGCGGTGCCTTGTCGGGCCGCGCGATCCAGACGCCGACGCGCCCGTCGCGGATCTCGCCCTTCAGGCCGAATTCGGCAAGCGCGCCGATGACCCAGTTTTCGAGGGCCGTGACAAAAGCGCGCACGTCGCGTCCGCGCTTGTTGAGATCGAGCATCACATAGGCCACGCGCTGGCCGGGGCCGTGATAGGTATATTGTCCGCCCCGTCCGGTGACATGGACGGGGAAGCGGTCGGGATCGGTCAGATCCGGCGCCTGCGCGCTGGTTCCGGCGGTGTAAAGCGGCGGGTGTTCGACCAGCCAGATCAGCTCTTCGGCGGTGCCGGCCGAGATTGCGGCGACGCGCGCTTCCATGCGGGCCACGGCCGAGTCGTAATCGAGCAAGCCGGGTTCTGTAATCCATTCAACCATGAAGCCTCATACCGCCTCGGGCCGCGGGGCCGCAAGAGCGCGACGCGGCAAAGCGCGGCAAACCGGGGTGCGGGAAGGGGCGGCAGCCATGCGCGGCGTGCAAGGCTTTAATATGAGCATTTCTCATGATCATTGTGCGGATGATGAATTTCCCTAAATGACACGACAGCGCTATAAGGCCCTTTGCATAAGCCCGGACGGATATCATGACTGCGAAAAGCCAACCCAAAGTTTCCCCTGTCTTCGAAAGCCTGCGCAAAGCCGCGGCCGAGCGGATCCTGATCCTCGACGGGGCGATGGGAACGCAGATCCAGCTTCTGAACATGGGCGAAGAGGAATTCACGGGTCACGGCTCGGGTTGCGCCTGCGCGCATCACTCGGATCATCCGCAAAAGGGCAACAACGACCTGTTGAACCTGACCCAGCCCGATGCGGTCGAGGATATCCATTACCGCTATGCCAAGGCGGGTGCCGATATCGTCGAGACGAATACTTTTTCCTCGACCTCGATCGCGCAGGCCGATTACGGGCTGCAGGCGGCGGTCTATGATCTCAACCTCAAGGGCGCGCAGATCGTGCGCCGCGCGCTTGACCGCGCCACGGCCGAGGACGGGCGCGAGCGCTTCGTCGCCGGCGCGCTCGGGCCGACCAACCGCACCGCCTCGATCTCGCCCGATGTGAACAATCCGGGCTACCGTGCGATCACTTTCGACGATCTGCGCATCGCCTATTCCGAGCAGCTGCGCGGTCTGATGGACGGCGGCGCCGATCTCATCCTGATCGAGACGATTTTCGACACGCTCAACGCCAAAGCCGCGATTTTCGCCTGCGAAGAGGTCTTCGAGGAAAAGGGCATCCGCCTGCCCGTGATGATCTCGGGCACGATCACCGACCTGTCGGGTCGCACCCTGACCGGCCAGACGCCCACCGCTTTCTGGTATTCGATGCGCCATGCGACGCCTTTGTCGATCGGGTTGAACTGTGCGCTTGGCGCCAATGCGATGCGCCCCCACCTCGCCGAGCTGTCGGCCGTGGCCGATACGCTGATCTGCGCCTATCCCAATGCGGGTCTGCCCAACGAGATGGGCCAATATGACGAAAACCCCGCGCAAATGGCCGCCCAGATCGAGGAATTCGCCCGCGAGGGCTGGTCAATATCGTCGGCGGCTGCTGCGGCTCGACCCCCGACCATATCCGCGCCATTGCCGAGGCCGTCGCGAAGTACCCGCCGCGCGCCGTTCCCGAAATCGAGCCGCTTCTGCGCCTCTCGGGTCTCGAGCCTTTCGTCAAAACTCCCGAGATCCCCTTTGTGAACGTCGGCGAGCGCACGAACGTCACCGGCTCGGCCAAGTTCCGCAAGCTGATCACCGCAGGCGATTACGCCAGCGCGCTGACGGTTGCGCGCGATCAGGTCGAAAACGGCGCGCAGATCATCGACATCAACATGGACGAGGGCCTGATCGATTCGGCGCAGGTCATGATCGAATACCTCAACCTCGTCGCCTCCGAGCCCGATATCGCGCGGGTGCCGGTGATGATCGACAGCTCCAAATGGGAGGTGATCGAGGCCGGTCTGAAATGCGTGCAAGGCAAGCCGATCGTCAACTCGATCTCGCTCAAGGAAGGCGAGGAGCTTTTCCTCGATCATGCACGGCTTTGCCGCCGCTACGGCGCGGCCGTCGTCGTCATGGCCTTTGACGAAACAGGGCAGGCCGATACCGAGAACCGCAAGGTCGAGATCTCGACCCGCGCCTACGAGCTTTTGACCCGCGAAGTGGGCTTCCCGCCCGAAGACATCATCTTCGACCCCAACGTCTTTGCCGTCGCCACCGGCATCGAGGAGCACAACAACTACGGTCTCGACTTCATCGGCGCGACCAGACGCATCATCCAGACCCTGCCGCATGTCCATATCTCGGGCGGTGTCTCGAACCTCTCGTTCAGCTTCCGCGGCAACGAACCGGTGCGCGAGGCGATGCATGCGGTCTTCCTCTATCACGCCATTCAGGTCGGCATGGATATGGGGATCGTCAATGCGGGCCAGCTTGCGGTCTATGACCAGATAGACGCCGAATTGCGCGAGGCTTGCGAGGATGTCGTGCTCAACCGTCGCGACGATGCGACCGAGCGCCTGCTGGATCTCGCCGAACGCTATCGCGGCGAGGCCGGTGCGAAAGCGCGTGAAAAGGATCTGAGCTGGCGCGAACTGCCGGTCGAAAAGCGCATGGAATACGCGCTGGTGAACGGCATCACCGATTATATCGACGAGGATACCGAAGAGGCGCGGCTTGCGGCCGAGCGCCCGCTCCATGTCATCGAAGGTCCGCTGATGGCCGGGATGAACGTGGTCGGCGATCTCTTCGGCTCGGGCAAGATGTTCCTGCCGCAGGTCGTGAAATCGGCCCGCGTGATGAAACAGGCGGTCGCCCATCTTCTGCCCTATATGGAAGAAGAGAAGGAGGGCGGGGCCTCTTCCGCCGGCAAGATCCTGATGGCGACGGTCAAGGGCGATGTCCACGACATCGGCAAGAACATCGTCGGCGTCGTCTTGTCGTGCAACAATTACGAGATCATCGATCTGGGCGTGATGGTGCCCGCGACCAAGATCATCGAGGTCGCCAAGCGCGAGAAGGTCGATATCATCGGCCTTTCGGGCCTGATTACGCCGTCGCTCGACGAAATGTGCCATGTCGCCTCCGAGCTGGAGCGCGAAGGGATCAACGTGCCCCTGCTGATCGGCGGCGCGACCACCAGCCGCGTCCATACCGCCGTCAAGATCAACCCGCGCTACCACAAGGGCCAGACGGTCTATGTCACCGATGCAAGCCGCGCGGTCGGCGTGGTCTCGAACCTGCTGTCGGACCGCAAGGATGATTTCGCCGCCGATGTACGCGCCGAATATGTCGATGTGGCCGAGCGCTACACCCGTGGCGAGGCCGAGAAAAAGCGCCTGCCGCTGGCATCGGCGCGCGACAATGCCTTCAAGGTTGATTGGACGGGCTGGGAGGCCGCAGTGCCGACTTTCTTCGGTCCGCGCGTGATCGACGACTTCGATCTTGCCGAAATCGCGCGCTATATCGACTGGACCCCTTCTTCCAGACTTGGGAAATGAAGGGCGTCTATCCGCGCATCCTCGAGGATGCGCATCAGGGCGAGGCCGCGCGCCAGCTTTTCGCCGATGCGCAGGCCATGCTCAAACGCATCATCGACGAGCGCTGGTTCCAGCCGCGCGCGGTGGTGGGCTTCTGGCCTGCGAACCGCAAGGGCGACGATATCCAGCTCTGGCAGGACGAGGCACGCGATCGCCGCTCGCCGTTCTTCACACCCTGCGCCAGCAGGTCACCAAGCGCGACAACCGCCCGAATGTGGCCCTTGCCGATTTTGTCGCACCCGAGGGCCTGCGCGATTATGTCGGCGGCTTCGTCGTGACGACCGGCCCCGAGGAGCAGGCGATCGCGGATCGCTACAAGGCGGAGGGCGACGATTTTTCGGCGATTCTCGTGCAGGCTCTGGCGGACCGCTTTGCCGAAGCTTTGGCGGAAATGCTGCACCAGCGCGTGCGCCGCGACTATTGGGGCTATGCGCCGCAGGAAAGCTTCGCACCGGCCGAACTGGTCGCCGAACCCTATGAAGGCATCCGCCCCGCGCCGGGCTATCCGGCCCAGCCCGACCATACCGAGAAAGAGACCCTCTTCGCGCTTTTGGGCGCAACCGAGGCGACGGGGTCGAGCTGACCGAATCCATGGCGATGTGGCCGGGGGCTTCGGTTTCGGGTCTTTATATCGGCCACCCCGATTCTTACTATTTCGGGGTCGCAAAAGTCGAACATGACCAGGTTGCGGACTATGCCGCGCGTAAAAACATGAGCCTTTCAGAGGCCGAACGCTGGCTTGCCCCCATCCTGAACTACGTTCCGACCGATGTTGCGGCAGCAGAATGAAAAGAAGATGAATTTTCTGTCGAAAACCTGTCGAATGCCTCTTTTCAATGCCGGCGGTAGCGGCTACATCACCCTCACTGACACGATGCGGTCGTGGCGGAATTGGTAGACGCGCAGCGTTGAGGTCGCTGTTCCTTAACCGGAGTGAAAGTTCGAGTCTTTTCGACCGCACCATTCAGAAACGCGCCCGGAGCTTGGTAACAAGCTCCGGGCGTTTTTCATTTCAGCTACCTGATTTCATTCGTGTTTCCCGCCGCAAAAGGGCGATGCGCCCCGCGCCGTTCCGGCCGGAGTGGCCGCGTCATCGGCAGGGCAATAATCTGCCTCGACGTTACGGGGCAGGCCCCAGCAAACGGCACGACACGGGCTCGTTTTCTCTGGACAGGCTGTTTTTGTACAATAAGTATGTGCTTATGCCGCCCGCGGGGCAGGCCCTCGGGCGGCGCAGTCGTTTTACGCCTCGTTTCAGCCTCGCTAGGGGCGGGCGTCACATTGGAGCGCATCGCATGAAAAGCCCGATCAGTCGCCGGACCGCCCTAGGCACGCTCGCTGCGGGGCTGCCTCCCCTTGATCACTTCGGCGCCTGCCCGCGCCGCCGCGCCGCCGGTGGGCGCACCGACCGGCTCGAGCTATCGCTTCAAGATCGGCGAATTCGAGGTCACGGCGCTTTACGACGGCTACTACCCGCTCAAGACCGAGACCTTCGTCACCAACCAGCCGGTCGAGGCAGTGATCAAGGCCCTAGACGATGTCTTTCTGCCGCCCACAATCGTTCCGACCCCGATGACGCCGCTGGTGATCAACACCGGCAAGAATCTCGTGCTGATCGATACGGGCAACGGCGACTTGCTGCCCGATGTCGCGGGCTATACCGCCAAGAACATGCGCGCGGCGGGCATCGATCCAGCCGCCATCGACACGATCATCATCTCGCACTTCCATGTCGATCATGTCTGCGGGATCCGGCTGATGGACGGGACCTATCAATTCCCCAATGCGCAGATCCATGTACCCGAGCTGGAGTGGGCGCATTGGATGGATGATCGAACCAGTCGCGCGCGCCCGAACGCCAGCAGATCTATTTCAATCAGGCGCGCCGGATCTTCCTGCCGATCGAAAAGGATGTCGAGCGTTTCGGCGATGATCAGGAGATCGTGCCCGGCATCCGCTCGATCTGGACGCCCGGCCATACCCCCGGGCATACATCCTTCATGGTGACCTCGGGCGAGGCGCAGCTTCTGGTCTGGGGTGATGTGACCAATTTCACCGATATCGTGCTGCGCTTCCCGCTCTGGACGCCCTCTGCCGATATGGACCAACAGGTCGCTTTGTCGACACGGATGCGCATGCTGGACATGGCGACGGCCGACCGGATGCGGGTGAGCTGCTTCCACGGCCCGTTCCCCGGCAACGGCTATATCCGCAAGATCACGGATGAAGAGTACCGGCTGGTGCCGCTGCAATGGACCGAGCATCTGGACGGCTGGAAGTAGCACCTGCCGAAGGCGATCAGCGCGGCTCCGGCAGCCCTGTCGGGGCCTGCTGCGTCCATTCATGAGGTGTGTGCCGGATCCCTGCGCGGCCCCTCCGGCAGTCGGTCGGCGGCGGCTTTCGATGTCCGAAAACCCGCAAGACAGGCGCAGACATGCGGTCAAAGCGAGACAAACCGGCCTAAAGCGGATCCGGTAAAAGCGCAACAATTTCAAAGGGAAGAAGTGGTGCCCGGAGACGGATTCGAACCGCCGACACGCGGATTTTCAATCCGCTGCTCTACCAACTGAGCTATCCGGGCGAAGCATCATCTGCTTGCTGAGGGGGTTATTAAGTGGCTGTGACGGGACTGTCCAGACCTGAAATGAAGAAAAATTCACTCTTCGGGAATATTCTCTGAAGCAGGTTCCGCAGGGATGCGGTAATCGCCCCGCAACCAATGTGCGAGGTCGATATCGGCGCAACGTTTCGAACAAAACGGCGCATATTCAGCTGTGGAGGGCTTGCCGCAAATCGGACATTTCGCCGCCATCATGCCCTCCGGCGAGTCGCGACAGCAAAATCCGGTCGCGCTTGCGGTTCAGCTCGAAGAGCCCCATCGCGGTCCAGCCGATCAGCACGGTTTCTGCCGTTTCCGCCTTGAAAGCGGCGCGCAGAACCTGCTCGAGCGTGCCGCGGTCGCGTTTTGCGATCGGCGCGAAATCGATCACGATCTGGCCGCCGATTCCGCGCAGACGCAGCTGGCGCGGCAGGTCGCGGGCCAAAGCGATATTGGCCTTGAGACCCGCGGCGGGCGAGGTGTCGCTGCCGGTGTTGACGTCGATCGCGCTCAGCGCGCGCAAGGATTCGATCGAGGCCCATGCGCCCCCGTCCAGATCGACGCGGGTCGACAAAAGCGCGGCGACGGCATCCTCGGCCCCCGATTGGGCAAAGGATCATCGCCTTCCTCGATCGCGTCGGGCTCGGGCTGGGCCCAGTCGCGCCAGGCGGCCTCGGCAGGGAGGGTGCATCGAGCAAAAGTTCGGGCGAGCCCTCGAGATCCTCGGCCAAAGCGACGGAAAGACCGACCAGCCCCTCGAGCTCTTCGCGGATCTCGTCATCCTCGGCCAAAACGGCGGCGCTGCGGATGATGATGCCGGGCGGATCCGCGAGTTCGGCAATTGCGGCCTCGCAGATTTCGGTCAGGGCCGCGCGTTCGTCCGCATCCTTGATCTGGCGCGAGACGTTCACGCCGCCCGCGCCGGGCGTGACGATGACATTGCGGCCGCGCAGCAGGATGCGCCCCGAGCAGGGAACCGCCTTGCCGTCCTCGGCAACGCCGGTGACCTGAACGATCAGCGACTGGCCTTCGCTCAGGCCGTTGCGGTCGCGCAGATAGCCGCGTGCGCCTTCGGGCAGGCGCAGGAAGACGCCGCCCTGGCCCTTGACCAGACGCTCGACCTTGGCGCGGCAGATCGCGCCCGGTGGAAGCGGGGTCAGGTCGCTGGAATCGATAAAGAGATCCTCGAGCCGTCCGTCGACGAGCAGCGCGGCGGCTTCCTGGCCCAGAACGCGGCCGATAATGACCTGACGGCCCTTCATTGGTGATCTCCGTGAATGCCGGCGCTGGCGAGGAGCGCCGCGGTTTCGGCGAGGGGAAGGCCCACGACCGAGGTAAAGGAACCCTGAAGCCAGGGGACGAAGGCCGAGGCGCGGCCCTGGATCGCATAGCCGCCCGCCTTTCCCGCCATTCGCCAGAGGCGACATAGCCCGCGATATCCTGCGCGGTGAGGGGCGGAAACGGACGGTGGTTTCGACCAGCCTTTCGGCAATGCGGTCGGGCAGCGCAAGCGCCACGGCCGTCATGACCTTGTGGCGTCGTCCCGACATGAGGCGCAGGAAGGCTGCCGCCTCGCGCTCATCCTCGGGCTTGCCGAGGATCTTGCGGCCGACCGCCACCACGGTATCGGCGCAAAGCACGACGCCTTCGGCGCGTCCTTGCAAAGCGGCCGCTTTCTCGCGGGCCATGCGGCGGACATAGTCGCGCGGTGGCTCGGCGGGATGCGGGGTTTCGTCGATATCGGCAGGCAGGACATGATCCGGACGGATGCCGATTTGCGCAAGAAGCTCGAGCCGTCGGGGACTGGCCGAGCCAAGCGTCAGCAGGGGACGTGACACATCAACCCTTTCCGAATTTGAAAATCGACCGCGTAAAGCGGTCGATTGTTATTTGAAGCGATAATTGATCCGACCCTTGGTCAGGTCATAGGTGTTCATCTCGACTTGAACACGGTCGCCGGCGAGAACGCGGATGCGGTTTTTGCGCATCTTGCCTGCCATATGTGCGATGATCTCATGGCCGTTTTCCAGCTCGACCTTGAACGTCGCATTCGGCAGGAGTTCCTTCACGACGCCGGGGAATTCGAGCAGTTCTTCCTTGGCCATGGTGTCTCCTGATTTGGCTGCCCGCAATTCGAGCAGGCGCGAGCTACATGCGACCTGGCGGCTGGGTTTTCAAGGGAATCTGCTGGGAAGACGGCTCCTTGCGCCGGAATAGGGCCTTTCTTGGCCATTCCGCTCGCGATTTGGATGGGGGCGGCTGAAATGGCCGCGAAGTTTGCGCGGCCCCGCGCCGATGCAGGGCCGGGAAAGAGAAGTGATGCAGCCCGCGCGCGGGTCAGGCCGCGCGAAAGTCTGTTCTTTTCCGGCGCGGTTTCGGGGCGCTCAGGGTTGCGGTTCGTGTCTATCTGCACCTAGCCGAACGAGGGCAGCGTTCCGATGTCGAAGGTGGTTCGCCCTCCGCCTGTTCCGCCGCCTCTTCGTCATAGGTCAGGACGAAATCCGAGGCGAAAGCGGGTTCGGGGCTTTCGCCCGATGAAGCGCCGAAATCGGGGTCGAAGGTCGGGGCAGAGTCGAAACCCACGGAGGAGAAGTCTTGGGCGGCGATATCCTGCGCGGGCAGGTGGTTGTCGTCTCCGTCCGGCGGAAGGCGGAAATGGTCGGGCTCTCTCGTGTCGATCAGGGGCAGGTGGTCGCCCTCGATCAGGCCCGATGGGGGAGACATCACGATCCCTGACGTCCCCGCCCCGTGTTCGGGGCCGTGCAGGCGGATGGCATGCAGGCCGTCGGCTTCGCCCAACCGGCCCTTGGCGAGGATCTGGCCGTTGCCGGTTTCGAGACGGGTTTCGTTCAGAATGCCGGTCGGCAGCGCGATGAGATCGCCCGGCTTGAGGGCGCGGATCGCGCGCAGGGTCATCTGGCGTCGGCAGAGCACGCCTTGCAGCGGGATCGGAGCCTGACGGACGGCCTGCGCGAGGCTGTCCGGATCGGCGGTGCTTTCTGCGGCATCGGGGAAACCGGAAGGGCCGATGTCGCGGCCTTCGTCGGGCGCAAATCGGCTCTCGGGCGCGATCACCGTGAGGGCGGCCATGGTCTTGCCGAAATCCGGCAAAGCGGGGCTTGCCGCTTCCGGAAGCGCCACGAGGATCTTGCCGTCGCGTTGGCCGCCGCTGCCGATGCGGAAATTCAGCGTCAGATTGGCGAGGGGGCATCTTCCAGCATCAAAAGAAGCGGGCGGGCGTCATCGAGGAAGCTCGCGTAGCGGTAGCTGGCAAAATCGGGGCCCCCGGCGCTATCGGGCAGGGCATTGCCCAGCTCGCAGAGAAGACGGTTAACGAAATCGGCCGTGATCGCGGCATCGGTGCGGGTCGGCTTGCGCGCCCGAACCGCCCGCGCCGAGACGCGGCCGATCGCCTGCATCTCGATCAGCGAGGCGATCAGCGAAGGGCAAAGCGCGACGACGCCCAAGCGGTCGCCATCACCTTGAACCACGGCAAGAAGCGCGCGTTCGGGGAAAAGCTCGGCCAGTTCGGCAGGGGTGGCGGGGGCATTGGCGACGTTTTCGACAAAGACCGGAAGGCCGTAAAGCCGGTCCGCCGTGCGGCCCAAGGCGACTGCTGCCGCGCGGCCGATGTCGACCTCTACCTCGGGCAGGGCGTCGAAATCGGGGGTGAAGGAGAGCTCCTCGGGCGCGCTTTCTGGCCTGCTCACGATCATGGCGCGCAAAATATCGGCATGGCTCGCGCGACCGCTTGGTGCAAGCGGGGCGGCGATGCTCGGCTCCGAGCCCTCCATCAAGGCCTCCTTCTACAAGACGGGCAGCGGTTTCGCGGGATCGCTGCATTCATTCCCCGCGATATTGGCAGAGAAGTCTTGCGAAAGTGTTGATCCCGCGCGGATTGATCGCGCGGCACCAAAAGGTTCAGGGCGGAGAACTTGGGTCCTCAGAGCTCGTCGAAATAGCGGATGCCCTTGCCGACCAGATCGGCAAAGCCGCTCGCGCCGAGCTTGTCTTTCAGCGTCATGCTGACATTCGAGACGGTTTTGTAGCTGATCTGCGCCCGTTCGGCGATGTCGCGATAGGAGAGACCCTCGGCGATGCCGCGCAGGATATGCTCTTCGCGCGGGGTCAGACGCGGCTTGGCGGTGAACATGCCCGGCTGGTTCATCAGCGCGATTTTGCGCGCCATATCCGCGGAGACATAATTGCCGCCACGGGCAACCTCGGAAAAGGCCTGGCAGATCTCTTGGGCGGGAGAATCCTTGTTGATCAATCCGTTGCAACCCGCCTGCAGGGCGCGACGCGCGATGATCGGGCTGCGGTGCATGGTGAAAACCAGAATCGGCTGGCTCGCACCGGCCCGCCGCAGCCGCTCGATCAGGCGCACGCCCGCGATCTTGGCGTCACCGACCGAGAGGTCGATCACCAGCACGTCGGGACGCTCGCGCCGCCAGGCGCGGAAGGCCTGAAGGGGCGTCGCCGTCGGGATGACCTCGCAGGGCATGGCGTCATGTACGATCCGGTTCCAGCCCTCGGCCACGACCGGATGGTCGTCCATGATGACGACGCGGCAGGGGCGCGAGCGGGTCGGGGCAAAGCTGACATGTGCATTCATAGCGAAATCCGGAGTTCGGTTACCGTTTCGCCGTCAAGACGGGTCGGCGGCTGATAGGTTGCACCAAGGATCTGCGCGCGCTCCCTTATCCCGTTCAGCCCGAGACCCGAGCGGGTCTTGCCGACGGGGCCGGTGCCGTCGTCGCGAACGCGCGTGACCAGGGCGGCATGGGCTGCGGCATCGCAGGCAGGGGCGACAGTCATCTCGATGGTGATCCGTGCAGGATTGGCGTGGCGAATGGCGTTCAGAATACTCTCGCGCACAAAGCGGTAAATGGCAATTCCCGCCGCTTCGCTGCAGCGCGCCTCGGCTGGGGTGGTGATCGAGATATCGACCTCGGGCGCCATTTCCGAGAAATTCAGCACAAGTTCGTGCAGCAATTCGTCGAGACCGGCTTCGTCGAGGGTCATGGGACGCAGATCCTCGATCGCGCTGCGGGCGGATTTCTGGACCTCCTGCGCATGGCGGGTGATGGCAGCGAGAGCATCCGCCAATGTCCCGCGATCGTTTGGGCGCTCCGCATCGTTTTCGGGCTGATCGAGCCTTTTTTCGACCGATTGCGCCTGACCGACGGCAGCGCGCAGGGCGAAAAGCTGCGGCCCCATATCGTCGTGAAGATCGCTCGCGATGCGCGCACGCTCGGTCTCGGCCAGCGTCATCATGCGCTCCTGCAGGCGGCGGTTCTCGGCGCGGCCCTCGTCGAGATGGCTGGCAAGGGCGTTCACCCCTTCGGCGAGCCGGTCGATTTCGCGCAAGGACGAGAGGGGGCGCGAACCGAGAGGTCGTTTTCCCGCATCCGCCCGATGGCGCGGCCGACCACGGCAAGGCGGCGCGTGACGAAAAGCGTGACCGACATCGTGACCGCGACCATGACCGCGACCGCAAGCGCCAGAAGCGGCAGGATCACCCGCAGATTGTCCCATGTTTTCGCGATTTCGTCCGAAGGATCGGTCGCAACGCGCAAAATGCCCAAGACATTGGGATAATGGCGGATCGGGAACATGTCGCTGCGTGGCGGCGGCGTCAGAAGGCCGGTGAGCCAGTCGGGCGGGACATGCGTCTTTGGCTGGAGCGCGGGGAAAAGATCGGTCGCGCCATAGGCGGGAACGGTGCTCGGCGGGGGCGTCCTCCTCGATCCGCTCGCCTTTGGCATTCTCGACCCAGGCGGCGACATGGCGCTGGCGGTCGATCTCGGCGGCGAGGCGTTGCGCCTGCACCATGAGGTCGCCGCGCGTGAAAGCCGTCGGCTCGCGGAAGGTCGCGGTCGCGGTGGCGAGCAGGAAGGCGGCATCGGTTTCCTGCCGCACGGCGGCGCGCGCATGTAGGATCAGGATCGCGCTCACCAACAGGCAGATCAGCAGTCCCGCGACCGAAGAGCCGATTGCCGCGATCGTGACCAGCGACAAGTGCCGTTTGGCCGGACGTCGCGGCGCAACCCCCGCGCGTCATGCGCAACGGTTGCGGGCGCTTCGGGCCGCGTTTGTCGCTGGTCGCCGCCGGAGGGGAGCAGGCCGGAGCGGGGGCCTTCCGGATTGCCGGAGCGCAGGGTGGTTGTCATCGCGCCGCGATCCTTTGGCTTTCCCTGATCCGCAAACCGGCCCGGGAGCCGCGGGATCTTTTGATCACAGTAAGCGCGACCCCGCGCTTGGGGCAAGGATTCGGGCGGGCGGGGTGACCGCATGCTGAGGACGGGTCCCTGTAGTCCGCATGCGACCTTATTCCATTTAGTGGAACGAAAAGGTACGAGCGGTTTCAATCCTGCCCGCAAATCACCCCCGCTTTCCTTAAGCAATCAAGGAAATGAAAAGAATATGGGCAGGTTTCGAATATATTTCTTGAATTTCGGCACCGGCTTCGACAACTTTTGGAACAATCGCCGCAAACCAGTTCCACGAGATGGACCGCAAGGTCGCCACGGAACGGAACGAAAGCAGGCGACGCGGCCCGCCTCGGGGAGGGGAGGAGCCGCCTTGCAGCAGAAGGAGGGGCCTGTCGATGACGGGGACAATCACAACCGACGCCGATAGCTATCCCGGCATGACCGAGCTGGAGCCGGCGCGCCGCGCGACGCCCGTTTGGCTCAAGCCTGTGGAATGGGTCGCGGTGGTCTTTTTCCTGATCATGTCCGGCATGATCCTGACCAATGTTTTCACGCGCTATGTCTTTGGCCATCCCATCGTCTGGGCCGACGAGGTCGCCTCGCTCAGCTTCATGTGGATGGCGATGCTGGGCGCGGTGCTGGCGATCGAACGCAGCGAGCACATGCGCCTGACCGTGCTTTTGCCGCTGATTTCGGACCGCTGGCGTCCCTATGTCGAGGCTTTCTCGGGCGTTTTGATGCTGGTTTTTCTGGGCGGCATCATGCCTTCGGCGCTCGAATACGCCTATGAGGAAAGCTATATCACCTCGCCCGCGCTGAATATGCCGATGATCTGGCGCGCCTCGGCGCTGCCGACCGGCGTGATCCTGATGGCGCTTCTGGTGGTCGTGCATCTGCTGCGCGATTTGCCGATCAAGGCGGTCGGCGCGGCGCTGGGCGTCGCGGCGGTGTTGGTCGGCGGGCTTTATCTTGCCTCGCCCGCGCTCGCAGCGCTGGGCAACTGGAACCTGCCGATCTATCTCGGGCTGATCGTTTTCGTCTGTCTGGGCCTCGGCGTGCCGATTGCCTTCTGCTTCGGTCTGGGCACGCTGGCCTATATCACCTTCGCGACCTCGCGGCCGGTTTTCGTGATGATCGGGCGCATCGACGAGGGCATGTCCTCGCTCATCCTGCTCTCGGTTCCGATCTTCGTCTTTCTGGGCTGCATTCTGGACGCGACCGGCATGGGCAAAGCGATCGTCGGCTTTCTCGCCTCGCTTCTGGGCCATGTGAAAGCGGGGATGCGCTATGTCCTTCTGGGCGCGCTTTTCCTTGTTTCGGGGATTTCGGGCTCGAAAGTCTCGGATATGGCGACGGTGGCCCCCGCACTCTTCCCCGAGATGAAGCGGCGCGGCAACAAACCTTCCGAGATGATCGCGCTTCTGGCGACCGGCGCGGCGATGGCCGACACCGTGCCGCCCTCGATCGTGCTGATCGTGCTGGGCTCGGCCGCCGGCGTGTCGATCGCGGGGCTCTTCACCGCGGGCTTTGCGATCGCGATGATCCTTTTGCTGGTGCTGGCGGTGCTGGCGCGCTGGAAGGCGCGCGACGAGAGCATGGAGGGCGTGCGCCGCGCGCCGCTGAGCGTCGTCGCCAAAACCCTGCTCGTGGCCGCGCCCGCGCTGGTCCTGCCCTTCCTGATCCGCGCCTTTGTCGGCGGAGGGATCGCCACCGCGACCGAGGTCTCGACCGTGGCCGTCGTCTATGCGCTTCTGATCGGCATGGTGATCTATGGCGGCATCAAACCCGCGAAACTGGGCCAGATGCTGGTCGATACGGCGGCGATGTCGGGGGCGGTGCTGCTGATCCTCGGGACCGCATCCGCAATGGCATGGGCGCTGACGCAATCGGGCTTTGCCGCCGGTCTGGCCGAGATCGTGACCAATCTGCCGGGCGGCTGGCTCTCGTTCATGTTCGCCTCGATCGCGATCTTTCTGGTGCTGGGCTGCGTCCTCGAAGGTCTGCCTGCGCTGGTCCTGATGGCGCCGATCATGTTCCCGCTCGCGCGCAATCTCGGGATCCACGACATCCATTATTCGATGGTGATCGTCGTCGCGATGAACATCGGGATGATGGCACCGCCGATCGGGGTCGGCTTCTACATCGCCTGCAAGATCGGCAATGTGCCCCCGATCAGGCGATGAAGGCGATCTGGCCCTATATCGGGGCGCTGATGGCGGGTCTGATCCTGATCGCCTGCTTCCCGATCCTGTCGACCGCGCTGCTTTAAGCGCGCGCCGCGAGAACCCCATGCGCCACGCGGCGCATGGTCCGACGACCAGTCCAAGAAACCACGACAACCAGAAACTCCATGGGAGGAGATCTTATGTCACTGTCCAGACGTTCGCTGCTCAAAGGCACTGCTGCCGGTCTGATCGCGGCCCCCTTCATCAGCCTGCGCCCCGCATCGGCGGCCGAATTCGACCTGAAGATGGCCAACAACATGCCGCTGAGCCATCCGACCAACCTCAGCCTCGCGAAAGCGGTCAAGGCGATCGAGGAGCAGACCGGGGGCCGCGTCAAACTGACCGTCTTCCCGCAAAGCCAGCTCGGCGCGGATACCGATGTTCTGGGCCAGCTGCGCTCGGGCGGGGTCGATTTCTTCCACCTCTCGCCGCTGATCCTGTCGACCTTCGTCGCCAATGCCTCGATCTCGGGATCGGCTTCGCCTTCAAGGATTACGACAGCGTCTGGAAGGCGATGGACGGCGATCTGGGCGCCTATGTGCGCGCCGAGATCGAGGGCAAGGGCCTTTATGCCTTCGACCGCATCTGGGACAACGGCTTCCGCCAGATATCCAGCTCGACCAAGCCGATCGCGACGCCTGCCGATCTGGAGAACTTCAAGATCCGCGTGCCGGTCAGCCCGATGTGGACCTCGATGTTCTCGGCCTTCGGTTCGGCCACGACCTCGATCAACTTCGCCGAAACCTATACCGCGCTTCAGACCGGCATCGTCGACGGTCAGGAAAACCCGCTCCAGATCCTGTCGGATTTCAAGCTGTGGGAGGTCCAGAAATACGTTTCGATGACCAACCACATGTGGGACGGCTTCTGGCTTCTGGCGAACGGTCGCATGTGGCGCGGCCTGCCCGACGACGTCAAAGAGATCATGGCGAATGTCTTCAACGCCGAGGCGCTCGTCCAGCGCGAGACCATGGCCACGATCAACACCAGCCTGCGCGGCGAGCTGGAGGGCAACGGCATGGTCTTCAACGACGTGACCACCGCCGACTTCCAGAAGAAGCTGGTCGATGCCGGTTTCTATGCCGAATGGAAGGGCAAATTCGGTGACGACGCCTGGGCCAAGCTCGAGGCTGCCGTCGGCCATTCGCTGTAAGAGAGGCGATGATGGCGCGTGCTGCGGAAGAGAATGCGAAGCGCGCGCCTGTCGCGGCCGACGGCGCGCAGGCCGTCGATCGGGCCATGGCGCTTTTGTCCATGGTCGGACGCGGCGGGGCTGCGGGCATCGGCCTGATGGAGCTGGCCTCGGGGCTTGCGCTCAGCAAGCCCACCGCGCGGCGGTTGCTCATCGCGCTGATCCGCGCCGGTCTGGTCGATCAGGACAGCGAAACGCGGCGCTACCATCTCGGCCGGCAAAGCTATGCTTTGGGCATGATGGCCTCGCGCCGCCACGGGCTTGCCGAACAGGCGGGCGATGCGGTGGCGCGGCTTGCGCGGGATTCTGGCGATACGGCTTTCGTTTCCAGCCGCAGCGGCGATTGGGCTTTGTGCCTGCGCCGCCAGGAGGGCAGCTTTCCGGTCCGCAGCCATGTGCTGCAGGCGGGTGACAGCCATCCTCTGGGGGTGGGGGCGGGATCGCTTGCCATGCTGGCCGCCATGCCCGACCGCGCCGCGATCATCGCGCGGCTTGCGGATTTCTATGCGCCCTATCCGGGTCACGAGGCCGAAGGTCTGCTTGCCGCCTGCGGGCGTGCCGATGCTTTGGGCTACGCGGTCAATCCGGGGCTGGTGCTGTCGAGTTCATGGGGCGTCGGTGTCGCGATCCTTTTGCCCGACGGGCAGGTCGCGGGCGCGCTTTCGATTGCCGCGCCGGACAGCCGCATGACACCGGAACGCCAGATCGAACTTGGCGCTTTGCTGCGCCGCGAAGCGCAGATCGTGGCCACGCGGCTGGGTGCGCTTTTCTGATTGCAAGGCGGCGGACCCTGCCGCCGGACTTTTGATATTTTCGCCGTAAGGCTCTGATTTAACGGAGAGAGATCATGGCTGATCCACATATCGTCGGCTGGGCCCACACCAAATTCGGCAAATCCGAGGCCGCCGGTACCGAGGCGCTGATGGCCGAGGTTGTCGGCCCCGCTCTGGCCCATGCCGGTGTCGGTGCGGGCGATCTCGACGGGATTTTCGTCGGTTGCTACAACAACGGCTTCCAGAAGCAGGATTTTCAGGCCGCTCTGGTCGCGATGGGCACGCCCGGCCTTGAATATGTTCCCGCCGTCCGGATGGAGAATGCCTGCGCCACCGGCTCGGCCGCGCTTTATTCGGCGATGGATTTCATCGCCTCGGGTCGCGGGCGGATCGCTTTGGTTGTGGGTGCGGAAAAAATGACCGCCATCCCCGGCAACGAGGTCGGCGACGTGCTTCTGACCGCTTGCTACCGCGAGGAAGAAGCCGATGTCGCAGGCGGCTTTGCGGGCGTTTTCGGCAAGATCGCCAACAGCTATTTCCAGCAGCACGGCGACCGCTCGGCGGAATTGGCGATGATCGCGGCCAAGAACCACGAGAACGGCATGCGCAATCCGCTGGCGCATATGCAGAAGGATTTCGGTTTCGATTTCTGCAACACGGTCTCGGAAAAGAACCCGCTGGTCGCGGGGCCTTTGCGGCGCACCGATTGCTCGCTCGTCTCGGACGGGGCGGCGGCTTTGGTGCTCGCCGATGCCGAAACCGCCGCGCAGATGCAGCGCGCGATCCGCTTTCGGGCGCGCGCCCATGTCAACGATTTCCTTGCGCTTTCTCGCCGCGATCCCATCGCTTTCGAGGGCCGCGCCGCGCTTGGGCCAAGGCGCTCGAACAGGCGGGGCTGTCGATCCGCGACCTGTCCGTCGTCGAGACCCATGATTGTTTCACCGTGGCCGAGATGCTGGAATACGAGGCGATGGGCCTTGCCGAGCGCGGCGAGGGCTGGCGCGCGATCCGCGACGGCGTGACCCGTTTCGACGGCGCGCTTCCGGTCAACCCCTCGGGCGGGCTCAAATCGCGCGGCCATCCGATCGGCGCGACCGGCGTGTCGCAGCATGTCATGATGGCGATGCAGCTGATGGGCGAGGCGGGCGCGATGCAGGTCGCGGGCGCCAACCTTGGCGGGGTCTTCAACATGGGCGGCGCTGCCGTCACGAGCTATGTCTCGATCATGGAGCGCGCGAAATGAGCGGCATCATTCCCGCTTCGACCCGCGTGATGAACCTTGCGCATTTCGTGACGCAGGCCAAGACGCGCGGCCCCGACGACATCGCGCTGGTTTGGCGCGAGACCGAGATGACATGGGCCGAGCTTGACGCCCGTATCGACGCGATGGCGGTGGCGCTTCAGGATCTGGGCGTGGTCAAGGGTGACCGGATCCTGCTGCAATCGCAAAACTGCACTCAGATGTTCGAGGCGATGTTCGCCTGTTTCCGCATCGGCGCGGTCTATGTGCCGACGAACTTCCGACAGACCGCCGAGGAGGTCGCCTATCAGGCGCAAGCCTCTGGCGCGAATACCTTTATTTGCAACGAGAGCTTCCCCGACCATGCGGCGGCCGTCGGCGGCATCCAGCGCAAAATCGTGATCGGCACGGCGGATTGGGGGCTGTCTTACGACGCGCTGGTCGCGGCCAATCTCGGGCGCAAGCCCGTTGAGGTACCGGTCGATCGTGACGATCCGTGCTGGTTCTTCTTTACCTCGGGGACGACCGGCAAGCCCAAGGCCTCGGTCCTGACCCATGGCCAGATGGCTTTCGTGATCACGAACCATCTGTGCGATCTGATGCCGGGCCTGACGCGGGCGGATGCATCCTTGGTGGTCGCGCCGCTCTCGCATGGTGCGGGCGTCCATCAGGTCACGCAGGTGGCGCGCGGCATCAAGACCGTGCTTCTGCCCTCGGACCGGTTCGAGGTCGATGTGGCATGGGGGCTGATCGAGAAATGGAAGGTCTCGACCATGTTCACCGTGCCGACCATCCTCAAAATGATGGTCGAGCATGAAAGCGTGGCGCGGTTCGACCATTCCTCGCTGCGCTATGTGATCTATGCCGGTGCGCCGATGTTTCGCGAGGACCAAAAGCGCGCGCTGGCGGTGCTTGGTCCGGTCATCGTGCAATATTACGGTCTGGGCGAGGTTACCGGTGCGATCACGGTGCTGCCGACCTATCTGCATCACGCCGCGGACGGGCCCGAGGTCAAGATCGCGACCTGCGGTTTCGACCGCACCGGCATTCAGGTTCAGGTCCAGCGCGCCGACGGCACCGCTTGCGAGCCCTATGAAACCGGCGAGGTCTGCGCCATCGGCCCTGCGGTTTTCGCGGGCTATTACAACAACCCCGAGGCCAATGCGAAAAGCTTCCGCAACGGCTGGTTCCGCACCGGCGATCTCGGCCATGTCGACAATGACGGCTTCCTTTATCTGACGGGGCGCAGATCCGACATGTATATCTCGGGCGGCTCCAACGTCTATCCGCGCGAGATCGAGGAAAAATCCTCCAGCACGAGGCGGTGTCCGAGGTCGCGGTTCTGGGCATCCCTGATCCGTTCTGGGGCGAGGTCGGCTATGCGGTCTATGCGGTGAACGCGGGTCACAGCGTGACCGAGGACGAGCTTGCCGCCTTCACCGCCGCCAAGGTCGCGCGCTACAAACAGCCCAAGCGCTTCATCCAATGGGAGGCGCTGCCGAAATCGGCTTACGGCAAGATCACCAAGAAGATGGTGCGCGACGAGCTCGAGGCACGCGGCCAGATCGAGCAGCCGGAGAAGACCGCATGAGCGAGGCGCTTGCATCGCTTTCGCATCGCGGACCGAAAGCTGCGGCGCGGGTCGTCTGGGGCAGGGCGATCTGCGCCCCGTCGCGGGCATTTTGCGCAAGGGCGAGAGCCTTTGCGCGGGCGTCGGCCGCATCTTCGCCGAGGCGGGGTGCCGTGGCGGCGTGATCTCGCTTGACGGGGTGCGCTGCGATCCGCTGCTTTACGTCGGGCCTGCGGTGTCGCGCGATCCGGCCTTTGCCGCCTATTATTCGGAAACGTTTGCGGGCGACAGCGATGCGCCGATCGCGCCAGTACCGCGACGGTCGGCCTGCGCGAGGGGCAGCCGTTCTTTCACTGCCACGGCCGATGGCAGGCCAAGGGCGCGGCGATCATGGGTCATCTCCTGCCCCATGACTGCATTGTCGCGGAAGATCAGGCGGTCTCGGGGCTGGGATCAACCAGCAATGCCTTTGCCGCGCGCTATGATCCCGAGACGAATTTCACCCTGTTCCACCCCGAAACCGAAGGCGAGGCCGGTCCTCGCGGGCAGGGCAGCGGGGTGTTTTTGCGCATCGCGCCGGATACCGATCTTTCGGATGCGATTGCCGAGGTGGCGCGGGCTGCGGGGATCGCCAATGCCCGCATCCACGGCGTGGGCTCGATCTGCGAGCCGCATTTCGCGCAAACGGGCCGCATCGCGACCCCGATCACGGAAGTGCGCATCGATCAGGGCGATATCCGTGACGGGGCTGTGTCGCTTGCGGTCAGCTATGTCGATACCGATTGGCGCATCCATTCCGGCAGGCTGGTTTCGGGCAAAAACCCCGTCGGCGTGACATTTGAAGTTCTGATCGAGGATCTGGGTGTGGCCTCGCCCTGAGGCCAGACGCCAACGACCCGGCGGCAATGGGCCGCCTCTCGCGGATTTGTCATGCGGGGGCGGCTTTTTTCATGCAGGCGGCGGCTCTGTCGTGTCATGCTGCGGGCATATTGATCCAATGAGGTGCCTCATGAGCGACAAGACCACCGACAGCCGGCGCCGGAGCGCGGCCGCGACCGACAGGCCCGATCAAGGCACCGCCTTCCGCCCGAGCCGCCGCAGCGCGCTGATGCTGGGCGCGGGCCTGCCTCTGAGCCTCGCTTGGCCCGTTTCCGTGATGGCGCAGGACGGCGCGGGCGCAGATGGCGATGCCCATGCGCCCACCGCGCTCGCGCAGGCCGGTCTGCCGCTTTTGACGATCTCCCTCGGGTCTTTCGCGATCACGCCGCTTCCGGCGGGGGCGGTGTCTCGGACAATCCGATTGCGATTTTCGGGCTGGATGTCGATCCCGAAGACTTCGCCCGCGTCGCTGCCGAGAACTTCATCCCCGCCGACAAGACCTTCGGCTCCTTCACACCGGTTCTCGTGCGGTTCGAGGGCGGTCTTGCGCTCTTTGATTCGGGGATGGAGCCGGCGGGTACCATCGCCGCGCTGGCACTGGCGGGGGTGACGCCCGACCAGATCACCCATGTCGTTCTGACCCATATGCATCCCGACCATATCGGCGGGCTTTACGGCGAGGGGCCGACTTTCCCCAATGCCGAACTGGTGGTGCCGAAGCTCGAAAACGACTTCTGGTCGACGCAGGACAGCGCGGCCTACAAGGCCAAGGTCGCGCCGCTGATCGACAAGGCGCGGCAGATCAATGCCGGCGACGAGATCCTGCCCGGCATCACCGCCGAGGCTGCTTACGGCCATACGCCGGGCCATACGACCTATCTTCTGAGCGCCGGCGACCAGCGCCTCCTGCTGACCGGAGACAGTTTCAATCATTACGCTTTCTCGGTCTCGCGCCCCGAATGGAAAGTGCTTTACGACAACGACAAGGATGCGGCGATCGTGACGCGCAAAGCCGTTCTGGCGCGTCTTGCCGCCGACCGCATCCCCTTTTTCGGCTATCACATGCCTTTCCCCGCCGTGGGTTTCATCGCGGATACGGGCGAGGGCAGCTACCGTTTCATGCCCGCGACCTATCAATTCTCGGTCTGAGGCCGGCGCGGAAATGAAGAGGGGCGGCAGAACCTTCTGCCGCCCCTTTGCCGTTTGAACCCGTCGGTCAGACCTTGCCTGCCGCACGGTCGCGGGCATGCATCGGTCCGCCGCGCCAGCGCGGAAGCCGTAACCGTGGATCTCGACCAGATCGATATCCGAGGCCTGATGCGCGATCCCCTCGGCCAGAATGGCATCGCCTTCGGCCGCCATTTCGCCGACCAGCGCGGTTGCGATCTCCTGTGCGCTCATGGTGGCGGGACTGGCGATCCGCTCGCCCAGAAGCGCGGTCACGGCAGGCGAGGGTTTGGGTTTGCGGTCGCCTGCGACATAATCATACCAGCCGCCGCCGGTCTTCTGCCCCTTGCGGCCCGCCGTGACCAAGACGTCGCCAAGCGTTTCCGGCACATCTTGCCCAAGCGCCCGCGCGCCTTCGCGCTGGAGATAGGCGATGTCGAGCCCGCCCATATCCTGCGCCTCGAAGGGCCCCATCGCGAGGCCGTAGCCGCGCATTGCCGCGTCGATATCGGCAATTGTCACGCCCTGACGCACCAAAGCCTCTGCCGCGGCACGGTAGCGTTTGAGGATGCGGTTGCCGATGAAGCCTTCGCAGATCCCCGCCTGAACCGGAATTTTGCCAAGCTGTTTGGCCAGCGCGAAAGCCGTGGCCAGCACCTCGGGTCCGGTCTCGGGGACCGGCACGATTTCAAGCAATTTCATGACATTGGCGGGGCTGAAGAAATGCAGCCCGATGAAGCGTTCGGGATGGGGCAGACCTTCGGCGATCTCGCGCGGATCAAGATACGAGGTATTCGTCGCCAGAACGGCATCGGCACGGCATGCCTGCGCGAGCTGCTCGAAAACCGCGCGTTTGACGCCGATTTCCTCGAAGACCGCCTCGATCACCAGATCGGTATCGGCAAGCGCTGCATAATCGGTCGAGGGGTGACGCCCGCCAGACGCGCCTCGGCCTGCGCTTGGGTCAGCTTGCCGCGTTTGACGCCGCCCTCGAAGATCGCGCGCAGATTGGCGATGCCGCGCGCAAGGGCCGTCTCGTCACGCTCGATCAGCACAACCGGCAGGCCCGCATCGCGCAAAGCCGCGGCAATGCCTGCGCCCATCGTGCCGCCGCCGATCACCGCGGCCGAGCGGATGGCGACGGGTTTGGCATCCCCCAGATGTGCGGGACGGGTCGCGGCGCGTTCGGCAAAGAATACTGCCCGCAAAGCCGCCGCCTGATCCGAGCCGCGCAGCGCGAGGAAGGTTTCGCGCTCGAATGCCATGGCCGTTGCAAAGTCGTTCTCGGATGCAAAGCGGAGCGAGTCCAGCGCGCGCAGCGGGCATTGTTGCCCTTGGCCGCCTTGGTGACCGCCACGCGCTGCCCGTCCCAGAAAGCATCGTCTTCGGGCGTGATCACGCGGGCGGAAACGGGTTGGGGCAGGGGCTTTGCCAATGCCTTTTCGGCAAAGGCGATCGCGCCCTCCAGCAGATCGCCCTCGATCACCGCGTCGATCAGGCCAAGCGTCAGGGCCTTTTCGGCACGCACCGGCTTGCCCGATGTCACCAGCGCCACAGCGGCGGGCAGGCCGGTCAGGCGCGGGGTGCGCACCGTGCCGCTTGCCCCCGGAATGATCCCGAGATTGACTTCGGGCAGGCCGAGGCTTGCGCCGGTGCCCGCGACGCGGAAACGGCAGCCGAGCGCGACTTCAAGCCCGCCACCCAGCGCCGCGCCGTGGATGGCCGCGACCCACGGTTTCGCCGCGCCTTCGATACGGGCGACGAGATCGGGCAGATGCGGCGGCTCCGGCACTTTGCCGAATTCGCGCACATCGGCACCCGCGATGAAGGTCCGGCCCGCGCAATGCAGCACGACCGCCGTCACCTCCGCCTCGGCGTCAAGCGTGGCGACCGCATCCCACAACCCCTGCCGCACGGCTTGCGACAAAGCGTTCACGGGCGGATTATCCACGGTGACGATGGCGATATTGCCCGCGCGGGCGATGGTGACGGTGGACATGTCTTTACTCCTGACTTGTCAGATCCCGAGATAGGCTTCGCGGATGCGCGGATCCGCGATCAGCGCCTCGGCAGGGCCTTCCATACTGATGCGGCCGGTCTCCATGACATAGCCGCGATCGGCGATTTTCAGGGCGCCAAAGGCGTTTTGCTCGACCAGAAGCACGGTGACATTGAGCGCTTTCAGCCCTTTGACCACATCGAAAATCTGCTGGACGATGATCGGCGCCAGCCCCATCGAGGGCTCGTCGAGCAAAAGGCAGCTTGGCCGGCCCATCAGCGCCCGCGCCATGGCGAGCATCTGCTGCTGGCCGCCCGACAGACCACCCGCCGCGAGATTGCGCTTTTCGCGCAGGATCGGGAACATCTGGAAAGCGTCCTCCATATCCTTCTCGACGCGGTCGTCGGTGAAAAGGAAGGCGCCCAGACGCAGGTTTTCCTCGACCGAGAGATTGGTGAAGATCTGCCGCCCCTCAGGCGATTGCGCGAGACCGCGTTTGAGGCGCTTGAAGGCCGGAACCGGCGTCAGCGCCTCGCCGCGAAAGGTGATCGTCCCGCCCGAGACCGGCTGCACGCCCGACAGGCAGCGCAAAAGCGTGGTCTTGCCCGCGCCGTTTGCCCCGACCACGGTGACGATTTCGCCGCTGTCGACGCGAAGGTCGATCCCGTGCAGCACTTCGATGCGCCCGTAGCGCGAGCGCAGCCCTCAACCGTCAGCATGGGCGACCTCCGCTTCGGTACCAAGATAGGCGGCAATGACCGCCGGATTGCGGCTGACCGTGGCGGGATCGCCCTCGGCAATCTTTTCGCCGTGATCAAGCACGACGATATGGTTCGAGATCCGCATGACCATTTTCATGTCGTGTTCGACCAGCAGGATCGCCACGCCCGAGGCCGCGACTTCGGCGATGAGGTGGTCGATTTCTTCGGTCTCGACGGCATTGCAGCCGGCGGCGGGTTCATCGAGCAGCAAAACCGCAGGATCAAGCGCCAGAGCGCGGGCGATCTCCAGCCGTTTGAGCGCGCCATAGGACAGATTGCCCGCCTCGCGTTCGGCGGCGCGGTCCAGCCCTACGCGCGCCAGCAGGGCACGCGCGCCCTCGGCTGCCGCTTTGGCGCGGCGGCGCGACGAGGGCAGGTTGAGCAGATCGGCCAGAACCGGACCGCGCTCGCGCAGGTGATAGCCCGCGATCGCGTTTTCCAGCACCGTCATGTTCTGGAAGATCTGGAGGTTCTGGAAGGTGCGCGACATGCCGCGTTCCGCCAGATGGTTCGGAGCCATGCCGGTCACATCCTCGCCCTTGAGCAGGACCTGACCCGAGCCGGGCTGGTAGACGCCCGAGATCATGTTGAAAAGCGTGGTCTTGCCCGCGCCGTTGGGCCCGATCACCGAGACGATCTCGCCCGGTTCGACCTTGAAGCCGACATCCTGCACGGCTTTGAGGCCGCCGAAGGTGATGCCGAGGCCCTTGATTTCCAGAAGGCTCATTCGTCTTTCCCCGGAATTTGCGCAGGATCGACGGCAAAAGCCCCTGCGGCATGAAGATCATCACAAGGATCATGACCAGACCCAGCATGAGCTGCTCATATTCGGCGAAAACCGTCAGCGCCTGCGGCAAAGCGTCAGGATCCCCGCGCCGAAGATCGCGCCCAGCACCGAGCCCGCGCCGCCGAGAACCGCCATCGTGACCATCTCGATCGAATGCATGTAGCCCGCGACATCGGGGCTGACGAATTTGTTTTGCAGCGCCAGCAGCGAGCCCGAGACCGAGGCATAGACCGCCGAGATGACGAAGGCCTGCAGCTTGTATTTCGCGACATCGACGCCGACGGTGCGGGCCGCGATCTCGGAGCCGTGCAGCGCGCGCAGGGCCCGCCCCGAGGGGCTGTTGTAGAGGTTGAGCGCGATCCATGCGCCGATCAGCAGGCAAAGGCCGGTGAAAGCATACCAGAACTCGCCGTTCGTGAGGTTCAGGCCCCAATCCTTCAGCAAGGCGCGCAGGCCCAGCTCGGGGACATCGATCCCGTCGGGGCCTTTGGTGATCTGGCGCTCGTTGCTCAGCACCATGAAGATCAGGATGCCCATGCCGAGGCTGGCCACGCCAAGATAATAGCCGCGCAATTGCAGGATCGGACGGCCGACGAGATAGGCCAGCGCCGCTGAAATCGCCGCGCCCAGCACGATCGCAAGGCCGGGGTGCAGCCCCAGATAGATCGGGGCCAAGGCGCAGGCATAGGCCCCGATCCCCGCAAATCCGGCATGGCCGAGGCTGATCTGGCCGGCATAGCCCGTCAGGATCACGATCCCTGTCACCGCGATGCCGTTGACGAAGATCAGCGCGCCGATGCGGAAGTAATAGCCCGAGGAAAGAAGAACGGCGAGATCGCGATCAGCGCGGCCAGCACCAACAGGGTTGCCTGTTTCGAGGTCAGCTTCATCATGATCACACCCGCTCGGTCGATTTTTTGCCGAAAAGGCCCTGCGGCATGAAGAACAGCACCGCGAGGATCACGACGAAGGCCGCCGCGTCTTTGTATTGCGAGCTCAGATAGCCCGCCGTCATTGCCTCGATCACGCCAAGCGCCAGCCCGCCCACAAGCGCGCCTTTGGGATTGCCCATTCCGCCCAGCATGGCCGCGGCAAAGCCCTTGAGCGCCAGCGCGATGCCGACGTCATAAGAGACCAGCGTGATCGGCGTGACCAGCACGCCCGCCAAAGCCCCGATCCCCGCCGAAAGCGCGAAGGACAGCGTCATGATGAAATTGGTGTTGATGCCGACAAGCTGGGCGGCAAGACGGTTGTTCGAGGTCGCCAGAAGCGCCTTGCCCGTCAGGGTTTTGGTGAAAAACACCCAAAGCCCGAAGAAAACCGCGAAAGCCCCCGCGATGACCCAAAGGCTTTGCGGCAGGATGGTCGCGCCCAGAATATGGATCGGATCATCGCCCGAGAATGCCGGAAAGCGGTGGAGCTGTTTGTCGAAGACCAGTTGCGTCACGCCGCGGATCAGGATCGAGGCCCCGATGGTGATGATGATCAGCGACACGACCGGCGCGCCGCGCGCGGGCTCGATCGCGAGCTTGTTCAGCGCGACCCCCACAGCCGAGGTCACCGCGATCGCGATCAGCGCCGCCAAGGGCAGGGGCAGCCCCGCCTGATGGGCGAAAACGGTGATCATCCCGCCCAGCATGACGAATTCGCCTTGCGCGAAATTCACCACATCCGAGGCGTTGTAGATGATCGTGAAGCCCAAGGCGACGAGCGCGTAAACCGCGCCGACCGTCACTCCGGACAAAAGAAATTGCATGAGTTCCGACATGGCGGGGGCCCTTCGAGGGTCGTGGCGGCTTTGGCGCGGGCAGGATTTCTCTCCTCCCGCGCCTTCGGCCAAGCCGGTTCAGATCAGTCGATCAGCTTCCATTTGCCGCCCGAGATCTCGAGCATCTTGAAGGCGCTCAGATCGAGACCGAGGTGGTCTTCGGGGTCATGGTGACGATGCCGGTGGTGCCGACGAGGCCCGAGGTCGCCTCGATCGCGTCGCGGATCGCCACCGGATCGGTGTCGCCCGCGCGGGTGATCGAATCGCTCAGGATGTTGAAAGCGTCATGGGCATAGCCGCCGAAGGTGCCGACCGGCGTTTTGGTGCGGGCCTCGAACGCGGTCTTGTAGGCCTCGACGACCGGCTTTTGCGGGTCGGTGTCGGGCAGAAGATCGGCCACGAGCAGCGCCGTGCCCGGAATGCGCACGCCTTCGGCCGCATCCGCGCCGGCAAGCTCGATGAAGCCGTCCGAAGCCACGCCATGCGACTGGTAAAGCGGCAGGCCGACGGCGAGCTGCTTGTAGTTGCGCGTCACGATCGCGGGGCCCTGACCGAAGCCGGGGTTGAGGACGGCCTGAATACCTTCCTTGCCTTTGATATTGGTCAGCTGCGGCGTCATGTCGGCGTCTTGCGGGCCGTAGGTTTCATCCGCGACGATCTCGATTCCGTAATTGCCGATCACATCCTTGCACTGCGCCTGCATCGAAGCGCCGAAGCCGTCGGTTCCCGAGATCAGGCCGATCTTGGTGATACCTTGCGCCTTCATATCCTCGAAGATCTTTTCGCAGGCCATACGGTCGGTATGGGGCGTTTTGAAGGTGAAGGGGCGCACCGGCTGGATGATCTCGATCGCGCCGGCCAGCGAGATGAAGGGGACTTCGTTGTCTTCGGCGACCGAGGCGATCGACATCGAGGTGCCGGTGGTGGAACCCCGATGATCGCGACGACTTCGTCATCCTCGATCAGGCGGGTCGCGAAGGTGCGGGCCTTGTTGGGGTCCGAGCCGTCGTCGTAAAGCACGAGCTTGACCGGTTCGCCGTTGATCCCGCCCTTGGCATTGGTCTCCTCGACCAACATTTCGAGCGTTTTCGCCTCGGGGTCGCCGAGGAAGGATGCGGGGCCGGTCGCCGAGACCGATGCGCCGATCCTGATTTCGGCCTGGGCGGCGGTGCCTGCAAGGCCAAGGGCCACAAGCGTGGCAATCATGCTGGTCGTGGATTTCATGGTCTTCCTCCCTAAGAAAGTCAGTTCGCGCCGGACGCTGCGGTCCGGTCGGAGATCGGTCGCCGCCACATCACGCGATGGAAACGGTTGGCGACGAAAGCGGTGTCGGTCAGGCTGGCGTTTCCGGCCGGATTGGCGCCGGTGACGTGAAAATCGCTGAAGGCCGCGGATTGATTGACGAAGATATTGCCGGTCAGGTTGATCGAAAGATTGACGCCCGCGCCCGCGAAAGCGCGGATGGCGCGGCTGATGCGGGCCTCGTCCGTGTCGTAAAGCGCGGCGGTGATCGCGCCTTTGCTGCGGGCAAGATCCGCAGCCTTGGTGATGGCCGTATCCGCGTCGCGCATGCGGATCAGGAAAGCGATCGGGCCGAAGCGTTCCTGCTCATAGGTGGCGCGGTCGTCCTCGTTCACGGCCAGCAAAAGCGGTGTTGCGCTGCGGCCCGATGCCAGCGGGGCGCTGTCGCGGATGATTTTGCCCAAGCCGCGGGCCTCGGCCACGCGCTGAAGCGTCGCGGGGTTGGCGATGGTGCCGCAGATCCCCGAGGCCTGCGCCGGATCGGCGAGAAGCGCCTCGATGGCGGCACGGATTCCTGCCGCGACCTCGTCGAAGCTCTTGTGCCCCTGATCGGTCTCGATCCCCTCGGCAGGGATATAGATGTTTTGCGGCGCGGTGCACATCTGGCCCGAGTACAGCGCCAGCGAGAAGGCGAGATTGGCGCAGACCGCGTTGAAATCTTCGGTCGCGGCGAGGGTTACGGTATTGATGCCCGCCTCTTCGGTGAAGACCGCTGCCCGCCCCGCATTGGCGCGCACCCAATCGCCGAAAGCGTTCGAGCCGGTATAGTCGATCAGCGCGACTTCGGGACGGGTGACCAGATCCTTGGCCAAGGGCGCATCCGCGCGATCGGCGGCCAGCAAGATCACATCGGCGGGCAGACCCGCTTCGGCCAGAACTTCGCGCGCGACGCGCACGGTCAGCGCCAGCGGCAGGATCGCGGCGGGATGGGGTTTGACGATGACGGTATTTCCCGTGGCAAGGCTTGCGAAGATCCCCGAATAGGAGTTCCACGTCGGGAAGGTATTGCAGCCGATCGCCAGAGAAATCCCGCGCGGCAGGATCGTCCAGTGCTTCTCGATCTCCAGCGGGGCGGCCTTGCCCTGCGGCTTTATCCAGTCGGCACGCGGCGCAAAGCGCGTCATCTCCGCATAGGCCAAGGCCACGGCTTCAAGCGCACGGTCCTGCGCATGGGGCCCGCCCGCCTGAAAGGCCATCGCGAAGGCTTGGCCGGTCGTGTGCATCGTCGCGTGGGCCATCAGGAAGCTTTGGCGGTTCAGCCGCGCAAGGATTTCAAGGCAGATGCCCACGCGCGTCTCGATCGCGGCTTCGGCCCAAGCGCTGGAAGCGGCAAGGCTCGCGGCGACCAGATCATCGACCGGCGCCGCCGGATAGCTGATCGCGAGGGCAGGGCCCCAAGGCGAGATCTCCGCTCCGATTCGCGCATTCTCGGGGTGGTCGGGCAGGGCAAAGGCCTCGCCCTGCAGCGCGGCAAAAGCGGCCTCGGCATCGGATTTGGCGCTCTCGCCATAGATCTTGCCGCTGGGAATTTCGGGAAGGGCGACCAGAAGCCACGGCTCTCGACCGCCTTGATGGCAGTCTCCAGCATCGGCCGGTGAAGGTCGAAAAATCGCGTCATGGTGGTCTCCTCCCAGATCACGCTTAATCATTGACCGTCCGGTCGGTCTATGCAACAAGAATCTGGAGGCCCCGCCGATATGCGGGGATTGGGAGACATCACCATGAGCCAATCCGACACCGTCCTCGTGGCGCTGGACGGGGTGTGTTGCGCCTGACGCTGAACCGCCCCGACAAGCTGAATTCGTTCAACGAGGAAATGCATCTGGCGCTGCGCGCGCAGATCGAGCGCGCCCATCACGATCATGCGGTGCGCGCCGTTTTGTTGACGGGGGCAGGGCGCGGCTTTTGTGCGGGGCAGGATCTGGGCGATCGCGATCCGCGCAAGGGCGGGCCGAAGCCCGATCTCGGCCAGACGCTCGAGACATTCTACAACCCGACTTTGCGCCTGATTCGCAGCCTCGAAAAGCCGGTCGTCTGCGCGGTGAACGGGGTTGCTGCCGGCGCTGGCGCGAATATCGCCTTTGCCTGCGATATCGTTCTGGCCGCGAAATCCGCGAAATTCATTCAGGCTTTCGCCAAGATCGGTCTGGTTCCGGACGCGGGCGGCACATGGTCGCTGGCGCGCATTCTGGGCGAGCCGCGCGCGAAAGCGCTGGCGCTGACCGCCGAGCCGCTGATGGCCGAAAAGGCCGCCGATTGGGGCTGATCTGGAAAGCCGTCGAGGACGAGGCCCTGATGGCCGAAGCCGAGGTTCTGGCCGCCGGCCTTGCCGCGGGTCCGACCCTCGGGCTTGGCCTGACGAAACGCCTCATTCAGGCGGCGGCCAGCAACAGCCTTGACGAACAGCTTGATCACGAGCGCGATTGCCAGCAGATCGCAGGCCGCAGCGAGGATTACGCAGAAGGCGTCACCGCCTTCCTCGAAAGCGCAAACCCGCCTTCAAGGGGGAGTAAATCCGATGACGATGACCGATCAGGAAATCGCCGAAGCCTGCGCGCAGTCCATGTGGAACGACGACAGCGCGAGCCAGCGCCTCGGCATGGCGCTCGAGCATGTCGCGCCCGGCGAGGCCACCTTGTCGATGGATGTCACCAAGGACATGTCGAACGGCCACGGCAATTGCCACGGCGGCTATATCTTTACCCTCGCCGATAGCGCCTTTGCCTTTGCCTGCAACAGCCGCAACACGATGGTTGTCGCCCAGACCAATTCGATCACCTACATCAACCCCGTCCGGATCGGCGACCGCCTGACGGCCGCCGCGCGCGAGATTTCCCTGCGCGGGCGCTCGGGGATTTATGATGTGCGCATCACCAACCAGCATGGCGACCATGTCGCCGAATTTCGTGGCCATTCGCGCTCGGTGAAAGGGCAGCATCTGCCCGATCTCGCCTGAGCTATTCCGTCTTAGGGAGGAACATTATGGAAGACCTCACTCCGAATCCGAAAGATCTCGACCCGATCGAAACGGCGTCGCGCGACGAGATCGAGGCGCTGCAATTCCACCGCATGAAGCGCTCGCTCAAACATGCCTATGAGAATTCGCCCTTCTTCCGCAAACGCTTCATCGAGGCGGATGTGCATCCCGAAGAGCTGAAGTCTCTGAAAGACATCGCGAAGTTCCCCTTCACCTATAAGCAGGACCTGCGCGACACCTATCCGTTCGGGATGTTTGCGGTTCCGCAGAACCAGCTGTCGCGCATCCACGGCTCGTCGGGCACGACCGGCAAGCCCACCGTGGTCGGCTATACCAAGAACGACATCGACACCTGGGCCAATCTGATCGCGCGCTCGATCCGCGCGGGCGGCGGGCGTGCCGGCGACATCTTGCACAACGCCTACGGCTACGGCCTTTTCACCGGCGGTTTGGGCGCGCATTACGGCGCCGAAAAGTTGGGCTGCACCGTGGTTCCGATCTCGGGCGGCGGCACCGAGCGTCAGGTGACGCTGATCAACGACTTCAAGCCGCGCATCATCATGGTGACGCCGTCCTACATGCTGTCGATCCTCGACGAATTCCGCCGTCAGGGCCTCGATCCGCGCAAATCCTCGTTGCAGGTCGGCATTTTCGGGGCCGAGCCCTGGACCAATGCCATGCGCGAGGAAATCGAGGAAGCCTTCGACATGCATGCCGTCGACATCTACGGCCTGTCGGAGATCATGGGGCCGGGCGTCGCGATGGAATGCGTCGAGACCAAGGACGGGCTGCATTTCTGGGAGGACCACTTCTATCCCGAGATCATCGATCCGGTCACCGGCGAGCCGCTGCCCGACGGCCAGATGGGCGAATTGGTCATCACCACGCTGACCAAGGAAGGTCTGCCGATGGTGCGCTACCGCACGCGCGATCTGACGCGGCTTTTGCCCGGCACCGCACGTTCGATGCGCCGGATCGAGAAGATCACCGGCCGCAGCGACGACATGATCATCCTGCGCGGCGTCAATGTCTTCCCGACCCAGATCGAGGAGCAGATCCTCAAATGCGCGCAGCTCGCGCCGCATTTCCATATCGAGCTGACGCGCTCGGGCCGGATGGACAGCATGGTCGTCCATGTTGAATGCTCCGAAGACGGCACCGACAGCGATGCGCGCCTGCGTTCCGCCAAGGATCTGTCGCATCGCATCAAGGCGGTGGTCGGGGTCTCGACCGTGATTCAGGTCTGCGATCCCCATTCGCTGCAACGCTCCGAGGGCAAGGCCAAACGCGTGGTCGACAACCGTCCCAAGGAATGAACCCGGCCTGACGGTCGTGCCCAGGGCGGGGCGGGGTTTCACGCAAGGGTGGAACTCCCCTCGTCAATGGCTTACAGCTAGGGGTGAGTTTTTCGCCTGCTGTCGGGCCGACCGCTCAAGCATGAAAGTGACGAATAATGGCTCGGACAAGAGCAGCCGATTTTGAGGAAAAACAACGCGGCATTCTCGATGATGCCGCGGCGGTTTTTGCCGAACAGGGAATGGAAAAGGCCTCGATGTCGCAGATTGCGGCGCACGCGAAGGTCTCGAAAGCGCTTCTTTACCACTATTATCCCAGCAAGGATGCTTTGATCTTTGCGATCATCATGACCCATCTCGAGGAGCTGGATGCCGCGATCGAAGAGGCCGACGAGCCCGATCTGCCGCCCCAGCAGCGCTTGCGCAAACTGGTGGGCACCGTGCTTGAAAGCTATCGCGGCGCCGACGACCAGCACAAGGTCCAGCTCAATGCGACCTCGGCGCTCTCGGACGAGCAAAAGGCCGAGATCACCGCGATGGAGCGTGGCATCGTCAAGCGTTTCTCCAGCGTTCTCAACCAGATCAACCCCGAGCTGGCCAATCCCGAGCGTCCGCTGTTGATGCCTGTCACCATGTCGCTGTTCGGCATGCTGAACTGGGTCTATATGTGGTTTCGCGACGGCGGGCGCATTTCGCGCGACGATTACGCCGATGTCGCGACGACGCTGGTTCTGGAAGGGATCAAGGCGGTCCGCTAAGGCGCGCCGCAAGGTTTGCGCAAAACATGCAAGACGCGGAGGCTCCGGCTTTTCGCGCTTGCGCGGAACCCGAGCCGTGCCACGGCTTTCCCTATGGACAGGCCAAGAAGCCGGGGAAATCGGGGACATTATGACGGACAAACGGCTTTCCACGGCTTTCGTCGCGACGATGGTCATCATCAGCATCTGTTTTCTGCTGGTGATCCGGCCCTATTACGGCGCGGTTTTCTGGGCGCTCATTCTGGCGCTGCTGTTCCAGCCGCTCTATCGGCGCTTGCTCGGCTGGTGCGGCGGGCGTTCTGCACTGGCCTCGATCTGCACGGTGATGACCTGCATTCTTTTGGTGGTCATCCCCTTCCTCATCCTTGTCGCCATGATCGCGGCCGAGGCGGCGCGGGCCTATCAGGCGCTCACCAGCGCGCCGCTTGATGTGGCGGGAACGCTCGACGGGCTGCGCAATCACCTGCCTGCAAGCGTGATCTCTTTCCTCGACCGTCTCAATCTGCCGAGCGCGGCCGAGCTGGCGCAGAAATTCAGCGAATTCCTGCAAAGCATCCTGCAATATGTCGCCAAGGGCTTTTACTCGTTGGGGCAGGGCGCGCTGAGTTTCACCGTGGCATTCGGTGTGGCGCTTTACCTGCTGTTCTTCCTGTTCAAGGACGGGCGCGGACTGGCCGCGACGATCCGCAAGGCGAGCCCGCTCAGCCTGCACCAGACCGAGGTTCTGATGCAGACTGTCGACTCGGTCCTGACGGCGACGGTGAAGGGAAACTTCATCATCGCGGCGGTGCAGGGCGCGATCGGGGGTGACATTGTGGTTTCTCGGGATCGGAGGCGCGGTGCTTTGGGGCGTCGTCATGGCGGTCCTGTCGCTTATCCCCGCGATCGGGGCGGGGCTGATCTGGTTTCCGATCGCCGTCTATCTGCTGGCGACCGGCAGCATCGCCAGCGGCGTGATCCTGATGGTGGTGGGCTTCGGCGTCATCTCCCTTGTCGACAACCTTCTGCGCCCGCGCCTTGTCGGCGGGCAGACCAATATGCCCGACTATATCGTGCTGGTTTCGACGCTTGGCGGGCTTTCCCTGCTCGGCGTCAACGGCTTCGTCATCGGCCCGCTGGTCGCGGCTCTCTTTCTGGCCGTCTGGCGGCTCTACATGGAAGAAAAGGGCGAGGCCCCCTTCAGATCGAAGCCGATTGAGGCCCGACGGGCCCAACGCATCAGGGCAAAACGGAAAGGCGCCGGATCAGGATGTGATCCGGCGCCTTCTGCGTCACCGATCGGTGGTGATCAGTCTTTGAGCGGCCATTCCTTGGCCACCATGGTCAGCACGTCATATTGCGCGACGACCTCGGACTTCTGGTTGGTGACCTGACAATCCCAACGCACCTCGCCATGTTCGGCATTGGCGCGCGGATTGATTTCCTTGCAGGTCAGCCGCACCTGAAGGCTGTCGCCGAAATAGACCGGCGTCAGGAAGCGCAGATTGTCGACGCCGTAATTGGCCAGAACCGGACCGGGGTTCGGCTCGACGAAAAGACCCGCCGCGAAGCTTGCGATCAAATAGCCATGCGCCACGCGCTCGTCGAAGAACGGGTTCGCTTTCGCGGCCTCGCTGTCCATATGGGCGTAAAACGTATCGCCGGTGAATTCGGCGAAATGCTCGACATCTTCCAAGGTGACCACGCGGCTTGCGGTCACAAGCTGGTCGCCGATGCGCAGTTCGGCCAAAGATTTGCGGAAGGGATGCGTGCCTTGACGGGCATCCGCGCCCTCGATCCAGCGGCCGGTGACGGCCGAGAGCATGTTCGGCGCGCCTTGGACGGCGGTGCGCTGCATGTAATGGGTGACGCCGCGAATGCCGCCCATTTCCTCGCCGCCACCCGCGCGACCGGGACCGCCGTGGACCAGACCGGCCAGCGGAGAGCCGTGACCCGTCGAGGTCTTGGCCGAGGCGCGGTTTCCGATCAAAACGCGGCCGTGATAGGGCGCGATACCCAAGACCACTTCCTGCGCGACCTCGCCGTCATTGGTGAAGACCGATGCGGCCAGCGAGCCTTTGCCCATATTGGCCAGCTCGATCGCCTCGTCGAGCGTGTCGTAGGGCATGACCGTCGAGACGGGGCCGAAAGCCTCGACCTCGTGGACCGCGCGCGCGGCAAAGGGCTTGTCGCAGTAGAGTAGAACGGGGTTCATGAAAGCGCCGCTTTCGGCATTGCCCGAGGTCAGGCGCGCATTGTCGGGGTCGCCCGAGACGATCTCGGCATCGGCCTGCAGATCCTTGATGCGGGCGCGAACCTCGTCACGCTGATCGAAGGAGGCCAGCGCGCCCATGCGCGTCGCCTCGTCGCCCGGCAGGCCCACGGCGGTCTTGCCCAGACGCTCGCCCAAAGCCGCGACAAGCGCGTCGATCTGGCCACGCGGCGCGAAACGCGGCGGATCGCGGTGCATTTCTGCCCCGCTTTCGAGGTCATCTCGCGCGCGACTTCCTTGACGAACAGATCGAATTCCGGCGTGCCCGCCACCGCATCTGTGCCGAGGATCGAGGCGTTCAGACTGTCGGCCTCCATATTGAAACGCACCGAATTGTTGACGATGGCCGGCAGGGTTTTGAGCATGCGGCCGGTGGTGGCCGAGCCGGTGAAGGTCACGACATCCTGCTCGCAGACATGGCTCAGCATATCGCCGACCGAGCCCGAAACCAGCTGCAGCGCGCCTTCGGGCAGAATGCCCGTCGCGATGATGCGGCGCACCATGAGTTCGGTCAGATAGGCGGTCTGGCTGGCCGGTTTGACGATACAGGGCACGCCCGCCAGAAGCGTCGGCGCGATCTTTTCCAGCATCCCCCAGATCGGGAAGTTATAGGCGTTGATATGGACCGCGACGCCCTGAAGCGGCGACAGGATATGCTGGGCCGAGAAGGTGTTGTCGCGCGAAAGCACCTCGACGGGGCCTTCGGTCAGCACGCGGGTGTTGGGCAATTCGCGGCGGCCTTTGGACGCAAAGGTCAGCATGGTGCCGATGCCGCCCTCGATATCGACCCAGCCGTCGGGCCGCGTCGCGCCGGTGCGCAGGCTTTCGGCGTAGAAGTCTTCCTTCTGCTCCATCAGCTTGAGGCCGAGCGCCTTGAGCATGCCCGCGCGCTCATGGAAGGACATGGCGCGCAGCTTCCTGCCCGCGACCGAACGGCCGTAATTCAGCACTTCGGCGAAATCGATCCCCGAGGATCGATGGTGGCGATGGCCTCGCCGGTGCCGGCATCGCGCAGGACCTGACCGTCTTTCGCACCGGAGGTCCATTGGCCCAGAACATAGCTTTCGAGCCGGCGGCGCGCCTTGAGAGGGCGTTCATGTCTTGTCCTTTCAGTTCAGATCCAGCGCGGCAAGCACCGCGGCGACCTGCTTTTCCCAATCGGCCCGCATGGCGGCATTGGGGGTGTGGCGCAGCCCGAAACGGGCCTGCGTCTCGTAGCGCGCCGATGCGGGCGCGCCGAAGCTTGCGGCAACGCGCGGCTGCCAATAGGCGATCGAGGCCATCGCCTCGGCGCGGCCCTCGGGGGTGGCGGTGATCTTTTCCAGACCCTCGCGACCCAATTCGGCATGGCGCGCCTCGCGCGGGGCGACCCCGCGAAACACTTCGGCCAGCGGGCCGTAGGAAACGCGCGACAGTTCCGCCAGCTGCACGCCGCTCGCAAGCCCCATCAGCACGTTCATCACGACCGCATCGGTCCAGCCTTCCAGCGGATAGTGAAAGACCGAGAGCCGCATGTCCGACCCGATGCGTTCGGCATTATGGGCGGCCTCGCGCGGCAGACGTGCCGACCAGTCATGCATCGCCTGATAACGCGCGGTATCGGTGCCGAAATCGCCCATGATCGCCAGAACACGCTCGGCGTGGTCGGCTTTCTCCAGCGTGATGCGGCTGGCGGCGATACGCTCCTTGATCGCGGGGGCGAAGTTGATCGCATCGGCGAAACCCGCCGAACCGGCAAGCTCGCTATCCACGAAAGAGGACATCATCCGCATCAGCTCGCCACGGTAACGCGCGGGGGCGTTATCGGGCGAGGACAGCACGCCGCCTTGGGCAAGGTAGTCTTCGATATTCATCGTACCGGACATCGCAACACCCCTTATTCGTCGTAGCTCACGACAACCTTGTTCGAGAGCGGGATGGCCTGACAGCTCAGGACATAGCCCGCACGGACTTCGTAATCTTCAAGCGCGTGGTTCACCGCCATTTCGACCTCGCCCTCGATGACCTTGCAGCGGCAGGTCGAGCAAACGCCGGCCTTGCACGAATAGGGCGCGTCGATGTTGTTGGCGATCGCGGCATCAAGGATGCTCTCGCCGTTGCGCGGCATGGAGAAGCTGCGGGTCGAGCCGTCCAGCGTCACCGTGGCCTCGATCGCCTCGCCTGCGGTCGCTGCATTTTGCGAGACGGCGCGGGCCTTGGCGCGGCCCGGCTGGCTCGAGGCGAAAAGCTCGAATTTGATCTGCTCGTCCTTGAGACCGTGGTCGCGCAAGGATTGCGCGATGGCGAGCATCATCGGCTCGGGGCCGCAGATGAAGCTGGTGGTGATCGCGGTCGGGTCGATCCAGTTGGCGAACAAAGCTTTCATCTTTTCCGCGTCGATCCGGCCGGTGAAGAGGTCGATGTCCTGCGCCTCGCTATCAAGGATATGGATGACCGAGAAACGCCCGAGATAGGTGTTTTTGAGATCCTCGAGATCCTCGCGGAACATGATCGAGCTGATCTGGCGGTTGGCGTAGACCAGCGTGAAGGTCGCTTCGGGTTCGCGCGCAAGCACCGTCTTGATGATCGACAGGACCGGCGTGATCCCCGAACCACCGGCAAAGCCGAGATAGGCTTTCGCGGCTTCGGGTTCGATTGCCGTAAAGAACTTGCCCATCGGCGGCATGGCTTCGATCTCGTCGCCGGGCTGGAGGTTCTCATTGGCCCAGGTCGAAAAAGCGCCGCCGTCGACGCGTTTGATGCCGACCTGCAGAATGCCGTCATCCTTGCCTGCGCAGATCGAATAGGAGCGGCGGAGTTCTTCGCCGTCGAAGGCGCGGCGCAGCGTCAGATACTGGCCTTGGGTAAAGTCGAAAAGCGCGCGGTCTTCGTCACGCGGCGCCAGCGTCACCACGACGGCATCGCGGGTCTCGCGGCGGACTTCGGTGACTTTCAGGGAATGGAAGCGTGCCATTGGGGTATCATTCCTGTCGGTTCGGGCGCATCCTCAGATGCATTTGAAATAGTCGAAGGGCTCGAGGCAGTCCTTGCAGCGGTAGCTTGCCTTGCAGGGCGTCGAGCCGAATTGGCTGAGCCGCTCTGTGTGGTTCGATCCGCAGAACGGGCAGGCGATCACGAGATTGCCCGATCCCGTCAGCCGCGCGATCCGGCCCGCGATCACCCCGTCGGCAGCCGTGCCGTCGACGGGCGGCGCGATCCCGTAGGCACGCAGCTTCTCGCGGCCCTCGGCGCTCAGCCAATCGCTGGTCCAGGGCGGGGAAAGCCGCCGCTCGAGGCGCAGCTTTTCGATGCCGCGCGCGCGCAGGGCCGTCTCGATATCGAGGTTGATGATCGAGGTCGCGGGACAGCCCGAATAGGTGGGCGTGACCGCGACGACGAGCGTATCGTCTTCGAGACGCACATCGCGGATGATGCCGAGATCGGTCAGGGTGATGACCGGAATTTCGGGATCGGGGACCTCGGCCAGCCATTGCCAGACCTGATCGAGATCGGGAAGCATCTTGTGGCTTTGGCTGTCCATGGGCTGCCCCGTTTTACCAGCTGGCGCCCGGATAGGCGCGCTGGAGGAACTGCATCTCGGCCAGAAGGAAGCCCAGATGTTCGGTGTGAACGCCGGTCTTGCCGCCTTTGTGCTGCCAGCTTGCCTCGGGGATGGTCAGGGTCGCTTCGTCGAAGACATGGCGCAGCGTCGCCTCCCATCCGGTTTTCAGGCTGCTCGGCAGGGGCGCGATGCCCGCATCGGCCATAGCCTGATCGACGGCATCGTCCATGAACATCTCGCCGCTGTAGGCCCAAAGCGCGTTCAGCGATTTCTGCATCCGCGCATGGCTTTCGGGCGAGCCGTCGCCCAGACGCACCACCAGATCGGCCGAGCGTTCGAGGTGGTAGGCCACCTCTTTCGAGGCTTTCGCCGCAATCTCGGCCACGCGGGTATCGGTCGAGGATTGCAGGGCGCGGAGCAGCTCCATGTGATAGGCGTCGAACAGGAACTGGCGCATCAGCGTCAGGCCGAAATCGCCGTTCGGACGCTCGACCAGCAGGACGTTGCGGAAGGCACCGGCGTCGCGCAGGAAGGCGAGATTGTCGGCGTTGCGGCCCTCGCCCTCGATCTCGGCAGCATATTCCAGCCAAAGCTGGGTCTGGCCGATCAGATCGAGCGCGGTGTTCGAGATCGCGATGTCCTCTTCCAGCGCGGGCGCATGGCCGCACCATTCCGAAACGCGGTGCCCGAGGATCAGCGTATTGTCGCCCGTCCGGCACAGCCATTCGAAAAAGGCGGCCCGATCAACAGCTTGAGCACTCGCCTCCATCACATATGCCCCACTTCGTCGGGGATCGTGAAGAAGGTCGGGTGACGGTAGACCTTGTCGTTCGAGGGCTCGAACAGCGGGCCTTTGTCCGAGGGCGCGGAGGCCGAGATGTCGTTCGACTTCACCACCCAGATCGACACGCCCTCGTTGCGGCGGGTATAGACGTCACGGGCGTTGCGGATCGCCATTTCGGCATCGGGCGCGTGCAGGCTGCCGACGTGGCGGTGGTTCAGGCCGTGCTGGCCGCGGATGAAGACTTCCCAGAGGGGCCATTCTTTGGACATGAGGGTTCCTCCCTAAGCTTGGGGATTTCTGGCAGGGGTGAGAGGGGCGGGCGTCGCGCGCCCGCCGGAGGTCGGTGTCGTTACTCGGCAGCCACAGGCGCGCGGCGGGCCGCGGCCTTTTCGGCATGGGCCATCAGCCCTTCGCGGAACCAAGCGCCATTGTCCCAGGCATCGACGCGCGCCTGAAGACGCTCGGCATTGCACGGGCCGTTGCCGGCGATGACGGCGAAGAATTCGTTCCAGTCCGGCTCAGAGAAATCATGGCCGCCCTTTTCCTCGTTCCAGACAAGGTTCTCGTCCGGCACGGTCAGGCCGAGGAATTTGGCTTGCGGCACGGTCTGGTCGACGAACTTCTGACGCAATTCGTCATTGGTGTTCATTTTGATCTTCCACGCCATCGACTGGGCCGAATGGACGGAATCCTTGTCCGAAGGGCCGAACATCATGAGCGACGGATACCAGAAGCGGTTGAGCGCATCCTGAGCCATGGCTTTCTGCTCGGGCGTGCCCGCGCACATCTTCATCATGATGTCGTAGCCCTGACGCTGGTGGAAGCTTTCTTCCTTGCAGATCCGGACCATCGCGCGGCTGTATGGGCCGTAAGAGGTGCGCTGAAGCGGCACCTGGTTCATGATCGCCGCGCCATCGACCAGCCAGCCGACCGCGCCCATATCGGCCCAGGTCAGCGTCGGATAGTTGAAGATCGAGGAATATTTCATCTTCCCCGAATGCAGGGCCTCCAGCAGCTCGTCGCGCGAGACACCCAGCGTTTCGGCGGCCGAGTACAGGTAAAGCCCGTGGCCGGCCTCGTCCTGCACTTTGGCAAGCAGGATCGCCTTGCGCTCCAGCGTGGGGGCGCGGGTGATCCAGTTACCCTCGGGAAGCTGGCCCACGATCTCGGAATGGGCGTGCTGGCCCATCTGGCGGATCAGCGTCTTGCGGTAGCCGTCCGGCATCCACTCCTTGGGCTCGATCTTTTCGTTGCGGTCGATGCGCTCCTGAAAGGCGCGCTCCTCGGGGTCATCTCGGCGGCGGTTTTGGCGTCCTCGGTCTTGACGAGCTGTGCATACATGGCTTGCGAAACTCCTAACTCAAACGCGTTCGATGATCAGCGCGATGCCCTGACCGACGCCGATGCACATGGTGCACAGCGCATAGCGGCCGCCGGTGCGGTGCAGCTGGTACATGGCCGTGGTCACGAGACGCGCGCCCGACATGCCGAGCGGATGGCCGATCGCGATGGCCCCGCCGTTGGGGTTCACCTGCGGCGCATCATCCGGCAGACCGAGATCGCGCAGCACGGCCAGAGCCTGCGCCGCGAAGGCCTCGTTCAATTCTATCACATCCATATCGGCCAGCGTGAGGCCCGTTTTGGCAAGAACCTTGCGCACTGCCGGCGCGGGGCCGATACCCATGACGCGCGGCTCGACGCCTGCGGCCGCCATGGCGACGATGCGGGCCTTGGGGGTCAGGCCATGGGTCTTGGCGGCCTCGGCCGAGGCGATGACCAGCGCAGCCGCACCGTCGTTCACGCCCGAGGCATTGCCCGCCGTCACCGTCAGATCGGGGCCGTTCACGACCCTGAGCTTGGCAAGCTGCGCCGCCGTCGTCTCGGGGCGGGGATGCTCGTCCGTATCGACGACCATCGGCTCCTGCTTTTGCGCGGGACGGAAACGGGGATGATCTCGTCTTTAAAGACGCCCGCCGCATTGGCTGCCGCCCAACGGGCCTGACTGCGGAGCGCGAATGCGTCCTGATCTTCGCGCGAGATGTTGAAATCGGCGGCGACGTTGTCGGCGGTCTGGGGCATCGTATCGACGCCGAATGCCGCCTTCATCGCGGGATTGACGAAACGCCAGCCGATGGTGGTGTCGTAAACCGCATTATTGCGCGAAAATGCGGTTTCGGCCTTTGGCATGACAAAGGGAGCGCGCGACATCGATTCCACGCCGCCCGCAATCACCAGATCGCAATCGCCCGCCTTGATCGCCCGCGCTGCCATGCCGATCGCATCCATCCCCGAGCCGCAAAGCCGGTTCACCGTGGTCGCCGGCACGTCGATCGGCATACCCGCAAGCAAAGCCGCCATGCGGCCGACGTTGCGGTTGTCTTCTCCGGCCTGATTGGCGCAGCCGTAAATCAGATCGTCAACCGCCGTCCAGTCGACGTTCGGGTTGCGCTCGATCAGGGCTTTCAGGGGCAAAGCGGCCAGATCATCGGCGCGGATCGAGGACAGGGCCCCGCCGTAACGGCCGATCGGTGTGCGTACCGCGTCGCAGATAAAGGCATCCATCAGGCCCGTGCTCCCTCGTGTCTCTCGCTGGTCTTTGGCTGGCGGCGGACGACTCTCAATTCGTCAACCGATTGGTCGGTTATAGCATCGAAACATTACATCGCAAAGATAAAATTGGCATTGAGTGTAATGTCTGCGGTGGCGCGAACGGACTGCACCGAAAATACACGTTAAATCAGTGGTCTATACTGGGCGGCTTAAGCGAGGGCCGCCAGGCGGGCTTCGAAATCGCGCTTGTTCGCGGCAGATATCCGGTTTCGCCCTCGAGATTGCGCGCGATATGGAGCTCGGCCGGTTCCGAAAGCAGCAGGTAAAGCCGCGCGAAAAGCGCATGGGCTTCGTGGCCGCACCAATCGGCGGGCAGGGCCGAGGCGGGCAGGCGGGGGTCACGCAAGAGCGTGCTGCGGTAGAGATCGACCAGCAAAAGCCGCGCGATCAGCGCCGCATCGGGCGCGAGCGGGGCGCCGGATCCGAGCGCCTGTTCGAGCGGGGCAAAGCGCCCGATCAAATCGGCATATCCCGCGTTCAAAGGCGCGAGATCCCAGCAGGCGGCGAGCTTGGCGTCATCGCGGCCAAGGCCCGCGTGAAGGGTCAGCGCGACCTCCGGCGGGGTCTGGCCGTGATCGGGCGCGATCAGCACATTGCCCTCGAGCCGGCCGAGATGGCGGCGGCGGATGACATCTTCGGCAAGCTCGGGTGCATGGAGGACCAGCCAGCCCGAAGCTTCTGCGGGCGGATGGTAGAGCAGTTTGGCGACCTGCGCGAATTCGGCCCGCGCGGTCGGCGCCAACCGGTAATAGCTGCGCCGTCCGATCCGTTCGCCCGCGAGGCGTCCGGCCTGCACCAGACGCGAGACCGCCGTACGCACCAGCGATTCGCTGATGCCGACATGGGCGCAGACCGCAATCAGATTGCCCATCCACAAGACCTCGCCGCGCGGCACAACGACATCGCCGTAAACCGTCACGATGAACGAGGTCGCCCGCAGCGGCAGGTCCGAAAGAAGCGGGGCGAGAAATGGCTCGGTGGTCATGCGTGTCGTTTCGTTCGGGGAGGACGGGGCAGGTGGGCGCCGCGCCGCTTTGGTCCGGATTGGGGCAGGTCCGAATGGGTAGCAGGCTGCGCGCGCTTGTCAAACCGCCAAAGGACCGCGCGGCCCGTGCGGCGGGCGGTGCGACAGGCGACGGAAAAGGGCAGCCCGTTGCAGGCTGCCCCCGATCCTTGTCGCAGGCTCCGGTCCCGTTTTACTCGATGGTAAAGCTGGTGCGGTCCTTCGCGACTTTGTCCAGATCCTCGCGGGCAAGCGCCTGCGGGCGGCATTCAAAGGCCTCGTAGAGCGACAGCTGGTCCTGATAATGCGGCGATTTCTCGCCCGAAGGGCTGATGAAGCCGCTTTGACCCGGAGGGGCCGAGATGCAGACCGAGACCTTGCCGTCCTTGAAGGTGATGAGATCGCTCTGCGTGCCGCGGTTCATTGCCGTGCCGATCGAAAGCACCTCGTCCTCGCCTGCCTGCGGGATCCCGAGATAGTTGTCGGTCTCGAAGACATGCTGGGCAAGCTCCTGACGCCAATCGGCGGGATTGTCGCTGCCGTAGCTCGCGCTCAGCGCCTCTGCGGTTTTGGACAGGGCGGCCAGCATGACCTCGGTCTTGTCGGCGCCGTTGAAGAAATCATGGGTCTGGGGCACGCCCGCCTGATCGCCCAGAAGCGCGTTGCGCAGCACCTGCGCGGGGCGCGAGACGCGGTTGCGCGTCACCACCGGCGCAAAGCCCGGATTGTCGTCCATCAGCACATCGGCAACCATGGTCTCGACCCAGCTCTGGAAGATCGCGACCGCCGGAGCGGTGGCGCGGCCGTCCTCGGCGCGGATCATCTGCCCGTCCCACGCGGCAAGCTCGGCGACAAGGGGCTGGCGCGGGTCGTCTGCGGGCAGGGTCGTGGCGGCATCGAGCAGGAAGGGCAGCAGCGCGCGGGCGTTGATGTCGAGGAAGCTGATTTCCTTGTTGATGTCCCAGACCTCGGCAGGGGTCAGCTTGTCCTTGGCGGTGATGCGCGCCATGATCTCGTCGACACGGTCTGCCGCGCCCCAGGGATTGGCCTCGAAATTGCCGATCTCGCCATGGGTCGAGCGGTTGTTCCAGTTGGCGATCCAGCCCCGTTCGGGATTGTATGTCTTGGGCATCTCGGCGAAGGGGCGGCGGCCCTGCCGCCAATCCTGCGAGCCGTCGGCGATCGCGGGAATGCGCTGGTCCTGCGCCGTATTGCGCAAGGGCAGATAACCCGGCGAGACATAGCCGATATTGCCGTCCTTGTCGGCGTAATACCAGTTGATCGTGGTCGCGACATTTTCGGCCTGCGCCAGCCAGTCGGTGTAATTCTGCGCCTTGGTCGAATTGACCCAAGCGATCAGCGTCTGGATCTCGCGACCCTTCCAGCTGCGGTTGAAGGCATAGGCGGTGTGGCTTTCCGGATCGATCAGGCTGACCACGCCGTAATCGCTTTCATAAACCGTCGCGGAGACATCGCCCTGACCCTTGACCTTGAAGGTCTCGAGGCGCGGCTTCATGTCGACCCAGGCGCCGTCCTTTTTGTATTGCGCGGGGTTTTCGGGGTTGAGCGCCAGCTGGAAGAAATCATTGACGTCAAGCGGGCCGGCGGTCGCGCCCCAAGCAATCTGTCCGTTGGTCCCGAAGAGCACGTTCGGCACCGCGAAAGGCGTCGAGCCGGTCAGATCGAAGCCCGCGCCATGCAGGCCGATCGAGAAGACATAGGAGGGGTTGTAATTGCCGAACTGCGGCCCGTTCAGCAGGATCGTGCTGCCGTCGGTGGTCTTTTCGGGACCGAGGATCCACAGGTTCGAGGCGCGCGGCATCGCGTCATCGCCGCCCGGCACGTCATCGCGGCCAAGCAAAGCGGCAAAGCGGCTGGCGTCGAGCGCGGCGGGTGCCTCGGCCTTGATCTGGTACTGGCCGCCTTCGGGGACGGTGGTCGGGGCAAGCGGGTCCTCGAGCCAGAACATCTGGTTGAACAGCTCGGCCGCTTTCTCTTTTCCGTGATCTTTTTCGAGCTTTGCCAAGACTTTGGCATTATCTAGCTCGGTCGAATAATGCGAGAAACGGCCCGCCATCGTGCCCACATAGATCATCGCCACGTCGAATTCGGTCCATGTGCTCGGCTCGATCCCGAAATCGGTGAACTGTTTGGGCAAAAGCGTGTCGCGATCGGCCAGAACCTCGGCCACGCGCCTGTTGTAGCCCGCCGCATAGCCGCGCAGAATGGCGCGGTCTTCGGCCGGCAGGGCCTCGATCTGGGCGCGGATATCGGCGTGATCGAAATCGGCGCGGGTGCGCAGGTCATAGGGCAGATGCTCGATCCCCAGAACCGAGGATACGGTGCCCAGAACCGAATGTTTCGACATTTCCATCTGGAACAGCCGGTCCTCGGCGACGGCATAGCCGAAGCCCGCGTAAAGGCCGAAGACGTCGTCGGCATAGACATGGGGCACGCCCCAGTCATCGCGGATGATCTCGACCTGCGATTGGGCAAGGCTGGGGCTCGCGAGAAACGGTGCGAGCGCGGCTGAAAGCAACAAAGCGGCAATGGGTTTGTGAACGCGCAACTTCAATCCTCCGGTAGGCATTCGGCAATCACACCCGGGCGTCCTCCTGCGCGGGCGATTCCGGCGACGCTATGGTCAACCGACCGGACGGTCAATGATGTTTTGGTGGCAAGGAGCGACGGCGAGTGGCAGAGGGCTTACGTCTGAAGAGAGGTTTAGGATCTCTAAAGTGCTCAAGTAATAACAATATATTATATTCGATATATGAAGTTGTTTATCATATGCGCATACACGCCGCTGGCGGCGCGATATCCTTTGGAAATCGGGAAAGACCTTAGCGAAATCCGCAGCTATCTGCTGGGCGGTCTGAAGGGGTTGCCGTGCGCTCGGCGCTCAGACGCCCAGCCAGTTGCGCGCGATGTCGGGGTGATTTCCCCATGCCGCCTTGCCAGACAGAGCGACCGCGTTCGAGGATGACGGCGCGATCTGCGACCGAAGCCAGCTCTTTGAGCGATTTGTCGACCACGAGGATCGAGAGGCCCTCGGCCTTGAGCGCGCGGATGCCGGCCCAGATTTCCTGCCGCACGACAGGGGCGAGGCCCTCGGTCGCCTCGTCGAGGATCAGAAGGCGCGGATTGGTCATCAGCGCGCGCCCGATCGCGAGCATCTGCTGCTCGCCGCCAGAAAGCGTGCCCGCGCGTTGGCCGAGGCGCTCGCCCAATCGCGGAAACAGCGCGATGACGCGGGCACGGTCCCAAGCGCCGGGGCGCGCGGCGACCATGAGGTTTTCCTCGACATTGAGCGGCGCAAAGACGCGCCGACCCTCGGGGACGAGGCCCAGCCCGCAGCGCGCGGCCTGATGTGGTGCGAGGCGGGTCAGGTCCGCGCCGTCAAAGCGGATTTCGCCGCTGCCGGCGCGCAGAAGCTGCATCACCGTTTTGATCGTCGTGGATTTGCCCATGCCGTTGCGGCCCATCAGGGCCAGAACCTCGCCCTCGGCCAGATCGAAGCTGACCCCGTGCAGAACCGCGGCCTGACCATAGGCGGCTGTAACATTGCGCAGCGAAAGCAGGCTCATGCCTCGTCTCCCAGATAAGATCGCTGGACCTCGGGATGGGCGCGGATTTCGGCGACGGTGCCGGTCGCGATAATGCGGCCATAGACCAGAACCGAGATGCGGTCGGCCAAAGCGAAGACCGCATCCATATCATGTTCGACCAATAAAATCGGGGCTTTGCGGCGAAGATTTGACAAAAGCTCCGTCAGCTGCGCGGCACCCTCCAGCCCCATGCCGGCCATCGGCTCGTCCAGCAGGAAGACCTTGGGAGAGAGGGCCAGAGCCATGGCGATCTCGAGCTTTCGGCGCTCGCCATGGGACAGTTCGGCGGCTTTGACACCGGCCCGATCCGCCAGTCCGGCAGCGGCGATATGGTCCTGCGCGGGGCCGGTCAGGGAGTGATCGGAAAGGGCGGGGCGGAAAAAGCGGAAGACCCGCCCAGAAGCACCCATCAGCGCCAGCATCACATTCTGGCGCACCGTGAAATCGGGAATGACAGCAGAAACCTGAAAGCTGCGCGCAAGCCCGAGCCGTGCCCGCGCCGCGACATCGAGCCCGTCGATCGCGCGACCCATGAAGGCGACCGCGCCGCTGTCAGGGCGGATCTCGCCGGTGATCTGCTTGATCAGGGTCGATTTCCCCGCACCGTTCGGCCCGATCAGCGCGTGGATCTCGCCCGGGAGCAAGGTCAGGGAAACATCATTGGTTGCTGCAAGCGCGCCGAAGCTCTTGCGCAGGTTCCGCAATGCGAGGACCGGCTCAACCATGGCGTTTCTCCCGCAGGATCAGGCCGGTGATCCCGCCCGGAGCGAAGATCACGATCAGCAACAGCAGCAGACCCAATAGCCCGAGCCAATATTGCGACACAGGCCCAAGAAGCTGCTCGAGCAGGATATAGACCGCCGCGCCGATGATCGGTCCGGCAAGCCGGCCGGTGCCGCCGAGGATGACGAAGACCATGATTTCGCCCGACATATGCCACGACATCGCGGCGGGGCTCATGAAGCGGTTGAGATCGGCGTAAAGCGCGCCCGCCAGCCCGCAAATCATTGCAGAGATTACGAAGGCGGTCAGGCGGACCGGATAGGGACGGATGCCGGTCGCCTCGGTACGGGCGGGGCTTTGGCGCGCGGCGGCGAGCGCGAGGCCGAAACGCGACCGCGTCAGGCAGGCGCATAAAAGCAGCACAACCGCCAGAAGCGTTGCGCAAATCGCGAAATATTGCAGCGGATCGAAGGTGTTCAGGCCGGGAAAGCTGTTGCGCGTGTAAAAGCTCAGCCCGTCCTCGCCGCCGTAAGCGGGCCAGCTGATCGCGAGATAGTAAAGCATCTGCGCGAAGGCGAGGGTGACCATGATGAAATAGACGCCGCTCGTGCGCAAAGACAGCGCGCCGATCACAAGACCGGCAAGCCCTGCCGCGATGATCGCCATGGGCCAGATTGCCAGCATCTGCGTCGTGCCTTCAAAGCCGAAGGCGAGCGGCTCGTAATTGGCGGCATGGCTCGCGAGGATCGCGGTGACATAGCCGCCGATCCCGAAAAACGCGGCATGGCCGAAGGAGACAAGCCCGCCGTAGCCCAGCACCAGATTGAGCCCGACACCGGCGAGGCCGAGGATCGCGACTTTGGTTGCCAGCGTGACGGTAAAGCTTTGCCCCGCCAGCGCGGCGCCAAGGGCGGTTGCGACCAAAAGCGCGAAAATCGCGAGATCGAGGGTGGTTTCGCGGCTCAGCTGCATCAGGCCTTGGCTCCGTAAAGGCCCTGCGGGCGGATGATGAGGACCAGCGCCATCAGTACATAGATCAGCACCGAGGCGAGCGCCGCCCGACCGGACCGGCATTCGCGCCGATCAGCGGCGCCAGAAGCATCGGCAGAAGCGCCTTGCCGAGCGTGTCGGTCATGCCGACCAGAAGCGCTCCGATAAAGGCCCCTTTGATCGAGCCGATGCCCCCGATGACCACGGTCACGAAAGCAAGGATCAGCACCGGCTCGCCCATGCCGACCTGCACCGATTGAAGCGTGCCGACCAGTGCGCCCGCCACTGCGGCCAGTGCTGCGCCAAGCGCGAAAACGGCGGTATAAAGCGCGCCGATATCGACCCCGAGCGCCGAGATCATCTCGCGGTCCGCTTCGCCTGCTCGGATACGGATGCCGAGGCGGGTGCGGGTGATCAGGAGCCAAAGCCCGATCGCGATTGCCGCTCCGATCGCGATAATGACGAGCCGGAAGAGCGGATAGGTCACCCCGCCCGGCAGCGAAACCGCGCCCGAAAGCGCGGGCGGCAGCGAGAGATAGAGCGGGAAGGAGCCGAACAGCCAGCGCGTGCCCTCGGAAAAGATCAGGATCAGCGCGAAGGTCGCGAGCACTTGGTCTAGGTGGTCGCGACCGTAGAGCCGCCGGATCACCAGCCGTTCGACCAACGCGCCGATGAAAGCCGCGGCAATGAGGCTGGCCGCGAGGCCGAGCCAATAGGATCCGGTCGCCGCCGCAACCGCCGCGCAGGCGAAAGCGCCGATCATGTAAAGCGAGCCATGCGCCAGATTGATCAGCCCCATCACGCCGAAAATCAGCGTCAGCCCCGCCGCCATGACGAAAAGCATCATCCCGTATTGCAGCCCGTTGAGGGCCTGCTCGATGAGCAAGGTCAAAACTGAAGTCTCCGGTCGGTCGGCACGAGGGTCGCGCCGTGGGCGGTAATGGGGGCGATCACGGGGTTTGGGGCAAGGCAGGCGTCACGCCCCGACAAAGGGCGTGACGATCGGGCGGATGGCGCGGACGGGCCGTGATGCGCGATGCGCAGACGGGCCAAGCCGCGCCGCCTGCTTACATCTTGCATTCGGCCGCATAGGCATCGCCGTGATCGGTCATGGCGGTGGCAACGATCTTGTTGGTGAGCGTGCCGTCCTCGGAAACGACCTCGCGGACGTAGAGGTCCTGAACGGGATGGTTGTTCGGGCCGAAGCTGAACTTGCCGCGCACCGAGGCGAAATCGGCCGCCTTCAGTGCAGCGCGGAAGCCGTCGGTATCCGAGGGCTGGGCCTTTTCCAGCGCCGAGGTCAGCAGGTTCGCGGTATCGTAGCCGTAGGCCGCATAGATCGAGGGCAGGCGGCCGTATTCCGCATTGAACGCCTCGACGAAGGTCTTGTTGGCCTCGTTGTCGATATCCTTGGACCAGTTCGAGGTGTTCTTGACGCCAAGCGCCGCCTCGCCCACGGCCGGAAGAACGTCCTGGCTGAAGGAGAATGCCGGACCGATTACCGGCGTTTCGACGCCCGAGCCCGCATATTGCTTCATGAAGGCGATCCCCATGCCGCCCGGCAGGAAGAAGAAGACCGCATCGGCACCGGCTGCGCGGATCTGGGCGATCTCGGCGGCGTAATCGGTCTGGCCGACCTGCGTATAGACCTCGGAAGCGATCTCGCCTTTGTAGAAGCGCTTGAAGCCCGCGAGGCTGTCTTTGCCCGCCGGATAGTTCGGCGCCATGATGAAGACCTTCTTGAAGCCCGCGTCATTGGCATAGGCACCTGCCGCCTCGTGCAGGTTGTCGTTCTGGTAGGAGACCGAGAAGTAGTTCGGATTGCAGCCCTTGCCTGCCAGCGCCGAGGGCGCGGCATTGGTCGAGAGGTAGAACTTGCCCTGCTGGACCGCAGCCGGAACCACCGCCATCGCGAGGTTCGACCAGACGATGCCGGTCAGCACGTCGACATTGTCCGACTGGATCATCTTGTCGGCGATCTGGACCGCGACATCGGGTTTCTGCTGGTCGTCCTCGATCAGCAGCTCGATGTCCTTGGCCTTGTCGCCCGCCTGTTTCAGCGCCAGCTGGAAACCGTCGCGCGTGTCGATGCCAAGCCCCGCACCGCCGCCCGAAAGCGTGGTGATCATGCCGACCTTCACGGGATCGGCAAAGGCGGGCGCGGCAACGGCAAGCCCCGCGATCAACGCCGTGGTCAGACCAAGGCCGAGGCCCGGCTTTTGGCGGTTGGTGGTGGTCATGGTCTCTCTCCCCGGCGGTGTTCTGATTTGTGGCGCTTGACGGCTGTCGCGCATTGGCTCCGGTTTTCGCGCAAAGACCGCAGCAAAGAAAGGGGCTGCGCGCTTTCATGACCTTTGATGCCGCATTTTCTTTCATTTGCCGTGATTTGCGCCTAACGGCGGCCCACGCGCGGCAGGTCCGTCGCCAGTCTGCGCAAGGCCGTTGGGCAGGGAACAAACACGGCTCTAGGGAATTGAGACAAAAGTGTTCACCCGACGCGGGGCCATGCGACCCGATCAGAGCAGGAAGTCATCGATATGGCGCCAAACCAGCCGCAGAACGCATCACGCGAAGAGACCGTCCTCAACGGGACAGCAGGGCCGCAGATCGTGGCCCTTTCGGAAGGCGACGGCGGCGAGATCATCCGGCTTGCGTCGTGGCTGATCGTTGCCGCGATCCTGATCGGCGGGCTTTATGTCGGGCAGGATGTGCTGATCCCGCTCGCGATCTCTTTCCTGATCAGTTTCGCGATGTCGCCTTTGGTCAACTGGCTGACGCGGCGGGGCCTGTCGCGTGTCCTCTCGGTTTGCGTGGTCATGCTCACGGTGGGCGTCTTCATCGCGGGGCTGGCGCTTTTGGTGACCTCGCAGGTGCGCACGATCTCGGCCGAGCTTCCGACCTACCAGACGACGATCCGCGCCAAGATTTCGGATCTCGCGAGCCAGATGAAAGGACCGGGCATTCTGGATGGGGCGCTCGAAACGGTCGATACCGTCCAAAAAGAGGTCGATGCGGCAGTTCACGGCCAAGGCGAGGACGCGGCCCAGAAGGTCGAGGTCGTGCCGCCGCCGGTTTCTCCTTTCCAAACGGCGCAGGAATGGCTGACGCCGGCAATGGCGCCGCTGGCGACGACCGGTATCGTTCTCGTTTTCGTTTTCCTCGTGCTGCTTGATCGCGGCGATCTGCGCGACCGGCTGATCCGGCTGATGGGCGGCAACCTCCACCGCTCGACCGATGCACTGGAAGAGGCGGGGCGGCGGATCTCGAAATATCTGCTGATGCAGATTCTCGTGAACATCATCTATGCGATCCCGATGGGGCTTGGCCTGTGGCTGATCGGGGTGCCGGGAGCGCTTTTATGGGCGACGCTTGCCGCCTTCATGCGCTTCATCCCCTATGTCGGGCCGATGCTTTCGGCGCTGTTCCCGCTCAGCCTCGCCTTTGCGGTCGATCCGGGCTGGAACATGGTGATCTGGACGCTGGTTCTGGTCGTCGGCCTCGAGGCCATCAGCGGCAATGTCATCGAGCCGATGCTTTACGGCACCAGCACCGGCCTTTCGGCCATCGCCCTGATCGCGGCGGCGACCTTTTGGACCGCGCTTTGGGGGCCGGTCGGACTGATCCTCTCGACGCCTCTGACGGTCTGCCTGCTGGTGATCGGGCGCAATCTGCGACAGCTCCAATTCCTCGAGATCCTGCTGGGATCCGAGCCGGTGCTGGATCTGCCGACGCGCATCTATCAGCGCCTGATCGCGGATGATCCCGAGGAGGCGATAGAGATCGCGAGCGAGGCGATTGCCGCAAGCTCGGTCGCGGAATTCTATAACGACACCGGCATTGCCGTGCTGCGCCGCACCAGCGAGGATTACCACCTCAACGCCGGTCCCGAGCATCGGCTTCGTGTCGCCAACGGCATGGAGACCCTGCTCGAGGAGTTGCAGGAGGACTTCCCCGCCAAAGCCGTCGAGGAGGCCGCGCGCAACGGTCGGGCAAGGATCGCCTGTATCGGCGGCAAATGGGAGATCGATGCCACGGCCTGCGTCATGCTGGGCCATGCGCTCGCGCTCGAAGGCTATCCGTCGATGTCGCATCGCGAGGGGGAGCCTGTCGGCGCGCGGGCTCGAGCGGCTCGATCTCGCGGGGATCGACGTCGTTTGCCTGAGCTATTTCAGCGATGATCCCGAGCAGGCCGCGCGCCGCTTTTGCCGCCGCCTGCGCCAGCGCTGGCCCCAGATCAAGATCATCCTCGCCCTGTGGAACGCGCCCGCAGCACTCTTGACCGCGCAAAAGGTCGGCGAGATGGGCGCGGACGAAGTCGTGACCTCGATCGAGGAAGCGGTCGGCCGCATCGCGCGTCTCGTCCCGCCTTTGCCGCAAGCCGCAAGCGATGCGGAGGCGAATGACGACGCCGCACCCAAGGGCAAGATCGGCGCGATCGGGCGCACCGTGGCGCAATCGCTTTCGCTGGGCGCGAAAGGCGGCGACGGACCCAAGGGGCTCTCGCCCTTTGCGCCCCAAGCCATCGCCGCGCTTGCAAGTGACGATGTGCGCGAGGAACTCGAGGCGGTGGTCAAACGTGCCGCCGATGTCTTCGACGTGAAATACGCCCTGATTGCCGCCGTCGATTCCGGTCGCGAACGTCTGATCGCGCGCAGCAGGGATCTTCCGGGCTATGACGACGATGACGAGGACAACCCCTTCATCCGCGATCCGGCGGAGGAGGGCGCGGCAGATCAGCTGCCCGACCGCAGCTTCTCGGGGCCGGTGATCGCACTTGATGGCGTCGATGTCGTGCCCGATACCGAACGCGATCCCGATTTCGCCGATCACCCCGCGCTCAAGCGCTGGCATCAGCGCCTTTACGCGGGCGCGCCGCTTCTGGACGGCGAGGGCGCGCGCTCGGTGCCTTTTGCCTGCTCGACCCCGAGCCGCGCCAGCTCGACGAGGGCGAGCGCGAGCTGCTGGGTCAATTGGCCGAAGAGGTCGCCAAGCTGTTGATCGGCGAAGAAGCCGTCAAACGCAAAGGCAAGCGCAAGGACAAGAACGGCGAGGCCGGCACGATGATTGTGGGCCAGCAGGTTCCCGAATGACGGCTTGCTGAACGAGGGTTGCGGCGCGGTCTCCTTAGCGCGCCGCTTCGCCTTCCGAGAAAAGCGCGGCGAAGCTTTGCGCCAGCGCGCGCACCACCGGCGAATTCTTGTGCTTGGGGTGGATATAGACCCCGATCTCGGCATCCTCGAGCGCGGGCATGGCGGGATCGTCCAGCGCCGCCAGCTCTTTGGGCACGATGCGGCGCGACAGTACCGTGACGCCGAAGCCGGTGCTGACCGCGGCTTGAAGACCGGCGAGGCTGGGGCTGGTATAGACCAGCTCGTGCGCGCGGCCTGCACCATCCAGCGCCGCGATCATGCTTTGACGGTAGAGGCAGCCCTGCGGATAGCAGACGATGCGGACCGGCGCGCCATCGGCAGCCGCGCCCGCTGCGGTTTCGCCTGAATTGGTTGCCCTGTTGTCGCTCGCGGGCCAGTGATCCTCGTGTCCGCGCGCGCCGACCCAGGCCAAGGGCTCGGGCCAATGGCGGAATGCCTTGGCGCTGCCGCCTTTGGGGGTCAGGGCGACGATGAGGTCGTATTGGTCGTCCTCGAGCCCTTTGAACAGCAGATGCGAGAGATGGCAGACGACATCAAAGGTCATCTGCGGCTCTTTCTTCGCCAGCTGCGGCATCAGGCGGGGCAGGAAGTGGTCGGCGTAATCATTGGGAATGCCGAGTTTCAGCGTGCCGAGACTTTGACGCTGGTTCAGCGCGGCCAGCATCGCATCGTTTTGGGCGAGGATGCGGCGGGCGTGATCGGCGACGATGCGTCCCTGCTCGCTCAGCTCCAGACTGCTGCCGCGCGCGAAGAGCGTGACGCCGAGCAGTTCTTGCAGGCGCTTCATCTGCAGGCTCATGGCGGGTTGGGTCCGGCCGAGCTGGTCTCCGGCGCGGCGATAGCCCTTGAGGTCGATAATGGTGACAAAGCTGCGCAGCAGGTCGGTCGGAATATTGCGCATCACGGCCTTCGCTTCAAAACGGGAAGCATGGATTATTCGGCGCTTCGCGGGCAAAGGACAGCGCAAAACGACATCCCCGCCCAAGAGGCGAGGGAGGCCGCGGATGCAGCGCGCGGCGCGTCAATCGGCCAGCGGCTTGCCCTTGGTTTCATGGCTGGCGCACATGGCAACCAGCGCGATCACGGCAATCCCCGCGAGATACCAGGCGGGCGCAAGCTTGCTGCCCGTCGCCGCGATCAGCCATGTCGCGATGAAGGGTGCGGTGCCTCCGAACATCGCATTGGCGGTATTGAAGCTGAAGGCAAAGCCGGAGTAGCGCACGCGGGTCGGGAAGATCTCGGTCAGGAAGCTCGGCAATGTGCCGTCGTTGACGGTCAGCAGAATGCCGAAGAAACACTGGATCAGGATGATCGTGCCGAGCGACGCCCCGTCCAGCATCTTGAAAAGCGGGACCGTCAGCAGGATGAAGAAAACCGAGGCGCAGATCAGCGCCGTCTTGCGTCCGAAGCGGTCCGACAAGGCCCCCATCGCGAAGATCGAGAAGATATAGACCGCAAGCGAGATGCTGACCGCGAGGAAGCTTTCCGTCTCGCCCATGCCCAGCTCGGTGATGAGATAGGTCGGCATATAGCTCAGGATCAGGTAGAAACCGACCGCATTAAGGCAGGTGACGCCGATCGCGATGATGATCTCGCGCTTGTGGTCCTTGAACATGATCTCGACGGGGAGGGCGGCTGCGTGGTTCTTGTCCTCCATCTCGCGGAATTTCGGCGTATCCTCCAGCTTGAGGCGGATATAGATGCCGATCAGTCCCAGAGGCAGCGCGAGCAGAAGGGAATGCGCCAGCCGTAGCTGTGCATCTGCGCCGTATCGAGCAGCCAGAAAAGCCCCGCCGACATCAGCGATCCCGCCAGTAGCCCCGCCGCCGTGCTGGCCGGCACGAGGCTGGTATAAAGGCCGCGCTTGGCGGGCGGCGAATACTCCGCGATGAACGAGGCCGCGCCCGCATATTCGCCCGCCGCCGAAAAGCCCTGTATCATGCGCAGGACCAGCAAAAGGACGGGAGCGAAAATCCCGATCGTGGCATAGCCGGGCAAAAGCGCGATCAGCGTCGTCGTCCCCGACATGATCAGGATCGAGGCCGAAAGCGCCGTCCGCCGCCCGATCTTGTCGCCGATCCCGCCCCAGATGATGCCGCCGATCGGGCGGATCAGGAAAGAGATCGCGAAAAGCGCGTAGGTCGCCATCAAGGCCGCCGCCGGTGCGATATCGGGAAAAACACCGCCGCAATCACCGTCGCGAGATAGCCGTAAGAGGCATAGTCGAACCATTCGACGAAATTGCCCAGAAAGCTTGCGGTGAGCACGCGGCGCATGGTGGCGGGGGGACGGCATCTGTGACGTCGCCCGTTTGGGGCGCATGGGGCGAAAGATCGCCTGCGGCGGTATCGGCAGGGCGCAATTCTGCCCCGCCTATGGTCAAGGCGGTGGTCATCTCGGATCTCCTGTGGGTCGGGCGGGCCTCCGGCGGGCTGACCTGCCCGTAGGCGGTCAGGGGGATCCGATTGCGCCGCATGTCAGCCGTTCCGACTGGGGCAGCCGTTTCGACAGCGAACTTGGGCCGATTCCGCCCGCAGCCCAGAAAAGGGAGGTCGCGCTGGCCGCGGGCGGAGCCGAGAGGAATGGACCGCAGTCAAAATGCGGCGGTCCATTCGGGAGGTTATTTCACGATGTTATGCTCGGGGCCGAAGGGGAATTTCGTGATGTTTTCAGCGCCGTTTTCCTCGATCACGAGGATGTCGTGCTCGCGGTAGCCACCCGCGCCGGCCATGCCTTCGGGGATGGTCAGCATCGGCTCCATCGAGACGACCATGCCCGGCTCGAGCACGGTGTCGATATCCTCGCGCAGCTCCACGCCCGCCTCGCGGCCGTAGTAGTGCGAAAGCACGCCGAAGGAATGGCCATAACCGAAGGAGCGGTAGCCGAGCAGGTTGTAGCTCGCGTAGATCTCGTTCAGCTCGGCGGCGACCTCGCTGCATTTCGCGCCCGGAACCAGCAGTTCGAGACCGCGGCGATGGACCTCGACGTTGACCTCCCAGATTTTCAGATGGGCGTCGCTCGCGTGGTCAAGGAAGAGCGTGCGCTCGAGCGCGGTGTAATAGCCGGCGATCATCGGGAAGCAGTTGAGCGAGAGGATGTCGCCCTTTTCCAGCTTGCGCGAGGTGACGGGGTTATGCGCGCCGTCGGTATTGATGCCCGACTGGAACCAGACCCAGGTATCCATCAGCTCGGCATGGGGAAGGTCTTGGCGATATGGCGGATCATCGCCTGTGTGCCGGCAAGGGCGATCTCGTATTCCGGAACGCCTTCCTTGATCGCGTCGCGGATCGCCGCCCCGCCCAGATCGCCTGTATGCGCGCCCGCTTTGATCAGCGCGATTTCCTCGGCGGATTTGATGGTGCGCAGCCACATCGTCTTGACGCCGATATCGACGAATTCGGCCTCGGGGAAGGCTTGCTTGAGCAGGGTCAGCGTGTCGAGATTGACGAAGTCATATTCGATGCCGATGCGCTTGGCCTTGGGCATCAGCTCCTGCAGCGCAAAGAAGAAGTTGTCGCGCCGCCAGTCGGTATAGGTGACGTTTTCGCCGAAGGTGCGGCGGAAAGGCTGGCCCGCATCGATCCCCGCAGAAACCGAGGTTGCGGCCTTGTCGGTCACGACGAAAGCATAGCGGCGCCCGAAGGAGCAGTAGAGAAAGTCGGAGAAGTAATTGATATTGTGGTAGGATGTCAGGATCGCGCCATCGAGCTGCAGCTCGTCGTTGATCTTGCGCAGACCGTCCTGACGGCGCTGCATCTCCGCCGCGCTGAAGGTCGGGGTGACCTTTTCGCCGTTGTGCATCTTTTGCAGCCGCAGCAGTTCGTTCGGCATCCCCTTGGCAAACACGTTCATCTTGGCTCCTGCGCTTGGCGCTTTTGTGACACTGATGGGGTCACGATAGGGAGCGCGGCAAAACGCGGCCAATTTATAGTTGGAATGCCCATAAGCGATGCAAATGGGGCAATTCGGAGCGTTGATTTCGGAGGGGCAATTCTGCGCCGCGCGCGGGAGGATGAAGGGGGCGGGGCAAGGCTTGTGCGAAAGGGAATACCCACCTCGCCCCGACCAGTTCATGTGCGAGAGAGCGGCTCCTTCTCCTCGCGTAACCAAAACAACCGATCCGCTTGGCCGCCCAGGATGCGACTTTTCGCGGACGCCCCCGCGGCCGGATCTCGGCGCTAGGGGCGGGATCATGACCCGAAACGATCGGGTCGGGTAACAACAAGATTGTTTCCAGTCGGGCCCTGACCGCCAGTGCAAAGGGAGGAGGACAGGGGTCTTCGCGGACACAATCACATCAACAGCTTACTCGTGACATGGTTAACAACAGACTGGTTACGCAACAAAACAAGGGCACTCGTAACACGACAGAACAGGGAACTGGTGAACACACAAAAACCAGACAACCATTTACCAACAGGTCGGCGATGGCGGACAACAGGTCCGGACCGCCGGCAGCAGACGCGAGGACTTGCCCGGGAAAGCAAAGTGCCTTGCGTCATGACCAGCCGGAGCGGCAAAGCTGCCGGCTGCGTCGCGGCCCCGAAGGGCATGGTCCAGAACGGGATCCCGAAGGCTGCGGCGCGGGGGCGCAACAAGCGTTTCGGCGGCGGATTTCCGCATTGCGAAGTTGCAGAACATCGGATGGAACAGGCGGGTGAAAGATCCTTCCGCGCTGTTTTCCTTCGGGCTCCGCATCTTGTAGACCTCGTTAATGAACGTTGTTCAGTTAAAATGCTCTGGACCTTGCGAGTCGTCAAGGGTATTTTTGAACAGTGTTTAAAAAAGAGAAATTAGATGAGCCGTCCCTCGCGACAACCCCGGGAAGAACTGCGCAAAGCCATTGTAGATACAACGAAAAACATCCTCGACACCGAGGGGTGGAGGGGCTGACCGCGCGCGCGATCGCCCGCGAGATCGGCTATACTGCCGCCTCGATCTACAATGTGTTCAGATCAATGTCGGATATTTTGATGGAGGTGAACCGCGAGACGCTGAGCGAGCTGGACGCGATGTTCGAAGCGCTGCCCTCGGACGGAAGCCCCAAGGACCGGCTCGAGGCGATCTGTCTGTCCTATGTCAACTTCATGCGGCGCAATCCGGCGCGGTGGAGCGCGCTGTTCGGCGGCCTGCGCGAGCGGACGCCTTTCCCGAATGGTATGTCGGCGCGATCGACCAGCTGATGAACCGCCTCGCCGCGCTTTTGACCGATCACGCGCCGGGCTTGGCTCCGGTCGCGGCCTTGCGCTCGGCAGAGCTGCTTTCATCACCATCCACGGGCTGGTATCGCTTGATGTCGGGCGCAGGCTCGACATGTTCACGCGCCGGCCTGCCTCCGATCTGGCGCAATCTGCGCTCGAGGCGACGCTGCTCAGCTTGGGGTGACGCGCAGGACCAGAGGCGTCATGACGCAAAGGCCCGAGGCGTTGGCTCAGTCCACCGCGACATTGTCGATCAGCCGAACTTCGTCGAGGAAAGCGGCCGCGAGCAGACGGCGCGGCCGGTCGGGCCGGGCAGGGCCGAGCGTTTCGCTGTCACAGAGCTCGAAATACTCGACGGGCGCGAAACCCTGCGCCCGCAAACGGCGCTTTCCGGCCGCGAGCGTTTCCTCAACCGGCTGGCCCTTGGCAATCGCTTTGGCGGCGGCAAAGAGAATGTCCGGCAAGGCGGCGGCGCGTTCGCGTGCGGCCCCGAGAGCCGCTGGTTGCGCGAGGATAGTGCCAGCCCGTCTTCGGCGCGGATGGAGGGGCAGGGGACGATCTCGATCGGCAGGAGCATATCCTTGGCCAATTGCCGCACGACCTGAAGCTGCTGCCAGTCCTTTTCGCCGAAAAAGGCGCGATCGGCCTGGGTCATGTTGAAAAGCAAAGTGACCACCGTGGCGACCCCGTCGAAATGTCCGGGGCGATGTGCGCCTTCAAGCGGCTCGCTGATGCCGCGCACGCTGACCACGGTGTCGTGCCCCTCGGGATAGACTTCGGCGGCATCGGGTACGAAAAGCGCATCGACATCGAGCGGGCCGAGCAGCGCCGCATCGGCGAGTTCGGTGCGGGGGTAATTCGCGAAATCCTCGGGGCTGTTGAATTGGCGCGGATTGACGAAAAGCGTCACGATCACCCGATCGCAGCCGGCCTTGGCCGCCCGTACGAGGCTGAGATGCCCCTCGTGGAGCGCGCCCATCGTCGGCACCACGCCGATGACGTCGCCCTGCTGCTTCCAGCTTTTGGTGAGGGCGCGCAATTGGGCGAGGCTGCGGATGATCGTTGCGCTCATGCTCGGGATCCTTGGGCGGAGAAACTGTGGTCGGGGTCGGGAAGCGGCGCGCGCGGACATCGGCGGCATAGGCCGCGACGGCGGCTTCAGGATCGCGGCCGAGTTCGGCATAGCGCTTGACGAATTTCGGACGGAAGTCGGTGAAAAGGCCCAGCACATCGTCGATCACCAGCACCTGACCGTCGCAATCGGCACCCGCGCCGATGCCGATGGTGGGAATGGCGATCTCTTGCGTGATGCGCGCGCCGAGCTCGGCCGGGATCTTTTCCAGCACGACCGAAAAGGCCCCGCCGCGGCCAGCGCCACCGCATCCGCGAGGATGCGCTCGCCGTCGTCGCCGCGTCCCTGCACCTTGTAGCCGCCAAGCGCATTGACCGCCTGCGGCGTCAGCCCGACATGGCCCATGACCGGAATGCCGCGTTCGACCAGAAAGGCCACGGTCTGCGCCATATGCCGCCCGCCTTCCAGCTTGACCGCGTGGCAGCCGGTTTCGGCCATGAGCCGCGCGGCATTGCGGAAAGCCTGCGCGGGGCTTTCCTCGTAGGAGCCGAAGGGCATGTCGACGACCATGCAGGCATGATCGAGGCCGCGCGCGACGGCCTGGCCATGCATCACCATCATCTCCATCGTCACGCCAAGCGTCGAGGGCAGGCCGTGCAAGACCATGCCCACACTGTCTCCGACCAGCACCAGATCGCAGGCCTGATCGACCTGACGCGCGACGGGTGTGGTATAGGCGGTCAGGCAGACGATCGGCACCGCGCCTTTGCGGGCGCGGATATCCTGCGGCGTCAGTCTGGCCTTGCGGTCTGGCGTGGCGCTCATCTTCTTCTCCCTTGCAGGCGACCCCAGGCGTTGCGCCCGTCGGGGAGCGGATGCGGGCGACCGGCTCGCGCGAGCGCCGCCGCATGCGGGGTAGCTTGAATTCTCCTTGCGCCCTTTAACCTTAGGCGGGCCGACAAATCCACATGAAAGGTGGAAGTAGCTTTACGGGGGTTAACCGGCTGCGGCAGCCGGCGGAAGTCTTGCGCGGCGGCCGATCGCGGGCCGCGAGACGCCGTTGCGGCAACTCCTCTAGACATAAGTTCGCGGCCGGATGCGGGGCGGGCTTGCCTTCCGCCTGATCTCGGACATTCTGTCATCGAGAAACGCGACGACTCGCATGCCGGATGACTGGGCCGACCCCGAACCGCAGGATGCAAACCGGACGCATAACGGAGGAATGTCATGTCCAGATCGAATTCGACCGCCAATCGCGACATCGCGCATCACCTGCACCCCTATACCAATGCCGCGCGCCATGCCGAAACCGGCCCGATCGTGATCGAGCGCGGCGAGGGGATCTATGTCTTCGACGATCAGGGCAACCGCTATATCGAGGCGCTCGCAGGCCTCTGGAGCGTGGCGGTCGGCTTTGGCGAGCAACGTCTGGTCGATGCCGCGACCGCGCAGCTGGGCAAATTGCCCTTCTACCATACCTTCGCCCATAAATCGAACCTGCCCGCGATCGAACTGGCTGAAAAGCTTGCGGAAATCACGCCGGAAGGGCTCAATCACGCCTTCTTCACCAATTCGGGTTCCGAGGCCAACGACACCATCATCAAGATGGTCTGGTATTACAACAATGCGCTCGGCCGGCCGGAAAAGAAGAAATTCCTCGCCCGCAACGGCGGCTATCACGGCGTGACCGTGGCCTCGGCGAGCCTCACGGGGCTGGTCAACAACCACCGCGATTTCGATCTGCCAGCGATCCCCGTGCGCCATCTGACCTGCCCGCATTTCTACCGCTACGGCAACCCCGGCGAGACCGAGGCGCAGTTCCTCGACCGTCTCATGGCCGAGTTGGAGACGGTGATCGCCGAAGAGGGCGCCGAGACCATCGCGGCCTTCATCGGCGAGCCGATCATGTCGGCGGGGGCGTTCTGCCGCCGCCCGAGGGCTATTGGGCCCGTGTGCAGGAGATCTGCCGCAAGCACGACATTCTGGTCGTGGCCGACGAGGTGATCACCGGTTTCGGCCGCCTCGGCACGCCGTTCGGGTCGGATTACTTCGGGATCAAGCCCGACCTCATGGCTTTGTCGAAACAGATCACCTCGTCCTACCAGCCTTTGGCTGCGGTGATGATTTCCGATCGTGTTTTCGAGGTCATCGCCAAAAACAGCGGCAAGATCGGGACCTTCGGTCATGGCTACACCGCCTCGGGCCATCCGGTCGCGACTGCGGTGGGGGTCGAGAACCTCAAGGTGATCGAGGAACGCGGGCTGGTCGAGAATGCCGCCAAAATGGGCGCGATCCTGCAGGAGCGGCTGCGCAAGCTGGCGGATCATCCGCTGGTCGGCGAGGTGCGCGGCATCGGCCTGCTGGCTGCGGTCGAGCTGGTCGCCAACAAGGAAACCCGCGAGAAGTTCCCCGAACCGGGCAAGGTCGGCGGCTATTTCTTCGCGCGCGCGCAAACATGGCCTGATCGTGCGCAACATCCTCGACAGCCTCGCCTTCTGCCCGCCGCTGATCATCAACGAGGCGCAGATCGACGAGATGCTGCAGGCCTTCGAGGCGACGCTGAAGGATACTGCCGAATGGATCGCGGCGGGACAGCCGAGCGCCTGAGCAGGACCGGGACGTGACGAACAGCTTTTCCGAAAACGGCGGCCCGCATGTGAACGGGCCGTCCGATGATGCCGCCGAACCCTTCCGCGAGACGATCGAGGCCCTGAGCAACGCTTGTGCCGACCTCGCCATGCCTGCTGGCGGGCAGATAGCCTTTGCACCGATCCGCCCCGATTGGGAGCGGCACACGTCCGACATTCTGCCCTCCTGCCTCGGCCATGCCGCGCCCAAGCGGAAACAGGAATTCGTCGCGGGCCGCCTTGCCGCTTTGGCCGCCTTGCGGGGCGCAGGTCTGGCCGATCCCGCGGTCCCCGCCATCGGTGCCGACCGCCTGCCGGTCTGGCCCGAGGGCTGGCGCGGCAGCATCTCGCACGGGACCGAAATCGCGGTGGCGGTGGTGGTGCCGGACAAGGGGGAGGCAGATCCTCGGCCTCGATCTGGAGCCGGTGATGCCGCGCGATCTGGCGCAGCAACTTGCGGCCTCGCTCATGCCCGAGGCGCGGGCGGGCGGGCAGGGCATGCCCGCCGAGATCGAGATCACGCGCGTCTTTTCCGCCAAGGAGACGCTCTTCAAGGCGCTTTATCCGCAGGTCCGCGCGATCAAGGAGTTCTCGGCCGCGCGCGCGATCTGGAACGGCGACGCGCTGAGCCTTGCCCTGACCGAACCTTGGGCCGAGGCGCTGCCCGAGGGCTCGTTTTCGCGATCGAGCAAAGGGTGGCGGCGGGTGTCGTCGTCTCGCTTTTGTCGGGCATTGCGCCGGATGCCCCTTCGACATAGCGGGGCAGGGCCGGGAACGCTATTGTGAGCGCTCTTACGGAAAGCACGAGATTCGCCGAAAACCCGCATTTCCGGCCCTTAAAGCGACAATTCCAGCCATTTTGAGGGCTGTTTCGCAGCTTTCGGCCAAGAACGGTCTGGCCCCTGCGGCGAAGAATGCTATTCTGGCTGAATGGCTTTGCCGCATGCGCCCTGCATCGGCGGGCGGGTGTGGATGACCCTTCGCGCCGGCCCCCGCAGACAGGGCGTTGGCGGGCCATTGAACGGGTACTTCTGGCTACCTATTTAAGCAGTCAGCAGGGTCGTGCGCTGCCGCTTTTGGGGCCGCTTCCTTTGGCGAGAAAGGACTAATTGTATGAACCAATTCGCCCATAAGACCCATCCGGTCCTGCCGTTGCGGGACATCGTGGTCTTCCCGCACATGATCGTGCCGCTTTTTGTCGGGCGCGAGAAATCCGTTCGTGCCCTCGAGGCCGTGATGGAACAGGACCGCCCGATCCTTCTGGCGGCCCAGAAAGATGCCTCGGTCGACGAACCGGCGAAAGACGGCATCTACGAAACCGGCGTTTTGGCCAATGTGCTGCAGCTTCTGAAGCTTCCCGACGGGACCGTGAAGGTTCTGGTTGAGGGTCGTGAACGCGTGCGCATCACCGAATTCGTCGAGAACGAGAATTATTTCGAAGCCGCAGCCGAACCTCTGGCCGAGGTCCCGGGCGATGCCGACAGCCTCGAAGCGCTGACGCGCACCGTCGACGAGGAATTCGAGCGCTATGTCAAAGTGCGCAAGAACATCCCCGAAGAGGTGATCACCGCCGTCGGTGAAGCCCGTGAACCCGCGCGTCTGGCCGATCTGGTCAGCGGGCATCTGGGTATTGATGTGACGAAGAAACAGGATCTCCTCGAGACCCTGAACGTGGCCGAACGTCTGGAGAAGGTCTATGGCCTGATGCAGGGCGAGATGTCGGTACTTCAGGTCGAGAAGAAGATCAAGTCGCGCGTCAAGAACCAGATGGAGAAGACCCAGCGCGAATACTATCTGAACGAGCAAATGAAGGCCATTCAGAAGGAGTTGGGCGAGGGTGACGACGGCTCGAACGAACTGACCGAGCTGGAAGAGAAAATCGCCGCGACCAAATTCAGCAAGGAGGCCCGCGAAAAGGCCGATGCCGAGCTGAAAAAGCTGAAGTCGATGTCGCCGATGTCGGCGGAAGCCACGGTCTCGCGCAACTATCTCGACTGGCTGCTGAGCCTGCCGTGGGGCGTGAAGTCGCGTACCCGCAAGGATCTGGGCAAAGCCGAAGAGGTGCTGGACGCCGATCACTACGGCCTTGAAAAGGTCAAGGAACGGATCGTCGAATATCTCGCGGTGCAGAACCGTTCGACCAAGCTCAAGGGGCCGATCCTCTGCCTCGTCGGACCTCCGGGTGTGGGTAAAACCTCGCTGGGTCGTTCGGTCGCGAAAGCGACGGGTCGCGAATTCATCCGCATCTCGCTTGGCGGCGTGCGCGACGAATCCGAGATCCGCGGTCACCGTCGGACCTATATCGGCTCGATGCCCGGCAAGATCATCCAGGCGCTGAAGAAGGCGAAAACCACGAACCCGCTCATCCTGCTCGACGAAATCGACAAGATGGGGCAGGACTTCCGTGGCGACCCGGCTTCGGCAATGCTCGAGGTGCTTGATCCCGAACAGAACTCGACCTTCGTCGACCACTATCTCGAAGTGGAATACGATCTGTCGAACGTGATGTTCGTGACCACGGCCAACAGCTACAACATGCCTGGCCCGCTTCTGGACCGGATGGAGATCATCTCCCTCTCGGGCTATACCGAGGATGAAAAGCTCGAAATCGCGCGCCAGCACCTGCTCGACAAGCAAGTGAAGGCCAACGGTTTGCACAAGGGCGAATTCTCGGTGACCGACGAGGCGCTGACCCATGTCATCCGCTACTACACCCGTGAAGCCGGTGTCCGTTCGCTCGAGCGGGAAATCGCGAAACTGGCCCGCAAGGCCGTGACCGAGATCCTCAAGGGCAAGGTCAAATCCGTCGACGTGACCCCCGCGAAGGCCGAAGAATATCTCGGCGTGCGCCGGTACCGTTACGGTCTGGCCGAGCTGGATGATCAGGTCGGTGTCGTGACCGGTCTGGCCTGGACGCAAGTCGGCGGCGATCTGTTGCAGATCGAGGCTTTGCGTCTGCCCGGCAAGGGACGGATGAAGACCACCGGCAAGCTCGGTGACGTGATGAAGGAATCGATTGAAGCCGCCTCGAGCTATGTCCGCTCGATCGCGCCCGAAATCGGGGTGAAGCCGACGGAGTTCGACCGCCGCGACATCCATGTTCACGTCCCCGAAGGCGCGACGCCGAAAGACGGGCCCTCGGCCGGTCTGGCCATGGTGACCTCGATCGTGTCGGTTCTGACGCAGATCCCGGTCCGCAAGGATATCGCCATGACCGGCGAAGTGACCTTGCGCGGGAATGCTCTGGCCATCGGCGGCTTGAAAGAGAAGCTGTTGGCGGCGCTGCGCGGCGGCATCAAGACGGTGCTGATTCCGGCCGATAACGAAAAGGACCTCGTCGATATTCCGGCGAATGTGAAGGAAGGGCTGAAGATCATCCCCGTCCGTCACGTCAAAGAGGTTCTCGAACATGCTCTGGTGCGCGCGCCCGAGCCGATCGAATGGGACGAGGCCGCCGAAGAGGCAGCCGAGGCCAGCCGCCTTGCCGCGTTGCGCGGTGAAAACAATAGCGGCTCGACCATCGCCCATTAAGGCCCGAAGACAATGAAGGCGCGCAGGGGAAACCCTGCGCGTTTTCTTTGCGCGAACCCTGCAAAAAGCCCCCGTTTCGCATCAGATTCACCCTTGCGATGCCGGGGCAGGGCGGCTATCTAGCCCTCGTGGGGCGATTAGCTCAGTGGTAGAGCGCTTCGTTCACATCGAAGATGTCAGGGGTTCAAATCCCTTATCGCCCACCATTTCCTTATGAAAATCTAGTTAATTATGGCCTAGCGCCATGCCCAACACAAAGAGCTCCTCGGTTCACTGAACCTGGGTTCCGGATTTCAGCCTTGCAAAATCGAGCACGTCTGCGGCCTCTGTCAGGTGTTCGGGAACGAATCCCCGCATAGGTCGAACAGGTCATCGTCGTGTTGGTGCGGCCAAGGTGAACGCTCACCATGCCCGCGCTGTTCGCAAAGTTCTCGGTTTGCGATTGGTCGCCTGCTAGGGCTCGCGGCATTCCTGCCCGGGGTGGACGTGAAGGTTTCTACGCGCGTCAACGACAGGGTTCTTGTATCGTCAGCCTAACGATCGAGGAGTACCGCTGCGTCCTCGCCGGCTTTGAATGCCGCGTTCCCCTTCATTGGCTCTTGCTATGCTGGCGGCCACTCTGCGGCAAGGCGTTCCAGCCTGTAGCACAGTCTGCTCGTCCGCCACCGGTGGCGGCATCGGGTTTGCCGCTTGCCTGCGCTGCCTGATCGGTCGGCACATATTGGCGCTCGCCCGCGGAGGAGGTGGCTACGCGACCTGCGAGTAATGATCGAGCAGCGCATTGGGGCTGGACAGTTGTTGAAGTCCCCCGCGTTCCTTGATCGCTTCAATGACTGGCTGGAAGAACGCTATCCAGACGCGCTGCGACGGGAACAGTTCATCCGCACGGCGCTGGACGAATTTCAGGTTGAAAACAGCCTGTAATCGGTTCCGTCGCTATCTGTCGTAACGACGGTTCACGACGGTTCACGACGGTTCACGACGGTTCACGACGGTCGCGAACTGTCGTTACCGAAAGGATAAGACAAGAAATGAAAAGAAACGATATTACGGGAAGCGCCTCGGAAAAGCGCTGACCCCTGTGGATAACTTTAGATTTGCTGAGAATGGGGACATGGGGATGAGTGAGAGTAAGTTGGCAAAGGGAGCGCGTGTTGATGCGTTGCTGTTTGAGCCATTGTCAGGGTTGGCGCGCCCTAAGGGGTGAGCGCCGAGGTTCACGAAAAGGGGTTGCTGCGCTTGCGGTCGTTTCTCGCCTACCTGACTGACAAGAATATGCAGGGATTGCGTGACGTAATCGCGCGCCATGCTGTTAAGGGGCGCTGGCCGGGCGAGGGCTTGTTCGTGCATGGGCATATGATCTGCAACTGCCCCCGCCTCGAGAATGCGACTATGCCCAAAGTCTCATGCGTTCGGCGATGGGGCGGCAGGCGGCGGTAGAGGGCTGGGCGGTCGAGTTGTTCCAAATCGCTAAGCGCCTTGGCCCGCCACCCGGTAAATACATCGTTCGCCAGCTTAAAGACGACGCCGAGGCCGCGCGTCGTCGTCGGGTTGTCGTGAGCGAAAACACCGTTGCAGGGATCGCGACTGAGGCCGAACGGACTTGGCTTGACGCCTATGAGGCAGATCTGGCCGAAATCTTGGAAATTCAATTGATGGCAGATGAGGCGGCGGCATGAGCGTGGTTGAGGGTGTTTGCGTTGTGGCTGCGGGGCGCGAGCGCGAGGCGGCGCGGCTTCGTTCGGAACGCGGTCGTTTGGATGAGGTGTTGGCGCGGGCGGCACTTCCCGTTGGTGTTAGCTCTAGAATAGTCGTTGCGCCTGCGCGGGGTCGGGTGGTCGGGGTCTCGCCGGTCAATGCGGTGCGTGACGCGAGTGGCGACTTCGGATGGCGGGTGGAGCCAATTGAGCTTTGGCAGGGCGTCAAGGCGGCGCGGGAGAATGACGTTTTCGAGGATCTTGCCCGTCGCGCACGTCGGGCCGGTATGCCTGCGCCTTTTCAGCCTTGGCAGGTGGATGCAGCGCGGCGCTATCGGGCGCTGGTCGAGATGCATGCGGCGGGCGCGGTCAAGTGTGTGGGCTTGGAAGCGCAAGGCGGATCTGGCGGCGGCGGGTCTTTCATCGATGCTTTTTGGATGTTGGCCGCGAGATCGAGCGGCTTCGAGAGCGGATCGGTGGCGGTGCTGCTATGGTGGTGCGGCGCGTTCGACCGTCTAAGCGGGCGGATGCGGACCTTTGCACGGCATTTCGGTCGGCGCGCATTATCACCAATCGGCGGTTGGTAGATGCTGTTTGTCTGGATGGGCAGTCTTTGCGCGGTGTGCTTGAAGCGCATGGGTGGTCAACGGGTAGCAAAAATATCGTCGTGGTCAAGGAAGCGCTGGCGGGCGTTCTGGACGCGATGGCAGGCTGTGGGGATTGACGGCTTAGTACGCACGGATGTATGACATTCGCTAATCTCTAAAATTGTGCCCGCTCGGATCTTCCGTTGCGGGCATTGTCATTTCTGGGGGTGTTTCATGGCACGTTTGGCGCAAATCCGGTCGCGTGTCCCTGCGATGCCCCGGCGTTCGTCGCTGGCTGGCGTGACTTCCGGCGGAGAGCTTCGCCGGTCGCGGGACGTAATCAATACTTGGCGGGCATGGTATCGGACGGCGCGTTGGCGCGCCTTGCGATGGCAGGTGCTTGAGGCTTCGGGCTTCTGTTGCGCGCGCTGTCGCTATCTGTCTGTCGACGGTCGGGCATCCGATATGGTCGCGGACCATATGCGCCCGCATCGGGGCGATGAGGCTTTGTTCTGGGATCGGTCAAACCTGCAATGTCTTTGCAAGGCTTGCCATGACGGGGCCAAGCAGCGCGAGGAAAGGAAGGGGTGCCGGATGGCGAATGATGGCAATCGCTTCCATGAGGGTCGCGGTGGTGAGATTTGGGGCCGACCGGCCACCTTGTCGCGCGCATCTATGTGCAAGGTTTGGTTCTGTCCGACGCTGTTCGGGCGATGGGTGCGGTTCGCCGCGCTCTAGAGGCGGAGTTTGCGCCGGATGTGCCCGCACCCGGTGGCCCCTGCGGGCTGGGTGCGCCCCGCGTGGTGGTTCTAGCTCGGGTCGATGAGGTCTTTCCGGTTGAGGGGCGCGGTTGGGGAACCGCGTTTTTCCCGGATTTGAGGGGGGCGGGGGCAAAATCCCGCCCCCGAAAGTGCAGGAGACCTGCGCCCCTCTCATGCGTGGGATTTTTTTCGTGACGGAGATTTTTGACCTGTTCGGCAACCCTATGCGGGGTGGGTCGGGCAAGCGTGGGCGTCCTGCATTTCAATGGACGCCGGAATTATTCAATAAAATCAAGCTGATGCTTGCGCTTGGCTGGCCCAATGACCGGATGGCGGGTGCGGTTGGGGTCAGTTCTGCGACTTTGAAGCGCCATTTTAGAGCCGAGCTTGCCGAGCGTGATGTTGCGCGGGATCAGCTGACTTTGCGCCGGTTTGAGTTGGCGATGCAGCAAGCAAACAAAGGCAACCTTGGCGCGGTCAAAGAGCTGGGCCGCATGGTCGATCAGAATGACGCGGCGCTTGCTGATGCGCGGATAAGGGCGGGGCAGTCGAGGGGGCGCGGGGGCCGGTCGAGGATGACGCGCCGAAAAAGGCGCTAGGGAAGAAAGAGGCTGCTTTGCAGGCTGCCGAGGCGGTGGCCGCTGGCGGGTCAACGCTTTGGGGTGACGATCTTACCCCCGGCATGGTCGGAGATAGGCCAAACTAATGAGCTTTCACTTTGCGGATGATGCGTGGTCAACGGCGGTTCCTGATTGGGAAAACCGAATCGTTGGTCGGAAAAGCCTTGTTCCCGAGCTTCCGCTTTATGACGCGGTTGCGGAAAAGGCTTTGCGGATTTTCAAGCGGCTGCGGGTGCCTGATTTGGTCGGAAAGCCGACTTATGGCGAGGTCTGCGGGGAATGGGTCTTTGATCTGGTCCGAGTGATTTTCGGAGCCTATGACCCGGAGACAAAGCGCCGCGCGATCAGCGAAATCTTTCTGTTGGTGCCAAAGAAAAACGGGAAGTCGCTGATTTCTGCCGCGATCATGGTGACGGCGCTTATTCTTAACGAGCGCCCGGCTTGCGAGTTGGTGTTGGTCGCGCCGTCAAAGAAGGTGGCGGGCATCTCGTTTTCGGTCGCGGTTGGGATCATCGAGGCGGACGGCGATCTTTCCGCGCTGTTCAAGGTTCAAGAGGGCGTCAACAGGATCACCCATTTGGGAACGCAAGCCGTTCTTGAGGTCAAGGCAGCTGACCTGTCGGTCGTGACGGGATCGAAAGCGGCTTATGTCCTGATTGACGAATTGCACGAGCTTTCCGAAAGCAAGGACGCGGCTAAAATCATGGTCGAGTTGCGGGGCGGTCTGCTGACCCGGCCCGATGGCTTTTTCATGATGATCACGACGCAAAGCAAGGACAAGCCAACCGGCGTTTTCCGGGCCGAGCTGTTGAAGGCGCGAGCGGTGCGCGATGGTTCGTTGGTCCTGCCCTTGCTGGCTGTCCTGTACGAGTTGCCGGAAAGCCTTTCTAAAAAGACGGTTGGAAAGCGCCGGAAACTTGGGGTCTGGTCAATCCGAGTATGGGGGCGGCGTTTGACGCGTCGTCTCTGGCGGTCAAGCTGGCCGCTGCCGAGGTTGGCGACGATAAGGACATGGCGCTTTTGGCAAGCCAACATTTCAACGTCGAGGTTGGCGTTGTCGGTGGCTTGGCGATCTGGCCGGGGGCGCGCTATTGGGACGATTGCGCGCGGCCTGACCTGACGCTTGACGAGCTTATCAGGCGCTCCGAGGTCGCGGTTGTCGGGGCTGATGGCGGCGGGCTTGACGATCTTTTCGGGCTTGCGGTGATCGGGCGCGAAAAGGGTCCGGCAAGTGGCTGCATTGGGCGAAGGGCTGGGGCTATTCAGACGTGCGAGAGCGGCGGCCCGATATTGTCCCGGTGCTGGATGATGCCGAGCGGGCCGGGGAATATGTCACCTGCGAGGACATAGGCCAAGAGGTTTACGAGGCTTGCGACGTGATCGACCGGCTAGAGAATGCCGGTTTGCTGCCGAACGAAACGCCTGCAATCGGGCTTGATAGCTTCGGGATTGCCAAGCTTTTGGACGAGCTGGAGGCGCGGGACTATGCGGGCCGGTTCTTTTCGGTCGGGCAGGGGTATCAGCTGCAACAGGCGGTATTGACGCTGCCGCGCCGGTTGAAGGACGGCAAGTTTCTGCATGGCCGGTCGGGTCTGATGGGCTGGAATGTCGGCAACGCGAAAACCGAGCTTCGGGGGTCTAATTACACGGTCACGAAGGCTGTGGCGGGATCTGCGAAAATCGATCTTCTGATGGCGACATTCAACGCGGCTGTTCTGATGTTCGGGCATCCAAAGCCGCCAAAGCGCAAGGCCAAGCCGCGCGTTTTTATCATTTAAAGCGAAGGGGAACGCGATGAAAAATCGCGCTTATAGCTTGCTGACCGTCAAGTCGGTTAGCGAGGGCGGGCGGCGCATTAAGGGCATCGCGACAACGCCCGCGCCTGACCGGGACGGCGATATTATCGAGCCGTTGGGGGTGACGTTCACCAATCCCGCGCCGCTGCTGTGGCAACATGACATTTCCGCGCCGGTTGGCCGGGTCTGGTTCGATCAGCCAACCGCCGAAAGCGTCACGTTTGAGGCGGAGTTGCCGGTGGTGGCCGAGCCGGGGCCGGTTCGTGATCGGGTCGAGGAAGCATGGCAAAGCGTCACGTCCGGTCTGGTCACGGGGGTGAGCATCGGTTTCCGCCCGGTGTCGTGGTCCTATCTGGATAGCGGCGGGGTTCGGGTCGATGCCTGCGAGGTGTTCGAGCTTTCGCTTGTGACAATCCCGGCGAATGTCGAGGCGACAATTCAACGGGTCAAATCATTGGATGCAACAGGGCTGGCCGCGAAGGGCAAAAAGCCGGGTGCATCCGCAAACGCGCCCCATGCTGCGGGCAAAGACAAGATGAAGGGAAACGGAATGTCTGTGAAGCAACAGATTGCGGCGCGCGAGCTTAAACGCAAGAGCGCAGTGGATGCGATGGCGGCGATTGCCGATGCGGCGGCGGCAGATGGCGACCGCGATATGACCGCCGAGGAAGTCGCGAGCTTTGATGAGCATTCGGCAGAGGTCGAGGCGATTGACGCGGGGCTTTCCCGCCTCAAGTCGCTGGACGCAATGCAGGTTGCGAAGGGTGCCGTTGCGGCGGTGCTGCCCGCTGGTGCCGGTCGCGGGCCGGGCGGTTCTGGCCGCGCGCCTGTCGTGCCGGGTGTGGCGAAGGCGGCGGAGCCGGAGCCGGGTATTCGTCTTGCGCGCTATGCGCGTTGCGCGGCTCTGGCCCGCAAAACGGGGTCGGACGCGGTGGCGATTGCGGGCGATCTTTACGGCGCGCGCGACCCGCAAGTTGTCACCATGACCAAGGCGGCGGTCGGTGCCATGACCGGCGCAAGTGATCCGGCGCTTATGGCAAACGTTGGCGGCATCGCGGATTTCGTGGATTTCCTGCGCCCGCAAACCATCGTCGGGCGCTTCGGTCTGGACGGGGTTCCGGCGCTGACGGAGGTGCCGTTTGATTTGCCGGTCCTGATGGAGACTGCGCCGGTTGGTGCGGCTTGGGTCGGTGATGGCAAGGCAATCCCTATGTCGAAGGGCTCGTTTGATCGGGAAACCTTGGGCAAGCGGAAAATCGCGGCGCTGACGGCGGTGACGCTTGAACAGTTGCGCGACAATTCGGCCGCAACGGAGCGTCTTATTCGCAACCAAATGGCTCTGGCGATCATCCAGTGTCAGGACGGGACGTTCATTGACCCGACGAGCGCAGGCAATGCGGCGCGTCCGGGGTCGATCTTGAACGGCGTTGCCGCGCTTCCGTCTGCGGGCAATGATCTGGCTGCGATCAATCAGGACATTTATGCCCTGATGGCAAAATTCAGCGCCGCTAACCTGTCGATCGGTTCGGGCGTCTGGATCATGTCGGCCCGCTTGGCGCTTCGCCTGTCGCTCATGAAGAACGAGTTCGGCGTTCGTATCTGGCCCGAGATGCATATGGGCGGCGGCAAGCTTGAGGGCCTGCCTGTCATTGCGTCCGAGCATATGGGCGACAACGTGGCGCTGGTCGCGGCCCCGGAGGTCTATTTCGCGGATGAGGGCGAGGTCGAAATCGAGATTTCGACGGAGGCCAGTTTGAAATGACCGACATGCCGCTTGGCGATGCGGGCGCGCCTGTGGCGACGGAGCTTGTCTCGCTGTTCCAAACGGGCGCGGTCGGCTTCCGGGCGCTGCGGACGCTTAGCTGGCGTCGTCGTCGTGCGGCGGCGGTGCAGTGGATGGCGGTTAAATGGGGCGAGCCTGACCCGGCCCCGTAAGGGCCGGGCGATAGGGCGGGAGGGGCGGCGATTGCTGCCCCTTTTTCTTTTGGGAAGGGATCAGCTATGCGCAAGGCAGTGCAGGGGTGCGCCGGGCTTTTTCGGGCTTGCGTGTTAAGTTGTGGTCGGGTCGCGGCGGTTCGCATTTGGTCGGGCCGTTTCAGTGTCCGGCCTTTGTTGACGCCGACCGGGCGCTTGCGCATCATGCCGTGTTTTCCTGCATGTCTCTGGTCGCGGGCGATATTGGCAAGCTGCGGATCAAGAAAGTTGCCAAGGCTGGGCGAATTTGGGTCGAGGGTCCGGCGGATGCGGTCTTGCGCAAGCCTAACCTGTATCAGAACCGCATCCAGTTTGTTGAAAGCTGGATCTTGTCAAAGCTGCAAAGTGGTAATGCCTATATCCTGAAAGAATACGGCGCGGGCGGCGGCGTTGTCGGGCTTCATGTTCTGGACGCGGCGCGGGTCATTCCGAAGGTTTCGACCGATGGCGAGGTGTTTTACCACGTCAAATCCGATGCGCTGGCGGGCGTCGGGGCTGATGTAACTATCCCCGCGGCTGATGTGATCCATGACCGCTATAATTGCCTGTTTCATCCGCTCGTTGGGTTGTCGCGTCTTTACGCTGCCGCGTTGGGGGCAACGCAAGGGATGGAAATGCAGAAGTCGAGCGCGGACTTGTTCGCGAATGCGGCCATGCCTGCCGGGGTTCTAGCAACGCCCGGCGATCTTGATGCGGAGGATGCGGGGCTAATCCGCGACCAGTGGCAAGCGGCTTATGGCGGTTCAAATCGCGGCAAGGTCGCGGTGCTGGGCAATGATCTGAAGTTTCAGTCTATCGCGGTTACGGCAACCGATGCCCAGCTGGTCGAGCAAATGAAATGGTCTGCCGAGGTTGTCTGTGGTGTGTTCCATGTCCCGGCGTACAAGATCGGCGTCGGGGTCATGCCGAATGTCGCCAATAGCGCGGCCCTGAATGCGGATTACTTTTCGCGGGTTTTGCAGCGTCTGATTGAGGCTGTCGAGTTGTGTTTGGACGACCCGCGACATTCCCAGCCGTTCGACGCCGGGCGGCTATGTTGGGGAATTGGCGTGGTCGCGCGCTGATAGCCGCCTGTATCGCTGGAACGGCACGACATGGGTGCATTTCATCCAAGAGAGCGTGGCCGGAATTCTGGACGAAACGGCGTTTGCCGCCTCGATCCGCATTCCCAGAACCGTCACCGCCTTTCCGACTTCGGGAATGCGGATTGGTGATTTGGTCGTGCTCACTACTGACCGGCAGTTTTACCGTTGGGACGGCACCAAATGGACCGCCGAGGTTGCTGCTGACCTCATTGTCGGCAAGCTTACGGGGGCGCAAATCGCTGCGGGGGCCATCGGCACCGATCAACTTGCGGCGCGGTCGGTGGTGGCGTCCATCTTGGCGATTGCGGACTTCACGAACCTTGTCCCTGATGACCAGCTGCAAGACGCCGCGTCTTGGGTCATGGGGGTCGCGTTTGGGTTGCGGCCGGTCACGCCACGCAATGACGTGAAGTCAGTCGGTGATCTGTATTACACGCACTCCGCGAACGTGAATAACAACACCCAGTACGGCTATATGAGGGCTTTTTCCCGGTCACCCCGGGGATGAGCTTTTCGTATCCGGTCAGGTCATCAGGGCCGCCGGCACGATGATGAACGCACGGATCCAGATCCAGTTCTTCGACAAGTCCGAAACTGCAATCTCGACGGTAAATGCGGCCACCATCAGCGGCGCGGCAACACTGCCACGCCTTATGAAGGCTCGGTTGTGGTTCCTGCTGGTGCTTTGCAAGCGCGCTTCCGCTTTGCGGCGATCTATGAGGGCACCGACAGCAATATTACCTTCGCCGCCCCCACCGCCAGGGTGAAGGGCACGGGCAAGCTTGTCGTCGATGGGTCGATCCAAGGGCGGCATGTCGAGGCTGAGACGATAACCGGCGGGCTGCTGGCCGCCGCTGGTATCATCACGAAGTCGGCGCAGATCGATGATCTGGTCGTCACACGGGCGAAAACTGCAAACTTGGCCATCGACGCGGCCAAGATTGCCAATCTCGCGGTCAGCGGCGCGAAGATTGCAAACCTCACTGTCGACACCATCAACATCAAGGACGGCGCGGTCACGCAGGTACGATCCAGCGCCAACTGGACGGGCGTTGCGACCGACAACACCGTGACCTTTGTCGATGTTCATACCCTGACGTGGAATTCCGCCAAGGCGGGCATCCACCTGCAAAGCGTCCGGTTCCGCAGGCGCGCAAATGGTGGCGGATCAAGTAGGATCTATGTGCGCTTCATGGTTGATGGAGCAGTCGTTGAATGGCCGGATGGCACGACGGAATTCAAATTCTGGGCCTGCAGACCACAGACAGTCCGATCCAAGAGTTCACCTTCATTCGCAGCATGAGCGCAGGCAGTCACACCCTGCGCTTGCAAATGCGCTCGGGCGGCAATCACGCAACGCTCGGCGGCGAAATCACGGATCTGGAGTGGTACAAATGAGCGCGCCTCTTTTTGGCACGGGGGCCGAAGCCCAATACACCCTGTTCGAACTGCGTTTCGGCGAGGTTTGCGGGCACCTTGCCATGACCAACTTCGACGACGTGCTGGCCAACACGCCCCTGAACGTCGCGCTGATCGAGGGCACTATCCCGCCGACGAGTTCATTCTTGTCGATGGGGTAGTGACCGCGCTGCCGCCGAAGCCCGGCCCCGGCTGGGTTCTCAACCCCGAAACGGTGGAATGGATCGACATGCGAGATCCCGAAGCCGAACACGAGGGACGGCGCGCGGCTGCAAGCATGTCGCGATCCGATTTCTTGCTGGCTGCTATCCGGGCGGGGATCATCCCGCCCGAGGATGCAGGGCCAGCGGCGCGCGGAGAAATCCCGCCGTCGATGCGGGTGTTTTCGCCGGGTTCCCGGCGGAGTTGCAGCTTGAGGCGGTCGTGCGCTGGTCGGGGTCGGTCGTTATCGACCGGCTTAATCCGGTCTTGCTGGCGATTGCTGACGGGCTGGGCGTCGATGGTGCCCAGCTTGACGCCCTTTTCGGTATCGCTGCCTAGATAAGGTAAAATCATGGATGTTTTAAAATATCGCCTTGGGACGGTGGGCGGGCTTGTCTTTGCGCCGGAGCAACCGGATGGGACACCGCCGCCCCTCGGTGGCCTGCGCATGGAGCTTCGGGTCGCGGCTCATGGGCAGTGCATCGTCTTGCACGGTGTGCCGGTCGCGGAGGGCTTCGAGGTCGATCTAGCGGAGCTTGACCTGCCGCCCCGGCTATACCCCGCCAGCGTCTATTACATCGACCAGCGCGGGGCGCAGCCGCCCGGAACGTTCTATCTCAACATTGAAGGGGTTGCTGATGCAGGTCGTCAAGACAACCATCGGGTATCGTGGCCCGTCAGGCGCGCTTGATCTTGAGGCCGTCACCTTGGCCACCGGCCAAGCGGGCAGCAATGTCACCTATGAGGGCGACGTGCTGACGATCCCGCGCGGTGACAAGGGGGATCAAGGCGACCGGGGCGAGAGGGGCTTGTCTGGAGAACGGGGGTTGCAGGGTGATCGAGGCGCGCAAGGTGTCAAAGGTGATCGAGGCGAAGCGGGTGTCTCTGTCGAGATCCGGGCGTTCACCGATCTAGCTGCGGCGCAGGCGGCGGCGGTGCAGTATCCGGGCGATATCGTCACTTACAAGCCTGCGGGCGTGTAATGGGCGGGCTTCTGGATTTTACGGCCTATCGTATGTGGAGCGGCGGGGGCGAGCTTGAGCGCCTTTGGCTGGGTGGGCGCGAGTGGGTGCGCCCTATCGTCGTTACGGTCGCCGGAGGGGTCGTTACAACCTTCGAGCGTGATGGCGTCGGCTTCATGCAGGTTCTGTTTCGTCAGTCGGGATCGCTGCACGTTAGCGGGCCGGTCGAGGGCGCGCGCTACGCTCTTGCTGGTGGCGGGGGTCTGGGGGTTACACCGGGCGCTCAACCGGCGGCGGTGGCGGGTCGTGGCCGGTTGTGTCGTTCGGCGATCTGGCGGCGGGTTCCTATGACGTTGAGGTCGGGGCGGGTGGTGCTGGATTGGCCGCGACCGGCACCGGCAATCCGGGTTCTGCCTCTCGCCTGATGTTGGGGGGTGTCGCATTGGCTGTTTCGCCCGGTGGCGGATCGGGTAGCGGCAACGGTAACGGCGGAAATGGTGGAAACGGCGGGGGTGCTGGGACGAATGGCAACCCGCGCGTCGGCGGCGTGGGCGACCCCGGTAATCGGGGCGGCAACTCTGTGTCGGGCGGAGATGCGGGCGTTGGGGCCGTGAGTGAGGGCGGCGGCGGCGGTGGTGGTGCTGGTGGTGCTGGCGTTGATCGTCTGCCCAAGATTGGCGGCGCGGGCGGTGCTGGCATCGCGCTTGGTTGGTGTGAGCCTGCAATGGAGATCTGCGGCGGTGGTGGCGGCGGTTCTGCTTATGATCAGGGGGCGGCAACGCATGGCGGGACCAGTGCGGCGCGCGGGGTTGCTTCCGCTTCAGCCGTAAATGGTGGCGGCAGTGGTGGGGGTAATCAGGGTTCCGGCAGTGGTGGCGATGGCCTGTTTGTCCTCGTTTTTCCTTCCGATAGTGCAAAGGTGGTGGTGATCACATGATTTATGCAGCGCGCATAGAGGGCGGCTCTGTCGCGCAGGTGACGGTTGAGGCCGAGGGCTACGCGGCCCCGGACGGGTGGGCTGTGGTTGGGCCTATAAACGCGGTCGGGATCGGTTGGACTTATGACGGCTTGCGCTTTGTCCCGCCCGAGCAATCGCTTGATGATCAAGACGGGGGCGGCCTGTGAGCGAAGCCGAGTTGGTGCGAACGGTCGTAAGGCTTGAGCAAAAAATCGACGATATGAGCGCGGCGATTGTGAGCCTTGCTCGGATCGAGGAACGAACCGTTACGCTTTTCAATCGCCTAGACCGTGCTGATTTGGAGATCCGCGATTTGCGCGGTCGCGTCCTTGACCTTGAGCGGCAGGCGATGGGCCGGGGGTTTTCTTCCGTTGGCTTGACCGTGGCGGGGTTGCGGTCGTCGGGGCCTTGGCTGGGGCGGTCGTTGGGTGGGTTTTCAAGGAATACAAGTGATTTCCGCCGAGCGGTGGGGATCTGGAACGGCCCGGCTTTGCCGGGCTTTTTTATGGGCTGATGATGAAATTTACTGCAAAACAGATTGCGCCCTTGCTGGCGCTAATCGGTCGCGCCGAGTCGCGCGGCGATTATGGGATTGTCTCGGGGTTTGTGCCAAAGGCGCTCCGCCCGCGCGATCTGACCGCCATGACCGTTGCCGAGGTGCAGGCGTGGCAAAAGAAGGTTGTCGAGCAGGGCGCGAAGTCGAGCGCGGCGGGCTTTTATCAAATCATCCGCAAGACGCTTTCGGAGATCGTTGACGCGGGCGCGGTGTTGCCGTCCGAGCGGTTCGACAAGTCGTGTCAGGATGCGGCGGGGGCGTATCTACTGCGCAAGCGCGGGCTTGGCGAGTATCTATCTGGCCGCAAGTCGCTTGATGCGATGATGGTTTCTCTTGCGCAGGAATGGGCAAGCTTTCCCGTGCCTCACGATATGCAGGGGTCTGCGCGGTGGGTTCGGGCTGGGCAGAGCTATTACGCGGGCGACGGGTTGAATGCGTCGGGCGCGACGGTGGCAGATGTGCGCGCGGCGCTGGTCGAAAGTAAGGCGCGCTTTGATGGGCCGTTCGAGGTCGGCGAGCCGGGTTCCGGCTGTCTTGGCGCTCGCATTGTCGAGGCGCTGGCAAATCTTCTGAAATCCATGTTTGGGGGTAAGTGATGCTCAAGATTGCATTTGCAACCGTGATCCGCTGGGGGCTGGTCGCTTCTATGTCGAGCCTTGCAACGCTGGGGCTTGTGACGGCAACGGCGCAGTCTGGTTACTACTGTTTTGATGCGCGGCTTGTTGCCGATGCCGCTGCGCTGGCGCTGGTCGGTGTGATCAGCGGCGGCGGCGCTGTCGCGGCTGGCGTTGGCTGGCGGTGGTGGGCGGGCAAGCGTCGCTGACGGTCGTATTCGGTAGCGACTCAGTTGCGGGCGGGGTCGTCTGGCCCCGCATCGCTTGCGAGGCTGAAAGGCGGATAAACTGCCGAGGTGTCCCACGGGCGAAATTTGCGTGGGACACAATCTATTTAAGTTTTTGTAATATATTGGTTATTTTGGGTAGGTGGTAGGCCCGGAGGGACTTGAACCCCCAACCAAGGCGTTATGAGCGCCCTGCTCTGACCATTGAGCTACAGGCCCCCGCGGTGGTCACGCGCAAGGATATGCGCGGATCGAACCGGTCGGTCAAGCAGCGATCGCCGCTTCCGCCCGATTGTCCGGCCCAAGGGTATTTCCGACACGCGAAATACCCCGATTAGTCCCTGCGGCGGGCCGCAGCGCATTGCCTGACAGCGGGCCTTCCGCTATCGGAGAGCTGACTGAACCCGGGGTCGAAAATGAGCGAAGTCAAGACCGGCATGTCCTATGCCGAAGCAGGGGTCGATATCGATGCAGGCAATGCGCTGGTCGAGCGGATCAAACCGGCGGCAGGGGCGACCAAACGCTCCGGCGTGATGGAAGGTCTCGGCGGCTTCGGCGCGCTGTTTGACCCGCGCGCGGCGGGCTATCAGGATCCGGTGCTGGTTGCCGCGACCGATGGCGTCGGCACGAAGTTGCGGATCGCGATCGACACGCAGGAGCTCGACGGGGTGGGGATCGATCTGGTCGCCATGTGCGTCAACGATCTCGTCTGCCAAGGCGCCGAGCCGCTTTTCTTCCTAGATTATTTTGCGACCGGCAAGCTTTCCGTCGATGAAGCCGCCCGTGTTATCAACGGGATCGCCGAAGGCTGCCGCCTGTCGGGCACCGCGCTGATCGGTGGAGAGACCGCCGAGATGCCGGGCATGTATCACGGCCGCGACTTCGATCTCGCGGGCTTTGCGGTCGGCGCGCTCGAGCGCGGGACCGCGCTTCCGCGCGATGTGGCCGATGGCGATGTGCTGATCGGCCTCGGCTCGGACGGCGTCCATTCGAACGGCTTCTCGCTGGTGCGCCGCGTCGCGGAGAAGCCGGTCTCGGCTGGGATGATGCCGCGCCCTTCGCGACCGGCACGCTCGGCCAGGCCCTTCTGGTCCCGACGCGGCTTTATGTCCGTTCGGTCCTGCAGGCGATCGCGCAGGCGGCGTCCATGCGGCGGCCCATATCACCGGCGGCGGCCTGACCGAGAACCTGCCGCGCGTCCTGCCGAAACACCTTGGCGCCGAGGTCGAGCTCGACAGCTGGACGCTGCCTGCGGTCTTCGATTGGCTGGCCGAAGCCGGCGGGATCTCGGATGCCGAGATGCTCAAGACCTTCAACTCGGGGATCGGCATGGTGCTCGTCGTCGCGGCCGACCGCGCCGACGAGATCGAGGCCGTTCTGACCACCGCCGGCGAGAAGACCTTCCGCCTCGGCACCGTCACCCCGGGCGAGGGCGTTCGCTACAGCGGCCGCCTGCGGTGACATCCGGCGTCAAACGCGTCGCCCTTCTGATTTCGGGGGCGGGTCGAACATGATCCGCCTCGTCAGATCGATGACGGGCGACCATCCCGCTCGCGCCGTTCTGGTCGGCTCGAACGATCCCGAAGCGGGCGGGCTGAGGAAAGCCGGGGATCTGGGTGTTCCGAGTTTCGCCATCGACCACCGGCCCTTCAAGGGCGACCGCGAGGCCTTCGAAGATGCACTATATGCGCGTCTGGCCGAGGCCGAGCCCGATATTCTCTGCCTTGCCGGTTTCATGCGTATCCTGACGCCCGGTTTCGTCAGCCGCTTCGAAGGGCGGATGCTGAATATCCATCCCTCGCTTCTGCCGAAATATCCGGGCCTGCACACCCATCAGCGCGCGATCGACGCGGGCGATGGCGAGGCGGGGGCCACGGTCCATCTCGTGACCGCCGAGCTCGACGCCGGCCCGATCCTCGGTCAGGCGCGGGTTGCGGTAAAGCCGGACGACAGCGCGGACAGCCTCGCGGCGCGCGTATTGGTGCAGGAGCATCGCCTTTATCCGCAGGTTCTGCGCCGCTTTGCGGCGGGCAATCTCGACCGGCTCGATCTGGCAGAGCTTTAACCGGCATCTTTCATGATGAAATATCCCGGGGTACGGGGCAGCGCCCCGTACCGCGCCAGAAAAACGCCCCGCAGATGCGGGGCGTTTTCATGTCCGGACCTGGGATGCGGGCTTACTTTTCAGGCACGAGACCGCGCGGCGAGAACCGCAGCACCAGCAGCAGGACAAGTCCCATGGCGATAAAGCGCATATGCGGCGCGCTGGCCATGAGGTGGGCGCGAACGCCGCCCTCGGGCAAAAGCGCGGTCAGGGCCGCCATGAGCTCGGGGCCCCAGATTTCGGCCTTGATCCAGAGGAACCAGATCAGGATCGCCCCCAGAACCGCGCCCCAGTTGTTGCCGGAGCCGCCGACGATCACCATCACCCAGATCAGGAACGTATAGCGCAACGGTGCATAGCCCCCGGGCTCATCAGCCCGTCCTGCGTGATCATCATTGCTCCCGCCAGACCGATGATGGCCGAGCCGATCACGAAGATCTGGAGATGGCGGCGCGTGACATCCTTGCCCATCGCCTCGGCGGCGGTCTCGTTGTCGCGGATCGCATGCATCATCCGGCCCCAAGGCGATTTCAGCGCAAGCTGGGTCAGCAGGATCAGCAAAAGCAGAACCGCGCTCAGCAGTCCCGCGTAAAGCAGCTTCACCCAGATCCCCGAGGCAACCGCAGGATCCATCCCGAAGGAGGCCGCCTTGGCGACGAAGGACGGATCGGCCTGCAGGTCGATCTCGTAGGGGACGGGGCGGGGATGCCGGACATGTTCTTGACGCCCCGCGCCAGCCATTCCTCGTTGCGCATCACCGCCACGATGATTTCGCCGATCCCGAGCGTTGCAATCGCGAGGTAATCCGAGCGCAGCCCCAAAGCGACCTTGCCCACACCCCATGCCGCCGCCGCGGCAAAGAGCGCGCCCACCGGCCATGACAGCAGGACAGGCAGCCCGAGCCCGCCGATATTGCCGGCCGAGGCGGAGTTGTTCGCCTCGATCGCGATGACGGCAGGGTCGAAAAGCCCGCGGTAAAGGACAAAACCCAGCACCAGCAACCCGAGCACGCCGAGCCTGTTCCAGGGTTTGGGCAGGCGCTTCCAGATCTGGGTCGCGAGAAAGATCGCGCCGATCGCGACAATGAAAGCGGCAATCAGCCGCCAGCCGCCGGCGGCCCAGGCCCCCTCGACCGGTTTGGTGGCGATCAGGACGGGGGCGACGCCGCCGATGGCGAGAAAGCCCACGACACCGGCATTGAACAGCCCCGCATAACCCCATTGCAGGTTCACCCCCAGCGCCATCACCGCCGAGATCAGCCCCATGTTGAGGATGCCGAGCGCCGAGTTCCAGCTTCCGGAGAAAAGGGCGTTCCGCGTCGTCCCTTCGAGCACGAAAAGCACGAAGATGACGGCGAAAACCACGGGTGCGCGCCATTGGCTCGATGCAGCGGCTTGACGATTGTTCGACATGTGACGCCCCCTCAGAAAGACTTGCCGCGGAACAGGCCGGTCGGCCGGAACAACAGCACCACGATCAGTATGACGAAGCTGACCGCGAATTTATACTCGGTGGACAGAAGCTGAAGCAGCCCGTCCGGTTGCCAGTCGGGGAAGAGATAGCCCGCGACTTTTTTCCAGGGATAGGTGATCGCGACCTCGGAAAAGGCGACGATGAACCCTCCCGCCACCGCGCCCAAAGGGTTGCCCAGACCGCCGACGATTGCGGCGGCAAAGATCGGCAGAAGAATCTGGAAGTAATTGAAAGCCTTGAAGCTTTTATCCAGACCATAAAGCACGCCCGCCGTCGTCGCCAAAGCCGCGGCGATGATCCAGGTCATGCGCACGATCTTTTCGGAGTCGATGCCGGACAAAAGCGCGAGATCCTCGTTGTCGGAATAGGCGCGCATGGCCTTGCCCGATTTGGTGCGGCCGAGAAACCAGAACAGCGCGACACAGGCGATTGCGGTCACGACCAGCGTGATGAGCTGGCTCGAGCGCAGGGCGAGGCCCTCTTGCAGGCCGGTCATGTTGCGGAAGGTCGCGACATCGATCACGAAGCGCGCGCCGTCGTCGAAACGGATCTCGTCCACGCCGATCACGACACGGGTGAGGCCGTTCATGATGAACATCACGCCGACCGAGGCCATGACCATGATGATCGGATCGGATTTCTTGCGCCGGTAGAAGCGGTAAACCACGCGGTCGGTCCCGATCAGCAGAACCGCGGTGAGCGCGATCGCGATCGGCAGCGCCAGAAGCGCGACGGGCAGGGGGAAGATCGACAGCCCGAGCGCCTGCAATCCCCAAGTCACGAGAATGCACAGCGCGGTACCGAAGGCCATGGTGTCGCCATGGGCGAAGTTGGAAAAGCGCAGGATGCCGTAGATCAGCGTCACGCCAAGCGCGCCAAGCGCCAGCTGCGCGCCATAGGCGGCCGCGGGCACCACGACGAAGTTCAGGACCGCCACAAGGGCGTTGAGCAAATCCATGTCTTAACCCCCGAGGAACGTTCGGCGCACGTCGGGATCGGCCATCAGGGCCTTGCCGCTGTCCGTGTAGCGGTTGGTGCCCTGCACGAGGACATAGCCGATATCGGCGATCTCCAGCGCCTGTCGGGCGTTTTGTTCGACCATGAGGATCGAGATGCCGGTGCGGGCAACCTCGATGATGCGGTCGAAAAGCTCGTCCATGACGATGGGCGAGACGCCCGCCGTCGGCTCGTCGAGCATCAGAAGCGAGGGCTTCGTCATCAGCGCGCGCCCGACGGCGACCTGCTGGCGCTGCCCGCCCGACAATTCGCCGGCATTCTGGCGGCGCTTGTCGGCCACGGCGGGAAACAGCTCGTAGACCTGCGCCAGCGTGTCGCGGTAGTCGTCGTTGCGGATATAGGCCCCCATTTCGAGGTTCTCCTCGACCGACATCGAGGAAAGATATTGTGGGTCTGGGGCACGAAGCCCATGCCTTTCTTGACGCGGTCTTGCGGCGAGAGCGTGGTGATATCCTCGCCCGCCAGCAGCACGCGGCCTTCGCGCAGCCCGAGCATGCCGAAAACCGCCTTCATCGCGGTGGACTTTCCGGCGCCGTTCGGACCGACTATGACGGCGATCTGGCCCTTGTCGACGGTGATCGTGCAATCGTTGAGAATATCGGCCTTGCCGTAGCCGCCGCGCATATTCGAGGCCGAGAGGTAGGGTTGGCTCATGCGTGATCCCCGCCTTGCCCGTGTTCATGCCGCTTTCCGCGCCCAGTCCCGGCTGCGCGCCGTGGCTTTCGCCCAGATCGCGTTCGGCCCCGATTTCGGCAGCCACCTTGTTCTTGAGGCCGGTGCCGAGATAGGCCTCGATCACGGCCTCGTTTTCCATGATGGTCTTGGCCGAGCCCTGCGCGAGAACCTTGCCCTCGGCCATGACGATCACCGGATCGCAGAGGCGGCCGATGAAATCCATGTCGTGTTCGATCACGCAGAACGTATAGCCGCGCTCGCGGTTCAGCCGCACGATGGCATCGCCGATCGTGCCCAGAAGCGTGCGGTTCACGCCCGCCCCGACCTCGTCGAGAAAGACGATCTTGGCATCGACCATCATGGTGCGGCCAAGCTCGAGCAGCTTCTTCTGGCCGCCCGAAAGATTGCCGGCCTTTTCGTCGGCGACATGGGAGATCGTCAGGAAGTCGAGAACCTCGTCGGCCTTTTGGCGCAAGACCCGCTCTTCTTCGCGGATCTGGCCGCGCTTGAACCATGTGTTCCACAGCGTCTCGCCGGTCTGGCCGGCGGGCACCATCATCAGATTCTCGCGCACCGTCATCGAGGAAAACTCGTGTGCAAGCTGGAAGGTCCGCAGCAGCCCCTTGTGGAAAAGCTCGTGGGGGGCAAGGCCCGTGATGTCCTCGCCATCCATGATGACCGTTCCCGAGGTCGGTTTGAGAACACCCGCGATCACGTTGAAAAGGGTGGATTTTCCTGCGCCGTTCGGCCCGATCAGGCCGGTGATCGAGCCGGTCTCGATCGTCAGGCTTGTTCCCTGAACCGCGCGGAATCCCCCGAAATGCTTATGCAGGTCGTGGACCTGGATCATTATACTCCCCACTCCCCGTTTTATACGAGGTTATCGTGTCAGATCTTTGATCTGGTTGAGAAAAGGCCCGGAGGTTTCCGCTCCGGGCCTTTCCTGAAGATATTAGCGGAACTTGACGACGTTGAGCGTGCCGCCCTTGAAGTCGACTTCGCGGTAGGTGCCCGCAGTCTCGCCCGGCTCGAGCATCTCGACGGCGGTCGCGCCGACATAGTCGATGTCGGTGCCTGCCGCGAGCAGCTCCAGCCCTTTGGCCAGCTCGCCCGGATAGATCTTTTCGCCCGGCGCATTGGCGATTTCCATGACCTTGTCCTTGTAGACTTTCGGGTCCGAGGATTTCGCGGACTGCATCGCCAGCAGGATCAGCGCGGTCGCATCATAGGATTCGCCCGCAAAGGCCGAGGTGGCGTCAAAGCCGCCTGCGGTCGCCATCTCGTTGAACGTGTCGTGGCCCTGACCATCGGCCGAGGGGTTCTGACCGAAGGAGGTTTCAAGCTGGTTGCCGAAACGCTCGACCAGAGCCTGTGCGACCATGCCGTCGGGGAAGACGAAGGTGCTGAAAGCGCCGGAATCGAGCGAGCCCTGAACGATGCCCGAGCCGCCCTGGTCGACATAGCCCGCCACGACCAGCGCATCGCCGCCCGCCGAAGCCAGTGCCGCGACTTCGGCCGAATAGTCGGCCTTGCCGTCGTCATGGGCCGCATTCATCGTGACCTTGCCGCCTTTGGCTTCATAGGCCTGAACGAAAGCGTCGGCGAGACCCTTGCCGTAGTCGTTGTTGGTATAGGTCACGGCGACGGTTTTGATGTCGTGCTCCAGCGTGATGTCTGCCATGACATCGCCCTGACGCGCGTCGGAGGGCGAGGTGCGGAAGAACAGGCCCTGATCGGCGATACCGGTCAGCGCGGGCGAGGTCGCGGACGGCGAGATCATCACCATGCCGTTCGGGACGCCGACTTTTTCCAGCGAGGCGATGGTTTCGCCCGAGCACATGCCGCCGATGATGCCTTTGACGCCCTCTGCCGTAACAAGACGCTCGACCGTGGCTACGGCCGCGGCGGCATCGGTGCAGGTGCTGTCGCCCTGAACCACCGAGACGGTCGAGCCGTCAAGGAACTTGCCGCTGTCCGAGACTTCCTTTGCGGCCAGCTCGACGCTTTTGAGCATGTTCGGCGACATCGATTCCAGCGGGCCGGTGAAGCCGAAGGATACGCCGATCTTCACATCTTCGGCCGAGGCGGCACCGGCGACCATGACGCAGGCGGCAGAGGCCAGAAGCAGCTTTTTCATGTTTTTCTCCCTGTTCGGAATGTTATCCGACCTTCAGGCTATAAGCGCTCCGGACAAAAGAAAAGCATGTTAACGCTAGGCCTATAACCGTATATGGGCTGCCGTTACGGCAAGCTCCTCCAGCGCCCCTTGCGCGCTGTTTTGCGCGGGGCACCTTGCGGGGCGGAGAGCAGCGGTCAGGCCGCCGGACAGGGCGGATCAGAGCGGCAATCCGGCCTGTGCATTGCGCTCGCGGTAAGGGGTTGCGCCATAGATCGCGCGATAGCTTTTGGCGAAATGCGCGGCGCTGGCAAAGCCGCAGGCAAGGCCGATCTCCATCACGCTCATATCGGTCTGGAGCAGCAGGTTGCGCGCGCGTTCCAGCCGGATTTCCATGTAATAGCGCTTGGGCGAGCGGCCCATGTAGCGTGCGAAAAGCCGTTCGAGCTGGCGCGGCGAGATCTGGGCATCCGCTGCCAGTCGCGCGGGGCTGATCGGATCTTCGAGATTGGCCTCCATCCGCGCCACGATTGCCGCGAGGCGGGGTGGCGCACGCCGATGCGGGTCGGGATGGACAGGCGCTGCTGGTCGCTTTCGGACCGGATCGCGGTATGGATCATCTGGTCCGCCACGCCCGCAGCCAGATCATTGCCCTGATCGCGCGCGATCTGGCGCAACATCAGGTCGATCGCGGCAGTGCCGCCGGCCGCGGTCAGGAAATTGCCGTCCTCGACGAAAACCGAATGGATAAGCAGCACATCGGGAAATTCCTCGGCCAGGCCGTCTTGGTTTTCCCAATGGATCGTTGCGCGCCGCCCGTCGAGCAGTCCCGCCTCGGCCAGAACGCGCGCGCCGGTACATAATGCCCCGAGCCGCGCGCCGCGGCGGGCCTGACGGCGCAACCAGCCGAGAATCGCCTTGGTCGTGGCGCGTTTCACATCGACGCCTCCGCAGACGATGATCGTGTCTTCGCGCGCGCAGTCCTCGAGCCCGCCATCCAGCGCGATCCGCGCGCCGTTGGAGCAGACCGCCTCGAAACCCGCAGGCCCGATCAGGCGCCAGCTGTAAAGCTCGCGTCCCGCAAGGCGGTTGGCCAGCCGCAACGGCTCGATCGCGGCGGCGAAGGAGATCATGGTGAAGCGGTCCATGAGCAAAAACACATAGCGCCGCGCCGGGTCGAGCGCGGCAGCGGCTTGCGCGGACGGATCCGGCACCGCATTCGCGGGGTGTTTCAGGGCCGCTTCCGCGGCGGGGGCATCGAAAGCGGCCGTTGGCGGGGCGGCTTTTTTGCGGGAAAGGGTTTGGCTCTATCGGTCATGGCTTTGGCGCAAAAGTGACAGGGTCAGATCATCAGGTGAGGGGGCGGGCGCAAGCCTTCCCCTTTCGCTTCCAGCCCCCTATATGTGCTCCACTGAACATGAAGGACACCAGACCATGGCAGATACAACGCGTCACATCGCGACCGCAACACCGGCCTGGGACAAGCGTGGATGGCGTGAGCGCCCGCGTGTCCAGATGCCGGATTATCCCGATCTCTCGGCTGTCGAGGGCGTCGAGGCGCAGCTTGCGAAATATCCGCCCCTGGTTTTGCGGGCGAGGCCCGTCGTCTTCGTGCCCATCTTGCCGATGTCGCGGCAGGCCGTGCCTTCCTGCTGCAAGGCGGCGATTGCGCCGAGAGCTTTGCCGAATTCTCGGCAGACAACATCCGCGACACCTTCAAGGTGATGCTGCAGATGGCTGTCGTTCTGACCTGGGGCGCACAGCTTCCGGTCGTGAAGGTCGGCCGGATGGCAGGCCAGTTCGCCAAGCCGCGCTCGGCTCCGATGGAGACGGTTGGCGGGGTGGAGCTCCCGAGCTACCGCGGCGACATCATCAACGGTTTCGACTTCAGCCCGGAAGCGCGTATCCCCGATCCGCAGCGCATGCTGGCGGCCTATACCCAGGCGGCTGCCTCGCTGAACCTGCTGCGCGCCTTCTCGACCGGCGGCTATGCCGATATCCATCGCGTGCAAAGTTGGATCTCGGACTTCACCGGCGGGCCGGAGGCCGCGCGCTACCGCGATATCGCCGACCGCATTTCGGATGCGATGGCGTTCATGGCGGCGGCGGGCGTCACCGGAGAAACCGCTCACGAGCTTGCGCAAGTTGAATTCTACACGAGCCATGAAGCCCTGCTTCTGGAATATGAAGAAGCGCTCGCCCGCATCGATTCGACGACCGGCCTTCCGGTCGCGGGCTCGAGGCCACATGATCTGGATCGGCGACCGCACCCGTCAGGTTGACGGCGCGCATGTCGAATTCTGTCGCGGCGTCCAGAACCCGATCGGCCTGAAATGCGGTCCCTCGACCACGACCGAGGACCTCAAGCGCCTGATGGAGAAACTGAATCCGGCGAACGAGGCCGGCCGTCTGACCCTGATCGCGCGCTTCGGTGCCGGTTCGGTCGGCGACCACCTGCCGCGTCTGATCAAGACCGTGCAGGAAGAGGGTGCCAACGTCGTCTGGACCTGTGACCCGATGCACGGGAACACGATCAAGGCGGCTTCGGGCTACAAAACGCGGACCTTCGATTCGGTCCTGCGCGAAGTGCGCGAATTCTTCGGGGTCCACAAAGCCGAAGGCACCATTCCGGGCGGCGTCCATTTCGAGATGACCGGTCAGGATGTGACCGAATGCACCGGCGGCGTGCGCGCCGTGACCGACGAGGATCTGTCCTCGCGCTACCACACCGCATGTGACCCGCGCCTGAACGCCAGCCAGTCGCTGGAACTGGCCTTCCTCGTCGCCGAGGAACTGCGTGGCCGCCGTCTCGAAGAGGCGCGCCAAGCCAAAGCAGGCTGATGGCCCTCGGGCGGCTGCCGCTCCGTTTTGCGGATCGGCGCTGCCTGCGGAATGGAAATTGAAAGCCGCCGCGACCTTCCGGTTGCGGCGGCTTTTTCATGTCCTGCCCTGCGTCGGAGCCCGAATGGCGCAGCGCTTGGCCTTAGTCGTTATCGATCACGATGCGGAAACGGGCGCGACGCGCTTCGGGCGAGGCGTCGCCCTCGGCAGGCCTTGGTTCCGAGACGCCTTCCGGTGCAACGGGCGCAGGGCTGGCCGCGCGCCAGGGTGCGGCGGGAGCTTCGGTAAAACCGGCGGCCGAGGGCGAGGGCTCAAGCACCAAAGCGCCCGGAATGACTGGTGTGAGTTCTTCGGCCATGATGTCGAAACGGCGCGGGGCGCGGCCGATCTCGCCTTCCGAGATGATGCAACCCATGGCACGGGTTACATCGCCCAGATCGGATTTCAGCGGCAGGACCAGCATGCGTGCAACCAGTTCGGGGCGACCGTAGCCCGGTTCTGAGCGGAGGCGCAATTCCGCGATCTGGGGCGCTTTGAAGACGCTTTCGAGCACATCCGACAGACGCCCGCGCGATTCCGGATTGAGCAGCGAGCAAAAGGGCATGCCCCGCACCTCCATCCCCATCAGATCGATCAGATGGCGGCCCGCAAGCCGGAACCGCGCGGCCCCCGGTGCGACCCGTTCGAGGATGAAGGCGAAATCGAGCGCAGAGCGGATGCCCTTGGGTTCGACATCGGCACGGTCGGGGATGGCGCGGCCTTTGCGCAGACCCTCCCAATAGTGGCGCAGCTCCAGCAGGATCTGTCCGGCACGGTTTGGGTCGAAATCGGCCATATGCAGCACTTCACCGCCCGTGGGCGGTGCAGAAAGGCTTTCGCCCGGATGATATCTGGAACGCCGTCGTCGCCGTTGTCGTTAAACATGTGGGAAACTCGAAAAAACTGACCTGAGAACCATACAACGTCAGCCTACCGCGTTTTGATCCACCGATCGATTGAATTATCAACCTCTGGTTAACCTTGCGGTTGTTTTGCCGGCGGAGCTGTTTTGCCTTTGCAGGGGCGGGGCGGCTGGCACTTGACCCCGAGGCTGGCGATGCGCATTGAAGCACAAGCCAGATTATCGGGGGTTTCATGGAACGCAGCGGGCTTTTGATCATTCTCTCCTCTCCTTCGGGGGCGGGGAAATCGACTTTGGCGCGACGCCTGATGGAATGGGACCCGTCGCTGCGCTTCTCGGTCTCGGCGACGACGCGCGCGCCGCGTCCGGGCGAGGTCCACGGCCAGCATTACGACTTTCTTGGCGTCGAGGATTTCCGCGCCTTGGTCGATCAGGGCCAGATGCTCGAACATGCCGAGGTCTTCGGCAATTATTACGGCTCGCCGCGCCAGCCGGTCGAGGCCGCGATGCGCGAGGGTCGCGATACGCTGTTCGACGTCGATTGGCAGGGCGGCCAGCAGATCCGCGCTTCGGCGCTCGGGGCGCATGTCGTCTCGGTCTTCATCCTGCCGCCGAGCCTGATCGAGCTGGAACGCCGCCTGATCGCGCGCGGACAAGACAGCGCCGAGGTCATTCAGGGCCGGATGCAAAAAGCCTCAACGAAATCAGCCATTGGGCTGAATACGACTATGTTCTGGTCAACGAAGATCTTGACCGCGCGACCGAGGAACTCAAGACAATCCTGACCGCAGAACGACTGCGCCGCGACCGTCAGGTCGGGCTGGGGCCGTTCATTCGCAAGCTGATGGCCGAGGAGATTGGCAAATGATCTGGGAACTGGATGGGGTAAAGCCGCAGATTGCCGCGGATGCATGGGTCGCGCCCGATGCGCAAGTCATGGGGCGTGTCACCTTGGAGGAGGGCGCGAGCATCTGGTTCGGCGCGGTCCTGCGCGGCGACAACGAAGAGATCCGCGTCGGCAAAGGCTCGAACGTGCAGGAGCTTTGCGTCTTCCACACCGACCCCGGCCATCCGCTGGTCGTGGGCGAAAACTGCACCATCGGCCACCGCGCGATCCTGCACGGCTGCACCATTGGTGACGGCGCGCTGGTCGGCATGGGCGCGATCATCCTCAACGGCGCGAAAATCGGGGCGGGGGCGCTGATCGGCGCGGGCGCTCTGGTCGCCGAGGGCAAGGAAATTCCGCCGGGCGCTTTGGTCATGGGCGCGCCGGGCAAGATCATCCGCGAGCTGGACGAAGAGACCAAGGCCGGTCTTCTGCGCTCCGCCGCCCATTATCAGGCCAATGCGGCGCGCTTTCGTGCCGGTCTGAAGCCGGCCTGACCATGAGCCTTCCCGCTTACGATCAGGCGATCGAGGCCGTTCCGATGGCCATGCTGGTGGTCGATGCGCAGATGCGCCTGATCATGGCCAATGCCGCCGCGCGCGAGCTGTTCGGCGCGGGCATTCTCGGACGCCCCTTCGTGACCGTGGTGCGCCACCCCGGCGTCAATGATGCGGTCGAGAAGGTGCTGGGCGGCGCAGAGGCAGGGCCGGAAAAGCTGGCGGCGATGATCTCGGTGCAGGGGCGCGATCTTTCGGTCCAGACCATGGTCAGCCCGCTTGCGCTCGAGGACGGGCGTGGCGCGGCGCTGGCTTTCGAGGACCGCAGCAGCCTTGACGCCGCAGAACAGATGAGGCGCGATTTCGTGGCCAATGTCAGCCACGAGCTGCGCACGCCGCTGACCGCGCTCATGGGGTTTATCGAGACCTTGCGCGGCCCCGCCCGCAACGACGAGGCGGTCCGCGACCGCTTTCTGGGCATCATGGAGCGCGAGGCGGGACGGATGAACCGCCTTGTCGGCGATCTCCTGTCGCTCAGCCGCGTCGAGGCCGAAGAGCGCCGCCGTCCGGTGCAGGGGTCGATCTGACCGCGATCCTGCGCAATGTCGTGGCCAGTCTCAGCCCGACGGCAGAGGCGGCAGGGCAGAGGTCGAGGCGATCATGCCCGACACGCCCGTCACGGTCATGGGCGATCCCGATCAGCTGGTGCAGGTCTTCGACAATCTGGTCGAGAACGGGCTGAAATACGGTCGCGCCGGCGGCAAGGTCTCGGTCAGCTTTGCCGCGATCGCGCATGAGCCGGTGCTGCGCGGTCCCGCCGTCGCGATCACCGTGGCCGATCAGGGCGAAGGGATTTCCTCGGAGCATCTGCCGCGTCTGACGGAACGCTTCTACCGCGTCGATACCCACCGTTCGCGCGAACAGGGCGGCACGGGTTTGGGGCTGGCGATCGTCAAGCATATCGTGAACCGCCACCGCGGCCGGCTCAAGATCGAAAGCGAGAAAGGCGTGGGCAGCCGCTTTACCGTCATTCTGCCCGATCCCCGCGCAACCGGTCGGGGCGCGGAGCCGAAGGGCTGAGCCGCCTTTCCGCACAATAGGTGCACCCGCAAGCCGCGCAATGGCATTGCGGAGGGACAATGGAAAAGGCCGCCGGTTGATCCGGCGGCCTTTTCGTATGGATATCGCTCGCGCGGGCCTTATTCGGCCGCATGCTCGCTTGTGGGGGCCGCCGTTTCCGAGCCGGGCTTCATATGGAAGCCGCGCTGGAGCTGGTCGAAGGGCGCCACGGGATAGTCGCCCGAGAAACAGGCGTCGCAATATTGCGGCAGGGCCTTGTTGCGGCCCTCGGCCTCGCCCACCGCGCGGTAAAGCCCGTCAAGCGAGACGAAGCGCAGGCTGTCCACGCCGATCCATTCGCGCATTTCCTCGGGCGTCATATTGGCCGCCAGAAGCTTGCTGCGCTCGGGGGTGTCGACGCCGTAGAAACAGGGCCAGGCCGTCGGCGGCGATGCGATGCGGAAGTGGACTTCGCTCGCGCCGGCATCAAGGATCATGTCCTTGATCTTGCGCGAGGTGGTGCCCCGCACGACCGATCGTCGACCAGAACCACGCGTTTGCCTTTGACCAGCGCGCGGTTGACGTTGAGCTTCAGGCGTACGCCCATGTTGCGGATCTGCTCGGTCGGCTCGATGAAGGTCCGGCCGACATATTGGTTGCGGATGATCCCCATGCCGAAGGGAATGCCGCTTTCATGGGCATAGCCGATGGCCGCGGGGGTGCCGCTATCGGGGACTGGGCAGACCAGATCGGCTTCGACCGGAGCCTCGCGGGCCAGCTCGACCCCGATCTGGCGGCGGGTCTCGTAGACCGAACGGCCGCCGATGATCGATCGGGACGCGAGAAATAGACATGCTCGAAGATGCAGAAGCGGCCTTTGGACGGGCCGAAAGGCCGCGAGCTTTCGACGACGCCTTTCGAGATCACGACCATTTCTCCCGGCTCGATCTCGCGTACGAGCTGCGCGCCCACGATGTCGAGGGCACAGGTTTCCGAGGCCAGCACATAGGCACCGTCTTCAAGGCGGCCCATGACCAGCGGGCGCACGCCCAGAGGGTCGCGGACGCCGATCAGCTTGGTGCGGGTCATGGCGATGACGCTGAAAGCGCCTTCGATGCGGCGCAGGGCGTCTTTCATCCGCTCGGGGATGTTGCGCTGGATCGAGCGCGCCATCAGGTGGATGATGCACTCGCTGTCCGAGGAGGACTGGAAGATCGAGCCGCGCTCGATCAGTTCGCGGCGCAGCGCCTCGGCATTGGTGATATTGCCGTTGTGGGCAACCGCACAGCCGCCCATCGCGAATTCGCCGAAGAAGGGCTGGACGTCGCGGATCGCGGGAGCGGCTTTGGTTCCTGCGGTCGAATAGCGCACATGGCCGATGGCGAGCGGACCCGGCAGGGTCTCCATCGTCGACTGCTTGGTGAAATTGTCGCGGACATAGCCGAAGCGATGGGCGCTGTTGAACCCGCTCGCGGGGTCATGGGTGATGATTCCGCCGGCTTCCTGCCCGCGATGTTGAAGGGCATGCAGGCCGAGCGCCACGAAATTGGCGGCGTCTGCGACCCCGATTACGCCGAACACGCCGCATTCCTCGTGGAGGCGATCGGAATCGAACGGATGGGCAAGGAATGGCTGCATCATCACCGTCACGGTCCTGTAGCTATATGTTGGAGCTGACGCCTATTTAGGGGCTTGGCCGGCAAAAGTCACCCCTGCCGGATGGGGGTGGGCGCACGAAAATGTCATCCAAACGTCTTGACAAAGGTAACAGCATGAAAGCCGGCGGTAAAGCGGGCAGGCGGGCCGGTTCGCGCCTTGGGCAAATTGGACCTTGTCGACCTTGCCGCAGCTGCCGAGGCCTCGGACGGGCATTTGCGGGCCGCTGAACGCCTCTTTGATGTGGAAAACGCATGGCAGGCATGTCGTGAGCGGCAGGCTCGGGCGGCAGGCCGGAGAGGCAGGCACGGTGATGAAAAAACCGGCCGCATCGGGATGCGGCCGGTCGGATGGTCTGGCGCTCGCCCGTCCTGACGGAGGGCGGGCCGGGATCAGTTGGTCGCGGGCGTCGTGGTCACGCCGCCGGCAGCCGGAGCGGTCGCGGGCGCGGTTGCAGGCGCGGTTGCAGGCGTGGGCGTCGACTGGTTCACCGGCGCGCCGGTCGGAGCGCAAGCACGCACCATCTGCTCGTAGCGGCTGACGATCCAGCCGGGCGCGTCCTGCGGGATCTGCTCGCCCATCTGGCTGGTCATGCGCTTGAACACCTGCGCCGAACGCGAGTCGTCGACCATGGCCACCGGCTGCGTGGTCATCACGCGCTCGTAGACGATGAAGGCCACCGCCACGAGCAGGACGCCGCGCGCCACGCCGAAGAGAAAGCCCATGCCCTGATCGACCCCACCCAGCGCCGAACGCTGCACCACCGACGAAAACAGCGGGGTGATGATCGAGAAAACCACCAGTGCGATGGCGAAAACCACCGCGAAACCGGCGATGGTGGCCAATTCGCAACTGTCGGAGAGGAATTTGTTCAGCCCCGGCACCTGCGCAATCATCGGCCGCACGGTCGGCGCGAAGATGAAAGCAAGCACCGCAGCCGCGATCCAGCCGAGGATCGACAACGATCGCGCACGAAGCCCCGCGCATAGGCAAGGATCGCCGAAAGGATGATGACAGCCGCGACAACGCCGTCGATGAGGGTAAATCCGTCCATGTTCTCGCCCTTTCGCAGGGTTTGCCTGCGTTGGTGGTGGTGTTCAGCCCGCGCCGAACATTTCGCCCACAAAACTCGTCAAATCCGAGATGCGGTCAATCCGCATCCCCGCGATGCCCTCGCCTTTTTGGGCATCGGGCAGGATTGCGCGTGAAAAACCAAGTTTTTGCGCCTCTTTCAACCTATTTTCCGCCTGCGAGACCGGACGAAGTGCTCCGGAGAGGCTGATTTCGCCGAAGATCACCGCTTCGGGGGCAATGCGATATCCTCGCGCGCGCTCAGAACCGCGGCGGCAATCGCGAGATCGGCCGCCGGTTCATGGACCCGCATCCCGCCCGCAACGTTGAGAAAGACGTCGAGACCGGCGAAGGGAATGCCGCTGCGCGCCTCGAGCACCGCAAGGATCGTCGAGACGCGGCCCGAATCCAGCCCGACCACCGTGCGGCGCGGACTGGCGAGCGAGGAGGGGGCGACAAGGGCCTGGATCTCTGTCAGGACGGGGCGCGTGCCCTCGATCCCTGCGAAAACCGCGCTGCCGGGGACGGGTTGTCCGCGTTCGGACAGAAACAGCGCCGAGGGTTTGTGACCTCGGCCAGTCCGCCGCCGGTCATCTCGAAGACGCCGATCTCGTCGGCGGGACCGAAGCGGTTCTTGACGGCGCGCAGGATGCGGAACTGGTGGCCGCGCTCGCCCTCGAAGTAAAGCACGGTATCGACCATATGCTCGACGACGCGCGGGCCGGCGATCTGGCCCTCTTTGGTGACATGGCCGACCAGAATGATCGCCGTGCCGCTGCGTTTGGCGAAAGTGACCAGCTCATGGGCCGAAGACCGCACTTGCGAGACCGAGCCGGGGCGGAATCGACGGTATCGGACCAAAGCGTCTGGATCGAATCTATCACCGCCACGTCGGGCTTTTCGGCGTCGAGCGTCGTGAGGATGTTGCGCAAGGCGGTTTCCGCGCCAAGGCGCACGGGCGCTTCGGCAAGGCCGAGCCTTTGTGCGCGCAGGCGGACCTGCGCCGAGGCTTCTTCGCCCGACAGATAGATCGCGTGCTGGCCGCTTTTGGCCAGCGCCGCCGTGGCCTGAAGCAACAGGGTCGACTTCCCGATCCCCGGATCACCACCGACCAGCACGGCCGAGCCCGGAACGATGCCGCCGCCCAGCACGCGGTCGAACTCCTCGATCCCCGAGCAGGCGCGGGGCGGAGGCGGTTCGGATGTGCCGAGCCCGCTGAGCGGGATGGTCTTGCCGCGTGCCGCGCCCAGACCTTTGCCGGGGCCCTGACTGAGCGGGGCCTCTTCGATGATTGTGTTCCACTCGCCGCAGGCGTCGCAACGACCCGCCCATTTCTTGTGGGTCGCGCCGCAGGCGGTGCAGGTAAAGAGGTGATGGATTTTGCCATGTCATGCTTGTGGCAAATCGCAAGGAGTGCTGCAAGCGCGCAGCTTTGGGCCGCACGGAATGGCGCGGGCGGTCGGACCGCGATCAGGCAGCGTCCCGACCGCGATCGAACTGTATCGTCAGACCGCGCCGAGGCCCGCCCGCATCAGAAGGCGGCGCACGGGGCCGCTGGCGTAAAGCGTGCCGATCGCCGCCGCGCGCAGATCGCGCAAAGGCCGCGCGCCCGCCATGCTGGTACGGTTGAGCGCGTCGATCCCCATCAGCCGCGCCCAGGCCTCGGGACGGCGGCGGCGCGCATAGGCGGCAAGGCTGGCCTCCGAGCCGGGGTCCCCGCGCGACAGATCGACCAGCGTGGTCAGATCGGCGAGGCTCATGTTCAGCCCCTGCGCGCCGATCGGCGGCACGACATGGGCGGCTTCGGCGATCAGGGCGGTGCGCGGGCCGGCATAGGCATCGGCGATCTGGCTGATGATCGGCCAGATGGTGAGGCGGGTGGCTTGGGTCAGTTCGCCCAACACACCGGCGGAGCGGCGGTTCATCTCGGCATGGAACGCATCGGCAGGCAAAGCGGCAAGCCGCGCGATTTCCGCCCCGCGTTCCAGCCAGACCACCGCCGAGGAGTGCTTTCCTCGCGGTCGGGCAGGGGCACCAGCGTGAAGGGGCCGCCCGAACGGTGGACCTCGGTCGAGATATTGTCGTGCGCGCGGTCATGGGTCACCGCGAAGGCCAGTGCCTTTTGCCCGTAGCGGAAGGTTTTGACGCCGATCCCCAAAGCCTCGCGAACCGGCGAATTGCGCCCGTCTGCGCCGACAACCAGCTTGGCCGCGACGCGGCTGCCGTTGGTCAGGGTCACGATCGCCTCGGATGAGCGCGCGGTCAGCGCCGCCGTGCCGGTCCCGGGCAGAAAGCGGACATTCTGCAAGGTTTCGAGCCGCGCCGAAATCTCGCGCTTCAACAGCCAGTTCTGCAGGTTCCACCCGAAGGGCTTGTCGGAAATCTCGGAGGCGTCGAATTCGCGCACCATGCGCGCGGCGGCCTCGGCCCCGCCGGCATCGACGATGCGCATGATCTGGAGAGGTGTGGCATGGGGAGCGAGGCGCTCCCACAGGCCCGCCTCTTCGAGAACGCGGATCGAGGGTTGCAGGAAACAGGTCGAGCGAAGATCCGCGCCTGCCGCCCCTTCGGAGGTCACCGGCGGGGCGGGATCGACGCAAAGCACCGAATGGCCCGAAGCGCCAAAGGCCGCCGCCGCAATCAGGCCGGCAATGCCGCCGCCGGAGATCAGGACATCGACGCTTTCGTCGCATTTTGCGGACAGGTTGGCGGACATCGCAACTCCTCGAGCTCGGCGGACAGGCAAAAGGGCGGGGCGGATGCCGTGCCGCCTGCCGCGCCCAGAATACGAAGCTTCCGGGGCGGGGCAATCGGGGCGGCAGCGCCGCTGCATACGTCACCCGCGCGTTGCCGCCGCGACTTGCGCGCTCCGCGGCTTTGGCGGGTCGACCGGAGATGCGGAAAGGGGCGGGACCGGCCCGCCCCTTTCCGCGGATTAAATGTCAGAAGCCGGCGGCATAGGCCAAAAGCAGCAGCAGCACGATCGCCGTCGCGCCCAGCCCGATCATGGTCAGCGCCGGCAGGCCCCAGATCACGACCGCGACAACGACCACGGCCAAAAGCACGGCCACGCCCAGGAGCAGGCGGGCGGCGATCCGGTTCTCGGCCAGTTCTTCGCTTGCGGCATCGGTGATTTGCGAAGCGGGGGTGTCGAAAGATCGGCTCATTGTGAAATCCTTGCTCGGCCTACGGTCATGACGATTCCTGTGCGCATTTCGGGCTTTACAGCAATCCGCGCAGGAAGTTCGTCAGATCATGTGTCTGATGGTGGACATGCGCGCCATGATCTCGATCAAATGCGAGCGCATCGGGACCGTGGCGGCCGTTGCCGACCAGAACCGTGCGCATGCCGAGCTCGTCGGGCACCAGAAGGTTGCGCGGATCGTCCTCGAACATGGCGGCGGCGGCCGGATCGAAGCCCTGATCGGCGATGACCATGTGATAGGCGCGCGCATCGGGCTTGGGGTGGAAAGCCACCTCTTCGACGCCGAAAATCGCGTCGAAAACCATGAGCCCGCGATGTTCGAGCACGCGCGAGGCGTAAAGGCTGTCGCCGTTGGTGTGGATGATCTTGCGGCCGGGCAAAGCGGTGATTGCGGCGGCAAGATCGGGATCAGGCGCAAGCTCGGTGAAATCGATGTCGTGGACGTCATGCAGATAGGGCACCGGCTCGATCCCGTGCTCGGCCATCAGACCGGCCAAGGTCGTGCCGTACTCGCGCCAGTAATAGCTGCGCAGCCGGCTGGCCTCGGTCTCGTCCACGCGCAATTCGCGCATGACATAGGCATTCATTTTGCGTTCGATCTGGGCAAAGAGCTGCACCTCGGGGGCGTAGAGCGTATTGTCGAGATCGAAGATCCAGGTGTTTACATGCGAGAATTTCATTCTGCATGAATAATCCGCTCCACCCCTGCTTGCAATCTTTGCGGCAAAGGCGGATCGTCGCAGCCATGAAAGACGCATATTCCCTGATCCTCTCCTCCATTGATAATGGACAATTCCGCCCCGGCGACCGGCTGGTCGATCCGAGCTGGCCGAGCGTTTCGGCGTCTCGCGCACGCCCGTCCGCGAGGCTTTGCAGCGGCTCGAAACGCAGGCCATGCTCAAGCGCGACGGCCGCTCGCTGATCGTGGCGACGCTTGACCACAACCAGCTGGCCGAGCTTTACACCGTGCGTGCCGAGCTCGAGGCTCTGGCCGCCCGACTGGCGGCGCGTCACGCCACCCCCGAGGAAATCCGCGTCCTCGCCGGTATGGTCGAAGAGGATGCCGCCGTGATCCATGATTCGCAGGCTTTGGCGCGGGCGAACCGGCGTTTCCACCACCAGATCCATCTCGCCTCGCATAACCGCTATCTCGTACAGCAGCTCGATCTGGTGCACCGCAGCATGGCGCTGATGGCGCGGACCTCGCTGGCGGCTGCCGGTCGCGGCGAAAAGGCTTTGGCCGAGCATCGCGCCATGGTCGAGGCGATCGCCTCGGGCAATGGTCAGGCCGCCGAAGAGGCGCTGCGCATCCATATTTCGAACGCTTTCGAAACCCGCCTGAAAGAAGAGGCCCGTCTGCAGGCCGAACGTCCGGCGACCGGCATCGACAACGAAGTCTGACAGCGGCAAACAAGGGGGCCGGCTTGCGCCTGATCGAAACCGAAGCCGACCTCGAAGAGGGGTGCGCCTATCTGGCGGCGCGCTTTCCGCTTTGGGCGCGCGTTCTGCCCGAGATCGGCGCGCTTCCCTGCGCCGTCGCAGCGACGGTTTCGAGGCGATTTGCGATGCCGTCGTGTCGCAGCAGATTTCGACCCATGCGGCGGCGGCGATTGCGGGGCGGATGGCCGCGCTCTCGCTGGTCACGCAAGACCAGATCGCCGCAGCCAGCGACGAGGCCCTGCGCGAAGCAGGCCTGTCGCGGCCCAAACAACGCTATCTGCGGGCGATCGCCGCATCGGATCTCGATTGGCAGGCCCTGCGCACACTGCCCGATGACGAGGTGATTGCCGCGCTGACCGCTTTGCCGGGGATCGGGCGCTGGACCGCGGATATCTATCTCAAATTCGCGTTGGGCCGTGCCGATGCTTTCGCGGCGGGCGATCTCGCCTTGGCCGAGGCCGCCCGCGTTCTCTATGATCTGCCCGCGCGCCCCGGCCCCAAAGAACTGACCGCGCTTGCCGAGCCGTGGCGGCCGTGGCGCTCGGTTGCGGCGCGTGCGCTCTGGTCCTACTACCACATCATCAAGGGGCGCGAGGGCGTCCGTTAACCCGCTTTCCAACAAGAGGCTGTCATGGCACGCGCATTGCACTCCGGCCGCAGAGGTCCGGAAAAGGTCACTTCGGTCGTCGTTTTTCTTCACGGTTATGGCGCCGATGGTGCGGATCTTCTGGGGCTGGCCGCTCCTTTGGCACCGCATCTGCCCAATACCGCTTTCTATTCGCCCGACGCGCCAGAGCGCTGCGTCAACAATCCGATGGGTTACCAGTGGTTCCCGATCCCCTGGCTCGACGGATCGAGCGCCGGGCAGGCCCGCCAGTCGATGGATCAGTCGATCGAGGATATCAACGCCTTCCTCGATACGGTTCTGGCCGCCGAGGGGCTGGAGGCCGACCGCATGGTTCTGGTCGGCTTCTCGCAGGGCACGATGATGTCGCTCCATGTCGCGCCGCGCCGCGATCAGGCGGTTGCGGGCGTGGTCGGTTTCTCGGGGCGGCTGCTCCAGCCCGAGGTTCTGGCGGCCGAAGCCAAGGTCCACCCGCCGGTTCTGTTGCTGCACGGCGACGAGGACCAGATGGTGCCCTTTGCCGATATGGCTCTGGCCGAAAAGGCATTGCGCGAGGCGGGCTTTGATGTCGCGACCCATGTGATGCACGGAACCGGCCACGGGATTTCGCCCGATGGGCTGTCTTCTGCGCTCGGCTTCATTCTTGATGAACTTGGGGCTTGAACCCAGCCGATAGGCGGTTACGTTAATCATCAAGACGACGCCCCAGCCAAGACGGAGGAACCTGCTATGGACCTGATCTGGACGGCCGCTATCGCATTGATCCCGGCGAGTATTCTTGTCGCGACTCGGATGCGTCCGCAGCCCGTGAAAGTCGCGGCGGCTGCAGCAAGGGGCGCCGCTAAAAGCGTCGACGCACAAATATCCGGGGATGCGCCGTCAAATCCGGCGCATCTTCGACAGGATTTGAGGCCCCGCAGCACGCCCCAAGGGACAGCCGCCGGACCTTCTGCAATCGTTTTACCTATCGGGCGACCGCCCTGCGGTCACACGAAAACCAGCCTCGCCGCGCGGCCCTTCCTTCGGGTGTAACGCGGCAGCAACCTTCCCCGACCGTCTTGACCACAGGCCGTGCCACATGGCGCATTCCGGTGCGCGTAGCACCGCAAGCCGCGTCGGAAACACCATCGAAGCCATTCTCTTATCGCCCAAGATCCGCGTTTTTGCGGCGTCATTCCTGCGTCACAAGAAAACGTTAATGATCACCTTGTCCAAAGACAGGAACCTGGCCGCCGTTCGGGAGCGGAAGTAACGATCCCGCCAAGGCAGGTTCCGGCAGAATTCGGAGCAGAGCAGATGCCGTATGACCAGACCGACTTCCGGACCCATTTCGTGCGCGAGCCGTCATCTCTGCGGCATTGCCCTGCACTGGTGCTGAACGCCGATTTCCGCCCGCTCTCCTATTACCCGCTCTCGCTTTGGCCCTGGCAAGAGGCGGTCAAGGCGGTGTTCCTCGATCGGGTCTCGATCATCGCCGAATATGACGAAGTGGTGCGAAGCCAGAGACAGGCGTTCAAAATACCCTCGGTCGTCGTGTTGAAAGATTACGTCAAACCCCAAAAGCGCGTGGCCTTCACGCGCTTTAATCTTTTCTGAGGGACGAGTTCTGCTGCCAGTATTGCGGTGCAAAGGGTGATCTGACCTTCGACCATGTGGTGCCCCGTTCGCGGGGCGGCGTGACCAGCTGGGAAAACGTGGTCGCGGCCTGCTCTCCGTGCAACCTCAAGAAGGCGAACCGCTCGCTGCGCCACTCGGGCCTGCATCTGGCACGGATGCCGAGCCGGCCGACCTCGGAAGAGATGCACGCCGCAGGGCGCCGCTTTCCGCCCCATCACCTGCATCAAAGCTGGGTCGATTATCTCTACTGGGATGTCGAACTGGAAAGCTGAGTCGCGGCGCGGCTTTTGCGGCCGTCTGCCGGAACGGACAGCTTTGACGTGAAATCGCAAGAATTCCCTCGCCTATTTTGTTGAAATGGCACGGTTTTCCGATCGATCCAGCCCCCGGTAGCTCTGGTGAAAGCGGCGATATGCGGGTTTTTCGGCTGTAACTTGCCGATGGAAATGCGCCGGAGGCCGAAGAGCGCCGACGCCATTAACCAAAAGTAAACTGTCTGGTCGGTAAGTGTTAGAGCAAGGCGAATCCTGCTGTCTTGCAGCAGATCCGGGCCCGAAAGCCCCCTAGTCGCGTGAGATCTCACGCTTGTCCATTAAGAGGTTCGCCATGCCTACTCAAGGTAACGATATCATCCGTGGTCCCTATAACGGCCAGACCGTCTATGGTCTGGGCGGGGCCGACAGTCTTTACTGGGGGCGCGCCGACGGCAATGCCACCTTCTACGGTGGCGATACCGGCGAGAACTACGATCCCGATCCCTATTGGGGCAATGCGGGTGGCGACCGCGTCTATATCACGGGCTCCCAGCCGGTGAACGTGCTCTTCACCTCGACCGAGAACGGCCGCGCCACCATCGGCAACCAGAGCCTGACCTTCTACGGGGTTGAGCGTCTCCACACCGGCGCGGGCAACGACGTGATCGACGCGACCAATGCGGCGATCGCTCCGGCCCATTCGGGTACGCCGGTTCACGGCGTCACCGTCTATGCGGGTGCGGGCAATGACCGCATCCTCGGCTCGCGCGTGGCTGATTTCATCGACGGCGGTGCCGGAAACGACACGGTCCGCGCGGGCGCGGGCGATGATGTCGTGCAGTCGAGCACGGGAGACGACGTGATCTATGGCGGCGCGGGCAACGAGAACATCCGCTGGGGTCTGGGCGACAACGTGGCCCCCGGCAATGACCGCATCTTCGGCGGCGAAGGCGGCGAGGGTATCGGCGATCTGCTGAACCTCTGGGTGGTCAATGCCGATTTCACCACCGGTGCGCGCGTGACCTTCACCTCGGCAGAAGCGGGCTATGCGACCTCGACCATGGGGGCGTGACCAGCCGCGTCGTGTTCACCGAATTCGAGAACCTCTGGACCCACCGCGCCAACGACGTGGTCAATGCGGCCAATGCGAATATCGGCGCCTCGAACCAGGGCATCCGCATGAACACGCGCTGGGGCAACGACGTCATCGTCGGCTCGCGCGGCAACGACACGATCGAGGGCGGCGAAGGGCGCGATACGCTGACCGGCGGTCGCGGCAACGACCTGATTTCGGCCAATACCGAATGGTACAACAACAACGCTCCGGGCGACGGCCATGTCGATACGCTGATTTTCCGTGCGGGCGACGGCAACGACACCGTTCTGGGCTTCGATGTCGGGGTCGATATCCTCAATGTCGGCAACCGCAGCTATAATGCCGTCGAAAACAACCGCGGCACGCTTTTGAGCTTCGCCAATGGCGACAGCATCCTGCTGAGCAACGTCTTCGACTTCATCTGATACCAACAAGCCCCGCCTCCCGACACCCGGGGGCGGGGCGACTTGCTTTGCCCGGCCCTCTTTTCGGCAGATGCCGCGCGCTTTGGGCAGGCCCTCGCCTTGACAGCCGGAGGGCGGCATGAGCACTCTTGGCCTTCGCTGCGGAGACCAAAATGCCGGACTATCCCGACCTTTACCTGATGCGCCACGGCCAGACTGTCTGGAATGCTCAGGAGAGGATGCAGGGATTGCTCGATTCCCCCTCACGGAACTCGGCCGCAATCAGGCCCGCAGACAGGCCGATATCGTGCGCGAGATCGAAAGCCGCGTGTCGGGGCTCGGGCGCTATGCGAGCTCGCTCGGACGGGCGCAGCAGACCGCCGAGATCGCCTTTGGCGGCGGGCCCTTCGACAGCGATCCGCGGCTGGTCGAGATCGATATCGGCGAGTTTTCAGGCGCGCGGATGAAGGATCTTTTGCGCAGCCATGCCGAGCTTTTACCGGAAACCGGCTGGATTGGTACGACCGCGTGCCGACCGGCGAGAATTTTTCGGGGCTTGAGGCGCGGGTCCGCTCTTTTCTGGACGATCTGCCGGGGCCTGCGCTGATCGTGACCCACGGCATCACCTTGCGCATGTTTCGGGTGATCGCGATGGGCCTGCCGGTCAGCCAGATCGCGCAAATGCCGGTCAAACAGGGCGCGGTGCATCTGGTCAAGGACGGCCGGCATTCGATCCTGAACTAGGAGCGCGGCACCGTCGCGTCCCGCGTCCCTGATCCGCAAAGAACGACGCCGCCCGAAAGGGGCGGCGTTCTAGCCTTGGCCGGAGCGCTCTGCCGCATCGGGCGGCGCGTATCGCGGGGCTTTAGATGAAGCCCAGTTCCAGACGGGCCTCGTCGGACATCATGTCCATGCCCCATTGCGGCTGGAAGGTCATTTCGACATCGACCATCTTCACGCCGGCGACGGCTTCGACGGCATCGGCCACCCAGCCCGGCATCTCGCCCGCGACGGGACAGCCCGGCGCGGTCAGCGACATGATGACGCGCACGGCGTTTTCGTCGCTGATCTCGATCGTGTAGATCAGGCCGAGGTCGAAAATATTCACCGGAATTTCAGGGTCATAGACCGATTTGCACGCCTCCACGATGCTCTCATACAGAGGATGATCGATCGTCGATGGCGCGATCAGCGGCGCGCCTTCCGTTAGCGTTTCGGCGGTCATGACCTGGATATCCCGGATTACTGTCAAATCTGACAGAATATATAGGTATCAAGCGCCCCGTGGTCCAGAGGCCAGCTCGGACGGGGCGCCTGCTTTGCGCGCTCTTAGAAGCGGAAGTCGAAACGGCGCACAATGCCGAGCTTGATCGAGGGCTGGCCCTTGTCTTCGACAAGCGGCGATCGGCCGCATCGCCGATCAGGCGCTCGTATTCGATCTCGCCCAGAACGGCGAGCGTATCGGTCATCGCATAGCGCGCCTCGAGGCTGACGGCGACCGAATGGAAACCGCCGTCGGGACGGTAGGCGGCATAGCGGCTGGTCGCGGCTTCGGCATCGGTCACGCCGAAATAGGTCTCGGCGAAATCGTCGTTGCCGTAATTGGCATTGGCGCGACCGGTAAAGGTCAGGCGGTCATTGGCGCGGAAATCGTATTTGGTGCCCAGCTCGCCGCGCAGGCCGTGGTGGCCGCCGAAGCCCTTGCGCAGGGTGACATAGGAGGTCGACGGGCCGAGGTCATAGCCCAGACGCACACCGACTTCACCGGCGGCGCTGATGTTTTCCATCCCCTCGAGCGCGTCATGATCATTGGGGTCGCGGCGGCCGACATAGTTGAACGAGGGCAGGACCGAGAAGCCGTCCGTCGTCTCGCCCGCGGCACCCTGACGGCCGAGCGAGGCATTGCGCAGGATGATCCAGGGCGACACGTCTTTTTCGTCCGAGCCCATGTACTCAGGGCTGTATTCCGCGCCGAGGCCCAGGTCGAAGGAGAGGGCATAGCCGCTCAGATCCTGCGCCTGAACGGGGGCGGCGAGGGGGCTGCCAGCAGCAGCAGGGGGATGAAATAGCGCATGACCGGCTCCACGTTCCTGATTACACTAATTGCATTGCCGTCATGAACGGCCGAACTCAAGCGAAATTCACGCCTTCTCGGCCTTTTCCAGACGTTCGAGTGCTTGCAGCCACAGTGCCTCGGCGCGGGCCATGGCCTCGGTCGCTTCGGCATGTTTGCGGCCCCATTTCTCCGAGGCGACGGCATCGTCATAGGTGGCGGGATCGGCCATGATCGCATCGAGCTTTTCGAGCATCGTGGTGAGCTTCTCGATCCGGTCCTCGCCCTTGCGCACTTCGGAGCGCATTTCGAGGATCTCGTCGCGCGAGACACGCTTGACCGCCGCCTTGGGCGAGGGCTGGGGCGTGTGCTTGGGCTCTTCGCCCTGCAGCAGAAGCTTGCGGTAGCTGTCGAGGTCGTCGTGATAGGGATGGACCGCGCCATCCGCGACCAGCCACAGCCGGTCCGCAACCAGATTGAGCAGATGCATGTCGTGGCTGACCAGCACGACCGCGCCGGTATATTCGTTGAGCGCCTCGGTCAAAGCCTCGCGGCTTTCGATGTCGAGGTGGTTGGTCGGCTCGTCGAGGATCAGCAGATGCGGCGCGTCGATCGTCGCCAGCAGCAGCGAAAGCCGCGCCTTCTGGCCGCCCGACAGGGATTTGACCTTTGTCTCGGCCTGATCGGCCATGAGGCCGAAACCTGCCAGACGCGCGCGCAGCTTCGGCGGCGCCTCGTCGGGGCGCAGGCGGCGGACATGATCCAGCGGCGTCTCGTCAAGCTCCAGCTCGTCGACCTGATGCTGGGCGAAATAGCCGATGCGCAGCCTGGACGAGCGCGTGACGCGGCCCTCCATCGGCTCGAGCCGCTCGGCCAGCAGCTTCGACAGCGTCGATTTGCCCTGACCGTTGCGGCCCAAAAGCGCGATGCGGTCGTCCTGGTCGATGCGCAGGTTCAGCCGGTGCAGAACCGTGCGCGTTTCGTAGCCGATGCTGACCCCGTCGAGAAGCACGATGGGCGGCGAGAGCTGCTCGGGCTGCGGGAAGCTGAAGCGGTGCAGCTTGGCTTCCTCGGGGGCGGTGATCGGCTCCATCTTGGCCAGCATCTTGACGCGGGCCTGTGCCTGTACGGCTTTCGAGGCCTTTGCGCGGAAGCGGTCGACGAAGCTTTGCAGATGGGCGCGCCGCGCATCCTGCTTTTTCGCTTCGGCGGCCTGAAGGGCACGCTTCTCGGCGCGGGTGCGCGCGAATGTGTCGTAGCCGCCGGTATAAAGCGTGAGCTTTTTATCCTCGAGATGGAGGATATGGCCGACCGCGCGGTTCAGAAGGTCGCGGTCGTGGCTGATGACGATGACGGTATGGGGATAGCGCGCGAGATAGCTTTCGAGCCACAGCGCGCCTTCGAGGTCGAGATAGTTGGTCGGCTCGTCCAGAAGCAGCAGGTCGGGCTGCGAGAAGAGCACGCCCGCAAGCGCCACTCGCATGCGCCAGCCGCCGGAGTAATCGCTGGTCGGGCGGGCCTGATCCTCGGTCGAGAAGCCAAGGCCGCGCAGGATGGTCGCTGCGCGCGCTTCGGCCGACCATGCGTCGATATCTGCCAGACGTGCGTGAACCTCGGCGATGCGGTGGGGATCGGTCGCGGTCTCGGCCTCGATCATCAGGCTCGCACGTTCCTTGTCGGCCTCGAGCACGGTGTCGAGTACGCTGGTGCCGGTCCCCGCCGCTTCCTGGGCGACTCCGCCGATACGGGCGCGCGACGGCAGCGAGAACGAGCCGCTGTCGACGTTCAGCTCGCCGCGCAGAATGCGGAACAGCGTCGTCTTTCCGGCCCCGTTCGGACCGACGAGACCGACCTTGTGGCCGGTCGGGATCGAAGCCGAGGCATGTTCGAACAGCGGGCGACCCGCGATGGAATAGGAGATGTCATCTATACGCAGCATTTCTGCGGCTTGCCGTATCGCGCGTGCCGCGTCAATCGGTATCGCGCTCCGCGCCGCTTGCCCGTTGCACCACAGACGCAAATGCCGCGGCGCCCACGCAAAAATGCGCAGCTCTTGCGGCTGCCCGACCTTTCCAAAAAGCGGTGCGCGTGTTAACGGGGCGCGGATTGTCGGGCCAGCGGGTCCGAATATTTGTAAAGGACGTCACCATGGCTCTCGAGCGCACCCTCTCGATCATCAAACCGGATGCAACCAAGCGCAACCTGACCGGCAAGATCAACGCGAAATTCGAAGACGCTGGCCTGCGCATCGTCGCACAAAGCGCATCCAACTGACCCTCGCTCAGGCCGGCCAGTTCTACGCCGAGCACAAAGAGCGTCCCTTCTTCGGCGAACTGACCGAATTCATGGTCTCCGAGCCGGTCGTCGTGCAGGTTCTGGAAGGCGAAGGCGCCATCCTGAAAAACCGTGAAGTCATGGGCGCAACCAACCCGGCAAACGCCGACGAGGGCACCATCCGCAAAGAGTTCGCTCTGTCGGTCGGCGAGAACTCGGTCCACGGTTCGGACAGCCCGGAAGCGGCTGCACGCGAAATCTCGTTCTTCTTCTCGGGCCTCGAACTGGTCGGCTAAGGCTGCCGGTAGCGGCCCGCAAGACGGGCCGCGATCCCCGAACCAAACAGGAAAGGGCTACCCCGCGGGTGGCCCTTTTCTTTTGCGGAGCGAGCGACCCGCGCGCGGGCTTTGCGCCAACAGCAAAGGGCCGCCCCTAGGACGGCCCTTGCGTTCCGCTCGGAACCTTCGCGTCTGTGCCGGTTCGCTTATTGGCGCTTGGCCGTCAGATCGAAGGTGACCGCGACGGGGAAGGACACCGTCGACTCGTCGGCATAGTTCTTGCCGATCCCGAATTCGCGCCGGTCGATCGTCAGACCGCCTTTGGCCGCCGCCTGATCGCCGGTAATCACCAGCTCAAAGGCCAGCGTGGCGGGCAGGCTTTGGCCCGCGATGGTCAGATTGCCCGTCGCGAGATAGGCCGTGCCGCCGGCGGGGCGGGCGCGATATCGCCCTCGAACACGGCTTCGGGGAATTGGGCGGAGTTCAGGAAATCCGGCCCTTTGGCATTATCGCTGACCGCACCGAGCGTCAGGCTCGCGATGTCGATGGTGACGCGGACATGGCCGGTTCCCGCCTCGGGATCGAAGCCGATCGTCGCCTGCCAATTGGCGAAATTGCCCGAGATCGGGCTACCCGATTGCGTGACCGCAATATCGAGCGTTCCGCGCTCGACCGCCCAAGCATTGGCATTGGCATTGGCACTGGCGGGTGCCGTGGCGCCGGTCTCGGGGCCGTGCTGGCGGCACTTTCGACCGCCGGAGCTGCGGGTACGGAGGCGGGGGCTTCGGTCGTTGCGGGCGCTGCGGTCCCGCTATGGGGCTGCGCGATCAGGGCGGAATAGCCGGCAAGGCCTGCCCAAAGCGCCAGCGCCACAAGCGGTGCGGCGACAGCGCGATGTTCGGGCACCTCGGGAGGCTCGGGCAGGGTCGCGGCGCGGCCCGCCATCCTTGCCAGCGTCGCATCGCGGTCGATGACCGAGTGTTTCACCACGCCCAGAAGATGGAGCACGATCATCGCCGCAAGCAGCCACCAGCCGAATTCGTGAAAGACGGCGAGCTTCTCGGATAGTGCGAGGTTCTCCGGCACGCCCGGCAGGCGCTGGCCGAAGGGCCACAGGATGCGGGCAAAGCCGCCCGGTGCCGCCGAATGGACCAGCCAGCCCGAGAGCGGCATGATGATCATCCCGAGATAGAGGCCGAAATGCATGACCTCGGCCGTGAAGGTTTCCAGCTTGCGCTCGGGGTGGAGGTGGCGCGGTTTCTTTTGCGTCAGCATCCAGACGATGCGGATGATCCCGAGAAAGAGGACCGCAATGCCCACGGTTTTGTGGAGCGAGAACGCCTCGAAGATCTTCTGGATCTGGTCCTGGGCCGTATCGCGCAGATTGGCGGCGTAAAGACCAAGCGCGATGGCCGCAATGATCAAAACCGCGATGCTCCAGTGGAATGCGCGGGCGACCCAACCATAGCCGCGGGCGTCGTTGCCTGCCTTCATCACATGCTCCTAGGAATGCTGCATCGCCGCGCGCCAATGGCGGCGACAAAGCGAGATATAGGTTTCGTTGCCGCCGATCTGGACCTGCGCCCTCAAGGATGACGCGGCCCTGATCGTCGTGGCGGATGACCATCGTGGCCTTCTTGCCGCAATGGCAGATCGTGCGGACCTCGCGCAGATCGTCGGCCAGCGCCAGAAGCGCGGCGGAGCCGGGAAAAGCTGCCCGCGAAAATCGACGCGCAGCCCGTAGCACATCACCGGCTGGCCGAGATCATCGGCGACGCGCGCCAATTGCCAGACCTGCGCCTCGGTCAGAAACTGCGCCTCGTCGAGAAAGATGCAGGCCGCCACCGCGGCCTCTTCGGCGATCAGCGCGAAAAGGTCGGTCTGCGGCGTAAAGGTCCGCGCGGTCTCGCAAATGCCGATGCGGCTCGCGATCGTGCCTTCGCCCGCGCGGTCGTCGAGGGCTGCGGTCAGAAGCAGCGTCTCCATCCCGCGTTCGCGGTAGTTGTAGGATGCCTGCAGCAAGAGCGTGCTCTTGCCGGCATTCATCGTCGAGTAATGGAAGTAAAGCTTGGCCATGGGCATGCGTTAAAGACGAAAAACGGGACCGGCAAGACCGGTCCCGTGTATATGGTTTGATGCCGTAGCGACCGTCAACCTTGGGTTGGGCGGGCCAGTTCGGCCGCGCGGGGCTTACTCCGCGTGCTGGCGGTTGCCGCCCTGATTGGCGCGGGGCGCGCGCGAGGGACGGCGGGCGGGGCGCTTTTTGCCGTCAAAAGCGGGTTTGCCGCCTTTGGGGCCGCCGCGACCGGCGTTCTGGCCCGCGTTCGGACCCGTGCCCGGACCGGTGCGGCCGGCCAGCTCGAAGGGGGCCTCGCCGCCGATGACGGGGATCTTGGCTTTCATCGCGCGTTCGATTGCACGAAGTTCGCCGATCTCGGCAGGGGCGCAGAAAGCGACTGCGCGACCGGTGCGACCGGCGCGGGCCGTCCGGCCGATGCGGTGGACGTAGTTTTCCGGCACGTTCGGGAGGTCGTAGTTATAGACATGGGCCACTTCGGGAATGTCGATCCCGCGTGCCGCCACATCGGTCGCGACCAGAACCTTGGTCTCGCCCGCACGGAACGAGGCGAGGGCACGCTCGCGCTGGCCCTGGCTTTTGTTGCCGTGGATGGCGGCGACCTTGTAGCCCCATTTGTCCAGCAGCGTCGCCAGTTTCTCCGAGCCGTGTTTGGTGCGGCCGAAGACGATGGCCAGCTCGTCGGTGTGTTTGGACATGTATTCGGCAAGCAGCGTCGCCTTGTCGCCCTGATTGACGAAATGGACGCCCTGTTCGATTTTCTCGGCGGCTTTGCCCGGCGGGTTGACGGCAACCTTGACCGGATCTTTCAGATAGCTGTCGGCCAGTTCGGACATCAGCTTCGGCATGGTTGCCGAGAACAGCAGCGTCTGGCGTTTCGCGGGCAGCAGGCGCGCGATGCGGCGGAGCGCATGGATGAAGCCTATGTCGAGCATCTGGTCGGCCTCGTCGAGGACCAGATATTCGGTGGCGCTGAGGTCGATCGCCTGACGCTCGAGCAGATCGATCAGGCGGCCGGGGGTCGCGATCAGTACGTCGACACCGCGCGACATGCGTTCGGTCTGGACGTTGATCGAGGCGCCGCCGACGATGCGGTAGGAACGCACGGGCGTCCCTTCGGCATAGGCGTCTACGTTTTGCGCGATCTGGGTCGCGAGTTCGCGGGTCGGCGCAAGGATCAGCGCGCGGCAGGTGCGCGGATCGGGTTTGCGGCCGTATTTGATCAGGCGGGTGATCATCGGCAGGCCGAAGGCCGCCGTCTTGCCGGTGCCGGTCTGGGCGAGGCCCAGAAGGTCGCGGCCCGCAACGATCGCGGGGATCGCCTCGGCCTGGATCGGGGTCGGGACGGTCAGGCCCATCGCGATGAGGTTGGCGTTGATGCGGCCGTCGATGCCCATTTCGGCAAAGGGGCCCTCGTTGACCGGATCGCGCAGGATGGCGCGGCGGCGCTGCGCGGCTTGCGCATCGTCATAACCATTGGTGCCGTCGGTTTTCGGGCCGCGGTTGAAACGCGGCTTGGAGCCGCCGTTCCCGCCCGGCTTGCCGCCGAATTTCGCACCGGGTTTGCCGCCCGAACGCGGACGGCGGGCTTCGCGGATGTCTTCAGTCATCAAATGTCTTTCGGCCCATGCCACCCGTATCGGAGGCCGGACGTGGGGCGGACCTTGTCCGCGATGCAAAGGAGCGAGCCAGGATACGAAGCTCGCCGGACCCCTGCGTGACATGGGATTCGAAAATGGTGTCGCGCCGTTTGGGCAAAAGGCCCGGCTGCTCACGCGCCAGCTTGCTGCGACTTGGCTCAAATGGTGCGGCAGTGCAGAAAAGTCAAGCAAACTCTTGCTGCAAGGCCGCGATTGCTTTGTGCACCTGCGGAAAATGTGACGCTTTCGGTGCGTCTGCCCGGGATCTCAGGCGCGGTCCGCGCTATCGAGCCAGATCGTGACCGGCCCGTCATTGACCAGCGCCACCTTCATATCCGCGCCGAAGCGGCCGTTTTCGACCGGCAGGCCGAGCTTGCGCAGCTCTTCGCCGAAGGCAAGGTACAGCGCCTCGCCGCGATCGGGGCGGCGGCGCTGGAAAAGCCCGGGCGGTTGCCGCTGCGGGTATCGGCGGCCAAGGTGAACTGGCTGACGACCAGAACCGTGCCCTCCACGTCGAGGACCGATTTGTTCATCTTGTCGGCCTCGTCGCGGAAAATGCGCAGCTTCGCGACCCGTGCGGCCATTTTCGCGGGGGCCTCGTCGCCGTCGCCCTGCATGGCGCAGATCAGCACAAGAAGGCCGCGCCCGATCTTGCCGGTGGTCTCGCCGTCGACTTTGACCTCGGCCTCGGAGACACGTTGGATCAGGGCGCGCATGGTTCAGCTCCGTTTCAGAAGGGCGTTGAGGCCGATGCCCGCGACCATCGCCGCGACAAAGGTCCAGATCGCTGCGCCGCCAAAGCCGATCGAGGCCAGCGCGGGGCCGGGGCAAAGGCCGGCAATGCCCCAACCCAGACCGAAAAGCGCCGAGCCGGTGATCAGCCGGCGGTCGATATGATGGCCGGCAGGGGCGGGAAAGCTGGTGCCGGCAAGCGGGCGGGCCATGCGGGCCGCCACACGCCAGGCGATGGCCATAGGCAGCATCGCGCCGCCCAGCACAAAGGCGAGCGTGGGGTCCCAATTGCCGAACACATCCAGCCAGCCCTGCACTTTGGCCGGATTGGTCATGCCCGAGACCAAAAGCCCCGCGCCGAAAAGCGCTCCCGCAAGAAGGGCGATCACAAGTCTGGCCATCAGATCATCCACCCCAAAGCGCGGGCGATGACGACGCCCGCGACACCGAAGACGAGATAGGTCATTGTCGCGGCAATCCCGCGCACCGCCAGCCGCGAGATCCCGCAGACCCCGTGTCCCGAGGTGCAGCCGTTCGCCATCCGTGTGCCGAGCCCGACCAGAAAGCCCGCGACCACGAGGCCGAGCGTATTGGCGACGGGCCGCGACGCGGCGCCGAAACCGGCCCAGACCAGAAGCGCGGGGCAAAGCACGACCCCCGCCATGAAGGCCGCGCGCTCGAGCCGGTCGCGGCCCTTGGCGCTGCCGTCGACCAGCCCGCCGAAAATTCCGCTCGCCCCCATGATGCGGCCGTTGCCGAGCAGGTAAAGCGCGGCTGCGCTGCCGATCATCAGCCCACCGATCAGGCCTCTAATCCAATCCGTTTCCATCATCGCGCCTTCCGGCCAAAAGTTAATTCCCCAGCATGATGCCGACGACAACCGCCATCAGGCCGATCACCGAACCCGCCAGAGCGGCAAGGTTGATCGCCATGACGCGGCGCATCGTATCACGCAGGACGTCGTCGGTCTGACCGGCGCGGCGTGCGCGGATCACCGTCAGGATGCACCAAGCCAGAGCCAAAAGCCCCACCACGGTCAGGGCGGTTCCGCCCCAGATCAAAATGTCCCAGATCGTCATCTTTCATCCTCGTTTGGCGCGAATGGCCTAGCGGTGATTGCACCTCGCCGCAAGACCGCCTAATTCCTGACGCAATCACGCAGGAGAGAGACCATGCAAGACGATCAGGGTTACGGCGTCGCCGCGGGCGAGTTGCGCCAGTTCATCGAGCAGTTCGAGCAGCTCGAGGCAGAGAAGAAAGATATTGTCGAACAGCAAAAAGAGCTGATGTCGGAAGCAAAAGCGCGCGGTTATGACACCAAAGTCATGCGCAAAGTCATCGCTTTGCGCAAACGCGACAAGGACGATATCGCCGAAGAAGAGGCGATCCTCGAGATGTACAAAGCCGCGCTCGGCATGGCCTGAGACGGCAACGAAGCATCGGGGCGGCGGATTGTAGTGACGTCGCGTCCCGTCCGCCGCGCTGGTCATCGGGTGGTCATGCGACAGGGCGGAGCGAGCCATCAGGCAGCCGCCGCCCGTGACAAGACAGCCTATGAAAAAAGCCCCGCAGGATTGCGGGCTTTCTTTTGCGCGCAGGGGCCGCGGGTTTGGCCCCAAAGGCTTGCGCCGGTCAGGGCGCGATGAACTCCACCCCGGCAGCGCCGCGATTTCGGCCACGTCGCGGTCGTAATCGTCGGTCATCTCGTCGATAAGCTCTTGCGTCCAGCCCGGCAGATGGACCGGCGCCTCGATCTTCTCGGGCAGAGCATGGATCGCGAGGGCCGCCTCGAAAATCTCGCGGCGGGTGGCGATGGTCATGCGCTCGTGTTTGCTCATCTCGTCGCGGATCATACGGATGCCGTCGGGATGGAGGATGTCGCCCAGAACCTGCAAACCGGCCTTGAGCGGCACATCGCCCGGCATCGCGGCGATGCGGCGGATGACCTCGGGCCAGATCAGCGGGGTGTCCTCGTGGCACCACAGTACCAGACGGTGACGTCCGATCGCTGCAGGATGCGGCGGATGGCGGGTCCCCAGCGCAGGGTCTCGGGCGGGATGCCGCCCATGATCTGCTCGTAGCTGCGGTCGGGGATATTCTTGACGACATACGGCAGGAGTGTCGCGGGGTTCTTGAGCGCGAGGAAGAATTCGACTTCGGCATCGGCGAAAAGATTGCCGAGCGCCGCCATTTTGTCGCCTGCGGGCGCGATCAGCCCCTCGGGCGAAATCACGCGGGCGGGCAGGCCGATGAAACCGGGCTGGCTGCAGATGACGCGCTGGATGTTGTCGTTGTCCAGAATGGCGTCGAGCATGGTTTCCTGCATCTCGCGGGTCGCGGCACCGCCGCGCAGGCTGTCGAGCGCCTTTTCGAAAATGCCGCGGTGGCGGCTGCGCGGAATGGCCTCGATCCCGTTGCGGGTCAGCCAGTCGCGGTTCTGGAAAAGGGTTTTCAGCACGCCGTCCTGATCGGTGCCATGAACTCCGCAATGAAAGACGATCTGCATACTGGTCCTTGGGCTTTCGGGTCAACGCACGCCACGTTAGCGGCCAATAGCTTATAGGGAAACCACCCCGAGCGGCCAAGCCGCCGCCCGAGCCGGCAACAGGGCCATTATCTTTTGATCATGCGGCAGGAATGCACCGCCTTGGCGCGGCGGGCAATCGGCCCGCACCCCGAATGCGAATTTGGGGAGACGCGCAGGGCGCGGGCCTTGCCGCGGGGCTGATCCGGTTTCAGCCCTTGTGGCGTTCCAGAAGGGTTTTCGCGACCAGCGCCACCAGCGCGATCAGGGTCAGGGTCGAGGCGGCCGCAAAAGCACCCACTGCATTGAGATCGTTGAACAGCAGCTCGACCTGCAGCGGCAGCGTATTGGTCTGGCCGCGAATGCTGCCCGAGACGACCGAGACGCCGCCGAACTCGCCCACCGCCCGCGCACTGCACAAAACCGCGCCGTAAAGCAGCGCCCAACGGATGTTGGGCAGGGTGATGCGGGTGAAGATCTGCCAGCCGTTTGCGCCAAGGGTGACGGCAGCCTCTTCCTGCTCGGTGCCTTGCGACTGCATCAGCGGCAGGACCTCGCGGGCGACGAAAGGCGCTGTGACGAACATGGTGACCATGACGATCCCCGGAAGGGCGAACATCACCTGCCAGTCATGGGCCTGCAGCCACGGGCCGAGCACACCTTGGCGGCCGTAGAGCAGCAGGTAGCAGATGCCCGCGATGATCGGCGAAATCGAAAAGGGATTTCGATCAGCGTGACCAGAATGGTGCGGCCGGGAAAGCGGTGCTTGGCGATGGCCCAAGCTGCGGCAATTCCGAAAAGGATGTTCACCGGCACCACGATCAGCGCTGTGATGCAGGTCAGCCAGATCGCATGGAGCGTATCGGGCGACATGATGTTCTTGGCATAGGCCGACCAGCCCTCGGAAAAGGCGCGGGCGAAGATGTAGGTCAGCGGCGCCACGACCATGACGAGGGTCAGCACCACCGCCAGCCCGATCAGCAGGCGCGGCAGCCAGCGCGACTGGCCGGGGGCGCGGCGGACGGTGGGGCGCCCAGGGGCGCGGCGCTCTTTGCGGTTGCTGAGGATGTCATCTTGCCTCGCGGGAGCGCGCAGCCCAACGCTGCAACAGGTTCGAGAGCACCAGCAGGACCAGCGCGAAGATCAACAGGACCAGCGCGATCGCCGCGGCTCCGGCATAATCGTATTCCTCGAGGCGGATATAGGCGAGGAGCGAGGCGATCTCGGTCTCCATCGGCTTGTTGCCCGCGATAAAGACCACCGCGCCGAATTCTCCCAGACTGCGGGCGAAGGCGATCGTCGCACCGGCGAGGAAGGCGGGCAGGATCGCGGGAAAGACCACGCGGCGAAAGATCGTGAAGGGGCGTGCGCCAAGCGTCATCGCGGCTTGCTCGAGCGCGGGGTCGAGGTCTTCGAGCACCGGCTGGACCGTGCGCACCACAAAGGGGATCGAGGTAAAGGTCATCGCGATGATGATGCCCCAGATCGTATAGACGACCTGAATGCCGAGCGCGTCCAGTACCGGCCCGAACCAGCCGTTGGCCGAGAAAAGCGCGGTCAGGGACAGGCCCGCAACCGCCGTCGGCAGCGCGAAGGGAATATCCATCAGCGCATCCAGCAGGCGCTTGCCGGGGAACTCGTAACGCACCAGCACCCAGGCCATCAACAGGCCATAGGCCGCATTAAAGAGTGTCGAGACCGCTGCGGCCGTCACCGTCACCTTCAGCGCGGACAGCGTGCGCGGAGAGGTGACGATTCGCAAAAACCGCTCGGGCCCGATCTCGGCACCCTTCAGGATCAGCGCCAATACGGGAATAAGGACGATGATCGTGAGATACAGCAACGTCGTGCCGAGGCTGAGTGTCAGCCCCGGCAAAACGCGTTTTGCGCGGATTGGCGCAGTGGTCGCGGTCATTGGTTGACGAAGACCTGATCCAGAATGCCGCCATCCGAGAGATGCTCTTCGCGCACCTTGTCCCAGCCGCCGAAAACCTCGTCGACGGTGACCAGTTTGACCTCGGGCGCATCGGCCGCATGTTTGGCGGCGACGTCCTTGTCGGTCACGCGGTAGTAGTTCTGGGCCAGTGTTTCCTGTGCGGCAGGCGTGTAGAGCCAGTTCAGATAGCCGGTCGACACTTCGGTCGAGCCGTTCTTGTCGGCATTGGCTTTGACGACCGCTACGGGGAAGGCCGAGAAAAGCGACAGCGACGGCGTCACGCGCTCGAAGCCCTGCGCCTCGTATTGCTTGGCGATACCGCCGGTCTCGGCCTCGAAGGTGACGAGAACATCGCCGATCTCACGCTCGGCGAAGGTTTGCGTCGCGGCACGTCCGCCGGTGTCGAAAACCGGAACCTGGCTCAGGATCTTGCGGACGAATTCCTGCGCTTTGGCCTGATCGCCGCCGTTCTGGTCAAGCCCGTAGGCATAGGCTGCCAGATAGGTATAGCGCCCGTTGCCGCTGGTCTTGGGGTTGGGGAAAACCGCCTGCACGTCGTCGCGCGCCAGATCCGACCAATCCTTGATCCCTTTGGGATTGCCCTTGCGCACAAGGAAAGCGGGCAGCGAATAATAGGGCGATGCGCCGTTCGGGAAGGCCTCGCGCCAATTGGCGTCGACCAGACCGCCTTCGACCAGTACGTCGATGTCGGTCTCCTGATTGAAGGTCACCACATCGGCATTCAGCCCTTCGAGGATCGCGCGCGCCTGTTTCGACGAGCCGCCGTGGCTTTGGTCGATGGTCACGTCGCGGCCGGTCTGGGTCTTCCATTCGGCTGCGAATTGCGGGTTCAGCGCTTCGAAAAGCTCGCGGGCGATATCATAGCTGACGTTGAGGATCTTGTCCTGCGCGGCAGCGGGCGAGACGCCCAGCACCAGAGCCAGAGCGGCGGCGCGAAGATAGGGGAATTTCATCGGATGCTCTCCTTGGGGATGCTGGGCACGGCTGATGACGGGTTTGCGGAAGAAGGGTTCGCGGCACTGTCGCGCTCGGCAGGACCGGCAAAGACCGAGCCCGCTTCGGGGCGCAGAAGCACGCGCGCACCGGGTGGAGGGCGCGGGCTTCGGGGGCGCGGCGGGGCAGGGCGGCCTCGATCTGCTGGCCGCCTTGATCGCCGAGCTGCGCGCGGATGGTCGCGCCCGTGCTGGTGATCTGGTTCACGCGCCACGGACCTGCCGGATCGATGACCGGCGTGATGTCCTCGGGGCGCAGGAACAGCTGCGCGGGACCATCGGGCAACGGACGACGTTCGAGTCGCGAGGCATCAAGCCCTTCCGCCTCGGCGCGGCCCGCGCGCAGGTTGACCGCCAGTTCGACCGTGGCCCCCATGAAGCGCGCCACGAAAGGCGAGGCAGGATGGTCGTGGATCTGGTCGGCGCTGCCGATCTGCTCGATCCGGCCTTGCCCCATGACGACGACGCGGTCGGCCAGCTCGAAGGCCTCCTCCTGGTCATGGGTGACGAAAATCGTGGTCGAGCCGGTTTGCTCGTGCACGCCGCGCAGCCAGATCCGCAGATCGCGGCGGATCGCGGCATCAAGCGCGCCGAAGGGTTCGTCAAGCAGCAAAACCGTGGGCTCGATCGCCAAAGCCCGCCCGAGTGCCACGCGCTGGCGCTGGCCGCCCGAAAGCTGCGCCGGATAGCGGTCGCCGAGATGCGCGATCTGGAGAAACTCCAAAAGCTCGTTCGCTTTGGCCGCAATCAGATCGCGTCCCGGCCGCTGGGCGCGCGGACGCACCGTCAGCCCGAAGGCGATATTGTCGCGCACGCTCATATGCGGAAAGAGGGCGTAATGCTGGAACACAAAGCCGATGCGGCGGTCCTGTGCCGCCAGATCGAGCCAGTTCTGCCCGTCGACCTGCAAGGCGCCGCTATCGGGCCATTCGAGCCCCGCGATGATCTTGAGCAACGTCGTCTTTCCAGAACCCGAAGGCCCGAGCAGCGCGACCAGCTCGCCCTTCTCGATGGAAAGGTCGATGCCTCGCAGCACTTCGGTCTGACCGAAGCCTTTGCGCATTCCGGCAATCGTGATGGTCATGGCTCGGCCCCGTCATTTCTTAATCACGTTTGATAAGGACGGGATTTGGCAACCGCAAGGAACGGACAGGTGCTGATTGCGCGGATTTGCAAAACGTTTTCCCTGTCAGGTCGGGTATCGGCTCAACTTCCGGATCGAAATTCCGCTTTTCGTGGAAACTTGCCGCGCTCGGAATGCGGAAATGAACAAGGATGTTCTTTTTTCAATCGGAGCGGGATCAAGGGCGGAATTGGGGCGGAGATCCGGCTCGCAGAGGCGGGCGGAACCGGATGCAGTGAATCGGCGGGGCGTTTGAGGCGTCAGACGAAAAGTCGGATCGGGATTATGACGCCGATCAATTCAAAGCGGCATCGAAGGACAAAGATCCGCGTTCCCAGCCGGAAATTGCGCGGCCAGCAATGAGACACGACAAGAGGCGCTACAAGCGCGGCAACCGCATCGGGTACATGTCTGCCTTTCCAGGGCATGTCACCCTCGTTGCTCTCCTGGCATGGAAATGATAGCTCCCAAGCCGGTCAAATGGTGCAATGGTAGCTAGCTTTACGTCAAATCCTGCTCAGGAGACGGTGGGTTGCCCGGTTTTCACCATTTCGAGACAAAGGGCCCGTTGTTGTGATGGCCTGTTTCTCAAGCCCGCCACATCCGAAATCCGGCAACGACATCCTCCGCTCCAAAGCCGCTGCCGGATAAAGCAGGAAGCAAGCCATGACCTGCCCCATATGACCTGTTTCGCATGATCCAAAGGCGGGCGAGGTCTCGGTGGGAAAGTCGCGTCGCGTCTCGACCGAAATGTGCAATTTTCAAGAGAAGAGAATTTCTGCATGATTTATGACAGCCGCCGAGCCATCAGCTCCTTTCTTTTCAAGCAGGATGAAGCGGAACCGGTCGATCTGGCTTTTGTCTTTTGCAGTCCGACCATCAGCAGCCTCACACCGGCGGTTGGGCTTTACGCGTCGGGCATGGCGCCGAAGGTGCTGATCACGGGGGCGGGCATCACCGCCGACGGATTGGTCGAGTGGTCGTTCTATCGCGACCACGCGCTCGCATCGGGCGTGGCTCAAAGCGATCTCCTGCTGGAGAAAACTGCCCGCAATACGGCAGAAAACGCGGCCTACGGGGCTGCGCTGGTCGAAAGCGAACTGGGCTGGAACAGCGTCCGCAAGATCGCTGTTTGCTGCAAGCCCTTTCACATGCGGCGAGCCATCATGACCTTGCGGCGCTACATCCCCGAGGATGTCCGCATCATCGCCCAGCCCCCTCTGACCCCGCGATCTGTCCGCCGAGACCTGGTGGCAGACGGAGCACGGCCGCAACCGCGTGCTCGCCGAGTTGGGGAAGATTGCTGAATATGCGCTCAAGGGTGACTTGGGTGACATCTGAATTGCCCAAACTGCATTTGATCGGTGTCGGCGGATCCGGCATGTTCCCTCTGGCTCTGTTGTTGCGTCAGGCGGGCTATGAGGTCTCGGGGAGCGACAGCAACTGCAGCAAGGAGCGCCTTGATCTCCTGCTGGCGAACGGTATTCGCGTTCAGGCTGCAGCGATGCGCGATGTGGACGGCGTCATTGTGAGCCCCGCCATTCCCGATCCCATGCCGAGCTGCGTGCGGCCCGACGCGACAGCATACCCGTGCAAACGCGAGCTCGGGCGCTTGCCGAACTGATCGCACAGCGACCCTCGATCTGCGTTGCCGGCAGCCACGGAAAATCGACAACCACGGCAATGCTTGTTCATATTCTCGATTATGCGGGGCCGAGCGATTGCGGCCATATGCTGGGCGCATCGTTTGCATGCGGCACGCTTCCCCCGCGCGCCTCGGCAAAGCGGAAGCACCCGTCGTGATCGAAGCCTGTGAAGCCCACGGCGCGCTTGCCTGCTGGCAACCTGCCCATGCCATTGTGACCAATGTCGATGACGATCACGCCAACCACTACGGCGGCACGGACGGGTTGACAGCGGCCTTCGGGTCTTTTCTCTCGAGAGTGCCTGTCGGGGGGCGGTTGTCGCCTGTGGCGACGATGCGGGCGTCGCGGACCTGTTGAGAAGAACGCGAAATGCCGCCCTGACCTATGGTTTCGGTGAAGGAAACCTTCTCAGGGCGACCGAGGTGGGACCGAAGCGGATCGCACTCACTTTGCGCGGGGCGGAGCTGGGGACGCTGACCCTCTCCATCCCCGGCCGCCACAATCTGCTCAATGCAATGGGGGCGCTTGGGATGGCGCTCTCGCTCGGTGTGGGCTTTGAAACCGCAGCCGCTGCGCTCGCCGGATTCCGAGGGATCGCGCGGCGTCTGCAGCGGGTACCGGCCAAGCAGTCCCTGCGAGTTTTCGACGATTTCGCGCATCATCCGTCCGAAGTTGCCGCGTCGATCGCGGTTCTTCGTGAGGGCGCTGCAGGGCGGCTGATCGCGGTCTTCGAGCCGCAATTGCACAGTCGGGTCTCGCGGATGGCGTTGCGCTTTGCCGAGGCGCTGTCGGCGGCGGAGCTGAGTTTCATCTTGCCGGTGGCGGCGCATGGCGAGCGCGCGGGGTCAGGACGGCGACGCCGCACTGAAAGCCGCCGCGCGGTCCCTCGCGCTTTCTGCCGTCTCGGTTTCGGGCCGAGCCGAACTGCTCGTCCGCTTGCAGGACAATCTGCGGCCGGATGATACGATTGTCGTCATGGCGGGGGCAGCGGGGACGGTCTGGCCGGTTGGCTGGGCGAAAACCTGATACCTGCGTCCCCGTCTACCTCATGCGTTCTGGTCGGAGAGACGACCCCTGTCGCTCGCGATCTCATCGGGATCGTGGCGGGACACGCGGCCCGCAATCCCGCTGCACCGGCCTTGGAAATGGGGCATCGCAGGTTGAGCTACGGCGAGCTGGCACGCCGCGTCCGTGACCTCGCCGCCGCACTCGGGGCGGCCGGAGTGGGCGCGGGCGACAATGTGGGTGTCTGCATCGGCCGAAGCGTGGACCGTGTTTCTTCGTTCCTGGCGATCCTGCAAATGGGCGCGGTCTTCGTGCCGCTTGATCCGGCCCTGCCGGAAGAGCGGTTGCGTCATGTTCTGAACAGCACGGACATGCGGCTTGTGATCGTGAATGCGGCAAGTCCGGCATTGCCGGACATGGAGCTGGATTTTGTGGTTTTGGACCGTCTGCCCGAGGTCGCGGGCCTGCCGGAATTCGACTGGCAGCCCGATGACTGCGCCGGTGATGCCCCAGCCTATATCATCTTCACCTCGGGGACGAGCGGCCAGCCCAAAGGCGTGGTCCTCTCGCGCGCAGCGCTGGCCAATTACGCCGTTGCCGCCGCCCGTCATTTCGAGCTCGGCGCCAGCGCGAGGGTCTCGCAGCTAAACGGTTTCGGATCTGACGTCTCGGTCGGCGATATGGCCATGGCTCTCGCTGCAGGTGCCTGTCTCGTCTTTCCTACGGATGTTCAGGGCTTCCGGGTCCGGCGGTCGGGCGCTTCATTGATCAGGCACGCCTGACGCACTTGTCGCTCACCCTCGGCGCTGACGATCATCCCGCAGGCAGATCATCCCGAGCTGACGCATATTATCGTGGCCGGAGAGGCCTGTCGCCCCGCTCTGGTCGAGCAATGGGGACGGGGGCGCACCTTCATCAATGCCTACGGGCCGACTGAAGCCACGATCGAGGCGCTTTTACCCGATGCGAGCCCGGCCATCCCGTCACGATCGGGAGGCCCGTCGACAATATGGGCGCCTGCTGCTGACGCAGGACCTGCAACCTGTCGCTCGGGGAGAGGAGGGCGAGCTTTGCCTTTTCGGACGGGGTCTGGCGCTAGGCTATCTCGATCAGCCGGAGCTGACCGCGCGGCAATTCCCGACGGTCGACATTCCGGGCCAAGGATCCATGCGGATCTACCGCACAGGCGACCGCGCCAAGGCCACCGCAGAGGGTAGGTTCATCTGCCTCGGGCGGATCGATGATCAAGTGAAGATCAACGGCCACCGCATCGAACCGGCAGAAATCGAGGCGGTGCTCTGCGATCAGCCCGATGTGGTTGACGCGTCAGTGTCGCTGCTCGCGGCAGAATCCATGCCCGACCGGCTGATTGCCCATGTGGTGATGCGGCGCGGGACCGGCACGTTCGATCCGCTGGCGCTGCGTGAAAGCCTCTCGAAGCGATTGCCCGCCTTTATGATCCCGTCCGCGTTCCTGCCGGTTCCGGAGCTGCCGCTCAATGCCAATGGCAAGCGGAACCGCAGCGCCTTGCCGCTGCCCCCATTTCTGACGGAGCCGCCCGTAGCCCGCACGGTCGGCACAGCGACCGAAGCGCGGCTCATGGCGCTGATCGATGCCAATGTGGGCCAGCACAGGCTCGCGGGCGTCCGCGACAGCTTCGATCGGGCAGGGATCGACTCCTTTCCATGGCGGCCCTTCTGTTTGCGGTCGAGGACGCGTTCGATGTCAGACTCGATATAGATTTCGAGCCGGGCCGCGACACTGTCGAGATCCTTGCGTTGATGGTGGAGGCGCGCCTGAACGCACCGTCCCGCGCGGTGCCTGACGATCTGGACGTTCCGGAAGATGGTCTCGCCGACAAGCTGGCACCCTATCTTGCGACTTGGCCTGGCGAACACCTCGGACGAAAAGGGCTGGTCCGCAGCCTTGCCCCCAAAAGCTTGGCCCGAAACTCTTTGGTGTTTCCAGACAGGTAGCGAGTTTGCCCAGTTGAGCACAGCCCTGCAGGAAGCGGCGACGCTGTTTGGTCTGCGCTCTGGACATCTCGCGGTCGAATACAACGACGAAACGCTCTCGGCGCTCGGCCGTCTTTATGCCGACGAAATCGAGACGGTCGCGCCGTCAGGTGCGCTCTCTATCGGCGGAAACTGCCAAGGGGGATCGTGATGAGGGCGGCCGGGCTGGAGCTGATGCGGCGCGGCCGTGAAGTCGCACTGACCATCTTGATGGAGCAGGGCCGCTTCCTGCTCTATCCCGGGGAAACGCTGCTCCTGTTCGGGGCGGGCAGCTACCTCAACCCCTACGGCCAGATCGACGCGCCCGAGCAACTCTTCCGCGCAGCCTATTCCGGCGGCCACAAGGTCGAGATCATCCCCGGGACGCATGGAAGCTATTTCACGCCCGAAAACGTCGGAGCGCTCGCCGAGACCATCCTGCGCCATATGACCCGTGTCCGCTGCGCACAAAGAACCCTCCCGCAGCTGTCCGGCCCGCCGAGCGTCCGGTTTGCAAAGCGGAAATGTGATCGTGGGATCCCGAACGAGGCGCGCGATGAAGGGGCTTCGTGCCGCCCTGTCCCAAGCGGCTGCCGATCCGCCTGCCGCGTTTCGGCGCTTCCGGCGGATCTTTCGTGCGGGCTTGGGGATGGCACGCGGAATGCTTGTGTATCATGCCGCATGGGTGGGGATGGGCCGCTCGCGCAGCGACCTCGCCGCCGCGGTCTCGGATTTGCTGATGATCGGGTTTTACGGCGCGAACGAGCGGGCCCCCTCGGCACGGCTGCTCGCCCGACAGGTGCAGCGCGGCGAAGTCGGAGGCGTCTTTTTCGTCACCCAGAACATTGGCACGCTGCAAGAGGTGACGGGCCTTCTGCGCCTGTTCCGCGCGGGCGAACATCAACCGATGATCGCGATTGATCAAGAAGGCGGCATTGTCCAGCGGCTGAAGGAAGCCCACGGGATGACTCCGCTGCCGGCTGCAAAAGTGGTTGCCGCGACCATGTCGCCCGTGCAGGCGCGGGAAATCTACGCGACCGCCGGACAAGAGCTCGCGGCCTTGGGGTTCAATACCAATTTCGGTCCCGTGCTTGATATCGACATGCCGCAAAGTCCCGCAATCGGTCGTGCCAAACGGTCATTCGGATCCGATCCCGTTCTGATCGTTCCCTATGCGGAGGCCTTCGTGGAGGGGTTCTCGGGAGCGGGTATCCTGTGTGTCGCCAAGCATTTTCCGGGCCACGGCAGTGCGATGGGAGACAGCCACCACGGCGTTGCCGATATTTCGGAGAGCTGGAACGAGGCGGAACTGCAGCCTTTTCGCCGTCTTTTCGTCTCGGCACAGGCTCCCGCCATGGTGATGATGGGCCATCTGCGGCTTGACGCCATCGCTTCCGACGGGCTGCCCGCCACAATTTCCTCCTCCATTGTGACAGGGCTGCTGCGGGAAAAGATGGGTTTTCGAGGCGTTATCATGACGGATGACATTGATATGGAAGCGATAAGCCATCTCATGAACCGCAGGCAGGCTGTCATCGCATCGCTGGTCGCAGGCAATGATCTGATCATGATCAAGAACCTTTTCGGCTATGATCCGCTGCTGCCGTCGCGCGTGGTCGGCTGGGTCCGCGATGCCATCTCTCGGGGCGTTCTGACCGAGGAGCGGATCATGGCCTCTGCCGAGCGCGTCCGCGCGGTCCGGCACAGGGCGCAGCGGGAAACGTTCCATCGGGCGGGCGCTCGCCCTTCACAGCCTCCAGCACCACGCGCGCCGTGAAGCCCGCGTCATGGTTACGGCGTTTCCGCAGTCCTGATCCCTTCGCCCTTGGAGACGGGAAGACGTCAGATCGTAGCTTTCGTCGCTGTCCGATTTCCGGGGAGTAGCTCACCTGAAAAGCCCGCCATCAGCTGGTCGGACGTTGCGGGCCGCGGATGGCGCACTGGGTGGATCGCTCAGCACCTGCGAGGTGATGCCGAAATGCAGTGCTGACCCGGCGTAGGCATTCCCTGCGAATCCGGTGTGAAGTCCGCGCAAAACCTGATATGCTGGGGTGGAGGCCGGAATGGCCTGACGGCTTGGTTTGGGACCGCCGTCCGACCGGTCAACGTCTGACTTAGCTCCGCGCCTCCTCGAGATGGAGGGTAAAGCAATGTCCACCGAAATTATTGGCAACCCGATCACTTGGGCCGCACGGCGGGTTATTGGCGCAGGTCATGGCCTTGAGGCTGCTGTCGACGGGATCGGCGGTCGGGAGGTTGCGCAGCCGGTCGTCAACACGATTGGAGCGCGAGAGGTTGGAGCGGCTCTGAGCAAGGGCGTCAGGGATCTGGCGGCATACCGATCCGACGTCATCGTCTTGGTGCTGCTCTATCCGGTGATCGGATTTGCACTGGTCGTCTGGGCGCTCAAGGCGGGGCAGCTGCATCTTTTGCTTCCGCTGGCGGCCGGTTTTCCCCTTGTGGGGCCTGTGGCGGCGACCGGGCTTTACGAGATGAGCAAGCGGCGCGAGCAAGGTCTGGAGCCCAGTTGGGGCGTCGCGATGGACGCCTTGCGCGCGGGCGTCTTTGGTCCGGTGCTCACGCTCGGGGCTCTGCTCGTCGGGGTCTTCCTGCTATGGCTCTATGCCGCCCATTCCATCTGGCTCGCCACGCTCGGGCCTGTGCCTTACGACAGCATCTCTGCTTTGCTGCGCGACAGCTTCACGACCGAGGCAGGGTGGGAGATGATTGCGGCGGGCGTCGGTGTAGGCGCCATATTCGCCGCGGTTGTGCTTTGTCTGAGCGTCGTGTCTTTCCCCATGTTGGTCGATCGTCGGGCCGGCATCCCCTTGGCCGTCGCAACATCGCTGGCCGTTGTTCGCCGCAACCCCGCGACCATTGCCCTATGGGGATTGATTGTCGCGGTCTTGCTGGCGCTGGGGTCGATTCCGCTTTTTGTCGGGCTGATCTTCGTCCTGCCGGTCCTTGGCCACGCGACATGGCATCTCTACCGTGCCGCTGTGACATGGCCTTAAATGGCAAGCGGATGAGCGCTAGAGCGCGCGGGCACCTTTGCAGCTGTATTCGTTCGCATAAGACCGCGCCCCGCATTCGCCGTTCGTGCACCATTGGCGCACGCCGCCTTGGTACAGCGCCCCTGTGGCGCGATCGAAAAGCAGCGATGTTCCGCTAAAGCCGTCATGCCACAGGCTCAGCAGATGGTTGTCAGAGGATCTGGTTATGGGGCGGCTCTCATCGCCTTCGAGGCCCATCGTGCCGCGTTCAAGATCCACAATCAGCTTGCTGGCCGACGGCTGACCGCGAGCGGGCGTACAGTCAAATGTGGTTGGCGCAGCTGCGGCGGCCACCGATGAGGCCACGAGGAAAGCAACGCTCGGAAGAACTGCCTTCATGGTCAAACACCTCGAAGATTGCCGCATCATGAAACGCCTCGGCTGCGGATAAATCAATCCCGAACGTCCGGCGGTCCGCGATGTCCGGCTTTACGATCTGCGCTTTCCGGCGGAAGGAGGCATGGCAGGCGCAGGCAGAGCGGGCCTTTTCGCAACCCTCAATGAAAACTCGCCCGAAAGGACGTCGCGGTCAGTGAGACATGCGCGTCCAGCGGCGGGTGCAGCTCGAACGCCTTGGCTCTCCGTCGGGATTGAGACAGGCCGGAACCAGCGAAGTACGGTCGCCTCGCGATCTCTTCAATTTACTGAAATATATGGAGATTATGCATCCGTCTCGCCCAGAGCGAGGGGCGGGTGGAAAGAGACGTTGGGCGTTCGGAGACCGATCTCGCGCAGTCGGCCGTCTCCGAAGGGCGGATGGTCTCTGCAAACCACTTTTGCACATAAAAGCGGCCCCGCGAGGGACCCGTTTTCGGGTTTGCATTGTGCAAGTGGCGGAGGAGTGCCCTTCCAACTGGACCGTCTCCTGTGACCCTTGAGGATGCTCCGGCAGGATTACGAGTCTTACGGACTTCTAGGGAACATTTCGCAATTTAACGCCGGTTCACGGGGCAATTCGCCGCTGTTCCCAATGTCCGAGGGACGCAGCCCGCAACGCGCAGAGCCCCGCAACACACTGACTTGAATACGTTTTATTTCTACGCATTCGTAGTCGCGCGACCACGGTGGTCGTTCGAAAGGAAACGAAAATGCGAGAAGTATGCCTTAGTCAGATCGATCTGGCTGCCCGATGGAGAATTAGCCCGAGGACACTCGAGAGGTGGCGGTGGTGCGGCGAAGGACCGAGCTTCATGAAGCTCGGTGGGCGCGTGATCTACCGCCTCGAAGATGTGCTGGCGTTCGAAAATCAAGAGTTACGCGACTTGGAGGAGATAAAGGCCCAGCGCTGAACAGGCGCGGGCATCGTCAGCAAAACCCGAGCTATGGCTGAAAATGGGTGATGGTGCCTGAGAAGGCGGCGTATCGTGGCGGGTGTCCAAGCCTGCCAGAACTTCCACAAGGAACGATACGCCTATGTCAGAAGATACCACGATCACCCCGCTCCGCCAGCCCGGAACGATCCTCGACCCGTTGACGGAAATTGCCCGTGAAGGCGCGCGTCAGATGCTGGCGGCTGCGCTGAAGGCGGAGGCGGCCAACTTCGTCGCGCAGTTTGCCGACGAGCTTCTGCCCGATGGCCGACAGCGTATCGTCCGGCATGGTACGGGCCCCGAGCGCGAGATCCAGACCGGGATCGGACCTGTCCCCGTGCAGCGCCAGAAGGTCCGCGACAGGGCGGAAGGTGTTGCTGACGAGAAGAAGATCCGCTTCACCTCGAGCATTCTGCCACGATGGGCGCGGCGGTCACGCAGTCTCGATGCGTTGCTCCCGGTGCTCTATCTGCGCGGCATTTCCACTGGAGATTTTCAGGAGGCGCTGAGCGCGTTGCTCGGGACGGATGCGCCAAACCTGTCGCCAGGCGTCATCACGCGGCTCACGACGGGCTGGCAAAAAGACTACGACCGCTGGCAACGCCGCGATCTCTCTGCCCGGCGCTACGTCTACATCTCCCAACTTCGACAGATAAAACGCTAAGCGCATGTTTTCATTGTTCTCGAATGAGCGATTTTGCCACAACACGGCAAGCGATCAGGGGCGCTTCACGTCCAGGGCGTCGAAGAGGTTCAACTGTTCCGGCTGCGGATTGGAGATCCCGGAGAAGGTTTGAGGGCCGATATGGGTGGTATGCTTCTGAATGCGCGCCAGCAGCTCGTGGGCGATCTTCGGCTGGTACTGCTGCCCTTCGCCTTCAGACGCATGCGCATGACGCGATAGAGCACCAGGGCAAGGAAGCAGATGAGGGCGTGCGCCCGGATGCGGTCGGGCAGGCGATGGTGCACGGGCGCGATCTCGATGTCGGATTTGAGCACGCGGAAGCCGCGCTCGATATCCGCCAGGGCCTTGTAGCGGCGCACGGCCTCTGCCGGGGTCAGGTCCGGCGCATTGGTCAGCAGCGCGAGCTTTCCGTCGAACAGTTCGGCCGCGGCGATGGCCTCCTCGTCCAGCGCCCAGCTGAAGCGCTCGGCGGTGTTGATCAGCCCCACTTGAGTGGTCCGTTTTAAAGTTAGTGCATGACCGGCCTTTGGTCCATCGGGATGGTGGTTTCTGGAGCCGGCGGGCGATAGCCTAATGCGCTATGTGGTCGTTTCGTGTTGTAATGCTTCCTCCACTCTTCGATCAGGATCTGCGCCTCGCGGAGGCTGTAGAAGATTTCCCCGTTCAGCATTTCATCGCGAAAGCGGGCGTTGAAGCTTTCGCAGTAACCATTCTCCCACGGTGATCCAGGCTCGATGTAAGCCGTTTTGGCGCCGACGGCGCCGATCCAGGCCCGAACCGCCAAGGCTATAAACTCCGGACCATTGTCGGAACGAATGAAGGCGGGAACGCCACGCAAGATGAACAGGTCGGTCAACGCATCGATCACATCTGTCGAATTCAGCCTGTGCCGCACCCGGATCGTCAGGCATTCACGGCTGAACTCATCGAGGATGTTCAGCGTCCGGAACACCTTACCGTCATCGGTGCGGCAATGAACGAAGTCGTAAGACCAGACATGATCCCGGTACTCCGGCCGCAGCCGGACACAGGATCCGTCATTCAGCCAGAGCCGGCCCTTCTTGGGTTGCTTGATTGGCACTTTCAGCTTCGTCGGGAAAACAGTCCCCGGACTGTTTTCTGATCCTCCTCAGTCTCGTCGCCACAAGCGCTCGACACGCTTGTCGTTCACCTGCCACCCGGCATCCCGCAACAAGGCCGCAATCCGGCGATAACCTGAGCTGCCATACTGCCGAGCCAGCTCGATCATGTCGGCAACCAGGCGATCTTCATCAGCCCGACCTCGCGGTAGCTTGCGCTGCGTGGAGCGATGCTGGCGCAGCACGTGGCAAGCCCGACGCTCGGAAACGCCCAGCTCACCCCGGACATGATCGACACAGGCCCGGCGGCGAGCGGGGCTCAGAAGTTTCCCGAGCCGCCTCCGTCAGGATCAGCTTGTCCAGCGTCAGATCCGAAACAGCACGCCTGAGCTGCTCATTCTCCTGCTGAAGCCGCTTCAGTTCCTTCAGCTGATCCACACCCATCCCGCGTTCGCCGTTGGGCTTGGACCAGTGGCGCCTTCAACGGCTCACTGTTTGCCCCAGCGGTAATAGGTCTGTTCGACGACACCGATCCGCCTGATCGCATCCAGACGGGACAGGCCTTGACCCATCAGAACCTCAACCTGCCGCAACTTCGACACAATCTCTTCCGGCTTCGGTCGCTTGTTTGCCATTCTTGATCCTCCGTTTCCTAAGCATAACGGCGGACCACTTCACGGGGAGGATCAGGTTTGCAATGTGCAAATGGCGGAGCGGAAGGCCGCCATTGTTCAGTCGCGATCTGTCGCGTGAAATCGCAGATATCCCTATGAAACCTCGTGTTTTATTGTGAGCCCCTGTTGCTGCCTGTTGCAATCTTTTGCGACCGAATGCATAGTCTTAGGCGGGTATGATGAGGGGCGTATATGCCGAGGGTTGCGAAAGAGCTGTCCGCACTGGATGTGAAAAGGTTGCAACACCCGGGCAAGGGGGGCAACTCGACCTTTGCGGTTGGTGGTGTCTCCGGACTTCTTCTCCAGATCACGCCGAACGGCGGGCGCACGTGGCTGTTGCGCGTGTCGGTCGGCGGGCGGCGCCGCGAGATTGGTTTGGGCGGCTTCCCCGATGTGACGCTGGCGCAGGCGCGCGATAGGGCGCGCGAGGCAAAGGACCAGATCCGACGCGGCATAGACCCCGTGGAGGAACGCAGGTCGGCTCGCGCGGCCTTGGAAACAGCTCGGCGGCGAGGTCTCACGTTCTCTGATGCGACGGACCGCTATCTCGATGCAAAGCTTGAAGCGTTCAAAAATGCCAAGCATCGCGATCAGTGGCGCAATACGCTCCAGACCTATGCCGTGCCCGAGCTTGGCAAGTTGCTGGTTGACGAAATTGCCGTGCAGGATGTGCTGCGCGTACTTGAGCCGATCTGGACTGAAAAGACCGAGACGGCCTCGCGCCTTCGCGGCCGCATTGAATCAGTGCTGTCTTGGGCGACGGTGGCCGGGCACAGGACAGGCGATAATCCGGCACGCTGGGCGGGCAACCTGAAAGAGCTTCTGCCCGCGCCCTCCAAGATCAAGCAGGAAGAAAATCACCCCGCCGTGCAGATTGACGATGCACCGCGCTGGTTTGCTGAAATCCGCGGGCGTGAAGGAATGGGGAGCCGGGCGCTTGAGTTCACGGCTCTGACGGCTGCGCGGTCCCGTGAGGTGCGCGGGGCGCTGTGGGAGGAAATCGACCTCGATAAAGGGCTTTGGATCATCCCAGCTGCGCGCATGAAAATGGACCGAGAGCATCGGGTGGCGCTGTCATTCGAGGCGGTCGAGCTGCTGCAAGCCCTCCCTCGCTTCGAAGGCAATCCGCTGGTGTTTCCCGCGCCGCGTGGCGGTGAAATGTCTGACATGACCTTGAGCGCGACCATGAAGCGTGTGCATGCGGCTGATGTGGATGCAGGGGGCAGGGGCTTTACGGATCGAGTGAATAAGCGCCCAGCCGTTCCGCACGGTCTGCGCAGCACTTTCCGCGATTGGGTTGCAGAGCGCACACACTTCCCCGGCGACATGGCCGAGGTCGCGCTGGCGCACAAGGTCGGGAGCGCGGTCGAGGCGTCATACCGGCGCGGGGACATGGTTGAGAAGCGCCGCGCTATGATGGCGGCATGGGCAGATTATCTGACCGGGAAAACACGGTCGGGAGCACAAGTAGTGAGGATTGGATAGTGGAAATATTCATTCGCGCTGAGGTAGCTGAGACGTGCTATCTTGATGAAGCAGCCCACTGGATCGCATTCGGAGTGGTGCCAACATTTTGGCCGGACGAGAATGGGCACGATGAAAGGCAAAACGTGGACGCGCACCTTGACCATCTAGAAGGGCTGGCTTCACCAACTTACTTTCCAATTGCCCCCATTGCGCATCGTTTCTTGGAACATGATGATGCAGCGGACTTCGCGCGGCACATGACTGAGTCTTACGGTCAAACAGTTAAAGAGGCGCGCGATGCGGTCGAGCTTCAAGTGGAACTGCATAAGAAGTACTACCCTGCTGCTGGTGACCCCGATTACGATCAAGATCGGCAGAACGAATTCGAGCGAGAATTAAGCGCCCTAGAAAGCGAGCTTGAGAGCGCAATGGCCATTGCGCCATTTCTAGCCGAGCTAGATCAACTTGTTGAGATAGCACGCAGCAAACTGTTCACCGCACTTGTTCAAGGAAAGCTAGCGGCGCGAGGTATCGAATTATTGCCCTCGCCTGATGATGGCCCAATGAGCGGGAGGTTTGGAGATATTCCAAGATCAGATTGGCGGATGTCTGATGTTGCGTGGCCGTTGAGCAACCTAGGTACCGGTGAAGACGAACAACCGAGGTGGATCGCGGCTCAAGTATCGTTCTCCGAACTCATGATGCTGGTTCCCCAGCCTGACATTGGGAAATCTCTAAGGACGCTTGAGGACTTCGGAGCGTGCCTCATTGCACGCAACGCTGAAAGTGAAGGTGAAGCCGTCATCAGTGCGCGGGCGACCAGTCGGGGCGCGCCTAAGCAAGGGGCGGCCTTCTCGAGACTGCGCTGGTAATCGAGTTTGAGAGACGGGCAAAGGCTAAGGTACTGCCAGAAAAGCTTGAGTCAATTTGGGCGGAGGCGAGCGAATTCGTGAATAGAACGTTCGGCCAGCCGTTACCGCGTTCCACGGCTCAGCGGTATCTGAAACCAGTTCTTGAAAAGAACGGCATAAGCGGAGCACGCCCAGAAAGGCTGCCCAATTAAGCTGCCCAGAATGGTGTGAGGTTAGAATGACCAGTGTGCGTTTCTGGGCACCTTGCTCGGGCACGTTATCAATATTATGGGCCTGTCGTTGCATTCCCCACTAGTTCTAGGGCGGCATATTGCCTCCAATCGCAATTGATTGGAGCGCATGGCAATGGCCGACACCTTCCTCGCCGACACCCAAATCGCCGCACGCTACGGGGTTCACCGCACAACCCCTTGGCGCTGGGCAAAGACTGATCCGAATTTCCCCAAGCCCGTAACCCTGACGCCCGGCTGTACCCGTTGGAAGCTCGCAGAGCTCGAAGCGTGGGAAGCTGCCAAGTCCGCAAATCGGGCAGCCGCATAAGAAACCGCCACCCCGAGGCAAGGGGCGGCGGTGCAACATTTGGCAGGTATCAGGATACCGCGAATATAGCGCGCGACGCTCTTGCCCGCAAGCATTGAGGCAAGGCATGACCTTCACCAAGCAATGGCCGGCACAGGCCTTCACGGTGCGCGATGGAGCAGACAGCCAGCGCACAATCATCACCAAGGGCCGCGACCGGTGGGCATTGGAAGCCCTGATGCAGGCAGGTCCTAAGGGCTGCACCCCGATCGATCACCCCGGCCCGCGCTGGTCGGCCTATGTCCACAAGCTGCGCGGTGCGGGCGTGGATATCGAGACGATCCACGAACAGCATGACGGCCCGTTCCCCGGCCGGCACGCCCGCTATGTCCTGCGCTCCAGCGTGTCTCTCGGCCGTGCGGGGTGTCACTGATGGATTTGGCAATCATTCCCAAGAACAGCCGCGAAGAGCTGCGCCTGACCGTTGACGACTTCAAGGGTGTGCAGCTGGTGAATCTCCGTGTCTGGTTCAAAGCAGAGGACGGCGAGATGCGCCCCAGCCGCAAGGGCGTGGCCTTCAAGCGCGCGCTCTTGCCGGACGTGCTGGCCGCGCTTCAAGCCGCGCAGCAAGGTGGTGAAGCATGAGCGCGCAGGATGAGCCCAGCGACGCCCAGAGGCGTTGACGTGACGCCAGATCCGCAGACGCTCAATGCGCTGTCCATGGCGAATGAGACCTATAAGCAGCTTGCCCCGAAGTCGGCACAAGCCCCCATCGTCGGCGAGATTGTGAAGCGAATGACCGGCGCATTCAGGACTGGCGAAAGTATACCTGCCAGCACAGTGAATTCATGGCGCTCTAGCCTTTCTCGGCTCACGGCCAGCAATGACGGCGCCACTCGCTCAGCAGCAATCGAGGCTTTGACTGCCTTGGATGATGCCATGAGTTCGACCCTGACCAGCTTGGGCCGCGCTGACGATGTTGCTCGCCTGGCGACCGCACGCGACCAATGGCGCAACTTCCTCGCGATCCAGAGGGCTGCCACCAGCGCTGGCGAGGAGGCGGCGGTCGGCATCCTCTCCTTCGGCGCTGCGCAATGCCGTCGTTCAGCAAGGCCGAGCCTCTTATGCTCAGGGTGGCCGTGGCGAACTAGGTGAACTCGCACGAGCTGCGGGGGTATTATGAGGCCAATGTCCAACTCCGGAACCGCGCAGAACCTTCGCGCTATGGGGGTGCCCTATGTGGGCTGGACTGGTCTTGGTGCCGGTGCGGGTGCCATAATCGGTGGTGGCCCCGCTGGTGCAATTGCGGGCTCCATTGTCGGCTCGGCCGCGCCCGCTGCGCTGGGGGCTGCGAGGATGTCCGGCCCCGGTCAGGCGTGGCTCGCGAACCAGCTTGTCGGACGTGGCAGGCCCACGTTCACCACGAATCTGCTCGCGCCGCTTTCCCCAGCCACCATCGACATGCCGGGGCGTGGTGCTGGCAAGGGCTCGCCTCAGGGCGGAGGCGTGCTTGCGGAGCAGTTCGCGAAAAGGCTTCTGCGGGGAGAAACAAGTAAGAGCAGTGGGCGCTGATGCGCCCGCGCTGGGCGCCGCATATCTCACGTGTGCCTAATTGCACTGCCCAGCGCCTCGTTCTTTATCTGCGCGCGCGCTGGGCTTGATCGGGTGACCGAATAAGGCGTGGCCACGCTCCCCGCATTTCGGGAACGTGCCCGTTGAGCCGCCGCCGCACGCATTGCTGTTCGCGGCTGAAAAACACGAAAAAACACGAACCGCGCGTCAAAGAGGACGCGAGCACTCCAAAGGGGTCAGCTCCAGAGGCTCCTGAATATCCAAAGGCCTAACCGGCCTGTAACCCACGATTTAGGAGTGGAGCGATGCCAGCACCTGATCCAAGCGGCGTGACCATCGATCGGCAAGGCGGAGGCTTTAGCCTGCTGGTCGATACCTTCCTGCTGTCGGGCCGTACCCAGCGGATGGCGCGGGCTGGGCGGATCGCTCATAACTTGCGGCGCGATGGCTGGGCGTGTCTCTGGTGTAAGCGGCCCGTGCCGGAGTTCCGCCGAGCCGATGCCCTATACTGCTGTGAAGGATGCCGGAAGCGGGCAACGCGGGAACGGCTGAGCGGACTGAGAAACTGAGACCGGCTTACCAGCAAAGAAGGTTGCTTTTAACCTCGCAGCCCCAGAGCCTTCAGTCGTACCTGCATCGCGCGGGACGACACTGCACAGTTACGAGCGAGTTCTTTATAGTTATCCGCTGCTGGGTCATAGTGTGTTCGAAGAAATGTTGCGGGCATCAAAAGGTTTGCTGCGAACTGGTTGGCTTGCACCTCGTGATGAGGACGAATGCCGTCGTTGGCTTCTTCATAACCTTGGGCGTTAAATAGCCGGTCCAGGTGAGCGCCATCTGGAAGAAGGTCGCGATGCAGGAGGTAGTGGCCGAGCTCGTGCGCAGCTGTAAAGCGTCGGCGCTGGGGCCCCTCGCTAGCATTCACAGTTATAGTGAAGTCCGAACCATCCTTGTGGATACGGCCGGAGTTCTCCGACGGCATCGGAGCCTCAAAGTAGGTGAGTCCAAGCTCACGAATGAGTGCGTTGACCTCGACAGGCAGGTGAGCGGCGTACTTTTTGACAATAGCCATTTCATCGATCATCGGAGCCCTCCTCATCATCAAGTGCGGACATCATATCTGGAGTCGATGCCGCAGAGTTTCCAGTGCCATAACGTATGCCGGTGCTGTCAAGATAGTCCAAAGAGGCGCGCCTGGCTATAAGCTGAGCGCTTTCTCGAATCTCCGCCTTCACCTTCTCCAGCTCGACTTGGCCTTCGATCCTAAATTTCGCGAACTCGGCACGCGCTTCTTCTTCCGCAGCTGACTTTGCTGCGGATCTAAGAAGGAAGAACCCGCCCAGCGCACCGACCGCCAAGAATGTCTGTAGTACAGTAATGGAGACACCGATGGCGCTTATGTCTTTGATTTCGCTGCTGGTGTTCCAGTGAAGTAAAATTAAGAAAAATTTAGCAGCCCCAATAGTAGAGAGGCAAATCCACAGCATTTCCAAGGATTCTCGTACCACGGGCAACCATTCGTAGTTTCTTTGCTCATGCCTGACTGCTCTGAAATTATGTAACGAATCCATATTCAAGGACATTTAATTGAAGTGAAATCAAGCCGCACGGGCTGTAATCATTTGGCTTGAATACGACAGGCCATAAAAGAGGCGGATCGCGGCGCGGTTGCCGGAGCGCTGCCGGCGCAATGCTGTGCCTCCGGAGATTAGGCCACTCGGCAGCCCCCGACAAATCCGATGTGAAGTGCGCCAAGAATTTGATATGCTGACCCAGAGGCCGGAAATGGCCTGACGGCTTGGTCATATGCCACCGTCCGACCGGTCAATGCCTGACTCAGCTCCGCGCCTCCTCGAGATGGAGGGTAAAGCAATGTCCACCGAAATAATTGGCAACCCGATCACTTGGGCCGCACGGCGCGTTGTTGGCGTGGGGCACGGCCTAGAGGCGGCTGTTGACGGGATTGGGGGCGTAGAGGTTGCGCAACCGGTCGTCAACACGATTGGAGCGCGAGAGGTCGGAATAGCCCTGAGCAAGGGCATAAGGGATCTAGCGGCATACCGATCAGACGTCATCGTCTTGGTGCTGCTTTATCCGGTGATCGGATTTGCGCTCTCTGTCTGGGCGCTTCAAGCGGGGCATTTGCATCTCTTGGTTCCATTGGCCGCCGGTTTCCCCTCGTGGGACCGGTGGCCGCGACCGGTCTTTACGAGATGAGCAAACGTCGCGAGCAAGGGCTGGAGCCCAGCTGGGGCGTCGCGATGGATGCCTTGCGCGCGAGCGTCTTTGGCCCAGTGCTTACGCTTGGCGCCCTGCTCGTGGGGTCTTTCTGCTTTGGCTCTATGCTGCCCATTCCATCTGGCTCGCCACGCTTGGGCCAGTGCCCTATGACAACATCTCCGCCTTGCTTCGTGACAGCTTCACGACCGAGGCAGGTTGGGAGATGATTGCGATGGGCGTTGGGGTCGGCGCCATCTTCGCTGCGGTTGTGCTTTGCCTGAGCGTCGTGTCTTTCCCGATGCTCGTGGACCGGCGGGTCGGCATCCCCTTGGCTCTGACAACCTCTCTCGCCGTTGTCCGCCGCAACCCCGGAACCATCGCGCTTTGGGGGCTGATTGTCGCTGTCTTGCTGGCTCTGGGGTCGATCCCGCTTTTTGTCGGGCTGATTTTCGTCCTGCCGGTGCTTGGCCACGCGACATGGCACCTCTATCGTGCCGCGGTGACATGGCCGTAAATGGAAGTGGATGAGGGCTAGAGCGCGCGGGCGGATCTGCATCATGCTTGCGCGCAAAGCGCCGACGCGCGAGGGCTAGTAGTGGTCGGCTGCCACTTCTAGCGCGACCGTCACAATCACCGTGCTGCCCTCATAGCGGAAGCTGAAGCGGCGTTGCGGCGAGGGCGCCACGTCGGCGATGTGCTCGCTCTCCGAAGATATGCCCAGCGCGAGAAGCACATTAGCCAGAGCGTGCTCGAAGTCTCGATCGTCACCAATGAACCGCAGTTTCGCGTGGGTCGTTCCGCGCAACTGTCGTGCCAGTAATGTAAGGGTCTGATCGTCCAGAAGCGGTGCGCCGTCGACGTTTTTATCAGCCATTGGGCCCATGCTCCAATCCAGCATTCAGGGCCTCAGTCTAGGTGGCTGTGTTCTGGGTTGCGAGGCTTGTACTGGGGCACGGGCGGAATGGTGCCGGTTGCGGGCGGGAAGGCCCCGATCGAAGGGAAAACAGGGCTAGCGTAGCTGCTGGGCCGGCTGAGTTTTGTCACCCCTTAGAAAGGTGATATCTAAAGCGCCAAACCGCCGGCTGTCAGTCGATCCCCTCTAGGCGTGGTGGCTTCGAAAGGGTGACAGTAAACCAGATCAAAGCGAACAGCCCAAATGTGATAGCTGAGGAAAGAAGGCCGCCAATGCTCGCGCTTGGCACTTCCAGAAAGCTAGCGATGGATGGGACGCGCAGGATGAAATCCCTGGGTAGGTCCATATCCAGGAGATTGCGCCGGTCAGGTCTGACAGCGTGAAGCCGGGCTCGCAATTGAACTCAGTGATGCCGCCGCTTGGCCACAAAAAACGAGAGTGCCCTAAGGATTCTGACAACGCAGCGCATTCAGCCCATTTCATCGGCTTTCCCTTAATCAGGGCGACACCACGCCCGAGTGCGGGCTGGCCAATATCTAAAAACTGGATGCCCCTAGCTTCTAAGGTTAGGCGAACGAGCTGAATTGTCGAGGCTTTGCCTTCGCCTTTGTCCAGTTTGTTGAGTGTATTGCGGTGCAATCCGGTAGCTTCCGCGAGCTCTGGGTTGCTGAGGCCTAACATGGCTTTCGCCCCTTTGAATTGATCTGGTGTCATAGTGACCTTTCTGTGCTGATAGCACCTTTATTGTGTTGACAGCATGTGCTGTTGATTGCATAGATATGCTAATAGCACAGGAATACCGCGACCATGAACTACAATCTTTCTTCGATCATGTCGGCCGCATGGGTCATTGCGCGGCGGTTCATCGGGAATGGTGAGTCTCTGCGGGCGCTCCTGCGCAGGGCGCTCAAGCAGGCATGGTATCAGGCCAAGGTAGCGGCGCAGATGGCCCGTAAAGCTGCCCAGCGCGTGCAGGTTTCGGCTTCGCAAGTCGAAGCAATGACCTATGCCGCTCTGGCAGAATGGGCCTTTGTGATCGAGTGCCAAGACCGGCTCTCGACCGCGGACCATGACCAGCTTGCCCTCATCCGCCACGCAATGGCGCAGCGAAACGACTAAGACGCTGGGCCTGCGTCCGGCGACCACCACCTGATAAAACTGGAGGAAACAGGATGAACGCGAATATCGCGAACGATACCGGCTTGTCTGCCGCGAGGCTTCACGAGATCAAGGACAGCCTTGTCCTCGCTCTGGATGCCAGCGAGCGCAGCAATGGATACAGCGTCCCCGAACGGGAGGCCCGAGCCTATATGCGCACGGCATTGCGCCACACGATCAAACTCATGGAGACTGCACAATGAGGGCTTCTGAAATCCTGCGTTTCACTGGGGACGCCCGCGAGGCCGCCGACGGGCTGGCTTACCATGTCTATGCGCTGCTACGTGTCGCGCGGCTGGCGCTGGAGAATGAAACCAGCGGCGAAGAGGTCACGCTGCATCGGGAGGCCAATGTGGCCTATGTGCTTGAGATAGCCGAGGCCCTTATGGCGACTGTGCATGAAGGCGTCGAGGAATTGGCCCGTGAGACCAAGCGCGGTCATTGGCGCAAAGGAGAAGCAGCATGACCACGAGCGCACTCAAAAGCATGTGCAGAACCAGCAGAACTTGGCCTGCAAGTTGTCGGGCGTCCTTGAGGCACTGGAATCCCTAAACCTCGAAGGTGTGGCCGAGAGCGCTCAGACGGTCCTCATTGGGGTGGCACGGGCTATGGCCGATGAACTGAATGCCAACCTCGATAGCGTGAGCTTGCCGAGCTGACGGCGGCAACCGCACGGCTTCCAACTGCATGACAGCCCCGCCCAGCGCGGGGCTTTGCTTTTCCAGTACGGGGCTCCAAGGTGATGCGACAGGCGCAGAGCATCCAAAATGGACAAAGGCATGACGGACGAACACCCCGCTCTTTTCGCGATCCGAATGTGGTAGCGCGGCGGCGCGCGCTGTTGTCGTCGCCGCACATGGGGCCGCTTGTCGAACTGACCAAAGAGTTGCGGGCCGAGGGCAGAGGCACTGTGCCTGATTTTGACCCAGCCGACGCGGGCGTAAATGCACGCATCCTGTTCCTGATGGAAAAGCCGGGGCCAATGACGGACGACCTCGCCTTGGTGGGCCGCGTCGGATCGGGTTTCATTTCGCGGGACAATGACGACCCCACGGCAGAAGCGATTTTCCATTTCATGCAGCAGGCAGGCATTTCGCGGCAGGAATCAATCCTCTGGAACACCGTGCCGTGGTGGAATGGCTCAAGACGGATCGAGGCCGCCGAACTCCGCGACGGGCTCGACCGCGTGGGCAAGCTCGCCGAGTTGTTGCCGAACCTGCGTGTTGTTGTCTGCGTCGATGGAAAGGCCCAGCGTGCAGCTCGGTTCATCGAGGGGCTTGGGCTTTCCTTCGTCCCCTCTGCGCACCCGTCTCCGATCAATCGCGCGGCGCGGCCTGCTGTCTGGCAAGCAATTCCCGATCAATGGGCGCAGGCCCGTGCTTTCATTTAGGGCTGGGGGCTTGGCAGATGATGGCCAAGCAAGAGAGGGCCGAGCGCTTTTTTCAGGCACCCTATCAGATTCGGTGTGTCGCGAATGTCGCGGGTGTCGCAATGTCGCAGCGCACCAGATCGGAGTGCCCGTGTAGCGGTTGCAGCGGATGTAGCGGCGTAGCAGATGCTCGACCCAATGGCGACATTCCAGCCGATCGGGCTTTTGTCGGGTTCTGTCGGTATGTCGGGTAAGCAAATGTCAATCGGCGTCATGCGCCAGATATGGCGTCTGGGCCGGCAGGGGGAATCGTAAAGTCTGGGCCGATCCGGCTCGGGACCGGCGTCCACGGTCTCGGCACGCATCCGCAATTCAGGAAAAGCAGAGGATCGAGCGTGTCTTTAACAGCTTGGTCCGGCGCATGTCGCGAAAGTCGTGGGTGTCGCGGCGTCGCACATGGTCGGATCGCATTTGCCCGACGTGAAGGCACAGCCAGATCCAGCGCAAGGCGATGCCGCAATCTGTTGCAATCAAGCGCAAATTAGATGGCGGGCCCTATGGCGGGTATGACAGAAATTCTTCTGAAAAATTCAATAATATCAATGATAGGTGGCGGAGCGGAAGGGATTCGAACCCTCGAGACGGTTTCCCGCCTGCACCCTTAGCAGGGGTGTGCCTTCGACCACTCGGCCACCGCTCCGCTGACCCGTATATGCAGCGAGGTCGGGACAGACAAGGGCCTTTTTCGCACAATCTTCAGTTCGTTGATGAGCGTATCGCCGAAAGCCCCGATCTTGGTGGGGAGGAGGGATTTCCCGCGCGGGCAGGGCAGGGGGAGCCTTTGGAAATTCGGCGGCTGCCCGTGGTTTGCGGGCATCCGGACGGCTCCGGCTCAGGGGCCGAGCAGGTTGCTGGCTGCCTGTTCTCGCAAGGGCGCGGGGGCCTCGGGTGGTGAAGATTTGCGCCAGCCGCCCTGTTTGTAGCAGATCGTCGCAAGGATCAGGGTGGAGACCATGGCAACGGGGAAGCTCAGCCACAGGGCGTCGGGGCCCAAAAGGCCCTTCATGCCGACCGCAAATCCGACGCGTACCGGATAGAGCGCGATGATCAGAATCACCAAGGGGATGATCACCTGCCCGTTGGCGCGCATGGTCCCGAACAGGACCATCGAGACGCCGAACGCCAGAAACCCCCAGGTCGAGAGGCGGCTGATATGCGCACCGATCGACAAAGCCGGACTTTCCGGCCCCAGAAAGACCGACATGACCTGACGGCCGAGGAAAAAGCGCCACCACAAGCGCGCCGGTCAGCAGGATGTTGAAAATGATGCCCGAGCGGGTGATCTCGCCGACGCGGTCCCAGCGGCCCGCGCCGATGTTTTGCGCGGCCATCGCCGAGACCGCCGCACCGAGCGCCATGGCGGGCATCTGGACGTAGGTCCAGAGCTGCTGGGTCGCGCCGAAAGCCGCGGCCGTGTCGACGCCCTGACTGTTGACCATGGTCATCATCGTCAGCATCGAGCTGGAAACCACGATCATCTGGATGCCCATCGGAAGGCCCTTGCCGACCAGTTGCCGCAGGATATGCGGGCTCGGGACCAGGAACTTCAGATCCGCTCCGGTCAGGCGCAGCGGCAGCTTGCGGGCATAGATCGCGCAGAGCATTGCACCGAGGCTGATGTAGTTTGCCACCACCATCGCCAGCGCCGAGCCCGCGATTCCCATCTCCGGAAGCGGGCCGATCCCGAGGATGAAGAGCGGGTTCAGAACGACATCGAGCACTACGGCCATTGCCATGAAGATCAGCGGCGTCATCGAATCGCCGCTGCCGCGCAGGGCCATCATCAGCATGGTCTGGATCATCATCGCGGGCATGGCGACGAAGGTCACGCGCAGGAAATCATCGGCGAGCGCCAGAATTTCGGGCGGTGTCCCGAGCAGCGCGAGGATCTGTGGCGCGAGGATCCAGCCGATCGCCGAGACGATGACCGCAGCCGGCGCGAATGTCCCCATGGCGGTGCCGACGACTTGACGTGCCGAGCGCAGGTCGTTCCTGCCCACCGCCTGGCCGATCAGGATGGTCGAGGCCAGTCCGAAGCCGAAGACGAAGGCCGTCATCAGCATCATGACCAGAATGCCGTTGGTGGTTGCGGCAAGCGCTTGCTCGCCCAAAAGCCTCCCGACCCAAACCGCGTTGATCGAGCCGTTGGCGGATTGCAGAACCGAGGAGCCGAGGGTCGGAAGGGCGAAAAGCAGAAGCGTCCGGTTGATGGGGGCGGTGGTTAACGAATTGGCTGTGACATATGCGGTTCTCGTCCCTCGTATCCGCGAAAAGGCCGGTGCCGGAGAAGCACCGATGCAGACACGCCGCCCGAACCTGTTCGCCAAGGATGAACGACCGGCGCAGGCTTCCGTTCCTTCCTTCCGGCATTGGGCGGCAAGACCTGACGGCGTTTGGGCATATTCCGGACAGAAAGGCCGGGAATACCCCTTAAGGTTGTATTTTTATGGGGTTTTCCGGTCGCGCGGCAGCAGCGCGGCGCGACCCGCGATATTCATTCGCTTTCGCTGCGGGTCACGAAAGTGCCGTTTGCGCGGCTCTCCCACCATGCGGGTGTGTCGCGGTTGAAACGGATCAGCGCATCCCAGCGGGCCGAGCTGTCGTCGATATGTTGCAAGTTGCCCCAGGAGCCGTGCTTGTTGTGCCGCCCGATATCCACAAAGGCGTTGAACATCGTGCCGCCCTGCGCTTTCCAGCCCGCCAGAAGCTCGGTGTAAAGCTGGCCCATACCCTCGCTTTGGTTCAGCCAGACGAAAAAGCCTGTCAGCTCTTCGTCATCTGCCCAAGGGCCGACGCCGACGACATGCGTGCCGCCTTCGTACATCACGAGACGCAGGCCGCGCTGGTCGGCGATCTTCTTGTGATAGGCGAAAGTGGAGAACAGCTCTTTGAGCGAGCCCGCCGGATCGCCGGAAACCGAGCCGTCGCGCAATTCGCGAATGGCGAGATCGCCGGCCAGATCGTAAAGATGCCCCGCAACATAGGCGTCTTTCGCGGCGCGGGTCAGACCGGCGGCATCGGCGGCAGACTCCGCGGCGGCGAGCGATTGCGCCAGCCATTCCTTGACCAGTTTCGGCTTGTCGTCGCGGCCCAAGCTTGCGTCGAAATAGCCGGTGATCGCATAGGAATCGAATGTGGCCGAGGGCAATTTGCGTCCCACTGCCATCTTGCGCCATGCGGGCGCATCAAGAATCGCCTCTTCGAGGCTGAGCCAGCCGGTCTGGGTCGAGATCACCTTGTGATAGCTTTGCGCAGGTTTCGGCCCATAGGTCTTGTCGATGATCTGCGCCATCTCGACCGATTTTCCGGCGTAATATTCGACCCATGCCGTGCCGAGATCGGGCCAGAGCGCCTGTCCCTGCTCATTGGCCCATTGCGCCTGCGGGAATTGCCAGTTCCAGACCTCGTTCGAATATTCGTACCAAGGCGTCAGCTTGGGATCGAGCTGGTCGCGGACATAGCTTGCGAACTGCTCGATATATTGCGGATCGGCAAGATGGGGCAGGGTGAACCACGGATCGGTTCCGGTCTCGTTGGCGAGCTTGACCATCACTTCGAGCGGCACGCCTGCCGGCCCTGCCCATGACGCATCCTGCGGCTCGGCGCGATCGGACCAATGCGCGACCGGCGAGCCGTTCGTCGCCATCCAGTCCATGAAGCGCAGCGCGCGCATGTCGCCGATCCGTGCCAGCCATGCGGGATTGAAGACCTGCCCCGCCGCGAAGCGGGCAAGATCGCGTTCATGGACGACCGAGATCTGCCGGATCGGGTTCTCGGCGCGATCGCGCGCAGCTCGATCTGGACCATATTGCCGCCGTTGGGGCGATATTCGAAGTCGATCTCGCCCGGACGTGTCGCGATGACCCGCCCGCCCGAAATCGTGACCTCGCCCTCGCCTTGATAGCTCAGACGGTAGGTGCCGGCGCTCGAGACCATGCCCTCGGGCATCTCGGTCAGGATGAGGGTGCTGACATGGCTGACCCCCTCGGGCATGCGGGTGAGCCAGCCGTGCTCGTCGGTGGCCGCGGCCATGACCTCTTCGCTCGCGCCGCCCCATTGGCCGGGGAGGTGGCCGATCCAGGGGCGCGAGGTTTTGAAGACGTCGATGAAGGGCGATTGCGTCGACCAATCCGCAATACCGGCCAGCCCCATCGCGATCGAGGGATTGCCGACGGCAGGCGCGCGCACCGCAGTAGCATCTGCCCCATCCGCCTTGTCGGAGTTCGGGCTGCCCGACTGCCCCGACACCAATGGCGCGTCGGCGCTTGTTTCGGGGTACGGGCCTGCGCCAGAACCATGCCCGCGGCATCGCCTTGTGCGGGGCGCGCAGGGCGGGGGCTGGCCTCGACGGCGGCGGAAAGGGCAAGGGATGCAAGGATCATGATCGAAGCCTAATCGGGGCGCGGGGGCGGAGAAGGGGACGAATGGACGCGGGTGGCGGGGAGCGCTGCGTCAATCTTTGCCGCAGGGCAGGCCAATGTGCCAGAGGGGCATTCGCCCTTTCCTTTCGTGACCTTGGGCGCGGCTTTCGCAAGGATAGGGCAAAGTTATTTCCTTTTGGTTTCCATTTGCCGTGCCATAAGCCGCACAACGAAAACATGTCTCCGCAAGCCGGAGCGGATGGCGTCCCGATTTCCCGCATTCGGCGGGCTGGGTGCGCGGAAGGAAAGAACGGAACGGATGCGGAAATTTCTGCGGATCGGGGCGCCGCTTGCGCTGGTGGCGGTGCTTGGGGCGGGTTGGTATGTCTATGGCCGCAATGATCAGGGCAGCGCCTTGCAGGTCATTACCGCGCCGGTCGCCCGTGCCACGATCGAGCAGACCGTGCTCGCCAACGGCACGCTCAAGCCCGCGCGGCTGGTGGCGGTTGGGGCGCAGGTCTCGGGGCGTATCACCTCGGTCGGGGTCGCTTTGGGTCAGGAGGTCAAGGCGGGCGATCTGATCGCGGAAATCGACAGCGTGACCCAGCTCAACCAGCTCCGCACCGCCGAGGCGGCCTTGGCGGGGTGCGCGCGCAAAGGACCGAACGCGAGGCCAATCTTTCTCTGGCCGAGCGGACCTTTGCGCGCCAGCAGGAAATGGTGGCGCGCAACGCCTCGACCCGCGTCGATTTCGACAGCGCCGGCGAGCAGGTCGAGGTTCTCAAGGCCCAGATCGAGGCGCTGGATGCCCAGATCATTCAGGGCGAGGTCGCGATCGAGACCGCCCGCGCCAATGTCGGCTATACCAAGATCACCGCACCGATCGACGGCACGGTTCTGGCCATCGTCAGTCAGGAAGGCCAGACGGTCAATGCCAGCCAGGCCGCGCCGACCATCGTCATTCTGGGCCAGCTCGACCGCATGACCGTGCGCGCCGAGATCTCGGAGGCCGATATCGTGCGCATCCGGCCGGGGCAGGAGGTCTGGTTCAATATCCTCGGCGAGCCGGGCAAGCGCTATGGCGCGAGCCTCGAGACGGTCGAGCCCGCGCCGGAATCGATCCGCAACGACAGCAGCATCAGCACGAGCGCATCGGGGACGAGCACCTCGACGGCGGCGGTCTACTATAACGGCGTCTTTACCGTGCCGAACCCCGAGCAGGCCTTGCGCACCTATATGACGGCGCAGGTCTATATCGTTCTCGGTCGCGCCGAAAATGTGCTGACCGTGCCCTTCAGCGCCGTGACCGTGACCCCGACAGGGCGTCAGGGCGGCGGTGCTGAAGGGCGGGGCCGGCGGCGGGGGCGGCGGCGCCGCCGCTTCGGGCTCCGGTTCGGCGGAAGCAGGCGAGGCGCGTGACGGCGAGGGGCAGAGCGTGACCCAAGGCCGTGCCGCTACCGTTCAGGTTCTGGGCAGCGACGGGCAGATCAGCCGGCGCGAGATCGTCATCGGGCTGGACGACAAGGTTTCGACCGAGGTTCTCGCAGGCCTCTCGGAGGGAGAAGCGGTCGTGACCGGCGAGGGCGCGGGCCGGAGCGGAGGCTCCTCCGGCGGCTCGGGCCGGATGATGGGCCGCGGCGGCCCGCCGATGGGGCTGTAAAAATGGATCGCAAGCCATTGATCGAGCTGAAGGATATTCGAAAGGATTATCCGTCCGGCGAAGGTGTGACGACCGTGCTCAAGGGCGTGGATCTGGTGATCCGCGAGGGCGAAATGGTGGCGATTGTCGGGGCCTCGGGCTCGGGAAAATCGACGCTGATGAATATTCTGGGCTGTCTCGACCGGCCCAGCTCGGGCAGCTACCGGATTGCGGGACAGGAGGTGGCGCAGCTCGGCCCCGATGCTCTGGCGGCGCTTCGGCGCGAAAGGTTCGGTTTCATTTTCCAGCGCTATCACCTCCTTTCGGAGTTTTCGGCGCTCGGCAATGTCGAGATCCCCGCGATCTATGCCGGCGAGGCCCCTCGGACCGGCGCGACCGCGCGGCGGCTCTGCTCGGGCGTCTGGGCATGGCCGACCGGACCGCGCATCGTCCGACACAGCTTTCCGGTGGGCAGCAGCAGCGCGTCTCGATCGCGCGGGCGCTGATGAACAACCCCGGCGTGGTGCTCGCGGACGAGCCGACCGGCGCTCTCGATTACCGCAGCGGGCAGGACGTTCTGGCCATTCTCGACGAGCTTCACGCCGAGGGGCGCACGGTGATCATCGTGACCCATGACCTCGCGATTGCGGAGCGGGCCGAGCGCATCATCGAAATCCGTGACGGAGAAATCATCGCCGACCGCAGGCCGGAGCGTCGGAACGTGGTTCGAGAAAACATCAATAACTCGGCGAATCACATTGAAAATAATGGTGATATATCGTCGAATCCGATCGACCCGCCGCGGGATCCATCCGCGCCTCGGCAGCCCAGCCGTTCGCCTGCCGATGTCCTGCCGCGCCGATTTGCCGAGATCCTGCGCATGGCGCTTTTGGCGCTCGGCGCGCATAAGTTGCGCACCTTCCTGACCATGCTCGGGATCATCATCGGCATTGCCTCTGTCGTGTCTGTGGTGGCTTTGGGGGCTGGTTCGCGGCAGAAGGTTCTCGCCAATATTTCGAGCCTCGGGACCAATACGCTCCAGATCTATGCGGGGGCGAGTTTCGGGATATGCGCTCGGGCCGGATCACGACGCTGGTGGTCAGCGATGCCGAGGCGCTTTCGCGGCAAAACTATGTCGCGGCCGTGACGCCGCGCGTGCAGAGCTCGGGCACGTTGCGCTTCGACGCGACAGAGGCCAGTGCCCAGATCAACGGTGTGGGCGAGCAGTTCTTTGCCGCGACCGGCGCGAAGCTGGTGGCGGGAAGCCTGTTCGACCGTGCGGCCGTGACAGGGATGGCGCAGGATGTGGTGATCGACGAGAATACCCGCAACGCGCTTTTCGCGGGTGGCGGTGATCCGGTCGGTGCGGTTCTGATCTTCGACAACGTGCCTTTGCGCGTCACCGGCGTCATCTCGATCAGCGCGGGCGGGCCGGGAGGAGGCAGCCAGAATCTCGGGCTTTACGCGCCCTATACCACGGTGCAGGCACGGATTTCGGGCTCGATGGCGCTCAACAGCATCACGGTTCAGGTCGCGGATACGGTCGATACGGCCGTGGCCGAACAGGCGGTGACGCAGTTTTTGACCCAGCGCCACGGCACTACGGATTTCTTCATCATGAACACCGACGAGATCCGCCAGACCATCACCACGACCACCCAGACCCTGACGCTTCTGATCGCGGCGATTGCGGTGATCTCGCTGATTGTAGGCGGAATCGGGGTGATGAACATCATGCTGGTCTCGGTCTCCGAACGGATTTCCGAGATCGGGGTGCGCATGGCGGTCGGCGCGCGGCGTAGCGACATCATGCAGCAATTCCTGATCGAGGCGGTTCTGGTCTGCCTGATGGGCAGCTTGCTCGGCATCGCTTTGGCGCTTGGCTTCGGTGTGGTCTTCGGCGCGCTCAGCACCCAGTTCACGCTGGTCTATTCGGGTGCCTCGATCATTGCGGCTTTCGCCAGCTCCAGCCTGATCGGCGTGGTTTTCGGCTTCATGCCCGCCCGCAATGCCGCTCGGCTCGATCCGGTGGTGGCCTTGTCGGGCGCCTGATCACAGGTCGGCGCAAAGCGGCTTGGCGGCGGCTTTCGCGACGGTGAGCGCATCTTCGGGGCGAGCGCGACCATCAGGCCGCGTTTGCCCCCGTTCAGGACGATCTCGGGCACGGCCAGCGCGCTTTCCTCGAAGGCGGTCGGGGCGGCACGTTTCTGGCCGAAGGGGCTGATGCCGCCGGTGTGGAAACCCGTCAGCCGTTCGGCCTTGTCGGGCGGCATCATCTGCGCGGACTTCCCGCCAAAGGCCGCCGCCACCCGCTTCATCGAGAGGCTGCGGTCGGAGGGGATCACGGCGCAGGCGGGCTTGCCGTCGACCTCGACCATCAGCGTTTTCAGCACCCGTTCCGGCGCGATCCCGATCGCTTCGGCGGCATGGAGGCCGATTTTGTCCTGCCCAGCGACATAATCATATTCGATCACGTGAAACGCGACCTTGCCCGCGTCGAGAGCCTTCGTGGCTGGTGTGGCTGTGCTCATTGCGGCGGCCTTTGCGCTTTTCAATGTCGTTTGCGCGAAACTGGCAAGAAGCGCGGTCAAGGCCAAGCGCGAAACGCGCATCAGCCATGAAAAGGCCCCGCGATGCGGGGCCTTTGAAGCGGACGGTGCGGCGGGATCAGACTTCTTCGATCCGCAGCTCGACCGGCTCTCCTGTGATGACACCGGTGCGCGGCAAGGCCTCGATCGCGTGATCGATCGCATCGGGCGTGGTCTTGTGGGTCACGATCAGGACCGGAGCCGCGCCCTGCTGGTGGCGGTCGTTGCCGTATTGGCGCATCCGGTCGATGGAAATCCCCGCATCGCCCAGAACCGAGGCGACCTTGGCCAGCGCGCCCGGTTTGTCGGCGAGCTCGAGGCGCAGGTAATAGGCGGCCGGAACCGCGGTGCGTGCGGCCTGCGAGCTGAGCAGGGTGCTCGCGGGCTGGCCGAAGACCGGCAGGCGGACATTGCGCGCGATCTCGATCACGTCGGACATCACGGCGCTGGCGGTCGGACCTTCGCCCGCGCCTGCGCCGCGCAACACGATCTGGCCGACGCTATCGCCTTCGACCACGATCATATTGGTGCCGCCCTGCAATTGGCCGAGCGGGCTGTCCGCCGGCACGAGACAGGGCGACATGCGCTGCTCGAGCCCGCGCGCGGTCATCTGCGCCACGCCCAGAAGCTTGATGCGGTAACCCATATCGGCTGCACGGCGGATATCGTCGATCGAGACGCGCTCGATCCCCTCGATCTCGACGGCATTGAAGGCGGGTTTGGTGCCGAAAGCGATCGAGGCCAGCAGCGTCAGCTTGTGGCTGGCATCAATCCCGCCGACGTCGAGGGTCGGATCGGCCTCGAGATAGCCGAGCTTGCGGGCTTCCTCGAAGACCTCGGCATAGGGCAGCCCGGCGTTTTCCATCCGCGTCAGGATGTAGTTGCAGGTGCCGTTCATCACGCCCATGACACGGCGGATCTGGTTGCCCGCCAGCGATTCCGTCATCGCCTTGATGACCGGAATACCGCCGGCGACGGCTGCTTCGAACCGGATCAGGCGGCCGTTGGCTTCGGCCAGCTCGGCGAGTTCCTGACCATGGATCGCCAGAAGCGCCTTGTTGGCGGTCACGACATCCTTGCCGGCTTTCAGCGCGATGGTCATGGCTTCGCGGGCGATGCCCTCGTCACCGCCGATCAGCTCGACGAAAACGTCGATATCCTCGCGGGCGGCAAGGACACGGGCATCCGCCTCCCAGGCGTAATCCGACAGGTCGATGTCGCGGTTTCTGTGGCGGTCGCGGGCGGAAACCGCGGTGATCGCGATCGGGCGTCCCGCGCGCTTGGACAAAAGCGCGGCGTGGTTCTGGATGATTTTGACGGTGCCGGTACCGACGGTGCCCAGTCCGGCAATGCCAAGACGCAGCGGTTTCGGTTCGGACGCGGTGCTGTGGGAGGACATGGATCTCTCGTTATTTCAGCTTGATCGGGTGTTAGCGGAAGGCGCGGGCTGTTGCAACGCGCGCAAGACGGGGCGCAAGACCGGGCCCTGGGGGCTGTTGCGCAAAGACAGCGGAGGCCGCGGCGGAGGAGGACGACCTGCGGCGCGCGACGGCGTCAGCGGTCGATGTCGGGATCGTCGTCTTCGCCGACCCATTCCCCCGCAATCCCCGTCAGATGCATGATCGCGATGATGCGCCGGCCCGCCGCTTCGGCCTCGTGGCGCATCAGATCAAGCTCCGGCGCCGAAAGGTCCGCAGGCACGCTTTCGCCCTTCATCGCGACAAAGGCCGGACGCCAGCGCGTCTTCTCGGCGGTCGGGCTCCAGGAGGCATGGCAAATCAGGTTGCGTTGGTGCTTGAGGACAACCAGCCGGTCGTTGATCTCGTCGCGGTCGTCGATGCCCGGATGGCGGCGCAGCGCGCTGTCGAGCTGCTCGATCAAGGTGCCGAGGGATCATCGGCGATATCGGTCATATGCTGGCGCCAGCGCGCCAATTCTGTCGCGGTCAGATCGCGGGCCAGCCGGACCCGCTCCAGCGAGAAAAGTGCCCGTTTGAGCACCTCCTCGAGCCAGCCGAAGGTCGCGACCGCCTGCCCCAAAGCAGCGGCGAAATCGGCGGGCAGCAGGTAATGGGTCTCGGGCGGTCGGTTCATTCGCGCCACAATTTCTCGACCCAGCTCACGGGGCGCAGATAGTGGCGGATGTGTTTGCCGAAGCTCTCGCGCCGGCGCCCGTCGAAAGCGGCGCGCAGATGGTCGAGCGGCGCACGATGCTCGTCGGCCTCGTCCCAGCGGCCAAGGATCGCATCGGGCGGATTGAGATTGCCGGGGAAGATGACGATCTTGGTGCCCTGCGGAATGCGCGCCTCGCGGAAATAGTTCAGCGGGAAGTTCGGAACGCAATGCATGCGGAAATGCGCGAGCCAGCCCTTGGGCCAGAACTTCACCCCGCCGGGCGCATTGCGGGTGACGAAACGCTGCTCGTATTTGAACTTGTCGGCGGCCGCCTGCGGATCGGCGCGGAAGATGTCCTGCAAGGGTTTCAGCTTGCCGACCCGCATCCGGTAGACCGAGGTCTGGCCCATCTTTTCCAGAGGCGTATTGGGGTTGAGTCCGAGGATCGTGTCGTCGGGATCGCCATAGCTGAAGAAATCGTCGAGATTGCCGGTGATGATGACATCGAGGTCAAGGAACAAAACCACCCTCGACATCGCCGAGATCGCCCCAAAGCCGCGATTTCGGCCATTTCCCTTGGTCCGTTCGGGCGCTTTATAGTCGAATTCGGGCAGGGGCCTGACGGCGATATCAGGATGAAGCCCTTCGTCGCTGTCGGTAAAGCAATACAGCCGGAAGGGCGGGGTGATGTTGCGCGCGATCATGCCGTGCAGGCGGTTCACGAATTCGGGGCCGAACTTCGCGCCCCATTTGATGCAGATGATCTGTTTGACGGTGCCGTTGCGCCCGTCATTGACCACGTTGCCCGTTGCGTCAGCCCTCGCGTCGCTCATTGCGCCCCCGTTCGTATAAGGTCTCGACTCTTTCACAGCCCCCGCCAAGACAAGGCGGGGAAGGGGCTGTCGGCAATCGCGGGCGGGAATGCGGAACCCCGCCGATCCGACGGACCGGCGGGGCTTTCTTCATCATCCAAATACCCGAAGGCGGCAGCAAAACCGGCGTTTGGCCCGCCGGTCTAGTTAATGCGTGGCGGCAGGGCTTGCCCGCCAATCCCGCGCCCTTCGGGTGTCAGCCCTTTCGCGTCGCGCGGATCAGATCCAGAATATCGCGTGCGGCCGAAGGGATGTTGGTGCCGGGACCGAAGATCGCCTTCACCCCCGCCGCTTTGAGGAAATCGTAATCCTGCTGCGGAATCACTCCGCCGCAGATCACGAGGATCTCTTCGGCGCCCTGTTCCTTCAGCGCGGCGATCAGCTTGGGCGCGAGCGTCTTGTGTCCCGCCGCCTGCGAGGAAATCCCCACGACATGGACGTCGTTGTCGATCGCATCCTGCGCGGCTTCCTCGGGTGTCTGGAACAAAGGCCCGACATCGACGTCGAAGCCGATATCGGCAAAGGCGGTCGCGATGACCTTGGCGCCGCGGTCATGGCCGTCCTGACCCATTTTCACCACCAGCATGCGCGGGCGGCGGCCTCTTCTTCGGCGAAAGCCTCGACGTCCTTCTGGATCTGCGCGAAATCGGCATCGCCCTCATAGGCTGCGCCATAGACACCGGCGAGGGTTTTGACCTCGGCGCGGTGACGCCCGAATTCGTTCTCCATTGCCATGCTGATCTCCCCGACCGAAGCCCTTGCGCGTGCGGCCTCGACGGCCGCCTCCAGCAGATTGCCACCCTCGCGGGCGCGGCGCGCGAGTTCGGCCAAGGCGGCCTGACAGGCGGCCTCGTCGCGGCTTGCACGCATCGTGTTCAGCCGCGCGATCTGGCTTTCGCGGACCTTGACGTTGTCGATATCGAGGATGTCGATCGCATCCTCTTTCGCCAGACGGTATTTGTTGACGCCGACGATCACCTCTTCGCCGCGGTCGATCATGGCCTGACGGCGGGCGGCGGTTTCCTCGATACGCAGCTTGGGCATGCCGCTGGCGACCGCTTTGGTCATCCCGCCCATCTCTTCGACTTCCTCGATCAAGGCCCAGGCCTTCTCGATCAGCTCGGCGGTCAGGCTTTCGACGTAATAGGAACCCGCCAGCGGATCGACGACATGGGTGATGCCGGTTTCTTCCTGCAGGATCAGTTGGGTATTGCGGGCGATGCGCGCGCTGAAATCGGTCGGCAGCGCGATCGCCTCGTCCAGCGCGTTGGTATGGAGCGATTGCGTCCCGCCAAGCGCCGCCGCGAGCGCCTCGTAGGCGGTGCGCACGACGTTGTTGTAGGGGTCCTGCTCCTGCAGGCTCACGCCCGAGGTCTGGCAATGGGTACGCAGCATCAGCGAGCCGGGCTTTTGCGGATTGAACTCGGTCATGATGCGGTGCCACAGGAACCGCGCGGCGCGCAGTTTGGCGGCCTCCATGAACATGTTCATCCCGATCGCGAAGAAGAAGGACAGCCGTCCCGCGAAAGCATCGACATCCATGCCCGCATTCAGCGCGGCACGGACATATTCGCGCCCGTCGGCCAGCGTATAGGCGAGCTCCTGCACGAGGTTCGCGCCTGCCTCCTGCATGTGATAGCCCGAGATCGAGATCGAGTTGAATTTCGGCATCTCGTTCGAGGTGTATTCGATGATGTCGGCAATGATGCGCATCGAGGGTTCGGGCGGATAGATATAGGTGTTGCGCACCATGAATTCCTTGAGGATGTCGTTCTGGATCGTCCCCGACAAAACGGCGCGCGAATGGCCCTGTTCTTCGCCCGTGACGATGAAATTCGCCAGAATCGGGATCACCGCCCCGTTCATCGTCATGGAGACCGAGACCTTGTCCAGCGGGATCCCGTCGAAGAGCACCTTCATATCCTCGACCGAATCGATCGCGACGCCGGCCTTGCCGACATCGCCCTCGACGCGGGGATGGTCGCTGTCATAGCCGCGGTGCGTCGCGAGATCGAAGGCGACCGAAACGCCCTGCTGACCGGCGGCCAAGGCCTTGCGGTAGAAGGCGTTCGATCCTCGGCGGTCGAGAAACCCGCATATTGCCGGATCGTCCAGGGACGGCCCGCATACATCGTGGCGCGCGGCCCGCGCGTGAAGGGCGCGATACCGGGCAGGCCGTTCATATGGGCGAGGTCGCGGGTGTCCTCTTCTGTATAAAGAGGTTTCACCGTAATCCCTTCCAGCGTCTGCCAGTCGAGCGTATCGGGATCCGCGCCTTTCAGCTCCTTGCTCGCCAGTTTGCGCCAGCCGTCCATCGAGGGTTTTGCCGTCTCGGTCATGTTGCATCCTTTCCCATACCCGTTTCGCACCTATATGGTTGGGGAAACGAGGCCGTGATGAAGTTCAGTCGATTGATTCTGTTGGCGGCAGTGCCGCTGGTTGCCGCAATGGGCGGGCAGCCCGATGCCGGAAGGGCCGGCAGCGGATATGTGCGCCCCGATCTGGGCGCGCAAAGCGCCACGGATGCGGGGATCGATCCCGTCGAGGCTCCGCTTGCCCAAGGCGCGCTCGAGGTGGTCGATGCCGCCGGCGTCGAGCCGGGGGCATATTTGTGGCAGGCGCGTCCGGTCGTCGTCTTTGCCGACAGCGCCGATGATCCGGCCTTCCGCACGCAGATGCGCATGATCGAGGCGGAGCCTGCCGGCTTGGTCGCGCGCGATGTCGTGGTGATCACCGATACCGATCCCGCCGCCAATTCGAGCTGGCGGCGCAGCCTGCGCCCCGAGGGGTTCTCGCTGGTCGTGCTCGACAAGGACGGGCAGGTCAAACAGCGCAAACCCGCGCCGTGGTCCGTGCGCGAGATTTCCCGCGCGATCGACAAAACGCCGCTGCGCCGGCAGGAAATCGGCCGCGCAAGGGTTCTGCCGTAAGATCCTGCCGCGCGTCGCGCTCCGGACGCATTTTCGCGGTTTGTACGGGCACAAGTTTCGTTGCGGTTAAGGCTCTTTGCGCGCAACATATTGCGCGAAGGGCCAAGGACCACTACCTTGATGGCGAAGGGTGCTTCCAATCCGCCCCGCTTCAAGTCGCCCTGCAAGGAGTTGACGATGCCCAAGTCGATGATCTCGCTCAAAGCCAAGGCTCCGGCCGGAACGCGTCCTGCGGATGCGCCTGCCGACAACCGCCAGCCGCGTGCGGCCGGCAAGCCTGCAAGCGCGACGGAACGGCTGGTCGAAAGGCTCGCCTCGGCGCGCACCGCCAATGAAATCACCAATGTCATCGGATTGAAGCCCATCAGAGGTCGCTCCGGTCCGAAGATCGCCTATTAAGGCGGTCGCGCATCTCGTTCAGCTCGACGGGCAGGGCGGATGCGATTCGTGCGGCTTCGCGCTGCTCGGCCCCATCCAGCAAAGCATCGATCGCCACCGAACCGCCGTTCAGTTGCGCGCTCAGCAGCGTCATGGCATAGCGCCCTGATTCGAGGGCCTCTTCGGTCAGCGACAGGTAATCGGCCAGCATATCCGCCGCCCGATCCGCATCGCTTTGCGCCTGTTCGCGGATATCGGCGGCAAAAGCGCCCATCACTGCCAGAAGCCGGTAATAGATCACCACCGGATCGATCACCCGCGCCGGCAGGACGTGGATATCGGCAATGACGGCGCGGAAAATGCGGTCGTTGGCCTCGGTCGGGATGGTCGGAATAAAGCCGCCGCGCCGCACGCGCTCGACCAGAGCAAAGCTTTCCTCGAAGGTCAGCTGCTGGTGTTCGAGCGCGACGACATGGGCGCGGATCTCGGCCAGAATGGCGCGCTGCAGATCCTCGACCCGCTCGGCGCGCAATTGCGCCGCCATCCGGCGGTTCTGGCGTCCGTTATAGATCCAGCCGACGACCGCGACCGAAGCCGCGACCAAAGCGCCCTGAACGGCAGGATTGAGCCAATCGTCGACGGGCGAGGGCATCAGACCGCCCCCGTCCGCAAGAAGCAAACCCGCAACCACGGATCCCGCCGCGCATCCGCAAGGGGCACGCTCGGGATCACGCGGGCAGCGGGTCCGGGCACCATCAGGGCCTCACTCGAACTCGAGGATGATGTCGTCGACCTTGAGGCTTTCGCCCGGCTTGGTGTTGACGATCTTGACCACCGACTTGCGTTCGGCGCGCAGGATGTTTTCCATCTTCATCGCTTCGATCGTGGCCAAAGCCTGACCTTCCTGCACCTCGTCTCCGGCCTCGACGTTGATCTTCACCACCAGACCCGGCATCGGGCAGAGCAGGAACTTCGAGGTGTCGGGCGGCATTTTCTCGGGCATCAGGCGGGCCAGTTCGGCCGCGCGCGGGCGCTGGACGCGGGTGACCAGATCCGCGCCGCGCAGACGCAGGCGGAAACCCGAGGTCGCGCGGTCGACCTTCATCACCAAAGGCTCGCCATCGACCATGATATGGGCGAGCGACTGGCCGGGCAGCCATTCGCTTTCGACCCGCAGGCTGCGCCCGCCGATCTGGACCGTCGAGCCTGCCTTGTCGGCGGTGATGCGCACCGGAATTTCCTTGCCGGCCAGCGAGACGACCCAATGTTCGCCGACATGGCGCTCGTGGTTGTCCAAACGCCCCGAGATGCGGGTGCGGCGGATTTCGGCCACGCGGAACATTGCGGCGGCAGCGGCGGCCACGCGTTCAAGCTCGGTTTGCGGCAATGTCGCGCCAAGGAAGCCCTCGGGATATTCCTCGGCGATGAAGGCCGTCGAAATGTCCCCGAAACAGATCGGGGTGATCCATCACCGCCGAAAGGAAGGGCAGGTTGTGGCCGATGCCTTCGACCTCGAACTCGTCCAGAGCATGGCGCATCGCGTCGACGGCCTCGAGACGGGTCGGCGCCCAGGTGCAGAGTTTGGCGATCATCGGATCGTAGAACATCGAGATCTCGCCGCCCTCGTAGACGCCGGTATCATTGCGCACCGCCGTCGCGCTGTCGCGGCTTTCGCTGTTGTTGACCCAGTTTCCGGCGGTCTTCAGCGGACCGGCCGCGACTTCTGCCGGCGGCTGGTAGCGCGTCAGGCGGCCGATCGAGGGCAGGAAGTTGCGATAGGGGTCTTCGGCGTATAGGCGGCTTTCGATGGCCCAGCCGTTGATCTTGAGATCGGACTGCGCGAAGGGCAGCTTTTCGTTATAGGCCACGCAGATCATCTGTTCGACCAGATCGACGCCGGTGATCAGCTCGGTGACGGGATGTTCGACCTGCAGGCGGGTGTTCATCTCGAGGAAATAGAAGTTCTTCGATCCGTCGACGATGAATTCGACCGTCCCCGCCGAGGCATAGCCCACCGCTTTCGCCAGCGCGACGGACTGTTCGCCCATGGCTTTGCGTGTGGCCTCGTCGAGGAAGGGCGAGGGTGCCTCTTCGATGACCTTCTGGTTGCGGCGCTGGATCGAGCATTCGCGCTCGTGCAGATAGACGCAATTGCCGTGTTTGTCCGCCAGTACCTGAATTTCGATGTGACGCGGCTGGGTCACGAATTTCTCGATGAAGATGCGGTCGTCGCCAAAGCTGTTGGCGGCCTCGTTGCGCGACGATCGAAGCCTTCACGGGCCTCCTGATCGTTCCAGGCGATGCGCATCCCCTTGCCGCCACCGCCGGCGGAGGCCTTGATCATCACCGGATAGCCGACCTCGTTCGCGATTTTCACCGCCTCTTCGGCATCCGCGATCAGGCCCATATAGCCCGGAACGGTGGAAACACCGGCTTCCTGCGCGATTTTCTTGGAGGTGATCTTGTCGCCCATCGCCTCGATCGCACCCGACGGCGGCCCGATGAAGGCCACGCCCTCGGCCTCGAGCGCCTCGGCGAACTTCTTGTTCTCGGAGAGGAAGCCGTAGCCCGGATGGACGGCTTCGGCGCCGGTCTGGCGGATCGCCTCCATGATCTTGTCGATCACGATATAGGATTGGTTGGCGGGCGAGGGGCCGATATGGACGGCCTCGTCGGCCATGCGCACATGAAGCGCGTTGCGGTCCGCGTCGGAATAGACGGCCACGGTCGCAATCCCCATCTTGCGGGCGGTCTTGATGACGCGGCAGGCGATCTCGCCACGGTTGGCGATCAGGATTTTCTTAAACATGAGCGACTCGTGGATTGGGCCGGAAATCCGGCGTTGAAATAGAAAACGCCGCCCCCGCAAAATGCGGGAGCGGCGCGAAATCTTGCGCTGATTGGCGGGTATCAGTAGCCCGAGCAAACGCCTGCGTCGTTGCAAAGCGCGCCAAGAGCCGCACCTGCGAGTGCGCCTTTGGTTGCGTCGCCGTCAAAAGCTTTTGCGGCAACTGCGCCACCGGCAGCGCCGATTGCTGCGTTGCGGACGTTCGGGTTGACCGGCTGGCCCGGCTGGCAAGCAGCGAGGGTCGAAGCCACGACAACAAGTGCCGAAAGACGGAAGAAGGTGCGGGTCTGCATGTTAGACTGCCTCTGGTTGTTAGTCCCGACGGTTGCTTTTCGTCACAGCCGAGCAGGACGGGATGATGTCTTACTTCCCATCCATTCGCATAAGTTTGCGTGCGAGCCAACTGAAATGCCCGTGAAAACCTCGCGCTCGGCAAAGACATGCGCATCAGCGGTCCTCGTCCTCGTCGTCGAAATCCTCGTCGTCCCAATCGTCGCCGAAAGCCTCGTCCCAATCGAAATCGGGCGGCTCGGCGGCAAAAAGCTCGGGGAAGTTCGCTTCGGCCTTTTTCATGTCGACGCGCAGCATCTGGTCGTAGCTGGTCGGATCAAGCTTGCCGACCGCCACGACTTCGCGGCCCAAAAGCCACGAGATCCGGCCGCCATCAAGGTTGCCGCGTTCGAACGGTTCGTCGCCGAAATGGTTGATCAAAGCCGCGAGGAAACCCGCATCGGCCTTTTTGTCGGCGGGCGAGCGGTCGCGGAAACGTTCACGCGCGATCAGCTTGGTCGCGCCTTTCTTGTTGGCACGGCGGATGGTGAACTGGTAGTCGGTGGAGGGAAGGCGTCCCGGAAAACCGCGATGTTTCAGCATGCTGCGCCCTCCTTGCGGAATGCGGGCTGGCCGGAAACGATCAGGGCCGAAGGGACAAAGGCCTGTGTGAGGCCGGACAAGCGCGGGCAGAGACCCCGCCCGCGCGGGCCAAGATTAGTTGGCGCCGAATTTGCCCTGGTAGACCGGCTCGGCAGTGACCGGAGCGGTCGGAACGATGACTTCTTCGGTTTTGGGAGCGCAAGCTGCTGCGAAACCGACGAGTGCGAGGGCGAGAACGAGTTTCTTCGACATAGGTAAAAGCTCCTGATGGACGGGGTTCTTTGACCCCGGCTGCTCGATATAGTGTCGGCCGCAACATGCGACCAACGCATCATATTAACTTCCGTCCGGGCGCGCAGACAGAGACCGGCTGTACCGGTCGCCATTCGCCCGGAGCGCTGTGGCAGGGCTGCATCAGTCATCTTGATAGGCCGCATCACCAGGGTCTCCATTCGCAACTGTCCCGATCCTTGGGCAAGGAAAAGGACTCAAAAATCTGAAGGACATTCGGGTCATAGGATCCGAACTCAGATTCCCGATCAGCGAGGCTGACGACAATCTGTGCTGGCCGCTTGGCCGATTTCAGAGCTTCGGGCAATGCGATATTGTCGCAGATCCAGACGATATCGTCGTGAATGGGGTCTTTGAGAAGGACATCGGGGACCGCCGGCAGGGTGGTGCCGTCGTCGATATCGCTGATGGCATGGTCGATGACCTGATCGGCGGCCTCTTCGGCGCCGGGGATCGAAAAGACCGGCTGGAAATCAAGATCCTCGGGAGAGATCAGCCCGTCGTCGATGTAATCCTCGCCGCTATCCTCGCCGCCTTCCATCGATTGCGTGTCGATATCGAGCGGCTCGTCGCCGCCGAAATCGGTGCCCGTGCCGAATGACGACGGCACGCGATCGGCCAGATCGGGCATGACGAAGCGGTAGCGAAGGGTCAAACCGTAATCTCCAAAGTTATCTTCAAGGGTTTCCTGAAGGTAGACTTTCGCGCCCGACGGCAGATCGATGCTGGCCGATGCGGGCTGTGAGGCGGGCGGGGCGGGGTCTCTGCCGCGGATGTCGAAACCAGACCCACCAGAAAAAGCAGGGCGAATTTCGACGTAACTGCGGCAGAGGACCGGATCACAGCGGGATGTTGTCGTGCTTCTTCCAGGGTTCTTCAGCTGTTTGCCGCGCAGGCTGGCAAAGGCGCGCGCAACACGGCGGCGGGTCGAACGGGGCTGGATCACCTCGTCGATAAAGCCCTTTTCCGCGGCGACGAAAGGATTGGCGAAGCGGTCTTCGTAATCCTTGGTGCGTACCGCGATCTTGTCGGGCTCGCCCAGCTCGGAGCGGTACAGGATCTCGACCGCGCCTTTCGCCCCCATCACCGCGATTTCGGCAGTGGGCCAGGCGTAGTTGAAATCGCCGCGCAGATGTTTGGACGCCATGACGTCGTAAGCGCCGCCATAGGCCTTGCGGGTGATGACGGTAACTTTCGGAACAGTCGCCTCGCCGTAAGCGAACAGCAGTTTCGCGCCGTGTTTGATGACGCCGCCATATTCCTGCGTGGTGCCCGGCAGGAAGCCCGGCACGTCGACCAGCGTCAGGATCGGGATCTCGAACGCATCGCAGAACCGCACGAAACGTGCCGCCTTGCGCGAGCTGTCGATGTCGAGACAGCCCGCCAGAACCGTCGGCTGGTTGGCGACGACGCCCACGGTCTGGCCTTCGATCCGCACGAAACCCGTGATGATATTGGCCGCGAAATCCTTTGGATTTCGTAGAAGTCGCCCTCGTCGGCGATCTTCAGGATCAGCTCCTTCATGTCGTAGGGCTGGTTCGGGTTGTCGGGGATCAGCGTGTCGAGGCTGGCCTCGATGCGGTGGGGGTCGTCGAAGAAGGGGCGCGTCGGCGCTTTCTCGCGATTGTTGAGCGGCAGGAAGTCGAACAGGCGGCGGATTTCCGACAGCGCCTCGACGTCGTTCTCGAAAGCTCCGTCCGCGACCGAGGATTTCTTGGTATGGGTCGAGGCCCCGCCAAGCTGCTCTGCGGTGACGATTTCATTCGTCACGGTTTTGACGACATCGGGGCCGGTGACGAACATGTAGCTCGTGTCTTTGACCATGAAGATGAAGTCGGTCATCGCGGGCGAATAGACCGCACCACCCGCGCAAGGGCCCATGATCACCGAAATCTGCGGCACCACGCCCGAGGCCATGATATTGCGCTGGAAGACATCGGCATAGCCCGCGAGCGAGGCAACGCCCTCCTGGATGCGCGCGCCGCCCGAATCGTTGAGCCCGATCACCGGCGCGCCGTTCTGCATCGCCATATCCATGATTTTGCAGATTTTCTGCGCATGGGTTTCCGACAGGGAGCCGCCGAAGACGGTGAAATCCTGGCTATAGACATAGACCATGCGGCCGTTGATCGTCCCCCATCCGGTGACGACGCCGTCGCCATAGGGACGGTCGGCCTCCATGCCGAAATCGGTCGAACGGTGACGCACGAACATGTCGAACTCTTCAAAGCTGCCCTCGTCGAGCAGCAGCTCGAGCCGCTCGCGGGCGGTCAGTTTGCCGCGGGCATGCTGTGCATCGATCCGGCGCTGGCCACCGCCCAGACGCGCCTCGCGGCGGCGCTGCTCCAACTCGTCCAGAATGTCCTTCATGGGGTGGTCCTCCGTTCGTTCTCAACTTGTTTAACGTGCAAATGCCTGCGTCGGAAGCATAAAGCAGAAAATTTGCAAACACTGTCTGGCGTGGCGATTGCAAAGCTGCAAACAAGTTAAACCCCTTGACCTCGCCAAGGCACGGGTTCATGCCGAGGCCATGGGACTCGTGATCAATCTTTCGGCCCTGGTGGCCAATTGGAAAGCGCTTGCCGAGCGCGCGCCTGCCGCGCGTCCGGGCGCAGTGGTGAAGGCCGATGCCTACGGGCTGGGCGCGGCCAAAGTCGCGCCGGCGCTTTACGGGGCGGGGCACGCGACTTCTTCGTGGCCGTCGCCTCCGAGGGGCGCGCCTTGCGCCCGCATCTACCTGAAGATGCGCGGATTTTCGTGCTCGCCGGTCATATGGAAGGCGAAGATTTGACGGGGCTTGTTCCCGTGCTCAACAGTCCCGCCCAGTTTTTCCGCGACCGCGCCTTGCGGCCCAAAGGGGCCTTCGGGATCCAGCTTGACAGCGGCATGAACCGCCTCGGCTTCGAGCCGGCCGAATGGGCCGCGATCCGCGCCGAGGCCGCTGCTGCCGGCCCCGCGCTGATCATGTCGCATCTGGCCTGTGCCGACGAGCCGGACAATGCCGCCAATGCCGCGCAACTGGCCGCCTTCCGCGCCATGACCGACGGGGTGGATGCGCCGCGAGCGCTGGCCGCGACCGGCGGTATCCTGCTCGGCCCCGATTTCCATTTCGACCTCGTGCGCTGCGGCGTCGGCATGTATGGCGCCGATCCCTTTGTCGGCGCGCAAAGCGTGGTCGGCCTTTCCGTTCCGGTGATCCAGACCCGCGATGTCGCGGTCGGGGAATCGGTGGGCTACGGCTATGCCTGGACCGCCGCGCGGCCGTCAAAAATCGCGACTTTGGCGGCGGGCTACGCCGACGGGCTACCGCGCTCGCTGGCCAACAAGGGGCTGAATTTCTGGGCGGGCGATCAGGCCGTGCCGATGATCGGGCGGGTCTCGATGGATCTGATCACGGTCGATGTCACCGATCTGTCCGAGGTTCCGGCCGAACTCGCGCTGCTCAACGAGCGTCAGAGCGTCGATGATCTGGCGGCGCTGGCCGGCACCATCGGCTACGAGATCCTGACCTCGCTCGGCCGGCGCTATCCGAGAGTGTGGGTTTGAGCCCGAACCGGTTGGCCGGCAATCCGATCAGTGCGATAGGGCGCGCCGCGATTGCGGTGATCGCCGCTTGCGGGCGGGTCGCGATCTTTCTGGGCAAGGGGCTTGCGGGCATCTTGCCGCTTTCGCCCGCGCTTTTGGGGCGCCAGATCCTCCATATCGGCTGGCTTTCGTTGCCGGTGGTCGGGCTGACCGCGCTTTTCACCGGCGCGGCCCTGGCCTTGCAGCTCTATTCTGGCGGCGCGCGCTTTCAGGCTTCGGATGTCGTACCTGCGGTTGTCGCGATCGGCATGGCACGCGAGCTCGGGCCGGTTCTGGGCGGGTTGATGGTCGCGGCGCGCGTCGCGAGCGCGATTGCCGCCGAGCTCGGCACGATGCGGGTTTCCGAGCAGATCGACGCTTTGATGACGCTCTCGACCGATCCGGTGAAATGGCTGGTCTCGCCGCGCCTTTGGGCCGCGATCCTGACGGTGCCGGTACTGGTCGGTGTCGGCGACATCATCGGCATCATGGGCGGCTGGCTGATCGGGGTGAATGCGCTCGGCTTCAATTCGACGACCTATCTCGCCAATAGTTGGGCCTATCTCGAAAGCTGGGATGTGGTCTCGGGGCTGATCAAGGGCGGATTTTTCGGGCTGATCGTCGCGACTTCGGGTTGCTGGTTCGGCATCCATGCGGCGGGCGGTGCGGCAGGGTTGGGCGCGCCACGACCAATGCGGTCGTCGCCGCTTCCATCGGCATCCTCGCCGCGAATTTCGTGCTGACGGGGCTGTTCTTCTGATGGCGCCGCTTCTGTCCATCCGCGACCTGCACAAAAGCTTCGGCCGCAAGGAGGTGCTCTCGGGCATCGATCTCGATCTGGACGAGGGCGAGAGCCTTGTCGTCATCGGGGGCTCGGGCACCGGAAAATCGGTGCTGCTGCGCTGCATTCTCGGGCTGGAGACGCCGGATCGGGGCGAGATCCTTTACAAGGGTGCGCCGCTTGCAGGTGCAAATCGCGCGGCTTTTCTAGACGGTTTCGGCATGCTGTTCCAGAATGCCGCCCTATTCGACAGTCTGCCGATCTGGAAAAACGTGGCCTTCCGCCTGCTCAAGACCCGTTCGCGCGCCGATGCCCGAGCGATTGCGCTTGAAAAGCTCGCGCGCGTCGGGCTCGGCCCAGAGGTCGCCGATCTGATGCCCGCCGAGCTCTCGGGGGATGCGCAAAGGGCGGGGCTCGCCCGCGCGATTGCGGCCGATCCTGCGGTGATCTTTTTCGACGAGCCGACGACCGGCCTTGATCCGATCCGCGCCGCCCGCATCAATGCGCTGATCCGCGGCATTGTCGAGGAAACCGGTGCGACAGCGATCACCATTACCCACGACATGACCTCGGTGCGCACGATTGCCGATCGCGTCGCGCTTTTGGACCGCGGCTGCGTGCGCTGGCAGGGCGCGCTGGCCGAAATGGACGGGGCGCGCGACGATTATCTGCATGACTTCATCGAGGGCCGATGGCGCGAGTGAGATGACGATTGCATGAAATCTCGCCTCCCGGGGCCGTTTTCGGGCGAAGTTTGCGCCCGACCCCTTGTGCGAATCCCGTCGCGTTGACACCTTTAACTGTAGACGACTACCCTTTCGGAGAGTGATTTGGGACAACCCCCGCTTCCACGTGCGACCGCCACAACTGGCGAAACTCTTATCGAATTTCCGGACAATCGGCTGTTGATCGATCTGTGTGGGCCTCATGACAGGCACCTTGCACGGATCGAGGGCTCGCTGAATGTCCATGTTTTGCGTCGCGGCAACCTGCTCGCCGTGGTTGGCGAGCCCGAGGCGCAAAAGGATGCCGAACAGGTGCTGCGCGCGCTTTACGCCCGCCTCGAACAGGGCCGCCCCGTCGGCCTTCCCGAGGTCGATGCCGCTTTGCGCATGGGGCCGGATCCGATCTTCGAGCGTCCCGCCAGCCCGAGCGAGCAGCTCGAGATGTTCCAGAGCGGGCCGATCGAATTGCGCACCCGCAAAAAGACCATCGAACCGCGCACCGACGGTCAGAAGGCCTATGTCCGCTCGCTTTTCGCCAATGAAATGGCCTTCGGCATCGGTCCTGCGGGCACGGGCAAGACCTATCTCGCGGTTGCGGTCGGCGTGACCATGCTGATCGGCGGCCATGTCGACAAGATCATCCTGTCGCGCCCCGCCGTCGAAGCGGGCGAGCGTCTGGGCTTTCTGCCGGGCGACATGAAGGAGAAGGTCGACCCCTATATGCAGCCGCTCTACGACGCGCTGAACGACTTTCTGCCGGGCAAGCAGATGCAGAAGCTGATGGAGGAAAAGCGCATCGAGATCGCGCCTCTGGCCTTCATGCGCGGGCGCACGCTGTCCAACGCTTTCGTCGTGCTCGACGAGGCGCAAAACGCCACCACCATGCAGATGAAGATGTTCCTGACCCGTCTGGGCGAGGGCTCGCGCATGGTGATCACCGGCGACCGCAGCCAGATCGACCTGCCGCGCGGCGTGACCTCGGGCCTGATGGATGCCGAAAGGATCCTCAAGGATATCAAGGGGATCAGCTTCTCCTACTTCACCTCGAAGGATGTGGTGCGCCATAATCTCGTCGCGCGCATCATCGATGCTTACGACACGGACAGCGCAGAGGCTCTGGCGCGCGGCGAGGTCCGCGACGAGCGCGGCCAAAGCAATCCGCGCCGTGCACCGGGGGCTCTTTCGCATGAGCGGCGCCGACCCGTTCGACCCTTTCGCCGATGAGGACGACGAGGAAAGCGGCGCGATCGATCTGGTGATCGAGGACGACCGCTGGCTCGACGCCGATCTCGAGGGCCAGTCGGCGCGTGCGCTTGCCGCGGTCTCGGAATGGCTCGGGATGGAGGATCTTCGCATCGTGGTGCTGGGCTGCGACGATGAGCGCATCGCGGGGCTGAATGCCGAATTCCGCGACAAGCCGCGTCCGACCAATGTGCTGTCCTGGCCTTCCAGCGAATTCGGCGCGCGCGCGCCCGGCGAGCGGCCCGAACTGCCGCCGGCCGAAGAGCTGGGCGATATCGCGATTTCCTACGACACCTGCCTTCGCGAAGCCGAAGAACAGGGCAAGCCCTTCGCCGATCACGTCACCCACCTGCTGGTCCATGCGATCCTGCATCTGGCGGGCTATGACCACATCGACGATTCCGACGCTTTGACGATGGAGGGCTCCGAAACGGAGATCCTCTCGCGTCTTGGTATCCCTGACCCCTATCTCGAGTATGAAAGATGAGCAGCGACCGAAGTCCTGACACGCCCGTTTCCTCTGACCCGGCCGGTTGGGCCGATGGTGTGGGAGGCGACGGGCGGGACCTCCTCCGTCGCGCGGCATCCTTGGCCGCATTCTCGGCGCCTTTGGCGGCGCCGAACCAGAAGGCGATAGCGAAGCCGCCGGCGAAGACGGAAGACCCGCCTCGCAGGCAATTGCGCCGGGGCTTGTGAACCTGCGCCGGATGCGCGTCGATGATGTCGCCATCCCCAAGGCCGAAATCATGGCCGCCCCCGTCGATATCGGCATGGAAGAGCTGGTCGCGTTGTTTCGCGAGCAGGGCTTCACCCGCCTTCCGGTCTTTCGCGGGACCCTCGACAGTCCGCTCGGGCTGATCCACCTCAAGGATTTCGCGCTGAAATACGGCTTCGGGGCCAATCCGCCCGCGAAATTCGCGCTGCGCCCGATGCTGCGCCCGCTGCTTTACGTTCCGCCCTCGATGCCGCTTGGCGTCCTGCTCCAGCAGATGCAGCAAAAGCGCATCCATATGGCGCTGGTGATCGACGAATATGGCGGGGTCGACGGTCTGGTGACGATCGAGGATCTGATCGAGCAGGTCGTGGGCACGATCGACGACGAGCATGACGAGGCCGAGGGCGATCTTTGGCAGCTCGAAGCGCCGGGGCTCTGGCTCATTCAGGCCCGCGCGCCGCTGACGGATGTCGAGGCGGTCACGGGGCTGCGTCTTTCGGCCGAGGAGGAAGAGGAAGAGGTCGATACGCTCGGCGGTCTGATCTTCATGCTGACGGGCCGCGTTCCGGTGCGTGGAGAGGTGATCCGCCTTGAAAACGGCGCGGAGATCGAAGTGGTCGAGGCCGACCCCGCCGCGTCAAACGTGTACGCCTGCGCCTGCCGCAGCCCGAGGATGACGGCACCGCCTCGGGCGAGTGATCGCTGGGTCAAATGGGGCGCGGGGCCACGTCCCTGCCGCCCGAAACGACAAAACCCGCGCGACCCGACAGGGCGGCGCGGGTTTTTCTGTGCGGTAGTAGTCTTGCCTAGCCGAGGCTGGCAAAGGCCGGCGCATGGGCGATGCGCGCGCGCTCGGGCAGGTTGGGGCCGCGCGCCTGCAGGAGCGGGCCGGCAAAGGGCGAATCCCAATTCACCTGACGAAAGCCGAAGCGGCCGTAGAAATCGGGCTCGCCAAGTACGACCAGCAGATGTTCGGGCGCGCGTTCGATCGCGAAACGGATCAGCTCGGAGGCAATGCCGCGCCCCTGCGCCCGCGGCATCACCGCAAGCGGCGCGATGGCCAGCGCAGGCCGCGCCGAGGCCAGCGGCGAAAGCGCGAGATGGCCGAGGATCGCGCCTCCGGCCTCGGCAATCAGCGAATAGGCCAGATCGCCGTCCTCGCGCAGGGTCTGGACCAGACGCGCCTCGGACACGCCGTCAAAGGTCTCGGCCAGGAGCGACAGGATTGCCGCCGTATCCTCGGGGCGTTCGTCGCGCAGCTCGATATTGGCGGCGAATTTGGTGAAATCGCGGGTGATGTCTGCCGAAAGCCGGCCCCATTCGCTGGCCAAGGTGCGCTCTTGATGGGCGACGAAAGCCGCCTCGTCGATGAAGAGAACGTCGATCTGCCAGACAAAAGGATCTTCGGTCAGGGAAATGTCGAAACGCAGGCAACCCGGCTCGTTGCGCGACAGGCGCAGATGGCGCGGCAAATGGGTCTGGATCGTCTCGGCTTCGGCGAGACTGGAAGCGATGAGCGTGCCGGTCAACCCGATCATGGCGGTCCTTTGGGTCAAATTCCCCTCGAAAACGAAGGGGAGGGTGTCAGTCTTGTTTTCTTGCATGCCGCGTAACGCTTATCCGCCTTGACCCCGTTTGAATGCCGCAAAGCGGCCGGAGTTCCATTCCTGCCTGTAGCAGCTTCCATTCCTAAGACAAATGCGGCGAGTTCGTCCCGTGGGGAAGATGGACTTTCGGTTGGTGCCACGATGGTTGCAGAATGGCGTGGACCGCTGCGGGTGGATGCGTCGAGGCGACGTCAAGGGTGCGAAGGATCAGGGCGCGGGCGTGCGGAAGGTGATCGACCAGCGCGTCCTGTCCATCTCGGTGATGGAATGCTCCCAATCATAGCGGGACTGCCCCGTCATGTGATAGGCCCCGCGCGGCTCGAGCGGGACCGTGACGCGCATGAAGCCGCCGCTTTCGCGTCTGCGGCGGAACCGCATATCGGCCGCTGCGCCAAGCGAGAGGCCGAAGACCTGATCAAAGCCCGCATTGTCGCGATGCCAACCGATGCCTGCGCCCGGATCATAGCGGATCAGAAGCGCCTGCACCAATTGCGAGGAGCAAGCCCGCCCCATTCGGCAAGCCGCGCGCGCAAAGGCAAGAGCCAGTCGGGGATGGGGCGCGCACCTTTGGCCGCATCGTCCTTCGACCCGAAAACCGTGGTCAGGCGTTTGCCCTCCCAGCCGTGAAACTGGAACGGCGTCAGGCCCGCGCCGTCGATTGCGGCAATCAGGGCCTGTTCTTCCTCGCGCGTGACGAGATCGGCACGGGTCGCGAGGCCGGGCAAGGGCGGGGTATCGAAGAGATCGGACATGGTATCCCTTTGCTTTCGGGCGTGACGGGGCGGGCGGGACTGCTGCCGCCCGTCTTGCGGATATCGGCAAGATTAAGGGCTTTTTCCGTCAGGACCTGACGCGGCCTTCGGGCGAGAGGCTGTGGATGCGCTTTTGCGCCTCGTCGCGGACCTGCAGCCAGCGGTCGCGCTCTCCCTCGGCATCGGCGAGGGCGCGGTGCGCAGGAGGAACGGTGGTGCGGGCCTCGTCGACGGCTTTCAGAATCGCGTCGATTTCGGCTTCGAGCGCATCGGCCGGAAGGACGGGGCCGAGAATCGCGCCTGCCGTTTCGCGGCAAGCCAGATCGGTGTCGCGCAGGCGCAGGCTATGGCGCGGCAATCCGGCGGTGCGCAGCAGCACGCTCAACCATTTGCCGTCCCATGAGGGAGCGCTGGCGAAAAGCGCATGCCCCTCCATCATCTCGACCAAATGCGCCGCCACCGCCCCATGCGGGGTCCCGTCGCGCAGGAGGGTTGCACGATCGATCTGGTGTACGGCCTGAGCGCGCATGTCCCAATCGCTCCACTCCGGCGCGGGACGGATCAGCATCCCGCCAGAGCGACCGTCCTCGAACACCCAGCCGACCTCGATCGGGTAGCTGTCTTTCGCGAGGGAGGAGGCTTCAAAATCAAGAAAAACAAACATGGCGGCTCTGGTTAACCAAACAGGAACGACGCCCTAGGAGATAGGAAGGAAATTCCGCCTTAACAGGGGCAGGGCAGAAGGCGCCGCTTGCACAGAGGACATGGCTGTCGGATTGGGAAAGGCTTCGGGCGATCCCGAACGGCGCGATCGCGGTAAACGGGACGCGTTCAGGGGTGCAAAAAATTGCGCAAACGGCTTCGGGCCGGTGCGTCGAAACCAGACGGATCCGCACCAGCGTACGACTGCGCTGCTTGGGGTAGTGACAGATGGGAGGGAGGGAAACGGTAGCGTTGGTGTTTCGCGCGCCAGGATCGGACGCAGAACCGCCATTCACAACAGAAAACGTTAACCGGCCGTTAGGACCTGTCTGGTTATTCTTTTGCCGATTGGGAAAATTGGCGGAGAGGGTGGGATTCGAACCCACGGAACCCTTGCAGGCTCAACGGTTTTCGAGACCGCCCCGTTCGACCACTCCGGCACCTCTCCGCGCTTTTTGGTGTGGTGAGGGGCATTTAGCTGTGTGAATATGGAAGCGCAAGAGGGTTGAACGAGAAACTCTAAAAAAGATGAAAGAAAGTTTTTACTCGTTGGTTAATTGTACAAAAGCGACTGTTATAGTTGCACTTTTTACTGTGGGCGGTTTTGACGCCCTTATCGGGGAATCATGCCGCCGGCTTTTGCCGCCCCCGTCGATGCGGCACCTGTGGCGCAGGACGGTCGTATTTTGACCGGAGAGGTCACGCGTTTGTTGATGCTCGACGAGCTGGTTTCGGTCATGTCGCAAGAGGCAGTGGCGCAGGCCTCGGAGGATCTCGGCGCGATTCCGCCTGACCAGCAGACGGCATGGCGCGCCAATATCGCGCGGATCAACGATCCCGACCGGCTTTCGCGGCTGATGGCGATCGAGCTTCCGGTTGCGCTCGGTCGTGTCGATCCGGCGCAGATCCGCAAGGCTTTGCTGTTTTACCACACAGATTTGGGCAAGCGCGTCGTCCAGCTCGAGCTTTCGGCGCGCCTCGCGATGATCGCGCCCGATGCGCGCGATGCCGCGATGGAGGCGGCAGAGCAGGCGGCCGAAACCGGCAACCTCCGGCTTGAACGGATCGACCGGATCATGGCGGTGACCGATGTGGTCGATGCCAATGTCGCGGGTAGTCTGAACGCCATTATCGCCTCGAGCCGCGGCTTTGCCGATGTCAGCGAAATCGAGGTTCCCGTCGAGGACATGACCAGCGAGGCCTGGGCGCAGGAGCCTGAAATCCGCGATAATATCACACGGTGGGTTCAGGCCATGCTCTATCTGGCCTATAGCCCTTTGAGCGAGGCGGAGCTCGAGGATCTGACCACCTTCGTTGGTTCGCGCGAGGCGTCGGCTTTGGCCGATGCGCTTGGCGCGGCTTTCGACGGGATCTTCGCGCGTATCGCCTATGAGACCGGCGTGATGTCGGCCGGTCAGCTTGCCGAGGCGGATCTATGATTGTTTTGACAGGGCCGTTGGCCAGCCCGCAGATGCTCGACGCATTGGGGCTCGAAGGGACGGCGGTGCCGATGACGGGGCGCCTCTATGGCGGCGCGAAGGCGGGAATCGTTGCGGACGGCTGGCCGGTTTTCTGCGCGGGTCCCGAGCCCCTGGCGGCGGTGGCGGTCGACTGGCAACCCGCCTTGTGCCGTTACGCGGAGATCATGGATCTGTCGCCGATCCCGCTCGATGGCCGCGAAGTGCTGGGCGTAACACTGGCGGATGACGATGCCTGCGCCAATGTGGGGGCGCAACGCGATGGAACGGGCGATTGGCCCGCCGAATATGGCGCCGCCATGGCGCGGGCGCTCCTTGCGCTTGATCCGGCACGCCCTGCGTCGGCCATTCGCGCGCGTTTGCCGCGGATCGGCGACTGGGTCGCGGCCCGAATGCGGGCCGAGCGAGAGGAACAGGCGGTGATCGGACCGGCTGCGGAGAAGGCGGGCGGTGCACGTTTCGAAATCCTCGATCGATCCGAGCCCTATGCGCATTTCTTCGCAGTCGAGGATGTCAGGTTGCGCCACAGGCTTTACTCCGGCGGCTGGTCGGAGGTGCTGGAACGCGCGGTTTTCGTCTCGGGCGATGCGGTGGTCGTTCTGCCGTGGGACCCCGTGCGCGACCGCGTTATGCTGATCGACCAGTTCCGCGTCGCGCCCGCCCTGCGCGGCGACCGCGAGCCCTGGCTCTACGAGGCTGTCGCGGGCCGGATCGACCAGCTTGAGGCACCCAAAGATGCCGCGCGCCGCGAGGCGCAGGAGGAGGCGGGCGTCGCTCTCGGGCAATTGATCCCCGCGCCCCATCATTACGCCAGCCCCGGCGCGACCGCCGAAATGCTCTATCTTTACATCGGCATCGCCGATCTGCCCGACGGATCGGAAGGGCTGGGCGGGCTCGAGGCCGAAGCCGAAGACATCCGCTCGCATCTGGTCGAGCGGGCCGAGCTTGAGCGTATGTTGCGGCAGGGCAAGATCCGAAACGGGCCGCTGCTGGTCCTCGCGCTTTGGCTTCAGGCAGAGGCCGACCGGATGCGCAAAGAATACACGCTAGGATAAGTCGTGTTTAGGGCGGTTGGACTTGTCGCTCGCTGCGGGCGGCGTATAAACAGACATACAGTTCAACGCGAAAGGCCCTGCTCATGCGTATTTGCCCTGATCTTGCCTCCTCCATCGGAAACACGCCGCTGATCAAGCTGCGTCATGCCTCGGAAATCACCGGATGCACGATCCTGGGCAAGGCCGAATTCATGAACCCCGGCCAGTCGATCAAGGACCGCGCCGCTTTGTTCATCATTCGTGACGCGATCGCGCGCGGCACGCTGCAGCCCGGCGGCACGATCGTCGAAGGTACGGCAGGCAATACCGGCATCGGCCTTGCGCTGGTCGGGGCCTCGATGGGCTTCCGCTCGGTCATCGTCATCCCCGAGACCCAGAGTCAGGAGAAAAAGGACATGCTGCGCCTTGCTGGTGCCGAGCTTGTCCAGATCCCCGCCGCGCCCTACCGCGACCCCAACAGCTATGTGCGCTATTCGGGCCGTCTGGCCGAAAAGCTTGCGCAGACCGAGCCTCATGGCGCGATCTGGGCCGACCAGTTCGACAATACCGCCAACCGTCAGGCCCATATCGAGACGACCGGCCCCGAGATCTGGGAGCAGACCGGCGGCAAGGTCGACGGGTTCATTTGTGCGGTCGGCTCGGGCGGGACGCTTGCGGGGTTGCGATGGCGCTCCAGCCCAAGGGCGTAAAGATCGGTCTGGCCGACCCCGAAGGCGCGGCGCTCCATTCCTTCTACACGACCGGCAAGCTCGAAAGCCCCGGCTCGTCGATCACCGAAGGGATCGGGCAGGGGCGCATCACGCGCAACCTCGAAGGCTTCACCCCCGATTTCAGCTACCGCATCCCCGATAGCGAGGCGCTGCCGGTCATCTTCGATCTGCTCGAACACGAGGGCTCTGCCTTGGCGGCTCGTCGGGGATCAACGTTGCCGGCGCGATCCGCATGGCGCGCGAGATGGGGCCGGGCCATACGATCGTCACCGCGCTGTGCGATTCCGGCACGCGCTATCAAAGCAAGCTTTTCAACCCCGATTTCCTGCGCGCGCTGAGCCTGCCGGTTCCCGAATGGCTCGACCGCGCGCCGGCCGATCTTCCGACCGTTTACGAAGACTAATCTCCCATGCGCCACCTGATTGCCCTGACCCTGACCGTCTTTCTGGCGCTGACCGGCTTTGCCGCAGCGCAAGAGGCACCCCAGCCCGATTACGCCGCTTGGGAAAAGCTCGCCGGACAGGCCGAGCAGATCCTGCAATCGGGACAGGCCAATGATGCGCGTCTGGATGCGATCCGCGCTGAGGTGGTGAAGTGGCGCGATAGTTTCCGCGCGGCCGAAGGCACCAATGCGACGCGGATCGCCACGCTGCGCGACCAGATCGCGGCTTTGGGGCCGCCCCCGCCGAAGGGGCGACCAGATCCGAAGATATTGCGGCGCGGCGCAAGGAGCTGGGCGCGCAGATGTCGGAATTGCAGGCCCCGGGCTTGCCGCCGTCGAGGCCTATGGCCGCGCCGATGGCGTGATCCAGCAGATCGACCGCTTCCAGCGCGACCGCCAGACCAGCGCCCTCCTGCGCATCGCCCCGAGCCCGCTCAACCCCGCCAATTGGGGGCCGGCGCTTCAGGACGGCTACAAGCTGGCTGCGGGTCTGGTGGGCGAGGTCTCCGCCCGTCTGGCCAATCAGGGCGGTTGGAGCGGGGCGCGCGAATGGTTGCCCAAGGTCGCGGGCGTCCTACTGGCGGCGCTTTTGCTGCTGACCAAGGGCCGCAGATGGATCGATTCGCTGCCGATGCGGCTTTCGGCGCGGGTCAGCGACCGGACACGGGCGACGCTGGTTTTCGCGGTCTCGCTCGGCCAGATCTTCGTGCCGCTGCTGGGCGTCGTGCTTTTGGTCATCGCGCTATTGGTCACGGGATTGTTCGGCGCGTGGGGGCGGCCGCTCATCATGACGCTACCGGCGGCGGGGCTCGCGTTTTTCGCAGGCGTCTGGCTGAGCCGCAGGATTTTCCCCTCGCCGCAAGACGATATTTCGACCTGCTTGCCGGTATCGGACAAGGCGCGGCTGCATGGCCGCCGCTACGGCGTGGCGCTTTCCGCGTCTCTGGCATTGCACCAGATCTTCGGCTCGGCCGTCCTGCCGCTGTCGGGCTTTCTCAACCAACCGGGGCCGGAGGGGCGGGTGCCGCTCCAGATTTCCGATGCTTCGGCCGCTATCTGGCACCTGCCTGTTATTTTGCTCGGCGCGCTTTTCCTGTTCCGGCTGAGCGATGTCCTGCGCCAGTTGCCGCAACAAGACAACGCAGAAAACCCCGCCTACCGCGTCCGCATCATGGCGATCTTTGGATCGATCGGGCGTCTGATCGCGATCTTTTCGGCGCTGGCGGCGCTGATCGGCTATACGGCGGGCGCGAATGCGATCCTTTGGCCGACCGTCATGACCATCGGCCTCGTGGGCTTTTTGATCCTCCTGCAGGATTTCATCGCCGATCTTTACGCGATGGCCAAGGGTGGCGACAGCGCGGCGCGCGATTCTCTCATGCCGGTGCTGGTGGGGATAGCGCTGGTTATCGCCTCGCTGCCGCTCTTCGCGCTGATTTGGGGCGCGCGCAGCAGCGAGCTGAGCGAGCTCTGGTCGCAGCTCAAACAGGGCGTCGCCTTCGGAGGCGTGCGCCTGTCGCCGACGCGGATCCTCGCCTTCCTCGTGATCTTCGCGGTAGGCTATTGGGTCACACGCTTCGTGCAGGGCGCGTTGCGCACGACCATTCTGCCCAAGACCAAGATCGACGCGGGCGGGCAGAACGCGATCGTTTCGGGCCTGGGCTATGTGGGCATCATGATTGCGCTGATGCTGGCCGTGACCAGCGCGGGGATCGACCTGTCGTCGCTCGCGCTCTTTGCCGGTGCGCTCTCGGTCGGTATCGGTTTCGGCCTCCAGAACATCGTGTCGAACTTCGTCTCGGGCATCATCTTGCTGATCGAGCGCCCGATTACCGTCGGCGACTGGATCGAGGTCGGCGGCAAACAGGGGATCGTCAAACGCATCTCGGTGCGCTCGACCCATATCCAGACCTTCGACCGGACCGAGGTCATCGTTCCGAACTCGGATTTCGTCAGCCAGTCGGTGACCAACTGGACGCGCAACAACCTCTCGGGTCGCGTGATCGTGCCGGTGGGCGTGGCTTACGGCACCGATACCCGCAAGGTCGAGCGCGTGCTCAAGGAAATCGCCGAGGACCAGCCGACCGTGCTGATCACCCCGCCGCCCGCGATCATCTTCCGCGGTTTCGGGGCCGACAGCATGAATTTCGAGATCCGCGCCATTGTCTCGGACGTGAACGGCGGGACCGGCGTGATCTCCGAGATCAACCACCAGATCGCGCGCCGCTTTGCGGAAGAGGAAATCGAACTGCCCTTTCCGCAGCGCGACGTCTGGCTGCGCAATGCCGAAACGCTGAACCCGACCGCCGCGCAGAACCCGCCGCGCAAGGCCGCGCCGCTCTCGCCCGATCCGGGCCCGCAACAGCCGCCGATGGATCCGCGCACCATTGGCCTGCGTCCGCTGGACGATGATGCCAAAATCGCGAAAGGCCGCGACGATGGTGATGATGACGGTGATGACGGCGACAGCGGGACGAGCGGCTACGGCGAGCAGTTCGAGCGCAACTAGGATGCGGTGAAACGGCGGGCTCCGGCCTGCCGTGCGCCGTGACGGCTCCGCCCCTATGCCTCTTGGCGCGGGGCGGGCTCTTCGTCCAGAAGATAATCGTCGCCCTCGAGCCCGTCATCGGCGAACCCCTCGCGCGAGAGCAGGACGGCCACCGGCCTGAGCCAGGGGATATGGGCGCAGATGATCATGATTGCGGCCATGATCGGCACCGAAAGAAACATCCCCGGCAGGCCCCAAACCGCACCCCAGACCGCGAGGGACAGCACGATCCCGAAAGAGGACATCCGCAAGGTCTGGCCCAAAAGCATCGGGTCGAGGATATTGCCGATGAGGAAATGGACGCAGGTGCAGGCCAGTCCGATGACCACGGTCTCGGGGACATCGCCGGTCTGGACCAGCGCCAGAAGCACCGCGACAACGGTTGCAATGATTGAGCCGATGGTCGGGATGAAGTTCAAAATGAAGGTGATCATCGCGATCGGTCCCGCCAGATCGAGGCCCGCCGTCCAGAAAATCAGCCAGACCAAAGCGGCCGTCAGCGCGCTGACCAGCGCCTTGATCACCAGATAGCGGTTCACGCTGCGCATGATCGAGGAAATGATCGCGCGCACCTTGCGCGCCTTGTCGGGATCGCCGGTCAGGCGCTCGATCTTGACCGGAAACCAGATCCGCTCCGAGAACATGAAGCCGACGTAAAGCAGGATCATCACCACGCCGGAAAAGAGGTTCGAGGCCTGCGCCGCGACCTGCCGGATCCAGCCGGTGACGTTGATGCTGCTGAAAAAGCTCTCGACCGCGGTCTGGGCATTGGGGCCCATCCAGTCGGTCAGTTCGGGCACGAGGCTTTGGACCCGCTCGGCATAGGAAATCGAGGTCGAGACGATCTCGTTGACCTGGCTGACGATGGTCGCAACCAGCCAGAGCAGAAAGATGCTCAGCGCCAACAAGGCCGCGATGGTCGCGAACCATGTGGGCACTTTCAGCTTGGCGATGGCATGGATCGCATCCGAGGTCAGCGAAAAGATGATGATCGCGATGGACAGCGTGATCAGCAGGAATTTCGCCTGCACCAGCAGGAAGAGGATCAAAGCGAAGGCGACAATGCCCAGAAAACCCGTTTGCAACCGCTCGCGCAGTACCGCTTCGCGTGGTTCCACCCTTCGCCCTCGCTCTGACCCAAATACCTATGCGGCCTTACTCTTCGGCGTCATCCTCACCGCTTTCCGCGATACGGGCAACCGAAACCACCTCTTCGCCGGCGCCGGTATTGAAGACGCGCACGCCCCGGCCGAACGCGAGCGGAAGCTGATGCCGTCGACCGCGACGCGGATCGATTGGCCGGTCGAGGTGGCAAGCATGATCTGGTCGTCACGCTCGACAGGGAAGGAGGCGACCAGAGGCCCGCCGCGCATCGCTTTGTCCATGGCCATGACGCCCTGACCGCCGCGACCGCGCACCGGATAATCGTGGCTCGACGAGATCTTGCCCGAACCGCGTGCGGTAATGGTCAGGATCGCATCTTCCGCCGCCGACATTTCGGCATAGCGTTCCTGCGTGATGTTGCCCTCGACGGTCTCGTCGTCCTCGTCGCTTTCGGCCCCGTCATCGAGCGCCCCTTCGACGGCGCGGCGCATCTTGAGATAGGCGGCGCGTTCGGCGGGATCGGCCTCGAAGTGGCGGATGACCGACATCGAGACGACTTTGTCGCCTTCCGACAGCCGGATGCCGCGCACGCCGGTCGAATCGCGGCCCTTGAAGACACGCACATCGGTTGTCGGGAAGCGGATCGCGCGGCCGAATGCCGTGACCAGCATCACGTCGTCGGTTTCCGTCGCCATGCGCACGCCGATCAGCTCGACGCCTTCGGGCAGCTTCATCGCGATCTTGCCGTTCGATTTCACATTGGTGAAATCGGACAGGGCGTTGCGGCGGACATCGCCTTCGGAGGTCGCGAAGATCGTCTGGTAATTGTCCCAATCGGCTTCCGGTGCATCGACCGGCATCAGCGCCGCGATCGAAACACCCGGATCGATCGGCAGGATATTGACGATTGCCTTGCCCTTGGCGGTCCGGCCACCCAGCGGCAGACGCCAGGTTTTCAGGCGGTAAACCATGCCGTCGGTGGTGAAGAACAACAGCTCGGTATGGGTATTGGCGACAAAGAGGGTGGTGACGAGGTCGTCCTCTTTGGTGGCCATGCTCGACAGGCCCTTTCCGCCGCGGCGCTGCGAGCGGAACTCGGCCAGCGCGGTGCGCTTGATATAGCCGCCCGAGGTGATGGTCACGACCATATCCTCGCGCTCGATCAGATCCTCGTCGTCCATATCGCCGGACCAATCGGTGATCTCGGTACGACGCGGCACGGCGAAAAGCTGTTTCACTTCACGCAACTCGCCGGCAATGATCTCGAGGATACGCTCGCGCGAGGCGAGGATCGCGAGATATTCGCGGATCGCATCGGCCAGCTCCTGCAGCTCGTCGGTGACTTCCTTGACGCCGAGCTGGGTCAGGCGCTGCAGGCGCAGTTCCAGAATGGCGCGGGCTTGGGTTTCCGAGAGGTTGTAGGTGCCGTCGTCGTTGACCGGATGCATCGGATCGTCGATCAGGCGCAGATATTCGATGATCTCTTCGGCAGGCCAGCGGCGCTCCATCAGACGCTCGCGCGCTTGCGCCGCATCCGCCGAGGCGCGGATGGTGGCCACGACTTCATCGACATTGGAAACCGCCACGGCCAGACCGCAGAGGATATGGCTGCGCTCGCGCGCCTTGCGCAACTCGTAAGCCGTGCGGCGGGCGACGACCTCTTCGCGGAAGGCGAGGAAGTAGACGAGGAAATCGCGCAAGGTCAGCTGCTCGGGGCGGCCGCCGTTGAGCGCCAGCATGTTCGCGCCGAAGCTCGTTTGCATGGGCGTAAAGCGGAACAGCTGGTTCAGCACGACCTCGGCGGTCGCGTCACGCTTGAGCTCGACCACCACGCGCACGCCGATCCGGTCGGATTCATCCTGCACATGGGCGATGCCCTCGATCTTCTTTTCCTTGGCGAGTTCGGCGATCTTTTCGATCATCGTCGCCTTGTTCACCTGATAGGGGATCTCGTCGATGATGATCGACTCGCGGCCGTTGCGGCCCTGTTCGATCCGCGTTTTGGCGCGGATGATGACCGAGCCGCGACCCTCGATATAGGCTTTGCGCGCCCCCGAGCGGCCAAGGATGATGCCGCCCGTCGGGAAGTCGGGGGCGGGGACATATTCCATCAGCCGCTCGACCGTCAGATCGGGATCCTCGATCAGCGCGAGGGTCGCGTCGATGACCTCGCCGAGGTTGTGGGGCGGAATGTTCGTGGCCATGCCGACGGCGATGCCGCCCGCGCCGTTGACGAGCATGTTGGGATAGCGCGCCGGCAGAACCGTCGGCTCGCGGTCCTTGCCGTCGTAGTTGTCCTGAAAAGCGACCGTGTCTTTTTCGATATCGGCCAGCAGATAGGCTGCGGGCTTGTCCATGCGCACTTCCGTGTAGCGCATGGCCGCAGGGCTGTCGCCGTCCATCGAGCCGAAGTTGCCCTGACCGTCCAGAAGCGGCAGGGACATCGAGAAGTCCTGCGCCATGCGCACCAGCGCGTCATAAATCGCGGCATCGCCGTGGGGGTGGTACTTACCCATGACATCGCCGACCGGACGGGCCGATTTGCGATAGGATTTGTCATGCGTGTTGCCGGTCTCGTGCATCGCGAAAAGGATGCGGCGGTGCACCGGCTTCAGCCCGTCGCGCAGATCGGGGATGGCGCGGCTGACGATGACCGACATCGCATAGTCGAGATAGGCCGTGCGCATCTCGTCCGAGATGCTCACCACCGGCCCGTCATGCGCCATCACCTCGCGCGCGGCGTCGTCCTGCGTCGATGCAGCGGTTTCGATGTTGTCGTCGTTGTCGTTTTCCGGAGTGTCTGACACGTGATCGCCTCAAGATATTGTTGTGTCATGGTATACCGCCCACTGACCTTGGGTGCAATCGCGGCGGGGGCTTTCGCACCGATTATGCCGGATTATCTTGATGAAAGCGGCCTTGCGGCGGTCCGATTGCGCGGGATCGGGCAGTGATCCGCTCGGGATCGGGCTCGGGCCGGACAAATTCCCGCTTGCGGCCCGCGATCGGGGGCGCAAGCGGAAGGATCTCAGGCGCGGCGAAAGGCCGAGACGGCCCAGAGCAGCGACAAAACCGCCGAACAAACCGCATTCCAGCCCGCCATCGAGAGGCCGAGCAGGCTCCAGGAAACCTCGTCGCAGCGCACCACCGGCGCGGCCTTGAGCTGCGCCATCAGGTCATTGGTCGAAAGCTGCGCCAGATTGGAGATCCCGCCCGAACAATGTGCGGGTCCCTCCCAGTATTTCAGCTCGACGCCGGCATGGAAAATCGCGAAAGCCGTCGCCGCCAGTGCGGCGAGCAGGCCGAGGACCGCCAGCGCGCGGGCCCAGCCGAAAGCCCAGACCGCCAGACCGATGACGGCTGCCGCCAGATGGGGCCAGCGTTGCAGGATGCACAGCTCGCAAGGCGCATAGCCGAAATGTTGAAAGGTCAGTGCGGCCAGCAGAAGACCCGCCGATCCCAGCCCGGCAAGGCCTGCCAATTGTCGATTGCTCAGATGCGTCATGGCATGGGCTTCCATTTCAGATGATCGGCGCTGTGGTGCGCGATGGGGCGGATGTTGGGGCAGGTGGGACTTGATTGCACGGAGACGGCGTAAAACGGGAAAGGGCGAGGGGGTTAATGCGGCTTCCATGTAAAGACACGGTAGAGATAGACAACCACGACCAGCGCCACGATGACCTTCGACAGCGGGTCGACCCAATCGGCGACCAGCGCATATTGGCTCTGCATCAGATAGCCTGCAATGGTCAGAATGCTGGTCCAGAGCGCGCTGCCGATGGTGGTGTAGACCAGAAAGCGCGGCAAGGGCATGCGCACGAAACCCGCCGGCACCGAGATCAGCGTCCGGATCGTCGGCAACATGCGCCCGAGCAGCACGGCAAGCACGCCGTAACGGTCGAACCAGCGGTGCGCGGTGTCGATATCCGCGGGCGAGACGGTCATCAGCCGGCCGTGTTTTGCGGCCCAACGCTTGAGCCGCGCCTCGCCGATCCACAGGCCGATGTAATACCACATCGTGGTGCCGAGGACCGATCCGGCCGTGCCCGCAAGGATCGTCAGCCACAGGTTCAACTTGCCCGATCCCGCGAGAAAGCCGGCCAGCGGCATGATCAGCTCGGAGGAATCGGCGGAAAGACGTTTTCGGCGACCATCAGGAAGAAGATGCCGGGATAGCCCCAGTGATCAATCGTCGAGGTGATCCAGTCGAACATGTCTTTTCCTCATTTGCCTGTGCATTTGCTGGTCTGTGGCCGCGGAACTGTCAAGTCTCGCAGGGCGTTGATTGCGATGATGATTAGGGTCACTGTGCGGAAAACCCATGGCTAAGGAGTGGCTTTGAATGGAATGGCGAGGACGTCGGGGAAGCCGCAATGTCGATGACAGGCGCGGCAGGAGCGCAGCAGGCGTTGGCGGTGTCGGGGTCGTGGGGATGCTGGTGGTCTTGGCCGTCGGCTATTTCTTCGGGGTCGATATCTCGCCTCTGGTCGGTGCGGTGGATCAGGGAACACAATCCGGTGAGACGCGCCCGCTGAGCCAGCAGGAGCAGGAAATCGGGCAGTTCGTCTCGGTCGTTCTGGCCGATACCGAAGAGGTCTGGGCGCGGGTTCTGCCCGAACAGGCGGGGATGGCCTACAAGGATCCGACGCTGGTCCTGTTCTCGGGCGCGGTGCAATCGGCTTGCGGCGGCGCGTCGGCGGCAATGGGGCCGTTCTATTGTCCGGGCGACCATAAGCTTTATCTCGATACCGACTTCTTCCAGATCATGCAGGGCAAGATGAATGCGGGCGGCGATTTCGCCTATGCCTATGTGATCGCCCACGAGGTCGGTCACCATATCCAGAACCTGATCGGGGTTCTGGGCCAGGTGAACCAGACACGCGCGCGCGCCAGCCAAAGCGACTCGAACTACCTCTCGGTCCTGACCGAGCTGCAGGCCGACTGCTTCGCCGGTATCTGGGCGCGGCAGGCCAGCGACCAGTTCGGCACGATCGACGAAGGCGATATCCGCGAGGCGATCCGCGCGGCCGGTGCGGTAGGCGATGATGTCCTGATGAAGCAGGCAGGGCGCACGCCGATGCCCGACAGCTTTACCCACGGCTCGGCCGAGGACCGCCAGACCTGGTTCACCCGCGGCTTCAAGACCGGCCAAATGGGTCAGTGCAATACCTTTGGTGAGGCGGGGCTTTAAGCCTCGCCCGACACCGCAATCCGGCCCGATCCGGTCCCGAACCCGTTTCAGCGCGGCAGATGCGGGCCGCGCGGCGGGCGCTCGAGCGTGGCCCAATCGGGCCAGAATCCGAAATATTCGAGCCCCGCAATCGCGAGACCGATGGCAATGACCGAGAAAACCAGAATGACCCGCTTTTCGCTCGGCGGATTTCGGACCCAGCGCGAGGCGCGAATAAGCCAGTTGAGGTTGTTCATTGCCCCTCTCCCCTGTTAGGAGTGCCGCCAGACAGCAAGACCCAGATAATACGATAGCGACGGATAACAAAGCTTTGCCACATCATAGCGATAGCCGCATCCTGCCCTATGCCGCCCGTCAGATGTATGATCTGGTGGCGGATGTGGAGAGTTATCCGAAATTCCTGCCGTGGAACAGCGCCGCCCGCATCCGCTCGCGCGAGGCGCACCCCGACGGTTCCGAAGTGATCGAGGCCGATCTGGTCATCTCCTTCAAGGTGATGCGCGAGCGTTTCGGCAGCCGCGTCACGCTCTGGCCCGCGGATCTGCGCATTGATACAGAATATCTCGACGGGCCGTTTCGCTATCTGCGCAGCGGCTGGACCTTCGAGGATCTGCCCGAGGGCGGCTGCAAGGTCGAATTCTTCGTCGATTTCGAATTCAAAAGCGTCATTCTGGGCAAGCTGATCGGCGTCGTCTTCGGCGAGGCCATGTCGCGCATCGTCCGCGCCTTCGAGGATCGCGCCCGCACGCTATACGGCTGAACCCGAAGCAAAGACGATCCCATGGAAAAGGGCGGCAATGCCGCCCTTTCTTTGTCTGCCAAACGGTTGTTGGCAAAAGTTAATTCAGAACCGACCCTTGGCGCGGCTCGCCTCCAGCGCATCCTCGAAGGTGCGGATGCCGGTATGGGGCGACTGGACCAGCACCGCCATATTGCCCGGTTTGTGCTCGTTGTTGAGCATCTTGGTATGGGCCTGCGGGATTTCCGCCCAAGGGAAGACCTCCGACATGCAGGGATCGATCCGGCGCTCGAGCATCAGCTTGTTGGCGGCCGACGCCTGCTTGAGATGGGCGAAATGCGAGCCCTGAAGGCGCTTTTGGTGCATCCACATATAACGCACGTCGAAGGTGCAGTTGAAGCCCGAGGTGCCGGCGCAGATCACGACCATGCCGCCCTTTTTGCACACGAAGGTCGAGACGGGGAAGGTCGCCTCGCCGGGATGCTCAAAGACGATGTCGACATTGTTGCCCTTGCCGGTGATGTCCCAGATCGCCTTGCCGAATTTACGGACCTCGTCGAACCAGACCTTGTATTCGGGCGTATTGACCGTCGGCAGCTGGCCCCAGCATTTGAAATCCTTGCGGTTGATGACGCCGCGCGCGCCAAGCCCCATGACGAACTCGCGCTTGTCCTCGTCCGAGATAACCCCGATCGCATTGGCACCCGCCGCATTGATCAACTGGATCGCGAAAGACCCCAGCCCGCCCGATGCGCCCCAGACCAGCACGTTCATGCCGGGTTTCAGCTCGTGCGGTTCGTGGCCGAAAAGCATGCGGTATGCGGTTGCCAGCGTGAGCGTATAGCAGGCCGATTCCTCCCAGGTCAGATGCTGGGGGCGGCGCATGAGCTGCTGGGCCTGAACGCGGGTAAACTGCGCGAAGGAGCCGTCGGGCGTTTCGTAGCCCCAGATGCGCTGGCTCGGCGAATACATCGGATCGCCGCCGTTGCATTCCTCGTCGTTGCCGTCGTCCTGGTTGCAGTGGATGACGACCTCGTCGCCGACCTTCCAGTTCTTCACCTTGTCGCCGACCGCCCAGATGATCCCCGAGGCATCCGAACCGGCAATGTGATAGGGCTGGTGATGGCTGTCGAACGGGCTGATCGGAACGCCGAGACCGGCCCAGATCCCGTTATAGTTCACGCCCGCCGCCATCACGAGCACCAGAACCTCGTTGCTGTCGATGCTCGGGGTCTCGACGACTTCGACCAGCATGGCCTTGTCGGGATTGCCGTGACGCTCGCGGCGGATCGCCCAAGCATACATCGATTTCGGAACATAACCGAGGGGCGGCATTTCGCCGATCTCGTAGAGGTCCTTTTCCGGCGCATCATAGGCCGCGATCGGGGCGGGTTGGTCCAGAGCCATCTCAATCTCCTTGCCGCGTTGCAGAATCGGCGAATAAGACATGAATTACGATTGGCGTTGAAACAATGCAACCAAAGAAACTGTGAAATTGAAACAATGTGTCGCATTGGTTATTTTGTTGCGCGAGGTCCGACGCCTCCGCTTTGGTGTGTTTCTTTGAAATCCCGTTAAATTATAGATGTTTGACCGGAGAAGGCGGGGCCTTGTGGAGATGATACCCCACTGATGCTGCGCATGCGAAAAAATGCGCCTAGGGACCGATGGAAGCCGAGGCAGGTGCAAAATGGGCCGAAAGCGAGCAGATCCGGCAGGCCCTCTCTCCGTTGCGATTCCCGTCCCCGAGGGCGGAGCGGAGGATGCGCGCTACCGGCAAATCCCAACCATTGCTGGTCACTCGCGCGAAATGGAGTCGTGCCAAGCCCTGCAACCTCCGTGCGATTTCGCATTTGCGAGAGGATCGCAAATTCTGCAACGCGGCGAATTGACAGGGTATGATTGTTTCCGTAACGATTGCTCAACTGTAATATTGTTGCGAGAGCGTTTGGATGACCGAGAAAGACAAGCCCTGGCTCTTCCGTACCTATGCGGGCCATTCCACCGCGAAAAAGTCGAACGAACTGTACCGCATGAACCTGTCCAAGGGGCAGACGGGGCTTTCTGTGGCCTTCGATCTGCCGACCCAGACCGGCTATGACAGCGACCACGTTCTGGCGCGGGGCGAGGTCGGCAAGGTCGGCGTGCCGATCGGTCATCTCGGCGATATGCGGGCGCTTTTCGACCAGATCCCGCTCGAGCAAATGAACACCTCGATGACGATCAATGCGACCGCGCCCTGGTTGCTGGCACTCTATATCGCGGCGGCGGAAGAGCAGGGGGCGGATGTCGCCAAGCTGCAGGGCACGGTCCAGAACGATCTGGTCAAGGAATATCTCTCGCGCGGGACCTATATCTGCCCGCCGCAGCCCTCGCTCGCCATGATCACGGACGTTGCCGCCTATACCGCGCAGCATCTGCCGAAATGGAACCCGATGAATGTGTGCTCCTACCACCTGCAAGAGGCCGGAGCGACGCCCGAACAAGAGCTGGCCTATGCGCTGGCGACCGCGATCGCGGTGCTCGACGATCTGCGCGGCAAGGTGGCTGCAAGTGATTTCCCCGCGATGGTCGGCCGCATCAGCTTCTTCGTGAACGCCGGCATCCGCTTTGTCACTGAGCTCTGCAAAATGCGCGCCTTTACAGAGCTTTGGGACGAGATCACACGCGAACGCTACGGGATCGAGGAGGAGAAATTCCGCCGTTTCCGCTATGGCGTTCAAGTCAATTCGCTCGGCCTGACCGAGCAGCAGCCCGAAAACAACGTCTACCGCATCCTTTTGGAAATGCTGGCGGTGACCCTGTCCAAGAATGCGCGCGCCCGCGCGGTCCAGCTTCCCGCCTGGAACGAGGCTCTCGGTCTGCCGCGGCCTTGGGACCAGCAATGGTCGCTCCGCATGCAGCAGATCCTCGCCTACGAGACCGATTTGCTGGAATATGGCGACCTTTTCGACGGCAACCCCGCCATTGCGGCCAAGGTCGAGGCCCTTAAGGCCGGCGCGCGCAGCGAGCTTGCGCTTCTCGACGGGATGGGCGGCGCGATTGCGGCGATCGACTATATGAAGGGCCGTCTGGTCGAGGCCAATGCCGCCCGTCTCGGGCGGATCGAGACCGCCGAGACCGTCGTGGTCGGCGTCAACCGCTGGCAACAGGGCGAGCCTTCGCCGCTGACCGCAGGAGACGGCGGCATCATGACCGTCGATCAGGGCGTCGAGGCCGAACAGATCGCGCGGCTCGAAGCATGGCGACGCGAGCGTGACAACGGGGCCGTCGGCGCCGCGCTGGATGCGCTTCGCGAGGCTGCGCGGAGGGGCGCGAATATCATGCCCGCCTCGATTGCCGCGGCCAAAGCGGGGGCCACGACCGGCGAATGGGCGGGCGTCATGCGCGCGGTCCACGGTGAGTACCGCGGCCCGACCGGCGTTTCCGCCAGCCCCTCGAACCACACCGACGGCCTCGAGCCGATCCGCGAGGCCGTCGATGCGGTCAGCCGGCGTCTCGGGCGGCGGCTCAAATTCATTGTCGGCAAGCCCGGTCTCGACGGGCATTCCAACGGAGCCGAGCAAATCGCCTTCCGTGCCCGCGATTGCGGCATGGACATCACCTATGACGGCATCCGCCTTACGCCCGAACAGATTGTGGCCAGCGCGCGCGAAAACAGTGCGCATGTCGTCGGCCTCTCGATCCTCTCGGGCTCGCATCTGCCCCTGATCGAGGAAACCATGCAGCGGATGCAGGCGGCGGGTCTCGGCGATGTGCCGGTGGTGATCGGAGGCATCATCCCCGACGAGGATGCGACAAGATTGCGCGCAATGGGGGTCTCGCGTGTCTATACGCCCAAGGACTTCGAACTGAACCGCATCATGATGGATATCGTGGCCCTCGTGGAACCCGAGCCCCTACCGGCCTAGGCGCTTTCTCTGTCACGCAAATACCCCCGCCGGAGGCGTCACTCGCGCAAAAGCAGCGCGAGGGCCGCAATGGTGGCGATGATACCCGGCAGAATGATCAGACCGGGCATGCCTTGCCCCAGTGCCGCCTCGAGCAGGATGACCCATGTCGGCGTGAGATAGGTATAGGCCATGACCTTGGCCGAAGGCAGGCGCAGCGTGGCATATTGCACCAGAACGAAGGTGATCCCGGTCGCGAACACCGCCGTATAGAGGATCGTCCACCACACGATGGCGGGCAGGTTCAGCCAATCGGTCGCGCGGATCACCGGCCATTCCAGAATGCCGAGCACGATCATGCCGGCCAAAAGCGCTCGAAGCTGAAGACAAGCGCGCTTTCCCCGCGATTGAGGCGGCGCACCAGCGGCGTGTAAAAGGCGTGGAAGGCGCAGCCGAGCAGATAGATCGCTTCGCCTTTGCCGATCTGCAGGCGCATGAGCTGGCCGATATCGCCGCGAAAAATCACCCAAAGCGCGCCAATCCCCCCAAGGGCCAGCGAGATCGCGATCTGGCCGGTCAGCTTCTGGCGCAGCAACAGCCAGCCAGATCCTGCCGACATGATCGGCGTCAGGGTAAAGACCGCGGCGGCGGGAACGGCGGCGGCGGTCTTGAGCCCTCGAACATCAAGACGAAATAGGCCGCGAAAATCGCGCCCAAAAGCACATAGCGCCACGGCGAACGAAAGGCCGTGCGGGGGATCCCTGCGGCATGGCGGCCGCAAAGCCGCCGATCAGCCCCGCCGCAATCGCGAAACGCGCCGCCGTTATCGCACCGGGATCAATCAGATTGGCGGCCCTGACACCAAAGGAAAACGAGCCCGCGACCATGATCGAAAAGATCAGCATGGCGAGATGGCCCTTGAGCGGCTCGCTTTGAATGGTGCGGGATTGAGCGGTCATGGATGGCCTCGGCTGCAATGGGCGTGCCGTCGCTCGCGCCGTTCGGGGCGGATCGAAGCCGATGGCGCAGCTCCTTTCTGGCCGAAGCCGCGCGCAAGTGCCAGCCCGGAACGATCTTTCCGCGCACCGCGACCGCGGCGCGTCTGACGGGCCGCTCACGCCCAGACCCGCGCCAGCCGCTCGCCGATGCTTTGGGTGATATTGGCGAGATGCGGTTTGCGCATCGTCTCGGCATGGGTGGCCAGCCACATCGGGGCGCTCCATTCGGGGTGGGGCGGCAGAACCTCGACCAGATTGGGGAAGTTGAGCAGCGCCGAAGAGGGCAGAAAGCCCAGACAATGGCCCGAACTGATCGCCACGCGGTGCGCATTCTCGCAATCGCTGTAAAGAAAGATATGCGCTTGGGGGTAATGCGCCACCAGCCATTTCTCCCACGGGACGCGGTTCCATGCGCGGTCGTGGACGACAAAGCCGAAGCGCCCGAGGTCGTCGTAGCCCTGCGGCAGGCCAAGGCGGGCGACATAGTTGGCCGCGCCATAAAGCCCGAAATGGAGCGTGCCGAGCGGCTTGACGAAAAGCGCCTCGCCCGCTGGTCGGGTGCCCGCGCGGATATGGAGGGTTGGGGTCAGTGGTGTGATGCTCTCGAGCTCGGGGCTCGAGACGAAGCGCAGCGAGAGGTCCGAGCACTGGTTTTCCAGCCCGCCGATCAGCGGTACGACATAATCGGCAATCATCGGAACGGACTTCACGATGACTTCGCCGCAGGGGGACTGGCTTTCCGGCTCGCCCCTCAATCCGGTCCCGCTTTGTTTGTCATTCTGCCGCCTTGCCGTTTCTTTCACGCCCGAACTCTGCCATAGAGAAGTGAAAATCCGCTTAACGGCAGGCTGGCCCCGAGCTGCGACGGGCAGGTTCCTTGCGCAGCGGGTTGGGCGGCAGGGACGTAAAATCGTCACTTTGCCTTGACTTTCCGGCCTCTCCCATTTTATTCCCTCCAAGATTCTCCCGGAAGGCTGTCCTTCCGGTCCCCGTTTTGTCGGGGATCGCCCCCGTCAGCGCGTTGCGCCCACGGGGGCGTCACTGCTTTGGGCCACAGGAGGGCTGCCGATGTTTGAGAACCTGTCCGATCGCCTTGGCGGCGTCTTTGACCGGCTGACAAAGCAGGGCGCGCTTTCCGAGGATGACGTTGCCGCCGCGATGCGCGAAGTGCGCGTGGCTTTGCTGGAAGCCGACGTTTCGCTGCCGGTTGCCCGCCAGTTCGTCAAGACCGTGACGGCCAAGGCCACCGGCTCGGCCGTGACCAAATCGATCACGCCCGGCCAGCAGGTCGTCAAGATCGTCCATGACGAGCTGATCAAGGTCCTGCAGGGCGAAGGCGAGCCCGAGGCTCTGCGCATCGACAACCCGCCCGCACCGATCCTGATGGTCGGCCTTCAGGGCTCGGGCAAGACGACGACCACGGCGAAGCTTGCAAAGCGTCTGAAGGACCGCGAGAAAAAGCGCGTTCTTCTGGCCTCTCTCGATACCAACCGTCCGGCCGCAATGGAGCAGCTGGCCATTCTCGGGACGCAGATCGGCGTCGATACCCTGCCGATCATCGCGGGAGAGAATGCGGTCCAGATCGCCAAACGCGCCAAGCAGCAAGCGACCCTTGGCGGCTATGACGTCTATATTCTCGATACCGCCGGTCGTCTGCACATCGATCAGGTGCTGATGGACGAGGTTCAGGCGGTCCGCGATGTGGCCCAGCCGCGCGAGACCCTGTTGGTTGTGGACGGCCTGACCGGTCAGGATGCGGTGAACGTCGCAACCGAATTCGACGGCAAGGTCGGGATCACCGGCGTCGTCCTGACCCGTATGGACGGCGACGGCCGTGGCGGTGCGGCGCTTTCGATGCGCGCGGTGACCGGCAAGCCGATCCGTTTCGTCGGTCTGGGCGAAAAAGTCGATGCGCTCGAAGTTTTTGACGCGCACCGCGTTGCGGGCCGCATCCTCGGCATGGGCGATATCGTGGCCCTCGTCGAAAAAGCGCAGGAAGTGCTCGAGGTCGAGCAGGCCGAGCGCATGATGAAGCGCTTCCAGAAGGGTCTGTTCAACATGAACGACCTGAAAAGCCAGCTCGAACAGATGCTGAAAATGGGCGGCATGCAGTCGATCATGGGCATGATGCCGGGCATGGGCAAAATGGCGAAACAGGCCGAGGCCGCTGGCTTCGACGACCGCGCCATCCGCCAGCAGCTCGCGCTGATCAACTCGATGACCAAGAAAGAGCGCGCCAATCCCGATCTGCTGCAGGCGAGCCGCAAGCGCCGCATCGCAGCCGGCGCGGGGATGGAGGTCTCCGAGCTGAACAAGCTTCTCAAGATGCAGAAGCAAATGGCTGATACCATGAAGAAACTCGGGAAAATGGGGAAGGGCGGCATGCTCAAGCAGGCCATGCGCGCCATGACCGGCAAAGGCGGCGGTCTGCCCGATATGGCCAATGTCGACCCCGAGAAAATGGCCGAAGCAACCAAGATGCTGCAAGATCCCAAGGGTCTTGGCGGGCAATTGGGCGGGATGGGGCTGCCTGGCGGCCTATCGGGCCTCTTCGGGAAGAAGAAGTAACCGATGGCCGAGCTGCGCGTCACAGTTCCGGTGATCGAAACCGAACGGCTGATCCTGCGGGAGCCGCGTTTGTCGGATCTCGCCGCGATCACGGCCTTTGGTGCCTCGGAGCGCTCGCGCTTCGTCGGCGGTCCGATGGATGATGTAGGCTCGTGGAACGCGCTGATGATCCTGATGGGGCATTGGGTCGCGCGCGGTTTCGGCTGGTGGATGATCGAAGAGAAAGCCACGGGCGCCGTCGCGGGCCGTGTCGGCGTGGGTCACCATGTCGATTGGCCCGAGCCCGAACTCGGCTGGCATCTCTATGACGGGTTCGAAGGCAAGGGCATCGCCTATGAAGCGGCTCTGGCTGCGCGCAATCTTGCGCAGAACCGCATGGGGCTGGGACCGCTGATTTCGCTGATCGCCCCCGAGAACCACGGCTCGCGCCGTCTGGCCGAGCGTCTGGGTGCCGTGATCGAGCGCGAGGATTTCCTGCTGCGCGGCGAGCCCTGCATGATTTACCGCCATCCCAAGGACATCGCATGACCGACGCCGTGACCCGCGCCGCAGCCCTGTTGAAAGAGCACCGCCAGTCGATCGACCGGCTGGATGCGATCTTGGTCTATACCTTGGCCGAGCGGTTCAAACACACCCAATCCGTCGGCCGCCTCAAGGCCGAACACGAACTTCCGCCCTCGGATCCTGCGCGTGAATCGCAGCAGATCGAGCGGCTGGAACGCCTCGCGCGCGAGGCCGATCTCGACCCGGAATTCGCGCGCAAATTCCTGAACTTCGTGATTTCGGAAGTCATCCGGCATCACGTTCAACACCAGAAATAAGGCGGGTTGCCCGAATAGGCCTCCGCCCAACCCGCCATTAAAAGGAGAACTCCAATGGCAATGAAGATCCGTCTGGCCCGTGGTGGCTCGAAAAAGCGTCCGCACTATGCAGTCGTCGCAACCGATGCGCGCATGCCGCGTGACGGCCGCTTCCTCGAGAAGCTGGGCACCTACAACCCGCTGCTGCCGAAAGATTCGGAAGACCGCGTCAAGCTGAACCTCGAGCGCGTCCAGTACTGGCTGAGCCAGGGCGCACAGCCGACCGACCGCGTTGCACGCTTCCTCGAAGCAGCCGGCGCTGCTCCGAAAACCGAGCGCAAGAACCTGAAAAAAGGCGAGCCGGGCAAAGCTGCAAAAGACCGCGCCGAAAAGCGTGCGGCTCGTGAAGCTGCTGCAAACGCTCCGGCCGAAGAAGCGGCTTCGGAATAAGATGACCGAGCGGGTTTGTATCGGCGCGATTGCGGGCGCCTTCGGCGTTCAGGGCGAGGTGCGGCTGAAGAGCTTCACCACCGACCCGAGCGATATCGCGACTTACGGCCCGCTGTGGACCGAAGACGGCGGACGGAGTTTCTCCGTCCGCCTGACCCGCCCGGTGACGGGTGGTCTGGGCGCGCGTCTTGACGGGGTTGTGACCCGCGAGGATGCCGAGGCGCTCAAGGGGGTGACGCTGTGGGTCGATCGTTCGATGCTGCCGTCCCTGCCTGATGACGAATTCTATCACACCGATCTGATCGGGCTCGAGGTCGTCGATACCGGCGGCACCGTTCTGGGCCGCGTTCATGCGGTTTTTGATCACGGCGCAGGCGATATTCTCGATATTACCGGCCCGCATCCGATGATGCTGCCCTTTACCCGCGCTTTCGTGCCGACCGTGGATATCGCGGCGGGCCGGATCGTTGCGGATCCGCCGGAAGCGGATGGCGAGAGCGATGATGAACCCGCGGGCGGTCAGGACCAGGCGCCCAAGTCCGGCAGCAAATCCGGTTTCCGGACCAATGCGAAATCCGGCTTCAACGCGGGCAAATCCTGATGCGGCGCACGCTCACCGGCATCGGCATCATCCTGATGCTGCTCGGCCCGCTGCTGCAGGGCCTGTCGGGGGCGAGCGATCCCTATGCCTATGTCTTCGCGCCGGTCATGCTGGCAGGCGCTTTGCCGCGTTTCGCAATCCGCGGCCTCCAGCCCGATCCGGTCAAGCTCGCCATCGGCGTGCTGGTTGCGGGGCGGTTTCCATGGGCCTGTGGTGGCTCGGCAAGACCTATGTCGGCGAGACCCCTTGGCAGATCGCGCTCTGGGCGCCTTTGGCGGTGGTGATCCTCGGCGTTCTGATGACCGTGGCGGGCAGCCTGCTGCGCCATCCCGACAAGCTGTAATCCCATGTCCGAGACGCCGAAATCCCCTCTGACGCCACCGCTGCCGCAGATGCTTCTGCCGGTGCCGCACCGAAATCCCACGGCCGCCTGAATGTGCGCGTGTCGGCCCAGCCGCGCGACCTCTTCGAGGAGCGCGAGGTTCATGGCGCATGGACCGCCCAGATCATCACGCTTTTCCCCGAGGCATTTCCGGGCATCCTCGGCTTGTCGCTGACCGGCAAGGCGCTGAACGAGGGGCTGTGGAACCTGCGCACGCTCCAGCTTCGCGACTTCGGCGAGGGCAAGCACCGCAATGTCGACGACACGCCGGCCGGCGGCGGGGCAGGGATGGTGATCCGCGCCGATGTCATGGCGCGCGCGCTTGGCGCGGCGCAGGCCGATCCGCTTGGTCGGGCTCTGCCGGTCGTCTATATGTCGCCGCGCGGCAAGCCCTTGACGCAGGCGCGGGCGCGCGAATTGGCGCAAGGGCCCGGCATCACCCTGATCTGCGGGCGGTTCGAGGGCGTGGACGAGCGCGTACTCGAAGCCTACGGCATCGAAGAAATCAGCATTGGCGACTATATTCTGACCGGCGGAGAGCTTGCCGCTCAGGTCTTGATTGACACGACGGTTCGCCTTATACCGCGCGTGCTGGGGAATCACGAATCTCTGGCCGAGGAATCCTTTTCCGACGGCCTTCTTGAACATCCCCAGTATACGAAGCCCGCCCAATGGGAAGGCCGCAACATTCCGGAGGTTCTTCTTTCCGGCAATCACGCGGCCATTGCCAAATGGCGCAGGGACCAGGCCGTAAGGCTGACAAAGGAACGCCGCCCCGACCTGTGGCGGGCATATGAGGACCGCAAGGCCCCCATATGGACCCGACAAAGGACCGACAGCTCTCGGGCGCATCAGACCAATCGCGGGGCTACCGCGAGAAAACAGAGGATTGATTGCGATGAATCTGATCGCCCAACTCGAAGCCGAGCAGATTGCTGCTCTTGGCAAAGAAATTCCCGACTTCAAATCCGGCGACACCATCCGCGTCGGCTACAAAGTCACCGAAGGCAGCCGTACCCGCGTACAGATGTACGAAGGCGTCGTGATTTCGCGCAAGGGCGGCGGCATTGGTGCCTCGTTCACCGTGCGCAAAATCTCGTTCGGCGAAGGCGTGGAGCGTGTGTTCCCGCTCTACTCGACCAACGTCGACTCGATCACCGTCGTCCGTCGTGGCCGTGTGCGTCGCGCCAAGCTGTACTACCTGCGCGATCGTCGCGGTAAATCGGCTCGTATCAAAGAAGTCACGAACTACAAGCCTAAAGCCGAAGCACAGGCCTGAGGAACAGCGTCATGAAAAAGAAATTCACCCCGATTACCACATGATCACCGTCAAGATGACCGACGGTACGCTCTTCCAGACCCGCACGACCTGGGGCAAAGAAGGCGAGACCATGGCTCTCGACATCGACCCGACCTCGCACCCGGCATGGACCGGCGGCTCGTCGCGCCTGATGGACACCGGTGGCCGCGTGTCGAAGTTCAAAAACAAATACGCTGGCCTGGGCTTCTAAGAACCCCGCCTGCCGGATTTGGAAACGCCGCCCCGAAAGGGCGGCGTTTTTCATTGGAGCTGGCCCGTTCGGAGCGGGGCCGAAGATGGTGGGGCCGGTTGATCAGGGCAGGGAGGCATTCCCCAAGCCGGCGATCGCACGAACCCCTTCCTGACTTGTGCACGATGGGCGCACAGGTCATCGGCAAGCCCTCGGGCCTGTCGTCGGGCTTAGTGGAGGCCCGCGAACAGAGGCATCCAGATCGACGCCGCGCGGCCCGCAGATTGCGCGTTTGGGCGGCGGAATTGATCGGGTGGCCGGTCATCTCGCCAAAGCCGCTGTCGATGACGACGCGGCCGTCGCGCAGGTGACGCAGGATCGGGCCTTGGGCACTTTGGTGACGCGACAAGGTGATCGTCGCATAGCCACGGATTGCGGTCGGGACGCTGGCTGCAATGGTCATTGGATCACTCCTTTTGGTCGGTGCTCTGGTCGTAATCTCGTCTTGCGAGCTGCATGATCCGGGCTCGGCGCTTCCGGTGTTCCGCCAGCCGCGCGGCCTTGGAAGGGCCTTTGGCGCAGATGGCGGGACCTCGTGGCCGGGTTCGGGTCAGGCATCTCTCATACGTATATTACGACAGGGATTGTCGTGTATTGCAAGCGTAAAATCGACCGAACCCATCGTGATAAAATATCGCGCCAATGCACGGGTTTAAGCGGCGGCGGACCCTCGCCCGAACCGGCACGATTGCGCGGGGTTGATCCGGTATACACGGGAATCGCCGCTTTTCTTCCAAGCGGTCGCGCCCTATGTTCGGGCACAAGCCAAGCCGCAGCAGGAGGATTCGTGGCGCATATTATCGTCGTCGGGAACGAAAAGGGCGGCTCGGGTAAATCGACCACCTCCATGCATGTCGCGACCGCTCTGTCGCGGATGGGATATCGGGTCGGGGCGCTGGATCTCGACGTGCGTCAGCGCAGCTTCGGCCGCTATCTGGAGAACCGTGCGGCCTTTGTCGCCCGCGAGGGCATCGACCTGCCATCGCCCAATTATGTGCGGCTCGAATTCGATCCCTCGACCGATATGGATCCGATTTCGCAGGCCGTGACCGAGCTGGATCCCGAAAGCGATTTCATCCTGCTCGATTGTCCCGGCTCTCATACGCGGCTGTCGCAGATCGCGCATACGCTGGCCGATACGCTGATCACGCCGATGAACGACAGCTTCATCGATTTCGACCTGCTTGCGCGGCTCTCGCCCGAAGGCAAGGTGCTCGGCCCCTCGATCTATGCCGAGATGGTGTGGTCGGCGCGCCAGATGCGCGGACAGGCGGGGGCGGGGCCGATCGACTGGCTGGTTCTGCGCAACCGTCTGGGCACGCAGCAGATGCACAACAAGCGCAAGGTCGGCGGGGCTCTGGACACTTTGTCGAAGCGCATCGGTTTTCGCGTTGCGCCGGGCTTTTCCGAGCGCGTGATCTTCCGCGAGCTTTTCCCGCGCGGCCTGACTTTGCTCGACCTCAAGGATATCGGCGTCGAGCAGCTTACCATGTCCAATATCGCAGCCCGTCAGGAATTGCGCGACCTGATCAGCGAATTGCAGCTGCCCGGGGTAACGGTTTCGTTTTGAAACCAGAGCCTTGGGTTTGAAACCTTCAACATGGCGAAGGCGTTTTACGTCACTCGCCCGAATGTTGGGGGTGACCGGATCGAGGATCTTGATGCAGAAAATCACCGCCGTCGCGGTCGTCAGGGCGAAACCGTCTTCGGGCGCTTGCGCCGCTTTTTCCGGTTTGCGCAGGGCGTCTTTACGCCTGACCCTGCTGTTGGGCGCGGCCGTTTCGGCCGTCGGCACGGTTCCTTTCGCGGTCCGCGCCGACGAGGTTCCCGAGGCCGCACCGCTTGCGGCAGAGCTTCCTTTGGTGACGCTCGGCACTGCCGAGACGGCACAGGTTCAGGCCCGTGTCGCGGTCTCGGGGTCTTTGGTCGCGCGGCATGACGTGATGATCTACCCCAGCGTTTCCGGCTACGCGGTCACCGAAATTCTGGCCGATGTCGGCGATCGGGTCGAGGCAGGGCAGGTGCTCGCGCGCTTGCAGGACCAGACCCTCGCGGCGCAGCTCGCGCAGGCCGAGGCCGATTACCAGCGCGCCGATGCGGGCGTGAAACAGGCGCAAAGCCAGATCCTGAGCACCGAGGCCGCGCTGACCGAAGCGGCAAGCGTGCTCGAGCGCGCGCGCAGGTTGCGCCAAAGCGGCAGCGGCTCTCAGGCGACGCTGGATCAGGCGGTGGCGTCGGAGGCGGCGGCCCGTGCGGCGGCGGCTTCCGCCGGCAGCGGGCTCAGCGTTGCGCGGGCGGCTTTGGCCTTGGCCGAAGCCTCGCGCGATATCGCACGGCTCAACCTCGATTATACCCGCATCACCACGCCGGTTGCGGGGTAATCGTGGCGCGCAATGCAGAGTTGGGCGCCTTGTCGGGCGGCAGTACCGAGCCGATGTTCCGCCTGATCGGCGACGGCGCAATCGAGCTTGCGGGCGAGGTGATCGAGACTGCGGTGCCGCAATTGCAACCGGGCGCGCCGGCCGATCTCCGGATTTCGGGGCTGGGGCAGATCAAGGGCGAGGTGCGTCTCGCGCCCGCAGCGGTCGATCCGCGACGCGGCTGGGCGAGGTCCGTATCGCGCTCGACCCCGATCCGCGTCTGCGCACAGGTCTTTTGCCAGCGGCTGGATCGTGGTCGAAGACCGCGAGGCCCTGACCGTTCCTGCAAGCGCGGTTCTGGCGGACGAGCGCGGCAATTACGTTCAGGTCGTCACGGCAGGCGAGATCGAGACGCGGCCGGTCGAAGCCGGTCTGATTTGGGACGGGCGGCGCGAGATCGTCTCGGGGCTCGAAGCGGGCGAGCGGATTCTGGCGCGCGCGGGGGCCTTCTTCCGCACCGGCGACAAGATCCGCGAGGCCCCGAGCGCGCCCGAAAGCACGCCCGACACCGCGCCCGAAGTTGGCGGGGCGGAGCAAACCCCATGAACATGTCCACCTGGTCAATCCGGCATCCGGTCCCGCCGATCGCGATTTTCCTGGTCCTGATCCTGATCGGCTTTTACAGCTTCCGGCAGCTGGCCGTCACCGCCATGCCCAATATCGACCTGCCGCTGGTCTCGGTCACGGTCGCGCAGCCCGGCGCCGCGCCTTCGGAGCTGGTCCGTCAGGTCATCCAGCCGATCGAGGATTCCATCGCTAGCGTCACCGGCGTGCGCCATATCACCTCGACCGCAAGCGACAGCTCGGCCAGCATCATGGTCGAATTCGAGCTGGAGACGAATACAGACCGCGCGGTCAACGACATCAAGGATGCGGTCGCCAATGTCCGCGCCGATCTGCCCAGATCCGTGATCGAGCCCCTCGTCAAACGCATCGATATCGAGGGCATGCCGATCCTGACCTACGCGATCAGCGACCCGACCCAATCCATCGAGGAGCTGTCGGATTTCGTCGACGACATCATCAGCCGCCAGCTTTCTGCGGTCGCGGGGTCGCGAGTACCTCGCGCATCGGCGGCTCGGACCGCCAGATCAATGTCGAGCTTGATGCCGACCGGTTGCAGGCGCTCGGGCTGACGGCGGCGGAGGTCTCGGACCAGCTGCGGATGAAGAATATCGATCTCGGCGGCGGTCGCGGCGATCTGGGGCAGGTCGAATATTCGATCCGTGCGCTCGGTTCGGCCGATACGGTGGCGCATCTGGCCGCGACGCCGATCACTTTGCCCTCGGGCAAGATCGTGCGCCTCGATGCTTTGGGCACGGTCGATGACGGCGGCAGCGAAGAGCGCAATTTCGCACTGCTGAACGGGACGCCGGTCGTGGCCTTCGGGGTCTATCGCGCCTCGGGACAGTCCGATCTGACGGCGGGTGATGGGGCGAAGGCGCGTATCGCCCAGCTCGCGGAGCGCTATCCCAACCTGCGCTTCACGCTGATCGATGATGCGACGACCTATACCGCCAACAGCTACCACTCCGCGATGGAGACGCTTTACGAGGGTGCGGCGCTGGCGGTGATCGTCGTCATGCTGTTTCTGCGCAACTGGCGCGCCACGCTGATTGCCGCGGTGGCTTTGCCTTTGTCGATCATTCCGACCTTCTTCGTGATGGACCTGCTGGGTTTTACGCTTAACGGGATCAGCCTTCTGGCAATCACGCTGGTCACCGGCATTCTGGTCGATGACGCCATCGTCGAGATCGAGAATATCGACCGCCACATCCATATGGGCGTGCCGCCCTACGAGGCCAGTGTCGAGGCCGCGAACGAAATTGGCCTCACCGTGATTGCGATCAGCTTTTCGATCGTCGCGGTTTTTGCGCCGGTCGGTTTCATGGCGGGGATTCCGGGGCAGTATTTCAAGCAGTTCGGCCTGACCGTCGCGGTTTCGGTCCTGTTCTCGCTGCTGGTCGCCCGCATCATCACCCCGATGATGGGGGCCTATCTCATGCGCGGCAAGGCCCATGTCGAAGAGCGTCCCGACGGCTTTTTCATGCGCAAGCTCATGGCGGTTCTGGGCTGGACGCTGCGCCACCGCGCGCTGACGCTGCTGCTCGGCCTTGGGGTCTTCATCGGCTCGATCTTCTCCGCGACCCTGCTTCCGACCGAGTTCATTCCGGCCTCCGATGTCGGACGCAGCCAGATCAAGGTCGAGCTGCCCCCGGCGCCACGATCCGCAGATCCGAAGATGCCACGCGGATGATCAGCGAGCGCGTCCTGACCGTGCCCGAGGTGCGCTCGGTCTTCGTGATCGGTGGCGACGGCGACGTCAATGAATCGCGGCTCATGGTGAACTACGGCCCCAAAGTCGAGCGCGAGCGCTCGAGTTTCGTGATCGAGGACCAGCTCAAGCGCGACCTGTCGGATATCCCAGACATGCGCATCAATTTCCAGAACGAGCAGGGCCAGAACGACTTCAACATTTCGGTTCTGGGCGACACGCAGGAAGGTGCGGCAGAGGCTGCCGAGATGCTGGTCAATGCGATGCGCACCCTGCCGCAGCTCGAAGGCGTGACGTCTTCGGCGAGCATGTTGCGCCCGGAGCTCCAGATCCGCCCCAAGCCCGAGCTTGCGGCCGAGCTGGGCGTCAGCGCCGCGGCTTTGGCGACGACCTTGCGCATCGCGACGCTTGGCGACACGGATCAATCTTGCGAAGTTCAATGCCGCCGACAAGCAGATCCCGATTGTCGTGCGCCTCGACCGCCACGCCCGCGAGGATCTGGCCGAGATCGCCAATCTCAGGATCAAAGGCGCGGCGGGGCCGGTGCCGCTGATGGCGGTGGCCGAGATCGACTACGCGGCAGGTGCCTCCCAGATCGGGCGCTATGACCGCCAGTTCAACACGACGGTTTCGGCCAATCTGGTCGATGGCGCGCTGCTCGGGCCGGTCAATGCCGAGGTGCTCGCGCTCCAGCAGACCCTGACCCTGCCCGAGGGGACCGAGATCCGGCCGGCGGGCGACGCCGAAATCATGGCCGAGGTTTTTACCGCCTTCTCGGTCGCGATGGCCTCGGGGGCGCTGCTGGTCTATGTCGTGCTGGTCCTGCTTTTCCACAATTTCATCACTCCGATCAGCATCGTGCTCTCGCTGCCTCTGGCGATCGGCGGCGCGATTCTGGCGCTGTTCGTGACGGGCAATTCGATGTCGATGTCGGTGGTGATCGGTTTCCTGATGCTGATGGGGATCGTGACCAAGAACGCGATCATGCTGGTCGAATTCGCGCTGACCGCGATGGACGAAGGCGTGCCGAAACGCGAGGCGATCCTCGACGCGGTCCATAAACGCGCCCGCCCGATCGTCATGACCACGATCGCGATGACGGCGGGAATGGTGCCCTCGGCGATTGCCACGGGCGAGGGCGCCGAGTTCAGCAGCCCGATGGCGATTGCCGTGATCGGGGGCTGTTGCTGTCCACGCTCTTGTCGATGCTGTTCGTGCCCTCGCTTTTCTCGCTGATCCACGGCGGTTCGCGGCGGTTGGGAGGCTGGATGTCGCGCCGGATCGGTCTGAACAAGCCGAGCGATGCCGCGCATTCCTGACGCCACCCGGTCCCGACAGGGCCTAAACCCGACAGGGCCTAAACCCGACAGGCCTATTCCGACGGGCCCTAATTCCGACAGGCCTGTTCCCGAATGGCCAGTTTCCGAAAGGTCGCCATGCTGAAAGTGATTGCCGAAGACTTCATCCACCCCGAGGCGGTGGCGCTTGTTCTGCCGCTTTATCGCGAGCTGGTCGCGCTGACGCGGGCGGAGCCCTTGTGCATCGCCTATGATCTTTTGATCGACGACCGCGACCCCGGCCATTTCATCTTCCTCGAGGAATGGCCCGACCGCGCCGCTTTGGATGTCCATTGCGCGACCGAGCATTTCCGCCGTCTCGTGCCGCTGATCGACGCGCATCAGCGCGCGCCAGGCCGCTTCACTTTCATGAGCAATTCGGTCGATCCCGCCTGATCGGGGATAGCGCAGACAAAGAAAAAGGGCCGCGAGGGCCTTTTTTGTTCGTTGTGACCGCGAAGATCAGGCGAGCATCGCCACCGGATTTTCGAGGTTCTTGACGATCGCGTCCAGAAGCTGCGCGCCAAGGGCTCCGTCGATCACGCGGTGGTCGACCGACAGCGTCATCGACATCACATTGCGCACCACGATCTCGCCGTTTTCGACGACAGGGTCTGGATGCCCGCGCCGACCGCCAGAATGGCGCCATGCGGCAGGTTGATGACCGCGTCGAAGTTCTCGATCCCGAACATGCCGAGGTTCGAGATCGCGAAGCTGCCGCCCTGATATTCATGGGGTGCCAGCTTCTTGGTTTTGGCGCGGTTCGCCAGATCCTTCATCTCGGCGGACAGGGCCGAGAGGGTCTTTTGATGCGAGTCCTTGAGGACCGGCGTAAACAGACCGCCTTCGACCGCCACGGCAACCGCGACATCCGAGGGCTTGAGCTTGACGATGCGGTCGCCGGCCCAGATCGCATTCGCGTCCGGAACCTGCTGCAACGCCAGGGCGCAAGCCTTGATGATGAAGTCGTTGACCGACAGTTTCACGCCGCGATCTTCAAGCTGCTTGTTCAGCGTGCCGCGGAACTTCATCAGCTCGTCAAGCTTGGCAGAACGGCGCAGGTAGAAATGCGGGATCGTCTGTTTGGCTTCGGTCAGGCGGGCCGCGATGGTGCGGCGCATGCCGTCCAGCGGGACCTCTTCGTACTGACGGTCGCCGTAGGCCGCGAGGATGGTCTCGGCCGACGGACCGGCAGCGGGTGCTGCCGCAGCAACAGCGGCTGCCGGAGCCGGAGCCGCAGCGGCTGCCGCCGGTGCTGCCGCACCCGGTTTCGCCGTCTGCACATCCGCCAGAACGATCCGGCCATGCGGGCCGGAGCCTGCGACGGTCGAAAGATCGATCCCTTTTTCCTTGGCGATCCTGCGTGCGAGCGGCGAGGCGAAAACGCGCCCGCCTTTCGCTGCCGGAGCCGCCGCCGGAGCAGGGGCCGTCGCCGCTACTGCCGCAGCAGCCGGAGCCGCCGCTGCAGGTGCAGCCGGCGCCGCAGCCGGAGCTGCCGCCTTGCCGATATCGGCCGCGCTTTCGCCATCCTCGAGAAGGACCGCGATCGCCGCATTGACCTTAACGCCCGAGGTGCCCTCGGCGATCAGGATCTTGCCGATGACGCCTTCGTCCACGGCTTCGAATTCCATCGTCGCCTTGTCGGTCTCGATCTCGGCGAGAATGTCGCCGGATTTGACGGTATCGCCTTCCTTGACCAGCCATTTGGCCAGCGTGCCTTCCTCCATCGTCGGAGAAAGCGCGGGCATCAGGATTTCTGTAGGCATCTCGCTCTCCCCTTAACGGTAGGTGACTTTCTTGGCGGCATCCACGATCTCGGGGACCGTGATCAGCGCCAGCTTTTCAAGGTTCGCGGCATAAGGCATGGGCACGTCCTTGCCGGTGCAGTTGATCACCGGCGCATCGAGATAATCGAAGGCGTTTTCCATGATATAGGCCGAGAGGTGGTTGCCGATCGAGCCGACCGGGAAGCCTTCTTCGACCGTGATGCAGCGGTTGGTGCGCTTCACGGATTCGAGGATGGTCGCGTAATCGATCGGGCGCAGGGTGCGCAGGTCGATGACTTCGGCTTCGATCCCGTCTTCCGCCAGCTTGGCCGCCGCATCGAGCGCATGGCCGACGCTGATCCCGAAGGTCAGGATGGTCAGGTCGCGACCCGGGCGCACGATTTTCGCTTTCCCGAAGGGAATGGTGAAATCGGGCAGATCCGGAACCTCGAACGAGCGGCCGTAAAGGATCTCGTTTTCAAGGAAGATGACGGGGTTGTTGTCGCGGATCGCGGTCTTCATCAGACCTTTGGCATCGGCTGCCGAATAGGGCATCACGACTTTCAGGCCCGGAATGGCGGAATACCATGCCGCGTAATCCTGGCTGTGCTGTGCCGCAACGCGGGCGGCCGCGCCGTTCGGGCCGCGGAAGACGATCGGGCAACCCAGCTGGCCGCCGGACATGTAAAGCGTCTTGGCTGCCGAGTTGACGATGTGGTCCATCGCCTGCATCGCGAAGTTGAAGGTCATGAATTCGACGATCGGACGCAGACCGGCAAAAGCCGCGCCGGTTGCAATTCCGGCAAAACCCATTTCCGAGATCGGCGTGTCGACGATGCGGCGCGGGCCGTATTTGTCGAGCAGACCCTGGCTGATCTTGTAGGCGCCTTGATATTCGCCGACTTCTTCACCCATCAGGAAGACGCGGTCTTCGCGCTCCATTTCCTCGTCCATGGCCTCGCGAAGTGCTTCGCGGACGGTCATGGTCTTCATCGGCGTGCCTTCGGGCCAGTCCGGCGTCACATCGACTGCGGCGGTGACCTGACGGGCCGAGGCGACTGCGGTCGCGGGCGTGGTCTCGCTTTCGGTCGAGCCGAGAGCAGCCGCAACAGCCGCCGGAATGACCGGAGCGGTTGCCGCCACAGCGGACGGGGCCGCATCGGCGGATTCGCCTTCTTCGACCATGACCGCGATCGGCGTGTTCACTTTCACGCCCTGCGTGCCTTCGGCAACCAGAAGCTTGCCGACGATGCCTTCGTCGACGGCTTCGAATTCCATCGTGGCTTTGTCGGTTTCAATCTCGGCGATGATGTCGCCGGATTTGACGGTATCGCCCTCTTTGACCAGCCATTTGGAAAGCGTACCTTCCTCCATGGTGGGCGACAGGGCGGGCATCAGGATCTCAATAGCCATATTTTCCTCCCTCAGGCGTGGCTTGGAATTTCGTCGGCGTAGATATCGGTCCAGAGATCCTCGAGCGGCGGCTCGGGGCTCGCTTTCGCGAATTCCGCGGATTCGTTGACGATATCCTTGATCTCTTTGTCGATCGCTTTGAGATCATCTTCGGTCGCATGTTTGCCGGTCAGCAGCAGGTCGCGAACGTTTTCGATCGGGTCGCGCTCGTCGCGGACCTTCTGGACCTCTTCGCGGGTGCGGTATTTCGCCGGATCCGACATCGAGTGGCCGCGGTAGCGGTAGGTCATGACTTCGAGAATGTAGGGGCCGTTGCCCGCACGGCAATGCGCGGTGGCTTTCTCGCTGGCGGCTTTCATCGCCAGAACGTCCATGCCGTCGACCTGTTCGCCGGCGATGCCGAAAGCGGTGCCGCGACCGAAGAGCGTCTGCGACTTGGTCGAGCGCTTCATCGAGGTGCCCATGGCGTATTGGTTGTTCTCGATCACGAAAATGACCGGAAGCGACCACAATTCGGCCATGTTGTAGGTCTCGTAGACCTGACCCTGGTTCGCCGCGCCGTCGCCGAAATAGGCGAAGGTTACGTTGTCGTTGCCCAGATACTTGTCGGCAAAGGCCAGACCCGCGCCAAGCGGAACCTGTGCGCCGACGATGCCGTGGCCGCCGTAGAAATGCTTCTCGCGGCTGAACATGTGCATCGAGCCGCCTTTGCCCTTCGAATAGCCGCCGACGCGGCCAGTCAATTCGGCCATGACGCCGTTGGCTTCCATGCCGCAGGCCAGCATATGGCCGTGGTCACGGTAGGAGGTGATGCGTTTGTCGCCCTCTTTGGTCACGGATTCGAGGCCGACGACCACCGCTTCCTGACCGATGTAGAGGTGGCAGAAACCGCCAATAAGTCCCATGCCGTAGAGCTGGCCGGCTTTTTCCTCGAAACGCCGGATCAGCAGCATGTCGCGGTAAAATTTCAGCAGCTCTTCGCTTGAAACGTTGGATTTGGCTCCTGCTGCCGTAACGATCTTGTCAGACGTATCGGCTGATTCAGGCGTCTTTGCCTCGTTTGGCTTCCTTGCCATGCGGTCTCCTCCGGTCGGCGTGGGAATAGTTCAGCGTTAAACTATCTCTAGCGCATCCGTTTGGAGGCTGCAATCGCCCTAGCGCATTTCAGCGGATGATGACCTCGTCCGCGCGGATGATGCCCAGAACCGCGCGTGCACGTTCGTCGAGAAGATCGATGTCGAGATAGTCGTCCGACAGGCGTTTCGTGAGGTTCGACATGGAATCGACCTCGCTTTTCAGGCGGTCGCGTTCCGCGACAAGATCTTGGGTTTCCGCCTCGAGCTGGACGCGGCGCAGGATGCCCGAGGGTCCCTGAACGGCGGCGAATGCGAAATAGAGCCCCGCAAGGATCATGAGCAGAAAGAAAACGATGGCACTGATCGACAGGCGTTGCGGCATGATTGTCCCCGAACTGCTTCTTGGTGTTTTGCAGACATATTAGCGCGAAATATCGGGCAAGGAATCCACAAGCTGCGGCCGATTTCACCGCAAAGCGGTGCTGTCGGCGGCGATTCGCAAGGCGGTGGCGCGGGCAGGGCCTGCGCGGGTTCTCAGGCCAGCAGTTCCTGCAGGACCAACGCCATGACATGGGCCGAATCCACCATATCCGTGATGCCGATCCATTCGTCGGGCTGATGCGCCAGATGCAGCTCGCCCGGACCATAGGCGATGCAGTTGTCGAGCTTGCCGATGCGGTCGATATGCTTTTGGTCATAGGTTCCGGGCGAGACGACATAGCGTGGCGCCTGTCCCAAAACCGCCTCGATCGCCTGCGCGGTGGTGCGCACGACCGGCGCGTCGCGTGCGGTCATCGAGGGCAGGACCTCGAAGAGGTCGCGATCTCGTAGGTGAATTCGGGCCGCATCGCGCGGACGCGTTCGAGCAGGGCGGTGATTTCGGCTTTGACCGCGGCGATATCCTCTTCGATCAGAAAGCGGCGGTCGATGGTGATGCGGCAGCGGTCGGGGACGCAGGGGCGGGCAGGCCGGTGAACCCCTCGGGCGGTTCGGGTGCGCCGCCGTGGATCGCGTTGATATTGAGCGTCGAAGAGCGCGCGCCCTCGGAATCACCGGCATATCGGTGTGTTTTCCCGCCAGAAGCGGCCAGAGAGAGCGCTCCATCTCGTCGAGAACCGCACCCATATGGCGCACCGCGCAATCGCCCAGAAAGGGCATCGAGCCATGGGCGATGCGGCCCTGGGTCTCGATCTCCGCCCACCAGACGCCGCGATGACCGAGGCAGATACTGTCCTTATAGAGCGGTTCGGGGATGATGACGTGATCGACATGGGCGAAATGGCCCTGTTCCGCCAAATAGGCGACCCCGCCATAACCGCCCGATTCCTCGTCCGCGGTGGCGCTGATTTCCACCGTACCGGCATGGTCGGGATAAAGCGCGACGAAGGCTTCGGCCGCGATGATGCTGGCGGCCAGTCCGCCTTTCATGTCGCAAGCGCCGCGACCATAGATCTTGTCGCCTTCGACCGCGCCGGCGAAAGGATCGCGGGTCCAGCCGTGGCCGACCTCGACCACATCGTGATGGCTGTTGAAATGTACGCAATCACCCGCGCGCCCGCCTTTGTGACGCGCGATCAGGTTCCAGCGCGGATAGGCCTCGCAATCGCCGGGACTGCCGGTGGCGCGGATCAGCGTACAGTCCCATCCGCCGGCCTCCAGCCGCGCGGCGAGAAAGTCGCAGATCCGTCGGTAGTCGCGACCCGGCGGGTTGAGGGTCGGAATGCGGATCAGCTCTTGCGTCAGCAAGACCAGCTCCTCCCGGCGCGCGAGGATGGCAGTGCGGAGGGGGCAGGGGCGCGCGATGGTCATGGGAGAAGGCTAGCGGGCAACATAACTGCGGGCAAGCACGCGCTCCTTGGCGGGTTCTGGCGCGGGAGGCGGATTTCGGAGCAGGGCCAAGGCCTTCCCCGAAGTTCTTGCTGACCGCTGCGGGGCAGCGTGCTATGGACGGCGCAGGGCCTGAACGTTGCTGCGGGCGGATTTCGGAACGGGGATGCGGTATTGATGGAGGAAGGCGGCCGGAAGATAGCCAGCGCGACCCCGAGCCGCCGTCCGATGTTGCCGCCGGTCTGCCGCAGGGGCCTTGAAAGCCCGTCAGGCCACCGCGCATATGCGCCAAGCCGCCTGAAAGGCCAGCAAGCATGATGGGCTTTTTGCGCCTTTTGCTGGCGGTTCTGGTGATCGGGCTGGTGTTTTACGCCTTGCTCTCGATCTATTTCCGCAGCCTGCGCCGCGAAGAGCTCGAAAAACACTGGGACAGCCGCCATCCTGATCATGCGGGCGACAGTCCCGAGCGGCGCGCCTTCATCCGGCGCGCGATGGAGGGTTTCAGCAAGACCTTGCGCGCGCGGCTGGTCGCGTTGGTTCTGGTCTTGCCGCTGGCCGCCGTCGCAATCATTGTTTTCTATGTGAACTACCACTGAGGAGAGATCCCTTGCGCCAATTCCAGATCGTCATGGGTGTCCTGTTCGGCATCGTGGTTTTTCTGTTTCTCGACTATACCCTCCTCCAAGCAGACGGTGCGGATCACCAATACCTACAACCGCCTGACCGATATCGGCGCCAACAAGGTCTTCTTTGCCTCGCCCGATACCGGCACGATCCAGAATGCCGCCGGCCAGCGCGACATCCGCTTCATCGATACCGTAAGGCCCAATGGTAAAGTTTACGTTTACCGCAACGAGGATACCGGCTGGATCTGGCCGCCCTATTTCAAATACGACAGCTCGAACCTGCATTCCGAGGCGACCGACCTGCGCTCGAGCAAGGAAAACCCGCAATGGGTTAGCGTGACCTCTTACGGTTGGCGGATATCCTGGCTCTCGATCTATCCCAATGCGGTGGCGGTCAAAGCCGTGGCGGGGCCCGAGGTGAAGCCGTTCAACTGGGGGCGCAGATCGCGCTTCTGGTGATCGGGCTCTTGCTCTTCCTGATCTGGCGGATGTGGAACCAGTTCCGCGAGCGCACCATCGATCCGGCGATCCGCTCGGTCGACGAGGCATGGGACCGCGTTGATGCGCGGGCCGATGCGGCGCGCGACCGGATCAGCGCCGATGCCAAGGCGACCAAAGGACGGGTTTCGCGCTGGTGGTCGGGCCTTTGGTCGAAGAAATCCTGAGCTGAACCGAAATCGAGATTTTGTAGCCAAGACTTTGACAGGTTGAGGAAAAGGCTAAGATGAGCACCAATCCAGGGACCGCCTTCCGCCCCGAATGGTTCGAGAGCGTCGCCGTCAACACCCCTGCAGCAGAGCGGCGCGCCGCGAGCCTGCCTGCGCGCCGCAGCCTCAAGAAGGAGTGGCAGATCGCCTGGCTTCTGAACGCCGTGCGCTGCATCGATCTGACCACGCTCTCGGGCGACGACACCGAGGACCGCGTTGCCCGCCTTTGCGCCAAGGCGCGCCAGCCGATCGCGCCGGAACTGCTCGAGGCGGTCGGCGTCGAGGGCCTGACGACCGGCGCGGTCTGTGTCTATCCGACCATGGTTGCTGCCGCCAAACGCGCGCTCGCGGGGACCGCCGTTCCGGTCGCCTCGGTCGCGACGGGCTTTCCTGCGGGGTTGATGCCGCTGGAGCTGCGTCTGGCCGAAATCCGCTACGCGGTGGATCAGGGCGCGGACGAAATCGACATCGTCATCTCGCGCGCTCTGGCTTTGCGGGGCGAATGGGCGGCGCTTTACGACGAGATCCGCGCCATGCGCGAGGCATGCGGGCCGGCGCGGATGAAGGCGATTCTGGCCACGGGAGAGCTGAAAACCCTGACCACCGTCGCCCGCGCCAGCCATGTCGCGATGCAGGCCGGGGCCGATTACATCAAGACCTCGACGGGCAAGGAGCCGGTCAATGCGACGCTTCCGGTCAGCCTGACCATGCTGCGCTGTATCCGCGATTACCGTGAGCTAAGCGGCCATATTGTCGGTTTCAAACCGGCGGGCGGGCTCAAAACCGCGAAAGACGCGCTGAACTGGCAGATCCTGATGCGCGAGGAACTGGGCCCCGACTGGCTGCGCCCCGACCTTTTCCGCATCGGTGCCTCTTCGCTTCTGGGCGATATCGAGCGCCAGATCAGCCATAACATCACGGGCCGCTATGCTGCCGCCCATCGACTAGCTGCGGGTTGAGGTCACAATGCCAAGCGTGAGCGACATCATGGAAACCATGGAATACGGCCCCTCGGTCGAGGATGCGAAATCGGTGCGCAACTGGCTGGCCGAGCGCGGTGCCTTCGGCCATTTCATCAACGGCAGCTTCTCGAAGCCGGTCGCGACTTTCGCGAGCCACGATCCCGCTAGCGGCGATCTTCTGGCCGCAATCAGCCAGGGCAGCGAGGACGACATCACCCGCGCCGTCAAAGCCGCCCGAAAGGCGCAGCCCGCCTGGGCCGCGATGGCGGGCCATGATCGCGCGCGCTTCCTTTACGCGATCGCACGCACCATCCAGAAACGCGAGCGCTTCCTGTCGGTGCTCGAGACTTTGGACAACGGCAAGCCGATCCGCGAATCGCGCGACATCGATATTCCGCTGGTCGCGCGCCATTTCTACCATCACGCGGGCTGGGCCGAATTGGCCGAGACCGAATTTCCCGACCATCGCGCGCTCGGCGTTTGCGGCCAGATCATCCCGTGGAATTTCCCGCTTCTGATGCTGGCGTGGAAAGTCGCGCCGGCTCTGGCGGCTGGCAATACCGTCGTGCTGAAACCGGCCGAATATACCTCGTTGACGGCTTTGGCCTTTGCCGAGATCTGCCAGCATGTCGGCCTGCCTGCGGGCGTCGTCAATATCGTGACCGGTGACGGCACTACGGGGGCGGCTTTGGTGCGCGCCAAGGTCGACAAGATCGCTTTTACCGGCTCGACCGAGGTTGGCCGTTCGATTGCGCTTGCTCTGGCGGGTTCGGGCGTCAAGCTGACGCTGGAACTGGGGGCAAATCGCCCTTCGTGGTGATGGATGACGCCGATCTCGATGCGGCGGTCGAAGGCGTCGTTGATTCGATCTGGTTCAATCAGGGGCAGGTCTGCTGTGCGGGCTCGCGCATTTTCGTCGCCGAAAGCGTGGCTGCGCGGTTCGAGGACAAACTTCAGGCGCGGATGAAGACCCTGCGGATGGGCGCGCCCTTGGACAAATCGACCGATATCGGCGCGATCGTCCACCCGCTCCAGAAAGAGCGGATCGAGGGCATCTTGCGCGAGAGCATCGCCGCCGGAGCAGAGCTTGTTGGCGGTGTCTCGGGCGAGGGCTGTTTCATCGCGCCGGGCTATCTGCGCAAGATCGCCCCCGCCAATCCCGGCATGTCGCAGGAAATCTTCGGCCCGATCGCCACGCTTTCGACCTTCCGTACCCCCGACGAGGCGGCTGATCTGGCCAACAACACCCGTTACGGTCTGGCGGCAAGCATCTGGTCGGAAAGCGCGACGGTCGCGACCGATATGGCGGCGCGGATCAAGGCCGGCGTGGTTTGGGTCAATTGTGCCAACCAATTCGATGCGGCGGCACCCTTCGGCGGAATCCGCGACAGCGGTTACGGGCGCGAGGGCGGCCGCATCGGTATGCTCGATTATCTGGCCCTGCCCAAGGCCAAAGCGTCACACGAACCCGCTGCTGGGCGGATCGCAGCGGTCCCCGATGGGGCGACCGGCAAGGGCGAGGGGATCGACCGCACCGCGAAGCTCTATATTGGCGGCGCGCAGAAACGTCCCGATGGCGGTGCGAGCTATGCGGCGCAGGGCGCGCTGATCCCGCTTGGCGGGCGCAAGGATATCCGCAATGCGGTCGAGGCTGCCCATGCGGGCCGCGCAAAATGGGCCGCTTTGGGGCCGCATGGCCGCGCACAGGTTCTTTACTTCATCGCCGAGAACCTCGCCCTGCGGCGTAGCGAATTCGCCGAACTCGCCGGCGAGGCCGAGGTGGATGCAGCCATCCGGCGCTGCTTTTTCTATGCGGGATTTTCCGATAAATACCAAGGGGATACGATCGCGGCCAAGCCCGGATATCTGATCCATGTCCAGCCTGAACCGCAGGGTGTCATCGGCATCGCCGCTCCGAACGGCAGCGGACTTGCGGGGCTGATGTCGCTTGCCCTGCCCGCGATCGCCATGGGCAATACGGTGGTTGCGATCCCTTCGCAGGATCACCCGCTGGCTGCGCTGACGCTTTATCAGGTCTTCGACACCTCGGATCTGCCGGCGGGTGTGGTCAATCTCGTGACCGGCCCGCGCGAGGATCTGTCGGTCGAGCTCGCCCGTCACGACGATGTGCAGGCGATCTGGCATCACGGTCACGGCGCGGGGCTGAAGGCGGTCGAAGAGGCGGCTTCGGTCACACTCAAGCCGGTCTGGTCGCCCCTCGCGAGCGATTGGAAAGCGCCCGCGGCACAGGGCAGGGCCTATCTGGATCAGGCGGTGCGCGCCAAGACCGTCTGGCTGCCCTATGGTGCGCTTCCGGCGGGAACCGGCAGCAGCAGTTACTGATTGCGGCCTTCCTTGAGCCAGCGCAGGCCTGCTTCGGTTGTGGTCTGGGGCAGATATTCCGCCCCGACCCAACCGCTGTAGCCGCTCTCCTGAACCGCGCGGAAAAAGGCGATGTAATCGGTTTCGCCCGGACCTTGGCCCTGACGAGGCTCGTGCCGGTCGGGGCAGCCCGCGATCTGGATGTGACGCGAAATCTCCGCATATTTGCGCCATGCCGAAAGCAGGTCGCCGTGGATCATCTGCGCCTGATAGGCGTCGAAAAGCAGGCCGAGATTGGGGGCCTGAATCTCGGTGATGATCTCGGCGGCAAGATCGAAATCCGAAAGGTAATAGCCCGGCATATCGGTCTGGTTCATCGGCTCGATCAGGAGGCTGGCATGGGGCGCGCGGGCGCTGGCCCAACGCAGGTTCTCGATGAAGGTGCGGCGCGCGGCCTCGCCCTCGGCCTTGCCGGCCATGATCAGGATATGACGCGACCGCAGGCCCTGCGCGAATTTGAGCGCGCGGTCGAAGTCGGTGCGGAAGCGGTCCTGCCGGTTCGGTTCGGCCGCGAAACCGCGCGAGCCGCCCGACCAGTTCGGCGGCGGGCAGTTCATCAGCAGGAATTCGAGGCTCGAGGCCTGAGCCGCCACGGTCAGTTCCTTGATCGCGAGATCATAGGGAAAGAGGATCTCGACCCCGTCAAAACCGGCGTTCTTGGCCGCGGCGAAACGCTGCGGCATCGGAAGCTCGGTGAAAAGATAGGTCAGATTGGCGGCGAAACGGGCCATGTCAGCTTTCCAGATCAGGGTTCGAGCGCAATCACCTGGCCGTTCGAGCGCAGGGCGAGGCGGCCCGTTTCCGGATCGGTCTCGGCGATTTCGGCAAGTCGGTAAAAAGTTTTGCGGTCGATCAGGGCCTCAAGCCCCGCGCGTACATGCAGATAGGGGCGCGGCTCTTGCGCCGTGCCCGCCATGCGGATGCCGTTTTCGGGACCGGCCGCGATTCGGTCGCCGACATTGGTGGTGAAAACGACGGCCTCCCCTCGAGATCGGCGTCGATGGCGATGAAGGGCGCGTCGACCACGCGGATCCCGACCTTTTCCACCGGAGTGACCAGAAAATAGGCATCCCCCTCGCGTTTGAGGATGGTCGAGAACAGCTGCACCATTTGGGGGCGAGCGATCGGGGTTCCGTTGTAAAACCACGTCCCGTCCTTGCGGATTTCCATGTCGAGATCGCCGCAAAAAGGCGGATTCCACAGATGGACCGGCGCGGGACCGCGCGCATTGGCCGATTTGGCGGCCGCCATCAGTCCCTCGGCCCCCGTGGGTGCGGCGGGCGCGGCTTGGGCGGTGGCGGAATTCACGCTTTTGTCAGTCATTTGGTCCATTCCCTGTGGAGCCTGATAATGGCTGTCTCTATGCTGTCCTAGAACAGTTGAAGGGCATTGTCATGACGGTGGATCAGAATCTGGTTTCCGAAGTCGAAACACTGACCGAGCGGCTCTCGCGCGCCAAGGCCAGTGTCGAGCATCGTTTCGTGGGCCAGAAGGCCGTAGTCGAGCAGGTCCTTGCCGCGATCCTGTCCGGAGGCCATGCGCTTTTGGTCGGCCAACCCGGTCTGGGCAAGACCATGCTGGTCGATACTTTGGGCACTGTTCTGGGACTCGATACCGCCCGCATCCAGTTTACCCCCGACCTCATGCCTGCAGATATCCTTGGTTCGGAAGTGCTGGATGTCCGCCCCGACGGCAGCCGCGCCTTCCGCTTTATCGAGGGGCCGGTTTTCACCAAATTGCTGATGGCCGACGAAATCAACCGCGCCAGCCCGCGCACGCAATCGGCGCTTTTGCAGGCGATGCAGGAGGGCGAGGTCACGATCAGCGGCGAGCATCGCCCGCTCGGCCGTCCCTTTCATGTCCTCGCGACCCAGAACCCGATCGAGCAAGAGGGCACCTATCCCTTGCCCGAGGCGCAGCTCGACCGGTTCCTTCTTCAGGTCGATGTCGATTACCCCGACCGCGAGACCGAACGCGCGATCCTTCTGGCGACGACCGGCGTCGATCAGGGCGCGGCCCATGCGGTCTTTGATGCCGAGGGGCTGATGGCGGCACAGGCGCTGATCCGGCGCATGCCGGTGGGCGAAACCGTGCTGAACGCGATCCTCGATCTGGTGCGCGCCGCCCGTCCGAATGCCCCGAGGCGCCCGCCTGGACCTCCGAGGCTTTGGTCTGGGGCCGGGGCCGCGTGCGGCGCAGGCCTTGATGCTGGTGACGCGCGCGTGCGGCGCTGCAGGGCCGTTTCGCGCCGACGCTCGACGATGTGGCCGCTATGGCCGCGCCGGTTCTGCGTCACCGCATCGCCTTGTCCTTTGCCGCGCGCGCACGCGGCGACAGTGTCGATCAGGTCATCACCCGCCTGCTTGACGAACGGAGCCGGGCCGCCGCGTGAGCCAGTCCACCGATCACCTTCGCGGCGAGGCGGAGCGCGCCTCGCAGGGGCTTGATGCGCTGGTCCTTGCGGCCGAGCGGCTGAGCGCGGCTTTGTCCTTTGGCAATCACGGGCTGCGGCGCGCCGGTAGCGGCGAGGAATTCTGGCAGTACCGGCCCGCCTCGGACAGCGATGCCATGCGCACGATCGACTGGCGGCGCTCGGCGCGCACCGATACGCAATATGTCCGCGACCGCGAGGCGCAGGTGGCGCAATCGGCGGTGCTTTGGCTCTCGCGCGGGCGGGGGATGGATTATAGCGGCGGGCCCGACCGTCCCGCCAAAGGCGAGCGCGGCGCGGTTTTGACGCTGGCGCTGGCCATGGCGCTTTTGCGCGGCGGAGAGCGCGTGGCGCTTTTGGGCGAGCCGCCGAAATCGGGCCGCGTCCAGTCGGGGGCGATCGCGAACGGCCTGACCGCAGCAGGGCCCGAGGCTGTCGGCGATGACGATTACCCCGCGCTTGCCGCCTTGCGGCCGGGCCAGCAGGTCGTTCTGCTCTCGGATTTTCTGGGCGACGAGCAACCCGTTCTCGATTTCCTCGACCGTGCCGCTGCAATGGGATTGCGCGGCGTCATGTTGCAAATTCTTGATCCCGACGAGGAAAGCTTTCCCTTCTCGGGCGCGGTGCTCTTTCGCTCGGCGAGCGGCAAGCACCGCCACGACACCCGCGACGCGGGCGGCCTGCGCGAGGCCTATCTGGCGCGCCTCGCCGACCGCCGTGCCACGCTGACGCGGGCCGCGCAACAAAGCGGCTGGCATTTCGGCACGCATGACACCGCAAGCCCGCCCACAACCGCGCTGATGTGGCTCGCCGCCGCTTTGGAGGGCTGATGTTCCTTCTTGGTCCCCTCGGTTTCGCGACGCCCTGGCTTTTGCTGGCGCTGGCGGCCCTGCCGGTTTTGTGGCTGATCCTGCGCGCGCTGCCGCCTGCGCCGAAAACGGTCGAATTTCCGGCAACGCGGCTGCTGGCGGGGCTCGCCGATCCCAATCCGGTAGCGGTGCGCACACCGTGGTGGATCCTGCTTTTGCGCATTCTGGCCATGGCCGCGTTGATCCTCGCTTTCGCGGGGCCGGTCTGGCGTCCCGCACCCGATACGCCGCGCGACGGCGCGCTTTTGATCGTGGTCGATGCCGGTTGGGCCGCCGCGCCGCACTGGTCGGAAACCCAGACCCGAGCCGCCCGCGAATTCGAACGCGCGGCCTCGGCAGGCCAGCCCGCCGCACTTTTGATCGCCGACGGCCGGACCGAGGGCGTTTTGCCTTTCGCCGCCGGAGCCGAACTCGCGGGCCGCATTCGCGGGGCCGAACCCGTATCCTGGGAAAGCCGCTATCCCGACGATCCCGAGGCCACGCTTGCGGCCGTGCCCCAAGGCGCGCTCCAGACCCTGTGGCTCAGCGACGGCCTCGATCACGAGGGGCGCGCGGCTTGGCTTTCGGCGCTTTCGGCCCGCGGACCCGTCAGGGTGGTGATCCCCGAACGCGCGGTGCAAACTCTCGGCCTCGAGGCGGGCGAGACGCCGGTGCTCGTCCATCGCAGCACCGCCGAAAGTCCTGATCCGGTCATCCGCGCCATCGGCCCCGATCCGCAGGGCGTTCTGCGTGAATTGGCCCGGCTCACGCCCGAAGCTCCGCAAAGCGAGGGCGCGATCACGCGGCGCAACGTGCCGATCGAGCTGCCCTCGGAATTGCGCAACCGGATCCAGCGTTTCGAGATCGAGGGGCTGGCCTCGGCTGGGGCGGTCGTTCTGGCCGATGACCGCGTGCGTCGCCACAAGGTCGCGCTGGTCGGCAATGACCGCGCCAACGAAGGGCAGGAGTTGCTCTCGCCGCTCCACTACCTGCGCGAGGCGATTGCGCCCACGACCGACCTCATCGAAGGCTCGCTCGAAGATGTGCTCCAAGCCGCCCCCGATGTGGTCATTCTGGTCGATCAGAGCAATCTCGCGGGCATGGATGCGCTCGAGGCCTGGGTGCAGGAGGGCGGGCTGCTGATCCGCTTTGCCGGCCCGCGCATGGCGGCCTCGGACCGGCTTAGCGACGAAGCGCTTTTGCCCGTCCGACTGCGTCAGGGCGGCCGCGATATCGGCGGCGCGCTCAGCTGGGGCCAACCGCGCCGGATCGCGCCTTTCGACGTGAACGGGCCTTTCTCGGGGCTGGTGATCGCCGACGACATCACGGTGCGCGCCCAGCTTCTGCCCGAGCCCGCGCCGGATCTGCAAAACCTGACCATCGCGCAATTGGCCGACCAAACGCCGCTGGTGACCCGCGAATGGCTGGGTGAGGGGCAGGTGGTCCTTTTCCACACGACGGCCAATGCGGAATGGAGCAACCTGCCGCTCTCGGGCCTCTTCGTGCAGATGCTCGACCGTCTCGTGCAATCGGCCCGCGTCACCGAGGCGCAGGTCCAGCAGGAGACCGCAGAGCAACCCTTCTGGACCGCCGAAAGCCTGCTCGACGGCTTTGGTCGGGCGATCCCCGCAGGCGATCTCGCTCCGGTCGCGGCGCAGGATTTCGCGCAAGGCCCGTCGCCTCTTGCCCCCGCCGGCACCTATTTCGCGGCCGAGCGGCGCAGCGCGCTCAATGCGGGCGGCGACCTTGCCCCCGCCAGCTGGAGCGGCGCGCGCATCGAAAGCGCCGCCCGCCGACCGGGGCTCGCGCTCGACGGCTGGCTGCTGGCTCTGGCGGCGCTTCTTCTGGCGCTTGACGCACTGGCCTCGGCGCTGCTCGTCAGCGGCAGAAAGGCGAAAGCATGACCTATCATCTTTCATGGCGAAATATCCCCGCCGGAGGCATGCTGCGCCTGATCGCTCTCGTGGCGCTTGCGACCTTGTCACAGCCGTTGACGGGCCGTGCCCAAGAGGGGGCGGATCCCGATCCCAAGCTGATCCGCGCCGCAGACGAGGCCGCGCTCGGCTATGTCGTGACCGGGGATGCGGGTGTCGACGCCAGTTCGCAGGCGGGGCTCGCGGCGCTTTCGGATGCTTTGGCGCAGCGCTCGACGGTTCACCCCGGCGCGCCGGTGGCGATCGACCTCGATCAGGACGACCTGACGCTTCTGACCTTTCTTTATTGGCCTGTGACCGATGTGCAGGTTCCGCCGACGCCCGCGGCCTATATCCGGCTCAACCACTTCCTGCGCTCGGGCGGGATGATCCTTTTCGACACCCGCGACGGCGATATTGCGGGGCTCGGCGGGCCGGACGGCGCTGCGGCGCTGCAGGCCCTGGCCGCGCCTTTGGACATCCCGCCCCTCGCGCCGGTTCCGGCCGATCACGTGCTGACCCGCAGCTTCTATCTGCTGAGCGACTTCCCCGGCCGCTATCAGGGCAACGAGATCTGGGCCGAGGCCCCGCAAAACAGATCCGCCGCCGCCGAGGGCGTGCCCTTCCGCAACCTCAACGACGGGGTTTCGCCGGTGATCATCGGGCCGAATTCCTGGGCCGAGGCCTGGGCGCTCGACCAGCGCGGCCTGCCGATGTTCACCGTCGGCTCGGGTTTCGAGGGCGAAGACCAGCGCGAAATGGCCATCCGTTTCGGCATCAACCTCGTCATGTATGTGCTGACCGGCAACTACAAATCCGATCAGGTCCATGTTCCGGCGCTGCTTGACCGGCTTCGCAGCGAAGAGGGTGCGCCATGACCCGTCTCGGTTTCGACCCGCTTCTGCCCTGGCCGCTGATCGGCGCGCTTGCCGTCGTCGCGCTTCTGGCCGCGCTTTGGTCGCTGTGGCGCGGCCTGCGCGGCTGGAGCTGGCGCGGCCTTGCCGCGACGGCGGCTCTTGCGGCGCTGAGCGGTCCGGTGATCGAGGCGGGGGTGCGGGCGGGCCTGTCCGATATCGTGATTCTGCTCGACGACCGTTCGGCGAGCCAGAGCCTCTCGGACCGCAGCGCCCAAACCGATGCCGCCGTCACCGAGCTGACCCGCAGCATCGAGGCCCTGCCCAATACCGAATTGCGGCGCGTGAGCCTCGGCAACGACGCCAACGGCACGCTTTTGGGCGGGGCGATGACCCGCGCCATGGCGGCCGAGCCCGATGCGCGGATCGCGGGCGTCATCGCCCTGACCGACGGGCGGCTCCATGATCCGGCGATGATCCCCGCGACGGCCCCCGCGCCGGTCCATATCCTTTTGACCGGCGCGCCCGACGATTGGGACCGCCGGCTCGTGATCGAGGAAGCCCCCGCTTTCGGCCTGATCGGCCAGCCCCTGACCATCCGCCTCAGCATCGAGGATCAGGGCGCGGTCCCGCCATCGGTCGCCGGCCTGCCCGCGACCGTGCGCCTCAGCGTCGACGGAGGCGAGGAGCAGGTCGCACAGATCCCGCCGGGCCTTCCGTTCGAGCTTTCGGTCATCCCCGAACATGCCGGCCAGAACGTGATTTCGATCGGCTTCGACGCGCCCGAGGGCCAGCCGCCCGAACTCACCACCCGCAACAATTCTGCCGCGATCCAGATCGAGGGCGTGCGAGACCGCCTGCGCGTGCTTCTGGTTTCGGGCGAGCCTCACGCGGGTGAAAGAACGTGGCGCAACCTTTTGAAATCGGACGCGAATGTCGACCTGATTCATTTCACCATCCTGCGCTCGCCCGATGACAGCGATCCGGTTCCGGTCGATGAAATGTCGCTGATCGCCTTTCCGACCCGCGAATTGTTCATGGAGCGGATCCGCGATTTCGACCTGATCATTTTCGACCGCTACAGCGTGCGCGGCATCCTCCCGCCGGAATATTTCGCCAATATCGTCTCTTACGTCGAAGAGGGCGGCGCGGTTCTGGTCGCGGCAGGCCCCGAAATGGCCGGCATCGAAAGCCTGAACCTCTCGCCTTTGGGCGCGATCCTGCCGGGGCGTCCGACCGGACGGCTCTTCGAGCAGCCCTTCCTGCCGCAGCTCACCGAAGAGGGCCGCCGCCATCCGGTGACAGCCGCTCTGCCCGGAGCGCCCGCCGAAGACGGCAGCGGCGATCATTGGGGCCGCTGGCTGCGCATGGCGCAGATGGAGCCGGTCGCGGGCGCGCAGGTCGTGATGTCGGGGGCCGAGGACCAGCCGCTTCTGGTGCTCAACCGTGTCGGACGCGGGCGGGTCGCGCTTTTGTCCACCGATCAGGTCTGGCTCTGGGGACGCGGTTTCGAGGGCGGCGGGCCGCAGCTCGAATTGCTGCGCCGCATCGCCCATTGGTCGATGAAAGAGCCCGAGCTGGAAGAAGAGGTCCTGCTGGCCGACATCGGCCGCGATTTCGGCGTCACCGTCACGCGGCGCAGCATGCTGCCGCAAACGGGCGCGGTTACGATCACCGGCCCCGAGGGCTACCGCCACGAATTGGCCCTCGCGCCCGACGGGCCCGGCCGGTTCAGTGCCGAATGGCAGGCCCCGGGCGAGGGCTCTATACCCTGCGCGAGGGCGAGATTTCGCGCGTGATCGCCCTTGGTCCGGCCGTGCCCAAGGAATACGAGCAAACCGTGGCGAGCGGCGATCTTCTGGGCGGCATTACCGAGGCCACCAACGGCGCGATACTGCATCTCTCGGACGGCGTGCCCGCCGTGCGCGCGGTCCGGCCTGGCAGGCCCGCGTCGGGGCAGGGCGTGACCGGCGACTGGATCGCCATCACCCTCGCGATGCCGCCACCGTTACCGGCGAGACCCATCGCCCGCTTTTTCCGGGTTGGGCCTGGCTTGCGCTGATCGCAGCGCTGGCGCTGATTGGTTGGCTGCGCGAGGGGCGGGCGGCATGAAAAGCGGCCGCGGTGCGAAAACCGGCTGCGGCAAGGCGAAGCAATTGAAATTGCGGCTGGCGGGGAAACTTGCCAAGCTTCATGCTCGTTGCTAGGCAGACGGAAACGACCCGAGAGGAATGTTATGGCCACCGACGACAATGATTATGTCCCCCCGACCGAGGCCGATCTGGGCTTGATCAAGCGGATCCTGCCGCATCGCTATCCCTTCCTTCTGGTCGACAAGGTCAAAGACATTGTTCCCAATGTCAGCGCGGTCGGCATCAAGAACGTGACCTCGAACGAGCCGCATTTCGAAGGCCACTTCCCGCAGGAGCCGGTCATGCCGGGCGTTCTGATCATCGAGGCCATGGCGCAATCGGCGGCCGTTCTGGTTGGCGTCAGCCAGATCTCGCCGACAAGGGCATGGGCACCTATTTCATGTCGATCGACAAATGCCGCTTCCGCGCCAAAGTGGTGCCGGGCGATGTGCTCGAGCTTCATGTCAAAACCATGCGCGGCGGCGGCAAGATCTGGAAGTTCGAGGCGCGCGCCATGGTCGGCGATACGCTTTGCGCCGAGGCCGAGGTCATGGCGATGCTGAACCGTGGCTCCGATGGCTGAGACGCGCATCCATCCCAGCGCGATCATCGAGCCCGGTGCCGAAATCGGTCCGGGCTGCGAGATCGGCCCCTTTACCCTCGTCGGGCCTCAGGTCCGGCTGGGGGCAGGGTGGTTCTGAAATCCCATGTCGTCGTGACCGGCGATACGGTGATCGGCGACGAAACCGTCGTCTTTCCCTTTGCCTCGCTTGGCGAAGTGCCGCAGGATCTGAAGTTCCACGGCGAAAAGACCCGTCTGGAGATCGGAAAGCGCAACCGCATCCGCGAATATGTCACGATGAACCCCGGCACCGAGGGCGGCGGCGCGCTGACCTCGGTCGGCGATGACGGCCTCTTCATGGCCGGTGCCCATGTCGCGCATGACTGCCGCGTCGGCAACCGCGTGATTTTGGTCAACAATGTCGCGATTGCAGGCCATTGCGTGCTGGAAGACGACGTGATTGTCGGCGGCCTCTCGGGCGTGCACCAATTCGTGCGCATCGGGCGTGGCGCGATGATCGGCGCGCTCAGCATGGTTGCCGCCGATGTCATTCCCTTCGGCCTCGTGCAGGGGCCGCGCGCCCATCTCGACGGGTTGAACCTTGTCGGGCTCAAGCGCCGTGGTGCCTCGCGCGACGAGATGCACGCTTTGCGCGACATGCTTGCGGGGCTGGGCAAAGGCTCTTTCCGCGACAGCGCCGCCGCATGGCGGAAGACGAACAATCCGAGAAGGTCCGCGAAGTGCTTGATTTTATTCTTGGTCCCTCGGACCGCAGCTTTCTGGCACCGCATCCATGAGCAAGATCGCCGTTATCGCAGGCGAGGGCAAACTGGCCCCGCCGTCGTATCCGCATTGGATGCACCGCTGGTGTTCGCGCTCGAGGGCTCGATGTCGAGGCCCCGCCAAACCGTTCCGGCTCGAGCGCCTCTTGCCCTTTCTCGACCATCTTGCCGATGAGGGCGTGACCGAAGTGGTCTTTGCCGGTGCGATCCGTCGCCCGCGCCTTGACCCCGCGCTCTTTGATCCGCGCACCATGCAGATCGTGCCGCGCATTCTCAACGCGATGCAGACCGGCGACGATGCCGCGCTGCGCGAGGTCCTTGCGGTCTTCGAGGAAAGCGGCCTTTCGGTGCGCGCGATCGACCAGATCCTGCCCTCGCTGGTTCCGGCCGAGGGGCTGCTGGTCGGCGAGCCTTCTGAGCGCGACCGTCAGGATGCCGATTATGCCGCGCGGATCGTGGCGGGGCTCGGGCCGCTCGATATCGGGCAGGGCGCGATTGTGGCGCAGGGGCTCTGCCTTGCGGTCGAGGCCTTGCCGGGCACCGACGCCATGCTGGAATTTGCAGCGCTGCACCGCGATCTGCGGCCCAACGCCAAAGGCGCGAAAGGCGTGCTCTACAAGGCGCCGAAACCCGCGCAGGACCGCCGGATCGACCTGCCGACCATCGGGCCGGATACGGTGCGCCGCGCCGCTGCGGCCGATCTCGCCGGTATCGCCTGGGAGGCGGGCGGGGTCATCTTGCTGGAGCGCGAGCGCACTTTGGCCGATGCCCGCGCGGCCGGTCTCTTTCTCTGGGCACGCGGCTGAGGCCCTTTGCCCGCAAGGCCACAGGAGTGGATCATGCGCTATTTCCTGATTGCCGGAGAGCCCTCGGGCGATAATCTCGGCGCAGCCCTGATGGAGGGCTGCGCAGCCTCGACCCCGCCGCCGAATTCGTCGGGATCGGCGGGCACGCTATGGCCGCCCAAGGTCTGACCAGCCAATTCCCGATGGAGGAGTTGAGCATCATGGGGATCTGGGAGGTTCTGCCGAAGTACCGGCATCTCAAGCGCCGCATCGCGGAGACCGCCGAGGCGATTGCTGAAGCGCGCCCCGATGTGCTGATCACCATCGACAGCCCCGATTTCTGCCTGCGCGTCGCAAAATCGGCCCGCGCTCTGCTGCCCGATCTGAAGACCACCCATTACGTCGCGCCCTCGGTCTGGGCATGGCGCAGCGGGCGGGCCGAAAAATGGCCAAGGTCATCGACCATGTGCTGGCGATCCTGCCTTTCGAGCCGCCCCTGATGCGTGCCGCAGGCATGAGTTGCGATTTCGTGGGCCATCCGGTTGCGACCCAAAGCGTGGCTGGTCCCGAAGAGGCCGCCGCCTTCCGCGCGGCCTATGACATCGCCCCCGAGGCGCCCTTGGTGCTCTGCCTGCCCGGTTCGCGGCGCAGCGAGGTTTCCCGTCTCGGCCCGCGTTTCGACGAGGCGTTGATGCGTCTGCGCGACCGCATGCCCGAAATCCGCGTCGTGATTCCGACCGTGCCGGGTGTGGCGAAAATCGTGCACGACATGAGCAAACGCTGGCCCACCGCCCCGATCGTGGTCGAGGAAAGCGCACAGAAACGCGCGGCTTTCGCGGCGGCCGATCTCGCGCTTGCGGCCTCGGGCACCGTCAGCCTCGAGCTTGCCGCCAACCGTCTGCCGATGGTGATCGGCTATGATGTCGCGCCGCTCAGCCGGTTGCTGATCGGAATGTTGCTGAAAACCGATACGGTGACTTTGGTCAATCTGGTCAGCGAAACCCGCGTTGTGCCCGAGTTCCTCGGCAAGTCCTGCCAGCCCGGCCCGATTGCGGCGGCTTTGGCGGAATTGCTCGACGATCCGGCGGCACGCGCGCGCCAGCTTGCCGCGATGGATCTGACGATGGAGCGTTTGGGTCGCGGCGGCGAGGCTCCGGGCCTGCGTGCCGCGCGTTCGGTGATCGGCTTTCTGCAGCCGACCACCTGATTGATCGCGCTTAGAGCGCGGCCGTGATGATGATCTCGACCTTGTGCTCGGGGGTCGCCAGAAGCGCCTGACCGGTTGCGCGGGCGGGCGTATGGCCTGCCGGAACCCAGGCGTCCCAGACCCCGTTCATCGCCGGAAAGTCCGAAGCGATATCGGCAAGCCAGATTTGCGCCTTGAGGATGCGGGTCTTGTCGGAACCGGCCAGCGCAAGCAGACGGTCGACCTCGGCCAGACATTCCTGCGTTTGCTCGGCGACCGATTTGCCCGGCGTGCCGATCTGGCCTGCCAGATAGATGGTGCCGTTGTGGATGACCGCTTCGCTCATGCGCGCGCCGACTTCGATCCGTTTGATCTCGGACATGGAACTTCCTTTGTGTTGTGCTGACGGAGGCGTCAGTCGAATGGGGAAGTTGTGCCAAAGGCTCGGGCGGCGATCAATGCGCCAAGCGCGGGAAATGCGCCCGAGGAGGCGCTTTTCGCGGGTGACAACGGCAAGATCGGCGAAAACTGCCGCTCTTTTGGGCAGATCCGCCGCAGGCGCCCCGCCCGCAAATCCGGTTGGTCCTGCGGGCGGGGCGGTAAAGGTTTGGCGTCAAATCAGGGGGTTGTCGTCAGATGCTGGAAAACTCGGCGAGATAGAGCCTGCCCGAGCCCTCGGCCAGCAGCGTCTGGTCGCGGCAGCCGGAAAGGCGCAGGCAATCGAGCGGAGAAAGCGTCACATTGCCCACACGCACCGTACCCTCGCCACAGAAGACCAGACAGTCATCGCCGTTCAGAACCAGCTCCGCGCTGCCCGACACCGCGTGATGGCTCAGGCGGTGCGTGGCCCTTGCCCGCCGCGTCATCGCATTGAGATCGGTGATCGCGCTGCCGGTCAGACGTGCATGGGTCGGACTGTCGGCGGGAAAGGTCAGGGGGCGCTGTCGATGGTCAGGGCCGCATCCTCGCGTCCCTCGACCGAAAGGACCAGCCCGTCGCCGGTCAGAACCGAAAGGCTGCGCTCGATCCCCTCGAAGACCGAAAAAGGCCCGTCGCTGTCGACGGTTGCGGTGCTCAGCCGCCAGTCGAAATTCTCGACGCTGGCATCTGCGGGATGGATGGCGATCGCGATGGTAACGCCCTTGCCGTTTTTCCACGGCATGCGGCGGTGATCCTCGGCGCGAAGAATGATCATGATGGGACCGTCGGTCAGAAAGTTGCTCCTCTTTCTAGGTCATGCAGGCGCAATCTCCAATCCCGCGGCGCGATTGTATCGAAGCTGCCGCGGCAGGGGCCCGCCGCGCACGCAATTCACGGGACTTGACCCTGACCGATACAAAAGGGTGATGTTTTCCTGTCACCGCCAAGCCCAAATGGCGACCGAAGGCCGATGAAGAATGATCCATATCCGCCTGCCACGGGGCGGAAAAATCGTTATCGGGACCAGCATGCCCTACGGGATCCACAATGTACTCGCGGCGTGGGAGTTTCTGCCGGTTTTCGGCCCTTCGGTTGGCAGCAAGACCATATTCTTGCGCCTTCTGGCCGGTTTCGAGGCCCCCGAAAAGGTGCCTCCGCGCTGTTGACGACCAGCTGATCACGGTCGCTGCGGTTATGCGGGTTCGGGTGACGCCCGTGCCCGCCATCTGATGCCGGCTTTCGGCAGTCTGGCGGCGGCGCCCTCTTTGCAAAAGGCGCTTGCCGGACGATGGTGCTTTGGGCACCGCGTCGCCACGACGGGCGCAGAAGAAAGTGAAGATCTATGCTGAACCACGATGGGCTGGCCGAAAAGAACGAAGACGCGACGCCGGTTCTTTTGCCGGTGGCCGGTGTTGCGCGCCCCGACGGCAGTCTCTGCCGCCTTTTCGTCGGCAATCTGGTCGCGGCCAGTGACCCCGAGGCCCTTTGCAGGCAGGGATCACCGCCTCGCTGAATGTGGCGCTGAACGTTCACGCGGCCGAATTGCAGCTGCCCGACGGAACCCATCTGCGCCGCGCCAAAGTCGGGCTGATCGACGGGGCGGGGAATAGTGCGACCCATATGGCTGCAGCGGTTCTGGCCCTCGATGGCTTGGTGACGCAGGCAAGCCCCGGCAGACCGCATTATCCGGCCCATCGCGCGGGGCATGTGCTGGTCCATTGTCGCGGCGGGCGTTCGCGTTCGGTCGCGGTTCTGGCGCTATATCTACATCTCAAAGCGCCCGGCGATTTTCCTTCGCTCGGGCAAACCATCGCGATGATCCGCGAGCTGCGCGGCAATCGTGCGACCTATCCGCTACCCGATATGCTGTCTCTTGCCGACGAGCTTGCACGTGGCGAGGCGCTCGCGCTCTTGCTGCGCGGCTGAGGCGCTCGGGCAGGTGCCAAGAAAAAGGGGCGGCCGGACGAAGGTCAGGCTGCCCCTTGATCGTTTGGACGGATGCAGCCACATCCGGCGCAGCCAAGGCTATGATCGACGTCAATCGTCCGGAGCCCTTTTCGCGAATGCGGGTTGCCGTTCGCGTCTCGATCTGGGGCCGGCAAATCAGATCCTTGAGGGATATCCATCCCGCCGCGCGGCGCAAAGGGAGGTTTTGCGCCATCATGCGGCCATCGCGGAGCTGATTTGGAACCCGAGGCTGCGAACAGCAACAGGGGGCACTTTCGCGCTTCGGGCCCCGGACGCTTGACCTGCCGGAGCGGTCGCCCGCTTATTCGGCAGCGACGGGAAGTAAGCCACTTTCGGCTTGGCCGCCGAAAGAACCGCCGCGTAGACCGCTTGCTCGGCTTCTTCCAATTTTTGCGCGCCGCCGCAACCAGGGCCTGCAGGCTCATGGTGCCGTCGCTCATTTTGCCGGTCGCAGCCATTTCCGCGGCCCAGATCAGGAACTCGGAAGCCGAGATATAGGCTTCTGCGACAAACTCGTTCTGGGTGCCGGGCTCGTGACGGTCCATGAGGCCTTCGAGCTCTTCACGAATAGTCATCGTGTGGTTGATGATCTTGTTGGCAGGCATTCGAAAACCTCACTTCACTTTGTCTCGCAACGCCCGTATCCGGTGCCGTCATCATGCCGGCTTTGGTGATACGACCGCTGTCTCCCGTTCGTTACGAGAGGTTAACGCGATGTTTTGGAAAACGTTCAGGGCATAGGTAATCATGCCTAGATCCCCCTTAAGGGGGTTGAAAACATGGGCTAATTTCGCGTTATAGGTGCAGAAAGCGCTACAATTTGCACGGTAAAAATGTCATTTTGCCTTGTATGGCAGACAGATTGCCTCGATTTTCGGGATTTTTCTGTGATTTCGAGCGTCGAAGACGGGCGCAACCTGCGGTTTTGTCGCTTGTCCGCAACAAAGCTCGCCGATTGTCCTGATTTTGGGAACAATAAGGGCGGCCGAATGTCTGCATCCGGCCGCCCGATCAGAATCTTCGCCCCGGGATTCGGGGAAGACCTTAGCGCTTCCGCTTGCCCTCGAGCTCGGGGAAGGGCTGCCAGGTGATGTCGGCACGCTCGCAGAGCGGATGCTCGAGCGCCGCGACATCGCGTTTGCCGTCACGGATCCGCAGCCCCATGTTATGCGCGCCCATATAGACGCCCTGCGCGTTCTTCACATCGGCGCGCACACAGACGCCTTGAGTGCCGTCGGCGAAGGTCGCGACATTGGAGATCTGTGCGTTGCGCACCGAGCGCGGATCATAGACGATCTCTTTTGCATCCTGAACGATGCTGGCCTTGAGCTCGGCGCTTGGCGGCACCGCTTGTGCCGCGACGCGGGCATAGGGATCGGTGGGAGTGCAGGCGGCAAGGCCCAGAAGGGTGACGCCACAGGCGAGAATAGTTTTCATGTCTTTCCCTTTTTCGCTTGCCGCATCACATCGATTATCGCGAATGAGGTCAATGGCTTGCCCTAGGGAAAATCACCCCGAAAGGATGGCCCCGGCCGCTTGGGCCGGAGGCCGGTTTACTGCGCGACCGCGTCGCTCAGGGCTTCGTCGGTACGCCAGATGCGGTATTTCACCGAGATATCCGCCGGCGCATAGACGACAACCGGCAGTTTGCTGTTGTAGCGCCGCACCGCTTCGGGGCCGAGGTTCAACGGCACGAAGGCGGTTTCGGTTTTGCCGTCGGGGCAGGCCATCAAGGTCTTGGCGGGCTCGGAAACCTGATCGACGACGAGATAGTCGTAGCCCCAGCCTTCGACGGTCTTGGTTTCGAGGTTTGCCGAGATCATGACGCGGTTGCAGTCGACCTCGAGCATTTTGCCGGCGACGACTTCGACCCGCAGCAGATCTTCGTTCGGCTGCTCTTCGAGCTGGATGACCTGACGGGTGAGGCCTTCCTCGGCTGCGGGAAAGGGCGCCAGATCGCTGGCCCCGCTTTGGGCGAGGGCGGGCATGGTCACCGTCATCAGGCTCAATGCCGCGATGCCAAGGGAGAGTTTCGTCATGTCTAAGCTCCTGAAAACATGAAGTCGCCTTAAGGTGGCAGAGCCTTGCGGTGATGACAACTGATGCGGCTTTCCGGATCTCCTTGTGGGCGGGGCGGGAAGGTTCCGCGACAATTGCATGAAAAGATTAAGAAATAATAAAATGCAAACGGTCAGATCCCGGCGGTTTCCAGTGCGTGCTCGCGCTCCGATCACGGCGATCTGTTCTCGCTGTCGCAGTTGTGAGCGGCCTTGCACGCGTGCGGATAGGCGCTCCTGCACGCAAGCCTGAGCCGCGTTGGCTGCACCCTCCACTCGCCAAAGCGCCGATTCGCGCGGGCGGCATGACAATGGCGTGACTCTCGGCGGTTTCCCGTCTTTGCCGTGCCGAAAATCACCCTTTTGCGGCCTTCGGTGTTGCGCGCGGATCACCAGAATGACGAATTCGTGCCTTGTCCGGCCGCGGAAATGGTGTCCTGACTGGAAAGCGACGTTACGGAAGCCTAATCTTATAGAGCTCGACCACGGCCCTTCATCGACCTGAAAACATGCCCAATATTTGCGGCGGAAACGAGGTCGGTGGTTCGTTGCGCCATGTCATTGCGCCGCGACAGCATGCCGTTTTGTGACCCGAATTCTCATTTTACTCCAAATCTTAAGATAGCTTAAATATTTCCGAGAAAGCGGTCCCCGAAAATTCCCTCTAAGTTCCGCCAGTCTCACCAGGGGATGACGTTTTTGCCAGGGAAGGGAGAGAACCTTGCAAAGTACTTCAAACGTGGAAACACTTTCCGCACGGCCGGAAGACGAGAAGCTGGGGCTTTTCGCAAACTTGGCCTATGGTATCCAACATATTCTGACCATGTACGGCGGTATTGTCGCCGTTCCCCTGATCGTCGGACAGGCTGCCGGATTGAGCCCGAGCGAAATCGGGCTGCTCATCACCGCATCGCTTTTCGCGGGCGGGGTGGCGACGATCCTGCAAACGATCGGCGTGCCGTTCTTCGGCTGCCAGCTGCCTCTTGTACAGGGCGTGTCCTTCGCCGGCGTTGCGACGATGATCGCGATTTCGGCCAATGGCGGCATTCAGGCCATTTTCGGCGCGGTGATTGCCTCGTCCTTCATCGGGCTCTTGATCACGCCGATATTTGCGCGTGTGACAAAGTATTTTCCGCCGCTTGTCGCGGGTATCGTGATCACCACCATCGGCCTGACGCTGATGCCGGTTGCGGGCCGTTGGGCGATGGGCGGCAATAGCTCGGCTCCCGATTTCGGCAGCCCCGCGAATGTCATGCTTGCTCTCGGGACAATGGCCATCGTGCTTTTGCTGAGCAAAGTGGGCAATGCCGCGATCTCGCGCCTGTCGATCCTGCTCGCTCTCGTGATCGGCACGGGCATTGCCTATGCGCTCGGCATGACCAATTTCTCGCAGGTCAGCCAGGGGCCCTATTTCGCCCTGCCGCAGATTTTCCACTTCGGCATGCCGACTTTCGGCGTGGCGGCGATCTTGTCGATGTTCATCGTCATTCTCGTGACCCTCGTCGAAACCTCGGCCGATATTTTCGCGGTCGGCGATATCGTCGAGACCAAAGTCGATTCGCACCGCCTCGGTGACGGGCTGCGCGCCGATATGCTCTCGAGCATGTTCGCGCCTTTCGTCGGCTCCTTCACGCAAAGCGCCTTCGCGCAGAACGTGGGTCTCGTCGCGGTCACCGGCGTCAAAAGCCGCTATGTCGTCGCAACCGGCGGTGTCATTCTGGTCCTGCTCGGGCTTTTGCCGGTGATGGGCCGCGTCGTTGCCGCGATCCCGAGCCCGGTTCTGGGCGGCGCGGGCATCGTGCTGTTCGGCACGGTTGCCGCCAGCGGTATCCGCACCCTGTCGCGCGTCGATTACGTCAACAATATGAACCTGATCATCGTCGCGACCTCGATCGGCTTCGGCACGATCCCGATCGTTCTGCCCGATTTCTACGCGCAGTTCCCTGATTGGGTCGAGACCATCTTCCACTCGGGCATCAGCTCGTCGGCGTTGATGGCGATCGTGCTCAACCTGCTGTTCAACCATGTCAAAGCCGGAAATTCCGAGGAGCCTTCGGTCTTCGGAGTAGCCTCCGAGCGCACAATCCGCTTCGCCGATCTCGCACCGCTGGAGGAGGGCGACTATGTCAAGGACGGCAAGCTCTTCGACAGCGAGGGCAACGAGGTTCCGATGGTTCGGCCCGCGGCCCATTAAGGATCAAGTGATCCGCCGAGGATAAGGAAGGGCGCAAGAGATCCGGTCTCTTGCGCCCTTCTTCTTTGGATCTGGAACCTCCAAACGGACGATCCCAAGAGCTGCTGGCCCGTAGCGTCGGCGATGCCGGCGAGATCTAACCGCCGACAGGATCGCGCGATAGGCTTTCGGCATCGTCCAGCGCCCGACGACAAGTCACCAGAACCGCTTCGAGGCTGGCGACAAGTTTTCCTGTGTGGATTTTCAGATCTTCCGTCTCGCCGTTGTAGATCGCCAGCTCCAGCGTTTCGGCATGTTTGAACATCTGGTCGGCGCCGAAATAGCCAGCGACGCCGCGGACGCGGTGGGCGACAGCACCAAGCGCCTTGGCATCTTTCGCTTCCAAGGCATCGCGTAGCTGGTTGGGGCATTCGGCAAAGTCGCGCAGGAAGAGGTCAAGCATCCGGTCGAGCCGCTGACGGTCGCCACGCACCCGTTCGAGCGCTTTTGCCAGATCGATCGCAGGGTTGCGATCTCGGGCTCCGGTTCCGGAGCCGCGAGCTGCATCGGAGTCATCTGGCCGTCGAGCACCGAGGCAAGGGTCGAATAGAGCAGGCTTTCGTCGATCGGTTTGGTCAGATGGGCCGCCATTCCGACCAGAAGCGTGGCCTCGCGATCCTCGACCCGCGCCTGCGCCGTCAGTGCGATCACCGGAAGATCGCGCAAACTCTGGATCTCGCGGATCCGCTTGGTGGTTTCGAGACCATCCATCTCCGGCATCTGCATATCCATTAAAACCGCGTCGAAGCGCTTGGCCTCGAGCTGGTCGAGTGCCTCGAAACCGGATTCCGCCGTGGTGACATGAACCCCGCGAGTTCGAGGAAGTCGGTCGCGACCTCGAGGTTGAAGAGGTTGTCGTCCACAACCAGTACACGGCTGCCGCGCAGGATGGCGGGATGGCGCTGATGGCTCACGAGGATCTCGTTCGCCGGAACCACCTTGAGCTGGCGGGTCGAAGATCGGCTGGATCGCGTTGAAAAGCACGGATTCCGTCACCGGTTTGATCAGCAACCCCTGCAATTCCAGAGTATCGACATTGCGAATGATCTCTTCGCCGGCATGGGCGGTTACCATCAAAACGGCGGGTGTATCGCGCAGGAACTTGTCGCTGCGGATATGTCGCGCCGTCTCGACACCGTCCATGCCCGGCATGCGCCAATCCATCAAGACGACATCGAAGGCTTTGCCGCGCGCGGCCGCGTCATGCAGGATTGCCAAGGCCTCGGGACCCGAGGAGGCCGTTTGTGCCGTAACCCCGAATTGCGCGATCATGGCCGACAGGGTCTCGCGCGAGGTGGCGATATCGTCGACAATAAGCGCGCGTTTGTCCTGGAATGCCTGCGCGAGCCTTTGTTTGGGGCTGAGGGTCATATTCAGGGCGATGGTGAAGCTGAAGGTGCTGCCTTCGCCTTTGCGGCTTTCGACCGAGATTTCGCCCCCATCAGATCGACCAGCTTTTTACTGATCGACAGGCCGAGACCGGTGCCGCCGAAGCGGCGGGCGGTGCGGTTGTCGGCTTGGGCAAAGGGCGGAACAGCATGGACATCTGCTCGGGCTCGAGGCCGATCCCTGTGTCGCGCACCGAGAACCGCAACAAGCGCGGATCCTGCGGATTGGTCCCGCCGGCGGTGTCGACGGACACGAGGATCTCGCCTTTCTGGGTGAATTTGACCGCGTTGCCGACGAGGTTGATCAGGATCTGCCCCAGCCGCAACGGGTCGCCGCGCATCGTGCGCGCAACCTCGGGAGCGATTGCATAGATCACTTCCAGCCCCTTTTCCTCGGCCTTGAGCGAGGTCGCGTTGGAGAGGGTTTCGAGAACGGATTCGAGGGTGAAATCGATATCCTCGAGATCGATCGCGCCCGCTTCAATGCGCGAGAAATCGAGTATGTCGTTGATGATGCCGAGCAGCACCCGCGCCGAAGTGTCGATCTTTTCGAGATAGTTTTGCTGGCGCGGCGACAGGTCGGTCTGCATCGCAAGCCGCGTCATGCCGATCACGGCGTTCATCGGCGTGCGGATTTCGTGGCTCATAGTGGCGAGGAAATCGGCCTTTGCGCGCTCGGCGGCTTCGGCGGCTTCTTTGGCGTGGCGCAGGGCCTCGGCGGTTTCATAGGCACGGGTCACGTCGAGGATGATCCCGTCCCAGACGCGCCCGCCCTCGTGCAGGCGCGGCGCGGAGCGGACCTGAAGCCAGGCGGTCGTGCCGTCGGGCCGGATCACGCGGAAATCGCACTCGAAATTGGTCTGCGCCAAAGTCGCGAGCCGCGAGGCCTCGAGATAGCGGTCGCGATCCTCGGGGTGGACGGACCTGACCAGAAGCGAGGGATTGGCCGCCACGGCATCGGCGCTATAGCCGATCAGCGGCTCGATCCCGGCGCTGATATAGGAGAGCACCATTTCGGTTTCCGTCGCCGCATCGCCCGAAAGGCCGATCTCGGGCGAGAGGAAGTCGATACGATAGATCGCGCCGTTGGGCAGGCTGTCGGCAATTGCCGCCATCTGGATGCGCGCAGCCTCGCGCAGGCTGACATCCTGTAGCGTGCCCGAAATCATGGTCAGCTTGCCGTTTGCGTCATAGACCGGCTCGCCGCGGACCTCGGCGCTGAAACGGCCGCCGTCGGGTGTGAAATGGAGGACATCGACCATATAGGGCGTGCCGTTTTCCAGACAGTTGCGGATCGCGCGATGGAGACGTGCGAAATCCTCGGGGTGGTTGCCTGGGCGAGATCGGCCACCGAAAGGGCGCTGCCGTTCGGGATCTGGTTCATCTCGCACAAGGTGTCCGAAAGATACAGCATTTCGGTTTCGGGGTCGATTGTCCAGGAACCGACCCGCGCCAGCCGTTCGGCGCGTTGCAGCGAAGCATAGCTCTGGCGCAGCGCGATCGCCGCATTGTTCGTTTCGGTCACGTCATAGATGACGGTGAGCACGCGGGTGCCGTCTTCGTCGTAGCTGCCGGTCGAGATCACGCGCGAGGCGGCGGTGAACCAGCATTGACGATCGCCGCCGGCCAGAAGGCGCAGGTTGGTCTGTTCCGTCGGAATGTCGCCCGCGGTCCCTTCGAGAATGGCGCGAAAGAGCGCGCGGTCGTCGGGGTGGACCGCGGCCACCAGCCGGTCCAGCGTGATCTCGTCGGACGGGATCTTGAAGAAACGCTGCAGTTCGTCGTTCGAGATCAGGCTGCCGTTACAGGGATGGTAGTCGAGAACCGCCAGTCCGCTGACATCAGCGGCAAGCGTCAGGCGTTCGCGTTCGACCCGCAGCTCCATTTCGGCAAGGTTGCGTTCGGTGATGTCGCGCGAGAGCGTGACCAGACCGATGACCGTGCCGCTTTCGTCCTTGAGCGGCGTGCGGGTGGTCAAAAGGACGCGTTCCTGCCCCGCGACCGCAAGGAGTTCCTCGGTGGTGCTGGCCTCGCCCGAGGTTATGACCTCGGCGACAGTGGAACGGATGCGTTGCGCGGTTTCGGGATCGAGCAGCTCTCCGATCGTGCGGCCGACGATGAATTCGGGTTCGCTTTGCAGAAGGCTGCAGGCCATCGGGTTGACCAGAAGGAAGCGCCCTTCGGCATCGGTCAGCGACAGGGCGTCGGGGACGTTGTCCATGATCGCGCGCAGCTGCATCGTGGTGAAGCGCAGCGCGCTGGTGCGCTGGGTCACCCGCTCCTCGAGTTCGGCATTGAGATCGACAAGCGCCTTTTTGCGGCCGCTTGTTCGGTGATGTCTCGCGCCATGCCGAGAAAGTAGCGCTGACCCCCGATGATCTGGGCGGTCACCATCACCTCGACCGGAAAGGATGTCCCGTCCTTGCGGCGATGGCGCGCGCTGAATTTGACCGAGCTACCCGCGCGCGAGGCGGTCTCGAGGTTGTCGTCCAGCTCTCCGTCGACCAGTTCGCAGGAAATGTCGGGAACGGACAGTTCCAGAAGCTCCTCGCGGGTATAGCCGAGGCTGGTGCAGGCATGTTCGTTGACGTCGATGAAGCGGCCGCTTTCGTCGTGAATGAAATAGTCATCCATCGAGGATTCAACGAGCTGGCGGAAGCGCAGTTCGGTGACCTGTACAGGAGGATGGACGATGGCTGGCGCATCTGCCGAAGCGCCCGGATCGGCAGGGGCCGGCGCGGCATTTTCCGAAGGCTGGTTCTGCGAAAGTTCGGAAACGCGGTGCAGTGCGAGCTGGTCTTCGACCGCGGCGCGCAATTGCCGTGCGAGGCGCAGATGGAGGTCGGAAAATCCCGCGGGCGCATGGCTGATGATTTCGAGAGCGCCAAAACGCGCGCCATCGGGGCCGGTGATCGCCAGCACGAATTGGTGGGCGCCGTCGAAACGATCTTCGCTGCGGTGCAGCAGTTCTTCTTCCAGGCCATCGCGCGTTATAGGATGCGCCAAAGCCGCGCCGGCACTCGCCAGCGCGATATCGCCATCCTTGCCTAGACGGACGAGGCGCACTGCCGAGGCGGAGAGGACCTCAAGCAGGCTGTTGACGAGATCCTTCCAGCGCAAAATCAGGTGCTGGGGGATGGGCGAGCTATCTGGCATGGGCGGTTCCGGGGCGTGGGCAGTACGGCGGTAGGGCTAACGTTAGGCATTATCGGGTTATTTTCGGGTTAATCTAGCGCATAACGCAATTCTTAATCACATTATGGACCTATCCTCAGACGAAAATGCCGCGAGAGGGATTCGCGCTGCAGGCGAATTTACCAAGGGATGTGTTTAATAAAGGTTAATCTACCTTGGATTGTTCGCGGCCATCCTCTGTTACGGGGGAAGATCTGGAAAAGCGCTCCTTCGCCGGACAGATTCGGGTGGGTGCGAAAGAAAAGCGGACGCAAAGCGTTCCGCTCGGGCTGCTTTACGTCCGTCGGGCCAGCTCATGCTGCACCGCCGAAAGGGGGCCGCTCGGCAGGGTGTCAGGCGGGCGCGCCTTGGACGGAGACCGTCAGGCCGGCCGCGACTTCTGCGGCGAACTCCTGCGGATTGGTGGCGCGGTTGGCGAACCACAGGCGGGCGAGTCCCTGCGGCGCGCTCAGGTTGATCCCCTCGGGGTCGATGGTGCTCACGCGCCAGCGCGCAGCCGGATCGGCACCCGCTGCACGCGCCAAACCGGCAGCCGCGCCTTGCGCGTTCAGATCGGCAACCAGCGCCGGTGCGGCGGCCATCAGCTCGCCGGCGCCGGACAGGTCGGTGACCAGATCCTGCGCCACAACCTTGTTGGCATTCTGCGCCGGACCACCATTGAGCTGCACCGCTTGGGTGCGCAGACGGTAGAGCAGGGTATCGGGCAGCGAGAGATAGAGTTTCGATTTGGGGAAGCGCTCGGCATAGGTCTCCTTGAGTGCCTCGAAATCGGGGCCGGTGACCCTTTCCAGCACGCCCGAAAGGGTCAGGCGCGGCTTCGTCATCACATCGCTGTCGTGATCGGCCAGCGTGATCGAGGTGCGGGGATCGGCCTCGATATTGCGGGCGTGAAGCGCGAGGTAGGCGGTAAAGAAAACCGGTGTCCCGTCGGCTTCGACCGCAAGATTGGTCGCGGTATTATAGGGAAAACCACCGGGGTCGAGCGTCGCGAACGAGGCGACCCGCGTGGTCAGAAGCAAGTTGCGCGAAACCCGGATCGCGTCGAGCGGGCGCGCGGCGGCGGTATTGATCTCGAGACCGCGAGGCGTGATGGCATTCATGCTGTTATCCAATCGAAAGGCTTGGCCGGAATGCCCGACAGGCGAAGCGGCCGGATGGGGCCGCCCGGGTTGTCGCCGCAAGGGCCGTGGGAATGGATGCTGGCTGCGCCTTGCCCGACATGCGGGGCAGCGATCAGGCTGGCCCGAAACTCATAGCATGTTCTCGCATGTCGGCAAGCACCGGACCCGCAGGGTTGCGTGCGGTTTGGCGCTGTTGGCGGGGTGGACAGCCTGCTCGCAGGTGCTGCGATGCGGCGGGAGATTTCGCCTTCGGTTGCTGCAACGCGGCGCGGGATCTGGGTGCGGTGCGGGACGGTTTGACGGGAAAATAGGCAGCAATTGCAGCAACTTTCGGAAAAGATCGTCCCGAAATTTTACCATTTGATAAAAAATCAGACCTGTGTCAGCCTGATTCTCGATAGCAGCCAGCCTGGGGTCCAAGCGATGTCCAATAGCCAGCTGACGCCCGGTGTGGTGCCGGGCCGTCTGACAACCGAAGTCTATGCCGTCAATTTCTCCGATGTTGCGCCGCCCCTCGATCACCACGAGGCCCGCGTCGCTGCCGATCGATGCTACTTCTGCTATGACGCGCCCTGCGTCACGGCCTGCCCGACCTCGATCGATATTCCCCTGTTCATCCGCCAGATCTCGACCGGAACGCCCGATGCGGCGGCGATGACGATCTTCAACCAGAACATTCTGGGCGGGATCTGCGCCCGCGTCTGTCCGACCGAAAACCTGTGCGAAGGCTCTTGCGTGCGCGAAGCCGCCGAAGGAAAGCCGGTCCAGATCGGCGCGCTTCAGCGGTATGCCACCGATCACCTGATGGATCAGGGCAGCCATCCCTTCAAACGCGCAGCGCCCACGGCCAAGCGTGTCGCTGTGGTCGGCGCGGGGCCGGCGGGACTTTCGGCCGCGCACCGGCTGGCCGTCAAAGGCCACGAGGTCACGCTTTTCGACGCGCGCCAAGGCGGGCGGGCTCAACGAATACGGAATCGCGACCTATAAGGCCGTCGACGGCTTTGCGGGCCGCGAGGTCGAATGGCTGCTCTCGGTCGGAGGGATCTCGGTCAAGACCGGAGCCGCTTTGGGGCGCGATTTCGGGCTTGCGGATCTCCAGCGCGATTACGATGCGGTTTTCCTCGGGATGGGGCTTCAGGGCGTGAACGCTTTGGGCGCAGAAGGCGAGGGGCGCGATCAGGTCCATGATGCCGTCGATTTCATCCGCGAGCTGCGCCAGAGCGGCGATCTCTCGGCGCTGCCGGTCGGACGCGACGTCGTCGTGATCGGAGGGCATGACGGCGGTCGATGCTGCGGTGCAGGCGCGCCACCTTGGTGCGCAAAACGTCACCATCGTCTATCGTCGCGGCCAGTCGCGCATGGGGGCATCGAGTCACGAGCAGGACCATGCGACCCGCGCGGGCGTGCGCATCATCTGCAACGCCATGCCGGTCGCGGTTCACGGCAATGGAGCCGTGCGCGAGGTCGAATTCGCCCATACCCGCGAGGGTGCCTCGGGGCTCGAGGAAACCGGCGAGCGCTTCCGCCTTGCCGCCGACCAGCTTTTCCGCGCCATCGGGCAAAGGCTTTCCGGCCATCCCGAGGGGCTCGCGCTCTCGGGCGGCAAGATCGCGGTCGACGACAAGGGCCGCAGTTCGCTTGCCGGTGTCTGGGCGGGCGGGGATTGCGCCACGGGCGGGGACGATCTGACGGTCACCGCCGTCGCCGAAGGTCGCGATGCGGCCGAAGACATCCACGCGCAATTGATGGGGGCGGATCATGGCTGACCTGCGCAGCAATTTCATCGGCATCAAATCTCCCAATCCGTTCTGGCTGGCTTCGGCCCCTCCGACCGACAAGGAGGTCAATGTTCGTCGCGCCTTCGAGGCGGGCTGGGGCGGGGTGGTGTGGAAGACCCTCGGGCTTGAGGGGCCGCCTGTCGTCAACGTCAACGGCCCGCGTTACGGCGTGGTTTACGGCGCGGACCGGCGTGTTCTGGGGATCAACAATATCGAGCTGATCACCGACCGCCCGCTCGAGGTGAACCTGCGCGAGATCAAATCGGTCAAGCGCGATTATCCCGACCGCGCGGTGATCATCAGCCTGATGGTGCCTTGCGACGAGGTGAGCTGGAAGTCGATCCTCGCCGCGATCGAGGATACCGGCGCGGACGGGGTCGAGCTGAACTTCGGCTGCCCGCACGGCATGGCCGAACGCGGCATGGGTTCGGCCGTGGGGCAGGTGCCCGAATATATCGAGATGGTGACACGCTGGGTGAAGCAATATTCGCGCATGCCCTGCATCGTGAAGCTGACGCCCAACATCACCGATGTCCGCAAACCTGCCGAGGCCGCTTTGCGCGGCGGAGCGGATGCGGTCAGCCTGATCAATACAGTGAACTCGATCACCTCGGTCGATCTGGATCTCTTCGCGCCCGAGCCGACCATCGACGGCAAGGGAAGTCACGGCGGCTTCTGCGGTCCGGCGGTCAAGCCGATCGCGCTCAACATGGTTGCCGAGATTGCCCGCAATCCCGAGACCGCCCGTCTGCCGATCTCGGGCATCGGCGGCGTCACGACCTGGCGTGACGCCGCCGAGTTCATGGCGCTCGGCGCGGGCACGGTACAGGTTTGCACCGCCGCGATGACCTATGGTTTCAAGGTCGTGGAGGAGATGATCTCGGGTCTGCACGATTATCTCGACAGCCGCGAGATGACGATGGACCAGCTGATCGGCCGTGCCATTCCGAACGTCACGGATTGGCGCTATCTCAACCTCAACTATACGACCAAGGCGCAGATCGATCAGGATCTTTGCATCAGCTGCGGTCGTTGCTATGCGGCCTGCGAGGATACCAGCCACCAAGCGATCAACATGGGGCCGGGGCGGGTCTTTACCGTCAATGACGCCGAATGCGTCGCCTGCAACCTGTGCGTCGATGTCTGTCCGGTCGAAAACTGCATCACCATGCGCGAGCTGGAGGTCGGCGAGATCGACGAGCGCACCGGCCGCAAAGTCGCGCCCTATGCGAATTGGACGACCCATCCCAACAACCCGATGGCCGTGCCGGCAGACGCCGCCGAATAGGGCAGGGAGACCCTGCTTCCCGCGCGTCCGGAGCCCCTTCGGACGCGCGCCCGACGAATGGCGGAACCGTGCGCGTTTCAGCCGCTCTTTCGATGCCGCGCCCCTTGCCCTAACCCTTTTCCCGCGCTAACAAATCCCCGTCGGAGGAGTGGCAGAGCGGTTTAATGCACCGGTCTTGAAAACCGACGTGGGGGAACTCCACCGTGGGTTCGAATCCCACCTCCTCCGCCAGTTGCGCCGATTGAGCTGCTGATTTCTTTTGTAATTTCGAGGGTCGGGGCGGCGTTTTTGCAGAACTTTCCGTTCCGCAGGCTTCATCAAGCGAATGCCTTATGTTGACATCTCGGCATGACGAAGCCCGCATCGGCCCGCTACCGCACGGAGAACTGGAAATCATATGACGAGGCGCTGAAGCGGCGTGGCTCGCTGCTTGCCTGGCCGGACAGGGACATGGTTTGGTTTGCCTCCAGGCCTGGAAGTCAGGGTGTTCGGCGATGCCGCCGTTCAGTTCCGCCTCATGGTAAAGGTGCTGTTTGGTCTCCCACTTCGGCAACCATCTCGGCCGGTGCTGGACTTCTCGACCCTGAGCCGCAGACAGGCGAGGATCACGGCCCAGATCACGAACCGCTGTGGCCGAGGCCCCCGAACCTGCTGGTCGACTGAACAAGGGATCAAGCTTTTCGGCGATGGCGAACGGCTGGCCCGCAAGCACGGCACGCATCGTCGCTGCCCGTGTCGCAAAGTCCGTTCGGCTATGGACGCGGACAACGGCGACCTTCGGGCGGTGGAGTTTACCTAGAGTCGCGAAGGTGACAGCCCGCCTCTACCCGAGCTTTTGAGCCAGATCCCGCCGGATGAGGAAATCGGGATAGTGAAGGGTGATGGTGTCCTCGACACACGGCGCTTCCTATACGGCAATTCTGGATCGTGGAGGCACGGCGGTCATACCCATCCGCAAAAACGGACGCCTGTGGAAGGAGGATTGTCCTGCCGCCCGAGCCTGCCACGATATACCTCACGCGCGACCAAGCGCTTCGGGCGCACTACTTGGAAACAATGGCCCAGCCATCATGCCCGAAGCCGGGGCGAGGCGATGATGCGGTGCCTCGAATCCTTCGGCGAGCAGACCGCCCCACGCGATCCCGATCGCCGGGCCGCCGAAATCCGGATCCGCATCGCATTGATGAACTGCTTCAATGCCCACGGCACTGCCGAGATCGAGCGCGGAGCTCAAACCCGCTGGGGAAACGGGAACTGCGACCCCGCTCGGAATTCTGCAACAACGCCGGACCGCTCTTAAAACCAACAGCATAGATGAACAATGCGAATAGCAGCGACTTGGCGCCGTCGTCTATCTTCACCCCAATTGGCTGGCAATGATCGCAACGAGAAGGGATCCCGTCACGCCGCCCAATTGGAAATTTCCGAATTAAAATTTTCCGATCCAGTACCCCGCAGCCAGCGAAAGAAACAGGGCGATAACTGGAGATTGTTTCAGTATTCCAGAGGTCAACGTCATTCATATCTCCCATTGCCTGATTTGCTCCGGAAGGAAGCATCGTCTCGATCGGCTCGACAAGAAGAATCTTAAAGAAAGTCGAGCAGATCCTACGCCTGCACCGTATGATGTGGGTGCCGATAATCGTCAGTCGTGATATGAAATTTCGCTATTGGTGGATGTGGAAGGCGATAAGGGTTTAGGGCAATCGCCATCGTAAGCGCGTTTTTCCGTCCCGCGAGTCGGGCAAAACCCGTTGGAATCGCTTATTCCGCCTCACAGCACGGGCAGGCCAATCGCCGGATGCAGGCAGGCTTGGTTCGGCCTCAGGCGGGCAGGGTCAGCGCCGCTTTGAGGCCGCCGAGATCGGAGCGGTCGAGGGACAGGCTTCCGCCATGCAGCGCCACCAGATCGGCGACGATGGCGAGGCCGAGACCCGCGCCCGGCGGGCCGAGCTCGTCGAGACGGCGGCCGCGCGTCAGGGCAAGGGCGTGGTCGGTGTCGGACATGCCGGGGCCATCATCCTCGATCAGGATCTGTACCTCCGCTTCGGGGCGATCCTTGTCGGAAGGGGGCAGGGCGCGGGCCGAAATGCGCAGGCGCGAGCGCGTCCATTTCGCGGCATTTTCGGTCAGGTTGCCGATCATCTCCTCCAGATCCTGCCGCTCGCCCGCGAAGACGAGATCGGGCGGGCAATCGATTTCGGTCGTGACGCCGGCATCCTCGAGCGGGCGGCGCAGAACCATCAGAATATCAGCCACGACTTCGGCCACCGGCGTGCGGTGGCCGAGCAGTCGCGGGGTGGCCGAGCTGCGGGCGCGGCGCAAATGCCAGCCGATCTGGCGGTCCATCCGCGCGATCAGCGCCTGTCCAGGATGATCGGGCGGCAGCCCGTTCGCGAGCGCCGCCAAAGGGGTCTTGAGCGAATGGGCGAGATTGCCGACATAATCGCGGCTGCGGGCAAGAACTTTTCTATTTTGTTCAAGCAGATTATTGATTTCTATCGATATTGGTCGGATTTCCGCAACGGCCGGAAGAGGGAGCGACTGTGCCTTTCCGTCGCGGATTTTGCGGATGTCCTCTCCGATCCGGTCGAGACTTTTAGTCCTGCCGTGACCTGCAACAGCACCGCCAAGGCCAAAGCCAGACCGAGGACGGCCAGCGCGATCGCGAGCGGGCGGCGCACTTCGGCGAGGCTTGCCTCGATCTCGGATTGCGGGGCGGTCACGCTGACCGAAAGTGCCGAGAGGCTGTCGGGCAGGGTGAAGCTGCTGTGGCTCAGGCGCAAAGCCTCGTCGCGCGGCCCGCGGATGTGGCTGCCTTGTGAGGCGGCATCGGCGACAGGCAGCACCGCATCGAAGAGCGAGGGGATTTGGCCACGACCCGACCGTCCTGAACCAGTTGCCAGTACCATCCCGAAAGCGGCAGATCGAAGCGCGGATCGCTGGGGCGCGGGCCCGGGACAAGACGGCCCTCAGCGTCGATCGTGGCACCCGCGATCAGCGCATCGCTGGCCGCATGGGTTTCCGCGTCGAAACGGTCGGTGATAAAGTCGTCGAGGATCCCCGCGACCGTCAGGTAGCCCGCGACCAGCGCCGCGCCGACCAGAAGGGCGGCCAGAGCCAGCAGGCGCAGTCGGATCGATCGACGGGCAGGCGGAGAGCCATCGCTCAGGCCGCCGCTTTGAGGACATAACCCTCGCCGCGCCGCGTCTCGATCATGCCTTCGCCGATCTTGCGGCGTAGGCGGCCGATCACGACCTCGATCGATTTGAAGTCGCGGTCGGCGGCAGCATCGTAGAGATGTTCGGACAGCTCGGTCCGGCTGACCACACGGTTCTGGTGATGGATGAGATAGGACAGGATGCGCGCCTCGAAAGCGGTGAGTTTCAGCGCCATGCCGTTCAGGCTGAAGACGCCGAGCTGGCTGTCGAAATGCAAAGGCCCCGCCGCGATCACCGCCTGCGCATGGCCCGCGGCACGGCGAACGAGGGTCTGCGCGCGGATCACGACCTCGTCGAGGCGGAACGGTTTGACCGCATAATCGTCGGCCCCCGCACGAAAACCCGCGACCTTGTCGGTCCAGTCACCGCGCGCCGTCAGGATCAACACCGGCATGGTGATGCCGCCACGCCGCCAATTCGTCAGGACCTCGATCCCCGGCATTCCGGGCAGGCCGAGGTCGAGAATCGCCACATCATAGCTTTCGGTCGAGCCGAGATATTCGCCCTCGGTGCCGGTCGCGGCGGTGTCGCAGGCAAAGCCCGCCTCGCGCATGGCTTGCTCGAGTTGGGAGGAGAGCAGGGCGTCATCCTCAACAATCAGACATTTCATGGTTTCGTCACTTTCTTCTTGCGCGCTTCCGCCAGCCCCGCACCCGCGACCTCGAGAAAGCGGCCGTTGCGCGCATCGAGGCGGATCGCCAGCACATCGCGCCGTGGTGTCAAAAGCCGCAACTCGTGGACGAGCTGCACGCCCTGATGCCACTCGCGCGGGGTCGGCGGGGCGAGGCGCGCCGCGATCAGCTTGCCCGAAAACCGCTCTTCGACGATGCGGGCGGCGGCGCTGAGAGGCAGGACCTCGAAGCTGGGCGGCAGGGGCGGCCTTCAAAGGGGCCTTCGTCGTTCCCGCCCTCTTCAAAGTCGAAGCCATCATCGTCGAAGCGATCGGAGCGCTCGGGAGGATGGTTCTCGGAAGGGCCTCCGGCCGCCAGCGGCAGAGGCGCGCTCAGGACGGCAAGGACGAGAAGGGGAGAAAGCTTGCGGATCATGGACTTCTTCTAGACGGTGGATTCCAAACGAAAGCCAAATGGTCGGTTGGCCTTTCGTTGATCTTCATTGGACTAAACCTGATTCGCATGGGACCAGATGATGTCCCGCCGATAAAGGAAGAAACATGATGAGCAGAATGTTCAAAGGCAGTGTCGCCATTCTGGCCATGACGGCGATTCTCGGGATGCCGGTCGCGACGATGGCACAGACTGCAAGCGGTGCGCCGACCAACGAGGCACCCGCCGCAACCGCGCCGGCACAAACCCCCGCCCAAACGCCTGCCGCTCCCGAGACGGCAGCGCCGGTTGCTTTGCCGAAGCTGTTGCAGGACCTTGGTCTGGGCGACCTGTCGACGCGGACCGACCGTCGCGGCGGGCTGCGTGTGAGCGGCAAGCTTGCCGACGGCAACACGCTCAAGGCAATGGTCGACAATGCCGAAAACGGCGGGCGCTGCGCGGTGCGATCGTCGAGGAGAAGGCGCTTTGCCGCAGTCCCTGAGTGATGCGCTGATCCCGCAAGCGGTACGCGACCAGCAGATTTTCGGCCAATTTGCCACGATTTCCGGCGCTTTTTCCGGCGAGCGGGGCGTGATGGTCATGGGCAAGGCTGCTGATGGTGAAGGGCTGCGCGCCGGATTTTCGGCCGACGGCACCCTGATGCGCTTTGGTCGCGGCGGCGATATGGGCCCTGGTGGCGGCGATCACGGCAAATGGGATCACGGCGACCGGCGCGGCGGCAAACATGGTGACAATGACCGTCACGGCCGTCGCGGGGATCGTCCCGAACATCGCCGCGGCGCCGCGCTGAGTGACGAGGCCGCAGCCGCTGCCGCAACCGCTGCGGGCTATACCGCACCGGGCACCGTCACCCGCGAAGGGCCGCGGACCCTCATTCAGGCCACGATCCGCAAGGCGAATCCGTGCTGCTCGAGCTTGGCCCCAAGGGGGATGTGGTGCGTGAAACTGCCCAATAAACCGTCAGCAGGTTCACGGACCACGACTTTCGGATGAGGTAAGGGCGCGAAGCACGGCTTCGCGCCCGTTTTCCATTGAAATAGTAACATTTATGTTGATTTGCTGTTCCTCGTCGGCAGTCTCTTGCCCCCGCAGGAAAACTGCTTGCGACTTGCGCGCAGCGATGCCAAATCCGCACAAACTTGCGGTCTTTGACCCGCTGCTTCATGAGGTCCGCGGAATGTATCGGCGTAACTTTGTTCTTTCTTCTGCTGCCGCGCTCGCTGCGAGCGGGGCTTTGGGCAACATGGCCTTTGCGCAAGCGGCGGAAGAGACCGTTGCCCTGCCGGAAACGGAAGGCAATGCGACCGAAGCCGTTGCCGCCGAGAAGCCCTTCGATTTCGAGGATGTCGCGGCGATCGCCAAGGAATATGCCGGTCGCGAATACGTCCAGCCGATCTCGCAGCTTCAGGGCAGTTTCGAGAATCTGAACTACGACCAATACCGTGCGATCCGTTTTCGCCGCGACCGCGACCCTTGGGCCGGAAACCGCTCCTTTGCGCTGGACCTGCTGCCGCCGGGCGCGATTTTCTACGAGCCGGTCGAGATCAACCTCGTGGCCAACGGAATCGCGACCAAAGTGGCCTTCACGCCGCGCCTGTTCGATTTCGACCCGTCGCAGTTCCCCGATGGTGCCGATATGGAAACCGTCGGAAACATGGGCTTTTCAGGCTTTCGCCTGCGCACGCCCCTGAACCGTCCCGATGTCATGGACGAATTCGCGGTCTTTCAGGGCGCGAGCTATTTCCGCGCCGTCTCGCGCGGGACGCTTTACGGGCTTTCGGCGCGCGGCCTTGCCATCGGCACCGGCAGCCCCGAGGGCGAGGAATTCCCGATCTTCCGCAGCTTCTGGATCTACGAACCCGATCCGCAGGAGCGTTCGGTGCGCATCAACGCGCTTCTCGACAGCAAATCCATCACCGGCGCTTTCGAATTCGTCATCTCGCCCGGTGCCGAGACGGTCATCAACACCCGCGTTTCGCTGTTCCCGCGCCGCGATCTGAGCAACGTCGGCATCGCGCCGCTGACCTCGATGTTCTGGTTCGGCCCCGCCGACCGCAAGCGCATCGACGATTACCGCCCCTCGGTGCACGACAGCGACGGTCTGCAGATGCTGACCGGCAGCGAGACGCGACTTTGGCGCGCGCTTTCGGGGCCCTCGACGCTGCAGGCTTCGGCCTTCATGGACAACGATCCGCTTGGATTCGGCCTCGCGCAGCGCGCCCGCAATTTCGACGATTTCCAGGATGCCGAGGCGCGTTACGACCTGCGCCCCTCCGCCTGGATCGCGCCGCAGGGCCGTTGGGGCAAGGGCACGGTCTCGCTGATCGAGATCCCTGTCGAAAACGAGTTCAACGACAACATTGTCTCCTTCTGGCAGCCTGCAGACAAGCTCGTGAAGGACCAGCGCCATGATTTCGACTATGTGCTGACCTTTGCCGCGCAGATCCCCGATAGCGCACCGATCGCACGGGTGCTCGAGACGATGACCGGCAAGGCGATCAACAACGCCAATGCCCGCACCTATATCGTCGATTTCGACCTCGCGCTTTTCGGCTCGGATGATCCGGTGGCGCAGATCCGCGCCTCGGCGGGCCGTATCGGGCATAATTACCTCATCCGGATGCCCCAACAGGGGCGCATGCGTCTTTCCTTCGAATATTTCCCCGAGAATGCTAAGCTGGCTGACCTTTCGGCGGTTTTGAACGGGCCCGAAGGAGCATTGAGCGAAACCTGGATCGCCCGGTGGGCGAGAGAGTAACACAACGTGACCAATACGGATCTTCGTCCAGCGGCCGGGGCAGGTGTGACCGGCGAGAGCCAAACGGAGGCGCCTGCTTTGGGACATGACATGTTTGACGACGGCGCGGCGCGCGATGCCGCTGCGGGGAACGGGGCCTACGCCGCGACCCCGCCAGAGCAGCCTTTGGCCATGCCCGTGCAGGATTTCCGCGGCTCGCCGCCGCAGGGTCCGCGTGTCGCCCTGCCGAGCTGGCGCACGATCCTTGCGCGGCTGGTGGCCTTTGGCGGCACCATCGCGATCACCGTCGCGGGCTTTCAGGAAATGTTGCTGGTTTTCGGCGACAATATCACCTTCCTGCAGGGCGTTCTTCTGGTCCTTTTCGCGCTTACCTTCGGCTGGGTCGGCTTTTCCTTTTGCTCGATGCTCGCGGGTTTCCTCGCGCCGCCGCTGAAAACGCCCGAAGGCGCGAACGAGGCGAAGATCGCGGTCGTCATGCCGGTCTATCACGAGCAGGCCTCGGAGACGGCGGGGCTTTTGGCGGCGCTTGCCGCCGATCTCGAACGCGTGGGCCTCAAGGATCGCGCCGAGATCTTCGTGATCTCGGACAGCCGCAAACCCGAGAGCGTTATCGAAGAAATGAACGCAATCAGCCGGTTGCGCGACATATGTGCCGTTCCTGTCTGGTACCGCCGCCGCCATTCCAACGAGGGGCGCAAGGCCGGCAACGTAGCCGATTTCGTGCGCCGCTGGGGCGGGCGTTACGAGCAGATGGTGGTGCTGGATGCCGATAGCGTGGTCGGCGCCGAGACGATCAAGGCGCTGTCGGCGCGCATGAATGCCGATCCTTCGGTGGGGCTGATCCAGACCATGCCGATGCTGGTCGGCGGCCAGACGATCTTTGCGCGCCTGACACAGTTTGCGGGTCGCGTCTATGGCCCGGCGGTGGCGCGCGGCGTCGCGGCATGGTCGGGCGACAGCGGCAACTTCTGGGGCCATAACGCGATGATCCGCGTCAAGGCTTTCGCCGATTGTTGCGGCCTTCCGACCCTTCCGGGCAAGGCGCCTTTCGGCGGTACGATCCTGAGCCACGATTTCGTCGAGGCGGCTTTGCTGCGTCGCGCGGGCTGGAAGGTGCGTCTCGATTACGACCTGCGCCAAAGCTTCGAGGGCACGCCGCCCACGCTTTTGGACATGGCTGTCCGCGAGCGCCGTTGGGCGCAGGGCAACCTCCAGCATTTGCGCCTGATCGGCGCGCGCGGATTTGCCACGATCAGCCGCATCCATTTCCTGATCGGGGTTTTCGGCTTCCTGATGTCGCCGATCTGGCTGGCGATGATCCTTGTTGGGCTTGCGCTTTCGGCCAATGTGCTGTTGTCGCGCCCCGATTATTTCCCGCAAACCTACCAGCTTTTCCCCGAATGGCCTGTCTTTGATCCGGTGCGGATGCTCTGGCTGTTCATCATCGCGATGTGCTTCCTGCTGGTGCCGAAATTCATCGCGATCCTGAGGGCTTGGGCGCGGCCCCTTGCGCAGAATTCCGGTGGCAAGGCGCGGATTTTCGCCTCGGCGCTGTTCGAGATCGTGCTTTCGGCCCTGATCGCGCCGGTGCAGATGCTGATCCAGACCCGCCAGATCATCGAGATCCTGCAGGGCCGCGACAGCGGTTGGGAGGCGCAGGTGCGCGCCGGCCAGACCCCGCCGTGGTCGGTGGTCCTGCGCCGTCACGCGCTTCATGTCGCGACCGGTGTCGGCACGCTGCTGGTTCTGGCCTATCTCTCGCCCGGCCAGCTGATCTGGCTGTCGCCGATCCTTGCCGGCCTGATCCTGTCGCCGCTGACCTCGCGCTGGTCCGCCAGCCCGATCTTCGGCCGTTGGGCGCGCCGACAAGGCCTGCTCGTGACACCCGAAGAGCGTGATCCGCCGGAGATCCTGACCTCGGCCAATGTGCTGGCCCGCCGTTTTGCGACCCAGCCGATCGACTATGCCAAGCTTGGCGGCGACCGCGACAGCCTCGAACGCCATATTGCGCTGCTGCCGGTCGCGGCCTCTGCTCGGCCTGTCGCAGAGCGCCTCAGCGCGATCTCGGCAGGTGCCAAGATCGCCGTGGCGCAAACCCGCGAGGAGGCTTTGGGCTTTCTCGACCAGAACGAACGTCTGGCTTTGCTCGAAGAGCGCGGCCTCGTCGAGGCCTGGGCGCGGCTGCCGCAATGAAACGGATCGCCTCGCTTGATATGCTGCGCGGTTACGCGTTGGTTTGCATCATGCTTGACCATATGCCGATTTCGGTCATGCGGCAGGTGACGCTGACCAATTTCGTGGTCTTCGATGCGGCAGAGCTTTTCGTGCTTCTCTCGGGCTTTCTCGTCGGTCTGGTCTGGGTCAAGGTCGAGGCGCGCGAGGGCTCGAGGCGGCGCAAAAGCGCTTTTGGCGGCGGTCCTATCAGGTCTGGCGCGCATTGATCTTGGGCGCGATCGCGCTGGCGCTGCTCTCGAAGCTGCTTTTCATGCTGGATCTGAACCATACCGCAGTCTGGTTCGAGTATTCCAACATGATCGTCGACAATCCGCTGGGTTATATCGCGACAGTCGCGCTGATGTGGATGCAGCCGAACCTGCTCGATGTGCTGGCGCTTTATGTTCTGCTGATCGCGACCGCGCCCTTGACCGTGCCGGTGATGCTGCGCTGGCCGGTGGCTTTCTTCATCGCCTCCATCGGGCTTTGGATGGTCGCCGAGCCCTTGAACGCGCTGATCCCCAACCAGCGTCCGGGGCCGGGCCTGCTGTTCAACCCGTTCGGCTGGCAGCTGCTGTTTTTCTGCGGCGTCGGCATGGGAGCTTTCCGCAAGGAGATCATGGCGCGGCTCAAGCCCTGGTCTTTCTGGGTGTCCGCGCTGGCCTGGGGCGTCACGATCTTTTCGATGGCGATCGTTCTGAGTTGGAAGGTCGGCGCGATCGGCAAGCCGCTGCATGATCTTTTGTACATCCTCCACGGTCCGATCGACAAATGGTCGCTGGACGGAATGCGCCTGCTCGGCGTGCTTGGCGCGAGTTGGTTGGTTGCGGTGCCCTTGGCGCGCCCCTTCGACTGGATGGCCAATACCGTTCTGGGCCGCGCTTTGGCCGAGATCGGACGCGGCGGATTGTGGGCCTTTATCGCCTGCGTGCTCTTGTCGATCTTCGGCGATGCGCTTGATATGACGGTGCCCAAGGATGCCTCCTATTCGATGCCGCTGCGTCTGGCGATCGACATCTGGGTTATCGCGACGCTTTGGGCGATGTCGGCCAGCTGGCTGCGCCGCGAAGAGCTGAAGGGCTGGTGGGAGCGGGTTCAGGCGAGCCAGCGCTGAGCAGGTGCCGGTCGAGGCCGGACGGTGGATGCGGCACGCAAAGCCTGCATCCCGTCACCGGGGCGCACGCGGCAGCGCAAGAGGAGAGGGCGGATGAGAAGCGGATTTCCGGTTGCCGTGCCCGGCATGACCGTCGGGCTTTTGGGCGGCTCTTTCGATCCGGCCCATGCCGGTCATGTCCATATCACCGATATGGCGCTGCGCCGCTTCGGACTCGACCGCGTCTGGTGGCTCGTGAGCCCGGGCAATCCGCTCAAGCCCCGCGGACCCGCGCCTCTGGCCGAACGGATCGCGCAAGCGCGCCGTATCCTCGACGATCCCCGCGTCGTGGTCACCGGCCTCGAGGCCGATCTGGGGACCCGCATGACCGCCGATACGATTTCCGCATTGCGCCGCCTTTATCCGCAAGTGCGCTTTGTCTGGCTGATGGGGGCCGACAATCTCGTGCAGTTCCATCGTTGGGACCGCTGGCAGGAGATCGCCGCGCAGGTTCCGATCGGCGTCATCGCACGGCCGGGGTGGCGGATGCCCGCGCGATTCTCGATCGCGGCGCGGCGACTGGCCGATGCACGGATTCCTGAACGGGACGCGCGGCTCTTGCCCCTTGCAATGCCGCCCGCTTGGGTGTTGATCAATGTGCCGTTGAACGGGCTGTCCTCGAGCGCGATCCGCGCCGCGCGGCGCAAGGATCCCGAGGCCGGCCGCTCGTAGGGCCGTCATTCGCAAAGGGTGTGTTATGAAGATGATGTCGCGTCGCGCCATGATTGCCGGAATTTTGGCCGCCGGAGCCATGCCGCGGGTGCTGATGGCCGATCCGCGCCCGCGGCCGCGCCCCGAAGGCGGACGGCCAGCGCCGCTCGCTGCGGCAAGCGCACCGGTTTTGGGCGTGGACGAGCTGATCGCCAAAGCCAATCTCGGCGGCGCCGTCTCCTTTCTTGCGCTTGATGCTGCCACCGGCGCAATTCTGGCCAGCCGCGAGGCCGATCTGCCCTTTGCCCCCGCGAGCACGCTGAAATCGGTGACCGCGCTTTACGCGCAATCCGTGCTCGGCGCCGAGCACCGCTTTGCGACGCGGGTGATCCGCGCAGGTGATCTGCTGATCCTTGCCGGCGGCGGCGATCCCGAGCTCGACAGCGACGGTCTGGCCGAACTCGCCAAAGCTGCGGCCGAGGCCGAAAAGGCCGCCGGTCGGCCCGCGCCCGCGCGTTTCGCGGTCTGGGGCGGGGCTTTGCCGCAGATTGCCGAGATCTCGCCGGGCCAAGCCGCGCATCTGACCTATAACCCCACAATTTCGGGGATGATCCTGAACTTCAACCGCGTGCATCTGGGCTGGCGGCGCGGCGAGAGCGGCTATGCGCTGACCCTCGAGGCGCGGGGCCGCAAGCACTCGCCGCGTGCCTATACGATTGCTGCCGGTGTCGCCGATCGTGCGCAGCCCCTGTTCACCTATGACGGCGCGGGCGCCAAGGAAGCTGGACCATCGCCCGCAGCGCGATGGGCAAGGCGGGGAGCCGCTGGCTGCCGGTCCGCCGCCCCGAACTATACGCGGGCGATACTTTCCAGACGCTCTGCCGCGCGCAAGGCCTCGTTCTGCCCTCGCCCGAGGTGATCGCGGATCTGCCTGCAGGCGAGGAAATCGCGCGCCGCCCGTCGCGGCCCCTGCGCGTCATCCTGCGCGACATGATGGAATACTCGAACAACCTGACCGCCGAGATCGTGGGTCTGGCCGCCAGCGGCAAGCCCGATCTGGTGCAGTCGGGTGCGGCCATGACCGCCTGGCTACGCGGGCAGGGGTGACGGGCGAGTTCACCTTCCGCGACCACTCCGGTCTCTCGCCCGCGACGCGGATCACGGCGCGGATGATGGCCGAGACCGTGGCGGGACCGGGGCGCGCCCAGGATCTGCGCGGGCTGATGAAGCATATTCCTTTGCGCGATGCCAAGGGCAAGGCGCTCAAGGACAGCCCCATTCTTGTCGAGGCCAAGACCGGCACGTTGAATTTCGTCTCGAATCTCGCGGGTTATGCGCAGGACGGGCAGGGCCGCCAGATCGTCTTCGCGGTCCTGACCGGAGACGAGGCGCGCCGCGCCGCCAACGAGGGTCGCGAGCTGCCCGATGGCGTCATCGGCTGGACGCGCCGCTCCAAGGCTTTGCAGCAGGGGCTGATCGAGAACTGGCTGGCCACGTCTGCGCAAACCGCGCCCGCGGGCACGGGTGACGCGCCCGAAGGCGCGCCGCTTGTCTCAGAGAATGCGGTGACGGGCGCGGGCTGACATTTCGATCGCGGCCGAAGTCAGGCGGTCGATCGCGAGCTGATGGCGGATCTCGGCCAGCATTTCGGCCTCGACCTCGCCCAGACGGCCGTCCGAGGCCGCGACATCACAGGCCAGAACGTAGGCGGTATCGTAGAGCTGTTCGGGCAGAGCATCGCGGATCAGGCCGAAAAACGCGTCGAGCCCGTCCTCTTCCTCGAAGAGAGAAAACACCGTCTGCGAGATCGAGCGGATACGGTCGATGTCGTATTTCGCGAAGATCGGCGTGTGATTGACCATCCGCTCGATGGCGACCAGCTCGGAGGTGCGCATGTTCAGGTCCGAGGCCGAAACCCCGACCATGACGGCGACCAGCGCATCGCAGGGCGTGAAAGAGGGCAAATCGATCGTCATTCGTCAGATTCCTTAGCGTTTCGCACCATGTTTACCCGATGCTTCGTCCAGCAATTATTGACGATATCGACGGGTTTCAATACGGGGGATGGATTAGTGATGGAGATGAGACATGACCGCTCTGCGTGACGCCGCGATGAATTCCAAGGCCTGGCCGTTTGAAGAGGCCCGCCGCGTGCTGAAACGCTATGAAAAGAAGGCCCCCGAAAAGGGTTATGTTCTTTTCGAGACCGGCTATGGTCCCTCGGGTCTGCCCCATATCGGCACCTTCGGCGAGGTCGCGCGCACGACGATGATCCGCCGCGCCTTCGAGATCATCTCGGATATTCCGACGCGTCTGTTCTGTTTCTCGGACGACCTCGACGGGATGCGCAAGGTTCCGGAGAATGTTCCGAACCAGGAGATGCTGCATGCCAATATCCAAAAGCCGTTGACCTCGGTTCCCGATCCTTTCGGCGAATATCCGAGCTTCGGCGATCACAACAACGCCATGCTGCGCCGCTTCCTCGATACGTTCGGCTTCGAGTACGAATTCATCAGCGCGACCGATTTCTACAAATCGGGCAAATTCGACGCGACGCTGCTGAAAGCGGCGGAGCGCTATGACGACATCATGAAAGTGATGCTCGCCAGCCTGCGCGAAGAGCGCCAGCAGAGCTATTCCTGCTTCCTGCCGATCAGCCCGATCTCGGGCCGCGTGCTTTATGTGCCGATCAAGAATGTCGATGCCAAAGCCGGCACGATCACCTTTGACGACGAGGACGGTACCGAGACCACGCTGCCCGTCACCGGCGGCAATGTGAAACTGCAGTGGAAACCCGATTTCGGCGCGCGTTGGGCCGCTCTCGATGTCGATTTCGAGATGTACGGCAAGGACCACTCGACCAATACGCCGATCTACGACGGCATTTGCGAGATCCTTGGCGGCAGGAAGCCCGAGCATTTCACCTATGAGCTGTTCCTCGATCAGGACGGGCAGAAGATTTCGAAATCGAAGGGCAACGGCCTGTCGATCGACGAATGGCTGACCTATGCCTCGACGGAAAGCCTGTCCTATTTCATGTATCAGAAGCCGAAAACCGCCAAGCGGATGCATTTCGACGTGATCCCGAAAGCGGTGGACGAATACCACCAGCAGCTGCGCGCCTATCCGACCCAGACGATCGACCAGCAGCTCGCCAATCCGGTCTGGCACATCCACGGCGGCAATGTGCCCGCCTCGGATATGGTCGTGCCGTTCCAGATGCTGCTGAACCTCGCCTCGGTCGCCGGTGCGACCAGCAAGGAAGGCCTGTGGGGGTTCATCAACCGCTACGCCCCGATGCGACGCCCGAGAGCAATCCGGCGCTGGATCAGGCGGCAGGCTTTGCCCTGCGCTACTTCCAGGACTTCGTGGCGCCCACCCGCAGCTTCCGCGCCCCCACGGATCAGGAGCGCAGCGCGCTCGAGGATCTGGCGGGCCGTCTGGCGGCATGGGATGCGCCGGTCGATGGCGAAGCGCTTCAGACCATGGTCTTTGCCGTCGGTACCGAGCACGGGTTCGAGCCGCTGCGCAACTGGTTCTCGGCGCTGTATCAGGTGCTTCTGGGTGCCGACCAAGGCCCGCGTTTCGGCGGTTTCATCGCGCTTTACGGCGTGTCCGAGACCCGCGCGCTGATCGAGAAAGCCTTGGCGGGCGAGCTCGCAGCCTGATCGCGGACAAGCGAGATTGTTTTGCAATGCCCCGACCGACGGTCGGGGCATTGTCTTTGTCCCGCCGCCATTCCCGCGCGGATGTTGCGCGGCAGCCGTTGCGCGTGCGCATGGTTAATCAAAGGTTAACGCCGTCTTGCCACTTTCCCCTCCGACGCGCGGGCATCGTCCTGCGGCTGGACAAGGAGAAGACATCATGGCCATTTCGGGAAATGCCGCGCTGATGCCGCGTGCCTTTGCGGGCGGGCTCAATCTGTGGTCGCGCGGTAACGGGACCGCCGGCACGCAGACTTGGGCGGGCGCGCCCAATGCGGCAATCGTTCCGGCGGACGAGGATTTCGGCACCTGCCTCGAGATCCTCAAACAGGCCGAGCCGACCTCGCTGCGCTATATGCGCCGCACGCCGCTGTCGCCGGGGACCTATCTGCGCATCTCGACACGGGTCAAGGCGGTTGCGGGCAATCTGGCGCGTGTGCGGATCGCGGGATATGCCATGACCTCCACTGGCATGCGCGTCATCCTCGATGATGCCACGCTGGCGAATGCCGGTCCGCGCCTGCTCTCGGATCCCGGTCTCGATGTCGCGCTGAACACGGTGGAAGCGCTCGATGCGCGGGTGCTCGAGCGCGATGCGGCGGGCAATGCGCTCGTGCTTTGGCGCGAGGACGGCTTCGACGCGCATATGTCGCAAGACTTTTGGGATCGCGGCCGCGGCAAGCTCCAGATCGAGGGCGGGCTTCTGTCGACGACTGCGGTGCAGCTCTGCGGTGTCAACGGCCAGTCCCTGACGGTCGGCGGCGCGTTCACGGCCACCTTGACGCGCGCGATGCTCGAGGCTTTGGGCGGTGATCACTGCCTTCAGCTCGCGGGGATGCAATTCTCGGATGCGGTGCCGCTTGCCGATACGCTCGGGCCGCGCTCAAAGGGCTACAACCTGAGCAAAGCCGCAACCGGCTTCGCGCGGGCGCAGACGGGTAGCGGTGCCAGCGGCATGGCCTTTCCGGCCTTCGCTCTGCTCAATGCCCACCGTCGCGATCTCGGCCTGGCTCAGGTGCCGGTTGTCACCAGCTGCCACGGCATCCCCGGCATTGCGATCGAAGACATGGATGCCGATCCGGCGACAGGCTCGGGAACGGCCACGGTCTGGAGCAATTTCAGCTATTGGAACGCGCAGGCCAGAGCGGTGGCGGAAGCTTCCGGCAAGGCGATCCTGCCCGGCTGGCATCTTTGGGATCACGGCACCTCGGCCAAGGCCAGCCCGCGCGGCGACTATCTCGAGAAGTGGTGGAAGTTGCAGGCCGGGAGCCTCGCCTATTGGCGCGGGCAGGGGCTGCCCGCCCCGCGCTACATCCTGACCCAGCCGGGCGGTGATGCCGACACCACAAGTGACGGAGCCACGGGCTGGGCGGTGTGCGACGACATGCTCGATCTTGTCGAGCAGGGCGGGGCGATCCTCGGCACCTGCCAGCATTGGTACGAGATTGCCGACAACAACGTCCATCCCGACGCGGAGGCGACGGCACTTGCCTCGGAGACCTGTGCTTGGGCCATGGCCGAGGTCGAGGCCGGTCACCGCTGGTCGATCCTGCGCCCGCACCTGCTCTCGCATGAAGGCGGCGTCCTGGTGCTGCAGTTCGCCAGCCTGCGCGAGGATGAGGCACTCGCTCTTGAGGATGCGGCCAAATACGGCGGCCAAGCCATCGACGCCTTTGCGGGCTTCGAGCTGGTCGGGGCGCGATCACCGCCCTGACCCTGCGCGGCAACACCGCCCGCATCACCTACACTGGCGCACCGACGGTCCTGAGCTATGCCATGCAGATCCAGAACGTCACCGGCATTGCGGGCAACCGTTACACCGCCCATCGCGGCCTGCTGCGCACTACGTTGCAAAAGCCCTCCAAGATCCTGCCGGCACGCAAGCTGCAGCGCGCCATCCTCCTTCACCCTGAACCTCGGAGCATAGCATGCGCCTCAACTTCGACTTCCTCGCGGCGGCGGATGCCCATTTCGGGCGCGTCAAAACCATCGACGAATTGCTGGCCGAGATCGCGAACCCGATCGATATCTGGGAGGTGAAGCCCGAGTATCTGACCGTCACCGACGGCAAGGTCTCGGCATGGACCGGCAAGCACGGCCGCCAGTTCGTTCAGGCCAATGCTGCCCGCCGCCCGACCTATACCGCCGACGGCTTGCGCATGGGCAACGCGGCGATGGACGCCCCGAGGCCTTCATGAGCCTGGCCGGTGCCCAGATCGGCGCAGCTCCCGCTCTGGCGGTCGCGACCAGGATCCGCCTCGCTCCTGCCGCAATCGCGAGTGATCTCGGCTACCTCTGGGCGGGCAGCACGCCGATCCTGCGCCTGACCTACCGCTACACCGCCAGCAACAACTATCTGCGCGCCAATATCCTCGGGGCCGCGAACAGCCTCGATGTGGATCTGCCGGCGGGGCAGGACACCATCGGTGCGGTTCTGGTCGCGGACGGTCCGGCCTTCAGCCTGCATCTGCCGGGCGGGGCGACGGCCAGCTTCGCCGCGGCCGGCAATGCCGACTTTGCCAACCTGTTTATCGGATCGGGCACGGGGCGGCCGCCGCGCTGAACGGCTGGCAACAGCGCTTCGGAATGTGGCGGCATGTCCCCGATGCGGAACAGCTGGCAACGCTGCTGAAATGGGTGGGGTGATGACACGGCAGAAAGCCGCGGGAGGCGTCCTCAGCCGGACGAAGCCTCCCGCGCAGGCTTGGATCGCGGGGGACAACCTCGAGCCAGCCACAGCTCGGCAGAGACAGCGGCAAGGGTCAGCGTAACTCGCCTATGGCGGGAAACAAGTAATCCTTTGGAGCAGGTTTTCCTGCGCATGCGCATGGCACTCTGGGGAGGCACCACGCGCAAGCGCAGAAATGGCTGCTGTGCTCGCCGTTGGAGTTCAAACCGCGCCAGCCAGCTCGGGGAGAGCGCGGTGACGAATAGCGAAACAACCGCTGGCTGCAATACCGCAAACAGGACGCCGAGGAGGCGCAATGACAGATCCATCCTCATTCCGTTCGCCCGAGTTCTGGGTGGCGGTTGCGATCGCGCTGATCGTGAAGATCAAGACGACGGCACAACTGGGCCCGGTTAAGGTGATCACCACGATCGTCGTAGCCGTTGGTGCGGCTTGGGTCGGGACCGATTACACGGCCGACGTTCTGGGTGTGCCCGAGCCGGTCGCGGCCGCGATCGTCACGCTGACGGCAGAGGGCGCTATGCGCTTGCTGCTGATTGCGGTCGACAACCCGAAGAACGCTATCGATCTCTGGAAGCACTGGCGGCGGTAACGAAGCGGTTTGCGCGTTCCATCGCTTGCTCTGTAAACGGCCTCGTCGGTGTGTTTTGCAAAACCAACGAGGCCGAGGCTCGACAAGCCAAAGCGCGCGAACCCAAATCTCTATACCGCCTTACCCTCAACAGAGGAAGCATTTCAAGTGCATTCAGGACTTTAGTTCGGTGAGCGCGCTACATGGCAATTGCGCGGGCCCACCATTGCCAGTGGAAGCGGCCTTCGCGCGCGTGCACGTGTCTTCACGAGCGAAGGCCTAGCGCAGCATGTTACTCGTTCGACGACACGTGTCCCGAGGAATGTTGCGCTATGTGTAGGAATAGAGCTCGTTAGATCCGTGGTCATTGATCTATGTCAGGGAGCCCGAGCTTGTCGGCCAGCTCCTGCAGCGCCGCAATATCGGCGTCGTAAGTGTTCCCCGACTTGGGAATCTTTCCTTTTGATGGCGATAGAAGGCCAGCCATTTGGGAAGCTCTTCGAGCGGGTAGGCGTTGGACCACGCCTTGCCTTCGAGTGTGAAGGTTGTGTCGTCATGTGAGGTCTGCATGCGGCCTTCTCTACCGCGTGGCGCGGCTATGCAACCCTCGGCCGCAATCACCTGACCGGCCCCCGCTAAGCCGCGCGACAGGGCAGAGGCCGGGGCCCGCGGCAGACTCCTCCCCAGAAGGCGCGAGCCGTCTTCATTCTACCACACCGCCCCGCCTTCGAGCGGGGCTTTTTTCATATCTGGAGAAACCCATGGACAGGATCATCATGCGCTGGAAGCTGACTGCGGCTCCTATCGGACCAGTCGCCGCGCTGCTTCCCGAATTTTCTGGAGACTTAGTCGGCCCTCACCCCGCGCCGTGGAGTGAGGGCCGTGACTCGGCCAAACTTCCAGGAAAGGCCAGTCATGCTAACTTTATCACAACTCCAGGCAAATGGACGAATTTTGTCCGGGTGAAGCAGTAACCGGCCCCGGATCCGGCAATCGCAAGCCGATCCGGAGCCGGGGCTCGATCAAGCAGATCTGTTCGGGATCGCGAGAGCCTGAGTTGATCTTAGCACGCCCCGCCTTCGAGCGGGGCTTTTTCATATCCGGAGATGTCATGGACGGAATCATCCTGCACTGGACGGCGGGCGCCGACGGTGTGACGCCGCATGAGGCGGACAGCTACAACTTCCTGATCGACTGCGACGGGACCATCACCCCGGGAAGCATGCACCCGAAGCGCAGATCCCGCCGCTTAGGAAGGGATCCTATGCCGCCCATACCTTGAATGCCAATGGCAACCGCATCGGCGTCGCCCTCGATGCCATGGGCGATGCCAACGAGCGCCCGTTCCGCGCCGGCCGCTTCCCGATCACCGAGCTGCAGCTGGATGTGCTGGTGACCCTTGTTGCCGATCTCTGCTTGAAATACCGCATCCCCGTGACGCGGCGCACGGTGCTGAGCCATGCCGAGGTCCAGCCGACGCTCGGGATCCGGCAGAACGGGAAATGGGACATCAGCTGGTTGCCCGGCATGGACGCCCCGGCGATCCGGTCGCGGTGGGCGACCAGCTCCGGGCGCGGATCCTTGCGGCCATGGGCCAGCCCGCGATCGAGGCAGTTGCCTTCACGCCCCTGCTGCGGCGCGGCTCCAAGGGCCAAGCCGTCCGCCACCTGCAAGAGCTGCTGACGGGGCAGGGGCATGTCCTCGGCAAGGTCGATGGTGATTTCGGCGAGCGCACCGATGCCGCGGTGCGGATCTTTCAAAGCTCAACGGCCTGAAGCCCGACGGGATCGTCGGTGCGCAGACCTGGGCAAAACTCAACAAGGGGCAGTGATCATGGACATCATCAAAGCGGCAATGCTGCCGCATCTTCTGGAAATTTTCGGGATCCTGCTGGCCTCGCTGATTGGCTGGGCCGCCAATACCGCGCGCCGCAAATGGGGCATCGACATCGAGGCCCGCCACCGCGAGGCGCTGCAGTCTGCGCTGCTCAACGGCGCACGGCTGGCGCTCGAGCGCGGCTTTGGCGGACAGGCGGCGGTGACCGAGATCCTCAAGCATGTGCAGATCAGCGTGCCCGATGCGGTGATCGGGCTGGATGCGCGGGCAGAGGTACTTGGCAATCTGGCTCAGGCAAAGTTGCGGGAGGTAGTGCAGGGCGCAGGGTGCGTCCAGAAGCTTGAGGTCGCGTTGAAGGAGTTAGATACGAGGAGGGGCTGACAGCTCGCTTTTTTGCCTTCGGCACAAGCGCATGCGAAAGGTTGGCGATATTTAACAGTGTGACTGTTCGATTGACCGCAGGGCGCCGATAGTCCGGCATGACGGTGATGGGCCAAAGGCTGCGCGCCCGCGCGCGATGGTGCTTCACTTCTCCGAATGGCAGAGGCGAATGGACAGCCGGTTCGGGCTGCGGGAAACACTCAGGTTTCCCGCAGTTTAATCCTAGTGGGCTGAAGCCGGCCATCCATCGACGTTGGTGCTTTGCAAAGCGGTTTGGGGTGCGAGAAGGTCCTTGTCATTCTTCACATGACGTCGGATCAGCTCTTTTTGAAGTGCGTTCGATGGGATCAGGTGCGCCGCAATTTCCAGCTTCGCTTCGGGAAATAGTGCCTCGAACTCTTCCCGTTGGGCCTTGGGAAGAGTCCTTTTCGTCTCGTGGTTCATAAGGAAACTCTCGGTCGGCGCAGATTCGGCGAAAACGACTTCATGCCTCGAGAAGATGAGATGAAAGTATTCAACCTGCTTGACAGTGTCGTCAACGTAGATCCCCGGAAGCTCCGTAAGGCGAATTGCTGCAACCAATGCGACGTCGGACGCAAACATACGTCTAACGATGTTGGAACTGATGACCATGCGGTGCTGGCGGGAAACAAGCAGATCACGCTTCGGTAGCCCCGCCCCAAAGCTCCAGCAGTAATCCGTACCGGAAAAAGTCTTTCATTCCGGCGCAGTTCGGGTGCTTCGACCACGCGGCTTGTCGTCACGACGAGCTCTTGAAACCCGTTGTCCCGAGTAAGGATCTTGCAGCCGGACTTGAGTTCTTCGACCGGAATCTCTCCGAGGTCCGTCGTGACCAAGGTACCGCGGACCAGACAAGTCGCTGGGGACGGAAGCAGATCGCCAGGGACCTCGAGGGTGTCAATGTCAGAGTTCCACTTTAGAAGACCAAGAAACCCGCCTGCGGGCAACTGTGAGAAATCGATCTCCATGGTGGTATAGATATCCCCGACGGCCGGACTTCCCGCAATGTTCACTGTGCCAGAATAGGTCACCGTAATGTCGCCACTCACGCCTTGATCTGCAGTATCGAGCTCGAAGGGAAAGCCGTTCTTTGATCCCGGTGTGGAAATGCCAGAGGGGAAATCATTGTAATCATATGTCGTATCGAACACGGAACTGGCGGGCTGTAAATCGATTTTGAGTGAAGCGAGGGGCTTGGTTGTCGTCAGGTTATGCCAATCCCAGCCGTATGACATTTCAATGTTATCACCGCTGGTTCCTCCATTGGTATAGGGATCATACGCTATCCATGTCAGGGTTTCGGTCGTCCCGTCAGAGTACGTGGCGGTAATCTTCGCGCCTGCCAAATCGGTGCCCCGCGACGCAGTATCTGTGCGAAAGCCGTGAACTGTTTCATGGGGATTTTCGTCACGCCGAACAATATCGATAGAAGGCATTTACTAAACTCTTTCCACTTGCATACCAAACAACTCTGAGGTTGGTTACCCAAACTCCAATAGGTGGGATGTTTCAATATGTGTTACGGCGGTTGTGACTTGGCTGAAGTTGCCGAGTCCATGAGTTGGCAACGTTGCGTGAGGTAAATGACGCCCGAAATGACTTGTATGAACACACGAGTGGTCCTGCCAAATTCCATGTCTATTATGCGGCGTGGATAATGCAGATCAAGGTGACGAAAAAGACATGCAGAAGTGTCTGCCAACAACCCGGACTTTCGGCCTAGGCCATTCCAAGCTAGCCAGTGAGGTTTTCAAGCCATCTCTGGAGCTTCGAGTTGCAGTGGTTTTGCAGGACTGACTCTGGAATGAAAGAGCGTTGGCTGATCAGCGCACTGGGACCGTAATGTAGCCACATGGCAGCCTGCCAGATCACTGCCGCCCACTTAGTCCTCGCGGTTGATCAGTACAAATGCTGCGCGACGCAGGGCCGAACGCAATGAGTCAAGCTCGGGTCCGCCATGGCCCAGATCGTCCATCGCCTGATCCATCAAGGATAGCCAACTTTCGGCATCATGCCTACGGATCACGACGTGTTCATGTATCTCACGCAAGTTCATATGACCGTGGCGTTCCTGGTAGACGCGCCATCCCCCCAGAAATCCCAACATGAAATCCAATTGCTCGACGCGGGCGTGTGCGACGCCATGACCGCGAAAGTGCAACTTCAGCAGATCAACGCCGCGCGGGTCGGTCTCGACCAGGTCGTAGAAGCGATTGACCAGTGTGCGCAGACCATCGGTGCCGCCTATGTCATCAATTCTTGCCATCTCACTAAGTGGTTCTGCCTCACGTTGGGTAAAGTCAAGGAGCCTGTCAGGTCCGTGCGTTGGGTGTACTTATGTCCACGGCGATGATCCTCGCTCAATATGATATAATATAATTCTCAGGAAGTAGTTGGAGAATAGGAGATGACTATCATTGATCAACATATAGTGCACCTTCTGACCAATATCCGCAATAATGACGGACGTCCAACCCCAGATCTAGGTAAAGTTCTCGTCGACTCGCTTCTCAGGGCGCAAATTTACTTCGACGGTTTGGAAGCTGATGGCGGTCGAGAGGCGCCGCCTGAGTTAAGCCACTAACGGAGGAAGGATTGACGGTTCGAAGCACCATTTGGCTGACCTCCCCGCACGGACAGTATGTACGGGAAGGTCAGAGCTCTCGATAGTTACTCAATAAACTCGGTAAAAACATAAGCTAACGACTACACCTTGTGTCTACTGCACAAGGATAGGTTTGGCCATTTGTCTAAAAAGGCATAGGTAATCTTACCTATCGCCCGAAGCGTCCAATTCTTCAAAAATCAGTGTCGCTTGTTTGCTCATCGCGTCGTAGGGTTCTATGACGCGATATGCCGCATCAGAAATGGCCAACGGCTCAGCTGCGCTCAGCGCCTTCTTCAAACAGAGAATCGCTCGGTCAAGGCGTTCGACATTTTCAAGAAATGCATTTTTTTCAGTGACTTTGAGCTGGACGGACGTTGTCATTTCGAGTTCTCAGATTGTCTGAAGCTTGGAAAGGGTCAATGATATTTACCTAAACGCAATGGGAATGGCGAGGCCGGTTCATCACGAAAAGGAGCGAATGGCATATCCGCCTCGCCCAGCCCGGTTGCCGTGGCGGACGGGCGCTGTCAGAACTCCATAGTCAGTCCTACACACTGACGGCAGGTGAGGGCAGGTGAGGGCTGTCTGACTGACTGCCCGATGATGTGGAAGGGGTGAAAAGCGCGGAACGATGGGCGGCTCTAATCGGTGCAAGTTGATGTGGATAGCGAATTCGAAGGCAACCCATCGAAAAACAGGAGCGCGATCGCGCTCCTGTCAATAGTCACATAAAAAGTGATCTGCTGTTCTTCTGGTGCCTTGCGGCAAGCCTGCGGGTTTCGCTACCAGAAAGAAGTGGACGCGCGGAACTTGGTTCGTAGTCTTTAGAACTTAGTTCCGGGAAAAGCGCAAAGATCTCGTTACGCGCTGTAGGGCCAATCGCTTTAAGAGCTTCTGCACCAGTGTAGAGCGACTCAGTTTCGGCTCCATTCGAAATCACGACTTCATGGCGGTCGAAGAGCATATGGAAGTATTCCACCTCTGCTACGTCCGTTGCAATTTCAATGCCCTCAATTTGTAGAAGCTGCTTGGCTGCGACCAACACTTCATCCGCCCCAAACATTCGCTGAGCGATCTTGGATCGAACAAGAATACGGTGTTGAGGGGAGACAAGCAGATCCCTGAACGGGATGCCCGCACCTATTGCGTTCGCACGTATGCGAATGGGGTGAAGGTTCCGGTTCTGAGCAAGCGTTTCTGCATCCAGCATGCGCGATCCGAGCCAACGAATGGGCTGTAGACCGTTATCTTTGGTTGCTACGGCTGAGTTGATTGTTAGATCCTCGATTGCGACATAGCCGTAATCGGTTTGGATCATGGTGCCCTTAGCGAAGCATGTAATGTCGATCTTGATAAAGCCGACATCCGTAGTTCCGTCTCCGTCACTTATCTGATAGCTGATGCTCTCCTCACCCAAACTTCCCGATGAATCAATGGTTAACGTTCCGTCCGGGTTGAGGGTCACGATTGTGCCCGAAGTGAGCGTTACGCTATCACCAGGCGAAACATTCTGGCCATTGATCTGCGTGACGGTCAAGGTGGAGGTTGGCCCGGCGGTGTCGTTACCCAAAATATTCAGGATTTCGGTCTTTCCTCGTCCCATCGTTACGGAATCGTCGAAGGCTATAACCTCCGTTTGCACACTATCAGCTGCAATGAGGAGATTAGAGTCATAGCCACTGTCTCCGGCGTCGGCGATGCCAAACCAAATGGTATTCGGGACGCCAGGATTTACAGGCGCTTTAAGTGTTAAGGTAACAGTGAACCCATCCATTTCGGTGTTGTAATCACTGTTGCGATTGTCGATGTAAAGATTTTCATTGCTTGGTGATCCGTTGTCACCACCATCGGTGATGTTGTCGATGGAGATGTTGCCGCTTCCGATCGTGAGGGTTGCTCTTACCCCATTTACGTAAATCACAACCGCGTCATTGAAACCGCCGTTAACATACTCTGGGTACTCTTCTGACGAGAACACCAGTTGCATGGTCAGAGTGCTTCCCTGAGGTACAAATGTAGCTTCAAGGATTGCACCATCGAATGTTTGTACGCCAGCAACCTCGGTCAACCTAGGGTCAGCATCGATCCCTGAAGTATCAACTGACTGGTCACTTCTTTGGTTCGCTTCGCCGGAAGAGTTCGTAAATGCGCTTGCATGACCCGTAGACAAGATGATTCCCGATTCGGCGGGAGTCACCCCAGGTGAAATGTGGTTTCCATCGGTGAAAATGCCGCTGGATAGGGGATCGCCTTGATATGCAGCCGATACCAGCGTGACGCCTTTGCCAAAAATAGTTTCGGCAAGTTGCATGGCGTTGGCGGACGTGTCTACGGGAAGTGGGGCAGCGAGGACCAATTGTATCTCCAGATTTAGCGTCACGCAGCTGAAGCCAACACCGGCAAACTGCGGCACATGGTGGTAGAAAGAAGATCTCATGTTTTGAGATGTTTAACAGGGGTTCCTGTTTGCATTCAGGCGCAAAGTATGAACAGCCTTGCCATGGATCGGACAAATCCAGTTTCTCCGATAGGTTGTTTGGTTCAACTGGAGGGATAGCTGAACAGCAATCCGATTCTCATCCGAAAGTTGCGGGACAAGTGATTACTGAGCAGTTCTGTATGAAATTGGCCACACGCTGCAAATCTCGGCTGAGCATCAGGTAAAGAAAGTCCAAATCCAACAATTTGGGTTTGGTTGGGGCGCAAATTGAGGCTGATCTGTTTCGCATTCTCCTTGTTCACTGTCCCAGCTAGCAGAAGCTGCAAGCCTACTGACGCGAACTTCGCGTGCCTGCTCTATCTTGCGCAGGCTCAGGCGCGCGAGCGCCCAGTGAGCTTGCTGCACTCGATAGGGATATCGCTGTCACGGCACTCGCGCCCGATGTTGGCAAGGCTCTCATCAAGGATGTCGTGCAGAACTTCGTCGACGAACTTCGCAAGCCAATTGATTTCTTCGGGAGCAGGTGCAGGCGTTGGAGCGAAGGTGTTGGCTGTGCTTCAGGCCGTATAATGGGCGAGGTTTCGGGGCTCACATCGGTTTCCGCTAATTACGTGCCGAGCTCCAAGAAAGAGTATTCCGATGCATGCAGACGTCACTGGGCGGATAACCGTATGCGTGGCCCTCGACGTCAACGTCGGCGGCACAACTGTGTGCTCGGCATCAGCTCAGGGGCTTTCTGATCGGCCGGGAAGCGTCGGTATGGATGTCGATTGATTAGGTCGTGTCTACCTCATGAACACGTTGCGAACGCGATGTTTCAACAACGTTTCAACGCAGTTTGCACACTTGTGTAATTTTTAAATAAAGTATTGATAATTATTAATAATAATTAAATGATCGTAGCTGCCGTGGAGATGTTCCATCTGCGCGACTGCTATGTGACGCGGCCCAAGGATCGCGGGATCACCTCGATCGGGCGGGGCTGTCAGGACATGCTGGTCGACCGCTGCCAGTTTCTCTCGAACGAGATGTCCGAACTGGCGCAGAACCGCACCACGATCGCGATCAACGTCAATGCCAACGACACCAAGATCCGCCACAACCGCTTCGTGCGTTTCGGCCATTTCATGGTGGCCAACGGCGGCGGCCATATCATCGAGGGCAATCACTGGTTCCAAGGCGATTCCGCGCAGGCGGGCGTGCGCTTTGCCGGCCTCGTGCTGACGCAGACCAATGTTCAGGGCACGGTGAATGGCAACTACGTCGACAACAGCAGCATCGAATGGACCAACGAACATGCGGCAGTGCCGAATTTCGGAGGCAGCGAATATTCCTTTGGTGGGCTGACGATCACCGGCAATACTTTTCTGGCTTCGAATACGACGCTCGGCTTTTCATGGCTGACGGTGAAACCCTACGGCACCGGACACTTCGTCCACGGGCTCGCGGTGATGGGCAATGTCTTCAAATCCGACGTGAACAAGATCGACCGGATCGACAAGGTCGACACGACCTTTGCCGATCTCAATTACAGCCGGATGCGCAACCTGCAATTTCAAGGCAACATGTTCAACGGCGTGAACACCTATGTCGCCAATCCCGTCGATCTGACCCTGCAGCAAAACACCGCCTCGAACCGCTGGGTGATGGTTGCGGGGGCGGCGCTGCCCTTCAACGGCTGGGCCCAGAAAATCGAGTCGGTCATCGCCGAGACCGCGATCACCAATGCCTCGAATGCGCGGGTGACGGAAATGCCCTGGGTCCAGACGCAGATCGGAACCGACAAGCGCTCGATCGCGCTGAACTGGTCGACGGCGGTGAAGGGGACCGTCTCGGTCAGGGTCAGGGTCGATGTCGCAAACTAGGCGCTTTGGTCTAGGGTGCTGATCCGGGGAGAAATGAGGGCTCCGGCGGCGAAATCCGTCGGGGCCGATTTCCTTGGAACCGCCGGCCGCTGCGCGCTTGGGCCTTCCTTCCCTTGCGGCACAGGACTTTAGTCCAAATCCGGTTTACCATCGCCTGCAATCCGGCTTACCTTGCGTGAAACCGTCCGTAGCGGCGCGTCGGACCCTGAGGAGGGGGAGCGTCGAGCGGAGGGGACAACGAGAGGAGTGCACCCATGTCAGTTGAAGCCGTTTCCCGACACCCCATTCCGTCCGGATCGAGAATGCGATCGTGAAGCCCGAGGATTACGCGCGCCTCTATGCGGAATCGATGAATGATCCGGATGCGTTCTGGGGGCGCGAGGGCAAGCGGCTGGATTGGGTCACACCCTATACCAAGGTGAAGAATACCGATTTCACCATGGGCAAGGTCTCGATCAAATGGTTCGAGGACGGGGTTCTCAACGTCGCGGTCAACTGCATCGACCGCCATCTGCCGAGCCGCGCCAACCAGACCGCGATCATCTTCGAGCCCGATGATCCCTCGGCACCCGCACGCCACATCAGCTATGGCGAGCTCTCCGAAAGCGTGAACCGTTTCGCCAATGTGCTGCTGAGCCAGGGCGTGATGCGCGGCGACCGCGTGGTGATCTATCTGCCGATGATCCCCGAGGCGGCCTATGCCATGCTCGCTTGTGCGCGGATCGGCGCGGTCCATTCGGTGGTCTTCGCGGGCTTCTCGCCCGATGCCCTCGCCAACCGCATCAACGATTGCGGCGCGAAAGTCGTGATTACCTGCGACACCGCCCCGAGGGGCGGCCGCCGCACGCCCTTGAAGTCGAATGCCGATGCAGCGCTGCTGCATTGCTCGGACCGCGTGCGCTGCCTTGTCGTCAAACATACCGGCGACCAGACCACCTGGGTCCAGGGCCGCGATGTCGATGTGCTGGCCCAGATGAAAGAGGTCGCGCCCGATTGCCCGCCGCGGCCGATGAATGCCGAGGATCCGCTTTTCATCCTGTATACCTCGGGTTCGACCGGCAAGCCCAAGGGCGTCGTCCATAGCAGCGGCGGCTATCTGTGCTATGCGGCGATGACCCATCAGATGGTCTTCGACTACAAGGACGGCGACGTCTATTGGTGCACGGCCGATGTGGGCTGGGTCACCGGCCACAGCTATATCGTCTATGGCCCGCTTGCCAACGGCGGCACGACGCTGATGTTCGAGGGCGTGCCGAACTTCCCCGATCCGGGCCGGTTCTGGGCGGTTTGCGAAAAGCACAAGGTCAACCAGTTCTATACCGCCCCGACCGCGATCCGTTCGCTCATGGGGCAGGGGCCGGAATGGGTCGACAAATACGACCTCACCAGCCTGCGTGTGCTGGGCACGGTCGGCGAGCCGATCAACCCCGAGGCATGGGTCTGGTACGACAAGCACGTCGGCAAAGGCCGCTGCCCGATCGTCGACACCTTCTGGCAGACCGAGACCGGCGGCCATATGATCACCTCGCTTCCGGGCGCGATCGACACCAAGCCCGGTTCGGCGACGCTGCCCTTCTTCGGGGTGAAGCCGGTCGTTCTCGATGCCGCGACTGCTGCCGTACAAGAAGGTAACGGGGTCGAGGGCGTCCTGTGCTTCTCGGACAGCTGGCCCGGCCAGATGCGCACGATCTGGGGCGATCACGAACGCTTCATGGAGACCTATTTCCAGCAATATCCCGGCACCTATTTCACCGGCGACGGCTGCCGCCGCGACGAGGACGGCTATTACTGGATCACCGGCCGCGTCGACGACGTGATCAACGTCTCGGGCCACCGCATGGGCACGGCCGAAGTCGAATCCGCGCTGGTCGCCCATGTGAAGGTCGCCGAGGCCGCTGTGGTCGGCTACCCCCATAGCCTCAAGGGGCAGGGGATCTATGCCTATGTCACGCTGATGAACGGGATCGAGCCCTCGGACGATCTGCGCAAAGAGCTTGAAACATGGGTGCGCACCGAGATCGGTCCGATCGCCAAGCCCGATCTCATCCAGTGGGCACCGGGCCTGCCGAAAACCCGCTCGGGCAAAATCATGCGCCGCATCCTGCGCAAGATCGCCGAGAACGATTTCGGTGCTTTGGGCGATATCTCGACTTTGGCCGATCCTTCGGTGGTCGAGGATCTGATCGAGAACCGCCAGAACCACGGCTGAGGCTTTTTCCAAAGCCTGAATGCATAGAAACCCGCCGCATCCATGCGGCGGGTTTTCTGGCGACCGCTGCCGCGCGCACATCTGACAGGCTGCGGCCTTGACCGGCGGCGGGCAGCGCGGCTAATTGGTGCGGCTACGGTTCCGGAACATCCGGATGAAAAGGAATGCGGTGAGATCCCGCAACTGCCCCCGCAACTGTAAGCGGCGAGCGACGGCCGACACGCCACTGGGCAACCGGGAAGGCAGGTCTGATGCTTTGACCCGCGAGTCAGGAGACCTGCCGGCGCGATCACCCATTCGGGGTCCGGGGCGGACCTGCGAAGCGGATTGACCGCAGCGGTGACCAACCTCACCCGTCTGCGGCGGTTTTCCGTCCGAAGACATCTTTTCATCCCTTCCGGAGAACGCTCCGGATGACGCAAGGATTCCGCCGTGAAAACCAGATCACGCCATCCCCGCAACCTGACCGGCCTGGCCGCTTTGGCCGCGCTTTCGACCGCTTTTCCGCTGGCTGGCGTCGCGCAGGACGCCGCCTCGCCGGTGCTGCTCGATACCGTGACCATCGACGGCGGCCTCTCGCCCATCGCCACGGATGCTTACGGGCGCGCCTATAGCATCGTCGAAGGCGAAGAGATGCGCAGCCGCGCCACGCCTTCGTTGCGCGCGGCGCTGACCGGACTTCCGGGGTGTCGGTCAGCGAAACCGGCCTCAGCTTCGGCTCGATCCGGATGCGCGGCGCTCCGGCGAACCACACGCTCGTGCTGGTCGACGGCGTCGAGGCGCGCGGCGGCGGCGAGGCCTTCATCCTCTCGGGCATGGGCATCGGCGAGGTCGAGCGGCTCGAGATCCTGCGCGGCCCGCAATCGGTCTTCTTCGGCTCGCGCGCCTCTGCCGGTGTCGTCAACATCATCACGCGGCGCAGCACCGAACCGGGGACGGGCGGAGAGATCCGCGCCATGGTCGGCGACGGCTATGACGCCTCGGCCTTTGCCTATGCGCGCGGTGCGCAGGGCGGGGTCAGCCTGTCTTACGGCGCGCGCGACGATCACGGCTATGACGCCTCGGGCAAGGGCGGCGAAAAGGACGGCTCGCGCCGCCGCAGCCTGACGCTTTCGGGCGATTGGCAAGCGACCGAGACGCTGCGGTTCGGGCTGACCCAGTCCCAGGCGCGCGAGACCTACGGCTACGACAATTCCGACTACCTCGCGACCGGCGAGGCCGATTACATGCAGGATATCCGTGACCTCAACAGCAAGCGCGACGAACGGATCGGGCAGGTTTTCGCGGAATTCGATACGCTCGACGGCCGCCTGACCCATCGGCTGAGCTACGAGCGCAGCCGTTACGCGCAGGATTTCCCCGGTGATTTTCCCGTTCAGATGCTCGGCGTGACGCGGGCGCTGAAATACCGCGCGAGCCTTTCGCTCGACGGGGTGGAGGTCGAGGCGGCCAATCATCTGCTCAACATCATGGCCGAGCAGATCCGCTGGAGCGAGAGCGCGACCGGCATTGCCGCGCAGGAGAAAAGCACCGATTCCGTCGCGCTGGAATATCGCGGCTTTTACGGCAACGGGCTGGACGTGCAGGCGGGCATCCGGCGCGACAACAACAAGGGTTTTCGCGATTTCACCAGCTGGAACCTCGGCCTCTCCAAGGATTTCGGCAATGGCCTGCGGCTCCATGCCTCGGCGGGGGCCGGCATGACCAACCCGACCTTTACCGAGCTCTTCGGCTATCCGGGCTGGAGCGTCGGCAACCCCGATCTGTCGCCCGAGGTGAACCGCAGCATCGATATCGGCCTTGCCGCCGAAACCGCCGACGGGCGCGGGCAGGTTGATGTCACGCTCTTTCGCGAGAAGCTGACCGATATGATTTCGTCGGGAAGCTGCGCCACCGGCTTTTGCTCGGTCAATGTGGCCGGAGATACCGTCCGGCGCGGCGTCGAGATAGCCGGCAGCTACGCGTTGCGCGACAATTTCAGTCTGCGCGGTAGCTATAGCTATATCGATGTCGACCAGTCCGATGGTGCGCGCGCGGTCTATATCCCGCGTCACGAGGCGGTTCTCGGCGCAAGCTACCAGCACGGTCAAGGCACGGTCGGGGCGGATCTGCGCCATGTCGCGGGCGTCTATGCGCCGCAGGGCTGGGTTGGCGGAACCACGGCAGAGCTGCCCGATTTCACCACGCTCGACCTCTATGGCGATTATGCGCTCAACGATCGCGTCAAGTTGGTGGCGCGGGTCGAGAACGTCTTCGATACCGAAACCAAAGAGGCTTGGGGCTACGGCTGGCGCGGACGCAGCGCGCAGATCGGCTTTTCGACCAACTGGTGAGGGGCCGGTCCCGAGTGGGAAAAGGAAAGGGCGCCGCGGCGCCCTTTTCGTCAAAGATCGATCTGGCCGCCTTGGCCTTGCGGCACGGCCGGCGCGGGCTCGGGCGCGTTGCGCCACGGATCGGGCCCGCGCTCGGGGGCGAGGCGGGGGTCCATGTCGGGCGAGGGCGGGTCAGCTCCTGAAACTTGTCGCTGAGGGGCGGGGCGGCGGCGCATCGGGTTTGCGCCGGATCAGAATGTCGCCATTGGCCAGCCGTTCGGGCGCTTGGTAATTGCCGATATCATCCATCATTGCGCCGAGATCGTCGAAGACCGGCGCGAATTCGTTGACCTTGGCACCAAGATCGCGGCCGATCGCCTCCATATGCGGCTCGATATCGCGCAAGAGATCCTCAAACAGCGAGTTCAGGCCGCGCTCGAAGGTCTTGCCGATTTCGCGATCACCTTCGTCGCTCCCGTTGCCCGCGCTGTCCTGATCGGCCGCAGGCGGCTCGTAAGCTTGGGCGAAAAGCGGCAAAGGAGCGGCAACCAGCAGCGCCAGAAGCGCCGGTTTCACAAGGGGCGAGGCAAGAAGTTTCATGTAAATCAGCCATCTTCGCGGTTGCAGGGCCAAGCCTCTGCGGCTGGGCCGGATCGGAGTCATTATAACCCCGTCGTATCGAATGGAAACCTTTGCCCGCATTGGCGCGCCGAACGGCCCGCGGTCCGGCGCGGTCAGGCGGGCTCGACGAGGTTGCGCGGGCGATGGGCCTCGCGGAATTGCTCCCATGCCTCGTTGATCGCGCGGGTGCGGGTTTCGGCCAGACGGACCGCCTCGGGCGGAAGGCCGCGCCCGACGGCGAGGTCGGGATGGGCCTCGCGGATGAGATCGCGCCAGCGTTTGCGCGCCTCGGGCAGCGGCGTATCGGCGGAAATCCCGAGGATCTCGCAGGGCAGGCATTGCTGCGACGGGTCGTAACGCAGGCGCAATGTGGCTACCTGTTCGGGTGCGACGCCGAGGATGCGCGCCACCTCGTCGATAAAGACGATTTCGGCCTCGTGCATCTCGCCATCTGCGACGGCGATGACGAAAAGCCCCTCGATCAGGTCGATCAGCACCGGATCGCCCGGCTCGAACATTTTGGCGATCCGTCTGGCCCAGCCGTCGAAACCCGCGACATCCTGACGGGCGAGGTCGAACACGCGGGCCGCGTTCTTTTCTTCGGAACGCGGGATCACGAAAACCCTGCGGAAGGCCGAAATTTCCGAGCGCTGGACTGCGCCGTCGGCTTTGGCGAGCTTGGCACCAAGGGCTATCACGGCATGGTAAAAGCGACCGAGCGTTCAGGCGGGGTGGCCTTGCGCGGCCCCAGTCCCACCAATAGCGCCAGACGATCGGCGATCGCTGCCAAAAGCTGCGGGGCTTGGGCAGTTCGGGGCAATCAACGGGGCGCATACGTTCGTTCATCGCGCAAATCGTATCGCGGATCGCGACGCTCCGCTAGGCGACAATCGTTTTCTTGATCGGGGCCGGTTTTTTCGTGAGCGGGAAGGGGTGCGGGCGCCTTCCGTCCGTTTGGCGTCACGAGGCGTCATGTGGCCCTACAAGGCGCGCAGGGCGGGCCGGCCCCGATCAACGGGGCCGGCGAAAGGCTTAGCGATGCGCGCCTTCGGCGAGCGAGGCCACAAAGGCCAGCACTTCGGGGACAGGGCGTCCCTCGCCGATCAGTTTGACGATGGCGCTGCCGACGACGCAGCCGTCAGCGACGCTTGCGATGGCATGGGCCGCATCGGGGGTCGAGATCCCGAAGCCCACGACGACCGGCAGATGCGCCGCCGCACGGATGCGAGCGACCTCGGGGCCGACGACATCGGCATTGGCCGCAGCCGAGCCGGTGATCCCGTTGACGCTGACGTAATAGACGAATCCGCTGGTATTCGCGAGAACGGCCGGCAGGCGCTTGTCGTCGGTGGTCGGCGTCGCGAGACGGATGAAGTTGATCCCAGCCTTTTGCGCGGGCAGGCAAAGCTCGTTGTCTTCCTCGGGCGGCAGATCGACGATGATCAGCCCGTCGACACCGGCCTCGACCGCTTCGGTCAGGAACAGGTCCACGCTGCCGTGACGGGCGTAGATCGTGTTGTAATAGCCCATCAAAACGATCGGGGTCGCGTTGTCGTCCTTGCGGAAGGCGCGCACCATATCGAGCGTGCGGCTCAGGCTGCCGCCGGCCGCCAGCGCGCGCTGGCCGGCCAGCTGGATGGTCGGGCCGTCGGCCATGGGATCGGTGAAGGGCACGCCCAGCTCGATGATGTCGACGCCCGCCGCAGGCAGGCCGCGCATGATCGCGAGCGAGGTGTCGAAATCGGGATCCGACGCCATCATATACGCCACGAACGCCTTTCGGTTGCGTTCTTTCAGCTGTGCAAAACACGTATCGATTCTGGTCATCTCAAGCCCTTCCGTCCGTTGCAACAAGGGTTAGCCTGCCGGAAGGGGAAAGATCAACGGCTTGGACCCGATCAGCGACTTTCTGTGGTCATCACGAGCCAGCTCGTGCCATATCGGTCGCGCGTCGTGCCGCAGCCCGGCGAGTAGAAGGTCGCGCCGAAGGGGCTCGCGACCGCGCCGCCATCCGAGAGCTGCTCGAAAACCGCGCGCGCCTCGTCGATGTCGCCAAAGCGCAGCGCGACCGAGACCCCGATTGCGGTGCGCCGCCGAGTTGTGCGGGCTTGTCGGCGCCCATCAGGGTCGTGCCGTCGGGTAATCTCAGCTCCGCGTGGATGATCCATTCCTGCTGCTCGGCGCGCAAGGCGGGTGTGCCGGGGTGGCTGGGGATCTGCCCGAAGGGGGTCAGGGCAGGGTTGTGCCGAAGATTTCGCCGTAAAAGGCCATGGCGGCGGCACATTGGCCCTGAAAGAATAAATAGGGGTGATCTGCATCGCGCCCTCTCTGAAAATGTGACTCGTTAAAAACACCCCCAGTTTTGCGCAAACTCGGATGCGGCTCAATACTGGACTTGGCCTCTGCGCCCGCCTAGATAGCAGCAACGTATTTTGAAGGGATGACACATGGGCTTTCGCATGGGGATCGTTGGTATGCCGAACGTCGGCAAATCGACGCTGTTCAACGCGCTGACGCGGACTGCTGCGGCTCAGGCCGCCAACTTTCCGTTCTGCACGATCGAGCCCAATGTGGGCGAGGTCGCCGTGCCCGATCCGCGCCTCGACAAGCTGGCCGAGATTGCGGGCTCCAAGCAGATCATCCCGACGCGCATCACCTTTGTCGATATCGCGGGTCTGGTGAAGGGCGCCTCGAAGGGCGAGGGTCTGGGCAACCAGTTTCTCGCGAACATCCGCGAGGTCGATGCCATCGCTCATGTGCTGCGCTGTTTTGAAGACGGCGACATCACCCATGTCGAAGGCCGTATCGATCCCGTCGCCGATGCCGAGACCATCGAGACCGAGCTGATGATCGCCGATCTGGAATCGATCGAGCGCCGTCTGGCCAACCTCGTGCGCAAGGTCAAGGGCGGCGACAAGGAGGCGCTCGAGCAGGAGGCGCTTTTGAAACGCGCCCAGACCGCGCTGAACGAGGGCCGTCCGGCACGCACCGTCTCGGTTTCCGAGGACGAGCAGAAAGCCTGGAACATGCTCCAGCTGCTGACCTCGAAGCCGGTCCTTTACGTCTGCAACGTCGAGGAAGACAAAGCGGCCACCGGGAACAGCCAATCCGACCGCGTAGCCGAAATGGCCGCGAAACAGGGTGCGGGCCATGTCGTGATCTCGGCCAAGATCGAGGAAGAGATCAGCCAGCTCGACGCCGAAGAAGCCGAAATGTTCCTGAGCGAGCTGGGCCTGCACGAAGCCGGTCTCGACCGTCTGATCCGCGCGGGCTACGAGCTGTTGGGCCTTCAGACCTACTTCACCGTCGGCCCCAAAGAGGCCCGCGCCTGGACCATCCGTCAGGGCACCTCCGCACCGCAGGCCGCAGGCGTGATCCACGGCGACTTCGAGCGCGGCTTCATCCGTGCCGAAACCATCGCCTATGACGATTACGTTGCCGGCAACGGCGAGGCCGGTGCGCGCGAGGCGGGCAAGTTCCGCGTCGAGGGCAAGACCTATATCGTCAAGGACGGCGACGTCCTGCACTTCCTGTTCAACGCCTGAGGGCGGAATACGGGAAACGGCAAGGGCGGGGATTTCCCCGCCCTTTTGCATTGCCTGACCCTTCTCTTGCGGCGCCGTTGCGCGGCCGGTTGTCCCGCGCACAAGGAGTTCAACCGCCCCTGATGTCTTCGCGCAGGCGGTCGGCCAGTTCTTCGACATAGGGCTCGCCCAGAATGGTCAGATGCTCGCCATCCGTGTCGATGATGCGCACGCCGCGCGGCGCGACCATGGCCCAGCCCAGACCCGAGGCCAGCCCTTCGGGCGTGTCGCGGTCGCTGCCTGCCGCGCGAAAAACGGTGATCTCGCGCGGATAGGGCAAGGGGCGGTAGGAGCGGATCGCGAGATCGATCGCGGCCTGATGCGCGGTGGTGCCGCGCGCCGCGCCCTGACCCGAGACCCCGACCGAGCGGAAAAGCCGCAGCCGCAGCCGCTCGACGCGGAAGTCGATCTCGGTGCGCAGGACCTTCCAGCGGCCGGCGGCGACACCGCGGAAATTGTGGCGCAAGCGGCTGAGGTAATGGCGAAGCGAGCGCGGAACCGCTTTGGCGGGCCGCCCGCCCGGCCCTTCGGCATCGACGAAATAGAGGGCCGCCACATCGCGCCCCGCAGCGATCAGCTGTTGGCCCAGCTCGAAAGCGGCATAGCTGCCCTGCGAGACCGCGATCAGCCGCACCGGCCCTTTCGGCGCGGCGCGGGCAAGGCTTTGGGCATAGACCGCCGCGATTTCGGCGATCTCGGTCGGGCTGCTCGGGTCGAGCAGATCAAGGGTCAGCCCGTAGATCGGCTGGTCCTCGCCCAGAAGCTTCGCCAGCGGCCGGAAGAAATCGCCGCCCGGCCCGATGATATGGACGGCAAACAGCGGCGGCAGATCCCCCTTGGGCTGGATCGGGACCAGAGCATTCGGCGCGACGATCCCGTCGAGCCGCGCGATCTCGGCCGCGATCTGGCGCGCGGTCGAGGCCTGATAAAGCGTCGCAAGCGTGAGCCTTTTGCCGAAATCCCGCTCCAGCAGGCTCATCAAACGCACCGACAAGAGCGAATTGCCCCCAGATCAAAGAAGCTCTGGTCGGGGCCGAGCACGTCGCGGCGCAAGAGCTCGCGAAAGATCGCCTGCACTTTGCGCGTCGCCTCGTCGGCGGGCGGCGCATCGGCAAGTGCGCTGCCTGCGCCCGCATTCGCGCTACCGTCACGGGCCGGTCGCGGCAGGCGGGCCATGTCGATCTTGCCGCCGCTCGATTGCGGCAGATGGGCGACGGGAATGATCTCGGGCAGCATGAAGGCAGGCAGATGCTGGGCGAGCCGCTCGTGCAGGCTGGTGGCCAAGGGCTGCGCTGCGGCGGCGGCTCTGTTGGCATCGGGGCCGCCGTCCTGACCGCCGGTCGTGCCGGCTTGCGGAGCGGGGGCCATCTCGGGACGGGGTTTGACCCAGGCCAGCAGCCGCGCCATCGGCGTGCCCGCCTGATCCAGTCCGACAACCGCGCTTTCGACGAAAGGCGAGGCCTCGAGCAGGGCCTCGATCGCGGAAAGCTCGATCCGGTAGCCGCGCAGCTTGATCTGCTTGTCGGCGCGCCCGTGATAGGTGAGCTGGCTTTGACCTTGGCTGTCGGTGATCCAGCTGACTCGGTCGCCGCTGCGGTAGATGCGCAAAAGCGGCAGGGCATGGCTTTCGCCCGCGCGGGTTGCGAAAGGATCAAGCCGGAAGACCGCCGCCGTCTGGTCGGGCTGGCCCTGATAGCCGTTCGCCAAAAGCGGCCCGCCGATCCACAGCTCGCCGCTGACGCCCTCCGGCGCAAGCGAGCCGTCGGGGCAAAGCACATAAAGCTGGGCCGCGCCGGTCGCCCGCCCGATAGGAACTTCGCCCGCAATCGTTCCCTGCGCCTCGTAAAGGGTCGAGGTGATCGTGGCCTCGGTCGGGCCGTAACCGTTCATCCAGCGGATCTTGGGGAAAAGCGCGCGCCACCGCTGGAGTGCCGCCGCCGAGACACGCTCGCCGCCGACCACCATCAGCCGCAATTGCGCGGCAATGGCGGCAAGGGTCGGATCCTTTGCCGGATCCTTGGCGCGACATCGCGCAGATGGGCGACCAGAACATGCCAGAAGGCCGTCGGCAGATTCGCGACGCTGATGCGGTGATGGGCCATTGCCGCAAGGAAATCGGGCATCGATTGCGCCATTTCGGGGCTGCGCAGCACAAGGCGCGCGCCCGCGATCAGGCTGGGCAGGATTTCCTCGATCGAGATGTCGAAGTTGAGGCTGGCGAATTGCAGCACGCGGTCGCGCTCGCTCAGGCCGAAGGCCTTGACGGCGGCGCGGGCGTGATAGACCAGCGCGCCCTGCGCGATCTCGACGCCTTTGGGGCGGCCGGTCGAGCCCGAGGTGAAGATGACATAGGCGCGCCGCGCCGGATCGAAGGGCCCGCGCGCGGGGCCAGTTCGGCGAGGCCCTGCTGGGCCGGCTCGTCAAGCGCGAGCTGCGGGATCGCGGCCCAGCCGAAAGCGGGGCGCAGCGTCGAAAGCGTCAGCAGCATGACCGCACCCGAGCGGGTGGTCATGTCCTGAAGGCTGGCCTCGGGGTAATCGGGATCGAGGGGCAGAAAGCTCGCCTCGGCCTTGAGCACCGCCAGCAGTGCCACGACGTAATCGTGCCCGCGCGGCAGGGCGAGGCCGACAATCTGGCCCGGCTGCACCCTCGAGGCGCAGCCTCTGGGCGAGATGGTTGGCGCGTCGGTCAAGTTCGTGGTAGCTCAGGCCTTCGTTCGGCCCCGCGTTCTGGTCAAGGGTGGCCTGTGCCGGGGCGACCGTTTCCACCGCGAGATGGTCGGGAAAGCGGGCGGCGGCGGCCTCGAAAAGATCGATCAGCGGGGCCTCGACCTCGGCGGGCAGCACCGGATCGGCGGGCGCGCCTTGGGCAAGAAGCGCCGCGATCTCGGCATCGGGCAGGGACTGGATCTGCGCCAGCGGCACATCGCCCGCTTCGGACATTGCCAGAAGCGTCTGGACGACATAGCCCGCCAGCCGCTCCATCCCCGCCGCATCGAAACGCTGCGGGTCGTATTCCAGCCGGATGAGCATCTCGGGATTGTCGTAGACCCCAAGGGTCATCGCGGTCGCCATCTGGCTGAGTTCGCGGCTGTCCGCGCCCTTGCCCTCGGGGCCCATGAGGTCGACGAACGTATCGGGCGAAACGCGGTCGAACATCACCAGACTGTCGAAAAGCGGCGTATCCTTGGGGGTCTCGGCCAGTTCGGAAATCACGGCGAGCGGGGTCTGCTCGAACCTTTTTGTGGCGGCGACGAATTTGCGCTGCTCCTGCAGCAGCTGGTCGAGGGTCAGCCCCGCAAGCTGGCTGCGCACCGGCAAAGTGTTGATCAGACAGCCGACCGAACGCATCGCCGGCCGCGAGATGAAGCGCCCCGCTCGGGTCAGGCCGAAGACCGCCTCGCTGCGTCCGGAAACCCGTGCGAGCACCAGCCCCCATGCCGCGCAGATGATATTGGCGGTGGTCGCCCCCGCAGCACGCGCGCGGTCGCGGATCGCCTGCGACTGGCGCAGGTCGAGCCGGTGGGCGATGATCTTGCTGCTCTGGCCGTCAAGCGGCGGCGCGCCTTCGGCAGGGCGCGCGAGAAAGACGGATCAAGCCGGTTCGGCTCGTCGAAACCCGCCAGATGATCGCGGAAAAACTCTTGCGCCTGCGTCAGGTCCTGATCGGCAATGGCGCGGCAGATCTCGAGGAAAGAGGGCTCGCGGCCAGTTTCGGCTCGGGCGTGGTGCCGTCGCGATAGGCGCGGTAGTGATCCATCAGATCGCCGAGCAGCATGACGAAGCTCTGCCCGTCCATGATCGCGTGATGCATGGCGATGACCATGGCGACATGATCGGGGGCGAACTGGATCATCCGCACCCGCCAGTTCGGGGCCCGACCCAGCGCGATCCCCTGACGGCGGTCGGCGGCGAGCCAGTCGGGCAGATCCTCGTCTTGCGCCTTGCTGTCGAGCCCGGTCCAGTCGAGATGGAGGAAATCGACCTCGACCTCGGGCAAAGCGAATTGCACCGGCCCGTCCACCGCCAAAGGATCAAGCGCGGTGCGCAGCACGTCATGGCGCGTGGTCAGCTGTTGCCACGCCTGACGCATGGCGGCGATATCGATGGTTTGGCCGCGGAAATGGACGATGAACTGCAGCACGTTCAGCGCGGGGCGGCCGGCGAGCTGGCTTTCCAGCAAAAGCCCGACCTGCATCTGGGTCATCGGCGCGCGCTCGATTCCGGCCGTCGCCACCTGGCCGTCCTGCGGCTCGGGGAGGGTCTGATCTGGGGTGCGCTGAAAGACATAGGGGGCACTAGCCTAGATGGGAGCGAGAATCGAGGAGGAATGCAGCCCCGCCATCAAAAGCGCTGTTGCAGCCGTAATCAAGGACATAGCCAAATCGTGGCGCGGATCCCAGACGTGATAGCGTCGCGCGAATGCCGCGATCAGCGGATAGGCGAGGACGAAGGACAGCCCCTGACCAAAGATCGCGCCCTTGAGCCCGAAAAGCGCCGCCATCCCCGCCGTACAGAGAACGAAAAGCCCGCCGCGTGCCGCCGTGAGCCAGAAGAACTGCCGAGAATCTCCCATGGTCAGCGCGATCTGGTCGTAGCTCATGACGATGAGCTGCGGCATGAAGGCCAAAGACAGCAGCATGACGATCGTGCCCGCCGTCTGATAACGCGGGTCGTAAAGCAGGTCGACCAGCGCATAGCCGCCAAGCGCCAAGGTCATCGCCAGCACCATCAGCGCGCCGGTCAACACGAAGCGGAAGCGGCGCAGCGCGGCGAAATCGGCGGGGTGGGGGCGCTGCCGTCCTCGGGCAGATGGGCGCGGTAGAGCGGAATCATCATGCGCCCGACCAATGCCCTCCGAGCATCAGGGGCACCGAGGCCAAAGTATAGCCGATGTTGTAGATCCCGAGCATTTCAAGGCTCAGGAAGGTGCTCAGGATCAGCTTGTCGCCCTGCGCCACCAGAAAACCCGCAACCGTGCTGAGAAAGATCCATTTGCCGAAATGGAGAAGCTCGCGCGCCGCGCGCCCCTCGATGCGGAAGCGGTTGGCGGGGCCGGGCAGGTGGCGCGACATGAGGTAAAGACGCAAGCCCGCTCCCAACAGCTGGCCCGCGACCAGCGACCAGACAGATCCGGTCCACCATGCAAGCGTGATCATCACCACCGTTGCCGCGATCTGGCTGAGCAGGTCGAAAAGCGTCACCCGTCCAAGCTGCAGGTGGCGCGCGGCGGTATCGACGCGGGTGGGCTCGAATCCGGTGATCGCAAGGATGGCGGCCGCGACCTGAATGATCAGCACCAGCTCGGGGATCTGGTAGAACCGCGCCATCGGCCAGGCCAGAAGGCAGGCGATGATCCACAGTCCGAAGCCGCGCACGAGGTCGAGCGACCAGGCCGTGTCGAGAAATACCGGATCATCGCCACGCGGGCTGCGCAGGATCGACTGGCCGATGCCGATATCGGAAAAGAGCTTGAGCCCGACCACCAGCATCGTGACCAAAGCCATGAGGCCGAAAGCCTCGGGCATCAGCAATTTCGCCAGAACCAGATTGCCGCCGAGCCGCAGCGCCTGGGCGCCGCCGAAACCGATGATCGTCATGGCCGAGCCATGCATGATGCGGCGGCCGAGCCGCGAACCCTGCGCGGAAACGGCTTCAGGCGCGGCAGCGGCCGCGTCGGTCGGTAGGGCGGAGGCGTCGGAACCAGTGGTCATGGTGAAACAGGACAAGCTACGCGGGACAGGCGGAAAATCGGTTTGGGCAATGTCGGGGGCTGCAGGGCCGTTACAGGCGGGCTGCGGGGAAAACTGTTAGCTATGGGAATGGATCATTATCGCGGGAATGGACAGCCTGTCTTTTGGCTAGGTCGGGCCTCGGGATGCAAAATATCTGCCCCGCCGGTTGAACTCGCACGGGCGGGAGGCGTCTAGTCCGGCGTGTCGGCTCCGTCGCGCAGCCGCAATGTCGCGGCCATCGCACCGCGCAGATGGGCGCGCACCAGACGCGCGGCGCTATCGGCGCGGCGCTCGGCCAGAGCGGCGAAGATCTGGCGGTGCTCGGCAAGGGATTGGCCGATCCTTTCGGGGCGCTGCAGTTGGGCGCGGCGCAGGATCTCGAAACGGTTGCGCAGGTCGCGGGCGATCTGGGCGAGCTGGCCGTTGCCGCTGAACTGGCAGATCCGGTCGTGGAAGTCGAAGTTGAGCTGCTGGTAGGTCTCGTGCGCGCCCGCGGCCTGCGCTTCGGCCATCTGCGTCATCAGGTCCTCGAGAACGATGGTCTGGGTGATCGACATGCGGCCGGCGGCAAGGGCGGCGCAAAGCGCTTCGACCTCGGACATGGCCTCGAAACTTTCGGCGAGATGGGCGGGATCGGGGCGATGACCTCGACCCCGCGATAGGGGCGGCGCAGGGCAAGGCCGCGCGCGCAAAGCTCGGTCAGGGCCTCGCGCACCGGCGTGCGCGACAGATGGTGGGTCTCGGCGAGGGTTTTTCGTCCAGCCGGGTTCCGGCCGCGATCCGGCCCGAGATGATCTCGCGGGAAAGCTGCTCGAGAAGGCGCAAGGCGTTGGTTTCGGTCATGACTTCCGTTGGGCTGGGCGCATTCGCTTGGCGCGGTTGCATGGCTTGGCTCGGTCCGAGCGCGGTTTTTGGCGCGGTTTGCGGTGAAAGATCGCGAATATCTCGCGATAAATCGGTTGGATTGTGTGCAATATAGGTCTATTAGCGCGATTAAGTATACAACTTTGCGTCGGAAGGAAAGGTTCATGGCGATTTCGACCGTCGAGGCGCGTCTCAAGCGATTTGGGCTGGATCGCTATATGATGCTCTTGATCCTGACCGTGGCTCTGGCGACCTTCCTGCCGGCGCGGGGCGTGTTTGCGGGCGTTCTGGGGCAGGTAACCTATTGGGCTGTCGCACTTTTGTTCTTCATCTACGGCGCGAAACTCTCGACGGCGACCATTGTTTCGGGGCTGTCGAACTGGAAGCTGCAAATCGGCTGCCTGCTGTGCACCTATGCGCTTTTCCCGCTGCTCGGCTTGGGGATTGCCCCGATTGCGGGTGCCTATCTGCCTGCGGCTTTCGGAATCGGACTGCTTTATATCGGATGTCTGCCCTCGACGGTGCAAAGCTCGATCGCATTCACCTCGGTTTCGGGGGCAATGTCGCGGGGGCGGTTTGTGCAGCCTCGATCTCGAATGTGCTGGGGGTGGCGCTCGCGCCTTTGCTCATCGCGCTGCTGATCCCTTCCGATGCAGGTTTCGGGATTGATAGCGGCGCGGTCTGGAAGATCGTGCAGCAGATCCTTTTGCCCTTCGCGCTCGGCCAGCTGTGCCGCCCGTTGCTGGGACAATGGCTGCATCGCCACAAGCTGGCGACCACGATCGTCGATCGCGGCTCGATCCTGCTGATCGTCTATTCGGCCTTCAGCGCCGGTGTGGTGAACGGGATTTGGCATGCGGTGGACGCGCCGCATATGGTCGCGCTTTGGGCGCTCGTTTGCGCCATGATGGGGCTGGGGATGATCATCACCGTCATTGCCGGACGCGCGGCAGGGATGGAGCGGCCCGATCTTTTGGCGCTGTTTTACTGCGGTTCGACCAAATCGCTCGCGACGGGGATGCCGATGGCGGGGATCTTGTTCGCGGGTCAGGATGTCGCGATGATCGTGCTGCCCCTGATGCTGTTCCATCTGACCCAGCTGTTCGTTTGCGCGGTGATCTCGCAGCGTATGGCGATGCGGCTGGAAGAGGCGGCGGCCGCCGCCTGAGGAAAGCGGCGGGGAAGAAAAAGGCTCCGGTCCTTGCGGATCGGAGCCTTTGTTTTTCTACCTTGCCGGCGATCAGGCCGGAAGTTTCGCGGCCCTTTTGGCCTGGCGCGCGGCGACGCGTGCGCGGATCGCTTCGACATCCGTGATGGGCGTCGCGGCGAAGAGCTCTTGCGTATAGGGGTGCTGCGGATTGGTGAAGACCGCCTCGCGGCTGCCTTGCTCGACCGCCTCGCCCTTGTTCATCACCAGCACGTCGTCGGCAATATAGCGCACCACCGACAGGTCGTGGCTGATGAAGACGTAAGCGAGATTGAACTCTGCCTGAAGGTCGGCGAGCAGGTTGAGAACCTGTGCCTGCACCGAGAGATCCAGCGCCGAGACCGGCTCGTCGAGCACCAGCAGCGTCGGGTTGAGCATCAAGGCCCGCGCGATCGCGATCCGCTGGCGCTGCCCGCCCGAGAACATATGCGGGTAGCGGTTGAAGTGCTCGGGGCCGAGGCCGACCTTGACCAGCATCGCCTCTGCCCGCGCGCGCCGTTCGGCCGCGGGGGTATTTGTGTTCAGGAGAAGCGGCTCCATCAGCACGTCGCCGATCTTCTGGCGCGGGTTGAGGCTGCCGTAGGGGTTCTGGAACACCATCTGCACCTTGGAGCGCATCACCTTGTCGGGGCGGCTTTTGTTGATGTCGACGGCTTTGCCCTCGATCAGCAATTCGCCTCCCGAGGCGGGGTCGATCAGCGCGACGATCCGCGCCAGCGTCGATTTGCCCGAGCCGGATCTGCCGACGATGGCGAGGGTTTTGCCGCGCTCGACCGAGAAGCTGATGCCCTTGACCGCGCGCACGGTTTTGGCGGCGCGCATCATCGAGCCCGGGACGATATAGTCGCGGGTCAGGTTGCGGCCTTCAACGATAACGCTCATTGCTGCACCTTTGCTTGCTGGGCCGCTTCATCGGGCGAGATGAAATCCGCCACCGTGGGCAGGCGGTCTCCGGTCGCGTTTTCGGGCAAAGCCGAGAGCAGCGCGCGGGTATAGTTGCTTTTGGGGTTCTCGAAGAGGTCGAGGACCTTGGCCTCTTCCATCTTGCGGCCCTTGTATTGCACCTGCACCCGATCGGCGGTTTCCGCGACGACGCCCATGTCGTGGGTAATCAGGATCAGCGCCATGTCGAGACGCTCCTGCAGCTCCATCAGCAGATCGAGGATCTGCTTCTGGATCGTCACGTCGAGCGCGGTGGTCGGCTCGTCGGCGATGATCAGGCGCGGGTCGGTGGCGATCGCCATGGCGATCATCACGCGTTGGCACTGGCCGCCCGACATCTGGTGGGGATAGGCCTTGAGCTTCTGCTCGGGGTCGGGGAGGCCGACCTTCTTGAACAGGTCGAGCGCCTTGGCCCGCGCGGACTTGCGGTCGAGACCGGCGTTGAAGCGCAGCACTTCCTCGATCTGGTAGCCCGCCGTGAACGAGGGGTTGAGCGAGGCGATCGGCTCCTGGAAGATCATGGTGATCTCGCGGCCGATCAGCTTGCGGCGGTCCTTTGCCGACATCGTCAGCAGGTTCTGGCCGTCATAGCTCATCTCGTCGGCGGTGATGGTGGCGGTATCGGGCAAAAGCCCCATGACCGCAAGCATCGAAACCGACTTGCCCGAGCCGGATCTGCCCACGATCGCCAGCACTTCGCCCTTGTCGACCGAGACGTCGATCCCGTCGACAGCCGTGAAGCTGCCGGTCGAGGTCGCGAAACGGACGGTGAGGTTTTTGATGGTAAGAAGGGCCATGACCTCAGCTCCGCTTCAGTTTCGGATCGAGCGCGTCGCGCAGCCCGTCGCCCATCAGGTTGATCGCGAGGACCGAAACCAGAATGGCGAGGCCAGGCAGCGTGACGACCCACCATGCGCGCAGGATGAACTCGCGTGCTTCGGCGAGCATCGTGCCCCATTCCGGGGTCGGAGGTTGTGCGCCCATGCCGAGAAAGCCGAGAGCCGCCGAGTCGAGCACCGCCGAAGAGAAGCTCAGCGTGGCTTGGACGATCAGGGGGCGAGGCAGTTCGGCAGGATGGTTTTGAACATCAGCCGCAAATTGCCCGCGCCGGCAACCCGTGCCGCCGAGACGTATTCGCGCTCTTTCTCGCCCATGACCGCCGCGCGGGTGAGGCGGGCGAAATGGGGTTGATAGACGATGGCGATGGCGATCATCGCATTGGTGAGGCCCGGCCCGAGGACCGCGACCAGCACCAGCGCCAGAAGCAGCGACGGGAAGGCGAGGATGACATCCATGACGCGCATGATCACGGTATCGACCCAGCCGCCGAAGAAGCCCGCGACAAGGCCGATGATCACGCCGCCGGTCAGGGCGATCGCCACGACGACGATGCCGATGAACAGCGAGTACTGCGAGCCGTAGATCAGGCGCGACAGCATGTCGCGACCGACCGCATCGGTGCCCAGAAGAAAGCCTGCGCGGCCGCCCTCCTGCCAGACCGGCGGCACCAAAAGCGCGTCGCGGAACTGTTGGGTCGGGTCATGGGGCGCCAGAAGCGGAGCGAAGATCGCCGTCAGCACCAGCAGGACGAAGACGCAGAGCCCGAAACCGCGCCGCGGTTCTGGCGGAAGTAGAACCAGAATTCCGCGAGCATCCGGCGACGGATCGCGCTGCTTGAAAGAGTGGCGGTTGCGTCGGTCATTTGTGCCGGATCCTCGGGTTGATGAGACCATAGGTCAGGTCGACGATCAGGTTCACGATCATCACGATGGCGGCGATCAGCAGAAGGCCCGATTGGACGACCGGATAGTCACGCCGCGAGATAGAATCGATCATCCATTTGCCGATGCCCGGCCAGGAGAAAATCGTCTCTGTCAGGATGGCGCCGGCCATCAGCACGCCGATTTGAAGGCCGATGGTGGTGATCACGGGGATCATTGCGTTGCGCAGGGCGTGCACGCCGATCACGCGCGACGGCGGCAGGCCCTTGGCCTTGGCGGTGCGCACATAATCCTCGCCCATGACCTCGAGCATGGCCGAGCGCGTCTGGCGCGCAATGACCGCAAGCGGGATCGTGGCCAGCACGACCGAGGGCAGGATCAAATGCGAAACCGCCGAGGCGAAGGCGCCTTTTTGTCCCGACAGCAGGCTGTCGATCAGCATGAAGCCGGTGACGGGCGGGAAGAAATACATCAGCGAGATCCGGCCCGAGACCGGCGTCCACTGCAAAATCCCCGAGAAGAAGATGATCAGCAGCAGGCCCCACCAGAAGATCGGCATCGAAAAGCCGACCAGAGCGCCCGTCATCGAGATCTGGTCGAACCACGAGCCGCGCTTGATCGCGGCCAGCACGCCGATCGGCACGCCGATCAGGGTTGCCAGCAGGATCGCCACGAGGCCCAGCTCGACCGTTGCCGGGAAGAGCGCGAAGAACTCGTCGAGAACCGGCTTTTTGGTGACCAGGGAATTGCCCAGATCGCCCTGCATCAGATTGCCGAGATAATGCAGATATTGCTGGACGACCGGCTTGTCGTAGCCGAGCTGTGCCGAGATTTCGGCATAGCGCTCCGGCGAGACGCCGCGCTCGCCCGCCATCAGCAGCACCGGATCGCCCGGAAGCAGGCGGATGAAGCTGAAAGCGACGATCGTGATGCCCAGAAAAGTCGGCACCAGATACAGTAATTTGGAAAGGATGAACTTGATCATCGTACCTCTAACTGAAAGCCGCGCGGAGGGTGTGGACCCCGCGCGGCCTGCCTGATTGTGCTATCGATATCGACCGATATTATTCCGTGATATCAACGGTGCCGAAAGTGTAATCGCCAAGCGGCGACTGGACGAAGCCGGTGACGTTTTTGGTCATCGGCACATATTGGGTCGAGTGGGCCAGCGTGCCCCAGGGAGCCTGATCCTTGAAGATGACCTGGGCTTGCTCATAGAGCTTCACGCGTTCTTCGTGGTCCGTGGAGGTTTTCGCTTTGGCGAGGATATCCGAAAACTCCTTGTTGCACCAGAAGGCGCGGTTCGCACCGCCCTCTGCGGCCGATGCGCAAGACAGCAGGACCGACAGGAAGTTGTCCGGATCGCCGTTGTCGCCGGTCCAGCCGAGGATGACGGCGCCCTTGCGGTCGGCTTCCATCGACTTTTTCAGATACTCGCCCCATTCATAGGACACGATCTCGACCTTGACGCCGACTTTCGCGAAATCGGCCTGCATCATTTCGGCGGCGCGGCGGGCGTTCGGCATATAGGGACGCTGCACCGGCATCGCCCAGATCTCCATGCTCAGATCCTTGACGCCGGCTTCGTCGAGAAGCTTTTTCGCGGCTTCGGGATCGAATGCGTCGTCGGCGATTGCGTCGTCATAGGACCACATGGTCGGCGGGATCGGGTTCTTGGCGACAACGCCCGAGCCCTGATAGACGGCATCGACCAGCGCCTGCTTGTCGATCGACATGTTGAGCGCCTTGCGCACGCGCACATCGTCGAAGGGGGCGACGGTGGTGTTATAGGCGAGGTAGCCCACGTTCAGACCGGCCTGCTCGTCCATCTTGAGGTTCGCATCGGCGCGGATCGTTTCGAGATCGGCGGGCGAAGGATAGGGCATCAGCTGGCATTCGTTGGCCTTGAGCTTTTGCAGGCGCACCGAAGCATCGGGGGTGATGGCGAAAACCAGATCGTCGATCTTGGGCGCTTCGCCCCAGTAATCGGCGTTCTTGGCGTAACGGATGACCGCGTCTTTCTGGTAGGCCACGAATTTGAACGGGCCGGTACCGATGGGCAGGTTGTTCAGGTCCTCGCGGGTGCCGGCCGCGTCGAGCGTATCGGCGTATTCCTTGGACATGATCGAGACGAAGGGCATCGCGATATTGGCGAGGAAGGGCGCTTCGGGCTGGTTCAGCGTGAACTTGACCGTGTAGTCGTCGACTTTCTCGATCGACTTGATCAGCTTGTCCATCTCCATCGAGCTGTAATACTCGTAGGTGATGCCGGCGTTATAGGCGTGCCACGGGTTGTCGGCCTTGCCCTGACGCTCGTAGCTGAAGATCACGTCGTCGGCGTTGAAGTCGCGCGTCGGGGTGAATTTGTCGTTCGAGTGGAACTTGACGCCCTTGCGCAGGTGGAAGGTGTATTCGGTGCCGTCTTCCGAAACGTCCCAGCTTTCCGCCAGAGCCGGCTCGACCTCGGTCGTGCCCGCCTTGAACTCGGTCAGGCGGTTATACATCGTATGGGCCGCTGCGTCGAAGGTCGTGCCCGACGTATAGGGCGCCGGATCGAAGCCCTCAGGGGAACCTTCCGAGCAATAAACGAAGGTTTTGGCGTGCAGCGGTGCCGCGGCCATGAGCGCAAGCGCAGTGGTCGCGAGGAACCGTTTGGAGATGATCGACATAAGGCCTCCCATGCCTGTGTAGAGTTGTGATCATGATGCAATCCAATCTGACCCACAGGTCAAGTAGGGCTGCTGGCAGCTTCGTTGTATTTGCATGAATTGCGCTACAAAATGACGAAATCATGCGGGTCCAATCATAAGATTTGCCAGAGGGCGATGATTTGTCGCAAGGCTCGCGCAATGGGAGAAGGGCTTGCCCTAACGTCAATGTGATCTGATTCTTTAGTCGCAATCAATGCGGTCCGGCGGGCGTGCTGTTTGCGGGTGCGAACGCCGTTCTGCCGGTGACGGGCGGGGGCATTGGCGTGCGGGCCAAAGCCGGTTTTCCGCTCGGGATCTCGCACTGGCGATCACGGGAGCGCGAGAGGCTTTGGCATCTGCGTGTCGGGAGGGCTGCGCGGGACGGCGATGGAGGGTTCGGCCCTTGTGCGATCCGGCCGTCGCGACAGGCGGGAAAGATCAAGGGAAATCAACCAAAAGGCGAGAAATGCCGCATGGTCGCTCGCGTTTTATAAAGAAAAATCGCATGGTTACGCTTTCGTGAGGCAGAGCCGCCACCAAGGCTATTCCCGCTTGGTGGTGGGGCTGTTATGCGAGGTCACGACATGCGCGAGGGGAGAGGTGATGCCGGTGAAAAGCACAGAAGCAAGGTTGCGCAAAACTGTGGCGGTCATGGCGCTTTCTCTCGGATTGGCGGCGCAGGGCGGCTGGATTCAGCCTGCATTCGCGCAAGGCGCACCGGATGCGGATGCGGCGGTGCAGTTTCGGGGATTGCCCGATGCCGAGCCGGCTGCGGCCGCGCTCGGGGTCGCGGATATGGCCGGACTTCTGGCCAAAAGCACGGCGAGCGCCGCCGAAATCAAGGATGCGCAGACCGCGCTTGACGGGGTCATGACCTTGACCGGCCTGCCGCAGAATTTCACGCTGGTCCTCGCCGATGTGCCGCGCATTTCCGCCGTGATCCTGCCGGACGATAACGGCATTCCGCGTCGGGTGTTGGTCGTGCCGCAAGAGCGGACAGGCAATCTCGCGCAGGCCCGCGCGGCACAGGATTGGCCGCTTCTCGCCGCTCTTGCGCATGAGGTCTCCCATCACCTGATGGGCCACAGCCTGCTTGCGGGTGCGAGCATGCCTGTCGAGGAGCGCGAGGCCGACCGCAATGCGGGCTTCCTGCTCGAACGGATGGGCGCGGATCTTCCGGCGGCTCTGGCGGCGATCGATGCGGCCAATGCGGGCGATCCGGCCAAGCGCCTTGCGGCTTTGCCACAACTCGAGGAGTTGGCGGCAGGCTGGATACAGGCTTGCGGCGAGGACGGGGCTGCATCCAGCCCGTGCCTGTCGCGGTGGAGTCGGGCGCCATCGCGGCCCGCCCGCAACCGCGCCCCGACCGCGGCGAGGGCGCAAGCCCCGATCTCTCGCGCCATGCCGCCGAGGCGGCCGATGCTGCTTTGGCGCTGTTGCGCGAAAAGCTTCAGACCCAGCTCAAGCCTGCGAATGCGGGGGCGGAGGCTGCTACCTTGGTTGCTCATGGCGCTCCGCAACCGGCAGGCGCCCAGCATACGGTCTCCGCAAACGGCAGCCACGGGCGCAGCGGCTACAGGCTGCCCTTGCCCGATCCCCATGCGGTTCCGGTGAAATTCGAGCGCTTCGTCTATGACCCGATGGGGTTGGTCAACGAAAAGGAAATCGCCTCGCTCGCGCGCGACGCTTTTGCCTATGCCCAAAAGCCCGGCGTCGAGATCGTGACCATCGTCACCGACAGCCTGCACGGGCTGAGCCCCGAAGCCTATGCCCAGATCATGCTGCGCCAGCTTCAGGTCGGCCAGCAGGATCTCGGCAATGGCGCGCTGATCGTGATCGCGCCCAACGAGGGGCGCTCGGCCGTGGCTTTGGGGCAGGGTGATCTCGGCGATCACGGCCGCGCCTTCGGCGGGCAGCCCGACCAGCGGCGACGAGGCGATTGCCACGATGCGCAACCGCGCCGCCGCTTTTGTCGAGGGGCTCAAACAGGGCAGCGATCCCAAGGTTCCCACCGTCGCCATGGCCCTGACCGAGGCGGCCCATGCCGTCATGCGCAGCCCCGATATCGCCAATGCCGAATGGTTCATCCGCTACGGCTCGCTTCAGGCGGCGCTGGCCGCGCAAGAGGCCGATTGGTCGGCGCGGGCGAAATCGGGGTGGGCTATGATCCGGCGAAGGATCCGGTCGGGCGGCGCATCTTGTCGTTGCGCGCCGAAGTGAGCGGCGCACTCGATCCCGAGGCGGCTGCCCGGATCGACCCGGAGCAGCTGCGCCTTTACGGCTCGGCGATTGCGGTGCGCGATACGGCGGGCGAGGCCTATACGCTTTTCGTCCCGCCGGTTGCGACCTCGGTGGCGCAAGGGCCGCTGGTCGCGGGGCGGAGCTACCAGATCGTTGCGCGTGTGGTCGAGAACGGCGGCGAAAAGCCGATGCTCGCACTCATGAGCTATGACGATCTGACGCCGCTGCCGTAAGGGCGCGGATCGGGGCGGGATTGCCCTAGCCCTGCATTGGCCCAACCGCCGCGCGTTCGAGAATGCGGGCGGCGGGGCCGATGCCGCTGGTTGCGCCGTAATCCTGCCCGTGATGGGGCCCAAGCCGCGCGCGACAGAAGGCATGGGCGACCGTATCGGGCGCATGGCGCAGCAAAAGACCGGCCTGAAAAAGGCGCGCCATCCGCTCGACGATCAGCCGCGCCCGCGGCTCGGCGGTGTCGAGATCGCGCAGGAGCGGCTCGAAATCCGCGAGCGCGCGGTCGAATTCGCGGCTGGCGCCACGCGCTTTGCGCGTCTCGTCCAGCCAGAGCCCCAGACTTTCGGGCGCATTGCGCGCGGCGCGCAACACGTCGAGGCAGACGACATTGCCCGAGCCCTCCCAGATACCGTTGAGCGGTGCCTCGCGGTAAAGCCGCGCCAGCGGATGGGGTTCGACAAAGCCGTTGCCGCCGTGACATTCCATCGCCTCGGCGACAAAGGCGGGCGTGCGTTTGCAGGCGAGATATTTCCCCATCGGAATGACCAGCCGGCCCAGCAGATGCTCGGCCTCGTCATCGCCGCCCTGTGTCGCGGCAAGGCGCAGGCCCGACCACAGGAAGGCCTCGCTGTCCAAAGCCAGATCGGCAAGCACCGCCTGCATCAGCGGCTGCTCGATCAGGCGGCGGCCGAAGGCGCTGCGGTGGCTGGTGTGATGGATCGCCTGCGTCAGCGCCTGACGCATGATCGCCCCCGCGCTGATCGCACAATCGAGCCGCGTCAGATGCGCCATCTCGAGGATGGTGGCGATGCCGCGCCCTTCCTCTCCGACCAACCGTGCCTCGAGGCCGCGAAACTCCACTTCGGCCGAAGCGTTGGAGCGGTTGCCGCATTTGTCCTTGAGGCGCTGGATGAAAAGCCCGTTGCGGCTCCCGTCGTCGCGCCAGCCCTGCGCGAGAAAGCAGCTGATGCCGCGCCCGCTGCGGGCCAGCGTCAGAAAGAGATCGGATTGGGGGACCGAAAAGAACCATTTATGCCCGTCGAGGAGCCACAGATCCCCCGCCTGCCTTGCCGTGGTGCGGGTCTGGCGCAGATCGGAGCCGCCCTGCTTCTCGGTCATGGCCATGCCGACCGAGAGCGCGGTCTTTTGGTCGGGGGCAAGCGGGCGGGGTCATGGCCTGCTGCCAGAATGCCGGCTGAAAACCGCGCCAGAAGATCGGGCGCGTGGCGCAGCGCGGCAGGGGCGGCGAAGGTCATCGTGATCGGGCAGCAGATGCCGTTTTCGGCTTGGTTGAGCAGATAGGACAGTCCCGCGCGGACCAGATGTGCGCCCTTGCGCGCCGCGGTCCCCGAACCCGAAGGGTGCGCCTCTGCGGACCATGGCAGCGAATGGACCTCGGCCCCGCGCGCCAAGGTCATCAGCGCATGCCAAGCCGGATGAAAGGCGATCTCGTCGCGACGGTTGCCGAAACGGTCGTGGCTTTGCCATTCGGGGGATGGCGGTTGGCGGCTTCGGCATTGGCGATGACCTCGGCCGAGCCGACCGCCGCGCCAAGTGCGCTCAGGCGGTCGCTGGCCCAATCCGCGCCCAGAGCGGTCACCGCCTCGCGAAAGGCACGGTCGCCGAGAAAGGCGTTATAGCCCGCAAGCGCGCCCGACTGGTTGAGCGCCGCATCAAGGGCGGAGGAAGGCTCGGCATGCGGATCTGTGGTCATGGCCTCACCCGATCTTTGCGCGCGACTTCGGCCCCGTTGGGGGCATCGCATCATTCTGCCACGAAACCGCCCTTGGCGGAATGTCCGATGAGCTGGGCGAAGAGGCCAGAACCTGCCGCCATGAAAAAACCGCGCCCCGATGATCGGGACGCGGTGTCTGGAGAGGGCTTGGCCCCGCATTCGGACGCGGCGGGTCTTAGCCTTTGCGTTCGTTCGCTTTCCATTCCTCCCAGCCGCGATCACCCTTCATGAAGGCTTCGATCTCGGCCGAAGTCGCTTCGAGTTTGGGGTCATGCTTGAGGTAAAGCTTGGTCTCGCGCGCGATCAGTCCGGACATGATCAGCAGGCCGATCAGGTTCGGAATGGCCATCAGGCCGTTCATCACGTCAGAGAAGTTCCACACGACACCCAGCTGCACGGTGCAGCCGAAAAAACGACCAGCGAGAAGAGCACGCGGAAGGGCATGACGCCGCCACGGCCGACCAGACGCTCGATGTTGCGCTCGCCGTAATAGGCCCAGCCGAGGATGGTCGAATAGGCAAAGAGCACCAGACCGATGGTCACGATCCAATGGCCCCATTCGCCCGGCAACCCGTGCGAGAAGGCCTGACCGGTCATGATCGAGGCCGAAATGAGCTGGCCGGAGGCCGGATCGACCTCGTTCCAGACGCCGGTCGTGATGATGACGAGGCCGGTGCAGGAGACGACGATGATCGTGTCGATGAAGGTCTGGGTCATCGAGACCAGACCTTGACGCACCGGATGGGAGGTCTGGGCGGAAGCGGCGGCGATGGCTGCCGAACCCATGCCGGATTCATTCGAGAAAATCCCGCGCGCCACGCCGTATTGCACCGCGATCATGATGGTCGAGCCGAGGAAGCCGCCGGTGGCCGCCGTGCCGGTGAAGGCCTGCGAGAAGATCTCGCCGAACGCTGCCGGAACCATGCTGGCATTGGCGCCGAGAATGTAGAGCGCGCCCAGAACATAGAACAGGATCATCGCCGGAACGAGGCCCGCGGTGACTTTGCCGATGGATTTGATGCCGCCGACCAGAACGACCAGAGTCAGAACCGCCAGCGCGCCGCCGGTCACCCATGCGGGAACGGCAAAGCTGCGCTCGAGGTTCGAGGCGATCGAATTGCCCTGCGTCATGTTGCCGATGCCGAAACAGGCACAGACCGCGAAAATCGCGAAGCAGAGCGCGAGGAATTTGCCGAAACCGTTCGGAATGCCGCGCTCGAGATAATATTGCGGACCGCCCGATTTCTCGCCCGCCGCATCGGTGGTGCGGTAACGCACGCCGAGGAAGGCTTCGGAATATTTCGAGGCCATGCCCAAAAGCGCGGTCATCCACATCCAGAACAACGCGCCGGGGCCGCCGATGCTGATCGCGGTCGCGACGCCGACGATGTTGCCGGTGCCCACGGTTGCGGCCATGGCGGTGGTCAGCGCCTCGAATTGCGAAATGTCGCCCTCGGCGCCTTCGTCGTCATGGCGCTTGATCAGGCCGAGGCGAAGCGCCGCGCCCAAACGCACCAGCTGGATGCCGCCAAGACGAATGGTGAGATAAAGCCCCGTTCCGAGCAAAGGGGGATGAGCAGATAGGGCCCCCAAATGATGCTTCCGAGCTCCCCAGAAAACTCTCAACCGATCCATACCCATTAGGCCCTTCCTCCGATCACGTTTCCGTGGCTGCAAACGAAGGGTTGTTAACTGTCTTGTCAAGTTGTCGCGACATAATCTGTCGCAATTTTGGGGTCGCGCATCCGGATTGTTTTGCCGGATCATGGCGGATTTTCCCATATGCGCCACTTGCCGCGGAGGACAGGGACTTCCGAAGCGCTTTATCGGACATGAGCGGTAGTCTGCTGTTATGTCTTTACTTTATCGGATGGACGCGCGCCGCGCGCGGCGTGGAGGGCCGGTTCCGCCGCGCATGGCGCAATGGGCGAGCGTCATGGGCGGGTCGTTCGCGCGGGGAGAAAAAGGCCGGCCCAGGGGCCGGCCTTTGCAGTTTTGTCTTAAAGCGCGGCGCGGATCTTGTCGGCCGCCTCGGGAGTCACCCAGCCGAGCCAGAGATTCTCGTTGTTTTTGAGAAACTCTTTCGCGCCTTCCTCGCCGGTCGCCTGATTGTCGGTCATCCAGGCCATCAGCACGTTGACGGTGTCGTTGCTCCAGCTGCGCTTGGCGAGATAGTCGAGAACCGCCGGATCGGCCTTGTCGGCATAGGGTTTGGCGACGAGGGTGAAGACATTGTCGCGCGGAAAGGCGTTCGGCTTGGGATCGGGGCAATCGGCGATCGAGGTGCAGCGACGCCATTCGTCCATATCCATCGGCACGCCGAAATCGACGCTGACCATCTCGTATTTGCCCAAAAGCGAGGTCGGCGCCCAGTAAAAGCCGAGCCAGGGGCCTTTTGCTCGTAGGCTTTGGCGATCGAGCCATCAAGCCCTGCCGCCGAGCCGGTATCGATCACGTCAAAGCCCTTGCCCGCCACGTCGAAAGCCTTGGCGAGCTGGTTGGTGACGATCGTGCCGCCCCAGCCTTCGGGGCCGTTGTAGATCGCCCCGCGCGAGGGTCCTCGGGCGAGGGAAGATCTCGGGATGGGCGAGGATATCGGTTACGGTTTTCAGCTCGGGATGGGCGTCGGCCACATATTTCGGGATGAACCAGCCCTGCTGGCCGCCATCGGGCAGCGAGCGCCCGACCTGCACGATCTTGTCCTCGGCCATGCCTGCGGCGAAGACCTCGGGGACGAGATCGACCCAGGCCTCGGGCACGATCTCGGGCTGGCCCTTTTCCACGAGCGAGGTGATCGCGGGAACCGTGTCGCTGGTCACGATCTCGGCCGAGCAATCATAGCCGTTGTTGAGGATGAACTGGTCGAGGCTGGCAAGGATTTCCGCGCTTTGCCAGTTCATGCTGGCGATGGTCGGGCTGCCGCATTCGGCCCAAGCGGCGGCGCCAAAGGTGATCAGCGGAAGGGCGAGGGCGGTAGACAGATAGCGAGGCTTCATCGTTTTCTCCCTGTTGCGGCGGTTTTGATCATCGTCGCGGGCTGCCGCATGCGCCCGCGACGTATTCCGGTCAGGGCCGCGGCGCGGGGCGGGACGGCAGGCGGGCCGAGGCGGGGCAGGTACGGGCCGATGGCGCGCGCGGCGCGCTTTGTCGGGGCCACCACGGCGGGCGGGCCGAAAGCCGCCTCGCCGCGCAGCTGTCGCGCGTCGGTTTGCGGCGGAAGGGGCGGTGTCGGGGCGACCATAAAGCAAGCCTATTGCGCGGCTTGTGCCCGGGGCAAGCTGAATTCGCGCGGCGCGGACCGGCGGCCGGAGCGGAGGGTGGCGGGAGCGGTGGAGCAGGGGCCGGGTCGAGCCCCTCGTGCCTTTGGGCGATTGCGAACGCGCAAGCCGGCCCGCGTTCGGCCTGAGCTGACACGGCTTTCGCGACGGAAGGCTTTGTGAACCACGGGAAAGGGAACTAAAACAGCGCCAAACAGATATGTGTGACGACGGAGGATGCCGGATGGGCTTGTTGGTTGACGGAGAATGGCGTGATCAATGGTATGACACCACGAGCACGGGCGGGCGCTTCCAGCGCAGCGTTACCTCTTGGCGAAACTGGATCACCCCCGATGGTGCCGCAGGGCCGAGCGGGACGGGCGGCTTCGCGGCCGAAAGCGGGCGCTATCATCTCTATGTCAGCTATGCCTGCCCTTGGGCACATCGCGCGCTGATCTTCCGCGTTCTCAAGGGCCTCGAGGAGCATATCTCCTATTCGGCCGTCCATCCGGTCATGCGCGAAGACGGCTGGACCTTCGCGACCGATTTTCCGGCCGCGACCGGCGACACATTGTTCGGACTGCCCTTTTGCGCGACATCTATCTGCGCGCCGATCCCAAGGCCTCGGGCCGCGTGACGGTGCCGGTTCTGTGGGACAAAAGCTGGACACCATCGTCTCGAACAGATCCTCGGAAATCATCCGGATGCTGAATTCGGCCTTCAACGGGCTGACCGGCAATCATGCCGATTACTGGCCCGAGGATCTGCATCCCGAGATCGACGCCCTCAACGCGCGGATTTACGACACGGTCAACAACGGCGTCTACAAGGCCGGTTTCGCCACCTCGCAGGAAGCCTATGACGAAGGGGTCGGGCCGCTGTTCGACAGCCTCGACTGGCTGGAAAACATCCTGTCGCGCAAACGCTATCTGACGGGCGACCGGCCGACCGAGGCCGATTGGCGGTTGTTCACGACTTTGGTCCGCTTCGACGCGGTCTATCACACCCATTTCAAATGCAACCGCTACCAGCTGCGCGATTATCCCAACCTGCTGGGCTGGGCGCGAGCTGTACCAAGTGCCGGGGATCGCGGATACGGTGAATTTCCCGCATATCGTTAACCACTATTATCGCAGCCATCCGACCATCAACCCCTACGGGATCGTGCCGACCGGCCCGATCATGGATTGGGACGCGCCGCACGGGCGCGATGCTTTGGGACAGAAAAAATGACGACTGGCATTCATCACGTCACCCTGATTACCCGCAAGGTTCAGGCGAACGTGGATTTCTACGCGGGCTTTCTCGGCCTGAGGCTGATCAAGCGCACCGGCGGCTATGAGGACAGCGAGCAGCTGCATCTCTTTACGGCGACCAGCTGGGGAGCCCCGGCTCGGTCGTGAGCTTTCTGGTATGGGAGGACGGCGCAAGCGGGCGCACCGGTGCGGGGCAGGTCGGCGAGCTGGCCTTTGCCGTGCCGGTCTCGAGCATCGGCGACTGGCTGACCCGCGCCATGAGCGCGCATATCCCGCTCGAGGGGCCCAAGCACGAATTCGGCGAGCCGGTCCTGCGTCTGCGCGATCCAGACGGGGTGATCGTCAAGCTGGTCGGCGTCGATATGCCCGCAGGCGCGGCCTTGCCCGACCCGATCGCGCCGACGCGGATCCGCGCGGTGACGCTTTTGACCGAAAAGCCGGAAGAGACGCTGGAATTCGCCAAACGCTTCGGCTACCGGCCCGGTCCGGTCGAAGGCAATACCCAGCGCATGTATTCCGAGACCGATGCGATCGACGTGCGCAACGTGCGCGGCTACGTCCCCTCGATCCCCGGCGCGGGGATTTTCGACCATGTGGCCTTCCGTGCCGCCGATGTCGGTGCGGTCCGCCAGATGCGCCTTGATCTCAAGGGCGAGGAGGGCGTGACCAATGTCCATGACCGCAAATACTTCCTCTCGCTCTATGTGCGCGAGCCCGGCGGATTCTTTATGAATATGCGACCGACGAGCCGGGCTTTACCGTCGATGAAGAGGCCGCGCATCTGGGCGAAACCCTGTTCATTCCGGCCAATGCCCTGACGCCGGCCGAGGATCTCAAGATCATCCTGCCGCAATTCGCCCTTCCGGGCGAGGAAAGGAATCCGATGCGCGATCTGCCTTTCGTCCACCGCTTCCACACGCCCGAAGAGCCCGACGGCAGCGTCATCGTCCTGCTGCACGGTACGGGCGGCAACGAATCCGATCTGATGCCGCTGGCGCATCGCATCAATCCGCATGCGACCCTTTGGGGGTGCGCGGGCGCTCGACCGAAGAAGGGGTCGGACGCTGGTTCCGCCGCCTGAACATGCTGTCTTTCGATCAGGACGACATCCGTTCGGAGGCCGAAGCCTTTGCCGCTTTCATGCACGAGGCGGTGCGCGCCTACGGGCTCGATGCCGCGCGGATCACGGCGATGGGCTATTCCAACGGCGCGAATTTCGCGGCGGCCGTCATGGGGCTTTATCCCGACGTCATCCGTCAGGCGATCTTGTTGCGCGCGATCCCCGTGCTTGACGATCTGCCGCAGGCCGATCTGGCGGGGGCGAAGGTTCTGATGCTGACGGGCGCGAGCGACCCCTACGGCACCAATACGCCGAAGCTGGCCGCCTGGTTCAAGGATTCGGGGCCGATCTCGACGAGCAGATCCTCGAGACCGGCCATCAGCTCACGCCCGATGATCTGGCGCGGGCAACGCAATGGATGAAGGCGCATCACCAGTAAATCCGGCGCGCCCGAACGGAAACAGGCCCCGAAGCTCGGCTTCGGGGCCTTTTGCTGCCGTCTCGGTCCGGATGACCGCTTGCGTTGAGAGCAGCTGGCGTGGTTCGGGTATTTGGGTGATGAAGAAAGGCCCGAAGGTGGCCCAAAAGGAAAGGCCGGAGTCCTGCGGGCTCCGGCCTTCGTGTTACTTGCGGCTTTGCTTAGTCGAGCGGCTTCAGGCCCGCCTCGATGCGGTCGCGCTGGTTTTCGAGGAAGGGCGGCAGCGAGAGCCGTTCGCCAAGCGCATCCATCGACTCGTCCACGGCGAAACCGGGGGTGTCGGTCGCGATCTCGAACAGGTTGCCGCCCGGCTCGCGGAAGTAGAGCGAGCGGAAGTAGTAACGCTCGACCTCGCCCGAGTTCGGCACCCGCATCGACTGCAGCTGGCGCGCCCATTCCTGGATCTGCGGCACATCCGGCACGCGGAAAGCGACGTGATGGACCGCGCCCGCGCCCTGACGGGCGATCGGCAAGCCGGGCTGGACCGCGACATGAAGTTCGGCCGAGGGCCGCCTTCGCCCATCTCGAAGACATGGACCTGACCCTCGCCGTCGGGGCTCGCATAATCGCGGACGCGGCGCATGTTCATGAGCTGGGTCAGCACGGCCTCGGTCGGGGCGAGATCGGGGACCGAAATCGTGATCGGGCCGAGACCGCGGATCTGGTGGGCCGCATCGATCGGGCTTTTCGCCCAGGGATGACTTTGACCCGCGACATCTTCGGTCAGGCGGAAGCGTTGGCCCTCGGGATCCTCGAAGTCGAGCGTGGTGCGCCCGTCGAGCAGGGTGACCGCGCCGGTGATCAGATCGGCCTCGCGCAGGCGCGCTGCCCAGAAGTCGAAGCTGTCCTCGTTCACGCGCAAGCCCGTCCGGCTGATCGAATGCGTGCCGCGCCGCGCCGGAGCGGCCGGCCAGTCGAAGAAAGTCAGATCGGTTCCCGGCGTTGCCTGTCCATCTGCGTAGAACAGGTGATAGGCGCTGGTGTCGTCCTGATTGACGGTTTTCTTGACCAGACGCAGACCGAGCGTCTCGGTGTAAAAGCGCTTGTTGGCCGCAGCATTGGCGGTAATGGCGGTCAGATGGTGGATGCCTGTGAGTTGCATGATGTCCCCCTGCAGCAATGTCGCCACTGATATCGACCTTCGCGAAACTTTTCGCTATCCCGCCACGATCAAATCCCGCGTTCGGTATTTGCGAACGGAAAGCGGCGCGCTATAAGGGCCCATGCGTTATTCCCTTGATGAGATCGAGACCTTCCTGACCGTTATGGAGTTGGGGACCGTCACCGCCGCCGCCGAGCGGTTGAACCTGTCGAAATCCGTGGTCAGCAAGCGGGTTTCGGATTTCGAGGCCGCCTTGGGCGCGGCGCTCTTTCGCCGCAATGCCGGACGGATCACCCCGACCGAGGCTGCAACGCGGCTGGCCGAAAAGCTGCGGCCGGCGCTGAGCGATCTGTCCGCCGCCGCCGAAAGCGCGGCCTGGGGGATGGACGGGATCAGCGCCCTGCGCGGCCGTCTGTCGATCTGCGCCCCCATGAGCTTCGGCACCATGCATCTCGGCCCGATCATCGCGCGTTTCGCCGCGCTCCATCCCGAGCTCGAGCTGCGCATCGACTTCGACGACCGTGCGCGCGATCTGCTGCATGACGGTTTCGACGTCGCGGTGCGGATCGGCGAAATGCGCGATACCGCCCTCAAGGCGCGCAAGCTTTGCGAAGATCACGTCGTTCCGGTCGCGAGCCCCGCCTATATCGAGCGGCACGGCATGCCGGAGGATCTGGCCTCTTTGCGCGATCATCCGGTGATCAGCTACAGCCATCTTGCCGATACGCGGATGTGGCAGTTCCAGATGAGCGGGCGGGCGGTGTCGCCGCAGGTCAGCAGCCGGATCTCGATGAACAATGGCGAGGCGATGCGCGATTTCGTGCTGGCCGGTCTGGGGCTGGGCATGTTGCCGGGCTTTATCGTCGGGCCCGAGATCGCCAAGGGTCGGCTGGTGCGGATCCTGCCCGATCTGCCGATGCGGCCGCTGCCGATCTCGGTCGTGTGGCCGCCGGTGAGTCCGATGCCGGCCAAGCTGCGCGCCTTCATCGACCATCTTGCGCTGGCGCTGAATGAGAATAAACCCTGGAGCGCGACGGCTTCAGAAGCATAAGGCCGCCGCGCGCCTTCACCCGATCCCCGCGTTTTCCAGCGATTCCCGCCTTGTCTGGGGCGGAGGGGAAGACGGCGGGGTGGAGGCGCGAGGCCCGAGAACAGGACGGAAAAAGGCGGCAAGAGCGGAATGCGGACGACACTTTCGGGACTGGCCTTGGGGCTCTTGGTGGTCGGCGTGGTTCTGGTCGGAGCGAATGCTTTCGTCCTGAGCCCGATCATGGGGGATGTCGCGCGCGAGCTCGGGACCGATCCGATCCGCATCGCGCGCTCGATTTCGGCATTCGGGGCGACCACGGCGTTTTCCGCCTTCCTGCTCTCGGGGCTGGTCGACCGCTACGGGCCGCGCATCACCCTTGCGGGTTGTGCGGCACTGGTCGGTATCGCGCAGGTGGTCGCCGGACTAAGCGCGAGCTGGCAGATGCTTGCAGCCTCGCAAGCACTTGCGGGGCTTGCGGTCGGGGTGATGCTGCCCGCGATCTATGCCACCGCGACCAGCACCGCACCCGAAGGGCGGGAGACGGGGCGTCTGGGCACCGTGCTGACCGGCTGGGCGGTCTCTTTGGTGGCGGCGGTGCCGCTTTCGGCCTTCATGACCAGCCATTTCGGCTGGCGCAGCATCTATCTGACGCTGGCGGTCGCCTCTTTCGCGGTGGCTGCGGGCTATGCTTTGCGCATGCCGCGCGCGCTTGGCGGCAAGCGGAGCGCCAGCCGTCCGATGCAGGCCTTCATGCTGCCCGGCGTGCGTCCGGTTATGCTGATCTGCCTTGTTTTCATGACCGGATTTTACGGCACGTTTTCCTATTTCGGCGAAGGCGTACGCGCCGCCTCGGGCCAAGGCGCGGGCAGGGCGGGGCTCTACGTCATGGCCTATGGTCTGGGCTTCGGCCTAAGCGGCGCGCTGGTCGGCCGGTTCGGCGCAATCCGCAGCCAGCGCGGCTTGGTCGTCCTGCTATTCGCGATCAGCTTTGCCTATTTCGCAATGTCGGTGACGCTGGCCCATCCCGTGCTTGCGATGCTCAATGCCGCCGCATGGGGCTTTCTGAACCAATATGGCGTGAACGGGATCATCGTGCTGTTGAACCGCGCGGCCCCTCATGCCGGAGGCGCCGCGATGGGGCTCCACAGTACGGTGACCTATCTGGCGGTCTTTCTCGGGCCTTGGCTCATGTCGCTGGTCTATCTGCGGGGCGGCTTTCCTGCGGTTACGACCGGCGCGGGGATACTGCTTTTGGCAACGGCGGTCGGGCTCGTGCTGTTTCGCGGCAGGGATGGCGGCACGCGGCTTTAGGCGAGCAGGTCGGGGCCGCGCGCAGCCATGATTTTGGATCAAAAGCGCGCCAATATTGCTGTCTGGCATGAGCGCTGAATTTAGCAAATAGTAGTTATATCAATCAATTATATTGACAACATAATGTTGTTTCATGGCGGCGTTTCCGAAGATCGGCACTCTCCAGGAAACTCCCGACAAGTTTCATGAAGGAGCGCTTTCGCAAACCGCCCCTTCATGTCCCTATGGTTTCGTGAGAGCGGATTTCATGCCCGCTTCGTTCGAGGGTTTTTGGTCATGAGTTCCGTCGGAGAGAGCCGTTCTCACACCCGCAAGCCTTTGGACGGCCCGCAAATCGCGATGCCGCCCGACCGCCGGTTTCAGGCGCCCCAGGTCCGCTCGAGCACATTGACCCAGTTCTTCCACGCAATCTTGGCGACCAGCTCGTCACTATAGCCATGCGCCTGCATGGCGGCGGTCAGGTTCTGCAGCTTGCCCGCATCCGACAGATCAAGCGGCATCAGCGCCCCGTCGTAATCCGATCCCAACGCCACGCCATCCTCGCCAAGAATGGCGAGCATATGGTCGAGATGGGCGAGAATGACATCGAAACCGGCAAAGCTTTGGCGCTTTCCGTCCGCACGAAGGAAACCCGTGGCATAGTTCAGCCCGACCAATCCCTTCGAGCGGGCAATCACCTGCAACTGGCGGTCGGTGAGATTGCGCGAGCTGGCCGAGATCGCATGGGCGCAGGAGTGGCTGGCGACCAGCGGCGCATCCGAGAGCGCGGCAATATCGTCAAAGCCTTTTTCGTTCAAATGCGACAGATCGAGCATGATGCGCAGCTGGTTGCACTCACGCACCAAGGCCTTGCCCGCATCCGTCAGACCCGGTCCCGTATCGGGCGACGAGGGGAAGGCAAAGGGCACGCCATGGCCGTAGATCGTCGGACGCGACCAGACCGGCCCGAGCGAACGCAGCCCCATCGTATGCCAGACATGGAGCATGTCGAGATCGGCAACCGGCTCGGCCCCTCGATATGCATGACGGCGGCGATCCGGCCTGCCGCGATCGCCTCGCGGATGTCGGCGGCACTGCGGCAGATTTGCAGCGTGCCGGTGCGTTCCATCGCAAGGAGGTTTGCGGCCTGCGCCATTGCATGGGGCAGGGCCTCGGTTGCGGGAACCGGATCGGGCAGGTCGAGCGCGAAGGGCGGATTCTCCATCTGCGCCACGGCAGCATCATCGTTCGGCCCCTCGGGCGAGGGTGTCCAGATCGCGAAAAAGCCGCCGATCATACCGCCGGCCTTGATGCGCGGCAGGTCGAGATGGCCGGTGCCGTCACCTTTCAGCCAAAGCGCGTCTCGGGCCGGTCCGGCCTCGACCATGCGTTGCAGAAAATCGTTATGGCCGTCGAATACCGGAATCATCGCGCTGCTCCTGAGCTTGGATCGGCGCGGAAGATGCGCCCTTTGTCGCGGCGGTGCAATGGGATGCGCGTGGCAAGCGCGGGGCACAAGCCCCTGCCGCAAGACCTGCGCTTGTGACGCTGTGCGGAAGGCTTTGTCATCGCGCGAAAGCGACGTAAGCTGGGATCATGGCGGATCGGCCCGACCGGTTGGGGCGGCCGGTTCAGCCAGCAAGGCCAGCCAGCAGGGAGAGCGAGCCATGACCGAGATCAAAGCAGGCTTTACCGGACAGACCGTGATCTGCACCTTCGACGTGACGCCGGGCACCGCGCATGACGTGCTCGAAGCCCTTGAGGATGCCTATGCCGCCGTGATCAGCCACCAGCCGGGCTATATTTCCGGCGCGGTGCATCTCAACGACGCGCAGACGCGGATCGCGACCTATTCGCAATGGCAGGCGCGCGGCGATTATCAGGCAATGCTGCGCAACCCCGAAATGCGCAACCGCAACCGCGTCATCCACGGCATGTGCCGCAGTTTCGAGCCGGTGATGTACGAGGTCGTCTCGGCCTTCTGAGAAAAAATGCTGCACCTGCGAAAAGATCGTGCATCGCGCCGCGCCAGTCTCTAGGCTCGGGCAAAGGACGGCGGGTTTCGCGAGGGCTGGAGGCGAGATGGCAGGACGCATCATTACCGTGGCGCAGCAAAAGGGCGGCTCGGGCAAGACCACGCTGACCATCCATCTCGCGATCGAATTGCGCGCGCGCGGCCATTCGGTTGCCCTGATCGATACCGATCCGCAGGGCAGTCTGGGGCGCTGGTTCGTCGAGCGTTTGCGCCAGCGCGGCGATGACGAGGCGATGGAGTTTTCGACCTCCTCGGCTTGGGGGCGAGCTACGAATCCGAGAAGCTGAAGAAGCGTTTCGATTTCGTCCTGATCGACACGCCGCCGAAAATCGACAGTGATCTGCGGCCCGCGCTCCGGGTGGCCGATCTGGTCATGGTGCCGGTCGCGATCAGCCATGTCGATCTTTGGGCGACCGAGGGTGTGCTGGATCTGGCGCGGCGCGAAAAAGCCGAAGCGATGATCGTCCTCAACCGCACCCGCCCGAACACCCGCCTTGCCGCCGAGATTGCCGGAAAGGCCTCGGAGATGGGGGCGGGGGTGGCACAGGTCCAGATCGCGAACCGTGTCGCCTATGCCGAGGCTTTGGGGCTGGGCATGGCCGCAAGCGAAAGCAGCCGCAACGCTGCCGCCAAAGCCGAAGTCGCGGCACTGGTCACCGAACTTCTGTCCCATTGGGATTGAGGAAATCCGCGAAATCTCGTGATTCCGCGGATTGGACAATTAATGGCTTTTGCGCGAGCGTTTGGTGCCGCCGCGCTGGCCGGCGCGACCGGCGGTCGAGCGTCCCGAGGATTTGACTGCGGCCTCTGCCGCAGCCTCGATGCTCGATTGCCGCGCCAAAGGATCATCCGATACCGCCAGTTCGACCGCTTCGAGGCGTTTGACCTCGTCGCGCAGCCGCGCCGCCTCTTCGAACTCGAGGTTCTCCGCCGCCTTGCGCATCTGGGCGCGGATCGCGTCGAGATGGGCTGCGAGGTTGGCGCCGACCAGCGGCTTGTCGATGGTCGCGGTGATGCGCGATTCATCGGTATCGCCCTGCCACAGCCCTGCGAGAACATCTTCCACATTCTTGCGCACCGTCTGCGGCGTGATGCCGTGGGCCTCGTTATAGGCCATCTGGATCTCGCGGCGGCGGTTGGTTTCGGCGATGGCGCGCTCCATGCTGCCGGTGATTTTGTCGCCGTACATGATGACGCGGCCATCGGCGTTGCGCGCCGCGCGACCGATCGTCTGGATCAGCGAAGTGGTCGAGCGGAGGAAACCCTCCTTGTCGGCATCGAGGATTGCGACCAGGCCACATTCAGGAATATCAAGGCCTTCGCGCAACAAGTTGATCCCGACCAAGACGTCGAACGCACCCAGACGCAGGTCGCGCAGAATCTCGATCCGCTCGATCGTGTCGATGTCGGAATGCATGTAGCGGATGCGGATGCCCTGTTCGTGCAGATACTCCGTCAGGTCCTCGGCCATGCGTTTGGTCAGGGTGGTGACGAGCGTGCGCATGCCGTTTGCGGTGACCTTGCGAACCTCGTCGAGCAGGTCGTCGACCTGCATCTCGACGGGGCGGATTTCGACCGGCGGGTCAAGCAGGCCGGTCGGGCGGATGACCTGTTCGGTAAAGACGCCGCCGGTCTGGTCCATCTCCCATTGCGCGGGGGTGGCGCTGACGAAGACCGATTGCGGGCGCATCGCGTCCCATTCCTCGAATTTCAGCGGCCGGTTGTCCATGCAGGAGGGCAGGCGGAAGCCGTGCTCGGCCAGCACCGATTTGCGCCGGAAGTCGCCGCGATACATGCCGCCGATCTGGGGCACCGAGACGTGGGATTCATCGGCGAAAACGATGGCGTTGTCGGGGATGAATTCAAAGAGCGTCGGCGGCGGCTCTCCGGGGCGCGGCCGGTCAGATAGCGCGAGTAGTTTTCGATGCCGTTGCAGACGCCGGTGGCCTCGAGCATCTCGAGGTCGAAGTTGGTGCGCTGCTCGATCCTTTGCGCCTCGAGCAGCTTTCCCTCGTTCTGAAAAACCTGAAGCTGATTGGCAAGTTCTGCCCGTATCCCTTTGATTGCCTGTTGAATTGTCGGTCGAGGGGTCACGTAGTGGCTATTGGCGTAGATGCGGATCTGCTTGAAAGTGTCGGTTTTCTGTCCGGTCAAGGGATCGAATTCGGTGATCGCTTCCAGCTCGTTTCCGAAGAAGTCGAAGCGCCAGGCGCGGTCCTCGAGGTGGGCTGGCCAGACCTCGACGATATCGCCGCGCACGCGGAAACCTCCGCGCTGGAAGCTGGCGTCGAGGCGACGGTAATGCTGGGCGACAAGCTCGGCCAGAAATTCGCGTTGATCATACATTTCGCCGACGATCATATCCTGCGTCATCGCCGAATAGGTCTCGACCGAGCCGATGCCGTAGATGCAGGAAACCGAGGCCACGATGATCACGTCGTCGCGTTCGAGCAGCGCCCGCGTCGCCGAGTGGCGCATGCGGTCGATCGCCTCGTTGATCTGGGATTCTTTCTCGATATAGGTGTCGGTCCGCGGGACATAGGCTTCGGGCTGGTAGTAATCGTAATAGCTGACGAAGTACTCCACCGCATTTTCCGGGAAGAAGCCTTTGAATTCGCCGTATAATTGCGCCGCGAGGGTTTTGTTGGGGGCAAGGATGATGGCGGGCTTTTGCGTCGCTTCGATGATCTTGGCCATCGTATAGGTCTTGCCGGTGCCCGTCGCGCCCAGCAAAACCTGATCGCGCTCGCCCCCGCCGATGCCGCCGACCAGCTCGGCAATCGCCTTGGGCTGATCGCCCGCAGGCTGGAATTCGCTATGCATCACAAGGCGTTTGCCGCCTTCGAGCTTGGGACGAGTGACTTCGACAAAACGCGTAACGGGTGCGTTGGTATTGTTGTGGCCCATGGTTGCACCTTTGTTCTCAGGCCTCAATTTGGCACTTTTGCGCGCGGATGCAAGGGCAGGCGGCACGCTTCGAGGCTTGAAGATTGGCCGCGGTTCGGGGATAAGGGGTGATGCTTTCCAAGGGTTTCCGCAGATGAGAGTCCGTATTTACCAACCCGCGCGCAACGCTATGCAGTCGGGCATGGCCAAGACCAGGGATTGGGTCCTGGTTTTCCCGCAGGCCGACGAGCGCGAGATCGATCCGCTGATGGGCTGGACGAGCAGCGACGACACCCAAAGCCAGGTCCGTCTGCGCTTCGAGACGCGCAAACAGGCCGAGGAATACGCCCGCGAGAACGGCCTCGACTTCGAGGTGATCGAGCCCCAACCGCGCAGCGTCAACATCCGCCCCCGCGGCTACGGCGAAAACTTCGCCACAGACCGCCGCGCGCCCTGGACCCATTGAGCCTGTAAATCGGGCGAAAGTTAGACCCCAATCGGGGTCGTTTTGTCCGAGTTCGGGGCATAGTTTTTTGCATGTGATTGAATTCGCTGGGGTCGGGAAACGATCCCAGCGTTTTTCTTTTGAGGCGCGACGCAGACCAAGCATCTAGTGACTTCGTTCATGCAGCTCGGCGTTCTCGGTACCCATAGCGGCGGTTTCATGCGGATGACTTTTCTTAAGCGTCATCCTGACCCGGCATCTCCCCGGATGCCCGAATGATCCGCAGCCGCGCGTCTGGATGGATCACGCTCGGTTCTGATCGCATGGCAATGACGGAGATTGCTGTGCGTGGGGCTGCGATGACGGCATGATGATCAGGTGATCCTCCCCGTGAAGTGGTCCGCCGTTATGCTTAGGAAACGGAGGATCAAGAATGGCAAACAAGCGACCGAAGCCGGAAGAGATTGTGTCGAAGTTGCGGCAGGTTGAGGTGGTTCTCATGGGTCAAGGCCTGTCCCGTCTGGATGCGATCAGGCGGATCGGTGTCGTCGAACAGACCTATTACCGCTGGCGCAAACAGTGAGCCGTTGAAGGCGCCACTGGTCCAAGCCCAACGGCGAACGCGGGATGGGTGTGGATCAGCTGAAGGAACTGAAGCGGCTTCAGCAGGAGAATGAGCGGCTCAAGCGTGCTGTTTCGGATCTGACGCTGGACAAGCTGATCCTGACGGAGGCGGCTCGGGAAACTTCTGAGCCCGCTCGCCGCCGGGCCCTTATCGATCATGTCCGGGGTGAGCTGGGCGTTTCCGAGCGTCGGGCTTGCCACGTGCTGCGCCAGCATCGCTCCACGCAGCGCAAGCTACCGCGAGGTCGGGCTGATGAAGATCGTCTGGTTGCCGACATGATCGAGCTGGCTCGGCAGTATGGCCGCTATGGTTATTGCCGGATTGCGGCCTTGTTGCGGGATGCCGGGTGGCAGGTGAACGACAAGCGTGTCGAGCGCTTGTGGCGACGAGACTGAGGAGGATCAGAAAACAGTCCGGGGGACTGTTTTCCCGACGAAGCTGAAAGTGCCAATCAAGCAATCCAAGAAGGGCCGGTTGTGGCTGAATGACGGATCCTGTGTCCGGCTGCGGCCGGAGTACCGGGATCATGTCTGGTCTTACGACTTCGTTCATTGCCGCACCGATGACGGTAAGGTGTTCCGGACGCTGAACATCCTCGATGAGTTCAGCCGTGAATGCCTGACGATCCGGGTGCGGCACAGGCTGAATTCGACAGATGTGATCGATGCGTTGACCGACCTGTTCATCTTGCGTGGCGTTCCCGCCTTCATTCGTTCCGACAATGGTCCGGAGTTTATAGCCTTGGCGGTTCGGGCCTGGATCGGCGCCGTCGGCGCTAAAACGGCTTACATCGAGCCTGGATCACCGTGGGAGAATGGTTACTGCGAAAGCTTCAACGCCCGCTTTCGCGATGAAATGCTGAACGGGGAAATCTTCTACAGCCTCCGCGAGGCGCAGATCCTGATCGAAGAGTGGAGGAAGCATTACAACACGAAACGACCACACAGCGCATTAGGCTATCGCCCGCCGGCTCCAGAAACCACCATCCCGATGGACCAAAGGCCGGTCATGCACTAACTTTTAAAACGGACCACTCAAGTGGGGCTGATCAGGATCGGGGTCCGGCCTATGTCGCAGACGAGACCTACGATCTTTTGGCGGCGGCAGGGATCACCAATTTCGGTGCACCTGCGGGCAAACCCTGGCTCAGGGGCTTCATCGAGCGGCTGTTTCGCACCATTCATGCCAAACTGCTGCAGCGCTTTTCCGGACGTACCTTTTCCGACGTGGTGCAACGCGGCGAAAACAATCACCTAGAACGCGCATCTGTCACGCTCGAGGATCTACTCGGGTTTCTCACGCGCTGGATTGTCGACATCTACCATCTGGAGCCACATCGAGGCCTGCATGGGATGACGCCTTATGAGGCTTGGATGGAGGCGACGGCCAATTTGCGGCCAGCAGAAATGTCGCGCCGCGAGATGCGCCACGTTTTCGGATCAAGGACAAGCGGAAATACCAGAAATCTGGCTTCCGGGTCTTCCATCTCGACTACATGTCCGACGAACTGCATGCGCTGAATCTGCGCGAAGCGGAAATCGCGTGGTGGCCGGGCGATATCAGCGCGATCGAGGTGAAAGTCGGCCCGGACCGCTGGCTGACCGTTCCGGTCACTGACCCAAAATGGCTCGGTAAAACGCATATCGACCACAAAGCGTGGCTGATGAGCCGCCGCGAGCGCAATCGAGAGCATGAAGCGATTGCGAACCGGGCCAAATATGCGCTGGATGTCGAGTCCTATCGGCGAAAGCAACTTTCGGGCCTGCTGCCCACCATCATGACGGCACATGAGCTGCGTCTCGAGGAGGAGCGGCATCGTCGCTACATGGACACGGCGGCCCGGCGCATGAACAGCGCCGAGCCTCGCGACCCATTCGCTGACGAGGTCGAGACAGATGCTTCGATCGCCAGCGAAATCTCCCCCACGCCGCCGGTTTCTCAGCCCCACGCCGACACCTCCGCAACTCGTCACCCGGAAGTTCCAGGCGATGATGATACTGATGATACTGATGATTTGATGGATTGATCCCATGCTTTTGAAAGAACGAACATCTTCCGCTTCGGCATCACCTGATCTGACCGACCTTCCGTCGCGGCTGGCCTGGCTCGATGATCGCTACCTGCGAAACGCCCGTGATGAGGCCTTCGAGGAGGGGTTGCGCGAGATCATCAAGATTGATGCCGATGGCAAGATTATCCCCGAGCCCGTCCGTGATCCCCTGACCGGCGAGACCAAGGGCTTTGCCGTCATCGGAAATTCTGGCGACGGAAAATCAGCGATGATCCGGCGCAACCTGGCAAGGTTGGAGGGCTTCCGCGAGCGAACACCCCAGAGTGACGGCAATTACTTGGCTGTTAACGTGCCGCCCGAGGCGACGATCAAAAGCTTGGCTACAGATATCCTGGCCAAAACGGGATATGGAAAGGTGGCGAGTTCCGCGAAAGCGCATGAGCTCTGGAAGATGGTCCGGCACCGTCTGATCTTCTGTGGAATCTCGTTGCTCTGGATCGACGAGGCTCATCACCTGCTACGTGGTGGTGCCGGACGGGATCTGGCGGGCGCCCTCCAAGCCCTGAAAAAACTCATGCAGGAAGAAAGCGGTGTCGCTGTCATTGTGTCCGGGATCCCGAAGCTTCGTGAATTGCTGCTGACCGATCCGGAGACCAGCCGCCGTTTCAAATGGCAGCGGTTGCGGCCAGTCGGGGCGGCCAGCGACGATGCGATCAACATCGCAAGGTTCGTGACCGCCTGCTGCAAGAAGATCGGGCTTCGGCCCCTGCCGATCCGCATTTTGCGGAACGGTTGATCTTTGCATCGCATGAAGGCCTTGGCCTGAGCCTAGCTTTGGCCAAGGACAGCCTGCGGCGTGCGCTCACCGCCAGGGACAGCCAACTTACCCTCGATCATGCCCGCCGCACATGGGAGTTGCAGCACCCTGAGCATGAAGGGCTTGGGCCTTTCGCAGCGATTGGCTGGCCAGATCTCAAGAAGTCTCTGGTCGACGCAGGATGGGCATAATGGCCGTTCTCTCGCCATATACGCCCTATGACGTTTCCGAAACGGCGCTCTCCTATGCCGCCCGGCTCTCGTTCGTTCATACCGGCATGACGATCCGGCGCCTGCTCGAAGATCTGGATCTTGGCCGCGATCGGTTCGTGAACGGCAAGCCCGAGGCCATCGAGAGCTTCGCCGAAGATGTCGGCACAGATCCACGGGAGCTATCCCGCGGCACGGTCGAACTTCTGTCGCGATATGGCCGGTTCAGGGGCGAGGACATCAGCACGGGTTTCATCTCCACCAAAATCCGCAAATTCTGCCCTCAATGCCTTATGGAGGATGGCGCCCGTGAGGTATGGAAGCATCGGCTGCTCTGGTGCTTTCAACATGTTGACGGATGCCCAGACCACGGGAGCCGACTGGTGGAAATTGCCGACGGCAAGGCAGCCTGCGATCTTCGCGAGGTCATCGAGGGGAGAATGGCCCTGCAAGTTTTCGACCAGACGGAGCCGCTCTCACCTCCTTCCTGGCTGATCTGGCTCTCTTCCCGTCTCGACGGGATCCACGACGCTTCCTGGCTGGCCGATCAGACGATTGAACAGGTCATTGCCGCATCAGAGATGATCGGTGCCGTTCTTGGATATGGCCAGCATGTCCGTCTGCGCAGCCTTTCACGGACGGAAAGGTCCGATGCCGTGGAGCGGGGATTTTCGTATTATCGCGAAGGGCAGGGCGGCGTCATGGCGGTCCTTGACGAAATCCAGGCCCGATCATCGGCCCGGGCAGTTCAGGCAGGGCCTCTTGCCGTCTATGGCCGCCTTTACGACTGGCTCGACGGGGGCGCGAAGCTGATCGATCCGGGGCCAATCCGACCGCTGCTGCGTGATCATGTCCTTTCCCATATCCCGATGGCAAAGGGCGAGGCCTGCTTGGCGAAGAGATCACGGAGCGCCGCCTGCATTCCGTCGTCAGCCTTAGCGAAACTCTCGGCATCCATCGCAAGCGATTGACGCGGCTTTTGGCAAAGCTGGGCTTGGCACCTGAGGGCGCGACCGACGCTGAGACTGGTCTGTTGACCTTTCCTGTCGGCGAGGTTGAAGTACTGCAGGAGGATGTCGAAAATGCCATTCCCTATGAGAAGGTCGCCAATTATCTCGGCGCAAGCGTCCGGCAGGTCCAGATGCTCTATGGGGCAGGGATGATCATGCCACTTTTTCCACCTGCTGGCGCCGGAAGCGTTCGGCGATTGGTCTTCGGCAAAAGGCATCTCGACGCTTTCCTGGATCAGGTCTCGCAAGCTGATGTCCTGGATGAGGAGGCCGCCGACGGATTTGCGACAATTGCCGTTGCTTGTCAGCGGATCGGCATGATGACCCCAGATCTGATCGATGCGGTTTTCGCAGGACGGATCCGAGGGCGGCGCGATCCATCGCTTTCAGGATTTGCCGCGTTAAAGGTGCGTCTGGATGATGTCCGAAGGTTGAAGGCGGCAACGGAAATCCAGACCGCCTGAAGCACGAAAACCAATGGAAAACCGATCAAGCCCGCGATTTCGTGGGCTTTTTGATTCTGACCGGTCGCCAAGGGTGGAAAGAACTTTGTCCCGAACTCGAGTGGATCTTTCCTCAGAGAGTTATAATGATCATTGATTTCATTGAAGAAAAATTGCCACTTGGCACTAACTTTCGCCCGAATTACAGCCTCTTACCCGTCTTGGGCGATTTTCCGTCCGCACTCTACCGGTAGGGGGCCGGTTTGAGGCAAACTGAGCGGACCTCCGGGCAGCCCAACAGGCCAGCTCTCGATTCGTGGGACCAATGATCATGGCCGGTCATCGGATCAGAATGGCCGGCTCGACGAAATCAGGTCAGGCCTACGCGCATTGTTTGCTTCGAGCGTCGCCTGACAGCCTCCGGCAGATCCGAGTTTGCGCTGCGACAGTTCTGCGGCTTTTCCCTGTTGGTGAAAACTGAAAGAAAACAATGGTAGGGGCGGCGCTTGACTGCCGGTCGCAGGGTTTGTCGAGCATCCATGCAGTGCTGGCTTCCGGATACAGGCGCTTGCTCGTTCCTATCCACGCTGCACTGGTGATCATGCTCATGTGAGCGAGCGCAACGTTTTTGCCGCTCGCTCAAGTAAGCGCCACTCTCCCTAATTTAGAAACGGGAGAGAGGTGAAAATCGACAGCACCGCGGCGTTGATGATGTCCACAAAGAATGCTCCGACCAGCGGGATGATAAGAAACGCCTTGTGCGAAGCGCCGTATTTCGAGGTGATGGCCTGCATGTTCGCCACCGCCGTGGGGGTCGCGCCCATGCCGAAGCCGCAATGGCCGACGGCGACCACGGCGGCATCGTAGTCCTTGCCCATAGCGCGGAAGGTCACCACGCTGGCAAACACCGCCAGAACAGCGGTTTGCACCGCGAGAATCGCCAAAAGCGGAATCGCCAGATCGACCAACTCCCACAGTTTGAGCGACAGCAGAGCCATCGCGAGAAACAGCGACAGCGCGACATTGCCGATGACGTCCACGCAGCGGTCGAAGACGTTGAAGCTGAACAAGGGCGTGACCAAATTGCGCACCACCACGCCCGTTGCCAAGGCCCAGACGAAGGTCGGAATGGTGACGGGCGCTTTGGGGAAGTTGGTCGAGATGAAGACGGAGATGTAGGACGAGGCGGCCAGACAGACGGCGAAGAGGCTCAGGGTCTCGAGCGCGCCTTGTGCGGTGATCAGGCGCAACCGCGTCGGGTTCTCGAATTGGTAATAGGCGGTATCGATGTAGCCATCCTCGTTGACCGGCGGCTCGTCTCCGGTGGCGTCCAGCTGCTGCTTGTCGGGGTCGCACCTGCGGAGGTGTGGCGTGTGTTGGTCAGATTGTGCTTGGCGATCAGGCGCCGAGCGACAGGTCCACCCAGCAAGCCGCCAATCACCAAACCAAACGTGGCGCAAGCAATACCCAGCGTCGTTGCACCGGTCACGCCGAGTTCTTCAAGCCGTGGCCCCCATCCCGCAGCCGTGCCGTGCCCGCCGGTCAGCGTGATCGAGCCCGTCACGAGTCCCGTCAGCGGGGGCATTCCGAACAAGGTCGCCATGGTGATGCCGGTGATGTTTTGCACCAGAATGAAAACGCCCACCACGATCGTCAACACCACCAAGGGTTTGCCGCCCGCCTTGAGTTTGCCGAAATCGGCACCTAGGCCAATGGAGGAAAAAACATCAGCATCATGGCGGTTTGCAGGTCGCCGTGGATGCTGATGACAAAGCCGAATGCGGCATGGGCGATGGTCAGAAGAATGGCTGCGACGAGCCCGCCGACGACCGGCTCTGGGATATTGAAATCGTTTAGGAATTTTACATTTCGAACCAGATAGCGGCCAACGAGGAGCACAATCGCGGCGATGATCAAAGTGTTGTAACCATCAAGAACCAAAGGGTGCATTTTCAAACCTTTCCCGCAGCCACGCTAACTTTCCCTCTTTTGTTATCACGCGGGCCGGCTCATTCCAGCATGCATTCGCCCCCGAACGGCCACGGAAGTGTTCGCAGACCGGCTTTTGCCAGAGGGTATCTCGACGCCTTTCCGGATCAGGTCGCGCAGTCGCAAACTTTGGATGCCGGCGGCTGGACAATCGTGTCGAGCGCTGTCGCCTGCCAGCGGCGCGGTATGATGACCCCGATCTGGCCAATGCGGGGTTCGCGGTGTTGGAGATCCGCTGGGATGATGCCCAACGCTTGAAGGCGGCAAAGGAAACCAAGGCAGTCTGAAGCACGAAAGCCAAAGGGAAGCCGATCAAGCCCGCTATACCATGGGCTTCGGGGTTCTAACCGGTCTTTCATGGTGGAAAAAACTTTGCCCCAAACTCGACCATATCTTCGTTCGCTGGGGCGTCTTTGATTTCATGGAAGAAAGAAGACCAGCTGGAAGTCGGGCATGGTCTTTGCAAGCGAATGAATTCGCAGGGATCGGGAAACGGTCCTCGTGGTTTTTCGTTGTGCCGCACGAGGCTTGGGCAAGCCCTGATCATCCAGTCTCGCTTGCAGGAAAAATGTCGGACGACGCAACGCATCGTTTCGCGCGCACCCCGAAACCCGCTATTGCCCTTCCGTCAGCCGCGTCGGGCGGCATCGATGGTGGCGACGTCGATTTTGCGCATGGTCATCATGGCGGCAAAGGCGCGTTGCGCCTCTTCGCCGCCGGCGGCAAGCGCTTCGATCAGGGTTCTGGGCGTGATCTGCCACGAGAGGCCCCATTTGTCCTTGCACCAGCCGCATTCGCTTTCCTGCCCGCCGTTGCCGACGATGGCGTTCCAGTAGTGGTCGGTTTCGGCCTGATCTTCGGTCGAGATCTGAAAGGAAAAAGCTTCGGTTTGCTTGAAGTAGGAGCCACCGTTCAGGCCGATACAGGGGATGCCGAGGACGGTGAAATCGACCGTCAGGACATCGCCCTTTTACCCGAAGGAAGATCGGCCGGTGCCTTGTGCACGGCATTGACCGACGTATCGGGGAAGACGGAGGCGTAGAAACGGGCGGCCTCCTCGGCGTCTTTGTCGTACCAGAGGCAAACGGTGTTTTTGGCGATCTGCGTCATATGCGGTCCTCCAGTGCGTGGTGGATGGATGAGCGGACGGGGTGTGCCTGTATGATCTCGGATTGTGACGGAGGGCGGTGCGTGGCGGCGGGGTGCAAAGAAAATGTCTGTCGGCTCTTGCGCCCGCCCCATCCATTGCGGCGCGGCGGGCGCACGAGCGACAAAGGGCGCGGCTCGCGCCGCGCCCTTCATCCTGCCTCAAGGATTGGGCATTTCATAGGCCGGAAGCGCCTTGAGTTCGTCCTTCGTCATCGAGACATAGGCGCGCAAGTCGTTGTCGGCATTCTTGTAGACGGTGACCTGATCGGGCGAGAGCGATACGCGATGCTCGCCCAGGCCGAGGAAGCCGCCAACATCGGTCACAATGCCGGTCACCGCATTATCGGACCCGATCACGACATCCGCGATCTCGGCGATTTTCGCATCGCTGGGGTCATAGATGTCCACGCCCTTGAGCTGGTCGGCGGTCATGGTGCCGACCTCGGTCAGGGTATAGCCCTCGGGAACCGGAATGACGATCTCGACCGGAGCATCCGCGACCGGCGCGGCATCCGTTGCGACCGGAGCCGGCGTGGCGGCCGAGGGTCGGTGGTGACCTCTGCCTCCGCGGGCTCCATCGTGGCAGGCTCGGTCGTACCGGGGTTTCGGCCGTGCCTTGCGCAAATGCGGCGGTGCCGAGCATTGCGGTTGCGAGAAGCGGATAGAGGATGCGATCTTTCATCGGGTTTCTCCAATGTTGGTTGCAGGGTCGGTATCCGTGGAGATTACGACCGGTCCTTGTCGAAGAAGCGGTTGATTTCGTCATTCGCGCGCTCTTTGGTCCAGCCGTACTTCTCCTGCAGTTTCCCCGAGAGCTTGTCCTGCTTGCCCGAGATTTCCGTCAGCTCGTCATCGGTCAGGTCGCCCCATTTTTCTTTGACGCTCCCTTTGAGCTGCTCCCACTTTCCTTGAATGATGTCCCAGTTCATGGGTTCCTCCTTGGGTTGTGTGATTGCGGTAATCGGGAAGAAAACAGGCGGGGCGGGATGGGGGTTCCGAAACGGCTGCGGGTCGAGCGTGACCGGCAAAGGCGTGGTCCCGATTTTTCCTTGATCGACAGATGCTTATGAAAAGCATGAACTTTTTGTGAGTGCCCGCGGAATTTCACGCAAATGGACGGAGGAGGCGGGGAGGAATACGCTGGCCCGTCCGCTCGGCGCACCGGCTTTCGTGATCCTGCCGCTCGCCATTTCCGCCGCTTTCGGGAAGCGGGGCGCGGGCTTTGCGGCCCCGAAATTGATGGGATCATCCACGCGGCTTTTACACGCGGCACGATCTTTTCTGACGCTGCCGAGGCATAGGGGCGTCGTGAGGTGAGACGAAACATTCTGGTCGCAGCTTTGCCCGCGTTTCTGCCCGATTGCGTCACGGCGCGCGGCGCATTCGCTTCTGTCCCGATCCGGCTTTCGGGGCTAAGGAAGACGATGGGCCAAGCAATGGCCGCGCGGGTCTTGTCCCCGCGACGGGTTTCGCTGCGGAGACGGATATGACGAAGGGCATGGGTGATCCCTTGGGCAGGATGCCCGTATTGCGGCGCCGCATGGTGCTCGCGGGGATCGCGGGCCTTGGCGCGTTCGGTCGCTCCGCGTGGCGCGCGGAGGCCGCGCAAATGCGCACGGGCTGGGAGGCTTGGGCGCGCGATTTCCTCATGCCCGACGGGCGCGTTGTCGATCCCGAACAGGGCGGGATCAGCCATTCCGAGGGGCAGGCCTACGGGCTTTTGCTCGCGCAGAGCTTTGGCGATGCGGAGGCTTTCGCGAGGATCGAGGGCTGGACGCGCGCCCATCTCGCCATTCGCGAAGATAGCCTTATGGCGTGGAAGTGGCAGCCCGATCGACAAGCCGCCGAGGCGACCGACTGGCGCAATGCCACCGACGGGGACCTGCTGCGCGCCTGGGCCTTGCTGCGCGCGAGTCGCGATTCCGGTTGGCGCGGCTATGAGGAGAGCTTGCGCAGCATCGCGCGCGATCTTGTCGCGCTTTGCCTCGCCCCCGATCCGCGTGCGCCGTCCGAACATCTGCTTTTGCCCTGAGCCGAGGCGCGGCGCGGGCGGGACCGCACCCTCGTCAATCCCTCGTATTTCATGCCGCGCGCAGGCTGAAGGGGCTGTCGCGGAACCCTTTGCGCAAGGCGAGGGTGGTTTCGGTGTAATTGTCGCTGCCCCCGCGCGAGAGGCTCATCCCCGCATCCAGCGCGCGGCTGTCCATCTGCGCGAGAAGGAACCATGCATCGTTGATGCTGCCGATTTCGGCCAGACCGTAGAGACCGCCGAAATCCGTGGCGCGATAGCGCTCGAGCGCGATTTTTCCCCCTGCACGCAGATCGTCATTCCTGGCGGCGTCATCCTCCCATGTCTTGCCGATGGCCGGGCCGAATTTCATCACCGCGAGATCGCCGAGCGGCAGGGCATAGGTGAGGCTGGCGTAAAGCTCCTCGCCGCCGTCATAGGCGCTGGCATTGATGCCATAGGTCAGCGCTCTGCGCTGGAGGGCGATGACGCCGCCACGGGTCTCGCGCCCGCCGTCGGCCTGCATGAAAAAGCCGTCGGCTTGGGCGGAATGGCAGGCGAGGCAGAGCAGGGTTGCAAGCGCCGGAACCGGCAAAAGCGGATATAGGGTCATGAAAAAGGCCGAATTCTGAAAAACGCTTCTGAATGTTTTGAAGCTGAAATGGTGTTTGGGGAGAATGCTTAATGATTGAATTTGAATGTTATCAATCAACTTCCGGCTTTGCACCCTCTTGGCAAGCCGCGTATCCGGCAGACGGATCGAGGGACCGAAGAACGTGAGCTTTGCCCGCAAGGATCGGCGTGTGGCTGAGGAGCCAATCCTTGTCGCGCCTCGTCGCTTCTGGCGCCTGAGGTTCATTTCCCGGCGGCGTGCGCGATGACCGCATTTCTGAGGGCTTCGACCCAAGCGCTGTCACCGGCCGCTTCGCCCAGAATGCGTGCGCCGACCATTGCGGCGAAAAGGATCAGGCTGTCGGGATCGGCAGCGTCGGCCTGTGGCTGACCGTTCGCGGGCCGGTTCTCTGTGTCGAAAACCCCGAGCAGGGCGCTGGCCCCCTGTCGTAGGCCTCCTTGGCGGCGGCCTGCGGCTCCTGTTCGGCGCTATAGGGCGCGAAGGCGATGATCGGGCAGCGGTTTTGCGGCTCGGGGCGCAGATAATGCGCAACAAGCGCGGCGCGCGAACCATGATCGGGCGTGTCCGCTGGCGCGAAGAACTGCTGCCAAAGCGCCGCGGCCTCGTCGAAGGCGCGGGCGGTTGCCTCTTCGACGAGTGCGTCTTTCGAGGCGAAATGCTTGTAAAACCCGCCGACGGTCATACCGGCTCCGGCCATGATATCGGCGACGGAGACAGCCTCGACCCCATGCGCGCGAAACAAGGCGCTTGCGATCCCGACGATCTTTTCGCGGTTTTGCTGGGCCTGTTCGGCCGAGGATCGTCCCATCTCATGTCTCCTTCCGCAAGACAAACAACCACGCCTTCAACGCCCTCGGCACGCCATCATGCCGGTTCCGCCGCGTGCGGGGAACCCAAGCCTTAGCCTTTCGTCGCCGCGAGTGCGATGGCGTGATCCCTGCAATCGGACCGGTCATGCGCGCGCATGTAAACGTCGGCCGGTATGGCCGGGGGCAGGCGTTACAGGGCAGGTTCTCTGCATCATCATGCCTCGAGCGAGGGTCAGGGTGGCGGCATTGCTTGACACGCCCAATTAGATTATGATTGCTATCTATTTTGACAAGATCCGAAAAGCCCGATTTACGCATTGCAGGAGCCCCCGATGACGCCGATCTCCCGTTCACCCAAACACCCCTGGATCGTGCTGATCTGCGCCGCGACCTTGGTCACGATCGCCATGGGTATCCGTCAATCCTTCGGCCTCTATCTGCGTCCGGTCGAGCTGGATACCGGCATCGGGCGCGAGGCTTTCGGCTTTGCGATCGCGGTCCAGAACCTGCTTTTGGGGCTTGCCCAGCCCTTTGTCGGGGCCTTGGCCGACAAACATGGCGCGGGCGCGTCGCGGCTTTGGGCGGGGCGCTCTATGCGTTGGGGCTGGTGCTGGCCTCGATGATCTCCGGCGCTTTCGGGTTGACGGTCACGCTGGGCGGGCTGGTCGGTTTTGCGATGACGGGCGTGACTTTCGTCATTGCCATTGGCGCGGCGGTTCGCGCCGTGCCAGCCGGGAAACGCGGCCTCGCCGCCGGAATCGTGACGGCCGGAGGCTCGGTCGGCCAGTTCCTTCTGGTTCCCGTCGCGCAAGGGCTGATCCAGGGCTTCGGCTGGCGCGAGGCGCTGCTGATTTCGGCCGCGCTTGCCGCGCTGATGGTCCCGCTGGCGATCGGGATCGCCGGCAAGCCGCAGCAGGTCGAGGCGGGCTCTGCCCCCAGCCAGAGCTTCGGCGAGGCTTTGCGCGAGGCAGCCGGACATTCGGGCTTTTGGCTGTTGAACGCGGGGTTTTTCGTCTGCGGCTTTCATGTGGCGTTCATCGGGACACATCTGCCGGCCTTTCTGGTCGACAAAGGGCTTGATCCCGCGATCGGAGCGCGGGCTCTGGCCTTGGTCGGGCTGTTCAACATCCTCGGCTCTTATGTCTTCGGCGTCTCGGCTGACCGCTTGCGCAAGAAATACGTTCTGGCCTGGATCTATCTGGCCCGTGCGGTCGCCATGGTGCTTTTCCTGGCCTTTCCCATCACGGATGTGACGGCTACGGTCTTTGCCTGTACTTTGGGCTTTCTCTGGCTGGGGACTGTGCCTTTGACGAGCGGTCTGGTCGGCCAGATCTTTGGCGTGCGCTATGTCTCGACGCTCTTCGGCATCGTCTTTCTGTCCCACCAGCTCGGCTCGTTCTTCGGTGCTTGGGGGCGGGTTCTGTCTATGCCGCCACCGGATCCTACGACTTCGCCTGGCAGGTCTCGATCGCGATTGCCGTGCTGGCGGCGCTGCTGCATTGGCCGATCAAGGACGCGCCCTTGCAGCGGCCGGTTGCCCGATAATGGAGATCCCGCGCTTTAACCGGATCGTCATTGCCTTTCTGGCCGCGCTCGTCCTGCTGGCGGGATGGGCGCTGTGGCAGGCCTATGGTCTGCCGGTGCTGCTGCTGTCGGGCTTCATGCTCTGCTGAGCAGGGCTCGGCAGCCGGTGCCGCGCGCGATCCGTCCGCTCGGGCGCCCTTGCGTCAGCGATGCGCCAGATAATCGGCCGAGACATAGCCCGACACGCTCGGCCGGTCGGTCAGCGTGACCCTGCACCAGACCTTGCCGGCATTCGTCACGCAATTCTGGCGGGTCAGGCGGGTGCCGTCGGGCAGGCCGATGATGATCTTGTGATTGAGGCTCGGGCCTTCGCGCAGCTTCAAAAGATCGTCGGGACCGGCCCCTCGGACGACGGCACCGGAGCCCACCGCGCAGCCGGCAACGAGGGAAAGAGCGAGAAGGGCAGCAAAATGGGTTCGCATTTCAAGACCTGTATCGTTTTTTGTAGCAATACAACACGATCACGACGAAGGACAGCGGGCCGGAGCAGGGCGCGGCGGCATGTGGCCGAGCGCTGGACTTTTGCCGGCATCGCCCCCAAAATCCGCAAAGGTGCCGCCGACGCGCGCCTTGTCGAAACCGGACCCGAGGTCGCGCGATGGAGAGTTTTCCCCACGGTACTGTCCATCAGGCAGGCGAGGATCTGCAGGCCGCTCTGCGGGCCGATCCCCAGCTTTTGGGGCTTTGGGAAAAGCTGACGCCGATCGGGCGCAACGAATTCATCTGTTGGGTCGAGGATGCCAAACAGGCCGCCACCCGCGAGCGCCGCATCGCTCGGCTTTGCCAAGAGCTTGCCGAGGGCAACAAGCGCCCCTGCTGCTGGGTCGGCTGCATCCACCGGACCGACAAAAAGCCCGGAGCATGGCAGCAGGCGGTTCTGATCGACAAGGTCAAGAAGAAGCAGCCTTAGTCGGGACCGATGGCAAGTCCTTTGAGGGCAGGGCCGTTGAGTGCAGGGCAGAATCCGCCGCGCATACCTTCTGTTCCGGCGCGCAGAGTCGCCCGCGTTAGCCCGACCCTTGCCTTTCGTCGCTTGTCGGGTGATGCGCCTTTCAAACGGCTCGCGCGGGCGCGCTTTGTACCGCTTTCTCGCGACAGGGCCCATGACAGGCGCCATGACAAGGCACGCGACAAGGCTCTCGGAGCGATCGCACTCAATAGGCTTTGGCATGATTTGATCCCAAAGCGACGGGTGGCGGATACAATTTATCGAACGCACCTTCTAATTCTGCCCGATAGACCAAAGACATAACGGACATTAATCTTTCCTTCGGAGCATGCGGTGCGGTCCTGACGGCCGCGTTTTTCCGGATGCGGGAATGCAGGAGGAAAGAGCGGATGACGGACACGAAAAAGAAAGCGCCATTCGGTGCCGGGCGTTACGCCTTTGGGGATCGCTGCGGCGGTGGCCTCCTGCCTGATCGGCTCGGCTGCCGCGGCTCAGGACGGCAGCGTCGATTTCATCCTGCACAACGGCAAGGTCGTGACGCAGGATCCGCTCAAACCGCAGGTCGAGGCCCTTGCGATCGACGGCGGGCTGATCGTTGCCAGCGGCACCAACAGCGAGATCCTCGCGCTTGCTTCGGACGGGACCGAACGCATCGATCTCGAAGGGCGCACGGTGGTGCCCGGCCTGAACGACAGCCATAGCCATGTCGTGCGTGCCGCGCGCTTCTATAACACCGAGCTGCGCTGGGACGGGCTGACCTCGCTCGCGCGCGGGCTCGAGATGGTTTCCGAACAGGCCGCACGGACGCCGGAGGGGCAATGGGTGCGCGTCATCGGCGGCTGGTCGCCCTACCAATTCGACGAAAAGCGGATGCCGACACCGGCGGAACTGACGGCTGCCTCGCCGGATGTGCCGGTTTTCGTCCTGTTTCTTTACAGCCAGGGCTATCTCAACCGCGCGGGCGTCGAGGCTTTGGGCATCACGGCCGAAACCGAGGCACCCGCCGGCAGCCGCTACGAGCTGACCGAGGACGGCGGAGCGATCCTGCATGCCGAGCCCGATCCGATGATCCTCTATCAGGCCATCGGGCGTTTGCCCGGGCTGGGCGAAGAGGATCAGGTCAATTCAGCACGCCATTTCTACCGTGAACTCAACCGCTTCGGCATCACCAGCGCGATTGACGCGGGTGGCGGCGGGCATGTCTTTCCGCAAGATTACATCGGCACGCAGCGTCTGGCCGATGGCGGCGAGATGTCGGTGCGCGTCTCGAGCTACCTCTTCCCGCAAGCGCCCGGCAAGGAGCTGGCCTCCTTCGAGGGATGGGTCAAGGATTGGGCGCTCAACGTCAATCTCGCCGACAAGCTCAGCCATGGTTTCGTGCTCGAGGGCGGCGGCGAGTTTCTGGTCTGGAGCGCGGGCGATTTCGAGAACTGGATGGCACCGCGCCCCGATATCACCACGCGCGAAGGCTGGCATGACGAATTGCTCGCCGTGACCCGCTATTTGCTCGAACAAAAGTGGCCGATCCGCATCCACGCGACCTATGACGAGAGCGTCGGCCATATCATGGATGTCTTCGAGGAGGCCGACAGGCTCGAGCGCGAGGCGGGGCGTTCGGGTTTTGCCGGCGTGCGTTGGGCGATCGATCACGCCGAAACCATCAGCCGCGGCAATATCGAGCGCATCGCAAAGCTGGGCGGCGGCATCGCGGTTCAGGCGCGGCTGGCCTATGCGGGCGAGTTTTTCAAAGAGCGCTACGGCGGCGATGTCACGGCCAATGCGCCGCCGATCCGCGATATGCTGGAGCTGGGTGTGCCGGTCGGGGCGGGCTCCGATCCCACCCGCGTCGCGAGCTACAACCCTTGGGTCGCGATGGAATGGCTGGTCACAGGCAAGACGCTCGGCGGCGAGGAAACCCGCACCGGACGCCAGCTTTTGACCCGTGAAGAGGCGCTCGAACTCTATACTGTCGGCAGCGCTTGGTTCTCGGGCGAGGATGCGCTCAAGGGGCGTCTGGCACCGGGGCAATTCGCTGATCTCGCGGTGCTTTCGGACGATTATCTGACGGTTCCGGCCGATGATATCGGCGCGATCGAGAGCCTGCTGACCTTTACCGGCGGCAAGGTCGTCTATGGCGCAGGCCCTTATGCCGCGCGGATGACCGCGCTGCCAGCGGTCTGCCCCGACTGGTCGCCGGTCGCGCAATATGGCGGCTGGCAGGACTGACGAAAACGCGGCCCGACCGCCCATGCGCGGTCGGGCGCTCAGGGCAGGCGGCTCGGGCGAGGCAGGGCCGCGTTCGCCGCCTGAGGCTTCACCCGAGCAGCGAGGGGAAAAACATTTCAGGCAAGCGCTTGGTACGAGAGGGAAATCCCAGCATTGCGAGCGGGAGCTTCGTTCTTCCCCTCTCCGGATGTCGATCATATGTTGCGCAAAGCCGTGTCTTCTTCGCGAGAGAGCAATGTTTGAGCCTTATCTGCTGCGCTGGAATCTGGTTGCCGATGGCGAGCCGATTGTCACGCCGACCGCCCGCCTTCTTCCGGTCTTGCGGCAGGACATGCCCGCGATGCTCAAGGTCTCGTCGCAGCCGGACCAACAGCGGGGTGCGGCACTGATGGAATGGTGGGCCGGCGAGGGCGCGGCAAAGGTCTTTGCAAGGGACAGCGATGCCGTCCTGATCGAGCGCGCCACGGGCGGGCGCTCGCTGGCCGATATGGCTCGGGGTGGAGAGGACGATGCTGCAAGCCGCATTCTTTGCGCAACCGCCGGACAGCTGCATCGTCGGCGCCCCGAAAAATACCCGAGCTGGTGCCGCTGGATCTTTGGTTTCGCGATCTCGAGACAGCCGCGGCAAAGCATGGCGGCATTCTGGCCCAGAGCCTGCAGACCGCGCACAGCTTGCTTGCCGATCCGAGGAGGTGACGGTGCTCCATGGCGATCTCCACCACGACAATGTGCTCGATTTTGGCGGGCGCGGCTGGTGCGCCATCGACCCGCATGGTCTTGTCGGCGAGCGCGGCTTTGATTTTGCCAACATTTTCACCAATCCCGATCTCGCCGATCCCGTCCATCCGGTCGCAACCCGACCGGGGCGTTTTCATGAACGGCTGCAGGTCGTGACGCAGGCCGCGGGATTGGAGCGTCACAGACTGCTGCAATGGATTCTTGCTTGGACAGGGCTCTCCGCGTCGTGGTTTCTGGAGGATGAAGATCCGCTGGTGGAAGTGGATCTCGCGATTGCCGCTATGGCGGCCGCAGAACTCGCGCGGTGATTTCCGGCAGGGAGCGGCGATCCGGCTGATGCCTTGCGCAAAACCTTGCCGATAAAGTTGCCAACGCGCCCCCGAGGGGCAAGGATGGTTTCCTGATCATCGGAGGAAGTCATGGAAATTCAGCCGGGAAAAATATCGCCATCAAGGTTCCGCTCTATAAATGGGAGGAAACGGTGGCCTATTACCGCGACAAGGTCGGGCTGACGGTCGCGAAAACCTTGACGAACAGCGTGGGGTTCACTTTCGGGGAGATGACCCTGTGGATTGACCGCGTCGCGCATCAAAGCCAGGTCGACGTCTGGCTCGAGCTTTTCTCGGATGAACCCGATCAGGCGCTGGAAAGGCTGGGCGGTCCGAGGCGGGACGAGCTGGAGCCGCTCGACGGCGTGAACGGGCTCTGGACCTGTGATCCGGCTGGAGTCGTCTTGCTCGTCAGGAATGAATGACGGCCTGAAGTTCCGGCCTGTCCCTTGTGGCGATGCGCCAAGGTGCTGTTTTCATGGTGCCGGCTATAGGAATCGAACCCACGACCTTCTGATTACAAATCAGCTGCTCTACCTGCTGAGCTAAGCCGGCCCGAAAAAGACCTAGCGCCAGACGGGAGGCATAGCAAGAGGCATGCGACAGTGCGGCGCAAGGTTTCGCGGTCGGGGCGCGGGCGCGGGCAGGGTGCTTCCGCCCGCGCGGGATTTTGGCTGCTGCGGACTTAATCGGCCACGCAATCGGCGTAGTAATGCGTCACGTGATCTGGACCCACTTCCGCGACAAGGCCGTGGATATCGGTCTCGAAACCGGGGCATTCGCGCGCGAATTCGCGGTTGAAACGCAGGTAGTCGACGATGCTCGCGTTGAACTTCTCGCCCGGGATCAGCAGGGGGATGCCCGGCGGATAGGGGGTGACGAGGCTCGTGGTAATGCGGCCTTCCAGCTCGTCGATCGGCACGCGTTCGGTCTTGCGGCGCGCGATATGCGAAAAGGCCTCGGTCGGCGTCATGGCCGGATCATGGTCGCTCAAATAGATCTCGGTCGAGAGCCGCGCCACGTCGTATTTGGCGTAAAGCGTGTGGACGTGCTGGCTCAGATCGCGCAGGCCCATATGCTCGTAACGCGGATGTTTGGCGGTGAAGTCGGGCATGACGCGCCACAGCGGCTGGTTGCGGTCGTAATCGTCCTTGAACTGCTGGAGCGCCGCCAGCAACGTGTTCCAGCGGCCCTTGGTGATGCCGATGGTGAAGAGGATGAAGAAGCTGTAAAGCCCCGTCTTTTCGACGACAACGCCGTGCTCGGTCAGATATTTCGAGACGATCGAGGCCGGAATCCCCGTCTCGTCGAAGCGCCCGTCGATATCGAGGCCCGGCGTGATGATCGTGGCCTTGATCGGGTCGAGCATGTTGAAGCCCGGGGTGATATGGCCGAAACCGTGCCAGCTGTCCTCGCCGTCGCGCTGGACGCCTTCGCTGTCGGTGCGGCGCAGCACCCAGTCCTTGGTCTGGCCGATGCCCTCTTCGGACAGCTCGTCCGGACCCCAGACCTTGAACCACCAGTCGTTCTCGCCGAACTCGTCGTCGACCTTGCGCATGGCACGGCGGAAATCGAGCGCCTCGAGCAGCGATTCCTCGACCAAGGCGGTGCCGCCGGGCGGCTCCATCATCGCGGCCGCGACATCGCAACTGGCGATGATCGAATATTGCGGGCTGGTCGAGGTATGCATCAGATAGGATTCGTTGAAGAGGTGCCGATCCAGCTTCACATTCTCGGATCCTGCACAAGCACATGACTCGCTTGCGAAATCCCCGCGAGCAGCTTGTGGATCGACTGGGTGGCATAGGTCACCGAATGCTTGGTGCGCCCGCGCTTGCGGCCCATGGCGTGATAGGTGCCGTAGAAGGGGTGGAAGGCGGCATGGGGCAGCCATGCCTCGTCGAAATGGAGGTTGTCGACATAGCCGTCGAGCAGCGATTTGATCTCTTCGGTGTTGTAGAGCACGCCGTCGTAGGTCGATTGGGTCAGCGTCATGACGCGCGGCTTGACGGCATCGGCATCGACGCCCGCCAGCAGCGGGTTGGCGCGGATCTTGGCGCGGATCGATTCCGGCTCGAATTCGGAATGCGGGATCGGGCCGATGATGCCCCAATGGTTGCGCGTCGGACGCATGAAGACGGAATCGCGCCGGTCATGATGATCGAATGCAGGATCGATTTGTGGCAGTTGCGGTCGACCACGACGACATCGCCCGGCGCGACCGTATGGTGCCAGACCATCTTGTTCGAGGTCGAGGTGCCGTTGGTCACGAAGAAGCAATGATCGGCGTTGAAGATGCGCGCGGCATTGCGCTCGGACGCGCCGATCGCGCCGTTGTGGTCCAGAAGCTGGCCCAGTTCCTCGACGGCGTTGCAGACATCGGCGCGGAGCATGTTTTCACCGTAGAACTGGTGATACATCTGGCCGATCGGCGATTTCAGGAAGGCCACGCCCCCGAATGGCCGGGGCAATGCCACGAATAGGAGCCGTCCTCGGCATAATCCAGCAGCGCCTTGAAGAAGGGGCTGGATGCCTTCGAGGTAGTTCTTGGCCTCGCGGATGATGTGTTTGGCGACGAAATCCGGCGTATCCTCGAACATGTGGATGAAGCCGTGCAGCTCGCGCAGGATGTCGTTGGGCAGATGGCGCGAGGTCTTGGTCTCGCCATGCAGGAAGATCGGGACATCGGGGTTTTCCAGCGCACCTCCTCGATGAAGTTGCGCAGGTCGAGGATCACGGGGCTCGGGTCGGGGCCGTCGCCGAATTCTTCGTCGTCGATCGAGAGCACGAAAGCCGAGGCGCGGCTTTGCTGCTGCGCGAATTGCGACAGATCGCCATAGCTCGTGGCCCCGAGGACCTCGAATCCCTCGCTTTCAATGGCCTCCGCCAAAGCGCGGATGCCGAGGCCCGAGGTGTTTTCGGACCGGAAATCTTCGTCGATGATGACAACGGGGAAGCGGAATTTCACGGGCATTCCTTTCGAGAGGCGCGTCAGGTTGCCCCGTTCATCGCAGCTTGCGCCTTGAGGTCAAGACCATTGTGCCGATGGCGGGCGGACAGGCGGGATTTGGGGATGAAGGGGGTAAAGTCCAGCCCTTTTTCCGCCGAAATCCCCTGCCGCGCCGAATGGTTCAGCCGCGCTCTTCGCTGCCGTCCTGAACGGAGCTGCCGCGCTGGCCGATGGCCTTGGTCAGCGACAAAAGCGCGCGCAACTGGTCCTCGCTCGGGGCGGTGCCAAGATGCTGGATCGAGGCGATGAGGCCGATGCTGCCCAGAAGGCCGCCCTGCGCGTCGAAAATCGGCGCGGCGACGGCATTGATGCCCAGAAGCGATTCTTCGGGGGCCGTGGCATAGCCCAGCCGGCGCACCTCTTCGAGCTCGGCCACAAGGGCTGCCTTGTCGAGCACGCTTTTGGGGTGACCGGCGCCAGCCGCTCGGGGAGGGAAGCGAGGATCGCGGGCGGACCGAACGCCAGCAGCACCTTGCCCTGGGCCGAGGAATGGAGGCTGAGCTCGCCCCGGGGCGCACGCCGATCTCGATGGGCTGGTTGCTGGGCAGGGTCGCCACGACAAAGGCCGAGCGCGGCGTGGGCATGCTCAGCACCACCGCGACCCCCAATTCGTCGCGCGTGGCCCGCATCAGGGGCAGCGCGATTTCCGCCAGATTGGCCCCCGCCGGTGCGCGCTGCGCCATGAGCCAGAGCTTCGGCCCGAGGGTGTAAAGCGAAGAGAACGGGTCCTGTACGATCATCCCGTGTTCAAGAAGTGTCCGCAAATGTTTGAAAACAGCGCCTTTTGCGATGCCGACATCCGCGGCGATCTGCGTCACGCCCAAAGGGGACTCCGCAAAGGCGATCCTTTCGAGGATGCGCAGACAGCTATCCGCCGCGCGCACCGTATCCACCTTATCCATGCTCTCCCCCTTTGGCCATCTTCGTTATCTCCGTGTTGACGGCTTTCTTCTTCCGTGTCAATTTGAGAACAGCGTTCCCACATGGGGAACATCGGAGGAGAAATCATGACGAAATTTGCGGTCGGTGCTCTTTTGGGTGCCTTGCTGTCGACGGCTGCCTGGGCTGATCCGGTTACCCTGCGTCTGGGACATGCGGTGTTCGAGCAGCACCCGATTCACGACACGGCAGTGCGCTATAAAGAAGCGGTCGAGCGTTTGTCCAACGGCGACATCAACATCGAGATCTTTCCCGCGCGCCAGCTGGGCGACGTGAAGGAGCTGATGGAAGGCGTCCAGTTCGGCACCGTCGACATGACCGTGAACTCGACCTCGGCCTATTCGACGCTCGAACCCTCGATCGACGCTTTCCAGCTGCCCGGTCTGATCCCCGATTACCAGGGCTTCGTCACCATGGCCAAATCGCCCGAGGCGCGCGCGATCATGGACCGTCTGGAAAACCACATGATGGTCGCGCTCGGCGTCTATGATGGTGGCCAGCGCCATTTCCTGACCGTTGGCGCGCCGGTCGAAAGCCTCGAAGGGATGAAGCATCTCAAGACCCGCGTCGCGCCGAACAAGATGTTCCTCGATGCGTGGAAGGCGACCGGCGTGAACCCGACACCGATGGCTTACGGCGAGGTTTACTCGGCGCTCGAAACCGGCACGCTCGATGCGGTCGAGATCAACCTGACCTCGATCGAAAGCGAGAAATATTACGAGATCGCCAAAGGCGTTACGCTGACCGGCCATTATTTCTGGCCGAGCTTCCTTTGGTCAATCAGGCGAAATTCGCGGGTCTGACCCCCGAGCAGCAGGCGGTCATGCGTCAGGCCGCAGACGAAATCGTCGAGCCGCAGGTCATGGCGGTCCGCGATCTCGACGAAAAGATCAAAGGCGAGCTCGCGACCCGCAACATTCCGGTGGTCACACCTTCGGAGGCCTTCAAGGCGGAGCTCGCGGCCGCTTTCGCGCCGGTTGTCGCCCAATACGAGGCGACCGATCCGCTGATCGCGAACTTCGCGACCGCCGCCAAACAGCTGACCCCCGCCGCCCAGTAAAGGCGGCCCAAGGCTTGAGGGCGCGGTCGCAAGATCGCGCCCTCGGCTTTCGCCCAGAACGGAGAATTTCAATGTCCAAGCTTTGGCGCGCCTATATCGCCGCTATCGAGGCCTTTTGCTTCGCGGGGATCGGCGCGATTTTGGTGATCGGGACCATGCAGGTGGTCTGGCGCTATGTCTTCAACAGCTCGCTTTTCTGGTCGGAAGAGGCGATGCGCTATCTGATGATCTGGATCGTGATGGCGGGTGCGGGGATCAGCTATTCGCGCGGCCAGTTTCTGGGCATGCGCCTTGCGGTCGACCGTCTGCCGGCCGGTCTGCGCCGTCTGTTCGATCTGGTCGGTGCGGCGCTGATGCTCGTGTTTCTGGCGGTTCTGCTGTGGTTCGGCACGAAATTCGCCTGGATGACGCGGTTCCAGACCGCGACTGCTTTGGGCATTTCCATGTTCTGGGTCCATATCGCGATCACGCTGGGCGCGGCACTGCTCGCGCTGCATGTCGCGCTCAACGAGATTTTCGGCGTCGCGCGCGAAACCACGACCGATCACCACCATGATGACGCAGGAGAGGCCGCATGATCTGGCTCGGCTCTGTTTTTCTTTTCACCCTCGTCATCGGCATGCCGGTGGCTTTCGTGCTGGGCATCAGCGCTCTGGGCTATTTCTACTTCACCGGACAGACGCAGTTCCTGATCGTTCTGCCGCAGCGCATGCTGGCGGGGATGGATATGTTCGTCCTGCTCGCGATCCCGCTTTTCGTGCTGGCGGGCTCGATCATGGATGTGGGCGGGCTGACCCGCCGCCTGATCGGTTTCGCCAATTCCATCGTCGGACGCTTTCGCGGCGGCTTGTCGCTGACGGCGGTCTGGGGCTGCTTCCTTTTCGGTGGCGTCAGCGGATCGGCTGCGGCGGATGCGGCGGCGATCGGGACCGTCATGGTCCCCGACATGAAACGTCAGGGCTATGACGTCGATTATTCGGCCGGCCTGATCGCGGTGTCGTCCCTGATGGCGCCGCTGGTGCCGCCCTCGATCGCGATGATCATCTATGGCGCGCTGTCGGGCACTTCGATCTCGCAACTGCTGATCGCGGGGCTGGCACCGGGCTTCCTGCTCGCGATCCTTCTGTCGATCTATGCCGTCTGGGTCGCGCATCGGCGCGGCTATCCCAAGGCCGCAAAGCAGAGCCTGGGCGAAATCGCGCAGGGCTTCTGGAAGGCCATTCCGGTCATGCTTTTGCCGATCATCATCGTGGTGGGCATCCGCGGCGGCATCTTTACCGCGACCGAGGCGGCTGCCGTCGCCGCGATCTATGCGCTTTTCATCGCGACTTTCGTCTACCGCGCCATGAGCTGGCGTTTCCTCAAAGAGGCCTTCATCTCGACGGCGATCATCACCTCGGCGATCTATTTCCTCGTCGCGGTGGCCAATGTCGCGGGCTTCATCTTCGCGATCGAGCAATTGCCGCAAAAGGCCGTGGCACTGCTGACCGGCATTTCCGACAACAAATACGTCATCTTGCTGATGGTGAACCTGATCCTGCTGTTTCTGGGGATGTTCCTCGACACGATCGGGGTCCTGATCCTGACGGTGCCCGCGCTGATGGCGATCGGCAGCATGCTCGGTCTTGATCCGGTGCATCTGGGCGTGATGGTGGTCTTCAACGTGCTGGTGGGCTTCGTGACGCCGCCGGTGGGGCTGTGCCTGTTCGTCATCGCCGGTGTCACCGGCCGCCCGATGGAGAAGATCGCCTATCGCGCCTTGCCGATGATCGGGATCGCGCTGATCGTGCTGGCGCTGATAACCGTCTTCCCGCAGATCTCGCTGTTTCTGCCGCGCGTTCTGGGGGCAGGGGCATGAGCCGGCTTGCGGTCACGATCGGCGGGGTTCGTCTCAAGAACCCCGTGATTGCGGCCTCGGGCGAGCATCTGATCGATGATGCGGGGATCTTGTCGGCGATCAGGGCGGGCGCAGGCGCGGTGGTGATGAAATCCGCCAATGAATCGGCCCCCGCGCAGCGCCAGCTTTTGCAGGCCGAATATGCCGCGCTCGATCACCGCTGGAACCGGCTGGACTGGTCCGGGGATACGGCGGCGGATGCCACGCTTCTGACCCGTTCGGGGCTGAGCCCTTTGGGCTTCGACGATTGGCTGGCGCAGGCCGTGCGGATGGACCTTGAGGCGCGCAAACACGATTGCCTTCTGGTCGGATCGGTCGTCATGGCGGGGATCGAGGGCGCGGTAGAGCGTGCCCGCGCGCTCGAGGCCGCGGGTATCCGCGTGTTCGAGTTCAACATCGGCACCCCTATGCGAGCCAGGCCGCCAAGGGCGCGGTTTCGACCGAGCTCTCGCCCGAGCGCGTCGCGGATCTGGTCGGCCGCATCACCGCCGCGGTCGATATCCCCGTCTGGGTCAAGCTGTCGGGCCAGAGCGAACGCGTGAGCGATCTCGTTGCCGCAGCCCTTGGCGCAGGCGCGCAATCGGCGGTGATCGCCGGCCGCGCCCTGGGCCTTGTGCCCGATCTCGACACGATGGAGCCGGTTCTGGGCACAAGCTGCGGTATCGGCGGCTACTGGAACCTGCCGCTCACCTGTCATTGGCTCGCGATGACGCGGGCGCGGCTGGGGCGGGGCCCGCGCTGATCGGGATCAACGGCGCGACCGACGGCCATGATGTCGCGCGGATGATGCTGGCGGGGGCGAGCGCCGTGGGCCTGTCCTCCGCCGTGATGTTGCGCGGCTGGGGCGTTCTGTCCGAGGCCGTCGCAACCCTTGACGCCTATCTCGCGCAGAAGGGGCTGAGCGCTGCCGATCTGGTTGGCCGCGCCGCCGACAGCCGCCGCAATTTTGCCGACATGCCGGTCCTCGATCAGGTCTGGCGCAACCATATTCCCGCGCCTCTTGCGCGGCTCGATTGAAGGAGCAAACCCATGACTTCCGAGACCACGATTTCCGAGACCACCACTGCCCGCGACGCCCAGATCGACGCGCTGATGCAGGGGCGGTCGATCTTCATGTCCATAGCGGCCCCTCGCTGCATCCGCGCAAACTAGATCACGTTGCCGCATTGCGCGAAGCCGACGAGGCAGGCATGCGCGCCGTCCTGCTCAAGGACCACTATTACCCGACCATGCCGATCGCCACGCTGATCAACGAGAACATGGGCTTCAAGGCCCGCGCCATCGGCTCGATCGTGCTGAACAATCCGCTTGGCGGGCTGAACCCCTCGGCGGTGGATTACGCGCTCAAACAGGGCGCGCGCGTCGTCTGGATGGCGACCGCCCATGCCAAGAACCACATGGATCACGAGGCTGACAAGCCCGGATTCAAATTCCCGCAGAACTCCAAGAAAACCGTGGCGCCGATCCCGCTGACCCTGACCGATGACAAAGGACTGGTCCGCGACGAGGTCAAGCACATCCTCGATCTGATCGCCGAGGCCGATGCCGTCGTCTCGGGCGGGCATCACCATGTCAGCGAGCTTTTCCCCTTCTACGAAGAGGCCAAGGCGCGCGGCGTGAAGCGGCTGTTTCTCAACCACCCGACCTATGTCAACGATTGCAGCCTCGATCAGGTCGCCGAACTCGCGGCGATGGGCGTCAAGATGGAGCATTCCGTCTGCATGTTCATCCCCTCGACCTTCCAGATTTTCGATGCCGCGCATTTGCGTGCGGTCGTCGATGCGGCAGGTGTCGAGAACAGCTTCTTCGGGACCGATCTCGGCCAGATGAAAAATCCCAATCCCGTCGAAGGTATGCGCCAGATCATCGCCATGCTGATGGATGCGGGCTATTCGGACGGTGAAATCCGCCAGATGACCACGACCATCGCCGCCGATCTGGTGGGGCTCGAGGCATGAGCCTGCGCGACAAGATCCGGGCGGGCGAGCTGGTCGTCGGCACCTTCGTCAAGACGCCCGCGCCCCATGTGATCGAGATCCTCGGTCACGCGGGGCTCGATTTCGCGGTTCCCGATCAGGAGCATGCGCCGCTTGATCTCGGCGCGATGGACCAGCTCGCGCTGGCCTCGCGCGCGGCGGGCCTTCCTTTGGTCGCGCGGTGCTGGGGCCAGTCTGCGGCGCGGATCTCGCCGCTGATGGATCTGGGCTGTGCAGGCGTGATGGTGCCCCATGTCATGGATGGCGCCACCGCGAAAAGCGTGGTCGAGGCGGTGAAATTCGCGCCGCGCAAACGCGGCCTCTCGCCTTCGCCGCGTGCGGGCAATTACGGCACGATGACCGCGCCGGCCTATATCGCGGCCTCGGATGCGCAAAGCGTCGTCATGGTCCAGATCGAGGATGTCGAGGCGCTGGCCCATCTCGACGAGATCGCGGCCACGCCCGATGTGGATGTGCTGTTCGTTGGCCCCGCCGATCTGTCGCAATCGCTGGGCTGCGGCTTTCCATCGGCAGAGCTGGACGCCGCGATCATGCAGGTCGTGGGTGCTGCCAAAGGCGCAGGTATCGCGGCGGGGCTTTTCGTCGGCGACGAGGCCCAGATCAAAGGCTGGCAGGACAAAGGCGTCAGCGTTTTCGTTTGCGGCTCGGATCAGGGCCTTTTGCTCAAAGGGGCGCGCCGGATCATGGCGGCCCTGCGCGATTGATCGCGCCAAACCGGATTGGACCAGAGATGTATAAAGACAAAGACCCCCGCGCAGCCCTTTTGCGGCCGCCACGAAACCGCCGCAAACCGGCCTGATCGCGGTCGAGCAGGTCGCCGAATTCCATAAAACCGCGCCGCAGATCGCGCAGGACGGGCGCAAGGAATGGCTGCAGCGCGGCTGCAACTTCGTCCTCGTCTATGGCGAGGCCGAGGCGGGCGCGAGCTTCGTGCGGCACGGGCAGGAGGACGAATATGTCGTGATCCTGCCCGATGGCCCGGCCTGGATCGAGGCCAATGGCGCGGTGCAGGATGTCGCGGGCAATTCCATTGTTTTCGTTCCGCCGGGCGAAAGCCGCGTGATCTTGCCCGAGGGCGGCACGATCGTGCGCCTGTTCACCGCCAAAGCCGCCGATCTTCTGGCGCTTTGCCCCAATCGCGCCGCCTATGACGCGGGCCGGAGCCATATTCCGCCTTTCGCGACATGGCCCGCCCCGAGGGCGGCTACCAGATCCGCGCCTATAGTCTTGATGTCGCGCCGCAAGAGGGCCGTTTCGGCCGCATCTTCCGCTGCACGACCTTCATGGTGAACTTCCTTGACGTTTCGAACGGGCCGCGCGATCCCAAAAGCTCTCGCCCCATCACCACGACGATTTCGAGCAATGCTCGCTGGCGCTTGCGGGCAGCTTCACCCACCATCTGCGCTGGCCTTGGACGGTCGACCGCAACGACTGGCAGCGCGACCAGCATCTCGACATGGGCTCGCCTTCGTCGCTGGTGATCCCTCCGCCGGTCATCCACACGACCGAGGCGAGCGGCGCGGGCGCCAATGCGCTGGTCGATATCTTCTGCCCGCCGCGCATGGATTTCTCGCTGCAGGAAGGCTGGGTCCTGAACGCGGCCGATTACCCCATGCCCGAAGCATAAGCAGGCGCCGGGCTCCGGCGCCGCGGCGGTTGAAAAGAGACGGTAGAATTGAGGCGGGCATGGCGCGAAGCCGTGCCCGTTTCTCTCTTGCCGGCAGCCCGCATGAGGGTTGCGCATTTCCGGTTGCATGGCAGGTGAAATCCGCCTCTCATGGCACAAAGCCGAAGGGACGGGCCGGTCTGCGGCCCTTGTTGCGGGCCGTCCCGCATTCCTTGGTGCGGCGCGATTTCAACGAAAGAGGCATGGCCATGACGATCGACAAAGGCTTTCCGGCGCTTGTGATCCGCGAGGCGGGGGCAAACGGCAGGCGGGGCTCGAGACCCTGACCCGCGCCGATCTTCCCGCGAACGACGTTCTGGTCGAGATCAGCCATTCGAGCCTCAACTACAAGGATGGTCTGGCGATTGCGGGGACGATCCCCATCGCCCGCCGCCTGCCGATGGTGGCGGGGATCGATCTGGCGGGCGTGGTCGTGGAATCCGGTGTCGCGGGCTGGAAGGCGGGCGATCAGGTTCTGGTCAACGGCTGGGGCCTGTCCGAGACCGAATGGGGCGGCTATTCGCGCTATCAAAGCATCAAGGCCGCCCATCTGACGCGGCTTCCCGCGGGCTTTTCGCCGGCCGAAGCGATGGCGATCGGGACCGCCGGCTATACGGCGGCGCTTTGCGCGATCGCGCTCGAGGATTGGGGCAAGATCACGCCGGGCGAGGGTGAGGTTCTGGTCACGGGGGCAGCGGGTGGGGTCGGGACCGTCGCCATCGCGCTGCTGGCGCGACGCGGATACCGCGTCATTGCCGCAACCGGCCGCGAGAGCCAGCACGGATTTCTCGAAAGCCTCGGGGCCAAGGGCTTTGTCGCGCGCGCCGATCTGGCCGAAGCCGGACGCCCGCTTCAGGCAGAGCGTTGGTCGGGCGCGCTCGATGCGGTCGGCAGCCATACCTTGGCCAATGTGCTTGCCCAGACGGTTTACGGCGGCGCGGTTGCAGCCTGCGGTCTGGCGCAGGGCATGGATCTGCCGTCGAGCGTGATGCCGTTCATCCTGCGCGGGCTCGCGCTTTTGGGCGTGGATTCGGTCATGGCCCCGCAAGCAAAACGCGACAGGGCCTGGGATTATCTCGACCGCCATCTTGACCGCGGTCTTTTGGCCGCGCTGACCACGACCGCGCCGCTTGCCGATGTGCCGAAACTGGCCGAAGCGATCCTGAAGGGCGAGACGCGCGGGCGCTATGTGATCGAGATCGGCTAGATCGCCCCTGATACGAGGCCCGCGCGGGGATCAGGATAGCCCGCCGTGCCCGCCTGTTCCGAGGCCTGCGCCGCGTCGAGGCGCCTCCGGATCAGATGCAGCGCGCGTTCCAGCGCCTCGAGGGGAGGCGCGCCGATGCTGATGCGCAGGCCGGAGTAGGCGTCCTCGGGGTCGCTCGTGAAACGCTCGGGCGCGGGCAGGATCACGCCGTCGCCCGCCAAAGCCCGCACCAGCGCCGATGCCTCGGGCAATGGCATCGCAAGCCAGAGATGAAAGCCGCGCGCCGCGCTGAAAATCCGTGCTTCGGGCAGGATCGCGCGGACCAGATCGTTGCGCCGGACCGCTTCCTGCCGGATCGAAGTGGCAATGGCGGGGGCGGTGCCGTCGGCCAGCCATTCCTCCATCATCAGGCTGGTTACGGGCGAGGCCATCGACGAGGTCGCCTGAATGATCGCGACGGCACGGGGACCAAAGCGGCGGGCGGGGCGATCACCCCCATGAAAAGGCCGGGGCTGAGGACCTTCGACAACCCGCTGACATAGACCACCCGCTCTGGCGCCAGCATGGCCAGCGGCGGCATGTCGGGGGCGCGAAGATCGAATAAACGTCGTCCTCGATGACGGTGATGTCATGGGCGCGGCACAGGCGCGCGATTTCGAGACGGCGGTCGAGCCCCATCGTCGCGCCGGTCGGGTTCTGAAGTGTGGGCGTGACGTAAAGCACCGGCGCAGGCTCCGCCGCGCGCTGCGCCGTTAACGCTTGCTCGAGCGCTTGCGGCAGGAGGCCTTGCGCGTCGCAGGCAAGCCCTTCGAGCGGATGGAGACCCTGCCGCGCCAGAGAAATCGCGCCGGGGTAGGAGTGGCGCTCGGTCAGAACGCGCGTGCCGGACGGCGCGACCAGCGCGAAGGCCACCGAGAGCGCATGTTGCGCGCCATTGCACAAAAGCACCTGTTCGGCAGCGATCTCCAGCCGCTGGAGGCCAAGCCATTGCGCCATCTGTGCCCTTTGCCTCGGGCTGCCGATCCCCGTCGTATAGGCCCCGAAGGATCCCGCATCGAGCCGTTTGGCCAGCTTCGACAGCGTTGCCGCCAACAGGCGGTCGCTGAGCATCTGGGGCGGGGTGTTGATGCTCAGATCCACGCGGTTCTGCGGGAGGGGCGTGGTGCCCGCGACGAACATGCCCCGACCGCGAACGGCATGGACCAGACCGCGCCGCTCGAGCGCGGCATAGGCTTTCGTGACCGTGCCGAGCCCGATTCCGAGCTGATAAGCCAGCTCGCGATGCGGCGGAAGGCGCGCGCCGGTCGGGACGGCGCCGCTCGTGATATCCTCGGCCAAAGCGGCGACCAGACGCTCGAGCGGGCGCTTGCCGCCATCGGCGGGGGCGTCGCCGAGCCGCGGCGTCCAGGGAGAGGCGAGGTGCATGTCCTGTCCTGCCGTTCGGAAAAGTGTCACGGTACACTATAAGGTATTTTCAAAAAGTGTCACAGATTTCATCTTCAGCGCAATCCGCCTTCGCTTGCGGTTGCCGCTCAGGATAGTGCCATGCCCTCCGATCTGTTTCTGGCGTTCGTCGCCTATGCTTTCGTCACTTCGATCACGCCCGGTCCGAACAACACGCTGCTGCTCGCCTCGGGGGCGACCTACGGGTTTCGTCGTACGGTGCCGATGATCCTCGGGGTGACTTTGGGCTTTTCCTTCATGGTGCTGGCGGTGGGATTGGGGCTCGGCGGGGTCTTTCTGGCCTCGCCCATGCTCCACGAGATCATCCGTGTGACCGGCGCGGGCTATCTGGCCTATCTGGCGTGGAAAATGGCGTCAGCACCGGTCGAGGGGATCGACCGCACCGATGCGCGGCCCTTGGGTTTCGCGCGGATGGCGGCCTTCCAATGGGTCAATCCCAAGGCCTGGATCATGGCGGTCGGCGCGGTTGCGACCTATGCACCGCAAGAGCGGTTCATCGCGAATATCGCGCTGCTTGCGCTGGTCTATTTGATGGTCAATGCGCCCTGCGTCACGCTTTGGGCGGGGTTCGGGACGATGCTGCGCGGGATTTTGGCCTCTCCGCTGCGCCAAAGGCTGTTCAATATCGTCATGGCGCTGATGCTGCTCGGCTCGCTCTATCCGATCCTGACGGCGGTTGTCTGAGGCCGCAGGCCTGAGAGCCCGACCGCCGGCCACCTGCCGCGATCCCGCGAATTTGACAGCAAGGGGCGGAGTGAGCGCTGGTCTTGGCCGCGCTACTCTGCTTCCATCATCGCAAGTCGCGGGAAGTCCAATGACCAAATTCGAACCCCAGATCATCAGCCCCGATGCGGCCGCAGAGGCGCCGCCCACCGAAAGAGATCCGCGCTGGCAAGCGGTCGTCGCGCGTGACCGCAACGCCGACGGGCAGTTCGTCTATGCGGTCAGAACGACGGGTCTTTTGCCGCCCTTCCTGCCCCGCGCGATTGGCCAAGCCGCAAAATGTCGCGCTTTTCGACACGGTGGCACTGGCCGAAGCGGCGGGTTTTCGGCCCTGCCTGCGCTGCCATCCCAAGGGCCGTTCCCCGCCGAGGCCAATGCCGAGCTGATCGCCGAGGCCTGTCGCCTGATCGAGGCCGCCGAGGAACTTCCGACCCTCGACCGTCTCGCCGCCCGCATCGGGCTGAGCCCCTATCATTTCCACCGCCAGTTCAAAGCGGTCACCGGCCTGACCCCAAGGCTTGGGCCATGGCCCATCGCGCGCGCAAATTGCGTGCGGGTCTGGCGCAAGAGGGCGGCAGCGTGACCGGCGCGATCTACGAGGCGGGCTACGGCTCGGGCAGCCGCTTTTACGAACGCGGCGCGCAGACGCTCGGCATGACGCCCACGCGCTACCGCAGCGGCGGCAAAGGGCCGAGATCCGTTTTGCGGTCGGACAAAGCAGCCTTGGCGCGATTTTGGTGGCGCAAAGCGCGCAGGGCGTCTGCGCGATCACGCTCGGCGACGATCCCGAGGTGCTGATCCACGATCTCGAGGACCGTTTCCCCGATGCGACCCTGATCGGCGGCGATGACGGTTTCGAGGATTTGGTGGCCAAGGTGGTGGGGTTTGTCGAGGCACCGCGGATCGGCCTCGATCTGCCGCTCGATATCCGCGGAACCGCCTTTCAGGAGCGCGTCTGGCAGGCCCTGCGCGAGATCCCCGCCGGAGAGACGGCCTCTTATGCCGGTATCGCCCGCAAGATCGGCGCGCCGAAATCCGCGCGGGCGGTGGCGCAGGCCTGTGCGGCGAATGCGCTTGCCGTGGCCATTCCCTGCCACCGCGTGTTGCGCAATGACGGCGCGCTTTCGGGCTATCGCTGGGGGATCGAACGCAAACGCGCCTTGCTCGCATCCGAGGCACGGCGCTGAGGCGACAGGCACCGAGAAAGGAAAACCAAACGGCCGGAGGGATGCTCCGGCCGTTTTGCGTTCTGCGCGGCAGCCTCAGGGCGTCTCGACCTCTGCGGCGAGCAGAAGGAAGGACAAAGCCTTGCCGTGACCATCAAGGCCGAGGCTTGAATTCACCCCGCCCTCGAGCAACCCGTCGATCACGAAATTCATCGCTCCAAGCTGGGGCAGCTCGTAACGCGTGATCTTGCTCGACGCGCGGGCGGCAAAGACGCGGGCCACGAAATCGGGCGTCACCTGATCGCGGATGATCGCGTAGTCTTCGAGCGCGTAGCAGATCAGGGAAATATTGCCGCGATTGCCTTTGTCGCCGGCGCGGGCATGGGCAATGCGGTGAAGCGGTGTCTTTGCCATGATCAGTCCTCCTCGACCAGCGAGACGCTGGGGTGGATGCGGTCGCGTTCGAGCAGGCAGGACGCGCTCCAGAAACGCGGGGTTTTGCTGGTGCGGATGCCCGCACCGGCGGCGGGACCGGCGCAATAAAGCGCGCGCACCTCGTCGAGGAAACGGTCCAGCTCGTTCGGCGAGAAGGACTGCGCCGCCACGCGGACGCGCACGTCAGAAGGAGTGGCTTGTGCCGCATCGAGGGTCGTGCCGGCATTGTCGTTGAAGATGCTCGCGACCCCGATCAGATCGGCGCGGATCTGCAGCTCGGGCAGGCGGCGTGCCAGTCGCTTTTGCAGGATTTCGATGGCGAGGCGGCCGCGCGCGGCGGCATTGGGCCCTGCATAGGACACCTCGCCCTCGGCGAGATAGCCGCCGTCGATACAGACCGTGGCCTTGAGGGTGGGGGTGCGCGGCTTGCCCCTGACGCCGGTCACGCGCACGCGGTCGGGGCCGAGCTCCTCTATCTCGACACCGCTGACATCGATCACCACATCGGGCGTGAGATAGGCGGCGGGATCGTGGATTTCATACAAGAGCTGCTCGGCCACGGTGGCGAAATCGACGCGACCGCCGGTGCCTTGCGGCTTGGTCACGACGAAACTGCCGTCGGCCGCGATCTCGGCGATCGGATAGCCGACCTCGTCGAGGCCGGGCACATCCTTGAGGCCGGGATCCGCGAAATAGCCGCCCGAAACCTGCGAGCCGCATTCGAGCAGATGCCCGACCAGCGTGCCCGCCGCGAGATGGTCGAGATCGGCTTCGCTCCAGCGGAAGGCATGGATGAGGGGGCAAGCGCGAGGGCCGGATCGGCGACCCGTCCCGCGATCACGATATCGGCGCCGAGATCGAGCCCCGCCGCGATCTCGAAAGCGCCGATATAGGCATTGGCCGAAATCACCTCGGGGCGGCGGGCAAGAAGCGTGCCCATCACCTCGCGCGGGATCAGCTCGTCGAGCGGGAATTCGTCGCTGACGTCATCGCCCTCGACCACCGCGATTTTGATATGGGGATGGCCCAGCTCGGCCGCGAGTTTGCGCACGATGCGGGCGGCTGCGCGGGGATTGGCCGCGCCGAAATTCGAGACGATGCGGATGCCCGACGACAGGCAATCGGCCAGAACCGGACGCAGGAAGCGCTCGACGCCCGTGCCTGCACCGGCATCGGGGTCCTTTTTCTGGCGATCTGCGCGAGGGCCAGCGTGCGCTCTGCGAGGGTCTCGAACATCAGGAAACGCGGGCCTTCGAGGCGGGCGAGCTCCGCCACGATTGCCACCGCCCCGTCCGAGCGGTCGTCGGCAAAGCCCGCTCCGCAGCCGATCCGAACAATCTTGTCCATCCTGTTTCCTTTCTCAGATCGCGCCGGTGAGGCTTGCAACCACGGTCATGACGATTGTCGTCATGAAGGCCCATTTGAAGACGAATTTCTGATGTGCCCCCAGAGAGACCCCCGAAAGGCCGATCAGGATGAAGGTCGAGGCCGTCAGCGGGCTCAGCGGGAAGCCCGTGGTCATCTGGCCCATGAGCGCCGAGCGCGCGATGTCGAGCTGGTCGAGCCCCATCGCCGCGCCGCCCGAGGTCAGCACCGGCAGAATGCCGAAGTAGAAGGCATCCGGCGTGAAGGCGAGACTGAGCGGCATGCTGGCCAGCGCCACGATCTGGGGCAGGGCTCCGCTGAACTTCTCGGGCATGATGGCGACGAAACCCTGTGCCATCGCGTCGATCATCCCCGTGCCCGACAGGATGCCGGTGAAAATCCCCGCGGCAAAGATCATCGAGGTGACGATGACCACGCTGTCGGCATGGGCGACGAGACGGGCTTTCTGCTCCTCCCAGCTGCGGTAATTGACCACCAAAGCGATACAGAAGGCGATGATGAAGATCGGTCCGAGCGGAAGGATATGCATGAAAAGCACGACCAGAACCGCAAGGGTCAGCGCGACGTTGAACCAGAAGAGCCTCGGCCGCAGCGCGCCTTCGTCGGCGGGATCGGTCGTCACGACCAGCTTGGTCGCATCCAGCTCCGTATCGATGCCGAGACGTCTGCGCTCGCCGTAGCCGATCAGCGCGGCGGCGACAAAGACCCACAGAATGCCCGCGATCATCGCGGGGATGAGCGGGTGGAAGACCTGCGCGCTATCCGCGCTCATCACGCTCATGACGCGGGCGGTCGGGCCGCCCCAAGGCAGCAGGTTCATCACCCCCGCCGAAAGCGCCACGACGCCGGGCAGAACCACGGGGTTCATCTTGAGCGCCTTGTGGACCGGCAGCATCGCGGTCACCGTGATCAGGAAGGTCGTGGCCCCGTCGCCATCGAGCGAGACCAGCATCGCCAACGCCGCCGTGACCAGACAGAGCCGCACGGGGTCGCCTTTGATCAGCCGCGCGAGGCCCAGAATCATCGGGTAGAATATCCCCGTGCCCAGCATCAGCCCGAAGAACAGTACCGCGAACATGATCATGATGCCGGTCGGCGCGACCCGCGTGATCCCGTCGACCATCATCGGGCCGATCTCGGCTCCGAAGCCGCCGATCAGCCCCGCGATCAGCGGGATCAGGACCAGCGCCACCAGCACCGAAACCCTTCCGCTCAAGGTGACGATCAGGAAAACCGCGATCGTCGCAAAACCCAGAATTGTTAACATCCCATCCCTCCCGCAAGCCGCTCCCCGGCTGTTGCAGACAAATTGGCAGATTGGGTCTTGCGTCAGAAATGAATAATTACGACAAACTCATGCATGAAACGCATAGATATATCCCCCTTCGAAATCCAGATTTTCCTCGAGGTGGCGGCGACGGGAAACTTCAGCCGCACCTCCGAGACGATGGCTTTGTCCCAGCCAGCAGTCAGCCGCGCGATCAACCGGCTGGAGCAAAGGCTCAATCTGCGCCTTTTCGACCGCACGACGCGGCAGGTCGTTCTGACGCCCTTTGGCGAGGCGTTCTTGCCGATCGCCAAGCGCGTGGTTCATGATCTGACGGTCTCGCTCGACGAGATGACGAGCTATGTTACGGGCGGCTCCACCCATCTCGCGATCGCGGCGCTGCCCTCGGTCGCGGCGCGGATCCTGCCTGCGCCTTTGCGCAGGTTCCATATTGATTTTCCGTCGGTTACGATCGATATTCTCGACAGCTTCAAGGGCAATGTTTCCGAGGCCGTAACCCGCGCCGAGGCCGATTTCGGCATTTCGGTCGAAACCGAGGCCGCGCCGCATCTGGGCTTTTCGCCGCTGGTGCGGGACCGCTTCTTCGCCGTGCTGCATCACGATCACCCGCTGGCCGCACAAGCCGAATTGTCATGGGCGGATTTGCTGCAGTCACCGCTTATCGCCATGCGCACCATGACCAGCGTGCGCCAATTGACCGACCAGCTTTTGCGCGATCTGGGGCAGGCGGGCGGTTATGCCCACGAGGCGACGCATCCCGCGACGGCGGGCGCGATGATAGAGGCGGGGCTGGGCGTGACGGCGCTGCCCGAGCTGACGCTCGAGCTTTGCCGCGCGGCAATCTGGTTTTCCGCCCGCTGAACGCTCCGGAGCTTTGCCGCGATCTCGGGATCATCTTCAGGCGCGGGCGCACACTGCACCCTCTGGCCCAGAAGCTGATGGATTACATCGCCGAGGATCAGGCCGCCAAAGCGCAGGGGCACGCCGGATGACGGCCTGAAGGGCCGGGAAACGGGGAGGCGCAGTGGGCCGGCAGGGGCGGACGGATTCGGCCTCAGGCCCCGAAACCGCCGTCGATCGTCTGCATCGAGCCGGTGACAAGGCCCGCCTCGGGGCCGGCGAGCCAGGCGACCAGCCCCGCGATTTCTTCGGTGCGGCCGTGGCGTTTGATCGCCATGAAGGCATGCATCACGTCCTTGAGCGGACCTTCCGCAGGATTGGCATCGGTGTCGATCGGACCGGGCTGAACGACATTGACCGTGATCCCGCGCGGGCCGAAATCGCGCGCCAGCCCGCGCGCCATGCCCTGAAGCGCCGATTTGGACAGCGCATAGGAGGCCATGCCGGACAAGGGCATCCGGTCGCCGTTGACCGAGCCGATCACGATGATGCGGCCGCCGTCGGGCATCTTCCGCGCGGCCTCGACCGCGGCGAAATAGGGGTGATCGTATTGATGCGGATAAGGCGCTCGATCGCATCGGGGTCTTGCTCGAGCGGGTCGCCGAAGATCGCGACTCCCGAATTGATCACCAGAACATCAAGCGGGCCGCAAGAGGCGACCCGCGCGATCACCGCATCACGGTCGGCGCTGTCGGTGAGATGGGCGGTGGCGCCGGTCTCGCGCGCGAGCGCCTCGGCGGCGGCGCCCGAAGCGGCATAGGTAAAGGCCACTGTGGCACCTTCGGCGGCAAAGCGGCGCACGATGGTCGCGCCGAGGCTGCGGCTGCCGCCGAGCACGAGAACGGATTTTCCTTGGAAGGCGGGCATGGGGGCTCCTTTTACTTGCGCATATTGTGCAAATAAGCAGCCAAAATGGCGCAAGCCTCAAGAGCGGAAAGCCAAACGCGCAAAGACCCGCCGGAGGCGCGTGCCTCGGGCGGGTCGGGCCGGTTTGGCTGAAGCGGTTTAATGGAAGATGAAGCTGCGCATCGAGACCGAAGCGATATCGATGGAATCGTTCATGAAGGTCAGCCGGTCCTTGTCGTCAGAGAGACCGGCGATGGTCAGCGCTGGCAGATAATGGTCGGGCGTGGGTTGGGCCATCGTGAAGAGGCTGCCCATCGCCTTACGGTCGGCCAAGGCGGCAAGATTGCGGTTTTCGAGGTTTTTGGCGAAATAGCCGTCGAACTCCTCGGCCCAATCATAGGGTTTGCCGCCCCAGCGCATGGTGCGCAGGTTATGGACGACATTGCCCGAACCGAGAATCAACACGCCTTTGCTGCGCAGATCCGCCAGATCCTTGCCGATGGTCAGATGCCAGTCGAGATCCTTCGACATGTCGATCGAGAGCTGGAAGACCGGCACGTCGGCCTCGGGGTAGAGCCGCGCCAGAACCGACCATGCGCCGTGATCGAGTCCCCAGGTGTCGTCGCCCTCGGCATGGTGGCTCGCGAGCAGGCTGACCACTTCGCGGGCGAGCTCGGGATCGCCGTGGGCGGGGTATTGCGCGGCATGAAGCTCGGGCGGGAAGCCGCGGAAATCGTGGATGGTGCGCGGCAGGGCCGAGACATCGACCAGCGTTGTGCCGTGGGTCATCCAATGCGCCGAGACCACGAGAATGGCCTGAGGGCGCGGCAGGGCACGGCCCAGCTCCTCCCACGACCGCGAATAGGCGTTATCCTCGATCGCGTTCATCGGCGAGCCGTGGCCGAGAAAACCAGCGGCATGCGGTCCGAGGATTTCAGACGTTCCTTCAGATCCGCGAGTGCTTTTGCCGTCGTCGTCATGATGTGCTCCTCACGTTTTTCGCGACCGTCCGGCGGGCTGCGCCGCTTGTCGCTGTTGAGGACAATATCATGGCTTTCGATTGGGAATGTTATGGTGAGTTTAATTCCCTCTGTATCCACAAGATGTTCACAATCGCGGTCGGTCCGGAAATGGAACGGGCCAGAGACCTGCGCCTCCGGCCCTTTGCGGGTTTGTAAGGGGATGGTACGCCGCTCGCGGTTTCGCACCCGACTTACCGGTCTTTTAGCATTGGCCCAGCATCCAGCGCCGCGATGTCGGCGGCGCGGCTTTCTTGCACATGTTGCAGCCGCAGCTCGGCAGATGGCCGCGCTTGATCACCTTGGGCTCGCTCGAGGTGGCATCGGCGCGGGCCTCGGCGCGGCGCAGCCCGCTCGAGAGGCGGCTGATCTGCGGGATCGAGGGCAGGACCGCGCTGGTTTGCGCACAGCAGGGGCAGGGCGCACCGGCGCGGCTGGCCTCGTAGCTGGCCCAGTCGCTGAAAACCCCGTGGTCGTGGCAGGCGAAATCGTAAATCGGCATCACGCGATCCTTTCACATCAATCCGTCGAGAAGCAGGAAGCCCGGCAACCAGCCGGTCACGATCCCCGCAAGCAAGGTCACCAGAGCCGTCTGCTTCAGGATCGGTTTTCCCAAAGCGAGCAGCAGGAAATACATGAACCACAGGACCGCCCAGATCAGCCAATTCGTCGCCAGCCAGAATTCGGCACCATTGGACACGCTGCCATAGGCGCGGATGATGACGGGGATCAGGGTGATCGCGACAAAGAGGCTGAACCAGCCCAGACCGCGGCCGTCGACGCCGCTCAACCGGTTGTAGGCGACCCAGAAATAGGTGGTGGCGAACAAAAGCGTCAGCGCTCCCGCGCGGATGCTGTCTGCATTGGCGCCCGCCCCGAAGACCGACTGCAGCACCACCGCCGAGGCGACCAGTCCCGAGATCACGTTGACGACCACGATTTCGCGGTCCTCGATCTTGCCCATCAGCCAGAGCCCGTTGAGAAACAGGACCGCTCCGACCCAGAGCAGCAGAAATCCAAGTACCATGGGATTGCTCCTGAAAGCCCGCCTCCGGTCCGGCCGAAGGCGGGCGGTGGGTGGGAGGATCAGCTCGATTTGGCCCAGGCCACATCCGGAACCGAGCGCTTGGGCCCGTCGGCATTCGGCCTGATGTCGAAGTCGAAAATGCCGGTCGGTATCGCCACGGTCGCGCAGACGTTGGGGATGTCGACAATGCTCGCGATGCGCCCCTCGATCGGCGCGGTCCCGAGGATCATATAGGCCTGCTCGCCCGAATAGCCGAATTTCTTGAGATATTCGATCGCGTTGAGGCAGGCGCGGCGATAGGCGACATGGGCGTCGAGATAATATTGCTCGCCCGAATGTTCATCGACCGAAATGCCCTGGAAGATCAGGTAATCGTCGAATTTCGGATCGATCGGCGAGGGGCGGAAGATCGGGTTGATGACGCCGTATTTCGCCATGCCACCCTTGATGATCTCGACCTTGACCTCGATCCAGCCCGCCATTTCGATCGCGCCGCAGAAGGTGATCTCGCCGTCGCCCTGGCTGAAGTGGATGTCGCCCATCGAAAGGCCTCCGCCGTTCACATAGACGGGGAAATAGACCTTGGAGCCGCGCGAGAGGTTCTTGATGTCGCAGTTCCCGCCATGTTCGCGCGGCGGGACCGTGCGCCATGCCTCGTTGGCGGCGGCCTCTTTGGCGGCGCCGGTCATTTCGCCCATCAGCGCGGTGGCGGCATGGGGCGGGTTGGCCAGAGGCGGCACGCGGCCTGGGTTGGTCGCGATCAGCTCGGCCTCGCGGCGGTTGGCTTCGGCGAGCAGCTTGTGATCGGGAAGGCAGCCGATCAGGCCAGGGTGGATGAGGCCCGGATAGCGCACGCCCGGAATATGGCGCGAGGTCGTATAGATGCCCTCGAAATCCCAGATCGACTTGCTGGCTTTCGGATAATGCTCGGTCAGGAAGCCGCCGCCGTTTTCCTTGGCGAAAAGCCCGTTGAAGCCCCATTTCGATTCGGGCAGCGCGCCGATGTCGAGAATATCGACGACCAGCAGGTCGCCCGGCTCCGCGCCGTAAAAGCCGAAGGGCCCCGAGAGGTAATGGACGCGCGTCAGATCGGCGTCGCGGATGTCGTTGGCGCTGTCGTTGTTGCCGACCTGACCGCCGGTCCAGTCGTAGCATTCGATGCGCAGGACCTCGCCGGTCTTGAACATGTCGACCATCGGAATGTCGGGATGCCAGCGGTTGTGGGTCTTTTGGGCGTTGTCCTCGGGGGCCTTCTTGAGATCCACTTCGAAAACGGTTCTGGACATTGTTTCCTCCCTATGTGGCGAAGGGGCGCCGAAGCGTGCCTTCTGCGACGATGGTGGCGGGGCAATGTAATCGCCGTGCGTTCGGGGGCGGGATTTTTGTAACCCGTGCAACCGGCTTGTAACCGCTTTGTAACCGGCAGGGCTTTGCTGGGCGCGCGCGGGCGGTTTTGCGGGCGGCTATCCAAAGCGCGGGGCGCTTGTTATCCTGCCTCGAATTCGGGGGTGGAGGATCGGATGGAGGCGGCGAGGACGGTAGACAACCCTTTGGCAAAGCACCGGATTTTGTTTGTCGAGGATGATGCCGCTTTGGCGGGCTTCCTGCTGCGCTACGCCACCGAGGAAGGCTTCGCCGCCGAGATCGCGCCCAATGGTCCTGCGATGCGCGAGGCATTGGCACGCGCGCCGTTCGATCTCATCGTGCTCGATATCGGGCTGCCCGGCCGCGATGACGGCTATTCGCTAGCGCGCGAGGTCAAAAGCCAGCATTCGGCGGGGATCTTGTTTCTCTCGGCGCGCGACGAGGCGATAGACCGGATTGTCGGGCTAGAGATCGGGGCGGACGACTATCTCGTCAAGCCTTTCGAGCCGCGCGAGCTTCTGGCCCGCATCCGCGCCGTTTTGCGCCGCCTCCAGCCAGAGCCGGCCGCATTGCCGCCGATCCCCCAAGAAGCCGCCCCGCGCGCGAGGATGCCCGCAAGGTGTTGCGTTTCGATGATTGGCATCTCGACCTCGAGGCGCGCCATCTGCGCCATCGCGACGGCTCGATCCGCGTGCTGACGGCGCAGGAATTCGCCTTGCTCGCGATCCTCGCGCAAAGGCCGGGACGGGTGTTGAGCCGCGACCAGCTGCTCGATTACGCCTCCAACCGCGACTGGACGCCCTATGACCGCTCGATCGATGTGATGATCGGGAAAATCCGCCGCAAGATCGGCGATACCGGCCCCGAGCACCGCGTCATCCGCACGGTGCGCGGCGCGGGCTATATGTTCGCGCCATCTGAGTGAGGAGCCGCTTCGGCCGTTGCCGCAACCGCTACCGCGGGTAGGTCGAGCACAGCTTGTGCGCCGCCCTGCGGGGCGTTCTCCAGCCGGAAGCGGCCTCCGCTCGAGAGGGCGAGGTGACGGATCATCGGCAGGCCGAGCCCGGTTCCTTGCGGCTTGGTCGTGAAGAAGGGATCGACCGCGCGCAAGGCGGCCTCGCCGCTCAAGCCCGGCCCGTCGTCGGTGACGGTCAGTCGGGCATAATCGCCGCCCTGACGGAGACGCCGCAAGGCGACGGTGACGCGCCCCTCTCCGCCGGTCGCGTCGCGGGCATTGATCAAAAGGTTGACCATCGCGGTGCCGATCATGGCGGGATCGGCCAGAACCATGAGCGGCTCCTCGGGAAGAGACAGCGTGATCGCGAGCCCGGCGCAGAGGGTGGAGCGCATCATGGCGACCGCCTCGGCGACCTGCGGGCGCAGGTCGACCGGAGCCAATGCGGCGCTACGGTTGCGCCGGAAATCACCCAGCCGCGTCACCACGCTGGTCGCCGAGGCTCCGGCATGAAGGGCGTCGCGGGCATAGGGCAGAAGCCGTGCATCGCTGCCGCCGTCCTTCTCCAGCCGCTCGACCAGCACCGACAGATTGGCCTGCACCACCGCGAGCATATTGCGGAAGTCGTGCGAAAGCCCCGCCGCAAGCTGCGAGGTCGCCTCGAGTTGACGCAGATGGGTCAATTCGCGCTCGGCCTGCGCCTTGTCCTCGCGAAGGCGCAGGATCTCGCCCGCCCGCCCCAAGGCGCGCATCAGCTCGTCGAGAAAGAAGGGTTTGCGCAGGAAGTCATGCGCACCTGCCTGCATCGCGGCAATGGCGCTATCGACCGAGGCATAGCCGGTCATGATGATGACGATCAGATCGGGGCGCAAAGCCTTGAGCCGCGCTGCCAGCTCGGTGCCGTCCTCGTCGCGGATGCGGATGTCCAGAAGCGCGATCTGAGGTTCTTGGGCAAGCAGCAAGGCCACGGCTTCGGCACCGTGACCGGCGAGGATGCAGTCGATCCCCTCGAGCGCCAAAGCGCGCGAGGTCGAGACCGCGAAATCATGCTCGTCATCCACGATCATCAGGCGCGGGCGCTGGGAATGTGTTCCCGCTTCGTTCATGTCTGGTCCCCGACGGAAAGGCGCATCACGGTTCCCGCCGCGCCGCTTTGGGCAATCCATGCGTCGCCGCCATGCATCTGCGCGACGCGGCGCACCAGCGGCAGGCCCAGCCCGACGCCTGCGCCCTTGGTGGTGAATAGCGGATCGAAGGCGCGGGCGCGCAGCTCGGGCGGCATGCCGGCACCGTTGTCGGTGACCTCGATCACGGTTTGGCCGCGGGCTTGCCCGCTGGGGCCGGTGGCCGGAGCCGTGCTGCGATAGGCGCGCAAGGTGATCCGGGGCGTGCGTCCTGCGGCTTCCGCGGCATGGCCCGCATTGTCGACGAGGTTGTGGATCGCGAATTGCAGACGCGAGGGATCGCATCGGATCTGCATGCCTTGCGCGATTTCGAGCGTGACGAAACGCCCGAAGGATTGTTCGGCAAGGCTCGCCCCAAGCCATGCTCCCAGATCGACCGGCACGATCTCGTTCGCGCCCTGACGCGCGAAATCGAGCAGGATGTCGATGATGCGGCCGCATCGGCGGATGTTGCGGCGGATGCGCTCGACGTCTTCTTCGGCCTCGGGGCCGAGACCGGGGTTGCGCGAGAGGACCTCGACCGAGCTGGTGATCGTGCCCAAAGGGTTGCGCAGCTCGTGGCTGATGGTGGCCGCGACTTCGCCCACGGCGGCAAGGCGCTGGTTCAGGGCAAGCTCGCGCTGGGCAACCCCGAGACGTGTCAGGGCGCCCAGCAGATCCTCTTCGGTCAGCCGCTTGCGTTCGATCGCCATGACGACCCAGATGGCGACGAGGGCGAGCAGCGGCGTGATGCCGAGAAAGAAGTGCAGCACGAGGCGGGGGTCGTGAAAGCCCGAGGCGAGATAGCGCGCGACAAGATAGAGGCAGCCCAGCCCCGCCATGAGCGCGGCAAAGACCGCGACGATCTGCCAGAGCCTTTGCCAAAAGCGCGGCGAAACGCGGGGCAGGGCAAGGCCCGCCGTCCGGATCGGGGGCGCGATCATAGGGGCGTGGGGCGTAAGGGGAACAGAGGTGATCATGGGCGCTGCAAGGGGCGCGGGTCCCTTTGCGGCTCCGGCAAGGGCGCGGGGGCGCTTGCAGTAATCGCGGCAATGCGGATCGAGGCTGCAGCACAACGAACAGATCGGCCGCTCGTAGAAGGTGCAATAGGCCATGTCGCGGGATCGTAGCCGTGGGTGCAGATGGCGCAGAGACAGGAAGTCTCGTGGTCGAAGACATGGGGCTCGCGCGCGAAATAGGCGGCGCTGCCGCGCATGACCCCGATGGTGATCGCTGTGGCCAGAGAGACGACGAAGGCGATGGGCGGCGACCAGGCCTGAAGGAAGGGTCCGCCTGTCCCGAGGAAAAGCGCGATACCCACCGCGCCCCCAGCGCCATGCCGCCGCAGCCGACCGGATTGAAATCGGGCAGATAGGCACGTTTGAACTCGATGAGTTTCGGGCTGCGGCCAAGAGGTTTGAGCACGACCAGATCGGCAATGATCGCGCCCAGCCATGCAAGGGCGAGGTTGGCATAGATCGCGAGCACGGCCTCGAGGGTCGAAAAACCCCCATCAGCATGAGCGCGCAGCTGACCACGACGTGAAAGATCAGCCAGACCAAGCGGCCCGGGTGGTAGCGCGTGACGCGCAGAAAGAAGTTCGACTGTGCCAGAGAGCCGGCATAGGCATTGGTCACGTTGATCTTGACCTGCGCGAGCAGCACATAGGCCGTCGCAAAGAGCAGCGCGACCGGCGGGGTGAAGACATGCTGGAAGGCCTGCCAGAACATGCCGATCGGCTCGACCGCGAAATCGGGTGCCATGCCGTCGCCGATGGCCAGCGTCACCAGAAAGCTGCCCATCAGGATCTTGGTGCCTCCGATCAGGATCCAGCCCGGTCCCGCCATGATCAGGGCCCCCACCAACGGAGTTTCGGTGTCGTCTCTTTGGGGGAGGAAGCGCAGGTAGTCGACCTGCTCGCCGATCTGGAGGGTGAGGGCGCAAAGGACGCCGATCGCCGCCCCGAGCGAGAGCCAGCTGAAACTGTGGCCGCTGCCGGATTGCCAGCGGCTCCATGCCTCGGGTTCGGCAATGGCGATGACCACGAAGGGCAGAAGACCCAGGACGATCCAGGGAATTTGCGTCAGCATCTGGAAGCGCGAAATCGCTGTCATTCCCCGCGCCGCGAACGGCAGGATGAAGAGCGTCGAGACCAGATAGCCCAGAGGCAGCGGCAATCCCGTGCTGAGCGACAGGGCTTGCGCGATGATCACGCCCTCGAGGGCAAAGAAGATGATCGTATAGGTGGCATAGATCAGTGATGTGATCGACGAGCCGATATAGCCGAAGCCCGCCCCCGCGTCAGCAGGTCCATATCCACATTGGTGCGCGCCGCGTGATAGGCGATGGGCAGGCAGGTCAGGAAGATGAAGACGGAAACGACGAGAACTGCGATCACGGTGGTCTCGACGCCCCAAGAGAGGGTGAGCGCCGCCCCGATCGCCTCGAGTGCCAGAAACGAGATGCCGCCCAGCGCGGTATTGGCGATGACGAAGGGGCTCCAGCGGCGGTGGTTCACGGGGGCGTAGCGGAGTGCGTAATCCTCGACCGTTTCGTCGGCGACCCATGATTGATAACTGCGCTGTTCCGGCTCGAAACCGGGAAAGGGATATGCGGGCTGCGGTTGCTCCGAGTCCAGTTGTCCGTGCTCCGCATGGGGCAACCTGCGCTCCGCACCAAGATGCGGCGGGCGCTCGGCCTCTATCCTGATTGTCATGCTCCCTCCCCGGGGTTGTCGCGGCGCATGCGCCAGCCGACAAAGCGATCCTAGAGGCGAATTTCCGTTCTGGGAATGCGGTGCGGGGCGCTGTCGCGGGATTTTGCGCGCGATGGGAATGCCGCGAAACCTTTGGGGCAGGTGGGGGTGGAAGCGCTCGCGTCTACGGGGGACGGATGCGGGAAACGCTGGGCGAATGGTCGACGTTCTCTATATGTTCCGTTGCCGCGGAGCGGCAGACTTCACCGTCGTGATTTCGCGCAGCGCCCGATCGGCCTAAGAATCCGCAAGGATCACGCGCGGCGCTGGGCTGGGGCTTGGAGGATGCGGGTGGTGACCCAAGCGGCGATCCCCTTAGCAGTTAGGGATAAAAACGCTTTGAACATGGCGAAACCGCAAGCGACATCCTATCTCATTTGTCGAACATGTATAGCAGGATCGCAAAATGGCGGAACAGGTATCTCTCGGACTAGACACTTTCGGCGATGTGACCAACGGGCCCGACGGCCAGCCCAAGCGGCAGGACGAGGTTTTGCGCGATGTGGTGGCGCAGGCGGTTCTGGCCGATCAGCTCAATATCGACTTCATCGGGCTTGGCGAGCACCATCGCCCCGATTTCGCGCTGTCCTCGCCCGAGGTGGTGCTGGGCGCGATTGCCGGCCAGACCAAGCGCATCAAGCTGGGCACGGCGGTCACGGTCTTGTCCTCGGATGATCCGGTGCGCGCCTTCCAGCGTTTCTCGACGCTCAATGCGGTCTCGAACGGGCGGGCCGAGCCCATCCTCGGCCGCGGCTCCTTTACGGAAAGCTATGCGCTTTTCGGCTATGACATGAGCCATTACGAGCAGCTCTTCGAGGAAAAGCTCGACCTCTTCGCCCGCCTCGTGCGCGAGGAGCGCGTCACATGGTCGGGCGAGACCCGCTCGGCGCTTGAGGATCAGGTGGTCTATCCGCCGCTCGGGCCGGAGGGGATGAAGGTCTGGGTCGGCGTCGGCGGCAGTCCCGAATCCGTAATCCGCGTCGTGCGGCAGGATCTCAACCTGATGCTGGCGATCATTGGCGGCGATCCTGCGCGTTTCGTGCCTTATGTCGATCTGTACAAGCGCGCGACCGAACAACTCGAACGGACCGCGCGCCCGATCGGTGTCCATTCGCCGGGCCATGTCGCGGCAACCGATGCCGAGGCGATCGAGCAGCTTTGGCCGAATTTCTCGGCGGCTTTCGGGCGGATCGGGCGCGAGCGCGGCTGGCCGCCGATGACCAAAGAGAGCTACCTCGCCGAAGTCCATCAAGGCTCGCTTTATGTCGGCAGCGTCGAGACCGTGGCGCGCAAGATCGCCAAGACCGTCAAGACCTTGGGGCTTGGTCATTTCGATCTGAAATATGCCACCGGCCCGATGCCGCACGAGCAGCTGATGGAGAGCATCCGTCTGTATGGCGAAGAGGTAATTCCGATGGTGCGCGACATTCTGGCCACCGACAAAGCCTGACAGTCTTTTGCATGGCGCGAGGCAGGGCGCGGCGCGGGTGTTATCGCGCCGCCTGATCCGGCTGCGGACAAACGGTCCCGAGGGTACGGGGCCGTTTGTTGTTTGCGGTGCCGGCTTTTCACGCTGCGTAAGAAGCCGTTCATCCAGATGATTTTTTATTGTGCCGCCAAAAGGCTGGCAGTACTTCGCGAGATGCGCCGACCCCGTGCCTGTTTGAACTTTTGGTTCGGGGATCGCGCTTCCCGCAGAGAAGAAATCACGACGCCCATCGCTCTGCGGCTGAATCTAAATCATTGATTACACCAACTGATAATGCCACATTCTCTTCAATGGTCTGCGGGTTTTGTCATGAATATCGTTCCGATTACCTATCTCGCGAGAAAAGCGTTCAAGAAGCAGCGCAGCGCCGCAGAGGCTGCCGACAAAGTGGTCGAGGTCTGGCCCGCAGAAGTGGCGCTGCGTCCGAAGGCCTATTTCGATCGGCACAGCTCGACCGCATCCGGGCCTTTCAATCCATGGGCGGGCGCGAGGCGCAGATGGCGCGCATCACCGAGGGTAGCGTCACCCATGCCGCGACCCGCGCCCTTCATTTCCGCAATGCGCGCCTGCTCGGCGGCAGCTTTTATTCGCGCGGAAGCCGCAGCCAGCTGTTGATGCAGCGCCCTCCGCGCGGGCCGCGTTTCGTCGAGGAAAAGATCGAAAGCGCCGCGCTGGTCGGCACGCCGATCGGCAGCATTTTCTTTGGCCATTACCTGATGGACGATTCAGCGACGACTTTGCTCGCGCAGGAGTTCGGCCCTGTCTACCGCGCCAGAAACAAGCTGATGGAAAGCTGGACCCATGCGAATTCCTACCGCCGGCTGATGGATCTCGAAGTGCCCGAGCTCCCCGATACCTATCTGTCGGAGGCCTGGCTTTTCGAGGATCTCGGCATGAATGCGCATCGCCGCCAAAGGATGAAGCAGGTGCGCGCGCGACTGGCCGGTCTGCCCGCCGATCAGTCGGGCCACCGCGTTTTCATCATCCGTGGCAGTTTCGGTCAGAATCTGCGGATTTTGGAGAACGAGGCCGCCTTGGCCGAGGCGCTGTCACAGCGCGGCTTTACCATCGTCAATCCGATGCAGGAAAGCACCGCCGAGATCATCCGCAAGATCGCGGGCGCGTCTCTGGTCGTCTCGGTCGAAGGCAGCGCGCTGACCCATGCCTATCTGACCATGCAGGAAGGGGCGCGATGATCACCATCCAGCCGCCTTACCGTTTCGATAATGTCTGGAAGGATTTCACCGATCTTCTGGGCATGCGCTATGGTTTCGTGGTGGGCGAGGGCGATCAGGAGCGCTTCCGCGTCAGCGTCGACGATGTGATGCGCGCGGTCGATCTGATTTCGGCATAGGAGGTCGCCTTTTCTCCCAGCCGGCGTTTCGCCTAAAGCGGGATCACCATCGGGGTGCCCGCGACCGGATCGCGCTCGATCAGGGTCGCCATGCCGAAGGCCGCCAGCATATTGGCGGGGTTCAGGACCTGCGCGGGCGCACCCTGCGCCACCAGACCCTGCGGCGAGAGCAGCACCAGATGATCGGCATAGCGCGCCGCAAGATTGAGGTCGTGGAGCACGGCGACAATGCTGCGGCCTTCTTCGCGGTTGAGCCGCTGCAAAAGTGCCAGAACCTCGACCTGATGGGGCAGATCGAGCCATGTCGTCGGCTCGTCGAGCAGAAGATGCGGGGTCTCTTGCGCCAGAGCCAAAGCGATCCAGACGCGCTGGCGCTGCCCGCCCGAGCTCGGCCAAGGGCCGTTCGGCCAGTTCCGCAACGCCGGTTGCCGTCATGGCGCGCAGGCAGGCGGCCGCATCGGCCTTGCTCCAGCCCGCAAAGAGCCCGCGCCACGGTGCGCGCCCGCGCGCGACCAGCGCCTCGACGGTGATGCCTTCGGGCGCGGTGGGCGCTTGCGGCAAAAGCCCCAGCCTTCGCGCTGCCTTGGTTGCGGCCATTGCGGTCAGGTTCTCGCCGTCGAGCAGGACCTCGCCCGCGCGGGGGCGGATCAGGCGGGCGAAGCTGCGCAGAAGCGTCGATTTCCCGCAGCCGTTCGGCCCGAGAATGGCGGTAAAGCGCTGCTCGGGCAGAGCGAGCGTCAGGTCCTTCAAGATCATGCGCGTGCCGTAGGAAACGCTCAGATTGCGCGCCTCGAGGCCGGTTCTTGCGGTCATAGCTGACCCTCTTTCATTTCGCGGGCCAAAAGCCACAGAAGATAGGGACCGCCCAAAGGCCGGTCAGCGCGCCAACCGGAAGCTGGATGCCGCCGATCCCGATCCGCGCCAGAAGATCCGCCAGCGTCGCGATCAACGCGCCGGTGATGCCCGCCGCCGCCATTCGCGCGCCGGGGGCTCCCCATTGCCCCAAGCGGCGCGACAACGGCGCGGCCATCAGCGCGATGAAGGGCAAGGGCCCCGCGACGGAAACCGCTGCCGTCGCCGCGAGAACGGCAACGAACGTCAGGCCGAGGCGGGCGCGCTCGACGCCCAACCCGAGGGTTGCGGCGAGATCGTCGCCCAGTTCGAGCAGCGCAAGCGCCCGCGCCATTGCGGCGGCCGCGCTTCCGACGAGGACCAGAGAAAGGGCGATCTGCCGGACATGGTGCCAGTCGCGTGCAACCAGCGATCCTGCCAGCCAGCGCTGCGCATCGGCGGCCTCGGTCAGGGGCAGGCGCGACAGCAGCAAGACCGCGCCCGCACCGAAGGCCGCAGCAATGCCGATGCCGACAAGAACCAGACGGAGCGGGCTGGTGCGGCCTTCCCTGCGGCTCAGGCCGAAGACCAGTGCCGCCGCCGCCAGACCGCCGCCCGCCGCGCCAAGGCTGGTGCCGATCCCCGCCGCGCCGCCAGAGCGCAGCGCCAGCACCGTCCCGAAGGCCGCGCCCGAAGTGAAACCCATCACATCGGGCGAGGCGAGGATTGCGCAGCACCATCTGGAAGATCGCGCCCGACAGGCCCAAGGCCGCGCCCGCGCCCGCTGCGGTCAGGATGCGCGGCAGGCGCAACTCCCACAGGATCAAGCGCGCGCTGGGACTCTCTCCGGTGAGCGCCTGCCAATAGGCGGAGGCGGGCAGGTCGACCTCGCCCACGCATATTCCGGCAAGGATCAGCGTAGAAAGCGCGAGGACCAGCAGCGCGAGGCGGTTCACGACAGGGCCTCCAACCGGATGCGGCGAACGACCGCGACAAAGACGAGACCGCCCAGAACGGCGCTGACGGTTCCGGCGCGGATCTCGCCCTGCGGCAGCAGGATCCGGCCCGCGACATCGCACAGGATCAGGGTTGTCGCGCCGATCAGCCCCGCACGCAGCATCAGGGGACGCAAGGCGATGGTGCCGAAAGCGCGGGCCAGATGCGGTGCCATCAAGCCGATGAAGGAGATCGGTCCCGCGACATTGACCGCAGCCCCCGACAAAAGCGCGATGGCGGCAAGGCTCAGGATACGGATCCGCCAAAGGTTCTGGCCGAGGCCGACGGCCGCCTCCTCGCCCAGAGCCAAGGTCTCCAGCGCAGGTGTAAGCAAGAGCGCGAGTGCAGCTCCCGAAAGCGCGGTCACGGCCATTGCGGCCAACGGGCGGCTCGCGGCATCGCCGAGAGAGCCGATGACCCAGAAGCGGTATTCGTCAAGCGCCGAGGCGCTGACCAGCACAGCGACGGTGATCGCCGAAATCAGGAAAGCATTGAGCGCCATTCCCGCCAGCGCGAGCCGCGCGGGTCCGATCCCGCCCTGTCTCGCGCCGCCGAAAAGGATCAACGCGCAGGTGGTCAGCGCCGCGCCGCCGAAGGCCAGCCAGATCGTGCCCGCGCCAAGTCCCGCCAAAGCGCCCAGAACCACGGCAAGGCCCGCGCCGGCATTGATTCCCAATATCCCCGGCTCGGCCAGGGGTTGCGGGTCAGGGCCTGCATCAAAGCCCCGGCCAGCCCGAGCGCCGTGCCCGCGATCAGACCCGCATAAAGGCGCGGCAGGCGCAGCTGGGTGATCGCCAGATGGTCGGGATTGCTCGGATCGAGAGCGCTTAGCGCGGCCCAGACTTCGGGCAGGGGCACCGGCCGCGCGCCGACAACCAGCGCGGCGCAGGCCGCAAGGGCCAAGGCGGGCAGAAGCAAAAGCGCCTTCACCGGATCAGCCCCGCCGCTTGGGCCGAGGGCACTTTGGTCAGCGGATCGCCGTCGGCGGCCGCCGCGATTTCGGCGGGCAGACGGTCGAGCACCCAAGGCAGCGACAAAAGCGTTGCATGGCCGAGCGCACCGGCCATCAGCTCGTCCGCCCAGACCTCGCCACCGGTTCGGGACGCGCGCAAAGCGGGGCGCAGGGGCATGGCCGCGACCTCTGCGGCCTTGGCGGTCCCCCGATCCAGAGGATGAGATCGGCATCCATTGGGGCCAGATCCTCGGGTGAAAGCTCGCGATAGAAGCTTTCGCCGCGATGGGGCTCGAGGGCCTCGGGGATGCGAAAACCCAGATTGATCAACACATCGGCACGGGCATCGCCGGGCAGAAAGACGGCAGGCGCGCCGCCGGAATAGGTCGCGGCCACGGCGGTCATCCCCGCCCATTCGGGATGGGCGTCACGGATTTCGCCAAAGCGGGCACGGATCGCGTCGATGCGCGCTTGCGCTTCGGCCGCGTGTCCTGTCGCGCGCCCGATCCCGAGGGCGAGCGCATCCCAAGGAGTGTTGTAGGCGCCATATTCGGGCGCGGAGGCAATGGTCGGCGCAATCCGCGACAGCATGCGGAATTCCTGCGCGCTGATCCCCGAGGAGACCGCATAAATCAGATCCGGATCTAGCAGCGCGATGCGTTCGAACGAGATTTCGCCGCGCAGGACCTCGGGGCTTTCGCCGCGCAAAGCTGCCTCGGCCCAAGGCCAGACGCCCTGCGGATAGGGGCCGTACCAATAGCGCAGCCCGACCGGAACGACGCCGAGCGCCAGCAGATCGTCATGGGCGACATAGCCGAGCGAGACGACGCGGCGGGGCGCTTGGGTCACGTTGGTCGGGCCGAAAAGCCCGTCGAAGACCTGAGGGAATTCCTGCGCGAATGCGGGCGCGGGCAGGGCTGCCAGCGCCAGTGCCGCGCAGAAGTTCCTTGCCCGCCTCATGCGGCGCTCAGCCTTGCATAGCGCCCGCCGCTTTCGCTCAGCTCGGCATGGCTGCCCAGTTCGGCAATCCGGCCGTCCTCGATCACGGCGATGCGGTCGGCGTCGCGGATCGTGCCGAGGCGGTGGGCGATGACCAGCGTGGTGCGCCCGACCGCCAGACGTTCGAGGGCCGCCTGAATTTCCGCCTCGGTCTGGGTGTCGAGCGCCGAGGTCGCCTCGTCCAAAATCAGGATCGGCGGGTTCTTGAGGAAGATCCGCGCAATCGCCACGCGCTGCTTTTGTCCGCCCGAAAGCGTCACGCCGCGCTCGCCCACGATCGTGTCCAGCCCCTCGGGGAGGCCCTCGATCAGGCTTGAAAGCTGGGCAAGTTCGGCGGCTTGCCGGATGTCGTCCTCACCGGCATCCAGCCGGCCGTAGGCGATGTTTTCGCGCAACGTGCCGCCGAACAGGAACACATCCTGCGAGACGATGCCGATCTGGCGGCGCAGGCTTTCCAGCGTGAAATCGCGGATATCGGTGCCGTCGATGGTGATGCGCCCCGAGGTCGGCTCGTAAAAGCGCGGCAAAAGCGCCAGCAGCGTCGTCTTGCCCGCGCCCGAGGGGCCGACAAAGGCCATCGTCTCGCCGGAACGGACGTTCAGGGAGATGTCTTGCAGGTTCGGGCGGTCGGGATCATAGCCGAAACCGACATTCTCGAAGCGGATCTCGCCCTTCAGCGCCGTGGCCGCATGCGCGCCTTCGCGGTCGGCAATATCGGGGTCGGTGTCGAGCAATTCCTGATAGCGACGGAATCCGGCGATGCCGCGCGGATAGACCTCGAGGACGGCAGCGATTTTTTCCAGCGGGCGGAAAAAGACCCCGACCAGCAGCAGGAAGCCGACAAAGCCGCCCGCCGACAGATCGCCCTTGAGCACATAGGACGCGCCCGCGACCATGATGACCACCTGCACGCCGCGCATCCCGATATAGTTGAGCGATTGCGAGGCGGCCATGATGCGGTAGGCATCGAGCTTGACCTTGCGGTATTGGTGGTTGTCCTCGGCAAAGCGGGCGCGCTCGTGGTCCTCGTTGGCGAAGGCCTGCACGACGCGGATGCCGCCGACGTTTTCTTCCAGCCTGACGTTGAAATTGCCGACGCGGGAATAGATCTCGCGCCAGGTGGCGGTCATGCGGCCGCCATAATAGCTGACCAGCGCGACGGTGGCGGGCACGATCACCACGGTCATCAGCGCCAGCGGCGTGTGGATCATCATCATCAGGATGAAGGCGCCGACAAAGGTCATGATGGCGACGAAAAGATCCTCGGGGCCGTGATGGGCGACCTCGCCGATTTCTTCCAGATCGCGGGTAACACGGGCGACCATATGGCCGGTGCGCTGACGGTCGAAATAGCTGAAAGACAGCTTCTGGATATGATCAAAAGCGCGGCGGCGCATCTCGGTTTCGATATTGATGCCGAGCATGTGGCCCCAATAGGTCACGACCGCCATCAGGCCCGCATTGACCAGATAGACAAGGCAAAGCGCACCGGCCGCCACCAGAGTCAGCGACCAGTTGCCCTGTGGCAAAAGCACGTCGATGAACCCCTGGATGGCGACGGGGAAGGCCAGCTCCAGCAGGCCCAGAACCACGGCGGCAGAAAAGTCGATCAGGAAAAGCGTTTTCCACGGGCGGTAATAGGCAAAGAAATCTTTCAGCATCATCAACTCCGACGGCCCGCCCCGGATGCTGTCCGGGACAGGCCTGATTTTCGGTTAAGGCGACCTGCGATCAGAAGCTCTTGCGCAGGGTCAGGCTGGCATTGCGCCCTTCGCCGTCATAGCACCAATAGCCGGTTTGGCAGGAGGCGGTGTAACGCTTGTCGGTGACGTTCGAGACGGCCAGATTGGCCTCCCAGCCACCGTCGAAGCGGTAGTTCGCACCCAGATCGAGCACCGTGTAATCTGGCACGCGCAGGGTGTTTTCATTATCGGCCCAGCTCTTGCCGGTCCAGCGCAGGCCGCCGACAAGCGTCCAATCGGGGGCCTGAACCGGCGTCCAGCTGATGCGGACCGCAGCGGTCGCATCGGGCGTCGAATAGGGGTCTTGCCGATGACGGCGGTATTGGGATCGCTCAGGATCTCGACATCGAGCTTGGTAAGCTCGGCCTCGATGCGCAAGGCGTCGGTCAGCTTGCCGCGGGCCTCGAGCTCGACCCCGCGCGAGCGGACCTCGCCCAACTGGCGCGCAATGCCTCCGATCACCGATTGGGTGATGTTGTTGCGGCGGATGTCGAAGACGGCGGCGGTCAGCAGAAGGTCTTCGTTCGCCTCCCATTTCACGCCGGCCTCCAACTGGCGGCCGCTCTCGGGCGAGGCGGTCTCGCCGCTGGTATCGGTCACGACTTTGGGCAGGAAATAGGTCGAGACGCTGGCATAGGGCGTCACGCCGTTGGCGAAGGTCCTGGCGATGCCGAAGCGTCCGCTCCATTGCGCATCCGAGCGCGACATGCCCGCCGCGCCGGTGGCGTGGTTGGTGCCGGCCTCGGTTTTGACGTGGTCGTAGCGCGCATTCAGCGTCGCGATCCAGCCGTCGCCCCAGCGGATCTGGTCCTGCGCATAAAGGCCGATCTGCTTTTGGCTCATGCGCTGGTCGATATAGGGCACGGCGGCAGGCTGCGTCGCGCCATATTGCGGATCGACAAAATCGAGCGGCGTGCCGAGCGCGCTGGCCTGCATCTGGTCCATGCGGAAATATTTCAGATCGAGACCGAAGAGCAGGCTGTGCTCGGTCGCGCCCCAGTTGGCGGTGGTGGTGGCGCGGGTATCGCTCAGAGCGGTGACGGCGGTGGTCTCGTGGTCGAAGACCAGACGCGACATCGTGCCCCGATCATTGCCAGGCACCAGCGAGAAACCCTCGTAGCCATAGGCATAGACGCTGTCTTCCTCGACTTTCGCGCGGCCGATGCGGGTGGTGTTCTCGATCCGCCAGTCGCCGAGATCCTGCGCATAGCTGAAGCGCGCGGTGATCTGGTCGCGCTCGTAACGGTCGTGGTCCGGCTCGCCCGAGTTGAAATAGCGGTCGATCCTGCCGAAGGGTGCATTGGTGACGGTGCCGACATAGGGCAGCCACGCTCCGCCGACATGGCTTTCGTCGACGCGCAGATAATCAAGGCCGAAGCCGAGCTCCGCCCCCGTGTCGAGCTGGTGCAGGACCGAGCCCGACAGCAGCCCGTGCACGCCCGGATCAAACGCGCCTCGCCCGTCCTGACGTTCGAGCTTGGCCATCAGCCGGTAGGAGGTCGCATCGTCAATGACGCCGTTATGATCGACCGAGGTCCAAGCCCCGCCTTCTTCCTCGATCCCGAATTCCAGCGCGGTCGAGCGTGTGCCCGTGGGCCTTTTGGTGACATAGTTCACGATGCCGCCGGGGTTGGAGCTGCCGTAAAGCACCGACGAGGCGCCTTTGAGCACCTCGATCCGCTCGACCATGAAGGGATCGACGTAAAAGCCGCCGAAGCCGAAAGAGTAGTTCGCCAGCCCGTCCTGAAAGATCCCGTTCGCGGTGGCGGCAAAGCCGCGCACCATGATCCAGTTGGTGTCGCTGTCGTAGCCGTAGGGCTGGCCGATCACTCCGGCGGTATAGCCGAAAGCCGCATCCAGCTTGGTCAGGTTGTCCTGCCGGATCGTGTCCTGACCGATGACCGAGACCGATTGCGGGATCTCTGTCACGGCGGTCGCGTTTTTCACGCCGGTCAGGGTGCGCGGATTGGCGCGGGTCACGGGGCCGGTGCCGGTCTCGCCGGCCTCGATCACCACCGTATCAAGCTGGACCGGATCCTGCGCCAGCGCCGCGCCGCAAAGGGCGGTCTGGCAGCTCAGAAGGGTCAGCACGGAAAGACGTTTTGTCAGCATCCTGTTTCCTGCTTTGGACGAAACGCGCTCTGCGCGTCGATTGTCCCAGCCTTTAGGCTGTCGGCGGCTCTCTGGTCTTGACTGTTTCTGTCGTCTTTTGACGATCCCCCGCAGCAGCTCAGGAAAATGCGCCATTTCTGCGCCATGCGGCGGGGGTGCTTCCGGTCAGGCTGCGGAAGACCCGCGTCAGATGGGCCTGATCGGCAAAGCCGGTGGCGGCGGCGACATCGGCCACGCTGTTCGCGGGCTCGCCCAGCATCTCTTGCGCCCATTCGATCCGGCGGCGCATCTGCCATTGCAAAGGCGTCTGTCCTGTCTCGCGTTTGAAGGCATGGGCGAACCAGCTTTCCGACAGGCCGACCGCACCGGCCAGCTCCGAAATCGTGACACGGCGGTCGAGGTTCTCTTCGATATAGGACAGAACGCGCCTGATCTGCGCGGTGCCCGGTCCGTTGCCGTGCCCCCAACCGGTGCCGCGCTTGGTGCGCGGCTTTGCCCGAGCGGCAGGATGGCGGCGACGATGCCCTGGATGAGGGTCTCGGCGTAGAAGTCATGGTTGCGCGGCCGGCTGATCTCTTCGGCGAGCAGACCGGCCAAAGCCTCGGCCTCGGGCGAGCGCTCAAGGATCACCGGCGCGCGCAAAGCGGCAGTGGCGCTTTCGGCTCCCAGACGGGCGACCAGACGGGCCTGCAGACTTTCTTCGCGGAAATGCAGGTCGACATGGCGGAAATGCTCGTCGGCACAAAGTCGCGACCAGATCGGAACCCCCGCGGGTACAAAGATCGCGCGGCCCATCGGGCGATGGGTCTTGCGGGACCCTGCAGGCGCGCTTTTGAGGTCGAGCGCGTGGTTGATCTCGTCGAGAAAGATCACGATGCGCGGATCGGGCGAGAGATAGTAACCCTTGCCGCCCGCCTTGCCCTCGGCCTGCCAGAAATCGGCGACCATGCCGTCGAAAGCCCGCCATGCCAGCGGCCGGAGAAGCGAGACGCCCTCGGTAAAGGCGGTCATGCGGGGACGGAAACTCATGCGCAAAGCGCCTGCGCGCGGATTTCGGGGCGGGGCACAGCCCGCCGCAGGTGACCATTCCGGGGATGACGTAGCGCAGGCAGCAGACTTTGCGGCGGCGCAATTCGGGAACGGCGCGGCCGCCTTCGTAACGGATCGCGCCCTTGAGCGGATTGGCCCACCCGTCGGGCAGCCGGTCGCGTTCGAGAAAGCGGCTCAGACCCGCCATCGTCGCTTCGGGCAGGCAGCCACGGCTTTCGAGCCAGCCGATGAACCATTCGAGATAATGCGCGGCATTGCCCCAGATCACCTTGTCCGAGATGCCGCCAAGCGCCGCCAAGGCCCGCGTTACCGGCACGAGATGGTCGCAAAGCAGCGGATCGAGCGGGGTTTCGCAAGGCGCGCAGACCGCTTGGGTCGCGGCAATCCGCAGGGCGGCGGGTTTGCCCTCTCCGTCCAGCACCACCGCGCTGTCGCCGACGGCGATCCGGTCCCGCCCGTTGGCCAGAACCTGCGCCATCAGCGGCAGGCAAAGCGTCGCAAAGTAGTACTGCGACCAGAGCGAAACCAAGGCGTGACGCGGTGAATCCGGCTGATGCGCGGCAAACCGGTCGATCAGCGGGGACAGCACTGCCTCGTCCGCGATCCGGCTGCAGCGCAGGGCAGGGCGGATGTCGCTCTCTTCGGCCAAAAGCGGCAGCATCCAGTCGTGCTCGCCTCCAAGAAGGGCGCGCAGTTTGACCTGTTCTTGCGGCTGCATCATCTCTGCCTGCTGGTGGAAGGGGTGTTTTCGTGGCGGTTCTGCTGCTTTGATATATGGCAGAGTTAATTTGTCAACTATTCTGGGGCAGCTGCCGACGCATGGCACTGTCGCGCGGCTTTCGCGCGTGGACGAGCGACGTCTGACGGCAGGCGTTTCCGATCCGGATTGGGTAAAGGATCGATGTTTTCTTTTTAAAACGGACAATGACGGACAGGGATATAAAGACGACATTGCTATTGCCTGCCGTTTCAGCAGATGTACGGCACATTCATGTGTCGCCTTCGCGTAAAGGGGGCGTTGATTCATTGCACGGATTTTTATGACGCATTTTCGCCGATCAAGAGAAATAGCAGGGTCGGCTGCTTTGCCCTGACAGCGTCGGGCTATTGGGCTGCTGCTTCAAAGAGTGTCCAATATGAAGATTGGCGGTTCTCTGTGACTTTGCGCAGCTCTTGTTTTGGCGAAGGCAACCTATGGCGAGACGTTCTCGATCCAGGTTCTCGAGCTGGCCACAGGGATCGCAGGGCGCAACATTCCGGCTGTTCTGTCGGGGCTTGATACCGAGGGAAGCTGGGTGGACCTCGCATCGCCACGCACCGACGACAACGGCCGTGAGCGCGAATTCGAGGGGGTTGAGGCCGAGGAAAAGACCTCTCGCCTGTGCTTTGATACCAGCACCTATTGGCAGGGATGTACGAAACAATTCCTCCCAGAGATCAATTCCGTCTTTCAGGTATTGGATGCCGTGCGACATTATCATGTTCCGGTCGACATCAATCAATTCGGCCATAGTGCCTCTCGTGGCGATTGATCAAAGTTCGCTTCCTGATCGGATTGGTCCGACAAATTTCTCTTGTCGGGTTTTCTTGTTGTCATTTCGGACTCTGGGCATTCGCCCTTCGCTTTATCCGGCAGGGCGGGGAAGAATATCCACGGTTTGATGCTGTCGCGAAAGGGATTTTCCCGCTTTCCCTCCGGTCGGGGGATGGCTTCTTTATCTATCACTTCGGTCGTTATTTGCCTTGCGCGACCTGGCTTCTGCGGCGAGAAAACGAAGGCGGGCCGGACACTTCGGGCCTGCCACGCCGTCAAAGCCGACGAACCGCACAGAGAACCGACGTCAGGAGGACGCGACCAATGAAGCCTCGCCCCGCCCAGCTTGCGATAGCCCTTGCGTTCGTTACGGCGCTGACGCCCCTGCAGCTTTGGCTACCCGAGCGCATGCCGCTGAGGCACAGGTTGGCGAGGCGCAAGTCCTCGCCGCGCCTTGCGCTGCCTGCCACGGACCCGACGGCGTTTCTCCTGCGCAGATCCCCGCGATCGCGGGCAAGCCGCAGGAGGATCTGGTCCGGCAGCTCCTTGCGTTTCGCGACGCGGCCCCTGCGGACACGACGATCATGAACCGGCTTATGAAGGGGTATGACGACGCGCAAATCGAGCTTTTGGCCGGCTATTTCGCGAAAGTGGGGCAATGATGATGAAAGCGGACCGCAGAACCGTTCTGACCGGAATGGGAGCCGCTTTCGGCTCTCTGGCCGCGCCAGCGATCTTGCGCGCGAATGCGGCTTCGGCCCGTGTCGTCGTGGTCGGCGGCGGCTTTGGCGGAGCGACCGCCGCGCGCTATCTGCGCCGCTACAGCGCCGGTCTGAAGGTTACACTGATCGAGCCCTCCGAGGTCTTCGCGACCTGTCCCTTCTCGAACCTCTATCTCGCGGGGCTGCGGGATTGGGACAGCATCACCCATCGCTACGACGGGCTGCGCGCGGCGGGGATCGAGGTCGTCCATGCCTATGCCGAAGGCGTCGATGCCGGGGCGAAGACGGTGACCTTGTCGAATGGTGCGGTGCTCGGCTACGACCGGCTTGTCCTCTCGCCCGGAATCGACATCAAATGGGGCGCGCTCGAGGGCTATGACGAGGCCGCCGCCCAGCTGGCTCCCCATGCCTGGAAAGCGGGGCTCCAGACCAAGCTGCTCAAGGCCCAGCTCGAGGCGATGGAGGATGGCGGCACTTTTGTCATGTCGATTACCGACGGCGCTTTCCGATGCCCGCCCGGACCTTACGAGCGCGCCTCGATGGTTGCGCATTACTTCAAGCAGCATAAGCCGAAGTCAAAGATCCTGCTTCTCGACAGCAAGCCCAATTTCTCGAAACAGGGGCTCTTCCAGCAGGGCTGGCAGGCACTTTACGGCGAGATGATCGAATGGGTCGGGCTGGATGACGACGGGCAGGTGGTCAGGGTCGACGCCGCCGCCAGAACCGTCGAAACCGTCTTCGGGACCAGCCATAAAGCCGATGTTCTCAATATCGTGCCGCCGCAGCAGGCGGGGGCGATTGCGCGGGCGGCAGGGGTAACCAGCGATACCGGCTGGGTGCCGGTGCAGGGGCAGACATTCGAGGCGGCGCAGGCGGCGGGCATCTATGTCGTGGGAGATGCGACCATAGCCGCGCCGATGCCGAAATCGGGCTTTTGCGCCAATGCGCAGGGCAAGGTCGCGGCGGCCGCGATCATTGCCGATCTGGCGGGGCAGGAGCCGGTAGCGGCAAGCTATGTCAACACCTGCTACAGTCTCGTCGGACCGGATTGGGGCATTTCCGTTGCAGGCGTCTACTACTTCGACGGCGAGAAACTGGCAGAGCGCGAGGGCGCGGGCGGGGTTAGCCCGATCGGTGCGGATGCCGCCTTCCGTCGGGCCGAGGCGCAATATGGCGCGGGTTGGTATGCCTCGATCAGTGCCGACATCTGGGGTGGCACGCCCGTCTGACGGCCGGAATTGACGGAGTGGATATGGGTGCGGCTCTTCTTGGCCTGACCATCGGCGCGGTATTCGGTGCGGCGGCGCGGATCAGCCGCTTTTGCCTGCTGCGCGGTATGAAGGCGCTGGTCGGCGGCGGTGACCGGTCGCCGCTGCGCCTGTTCGCGCTGGCTTTAGCGGTGGCGATCCTCGCGACCCAAGCCTTGAACCTCTGGGGCCTGACCGATCTGTCCGCATCGCTGCCGATGCGCCCACAATCGCGGCGGGCGGGCTGTTCATCGGCGGCGCGGTTTTCGGGATCGGCACGGTTATGGCCAATGGCTGCGGGGCGCGGATGCTCGTATTGCTTGCGGGCGGGAACATGCGCGCGCTTTTGGTGCTTCTTTGCATGGGGCTTGCGGCGCAGGCGAGCCTGACGGGCGTGTTGTCGTCCTTGCGCGCGGCGCTGCAACTGGGCCGGTTCGCGCCCGAAGCCTTGAGCATTCCGGCCCTGCTGGCATTCACGGGGATACCGGCCGGACTTGTGACCGGCGCGGTGGTCCTCGCGGCTACGGGCGCGTTGGCGGTTTATGCGCGGCCCGTGATCGTCGAGCAGCGCCGCGACGCGGTGATGGGGTGCTCATCGGGCTTTGCGTCGCTGCGGGCTGGTGGGCGGTCTTTGCGACGGATGATCCTTTTGATCCCAAAGTGCTCAACGGGCTGAGCTTTGTCGGGCCGGTGGGCGAGGGCATCGTCTGGCTGATCCTTTCGACAGGGCGCGCGCTGAGCTTTGGCGTGGCGGTTGTTGCCGGCACGCTGGCCGGAGCCTTCGCCGCGTCGCTTTTGCAGCGCAGCGCCGCGCTTGAAACCTTCACCTCGGGCCGGAATGCGCTGAAGGTGGCTGCGGGCGGAACCCTGATGGGATTTGGCGGAGTGCTTGCCACGGGCTGCTCGATCGGGCAAGGTTTGACGGGTTTATCCACCCTTTCGCTGGCCAGTCTGGTCGCATCGCTAGGTATTTTGTCCGGTATTGCGGTTGGTCTGATCATATCCCGCCACACATCTCCTGTAGGGAGCTAAGGCCCGATGATCCGACGTCCCTTGCTGAGCCGCCGCAGCTTGTTGGCTGCCGCGCCTTCCTTCGCGCTCATGGCCGGTTCGGGAGGTGCACTTCTGGCGGCCCCCGCAGCATTGACTGGCGCGACCCAGCTGCTTCCGCGCAGCAGCAAAAGCCCCCGCATCGTGATTTGCGGCGGCGGCTGGGGCGGGCTTTCCGCTGCCCGCCACCTGCGCGAAAGCGTTCCCGATGCCGAGATCATCGTGCTCGAACGCAATCCGATCTTCTGGTCCTGCCCGATGTCGAACAAATGGCTGATCGACGTGGTCGATACGGCCTTTCTGACCCATGACCTGAACGCGCCCGCGATCAAATGGAACTACCATCTCGTGCAATGCGAGATCACCGCGATCGACCGTGGCGCGAAGGCCGTTTTCACGTCGAAAGGCAAGGTCGACTACGATTTCCTCATCCTCGCGGGCGGCATCCGCAATGCCTATGACGCGTGGTTCGGCGAAGATCGGGCAACGGCCGAATATACCCGCCAGCATTTCGGCTCGGCCTATATCCCCAATGCCGAGCATCTCGCGTTGAAAAACAAGATCCACAATTTCAAAGGCGGCACGATCGTGATGACCCTGCCGCCACCGCCACACCGTTGCCCGCCATCGCCATACGAGCGGGCCTGCGTCATGGCGTGGCATTTCAAGGTCAACAAGATCCCCGCCAAGATCATCATCCTTGACCCCAAGCCCAATATCGCGCCGATCGGGGCAGGCTACCGCGCCGCCTTCGACGAACTTTACGCCGATATCATCACCTATGTCCCGAACGCCGGTGTCAAAGAGGTCGATCCCTACAACAAGCGCATCATGACGCAGGCCGGAGACTTCGACTTTGACGAGGCCGTCTTCATGCCGCCGCATCAGGCCTCGGACATGGTCTGGTATGCCGATCTTGTCGGCACGACCGAAGACGGCAAACCCTCGGGCTGGGCCGACATGAATCCGCGCTTTTATACCGCGAACGGCGATGACGATGTCTATATCATTGGCGACAGCATGGGACCGGTGTCGCCGCATTTCGGCCATTACCCCAAATCGGGCCATGTCGCGAACTACATCGGCAAGATCGTCGCGACCAACATCGGCCAGCGCGTGCGCGACGAAGAGGTCACGGCGCTTTTGCCGGACAATCTGTGCTATATGCTGGTCAACGGCGACCCGCGGGAGGCGATCTCGGTCGAGTTTCTATATGACGTCGGACAGGACGGGCTGGTGCATCAGACGCAGATCGATATCGATGTGCGCACGCCGGACCTTCTGGCCGAGGATTTTGTTTGGGTGGGCGGGATGTTCAATGACTTCCTTCGTTAAACCGTCGCGGCGCCAAGTCGTGGTTCTGGGCGGCGCGCTCGGGCTATCTTGGCTTTTGCCGGGCGGAGTCTGGGCGCAGGACACGACCGCAGCCCCGCGCGCAGACAGCGCCGAGGCCGACCGGATCGCCGCCGAATTCATCGGCAATGCACCGCTTTCTCCCGAGGGCCTCGCGCTCGATCTGCCTGCACTTGGCGACAATCCGGCCGCGGTTCCGGTCCGCGTCCATGTCACCGAAGAGATTACCGACGAGAGTTTTTGCGAGGAGATCATCATCCTCGCCGAACGCAATCCGATGCCTCTGGCCTGCCGGATGCGCTTTTCTGCTGCGACCGGATCGGCCGATGTCGCCGTCCGGCTGCGGCTGATCGAGACGATGGATGTGCGCGCTTTGGCGCGGATGAGCGATGGCCGCGTCCTAGATGCGCGCGGTGCAATCACGGTCGCCGCCGGCGGCTGCGGACTTTGAAAGGGAAATCATGGCCCGTCCCCCGCGGATCTGGATCAGCAGCGAAACACCTGCCGCGGGCGAGGTCGTGCGGGTGCGCGCGCAGATCGTCCATGTCATGGAAAGCGGGCTGCGTCTCGACGCGGCGGGTGCGCTGATCCCGCGCAATACCCTGACGCATTTCACCGCGACCATCGGCGAGGCGCTGATCCTCGACTGGGTGCCCGAAACCGCGATCTCGCAAAATCCCTATATCGAATTCACCTTCAAGGCGCGGCTAAGCGGGACATTGACCATGGTCTGGAGCGACGCGACCGGCGTCGTGGCAGAGGCGAGCCAAGAGATCACCGTTCTCTGAGCTTGCCCTAAAACACCAGCATTTTCGGGATCTCGGCCACCAGATGGTCGACAAAGGCCCTGACCGAGGGCAGCTGGCCCTGCCGGCAGGACAACAGCGCCGTCAGGGTGGAATCGCCTGCCGACCAATCGGGAAGAACGCGGCGAAGTCCCCCGCCTGCAGGTCGTCGCGGCAGATATAGGCGGGCAGGGCGACGATCCCCAGCCCCGAGATCGCGGCCCGTTTCAGCCCGACCATATCGTTGCTCACCAGCCGCGGGGCGAGCGGCAGGACATATTCGCCTTTGCCCGCGATATGCCGCAGCCGCCAGATTGCCGGCACGCCGGTCCGCATCATGAAAAGCGACGGATGACCCGCGAGATCCTGTGGTGATTGCGGCGCGGGGCGGCTCTCGAGATAGGCGGCGCCCGCGAAAAGCTGCCACGGCGCCGGAGAAAGCGTCCGCTGGACCAGCGCGGAATCGGGCAGGGGCTCGGAATGGGCACGGATCGCGATATCGATGTTCTGGGCGACGATATCGACGGATTGGTCGGTCACGGTGCCGCTGACATTGACCTTTGGAAAGCGCGTCAGAAAATCGGCGACAATCCCGCTCATCGCGAATTGAGCGATTGCCGTGGAGGTGGTGAAGCGGATCGTTCCCGATGGCTCGCTCAGCCGGTGGCGGATGGAGATTTCCGCTTGCTCGGCTTGTTGCAGCATCGAGGTCGCATGCTGGAAAAACTCGGTCCCCGCATCGGTCAGCCCGAAGCTGCGCGAGGTGCGGTTCAACAGCCGCACGCCCAGCTCCGCCTCGAGCTTTTTGATGCGGTGGCTCAGCGTCGATTTCGACAGTTGCAACTTGTTTGCGGCTGCCGTGAAGCCGCCCTGGTTCACGACATGATGGAAGTAGAGAAAGTCGTTCAGGTCCAGCACATCGTCTCGCGATCGTTCTACATGACGGAAGATGAGTTCGGACTTTGACGGCTTCCGCGACATTTGGCCAGCAGATAATATACATATGCTGCATATCGATGCGGCATTATTTTACCGCATCTGCGGTTAGGCGGCCGCAGTGACGGCCATGATGCGGCATCGGGAAGGGGCCTGGCCTCTGCCCCCAAGCCGCGCTCTCGCGTAAAATTCAGGAGTCTCCATGTCCGACGCAACCCGTCTCTATGTTCCGCTCAAGCCCGACAACACCGCCATTCTTCTGATCGACCACCAGCTCGGCCTGTTTACCGGTGTGCGCGATTTTGAAACGGGCGAGCTCAAGCATAATGTCGTGGCCTTCGCCAAAGCGGCCAAGGCCATGAATATCCCGATCATTCTGGCGACGATCGGTCGCGATACGATGTGGGGGCCGACTTTCCCCGAACTGACCGATGCGCTGCCCGGTGTCGCGGTCCACGACCGCTCGGTCCTCAACGTCTTCGACGATCCCGAGATTGCCGCCAAGATCGAGGCCACCGGCCGCCAGAACCTGATTTTCGCAGGGATCTCGCTCGAGGTTTGCGCGGGCTTTCCTCGATGACCGCTGTGCGCAAGGGGTATAACTCTTATGTCGCCGTCGATGCTTCGGGCACGTTCAGCCAGACCAAACGCGAAACCGGCCTGCTGCGCATGGTTCAGGCGGGGGTGGTCGTGTCCGATTACGCGACCCTGATCGTCGAACTTTTGGGCGATAACGCGAGTCCGCTCGCGGGCGAGGTTTACGCGGCGCTCGACATGCCTTGGGCCACGCTGGTCGGCCAGCTGACCCAATCGGCACGCGGCAAATAAGCGGTTGACGCAAAGCACGCTCTGGCCCCGCCTGCAGGCGGGGCGGGGCGGGCGGGGCCGGTTGCGCGAGCCATGCGGTCCGCGCGACCTTAATTGGCGGGCGCGGAAGGCGGCGTGGTCGTGCTTGCCGCAGCCTGCGGGCGCGGGGTGCCGGTTTTGGCGGTGACGGTGACCGACAGGCCGGGCGCGATCAGGTCGAAATCCGGCATGTCCTTGTCGAAGGCGATTTTCACCGGCAGGCGCTGGACGACCTTGGTGAAGTTTCCGGTCGCATTATCGGGCTTGAGCACGCTGAATTGCGAGCCGCTGGCGGGCGAGAAGGCCTCGATCGTGCCGGAATAATGCAGGTCCTTTGCAATATCGAGAACCATTGTGACCGGCATGCCGACATACATGTTGCGCACCTGGGTTTCCTTGAAATTGGCAACAACCTAGCGGTCGGCGGTTACGATCGAGGTCAGCTGCGTTCCCGGCGTGACATAGGCGCCGACCCGCGCGCCGACCTCGCCCAACTTGCCCGCCACGGGGGCGGTGATGCGGGTATTCGACAGGTCGATCTTTGCCAGTTCGACCACGGCCTCGGCGGCTTTGACATCCGCTTCGAGTGTTTCGCGGTCGACGATCACGGTTTGCAGATCCTGCCGCGCCACCTCGAGATTGGCGCGGGTCTGGGCGTAGGTGGCCTGTGCTTGGCTGAGCGCGACATTGGCATCGTCGAGGCTCGCTCTGGAGGAGGTGCCGCGCTCGCTCAGTTCCTGCTGGCGCTTGGCGTTGACCTCGGCATTGTCTCGGGAGACCTGCGCGGCTTGCGCGCTCGCCTCGGCGGATTTGATCCGCGCCTCGGCCGAGCGCTCGCTTTGGGCCGAAGAGGAGAGCGAGGATTGCTGTGCCAGCAGTTGCGCCTGTGCCTGCTCGAGCCGCTCGCGATAGATGCGGTCGTCGAGCTGCAGGATCAGCTGGCCTTCGCTCACCTCGTCGTAATCGGCGACGGAAATCCGGACGATATAGCCCGCCAGTTGCGGGGCGATGATCGTGACCTTTCCCGCAACATAGGCATTGTCGGTGACCTGCGTGCCGTCGTTGAAAGGCGGCAGGCGCCATGCGTAAAGCACGACGCCGACACCGATCGCGCCGGCGAGAACGGCGATTCCTGAGGCCAGTTTGGTAATGGTGCCGCTCATGAAACATCCGCAGAGGCAGGTTTGGAGGAGCGGCGAGCCTTGCGCGCGCGGCCTTCCAAAGGGTTTGAACAAGAAGAAGGGTAAAGGCGAAGGCCGCGAGCGCGGCAATCAGGGTAAAGGCATCGTTATAGGCGAGGATATTGGCCTCGCGCGTGGCGTTCCGGCCAAGCACGGCGATGCCTTCCGCCTGAAGCAGCACGGGGTCGTTCAGGGTTTTTGCATAGGCGCCCGACAGCAGGGCGATCTCGTTGACCACCTGCGGATCGCTCAGGGTCACATGTTCGACGAGGTAGCTCGAATGAAGCTTCTCGCGGATCGTCACATAGGTGCCCATCAGGGCCGAGCCCAAAAGGCTGCCGAGGGATTGGGTGGTCATGAAGACCACGACGAAGCTGAGAATGTAGTTCGAGCCATGTTTGAGCGCGGCCATCAGTCCCGCCACCATCGCGGGGGCAGAAACATCGTCGTTGCGAATGCGATCATGCCTTGGCTGAGCATCATGTCCTGAGGGCGGGTCTGGCTTGTGGAAAAGCTGTCGAGCCATGCTCCCGCCGCAAGCAGCGCCAGCGCGACGAGGTGGATTTGCGACGAGCGCGCCAAATCCCCGGGCTTCATGACAAAAGCGCAGCACAGGCCTCCCGCGATCGAGGACAGCAGGATCATCCAGCTCAGACCGGCCAATTGCTCGTTCTGGAGCCCCAGCGCCTGCAACATTGTCGTGCCGGTGAACTGCTCGGAAACGACCATGCGGAAGATCAGCATGATCGCGGCAAAGCGCAGGATCGCGGGGCTGAAAATCCAGCCGAGGTCGAACATCGGCACCTTGCGGTTCAGCTCGAGCAGCGCCGCCACCGCCAATAGCGCAAGTCCGGTGGCCAAGGTGACGCCAAGCCAAGGCGCCTGAAACCACCAATAGGGCCGGCCCAGAACCAGCACGACCGCAATCGAGCCGAGCCCGAAAGCCAGTGTCAGATAGACCAGCACATCCATCGAGACGATCGGCGTCGTGCGCGGCGCCTGCTTGGCCAAAGGCAGGACCAGCACCAACCCTCCCGCAATCAGCCCCATGCCGAGATCGATCAGGACGATGCCGTAAATCCCTCCGGCATCAAGCACAGAGGGCGAGATCAACCGCGCCACCGGTGCGCCGAGTGTCGTGTTGAGCAGACTGAGCGGCGGCGCGAGCCTGACTTTCTTGTCCTGCGGAAACGCCTCCATCATGTAGAGCATCGCGAGCGAGGTCAGCGGAGCCGCCGCCATGCCCGAGAAGAACCGCGTGACGAGCGCGGATTCGAGGCTGGTGATCCAAAGATTGGTCAGCGAGACGCAGATGAAGATCGAAATCGAGATCTCGGCAAAGCGGCGCAGGCCGATCACATCGCGCACTTTCAGCATCGCCAGTGCCAGCGAGACATTCGGCGCCATATAGGCCGCGGCGAGCCAGCTCGCCTCGTTGGCGCTCAGATCCAGCTGGCCCTGAATTTGCGGGAGGTTCACCGTCACCATATTCATCGCGATGCCCTGCGTCAGCGCGAGCATGCAGGAGGCGAAAATATAGGCCGCCGCACGCGGATTGCCCATGACTTCGGGGGCTGGGACGACGGTGGGGCAGCCGTTTGGGCCGCGGTTGCGGCGGCCGCACTTACCGAAGAGGCAGGTTCAGGACCACTCACGACAGACCGGCTCCGTTCATGCGCTTTGACCACTTCTCTCGCGCTACCGCCTTAGGCATAACGCGCATAATTGAACGGAAATTCAGGAAGGGCAAGGAATCCGTCGAGAGATTATCGCGAGCAAAGGGCGAATTCGGACAGGCCTGCGGCCTGCGTCTGCGCAACGACAGCGCCTCAGGACAGGATCAAAGAATCGGGCGCAGACATGTGGCCGTAAAAGTGCCGACAACGAGTGTGGAAAGCCGCTTGGCTTTCGTATCAATCAAGGTGGTGTGATTGGCTCCGGCGGTAGGGATCGAACCTACGACCAATTGATTAACAGTCAACTGCTCTACCGCTGAGCTACGCCGGAACGGGGTGCCTTGAAGGCTGCGGTTTTACATGGCTCCGGCGGTAGGGATCGAACCTACGACCAATTGATTAACAGTCAACTGCTCTACCGCTGAGCTACGCCGGATCATGTGAGGCGGTGTATAGCCATGCCGTCCGGCCCCGTCCAGAGGGCAAAGACGTTTTTTTCACATTCTCGCATCACTCGTGTAAAAGACTGAATTTTCTGTCAGATTTCCGTCATTATGCACGGCGCCAAGGTCGCCGAGCGCAACGAGATGGGCCAGAACATTGCGGCTGGCGGCCTGAATCAGTTCGGGGCCGACCTCGTAGATGCGCTTTGCCAGCTCTCCCGCGGTGCCGGGGCTTTCGCGCAGGGCGGCCAGAACCTGCGCGGTGCGGGCGCGGCGGTGGCGGGCGAGTTCGTGCAGACGGTTGCGCGGGGCCTCGATCGGCGCGCCATGGGCGGGCAGGAGCCTGCGGGCATCCAGCGCGTCGAGCTTTGCCAGCGAGCGCATGTAATCGGCCAGATCCCCGTCGGGCGGCGAGATCAGCGTCGAGGCCCAGCCCAGAACCACATCGCCGCAAAAGACCTGATCGCCGTGGATGAAGCTCAGGTGATTGCCGAAATGGCCCGGAGTGTGGAGGGCTTCGAGCCGCCATTCGGCGGTCTCGACTCCGGCCCCGTCGGCGAGGGCGATGTCGGGGCTGAACGCGCGGTCGATCCCTTCGCCGCCGCCGATTTCCCTTGTTCGAGCAGGCGGGTCATCGCGGGGGACCTGCCGGAATCGGCATCGCCGAAGGCGAGCACCGGCGCTCCGGTCAGATCGGCAAGGATGCGCGCGCCGGGCGAATGGTCAAGATGGGCATGGGTTACGAAAATATGGCTGATCCGGCCGCCGCCACGGGCGACTTCGGCGAGAATCGCCTCGCGGTGACCGGCCATGTCGGGGCCGGGGTCGATCACGGCGACCTCGCGCCGTCCCAGCAGGAAAGTATTGGTTCCCGGACCCGTCAGGGGCGAGGGATTGGGGGCGAGAACGACCCTTGGGTCTTTTTCTGGACTGCTCATCGCATTAGCTTATCAGCATGATCGGAGGGGTCCATGAATTTTGACTGGCTCAAGCGCATGATGCCGCGCGGGCTTTACGGCCGCGCCGTCCTGATTTTGTTCCTGCCGGTGGTGGTGGTGACCTTCGTCGTGACGGTCATGTTTCTCCAGCGCCATTTCGAAGATGTGACGCGGCAGATGACGGCGGGCATGTCGCGCGAGCTTGATCTGGTCGCGGCGCGCATCGAGGCCTCGCCCGATATCCGCAGCGCGCGGATCGAGGCGGGGGCGGTTGCAGTGCCGTTGGGACTGGATCTGACGCTTCCCGCCACTGAAACCGGAAGCGACCAGCGCGATTTTCTCGATTTTTCGGGGCGGGTGGTGATTTCGTCGCTCCACGAGCTGGTGCCCGAGATCGAGGCGGTCGATCTCGACAATTCCAAGGATGTGGTGGTGACCATGTCCGGGAAATTCGGCCCCTACGAGCTGACCTTCTCGCGCCGGCGGGTCTCGGCCTCGAACCCGCACCAGCTTTTGGTGCTTATGGCGGGGACCTCGCTGTTGATGACGGTGATCGCATCGCTCTTTCTGCGCAACCAGCTGCGCCCGATCCGCAGGCTGGCGCGGGTCGCCGAGGGATACGGCAAGGGCCAGATCCTGCCCTACCGGCCAGGCGGCGCGATCGAGGTACGCAAGGCGGGGCAGGCTTTCCTTGAAATGCGCAGCCGGATCGAACGCCAGAACGAGCAGCGCGCGCAGATGTTGTCGGGGATCAGCCATGACCTGCGCACGCCCCTGACGCGGTTGAGGCTGGGGCTCTCGATGCTCTCGCCGGATTACCCGCCCGAGCGCGAAGAGATCGAGGGGCTGGAAAGCGATGTCGCCGCAATGGGCGAGATGGTCGATGCCTTTCTCGATTACGCGCGCTCGGTCGCGCAGGACCCCGAGCCGGTCAAGGTTCCCGCGCTCGATTTCGTGCGCAAACTGGTGGCGGATGCCAAACGCGGCGAGCAGAAAGTCGAGCTGGGCGCGCTCGAGGGCGACCCCGACGGCGTCGTGACCTTCCGCCCCGATGCGATGCGGCGCGCGGTCGAAAACCTGATCGGCAATGCCGTGCGCTACGGCAAACATGCCGAGGTCGATGCCGCTCTGGGGCCGAGTTTCTTCCGCATCTCGGTCGAGGACGACGGGCCGGGCATCCCGCTCGAGCGGCGTGACGAGGCCCTGCGGCCCTTCACCCGCCTTGATCCCGCGCGCAACCAGAACAAGGGCGAGGGCGTGGGGCTGGGTCTCTCGATCGCGACCGATATCGCGCGGGCCCATGGCGGGCAGTTGCGGCTGGGCACCGGCACGCGGCTTGGGGTTTGCGCGCCGAAATCGTTTTGCCGCGCTAGGACGGGTCGTCTGCGCGACAGTCCTCGGGGCGGGCTTTGGATGCGGGCGGGGTGTCGGCGGCTTTTGCGCGGGGCTCGGCTGTTGCGGGGGCGCGGCGCAAGATAAGCCTGTTGCAACGCAAGACAAAAGGAGAGACCCCCATGCGGGCATTCGTATTTCCCGGACAAGGCGCACAGGTCATCGGCATGGGGCGCGATCTGGCCGAAGCCTATCCGGCCGCGCGCGCGGTTTTCGACGAGGTTGACGCGGCGCTTGGCGAGAAGCTGTCCGATCTGGTCTGGAACGGCGATATCGAGACGCTGACCCTGACGCGGAACGCGCAGCCCGCGCTGATGGCGACCTCGATGGCGGCCTTCCGCGCGCTCGAGGCCGAGGGTTTCGGGATTGCCGATGCGGCATTCGTCGCGGGCCATTCGCTTGGCGAATATTCGGCGCTTTGCGCGGCGGGCGCGATCAGCCTTGCCGACACGGCGCGTCTTTTGCGTCTGCGCGGCGCGGCCATGCAGGAGGCGGTTCCGGTCGGGCAGGGCGCAATGGCGGCGATCCTCGGACTTGATTTCGACGCTGTGGCCGCGATTGCGCGCGATGCGGCGGGCGACGAGGTGTGTCAGGCCGCCAACGACAACGATCCGGCGCAGGTGGTGATCTCGGGCCACAAGGGCGCGGTCGAGCGTGCGGCCGAACTTGCCAAGGAACGCGGTGCGAAGCGGGCGCTGATGCTGCCGGTCTCGGCACCCTTCCATTCGGCGCTGATGGAGCCTGCGGCCCGTGTCATGGCCGAAGCTTTGGCGGACACTGCAATCGCCGCGCCGGCCGTGCCGCTGGTCGCCAATGTCCGTGCCGCTGCCGTGACCGATCCCGAGGAAATCCGCGCGCTGCTGGTCGAGCAGGTCACGGGCTCGGTGCGTTGGCGCGAGTCGGTCCAGTTCCTGCAGGCTGCCGGCGTCACCGAATATTGGGAGATCGGCGCGGGCAAGGCTTTGTCGGGCATGATCAAGCGCATCGACAAGGAAGCCGTGTCGCGCAACATCGCGACCCCTGCGGATATTGCGGCCCTCAAAGGCTGAGCGGACCGGAAGCGGGGGGGCGCTGCCCCGCACCCCGGGATATTTCGACATGAAAGATGACAGGAAAGTTTGGAGAGACGATGTTTGATTTGACGGGCAAGCGCGCGCTGGTAACCGGCGCTTCGGGCGGAATTGGCGGCGCGATCGCCGAGACGCTTCATCAGGCGGGCGCGGTCGTGACGCTTTCGGGCACGCGCGAGGCGCCTTTGCGCGAGCTGGCCGATCGTCTGGGCGAGCGCGCCTTCGTCGCCACAGCGAATCTTTCCGACGCGGCCGAGGTCGAGGCTTTGCCCAAGACCGCAGCCGAGCTGATGGGCGGCGTCGATATTTTGATCAACAATGCCGGCATCACCCGCGACAATCTTTTCATGCGCATGTCGGACGAGGAATGGGCGCAGGTCATCGAGGTCAATCTGACCTCGAGCTTCCGTCTCTGCCGCTCGGTTCTGCGCGGCATGATGAAGGCGCGCTGGGGCCGCATCGTCAACATCAGCTCGATCGTCGGCGCGACCGGAAACCCTGGTCAGGGCAACTATGCCGCGGCCAAGGCCGGACTGGTCGGAATGTCGAAAAGCTTGGCTTTTGAAGTGATTAGCCGTGGCATCACCGTCAACTGCATCGCGCCCGGCTTTATCGAAACCGCGATGACCGACAAGCTCAACGAGGAGCAGAAGGGCCGCATCCTGACCCAGATCCCGGCGGGCCGGATGGGGACGGGCGCGGAAATCGCCGCAGCCGCACTTTACCTTTCGAGCGCGGAATCGGGCTATGTCACCGGAACAACGCTGCATGTGAACGGCGGCATGGCGATGCTCTGAAAATTTGTTTATGCAGTTGCAAGATCACAGCCGCGTGCTATATCCCGCCAATAAGCCGCAAGGGGAACCGCCTTCGGCTGTCGTCGGCATCAAGCTGGCAACATCATGGGCGGATGCCCGCGAACGTGAGGAAAAGACATGAGCGATATCTCTGATCGCGTGAAAAAGATTGTCGTCGAGCACCTGGGCGTCGACGAGGACAAAGTGACGGAAACCGCTTCCTTCATCGACGACCTCGGCGCTGACTCGCTGGACACCGTCGAGCTGGTTATGGCTTTCGAAGAAGAGTTCGGGATCGAGATTCCGGATGACGCTGCAGAAACCATCCAGACCTTTGGCGATGCCGTGACCTTCATTCAGGGCGCAGTCTGATCCTTTCAGGCAATGCATTGCGGACGGCGTCTTCCCTTGTGGAAGGCGCCGTTTCCTTTGGGCGCCGGCCCGCGTGTAAACGGGCAAAGCGCGGCGGTCTCGTGATCGCGCGAAGCGATTGAAATTCCCCGCCGCCCGCGCCAAGTTACAGCCATGTCCGACAAAGCCCCCGATTCATCCACCTGCGCACCCATTCCGAGCACTCGCTGCTGGAGGGGCGATCCATGCCTCGAAAATGGCGGCGATTGCTGCCGATATGGGGATGCCCGCCGTCGCGCTGACCGACAGCAACGCGCTGTTCGCGGGGCTCGAGTTTTCCGTGAAGGCGCAAGACAAGGGCGTCCAGCCGATCATCGGCTGTCAGGTCACGCTCAAGACCGAGAAGGCGACCGGCGCGATCGTGCTTCTGGCACAGAATCAGGCGGGCTGGCTCAATCTGATGAGCCTTTCGACCGAGCTTTACATGCGGCCGGGTACGGATCCGGTTTTCGTGACGCCGGAAGGATTGGCCGCGCGCAGCGAAGGGTTGATCTGTCTGAGCGGCGGCGCTTTGGGGCCGGTGGGCCAGCTGGTCGGCGCGGGGCTTTTGCCCGAGGCGCGGGCTTTGGTCGAGCAGCTCATGGGGTTTTATCCCGACCGCCTCTATATCGAATTGCAGCGCCACCGCGACGGATCGGGCGCGCCTTTGGCCGTCGAGCAGGCGGCGGAAGGCGGCATGATCGATCTGGCCTACGCGCTTGATCTGCCGCTTGTCGCGACCAATGACGTCTATTTCCAGAAAAGCGATCTTTACGACGCACATGACGCGCTGATCTGCATCGCGGAGCGCGCCTATGTCGACCAGACCGCGCCGCGCCGCCGCCTGACGCCGTCGCATTACTTCAAAACCGCCGAGGAAATGGCCGCGCTCTTCGCCGACCTGCCCGAGGCGATCGAGAACACCGTCGAAATCGCCAAACGCTGCGCCTTTGCCGTGTCGCGCCATGCGCCGATCCTGCCGCGCTTCGCCGATGACGAGGTTGAAGAACTGCGCCGTCAGGCCAAGGTCGGCCTCGAGCGGCGCCTTGCCGTCATCCCCCATGCGGTTCCGGTCGAGGAATACGAGGCGCGGCTCGCCTTCGAGCTGGGCATCATCGAGCAGATGGGCTTTCCGGGTTACTTCCTGATCGTTGCCGATTTCATCAAATGGGCCAAGGATCACGGCATTCCGGTCGGGCCGGGCCGCGGCTCGGGCGCGGGCTCGCTCGTGGCTTACGCCTTGACGATCACCGATATCGACCCTCTGCGCTACAGCCTCCTGTTCGAACGCTTCCTTAACCCCGAGCGGGTCTCGATGCCCGACTTCGACATCGACTTCTGCATGGACCGCCGCGAAGAGGTCATCCATTACGTGCAGGAGCGGTACGGCCGCGACCGCGTCGGCCAGATCATCACATTTGGTGCGCTGCTGTCCAAGGCTGCGGTGCGCGACGTTGGGCGCGTGCTGCAACTCCCCTTCGGTCAGGTCGACCGCCTGTCGAAGATGATCCCCGTCGAGGGGTGAAGCCGGTGTCCATCACCAAGGCCTTGGCCGACGAGCCGCGCCTGCGCGAGGCGGCCAAGGAAGAGGTCGTGGCGCGGCTGCTTGATTATGCCGCGAAGATCGAGGGGCTATACCGCAACGCCTCGACCCATGCGGCGGGCGTGGTGATTGCCGATCGCCCGATCGACCAACTGGTGCCGATCTACCGCGATCCGGCATCCGACATGCCCGCGACCCAGTTCAACATGAAATGGGTCGAACAGGCCGGTCTGGTGAAATTCGACTTTCTCGGCCTCAAGACCCTGACCGTCATCCAAAACGCGGTCGATCTGATCCGCGGCGGCGGGCGGCATCTGCATATCGCGGCGGACGGGCGCGAGCTTTACACGCCCGCCGATGGTGCGGTGGACGAGATCAACGCCATCCCCTTGAAGACGAGCCGACCTACGAGCTTTTCTCGAATGCGCGCACGGTTGCGGTCTTTCAGGTGGAAAGCTCGGGGATGATGGATGCGCTGCGGCGCATGCGTCCGACCTGTATCGAGGATATCGTCGCGCTGGTGGCGCTCTACCGCCCCGGCCCGATGGAGAATATTCCGACCTATTGCGAGGTCAAGAACGGCCAGCGCGAGCTGGAATCCCTGCATCCGACCATCGACCCGATCCTTGCCGAGACGCAGGGCATCATCGTCTATCAGGAACAGGTGATGCAGATCGCGCAGGTTATGGCGGGCTATTCGCTTGGCGGCGCCGACCTTCTGCGCCGCGCCATGGGCAAGAAGATCGCCGAGGAAATGGCGAAAGAGCGCCCGAAATTCGTCGAGGGCTGCAAGGCGCAAGGGATCGACGCCAAAAAGGCCGGCGAGGTTTTCGACCTTCTGGAGAAATTCGCGAACTACGGGTTCAACAAATCCCACGCGGCGGCCTATGCGGTCGTCAGCTACCAGACGGCTTGGCTCAAGGCCAACCATCCGGTCGAATTCATGGCCGCCGTGATGAACTGCGACATGCATCTGACCGACAAGCTTGCGGTCTACAAGCGCGAGGTCGACCGGATGGGGATCGAGGTCGTGCCGCCTTGCGTCAACCGCTCGGACGCGACCTTCACCGTGGTCGACGGCTGCGTCGTCTATGCGCTTGGCGCGCTGAAAGGCGTGGGCGGGGATGCGATGAAGCTGATCGTCAATGCGCGCGGGGATGTGCCCTTCAAGTCGATGATCGATTTCGCGCGCCGCGTCGATATGCGCCGCGTGGGCAAGCGCCCGCTCGAGACTTTGGCGCGGGCAGGGGCCTTCGATCTGATCGAGCCGAGCCGCTCCAAGGTGCTGCGCTCGCTCGACGGGCTGGTCGCCTGGTCGGCCGCGGTCCAGCAGGCCGCGCAATCGAACCAAAGCTCTCTGTTCGGGGGGCGAGGATCTGCCGCCGCCGCGTCCGGTGAATGCGCCGCTTTGGCTTCCGACCGAGAAGCTGGCCGAAGAACATGCCGCGATCGGCTTTTATCTTTCGGGGCATCCTCTGGACGATTACCAGCCCGCTTTGCGGCGCAAAGGCGTCTCGACGCTGGCCGAGATCTCGGCCGCCGCGCAGGACGGGGCGATGGTGACCTCGATTGCCGGTACGGTTTCGAGCCGTCAGGAAAAGAAATCGGCCAAGGGCACGCGCTATGCTTTCGTCGCGCTGTCCGATCCGACGGGGCTCTACGAGGTCACGGTTTTCTCGGATACACTCGACAAACACCGTCAGGATCTCGAGCCGGGGGCGAATGTCGTCTTGCAGGTTCAGGTCGAGCCGTCGGGCGATCAGGTCAAATTGCTCGCTCGCGGGGTCCAGCCGATGGAGAGCGCGATCGCGGATGCCGGTGCCGACCGTCTGGCGGTGACGATTGCCGATTTCCACCCCGTCCCCGAAATCGCCGCCGCGCTGAGCCGCATCCTTGCCGAGTTCAAGGCACCGCCGCGCGCCCGCGGTCCGATCAGTCTGCGGTTCCGTGACGGCGATGCTTTGGTCGATGTCGAGATTGCCAAGGACGCCCCGCTTACAACCCCCGCGAGACAGCTGCTCCGCGCCATCCCCGGCGTGCTCGAGATTGTGGACGAATAGGGTGTAATGTCGGGCTAAATGAGCTTGGAATCCGCGCGTTAACATTGCTAAATGCCGCCAGACGATCACCCGTTTGGAGGTAGGAATGCGGTTTCCGAATATTGCGAACAACAGCTCGCCAAGCTTTGACGGGGAGGTGACGCGCTTTGTGTCGCCGGAAGTTCGGGACAAGTCCTGGTTCACGCCGCACAAGCCGGTGATTTTCGTCAACGGTATGGACAACCAGCCCGAGGATCACGTCAGAAGCGCCAACAACCTGTCGCTGATGCTCGGCTGTCCGGTGATCGGCGTCTTCAACCGCTCGCACGGCTTTATCCGCGATGTCGCGCAATGCGTCTCCGACAAGGCGACCCTGACCGGCGTACAGAACACCAAAGCCAGCAACGTCCAGCGCGAGATCGCCCAATTCGACGCGGTTTATCAGGCGCTGAAGCAAAAGAACCAAAGCCTGACCAAGGAAGACGTCGCCCATGATCTGCTGAGCGACAATGCCGCATCCCAATCGTTGTTTGCGCTGCTCGCGGCGCCGGGCGGGATGCTCGGGACGCCGATTTATCTGCATTCGCAAGGCAACCTCATCGGATCGAACGCGCTTTCGGCCGTGACCTTGGTCAAGGGCGCGGGCTCGGTTCACGGGATCGAGGTTTTCAGCTTCGGCTCGCCCGCGCGGGGTGGCCCGCAGGGCTGCGGCGCGTGAACAATGCCTATACGTTCGACGGGGTCAGCATGCTGGATCTCACGATGGATTGGAGCAGTTCGAAAGTCGGCTTCAAGGTGGCGCATGGTTTCGACACCTATGTCGGGCAGGATGGCGAATTTGTCGTGAACCGCTTCCGTACCGGCGGTTGGGGCATGACCTTCAATCTCGACGAGAAGGGATTGGCGAAGTTCTGCGCCGGTCTGGGCAACAATACCCGCCGGTTGCGCAATATCTTCGACCGGCTGGAAAAAGCGCATTGGACCGACAGCGACGATGTTGCGGTCGAATATGTGAACCTCTTGAGCGACGCCGAGATTGCGACCTTGAAGCGCACCGACGGCGAATTCGTTACCCAACTCGTCCGGCTGTTGAATGCGGGCTATACCGCGCGGGACGAGAAAGCCGCGATCCGCCGACTGGAAAGCGCTCCGGCCAACGTCTGAGCCGCCCGGTCGTCGATGCCGGAGCCGTGGCGGCCGGTGTGACGCGGGTATTTGGATGATGAAGAATGACGATGAAGAATGATGGGGGCCCTTCGGGGCCTTTTTCATTTGCGCGCGGGCTGGAGGCGCGGAACGGAAAAGGCCGCCCGAGGGGCGGCCTTTCCTTGCAGTGATCGCGGGGATCAGTTGCGGGCCTTGTCGACCATTTTGCCTTTCGAGATCCACGGCATCATGGCGCGGAGTTTCTCGCCGACTTGCTCGATCTGGTGCTCGTCGTTGATGCGGCGGGTCGCTTTGAAGGACGGCTGGCCGACAGCGTTTTCCAGCATGAAGTCGCGGACGAATTTGCCGGTCTGGATGTCGGTGAGGACGTCTTTCATGCGCTTTTTGGTTTCTTCGTAGGGAAGAATGCGCGGGCCCGACACGTATTCGCCGTATTCGGCCGTGTTCGAGATCGAGTAGTTCATGTTCGCGATGCCGCCTTCATAGATCAGGTCGACGATCAGCTTCACTTCGTGCAGGCATTCGAAATAGGCCATTTCCGGCTCGTAGCCGGCTTCGACGAGGGTTTCGAAGCCCATGCGGATCAGTTCGACCAGACCGCCGCAGAGAACGGCTTGCTCGCCGAAGAGGTCGGTTTCGCATTCCTGACGGAAGTTGGTTTCGATGATGCCCGAGCGGCCGCCACCGATGGCCGAGCAATAGGACAGAGCGAGGTCCATGGCTTTGCCGGTTGCGTCATGGTGGACCGCGACGAGGCAGGGCACGCCGCCGCCTTTGGTGTACTCGCCGCGAACGGTGTGGCCCGGACCTTTGGGTGCCATCATGATGACGTCGACGCCGGCTTTCGGCTCGATCAGGCCGAAGTGCACGTTCAGACCGTGAGCGAAAGCGATCGCTGCGCCCTCTTTCAGGTTGTCGTGGACGTATTTCTTGTAGGTTTCAGCCTGAAGTTCGTCGGGCATGGTGAACATGACCAGATCGGCCCAAGCAGCTGCTTCGGCGATCTCCATGACTTTCAGGCCTTCCGCTTCGACTTTCTTGGCCGAAGCCGAGCCGGGACGCAGAGCGACAACGACGTTTTTCGCACCCGAATCGCGCAGGTTCAGCGCATGGGCATGGCCTTGGCTGCCGTAGCCGATCATGGCAATTTTCTTGTCCTTGATCAGGTTCACATCGGCGTCGCGATCGTAGTAAACGCGCATTGGGGCGTCCTTTCCTATGTTGATGCAATGACTTTAGCCTCGGATCGTGACGAATAAAGTTCAATCGTCGCGATATTTGCGCTAATTTCGCATGAGTCATGCCGAAACTTTTTATCTTGCGAGAAAATCATGCTCGACGATACCGATCGACGCATCCTGCGCCATCTGCTGGCCGATCCCGAGGCCGCCAATGCCGATCTGGTCGAGCGCGCAGGCGTGACCAGCGCCAGCCTGTGGCGCAGGCTGGAAAAGCTGCGCGCAGAGGGTACGATCAAGGCCACCTCGGCGCGGATCGACTGGCGCAAGCTCGGCTACGAGGTTCAGGTCAGCCTGCGTTTCAACCTCGACAAGGCCGATCCGCGTGCCTTCGACGATTTCACCGCTGCCGCCCGTGCGGTGCCCGAGGTGACCGAGATCCAGACCTTCCTCGGCTCGGTCGATCTGCGGCTTTCGGTGATCGCGCGCGATATGGCGCATTGGCAGCAGATCTACCGCGAAAAGATCCTGACCCTGCCGCATGTTTCGGACAGCGATGCGCTGATGCTGGTCGCGACGATCAAGGAAACGCAGGAGATGCCGCTATGAGCACGGTTTTCGACGCCGATGCCACCGATCTCGCGATTTTGCGGCTGCTGTCCGAAGATGCCACTCAAAGCGCGGCGGAAATCGGGCGCGCGCTCGGTCTTACCCAGCCCGCGACATGGCGGCGCATCAAGCGCCTGAGCGATGCGGGCGTCATCGCCGGACGCCGGATCGAGGTCGACCAAGCCGCGGCCGGTTTCGGCGTCACGGTCTTTCTCGGCATCCGCCTTGCCACCAAGGGGCGCACCAGCCTCGAGGATTTCGAACGCGCGGCGACCTCGATCCCCGAGGTGCAGGTGGTCCAGCATGTCCTCGGCCAGTTCGACTACCGCCTGCGCATCGTCGCCCGCGACATCGCCGATTTCGAGCGCATCCTGCGCCGCCGCATCATGACGCTTCCGGGGATTGGTCAGGTCGAGGCCAACGTCATGCTGTCGGAAGAGCGCCGTCCGGGCCCGCTTTGACGCCCTCACGGCGTTGTTGTCTTGCCTTTCGTCCCCGCCCGCGCCAAGCAGGACGTGACTTAGGATAGGTGTTTCATGGCCAACCCGCCTCCGTTCTCGCGCTTCGAATTCATGATAGCCTGGCGCTACTTGCGCGCGCGCCGTGCCGAGGGCGGGGTCAGTGTCATGACCTGGATCAGCCTGATCGGCATCACGCTTGGCGTCATGGCGTTGATCGCGACCTTGGCGGTTCGGGCGGGGTTCCGCGCCGAATTCGTCGATACGGTTCTGGGGGCGAATGCCCATAGCACGCTCTATTATACCCCGACCTATGTCACCAACGAGCTGACCGAGGAGACCTATACCGTCCCCGGCCGGATCGAGGATTACGACGCTTTGGCCCAAAAGGTCGCGGCGCTGCCGGGCGTGGTCCGTGCGGCGCCCGTGGTGCGCGGTCAGGTCATGGTCACGATGGGCGACCGCTCGAATGTGGCCGAGGTTTACGGCGTCACCGATGGCGAGCTGCAGGCCATCCCGCGCATTGCCGATCCCGAAACGGCGCAGGGCAATATCGCGGATTTCGACAAGGGAATCGCGATCGGCATCGGCATTGCCCGCGAATTGGGCCTGACACTTGGCGACAAATTGCAGGTAATCTCGCCGAACGGCGCCAAGACCGCTTTCGGAACGACCCCGCGGATTTCGACCTATGACGTCGTTTATATCTTCTCGGCAGGACGCTACGACATCGACCGCACCCGCATCTATATGCCGATGGCCGAGGCGCAGTCCTATTTCAACCGCGAGGGCGCAGCCGACGAGATCGAGGTCTATGTCGACAATCCCGAAAAGATCGACGACTGGACCTCGCCGCTTTTGAACCTCGCGGGCGACAATGCGATGGTCTGGACGTGGAAAGATTCCTCGGGCTCCTTCCTGCGCGCGCTCGATATCGAGGATGACGTGATGTTCGTGATCCTGTCGGTGCTGGTGCTGATCGCCTCGATGAACATCACCTCGGGGCTGATCATGCTGGTCAAGAACAAGGGCCGCGACATCGGGATCCTGCGCACGATGGGGTTGAGCGAGGGCTCGGTTCTGCGCGTCTTCTTCCTGTGCGGGGCGTTTACCGGCGTGATCGGCACGGTTGCCGGCGTGATCCTCGGCGTGGTTTTCGCGCTGAATGTCGACCACATCATGGCCTTCGTGAACATGATTTCGGGCGGCGGCGCATGGGATCCTTCGGTGCGCGGCATCTACGAGCTGCCCGCCAAGCTTTTGCCTTGGGATATCGCAAGGGCGGTCGGGCTTTCGCTGGCGCTTTCCTTTATCGTCACCATTTTTCCGGCGCGCCGCGCGGCGCGTATGAACCCTGTAGAGGCGCTGCGCTATGAATGACGTTTTGCGGATCGAAGGCGTTTCCAAGACCTACAGCAAGGATGGTGCCGCGCCGGTGCCGGTGCTCAAGGACTTTCGGCTCTCGATCGCCAAAGGCGAGGTCGTGGCGCTGGTCGCCCCTTCGGGGGCAGGGAAATCCACGCTTCTCCATATTGCGGGGCTGCTCGATACGCCGGACGAGGGGCGGGTGGTTCTGAACGGGCGCGACATGACCGGCCAGCCGGACCGTTTGCGCACCGAGGCACGCCGTCGCGAGCTGGGTTTCGTTTACCAGTTCCACCATTTGCTGCCCGAATTCACCGCGGCCGAGAACATCATCCTGCCGCAGCTTGCGAACGGCACCGGACAGGCGGCGGCCCGCAAACGCGCGCTGGCGCTGCTCGACCGCGTCGGGCTTGGCCATCGCGCCGATCACCGCCCCGCCGAAATGTCGGGCGGAGAGCAGCAGCGCACCGCCTTTTGCCGCGCCTTGGCCAATGAGCCCGCGCTCTTGCTCGCCGACGAGCCGACCGGCAACCTCGATCCCGCGACCTCGGATCGGGTCTTCGACATGCTGATCGAGCTGGTGCGCGAGACCGGCCTTTCCGCTCTGATCGCGACCCATAACCTCGAGCTTGCGGCGCGCATGGACCGTGTCATCCGGCTGGGGGCCTAAGAGGGTGCGTCGCGCGGGGGCGTTCTGGCGGCAGGTTTGACGGTTGCGGCAACGGTTCTGCCAGCTGCCGCCGATCCTTTGGAAAGCTTCGGGACCGGCATGAAATACGGCCTTCCGCTAGCCGCCGCCGTCTGCGCGGCCGATCAGGGCCGGTTCGAGGATTTCGCGGTGCGCGGTGCGCTTCAGGCGGGCCTCGTTCTGGCGTTGAAGCATTTTTACGGCGACGCCCCGATCGGGCGGCGTCCAAGCGGCGAGGGGCGGGGCTTTCCCTCGGGCCATGCTGCCGCCGCGGCCTTTGGCGCGGCCGATCTCGCGGGCAAATGCTTCGACGACCAGCCTTGGGCGGGTGCTGCCGCCTATGGCGCGGCGGGACTGGCCGCCTATAGCCGCGTCCATGCGGGCGAGCACACGCCGAAACAGGTCTGGACCGGCGCGTTGATCGGCTTTTCCTTTGGCGCGGCCAGCTTCGGCATCGGCAAGGACGGCGCGGATTTCAGCGTGGGCCTGAAATTCTAGGGACTGGCTCGTTTCACCCCCGCGAGCCCAGCAAGATCACGCCCGCGCCGATCAGGCAGATCGCCCCGCCGATCACATCCCAGCGCGAGGGGGTGCCCTCCATCAGCCATAGCCAGCCAAGCGATGCGAGGATATAGACCCCGCCATAGGCTGCGTAGGCACGGCCGGCGAAGTCGGTGTCGATGCGGGTCAAAAGCCATGCAAAGAGGATCAGCGCCGCCACGCCCGGCAAGGTCCACCAGATCGGGCGCCCCATGCGGAGCCAGGCCCAAAAGGCGAAACAGCCCGCGATTTCGGCCAAAGCGGCCAGCAGGTAGAGCCCGAGAGCGTGCAAAGCCGCGCCCATCAGCGCGCGCCTTCGACAAGGCACCAGCGGTCGATCTCGGCGGCAACAAGGGCTTGGAGTTGCCAGATATAGGCATCGTGAATGCCTGCGGCGGCGAGCCCTCGGCGGTGCGCAGCAGGTATTCGCTGCCCGATCCGGCGGGGCCGTTGGCATGGGCAAGGCGCAGAGCCTGCTCGGGCAGTGGCAGAAATTCCAAATCAATATCAACGGGATCGGCGTAAAAGGTCAAAGCCTCCTGAATCCCTTGCGCGGTCTCGACCTCGATCCAGCGGGCATTGGCGGCAAGCTCGTGGGCGACAAGCTCGCGGCGCAGGATGGCGCGCAGGGACTGGGCCTCGGTGCCACGCTCGATTTCGAGGATCAGCCCCTCGCATTGCCCGCCCGCAGCCAGCGCCAGCATCAGGCCCGGCGTTTCGGGCGAGCCGCGGAAATGGGTCAGCGGGATGGTGAACTGCCGGTGCCAGTTCGGCGCCGTCGCACGTTTGCGCGCGCCAACAGCAAATCCGGGGTTCCAGATCAGCGAACCATAGGCAAAGACCGGAATGGGGCCGGAGCGCCCGCCGATCAGTCGCGCGGCAAGCCGGTCGAGATCCTCGTCGTCCAAAAGCCGCCAGGCGGGGTCGTGCAGATGTCCCGCGACACAACGGGTCACGCGGCGGATGTGGTCGTCGGTCAGGGACAGCGGCGCGCGCTGGCTGCACGCGCCCTGATTGTGGTCTGGCTCAGACATCCAGCTCTTCGGCATCGGCGAATTGTGCGTTTTCCTGAATGTACTGGAAACGCAGCTCGGGCTTTTGCCCATCAGCCGTTCGACCAGATCGCCGGTCTCGCCGCCTTCCTCGTCGTCGATCGAGACGCGGATCAGCTTGCGCGTCTTGGGGTTCATCGTCGTGTCTTTCAGGTCCTTGGCGTCCATTTCGCCCAGACCCTTGAAGCGCTGCACGTCGATTTTTCCTTTTCCGCCAATGCCTTTCTCCATCAGGCGCTCTTTCTCGGCATCATCCGAGACATAGATGCGATGGGCGCCCTGCGTCAGGCGGTAGAGCGGCGGGCAGGCGAGATAGAGATGCCCTTTGTCGATCAGCGGCCGCATCTGGGTGAAGAAGAACGTCATCAGAAGCGACGCGATATGCGCGCCGTCCACATCGGCATCGGTCATGATGATGACCTTGTCGTAGCGCAGATCGTCGACGTTGAACTTCGTGCCCATCCCGACGCCGAGCGCCTGACAAAGATCGGCAATCTCCTGGTTCGAGCCGAGCTTGGACGAAGCCGCGCCCAGCACGTTCAGGATTTTGCCCTTGAGCGGCAAAAGCGCCTGCGAGGTGCGTTCGCGCGCCATTTTGGCGCTGCCGCCTGCCGAGTCCCCCTCGACGATGAACAGTTCGGTCCCGTCGCGGTTGGTGGCCGAGCAATCGACCAGCTTGCCCGGAAGACGCAGCTTTTTCGTGGCGGTCTTGCGCTGGGTTTCCTTTTCCTGCTTGCGGCGCAGACGTTCTTCGGCGCGCAGGATCAGGAAATCGAGGATCGCGCCTGCCGATTTGGTATCGGCAGCGAGCCAATTGTCGAAATGGTCGCGCACCGCGCCTTCGACCAGACGGGCGGCCTCGACCGTGGCCAGACGGTCCTTGGTCTGGCCCACGAATTCCGGCTCGCGGATGAAGCACGAGACCAGCGCGCTGCCGCCGACCACCAGATCCTCGCGGGTGATCTGCGCGGCTTTTGTTGTTGATCAACTCGCCGTAACCACGCACGCCCTTGAGGATCGCGGACCAGAAGCCCGCCTCGTGGGTGCCGCCCTCGGGGTGGGGACCGTGTTGCAATAGCTCTGGATGAAGCCGTCGCGCGCGGGCGTCCAGTTGATCGCCCAATCGACTTTGCCGGGGGTCTGGAACTTCTCCATGAAATCGACCGAACCGGCAAAGGGCCGGTCGGCATAGGTCGAGGATTTGCCCAGAACCTCGGTCAGGTAATCGGCCAGACCGCCGGGGAAATGGAAGGTCGCCTCGAGCGGGGTCTCGCCGTCGTCGATTTCGGTTTTCCAGCGGATTTCGACGCCCGAGAAAAGATAGGCCTTGGATTTGATCATCTTCATCAGGCGCGCGGGCTTGAAGCGGTGCGCGTGGAAAATCTGTTCGTCGGCATGGAAGGTCACGGTCGTGCCGCGACGGTTCGGGGCCGCGCCGATTTTCTCGACCGGACCTTGCGGGATCCCGCGCGAGAAGCGCTGTTCCCAAAGCTCGCGGTTGCGCGCGACCTGAACCACCATGAGATCGGAAAGCGCATTCACCACCGATGCGCCGACGCCGTGCAGACCGCCCGAGGTCTGATAGGCGCCTTCGGTGAATTTGCCGCCGGCGTGCAGCGTGCAGAGAATGACTTCGAGCGCGGATTTGCCGGGGAATTTCGGATGCGGATCGACGGGAATGCCGCGGCCGTTGTCGCGCACGACGACGCTGTAATCGGCCAGAAGCTCGACCTCGATCCAGCTGGCGTGACCGGCGACGGCCTCGTCCATCGAGTTGTCGAGGATCTCGGCGACAAGGTGGTGGAGCGCGCGTTCATCGGTGCCGCCGATATACATGCCCGGTCGTTTGCGGACCGGCTCCAGCCCTCCAGCACCTCGATCGAGGCGGCGGAATAGGCATTGCTTGCCGTTTCAGCTGTGGGGAAGAAATCGTCGGCCATCGGAATACTGCTCTTGTTTTGATTTGCTGCTTATCTCACGCGCGTCGGGCACTGGGCAAGGGGTAGTGGCGTCAGGGCTGCTACCCGCTAGCCGTTGTTGGCCTATTCGGGCTCCTGCAGGCGCTCCTGCCACATTTTGCGGAAGGCGGGGCGGTCCTGACAGGCGGTCAGCCAGCCTTTGACGGCGGGGAACGCCTCCCACAGAGGGCCGAAGCCTTGGGCGTAGCGCAGAACCTCGGCGGTGTTGAGATCGGCCACCGTAAAGCGGTCCGACACGATAAACTGGTGGGCGCAGAGGTGATCTTCAAGCACCTTGAGCGGACGCACCAGCCGTTCGGCGGCATTGGCGATCAGCGCCTGATCCTCGCCGGACTGGTTCGGACCGGGTTTGTGCAGGAAAAGGATGGTGAGCGCATCCGGCTCGATCATGGTCGCCGCGTAAAAGGACCATTGCAGCATGAGCGCTTCTTCGGCCTCGTTGCGGGGACCGAGATCCTTGCCGTATTTGCGCGCCAGATACTGTGTGCAGGCGAAGGATTCCGAAAGCGTCAGGTCGCCGTCCTGCAAGACGGGGATCGCGCCTGCGGGCGAAAGCGCCAGAAATTCGGGGCTGCGGGTGTTGAGCGGCGCATCGGGCGCCTCGGCGTCGCCCAAACGGTAGGCCTGAATGACCGGCACCTGCCGGAAGTCGAGTCCCGCTTCGTGGCAAAGCCAGATCAGCCGCGAGGCGCGCGAGCGGGTAACGCCGTGAATGGTCAGCATGGAGATCCTCTCGGCTTTCGGGCCTGTTCGCGATGATGTCGTGACCAATTAGGCCGGAGCCGGCGGTTCGGGCAAGTCCGGCGTTGGGTCAAAGAGGTTTAATCGGGCAGGCGGGCGGCAAGGTAAAGCATCATATTGCCGCCCATGACCTTGGCGATCTGGTCTTCGCCCAGCCCCTCGTCCATCAGCGCCTGCGTCAGCACGTCGAGATGGGCGCTATCGAAAGGCGCATCGACCGAGCCGTCGTAATCCGAGCCGAGCGCGACGTGGTCTTCGCCCAGAAGGGTGATCGCGGCACTGATCGCGCGGGCGATATCGGCGGGGCTTTGACCGCAAACGACATCGGACCAATAGCCGATCCCGACGATCCCCCCTTTGGCCGCAATTCCCTTCAGTAGGTCGTCGTCGAGATTGCGCGGGCTCGGGCAATGGCCGTGAATGCCGGTATGGGACAAGATCGGCACCACGCGCGGGATCGCCAACACGTCGCGCACCACCTGCGGCGAGGCATGGGCGAGATCGACAATCATGCCGCGCTCGCCCATCTCGGCGATGGTCTCGCGCCCGAAACCGGTCAGCCCGTTGCCCGAGCCACCCTCGCCATGCAGGCTGCCGCCGAGCTCGTTGTCGAAGAAATGGGTGATGCCGATGATGCGGTAACCGGCATCATAGAGCAGGCGCAGGTTCTCGATCCGGCCTTCCAGCGGATGGCCGCCTTCGGTCGCGAGAAGGCCGCCGACGGTCTTGGCACCGCCCGCCCGTGCGGCAAGCAGCGTCGCAAGATCACTTTTGGAACGGATCACGACAAGGCTGTCGGGGGCCTCGGCGGCATAGGCGCCAAGACGGGCGGCCTGATCGAGCGCGCGGGCGCGCAGGCTGTTCCATGTGGTCGGCGGGCGCAGCTGGCCCATTACCAGAGGGGTGATGTTGTCGGCGGCATCCGTGCTGTTATGGCTGTAATTCTGGCTGCGCGGGCTTTTGGTGACGGCGGCAAAGACCTGCACCGCAACATTGCCTTCGATCAGGCGCGGAATGTCGACATGGGCGTAATCCGCGCGTTCCAGCAGGTCGCGGTCCCACAAAAGCGATCCGCATGGAGATCGCCGATGGTCAGGCGCTGGTGCAGCGCCTCGGCCTCGGCGCTGACCGGCCAGCCCTCGGGGGCGTCGTGAGGCGGTTGCGGCTTTTCTCGACCACGACGGGGCCCCAGACCAGAAGGGCGGCCAATGCCGCAATTCCGAGCAAAAGGACGAGGGCGAGAAGACGTCGCAACAGTCTCATGGGGCGCCTTTCAAGGAAGGGTTGGGTCGGATGGAACAAGCGGCAGGCGCAGGACATGCTGCGCGCTGAGATTGCCGCCGTGGTAAAGCTCTCCGTGGTCGACAAAACCCGCCGCAAGATAGACCGCACGGGCCGCGGGATTGACGATATTGACCGACAGGACCAGCCCCGTGGCGGCCGGATAAAGTGCCGCCGCATAGGCCGGCAGCGCGGCCATCGCAGCCTTGCCGGTGCCCTTGCCCTGTTCGGAAGCGTCGATCATCACGCCGCGCACCCCGATTTCGCCGTCGCGGGCGAAAGGATAGCTTTGTGGAAAGCGCGGTCGGTTTTGAAAAAGCCGACCACTTTTTCGTCCCGCAATACGATATGGAAATCGAAATCGGGGTTCAGGTTCGAGAAATGCTCCCCGATCGAGCCGCAGAACGGCTCTTGATCGGGGTGGACCGCGACATGGGCGACGCGGTCCAGATCCTCGTGCGAGATGGGCTCGAGCCGGATCAAGCTTCCATTGCCTCGAGCTCGTCGATGAAGCCCTCGATCATCGACAGACCCTTGTCCCAGAAGGCCGGATCGGCAGCGTTCAACCCGAAGGGCGCCAGCAATTCGCTGTGGTGTTTCGATCCGCCGGCCTTCAACAGGTCGAAATATTTCGACTGGAAGTCGGGCAGACCGCCCTCGTAGGCGGCATAAAGCGCGTTCACCAGTCCGTCGCCGAATGCATAGGCATAGACGTAGAAAGGCGAATGGACGAAATGCGGGATATAGGACCAGAAGGTCTCGTAGCCCGGCATGAATTCAAAGACCGGACCCAAAGATTCCGCCTGAACCGACATCCAGAGGTCGTTGATGTCCTCGGGTGTCAGTTCGCCCTCTGCGCGGGCGGCATGAAGCTTGCTTTCAAAGTCGTAGAAAGCGATCTGGCGCACGACCGTATTGATCATATCCTCGACCTTGCCTGCCAAAAGCCCCTTGCGCTCGACCGGATCGGTGGTCTTGGCCAGCAGCGCGCGGAAGGTCAGCATCTCGCCGAAGACCGAGGCGGTTTCAGCCAAGGTCAGCGGGGTCGAGGCCAGCAATTCGCCCTGAGCGGCGGCGAGACTCTGGTGGACGCCATGTCCAAGTTCATGCGCCAAGGTCATGACATCGCGGGGTTTTCCCAGATAGTTCAGCATGACATAGGGGTGAACCGTGACGACGGTCGGATGGGCGAAAGCGCCCGGGGCTTTGCCCGGTTTGACGCCCGCGTCGATCCAGCCCTTGTCGAAGAAGGGTTTGGCCAAAGCCGCAAGATCGGGCGAGAAGCCGGCATAGGCGTCCAGCACGGTCGCCTCGGCCTCGGCCCAGTTGATGGTGCGCGGCGTCTCGGTCGGAAGCGGTGCGTTGCGGTCCCAGACCTGCATCTTCTCGAGGCCCAGCCATTTCGCTTTCAGCGCATAATAGCGGTGCGACAGGCGCGGATAGGCGGCGGTGACGGCATTGCGCAAAGCCTCGACCACTTCCGGCTCGACATCGTTCGAGAGGTGGCGGCCGAATTGCGGGCTGGGCATTTTGCGCCACTTGTCTTCGATCGCCTTTTCCTTGGCGAGGGTGTTGTGGATGCGGGCGAAAAGCTTGACGTTCTCGCCGAAGACTTTGGCGAGGCGCGCGCGCCGGCCTCGCGTTTGGCGCGGTCGTGGTCGGTCAGAAGGTTCAGCGTCGCCTCGATGCCGAGGGTCTCGCCGTCAACCTCGAAGGTCAGACCGGCCGTGGTTTCGTCGAAAAGGCGGTTCCATGCGGCGGCACCGACGACCGAATTGTCGTGGAGGAATTTTTCCAGCTCGTCTGAAAGCTGGTAGGGCCGCATCGCGCGCATGCGGTCAAAGACCGGCTTGTAGCGGCTCGGGCCGTTTTCGGCGGTAAAGACCGCTTCGTAAACATCATCAGGGATGCGGTTGAATTCCAACGAGAAAAAGACCAGCGGCGTCGTGAAGTTGGTGATCTTTTCCTGCAGGTCGCCCAGCATTTTGGCGCGCTCGCCATCAGTGCTGTTTTGGTAATAGCGCAAGCCCGCATAGGACATGATGCGCCCGCCGGTCACGCTGATGTCTTCATAACGCCTGATGCAGGCCAGCATTTCGGCGGCGTCGAGGGTGTCGAGGCGGCCTTCGTAATCGGCGGCAAAGCTGGCGGCTGCGGTTTCAAGCGCGGCGATGTCGCGGGCCAGTTCCGGTGCGTCGGGGGCAGGGTAGAGATCGCCCAGATCCCAATCGGGCAATTGCCCCAGATCGGCGGCAGCATCGGAGGGTTTTGCACCCGCGTCCTTGTCGCGTGCCAGCGCGTCGCGGCCGTAAGCCATTGCGGCAAGGGGGAAGAAAGAGGCGGAAAACGTCATCTCGGGTCCTTTCAGTTGACCAAGATTTGACCTCTCCGACGCCGGTCTTCAACCCACAGAGCGGAAATGACGGATCAAGGCATTGAGAAAATGACGCCGGAGCGGTGCGCGCTCGATCAGGGGCTCGTGGCGCGCGCCGTCGATCTCGAGCAATTCGCCGTCATGCCAGCCGGAGGCGCGGGCGCGGATGGCGCGCGGGCTCACGACCTTGTCCTTGGGGCTCATCGCGATCAGGCAGGGCTGGGCGGGCAGCGGCATCGTCCTGATGCGGTCGCATTCGCGGATCGCCGCATCAAGCCAGTCGAAAGTGACGCCGCCAAGGGTCAGCTCGGGCCAGTTGTCGGTTTCGGCGACAAGACGGCCCCAGCGCAAACCGTCGCCGGTCAGATTGTTTTCGGCGAAAGAGTGATGCAGCACCATCGGCTGGTCGCCGCCCGAGCCGGGGCAATGCCTGCTGCCGCCTCCGATCCGGCGGCCGAGCTTGGCCCAGCCGCGAATCGACCAAAGCGGATAGGGCGTGGTGTTGATCCCCCACATCGGCGAGGAAAACACCGCCGAGACCACCGGCAATTCGTCCAGAAGCGAGGCATAGCCGATCGCGCCGCCCATCGAATGGGCCAGAAGATGCCAGGGCCGGGGCAGCGAGAGCTCTCCGGCGGCCACCACCAGCTCCAGCACGTCGCGCTGGTAATCGGCGAAATCGGCGATATGGCTGAGATGTGGATTGTCGATCAGCCGGTCCGAGAGGCCCTGACCGCGCCAATCAAGCGAGAGGACGTCATAGCCCGCCTCGTTGAGCGCCTGTGCGACACCGTTGTATTTCTCGAGATATTCGGCGCGGCCCTGAAACAGCAGCACCGTTCCCAATTGCTCGGTTGCCGCGGGCCAATGGGCGGCACGCAGGCGGATTCCGTCTTCGGCGCGCAGCCAGAAGGCGCGTGCCCGGGGAAGCTGGTCCCCGGGAAGCGTGCTGAACGGGGCGGGTGCCACGAATGTCCTCAGGACAAAAGCGCGCCCAGTTTCATGGCGACACCCATCGCGCCTTCGACTTTCAGCTTGCCGGTCATGAAGGCCATGGTCGGATTGACCGAACCGTCGAGGATGCCTTCGAAGGTTTCACGGCTGGCGGTCAGGGTGACATCGGTTTCTTCGTCGCCCGCGCGCACGCCGTTTTCGTCGATGATGATCGCACCTTCGTCGGTGATGACGAATTTCGCCGTCGAATCAAATTTTTGCACCTTCTTCGACAGCGCTTCGACTGCTGCATCCACAACTTTGCTCATTTAGGCGATCCTTCCGGCTTTCTCTGGAATAAATTCCGTCAAACGATTACATAGGTCTTATGCGACAGATTGCTTGCAAATTCCACTCTGCCCTGACGGCATTCAGCCTCGCGATTTGTCTGGGAATGGCAAGCGGAAGCGTCGCCGTTTCAGAGGAAACCGCCAAGAGGTCGGGCACGTCGGATCTGGTGCCGGTTCAGGAGGCCACGCCCGAGGGCGAGCTGCCCTTTGTGGAGCTGCCGCCGCCCTCCGAGGGGCAAATGCTGCCCGACGGAATCCAGCCCGAGGATCTGCCCGATCTTCTGCCCGAACCGGACCCCGATGCCGAAGGGCTTGCTGGCGATTTCGGCAGCACCAATGATGTCGCGGCCGATCCCGCAGCCGCAGCTCCCAGTGCGCAGGATATCGACCAGCTTTTCGCCGAGCTCGCAGCCCCGAGGGCGATGCCTGGATCCGCGCCCAATCCGATATCCAGCGCATCTGGTCGCGTTCGGGATCTGCCGCGATGGATTTGCTCTACAAGCGCGGCGAGGAGGCCCTTGATGCCGGTGATCTCGCGGCCTCCATCGGGCATCTGACGGCTTTGACCGATCACGCCCCCGATTTCGCGAGTGGCTGGTATTTGCGGGCGGTGGCCTATTATCTCGACGGCGAGTTCGGCCCCGCGGTCGCCGATCTCGGCATGACGCTCCAGCTCGAGCCGCGCCATTTCATCGCGCTGACGCAATTGGGCGGGATGCTGGAAGAGACCGGGGATGACAAACGCGCGCTCGACGCCTATCGGGCAAGTCTCAAGATCAATCCGCACCAGCAAGAAGCCGTCGACGCGGTCACTCGGCTCGAGCAGAAAGCCGCCGGCACGGACGCCTGACAATGCAGAACAATTCACGGGTCACGGCAGTGCTGGGGCCAACCAATACCGGCAAGACGCATTACGCGATCGAACGGATGCTGGCCCATCGCACCGGCGTTATCGGCCTGCCTTTGCGGCTTTTGGCGCGCGAGGTCTATGACCGCATCGTCGCCAAACGCGGGGCACGCGTCGTGGCTTTGGTCACCGGCGAAGAGCGCATCATCCCCGACAAGGTGCAATATTGGGTCGCCACCACCGAGGCCATGCCCGATGTCGGCGCCGATTTCGTCGCGGTCGACGAGATCCAGCTTTGCGCCGACCCCGAGCGCGGCCATGTCTTTACCGAACGGCTTTTGAACGCGCGCGGCATTCACGAAACCCTGCTTCTGGGCTCGGATACGATGCGTCCGGCGATTGCGGCTCTGGTGCCGGGGGCGCAGTTTCTCCATCGCGACCGCTTTTCCGAGCTGAGCTGGGCGGGATCGAAAAATTGTCGCGCATGCCGCGTCGCTCGGCGATCGTCGGCTTTTCGGTCGACAACGTCTATGCGATGGCCGAGCTTTTGCGCCGCCAGAAGGGCGGGGCGGCGGTGGTTATGGGCGCGCTCGCCGCGCACGCGCAACGCGCAGGTCGAGATGTACCAAAACGGCGATGTCGAATTTCTCGTCGCGACCGATGCGATCGGGATGGGGCTCAACCTCGATATCCATCACGTCGCCTTCTCGGCCACCGACAAATTCGACGGCCACCGCATGCGTCCGCTTTTCCCCATGAAATGGGCCAGATCGCGGGCCGCGCCGGCCGCTTCACCGAAGCGGGCACCTTCGGCGTCACCGGCGAGGCCGAGATGCTCGATCCCGGCCTGATCGATGCGATAGAGAATCACCGTTTCGCACCGATCAAGCGTTTGATGTGGCGAAATCACGCCCTCGAATACGGAACGCTCGACCGTTTGCTGCAATCTTTGGAGGCGCCGACCTCGTCCGAATGGCTGATGCGCGGCCGCGAGGCCGACGATCTGCGTGCGCTCAGGGCCCTGCGCGAAATGCCCGAAATCCGGGCGCGGGTGAACAGCGGCAGCGATGTCAGACTGCTGTGGGACACCTGCCGTATTCCCGACTTTCGCGGCATTTCACCAGCAGAGCATAGCACATTGCTCGCACGGATCTTCGAATTCCTGCTCGAAGGCGGCATTCCGCAGGAATGGCTTGCCAACCAGATCAAGCGCATCGACAACCCGCTCGGCGACATCGACACGCTGTCCAAACGCCTCGCTTTCATCCGGACCTGGACCTATGTGGCTCAACGATCGGGATGGGTTCGCAATGAAAGCCATTGGCGGAACGAGACACGCGCGGTAGAAGACCGCCTGTCGGATGCGTTGCATGCGGCTTTGACGCAAAGATTCGTGGACCGGCGCACATCAGTGCTCTTGCGCCGGCTCAAGCAGAAGGAGAGCCTTGTGGCCGAGGTGAATGATAAGGGCGAAGTGACAGTCGAGGGCGAATTCGCCGGACGACTGGAAGGGTTTCGCTTTCAAGCAGATCCGTCAGCATCGGGGGATGAGGCACGGACGCTGACCCGCGCGGCATATGAGGCTTTGAAGCCGGAATTCCACCTGCGTGCGGACCGTTTCTACAACGCGCCCGATACCGAGCTGGACTTCACCGAACAGGGTGGCCTGATGTGGGGCAGCTCGGCGATCGGCAAGCTCGTGAAGGGCTCCGAACCGCTGAAACCGCAGGTCGAGGCTTTCGTTGACGAGGAAGCCGGTCCCGAGATCGCAGAGAAGGTCAAGCGTCGCCTTCAGCACTTCATCGACCGCAAGGTCGCAACTGGCTTCGAGGCGCTGCTCGCGCTGAAAAACGACGAGACCCTGACCGGTCTGGCCCGCGGCTTCGCGTTCCGTCTGGTCGAGGCGCTTGGCGTTCTGCCGCGCGAACAGGTCGCGAACGAGGTCAAGGATCTCGATCAGGAAGCCCGTGGCGTTCTGCGCAAACACGGCGTCCGTTTCGGTCAGTATACGATCTTCCTGCCCGCGCTTTTGAAGCCCGCGCCGACCCGTCTGCGTCTGGTGCTTTGGGGTCTGGATCAGGATCTGTCGGAATTCCCCGAAAGCCCGCCGCCCGGTCTGGTGACCATCCCGAACCTGCCCGATGTCCCCAAAGGCTATTACACGCTTTCGGGCTATCACGCGGCGGGCGACCGTGCGATCCGCATCGACATGCTCGAGCGTTTGGCCGACATGCTGCGCGCGCAAGACAGCCGCGGCGGTTTCGAGGCGACGCCGGACATGCTCTCGATCACCGGCATGACGCTGGAGCAATTCGCGACGCTGATGGGTGGCCTCGGCTACCGCGCCGAAAAAGGCGAGCGCCCGAAGGCCCGTGCCGAGGCGGCTGTTGCTGCCGAGGTCGAAGCCGATCCGATCGATCCGAACCTGCCGCTGACCGAAGAGGAAAGCGTCCTTCAGGCCGAAACCCGTGCGAAATGGGAAGCCGAACAGGCTTTGCGCAAGGCGGCCGAACAGGAAGCGGCCATCGCTGCCGGTGAAGTCGTCGAAGAGGCGGTTGCCGAAGCCGATGCCGCGCCGGTCGAGATGGAAGTCTTCTACAGCTTCACTTGGGCTCCGCGTCCGCGTGGCGGCCAGAACCGTCGTCCGCAGGGCCAGAACCAGTCGGGCGAAGGCGAACAGCAGCAGCGTCCGCGCGGTCCGCGCCGCAATGCCCAGGGTGGCGACGCCCAAGGGGAGCGCGGTGATCGCGGCGAGCGTTCGCAAGGTCAGGGCGGCAAGCCGCGTCACGGCGGCGGCAACCGTCGTCGCGACGAGGACGGCGAGCAGGGCGGCAAGGGCAAAGGCCCGCGTCACGCCAAAGGCGGCAACAACGGCAACGAGGGGCCAAATCCTTCTCGGCGCGTCCGCCTCGTGCCGAAAAGCCGATGGACCCCGATAGCCCCTTCGCAATCCTCGCGGCGCTCAAGAACAAGTCGTGAGCGAAGACCGGATCCGGCTGGACCGCTGGCTCTTCCATATCCGGGCTTTCAAGACCCGTACACTCGCCTCCGACCGGATCCAGTCCGGCGGAGTGCGGGTGAACGGCGCTCCCTGCAACAAACCCGCGCGCCTCGTCGGCGCGGGGACCAGATCACGGTCGCGACGGCCGGACGGGTCTTGGCGCTCGAGGTGGTCGCCTCCGGCGAGCGGCGCGGCCCCGCCAGCGAGGCGCGGACACTTTATCTCGATCTGACCACCGGCGGGATGCCGGATACGCTTGAATGATCGGGGCCAAGCGGTTAGGTCAAATCACAACAGAAATTCCCGAGGCTAAGGACTGCGCAGATGACCTATGTCGTCACTGAAAATTGCATCATGTGCAAATACACCGATTGCGTGGAAGTCTGTCCGGTTGACTGTTTCTACGAGGGTGAGAACACCTTGGTGATCCACCCCGACGAATGCATCGATTGCGGCGTTTGCGAACCCGAATGTCCCGCTGATGCGATCCGTCCGGACACAGAGCCGGATATGGAGAAATGGGTCGAGTTCAACCGCAAATACTCCGAGCAATGGCCGGTGATCACGCGCAAGAAGGATCCGATGCCGGGCTATGCCGAAATGGATGGCAAACCGGGCAAGCTGGACGCCTATTTCTCGGAAGCGCCGGGCGAGGGCGATTGATTCTCTTTGCAGGCTGACCTTCGGGTGCCGCGTTTTTCCGGCGGGGGCTTCGGCTCCCGTCTAAAACGTTGGAATTGCTGGTTAACAATCGATATTACGCGATCGATGCCGCGCTGCCGCGAGACGCTATCTATCGGGCGATTTTTGTGATATAAACTTGTCACAATACAGGACCAGACGGCCACGCCAAGGGCTGACCGTTTGGTTTTTATGCGTCTGCATGTCGCCGTCTGCCCGGAGACATTACGGAATTAAACGGATTTAGGCCTGCTGGGGAGGGGCGCTTCCTTCCTTCAGGGGCGATTTGCATCGCGCCCGCGGTGCCACCTAGAGGATGACCCATGTCGAAATCGAAGAAGTCTGAGTTTCGCCCTGATGATTTTGTCGTTTATCCGACCCATGGCGTGGGCCGGATCGTTTCGATCGATGAGCAGGAAGTCGCGGGACTTCGGCTGGAAATGTTCGTCATTTCCTTTGAGAAAGACAAGATGACCCTGCGCGTTCCGACCGCGCGCGCGACCGAAATCGGGATGCGTGGCCTCTCGACCCCGGACCTGATCGAACGTGCGCTGGAAACGCTCAAGGGCAAGGCCCGCGTCAAGCGCGCGATGTGGTCGCGCCGCGCTCAGGAATACGAGCAGAAAATCAACTCGGGCGACCTGATGTCGATTGCCGAGGTGGTACGCGACCTGCACCGCAACGACGAACAGCGCGAGCAATCCTATTCCGAGCGTCAGCTTTACGAAGCCGCGCTCGAGCGTCTGACCCGCGAAGTCGCGGCCGTGAACGGCTGGGATGAGGCCGGTGCGCAAAAGCATGTCGAAGAAGTGCTGGTTGCCCGCGCAGCCTGATCGCGATCTTCGTTTCGCAAAAGGAAAGGGGCGCCGTTATGGCGCCCCTTTCTGTTTGGCTGCGGCCTCTGCTCAGGCGAATGTGGCGATGATGCGTGCCCAGCTGCGCGCGCCTTTGGCGAAGCTCTCGACATCGTATTTCTCGTTGGGCGAATGGATGCGGTCGTCATCCATGGCAAAGCCCACCATCATCGTATCCATGTCGAGCAATTCCTGAAAATCGCCGGCAATCGGGATCGAGCCGCCGGCGCCGACAAAGGCCGCCTCGACGCCCCATTCCTCGCTCAATGCCTGTTTCGCCGCGGCAAAGGCCGGATCGGTGATGTTCATATGGCTCGCGGGGCTTCCGCCGTGGTGCTTGAAGCTGATCGAGCAATCGGCGGGGATCGCCTTTTCCATATAGGCACGGAAGGCGGTTTTGATCTTCTCGGGATCCTGATCGCCGACAAGGCGGAAGCTGACTTTCGCGGTTGCTTCGCCGGGCAGGACGGTCTTGAAGCCCTGGCCGGTATAACCGCCGGACATGCCGTTGATCTCGAAGGTCGGACGGCTCCAGGTCATCTCGAGACCGGTGCGGCCCTTTCGCCAATCGGCTCTTTCAGTCCGACCGCGCCGAGGAAATCGGCGGAGCTGAAGTCAAGCGCCTCCCAGTCCTTGCGCAACGCCTCGGGCAGTTCCGTCACGCCGTCGTAGAACCCCGGAAGGGTAATGCGGCCATCGGAATCCTTCATTCCCGCAAAGGCATTGCACAGGATTTGCAACGGGTTGGCGGCAATACCTCCGAAATAACCTGAATGCAGGTCGCGGTCGGCGGCGCGCAGGGTGATCTCTTCGCCGTAAAGGCCGCGCAGCTGCGTCGTGATCGCGGGGCGGCCGTCGGTATAGCGGCTGGTGTCGCAGATAGCGGCGATGTCGGCCTTCAGCTCGGAGGCGTTCTCAATCAGGAAGGGGCGCAGGCTCGGCGAGCCGGATTCCTCTTCGCCTTCGAGCAGCAGGATCAGCCCTTCGGGCAGGCTGCCGTGCACCTCTTTCCAGGCGCGGAAGGCTTCGATGAAGGTCATCAGCTGGCCTTTGTCGTCGGATGCACCTCGGGCGCGGATGACCTTGCCCTTCGGCGTATCCTCGATGCGCGGTTCGAAGGGGGCGTATCCCACAACTCGAGCGGATCGACGGGCTGGACGTCATAATGCCCGTAAAACAGGATCTTGCGGCCGGTTCCTGGTGCGGAATGTGCGACGACCATCGGATGGCCGGGCGTTTCGCGGATCGAGACGTCAAAGCCGATCGCGGCCAGATCATCGCGCAGCCATTCCGCCGCGCGGCGGACGTCGCCCGCAAAGGCCGGATCGGTCGAGATCGAAGGGATGCGCAGCAGGTCGAGCAGCCGGTCGAGGGCTTGCGGAAGTCCTTCATCCAGTTTCCCGAGGACTTTTTCGAGCGCGCTTGCGGAGGTCATTTCCCAACCTTTCCTGATTGTTTTCCTAGGTTTTGCACTGCTTCCATTGTCGCATTGCGACACTTTTGCACTGTCATTTTCCGGCCCCGAGCCTTATCTATGCCGGACCCGATGGAACAAGTAATGGTCCTCGGAATGTCTAAGTTCAAGCAAGGCAAGGGGCCAAGCGATGGATTATTCAGCCGCACTCGATCAGGCGATCAGCAGGCTTCATGAAGAAGGCCGCTATCGCACCTTCATCGATATCGAGCGGCGGAAGGGTGTCTACCCTCAGGCCATCTGGACACGTCCGGACGGAACCGAGACCGAGATAACCGTCTGGTGCGGAAACGATTATTTGGGCATGGGCCAGCACCCTGCCGTTTTGGCCGCGATGCACGAGGCGCTGGATGCGACCGGCGCGGGCTCCGGCGGCACGCGCAATATTTCGGGAACGACGGTCTATCACCGCCGCCTCGAGGCCGAGCTTGCCGATCTGCATCAAAAAGAGGCCGCGCTCGTCTTTTCGAGCGCCTATGCCGCCAACGATTCCACGCTTTCGACCCTGCGCAAGCTGTTCCCCGGCCTGATTATCTATTCGGACGAGCTGAACCATGCGTCGATGATCGAGGGGATCAAGCGTTTCGACGGTCCCAAGCGCATTTTCCGCCACAACGATCTCGCCCATCTGCGCGAGCTGCTGGCTGCCGATGATCCGTCGGTTCCGAAATTGATCGCCTTTGAATCGATTTATTCGATGGACGGCGACTTCGGCCCGATCGAAGCGATCTGCGATCTTGCCGACGAATTCAACGCCTTGACCTATCTCGACGAGGTTCATGCCGTCGGCATGTATGGCCCGCGTGGCGGCGGCGTTGCCGAACGCGACGGTCTGGCCCATCGCATCGACCTGTTCAACGGCACGCTCGGCAAAGCCTTCGGCGTTTTCGGCGGCTATATTGCCGGTTCGGCCAAGATGATCGACGCGATCCGCAGCTATGCGCCGGGGTTCATCTTCACGACTTCGCTGCCGCCGGCAGTCGCGGCGGGTGCGGCGGCCTCGATCGCCTTCCTCAAGACGGCAGAGGGCCAGAAGCTGCGCGACGAGCAGCAAGATCATGCCAAGGTGCTGAAGATGCGTTTGCGCGCGCTCGGCATGCCGATCATGGATCACGGCAGCCATATCGTGCCGGTCCATGTCGGCCATCCCAAGCACTGCAAGGCTTTGTCGGATCTGCTTTTGTCGCAATACGGCATCTATGTGCAGCCGATCAACTTCCCGACCGTGCCGCGCGGGACCGAGCGCCTGCGCTTCACCCCGTCGCCCGTCCATGATTACAAGCAGATCGACCAGCTTGTTCGTGCAATGGACGCTTTGTGGTCGCAATGCTCACTTAACCGCTCATCGGCGGTTGCCTAAGACCTTTGATGGTGAAAAGCTCTCGCCGCCGTGATAATCATTACGTAAGAAATCTGTGGGACGTTATTGATCTGCGCAGAGACTAATCGGCAGCATAGGGCAGGCACAGATGATCGGGCTGAGGGGCGCAACCCCGGCAGATAGCGAAGAGGTCCCGGTGGGTGTCCCGCCGGGATATGAGGACACCGACGATATCCGTCTTGGTGACCTGATGCGCGGTGAGCGCGCGACGATGGGGAAATCCCTGCTCGATGTTCAGCGCGAGCTGCGCATCCGTGCCTCGTTCGTGGCCGCGATAGAAAACTGTGATGTGACGGCCTTCGACGCGCCGAGCTTCATCCCCGGCTATGTCCGGTCCTATTCGCGCTATCTCGGCATGGATCCGGACTGGACCTTCCAGCGCTTCTGCACCGAATCGGGGTTCCGCCCGCCGCATGGCCTCGCCGCGGCGGCCTCTGGCCCCAAACCCCAGCGCCGACCTTCGGATCCGGCCGAGGCTTTGGCCAACCCCCATGCGCTTTTCCTGCCGCAGCAGCAGAGTTTCTGGTCTTCGGTCGAACCCAAAGCCATCGGTTCGCTGATCGTCATGGCGCTTTTGGTCGGCGGTTTGGGCTATGGCGGCTGGTCGGTCCTGCAGGAAGTGCAAAGGGTCAATCTCACGCCGGGCGAACATGCGCCGGGCGTGGTGGCGAGCCTTGATCCGGTTCAGGATGCCTCGCTGCCCGAAAGTTTTGATACGGCGCAAGTGAACCTGCCGCAGCCCGAAGGGTTGGACCGCATCTATCGCCCGCAAGTGCTCGAAGTGCCGGTTCTGACCGCGCGCGACGGCCCGATTGCTTCGATCGATCCCGGCGTTGTCGCCGCGACCGGCGAGAGCGTGCCCGCAAGCACTACGGCGGTTGCCGGCAATACGGGTTCGGGTGACGCCAATGCGGCTTTGATTGCCGGCGGCCATATCCCGCTCGCGCCTTCGCCTTCGGGGCAGGGTGGTGCCGCCTCGACGCAGACGGGCGAGGCTCTTGCCATGGGGCCGGTGATGCCCGGTGATATGTCCTCCGTGCGCACGGTTGCGCCGGATGCGGCAGCGGTCGAGTTGCTGGCGGTGCGTCCTGCATGGGTGCGTGTGACCTCGGCCGACGGCACGGTCCTTCTTGAGAAAACCATGGATGCGGGCGAGCGTTTCGCTTTGCCCAAGCTCGAAGAGCCGCCGATCCTGCGTGCGGGCAATTCGGGTGCGGTCTATTTCGCGGTCAATGGCCAGACCTACGGCCCCGCGGCGCCGGGCGCGCAGGTCGTCAAGAATGTCGAGCTTTCGCCCCACGCCCTTGCCGAGAAATACGCTTTCGCCGATCTGAGCAAAGATCCCGAACTGGCCCAGATGATCGCGCTCGCCTCGGCTGCGCAAGCTGCAGGCGAGGGTGGATCGGCTTTGGACAATCCCGCGCCGGTCGAGTAACCGGCGCCGGACTTCCGCCCCGTTTCGCCGCTGCGTCCGAAACGCAACCGTGAAGCTTAACCCTGTCGCCTCGGCTTGCTTGCAGCCGGCGACAGGCCTATTTCATTGGCCAAGCGAAAGAGCAGGCTCATGACCCACAATCCGATCCGTCCCTGGCGCAATGTCGAGCGTCGCAAATCCCGTCAGATCATGGTCGGCAAAGTGCCGGTGGGCGGCGATGCGCCGATCTCGGTCCAGACCATGACCAATACCGATACCTCGGATGTGCGTGCGACGCTGGACCAGATCATCCGCGCCGCCGATGTCGGGGCCGATATCGTGCGCGTCTCGACGCCGGACGAGGCGTCGACGCAAGCCTTGCGTGAGATCTGCCGCGAAAGTCCGGTTCCGATCGTCGCCGACATCCATTTCCACTACAAACGTGCGATCGAGGCCGCCGAGGCCGGTGCCGCTTGTCTGCGCATCAACCCCGGCAATATCGGCGATGCCAAACGCGTGGCCGAGGTCGTGCGCGCGGCCAAAGACCACGGCTGTTCGATCCGGATCGGGGTCAATGCCGGCAGTCTCGAAAAGCACCTTCTGGAAAAATACGGCGAGCCTTGCCCCGCGGCCATGGTCGAAAGCGGGCTCGACCACATCAAGCTTTTGCAGGACAACGACTTCCACGAGTTCAAGATCTCGGTGAAAGCCTCTGATGTTTTCCTGTCGGCAGCCGCCTATCAGGAGCTGGCCGACGCCACCGATGCGCCGATCCATCTGGGGATTACCGAGGCGGGCGGTCTGATCTCGGGCACGGTCAAATCGGCGATCGGGCTGGGCAATCTTTGTGGATGGGGATCGGCGATACGATCCGCGTTTCGCTTTCGGCTGATCCGGTCGAAGAGGTCAAAGTCGGCTTCGAGATCCTTAAATCGCTTGGCCTGCGCACCCGCGGCGTCCAGATCATCTCCTGCCCGAGCTGCGCGCGTCAGGGCTTCGACGTTATCAAAACCGTCGAAAAGCTGGAAAAGCGGCTCGAACACATCAAGCAACCGATGAGCCTTTCGATCATCGGCTGTGTCGTGAACGGCCCGGGCGAGGCATTGATGACCGATATCGGTTTCACCGGCGGCGGCGCAGGCTCGGGCATGGTCTATCTGGCCGGCAAGCAGGACCACAAAATGTCGAACGACCAGATGGTCGATCACATCGTCGGTCTGGTCGAGGAACGCGCAGCCAAGCTCGATGCCGAGGCCGCAGCGGCGGATGCCGCCGAATAATGCGCGCCCCTCGCGCTTGGATTGCAGCGCTTGGATTGCAAAAAGGGCGGCCATTGGCCGCCCTTTCGCTTTGGTGACGGGGCCGAGGCTCAGCCCTGTTCGGCTTGCGATTTGCGGGCGGCTTCGACCGCATTCGCCAGACCGGAGGCCGGAACGCCGCGAAGCATCTCGGGACCGATGATGAAGGTGGGCGTGCCCATGATCGCCATGCTTTCGGCGAGCTGGTGGTTCTTGCGCAGAACCGCGCTCACGTCTTCGGTGTTCATGCGGTTGATCACGGCCTGCGATCCAGACCCTGTTCCTGCGCCAGCTTGGTCAGGCTTTCGAGATTGACCGGACCGTTCAGCGTCATGAGCGCGTCATGGGCCTTTTTATAGGCCTCGGGTCCGGCGATCTGCTGGACCGAAACCGCGAAACGGGCGGCGATGTCGCTTTCCTGACCGAGAATCGGGAATTCCTTGAGGATGAAGCGGATGTTGCCGTCCGATTTGATCAAGGCCTCGACCTCGGGGTTCACCTTCTTGCAATAGCCGCATTTGTAGTCGACGAATTCGACCATGGTGATGTCGCCGTCGGGATTGCCGCCGACCCAGCTATGGCCGTCCTCGAAAATCGCGTCGCGGTTGTTGACGACCAAAAGCGCGTCGTTTTCCACCTCTTGGGCGACGCGGCGAGCCTCGAGCACGTTGATCGACTCGACCAGCACTTCGGGATTGGCCATCAGATATTCGCGAATGGCGGTGCCGAAGGCCTCTTTTTCCGCGTCAGACATGTTTGCCGGATCAAAGGCAAAGGCCGGCAGGGCGGTCGCAACAGTCAGCGCCAGGGCGGCGAGCATGGGTTTCATCTTGGATATCCCCTCAAATTTAGGGCAAAATGCCTGTCAAAGCGTTTGGTTTCAAGGACACCTCTGCGTGATTGCTTGACCCCGGGCACCGGGCTTGGGATAGGAAAGCAAAAGGGGACAGAGCATGAGACAATCGCAACGCGGGCAAGTCGACGCTTTCATCGTCATGGATGTCATGGAGGCTGCGCGTGCCGCCGAAGCCTCGGGGCGCTCGATCATCCATATGGAGGTGGGCCAGCCCTCCAGCGCGGCGCCCAAAGGTGCGCGCGAGGCGCTTGCGAAATCCATCGACGAGCCGCTCGGCTATACCGTGGCACTTGGTCTGCCCGCGCTGCGTCAGGGCATCGCCGATCTCTACAAGCGCTGGTATGGCGTCACGGTCGATCCGGCGCGCGTCGTTGTCACGCCGGGTTCTTCGGGCGCCTTCATCCTTGCTTTTTCAGCCCTTTTCGACGCAGGCGACAAGGTTGCCCTCGGCGAGCCCGGCTATCCGAGCTACCGCCAGATCCTGCGCGCCATGTCGGTCGAGCCGGTCGGAATTCCCACAAAGGCCGAGAACCGCTTCCAGCCGCAACCCGATGAAATCCCCGAGGGCGTGCAGGGCCTCATCCTCGCATCGCCGGGCAATCCTTCGGGCACGGTTCTGAGCCGTGACGAGCTTGCGGCGCTGACCAAACGCGCCTCGGAACTCGGAATCGCGGTGGTTTCGGACGAGATCTATCACGGGCTTGATTACGGCACGCGCTGCCATTCGGCGCTCGAAGTGACGGATGATGTTTTCGTCATCAATTCCTTCTCCAAATATTTCAGCATGACCGGCTGGCGTCTGGGCTGGATGATCGTTCCCGAGAGCCATATCCGCACGGTCGAGCGTATCGCGCAGAACATGTTCATCTGCCCGCCCCATGCCAGTCAGGTTGCGGCGCTCGCGGCCCTTGACTGCCACGAGGAGGCGCAGGCCAATCTTGCCGTCTATGCCGAGAACCGCCGCCTGATGCTCGAAGAGCTTCCCAAAGCCGGTTTCACCAAGATCGCGCCGCCCGAGGGGGCGTTCTACATCTATGCCGATGTCTCGGACCTGACCGACGACAGCCTCGCCTTTGCCGCCGAGATCCTCGAAAAGGCAGGGGTTGCGGTCACGCCGGGGCTCGATTTCGATCCGGTGCGCGGCGCGCGTTCGCTGCGCTTCAGCTATGCGCGCTCGACGCCCGAAATCGCCGAGGGGCTGGCGCGTCTGACCCGATTCATGGCCGGACGCTGAGGATGGTGCGCGCGCGCGGGCTGATCTTGGGGCTGATGCTGGGGTTGTTGACGGCCCCTGTTTCTGGTCGGCCAGCGTTCGCGCAAGAGGGCGCGGAGCAGGTGGCGGATACGGACCCCGCATTTGCCGCCCCCGAACAGCCCGCCACACCCGAAGTTCCGCGCTTGGGCGAACGCATGCTTCCTGCCGGCGCGACGGCGGCGCTTGATCCGGCGCGGACCACGATCAGCGCCGAAGGGCGCGACCGTGGTCGGCCGCGCCCGCTCGACATCCGTATCGCGACCAGCCATGCGGTGCCCTACCGCAGCTATTTTTTGGCCGAGCCGCCGCGGCTGATCATCGACTTCCGCCATCTCGATTTCGGGGAAAACCAGCCCGCGGCGATCGACGGTTCGGGCCTCGTGCCCGGTCTGCGCTGGGGCCGGTTCCGCGCCGGTTGGTCGCGGATGGTGATCGAGCTGGCCGGCCCCTATGCGATGCGCCGCTCGATCCAGACGCCCGAGGGTGCACAGGGTTCGGTGATTTCGATGCGGATCGAGCCGGTCAAGGACAAGGATTTCGAAGTGCAGCAGGATGCGCTTCTGGCGATGTGGGACCTGCCGCCGAGCACCGTTCCCGCCGCCAAGCCGCGTTCGGTTGCGGGTAGCGCCGAGCGTCCCCTGCGCGTTGCGGTCGATCCCGGACACGGCGGCATCGACCCCGGAGCACAGGTCGGCGCGATCAGCGAAGCGGCTGTCATGCTGGGCTTTGTCCACGAGCTTTCGGGCGTGCTGCGCGCGGCGGGCTATGAGGTCATTACCACCCGCGACGATGATCCTTCGTCCCGCTCGAACGCCGCATGACCATCGCGCGCGCCCAAGGCGCCGATATTTTCCTGTCCTTTCATGCGGATGCCTTGCCCGAAGGTCAGGCAGCCGGTGCCACGATCTATGTCTGGAACAGCGAGGCCAATGACCGCGCCTCGCTCGAGCTGGCGACCCGCCATGATCGCGACGATATTTTGTCGGGCGTCGATCTGAGCGGGACCGATGACGAGGTGGCCGAAGTCCTCATGGATCTCGCACGGCTCGAAACCCATCCGCGCTCGCAGAATTTCGCGGGGATGCTGGCGTCGGAACTGTCGCGCTCGGGGTTCGATATGCATCGCCGTCCGGTGCGGGGCGCCGCGTTTTCGGTGTTGAAATCGCCCGATATTCCCTCGGTCCTGATCGAGCTGGGCTTTCTGACCGACCCGTCCGACCGCGCCAATCTCTTTGATCCCGAATGGCGCGCGAATATGGCCCGCTCCATTACCAAATCGATCGGCGTATGGACGCAGGACGAGGCGGCGCGGGCAGAGCTTTTGCGAAAATGATACAAGCTTGTTTTGACGCCCCCAAAAGCCGCGTCTATAGAGACGCACGCAAAACCTGAGGCTGGCACGGTGTTTCGTTTTCTCCTGAACTTTTTCGGCGCGATCTTTTCCTGGGTCGTGACCGCGGCAGCCTTCATCGCCCTGACCGTGGGCGGTGTGCTGTGGATCTATTCGCGCGACCTGCCCAGCCACGAGCAGCTTGCCCAATACAGCCCCAAGACCACCAGCCGGATCTATTCGGGCGAGGGCCGGCTCATCGACGAATTCGCCGAAGAGCGCCGGATTTTCGTTCCGATCGACGAGATCCCGCCGCTGGTGAAGGAAGCTTTCATCTCGGCCGAGGACAAGAATTTCTACACCCACCCCGGCTATGACCTGCGCGGCATGGCCGGTGCGGTGGTGCAGGGCCTGCGCTCGGGCGGGCAGATGCGCGGCGCTTCGACCATTACCCAGCAGGTGATGAAGAACTTCCTGCTGTCCTCGGACCGCAGCGTCGAGCGCAAGATCAAGGAGCTGATCCTCGCGACCCGTCTCGAGACCTCGCTGAGCAAGGACCAGATCCTCGAGCTTTACCTCAACGAGATTTTCCTTGGCCAGAACAGCTTTGGCGTGGCTGCGGCCTCGCTGACCTATTTCAACAAGGCGCTGACCGATCTGACCCCGCACGAGGCCGCGACCCTCGCCGCCATGCCGCAGGCACCGGGTCGCTACCACCCCGTGCGCGCCAAGGAGCGCGTGACCGAACGGCGCAACTATGTCCTGCGCGAGATGTGGCAGAACGGTTATATCGATCAGGCCACCTACGAGAGCGAGCGCGAATTGCCGCTGCGCTCGGTCCAGAACGGCGATTTCCTCCTTTGCGCAATCGCTGCCGCCGCGCGACTATTTCACCGACGAAATCCGCCGCCAGCTTTCGCGCGAATTCGGCGAAGAGGAGTTCTTCGGCGGCGGCCTCTCGATCCGCTCGACCGCCGATCCGCAATTGCAGGTCGTGGCCTCCAAGGCGTTGCAAAAGGCGCTCGAGCAATATGACCGCAGCCGCGGTGTGTGGCGCGGCACCCGCCAGACCATCGCAGCCGAACATCTGGGCAGCGAGCAGGCCTGGCGCGCGGCGCTGAGCGATGCCGAAGTGCCGCGCGATATCGTCGGCTGGTCGCCCGCCGTCGTTCTCGAACTGACGCAAAGCGATGCCCGCATCGGCATCGAAGGCGTGGAGAACGACGAGGACGGCCATTGATCCCCGCCAAGGATGTCCAATGGGCGCGCAAACGTCTGGCCGACGGCAAGCTTGGCCCCAAGGCCCGCGTCGCCTCGGATCTGGTCGATGTCGGCGATGTCGTTCTGGTGCGCCAGATGACCAGCGACAGCGACGGCAGCTTCATCCGCTGGACCCTGCGGCAGGTGCCCGAGGTTCAGGGCGGCTTCATGGCGATGGACGTCAATACCGGCCGCGTTCTGGCGATGCAGGGCGGCTTCTCCTATCAGTCCTCGGTCTTCAACCGCGCGACGCAGGCGCAGCGCCAGCCCGGTTCGAGCTTCAAGCCCTTCGTCTATGCCGCGGCACTCGACGGCGGCTATACGCCCGCGACCATCATCGTCGACGAGCCGATCGTGGTGAATACGCCGCAGGGCCTGTGGACGCCCAAGAACTCCAGCGGCCGTTTCTATGGCCCGACGCCGATGCGTACCGGCATCGAGCAGTCGCGCAACCTGATGACCATCCGCATCGCCGAGAATATCGGCATGGATACGGTCGCGAAATATGCCCATGATTTCGGGATCTACGACAAGCTGAGCCCTTCCTCGCCAATAGCCTCGGCGCGCAGGAGACGACCCTGTTCAAGATGGTCGCGGCCTATGCGATGCTTGCGAACGGCGGCGAGCGCGTGGAGCCCACGCTGGTCGACCGCGTGCAGGACCGCCGCGGCCGCACGATCTACCGCCACGACCGCCGCCTTTGCGACACCTGCGACCAGACCGTCTGGCCGGCAGGGACGGGGCCGGTCTTCACCTCGGACCGCGAGCGGGTGATCGACGCGATCACCGCCTATCAGATCACTTCGATGATGGAAGGCGTGGTCAAGCGCGGTTCGGGTCGAGGCGTGAACCTTTCGGTGCCGATCGCGGGCAAAACCGGCACCACCAACGATGCCAAAGACGTCTGGTTCATCGGCTATTCCTCGAATATCGTCGCGGGCTGCTATCTGGGCTACGACAATCCGCGCTCGCTTGGCGGCAATGCCTTTGGCGGCACGCTCTGCGTTCCGGTCTTTCAGGAGTTCATGCAGCAGGCGATCAAGGAATATGGCGGCACGGCCTTTCAGGTGCCGCCGGGCGGCCATTTCGTCAACATCGACCGCTTTACCGGCGCGCGTCTGGGTCCGAATGCCAAGGGCGACAATGTCATCGCCGAATATTTCCGCGACGGGTCGGAGAACAACAACCTGATGATCGACGGCGGTTGGGACCGCGTCGATCCCGATACGCTGCCGCTTTACTCGATGGGCGACGGCGGCGGGCAGGCGGTGACGACCTCGACCGGCCAGAAGAAAGTCATCCCGAAGAAGGCCGATTTCGGCACTCTCTTCGGGCGGATTGTACTGATCTTCCTTTCCTGTTGCGCGGTCAGGTTCTTGCTCCTGCCGCGCACGCAGGTTATCTGCTTTGTCTGACTTACAAGGACGAAACCCATGCGTGCCGAAATTCTGGCCACAATCGACACGATCCGCAAATCGCTCAAGCTTCTGGCGCAGCGTCTGGATTGGGAAACCGCACCGCATCGCCTCGAAGAAATGAACGCGATGATCGAGGACGGTGATCTGTGGTCCGATCCGGCACGGGCGCAAAAGCTGATGCGCGACCGCCAGATGCTCTCGGATGCGATCGGCACCTACCAGCTGATCGAGAGCGGTCTGAAGGACAATGTCGATCTGATCGAGCTGGGCGAGGCCGAGGGCGATCAGGAGATCGTCACCGAGGCCGAAGAAGCCCTGAAGGCGCTGGCCAAACTTGCCGCCCAGAAAGAGCTCGAGGCGCTTTTGAACGGCGAGGCCGACGGCAACGACACCTTCCTCGAAATCAACGCGGGCGCGGGCGGGACCGAAAGTGCCGATTGGGCCTCGATCCTTGCGCGGATGTATGTGCGTTGGGCCGAGAAAAAGGGTTATGACGTCGAGCTGCAATCGGAAACGCCGGGCGAAGAGGCGGGGATCCGCAGCGCCGCCTACAAGATCTCGGGTCCGAATGCCTACGGCTGGCTCAAGTCTGAATCGGGCGTCCACCGTCTGGTGCGCATCTCGCCCTATGACAGCGCGGCGCGGCGCCACACCTCCTTCAGCTCGGTCTGGGTCTATCCGGTCGTCGACGACAATATCGAGATCGTCATCCCCGACAACGAGATCCGCATCGACACCTATCGGTCCTCGGGCGCGGGCGGTCAGCACGTCAACACCACCGACTCGGCCGTGCGGATCACCCACATTCCGACCGGTATCGTCGTGACCTCTTCGGAAAAGTCGCAGCACCAGAACCGCGCCAACGCAATGGCCGCGCTGAAATCGCGCCTCTACCAGATGGAACTCGACAAGCGCAACGCCGAGATCAACGCCCAGCACGCCGCAAAGGGCGATGCGGGTTGGGGCAACCAGATCCGCTCCTATGTGCTTCACCCTTACCAGATGGTGAAGGATCTGCGCACCAACCACGAAACCTCGGATACGCAAGGCGTGCTCGACGGCGATCTCGACGCATTCATGGCGGCGACTTTGGCGATGGATGTCGCCGGCAAATCGCGCGCCGAGGCGAATGCCGACGATTGATCCTCTGACGAGTCAAGGCAAAAGGATTTCGGGGCCGGACTGTCGCAGTCCGGCCTTTTGCTTGTCTTTTCCATGCTTTGACGTCGCGGCCTTTCGGGCCGATCACGCCGATAAGTGCGATTGACCTGCGGCTTCGGGGTTACGCCGCGCGGCGAAGGGGCTATGCTGCAGCTGCATTGGCGACAGGGACGGCATCATGGCGAAACGGATCAATCTCGCGCTCCAGGGCGGCGGGCGCATGGCGCTTTCGCTTGGGGGTGCTGGACCGGCTGCTCGAAGACGACGGGATCGAGATCGCGGCGATCAGCGGCACATCGGCGGGCGCGCTGAACGGGGCCGCGCTCAAGGCCGGTCTGGCTTGCGCCGAGGGCGCCGAGGGCAGGCGGGCCGCCAAGGAGAACCTCGCCTATGTCTGGGCGCGGGTCGGCGAAGTCAGCGACAATCCTTTTCTGCGTTGGCTTCATGCGATGATGCCGGTGCCGCGTCCGATGCAAAGGCTCACCGACCTGTTCTCGCCGGTGGCCTGGCTTGAAGGGGTGACGCGTCTGGTCAGCCCCTACGATCTCGGCCCGTTCTACACCAATCCGCTCGCCGCGATCATTCGCGAGATGCCCCATCCCGATCTGAAGCGCGATGGCGGGCCGCAGCTTTTCATGACCGCCACCAATGTCCGCACCGGCCGGATCCGCGTCTTCGGCGATCACGAGATCACGCCCGAGACGATCATGGCGTCGGCATGCCTTCCGACCGTCTTCAAGGCGGTCGAGATCGAGGACCCGAAAACCGGCCAGATGGAGGCCTATTGGGATGGCGGCTACAGCGGCAATCCGGCGCTGTTTCCCTTTATGATCAAAAACTTCCGCGCGATATCGTCGTGGTGAACATCAACCCGATGCGCCGCGAGGCCCTGCCGATCTCGCCGACCGAGATTCAGGACCGCATCAACGAGATCAGTTTCAACGCCTCGCTCTTGGGAGAGCTTCGCGCGATCATGTTCGTGAAACGTCTTTCCGAGGAGGGGCGTCTGGTCGGGCGGCCGATGAAGAACGTGCTGACGCACAAGATCAACGACGACCAGCTGATGAACGACATGCGCGCCTCGACCAAGATGATCCCGGGGCCCGGCATGTTGGCCCGGCTCCGGACGGCGGCGCGCAGCGGCCGATGGTTTCATCAAGAGCCATCTCGACGATATCGGCAATCGCGACAGTTGGGATCTCTCAAAAGCTTTCGCGTGATTTCAAATGGAAAGCGGCCGGATCTGATGTGATCCGGCCGCCTTTTCCACCATTCTGCCTGACTGGGCTCAGGCGGCATGCGCCGCTGCAATCGCGGCGGCAAGGCGCGCGTTGTTGAGGACGAGCGCGATATTGGCATCGAGCGAGCGGCCCTCGGTCAGCTCGAAAATGCGCTGGAGCAGGAAAGGCGTCACCGCCTTGGCCGAAATCTGACGGCTCTCGGCTTCTTCCAGCGCCTGTTCGACTACGGGGATCATCGTGCTGCGCGGGATTTCGGCATCGAACGGGATCGGGTTCACGACCAGCTGGCCACCCGTCAGTCCGAGGGTCCGGCGCATTTCGGCCGCGGCGGCGATCTGCGCGGCATCATCCATGCGCAACGGTGCGGCGAGGCCCGAATCGCGCGACCAGAAAGCGGGCAGGGCGTCCTGACCGAAGGCGATGACCGGCACGCCGAGCGTTTCCAGCACTTCGAGCGTTTTGGGCAGATCGAGGATCGCCTTCGCGCCCGCAGCCACCACCAGACCGGCGTCAGCGAAAGCTCCTGCAGGTCGGCCGAGATGTCGAAGCTGCTTTCCGCCCCGCGATGGACGCCGCCGATTCCGCCGGTTGCAAAGACGCGGATGCCGGCAAGGGCCGCACAGATCATCGTCGCCGCCACCGTGGTCGCGCCGGTGCGGCCCTGAACGAGGCAGGCCGACAAATCGGCGCGCGAGAGCTTCATGACCTCTTCCGGCGGCGTTTCGGCAAGGGTCTGCAGTTGTGCGTCGTCGAGCCCGATATGGATCCGCCCCGCCATTACGGCGATGGTTGCGGGGATCGCCCCCGAGGCGCGCACCACGGCCTCGACCTCGCGCGCAACCTCGAGGTTTTGCGGATAGGGCATGCCGTGGGTGATGATCGTCGATTCCAGCGCGACGATCGGCTGGCCTTTGGCTTTGGCTGCGCTGACCTCGGCGGAGAAGGTCAAAGGAAGCTGGGTCATTGGATGTCCTTTCCAGAGACATAAGAGGAGACGGCCGCAAGGGCCGAAGCAAGGGCGGCTTCGCGTTCGAGACCGGAGAGGCGGGCCTCTAGATGGGCGGAAAGCAGGAAGTCGCCCGCTCCGGTCACGCGGGTGACGTCAAGCGGAGGCGGTGTCAAAACAAGGGTGGGCGCGCTGCTGATCGCTTCGGCCAGCGGATGGGGACCGTCGGTGACGATGACGCGGGCGGCACCTGCGGCAAGGATGGCCTCGGCGGCCTCGGCCGCAGTCGCGAGCGGGCGTCCGGCCAGAACCTCGGCCTCGCGGCGGTTGAGATAGAAGCTGGTCTTTGGCCGGTGCAAAAGGCTCTCCAGCCGTGCAGCCTTGGCTGGGCTGGCGGGGACCAGCACGAGTTCGGCCGCATTGAGGCAGGGATCGCTTTGGAACTGCGCGATGATCTCGGGCGCGAGATTGCTGTCGAGGATGATCATTCCCGCCCACGGGTGCGCCGCATCCCCCAGCCTGCCGTCCCGCAACGGGGCGAGAATGGCCGCACCCGCCGCTTCGAGCGCGCGGGCATCGGCGACCGAGGCGAGCATCTGCGCGCCGGCCTCGATCGCCATATAGATATCGGTACCGTGGCTCTTGCTGCGGTGTAGCATGGCGCTGTCGACGCCGCGCGTCTCGGCCAGATCCGCCAGCGCCGCGCCGGATGCATCGCTTCCGATCGAGGACAGCATCACGGGCCGGAAGCCGCGCGTGGCCAAAGCCAAAGCGATATTGAATGCCACGCCGCCCGGCCTTTGCTCGACCCGCCCCGGCACATCGTCGCCCGGACCGAGCGGGGTCGAACTGCGTCCGATAATGTCCCAAAGCATGGCACCGATACAGACAAGTCCGGCGGAAGCTGTGGTCTCGGAGGCGGGCATGAAAAGGTCCATAACAGCGCAGATAAGCCGCCTTCATGGCACGAGCCACGGGCGCTGTCGATGAAAGAACGCGGGGCGAGGGGCGGTGACTTTGGGTCAGATCCGCGGGGAACGGTGGGTCCGCGCAAGGCTTTGGCCGCAAAAGTCGGGGGATTTCACACGCAGCAAGCAGTTGTGACAGCCAGAAGGCGGTCCCGATTTCATCTGTTTGTGGTGGAAAGGGTGAGAGGCTGGACAGCGACCCAAACGGGATCGTTACGGCTGCTTCCTTCCGGACCTGACCGAGTTGGCGAAGCGCTTGCCCGCGCCAACCTCTCGAGGGGTAGATAGAACGCCGGCGCGACAGATGCAAGCCCCTGCGCGATGTGAATGAAATGGTGCTTAAAAATGAATGCGGAGGCGCAAAAACCCTCGGGCGAGAGGCCGAGATCCTCGGGGCGAAAGCCCGCAATCGCCGAGAGATCACGCCCCGCATCGGGCGCCGTTTCGAAAATCGCGCTGCGCCCCTGTGCGGGTCTGAAGCGAAAGCCGCTGGCGGCAGGCGGTTCGACACGGCGGCAATGGGTGACATAGCGGCGCAACACGTCGCGGGCGCGGGTGCCGTCGTCCAGCGCGACCTCTCTGCCGGTGGTGAGGCCCGCGAAAAGGCCGGTCTCGGACTGGCGGTAGCTGTTGGTGACCAGAATGAAGCTGTCGTCCGGCGCGACTTTGCGGCCGTAGTGACGGATGTCGGAAATGCGGCGGGCATCGGGGGCGGCGAGGGTGCCGTTGGCCTTGTGGCGTGCGGGTTGCGCCAGATCGATCTCCCAACCGAGCCCGTCGATCGCGTCGAAATTATAGCTCGGGAAATCGGGGTCGATCAGAAGCTGGTCGGGCCGGTCCGGCAGGATCTGGCGGAAGGCCGAGGCGGAGCGCTCAAGCCATTGGGCGAGGTCGCGGCCACTGAGCTTTAGCGCCACGAGACGATCGGATAGGGGTAGAGTTCCGAGAGGTGCTGGAGGTTCAGCGGGCCGGGCGGAATCGCGGTATAATGGCAGGGACCGCTGCGCCCTCCGGCGCGGGAGGGCGTTACCGTCGCCAGAATCGGAAGGTTCTGCCAGCGTGTGCCGCGCAGCGCATGTTTGACATGCCAGCGCTGCGACATCGACACCAGCCTTTGCCCTGCATCATGGCCGAGCAGCGCGAAACGGCTGTCGAGCGCGACATCGCTGCGCGCGACCTTGCGTTCGAAATGGCGCCGCGTCGCGGCCTGAACCGGACGCACGATCGCGGCAACGCCGGCATGGGGTGGCGCCGAAAGCGCGCTTTGCACCGCGCTATGTCCGCTTTCGACCCGCCAGCCGCGCGTGGAGCAGGGCGAAAGCACCAGCCGGATCACGCCGAGATGCGAGCCCCAGAAACCGGCCATGACGGCGGGCTTTTGTGCCAAAGTGCCCGCGGTCGGGTCGATGCCGGGTTGGACGGGAAAGTCGGGCGCGGGAAAGACCAGATGGGTATGGCCCGCGATCACCGCATCGACGCCCTGCAGAGCGGCCAAAGCGGTTGCGCCGTTTTCCATTCCGCGCCGGTAATCGCCGGAATCGATGCCGCTATGGGCGAGAAGGATGACCGCATGAGCCCCTCGAAGCGCAGCGCCGAGACCTCTTCGCCCACGGCCTCCGCCATATCGCGAACCGACATGAAGCTTTGAAGCGAGCGGTCCCAGCAAGGTGTTTGCGGCGGCAAAAGTCCAATAACGCCGATTCTCACCAAATGATTGCGCCCGTCGCGATCACTGAACTCGCGGTTCAAAAGAATGCTGGGGCGAATTCGCTCGGGCCGCTCCATGGACAAATTGGCGGAAGACACCGAAAAGTGAGCTTTACGGAGAACTTTACGCAAAAAGTCGCCACCGAAAGCGAAGTCGTGGTTCCCCAGAGTTATTGCATCATAACCGACGAGATTCATTGCCGCGATCGCGGGGTGGAGAAAATCGGGCTTGCGCGCGGCGCTCTCGGCAAGGAAGTCGGCGAGCGGCGTGCCCTGAAGAAAGTCGCCATTGTCGAAAAGAAGCGTGTTTTTGCAGGCTTTCCGCTGGTTTTCGATGGCGGTCGCTACGCGGGCAAGGCTGGGCAATGGTCCCTGCCGCCCGCCGTCCTCTTCCTCGTGAAAGAGGTTCATATGCAGGTCCGTCGTGGCAAGGATTTGCAAATCAATCCGCGCCGGATGGGAATTGTCTGGCATTCCGCTTTGCACCGCTCAATTACAGGTTGTAGAGTGGCGGGACTATTCCGGCTGTGCAAGTCGTGATCGCATGGGATAGTTACTCGATTTAGAATGACGAACTGGTCCAGCTGTGCCGGAATCGCGAATGCGGGATAAAACCCGATCCGTTTCGTGACCGGAATTGCGGCCAGGCTTAGCTTTTTAGGATTGCTCCGAATGAAATTTTCGACACGTCAGGATACAGAGCTGGCAGCAGAACAGCTCTTCAACGTCGTGAGCGATTTTGACAGAATCGAACGCATCATGCTTCGGCGTGGTGCCGAGGTTCGCCGTATTGATCCGCGCGCGAGCCGGGGGCCGGAATGGCATGGCAGATCGGTTTTGACTGGCGCGGCAAAAGGCGCGAGCTGCGGCTGGATGTGACGCGGTTCGACCGGCCCGAGCTGATCCAGCTCGAGGGGCTCTCGGACATGTTCGAAGTTTCGATCGATGTCGCGATCATTGCTTTGACGCGCAACAAGTCGCGGATGACGCTGACGGTCGATCTGCGGCCGCGCTCGATGCGGGCCCGTCTGCTGTTGCAGACCGCCAAGCTGGGCAAAGGTCAGCTTGACCGCAAGTTCCAAAGCCGCGTGGCGGAGTTTCTGGGCTATATGACCCAGTATTCGGCCGCCGCCTGAGGCGCGCCGCGCTCGACCCGAAATCCATGCGAAAAAGGCTGCCGGAATGTCCTCCGGCAGCCTTTTTCTTTGTGAGATGGTGCGGCCTTACTCGGATCGTGTGGCCTTTTGACGCACGCGCAGCGGGTCGGCGGGATAGACGCCGAGAATCGACAGGCTCGAAGTGAAATAATCCAGCTCTTCGAGCGCACGGGCGACCGAGGGATCTTCGGGATGGCCCTCGATATCGGCATAGAATTGCGTCGCGGTGAAGCTGCCGTTGACCATATAGCTTTCGAGTTTGGTCATGTTCACGCCATTGGTCGCGAAACCGCCCATCGCCTTGTAAAGCGCCGCCGGAAGGTTGCGGACGCGGAAGACGAAGCTCGTCATCATCAAGTCGCCGCCTTCGGAATTGGCGCGGCGCTTGCGGTCGGGCTCGCGCGACATCACCAGAAAGCGGGTCGTATTGTTCTTGAGATCCTCGATCTCGTCGGCGAGCGAATCCAGCCCGTAGATCTCGCCCGCGATCGGGGAGGCAAGGGCTGCAAGCGCCGGCTCCTGCCGTTTGGCGACCTCCATCGCGGATCCTGCGGTATCGGTGCCGGTTACCGGCAAGATCCCGTGTTCGCGCATGAATTTGCGGCACTGGCCCAAAAGGACCGTATGGCTCATGGCCTCGCGGATGTCGCCGAGCTTGGTGCCGGGCAGGCCGAGCAGGCTGATATGGACGCGCACGAAGGCCTCGTCGATGATATGGAGGCCGCTCGCGGGAAGCAGGTGGTGGATGTCGGCGACGCGGCCATAGGTCGAGTTCTCGATCGGCAGCATGGCGAGTTCGGCCTTGTTGTCGCGTACCGCCTCGATCACCTCTTCAAAGCTGCGGCAGGGCAGGACATCCATGCCCGGCCGCGACTGGCGGCAAGCCTCGTGGCTGTAAGCGCCCAGTTCACCTTGAAAGGCGATTACGTTCTTTGTCATAGCCTCGTCCTCCGCGGCACGTGACCGGCCTGCATCATGCCGTCCGATTTGCATTTCGGATGCGAGATCTATACCTTGAACCGGTGGAACAAAAGCGGATAGATACAGCGCAATTCCACGGACAGACCGCACAGGGGACCCGCAGACATGTTCAATACCATGACCCTCACCAAAGCGGCTGGGGCAATTATCGCTCCGCTGCTGCTCATCATGCTGGTATCATGGGGTGCCTCGAGCCTTTTCGGCGTCGGTGAGGGCGGCCACGGCGAAGAGAGCGCACAGGCCTATACGATCCCGGTCGCCGATGCCGGCGGTGATGCCGACGCGGCCGCGGATGCGGGCCCCGACTTTGCAACCGTCTATGCTTCGGCTGATGCGGCTGCCGGCGAAAAAGGCTTCAGCAAGTGCAAAGCCTGCCACAAGATCGATGGTTCGGACAGCATCGGCCCGCACCTGAACGGTGTTGTCGGCCGCGCCGTCGCAAGCGATGCCGCTTTTGCCTATTCGGACGGCATGAAAGCCCATGCAACCGAGGATCCGACCTGGACCCCCGAGGCGCTCGAGCACTTCCTTCTGAACCCGAAAGCCGCTGTCAAAGGCACCAAAATGTCCTTTGCCGGTCTGCCGAAGGTCGAAGACCGCGCCAATCTGATCGCTTACCTCGCGACGCTCCAGTAAGAAACGCATGGCCCGACAGGGCCGAGCAGACTGCCACTGTGCATGTGAAGCGGCGCCGGAGATTTCTCCGGCGCCTTTTTCATTCACGCAATTGCTTGTTGAACACCCGCCCGCGGCTGTTACCCTGTGGCCATCGATATTTTTCCGGATCGGACCCTTGATGCGCCAGTCTTTTCTGCTTGCCCCCGTTGCCTTCATCCTCGGACTGGTTCCGGCCTTCGCCCAGCAGCAAGAGACGATAAAAGCGCATGGTATCGCCACATTCGGCGAGCCCGCTTTGCCCGCCGATTTCAAACATCTGCGCTACGTCAATCCCGATGCGCCCAAGGGCGGCGAGATATCGCAATCCGCGATCGGGGGCTTCGACAGCTACAACCCCTTCACCCATCGCGGGCGCGCGAATTTCATGTCGGTGATGATGCTCGAACGCATTATGGAGGATGTCGCCGACGAGCAGGGCAGCTCTTACTGCCTGCTTTGCGAAACCATCGAATATCCCGAAAGCCGCGATTGGGTGATCTTCCACCTGCGCCCCGAGGCGAAGTTCTCGGACGGTACGCCGCTGACCGCCAATGACGTGCGTTTCTCGTTCGAGCTTTTGCGCGACAAGGGGCTGTCCTCCTACCGCACCGCGATCGCGAAAATGGTCGAGAAGGTCGAGGTGATCGACGAGCAGACCATCAAATTCAGCTTCGCCGCCGATTACCCGCGCCGCGACGTGATCCAGCAGGTCGGCTCGCAGATCGTCTTTTCCGAGGCCGATTTCGCCGCCAACAACCGCGATATCGAGCAGACCGGCACTTCGGCTTTCCTCGGCTCCGGTCCCTATGTCTTCGACCGCGCGGAAATGGGGCGCTCGATGGTGATGCGCCGCAATCCCGATTACTGGGGCAAGGATCTGCCGATCAATGTCGGGCGGCACAATTTCGACACGGTCCGGCTCGAGTATTTCGGCGATTACGACAGCGCCTTCGAGGCCTTCAAGGCGGGCGTCTATACGTTCCGCAACGAGGCCTCCTCGATCCATTGGGCGACGCGCTACGACTTTCCGGCAGTGACCAACGGCACGATCAAGCGCGATACCCCGCCCAATGGCGATATTGCTTCGGGTCAGGCTTGGGTGTTCAACCTGCGGCGCGAAAAGTTTCAAGACATCCGCGTGCGTCAGGCCGTGGGCATGATGTTCAACTTCGAATGGTCGAACGAGACGTTGTTCTACAACCTCAACAAGCGCGTGAACTCCTTCTGGGACAACAGCGATCTTGCCGCCAGCGGAACCCCTTCGGGCGCTGAGCTCGCGCTGCTCGAACCTTTGGCCGCCGATCTGCCCGAAGGCATCCTGACCGAGGAGGCCGTCGTTCAGCCGGTCTCCGGCAAGACCCAGCTTGACCGCAAGAACCTGCGCGCGGCCTCGAAACTGCTGGATGATGCGGGCTGGATCACCGGCAGCGACGGGATGCGGCGCAACGACAAGGGCGAGACGCTGAAGATCGAGATCCTCAACGACAACCAGAGCTTCGACCGTGTGATCAACCCCTTCGTGCAGAACCTCCGCGCTTTGGGCGTCGATGCGGTCAATGCGCGGATCGACGACGCGGAAATGACGACGCGGACGCGCTCTTTCGATTTCGACATGGTGACCGACCAGCTTGGGCAAGGTTACTACATCGGCGGCGGCACGGGGCAGTACTTCGGCTCGGAAGGGGTGGGCGATGTCTTCAACGTGGCGGGGGTCGCCAATCCGGCGATCGATGCGCTGATCGAAAAGGGCATTGCGACCGAAGACGGCGAAGAGATGACCACCATCATCCACGCTCTCGACCGCAGCCTGCGCGCCCTGCGTTTCTGGGTGCCGCAATGGTACAAGGCCGACTACACCCTGGCCTATTACGACGTCTTCAGCCGCCCCGAAACTCTGCCGCCCTATGCCCTCGGAGAGCTTGATTTCTGGTGGTATGACGCGGATAAAGCGGAAAACCTCAAGAAATCGGGCGCGTTGCGCTAAGCGCGACGGGCGAAAAGAACAAGACGGGGATACAGGCGGACATGCTGGCCTATCTGTCGCGGCGTCTGCTGCTGGTCATACCAACGTTGATCGGCATCATGCTGGTCAACTTCACGCTGACGCAATTCGTGCCGGGCGGGCCGATCGAGCAGGTCATCGCCCGCGTTCAGGGCGAGGGCGACGCCTTCCGCAATATCTCGGGCGGGGGCGATACCAGCGGGCAATCCGCACAATCCGAGCAATATGCGGGTGCGCGCGGCCTGCCGCCGGAGATGCTCGACCAGCTCGAGATCCAGATGGGCTTTGCCAAGATCACCTGCACGGCGGGTTTTCAGGGTACGCCCGATCTGAAAGCACCCGAATGCAGCAAGGAAAAGATCGGCGCGACCGAGCGTTTCCTGATCATGATGGGCAATTACCTGCGCCTCGATTTCGGGACGAGCTTCTTCCGCTCGATCTCGGTGGTCGATCTCGTTCTCGAAAAAATGCCGGTCTCGATCACGCTCGGCCTGTGGTCGACGCTGCTGGCCTATCTCATCTCGATCCCACTGGGGATCCGCAAGGCGGTGCACGCAGGGACCCCTTCGATACCTGGACCTCGGGGTTGATCATCATCGGCTATGCCATTCCGGCCTTCCTGTTCGGCGTGCTTCTGATGGTGCTTTTCGCGGGTGGATCCTACTGGAAAATCTTTCCTTTGCGTGGACTTACCAGCGACAACTTCAGTGATCTCTCGCTTGTGGGCAAGATCGGCGATTACCTGTGGCACATTACCTTGCCGGTGGTCGCCACCACGATTTCCAGCTTCGCCACGCTGACGCTTCTGACCAAGAACAGCTTCCTCGACGAAATCAACAAGCAATATGTCATGACCGCCCGCGCCAAGGGCCTGCCCGAGCGGCGCGTGCTTTACGGCCATGTCTTCCGCAATGCGATGCTGATCGTGATCGCGGGCTTTCCGGCCTTGTTCCTGAGCGTCTTCTTCGGCTCTTCGATCCTGATCGAGACGATCTTCTCGCTCGACGGGCTCGGGCGTCTGGGCTTCGAGGCCGCCGTCCAGCGCGACTATCCGGTGATCTTCGGCACGCTTTTCGTCTTTGGCCTGATGGGGCTTTTGATCGGGATCCTGTCCGATCTGATGTATGTGCTGGTCGATCCGCGCATCGATTTCGACAAGAGGGCCGGCTGATGGCGATTTCCGAACTCAATCGCCGCAGGCTGCGCAGCTTCCGGCGCAATTCCCGCGCTTTCTGGTCGCTGGTGATCTTCACCGTGCTTTTCGTGCTGTCGCTCTTTGCCGAGCTGATCGCGAACGACAAGCCGATCCTGATGCGCTATCGCGGCGAATTCTATATGCCGGTCTACCAGTTCTACTCGAGAAGACCTTTGGCGGCGATTTCGGCACCGAGGCGATCTATACCGATCCGGGCGTGCAATGCCTGATCAAGACCGGCGGGCGCGAGGAATGCTGGGATGATCCCGAGGCCGTCATGATCGAGGCCGAAAGCGGCATGGTCGGAGGCGAGCCCGTCGAGGCGGGCTGGATGATCTGGCCGATCATTCCCTATAACTACCAGACCATCAGCAGCGTGGGCACCGCGCCGAGCGCGCCCGATGCCGCGCATTGGCTGGGCACCGACGATACCGCCCGCGACGTGCTGGCACGGATCATCTACGGCTTTCGGCTCTCGATCATCTTCACTCTGGTGGTGACGATTGTCTCTTCGGTGATCGGGATCGCGGCGGGGGCCGTGCAGGGATATTTCGGCGGCCGTGTCGATCTCGTTCTTCAGAGATTGCTTGAGATATGGTCGTCAACCCCTTCTCTTTATGTGATTATCATCATGTTCGCGATCCTTGGCCGCAGCTTCTGGCTGTTGGTCGCGCTCTCGATCCTTTTCGGCTGGCCCGCGCTTGTGGGCGTTGTGCGCGCCGAATTCCTGCGGGCGCGTAACTTCGAATATGTCCGTGCCGCCCGCGCTTTGGGCGTCAGTGACCGCGTCATCATGTTCCGCCACATTCTGCCCAATGCGATGGTCGCGACCCTGACCATGCTGCCCTTCGTCGTGACCGGCGCGATTTCCAGCCTCGCCGCGCTCGACTATCTCGGCTACGGCCTGCCCGCCTCGGCACCCTCGCTCGGCGAGCTGGCGCTTCAGGCCAAGCAGAATCTTCAGGCACCCTGGCTCGCGTTTACCGCATTTTTTACTTTCGCGATCATGCTCTCGTTGTTGATCTTCATCTTCGAGGGTGTGCGTGACGCGTTTGATCCGAGAAAGACATTCAAATGAGCGCCGTTCTTCAGGTCTCGGACCTGCGCATCAGCTTTCGTCAGGACGGCAAGGTCGTGCCTGCGGTCAAAGGCGTCAGCTTCGCGGTCGGGGCGGGTGAAACCGTGGCGCTGGTCGGTGAATCGGGGTCGGGCAAATCGGTAACCGCGCTGAGTACCGTGCGGCTTCTGGGCGATGCCGCACAGGTCGAGGGCAGCGTGACCTACAAGGGGCGCGAGCTAGTCGGCGCCCCCGAGGCGGAGCTGCGTCAGGTCCGCGGCAACGACATCAGTTTCATCTTTCAGGAGCCGATGACCTCGCTCAACCCGTTGCAAACCTTGGAAAAGCAGCTTGGCGAAAGCCTCGCGCTACATCAGGGGCTCAGCGGTGCGGCAGCGCGCGCGCATTGTCGAATTGCTCGACAAGGTGGGGATCCGCGATTCCGAGAGCCGCCTTTCGGATTATCCGCACCAGTTTTCTGGCGGCCAGCGCCAGCGCATCATGATCGCGATGGCGCTTGCCAACGGGCCGGAGCTGCTGATCGCCGACGAGCCGACAACCGCGCTCGACGTGACCATTCAGGCCCAGATCATGGACCTTCTGGCCGAACTCAAGCGCAGCGAGGGGCTGTCGATGCTGTTCATCAGCCATGACCTCGGTCTCGTTCGCCGCATTGCGGATCGGGTCTGCGTGATGAAGGATGGCGAAATCGTCGAACAGGGGCCTGCCGAACAGGTCTTTGCCAATCCGCAGCACGACTATACCCGCAAACTTCTGGCCGCCGAGCCGGTCGGACGGGCGGAGCCGATCGCCGCCGATGCGCCCGAATATCTCGCGCTGCGCGATCTCAAAGTCTGGTTTCCGGTCAAACGCGGGCTTTTGCGCCGGACCGTCGGCCATATCAAGGCGGTCAACGGCGCAAGCCTGACCGTCCATGCGGGCGAGACATTGGGGATCGTCGGCGATCCGGCTCGGGCAAGACCACTTTGGCGCTGGCTCTGATGCGGCTGATCGAAAGCGACGGGCCGATCATCTATATGGGCCGCGACATAAGCACTTTGCCCGCGCGCCAGATGCGCCAGCTTCGCCGCGACATGCAGATCGTCTTTCAGGACCCCTTCGGCAGCCTCTCGCCGCGAATGACGGTCGAGCAGATCATCGCCGAGGGGCTGGGCGTCCACGGCGTCGATCCGGGCCGCAACCGTCGCGATATGGTCGCCGAAATCATGGGCGAGGTCGGCCTTAATCCCGAGGCGATGCACCGCTACCCCCATGAATTCTCGGGCGGGCAACGCCAGCGGATCGCGATCGCGCGGGCGATGATCCTGCGGCCCAAGCTGGTGGTTCTGGACGAGCCGACCTCGGCACTGGATATGACGGTTCAGGTCCAGATTGTCGAACTGCTGCGCAATCTGCAGAAGAAACACGGGCTGGCCTTTGTTTTCATCAGCCACGACCTGCGCGTCGTGCGCGCCATGGCCCATAAGATCATGGTCATGCGCGCGGGCGAGGTGGTCGAGCAGGGCCGACGGCAGCCATATTCGACGCGCCGCGCGCCGAATATACCCGCAACCTCATGGACGCCGCTTTCCGGGACCACCGCGCATGAAAATCCTCTTTGTCCACCAGAACTTTCCCGGCCAGTTCCTGCAGCTCGCTCCGGCAATGGCGGCGCGCGGCCATCAGGTGCTGGCTCTGACCGACGAAAAGAACAACCGCCCCTCGAAGGTCGAGGTCATGCGCTACAAAACCCCGGTCGAGATGGACCGCAAACCGGCCGGTCTTGCGCGGGCCTATGCCGAATATACCGAACGGGGCTGGATGGCGGCTCGCGGCTGCCGCGCCCTGCGCGACCAGCACAGTTACACGCCGGATGTGATTTTCGGTCATTCCGGCTGGGGCGAGACCCTGTTTCTCAAGGAGGTTTGGCCCGAGGCCAAGCTGCTCGTCTATGCCGAGTTGCTGTACCAGACCAGCGGGCATGATGTCGGCTTCGATCCTGAAATCAGCACCGGCACGCTGGAATCGCGGGTGACGACCGTCGCGCGCTCGGCCCATCTCATTCAGGGGCTGGTGCAGGCCGATGCGGGGCTGGCCCCGACCGAATATCAGGCGGGCACCTTCCCGCCGGAACTGCGCAACAAGCTGACCGTGATCCATGACGGGATCGACACCGACAAGGTCAAGCCGGCGAAGGATGCATGGCTGCGGCTGCCCGACGGGCGCGAACTGCGCGAGGGTGACGAGGTGATCAGCTTCGTTTCGCGCTCGCTCGAACCCTACCGCGGCTTCATGCATTTCATGCGGGCATTGCCCGAGGTCATGCGCGCGCGGCCGAATGCCCAGGTGGTGATCGTCGGGGCCGAGGGCGTGAGCTACGGTGCGCCGCCCCGGATGGCGGGAGCTGGAAGGCCAAGATCCTGACGGAGCTCGAGGGACAGCTCGATCTTTCGCGGATCCATTTCCTCGGCCGTGTGCCCTATGACGCCTATCTCGCGCTGCTGCAATTGACGCGGGTCCATTGCTATCTGACGGTCCCCTTCGTTCTCAGCTGGTCCCTGACCGAGGCGATGGCGGCTGGCTGTCTGATTGTGGGCTCGGATACCGAACCGGTGCGCGAGCTGATCAAGGACGGCGAGAATGGCCGTCTGGTACCCTACTTCGACCGCGAGGCACTGGAGAAGGCGTTGATCCGCGCCCTCGAAGGTGATCCCGATGCGGCGCGCCTCAAGGCTGCTGCGCGAGCGACCATCGTTCGGGACTACGACTTCCAAAGCAAGACCTTGCCGCGGATGGTCGAATGGGTCGAAAGCTTCGGGCCGCAAACAGGCGGGGACGCAGGCTGATATCGGGCGCAAGCCGCGCGACATGAAAAAGGGGCCGGATGATCCGGCCCCTTTCGTCAAGGTGCTAAAGCGATCAGATGACGCCGAAAGCGCGCATCGGTTCGGCGACGCGGATGAAGCCCGCGATATTGGCGCCGATGACATAGTCGCCCGGTGCGCCGAACTCGTCGGCGGTCGAGTAGCAGCTGTCGTGGATGTCGCGCATGATCGTGGCCAGACGGGCCTCGGTCTTCTCGAAGGTCCATTTGTCGCGCGAGGCGTTTTGCTGCATTTCCAGCGCCGAAGTCGCAACACCGCCTGCGTTCGCGGCTTTGCCGGGACCGAATTTGACGTTGTTTTGCTGGAAGATGCGGATCGCCTCGGGGTGCAGGGCATGTTCGCGCCTTCACCGACCGCCTGAACGCCGTTCTTCACCAGCTTCTTCGCGTCTTTGCCGGTCAGCTCGTTTTGCGTCGCCGAAGGCATCGCAACCTCGCAGGGAACATCCCAGATCGAGCCGTCGCTGGCTTTGACAAAGTACACGCCTTTGCCTTCGCCTTTGATGCGCGCATATTCGGAAATCCGGCCGCGACGGACCTCTTTGATTTCCTTGACCAGGGCGAGATCGATGCCGTTTTCGTCGACGATATAGCCCGAGCTATCCGAGCAGGCGATGACCTTTCCGCCGAATTCCTGCACTTTTTCAATCGTGTAGACAGCGACATTGCCCGAGCCCGAAACCACGACGGTCTTGCCGTCGAAGTCGCTGCCGTCGGTCTGCAACATGGCGCGGGTAAAATAGGTATTGCCGTAGCCGGTGGCTTCCTTGCGTGCGAGCGAGCCGCCGTAGAAGAGGCCCTTGCCGGTCAGAACACCCGCCTCGTAGCGGTTGGTCAGGCGCTTGTACTGGCCGAACATATAGCCGATCTCGCGTGCGCCGACACCGATGTCGCCGGCCGGAACGTCGGTATACTCGCCCAGATGGCGGTACAGCTCGGTCATGAAGCTCTGGCAGAAGCGCATGATTTCGCCGTCCGAACGACCTTTGGGATCGAAGTCCGAGCCGCCCTTGCCGCCGCCGATCGGCAGGCCGGTCAGCGCGTTCTTGAAGATCTGCTCGAAGCCGAGGAATTTGATGATGCCCACGTTGACCGAAGGGTGGAACCGCAGGCCGCCCTTGTAGGGGCCCATCGCCGAGGAGAACTGGACGCGGAAGCCACGGTTGATGTGGACTTTGCCTTTGTCGTCGGTCCACGGCACGCGGAAGATGATCTGACGCTCGGGTTCGCAGATCCGCTCGATCAGTGCATCTTCAAGATAGTCGGGTCGCTTCGCGACGACTCGGCCGAGGCTTTCGAGGACTTCACGCACCGCTTGGTGGAACTCGGGCTCGCCGGCGTTGCGCCGTACGACCTCGTCGAAAATTGGTTCGAGCTTGTCGTCGAGAATGGTCAATATGTTCTCCTTTAGCGCCCTGGTGTTTAAGAAAGTTGCGTCAGCGCTAGCGCTGATAGACCAATCGCAAAGCAACATAAAGGTGCAAAGAACGAGAAATTGCCCTGCGATTTGCATAAAAATGATGATGCATTATGCAGCGCCGCGCAAAAATCGGACAGTGGTATGATGGTCGAGCCGTGCGTGGACGCGAGCAAAGGCCGCGCGCATGGAATAAACGGCGTGGTGCCGGAGGCACCGGACGACTTCGGGCGCAGGTCTCTCGGGTGACCAAACGGGGCGCATGTCGCTTCTTGGCGTGTATGCGGGCCGCCCCGCTGATCGCGGGACGGTCCGGTTCATGGCTGGGCCTTATTCCGCCGGATGCCAGGCGCAGATCCCGAGCTTTTCGCTTGGCGTCACATCGGCGGCGGGGACCAGCGCGCTCTCACCTTCGCGGCAGACGACGGTATGATCGCCGTATCCGGCCATATCGGCGAGGATCTGGTCCCAATGGCGGTATTGGACCGTGTGGCCCTCGTCTGGGTAAAGCGTTGCGCGGGCGATGTTGGGCAGGGCCTCCTGCCATTGACGCATCTCTTCGGGCGTCACGGCTTTGTCCGCGTCGCCGTAATAGAGATAGGTGGGGGCAGTGATTTTTGCCGCATCGACCACGGCATTCCCGCCGCAGATCAGGAGCCGCTCGTGCGCAAGCGCGGCCGCGCCCTCGTTCGCGCCGTCGATGTAGAACGAGCGCGTCGCATCGGCATAGGCCCGCGTCTGCCAGCCCGGCACCACAAGGACAGGCGAGCCCGGCACCGCCCACCATTCCTTGGGGCTGAGCACGGCTTTCTCGCTCGAGGCTTTGACTTCCGCGGGATCGCTCGCACAGGCTTTGGGATCGCTGCGCGTCGGCAGCGTGCGCGCCACAGCCGCGCCGAGATGGAGCGAGATCACCCGATCGGGGACCGCCGCCGCAAGATGGGCGGCATAGGCTCCGCCGCCCGAAATTGCCATGACCGCGAAACGCTCGACGCCGAGATGGGCCAGAACCGCGAGGATTTCCGCGTTGTAGTCGCCATAGCCGAGCGCCGGGTCAAAGGCGGATTCGCCAAAGCCGTTGCGTTCGACCGAGATCACACGCAAGCCCAGAGCCTCGCGGCTGCTGCGGGCGAATTCCGTGAGCTGGAAGGCCTCGAGGCTGGTTCCGGCCCCGCCGATGAAGACAACGACGCGGCCGTCGCGCGGGCCCTCGTCGATATAGAAGATCGCGCGACCGTTCTGGTCGAGCTGATGGACCTCGGCTCCGATCGGATCGAAGTTGTTTTGCAAGGTGATTTCACCTGCCGGTTTGGGCGGCTCTTGCGCGAAAAGCGGTTGGACCGCGAGCAGGGGGCGAGGGTGCTGGCGGCAATGAGGAGGGGGCGAACGAATGTCTGCATCTGCACTTCCGGATCAAAGGGTTGCGTGAAAACGGCTGGCGGATCGGCGCGGGCAAAGGGTCTCGGGCGGCCTGTCGGAACCGGCAGGCGGGCTTTGGGTCAAAGCTTTGATGTCATGGGATCTTTGTGACGCGTCTGGTTTGATTATTCGGGATGCGGTCTGCGCGGGATATGCGGTTTCCGCCGAATTTTTTGCCGATCCGGACAATCTGGAACGTAAAAACAAAAGGCCGCCCGATCGGGGCGGCCTGCTTTGCTCTTGGTCCGCGCTCCGACGCGAATGGCGCGAGACGCTTGCGCGCGGCTGTCCTCAGAGCCGGTAGCCGTCCCGTGCGAGTCCACCCGCAAGAAGGCGCGCGAGCGTATGGGCTTCGTCCTCGTCGAGGCGGTGGGTGACGACGAGCTCGGCCAGAAAGGCGGAATCCGCCCTGCGGCTGACGTCGTGGCGTGCTGGGATCGAGCACAATGCGCGGGTATCGTCGTTGAAACCCACGGTATTGTAGAAGCCCGCCGTCTCGGTCGCCATTTCGCGGAACCGCTTGATCCCCTCGAAACTGTCGTGAAACCACCAGGGCGGCCCCAACCGCAACGAGGGATAGGCGCCCGCCAGCGGGCGAGCTCGCGCGCATAGGTCGTCTCGTCGAGGGTAAAGAGGATCAGTCGCAGGTCCTGTTCCATGCCCACGGCGTCGAGCAGCGGCTTGAGCGCCGCGGTAAAGCTGACCGGCTGCGGGATGTCGAAGCCGCGGTCGCGACCGTAGCGGGCGAAAACCGCCGCGCTATGGTTGCGCAAGGAGCCGGCGTGAAGCTGCATGACCAGACCGTCCTCGACCGACATCCGCGCCATTTCGGTAAGCATCTGAGCACGAAACAGCTCGGCCTCGGCGGGGGTGGCGCGGCCTGCGCGGATGCGCGCAAAGAGCTGCGCGGCCTCGGCTGCGGGCAGGTCGGCTGTTTGGGGGTCGGGTGCCCGTGATCGGTCGCCGTGGCCCCCATCGCGCGGAAGAACGCGCGGCGGGCGCGATGGGCGTCGAGATAGCCCTGCCAGCTGCCGGTATCGCAGCCGGTGAGTTCGCCCAGGCGGTCGAGATTGGCGGCAAAGCCTTGCGTCTCGGGGTCGATCACCGCATCGGGGCGATAGGTCGGGACCACACGGCCCGACCAGCCGCTGTCTTTGGCCATCTGGTGCCAGCCGAGATCGTCGAGCGCGGAATCCGTGGTCGCGATCACATCGATGCCGAAACGCTCGTAAAGCGCGCGCGGACGGTAGTCGGGCAGGGCGAGCCGCTCGTTGACCGCGTCGTAGATCTCGTCGGCATTGTGGTGGGAGAGCCGCTCCTCGATGCCGAAGACCTGCGAAAGGGAATGGTCGAACCAGAGCCGCGAGGGCGTGCCCTGAAACAGGTGGTACTGGCTCGCGAAACGCCGCCAGATCGCGCGCGGATCGCTGTCGGCATCCGGCCCGATGCCGAGATCCTCATAGGCCATGCCCTGACTGATGAGCATACGCACGACATAATGGTCGGGGATGACGAGAAGCTCGGCGGGATTGGCGAAAGCGCCGTTCTCGCCCCACCAACGCGGATCGGTATGGCCGTGGGGCGAGACGATCGGGGCCTTTTCCACCGCGTGGTAGAGGGCGCGCGCGATGTCGCGTGTTGCCGGATCTGCAGGGAAAAGGCGGTCGGGATGAAGCAACATGTCAGTGACCCATCATCATGTCGGGCAGGAACATCACGATGCCGGGGAAGCAGATCATGATCGCGACCACGGCAAAAACCGCGAGGGCAAGCGGGATCAGCTCGGCGGTATATTCCTTGTAGGAGACGTTGAGGATGCCGCAAACCGTGAACATCGAGACGCCGACCGGGGGCGTCATCCCGCCGAAGGTCACCAAGGTCATCATGATCAGGCCGAAATGGACCGGATCAATCCCTGCCGCCGTGATCACCGGCACGAGAATCGGGGTGAGCAGCATCACGATCACTGTCGCCTCGACCAGCATGCCGAAGACCAGCAGGAAGGCCGAGATGGTAAAGAGCAGCGCGATCTTGGAGCTGAAGAGGCCCATGGTCAGCTCGGCGAGGGTCTGGGGCACGCGCTCGAAGGTGATGACATAGCCGAAAGCGCCCGAAAGCAGGATGATGAACATGATCATGCCGATATCGCGCACCGACAGGAGCAGCGCATCGACAATCGCGGCAAAGCTCAGTTCGCGGTAGATCACGACGCCCACCACCAGCGCATAGGCCACGGCGAAAGCGCCGGCCTCCGAGGGGTGAAGATGCCGAAGCGGATCCCGACGATCAGCCAGACCGGAAACAGGATCGCCCAGAAGCTGGCTTTGACGGCGGCTACGACCTCGGCAAAGGTCGGCAGGCGGTCGCTTTGGGGTTTATAGCCGCGTTTGCGCGAAACCCAGGCGGTGGTGATCATCAGCGCGATGGTCAAAAGCACGCCGGGCACGATCCCCGCGATAAAGAGCCGCCCGATCGAGACTTCGCCCAGAAATCCGTAAAGGATCAGCCCGAGGCTCGGCGGGATCGTTGCGGTGATCAGCCCGCCGACGGACAGAAGGGCGGCGGTAAAGCCTTTGGAATAGCCCTCCTTGATCATCGGCCCGCCGAGGATGCGCGACTGCATCGCGGCATCGGCGACCGCAGAGCCGGAGATCCCGCCCATCAGCGCCGAAAGCAGAAGGCTGACCTGCGCCAGACCGCCCCGCATCCAGCCCGCCAGCGTCGAGGCGAGCAGCATCATGCGCGGCGTGATGCCCGATCCGTTCATCAGATGGCCGACAAGGATGAAAAGCGGCACGGCCAGAAGCGGAAAGGACTGGCTGGCGGCAACGATCCGCTGCACCGCCGTCGCATCGGGCATGAAGGTCGTGGGCAGCAGGAAGTAGACGAGGCTCGCCACGCCGATCGAGAAGGCGACCGGCATGCCGATGACCATGAGCAAAAGCGCAAGGCAAAGCAGGATGAAGGAAATCATAGCAGTTGCTCCTGATCACGGGTCTCCGGCTCGATCGAATGGAGCAGGCCGAGACCGGCGATGCGGCGGATGAGCGAGATGATCATCAGTGCGCAGCCGACCGGAAAGGCCAGCGTGACCCAGCCGTAGGACAGACCCGATGCGCCCATTTCGCGCGCCCAGTTCGACATGGCGAGCTTCCAGCCGAGCCAGCCGCAATATCCGAGAAAGCCGAGGATCAGCACGATGCAGACCAGATGGAGGATCCGGCGCAGATTGGGCGAGACCGCATCGGGCAGTGCCGAGATGCGGATATGCTCGCCACGCTTCATCACGAGATCGGCCCCAAGCATGCAGGTCCAGATCAGCAGCAGTTGTGCGATCTCGGGACCCGACGGCACCGGATGGCCCATCGAGCGGCCGACCGCCCCCACCAGAACGGCAGTGACCGTCCCCGCGAGAAAGACGACGGCGGTGATTTCCTCGACCTTGTCGAATAGTTTCAGCATGGTTCCTCCCTGCTCGTTCTTGCGCCTTTGGCGGCGGGCGCGGCAGGTCGGCCGCGCCCGCCCATGCGCTTATTTTGCCGCGTCGATGAAGGGTTGCAGTGCGGCGCGGGCCTCTTCGAGGCCGAGGTCGGCATAGACGCTTGCGGTCAGTGCCTTGAACTCCTCGGGGTTGACCTCGTTGACGACCATGCCGCCGGCCTTCATCTCGGCCAGAACCTCTTCGCCTTTGGCGACGGTTGCGGCCGAAGCCTCGTCACCGGCGCGGGCCAGTTCCTCGACCAGAATGGTCTGGTGCTCGGGCGAGAGGTTCTTGAACCATGCTTCCGAGGTGGTCAGGCCGGTCACGAGCTGGACGTGGTTGGTGAAGGCGAGGTTGCCCGTCACCTCGTGCAGCTTGATCCCGTAGGCGCCGGTCAATTGCGCCTCGGCCCCGTCGATCGCCGCAAGCTGGAGGCCGGAATAGACCTCGGACCAGGGCATCGGCACGGCGGTCGCGCCCATCGCATTCACGGTTGCAAGCCAGCCGGGCGCGTCGATGGTACGCACGCGCACGCCCGCGAGATCGGCGGGTTTGGTGACCGGCGCTTTGGTGAACATCTGGCGCGTGCCCTGGAACCAGTTGTAGTTCAAAAGCCGCAGTTGCGCCGACGAGGCCAGTTCTTCGACCCATGCCTTGTAGGGCTCGGAATCGGTGATGGCCGCATATTGCGTCCATTCGTCGACGAGATAGGGCGCCGAAAGGATGCCGAGCTCTTTCTGGAAGGGGGCCAGTCGGCCCGCATCGACCAGAACCGCGACCGCCGCGCCGTTACGGATCTGTTCGAGCACGTCATTGTCCGAGCCGAGCTGCGAGGAAGGATAGACGGTGACGTCGATCTCGCCCTTGCTGCGCTCCTCGATACGGGTCGCGGCGGCCTCCATGGCGATTGCCAGCGGATCGGTCGCGTTTTGCGACGTCGAAAGCGCGAATTTGATCTCCGCCATCGCGCCCAATGCACTGCCGCACAAAAGCAGTGCCGAAAGTCCCAAAGTCCTGATCGTCAACATCTCTCCCTTTTGTTGATAGTCAGCCGTGTTTTTCCCCGGCCATAACCCCGCACGGACGCCCTCCGTCAGCGCCAGTACAAGATGATAGACCAGCCGCGTCAGCGTCTCGGGCCAAAGAACCGAGGCGTCCGGCGCAAGCTGGTTGCGCCAAAGCCCGCCCTCGAACCAGCGTTCGCACATGAGGATGAAAAGCGCCTGCGCGCGCGCGCCATTGCCGCTTCTCCGGCGCTATGGCGAATGGCGAAAGCCTTGATCGCCTCGGTCTGGGGCCAGAGCAGCAGATTGTTTTCAAGCACCGCGCCTGCAGGGGTGATCGCATCAAGCGCCGCACCGGCCAGAGGGCCGTCGGTCGCGATCCCGTGGCGGTCCGCAAAGGCGCACAGCTTTGCGGCGATGCCGCGCAGCCTCCCGTCCCCCGAGAAATCTGCCTCGCGGTTCAAAAGCCACGCCCATTCATATTGATGCCCCGGCTCGCGGCGCAGGCCCGCATCGCCCGGGGCCTGCGACAGATCGGGAGCGACCCATTCGCGGATGCTGCCGCTTTGGGCATCGAAAAAGTGGCGCAAAGCCAAAGCGCGCAGATCTGCGGCGCGGGCCAGCCAATCGATGCCGGTTTCCCCGCATGCCATCTCGTGAGCCTGAAGATAGGCCTCGTAAAGATGCATATGAGGGTTTTGCGAGCGCAGCGGGGCATCGGGCGCTGCCGGATCGCTTACGCCGTCATCCTCGATCAGGAGGCCGGTTGCGGGATCGGTCAGGTGCCGGTCGATCGCCGCGAGGCAATCCGCGATTTCACGGTCCAATACGGCCGAGGGCGACAGCCGCGCCCATGTCGCCAGGGCCAGAAGCACGAAGCTTTGGTCATAGCTGCGCGCCAGCCCATCCGCGACGCGCCCCGTCGGCTGCCCCGCGTGGGTCAAGGCGCGGCAATAGAGCCCGTTGCCCTTGCGGTAGCGCGCGAGCACGCCATATTGGCGCGCTGCGGCCTGCACAAGCGTGGCATTGTCCTCGGTGAGCATGGCCAAATGGGCGAGCGTAAAGAGCATGCGTGCCTGTGTCAGTACCGTCTTGTCGGCCAACGGATCGGGCCGGCCCTGCGCGTCCAAAGCATCGAAGACGCCGCCGCCGACAGGATCGCCGACCCGTGCAAGCCATTGGGGCAGCCAGTCATGGCGGAACCGCAAGGCGAGTGTCGCGGCTTTTGCGGCGGTACCGGTCTTGGGGCTGGGGCGCGCTGTGCGTCAAATTGCATCTGCGTCAGACCATTTTGTCCAAAGCGTCCAGACCCGAAAAGAGCCCCGCCTGCGTCGCGACAATTCCCGGCAGATCGACCACGATCTCGTGCAGATGCAGGCGCATCGCGTGATCGGCCCGCGCGGCGTCCCTGGCACGGATCGCTTCGACGATCTCGCCATGCTGGCTGACCAGACGCTCGCGCGAAAACTGGCGCGCGCTGATATGGCGGACACGGTTCATCTGGGTCTTGAGCGTCTCGAGGTGGTCGGCGACGGCGGCCTGATCCAGCAGCTCGGCCAGCGCGCGGTGGAACTCCTCGTCGAGGCGCATGAATGCCTCGCCCGGCGCATCGGGGCCGAGCGCGCGTTGTTCGTCCATGGCCGCATCCAGCCGCGTGATCATGGCGTCATCGGCGGTCTCCGCCAGACGGCGGGCAATATCGGCTTCGACCGCCTCGCGGATGAAGCGCGCGGTCATCACTGCGGGTAGCGAGATCAGGCTGACGAAGGTGCCGCGCTGGGGGCGGACCTCGACCAGCCCCTCTTCGGCCAGTTTGATGAAGGCCTCACGCACCGGCTGGCGCGATACGGCATAGGCGCTGGCGATTTCGGTTTCGGAAACGCGCATCCCGGGCGCAAGCTCGCCGCGAATGAGGCGCTCGCGCAGGATGCGGTAGAGCTGCGGTCCGACCGCCGCGCCTTGTTCGAGATTGGTGGCGAGATCGTCTTCATCTTCGGTCTCCTGCGTTTTGGATAGCCGTGTTCTTCCATACTAGTCAACAAATTTTGCGCGAGATCTGTGTGACTTACCCGCCTTCACCTACAGGGCCGAATGCGGAAAGCCAGAGGAAGACGGGGGATAGGGATCTTGCCCGGGCGAGGGGCAGGCTTTGGGAGATTTGGTCCTGCGGATTTTGGCGGGGAAACGATGCGCGCGTGCTGCGGTTGGCCTTCACAAGGGGGCTGCGGGCTTGCAGGGCTACCGGCGCGAGGGGTTCAAGCGTATTAATGCACGGAACATGTCTATTTATACCCAAAGATAACAGCAACTTGCCGAGATTTTCTAAGGCGGAGGCAAAGAAAATACGATTGTTTTCGATTTCAGGTGAAATCTTGTCTTTGCGGGTTGCAGCCACCCGAGAGGTTGGCTAGATAGTCCGCAGTTGGGGCGTGGCCAAGTGGTAAGGCGTCGGTTTTTGGTACCGTGTACCGTAGGTTCGAATCCTACCGCCCCAGCCAAATTTTCCAAAAACATGAACGCGGATAATGCTGCCGGCTGGCAATGCCCGCTGGTTTTGCCGTTAGCGATGCTCGTGATCGCCGAGTGATCAGCGAGACTGGTGCATCGGTAAAATCCCAAGATACCGAATGAAGCTCCGTCCGATCATGCCCCGAATTGTTCCGGCGCTTTCCCGATACCCGTCGAAACGGCCCGCCTAAGTCCGGCGGGATTGCGTGCGGTTGGGAGGTCGCGATCGCCTGGCCCGACACCGAAGAATTGCGGCGGGGGATAGGGGAAAATTTAGACGGTAACCCAAGCGCAGGTGCTCATGGGGTTGCACCAAAAATTCCCGACATGCCTTGGACGGCTCGGTCTGCGCCGAAGCGCTTAGTCACTGCAATTCAAGAAAGATCTGGCTGGGGCGGTAGGATCTGAACCTACGGTACACGGTACCAAAAACCGACGCCTTACCACTTGGCCACGCCCCAACTGTGAGGCTGTATCTAGCCAAGCTGTTCGGCGGCTGCAAGCCCATTCGGGAAAAAATCTTGTCGAAACTGTGACACCCCGATATGCGGCGCATATGAATAGTGTGAACATTGCAATTCTTGGTGCCGGCGCTGCCGGTTTATTCTGTGCAGGCTCTCTGGCGGGCTCGGGCAAGCGGGTTATGGTGCTCGATCATGCCGCGAAACCCGGAGAGAAGATCCGGATTTCGGGGGCGGGCGGTGCAACTTTACCAATCTCGCGACCAGCTATGAGCGGTTCCTCTCGGCCAATCCGCGTTTTTCGGCTTCGGCTCTGGCGGGCTATAGTCCGCGCGATTTCGTTGCGCTGATCGACCGCGCGGGGATTGCCTGGCATGAAAAGACCCTCGGGCAGCTTTTTTGCGACGGAAGTGCGCGCCAGATCGTCGATCTTTTGCTCGAGCGCATGCGCGGGGCCGAGCTGCGGCTTGAATGCGGGGTTCGCGGGCTTCATCACGACGGCAGCGCCTTTGTCATCCACAGTACCGACGGCCCGATCCGCGCCGATCAGGTTGTGGTCGCGACCGGCGGCCGCTCGATCCCCAAGATGGGGGCGACCGGCGTAGGCTACGAGATCGCGCAGAGCTTTGGTCACGCGCTGATCAAGACGCGGCCCGGTCTGGTGCCTTTGACCTTTGCCGAACAGGATCTGAACCTGTGCAAGCCCTTGGCAGGCGTCGCTCTGCCGGCACAGACCAGCCACGGAAAGGGCAAAGCGCAGACGCGTTTTTCGGATGCGTTGCTTTTTACCCATCGCGGGCTGTCCGGCCCGTCGATCCTCCAGATTTCGAGCTTCTGGCGACCCGGTGAGGAAGTGAGCGTCGATCTTGCGCCCGAGGCGGATATGGCGGCGCTGTTGCGCGGCGCGCGCGCGGCAGCTGGGACGGGTGCAGGTTGCGACGGCGCTCGGCAATTGGCTGCCCACGCGTTTGGCCGATCGGTTGCGGCGGAACTGGGATCGCGACCAAGCGATCGCGGATCTCTCGAATCGCGACTTCGATCAGATCGCGGCGCGAATCAATGCCTGGCGCCTGCGTCCGGTCGGCTCGGAAGGGTGGCGGACCGCGGAAGTGACGGTCGGCGGCGTCGACACCAAGGGGATTGATGCGCGGAGTATGGAAAGCCGCCTCCAGCCCGGTCTGTTTTTCATCGGTGAGGTCGTCGATGTGACGGGCTGGCTTGGCGGCTATAACTTCCAATGGGCCTGGGCCTCCGCCGAAGCGGCAGCCAAGGCCATCTTGCGGGGCTGATACCCGATCCCGCGCCGCGAAGCGCCGGATCAGTTCCGCTTCAGCGCATGACCGGATCGGATTTCGCGAGCCGGTCGAAACGGGTCAGCGATCGATCAATTCGGGCATCTGCTCGAGCCGGATCATGTTCGGACCGTCGGAGGGCGCGTTGTCGGGATCCTCGTGGGTCTCGATAAAGACGCCGGCAACGCCGAGCGCGACGGCGGCGCGCGCCATGACGGGCGCGAACTCGCGCTGGCCGCCCGTCGATCCGCCCTGACCGCCCGGCTGCTGCACCGAATGGGTTGCATCCATAATCACAGGATAGCCGGTGCGGGCCATGATCGGCAGGCTGCGCATATCGGTCACAAGCGTGTTGTAGCCAAAGCTCGCGCCGCGTTCGGTCAGAAGGATTTTATCATTGCCGGTCGAGGCAACCTTGTCGGCGACATTGGGCATGTCCCAAGGCGCGAGGAACTGGCCTTTTTGACGTTGACCACGGCACCGGTTTCGCCTGCCGCCAGTAGGAGATCGGTCTGGCGGCTCAGGAAGGCGGGGATCTGCAAAACGTCGACGACTTCGCCTGCGGCACGGGCCTGAGGGATGTCGTGAACATCGGTCAGGACCGGGCAGCCGAACTCGTTGCGCACCGCTTCGAGAATGGCGAGCCCTTCGTCGATGCCGACGCCGCGGCGGCCCGAAAGCGATGTGCGGTTGGCCTTGTCGTAGCTGGCCTTGAAGATGAAGCCGGTCCCCGATTTTTCGCAGGCCTTTGCCAGCACATCGGCGATCATGAACGCATGATCGCGGGTTTCGAGCTGGCAGGGGCCTGCGATCAGGCAGAGCGGCAGGTCGTTGCCGAAGGTAACATTGCGGGCGGTGACATGTTTCATGAGGATACCTGTTCGCGAAGGATCGAGGCGGTCAGCGAGAGCATGAGATAAATGCCCGAGAAGATCAGAAAAGCCACGATCGTGTTTTGGAAAGCTTTGGGATAGGTCGCCTGATCGGGAGCGATCGGCGAGATCGAGAGCGAGAGGTAGCGCACCTGTTTGTTCGCCTCGATCCGGGCGGTTTCCATCTGGGCGGCGGCCGCAGCCAGCAGCTCCTGACGGGTCAGAAGGTCGGATTCGGCGATGCGGATCTCGCCGGAAATCGCGGCGAGAGAGCCGCGGGCGGCATTGCCTTCGGTCAGTCGGGCGCGGGTGTCGACCATAAGGCCTTCGAGGCGCTCGATATCGCCGCGCACACCGGCTACGCGGCTGCGGTTGGGGGTGGCGTTGGCCTGAAGCTGGCCGAGTTCCAGCCGCTTGGCGTTGAGCTGGCGCTCGAGCTCGGCGATTTGGGTCATTACCACCGTTCCCTCGGCGGCGGGGTCGAGAACGCCCAGCTTTTGCTGGAGATCGAGTACGCGGCGCTGCGCGACCCGCACTTGTTCCTCGGCATCGCCATAGCTTTCGGCCGAGCCTTTCATCTGGTCCGAGCGCAGGCGCGTCGTCATCTGGTCGACCTGTCCCTCGGCATATTTGATCAGCGCGACCGAAAACTCCTGACTGAGCTTCGGATCGGGGGCGATCACCTCCATATTGATGACGCCCTCGGTCGGATCATAACCGATTTTGACCGATTTTTTATAAACTTTATAAGCTTCTTCGTTGGTGGCATCCGGGTTCAGGCGCTGGATCGGATCGACCGACGGGTCCTGAAACGCTTTTTGAAGCCAAGCTCCTGATCGAGGCGCAGCATGGCGTCGCGCGAGGTCAGATAGCTTTGCACCGCAACGGAATCGGTATTGGTAGCGAGTTGGGTTCCGCCGAACAGGCCGCCCAAACCGCCCGAGCTCGACTGGTCGGCCTGCTGGATGAGGAATTGGGATTCGGTCGCGTAAAGCGGTGTCGCGACCCAGAAGTAGTAATAGGCCGCCAGAACGGTCGGCAGTGCCACAAAAGCCGACAGCCGCGCGACCAGCATCGCGATCTTGCGGCGGCGGCGACGTGCGATATCGCGCTGGATGCGGTAGATCTCGGCGGCGCGGCGATCTTCGGTCAGTTGCTCGCGCGAGGGCAGGGCCGGACTATCGGTCGGAAGCGCCGGCATGCGGCTTTTGGGAGTGATCTTCGACAAGGCCACCGATGAGCCCGAAGGCGCGGTTTTCTGGGATTTCGTCCCTTCGGTCGACAGCAGCTTGCCGACTTCGGTGCGGTGGAAAGGGTCGATGCCGCGGTCGCGCAGAAGCACGATTGCTTCGTAATCCGATCGACGGTGATGTCGTTCATCGCCGCAATCCGGCGCGCCATACGCAGTTGCCGGTCGGTCAGGTTTTCGGCGCGAACGGCCGCGATGCGGGCCTCGAGACTGCGCGGCTCGCCCCTGGCCTGCGGGGCGGCGGCTGCAGGCGTGGGTTGGCCCGCCGGTTGTGCGGCATTTTGGGTCGTCCCGAGCGCATCGCCGAATTTCATGTCGCCAAAGCCGTCGTCTTGCGCGCCGGTCGCAAAGAGATCCTCGAGCGGATGCTCGGGCGTTTGGCCGGATGCGGAGGGACGGGTGCCCTGATCGGGTCGCGCATTCTGCGCGGACGCCGCGGCACCGTTTTCGCCCGCGGACTTTTGAACCTCGATGCGGATCTTGCGCTCTCCGGCCGCACCCGCCTCGTCGCGGGCGGCAGCGACAACCGATTCCGAACGGCTGAGGCGGAAAACGCGGGCCTTAGGCGGTGTAGTCATAATATTGTTTCGCCTCGTCGAGGGTTTCAAACATATAGAGCCGTCCGTCACGCAACACTGCGGCAGAGCGGCAGAATTTCTCGATGGTCGAGGCCTGATGCGACACGATTACCACCGTCGAGGTCTTGAGACGATCAAAAGAACCGCACCGGCTTTGCGGTTGAATTCGACATCGGTGGTCTGGGGCATGGCCTCGTCGATCAGGTAGATATCGAATTCCAGCGCCAACAGCAGCGAGAAGGTAAAGCGAGAGCGCATACCCGAGCTGTAGGTGCCGACCGGCATGTCGAAATACTCGCCGATATCGGTCAACCAGCGGCAAAAGGCTTCGACGTAATCGGGATCGAGGCCGTAAATCCTTGCGATGAAACGCGCATTCTCGTTGGCGCTGTGTTTCGAGACGATGCCGCCCATGAAGCCGAGCGGAAAGGAGATGCGGCATTCGCGCCTGATCGTGCCTTCGTCGGGCTGCTCGAGCCCGCACATCATATTGATCAGCGTCGTCTTGCCGGTACCGTTCGGAGCCAAAATGCCCAAAGAGCGGCCGGGTTCGATGCGGAATGACGCTTGGTCGAGGATGACCTTGCGTTGGGTTCCGGTCCAGAACGACTTGGAAACATTATCGAATTCTAACATCAAACGGCCTCGCATCCGCAGGGCGACCCGAAGCGGGTGAAGCGGCATGAACGTCAAATTAAGTATCCTCCGCCGCGAAGGGAAGGATGAATACCCGTGGGAATTTAGGCGTCGGGGCGGCTGCTGTCCACTCTGGCACCAAAGAGTGAAGGCGTCCTTAACACCGCCCGCTTCAGGCATTGGGTAAAAAGGCCCTGTTTCGGGACTTTTGGCGCTCCTGCAAGGTCTTATCTATAGGTCATGGAGCTCGAGAACGAAATAAGGGCCTGCCGGCTTTGCGCCGCCCGTTTCGCGGCCAGTGCGACGCATCATGCGCCACGTCCTGTGGTGTGGTTTTCGCCCGCGGCGCGGATCCTGATCGTCGGGCAGGCGCCCGGCATGCAGGTCCAGCAGATCGGGCGCCCCTTGCCGACCGCTCCGGCGACCGGCTGCGCGACTGGATGGGGATCACGCCCGAGGTTTTCTACGATCAGGCAAAAATCGCGATCGTGCCGATGGCTTTCTGCTTTCCGGGCTATGATGCGAAGGGCAGCGACCTGCCGCCGCCGCGCCTATGCGCCGAGACCTGGCGCGCGCGGGTTTTGGCAAAGATGTCACCGCGCGTGACGCTTCTGGTCGGAGCCTATGCGCAGCGCTGGCATCTCGGGACGGATAATGTCACGCGGACGGTGGCCGATTGGCGCAGCCATGCGCCGCGTTGCTGGCCCTTGCCACATCCGTCGTGGCGCAATACCGGCTGGTTGCGGCGCAACCCGTGGTTTGAAAACGAACTGCTCCCCGCCATGCGCGCCGAGCTGGCCCAAAGATTGAGAGACGAGAGATGACAGCGCTGGATGATCTGAGCCCGATCCCTTTTCACGAAGCCTCCGAGATCGCCCGTGCGCGCATCCTGTCGCGCCTTGCCGATACCGAGCTTTACGTCGCCCTGACCGCCGAGCCGAGCCATGATCGCGCCGAAATGGAGATTTTCGATCTTTCCGGCACGACCTCGGCTTTGGCCTGCGATACCGAGGACAGGCTTGCCGGTTTCTTCGGGCGCGCGGTGGCCTATGCGGCCATGCCGGGGCGCGTCCTCGCCGCGATGCTGGCGCAGGAGGGGCACGCCTTGTTGGTCAATCCGGGTCAGCCCTCCGAGATGTTTCTCGATGGGGGCGCGCTGGACTGGTTGGGGCAGGCGCTTGCCAATACCCCCGACGAGGGCGGCACTTTGCGGCCCTCGTGGATGACCGCTCCCACGCCCGAGGCGGTTTCGCTGTTCATCGAGCCGCTGTCGCAGCGCCTGTCGGATATGGCGGGACTTGCGAGCCGCGCGGCGCTGGTTGCCGCGGTTTGGCCGGACGGGCGGCGCGGGCATCTGCTGCTGATCCACGGCTGCACCGAGGACCGCCGTCCGGCCTTGGCCAAGGCTTTCGCCGAGCTTTTCGCCTTTCTGCCGCCGATCGAGGGCGGGGTCGATGTCGGCTTCTCCGAGGTCGAACTGCCGCAGGGTGCGCTTTTGCTCGAAGTTCCCGAACCGCCTGCGCCAGAGCCCGCGCCCAAACGCGACCCTCTCTGCCGCCACGTCTGCGCTAAGGACAGGCGGGCCGCATGCTTTCCGGAACATCGGTAGGCGTGAAAGCAAAACCCGCCTCTAAGGGCGGGTTTAAGCAAGGGGCTTGGGTTAGTCCGCCGGAACGCTGCTGAAGGAGGCGAGGGCCCGAGGCCCTTATGCGCCCCAGTGGCGGACAGGGCCGCAATCCATGTGCACGAAGTTCGAGCGCGAGTAGCGGCCGACGCCACCGGCATTGCACGATTGTGCGGCGCGGGTCATTTGCGCAACCGAGCGCGACTTGAGGCGCAGGTCGGCAGCTTTGCCCGACATATGGAGCGAGTTGCGCGCCACACCCGACGATTGCGAGCGGAGCATCGCATTGGTCTTGGGCGAGCGGTAGCCCGACAGCATCATATAGGGTTCGTTGGTTTGCAGCAGGCGGTGCGAGGCCGCAGCCACATCGATCATGCGCGGGTCGATCCCGATCGCCTGACCTGTCCGCCAGTCGCGCATGAAAATGTTGATCTCGTTCAGCGAGTCGCGGATGTATTTTCCTTCGACCCAATAAACCGTGTCGATGCTTTCGCCCGTACGGCCCGAATACATCTTGATACGGCGGATATCACCGGCACCGCGCAAAATACCGAATGCATTGGCCATCACCGGCGCTGCAACAACGGTCGTAGCCGCGAATACACCCAGAACTCCGCGGCGGGAAAGTGTCTCAAACGTCATGTCAGATCGCCTGTCCTGCTTCGTTTGCATTTGCCACTCATTCTGGGTGGCAGCCCGGCTGTATCCGGAACTTGCTAAGAATATGTCACCAACTTCGCGATTACGAAACCGGGATAGTTTCCTCGGAAAGGATTTGGCAAGAATTTCGGCAAAATATTGCCGATATGCCCCTTCGGCATAGGGTAAGTTATTGATTGATTAAAGCTGTTGCGACTTTGCAACGCGGGGGTGACCAAAATGCCCGTTTTGCCTTTCCCGCCGCAGGGTGCGGATGGATGCGGACAACCGAAACAGGTTAATGTGCCGGAAAACGCGAAGATGAGGAATTGGGCGCAATGATGGGCAGCACAAAGAGACGGGTGATTCTCGCCTCCCTTGCCATGGCGGCTTTCACTTTGCCGGGGCTTGCGCCCGCGCAGGGGATCGAAACGGTGCCTGTTGCTGCGGCCCCCGCACCGCGTCTGGTTTTCTCGGAAAGCGAGATGGCTTTGGCACGCGCAGTCGCGCGCCAGCCGGGGCTTGCGGAGTTCTACGGCACGAACAGCCTCCGGCCGGTTTTCACCGGACCCGAGGGGCAATCGCGCCGCGCCGCCTTGATCAAGGCTGTCGCCCGCGCGCCCGAACACGGGTTGCCGCCCGCGCGTTACGAACCGCTTCGCCTGCACGAACTGGACGGGCAGGGCGGGACCTCGGCCGAGACCGAACTGGCCTTTGCCCGCGTCTTCGCCCGCTGGAGCCATGATGTCGGCGGCGGCATCCTCGATCCCAAACGCGTTGATCCCACCATCAAACGCGAGGTTCTGCGTCCCGAGACGGCCGATCTGCTCAAGGATTTCGCGCAAAGCCCGGATCCGGAGGCGATGCTCGTCGCGCTCGAACCGCAGGATGCCCGCTATAAAGCCCTGCAAAAGGCTCTGGGGGCCAAGGCCGAATTGATCGCGCCGCCCGGCACGCCCGAAGTGGCCGAGGGTGTCTGGAAACTCGGCACGACCGGCGAAGCGGTTGCGGCTCTGCGCGTCCGGCTTGCCTCGATCGGCTTCGATGCGGGTGCGCCCGAAACTGCGGCGACCGTCTTTGACGCGCCGCTTGCGGCTCAGGTCGCGCTTTATCAGGAACGCGCAGGGCTTCCGGCCGATGGCGTTGCGGGTCCGCGCACGGTCGCGCGCCTCAACAAAGGGGCTTCGGCTGGTGATCACGGAGTTCTGATCGCGCTAGAGCGGATGCGCTGGATGGTCGGTCACGATCTTCAGGCACGCAACGTCTGGGTCAATCTGCCCGAATATAATGCGCGGATCATGGAAGGCGGGGTCGAGGTCTTCCAGACCCGCACGGTGATCGGCAAATCGAACGAGGATTTCCGCACACCGGAATTTTCGGACGAGATGGAGTATCTCGTGGTCAATCCGCGCTGGAACGTGCCGCGCTCGATCACGGTCAAGGAATATCTGCCGCGCCTGCAAAGCAACCGCAACGCGGTCTCCCATATCGATGTCGTCGACGGCAACGGCAACGTGATCGCGCGCGACCGCATCGATTTCAGCAAGTACAATGCGAGCAACTTCCCTATCGCATGCGGCAAAACCCAGTGACGACAATGCCTTGGGTCTGGTGAAATTCATCTTCCCCAACCCTTGGAACATCTATCTTCACGACACGCCAACGAAGCATCTCTTCAACAATGCCTCGCGCGCCTATTCGCATGGCTGCATCCGGATCGGCAAACCGTTCGATCTCGCCTACGAGCTTTTGCGTCCCCAGACCGAGACGCCCGAGGCGATGTTCCAGCGCGCGCTCGACAGCAAAAGGAAAGCTGGCTGGCGCTGAAACCCAATGTTCCGGTGCATCTCGTCTATTTCACGACCTTCCCCGACGAGAGCGGCAAGATCCGTCGCTACCCCGATGTTTATGACCGCGACGAGCCGGTCTACGCGGCTTTGATGCGCGCCGGACTGGAAAGTTTCGCCTCGGGCGAGTAAATCCCTCTGGAACACAGGGGGATGCCGATATGACATTGACCATTGCCGATCTTGCGCGGGCTCTGGATGCCCGCTTCTGGGGATGGCTCCATTGCCGTGACGGGGCGTCGGAACCTGCGGATGCAGGACCGAACCAGATCGCTCTGGCGACGGGGCCGGATTACCTGCCCAAGCTCAAACCGGGCGGGATCGCGCTTCTGGCTGAGGGGACCGATCCGGAAGCCTACGGCCAGATTGCCGCCGTTCTGGTCAGCCGTCCGCGTCTGGCGATGGCGGGGCTGACGCGCAGCTTCGATCCGGCCAAAGGTCCAGCGGCCGGCATCCATCCCGCCGCGATCATCGACCCTTCGGCCGAGATCGGCGAAGGCGCGGCGATCGGGCCTTTTGTCGTCATCGGCGAGGGCGTGCGCATCGGCAGGAATGCCCGCATCCATTCGCATGTCTCGATCGGGGATTTCGCGCGGATCGGCGATGATGCCCTGATCCATGCCGGCGCGCGCATCCATCACCGCGTGACGATCGGCGCGCGCTTCATCCTCCATTCCAATGCGGTGATCGGCGGCGACGGCTTTTCCTTCGTCACCCCCGAGAAATCGGGTGTCGAGGAAATCCGCGACAATCTGGGCGAGCGCGCCGAGATCCGCGAGCAGCGCTGGGTCCGCATCCATTCGCTCGGCGGCGTGGAGATCGGCGATGATGTCGAGATCGGCACCAATGCCTGCATCGACCGCGGCACGATCCGCGCGACCCGCATCGGTCGCGGCACCAAGCTCGATAACCTGGTTCAGGTCGGCCATAACTGCGAGATCGGCGAGGATTGTCTTCTGGCCGGTCAGGCCGGCGTCGCGGGATCGACCCGTGTCGGCAACCGCGTGGTTTTGGGCGGCAAAGTCGGCGTTTCCGACAATATCTTCATCGGCGACGATGTGATTGCCGGAGGCGGCACGGACATTTATACGAATGTTCCAGCGGGGCGCGTCATTCTCGGCAGCCCTGCCGTGAAAATGCAAACCCATATCGAGGCGCAGAAAAACATCCGCCGGCTGCCGAGGCTTTACACCCAGGTCGCGCAGCTTCAGGAAACTGTCAAGAACTTGCTCGATAAGGGCTGAATGGAGGCCGATATGACCGCAGACATCCGCGACCGCATCCTTGCGATCATTGCAGAGCAGGCGATGCTCGAACCCGACCAGATCGATTTCTCGGCCTCGCCGCAGGATCAGGGCATCGACAGCCTCGGTCTGGTCGAGGCGATCTTCGCGCTGGAAGAGACGTTCGACATCACCATTCCCTTCAATGCCAACGAGCCCGAGAAGTCGGAATTCGACATTTCGACCATGGGCACGATCCTTGCCGCCGTCGAAAAGCTCGTGGCCGAAAAGGGATGAGCCCGAAGAAATCCAAATTCGACAAGGGCCGCAAAGCCGGTAAGGTGAAGAAGGCCACCAAATTCGCCCGCGTCATGATCGGCCGCGCGATCATGGGCAAGGTCGCGACCGGCGAGCGCCGCGTCGCGATCACCGGGGCAGGGACGGTCAATGCGCTCGGCTTTGACGTCGCCTCGACCTTCGAGGCGATGCGCGAGGGCGCAGCGGTATCGGTCCGCTCGAATTCCGCGATGTCGAACGTCTGACCATCCGCATCGGCGGTCAGGTGCGCGACTGGAAGGCCGAGGATCACTTCAACCGCCAGCAGATCGTCCTGTACGACAAGTTTACCCAATTCACGATGCTGGCCGCACGTCAGGCGGTCGAGCAGTCGGGACTGGTTTTCGACGGCGATCTCGGGCTGACCTCGGGCGTGGTTCTGGGGACCGCCGCCGGCGGCGTGAACACCTGGGACGAGAATTACCGGACCGTCTATGAAGAGGGAAAGAACCGCGTTCATCCCTTCGTTGTGCCCAAGCTGATGAACAATGCGGCCGCCTCGCATGTCAGTATGGAATACGGGCTTTTGGGACCGAGCTTCACCGTTGCGACCGCCTGCGCCAGCTCGAACCATGCGATGGGTCTGGCCTTCAACATGATCCGCTCGGGAGCGGCGACCGTCATGCTGACGGGCGGGTCGGAATCCATGCTCTGCTTTGGCGGCGTGAAGGCATGGGAAGGTCTGCGCGTCATGTCGAAAGACGCCTGCCGTCCGTTTTCGGCGACACGCAACGGCATGGTTCAGGGCGAGGGCGCGGGCGTCTTCGTCTTCGAGGATTTCGATCACGCGGTGGCGCGGGGTGCCGATATCATCGCCGAGGTGATCGGTTTCTCGATGACCTCGGACGCGCAGGATATCGTCATGCCTTCGGCCATCGGGGCGCAAAGGGCGATTTCGGGCGCGATGCTCGATGCGGGGATCAATCCCGAAGAGGTCGGCTACATCAATGCCCACGGCACCGGTACGGCGGCCAACGACAAGACCGAATGCGCGGCCGTGGCCAAGGCTTTCGGGCCCCATGCCGACCGGCTGATGATTTCCTCGACGAAATCGATGCATGGCCATCTGATCGGCGGCACCGGCGCGGTCGAGCTTCTAGCCTGCCTCATGGCGCTGAAGGATGGCGTGATCGCGCCGACCATCGGCTATGAGGAGCCAGATCCGGAATGCGCGTTGGATGTCGTGCCCAATATCGCGCGCGACGCCAAAGTCGACGTGGTTCTGAGCAATGCTTTCGCCTTTGGCGGGCTGAATGCGGTGCTGGCGCTGCGCCGCGTTTAAGGGCGGTTTGCCCCTGCAACGCCTGATTGCAGCCCTGGGCTGCAATCGGCCCACGCGACTGCGTGATGGGGCTTTCCATTCGCGATGTGATCCCCTATTTCCGACAGGTCTTTGAAGGAAATGACCATGGCGAAGATTACTTACATCGAGCACAACGGTACGACCCACGAAGTCGACGTCAAACCCGGCATGACCGTTATGGAAGGTGCGCGCGATAACGGGATCCCCGGCATCGACGCGGATTGCGGCGGGGCTTGCGCCTGCTCGACCTGCCATGTCTATGTCGATGCCGCTTGGGTCGACCGTCTTCCGGCCAAAGAGCCGATGGAAGAGGATATGCTGGATTTCGCGTTCGAACCGGATGCCGCGCGTTCGCGTTTGACCTGCCAGATCAAAGTGACGCCCGAGATGGACGGCCTTGTGGTCCAGCTGCCCGAGCGCCAGATCTGACCGCCAGATCTGTGGGTTTGTGCACCCAACAGAAAAAGCCCGTCTCGCAAGAGACGGGCTTTTTTCATGACGCGGTTGATAGTCCGCGCACCATGACGGGATCACCGCATCAGAGCATGGACTGATGCGCGTCCTGCCTTATTCCGGCTGGTTGCGGATGGCGGCTTCATACGGGATGGTTTGTTCGAGGAAAGCTTCGATCATCATCAACGCCAGTTCTTCGGTATCGGTAACCGGACCTTTGTACCACGGGTCGAGACGGCCCTGCGTCAGCATGGAGCTGATGCCCAGAACCACGGCATGAAGATTGGCCATGACGACACCGAGATCGCGGTCGGCCGGAATCTGTCCGAGGGACTGGCTCTCGTGGAGCTTCTTTTCCATGAGATTGCGGATCGAATTGCGGTGCAGGTCGAAATCCGAGCTTGCGGCAATTTCGGGATCGAAAAGGGCCGAGGCCATGACGCGAAACAGCGCGCGATGCATCGAACCCCAAGTGAAATAGGCCCGCGCCAAGGCTTTGATCTGGGCGCAGGGGTTGGCCGGATCCGCGGCGACGACACCCTGACGGATATCCTCGGCCAGCAGGGCCAGACCGTGGTTGATCAGCCCGCCGCGCAAAAGCAGGATCGAGGGGAAAACCTCCTCGATCTCGCTCTGCGGGACTTCGGCCAAAGCCGCCAGCTCCTGCAGGGAATGCGGGAGCTGGCCTGTGTTGTCGAGCGAGCGCAAGGCGATTGCGATCAGCTCCTGATATCTGTTGCCACTGCCATTCATTGTTCGCGTTCCTGTGGGTCAGCTATAGTCTATCAGTTTCGCCACTTGCGGGAAGCGTGAATTGCCGTTGGGTCAAGCAGGTTATCAGCTGCTGCGGGATTCCCGCTTGCGCTCGTGGGGATCAAGGTGACGCTTGCGCAAACGGATGTTCTTGGGCGTGACTTCAACCAGTTCGTCATCGTCGATATAGGCGATTGCCTCTTCGAGCGACATGCGCACGGGCGTCGTCAGGCGAACTGCTTCATCCGTGCCCGAGGCGCGGACGTTGGTCAGTTTCTTGCCCTTGAGCGGGTTCACTTCAAGGTCGTTGTCGCGCGAATGCTCGCCGATGATCATGCCCTGATAAACCTGTTCTTGCGCGCCGATGAACATCTTGCCGCGCTCTTCGAGGTTCCACAAAGCATAAGCCACCGAAACGCCGTCTTCCATCGAGATCAGGACGCCCTGACGACGACCCTGGATCGGGCCTTTATAGGGGCCCAGCTGTGGAAGATGCGGTTCAGAACGCCGTTGCCGCGCGTATCGGTCATGAATTCGCCCTGATAGCCGATCAGGCCCCGCGAGGGACATGGGCGACGATGCGGGTTTTGCCGTGACCGGCGGGCTTCATCTCGACGAGGTCACCTTTGCGCGCGCCGGTCAGTTTCTCGACCACCGCACCGGTGTACTCGTCATCGACATCGATGATGGCTTCTTCGATCGGCTCGAGACGCTCGCCGTTTTCCTCGCGGAAGATGACGCGCGGACGCGAGATCGACAGTTCAAACCCTTCACGGCGCATGTTCTCGATGAGAACGCCCATCTGGAGTTCGCCGCGACCCGAAACGATGAAGGCATCGCCGCCGGGCGTGTCTTCGATCTTGATCGCGATATTGGTCTCGGCTTCTTTCATCAGGCGGTCGCGGATAACGCGCGACTGGACCTTGTTGCCGTCACGACCGGCCAGCGGGCTGTCGTTGATGCCGAAGGTGACCGAGATGGTCGGCGGGTCGATCGGCTTGGCCTGGATCGCCTCGTTGACCTCGAGCGCGGCCAAAGTATCGGCCACGGTCGCTTTCGACATGCCTGCAATGGTCACGATGTCGCCGGCGACGGCTTCGTCGATCGGCTGCTGGGTCAGACCGCGGAAGGCAAGGACCTTCGAGATGCGGAACTGCTCGACCTTGTCGCCGTTGCGCGACATGGCTTTGATCGTGTCGCCGGCCTTTGCACGGCCCGCTTCGACGCGGCCCGTGAGGATGCGCCCAATGAACGGGTCGGCGCCAAGGGTGGTCGCCAGCATTTCGAAGGGCTCGTCGATGCGCTCCATTTGCTTGGGCGCGGGGACGTGTTCGATGATCAGATCGAACATCGCCGAGAGGTCGGTCCGCGGACCGTCCACTTCGCGATCCGCCCAGCCACCGATGCCCGAGGCATAGAGGTGGGGAAGTCGAGCTGCTCGTCATTGGCGCCAAGGTTGGCGAAGAGGTCGAAGACCTCGTCCAGCGCGCGATCGGGATCGGCGGCCGGCTTGTCGACCTTGTTGAGCACGACGATCGGACGAAGCCCGAGCGCGAGCGCTTTCGAGGTGACGAATTTGGTTTGCGGCATCGGGCCTTCTGCAGCATCAACCAGCAGGCAGACACCATCCACCATCGACAGGATCCGCTCGACCTCTCCGCCGAAATCGGCGTGGCCGGGGTGTCAACGATGTTGATACGCGTGCCTTTCCATTCGACGCTGGTCGCTTTGGCAAGAATGGTGATGCCGCGTTCGCGTTCGATGTCGTTGCTGTCCATGACCCGTTCGGCCACGGCTTGGTTCTCTCGGAAGGAACCGGATTGCTTCAGAAGCTGGTCGACCATGGTGGTTTTGCCATGGTCAACGTGAGCGATGATCGCGATGTTGCGAATGTCCATCAATTCTGGCCTTTCAGGATGTAGCGCCCCCTAACGCAGAAGGCCCGAAAACACCAGAAGAAATGGTGGCTTTGGTTTAGCGCAGCCCCAAAAGTCCCAGAATGAACAGGACGACGACGACGAGACCGACGATGTAAATGATCGAGTTCATCCAAAATTCTCCTCTGATGCCGTGTTTTGACCGTCTCTTTTAGCCCGGTCAATGGCAAGAAAACCAAGGACTTCCCGATTTGGTTCCCAAGATTGCCGCAGGATTGGGGGCGATGCGCGGGCTTTGGCGCGTCCTGCGGGGACGGGGCCGCGCGCAGGGACGGGCGGCAGGGCCGTGACGTTACGCCCTGCCTGCGCCTTCCAGCAGTTATCGCGTCTGCGGGTGGCCCCTTCAGCACAGCCCGCGCTCGTCGCGCGCGGATTGCGTGCGGGGACGGGCGAGGGTCTCGGCGGTCAGCTCGGGCGCGAGCGCGGCCATCGCATCGGCCTGGGTCAGAAAGACCCGCCCGCCCAGACGTTCGAGCAGATGACTGCGGCGCAGCCTGTCCATGACCGGCCCTTTGACCTCCGAGAGATGCAGCCGCACCCCGAGGTCAAGAGTTGCAGGTTGACCGCCTCGAGCGCCTCGAGCGCGCTGGCGTCGATCGCATTTACCGCCGGACACATCAGCACGATATGGCGGATCCGGGGTCGGGCGGCGACTTCGCGGTAAAGCGTTTCTTCGAGAAAACGGGCATTTGGGAAATAGAGGCTCTCGTCGATGCGCAACGACAGGACATCGGGCGCGGTCACGACATGGTGGCGGTCGATGTTGCGGAAATGCTCGGTGCCGGGCACTTGGCCGACGATCGCCACATGCGGGCGCGATGTGCGGTAGAGGTGCAAAATCGCCGAGACGATGACTCCGGTGACGATCCCCGGCTCGACCCCGAAACCCAAAGTCGCGAGGATGGTGAGCGCCATCGTCAGCCCGTCGGCGCGCGAATAGGCCCAGATCCGCGGCAGGCCGCGCAGATCGACCAGCGACAGGACCGCGATGATGATGGTCGCGGCCAAAGTCGCCTGCGGCAGATGGTACAAAAGCCCCGTGAGCGAGAGCGTGGCCAAAGCCATGCCGATGGCGGTGAAAGCGCCTGCCGCCTGACTTTGCGCGCCGGAATCGAAATTCACGACCGAGCGCGCAAAACCGCCCGTCACCGGAAAGCCGCCCGCCACCGCCGCGCCGAGATTTGCCGTGCCGAGCGCCACAAGCTCCTGGTCATGGTCGATGCGCTCGCGTCGCCTCGCGGCGAGCGTTTGGGCGATCGAGACGGTCTCGACATAGCCGATGATCGAGATCACCAAAGCCGGAAGCGCGAGATCAAGCCAGAGGGCGGGGTCGAGGCGCGGAAAGGACAGGGCGGGCAGGCCGCGTGGAATGGTGCCCACGACCGGCAGACCTTTGGCCGCGAGATCGCCCCACCACGAGACAAACGTGGTGACGGCGATCGCCAGCACGGGCGCGGCGCGCACGAGGATCTGGGTCGGACGCGGGGGCATGCCGCGCGCGATCAAAAGCCGTGCGAGGCTGCGGCGCGACCAGAAGAGAAAGCCGAGCGAGCCCAAACCGATCAGGATGGCGGCGATCTGGCTATGGTCAAGAGCGCCCCAGAGCGCGGCGACGAGATCGGGCAGGGTTTGCCCTCCGGCTTTGATACCGAGAAGATGCTGGAGCTGCGAGCCCGCGATCAGGATGCCGCTGGCGGTGATGAAGCCCGAGATCACCGGATGGGACAGAAAGGCCGACAGAAAGCCCAGCCGCAGAAACCCCATCACCAGCAGCATCAGCCCCGACAGAAGCGCCAGCCCCGCCGCCGCCACCAGCGGATCGACCGCGCGCGTGGCGGCAATCCCGCCGACCGCCGTGGCCGTCATCAGGCTGACCACCGCCACAGGCCCCACCGCCAGCGTCTTGGAAGTGCCGAAAAGCGTGTAAAGGACCAGCGGCAGGATCGAGGCGTAAAGCCCCGTTTCGGGCGGCAGGCCCGCCAGCAGCGCATAGGCCAGAGATTGCGGGATCAGCATGATCGTGACGATCACCGCCGCCAGCACATCCGCGCCGAAGGTCTGGCGCGAATAGCGTGGTGCCCAGTCGAGGATCGGCAGGATCTGGCGCGGATTGCGCCACAGGTGATGCAGCCCGCGGCGGGCCGGAGCGCTCACGAGAAGGCCCCGCTTCCGACGGCTTCCGAACGGGTCGGAGCCGGCGGGCGGGTGCATCTCGGGGCGCGGTCAGGGCGCGGCATCGGAGCGCTCGCGGTTGCGGCTCAGGAAGCCAGCGAGTCGATCAGACGGCGCACGGGCGAGAGATCGTAACCGGCATTGGCGGCAGTCTCGATGATTTCTTCCGTCGGGCGCTTTCCGGCCTGCGACAGCCCCCAGAGCACCGAGGAACGGTTGCCCGAACGGCAATAGGCGACCTTTGGGCCGCTGGCCGCCATGGCTTCGGCAAAGCCCGTGATCATCTCGGGGTGATCTCGCCCGGGGTGAAGGGGATGTAGAAATAGGTCAGACCGGCCGCTTCGGCCGCGCGGCCCATGGCGATGCTGTCGAGATCGGGGCCGACCTCGTGATCGGGGCGGTTGTTGATCAGTACCCGGAAACCGGCCTCGGCAAGAGCGGGCAGATCCTCGATGTCGATTTGCGGCGTGACGGCGATTTCCGGGGAGAGTTGGCGCAGATCCATCGGGGCGGCTCCGTAAGTCTGATTGGCGTTTGGCATATGGTCGCAGGCAAAGGCTGCCCGCGACGGTTCACTCCAAAGGGCGGCGCTGTCAAGCTCAGAGCTTGTTCAGCGGCACCTTGAGATAACTGTGGCCGTCCTCTTCGGGCGGCGGCATATGGCCAGCGCGCATATTGATCTGGAGCGAGGGAATGATCAGACGCGGCGCGCCGAGGGTGGCGTCGCGGGTCTCGCGCAGGGTCACGAAATCCTCGCGCGAGCGGTTGGCGCCGATATGGATATTGGCGCGGCGCTGCTCGCCCACGGTGGTTTCCCATTGGAAATCCTCGCGGCCCGCCGGCAGATAGTCATGGCCTACGAAAATCCGCGTGTCATCGGGTAGCGACAGGATTTTCTGGATCGAGCCATAGAGCATCTCCGCCGAGCCGCCCGGAAAATCGCAGCGCGCCGTGCCGTAATCGGGCATGAAGAGCGTATCGCCCACGAAAGCGCAATTGCCGATGACATAGGTCAGGCAGGCGGGCGTATGGCCCGGCGTATGAAGGACATAGCCCTCCAGCGCGCCGATCGAAAAGCGGTCGCCTTCGGCGAAAAGGCGGTCGAACTGGCTGCCGTCGCGCTGGAATTCGGTGCCTTCGTTGAAGATTTTTCCGAAAGTGTCCTGCACGACGGTGATGCGTTCGCCGATGCCGATCTTGCCGCCCAAACGCTCCTGCAGAAAGGGTGCGGCGGAAAGATGGTCGGCATGGACATGGGTTTCGAGAATCCAGTCGGTCGTCCAGCCGCGAGCGGTGATGAAATCGGTGATCGCCTGCGCGCTGCGGGTGTCGGTATGGCCCGAGGCATAGTCGAAATCGAGCACGGAATCGATGACCGCAACATGGCTGCTCGCGGGATCGCGGATGATATAGCTGACCGTATTCGTGGCCTGATCGAAAAAGGCCTGAATTTCGGGGTTCAGACCAGCACCGGAAACCGTTCCCCTGTGACCGGGGTCAATAGCGGGGGATATCTCTTGGCGTGACATTGCAGCATCCTTTCGATTGCGATTTAGGGATAGGCAGCCGCATTCTCAAGAACAAGGGAAAGCTTTGTCGCAGCATCACGGGACAAACGCCGGTGGTGGGGCGGGGCCGCTCCGCCCTAGACGGAGCAGCCGAGTTGGCGCGCAAGATCAAGGGAAGCGGCGCGTCGAGCCCCGCGATCATCCAGTCGACCGCGCCGAAATCATCGCCTTCCGTATAGGCCGAGGGGTCAGGACAATGCGCAGCCCCGCAGCCCGCGCCGAAGCCGCCCCGGGACGGCTGTCCTCGAAGGCGATGCAATCGGCGGCGGCAAGCTCGAGCCGTGACAAGGCCAGCAGATAGACGTCGGGCGCGGGCTTTTTCGTGATAACCTCGTCACCCGCCGCGATCACGTCGAAGACCCGATCGGCGGGCTGGGCAAAGGCCGCCTCGACCAGCGCGTCGATATTGGGACGGCTCGTGGTGGTGGCGATCGCCTGCGCAATACCCGCGGCGCGGCCCTTTGCGATCATTTCTGTAACGCCCGGGCGCAGGGCGACGCGGCCCTCGGCAACCATGCGGGTATAGCGACGGGTTTTGTCCGCGTGGAGCGCGCGGATCTGCTCGTCCGCGAGCGCCAGACCAACCGCATTGGCATGGGCCCTGATCCGCTCTTTCCCGCCGGTGGTCAGAAGCAGGCGGCGATAGGCCGCCCGATCCCAGTCCCAGCCCAGCCCCGCGGCCGCGAAGGCCTCGTTGAAGGACAGGCGATGGGCCTCTTCGGTTTCGGCCAAAGTGCCGTCGACATCCCAGATGAAAGCGCGGATCTGCGGGCTCATGCGAATTCCAACGCCTCGACCAGCGCGGGAAGGCGGTCGAAATGGTCGAAGCTCGACGCATGCGGCAGCTCTTCGACAGGCGTCTGGCGGTAGCCCAAAGTGAAAATCAGGAAGGGCACCGGCACGCGCGAGGCGCAGATCGCATCATATTCGCTATCGCCGACATAGATCCCCTTGGGGTTCTTCGGATCCGCGCCCAGACCGGCAAAAGCCGCCCGCAGCGGGGCGGGATCTGGCTTCTTCTCGGGCAGGAATCGCCGCCGATGACGAAGGAAAAGAGCGGCGCGATGCCCAGATGCTCGACAATCGCCATGGTCGGCCCGAGCGGCTTGTTGGTGCAGATCCCCAAGGGGTGACCGCGCTCCGCCAAGGTTTCCAGCGCCTCGCGCACGCCGGGGAAAAGGCCGGTCAGCGAGGTGGCCGTGTGATAAAGCTGCATGAAGGCCGCGACGAGCTTGCCGTGGTCGGCGGGATCCATTCCTGTGGCGGCGATGATTTTTTCCCAAAGGATATCAACGCCTCCGCCGATGAAGCTGCGAATCTGGTCGAGCGTCAACGACGCGATGTCGTGATCTGCCAGAACGAAATTCGCGGCGGATTGGATGTCGGGCGCGCTGTCGATCAGCGTTCCGTCGAGGTCGAAGACAATCGGGCAGGGGGCAAGACAGGTGTTCACGGTGTTTTCCATTTGATTGAGCAGCCCATCGAGGGGATTTGCTCGCGCGGCCCTCTTTGGTCTTGGCGATCTGGGACATGGCTTCGAAAAGCTCGCGGCGGGCATCGGCAGGCGCGGGATTGCGGCCCGAAGCATCGAGACGGCCGCGATACTGCAGCTCCCGCGTGCCATTATAGCCGAAAAAGTCGGGGTGCAGGATGCGCCATAAGCGCGCGCGATGCTTTGGGTCTCGTCGTAGAGATAAGGAAAAGTAAAGCCGCGCATCTCGGCCTCGATCTTCATCGCGAGGGGGCCATCTTGCGGGTGCATTTCTGCGTCGTTGCTCGAGATCGCGACAACGCCGATGCCCAACTCCTGCAGATCGCGCGCGTCGCGTATAATCCGGTCGATGACGGCCTGCACATAGGGGCAGTGGTTGCAGATGAACATGACCAGAGTGCCGTTCGGACCTGCGACATCATCGAGACCCACCATCCGCCCCGTCGTATCGGGCAACGAGAAGGGCGGTGCGGTAGCGCCGAAATCGCAGACGGGCGGGCTGACGGGCAAATGCGGTCCTTTCCTTCGGAGCTGCTGCGGGGCTGCACTGGGGCACGGCTGTCGGGTGGGCCTTGATCAAACCGGCCCTTGGCCAAACTCTAGGCGCTGATTGCAACACTGCGTCAGGCTAAGCGCATTTTACAGGCGAAAGTATGACGATCCGAGATTGTTTCCGCTAAACGTCAGAGATCCTCAACGGCGGAGCGGACGAAGCGGGAGCATGGGGATGCGCCTGCGACCATGCCGTGGTAGTCCGTTTCGCAAGACGGGCGCTGAAATGCTGCGGATTGGAGAAAAGAATGAAACTTCTGAGCGAAAGCTGGCAGTTTTGGGCACTGCTCTCGGCGGTTGCTGCCGCCTCGACCGCGATTTTCGCAAAGGTCGGCATTGCGGGGATCGGATCTGATTTCGCGACACTGATCCGCACCTTTGTGGTCCTGATCGCGCTGGCGCTGATCGTGGTGATGACGGGGCAGTGGGAGTCGCTCGGCAGCGTCTCCGGCAAGACCTACCTGTTCCTCGTTCTCTCGGGGCTCGCGACCGGTGCGTCCTGGCTGTGCTACTTCCGCGCGTTGAAGCTGGGCGAGGCCTCGCGGGTCGCGCCGATCGACAAGCTGAGCGTGGTCTTCGTTGCCGTGCTCGCTGCGCTGTTTCTGGGCGAGCGTTTGGCCGCGATCAACTGGCTGGGCGTGGCACTGATTGCTGCCGGCGCCGTTCTCGTGAGCTTGAAAGTGTGACGGCTGAATTTCGATAAGTACTTGATATACATGATGTAAATGTCAAGCAAGCCGCTTTTTTGGACATAAGCGACATTCGGAACGCGTCTTCCTGAAAGGCCGCGGATCGAGCCTGCATGCAGGCAAAAATCCCCGCAACTGTCGAACAAAAATCCGGCCGAACTTCTCCTTCGTGCAGGCGAAATCCTCGGCAAAACAAGGGTTTTCAGCAAATCTCGCGCTGTGCAAGTGCCGCCACGCATGGACATTCATCAGCAGGATTTCAGGCGCCAAGGCTTCGGAAAGCGAGGTTTTCCACCTCGACGGGGCGCATTTTTTACCAACAAATAAACAATTAATAATCGGTATTATGTAAGAACGCTTGATGTGCGCGCTCACCACTTCCGACATTGGAGCCATTCCTGTGGCGCGACCTTGCGGGTTGGGATGCCTTGTCCTACATCTTATTGAACAGCAAGAGGTATAGCCATGGCCATGGAAGCCCATGACATCGAAGCCCTGATCCGGGCAACATTTCCGAAAGCCGAGATCACGATCACGGACCTTGCCGGCGACGGCAACCACTATGCCGCCACCGTGGTCGACGAAAGCTTTCGCGGACTGAACCGGGTCCAGCAGCAGCGCGCGGTCTATGCGGCGCTGCAAGGCAAGATGGATGGTCCCAATGGCGAACTCCATGCGCTTGCGCTGACCACCAAAGCCCCCGAGTAAGGCGCTCCAGTAAGGAACTTCATGATGACCGATGTTAGCCAGAAAATTCAGGACATGATCGACGCCAGCGATGTCGTTCTGTTCATGAAAGGCACCAAGGAGATGCCGCAATGCGGTTTTTCGAGCCGCGTTGCCGGTGTTCTGAATTATATGGATGTCGAGTATCGCGACGTTAACGTTCTCGCCGATGGCGATGTTCGTCAGGGCATCAAGGATTTCTCGGAATGGCCGACGATCCCGCAGCTCTATGTCAAAGGCGAGTTCGTCGGCGGCTGCGACATCATCACCGAAATGACCCTGTCGGGCGAGCTCGATCAGCTTTTCGACAAGAGCGGCGTGGCCTACGACAAGGAAGCAGCCAAGAAAATCCGCGAAGCAAACGCTTGAGGTCTCTGCCTTAGTTGTTTGTCTTTAAAGGAAACCCCGCCATTGGCGGGGTTTTTGTTTGCGGTCAGGCCAATTCGTCTTCCAGCTCGTCTTCGGGCGGATAGTCGTCGTCCCAATCGGCATCGTCCCAGTCCTCGTCCGCCTCGCCATCACCATGACGCCAGCTTTGAAAGCGTGACGCCGCGGTAATGCCGAGCGCGACCGCACCGATCAAGGGCACCAGTGTTGCGAGGTTCGAGGATTTCACCTTGGCTGCGCCGGTCGCGATGCTCTCGCTCAGATTTTCACGACGCTCGGCCGTCAGACCGGCCTTTTCCGCCAAGGCCTCAGCGCTTTGGGCCAGCCCGTGGACCTTGCTCTCGGCGCTTTCGGCGGCACGATCGGCCTTGAACGTGACCGTATCGACGAAGGATTGCACGCGGTTTCCCGCCGCATCGGCGAATTGGCTGGCACGGCTTTGGGCTTGGTCAAAGGCGCCCGTCGCGGTTTCCTTGACCTTGTCGATCGCCCGTTCAGCGCGGCCCGAGACGCGGTCGAGCACCACATCGGTGGCAATGCTCAGCCGCTCCGAGATCTCTTCGCGTAGCTCGTCGGTGGTCGGCGGGCGGTGTCGCGCCCTGCCCGTTCCGACCAGCATCAAGAGCCCGATGATCATGAAAACCGCGCCGATCACCAGCGAGGCCACAAGCGAGCCCCAGCCGAGATGATCGGCAAGCCAGACCCAAAGCGCCGCGAGCAGAAAGCCCGCGCCGATCAGGACGATCATGCCCGCCACGACCTTCACCGCGATGCGCCGCGCCGTATCGGAAGCTGCGAGCTTCATCTTCCGGGCATAGTCGAACATGGTGTCAGCGCCGCGAAGCGAGGATCAGGCCGATCAGGAAGCCGACGCCGGCCGCAATCCCGAGCGCTTGTGCGGGTTTGCGCCGCACCAGATCCGAGACGTCGTCATAGTAGTCTTCGGCATAATGGGCCGCGTCGCCCGCACGACGGCTGCCCTCGCGGTAAAGGCGATCGACTTCGGCGCGGGCGCGATGGGCGTAATCGGAACCGCGTTCGCGGGCGGCCTCGACATATTCGGCGCCCTTCTCGCGCGCGGCTTCGGCAAGCTCCGCGCCTTTGCCTCTGGCGCTATCGAGAAGCTCCGCACCTCTGCTGCGTGCTTCGTCAAGCGCATCGGACGCCTCTTCCGCGGCCCGACGGGCCTTGTCCGAGACGTCGCGCGCGGCCTCTTTGGCCTGTGCTTTCAGGGCTTTTGCGTCTTGTTCAGCTTTGTCCATGTCGATCTTCCTTCAACAGGTTTCGAACTTACCTAGCAAAACGGGATGATCGCGGAATTTGTTCCGTCGAAACGGGGCAATTGGGACCGTCCCGCCAAGAGTTGAACAGAAAGAAGGCGTCTTTACAATGGATTGTATGCGTCAACGCGGAATGTCGCTAGGATCGGAGATCCGGCTTCCGGATACGCGGAAGGGAGGCTGGCGACTGCCCTCCTCCCTGCAGATACCGTCCGGCATGGCGCGCAGCCTTTGCCGACGGGCAGTGATTGCGGTGGCTCGCTCAGACTGCGGTTGCGGTCTTGAGCTCGTGGGCTTCGCGAATAGCGTTCAATGCCGCTTCTTCGGTCCATGCGCGGCCTCGGGTCATGGGCACGTCATGAACGCACCAGGCCCAGGGCTCTACGCCGGGGCGCTCGGGGGCGTAGCTCACGCGTCCGATGTCCTGATCGTTGAAACGAATAATCCAACCACCGTTCTGGGGATTATCTACGGCACTCTCTTTGGTTCTTGTCCACATATGGTATCCCTTAGTGCAAATTTGCCCTCGGATCAAACGCGCGCGGATGAATTGTCGCAGGCGCTTGCCGCCGGTCGGGAGCGGCAGCGGTGAAAATACGGGCAAAACCATGTCGGTTTTGTGCAGCTGACCGCCCGCTCGCAGGTCGAAAAATATCCCCGCCCTGCCCTCAAATGGCCTCCTGAAGCGATTCGCGGAGGTGATTCGTCCGCCGCGAAAGAGACGAGGTGATTCGCGCGTGTGATTCGGGGTCCGCGCGCGGGTTTGATCGGGGGCAATCCGTTCCCCGATGAAGGGGCCGCATCTCTCCAAAGGCTTGGCGATCAGCGGGCTGGCGGAAATCGTGGTGGTGGTCCCGCACGGCAAAGGCTGTGCGCTTCGGTACGGTCAAGCCCTGCTGGCCATATGCGCCAGATGGGGGCTTGATGCGGAAACGCAAAACGCGCGCCCGATGAGGCGCTTTAACTTTGTCGTGTAAGTGATTGTTTTGATGGTACCGCCTGCCCGTCTCGAACGGGCGACCTCTAGATCCACAATCTAGCGCTCTAACCAACTGAGCTAAGGCGGCACTGGGGGTTCTCTAAAGCGAGCTGCAGCAGGATGCAAGCCCGACTTGCTGCTTTTCTGTCATCACGTTAATCAGAATTTCAAATTTCCCGAAAGGAACGCCATGAGCATCAATAGTCCAAGCGATATTGCAGCAAACATCCAGATCGGCCCGACCGATCAGGGGATGGTGCGCATCTATATCGAGGGCGAAGGGTTCGAATTGCCGCTGGATTTCGATCCCGAGGAAGCCGAAGAAATCGCCGAAGAGCTGATGGCCGCAGCAGAAGCTGCCCGCGCCGCCGGCGACAGCGGCAAAAAACCTAAAAAGCCGCGCCGCTAAACGCATTCGGATCGGTCAGCGCCTGAAGCCTGAGCGCCGCGACCCGCGCCACGTCGCGCAGAACGCGTGCTCTGCGGGCGCTGGCCAGCTTGGTCTCGGGTGCCATCCGCACCAGCTCGGCCCCCAGGCATCGGCGCGGATGAGGCCCTGCTCCGGCGGTAGCAAATCGGTCGCGAAATCGGCGTCTACCGCCCAGAAATAGCGGTCGCACCATTCCAGATAGCCCTGCCACTTGCGGTCGCTGGTGAAATCGGTGCGGCTGCTTTTGCATTCGACGATCCAGATCTCCCCTGCGGCGCGATCGAGATGACATCGACACGCAATCCCCGCTGCGGCACGAATTCGGCCAAGGGCGCGTGGCCCATGCTCGCCAGCAGCCGCGAAACGCCGCGCGCCAGCTTCTGGCCCGGCTTTGCGGGCAGCTCTGGTAGGGGATCGGGGGTCGGTTCCATTACCTCAACCTGAACGAAACGCAAACATTGGGCAAGCATCCCCTGCCCCTTGCAAGGCCCCGCCTCGGGGCCTATCTGTGGAGACGGCGGGTTTCTGCTCTTCGCGTATGTGGCCATTTTTTCCACTGGCCTATAATTTCACCGAGGGGCTGGCTCTGGCAGGATCCTGGTTCTGTTACCTGGCGCCCACCTGGATATCCAGGCTTTCGGGGAAACCTGTGCTGCGACGGTCGCTGCGGTTCCCGCCACCTTTTCTTCATACTTGCGCGCTTCTCCGGCTTCGGCGCGCATAAAAGGGCGACCCGAAGGCCGCCCAGGGAATGAGAGAGAGTCTGGCTTTGGCTCAGAAGCCGTAAACCAGCGAGACACCCAGCGTATTGTCGGTACGGATCGAACGGTCCGAGATATACTCGGTCGTGTAGGAGATCCGCGTCGCGAAAGCCTCGGTCATTTTGAAGTTCAGACCAAGCTCGTTGGTGATGACGTCGTTCGCATCCGAGGTCAGGTAGTCGGTGTCGTTGGTCAGGAAGATATTGTCGTTGAAGCGGTGGAAGAACCGCGACGAGACGATATAGCCGACTTCGGTGTTCGAGTTGTCGTCGAGGGTCGCCACTGCGCTGACCGGATCGATATTGACCTCGGTTGCTTTGGTATAGCGGATACCCACACCGGCCTGAACGCGCCAAGCGGTGGTTTCGTTGTTGATCACGCGGTAACCAGGACCAAAGCCCAGATAGGCGTCGCGCTGCAGGCGGCCGTCGAGATCGGCAATGGTTTCATCATCGGCCAAAGCGTCGATATCATCGGCCAGACCATCGGTCGACAGACGGCCGAGGGCGAAGGCGTAGAACTGGTCGTTGATGTAATATTGCGCGTCGTAGATGACGTAGGTTTTCTCGGTATCGGTATCGCCGTTGCTGTCCTCGCCATATTCGAGCAGCAGGCCGACGGTTTGTGCGAAGCGGCCCTGATTATAGCTCAGGCGGCCCGAAAGCGCGAAATCCTGGTTCTCCTGGTTGCCGGTGCTGCCCGAATAGGTCAGCGCGACCGAACCGAAGAGGCCGTCACGGTTGGTGCCGGGGCCGAAGCGGTAGGCATCTTCCGAACGGTTGAAGTCGTCACGCACAGCATCTTCGACATCGGTCATGCGCTCGTTGACGGCGGTGATGCCGGTGGCATTGGCGCCGGCCGCGATTTCGGTCTGTGCGAAGGCCGCACCAGCAAAAGAACCTGCCAAAGCGGTGACACCAGCCAGATAGGCAATTTTTTCATCACAAAACCTCATTATCAGTTGCGTCACGGTCGGGCGGCGTGAGCCTCGGGTGACCTGACGCGGTTACAGACTGAAGTTTATGTCCGGCCGGGCCCCCGCAAAAGATCGCGGAAAAACATGGTGGAAGCCCCGCGAATTCAGCGGTTTGGCCTAGTAAAAGTTTACGGCGGAAGTTGGCGCATTCCACGATGTGATCGCGATATGGGGAACCTTTTGCGCAATTGGCTATGGCTCGCCCCAGGTTGATCTATTGGTATGCGCTATCGCGTGATTGACTGTGATTGAAGGCGAGTTTCATCGCCGCAGGTCGATCACTGTTCATAATTTACGCAGAAAAATATCGTCTTGGGCGGCGTTTGACTGTTGCGTATTCGCTACGGTTTCGCCGCCTCGCTCGAATTGTATCGGTGCGCGTATCGGCGTGATCCGTCCTGTTCGAGGGCAAAACGCGGGTCATCCGGCCCGAGCGGATGCTTGGAGATTCGCGACGGGCCACGAAAAAGCCCAGCCTCGCAAAGAAGGCTGGGCGGATTTCGGGCTTCCTGCCGCGGGCGGATGGGACGCGCGCGGACAAGGGGCCGGTCTCAGGAAAAGGCTTCGGGCCGCGCTTCGCGGGCCATGTGGTCGAGAACCGCATTGACGAATTTCGCCTCGCGGCCATCGTCGAAAAAGGCCTGCGCAACGCGGACATATTCGGTGATGACCACTTTCGGAGGCGTGACCGGCGTCACCAGCTCCGCCCCTGCGGCGCGGAAAAGGGCGCGCAAAACCGGATCGATGCGGTCGATCGGCCATTTGGCGACCAAAGCGCGGTCGGTCATCTGGTCGATTTTCGACTGCCAGGTCACCGCATCCTCGACGACGCGGGTGAACAGGGCTTCATCGGCTTCGGGCGTGACTTCGCCCTCGTATTCGGTCCCGATGCGCCAGTCCTCGAATTCGCGGCGGACGCGTTTCGCGGACATGCTGGCGGCTTCCATCTGGAACAGCGCCTGCACGGCATAAAGTCGGGCGGCCGCGCTCAGGGCGCGCCGGTCCGGGCGTTTCGGGGTCTTGTCTTCGTCGCTCATGCTTGGGTCGGTCCGTCAATTTCGCCCGCGAGGCGAATGAGGTCATGCTCTGGGGTCAGGGCGGAACCTTTGCGCGGGCTTTGAGCGCTATACCTACGCGAGAGTGCAAGAAGATGCAAAGCCGCCGCGGCGGCACCGCCACCTTTGTTTTGACCTTTGTGGTCGGCGCGAACCTCGGCCTGGGTCGGGTTCTCGACGGTCAGGATGCCGTTGCCGACCGCAAGTCCCTCGAGGCCCAAAAGCATGAGGCCGCGCGAGCTGTCGTTGCAAACGGTGTCGTAATGCGTGGTTTCGCCACGGATGATACAGCCGAGCGCGACATAGGCGTCATATTGCCCCGAGCGCGCGGCCAGCGCGATGGCCGGCGGGATCTCGAGCGCTCCGGGCACTTCGATCAGGTCGACCGATGCACCCACAGCCTCGCCGGTCGCGCGCGCGCCGGCAATCAGCTCGCCTGCGATGGCGCTGTAATAGGGCGAGACGACGATCAGCATCCGCACCGGCGCATCGAATGCGGGGAGCGGCATCTGGTAGTGTTCGACACTGGAAGCCATGATCATTCCTCCGGGATTGGTCGGGTGGAATGGATCGAAAGCCCGTAGGCGTCAAGCCCGATCACCTTCAGCGGTGCCGAATTCGTCAGAAGGACCAGATCCGACAGCCCCAGCGAGGACAGGATCTGCGCGCCCAGACCATAGACGCGCAAAGTATGCGGCGAGGCCTCGTCGGGGAAGGTCACGGATTTGGTCAGATCGCGGATCAGTACGACCACGCCCCTACCCTCCTTGGCGATCTCGTTCATGGCCGAGGACAGATCGCCCGAGTCGAGCCGCCCGATCCCAAGCACGTCATGGAGCGGATCAAGCGCATGCATGCGCACGAGAACCGGCTCGGCCGTGGTGATGTCGCCCTTGGTCAGCACGATATGCTCGGTGCCCTGTGCGGTATCGGCGAAAATGCGCAGCATCCAGTCGCCGCCATGGATCGAATGGACCGGCCGTTGCGAGCATTCGCGGATCAGGTTGTCGTGGCGGCGGCGGTAGGCGATCAGATCGCTGATCGTGCCGATCTTGAGGCTGTGCTTTTGCGCGATCGCGATCAGATCGGGCAGACGGGCCATGGTGCCGTCCTCGTTCATGATCTCGCAGATCACGCCCGAAGGATTGAGCCCCGCCAGACGCGCGACATCGACGGCCGCCTCGGTATGGCCGGCGCGCACCAGCACGCCGCCGTCGCGGGCGCGCAGCGGGAAGACATGGCCCGGCGTCGCGATATCGGCAGGGCCTTTGGTCGGGTCGATCGCGACCGAAACCGTGCGCGCGCGGTCATGCGCCGAAATCCCCGTCGTCACCCTCGCGCGCCTCGATCGAGACGGTAAAGGCGGTTTCGTGGCGGGTCGAGTTCTTGGGCGTCATCAGCCCCAGACCCAGAGCATCGATCCGCTCTCCGGGCATGGCAAGGCAGATCAGGCCGCGGCCGTGGGTCGCCATGAAGTTGATCGCATCGGGCGTCGCCATCTGGGCGGGAATGACGAAATCCCCTTCGTTCTCGCGATCCTCGTGGTCGACGAGGATGAACATGCGGCCGTTGCGGGCATCCTCGATGATCTCCTCGATCCCCGAGATTGCATCCGACCAGTCGCGTTCGACCGGACCCGGTTTGTCATAGTTCATCAGCTGCTCCTGCGAAGAATTGGCGGCCCGTGATAAATCCGGCGAGCCCGCCTGCGCCCATCATTTCGCGCTCGTGATCGGTTTCCCGATCATGAGCACCGCGTCGCCGGGAAGGCCCTCGGCGCGCAACCAGTGTTTCATGTCGTCGCGCATGGCGGCCCAGCTTGTCCCGAAAACGGGCAGAGCACGGGCCGAGACTGCGCGGATGTCGCGCCCGAGCGCATCTGCCGCCACCCCGGGCGCACAGCCCAGATGCGGGACGGCGGCGCTGCGGGCGATCCGCCCGATCACCTCCGGTTCGGGCGATTGCCCGCGGCGAAAGACAGCAAGCGCGTTCGACGAATAGAGAAAGGCCACCAGATCCCTGCCCGTCGTCGCCCGGACGCCGGCATAGGTCTTGTAATCGAGCCCCAGCGCCTTGGCGCGCTGGACGCGGCTGCGCACGACCTCGACCGGAAGCCGCTCGCCCAGAAGCGCGCGGCGCGCGACGCGCCAGCAATGGGTGCGGTAGCCCGCACCCTCTGCGGCAGGTCCCCGGTTATGGCCGATCCCGCTCACGCGTTTGGCCTCACTTTCCCGCTTCGGCCAGACGCGCGACATAGCGCGCGAGCATGTCGATCTCGAGGTTGACGGTATCGCCGACCTTGGCCGCCCCCAGGTGGTCACCTCTTGGGTATGGGGGATGACATTGACTCCGAAGAGGTCGTCGTCCACCTCGTTGACGGTCAGCGAGGTGCCGTTGAGCGTGACCGAGCCCTTGGGCGCGATGAAGCGCTTGAGGTCGGCGGGCACGCGCAAGGTGATGCGGGTGCTGTCGCCCTCGTCGGTCATGGATTCGATCACGGCCACGCCGTCGACATGGCCCGAGACGATGTGGCCGCCGAGCTCGTCGCCGACCTTCAAGGCGCGTTCGAGATTGAGCGGCTTGCCGGCTTCCCAGCCGTTCGCGCCGATCGAGGTCTTGGCGATGGTCTCGGCCGAGATATCGACATCGAACCAGCCCTCGCCCTTGCCCACGACCGTCAGGCAAACGCCGTCGCAGGCGATCGAGGCGCCCATATCGACGCCCGCCATGTCATAGGCGCTGCCGATGCGCGCGCGCATGTCGCCGCGCATCTCGACGTCCAGAACCTTGCCGACGTCGGTGATGATCCCAGTAAACATCTCGAGCCCTTCCGTTCACGTTATGAAGTGAGTAAGTCTTCGCGCGGCGATCTTCAAGCAAGAGCCGCGGTTTCGCGTCCTTCCGATGCCTGCCTCTTTGGCGTGACCGGCCTGCCCGGTCGTGATATTTGCTATAGGGAAACCATATTTAGAACGAATGCTGTCCTTTTTCCCTCAAAGAGGTCAGAAGCGGAGAAGGTTTTTCTTGACGACATTATTTTCCCGATGACCCCTCCTCTTCTCCCCAGGCTGCTCCGGTTCCGGACGGCCCCGACAGCGCCTCCGACGAGCGCCGCGCCGCGATCCTGCGCATGCCTGCCGAAAAGCGGGTGTTTTTGCTGTTGCAAGGGCCGCACGGGCCGTTCTTCGACCGGCTCGGCAAGCAGCTGCGCGCAGCAGGTGCGACGGTCTGGCGTGTGGGCTTCAATGCGGGCGACGGCTTCTTCTGGTCCGATCGCGATCACTACATCGCCCATACCGCGAGCCCCGAGGAATGGCCGGAGCATCTGGAGCGCCTGCTGGCCGAAAAAGGGATCACCGATCTCGTGCTTTACGGTGATGTCAGGCCGGTCCATGCGGCGGCGCGGGCGGCGGCACAGGAGCGCGGACTGGTCCTGCATGTCTTCGAGGAAGGCTATTTGCGCCCCTATTGGATCACCTACGAACGCGGCGGCTCGAACGGGCATTCGCGGCTGATGGAGATCGGCCTGCGCGACATGCGGCTGTCCTTGCGCGGCCGCAAGGGCGAAACCCGCCGCCCGCCCGCACGCTGGGGCGATATGCGCCAGCACAAATTCTACGGCGCGCTTTACCATTTCCTCGTTCTCGTCGCGAATCGGCGCTACACCGGCTACCGCACCCATCGCGAGATCTCGGTGCTGCAGGAGTTCCGGCTTAACTTCCGCCGCTTTCTGCTCTCGCCCTATGACGCGCTGGCGCGGATGCGCGAGGCGCGCGCCGTAGAACGTGGCGGCTTCCCTATGTGCTGGTGCTCATGCAGCTCGAACATGACGCAAGCTTTCGCGCCCATTCCGATTTCGCGCGGATGTCCGAATTCACCGATCAGGTGATGGAGGATTTCGCCCGCGCCGCGCCGCGCCACCACCACCTCGTTTTCAAGGCCCATCCGCTCGAGGACGGTCGCGGCGGCATCCGCCACGCAGTCGAAGCCAAGGCGGAGGCGCTCAAGATCGGCAAACGCGTCCATTATGTGCGCGGCGGCAAGCTCGCGCGGCTGCTGGCGCAGGCACGGGCGGCGGTAACGGTGAATTCGACGGCGGCGCAACAGGCCTTGTGGCGCGGTCTGCCGGTGCGCTCGATGGGGCGTGCGGTCTATGACAAACCCGACCTGATCTCCAAACAGCCGCTGGCGGATTTCTTCGACGCGCCCGACCGCCCGAGCCAGCGCGCCTACGGCATTTACCGCGACTATCTGCTTGAAACCAGTCAGGTGCCCGGCGGCTTTTACGCGGCCCATTCGCGGGCCCATGCGCTGCGGCTGGTGGTCGATCTCGTGCTCGCTGCGGATGATCCCTATGACGCGCTTGCAACCGGCCGGAGCCAGCACCGCCAGCAGCTCAGCGACGTCAAAGACTAAGCAATCTTTCATATTGTCGCAAATCGGTGGAAATGCCGGAAACTCTGCGCTAATTTGCCAAAAACAGCGTTCCGCCCGCACGGAATCGCAGGAGTGGACAGGAGTATTACTTTGACAGACCTGAGTTTCCAGTCGCGGATGCCGGTGCAGGCCCCCTCGCGCAAGACTGCCTCGGCAAACAGCCTTGCCGGACGGATGTGCCGTGTGGCGCTGATCGGGGCGGTTCTGGCGGTGACGGCCTGCGGCCTGCCGCGATCCGGCCCGACCAAGAAAGAGATCATGTCCGGCTCGATCGAGAATGGCGGAACCAGCCAGATCGTCATGGCCAGCGACAGCGTCATCCGCGCGGCGAACTTTGCGCCCTCCTACGGCTTTTCGTCCGATTTCCGCAACGCCGGTCAGGTCGGTGCCGACACGATCCGTCCGGGCGACGTTCTGGGCCTTTCGATCTGGGAGAACGTCGATGACGGGCTTCTGGCCTCGCTCGGGCAAAGCTCGACCCAGCTGCAGGAGCTGCAGGTCGACAGCAACGGCTATATCTTCGTGCCCTATGCCGGTCGCGTGAAGGCCTCGGGCTCGACCCCCGAAGAGCTGCGCAGCCAGATCACCGAAAAGCTTTCGTCGCAGACGCCCGACCCGCAGGTCATGGTGACGCGTGGCCGGTGACGGCGCGACTGTCTCGGTCATGGGCAAGGTCGTCGGTCAGGGCGTCTTCCCGATCGAGCGTCCGACCCGTACCCTCTCGGCGATGCTGGCACGTGCAGGCGGTGTCTCGATCGAGCCTGAAGTTGCGGTCGTCACCGTGAAACGCGGCAATTCGAGCGGCAAAGTCTGGCTGCGCGATCTCTACTCCAGCTCGAGCAACGATATCGCGCTGCGTCCGGGCGACGTGGTTCTGGTCGAAGAAGACCAGCGCAACTTCACCGCGCTTGGCGCATTCGGCGGCCAGACCAAGGTTCCCTCGGCAATGACGAGGTCAGCGCGATCGAGGCGATCGCCATGGTCGGCGGTCTCCAGACCCAGCTGGCCGATCCGACCGGCGTCTTCATCATGCGCAGTGAATCGCAATCGGTTGCCCGTGCGGTTACCGGCAAGCCCTCGCTCGTCGGCACCCAGCGCGTCGCCTATATTCTCGATCTGACCAAGCCTGACGGGATGTTCCTCGCCCGCGACTTCCAGATCCGCGACGGCGATACGGTCTATGTCACCGAGGCACCTTTCGTGCAGTGGCAGAAAACCCTGCGCTCGGTCACGGGTACCGCCGCCGATGTCGGCGCGTCCAGCCGGGCCTTCAACTAACGCATGAGGGAGCTTTCCTTCAGATCCGCCGGGTTTTCCCCGGCGGATTTTCGCATTCAACGGCGGCCTTTTGCGGCAAGGCCGCGTTCGCCGCATCATGGAACTTGCCGGATTGCGTCCGCAAATCGGCCTGCCAGGCGCCGGTGATGCGGTGGCGGTCTGGGGCAAAAGCCCGACCGCTTGGCGCGGCGAGGCGATTGCCGCCCGCAAAGGCCTGCCGGTTATGCGCGTCGAGGATGCGTTTCTGCGCTCGATCCTGCCGGGCCGCGGCAAGGGGCTGTGGCCAAGCGCGGCCCGATCGGGCTGTTGATCGATCCGCTCGGCCTCCATTTCGACCCCGAACAGCCCTCGCTGATCGAAAGCCTGATCCCGAGCGCCGAGGCCGCAGCGCTTGTCCCCAAGCCCGCGCGGCGATCGCGCGTCTGATTGCGGCCGATTTGTCCAAGTACAACGCCCATCTGCCGGACCAGCCCCTGCCCGAGGCGGGCTATGTGCTGGTGATCGACCAGACGCGCGGCGATGCCTCGCTGGGAGGGGCCGGTCGCGCCGAGTTCCTTGCGATGCTCGCGGCCGCGCGGGACGAAAATCCGCAGGCCCGCATCGTGATCCGCAGCCATCCCGAAACCTCGGCGGGTCTGCGTCAGGGGCATTTCACCGCAGCGGATCTGCGAGCCGGCGAGGCGTTTTGCGACGGGCCGGTTTCGCCTTGGCGCTTGGCGCAGGGTGCGGCGCAGGTCTATGCGTTTTCGTCGCAGCTCGGCTTCGAGGCGATGCTCGCAGGCCACCGCCCCCGCATTTTCGGCACGCCCTTTTACGCGGGCTGGGGCCGAAGCGCGGACGAGCAGCGTTTTGCCCGCCGCATGGATGCGCCGATCGAGGCGCTGTTTGCCGCGAGCCACCTGCTCGCGCCGGTTTGGTATGATCCCTGCCGCGACCGCCTCACCGATTTCGAGGGGGCGTTGCGCCAGATCGAGGCCGAGGCCCGTGCTTGGCGCGACGATCATGCGGGGCATTTGGCCTATGGCATGCGGCTGTGGAAACGCGGCCCGCTCACACGCTTTTTCGGCAGCGGCAAAGGATTGCGCTTCACCGACAAGCCCGGGCCTGATGTCACCATCGCCTGGGCCAATCGCGCGGCGGATGTGCCGCAGGCCGCGCGGATCGAGGACGGCTTCATCCGCTCGCGCGGTCTGGGCGCGGCGCTGGTGCCGCCGCTCTCGCTGGTGATGGACGATCTCGGATCTACTACGACCCGACCCGACCGAGCCGTTTCGAGGCCCTGCTCGAAGAGCCCGCGCCGCCCGCGGGTGATTTGCGCTCGAAAGAGTTGATGAAGTCACTGCAAGAGCTTGGAATAACCAAGTATAATGTCGATGGAGGTGTTCCCGATCTGCCCGCCGGTTACCGCATTCTGGTACCCGGTCAGGTCGAGGATGATGCCTCGATCCGGCTTGGCGCCGGTGCCGAGCGCAGCAATCTCGCCCTTTTGCGGCGGGTGCGCGCCGAAAATCCCGATGCGGTCCTGATCTACAAGCCCCACCCCGATGTCGAAGCAGGCCTGCGCCCGGGCCTCGTCCCCGAAGCCGAGATGGCAGCGCTGGCGGATGTTGTCGCGCGCAAGGCCAGTGCCGCCGCGCTCTTCGACCAGATCGACGCGCTATGGACGATGACCTCGACCATGGGGTTCGAAGCGCTTTTGCGCGGCATTCCGGTGACAACCCTCGGCGCGCCATTCTACGCGGGTTGGGGTCTGACCCGGGACCTTGGCCCTGTCCCCGAACGCCGGCAGGCGCGGCCCGATCCGGTCTGTTTCGCCCATGCCGCGCTGATCGCCTATCCGCGTTATTTCGATCCGGTTTCCAATCTGCCCTGCCCGCCCGAAGTCGCGATCGAGCGCCTGAGCGATGCCGAGCTGCGCATGCAGGGCAGGTTTTCGCGGATTCTGGCCAAGGCCCAAGGCGCGGCCAGCAGCTATGCCTGGATGTGGCGGCGCTAGACGCGGGCTCTAGGCCTCGCGGGTCCAGCGGTGGAACAGATCCGGCCCGATGCGGCGGCTTTCCATCAAGGCAAAGCGCGGCGCATCGGCAAGCCTTGCGACATCGAGCGCACCGATGGCCGGTCTCCCGCCCGCACCGATCACCACGCCCGCGCCGTAGCCCACCAACTCGTCGACCAGACCCGCCTGCAAAAGCGAGGCGGCAAGCTGGCCGCCGCCCTCGCAGAAAACCCGCGTCAATCCGCGCCGGCCCAGCTCGGCCATCAGCGCCGGAGCATCAGTGCCCGAGATCTGCCAAAGCGGGCCGAAATCCTGCCCTTCGGGCGGCAAATCAGGCAGGTCTCCCGAGGAGGCAATCACGCGGACCGGCTGTTTCACCACACCAAAGCCGCGCACATTCAGCGAGGGGTGATCGGCCCGTGCCGTGCCGCCGCCCACCATGATCGCGTCATGGCTCAGGCGCAAGGCATGGACATGGCGGCGCGCCTCGGGGCCGGTGATCCATTGGCTCTCGCCCGAAGCCAAAGCGATGCGCCCGTCGAAACTGGTCGCAAGTTTGAGCGTCAGCATCGGACGACCAACGGTGATGCGCGACAGAAAGCCGCGCTGAAGCATGCGTGCCTCGTCCTCGCGGACGCCCACGGTTACTTCGATGCCGGCATCGCGCAAAAGCGCAATACCGCGCCCGCCAACCCGCGGATCGGGATCGACGAAAGCCGCAACGACGCGCGCGACGCCCGCGCGGATCAGCGCCTCGGCGCAGGGCGGGCTTTTGCCGTAATGTGAACAGGGTTCGAGCGTGACATAGACGGTCGCGCCGCGCGCCGCCTCGCCTGCTTGTGCCAAGGCGACCGGCTCGGCATGGGGACGCCCGCCCGGCTGGGTCCAGCCACGCCCGACGATGCGGTCCTCTTTGACGATGACGCAGCCGACCGCAGGATTGGGCCAGACATTGCCGAGACCGCGCCGCGCCATGCGCAAAGCATGGGCCATGTGGCGCAGATCATCGCTGCCTGCCTGCCGGCTCACTCTTCCAAAGCTGCCGGACGCAGCTCCGAGACGAACTTGTCGAAATCATCCGCCGCCTGGAAATTCTTGTAAACGCTGGCAAAGCGGACGTAGCCGACGGTGTCGATCCGCGAGAGGGTCTCCATCACGATCTCGCCGATGACCTTCGATGAGACATCGGATTCGCCGAGGCTTTCAAGCCGCCGCACGATGCCCGAGATCATCTGGTCGATCCGCTCGGGCTCGACAGGACGTTTCTGCATGGCGATGCGGATCGAGCGCTCGAGTTTGGAGCGGTCGAAATCCTCGCGTCTGCCGGTCGATTTGATCACCACGAGATCGCGCAGCTGCACCCGCTCATAGGTCGTGAACCGTCCGCCACAGGCAGGACAGAAGCGGCGGCGACGGATCGCCACATTATCTTCGGCCGGACGCGAGTCCTTGACCTGCGTATCGACATTTCCGCAGAACGGGCAGCGCATTGATAGTCCCCTGCAAATGACTGACCCCATCCACTATAGGGACTTCCAAAGCTGTTGGGTAGAACCCCAATGAAGCTACTAGATGCAGATCTCGCCCCTGTGGCTTGCATGCCGCTTTTCGCCTCTTTTGCCGGAGCTTTTGCGCCCCCTTTATCCGGCGGGGCGGGGAAGTCTTTGAAATCCGCCTGATCCTCGGGCAGTTCGGGCGCACCGCTTGGGCAAAGGTCTCGACACGGGGGCAGGCAGAGGGCAAAATGCCGCGTGAATTATCCCCTAAAGGGATGAGATCGGGAATTCCGGAGGATCTATGACCGAGAAGAAGAATTTTGACCGTCGCGCGTTTTTGACCCGTGCTTCGATCGGTGGTGCGGCTGCGGCGGCAGGTGCGACTTTGGCTGCGCCCGCAATCGCTCAGGAAAACCCGTCGATTTCGTGGCGGATGACCTCGTCCTTCCCGAAATCGACCGACACGCTTTACGGCACGGGCGAATATTTCGCGAAACTGGTCGAGGAAGCCACCGACGGCAAATTCAAGATCCAGTCCTTCTCGGCGGGCGAGATCGTGGGCGGCCTTCAGGCGGCCGATGCCGTGCAAGAGGGTACGGTCGAAATGGCCCATACCGTCGGCTATTACTATTGGGGCAAGGATCCCGCTTGGGCTGTCGGCTCGGCCATTCCCTTCTCGTTGAACTATCGCGGGATGAACGCATGGAACTATGCCGGCGGCGGCATTGATCTTTATAACGAATTCCTGTCCCAGCACGGGCTTTTGCGCTTCCGGGCGGCAATACCGGCGTGCAGATGGGCGGCTGGTTCCGCAAGGAAATCAACACGGTGGACGACCTCAAAGGTCTGAAATTCCGCGTCGGCGGCTTTGCGGGCTATGTGCTCGAGCGTCTGGGCGTCGTGCCGCAGCAGCTCGCGGGCGGCGACATCTATCCGGCGCTGGAAAAAGGCACGCTGGATGCGGTCGAATTCACCGGTCCCTATGACGACGAAAAGCTCGGCTTCGTGAAGGTCGCGCCCTATTACTACGCTCCCGGTTTCTGGGAAGGCGGCCCGACCGTCCACTTCTTCTTCAGCAAGGAGAAGTTCGAGGCCCTGCCCGCCAATTATCAGGCGATCGTGCGCGCCTGTGCCCGCGCAGCCGACAACAAGATGATCGCGGATTACGATTGGAACAACCCCAAGGCGCTTTTGCGTCTGGTTCAGGAAGGCGCGCAGATCCGCAGCTTCGCGCCCGAGATCATGTCGGCCGCATTCGACGCCGCGAATACCGTTTATGACGAGATGAGCGCCAAGCACGAATGGTTCAAGAAGCTTTGGGATTCGATCAAGGCATTCCGCTCGGAGCACTACACCTACACCCAGCTCGTCGATTTCCAGTACGACTATTACATGATGCAGCTGAACGGTCAGAAGCGTCTCTGATCGCCGCAGCGGTGCAAAACGGAAAAGGCCCCTTCGGGGGCCTTTTGCATTGGCGTGACGGGTTTTGGATCGTGCCGCACCGGATATGGCAAAAGCCCCGAGGTTTCCTCGGGGCTTTTGCTTTCGGGGTCACAGGCCGGGCGGCGTTCCCAGACCCGGCAGGCTGTTTGCCCCTGCCGGCGCGGCGGGTGCCGCCCCATCGCTCGGCGCGCTCGCGCCCTCCAGCCCTGGCGGTGTGCCGAGGCCGGGCAAGCTGTTGGGCGCAGCAGGTGCGGGGCTTGCAGGAGCGGGCGCAGCTGGTGCGACAGCCGCCGGCGCGCCCAGATCGAGCGGTGCCAATCCGGGCAGGCTGTTCGCGCCAGCAGGTGCTGCGGCGGGCGCCGGTGCCGCCGGAACCGCAACCGGAGCGCCGCCGAAATCAAGCGGTGCGAGGCCCGGCAAAGCGGGCTGGTTGCCGATGGCCGGTGCGCCGCCCGACTGGCTCGGTGCGCCGAGGCTCGGCAGCTCGAAGGCCGGAGCCGAGGTCGCCCCCGTTGCGGCCTCCTTGCTGCCTGTCACCAAGGTCGGGAACAAGACCACGGTCACCGCCATCAACAGCTGCAAGAGCATGAAGGGGATGGCGCCGAGATAGATCTGCCCCGAGGTGACCGGCTGGATCGTTCTGCCGGTGACATGGTCCTTGTAGGCCTGTCGCGGCGCGACCGAGCGCAGGAAGTGCAGCGAGAAACCGAAGGGCGGATGCATGAAGGAGGTTTGCATCACGATGCCGAGGATCACGCCGAACCACACAAGATCGATCCCGATCGCCTTCGCCGGTGCCACAAGAAGCGGCACGATGATGAAGGCCAGCTCGAAATAATCGAGGAAGAAGGCAAGGAAGAACACCAGAATCGAGACGAAGATGACAAAGCCCATCTCGCCGCCCGGCAGCGAGACCAGCAGGTGCTCGATCCACAGATGGCCGTTGACGCCGTAGAAGGTCAGCGAAAAGACCCTTGCGCCCATCATGATGAACATGACGAAGGCCGAGAGGCGGGTGGTATATTCCAGAGCCGATTTCAGGGTCTGGAAGGTCAGGCGTTTTTGGCGACAGCCAGCAAAAGCGCACCGGCCGCACCCATCGCGCCGCCCTCGGTCGGGGCCGCGATCCCGAGGAAGATCGTGCCGAGCACGAGGAAGATCAGCGCCAGCGGCGGGATCAGCACAATCACCACCTGCTGCGCCAGATGCGACATCAGACCGAGCTTCAGATAACGGTCGGCCAGCGCGAGAGCATAGGCAAGCCCTGCCCCGACCATCACCGCGATCATGTCGGCATCGACGCCCAAGCGCGGATGGAGGTAGTGAAAGCTCGCATAGGCCGCCGCTGCCGAAACCGCGACCACGACCAGAAGCGAAGTCACGCCATGGCCGAGGGTCCGCGCCTCTTTGGGAAGGGCGGGCACGGCATTGGGGCGGAAGATCGACAGCAGGAAGATGAAGAGCACATAGCAGCCCGTCAGCATCAGCGAGGGCAGCATCGCCCTTGATACATCGCGCCGACCGAGACGGTCAGCTGGTCGGCCAGCACGATCAGCACCAGCGAGGGCGGCACGATCTGGGCCAAAGTCCCCGATGCCGCAATCACCCCGAGGCGACGCGCCGGTCATAGCCGTAGCGCAGCATGATCGGCAGCGAGATCAGCCCCATCGCGATGACGGATGCGGCCACGATGCCGGTCGTTGCCGCCAAAAGCGCGCCGACCAGAATGACCGCATAGGCCAGACCGCCGCGGATCGGACCGAACAGCTGGCCGATCGTGTCGAGAAGATCCTCGGCCATGCCGGATTTCTCGAGAATGATCCCCATGAAGGTGAAGAAGGGAATGGCGAGCATGGTCTCGTTGGCGAGCTGCGCCCACATCCGGTTCGGAAGCGTGCCCAGAAGCGGCCAATCGAGCGAAATCGTGCCGCCCGAGAGCGGCGCCAGCTCGACCCCGATCAGAAAGAACAACAGCCCGTTCGCCGCCAAAGCGAAGGCCACCGGATAGCCCAGAAGCAGAAAGACGACCAGAGAGAGGAACATGATCGGCGCCATGTTCTCGGCGATGAGATGCATCATTTGCGGACCTCCGCAGCGGGTTCGGCGTCACCGGCCGCGAGCCCGTCCTGCATCGTCTTGAGCATGTCGGCTGCCTCGATCTCGGCTGCCTCGTGCTGGGTCACATAGGGGTTGGGATCGGCGATCACGCCGCGCATGACGGCGATCTTCTTGATCAGCTCGGAGATCCCTTGCGCGAGCAGCATGGTAAAGCCCGCGAGCAGGATGAATTTCGCGGGCCAGATGATCAGCCCCCGGCATTGGGCGACATTTCACCGCTGCGGTAGGAACGCAAAGCCCAAGGGTAAAGGTAGAAGACCATCAGTGCCGCGAAAGGCAGCAGGAAAAGCAGCGTGCCGATCAGGTCGATCCAGTGCTGCACCCGACGCGACCAGCGCCCGTAAAGGATGTCGATGCGGATATGCTCGTTCATCAGCAAGGTATAGGCAGCCGCGCCCATGAAGGCCGCGCCGAAGAGATACCACTGCAACTCCAGCCATGCGTTCATGGATGTGTTGAAAACCTTGCGGACAATGGCATTGCCTGCGCTGACGAAGACCGCAACCAGAATAAGCCAGCTGACATTTTTGCCGACAAAAGTGTTGAACCGGTCGATGCCTTTTGAAAGGGCCAGAAGGCCACCCATCGCTACCCCCAATCTGAAGCCGCTGCCTTTCGCCCGTCTGCGTCCATAAAGCGGACGGCGCGGGCCGTGACAGAATTAAGATCGACCCATACGTTTGATCGGCTTGAGATTCTACAGCTTTTCTGCGAGCGCCGCCGCCAAAACAAGCAATGCGGCCGCCTCGGAGACTTGCTGGACCGCGCCCAGAACATCGCCGGTCAGCCCGCCGAGTTTGTTGCGGGCAAGGCGCTGGATATGGAGCGTTGCGGCGCAGGCGGCCAAAATGACGCCCGCCGCCGGCCAGAAACCGGGCCAGAGACCCGAAAGGGACGCAACGGCACAAAGGCTTAGCGCCAAAAGACCCGCGATTGCGACAAGGCTTGCGGAGGGGCGCCCTGCCGCCTTGCCCAGCCCGTCCGCGCGCGCAGGCGCCAGCATGACCATGGTCGCGACCATCATGGCGCGCGACAGCGCGGGAAGAGTAAAAATGCGCCGATTGCCGCGGGGACCGGCAGGACGGCCAGCGCGGTGATGCGGATCGCGGTGACCAGACCCAGCGTCAGCGCGCCGTAGCTGCCGATGCGGGAATCGCGCATGATCTCGAGCCGGCGCTCGCGGTTCGGCCCGCCCATCCCGTCGGCAAGATCGGCCAGCCCGTCTTCGTGCAACCCGCCGCTCAGCCAGACCATTGCGGCGACGGCAAGGATCGCGGCCAAGGCTTGCGGCAGGCCGAGCGCCATGGTTGCGGCGAAAACCGCAGCGGCGATGCTGCCCACAACGAGGCCCACCAGCGGGAAGGCCCAGGCCGCGCGGGCAAGGGTGGCGGATCGACGGGCAGAAACCCTCCGACCGGCAGGCGCGTCAACCAGACCAGTGCCAGCAGAAAGCCCGCGACTGCCTCAGGCACTGATCCCTGCCTCGGCAAAGCTCGCCATGCCGTTGTGGCATTCCAGCGCCGCGCGCAGGATCATCAGCGCGACCGCGGCGCCGCTGCCCTCGCCCAACCGCATGTCGAGCGCGAGAACCGGATCTTTCTTCATGGCGGTGACAAGGCGGCGGTGGCCGGGTTCGAGGCTGAGGTGGCCGACAAGGCAATGGGCCAAAGCATCGGGATCATCGCGCAGCAGGACGGCCGCTGCCGCCGAGCAGATGAAACCGTCGAGGATCACCGGAATGCGCAATTCGCGCGCCCGCATCACCGCGCCGCAAATCGCCGCCTGCTCGCGCCCGCCAAAGGCCATCAGCGTTTCTATCGAGGTTTCGGCCGCGTCATGAAGCTCGAGCCCCTGATCGACGACCCGCGCCTTGAGCGAAAGTCCCGCCGCATCCGAGCCGGTGCCCGGGCCGACCCAATCCTCGCCCGAGCCGCCGAAGGTCGCCGCCGCCAAAGCCGCCGCCACCGTCGAATTGCCGATCCCCATTTCTCCCAGAACCAGGACTTGCGCCGCCGGATCGACCGCTTGTGCACCGGCATGCATGGCGCGCATCACTTCGGTTGCGTCCATCGCGGGACCGGCGGTGAAATCGCCGGTCGGTCTATCGAGATCCAGTGCCACGACCGACAGATCGGCCCCCGCCACGCGGCAGATCTGGTTGATCGCCGCCCCGCCGTTGCGGAAATTTTCGACCATGAGGGCGGTGACGGAGGCGGGAAACGGATTGACGCCGCGTGCGCAGATCCCGTGATTGCCCGCAAAAACCACCGCCTGCGCGCGATCGACGCGCGGATCGGCGCGCTCCTGCCAGCCGGCCATGAATTCGGCGAGAGTCTCGAACCGGCCAAGCGAGCCCGGCGGTTTGGTCAGCTGGTTTTGATGGTCGCGCGCTGCACGGGCCGAGGAGAGGTTGAATTGCGTCACAGAGGATGCTCCTGGGGTTTTAATCTGAGCGGCAGCCCAGAGACGGCCATCCAGACTTCGGTCGCGATTTCGGCCACGGCCTGATTCATCCAGCCGTGGTCGTCGCGGAATTGTCGCGCAAGCGCATTGTCGGGCACGATGCCCTGACCAAGCTCGTTTGTGACCAGAACCACGGGGCTTTTCTGCGCCGCAAGGACCGTGCAGAGATGGCCGACATCGGCCCTCCCTCCATATTGGCGAGCCAGAGCGTCAGGCAATCGACCAACCGGACCCCTGCCCGTCACTGTCGGCAAGCGCCTGCGCGAGCTCGCGCGGCTCTTCGATCGTGCGCCAGCCTGCATCGCGGCGCGCACGGTGAAGCCCGATACGCTGCGTCATTTCGTCATCATAGGCCTGTGCCGTCGCGATATAGACGGCCTGTCCGCCCGACTGCCGCGCGAGGCGCTCGACAAGGCGCTCGGCCAGTGCGGACTTGCCCGAACGTGCGCCGCCCGTCACGAGATAGATGCTGGATTCCGGTATCATAGCCGCAGTTCTTCCACAAACAGCGCGCGCTTGGAAGGCTCTATGGTGCTTGCCGGGTGCCGATATTTGCGTCAGGTTTTAACTATTATGACTGTCACGCCCCCGTTTAGCGGAGTAACCCAGATGCGAAACCTTTTCCTCACCACGGCCCTGACGCTCGGCATTGTCACGCCCGTCCTCGCGGTCCAGCCCGCAGAGGGTGAGAAACTCGCCGCCGACCAAAGCTATACATTCTGGCTTCTCGACGCGATCAAGACGACCGATCCGGGCAAGAATACCGATGCCGAGGGCTCGGACATCCTGCGCCAGCTGTTCGAGGGCCTGCTGCAAGACGATCCCAAAGGGGCTCCGGTTGCGGCTGCGGCGACCTCGTTCGACGTGTCCGAAGACAAGCTGACCTATACGTTCCACCTGCGTCCCGACGCGAAATGGTCGAACGGCGATCCGGTGACCGCGAATGATTTCGTCTATTCGTGGCGACGTCTTGCCGATCCCGCGACCGCGTCGGAATATGCGTGGTATATGGAGCTGATGAACGTCGAGAACGCCCCCGCCGTGGTCAAGGGCGAGGCTGCGCCCGACACGCTTGGCGTCAAGGCGGTCGACGATCTGACTTTCGAGGTCAAACTCAGCGCCGCGACCCCTATTTCACGAAAATGCTGACCCATTCCTCGACCTTCCCCGTGCCGCAAAAGGTTATCGAGGCCGAAGGCGACAACTGGACCCAGCCGGGTAAACTGGTCGGAAACGGTGCCTATACGCTGGCAAGCCACGATCTCGGGTCCAGCTCACGCTGGAGAAAAACCCCAATTATTGGGATGCGGCCAATGTCGTGATGGAGCATGTTAAGGCTCTGACCGTCAACGACAACAACGTCGCCCTGACGCGCTATCTCGCCGGAGAGCTCGACCGCGTGCAGATCCCCGCCGGCCAGTATCCGCGCCTTGCCAAAGAACATCCCGATCAGGCGATCTCGATTCCCTATTCCTGTTCTTATGCCTATCTCTTCAACCTCGGCGAAAAAGGACCCGAGGCGCTGAAGGACGTGCGCGTGCGTCAGGCCCTATCCTATGCGATGCAGCGCGACATCGTGGTCAACCAGATCCTGCAAGGCGGCCAGCGTCCGGCCTATAACTGGACGCATTGGGCGATCGAGGGGTTCGAGATGCCCCAGATCGATTATGCCGGCTGGACCCAGGCCGAGCGGCTCGAGAAAGCCAAGGCGTTGCTGGCCGAGGCCGGTTACGGTCCCGACAATCCGCTGAAAATCTCGCTGCAGTACAATACCGACGACAACCACAAGAAAATCGCGGTCGCGGCGCAGCAGTTCTTCAAACAGGTCGGTGTCGAGCTGACGCTGAACAACGTCGAATGGAAGGTCCATACCGACCGTATGCAGGCGGGTGATTTCGAAATGGCGCGCTATGCTTGGTGTGCCGATTACAACGAGGCCTCGACCTTCCTCGATTACTTCCGCTCGACCGGCATGAACTACGGCAAATTCGCGAACGAGGATTACGACCGGCTGCTCGACGATTCCAAAACCGCTGCCGATCCGAATTCGGATTATTCCGCCGCCGAGAACATTCTGGCTCAGGCTATGCCCCTCATCCCGATCTACCACTATGCCAAGGTCGATATGATCAGCCCCGTGATCAAAGGCCTGCCGACCGAGAACGTGATGAACAACTGGTACGCAAAAGACCTCTACCGCATCGAAAAGTGATCCGCTGATCGCGCCTTGGCCGGAGCAATTGATCCGCTCCGGCCAAGGCGGCTCTCTTCGCGGATCATGGAAACTGGCACCCAACGGAACCTGAACGATGCTGGGCTTTATTTTGAGGCGGCTTGCTGTCGCCATACCGACCCTTCTTGTCTTGATCGTGATTTCATTCTTGCTGATGTATGCAGCCCCCGGCGGGCCCTTCACGCAAGAGCGCGCCCTGCCGCCGCAGGTTCTCGCCAATCTCAATGCGAAATACGGGCTGGACGATCCGTTGTGGAAACAGATCGTCAGCTATGTCTGGGGCATCGTCGCCCATTTCGATTTCGGGCCGAGCTTCGTCTACCCCGACCGCAGCGTGAACCAGATCATCGCCGCGGGCTTTCCGGTGACGCTGACCTATGGCGCGATCGCTTTCGTGACGGCGGTGGTTGTGGGCGTGGCGCTCGGCGTGGCGGCGGCGATCAGGCAGAACACCTGGCTCGACTACCTCGCCATCGGGATTTCGATCGGGGCGCAGGTTTTGCCGAACTTTGTCATGGCGCCGGTTTTGGTGCTGGTCTTCACGCTCTGGCTCGGTTGGCTGCCCGGAGGCGGCTGGGGCGGGCCGATCTTCTGGATCATGCCGGTGATCGCGATGTCGACAAGCTTCATGGCCTCGATCGCGCGGATCACGCGCTCCTCTATGCTCGAGGTGCTGGGCTCGAACCATATCCGTACCGCGCGCGCCAAGGGGCTGCCCGAGCGCCGCGTCATCATCCGCCATGCGCTCAAACCCGCGCTGTTGCCGGTGATCTCCTATCTCGGTCCCGCTTTCGTTTCGATGATCACCGGATCCGTGGTGATCGACATCTATTTCTCGACCGGAGGGATCGGGCGCAGCTTTGTCGATGCAGCGCTCAACCGCGATTATGCGGTGATGATGGGGATCACGATCCTTGTCGGCGCGCTGACCATTCTTTTCTCGCTGGTTGTCGACGTGCTTTACGCATGGATCGACCCGAAAATCAGGTATTGATGCCATGTCCATGATCGATCAACAAAAAATCGAAGGGCTGGCGCGCCGTATGGCGGAGGCCGAAGTCAGGGGCCGCAGCCCTTGGGCCGATGCGCGCCGCCGTTTCGCGCGCAACAAGGCGGCGATGGCGGGGCTGGTCATTCTGGTCCTCGTCGCGCTTTTCGCGATCTTCGGCAGCGCCTTTGCGACTTGGTCCAACGAGGAAATGGACTTTGCCGTCATGGGCCAAGCCGCCCAACTCGGCGCGCCAAGCTGGGCGAGCGGGCATTATTTCGGCACCGACGACCTTGGCCGCGACCTCTATTCGCGCACGGTGCAGGGTACGCAGGTCTCGCTCATGGTCGGGCTGATCGGCGCGGGGATCGCGGTTGTCGTCGGCACGCTTTACGGCGCGGTCGCGGGCTACGCGGGGGGCGCGTCGATGCGGTCATGATGCGCCTCGTCGATATCCTGCTCGCCATTCCCTACATGTTCGTGCTGATCCTGCTTCTGGTCATCTTCGGGCGTTCGATGTCGATGCTCTTTCTCGGTATCGGGCTGATCTCCTGGCTAGAGATGTCGAGAATCGTTCGCGGTCAAACCCTTAGCATAAAGAACCGAGAATTCATCGAGGCCGCACGCGCCACCGGGGTTCCGGCTTGGCGCATTATTTTGCGTCATATCGTGCCCAATCTTCTGGGCGTGGTCGCCGTCTATGCGACGCTTCTCGTGCCTTTGATGATCATGTCGGAAAGCTTCATCAGCTTTCTCGGGCTTGGCGTACAGGAGCCCCTGACATCCTGGGGCGCGCTGATTTCCGAAGGGGCCGGAACCATGAGCTACGGTACGCTCTGGCAGCTTCTGTTCCCGCTTTTCTTCTTCTGCATCACGCTGTTCGCCTTCTTCTTCGTCGGAGACGGCCTGCGCGACGCCCTTGATCCGAAGGACCGCTGAGATGTTGCTCGAGATCAAGGATCTGAACATCCGCTTTGGCACCACCGACGGCGAGGTTCGCGCCGTCAACGGGATCGACCTGTCGCTGGCACGCGGCGAAACTTTGGGCGTCGTCGGAGAAAGCGGCTCGGGCAAAAGCCAGCTCGCCTTTTCGATCATGGGGCTTTTGGCACGCAACGGACGCGCCTGCGGCTCGATCCGTTTCGACGGGGAGGAGATCCTCAATGCGCCGGTCACGCTCCTCAACAAGATCCGTGCGCGCCGCATCGCCATGGTCTTTCAGGACCCGATGACCAGCCTCAACCCCTATATGCGGGTCTCGGACCAGATGGCCGAAGTCTTGATGCTGCATATGGGAATGGGCAAAGCGCAGGCTGTCGCGGAATCCGTGCGCATGCTGGATGCGGTGAAAATTCCCGATGCAAAAGGCCGTATCCGGCTGTTTCCGCACGAGTTTTCCGGCGGGATGCGCCAGCGCGTGATGATCGCCATGTCGCTGTTGTGCCGGCCCGAGCTTTTGATCGCCGACGAGCCGACAACAGCGCTCGATGTCACGGTTCAGGCCCAGATCATGGAGCTTCTGGCCGATCTCCAGCGCGAATTCGGCATGGCGATGATCCTGATCACCCATGATCTCGGTGTGGTTGCGGGCTCGTGCCAACGCGTCGTCGTGATGTATGGCGGCCGCATGATGGAAAAAGCGCCGGTCGATCCGATCTTCGCCGCGCCCTCGCATCCCTATACCCAAGGCCTTTTGGCCGCGATCCCGCGGGTCGACAAGCGCGACGAGGCGCTGTCCGCCATTCCGGGCAGCCCGCCCAACATGACCAGCCCGCCGCCCGGTTGCCCGTTCGCGCCGCGCTGCGGTTTCGAGATGGCGATCTGCCGCGAGGCCATGCCGCCGCTCCTGCCCTTCGGCTCCGGGCGCGCCCGCGCCTGCCATTCGCCGATCGCCAATGTCTGGGCGGGACCGGTCCAGCGCCCCGAGGCGCACCTGACCGCGAACCCGACCGCCGCGCCCGCCCGAGGAGACCAGCCATGACCACGGATGCAACCCCGCAGCATGGGGCGCCCGATCCGGCGCTTGCGCCTTTGCTTTCGGTGCGCGATCTGCGCGTGAGCTTTCCGGTCCGGCGCAGCGGCGATCTGCCGTGGCGGGCACCGATGCAGCTGCAGGCTGTGGGCGGGATCGATTTCGACCTCATGGCGGGCGAGACCTTGGGCATTGTCGGCGAAAGCGGCTCGGGCAAATCGACGCTCGCGCGGGCGCTGATCGGGCTTGCGCCGGCCAGCGGGACGGCGCGTTGGGCCGACGGGGTCAATCTGGTCGGCCTCTCGCCGCGCAAGATGATGCGCTACCGCAGCGATATCCAGATGATCTTTCAGGATCCGCTCGCCAGCCTCAACCCGCGCATGACCGTGGGCCAGATCATCGCCGAGCCTTTGCAGACCCATCATCACGGGCTGGCGCGCGACACCGTGAAAAGCCGCGTCAAGGATCTGATGGACCGCGTCGGGCTGCTGCCGAACCAGATCAACCGCTATCCGCATGAATTCTCGGGCGGACAGTGCCAGCGCATCGGGATCGCGCGGGCGTTGATCGTCCAGCCCAAGCTGATCATCTGCGACGAGCCGGTCTCGGCGCTTGATGTCTCGATCCAGGCGCAGGTGATCAACCTGCTGTCGGATCTGCAGCGCGATCTCGGGCTGGCGCTGATCTTCATCGCCCATGATCTGGCGGTGATGAAACATATCAGCGACCGCGTTCTGGTAATGTATCTTGGTCGCGTGATGGAACTGGCCGAGGCCGAGGCGCTTTATACCGCCCCTGCCCATCCCTATACGCAGGCGCTTTTGTCGGCGGTTCCGGTGCCCGATCCGCAAATCGCGCGGCAAAAACATGTCGTGCCCCTGCGCGGAGACCTGCCCTCGCCGATGGCGCCGCCCTCGGGCTGCGTCTTCCGCACGCGCTGCCCGCGCGCGCAGGCGCTTTGCGCCAGCGAGCGCCCGCTTTTGCGCGGAAGTCCGGCCCATCTCCATGCCTGCCACTTCCCGGTCCGCTGACCGAAGCCGAATTGAAGGGCACCAAAGCGGGCGACCCGCCTCCGGTGGCCGCCACGGCATAACGTGCGTGTTACCCGCCGATTTTTGCCGAAGAAATACCGGATCGGCGGTTGTTACCGCTGCCGTCCTGCGATTAATGTTGTCCAAATATAGATAATCGGAAGAAGGACGGGGATGGCCGGGCAGAACCTCTTGATCATGTTGGTAATTCTGCCGTTCCTCGCGGCCGGAGCCGCCGCGACCCTCTCCAGTACGGCGCGCAATGCCGAGGCCTGGATCTCGGGGCTGACCATGGCGGCGATGCTGGGCATCCTCGCCACGCTCGCCCCGAGGTTGCCGACGGCGGCAGGGTCGTTTCGACAATTGCCTGGGTCGACACGCTTGGACTCAATCTGCGCTTCCGCATCGACGGATTTTCGTGGCTGGTGATGGTGCTGGTTGCGGGGATCGGTCTTCTGGTCGTCCTTTACGCCCGCTTTTACATGAGCCCCGATGATCCGATCGCGCGGTTCTATTCCAGTCTTCTGGCCTTTGCCGGTGCCATGAGCGGCGTGCTTTTGTCCGGCAATATCATCATGTTGGTTGTCTTTTGGGAGATGACCAGTCTGACCTCTTTCCTGCTCATCGGCTATTGGCACCACCGTCAGGACGCGCGCGACGGGGCGCGGATGGCGCTGATCGTGACCGGCGCGGGCGGGCTGTGCCTTTTGGTGGCGATGGTCCTGATCGGCCAGATCGTCGGCAGCTACAATCTCGATACCGTCCTGTCTTCGGGCGCGGTGATCCGCGAACATGTGCTTTATGTGCCGGTGCTGGTCCTTTTCCTGATCGGGGCCTTTACCAAATCGGCGCAATTCCCGTTCCAGTTCTGGCTTCCCAATGCCATGGCCGCGCCCACGCCGGTTTCGGCCTATCTGCATTCGGCGACGATGGTGAAAGCGGGGGTCTTCCTGCTCATCCGCTTCGAACCGGCGCTTGGCGGGACCGATTTGTGGTTCCAGATCGTGACCGGAGTCGGTGTCCTGACCCTGCTGATCGGCGGGCTTGCCGCGCTTTTCCAGCATGATCTCAAGGGGCTTCTCGCCTATTCCACGATCAGCCACCTCGGCATGATCACCGCCATGGCCGGTATCGGCAGCCCGCTCGCTATTGTCGCGGCGATCTTCCATCTCGTGAACCATGCGACTTTCAAGGCCTCGCTTTTCATGATCGCGGGGATCATCGACCACGAGACCGGCACGCGCGACATGCGCAAGCTTTCGGGGATTTTCCGCTATATGCCGGTGACGGGAACACTGGCGATTTTCGCCTCGGCGGCCATGGCGGGGATCCCGCTTCTGAACGGTTTCCTTTCCAAGGAGATGTTCTTCGAGGCGGCCTATGACTGGAACAATCCGAGCGGCCTTGATGCGGCCTTGCCCTATCTCGTGACGCTGGCCGGTGCGCTCAGCGTCGCTTATTCTGCGCGTTTCGTCATTTCGGTCTTCTTCGGCCCGACCACCAAGGCGCTGCCGAAACTGCCGCACGAGCCGCCTGCCCTGATGCGCTGGCCGGTTACCGTGCTCGTGGTGATCTGCCTTTGCGTTGGCATTTTCCCGGCCGTGACCATCGGCAATTGGCTGGGCGCGGCCTCCACCGCCGTACTCGGGCCCGACCTGCCCTATTACAGCCTCAAGCTTTGGCACGGTTTCACCATTCCTCTGGTCATGAGCCTGATCGCCATGGCGCTTGGCGCGGTGATCTGCGCCTTGGGCTGGAGCCGGATCGAGCTCGGCCCCGAGGACCGCCCTTCATGCGCATGATCAAGGGCGCCAAGATCTATGACCGCGTGATTGCACGCATGACGCTGAACGGGCCGCGCAGCTTTCTGCGCCTGCTCACGGCGGGCGGGCTTCAGGCGCAGCTGCGCATCCTGATCCTGCTGACCCTGCTCATGGGCTGGATGGCGCTGTTGCGGCTGGACTGGAACATCCCGATGCCGAGCATCGCGGTGCGCGAGGCGATCTTCGGCCTGCTCTGGATTGTCGGCGCGATCTGCGCGATCGGCGCGGCATGGCAGGCCAATTACTACCGCTTTGCCGCTTTGATCCTGATGGGCGGCGCGGGGCTTGTGACCTGCGCGACCTTTGTCTGGCTGTCCGCGCCCGATCTGGCCGTGACCCAGCTTCTGGTCGAAATCGTGACCACGGTGCTCCTGCTTCTGGGCCTGCGCTGGCTGCCCAAGCGCGACCCCTCCATCCCGCGCGACCAGAGCCTGCGCGCCCGCATCCGTCGCCGCTCGGACCTGTTGATCGCGATTGCTTGCGGCTCGGCGGCCACGGCGATTTCGTTGGCGGTGCTCCTGACCACGCCGCGCGGCTCGATCGGCGACTGGTTCCTGCGCCATTCCTATTCCGAGGGCGGCGGCACCAACGTCGTCAACGTCATCCTTGTGGACTTCCGCGCCTTCGACACATTCGGAGAGATCACGGTTCTCGCCGCGGTGGGTCTGACCTGCTTCGCCCTGCTGCGCCGTTTCCGTCCGTCGGCCGAAAGCGTCGAGCCGCCCTCGCCCCAGCGCGAGGCCAATGAATCGACGCTCTATAACTATCTCTATGTGCCGCAGGTGCTGATGCAGTGGCTCTTTGCGCCGATCATTCTGCTCGCGGCCTATCTGTTCTTCCGCGGCCACGACCTTCCGGGTGGCGGTTTCGCGGCGGGTGTGACCCTCGCCATCGGGCTTTTGCTGCAATATCTCGCATCCGACGTACGCTGGATCGAGGCGCGTCTGACCGTCCTGCCGGTGCGCTGGATGGCGGTCGGTCTGGCCGCAGCCAGCGCGACGGGCGCGGGCGCATGGATCTTCGGCTATCCGTTCCTTTCGGCACATGCGCAATATGTCGATCTGCCCCTGATCGGCAAAGTGCCCTTCTCGACGGCGATGATGTTCGATTTCGGGGTCTTCTCGCTGGTTGTCGGAGCGATCGTTCTGATGTTGATCGCCATCGCCCACCAATCGATGCGGATCGGGCCGCGCAAACGCGATCCGCCGATACCGATGAGCTCGCGAAGCTCGAAGAGGAGACCGCCTGATGGAATTCATCCTTGCGATTGCCATTGGCGTTCTCGTCGGTTCGGGCGTCTGGCTGATCCTGCGGCCGCGGACCTTCCAACTGATCATCGGGCTGTGCCTGCTGGCCTATGGCGTCAACCTCTTCATCTTCGCGATGGGCCGGCTTTATGTCGGCGCGGCGCCGATCATGCCCAAGGGCGGTTTCGTCGATCCCACGACCTATGCCGACCCCTTGCCGCAGGCTTTGGTTCTGACCGCCATCGTCATCAGCTTTGCCACCACTGCCCTGTTTCTGGTCGTCATGATCGCCGCACGCGGTGCGACGGGGACCGACCATGTTGACGGAAAAGAGCGCGACCAATGACACCAGACGACATTTATGTTCCCGCGCATCTTCTGGTCGCGCCGATCCTGATCCCGCTGGTCGCGGGCGCCTTGATGCTGTTTTACGACGACCGCCAGCGCAAAACCAAACTCGGGATCGGCTTTGCCGCGATCGGGGCGTTGTTTCTGATCTCGCTCGAGCTGATCGCGCGGGTCAAGGGCGACGCGACCAACCAGACCATCGTCGCGACCTATCTTCTGGGCGATTGGCCGGTGCCGATCGGCATCGTTCTGGTTGTCGACCGGCTTTCGGCAATGATGGTGATGCTGACCACGCTGATCGCGCTGCCTTCGCTGATCTATGCCGCTGCGGGCTGGCAGGGCAAAGGCCAGCATTTCCACACGATGTTCCAGCTTTTGCTGGCCGGGGTGAACGGTGCCTTCCTGACCGGAGACCTCTTCAACCTCTTCGTTTTCTTCGAGGTCATGCTCGCGGCCTCTTACGGGCTCATGCTGCACGGCTCGGGGTCGAGCGGATCAAGCAGGGCCTCCATTACATCGCGATCAACCTTGCGGCATCGCTCTTGTTCCTGCTTGGCGCGGCATTGGTCTACGGCACGACGGGCACGCTCAATATGGCCGATATTTCGCGCGTGGTGCCGCTGCTCGACGAGCCGCAGCGGCTCTTGTTCCATGCGGCGGCCGCGCTTTTGGGCATGGCTTTCCTGACCAAGGCGGCGGTCTGGCCTTTGTGCTTCTGGTTGCCGCCGACCTATACGGCAGCCTCGCCGCCTGCCGCTGCGGTTTTCGCGATCATGACCAAGGTCGGGCTCTATGTGATCTTGCGTTTGGTCACGCTGACCTTCGGCCATGACGCCGGAAGCTCGGCCGGTTTCGGCGGTCCGGTCCTGATCGTCGGCGGCATGGCCACGATGGCCTACGGTATGATCGGGGTGCTCGGCTCGCAGGGCGTGAGCATCAAGGGCGGCTATATCGCGCTGATCTCCTCGGGAACGGTGCTGACGGCGGTGGGCATTTCACTTTTGGGCGGCGGCGCGCAGATCCTCTCGGGCGCGCTCTACTATATGATCGGCTCGACCATAGCGATCGGGGCCTATTTCCTGCTCTCCGAACCGATCAGCCGCGGGATCGAGGGGCGCGTCGAGGAAGACGATGCCCAGATCTCGGACCCCGTGCTCGAGCGTTGGGCCCCGATGATGGGCACGGTCGAGGATGAGGAGGCTCCGCCACCACCCGCACCGCGCCCTGGACCGCGCTCGGCGTCAGCTTCGTGCTGATCTCGGCCATGCTCGCGGGCCTGCCTCCCTTCCCGGGCTTTGTCGGCAAGGTCGCGATGATGAGCGGCGCCTTCCACGACAATGCCGGCATCAACGGCATGATCCCCGTCATCCTGTGGGTCTATGCCGCGCTGCTGATCGTCTCGGGCTTTGCGGTGATGATCGCATTGGTGCGTCTGGGGATCCGGCGTTTCTGGGTCTCCGAGAACCCGCCGACCCGCGTGCTGGCGCTTGAAATCGGGCCGGTGCTCCTGATCCTTGCCATGATCGTTTTCCAGACCGTGAAATCCGGACCCTTGCTGCATTACACCGATGCCACCGCGCAGGATCTGAGTACGCCTGCCGTCTACCGCAATGCGGTTCTCTCGGCTCCGGTCGTGGCCGACAGCATGGGAGGCGGCCAATGATCGCGCGTTCGATCCCCCATCCGATCCTCAGCGCGGCGCTGGTCGTGATGTGGATGATCCTCACCAGCTTCTCGCTCGGGAACTTCCTGCTCGGGGCGGCGATTTCGGTGCTCGCGGGCTGGGTGGTCAGCCGGCTGCGTCCGAAGCGCGTCGAGATCCACAGCTGGAAAGCGCTGTTCACGCTGGGTTTCCGTGTCTTCATCGACATCATGAAATCCAACTATGCCGTCGCCAAGCTGATCACGCGCGGGCCGAACGACCCCGAGCGCCATCCGGGCTTCATCCTGATCGATCTGCGCCTGCGCGACCGCAACGGCCTCGCGCTTTTGTCGGTCATCATCACCTCGACCCCCGGCACGGCTTGGGTGGAATACGACCCCGAGGCGGGACAGCTTTTGATGCATATCCTCGACCTGCGCGAGGGCGAGGATTGGCAAAGCATCATCCGCGACCGCTACGAGGGCCTGCTGATGGAGATTTTCGAATGAGCGCCGCCGCATTTCTGCATTTCGCCCTCACCTATGCCCAGCTTTGCCTGATCGTGGCCTTCGCGCTGGCGAGCTGGCGCATGCTCAAGGGCCCGCGCGCGCAAGACCGCGTGCTGGCGATGGATACGCTTTATGTCGATGCGATGCTGCTTTTCCTCGTGATCGGCATGGATAACGGCAACGTCTTTTTCTTCGAGGCCGCCGCGGTCATCGCCATTCTGGGCTTTGTCGCAACCGTGACGCTGGCGAAATTCCTCATGCGCGGCGAGGTGATCGAATGAACAACCATCTTGAAACCATCCCGCCCTGGGCGGCCGTCATCATCGCGATCCTGCTCATCATCGGCGCGAGCCTTGCGCTGATGGGCAATATCGGGCTGATCCGCTTCCGCAGCTTCTACGAGCGCCTCCATGCGCCGACCCTCGGGGCGAGTTGCGGGACCTTGGCGATCATCATCGGCTCGATGCTGATGTTCTCGCTGCTCGACGGGCGGCTGATCCTGCACGAGATCATCATCGGGATTTTCATCCTGATCACCACGCCGGTGACGATGATGCTTTTGGGCCGCGCCGCGTTGCGTCGCGACCGCAGCCGCGGTCTGGTGATCAGCAATGCCTCGCGCGATCCTTCGCCCGAGGAACAGGCCGACAAGCGCTGACTTTGGTGCGAGTACAAAAAGGCGGGCTCCGGCCCGCCTTTTTCTGTCCCGTTGGCCGAGCCTAGCCGCGCGATTCGCGTAACACCGCCCGCAGTTGGTCGAAATCGACCTCGTCGGTGACGAAAGCCTCGCCGATCCCGCGCGCGAGGATAAAGCGCAGCTTGCCGTCCTGCACCTTCTTGTCCTGCCCCATCAGCGCGATCAGCGCCTCGTCATCGGCCAGATCGCCGGGGATATCGGAAATGCGCGAGGGCATGCCCATGGCCGCGAAATGTGCCGCGACCCTTGACGGGGCCTCCTGCGCGCAAAGCCCCATCCGCGCCGAGAGATCGAAGGCCAGCGTACAGCCGATCGCCACGCCCTCGCCATGAAGCAGCCGGTCGGAGTAACCGGTCGCGGATTCCAACGCATGGCCGAAAGTATGGCCGAGGTTCAACAGCGCGCGCTCGCCCTGTTCGGTCTCGTCGCGCTGGACGATCCCCGCCTTCATGGCGACCGAATGGCGCACGGCCTCGGCGCGCAAAGCGGGATCGCGGGCCAGAGCGGGGCCGTTCTTTTCGAGCCAGCGGAAGAAGGATTCATCGCCCAGAAGCCCGTATTTGGCGACCTCGCCATAGCCCGACAGAAAATCGCGCGGCGTCAGCGTGTCGAGCACGTCGATATCTGCGAGAACCAGCGTCGGCTGATGAAAGGCCCCGATCAGGTTCTTGCCCTGCGGGCTGTTGATGCCGGTCTTGCCGCCGACCGAGCTGTCGACCTGCGACAGAAGCGTCGTCGGGATCTGCACGAAGCGCACGCCGCGCCGCAAGATCGCCGAGGCAAAGCCCACCAGATCCCCGATCACGCCGCCGCCGAATGCGATGACGATATCCTTGCGCTCGATCTTCTGGCCCAAGAGCCATTCGACGGTACGCCCCAGATCGGCCCAGTTCTTGGTCGCCTCGCCAGCGGGCAGAACCAGCGCTTCGGCCGTGATCCCTGCCTGCTCAAGCGCGGCCTGAAGGCTTTCCAGATGGAGCGGCGCGACCGTGGCATCGGTCACGATCGCCGCGCGGCGGGCTCCGAAGATCGCGGCAATGCGCGTGCCCGCCTCGTGGATCAGCCCTGCCCGATTTCGACATCGTAAGAGCGGCTGCCGAGATCGACGTGAACCTTGTCTACAGTCATTTCTTCTCCAGAGCTTCGGGGTATTTGGCGCGGATCGCCTCGATCACGCGGTTCGAGGTCTCGTCGATCGTGTCGTTGCGCTGCGCGAAAACAGTGATATCGGCCTCGGCATAGATCGGGGTTCGCTCGGCCAGAAGTTTCGCGAGTGTACCGTGCGGATCGGCGGTCTGCAAAAGCGGCCGCGTCGGGCGCAGCTTGACGCGGTGCCAGAGCGTCTCGAGATCGGCGGTGAGCCAGACCGAGATCCCGCGCTCGCGGATGGCGTTGCGGTTATGCGGCTGGATCCATGCCCCGCCGCCGGTCGAGACGATGCAGGGCGGCCCCGAGAGGACGCGCGTCAGCACCTCCGATCGCGGGCACGGAAAAAGGCTTCGCCGTCGCGGGCGAATATTTCGGTGATCGACATGGTTGCCGCACGTTCGATCTCTGCATCGGTATCGACGAAAGGCAGGTGCAGTTTTCGGGATAAATCCGTGCCGATGGCGGTTTTTCCGGCCCCCATCATTCCGATCAGCACGATATTGCGGCGCATTTGCGGTCCTTTGGGCTTTTCGATGAATGGTTTGACTGAATGGCGTGTTCTTTAACGCAATGCCATATATATTCCAGAGCGAGTGGCCACGGCCGGAATGAAATATAAGACTGAGACCGAAGGATTTGGAATGCGGCTTGTTGGACTGATCGTTGTTTTGCTGGTTCTCGCGATTGGCGGGCTCGCAGGATATGCCTATCTGGGCGATATGGAAGCCGCGCCGACCGAAATGCGGGTGCCGGTCGAGCTGGACCTCGGCGCGGGTCAGGCGGCACCGGCCGCACCTGTCGAGGGCGAGGCCGCGACCGGCGAAGCCGAAGCCCCGCAGGCAGAGCAGGCGCCTGTCGAAACGGGCGCAGAGGGCCAAACGCAAGCCAATGACCTGGACTGATCCCAAGATCTGGCTACTGGCGGCAGGATTTGCCGCCCTGACACAGGAGGCGGCCGCGCGCGAGCCGCTTTCGGCAAGCGATTGGCTGTCGGGCAGCGTGCAGGAGCCCGACAACCGCTCGGCATGGCGTCCGGGCGATGCACGCCCCAAAGTCAAAGGCAAGAGCAAGGATCTCGCCCGCACCGGCTCGGTCGAGCCGGTCGGGGTGACGCGTCTGGGAGAAAACAATCCCGATACGATGGGCACGGTCTCGCCGCGCTCGGCAGGGCTTCCGGCCGGATTGTGGGGCGACGGGGAATCGCGGGCACTAGCGGCACAGGTTGCGCGCCAGAGCCCGCATCTGCCCGCTTTGCGGCGCCTGCTGCGGCGGGTGCTGGCCGCACAGCTCGATCCGCCCAAGGCGCCCGATCCCGCAAGCGAGGGCGCGCTGTTTCTGGCCCGTGTCGACAAGCTTCTCGATATGGGGGCAACCCGCGCGGCGCAGGACCTTTTGCTGCGCGCCGGTCCGGGCGATCCCGAACGCTTCCGCCGCCTTTTCGACATTGCGCTATTGTCGGGCAACGAGGCGCAGGCCTGCAAGACGATGGACCTCACACCGGGGATCGCGCCCAGCTTTTCGGCGCGGATCTTCTGTCTGGCGCTTGGCGGCGATTGGGCTGCGGCCTCGCTCGTCCATTACGGCGCGGAGACGCTTGGCCGGATCGACCCCGATACCGCGCGGCTTTTGTCGCATTTCCTTGACGACGGCTATATCGACAGCGCCGAGGTCCTGACCCCGCCCGCAACGGTGACCCCGCTGATCTACCGGCTGCACGAGGCGATCGGCCAGCCCCTGCCCTCCGCCAATCTGCCGCTGGCTTTCGCCTTGTTCGATCTCGACGACAATGGCGGCTGGAAGGCTCAGATCGACGCGGCCGAGCGTCTGGCGCGCGCCGGCGCCATCCCCGCCTCGCAGCTGCGCGAGATCTATCTTTGCAGGAACCCGCCGCATCGGGCGGGGTTTGGGACCGCGTCAGCGCCTTCCAGACCCTCGAGGAGGCTTTGGCCACGCGCGACCGCGATGCGGTCGAAGGCAGCCTGCCGCAAGCGTTCGACGCGATGCGTCAGGGCGGGCTTTTCTATGCCTTGGCCGATATGGTCGGGGCAGAAACCGCCGCGCTCGCGCCTTCGGGCCGAGCGGGCATGATCGCGATGTGGCTCGCTTTGGCCGCCGATCAGGCCCAGACGATCGAGACAGCTCCTGTGGGTGCCTCGGCCGGCGACCAATGGCTGATCGCATTCGCGACCGGCAAAGCCGTGGGGCCGCCTCCGGTCGAAAGCCGCGAGACGACGGCCCTTCTGGCGGGTGCTTTCACCGGCAAGGCTGGCGAAGGACTGCCCGAACAGGCAAGCCAGCTCATCGCCGCCAATCGTCAGGGCGAGGCTTTGCTCGATGCGGTCGCGGCGGTCGATGCCGGTACCGAAGGTGATTACATCCGCGCGGCGCAGGGCCTGCGGGTTCTGCGTGCGCTCGGACAGGACGACATCGCCCGTCAGGCGGCGGTCGAGCTGATCCTCGGCGCGCGGATGGCGGATCAGGAGTGAGCGAGGCAGGCAAGGCGGGCGCGCAGGCCGCATCGGGTCCCGCGCAGGATTTCCGCCGCATCTCGGCTTTTCTCGATGCGCAAGCCGCCGAGGCGGGTTCGGCGCGCAACACCCTGCTCGCCTATGGGCGCGATCTGCGCGATTTCGCGGATTGGATGGCGGGGCACGGGCTGTCGCTGCAGATCGTCTCGCGCGACGATATCGAAGATTACCTCGGGTTTTGCGACGCACAGGGCCTGTCGCGGGCGACGCGGGCCCGCAGGCTGTCGGCGATCCGCCAAATTACCCGCTTCGCCCAATCCGAAGGCTGGCGCGAGGATGATCCGGCGGTGCGCATCAGCGGTCCGGGCCGCGCGCAACGTCTGCCGCGTACCCTTTCGCGCGACGAGATCAACGCAATGTTCGCGGCCCTGCCGCAGGTCGGTCGCAATCCGGTGGAGCGCGCGCGCAATCTGGCGCTGTTCGAGATGCTCTATGCCACCGGCATGCGGGTCAGCGAACTGGTCGAACTGCCGGTCGCATCCTGTCGCGGCAATCCCGAGCTTTTGCTGATCCGCGGCAAGGGCGGCAAGGAGCGGATGGTGCCGCTCAGCCCGCCTGCCCGCCGCGCTTTGACGGCATGGCTGGAGCAGCGAGACAATGCGGGAGGCGACAGCAGCTTCGGCAAACTGGTCGAGGGACGCGGCGCACGCTGGCTTTTTCCGCGGCGAGCGCCGAAGGCCATATGACCCGTCAGGCTTTCCACGGGCTGACCGGCCAGATTGCGGCCGCGGCGGGGATTGCGCCCGATCGGGTGTCGCCCCATGTCATCCGCCACGCTTTCGCCACCCATCTGCTCGAAGGCGGGGCCGATCTGCGCGCGATCCAGACCCTTCTGGGCCATGCCGATCTCGGCACAACGGAAATCTACACCCATGTTCTCGATGCGCGGATGCGCGATCTGGTGCTCAACCACCATCCTCTGGCCCGAAAGGGCGCAGATGGCGGGAATGATGCAGATGAGAACGACAAAAAGGACGGCGAAGAGGACGCGTGATGAGTGGCAGCGATGCGGCTTTGGGGGCCGTGACCGGCGCGGGACCGGCGATCTGGTTCGAGCTTGCGGTCATTGCCGCGCTTTTGTTGGTCTCGGCATTTCTCGCCGCTGCCGAAACCGCCTTTCACCTGTGCAGCAAGGCCGGACTCAAGGCCTTGTCCGATCGCGCCGAGCCGAATGCCTCCCTCGCCCTCAGCCTCGCCGAAGAGCGTGATCCGCTGGGTGCGGTCCTGCTGATCCTTGGCGGTCTGGTCAAAATTCTGGCCGTGATTTTCGCAACCGCGCTTTTCGTCGAGCGCTACGGCCGCGCGGGTCCGGTGATTTCGGCGCTGGTGATGACGCTGGTCATCCTCGCGCTGGTCGAGCTGGTGCCGCGCGGGCTGGCACGGCACGCGCCAGAGGCCGTGGCGCGACGTCTGGCACCTGCGGTGGGGCCGCTCTACCGTACTTTCGGTCCTGCCGTTTCCCTTGCGCGCGGCCTGCTCGACAGGGCCTTTTCCCTGCGCGGCACCAGCGCGGCCGCCACGGATGCGAGCTATTCGGCGCAAGACGAGATCGCGGGCGCGCTCGCGCTCGGGCGCTCTGCCGGAACGCTCGAGAAAGAGGACCGCGACCGCCTGATGGGCGCGCTCGATCTGGGGGATCGCTGGGTCGAGGAAATCATGCTCCACCGCTCCAAAATCGAGATGGTCGATGCCGATCTTCCCGCGAACGAGATCCTTGATCTGGTGCTTGCCAGCGCGCATAGCCGCCTGCCGCTTTACCGCGGCGAGCGCGAAAACATTGTCGGCGTCCTTCATGTCAAGGATCTGCTGCGGGCGGTGAACCGGCGGGTCCACAACGGCGGCACGCTGGCCGATGTCGATGTGATGGCGGTGGCGAAGCTGCCCTACTTCATCCCCGAGACCGGCACGCTCGACGAGCAATTGCGCGAATTTCTCAAGCGGCGGCGGCATTTCGCGCTGGTTGTCGACGAATACGGCAGTCTGCGCGGGCTTTTGACGCTCGAGGATATCATCGAGGAAATCGTCGGCGAGATCGCCGATGAATATGATGTCGAGCAGAACCCGACCCTGCGGCCCAATATCTCGGGCGAATATCTGGTTGATGGTGCGATGACGATCCGCGATCTCAATCGCGCGCTCGACTGGCATCTGCCCGACGAGGAGGCCAATACCGTTGCGGGTCTGGTCATCCATATGGCGCAGTCGATCCCGATGCCGGGACAGGTCTTTTCCTTCGAGGGCTTCCGCTTCGAGGTTCTCGGCCGACGCGAGAACCGCATCACGCGGCTCCGCATCAAACCGATCCCGGCGCCCCCGCGTTAACGGAGGCGCCGGAAAGGCGTTTAGTGATCCGCGAGGCTCGCGGCGTGTTTGGCGTCCTCGAGCGAGCCGCCGGTACCGTTGAAGAAAGCGTTCAGCGCGACGGCCGCGATCGTTGCGAGCAGAATGCCCGATTCGATCAGCGGGTGGATCGCATGCGGCATCCATTGTTTGAAGTCCGGCGCGACCAGCGGGATCATCCCGAAGCCGAGCGAGACCGCGACGACGAAGAGGTTGTTGCGGTTGCCCGCGAAATCCACCGTCGACAGGATGCGGATGCCGGTTGCGGCAACCATGCCGAACATGACCAGACCCGCGCCGCCCAGAACTGCGGTCGGCAGGGATCGACTGCCGCGCCCATCTTGGGGATCAGGCCGAAGATGATCAGGATGACGCCGCCCATGACGCAAATATAGCGCGAGCGCACGCCCGTCACACCGACCAGACCGACGTTCTGGCTGAACGAGGTATAGGGGAAGGTGTTGAACAGGCCGCCGATCACGGTGCCCAGACCATCGGTGCGCAGACCCGCCGAGAGCATCTCGGGCGTGAGGCGCTTGCCGGTCATGTCGCACAGAGCAAGGAACATCCCCGTCGATCGATCATGACCACGATCATGACGAGCACCATGGTGATGATGGTCACCGGCTCGAAGATCGGCATGCCGAAGTGGAGCGGCTTGATCACGTCGAACCATGCCGCATCAGCGACATGTTCAAAGGTCATCTGACCCAGAACGATGGTCAGAAGCGCACCGATCAACATGCCAAGAAGCACGGCGATATTGGCGACAAAGCCTTTGCCAAAACGCGCGATCAGCAAAATCGCGACCAGAACCACGGCGGCGATCATGACGTTGAGCGGCTTGGCATAGGCCGGGTTGTCGATGCTCGGCGCGACCTTGAGCCCTGCCGGTGCGGCCGGAACCGTACCCTGCGACGCCAAATCGTTGATATGGCTGAGCCATGCGGTGGCCAGCGGGTCGACGGTCTTGGGTGCAGTCGGGCCGACGGGCGTACCGAAGATCCAGTTCACGCCCACCCGCATCAGCGTGACGCCGATCACCAGAATGATCACCCCGTCACCAGCGGCGGGAAGAATTTGAGCATCCGGCTGATGAAAGGCGCAATCAGCATCGAGATGATCCCTGCCCCGATAATCGCGCCGAAGATGATCCTCGCCCCTCGGGGCCGGGATTGGCATTGGCCATGGCGACCATCGGGCCGACCGAGGCGAATGTCACGCCCATCATTACCGGCAGTTTGATGCCGAAGTAGCGCGTCATGCCGAAAGACTGGATGATCGTCGCGATCCCGCAGACGAACAGGTCCGCCGAGATCAGAAACGCCACGTCTTCGGGCGATAGTTTCAGCGCCCTTCCGACGATCAGCGGCACCGCCACGGCGCCGGCGTACATCACAAGAACGTGCTGCAGGCCGAGCGTCGTCATTTTCAACGGCGGCAGAATTTCATCGACCGGATGAACGGTCGTCTCACTCCCTTTAGTCATGGTCCCCTCACTCCATGAGACAATTGTCTGACATATCCAATCCCATTCCCAATAATTTTAAGCAATCAGTTTTGCATTTTTGCATAAAGTTATTTTCCGAACGCCTTTCGTCACCCGCATTCGATCCCCCTGCCGCGCCTTGCCGCGCGGAAGTCGCGCCGCAATGCCGGCCCCGACGTTGCGGCTAGATGCGGGAAATCCGGCAATCCGGCCCAAGTTTGTTGCGGTTTCGGCAAGCTTGGGTTGCAACCGGACCCCGCCCTGCCTATCAGGGAGGCGCCGCCACAACTTTCATGGAAATATCGTCATGGACATCGCCCAACGCCGTCTGGCTGACCCGCAGCATTGGCGCCTCGCAACCGCCATTCGCGTCCTCGCAATGGATGCTGTCGAAGCAGCGAACTCGGGGCATCCCGGTATGCCGATGGGCATGGCCGATGTCGCGACGGTTCTGTTTCGCAACCACCTGAAATTCGACGCATCCGCGCCCAACTGGTTCGACCGCGACCGCTTCGTGCTGTCGGCCGGCCACGGCTCGATGCTGATCTATGCACTGCTGCATCTGACCGGCTACGAGCAGATGAGCCTCGAGCAGATCAAGAACTTCCGCCAATGGGGCGCGATCACCGCAGGCCACCCCGAATACGGCCATGTCGAGGAGTCGAGACCACGACCGGCCCGCTCGGCCAGGGCATTGCCACCTCGGTCGGCATGGCCATTGCCGAAGAGGCGATGCGCGCCCAGTTCGGTGAAGAGCTTTGCCAGCACAAGACCTGGGTCATTGCCGGCGACGGCTGCCTCATGGAGGGCATCAGCCAGGAGGCGATCGGCCTTGCCGGCAACCTCAAGCTCAAGAACCTGATCGTTCTGTGGGACAACAACGACATCACCATCGACGGCCGCGTCTCGCTGTCGGATGCGACCGACCAGCACAAGCGCTTCGAGGCTTCGGGTTGGCGCGTTCTGTCCTGCGACGGCCATGATGCCGCCGATATCGACCGTGCCCTGACCGATGCGGCTTCGGGCAAGGACGACCGTCCGGTTCTGGTTGATTGCAAAACCATCATCGGCTTCGGCGCTCCGAAGAAACAAGACACCTCGGGTGCCCATGGCGCGCCGCTCGGTGCCGAAGAAATCGCTGCTGCCCGCGCCGCTTACGGCTGGGAATACGGCCCCTTCGTCATTCCCGACGATCTGCGCGCGGAATGGAATGCGATCGGTGCGCAGGGATCGGCAGCGCGTGCCGCATGGAACGCCCGCGTCGATGCGATGAACGGCCCTGCCCGCGAGGAATTCGCGCGCCGCGTCTCGGGCGAGATCAGCGAGAAGCTCGCCCCGCTCTGGCCGCACTGAAAGCGCAGTCGAGCGAGGCAAAGCCGAAAGTCGCGACCCGCAAGGCCAGCGAAATGGTTCTCGAGATCGTCAACGAAGAGCTGCCCGAAACCATGGGCGGTTCGGCCGACCTGACCGGCTCGAACAACACCAAAACCAAGGTGATGGCCAACTTCACCGCCAGCGACCGCAAGGGCCGCTACGTCAACTACGGCATCCGCGAACACGGTATGGCTGCGGCGATGAACGGCATCTACCTGCATGGCGGTTTCCGTCCCTACGGCGGCACCTTCATGAGCTTCACCGATTACGCGCGCGGTGCGATGCGTCTGTCGGCACTGATGGGCGTTCCGGTTGTCTATGTCATGACCCATGACAGCATCGGCCTTGGCGAAGATGGTCCGACCCACCAGCCGGTTGAACATCTTGCCATGCTGCGCTCGACGCCCAACACTTGGGTTTTCCGCCCCTGTGACGTGATCGAGACCGCCGAGGCATGGGAGCTGGCGCTCAATACCGAAAGCACCCCTTCGGTGCTGGCGCTCTCGCGTCAGAACCTGCCGACGCTGCGCGTGACCCATACGGAAGAAAACCTGACCGCACGCGGCGCCTATGTGCTGCGCGAAGCCAGCGCGGAAGCCAAGGTCATCCTGATGGCGACCGGCTCCGAGGTGGAAATCGCGGTTGCGGCGCGTGACGCGCTCGAAGCGCAGGGCGTGCCCACGCGTGTCGTCTCGGTTCCCTCGATGGAGCTCTTCCGCGACCAGCCGGTCGAGTACCGCGCCGAGGTTCTGCCGGCAGGCACCGTCCGTATCGCCATCGAAGCCGCCGTGCGCATGTCGTGGGACTGGCTCCTGCTCGGCGAGCGCGGCAACGAGGCGAAATCGGCCTTTGTCGGCATGACCGGCTTTGGCGCATCCGCTCCGGCACCGGTGCTCTACAAAGAGTTCGGCATCACCGCCGAGGATGTTGTCGCCAAGGCAAAAGACCTGCTCTGATTGCTCGACATTACGCGAAGTCCTTCGCGTAGTACATTGAAGTCATGTTGAAAACACGCCGGACCCTTGGTTTTCAGGGTCCGGCGTCTCTTGTGGAAACGGCGACGAAGGACGGCGAAATGTCCCTGCTCGGGCAAGTGAGATCCCTTCTGGGGCTGGGTCGGGAACCGCAAAATGTCAGCGGCCATTCCGCGCAGACACAGGGCATCATCTTGCTGCTGGTCGCTATTTTCACCTTTACGCTGATGGATGCGACGGCGAAGTTCCTTGCCGGCCGCTACCACCCCGTCCAGATCATCTGGGCCCGCTATTTCACCAATTTCGTGATCGTCGCCGCGGTTCTGGGGCCGGACCTCGGGCGCTCCTTCCGCTCGCAGGTGCCCAAGATCCAGCTGTTGCGCGCACTGTCGCAAATGGGATCGGTCGGCTTTTTCTTTACCGCGCTCGCTTACATCGGTCTGGCCGAGGCGACCGCGATCATGGATTGCAACCCCGTCCTCATCACGTTGGCCGCCGCGGTTTTTCTTGGTGAAAAAATCGGCCCGCGCCGCATCATCGGCATTGTCGTCGCCCTGATCGGGGCGCTGATCATCATCCGCCCGGGTGCCGGAGTCTTTCATCCTGCCGCGATCCTGCCGCTTCTGGGGGCTTTCAGCTATGCGGGCGGGGCGATCCTGACGCGGCTTGCGCGGGTGGATTCGGTCGCAACCTCGGTTCTGTGGACGACGACCTTCGGCGTCGTCACGACCAGCATTCTGCTGCCCTTCTTCTGGCAGCCCGTCGCGACGGGTGATCTCTGGGCCTTTTTGCTGATCGGGGTTTTCGGAACCGTGGCGCAGGCCCTCCTGATTCGCGCTTTCACTTTGGCCGAGGCCGCCGCGGTCGCACCTTTCGGCTATACTGGTTTGATTTGGGCCGGCTTTTGGGGTTGGCTCTTTTGGGGCAGCATCCTGATCTCTGGACCATCACCGGAGCTATTGTCGTGGTCTCTGCCGGTATCTATGTCTGGACACGAGAAGCTCAGGCCATGAAAAAGGCGACATGACCAACGATTCCGACGATATCGACGAAAAGCCGCCGCTCGCCGACCGCATCGGCAATGCGGCCTTTCTGGGCTTGATGAAATTTGCGGGCTGGCTGCCCTACGAGCGCCGGATTGCGACCGTGGGCTGGGTTTTCTCGCATATTCTCGGGCCCTTGGCGGGATGGCGAAAGCGCATCCGCAGCAATCTGGCGCTGGCCCGCCCCGATCTTTCACCTGAAGAAGTCCGCCATTTGATGCGCGCCGTGCCCAATAATGCCGGCCGCTCGATCGCCGAGATTTATTCGGGCAAAGAATTCACCGACCGCATTCAGGCCTCGGATCCGCTTTACGGCCCGGGCCTGCCCGCGCTGGAGGAGGCCGCGATTTCGGGCCGTCCGGTCATTATCGCCTGCGCCCATTTCGGAAATTACGACGCCTTCCGCGCGGCGCTTCATGCCCGCGGCTGGCCGATCGGCGCGCTTTACCGCCCGATGAACAACGAGGCGTTCAACGAGCATTACATCCCCGCGATGAAGGCGATTGCGGAGCCGCTTTTCCCGCGCGGCCGCTCGGGACTTGCGGCGATGCTGCGCTTTTTGAAAGGCGGCGGCTGGCTGGCTTTGGGGTTCGACCAATATGACGGCAAAGGCGCCGAGCTCGAGTTTTTCGGCCTGCCCACGAAAACCGTTCTGACGCCCGCCGAGCTCGCCTTGCGCTATGATGCGCTGGTCGTGCCTGTCTCGGGGATCCGCCAGCCGGACGGGGTCAGCTTTGCCGTCCTTGTCGGCGAGCCGGTTCCGCATGGCGAGCCCGCTGAAATGATGCAATATCTCAATGATGATCTCGAAGCGCTGATCCGGCTTCATATGGAGCAATGGCTCTGGATCCATCGCCGCTGGAAACGCAGGAACTAAGGTAAATCCCTTTTCCTTGTGGGCGATGACAGTCTATAAGACCGTGACCCGCCGCGCATATAGAACGCGGCTTGAACGAAATTGGCAGAGGACCGCATGAGCAAAGATCACGAACAGAATGAAGTGCACGCTCGCCCGCATGAAGGTGATGTCGCATTCATCCAGTCGCTGGCGGAGTTGTTGAACCGCAGCGAGCTGAGCGAGCTGTCCGTAAAGCGGGAATACGGCGAGAATGATCGTCTGACGGTCAGCCTGTCCAAGCAATCCAAACAGCAGGTCGTGGTGCAATCCGCGGTTGCCGCGCCGCTTGCTGCCGCAGCTGCTCCGGCTGCCGTGCCCGCCGCTGCCGCCGCTGCCGCCGCTCCGGCGAATGCCGATCCGGCCAGCCTGCCGGGCGCCGTGACCTCGCCGATGGTCGGTACCGTCTATCTCGCCCCCGAGCCGGGTGCGACCGCCTTCATCACGATCGGTCAGCCGGTCAAGGAAGGCGATACGCTTCTGATCATCGAAGCGATGAAAACCATGAACCACATTCCCGCGCCCCGCAGCGGTACGGTTCGCCGCATTCTGGTCGATGACGGCACGCCGGTTGAATACGGAACCCCCTCGTGGTTGTCGAGTGAGGGGCTGATGTTCGATAAGATTCTCATTGCCAACCGCGGCGAGATTGCGCTCCGCGTGATCCGCGCCTGTCGGGAAATGGGCATTGCTTCGGTCGCGGTCCACTCGACCGCCGATACCGATGCCATGCACGTCCGTATGGCCGACGAATCGGTCTGCATCGGCCCGCCACCTTCGGCCGACAGCTATCTGTCGATGCCCGAAATCATCGCGGCCTGCGAAATCACCGGCGCTCAAGCCGTCCATCCGGGCTACGGCTTCCTGTCGGAAAACGCGCATTTCGCGCAGATGCTGGAAGATCACGGCATCACCTTCATCGGCCCTCGCGCCGAGCATATCCGCATCATGGGCGACAAGATCACCGCCAAGGAAACCATGCGCGAGCTGGGCGTTCCTTGCGTTCCCGGCTCGACCGGCGGTGTGGACAGCGTCGAGGATGCGCTCAAGGTTGCCGATGAGATCGGCTATCCGGTGATCATCAAGGCAACTGCCGGTGGCGGTGGCCGCGGCATGAAAGTCGCCGAGAATGCCGACGGGCTCGAGGTTGCGTTCCGCACCGCGCGCTCCGAAGCCAAGGCCGCTTTCGGCAATCCCGACGTCTATATCGAGAAATACCTCCAGACCCCGCGCCATATCGAGATCCAGGTCTTCGGCGACGGCAAGGGTCGTGCGGTCCATCTGGGCGAGCGCGATTGCTCGTTGCAGCGCCGCCACCAGAAGGTGCTCGAGGAAGCGCCGGGACCGGTGATCACGCCCGAACAGCGCGCGCGTATCGGCAAGATCTGCGCCGATGCCTGCGCGAAGATCCAATATGCCGGCGCCGGTACGATCGAATTCCTGTTCGAGCATGGCGAGTTTTACTTCATCGAGATGAACACCCGCCTTCAGGTGGAGCATCCGGTGACCGAGGCGATCTTCGACGTTGATCTGGTCCGCCAGCAAATCCTCGTCGCGGCCGATTATCCGATGGAATTCAAACAAGAAGACCTGAAGATCTGCGGCCATGCGATCGAAGTGCGCCTCAATGCGGAAAAACTGCCGAACTTCTCGCCCTCCCCGGGCCGGATCTCGCAGTATCACGCGCCGGGCGGTCTGGGTGTGCGGGTCGATTCCGCGATCTACGACGGCTACAAGATCCCGCCCTATTACGACAGCCTGATCGGGAAACTGATCGTACATGGCCGCGACCGCGAAGAGGCGCTTGCCCGTCTGTCGCGCGCCTTGGGCGAGCTGATCATCGACGGCGTGGACACGACGACGCCGCTCTTTACCGCGCTGATGCAGGAGCCGGATATCCAGACCGGCAATTACTCGATCCATTGGCTCGAGCAATGGTTGGCGCGCCAGCAGGCCGGCAACTGAAAACGGACGAGCCCGCCGGATTGACCCGACGGGCTCTTTTCTTGACGGCGGCGGATCTTGACGCAGGCGGTTGGCCACGTTTTCGCCGGTAGCTTGGTTTCGACATGTTGACGGCTTCAGAGCTTCTTTCCGCCTATGCGCGCGGTCTTTTCCCGATGGCCGCCGCTGCTGGCGAGGACGAGCTTTACTGGTTCAACCCCGATCCGCGCGGCATTCTTCCTTTGGGCAATCTGCATGCTTCGCGCACGTTGTTGCGCGATTTGCGGCGGGGGCTGGTCGGCCCGCCATGCTGACGATTTCGATTCCATCGTTGAAGGCTGCGCTGCCCGCGACGAGACCTGGATCAACGCACCGCTGAAGCGGCTCTACCACGAACTTTACGAGAGCGGCCATGCCCATGCGCTCGAAGTTTTTCATGATGGAAAACGCGCGGGCGGGATCTTTGGCGTGACGCTCGGCGGCGCTTACTTCGGCGAGAGCATGTTTTCGACGCGTACGAGCGGCTCGCGCATGGCGCTTTTGTGGATGGATTGGCTGCTGCGCAAAGGCGGTTACCGCCTTTTCGATACGCAATATCTGACGCCGCATCTCGCGAGTATGGGCGGGCGCGAGATCCCGCGCCAGATCTATCGGCGGATGTTGGTCGGGGCTGTCGCTCTCGATCCCGCGCCGTTAAGCGCCGTCACCCTCGCCGCCGATCAGGAGCTGGTGCAGGAAATCACCCAGACATCGTAGCGCGCATCATCGAGCGCCGAAACTGCCGGAGAGGATGCCAGCATCCAACCCGCAAAAACCGTCTTGTTTGCGGATTGATCGTTGATCGTCAATTCGGCATAGGCATCCGAGCTGGGATCGGCCTGCGGAAAGCGGCATTCGCCAAGCCGGATGTCGAGACGGCCAAAGGTGAAAGCCTCGCCTGTCGCCAGCGTGATATCCTGCGTTTTACCGGTGATTTTATCCAGACCGCGCAGATGCGCACCCTCGGCACGCTGGGTTTTCGCGCCGCGCAATTGGGCTGCGGCGGCAGCCTCGCGCTCGGCAGCAGAAGGTTCGGCAGGCACGGGAAGAAGCGCGGGGTCCTGATATTCCTCTTCGCTTTCGCCTTCGGCCTCTTGCGCGAAAGCAGGCAGAGCGAGCCCCGCCGACAGGATCAGGGCAAGCATCCAGCGGGTCATGGTGTTTCGTCCTTGGCAGAAGATTGGGAATCGACGAATTTCATCATCAGGGTGATCAGGCTGACGGCGCCCTGCACATCTTCGATTTCGTCGCCGGGGGCAAGATTGTCCGCCGCCCCGCCCGGTTGAAGCTCGATATAGGAGCCGCCCAACAGGCCGTCCGACTGGATCAGCGCCGCCGTATCGGAGGGAAGCTGGATCGCCTGTGGAATGCTGAAGCTCGCTTCGGCAAGAAAGCTCTCCGGATTGAGCTGGACCGCGCTGACCCGACCGACCTTGACGCCGCCGATGCGGATATCGGTGCCGGGCTCGATCCCGTCTACGTTGGGGAAGGCTGCGCGCAGCTCGTAGCTCTTGCCCAAACGCGTGGTCAAGGCGCTACTTCCGGAAAACGACCAGGCAAGAAAGCCCGCGGCAACCGCGATTACGGCCGATCCGACCCAGAATTCGGCCCGTTCGGCAGCGCTCGTCATTGCTTATTCCGGCTGCCAGGCATCGTAATCTTGACGCGGCGCGGGGAGGCATTGTACAGCGAGCCCGCCGGACGATAGGCATCGACCGAGCCGGAAACATTGGCTTTATGCGGCAATTCCCACGACTTGCGGCGCAAAGGATCAGAGGTCGGCGGCTCGTCATAGGTGTGGTGCAGCCAGCCGTGCCAATCGGGGCCGATGCGGCTTGCTTCGGATCTGCCGTTGAAAATCACCCAGCGCCGTTTACCGCCACCCGATTGGTAGAAGATATTACCCTGATCATCCTCTCCGACTTTTTCGCCGTAAAGGGCAGTCCAGACCTGAGTGTTCAGGGTCTGGCCTTTCCACCAAGTCGTCACGCGAGAGATCAGGGACATAATCGAGCCTTCCTCAGTAATTCGAAACGGGTATCGCAAATCCGCGCACACAGGTCCAGAGGGCTTGAGCGCGCGCTTGCTCATTTGCCGAATTGCCTAATAATGATCGGCAAGGAAGCCGCAGCAAGGTCGAACTTGCTGCGGCTTGCGGATTTCAGGCCGAGAGATCAACCGGCCGAAGCAGCGGTTTCCTTCTTGGGATCGGCATGGATCAGAAGCGGTTTGGCCGAAGCATTTTCGACCGCTTCCTCATTCACGACCACCTCGGAAACACTGTCAAGACCCGGAAGGTCGAACATCGTATCGAGCAGGATGTCTTCCATGATCGAACGCAGGCCGCGCGCGCCGGTTTTGCGCTTGATGGCGCGGCGGGCGATTGCGGTCAAGGCATCGTCGGTGAAGGTCAGTTTGACATTTTCGAGGTCGAAAAGGCGCTGATACTGCTTGACCAAAGCGTTTTTCGGCTGGGTCAGAATGATCATCAGGGCTTCTTCATCGAGATCGCCAAGCGTCGCGATCACCGGCAGGCGGCCGACAAATTCGGGGATGAGGCCGAATTTCAGCAGATCCTCGGGCTCGAGCTGTTTGAAGAGTTCGCCCACGCCGCGATCGTCATTTTCCTTGACGGAAGCGCCGAAGCCGATCGCCGTGCCCTTGTTGCGCTGCGCGATGATCCGGTCGAGGCCCGCGAAAGCGCCGCCGCAGATGAAGAGGATATTGGTCGTGTCGACCTGCAGGAATTCCTGCTGCGGATGCTTGCGGCCCCCTTGCGGCGGAACGCTGGCAACCGTGCCCTCCATGATCTTCAGAAGCGCTTGCTGCACGCCCTCGCCCGAAACGTCGCGGGTGATCGAGGGATTGTCCGATTTGCGCGTGATCTTGTCGACCTCGTCGATATAGACGATGCCGCGCTGCGCACGTTCGACGTTGTATTCGCTCGCCTGAAGCAGTTTCAGGATGATGTTTTCGACATCTTCGCCGACATAGCCGGCCTCGGTCAGCGTGGTCGCATCGGCCATGGTGAAGGGCACGTCGAGGATGCGCGCCAGCGTCTGCGCCAGCAGCGTCTTGCCGGTACCGGTCGGGCCGATCAGCAGGATGTTCGACTTCGCGAGTTCGATATCCGATTTCGAGCTGTGGTTCAGGCGCTTGTAGTGGTTGTGAACCGCCACCGAGAGCACGCGTTTGGCATGCTCCTGCCCGATCACGTAATCATCAAGCACACCGCAAATCTCGCGCGGGGTCGGCACGCCGTCGCCCGATTTGAGCGCCGAGGATTTCGTCTCCTCGCGGATGATATCCATGCACAACTCGACGCATTCGTCGCAGATGAACACGGTCGGGCCGGCGATAAGTTTGCGGACCTCGTGCTGGCTCTTGCCGCAAAAGCTGCAGTAGAGCGTGTTTTTGCTGTCGCCGCCGGGCTGGTTCGCCATCGTTCAGTTCCTTGCTCCTAAGCCGGAAATGCCAGTCACTGCACATTTCCGGGTCGCGCCGCGACTGGGCGGCCAATGCCGCCCGAGCCTTTGGTTTTCATGTTAGGGATGGCGCCGAGCGGTCACAATCCCCAAAAAGTTCTTGGCTAAAGCGGCCGGCCCAAAGGGCACCGATCAGCTGTTCGGGTCTGCCTTGCCGCGCGGGACCATGACCTCGTCGATCAGACCCCAATCTTTGGCCTCTTGCGGCGACAGGAAGCGGTCACGTTCGAGCGCTTCCTCGACTTCGGCGAGGCTGCGGCCGGTGTGTTCGACATAAATCTCGTTCAGGCGGCGCTTGAGCTTTTCGGTCTCGCGCGCATGGATGAGAATGTCGGTTGCCTGACCCTGGAAGCCGCCCGAGGGCTGGTGGACCATGACGCGGCTGTTGGGAAGCGAATAACGCATGCCCTTTTCACCGGCGCACAGCAGCAGCGAGCCCATCGAGGCCGCCTGCCCCACCACCAGCGTCGAGACGCGCGGGCGGATGTATTGCATCGTGTCGTAGATCGACAGACCCGAGGTCACGACACCGCCGGGGCTGTTGATGTACATGCTGATGTCCTTGGTCGGGTTCTCCGCTTCCAGAAACAGCAATTGCGCACAGATCAGCGTCGACATTCCGTCATGGACAGGGCCCGAGACGAAAATGATCCGCTCTTTGAGCAGGCGCGAGAAGATATCATAGGCGCGTTCGCCCCGGCTGGTCTGTTCGACAACCATGGGAACGAGCGTGTTCATATAGAATTCTGCCGGATCTTGCATGTATTTCCCTGCCTGTGGTCTCTGCCCGCTTCCGTTTCTTCCATGCGTTTCGTTGCAAATCATGCCCCGAAGCTTGTGTCATAAACGGCAAAGCTTGACAGAGTCTTAGTAACGCCCCGCCCCGAGGGCAAGAGACGGATAAAAATTGCCCCTTCTGGACTAGGACGTTATCTAGGCACGCTTAGGAGGCTCGACAATGCTGCTTATCGTTGGTTTGGGGAATCCCGGCGCAAAATATGCCGGAAACCGTCACAATATCGGATTTCTGGCGCTGGACCGCATCGCGTCGGACCATGGGTTTTCGCCTTGGCGGAGCCGATTTCAGGGCGAGACCGCCGAAGGACGGTTGGGAAACGAGCGGGTTATCCTGCTCAAACCCTCAACTTTTATGAATCTGTCCGGCCAATCGGTCGGCGAGGCGATGCGTTATCTCAACCTCGAGCCTGCCGATGTGATCGTGCTGCATGACGAGCTTGATCTTCCGCCGGGCAAAGTGCGGCTCAAAACCGGCGGCGGCCATGCCGGTCATAACGGCCTGCGCTCGATCCATCAGCATATCGGCGAGGATTATCGCCGCATCCGCATCGGCATCGGCCATCCCGGCCACAAGGACCGCGTGGCGGGCTATGTTTTGGCCGACTTCGCCAAAGCGGAGGCCGATCTGGTCGAGGATGTCCTGCGCGGGATTTCGGACGGGGCGGCGGCGCTCGCACAGGGCGAGGATGCGCGTTTTCTCAATGCCGTCTCCGCGCGGGTCGCTCCGGCGCGCAATTCGGGCAGCCAGCGCCCCGAGGGACAGGCGCAATCCAGCAGGTCCGGCGAAAAGCCCGCGCCCGAGGCCGGCAAAGCCGCAACGCCTCCGGTCTTTCCGCCCGCCGATGCGCCGGTGCCTTCGGCCATGGACAAGCTTCGCGCTTTGGCGGAGCGCTTCAAATGAGCGCGCGCCTGACGCCGGACGAGGTCTTTCGCGCGGCCTGTCTGGATCAGGCGCAAAGCTGCCGCCACCTCGGCTCGCCGCTGACCGCGGAAATTTTGACCTTGTTTGCGTCCCGCCTCTCTGCCGATGACGGAGCGGTTGCGGCGCGGCTTTTGGACTGGTCCGGCGATCCGGGAAGCAAGCGCGACGCTTTGGCGCTGCGCCTTGCCGGAGCTTTGCGCGCCATCGCCCTCGAGCACCATGATCCCGCGCTCGAGGACGCCTATGAGGCACGCCGGTTCGACTGGCCCCTGCTCGCAGGCGTTTTGGCGCGGCACGAGGCACGCATTCTCGACTGGCTCGAGCGTGCGCCCCAAACCAACGAGGTCGGCCGCTCTGCCGTGCTGATCGCGGGGGCACGGTTTCTGGGTGACCTGACCGGTGGTACACATGCTTTGTCGGTGTTGGAATTGGGCTGTTCGGCCGGATTGAACCTAAACTTTAATCGATATACGATTGAAGTTAATCAAGAATATCTTGGAGACCCCGATGCGGGGCTGATCCTTCGGCCCGAATGGCGGGGGAATGCTCTGCCTTCGGGACGGATGCCGCGCGTCGCACATGCGCGGGGTGTCGATCTCGCGCCGCTCGATCCGGTTGCCGACCGGCTTCGGCTTTGGCCTATGTCTGGGCCGATCAACCCGAGCGAATCGCGCGGCTCGAGGCGGCGCTTGATCTGGCCAAGAGCCATCCTCCGCAGGTCGATCGCGACGACGCGGCTTTCTGGCTGGAAAGCCGGCTGTCCGAAGCCCCTTGCAGCGAGGGCAAACCACCTTGGTCATCCATACCATCGCCTGGCAGTATTTTCCGCCCGCGGTGCAGGCGCGCTGCATGGCCGCACTCGAGGCCGCAGGGCAAAGGGCGGGTCGCGAAAATCCGCTTGCCCGCCTTTCGCTCGAGGCCGATCCGGCCGGAAGCGGCCGGCCGGGGGCTGCAATGCGGCTGGAGCTGTGGCAGGGTGAGGGCCGAAACGAATGGAGCCTCGGGCGGGCCGATTTTCACGGGCGCTGGATCGACTGGCGGCCGGAGCGGTTGTCCTAGTCCGGTCCGAGCGGCCGGCCCCGGGTTTGCGCAGCTCCGCAGCGGAGGGATAGGGCGATGACAGATGTGCTGAACGTTCTGGGGACCAAGCTCGAGCCGTGCTCGATGGACCCGCTGACCGGCTTTTATCGCGACGGCTGTTGCAACACCGGCCCCGAGGATCGCGGCAGCCACACGGTTTGCGTCACCGTGACCGCCGAATTTCTCGCCATGTCGAAATATCTGGGCAACGATCTCTCGACGCCGCGGCCCGAGTTCCGTTTTCCGGGGTTGAAGCCGGGGATCGCTGGTGTCTTTGTGCGGCACGCTTTCTGGAAGCCGCGCAGGAATTCGCAGCGCCGACCGTCGTGCTGGAATCGACACATTCCCGCGCGCTCGAACTGGTCCCGCTTGCCCTGCTTCGTGCCCATTCCCGCAGCGTGAAAGAAGAATAAACGAACGTAACGAGGGTGAGTTGATGTATCGAGTTTTGACGGCCGGCTGTGCTTTGGCCCTTGGTTTCACGCTGTCCGGTTTTGCGGGCCTTTCTGTCGAGGCGGCCCCGGTGCCGCGCCGCAATCCGATGCCCCGAAATTCGAGACCCTGCGCGACGGAACCCCGATCCGTGCCGATGATGCCGAACGGCTGGACGCGCTCGATCTGACCTATGGCGAGGCGCTGCGTCAGGCGCTGAACGAAGGTAATGACGAGACGATCTTCGCCATTGTCGCCGCCCTGCGCGGGCGGCCCCAGACGGTGGACGACGGCGCCTTGGCCGGATTGGTGGGCGAGTGGAAATGCAATATGACCAAGATCGGCGGCGTCACGCCCGGCGTGATCTATCCGCCCTATCGCTGCGAAATCCGTGTCGAGGGCGACGCTCTGGTCTTCGAAAAGCAGACCGGCTCGCAACTGACGCGCGGGACCTTGCACCGTGACGGCGACCGGATCGTCTATCTCGGAACCGATTACATCCGCGGCAGCACCCCGCCCGCCTACGAGGATCTGCCCTCGCGGATCGACCCGAAATCGCTCGAGCAATTCTTCCCCGACGCCGGCCTTTTGGAGGTGACCGGCCCGCGTCAGGCACGGATCGTTTTGCCCAAGCCCTATGTCGAATCCGAGCTGAATGTGCTTCAACTCGCGCGCTAGGCGGCGATCTCTGCCTGCGAGGGGCGCACGCGATGACGCCGGCGTTCGCCGGTCTCCTTGCGTTTTTCTCGCCTTGCATCCTGCCGGTTCTGCCCTTCGCCTTGTGCTGGTTCGGGGCGCGCGGATTGGCGCGCGGGCGCGGCGCGGCCCCGTTTTTGTCTGCGGTTTTTGCTTTCTCGCTCGGGATTGCGCTCGCCTTTCTCCAGATCGGGCTGGGACGCAGCGGCTTCGGCCAGATGCTATTGTCGGCGCGACCGGGCCTGACCGCGCTTGCGGCGCTTTGGCTCGGGGTGTGGGGCGCATGTTATGCCTTTCCGTCCCGCCCGCCCCGCCTGCTCACGGGAAAGACGGCGGCTTTTGCAAGCGGTCTGGCCTTCGGCATGGGGCTGATCCCCTGTATCGGTCCCGCGCTTTCCGCCATTTTGCGGCTGACCGCGCACAGCGAGCGGGCCTTGCAGCTTCAGGGCATCGCCGCGCTGATTGTCTATGCGCTGGCGATGGCGCTGCCTTTCATGCCGATCGCGCTGCTCTGGCTTGGGCTTTTGCGCAAAATCGCCCCGTCGCCCCGTCGCGCGGCACTTTTGCGGGGCGGCTTTGGCCTCGGCGTGGCGGCTTTCGCCTTGCTGCTCGCAACCGATCGCATTCCGCTGATCGCGGAATGGCTGGTCGGGCTGTCGGATTGGAGCTGGGTTCTGCTCTGAAGGGGCGCGGTTGCGGCGGTTTGCGGTCAGCCCTTGCCGATCTCGGCAAGATAGTGGCGAACGGCATCGGCGACATGGCGGAAGCGGTCGCCGCCGAGATGCTTGCCGCCATACCAGCGCGTCACGATCACGATATGATCGGCCAGCCCTGCCCGTTCGAGCATCTGCAGGATCAGTGCGCCGGCACCGGATCTCCGTCGTCATCCTTGAGTGCCTCGCCGCCCAGAATGCCCGCCCATGAATGATGCGTGGCCTTGGCGAAGCGCTTGTTGGCGCAAAGCTCGCCCAGAAGGGCCGCGACTTCGGCGCGGCTTTTCGCCGGACCGCCCGAAACCGCATAGCGCGATCCGCGATCCGAGATGATCTTGTCGTAGACGCGCAGCCCCGAGGCGCTCGCGGCCTCGCTCACGGCAGTTTCCTGACATAAAGTTCCAGCCGGTGGCGCAGGATCTCGTAACCCATTTCGGCGGCGATCTCGGCCTGAAGCTTTTCGATCCGCTCGTTGAAGAATTCCACGACCTGTCCGGTTTCGACGTCGATCATATGGTCGTGGTGGCGCTGGTCGGCCGGCTCGTAACGCGCGGGCTCCCCGACGAATTCGACCTTGTGGATCAGACCTTGCGCCTCGAGCTCGGCCAAGGTGCGGTAGACCGTCGCGAGCGAGACACCTGCCCCCGCAGCCGTCGCCCGCGCATGGAGCGCGGTGGCATCGGGGTGGTCGTCGGTGTCGGCCAGAATGCGCAAAAGCGCGGCCCGCTGGCGGGTGATCCTTATGCCGCTCCGGCGCAAGGCTTCTTCGTAACTCTGGGCGCGATCTTCGATGATCATGACCCTGATTGCCCCAGTTGCAAGGTCATTGCAACTGGCAAGGCGGCCCCGGCGCCGCATGCCCTTGCGTTGATTTGGCGGCCAGCCTGCCATGCGCGCAATGCCCTGTTCATCGCGCGGGATCCCGTTATGCTTTGTGCGCAAAGTACCGGAGGGCCCAACATGTCGCTCAATCCCGCATCCGACCAGAAAGCCGACGAGGCCAGCGCCCACCCTGATGATCCGCACTTCGTGGGCAGGCTCGGTTGGCTGCGCGCGGCGGTGCTGGGCGCCAATGACGGCATCGTCTCGACCGGCGCGCTTATCATGGGGTGGCGGCCGCCGATCCCGGCCCGCAGGCGATCCTGATTGCGGGGTTGCGGGTCTGACCGCGGGAGCCTTGTCGATGGCTGCGGGAGAATATGTCTCGGTCAGCTCGCAGGCCGATACCGAGGCCGCCGATATCGAGCGCGAGCGTCTCGCGCTCGAACAATCGCCCCATGACGAGCTGCGCGAGCTGGCCGAGATCTACGAGAGCCGCGGCATGACGCGCGAAACAGCGTGGAAGGCCGCCGCCGAGGTCTCGCAACATGATGCGCTCGCCGCCCATATCCGCGACGAGATCGGACTGACCGAAGCATCCGCCGCCAATCCGCTGCAGGCGGCGGTGACCTCTGCGGTGACCTTCAGCCTTGGCGCGGCGGTGCCGCTTTTGGCCGCGATTGTCGCGCCGGTGTCGATGGTGATGGTCTTCGTGATGGTTTCCACGCTGATCGCTTTGGCGCTTCTGGGCGGGATCGGCGCGAAGGCGGGCGGCGCGCCTTTGGTGCCCGCCGTGACGCGGGTCGCGATCTGGGGGATGATCGCGCTCGGGATCACCGCAGGCGTCGGCCGCCTCTTTGGTGTGGCGGCCTGAGGGTGCGGCTGCGCGCAGGCCTCAGGCCCGCGCGTAACCCATGCTTGCACGGATCAGGTTGCGCGCGTAATCGCTTTGCGCAGACCCCGACCGCAGGGTCGCGGCATCCATGACCTCGACCAGCTCTCCTCCCCGCATCACCGCCAGCCGGTCGCACATATGGCTGACCACCGCGAGGTCGTGGCTGACCATGACGAAGGTCAGCCCGTGTTCGCGGCGCAGATCGCCAAGCAGGTTCAAGATCTCGGCCTGAACCGAGACATCAAGCGCCGAGGTCGGCTCGTCGAGCAGCAAAAGCCGCGGTTTCGCGGCCAAAGCGCGGGCGATGGCGACACGCTGGCGCTGTCCGCCCGAAAGCTGGTGCGGATAGCGGAAGCGGAACCCCTGCCCCAGACCGACCGCCTCGAGAAGCTCGTTGATGCGTTTGTCGACGTTCTTTTCGCCCTGCAAATGCAGTGTTTCCGACAAAACGCCGTCGACGGAATGGCGCGGATGGAGGCTGGCATAAGGGTCCTGAAAGACCATCTGCACGGTCTTGTAGAAGGACCGGCTGCGTTTGCCCCCGAAAGCGCCTCGCCCTCGATGGTGACGCGGCCCGACCATGTCGGCGCGAGGCCGGTGATTGCGCGCAGGATCGTGGATTTGCCCGAGCCGCTTTCGCCGACAAGGCCGAAGCTTTCGCCTTGCGCGACGGCAAAGCTCACGCCCTTGACCGCATCGACGCGTTGCGGGGCCTGGCCGAACCAGACGTCGAGATTGTCTACTGTCAGCATGTCACAGCCCGCCCGGCGCAGAAGTCATGATTTCCTCGTCGCGCCAGCTTTGTTGGCGTTCGAGAACCGAGAGCCGCTCGACCGGATGGTCGAGACGCGGCAGGCTGTTCAGCAGCCCTTGGGTATAGGGATGGCGGGCGTTGTGCAGCTCGCTGGCCTTGAGGCTTTCGACGACGCGACCCGCATACATGATCAGTACACGGTCACAAAATTGCGACACCAGATTGAGGTCGTGGCTGATGAAAATCAGCCCCATGCCGCGATCGCGCACCAGCCGGTCCATGATGTTGAGGACTTCGGCGCGAACCGAGACGTCAAGCGCCGAGGTCGGCTCGTCCGCGATCAGGATCTCGGGGTTCGGCGCCAGCATCATGGCGATCATGATGCGCTGTCCCATGCCACCGGACACTTCATGCGGATAGGCGTCGAACACGCGCTCGGGGTCGCGGATCTGTACGGCGGCCAGCATTTCGAGCGCTTTGGCGCGGGCCTCGGCGCGGCTGGCCTTGGTGTTCTGGCGGAAGCTCTCGACGATCTGCGCGCCGATGGTCATCACCGGATTGAGGCTGAATTTCGGATCCTGCATGACCATGCTGATCTTGCTGCCGCGGATCTTGCGCATCTCGCGCGGGGGCAGGTTCAGGATCGAGCGGCCGTTCAGCTCCATCCGGCTGGCGCTGACCTTGCCGGGCGCACGCACCAGACCGAGGATCGAGCGGCCGGTCATCGACTTGCCCGAGCCGCTCTCGCCCACGACGCCCAAACGCTCGCGGCCGAGATCGAAACTGATGCCGCGCACGGCCTCGAAAACGCCCTGACGGGTCGGAAAGCTGACGCGCAGGTCGCGGATCGACAAAAGCGGCTCGCTCATTCCTTGTCTCCTTTCGGATCAAGCACGTCGCGCAAACCGTCGCCGAGCAGGTTGAAGGCAAGGCTCACGACAAAGATCGCGAGGCCGGGCATGGCGGCGACCCACCAGAAGTCCATGATATAGGTCCGCCCGTCCGAGATCATCGCACCCCATTCCGCAAGCGGCGGCTGTGCGCCGAGGCCGAGAAAGCCCAGACCCGCTGCCGAAAGGATGATCCCCGCCATATCGAGCGCCACCCTCACGATCAGCGAGGAGACGCAGAGCGGCCAGATGTGGTGGATCAACAGCCGCGTGGGCCCCCCCCTGAAGCCGCGCGGCGGCGATGAAATCGGCACGCCGGATCGAGAGCGTCTCGGCGCGGGCAAGGCGCGCATAGGCGGGCCAGGCGGTCAAGGCGAGCGCGAGGACCGCATTGCCGATCCCCGGCCCCAAGGCGGCGACGAAAGCCAAGGCGAGGATCAGCTTGGGGAATGCGAGGAAAATATCGGTGATCCGCATCAGCACCTGATCGACCCAGCCGCCGGCAAAGCCCGCAATGGTGCCGATCAAAAGCCCGAGGATCGGCGCGATGAGCGCGACCGTACCCACGATGAAAAGCGTGGTGCGCGAGCCCCAGATCAGGCGCGAGAGGATATCGCGGCCCATCGAATCCGTCCCCAGCCAATGCGCGGCCGAGGGCGGCTTGAGCCGGTTCGGCAGGCTTTGCGCATAGGGATCATAGGGTGAAAGCAGTGGCGCAAAAATCGCAGTGAGCACCAGCAGGACCAGAATGATCAGGCCGAGCATCGCCAGCTTGTTGCGGCGAAACACCACCCAACCCTGATAGAAGGCGCCCCAGCGGGCCTGCCTGCGGGTCGAGGGGGTCTCGGACAGCAGCCAGTCGCGCAACGAGGGTTCGGGGGCGGTCGAGGTTTTGTCGGTCATGGTCGGCCCCTTACTGCGAACGCGGATCGAGCAGGCGATACAGCAGATCGCTCAGCAGGTTCAGACCGATGAAGCAGGTCCCGATCACCACCGTGCCGCCAAGCACCGCGTTCATATCGCCCGCGAGCATGGCTTTGGTGATATATTGCCCGATGCCGGGCCAGCTGAAGATGATCTCGGTCAGCACCGATCCCTCGAGCAACGTCGCAAAGCTCAGCGCGATCACGGTCAGCAATGGTACGGCGATATTGCGGAAGGCATGGCCCCAGATCACGCGGGTCTCTGACAGGCCCTTGACGCGGGCGGTCAGGATATATTCGCCGCCGAGCTGCTCGAGCATGAAGCTGCGCGTCATGCGGCTGATATAGGCAAGGCTGAAATAGCCCAGAAGGCTCGCGGGCAGGATGATATGCGAAAAGGCATCCTTGAAGGCGCCCCAATCGCCCGCGATCAGCGTATCGACAAGGACCATTCCCGTCACTTCGGTGGTCATGCCGTCATATAGAATGCCCTGACGGCCCGGTCCGCCGACCCAGCCGAGCATGCCGTAAAAGACCAAAAGCCCCATCAGGCCCAGCCAGAAAATCGGCATCGAATAGCCGACCAGCGCCACGACGCGCGCGATTTGGTCGATCCAGCCGCCGCGCCGCGCCGCCGCGATCACGCCAAGGCACGCCCACGACAATCCCGATCAGCGTGCCGAGCGTCGCGAGTTCGACCGTTGCGGGAAAACCCGCTTGAGATCGGCGCTGACCTGCTGGCCGGTCGAGATCGACTTGCCGAAATCGCCGTGGATCACGTCCCAGACATAGATCGCGAATTGCTGCCACAGCGGTTTGTCGAGGCCGAGCGCCTGATAGGCGGCGTCATATTGCGCCTGTGTGGCGCGCTCGCCCACGATTTTCAGCACCGGATCGATCGGCATGATCCGCCCGATGATGAAGGTCACGACCAAAAGGCCGAGCAAAGTCAAAGCCAGTGACAGAAACACGCCGCCAAGGACGCGCAGACTGCGCAGGAGTTTGCGGCCATGTCCGCCCCCAATTCGGGTTGGGCCGGCGGTTGCGGAAGTGGTGCGGGGGATTGCTCCCCCGCCCGCGACGGATGTCTCTGTCATGCTCAAGGCTTATTCGCTTTTCGTGATCTGGCGGTAATAGACCGAGGCAACCGCGCCGCCAGCCGTCCAATGATCGACATTCTTGCGCACGCCGTCCTGACCCACGCGCTGGAACAGCGGCACGATCGGGGCGATCTCGCGATATTCCTGCTGGATGTCGAGATACATCTGCTTGCGCTTGTCGGAATCGTTCTCGACCACCGCAGCAGCAACCTTGGCCTGCATCTCCTCGGGGACAGCCCAGGAGTTGCGCCATGCCAGCTCGGACAGTTTGGCATCATCGGCATTGTTGGCATTGAGCGCGAAGGTCGAGACGTTGGTCTGCGGGTCGGCATAGTCCGGACCCCATTCGCCGATGAAGATCGGCACCTGACGCGCGCGGTAAGCATCAAGCACCTGCGCGCCGGTCATCTGCTGGATTTCCAGCGTCAGCCCCGCCTGCGCCATCGAGGCCTGAAGCGTCTGCGCCACATCGACATATTCGCGGATGTCGCGCACCACGGTCTTGATCGTGCCCGAGGTGATGCCGGCATCGGTCAGGATCTTTTGGCCTTCTCGACGTCATAGCTATAGGGATTTTCGTCGGAAGCGCCGAGATAGCCTTCGGGAACGATGTTTTGGTGGGTCTTGAAGATGCCTTTCAGGAAGCTGTCCTGAATGCCTTGATAGTCAACGAGATATTTCATTGCCTCGATGACTTCGGGCTTTTGCAGCAGCGGATCCTTTTGGCTCAGCCCCATATAGAGGATGCGGCCGCGCGGCTCGGTGGCGATCTTGATCCCTTCGTTGGCCGAAACGCCTTCGATATCGGTGGGGGTCAGGTTGCGGGCAATGTCGATATCGCCCTGCTCGAGCAGCAGGCGCTGAGCCGCGCTTTCCTGAACGTTGCGCACGATCACCCGCTTCATCGCGGGAGCCTCGCCCCAATAGCCCTCGAAAGCGGTCAGCTGGACCTGCTCGTTGGGTTTCCATGCGGTCAGGGAGTAAGGGCCCGAACCGGCCGAATTGCTCGAAAGCCACGCATTGCCGTAATCGTCGCCCTGGACATTGGCCAGAACGGTTTCCTTGTCGATGATGTTGCCGACGTTGTTGGCCAGGCAGTTCAGCACCAGCGAAACCGCATAGGGTTTGTCGAGCTGGAGCGTCAGCTTGTTGCCGTCGGCGGTGATGGTCTGTTCGGCATTCTCGGCGGTAAAGCCGAATTGCGTCAGGATGAAGGCCGGCCCGAGGTTCAGCTTGACCGCGCGCTGGAGCGACCATGCCGCATCTTCGGCGCGCAGCGGATTGCCCGACTGGAATTTCACGTCTTCGCGCAACGTCAGGACGATGGTCTTGCCGTCCTCGCTGATTTCCCACGACTGCGCGATGCTCGGCTTGATGCCGGCATTCAGGTCCAGCGGGTCGAAATCGACGAGGCGGTCATACAGGTTGTTGTCGACCTCGATGCCCGAAAACTCGAAGGCCTGCGCCGGATCGAGGCTGATGATGTCGTCGATCTGGGCCGCAACCACCAGCACATCGGCGGGCGTTTCGGCGAAAGCCGCCGGAGCAAAGGCGATAGCCGACGCAAGCAGCGCCGCGCGAAGCGAGAATCTCTGGGTCATTCGGATAGCATCCCTGTTGTCACGCCCCGATTCCTTCGGAGCTTTGAGAACTACAGGATTGCCCTAACTGGCAAAGGGAGCAAGCCCGCTTGTTTGTTCCTCTACAAATTCGAGATAACAGCTATAGTCTGATGTATTTGTTACTTGGGAAGGGAAACAACCGCATTATCCTTGACCGCTTCCATTGCGACGTAAGTCGAGCTTGATGCGACATGAGGCAGGGTCGAGATGCGCTCGGCCAGCACGCGGCGGTAATCGGTAATGTCGGTGGTGCGCACTTTGAGCAGATAATCGAAGCCGCCCGCTATCATATGGCATTCCTCGATTTCGGGGATGGCGCGCACCGCTTTGTTGAAGGCCTGAAGCGCCGCCTCTCGCGTATCGGTCAGTCGCAATTCGACGAAAGCGACATGGGCGAGGTTCATGCGCACCGGCGACAGAATGGCGCGGTAGCCGGCAATCACCCCGCCGTTTCCAGCCTGCGCATCCGTGCCTGAACCGGCGTCTTCGACAGGCCGACACGGGCGGCCAGCTCGGTCACGCTCAGCCGGCCGTCGCGCGCCAATTCGGCCAAAATCGCGTAATCCATGCGATCCAGTTCAAACGGATTGCCGGAGCGGTCATTTTTGGTGTTATCGTCCAAGGATCTGGCCCCAATTGGTCGGAAATGACCGTGGTTCAGCGATATAAGCGTGACAAAGTCAAGGAGTTCCGCAGATGTCCGCATATACCCCCGCTCTGGCCGCGCTTGATGCCGCGACGCTTGCGCCCGAAGCCCCCTGCTCAAAGCCCTGATTGCCGAGGCCGATCTGGGTGCGGCCGACCGTGCCCGCATCGCGGCTGCCGGTGCCGATCTGGTCGCACGCATCCGCGCCCAGCTTCACCCTGGTCTGATGGAGGTCTTTCTTGCGGAATACGGCCTCTCGACCGAGGAAGGCCTCGCGCTGATGTCCCTGGCCGAGGCACTGTTGCGGGTTCCCGATGCGGAAACCTCGGATGCGCTGATTGAGGACAAGATCGCCCCCGCCGATTGGAAGCGCCACAAGGGCCGCTCCAAATCCTCGCTGGTGAATATGTCGACGCGCGGGCTGATGCTGACCGGCGGCGTGCTCGGTCGCCGCGATTCCGGCTTGATCCGTGGCGCGGTGCGTCGTCTCGGCCAGCCCGTGATCCGCGCCGCCGTCACCCGCGCCATGCGCGAGATGGGCCGCCAATTCGTTCTGGGCCAGACCATCGAGGAGGCGATGAAACGCGCTGCCGAAGATCCGCGCTCGACCCAAAGCTACGACATGCTGGGCGAGGCCGCGATGACTGCGGGCGACGCCAAAAATACGAGGCCGCCTATAGCAAGGCGATCGAGGCCATTGCTTCGGCTTGCGTCAAGGGGCGTCTGCGCGACAATCCGGGCATCTCGGTCAAGCTTTCGGCGCTTCATCCGCGCTACGAAACCGCGCAGGAAGAGCGCGTTCTGGCCGAGCTTGTGCCGATTGTTGCCCGCCTCGCCCGCGCCGCCGCCGCTGTCGACATGCCGCTGACCATCGATGCCGAGGAAAGCTACCGTCTGACGCTGTCTTTCCAGGTGATCGAGGCCGCGCTTTCCGATCCGGCTCTGGCGGGCTGGGAGGGTTTCGGCATCGTCGTTCAGGCCTATGGCCGCCGCGCCGGACAAGCGATCAACTGGCTCTATGAAATGGCTGGAAGAATTGATCGCAAGATCATGATCAGGCTTGTAAAGGAGCGTATTGGGATGCCGAGATCAAGCGTGCCCAAGTCACGGGCCTTGCCGATTTTCCGGTCTATACCCGCAAGGTTTCGACCGATGTGAGCTATATCGGCCTTGCGCGCCGCCTGCTCGGCATGACCGACCGTATCTATCCGCAATTCGCCACGCATAACGCCCATACGGTCTGCGCCGTTCTTGATATGGCCAAGGGGCGCGACTTCGAATTCCAGCGCCTTCACGGCATGGGCGAAGGGCTGCACCGGCTCATTCAGGACGACAACAAGACGCGCCTGCGCATCTATGCTCCCGTCGGCGCGCATCGCGAGCTGCTGGCCTATCTCGTGCGGCGTTTGCTTGAAAACGGCGCGAACTCCAGCTTCGTGAACCAGATCGTAGACGAGGCGATTTCTCCGGCCGTGGTCGCGGCCTGTCCGCTGACGACTCTGGAAGGGCTGGCCCAGATCGAGAACCCAGCGATCGCGCGCGGCACCGGTCTCTTCACCCCCGAGCGCGAGAACTCGCGCGGACATGACGTCGCCGACCGCCCTGCCCGTGATGCTCTGCTCGACGCGCGCAGCACGGCCGGTGCGCCCGCCGTTGCCGCGCCGCTGATCCGTGCCGAACTGGCGAACGGCCCTGCCGAGCAGGTGTTCAACCCCGCCGACCACAGCATCGCGGGTCATGTCCATCAGGCAACGCGCGAACAGATCGCGACCGCTTTGGCGGATGCCGAGCCGTGGCGCGCCCCGATTCCGCCCGCGCCGAAACGCTGCGCCGCGTCGCGGATCTTTACGAGGCGGATACCCCCGCCTGCTGGACCTTTTGGTGCGCAGATCCGGAAAGACCTTGGCCGATGCCGTCTCGGAGATCCGAGAAGCCGTTGACTTCCTGCGTTATTATGCGGCGCAGATCGCGGGTTTGCACAATCCGGCGCACGGGATTTTCACGGCAATCAGCCCGTGGAACTTCCCGCTCGCGATCTTTACCGGCCAGATTGCCGCGGCTCTGGCTGCCGGCAACGGGGTTCTGGCGAAACCCGCCGAACAGACGCCCCTGATCGCCCATCACGCGGTCGCGCTGATGCATCGTGCGGGCGTGCCGGTCGCTTCGCTCCAGCTTTTGCCCGGTGACGGCGCGACGGTTGGTGCGGCGCTGACCTCGGATCCGCGGGTTGCGGGCGTGGTCTTTACCGGTTCGACTGAAACCGCCCAGATGATCCGCCGCGCCATGGCCGAGCACCTTTCGCCGACAGCGCCGCTGATCGCGGAAACCGGAGGCCTGAACGCGATGGTGGTCGATTCGACCGCGCTGCCCGAACAGGCCGTGCGCGACATTCTCGCCAGCGCTTTCCAATCGGCGGGCCAGCGCTGCTCGGCTTTGCGCTGTCTCTATCTGCAGGAGGATATCGCGGAGCCGGTCCTTGAAATGCTCAAGGGGGCAATGGACGAGCTGAGCCTTGGCGATCCCGCCAGCATCTCGACCGATGTCGGCCCCGTCATTGATGCCGACGCTGCCGCGCCGATCAGCGCCCATATCGCCCGCGCGAAATCGGAGAACCGCCTGATCAAGCAGCTGGCCGCGCCGGCCGAGGGCAGCTTCATCGGTCCGGCCATGATCCGTGTCGGTGCGATTGCCGATCTCGGTCAGGAGATCTTCGGTCCCGTGCTCCATGTCGCGACCTTCCCCGCGAACGGGCTCGATCGGGTTGTCGCGCAGATCAACGAGACGGGTTACGGCCTGACCTTCGGCCTGCATTCGCGCATCGCCTCGCGGATCGAAAGCGTGGCGGGCCAAGTCCATGCCGGCAATGCCTATGTCAACCGCAACCAGATCGGTGCGGTCGTGGGCAGTCAGCCCTTTGGCGGCGAAGGGCTTTCGGGCACCGGACCCAAAGCGGGCGGGCCGGAATATCTGGCGCGTTTCACCGCGGCGCCGGTTGTTGAAAGTGCATCGCCATCCAAGCCGTATTCCAGCTATTACAAGACGTTGGAAAACGATCTTGAAGCGGTTTCCCTGAATGTCGCCGCGCAGAACAGCATGCTTCTGCCGGGGCCGACCGGCGAGACCAACCAGCTCAGCCTTTATTCGCGCGAGCCGGTGCTTTGCCTCGGGCCGGGCTATGATGTGGCCAAAGCGCAGGCTGCCGAGGTCACCCGTTTGGGCGGCTACGGCCTTGCTCTTGACGGCCTGCCCGATCCCGATTGGCTGACCCGTCTCGAAAGGTTCTCGGGCGTGGTCTGGTGGGGCAGTGCCGAGGCCGGTCGTCCCTATGCACGCGCGCTTGCCGCCCGCAAAGGCGCGATCCTGCCGCTGATCGGGGCTCTGGACAAAGGCCATGTCGTTCTCGAGCGGCAACTGTGCATCGACACCACCGCTTCGGGTGGCAATGCCGCGCTTCTGGCGGGCGAAGCGCTCAGCATCGCGCCGCGATAAAAACCGGATCGCGCCGCGATAAATCGCGCGCATTTGTCCGACATTTCTGCGGCCGGACTTGCATCCCGGCCGCAGCCTTGTCATCTGTCGTGAAACGCGAAAGAGGCAAAATGCTCAAGATTTCCCTGCCCGAACGTCCCGAATGGCGCGCCCGCGCCGCAGAGGTCGGTTTCACCTTCGCCGATATGGGCGGCGAACCTTATTGGGACGAAACCAGCGCCTACCGCTTTACCATGCAGCAGATCGAGGAGGATATCGAAGCGCCCTCGACCGAATTGCACGCTCTTTGCCGCGAGGCGGTCACCAAAGCTGTCACGAGCGAGGAATGGCTGACGCGGCTCGATATCCCGCGCCCCTATTGGGATCTGGTCGAGCGGTCCTGGGCCAATGGCGAGCCCGAGCTTTATGGCCGTTTCGATCTGGCCTATGACGGGAAATCTCCGGCCAAGATGCTGGAATATAACGCCGATACGCCGACATCGCTTTACGAATCCGCTTCGTTCCAATGGCTCTGGCTCGAAGAGCAGCAGCAAGCGGGCGTGCTCTCCGCCGATACCGACCAGTTCAACGCCATCCACGAGGCGCTGGTCGAGCGTTGGGGCGAGATGGCCGATCAGGGCACCGATATCCATTTCGCGGCCGACAAGGACAATCCCGAAGATTACGCGACGGTAGAGGCTTTGGCCTGGTCGGCGCGCGAGGCGGGTCTGGGCGCGCATTTCACCGCTCTTGCGGGGATTGGCCTGACCGACGAAGGCCAGTTTTCCGATGACGAGGACCGCGTGATCGGTACGCTTTCAAGCTCTATCCGTGGGAGGACATGCTGCGCGACGAATTCGCGCCGCATCTCCAGCCGTCGGGTACACGCTTCATCGAGCCGCCGTGGAAAGCGGTCTTGTCGAACAAGGCGCTTCTGCCGCTGCTGTGGGAGATGTTCCCGGCCACCCGAACCTGTTGCCGGCCTTTTTCGCCAGCGATGTCGAAGCGGCCCTGCGCGGCAACGGACCCGCGACGCCCGCCGTCGCCGCAGCCTTGCCGCCGCCGAGGACCAGCTGCGGCGCGGCTATGTCACCAAGCCGATCTTCTCGCGCGAAGGTGCGGGCGTTACGCTTTATCAGGACGGCCTGCGCCCCGAATCCGCGCCCGACGACAGCTATTCGCATCATCCGATGGTGGTGCAGGCCTTGGCGCCCTTGCCGGAATTCGACGGTTTCCATCCGGTTTTGGGCGCATGGATCGTCGGCGAGGCTTGCGTCGGTTTAGGTATTCGCGAAGATCGTGCGCGCATCACCCATAACCTTTCCCGTTTCAAACCGCATTTCATCGAGGGCTAGACATGTCGAAACGCAAACGCTCCCGCCATGTGGCGTTGATCCTTGCCGGTTCGGCCGTGCTCGGCCTTGCCGCTTGCGAGGATGAACGTGTCGATGCGCAATCCTTCCCCGATCTCGCGAGCTGTATCGCCGCGAGCAAGGAGAACAGCCTCTGGTTCACCGAGGCTGATTGCCGCACCAATTTCGCCGCTGCCGAGGCCGAATATCTCGAAACCGCGCCGCGCTACGAATCAAAGAGCTGTGCGAGCAAGAGCATGGCGTGGGCAATTGCGGCGGCGATCCGGCTGCCGCGGCGGCTCCGGCAGGAACGCCGGCGGGCGAGCAGCAGGCCCAGAACAGCGGCGGCGGCTTTTCCTTCATGCCGCTGCTGATGGGCTACATGATGGGCTCGATGATGTCGCGCGGCGGCGGGATCTTCTCGCAGCCGATGGTGCAGAACGCCAACGGCAGCTATTCGACGCCCAAGGGCGACCAGAGCTTTGCCTCGAACCGCGGCACCGGCAAGGTCGCGACCTCGACCTTCAACAAAGCGCCTTCGACCATCGGCAAGCCGCCGATGACGCAGGCGCAGGTCTCGCAGCGCGGCGGTTTCGGCCAATCTGCAACCACGCGGTCGAGCGGTTCGCGCAGTTTCGGCGGCTAAGCGGGCTGCGGGCGGTAGCCAAGGCTTGCGGCTCGCTCGGGAAAAGCGCAATTTCAGCGCGTTATCGATGGAGCAGACATGACCCCCAAGCCCAATCCGCCCGCAACCGCGAACTTTGCAACCTTGCTCCGGTCATTCCGGTGCTCGTGGTCGGTGATGCCGAGCGGGCCGTGGGGCTTGCCGAGGCGCTCGTTTCCGGCGGATTGCCGGTTCTGGAAGTGACCCTGCGCACTCCCGCCGCGCTCGAGGTGATCCGGCGCATGTCGCGGGTCGAGGGCGGCCATGTCGGAGCGGGCACGGTTCTGACGCGCGACGACGTGAAGCGCGCCAAGGATGCGGGCGCGAGCTTTGCCGTCTCGCCCGGCGCAACCGAGGCGCTTGTCCAGGCCTGTATCGACGAGGCTTTGCCGCTTTTGCCGGGGGCTGCCACCGCATCCGAGGCGATGCTGCTGCTCGAAGCCGGCTACGACATGCTGAAATTCTTTCCCGCAGAGGCCGCGGGCGGGGTCAAATACCTCAAATCTCTTGCCGGCCCCCTGCCTCAGATCAGCTTCTGCCCGACCGGCGGCGTGACGCTGGAGAGCGCGCCGACCTATCTGGCACTGCCCAGCATTCCCTGCGTCGGCGGCAGCTGGATCGCGCCCGATGCCGATGTCGCCGCCGCCGATTGGGCCGCGATCGAGGCCCGCGCCAAAGCCGCGGCAGCCTTGGGGCGCTAATGCCATGAGCGGCATTGTCGGGCAAGAGGCGGTCGCGATCGAGGATCTGGGCCGCGCCAAACGCAATGTGGTGATCCTTGCGATGGCGCAGGGCATTCTCGGTGCGCAGATGCCGATGAATTTTGTCGTCAGCGGGCTTGCTGGGCAGATGCTTGCCCCCAATCCCTGCATCGCCACCCTGCCCTTGTCGATGATCATTCTCGGCTCGGCCCTGTCGGCGCGTCCGCTCGCGGGCTTCATGGAGCGGCACGGGCGTCAGGCGGGTTTCGTGCTCTCCTGCATCGCGGGTGCCGCAGGTGCTGCGGTGGCCTTTGCGGGGCTGTGGTACAGCTCTTTCCTGCTCTTCACGCTCGGTGGGCTTTTGACAGGCGTCTATATGGCGGCACAGGGGTTTTACCGCTTTGCCGCGACCGATTGCGCGCCGGTCTCGTATCAGGGGCGCGCGATTTCCTGGGTGATGGCGGCGGGGCTGAGCTCGGCTCTGCTCGGTCCCTTTCTGGTGCGTCAGACCACCGATCTTGTCGCAGTGCCGTTTATGGCGACCTATGCGGCGATTATCGGGCTCAATCTGGTCGGACCGTTCCTCTTTGCCTTTCTCGACATTCCCAAGCCGAAAGCCTCGGCCGCCGGAGCAACCGGCGGGCGCAGTCTGCGCGCGCTGATCCGTACGCCCGAGATCGCGGTCGCGATGATCTGCGCCACCGTCACCTATGCGCTGATGAACCTCGTTATGACCTCGACGCCTTTGGCGGTGGTGGGCTGCGGCTTCGAGACGTCGGATGCGGCCAATATCGTCTCGGGCCATGTCATCGCGATGTTTTTGCCCTCGTTCTTTACCGGCCATCTGATTGCGCGTTTCGGCGCGGCGAGGATCATGGCGACGGGGCTGGTCATTCTGGCCGGTGCTGGTGCGGTCGCGCTTTCGGGCGTGGCACTCGGCCATTTCTATCTGGCGCTGGTTCTGCTCGGCGCTGGCTGGAACTTCGGCTATATCGGCGCGACCGCCATGCTCACCAAGGCGCAGCGTCCCGAAGAGCGGGCGCGCTTGCAGGGGCTCAATGACGCAGTGGTCTTTGGCGGGGTGTTTCTGGCCTCGCTCTCGTCTGGCGGGTTGATGAACTGCCTGAGCGGCAATGTCCAAACCGGCTGGAGCGCGGTCAATCTGGCGATGCTGCCGTTTCTGGTTCTGGCGGGTGGTGCGCTGATCTGGCTGATGCTGCGCCCGAAGGAAAGCTGAGCGCGACTGCCGGCAGGCGGCGGGCGGGGCGCTGCCCCGGCCCTGCGGGCCTCCCCGGGATATTTCCGTATGAAAGATGGTGCTCAGAAAAGCGATTGCTGGCCGCCTTCGGGCGGCTCTTCGGCTTTGCCCTTGCGCGGTTTGGGCATTGCCGGATCGACTCCTTCGGGAAGGGCGGCCATGCGGCCGTCCTGGAATTCGATCTCGAAACGGGTCGCTTTCCGGGCGGCTTTGGCGCTTGTCAGCAGGCCATTCGGCCCGTGGATCACGGCAAAGCCGCGTTTGAGCGTTTCGGTATAGCCGAGCGTCTGGCGCAGGCGGTCGAGGCGCTCGAGGCTCTCGCGGCGTGCCGGCAGCGCGCGCGTGATGGCGAGGCCGAGGCGGGCGTCGAGTGCCGCCAGCCGGTCCTTGTCGCGCGCGATCCCGCGTCCTGCATCCGCGATCAGGCGGGCGCGGCTGTTGGTCAGGCTTTGGCCCAGACGGGTGATGCGTTCGCGGCGCAAAGCGAGAGAGCGGGCAAGCGTCGGCGGAAGTTTCTGTCCGAGCGCCGTGAGGCGCTGGTTGCCCGCCCGTGTCGCGCTACGCAAAAGAGCTGCGGGCAAGGCCAGCGCATTCAGTCTTTCGCGGCGCGAGCGGGCGAATTGGCGCAAGGCGGGCTCGAGCCGTCCGGCGAAAAGATCGAACCGTTGGCGTGCCGGATCCGTCAGGCTTTGGGGGCGACCCAAAGCGCGGCCGAGGTCCTGCAGGCGCTGGCGCGGCAAAGCGATGCGGGTTTGGGATGCGCGGCCCATGCGGCCCTGCAGATCGCCGAGCCGGAGCGCGAGTTCGGCGCGGACCGGCACCGCCATTTCGGCGGCGGCGGTCGGCGTCGGCGCGCGGCGGTCCGAGGCGAAGTCGATCAGCGTCGTATCGGTTTCATGGCCCACGGCGGAAATCAGCGGGATGCGGCTTTCGGCGGCGGCGCGCACGACCGATTCCTCGTTGAAGCCCCAGAGGTCCTCGAGGCTGCCGCCGCCGCGCGCCACGATGATGAGATCGGGGCGCGGCACCGGCCCCGAGCCGTCGAGCGCGTTCAGCCCGCGGATCGCCGCCGTCACCTGCGGCGCGCTTTCCTGCCCCTGCACCGCCACCGGCCAGATCAGGACGCGGCTGGGAAAACGGTCCCGCAGCCGGTGCAAAATATCGCGGATCACCGCACCCGAGGGCGAGGTCACCACCGCGATCACATCGGGCAGATAGGGCAAGGGCCGTTTGCGGGTCTCGTCGAAGAGCCCCTCGGCGGCCAGAGCCTTGCGGCGCTTTTCGAGCATCATCATCAGCGCGCCCGCGCCGGCAGGCTCGATCTGGTCGACGATCATCTGGTATTTCGACTGGCCTGGGAAGGTCGTCAGGCGACCTGTCGCGATGACCTCGATGCCTTCCTCGGGGCGCGTCACAAGCTTGGCCGCCTGCCCTTTCCAGGTGATCGCGGCCAGAACCGAGCGGTCGTCCTTGAGGTCGAAGTAGAGATGCCCCGAGGCCGGCCGCGAGACACGGCCAACTTCGCCGCGCACCCGCACGCGGCCGAACTGGTCTTCGATCGAGCGTTTTACCGCGCCCGAAATTTCCGAGACGGTGAATTCATGGGCATTCGAGCCGGCCTCGCCGTTATCTTCCGGCCCGTCGTCAAAGAGCTCCATCCCGTCCTCGCAAGGCTTGTTCCGTCAGGGCAGTCAGACTAGAACGCGGGCGAGCAAGAAGGAAGGGCTGCGCATGAATATCCTCATCCTCGGCAGTGGCGGGCGCGAACACGCGCTGGCATGGGCCATTCGCCAAAACCCCAAATGCGACCGACTGTTCGTTGCGCCGGGGAATGCCGGGATCGAAGGGGTGGCGCGCTGTGTGGATATCGACATCCTCTCCGCCCCCGCCGTCATCGCCTTTTGCGAAGAGGCCGCCGTCGATCTGGTCGTTGTCGGCCCCGAGGCACCTTTGGCGGTCGGCATCGCCGATGCATTGCGCGCGGCCAGCATACTGGTCTTCGGCCCTCGGCTGCGGCCGCCAAGCTCGAAGCCTCGAAAAGCTTCACCAAAGAGATCTGCGATGCCTGCGGCGCACCGACCGCCGCTTGGGCGCGTTTCGACGAGGCCGGTCCCGCCCATGCCTATATCCGCGAAAAAGGCGCACCGATCGTCGTCAAGGCCGATGGTCTGGCTGCGGGCAAAGGCGTGACCGTCGCCATGACCGAGGCCGAAGCGATTGCCGCGATCGACGACGCTTTCGGCGGTGTTTTCGGGGATGCCGGCGCGGAGGTCGTGATCGAGGAATTCATGGAGGGCGAAGAGGCCAGCTTCTTCATCCTCTCGGACGGGGTCGATTGCCTGCCGATCGGCTCGGCGCAGGACCACAAGCGCGTCGGCGAAGGCGATACCGGCCCCAATACCGGCGGCATGGGGGCCTATTCTCCCGCGCTGGTGCTGACCCCTGCCCTGCAGGAACAGGTCATGGCCGAGATCGTGCGCCCGACGATTGCCGAAATGGCACGGCGCGGCACGCCATTCCAAGGCGTGCTCTTTGCCGGTCTGATGATCAAGGACGGGCGCGCGCGTCTGGTCGAATACAACGTCCGTTTCGGCGATCCCGAATGTCAGGTTCTGATGATGCGTCTGGGCGCGCAGATCCTCGACGCGATTCTCGCCTGTGCCGAGGGTCGCCTGTCCGATGCCCGCGTCAATTGGGCCGATGACCATGCGCTGACCGTCGTGCTGGCCGCCGAAGGCTATCCTGGCTCCTATGTCAAAGGCAGCGTGATTTCGGGTCTGGCGGATCTGCCCGACGACAGCGCGAACAAGGTCTTCCACGCGGGCACGGCCGAAAAGGACGGGCAGGTCATCGCGATCGGCGGTCGCGTTCTGGCGGCGACCGCGCGGGGGCGAGCCTTCGGGAAGCGCGCGACCGTGCCTATGCTTTGGCCGATGCGATCGACTGGCCGCAGGGCTTTTATCGCCGCGATATCGGCTGGCGCGCACTTTAGGTCTTTCATCCCAGGAATTGGGTCATTATAGTTCACGCCATGACACGGACACGAAACATATCTTCGACCCAGAACGCGCAATCGAGCGCGCGCTTTGTCGTAAGCCTCCGTGGCCTGCTTCTTCTTACGCTTCACTGAGCGGGTCTCCGGGCCACCGCTCAGCGAGGATGCGCCCGGTTCCCAAAAGCTCAAGCGTAAGAAAGAACGAACCAATGTCCGATAAAAACCGCGTCGTCATCTTCGACACCACCCTGCGCGACGGCGAGCAATCGCCGGGTGCAACCATGACCCATGCCGAAAAGCTGGAAATCGCCGGCATGCTGGACGATATGGGCGTCGACGTCATCGAGGCGGGCTTCCCAATCGCCTCCGAAGGCGATTTCGCTGCCGTCAGCGAGATTGCGAAAAATGCGAAAACCTCGGTGATCTGCGGTCTGGCCCGCGCCCAATTCGGCGATATCGACCGCTGCTGGGAGGCGGTGAAACACGCCCGCCGCCCGCGCATCCATACCTTCATCGGCACCTCGCCGCTCCACCGTGCCATTCCCAATCTGGATATGGACCAGATGGCCGAGCGCATCGAGCAGACCGTCAGCCATGCCCGCAACCTGTGCGAGGACGTGCAATGGTCGCCGATGGATGCGACGCGTACCGAACATGACTATCTGTGCCGCGTGGTCGAAATCGCGATCAAGGCCGGTGCGACCACGATCAACATTCCCGATACCGTCGGCTATACCGCGCCGCGCAGATCCGCCGATCTGATCCGCATGCTGCTGGAACGTGTTCCGGGTGCCGACAACATCATCTTCGCGACCCATTGCCACAACGATCTGGGGATGGCGACGGCCAACAGCCTCGCCGCGGTCGAGGCCGGTGCGCGCCAGATCGAATGCACGATCAACGGTCTGGGCGAGCGCGCGGGCAATACCGCGCTGGAAGAAGTCGTCATGGCCATGCGCGTGCGCCACGACATCATGCCCTATACCACCGGCATCGACACCACCAAGATCATGGGGATCTCGCGCCGCGTCGCGCAGGTCTCGGGCTTTCCGGTGCAGTTCAACAAGGCGATCGTCGGCAAAAACGCCTTCCTGCACGAGTCGGGCATCCATCAGGACGGCGTGCTGAAAAACGTCGAGACCTTCGAGATCATGCGCCCCGCCGATATCGGTCTGAACGAGGCCAATATCGCGATGGGCAAACATTCGGGCCGCGCCGCGCTGCGCTCGAAACTGGCCGAGCTGGGCTACGAGGTCGGCGACAACCAGCTGAAGGATATTTTCGTCCGCTTCAAGGCGCTGGCCGACCGCAAGAAAGAGATCTACGACGAGGATCTGGTCGCGCTGATGCAGGACAGCGCCGCCAATACCGAAGACGACCACCTGCAGGTCAAGCATCTGCGCGTGGTTTGCGGCACCGACGGCCAATCGGCTGATCTGACCCTGCTGGTCGGCGGCGAAGAGAAGACGGTCCATGCCACCGGCGACGGTCCGGTCGATGCCTGTTTCAACGCGGTCAAGCAGATCTTCCCGCACGAGGCGCGTCTGAAGCTCTATCAGGTCCATGCCGTGACCGACGGCACCGATGCGCAGGCGACCGTCTCGGTCCGTCTCGAGGAAAAGGGCCGGATCGTGAACGGTCAGGCTGCCGATACCGACACCATTCTGGCCAGCGTCAAGGCCTATGTCGGTGCGCTGAACCACCTGATCCTGCGCCGCGCCAACACCGCGCCCGATGCCGATACCAAAGGCATCACGCAATATTCGCATTAAGCCCGCCACAAGCGTTCTGAGAGAAAAAATGAAGGCGCGGCAGGGTTCTGGCGCGCCTTTTTCAACGGGTTCGGGGAAATCGGCGCCAATCGTGCCGCCATCGGCGAACTGCCGCCAACAAAGTTCGGCGAATTTCGCCCATCGGCGGAAACGAACGAAAAAATAGGTTTTCGGCGGATGATTGCCGCCTTATATGAAGCCAGTCGTAACGTGACATGCTGTCGCGGCTAGGCGACATGGGGCGTAATCGGCAGGCCGGCAAAGACCGGCGTGAAAGGAATTTCTGACATGGCTTTCGGCGGTTTGTTTTCGACCGATATCGCAATCGACCTCGGCACTGCGAATACGCTGATTTATGTCAAGGGTAAGGGCGTCATCCTCAACGAGCCCTCGGTGGTCGCATTCCACGTCAAGGACGGCAAGAAGCAGGTTCTCGCGGTCGGCGAAGACGCCAAGCTGATGCTGGGCCGCACCCCGGTTCGATCGAGGCGATCCGTCCGATGCGCGAAGGCGTCATCGCGGATTTCGACAGCGCCGAGGAAATGATCAAATATTTCATCAAGAAGGTCTTCAAGCGCACGACCTTCTCGAAGCCGAAAGTCATCGTCTGCGTGCCCCATGGCGCGACGCCGGTTGAAAAGCGCGCGATCCGCCAGTCGGTTCTGTCGGCAGGCGCGCGCAAGGCGGGCCTTATCGCCGAGCCGATCGCGGCCGCTATTGGTGCGGGCATGCCGATCACCGATCCCACCGGCTCGATGGTGGTTGATATCGGCGGCGGCACCACGGAAGTCGCGGTCCTGTCGCTCGGCGATGTGGTTTACGCGCGCTCGGTCCGTATCGGCGGCGACCGAATGGACGAGTCGATCATCAACTATCTGCGCCGCAGCCATAACCTTCTGATCGGTGAATCTACCGCCGAGCGCGTCAAGACGCAGATCGGTACCGCTCGCATGCCCGACGACGGGCGCGGCGCCGCCATGATGGTGCGCGGTCGCGACCTTCTGAACGGCATTCCGAAGGAAATGGAAATCACCCAAGCCATGGTCGCCGAAGCTCTGGCCGAGCCGGTCCAGCAGATCTGCGAGGCCGTTATGGTCGCGCTTGAAGCGACCCCGCCCGATCTGGGCGCCGATATCGTCGACCGCGGCGTCATGCTGACGGGTGGCGGTGCGATGCTCGGCGATCTCGATCTGGCCCTGCGCGAGCAAACCGGCCTGTCGATCACCTTGGCCGACCAGCCGATGAACTGTGTCGCACTGGGCACCGGCAAGGCGCTCGAGTTCGAAAAGCAACTGCGCCACGTCATCGACTACGACAGCTAAGGCTTTATCGTGGCGCGTAAAGGCCCTGATTTCGCGTCTCCGGTCCGGCGAATTCTGGTTTCGCTGCTGGTTATCGTCCTGCTGGCCGCTTTCCTGTTCTGGAAGATCGACAGCCCGCGCGCGGAACGGATGCGCGCGGCTTTCGTCGACCGCTTCGTGCCCGGTTTCGAATGGGTGCTGCTGCCGCTGACCAAAGTCAGCAATATGGTGGCGGGCTACCAATCCTATGCGCGGCTTTACGACCAGAACCAGGAGTTGCGCCGCGAGCTGCAGAAGATGTCCGCCTGGAAAGAGGCCGCCGTCCAGCTGGAACAGGAAAACGCCAAGCTTCTGGCGCAAAACAACGTCCGCATCGATCCCGCGCTGACCTCGGTCTCGGGCGTGGTGCTGACCGATAGCGGCACGGCCTTCCGCCAGTCGGTGCTGCTGAACGTCGGCGCGCGAGACGGGATCGTCGATGGTTGGGCCACGATGGACGGGCTGGGTTTGGTCGGCCGCATTTCGGGCGTGGGGAAACCACGAGCCGCGTCATGCTGCTGACCGACCCCTCCTCGCGCATTCCGGTGATCATCCAGCCCTCGGGGCAGCGCGCGCTGATGGGCGGCGACAACACCTCGCTGCCGGTTCTCGATTTCATCGAAAGCCCCGAGAATGTCCGCCCCGGCGACCGTGTCGTCAGCTCGGGTGACGGCGGGGTCTTCCCGCCAGGCCTGCTGATCGGCCAATTGGCGATGGCGACCGACGGGCGTTTGCGCGTGCGTATGGCCGCCGATTACGGCAGGCTCGAATTCCTGCGCGTGCTGCGCAGCCATCCCGCCGAGCAGCTTGCGGATTCGGGTCGTCTGATCCCGCCGCCGCCGCCGGAATTCGTCGGCCCCGCATGCCCGACCGCCTCCCCGAGGCCGCCCAGACCGAGGGTGCGCCCACCGACAGCGGTCGGCAGTGATGGAGCATGTCCGCCACCGCCGCTACATCGGCATGATCCTGTATACGCTGGTCATGCTTGCGATTTTGCTGGTGCGGCTGCTGCCGCTCGCGCCCGGCAGCATCGGCTGGCCCGGACCCGATCTGATGCTCTGCGTGACGCTGGCCTGGGTGCTGCGCCGCCCCAGACAAGTGCCTGTCCTTCTGATCGGAGCGGTTTTCTTTATCGAGGATATCCTGATGCTGCGCCCGCTGGGGCTGTGGACGGCGCTTGTCATCCTCGCGACCGAGGCTGCACGTCACCGTGAGCACCGTTGGCGCGAGCTGCCGTTCATGGTTGAATGGCTGCGCGTCGCGATCCTGATCGCCTTGATCGTGCTCGCCAACCGCTTTGTTCTCGCGCTCTTCTTCGTCGATATGCCGTCGCTCGGTCAGGTCATCTTGCAAATGCTCGCCACCATTCTCACCTATCCGCTTGTCGTGGTCGTCACGCGTTGGACCCTTGGTCTGCGCCGCGCCGATTATATCGAGGCGGATATCATGAGGCAGCGCTGAACATGCGGAAATCTCCCAAGGAAATCGTCGAAAGCACCCGCAGCATCTCGCGGCGCGGCCTGCTTTTGGGCTCCGTCCAGCTTGGCGTCATCGGGGCCTTGGGGATGAAGCTGCGCTCGATGCAGCTCGATCACGCCGAAGAATACCGCATGCTTTCGGACGGCAACTCGATCAAGATCCGTCTGCTTCCGCCGGCGCGCGGGCTGATCCTCGACCGCAACGGTACGGTTCTGGCGGGCAACGAGCAGAATTACCGCGTCACCATCACCCGCGAGGAAGCGGGCGATGTCAGCGCCGTCATCGGCCGCCTGCGCCAGATCATCCCGATGAGCGACACCCAGACCGCCACCCTGATGAGCGAGATCGACCGGCGCAGCGCCGTCACCCCCGTCAGTGTCGCGGACCGGCTGAGCTGGGACGAATTCGCCTCGATCGCGGTGAACGCGCCCGCCCTGCCCGGCGTCTCGCCTGAATCGGGCCTTTCGCGCAGCTATCCGCGCGGTCCCGATTTCGCCCATGTCATCGGCTATGTCGGGCCGGTTTCGGATTACGACCTCTCGAAGATCGACGAGCCCGATCCGGTTCTGCGTCTGCCCGAATTCCAGCTCGGCAAGGTCGGGATCGAGGCCAAGCTCGAGGAAGAGCTGCGCGGCAAAGCCGGCGCGCGCCGTATCGAGGTCAACAGCGCTGGCCGCGAGATGCGCGAGCTTAGCCGTCAGGAGGGCCAACAAGGCGCGACGGTGCAGCTGACGATCGACGCGGGCCTCCAGAATTTCGCGACCCAGCGTCTGGGCACCGAAAGTGCCGCGGCGGTGGTGATCGACGTGACCAACGGCGATATCGTGGCGATTGCCTCTTCGCCGGTTTTCGATCCCAATATGTTCGTGCGCGGGATCTCCTCGCAGGATTATGGCGCGCTGATGAACCATGATCACCGCCCGCTGGCCGACAAATCGGTGCAGGGCGTCTATCCGCCCGGTTCGACCTATAAAATGGTCTCGCTGCTGGCAGGGCTCGAGGCCGGCATCATCAACAGCGGCTCGCATTTCTATTGCCCGGGCTATCTGCAGGTGGCCGGTCGCCGCTTCCACTGCTGGAGCCGTGGCGGCCATGGTTCGGTCAACGGGGTCCAGAGCCTCGAAAAATCCTGCGACGTCTATTATTACGAGCTCGCCCAACAGATCGGCATCGACCGGATGTCGGCCATGGCGCGGCGTCTGGGGTTCGGCACGCGCCACGACCTGCCGATGTCGGCCGTCGCCGAAGGGATTGCGCCCGACCGCGACTGGAAGCGCAAGCGCCACAATCAGGAATGGCAGGTCGGCGACAGCATCAACGCGAGCATCGGTCAGGGATATGTGCTGACCTCGCCGCTCCAGCTTGCGGTGATGACCGCGCGGATCGCCACCGGCAAGAAGTCGCGCCGCGTCTGGTGCGCTCGATCGACGGCGTCACCCAGCCCGCGCCCGAGTTCCCGAGCCTCGGCATCGCGGAATCGAGCCTGCGTGTCGCGCGACAGGGCATGGATGCCGTGGTCAACAATGCCCATGCGACCGGCGCGCGCTCGCGCATCGTCGCGCCGGAGTGGCGTATGGCGGGCAAGACCGGCACCTCGCAGGTCCGCAACATTACCGCTGCCGAACGCGCACGCGGCGTGATCCGCAACGAGCAGTTGCCGTGGAACCGCCGCGACCACGGGCTGTTCGTCTGCTATGCGCCTTATGACAACCCGCGCTATGCGGTTTCGGTCGTGGTCGAACACGGCATGGGCGGCGGCTCGGCGGCGGCGCCGATTGCGCGCGACGTCTTGTTGTTCGCGCTTGCCGGCGGCATGCCGCCCCTGAGCGCCTATCCCGAAAGCCAGCGCGGCGCGATCGAGGAGATGCGCGCCAAGCTCAACCTCACGCCGACGGTGGCGGCGCAGCAAACGGCACGGACGCGGGCCTGAGCGGATGAGCTATCTCGATTACAAGGTTGCCCAGACCCCGACTGGCATCAAGAAGATCCTTTATCTCAACTGGCCGCTGGTCTTTCTGATCACCGCCGTCTCCTGCATCGGTTTCCTGATGCTCTATTCGGTTTCGGGCGGCGATATCGACCGATGGGCGGGGCCGCAGATGGTGCGTTTCGCGGTCGGCATGGTCTTGATGCTGGGGCTGGCCTTCGTGCCGATCTGGTTCTGGCGCTCGATTTCGGTCGTGGCCTATGTGGTCTGCGTACTGTTGCTGATCCTCGTGGAAACCATGGGCCATGTCGGCATGGGCGCACAGCGTTGGCTCGATCTGGGGCCCTTCAAGCTGCAACCCTCCGAGCTGACCAAAGTGGCCTTCGTTCTGACGCTCGCCGTCTATTACGACTGGCTGCCGGTCGAGAAGGTCTCGCGTCCGCTTTGGGTGCTGATCCCCGTCCTGCTGATCCTGCTGCCGACCGGCCTCGTGCTGATGCAGCCCGATCTCGGGACGTCGATCATGCTGATCGCGGGCGGCGGGATCGTGATGTTCGCGGCGGGTGTGAGCCTGTGGTATTTCGCGGGCGTCATCGCGATTGTCGTCGCCATGGTCACCGCCGTGATGGAGAGCCGCGGCACCGATTGGCAGCTGCTGCACGATTACCAGTTCCGCCGGATCGACACCTTCCTCGATCCGGCTCGGACCCGCTTGGCGCGGGCTACAACATCATGCAGGCGCAGATCGCGCTCGGCTCGGGCGGATGGTCGGGGCGCGGTTTCATGCAGGGCTCGCAATCTCGGCTGAACTTCCTGCCCGAAAAGCACACGGATTTCATCTTCACATCGCTGGCCGAGGAGTTCGGCTTTGTCGGCGCGGCCTCGCTGCTGGTTCTGTATATGCTGATCCTCGGCTTCTGCCTGCATTCGGCACTGACCAACCGCGACCGTTTCGCCAGTCTCACGACAATCGGCATTGCGGGAACGTTCTTTCTGTATATGGCGATCAATATGGGCATGGTCATGGGGCTTCTGCCCGCCAAGGGCTCGCCTTTGCCGCTGGTCAGCTATGGCGGAACCGCTATCATGATCGTCTTGATTTCCTTCGGCATTGTCCAATCGGCCCATGTCCACAGACCAAGGTAGGCGATGAAGGTTCTTTTGCGGCCCCCGCGCGGGATTGGGACGAATGGCATCGCGCCCTGATCGCGGCCGCGCCCGAAATGGACCTTGCCCGCGAAGGCGATCCTGCAAGTTTCGATGCGCTGATCTATGCGCCGGGCTATCCCGAGGACGGCAGCACGCTCGATTTCACCCCATTCACCAAGGCCCGCGTCGTCCAGAGCCTCTGGGCGGGGGTCGAGCGTATCGTGACCAATCCGACCCTGACCCAGCCCTTGTGCCGCATGGTCGACCCCGGCCTTGCGCGCGGGATGAGCGAATATTGCACGGGCTGGGTGATGCGCGCCCATCTCGGGATGGACCATTACACGCAAGACGGGATCTGGCGTCACGCGATCGTGCCGCCGTTGGCCTCCGCGCGGCGGGTGACCATCCTCGGCATGGGCGAGCTCGGCCGTGCATTGGCGCAATGCCTGCGGGGTTTGGGTTTTGCGTGACCGGCTGGTCGGCCTCGGGTCGGCCGGTCGAGGGGATCACGGTCTTGGATGCGCCCGCATTGGGGCAGGCTTTGGCGGGGGCCGATATTCTCGTCTCGCTTTTGCCCGACACGCCGGCCACGCGCGGGCTTTTGAACGCGGAGACCTTGGCGATGCTGCCCGAGGGCGCATGGCTGATCAACGCCGGACGCGGCACGGTTCTGGTCGAGGAGGATCTGCTCGCGGCGCTTGATGCGGGGCGGGTGGGCCATGCCGTTCTCGATGTCTTCACGGCCGAGCCTTTGCCTGCCGGGCATCCCTTCTGGTCCCATCCGCGGGTGACAGTCACCCCCATATCAGCGCCGCAACCCGCCCCGAGACCGCAGCCCCCGTCGCGGCCGAAAACCTGCGTCGCGCGATGTCGGGCGCGCCGCTGCTGCATCTCGTGGACCGCAGCCGCGGTTACTGAGGCGCGCGGCGAAACCTCGCGGTCGTAGTCCGGATCCTATGTCCGAACGCAGAGCCCGATCATGGGCAGGGGGCAAGCGTTTTCCCGATTGTGGAAAAAGCCGCTCCCTGTTAAAGGTCACCTCCTTTCCGAACATCCGTCCTGGCCTCCGCGATCACGCGGTGCCGCAATCAGACATTCTGTTACCGGATTTTCCGATGCAAAGCTCCATGTTCCGCATGGCCCTGATCCTGGGCCTGCTTTCCGCCGTCGGTCCTTTCGCGATCGACATGTACCTTCCTGCCCTGCCCCAAATCGCCGAGGATCTGAACTCGACGCAGGCGGTGGCGCAGCAGACCCTTTCGATCTATTTCCTCGTCTTCGGCATCGCCCAGATGATCTATGGCCCGATGGCCGATGCGCTCGGCCGTCGTCGGCCGCTGATGATCGGGGTCGGGGTGTTCCTTGTCGCCTCGATCGGGGCGATCCTTGCGCCCGATATGACGACGCTGATCATTGCGCGGGCCTTTCAGGCCTTCGGGGCGGCGACGCTGATGGTGGTGCCGCGCGCGATCGTGCGCGACATGTCCTCGGGGCCGGATGCGACGCGGATGATGGCGGCGATCATGATCGTGATCTCGGTCTCGCCGATGTTGGCACCGATGTTCGGCTCGGGCGTTCTGGCCTTCGCGGGCTGGCGGATGATTTTTGCCTGCCTCGCCGCCGCGGCGGTATTGGCGCTGGCGCTCATCCTCTTCGTTCTTCCCGAGACCCTGCCGCGGGACGCCCGCCAACCCGTGCGCGCCGATGCGATGCTGCGCGGGCTCTGGACCTTGCTGCGTTCGGGCAAGTTCATGGGGCTTTCGATGATCGGCGGCTTTTCGATGGCGAGCTTCTTCGTCTATCTTGCCGCCGCGCCCTTCGTCTATGCCGAGGACTTCCAGCTCTCTCCCACGGGTTTCTCCTTCGTCTTCGCGGTCAATGCGATCGGCTTTTTCACCGCATCGCAATTCGCGGGTTATCTGGGCGAGAAACTGGGAATGGAGCGGCTGATCGCTTTCGGCGTGACCGGTTTCGTCTTTGCCATCGGTTTGCTGACGCTGGTCCTCGCGCTTGGGGGCGTATCTTTGCCGGTGGTGGTGATCGGGCTCTTCTTCGCCAATGCCTTCCACGGCGTGGTGATGCCCACTGCGATGGTCATGTCGCTTGATCCGCATCCCGAGATCGCGGGGCTTGCCTCTTCGCTTGGCGGCACGATCCAGATGCTGACCGGCGCGGTGATGATCGCGGTTTTCGGCCCGCTTTTCGCAATGGGCTCGCTCGGCATGGTTGGCGCCATCGCGATTTGCGGATTGCTGGGGTGGGTCGCGGCCTTTCTGGCGCTGCCGCGCCTGCGTCTGGCGCTGCGTCCCTGAAGTCGCCAACGGCGGATCCACGAAAAAGCCCCGCCCGAGAGATCGGACGGGGCTTTTTCATGAGGCGTTTCGCGCGCAGTCTTCGGGGGCGCGCGATCAGATGTTGATCTGCTGGCCCAGCTCGATCACGCGGTTCGAGGGCAGCCGGTAGAAGTTCGTGGCCTCGGATGCCGAACGGTAAAGCCCGACATAGATCCGCGCCGCCCATGCGGGCATCAGATGCGCACGCCCCACCCGCAAAGCGCGGCGGTTGAGGAAATAGCTCGTGTCCATCACATCGAACTTCAACCCGAAGCGTTTGGCATGGGCCAAAGCCTTGGGCACATTGGGCTGCTCCATATAGCCGAAGCGGCAGGTGACCGTGTAGAAGCGCGGACCGATCCCCGTGATGAGCAGCCGGTCCTCGGGATCGACGCGCGGGGTATGGGCGACCTCGACCTTGGTGATCAGGTTTTGCTCGTGCAGCACGCGGTTGTGCTTGAGGTTGTGCATGAGCGCGCTTGGCGCGATCGTCGGATCTGCGGTCAGGAAGACGGCTGTGCCGGGCACGATGGTCGGCGGCGATTTGGTCAGGCGGTCGACCAGAAAATTCAGGAGATCGCCTCGCTGCTCAGCTTGCGCTGCAAAAGCGTGGTGCCGCGCACCCAGATCAGCATCAGGCTGATGACGCCCGCCGCGAAGACCAACGGGATATAGCCGCCGTCGATCACCTTGATGAGGTTCGCGACAAAGAAGATCAGCTCGATCGCAAGGATCGGCAGCATCAGCGACAGCACCCAGATCCAGCGCCAGCCCCATGCGTAATGGAAGACGATGATCGCGAGGATCGAGGTGATGACCATGTCGCCCGTCACCGCGATACCGTAGGCATTGGCGAGATTGGCCGAGCTGCCGAAAGCCAGCACCAGCGCCACCACGCCCACCATCAGGATCGAATTGACCCGCGGCATATAGATCTGCCCGAGCTGTTTGTCCGAGGTGTGCTGGATCTCGAGCCGCGGGGTCAGCCCAAGCTGGACCGCCTGTTGTGCGACCGAAAAAGCCCCGAAATCACCGCCTGGCTCGCGATGACCGTCGCCATGGTCGCCAGAAGAACCAGCGGCAGGCGGAACCAGTCCGGCGCCATCAGGAAGAAGGGATTGCCGATGTTTTCGGGATGGGCAAGGATCATCGCCCCCTGCCCGAGATAGCTGAGCGTCAGCGCGGGCAGCACCAGCCCCGTCCAAGCGACGCGCACCGGCTTTCGCCCGAAATGGCCCATATCGGCGTAAAGCGCCTCGGCACCCGTGACGGCCAGAAAGACCGAACCGAGCACCGGCAGCGCACCAAAGCCGTTATGGATCAGGAAATCGAGCGCGCGCAGCGGATTGAGCGCCTGAAGGATACGGGCATCGTCGAAAATATGGGTCGCTCCGATGACGCCCATCGTGACGAACCAGACCAGCATGATCGGGCCGAAAAGCCGCGCGACCGCCTCGGTTCCCGAACGCTGGACGGCGAACAGGACCATGACGATGGCGCAGGTCAGCGGCACCACCCAAGGGGTGAAGGCGGGCGTGATGAGCTCGAGCCCCTCGACCGCCGAGAGGACCGAAATTGCGGGGGTGATCATCAGATCGCCGAAAAACAGCGAGACGCCGATGATGCCCAGAAGATAGATCGGCCAGGCGCGCTTTTTGCCCAAAGCGCCCTGCGCCTTGGCGACCAGCGACAGCGTGCCGCCCTCGCCGCGGTTGTCGGCGCGCATGATCAGCACGACGTATTTCAGCGACACGATCAGCATGACCGTCCAGAAGAGCAGCGAGACGATGCCGATCACGGCATCCTCGGGCAGGCCCTCTTCATGGGCATGGACAAGGGATCGCGCAAAGCGTAAAGCGGCGAGGTGCCGATATCGCCGTAAACCACGCCGAGACAGGCAAGCACGAGGCCCGCACTCAGCTTTTGTTCGGTATGGGCGGGCGGCGCGGGATCTGCGTTGCTGTCGGGCATGGGCGCAAAGCTCTGTCCGGAATTGTCGTCCTCTTTCGCGGCGCTATCCGCTCCTGTGCCTTGATTGGTCGGGGATGGAGAGGTACCTGCGGGCTTGGTCTTGCCGCGGGGTTCCGGGCTGGTGTCGTCGCCGTCGTGATGATCACTTTCGGCCATCTGGGATGCACCCTATCTGAGACCCGACGATGCGGGCGTTTGCCGCGCATAGCAATCACGGCTTTGTCAAAACGGCAAGATGGCGCGTGAGGTTCCATCATCGCGCCCTTGCGATGTGACGCAACGCTCGGAAAATCCGGCGCTATTGGGCCAAAAGCCGCTCGTAGAGATGGGTCAGAAAGGCGCCCGCTTCGTCGAAAGGCGCGCGATCGGGGCCGAGAACCGCGCGATCTGGATCTCGAAATCGGCATAATGCTGGGTCAGCGCCCAGATCGAGATGATGAGGTGATGGGGATCGACACGGGCAATCCGCCCCTCCTCCATCCATTGCGCGATGACGGCGGCTTTTTCCTCGACCAGCGCGCGCAGCCCGCCGAGAATCGCCTCTAGACGGGGCGCGCCCTGCAGGATCTCGTTGGCGAAAAGCCGGCTTTCTTGCGGGAAATCGCGCGAGAGCGCCAGTTTGCTGTGCATATAGGCAAGGATCTGCTCTTTGGGTTCTCCGGCCGGATCCATAATGTGCAAAGGCGCGAGCCAGAGGTCGAGCAATGTCTCGAGAAGTTGGCTGTAGATCGCCTCTTTCGACGCGAAATAGTAGAGGACATTGGGCTTTGACAGCCGCGCCGCCTCGGAAATCTGGTCGATGGTGGTGCCGGCGAAACCGCGCGCCGCGAATTCGCGCAAAGCCGCATCAAGGATGATCTGGCGGTTCTTCTGCTGGATCCTGCTGCGGGGTCTGACGTGCTCGCTCATGCTCAAATCCGGTGCAATTCCAGTCGGGTGGCGAACGTCCGGCGCAGCTTCTTGGCCGGAGCATCACGCGGGAGCTTGACTGACTCTTTACCCGTGCTAGCCTGATCCTGACCAAATGGTCAATATTCGTGAGGGAATGATCGATGGTATCAAGGCAAAGGCCGACCCGAACGCGCGCAGCAGTAAGCTGCGTTCCGGCAGAGCGCGCCAAGACGCGCCCGAACAGCCCTTTGTCATCCACTCGATCCGCGCATCCGCAACCGGATTTGCGGCCCTGAGCCAAGGCTTGCCGGGCGCGCTCCCTGTGGCCCGACAGGCTGACAGACGAAACGATAGACGGACAGACCCATTCAACCGACCGTTCGCGAGAAGACGGCGGCCAGACAGGAAGGACGGAAGATGACCAGCGACAGCGGGGCGGCTTCGGCCGATCGGACGATCGGCAGCAATATCCGGATCAACGGCGACAGGCTGTGGGCCAGCCTGATGGAAATGGCCAGGATCGGACCGGGCATTGCCGGCGGCAACAACCGCCAGACGCTGACCGATGCCGATGGCGAGGGACGCCGCCTTTTCCAGCGCTGGTGCGAAGATGCGGGCATGGTCATGAGCCTCGACCGCATGGGCAACATGTTCATGCGCCACGAGGGCGAGGATCCCGCGCTTGATCCGGTCTATATCGGCAGCCACCTTGATACCCAGCCGACCGGCGGGAAATATGACGGGGTTCTGGGTGTTCTGGCGGGGCTCGAGGTCGTGCGCGCCATCCGAGATCAGGGCATCCGTACCCGCCGCCCGATTGTCGTGACCAACTGGACCAACGAGGAAGGCGCGCGTTTCGCCCCGCGATGATGGCCTCGGCGGTCTTCGCGGGCGAGCTGGGTTTGGAACAGGCCTATGACAAGCGCGATTCCAAGGGGCTGCGCTTTGGCGACGAACTGGTGCGGATCGGCTGGCAGGGCGACGAGACGCCCGGGGACCGCAAGATCCATGCCATGTTCGAATATCATATCGAGCAAGGTCCGATCCTCGAGGCCGAGGGCAAGGATATCGGGGTTGTGACCCACGGGCAGGGTCTGCGCTGGATCGAGTGCACGGTCACCGGCAAGGGCCAGCATACCGGCTCGACGCCGATGCGGATGCGGCGCAATGCGGGGCGCGGCCTCGCGCAGCTCACCGAGCTGGTCCACGAGATCGCGATGAAGAACCAGCCCGCGGCCGTGGGCGCGATCGGCCATATCGACGTCTATCCCAACAGCCGCAACGTCATCCCCGAGAAGGTTGTCTTCACCGTCGATTTCCGCAGCCACCTTTTGCCGGTGCTTTTGTCCATGGTCGCGGAATATCTCGGAAAGCGCCCGAAATCTGCGCCGCGCTCGGCTGCGAGTTCAAGGCCGAGATCGTCGGACAGTTCGATCCGCCCGCCTTCGATCCCGTGCTGCTCGAGCGCATCCGTCAGGCCTCGGACGATCTCGGCTATAGCCGTATGGATATCGTTTCGGGCGCGGGTCATGACGCCTGCTGGATCAACAAGGTCGCGCCGACCGTGATGATCATGTGCCCCTGTGTCGACGGGCTTTCGCATAACGAGGCCGAAGAGATCAGCCCCGAATGGGCCGCGAAGGGGGCGGATGTGCTGTTGCGCGCCGTTCTCCAGACGGCGGAGGTTATCGGCGATTGAGGCATAGCGCGGGGCGCTGCCCCGCACCCCGAGGTATTTCGATCAAAGCGAAGGAAGACGGATGAGCACGGTCATCAGGAACGGCACGATTGTCACGGCGGATCTGACCTATAAGGCAGATGTTTTGATCGAAGGAGGCAAGATCGCGGCAATCGGTCCGGGGCTGGCCGGTGACGAGGTTCTGGACGCGACCGGCTGCTATGTCATGCCCGGCGGGATTGATCCGCACACCCATCTCGAGATGCCCTTCATGGGGACCTATTCGGCCGATGATTTCGAAAGCGGCACGCGGGCCGCTTTGGCGGGAGGACGACGATGGTGATCGATTTTGCCTTGCCCGATCCCGGCCAGAGCCTTCTGGACGCGCTCAAGGTTTGGAGCAACAAATCGGGGCGCGCCCATTGCGACTATTCCTTTCATATGGCGGTGACCTGGTGGGGGCAGCAGGTCTATGAGGAAATGGCCGAGGTTGCCGCGCGCGGCGTGACCAGCTTCAAACATTTCATGGCCTATAAAGGCGCGCTCATGGTCAATGACGACGAGCTTTTCGCGAGCTTCCGCCGCGTCGGCGATCTGGGCGGATTGGCGATGGTCCATGCCGAGAACGGCGATGTCGTGGCCGAGCTTTCGGCGCGGCTTTTGGCCGAGGGCAATACCGGTCCCGAGGCCCATGCCTATTCGCGCCCGCCTCAAGTCGAGGGCGAGGCCACCAACCGTGCCATCATGATCGCCGATATGGCGGGCGTGCCGCTTTATGTCGTCCATACCTCTTGCGAGGATGCCCACGAGGCGATCCGGCGCGCGCGTCAGGCCGGAAAGAGGGTCTGGGGCGAGCCTTTGATCCAGCATCTGACGCTCGACGACAGCGAATATGCCAATCCCGATTGGGACCATGCCGCGCGGCGCGTGATGTCGCCGCCCTTCCGCAACAAGCAGCACCAAGACAGCCTGTGGAACGGCCTGCAATCGGGTAGCCTCTCTTGCGTTGCCACCGATCATTGCGCCTTTACCACCGCGCAAAAGCGCACGGGGATCGGCAATTTCACCAAGATCCCCAACGGGACCGGCGGTCTCGAGGACCGTTTGCCGATGCTGTGGACCCATGGTGTCGGAACCGGTCGTCTGACGCCCAACGAATTCGTGGCGGTCAGCTCGACCAATATCGCCAAGATCCTCAATATGTATCCCAAAAAGGCGCGGTTCTGGTCGGATCGGATGCGGATCTGGTGATCTGGGACCCGGATGCGGAAAAGGTGATCTCGGCAGGCGCGCAACAAAGTGCGATCGATTACAACGTCTTCGAGGGCCAACGCGTCAAGGGCCTGCCCCGCTATACGCTCAGTCGCGGGCGCGTGGCCTACCGCGAGGGCAAGATCGAGAGCCCCGAGGGCCATGGCGAATTCGTGGCCCGCGAACCCCAGCCTGCCGTCAACCGCGCGCTTTCGGCCTGGAAGGAACTGACCGCGCCGCGTCCGGTTTCGCGTTCGGGGATCCCCGCGAGCGGGGTGTGATGGCCTGCGGGGACGGCGCTGCCGTGCCGCGTTTCGGAGGTCTTGCCGTGATCACGCTGGTGCCGCGGTGGCGGCCCGACACATCCCCGCAACTGCCGGACAAGAAAGGGAAGGCTGACGTGCAAAGCCGCAGTGTTATCCAGGCCGAAAAGGTCTCGCTGACGTTTCAGACCAATGACGGGCCGGTCCATGCGCTCAAAGACGTCGATCTCGCGATCGACAAGGGCGATTTCGTCAGCTTCATCGGCCCTTCCGGCTGCGGCAAGACGACTTTTTGCGCACGATTGCCGCGCTCGAGCGCCCGACTTCCGGCGCGGTCATCGTCAATGGTCTTGATGCGGATGAAGCGCGGCGCGCGCGCGCCTATGGCTATGTCTTTCAGGCTCCGGGCCTCTATCCTTGGCGTACGATTGCTGGGAATATCTCGCTACCTCTTGAAATCATGGGTTTTTCAAAGGGAGATCGGAAAGAGCGTATCGACCGAGTCCTCGATTTGGTCGAGCTTTCGGGCTTTGCCGGAAAGTTTCCGTGGCAGCTTTCGGGCGGGATGCAGCAGCGCGCCTCGATCGCGCGGGCGCTGGCATTCGACGCCGATATCCTGCTCATGGACGAGCCTTTCGGCGCCTTGGACGAGATCGTGCGCGACCGGCTCAATCAGGCGGTGCTGGCGCTTTGGCGCAAGACCGGAAAGACCATCGGTTTCGTGACCCATTCCATTCCCGAGGCGGTCTATCTCTCGACCAAAATCGTTGTGATGTCGCCGCGTCCGGGCCGGATAACCCGCGTCATCGAAAGCCCGCTGCCCCCGAGCGCCCGCTTGAAATCCGCGACACGCCCGAATTCATCGAGATCGCCCAACAGGTCCGCGAGGGGCTGCGCGAGGGGCACAGCTATGACTGACCGCAAGGGAGGCGCGGCATGAAGACGGTGCTTCCGGTTCTCGCGGTGGTCGCGGTGATCATTGCGCTCTGGTACGGGGCGGCGGTCTGGCTCAATGCGCCCTGGGCACGCGATCAGGCGGCACGGGCGGGCGAGACTTTGGGTTTTTCGCAACTGGTTTCGGCGACGATGGTGCAGGAGAGGCCTGTCCTCCCTGCCCCGCATCAGGTCGCGAAAGGTGTATGGGACGGAGTTTTCGGGCAGAAGATCACCTCGAAACGCAGCCTCGTCTGGCATTCCTGGGTCACGCTTTCGGCCACGATGGCGGGCTTTGCGATCGGCAGTCTCGCGGGGATCGCATTGGCGATCGGCATCACCCAAAGTCGGGTGATGGATCTTTCGGTCATGCCTTGGGCGGTCGCGAGCCAGACCGTGCCGATCCTCGCGATTGCACCGATGGTCATCGTGGTTTTCGCCAGCATGGGCATCACCGGACTTTTGCCCAAGGCGGTGATCGCGGCCTGGCTCTCGTTCTTTCCGGTACTCGTGGGCATGGTCAAGGGCCTGAGGACGCCCGACCGGATGCAGCTTGACCTGATGCGCTCGTGGAGCGCCCATCCCTCGCAGGTCCTTTTGCGCCTGCGCCTGCCCTCGGCGATGCCCTATCTTTTCGCGAGCCTCAAGGTGGCGATTGCGGCGGCTCTGGTCGGCACCATTGTCGGAGAACTGCCTGCGGGCGCGACCGCAGGTCTTGGCGCGCGGCTCTTGTCGGGGAGCTATTACGGGCAGACGATCCAGATCTGGTCGGCACTGTTCATGGCGGCAGCGCTGGCGGCGGTTCTGGTCATGCTGATCGGCGTGATCGAGAGGATCACCTTGAAGCGGATGGGGTTGGCGCGATGACGGGGCTTTGTCGATGGCGGCCGTCTGGGTCGCGGCCTTCTGGCTCAACATCCGGCTGGCACGGCGCGAGGGCCCGCTTTACGCCTTTCTCGTCGCGGCGATCTTTGGCGCGACGGTGCTGGTGTTGTGGGAAATGGCCGTGCGCCTTTACCAGATCCCCAATGTCATCCTTCCGGCGCCAAGCGCGATCTGGCAGGCATTTCTGGGCAATCTTCCGCTGCTGTGGGGCGATTTTGTCCAGACCATCCTGAAAGGCGCGCTCTCGGGCTGGGTGCTCGGGGCTTTGGCCGCCATCGCGACCGCCATCGCCATCGACCGCAGTCCGTTTTTGCAACGCGGGCTGCTGCCGATCGGGAATTTCGTCGCTGCCCTGCCGATCGTCGGCATCGCCCCCATTCTGGTGATGTGGTTCGGCTTCGACTGGCAGTCCAAGGCCGCCGTCGTTGTGGTCATGGTCTTTTTCCGATCCTCGTGAACATGGTCGCGGGGCTTGCTGCCACCGATGCGCTGCAGCGTGACCAGATGGCGACATGGAATGCGGGCTATTGGCAATCCTTGTGGAAGCTGCGCCTGCCCGCCGCCATGCCCTTCCTTTTCAACGGGCTCAAGATCACGACGACCCTTGCGCTGATCGGTGCGATTGTCGCCGAGTTTTTCGGCAGCCCGACGCGGGGCATGGGCTTTCGGATATCGACTTCGGTCGGACAGTTGAACATGGCTCTGGTCTGGGCCGAGATTGCCGTGGCGGCGGTCTCTGGGACCGCTTTTTATGGAATTGTCGCGTGGATCGAGAAAAAGGTGACCTTCTGGCACCCCTCGCAGCGCCAATAACGGGCGAAACCGCCCCTCAACAGTGGAGAGCAAGGATGAAGAAGTTCCTGACCGGTACGACCCTTTCGGCCGCTTGCGCTATTGGTTTCGCCAGCGGTGCCTTTGCCGCCGACGACCTGAGCCTTCAGCTCAAATGGGTCACCCAAGCCCAGTTCGCGGGCTATTATGTCGCCAAGGACAAAGGCTTTTACGACGAGGAAGGCCTGAACGTCACCATCAAACCGGGCGGCCCCGATATCGCGCCGGTGCAGGTTCTGGCCGGCGGCGGCGCAGATGTGACCATCGAATGGATGCCCGCAGCGCTTGCCGCCCGCGAAAAAGGCCTGCCCATCGTCAATATCGCCCAGCCTTTCAAGAAATCGGGGATGATGCTGACCTGCCTCAAGGAAAGCGGGGTCGCCGACCCCAAGAGTGACTTCAAGGGCAAGACCCTTGGCGTCTGGTTCTCGGGCAACGAATACCCGTTCCTGAGCTGGATGAACCATCTCGGCCTTTCGACGGATGGCGGGGCGGATGGGGTAACGGTCCTCAAACAGGGGTTCAACGTCGATCCCTTGCTGCAAAAGCAGGCCGCCTGCATTTCGACCATGACCTATAACGAATATGGTCAGGTGCTGGATGCGGGGATCAAGCCCGAGGATCTCGTGAACTTCAAATATGACGATCAGGGCGTCGCGACGCTGGAAGACGGGATCTATGTGCTCGAAGAAAAGCTCAAGGATCCCGCGATGGAGGACAAGCTTGCGCGCTTTGTCCGTGCTTCGATGAAGGGCTGGAACTATGTCAAGGAACACCCTGAAGAAGCAGCGGAAATCGTGATCGAGAATGACGAGACCGGCGCCCAGACCCTCGAGCACCAGACCTATATGGCGACCGAGATCGCCAAGCTTCTCGAAGGCTCGACCGGCGCTTTGGACGAGGCCGATTACCAGCGTACCGTCGCGACCCTGCTGTCGGGCGGATCGGATCCGGTGATCTCGAAAGAGCCCGCGGGCGCATGGACCCATGCCGTCTCGGACAAGGCTTTCGCGCAGTAGGCTTCGCCTGCCGACGCGACCGAAGGACCGGAGCGCCGCCTTTGACGCGGCGCTCCGTTTTCGTTCAGCGCTTGCAGAGCCGCGCGCTCCGGCATAGGGCAAGGGCATGAGCGATACCCCGAACGAGCCGAAAAAGCATACATTCATCGAGGATGCCCAAGGGCTTGCCTATGGCAGCTTCATGGCCTCGATCGGTGTTCTGATCCTGACCCATCTGGGCTTCGTCACCGGCCAGACGGCGGGACTGGCCGTGATGATTTCCTATGCCACGGGCTATGGTTTCGCGCCGATCTTCTTTCTGGTGAACCTGCCTTTCTACTGGCTGGGCTATCGCCGTTTCGGGCTGGGCTTTACCATCAAGAGCTTTATCGCGGTCGCGCTTTTGTCGGTTCTGGTCGCCACCCTGCCCTCGGAAATCAGCTTCGCGCATCTTGATCCGCTGGTCGGCGCGGTGCTCTTCGGCTTTCTGACCGGCTCGGCGCTGCTCGCGCTGTTCCGGCACGGGGCCTCGCTTGGCGGTATCGGGATCGTCGGGCTTTATCTTCAGGACAAGACCGGCTTTCGCGCGGGCTGGACCCAGCTGATTTTCGACGCTTGCCTATTTGCATGGGCCTTTGCGATCCGCGACTGGCAGACGGTTGCCTGGTCGTTCCTCGGGGCGCTGGTGGTCAATCTCGTCATCGCGATCAACCACCGCCGCGACCGCTACGTCGTCTGAGGACAGCTGCCTCCGGTCAAACCGGCACGCCAAGCGCGCGTTTGACATTGGCGGTCCAGCCCAGATAGCGCTGATCGCCGGCCATGATGGCGGGGCGTTTGATCAGCGAAGGCTTGGCCTCCAGCATCTCGACGGGCGTTTTGGCGCGCTCGTCCTCTTTCATGCCGCGCCATGTCAGGCTGGCCCGATTGACGAGTTTCTCGCCGAATTCATCGGAAAGAGCGGACCATTCCTGCGTGGAAAGCGGTGCGGTCTTCACATCGCGGAAGGTCACGCTCCACCCTTCGGCCTCAAGCGCGGCCTGCGCCTTCTGGCAGGTCGAGCAATGGGCCAGCCCGTAGATTTTCAGCTCTTTCGACATATCGGCTCCTTGGTATTGACGGGGCGACTGTGCCAAGGGCCGGACGGGAAGTCGAGGGGCATCCCCCTCGGGACAGGTTCGGGCCTAGTGGCCGGATTTGTCGTCCTCGTCGTGGATGCGGGCCTTGATGCGGCGCATGCTGTACCAGACCGCAAGGATGACCACAGGCGTCAGCGCCGCGATCAGCACGCCTTTCTCGACGCCGATCTTTTCGGCGAAAGGATAAAGCGCATAGCCGAGCAGCCCGACCGCGTAATAGCTGATCGCAAAGACCGAGAGCCCCTCGACCGTGTGCTGGAGCCGCAATTGCAGATCGGCGCGGCGGTCCATGCGGCGCATGACCTCCTGGTTTTGCTCGCTGCGCTGGACATCGACGCGGGTACGCAACAGCTCACCCGCCCGTTCCGTCCGGTCGAGCAAAGCCTTGAGCCGCATTTCGGCCGATTTCGCGGTCCGCATCGCGGGGCATAGCGGCGCGCCATGAACTCTGTCAGCATCTGGCGGCCCATAAAGCGGGTTTCGCGCAGAACCTTGATGCGGTCCATGACGATGGCCTCATAGGCGGCCGTCGCACCAAAGCGGAAGCTGTGCTGGGTCGCGGCTGCCTCGAGGCGCGAGGAGACCGACAGAAGATCCTGAAGCGTGGTCTCGGGCGAGCGGCTGTCGTCGCTCATGCCCTGCACGATCCGCGTGAGCTGCGGATCCAGCGCATTGAGCTGCTGCGTCAGATCGCGCGCCCGCCCGAGCCCGAGCATCGACATTGAACGATAGGTCTCGAGCTCGAGGATCCTTTGCACGGTGCGGCCGATCCGGCCCGGCCCGACGCCCGGCCGGACAAAGACCGCGAAGCGCATGAAGCCCGCCGGATCGATGCGGAAATCGCCCGCGACAATGGCGGATTCCTCGAGCACCCAGACCGCCGCCATGGAATCGCGGGCGAACCATTGGTTGAGCTTGGGCATGATCTCCTCCGGCTCTTCCGGCAGGGTCTCGACCTGGATCATCACGGCGGTGAGGCGCTTGCCGGGGCGGCACGCTGCCAATCCTCGGGGAAGACTTCGGCAGCGGCGGGATCGAAGGGCCGCTGCGGCACGCCCGGCGTGAAGGCGGCATAGGTCACGAATTCGGTATGGCTTTCCCAGCGCAGCTCGTAGCGGCCAAGCTGGGCCGCAAAATGGCCCGCCGAAGTATCGGGGCGCGGCACGCCGTGGCGGTGGCAAAGATCGCTCAGATGTTCGGTGTCGCGGCTGCGGTCGCGGTTCGCGGCGTCATGCGGCTCCTTGAAGGCCAGAAAAACGGCCGTGCAAGGGGCCGTCAGCCGCGGCGAGGGCCGTGCATGCAGCTCGTTGACGAGATTATAGCGCTGGGGATGTTCGTCCGAGGGGTCCATGACGCGAGGTTACCGCCTTCTGCAGAAATAGAAAAACTCAAAACACATCACTCTTTCAACGCCCGCCGTCAACGCGGTTCCTGTACATCAGACATTCGTGATAGCCACCCCATTGCACCTTGATCGGGCAGACGGCAAATTAAGAAAAAATCGGGACAGTTGAGCGGCATGACAGTTTTCACGCGCAGAACACTTCTGGCAGGCAGCGCGCTTGCCATTTTGGCCGCCTGCAGCGGTCCGAGCAAGTTCAAAACCTATGACGGCCCGCCGGTCACCTCCATTCTGGTGAACAAGGGTGCGCGCAAGATGTACATGCTGAGCGGCAACCGCGCGATCAAGGTCTACGACATCGGCCTCGGCACGGTGCCGGTCGGGCACAAGAATTTCGAGGGCGACGGCAAGACCCCCGAGGGGCGTTACTTCATCGACCGCCGCAACCCCAACAGCCGCTACCACCTCTCGGTCGGGGTCTCCTATCCCAATGATCAGGACCGTGCTTTCGCCAATGGCATGGGGCTCGCGCCGGGCGGCGACATCTTCATTCACGGTCAGGGCCCTGAGGGCAGATCCTCTCGAAACAGCGCCGCGACTGGACCGTCGGCTGTATCGCGGTGACCGATGAAGAGGTCGAAGACATTTACGCCATGGTCCGCGACGGCACCCCGATCATCATCACCGCCTGATCGGGGCGCGATGCTCCGGACGAAATGGCGGAGCGGCATTGGATGGCGCGCGACAGTTTCCCCGCTCTTTCGCAACGAAAAAGGCCCCGCAATTGCGGGGCCTTTGTTTGTACGATCGCGGAGATCAGTCGATCATCGGCAACAGCGCGTCGATCGATTTCTTGGCGTCGCCGTAGAACATGCGGGTGTTCTCTTTGTAGAAGAGCGGGTTCTCGATGCCCGAGTAACCGGTGCCCTGCCCGCGTTTCGACACGAAGACCTGCTTGGCTTTCCACACTTCCAGAACCGGCATGCCGGCGATGGGCGAGTTGGGATCTTCCTGCGCGGCGGGGTTCACGATGTCGTTCGAGCCGATGATGATGACCACGTCGGTATTGGGGAAGTCCTCGTTGATCTCGTCCATTTCCAGAACGATGTCGTAGGGAACTTTCGCCTCGGCCAGCAGCACGTTCATATGGCCCGGCAGACGGCCCGCGACCGGATGGATCGCGAAGCGGACGTTCTTGCCGCGCGCGCGCAGCTTGCGGGTCAGCTCGGACACCGATTGCTGGGCCTGCGCCACGGCCATGCCGTAGCCCGGAACGATGATGACGCTGTCGGCATCGTTGAGCGCTGCCGCCACGCCTTCGGCGTCGATTGCGACCTGCTCGCCCTCGATCTCCATCGCGGGACCCTGCTCGCCGCCGAAGCCGCCGAGGATCACGCTCAGGAAGTCGCGGTTCATCGCCTTGCACATGATATAGGACAGGATCGCGCCCGAAGAGCCGACCAGCGCGCCCACGACGATCAGCAGATCGTTGCCGAGCGTGAAGCCGATGGCCGCAGCCGCCCAGCCCGAATAGCTGTTGAGCATCGAGACCACGACCGGCATGTCGGCGCCGCCGATGCCCATGATCAGGTTGTAGCCGATGAAGAAGGCGCAAACCGTGACCAGCAGCAGCATCAGCGTCGGAGAACCGATATCCGCACAGTAGAGCACGCCGAAAAGCAGCGAGAGCAGAGCCACGATCAGGTTGGTCATCTGGCCGCCCGGCAGCTTCTTCGGCTTGCCGTCGATGCGGCCGGCGAGCTTGCCGAAAGCCACGATCGAGCCGGTGAAGGTCACCGCGCCGATGAAGATGCCGAGAAAGACCTCGACCTTGAGCATCGCCAGTTCGGCCGGCGTTTTGCTGGCCAGAACCGTCGCGAAACCGCCGAGATCTGGAGCTGGTTCTGCAGCTTCTCGATCAGGGCCGGATCATTGGCTGCGGCGTTCAGAAGCGCCTCGGGGGCAAGCTGGTCGCGCAGGTTGATCAGCCAGTTCAGCTCGAACTGGGCGTTGAAGCCGATGAAGACCGCAGCAAGGCCGACAAGGCTGTGCATTGCCGCGACAAGCTGCGGCATCTCGGTCATCTGGACGCGTTTAGCCACGACCCAACCGGCGCTGCCGCCGATGGCGAGCATCAGCACGGTCAGCCACCAGTTGCCGGCACCGGGGCCGAAAACCGTCGCGACAACCGCAAGCGCCATGGCTGCAATCCCGTACCAGACCGCGCGTTTGGCGCTTTCTTGTCCGGACAGGCCGCCGAGCGACAGGATGAAAAGAACGGCAGCAACCACATAGGCTGCCGTGGTAAATCCGAATTCCATCATCCCCTCCTTACGAGCGCTGGAACATGGCGAGCATCCGGCGCGTCACCATGAAACCGCCGAAGATATTGACCCCGGCCATCAGAACCGAAAGCGCAGCCAGAACGATAACCAGGCCGGAGCCCGAACCGATCTGAAGGACCGCGCCGACGATGATGATCGACGAGATCGCATTGGTGATCGCCATCAGCGGCGTGTGCAGCGAATGGCTGACGTTCCAGATCACCTGGAAGCCGACGAAGCACGAGAGTACGAAGACGATGAAATGGGCGAGGAAGGACGGCGGCGCGAACATGCCGACCAGCAGCATCAGCACCGCGCCGGCCACCAGAAGCGTCACCTGCGTCTTGGTCTGCGCCTTGAATGCCGCGATTTCCTTGGCGCGCTTCTCCTCGGGCGTCAGCTCTTTGGCCTTTTCCTTGGGTTTCTGCGCGGCAATCGCGGCCACTTTCGGCGGCGGCGGCGGCCAGGTCACATCGCCGTCAAAGGCAACGGTCGAGCCGCGGATGACATCGTCTTCCATGTTCTGGACGATGGAGCCGTCTTTGCCGGGGTAAGGTCCGCCAGCATGTGGCGGATGTTGTTTCCATAAAGTTCAGAGGCTTGCGTCCCCATCCTCGACGGAAAATCGGTATAGCCGATGATGACCACACCGTTCTCGGTGACGAAACGCTCGTCGGGAACGGTCAGCTCGACGTTGCCGCCGCGCTCTGCCGCGAGATCGACAATCACCGAGCCGCGCTTCATGTTGTCGACCATGTCGCGCGTCCACAGGACCGGCGCATCGCGGCCGGGGATCAGCGCGGTGGTGATGACGATATCCATCTCGGGCGCAAGCTCGCGGAATTTCTTGAGCTGCGCTTCGCGGAATTCGGGGCTCGAGGGGCCGCATAACCGCCCGTCGTCGCGCCGTCGGTCTGGGCCTCGGCGAAATCGAGATAGACGAATTCCGCGCCCATCGATTCAATCTGCTCGGCCACTTCGGGACGCACGTCGAAAGCATAGACCTGCGCGCCAAGCGAGGTCGCCGCCCCGATCGCGGCGAGACCGGCCACGCCCGCGCCGACGATCAGCACTTTGGCCGGCGGCACCTTGCCCGCAGCCGTCACCTGACCGGTGAAGAAGCGGCCGAAATTGTTCGCAGCCTCGATCACAGCGCGGTAGCCCGCGATATTAGCCATGGACGACAAAGCGTCCATTTTCTGCGCGCGCGAAATCCGCGGCACCATATCCATCGCGATCGCGGTGATGCCCTGCTTGCGCGCAAGCTCCAGCAGATCCGGATTCTGCGCCGGCTGGAAATAGGAAATCAGCGTTTGGCCCGCACGCATCCGCTCGATCTCGTCCTCGCGCGGAGGACGGACCTTGACCACGACATCAACGTCGCGCGTCAGATCGGCAGCCGTCGGCTCGACGGAAACACCCGCCGCCGTATAGGCCTCGTCGGTAAATCCGGCACGGGCACCCGCTCCGGATTCGACGAAGACTTCATGCCCCAGCTTTTTCAGATGGGCAGCAGAGGATGGAGTGATCGCGACCCGCGTCTCGCCATCCTGCAGCTCCTTTAACGCTCCGACTTTCATCGAGCCCCCTCTTTGTGATTGTCACCGACGATCTAACATTGCTGCGTTAGCGATCACAAGTCCGCGAAAGCTATCGCAGCGCAGCAATGTTGCGCAGAAGGGTAAAATTCTTCTCGTTCTTTAGTGGTAAAAAGAGCAAAAAGCGCGCGTGTTCGCCATCCGTCCTAAAGCCAGCGTCTGACGGCGCCGCAATAACGGGCATAATCCGCGCCAAAACGCGCCGCGAGCCTTTGTTCTTCGCTCCGGATGAAAAGGTGCTTGAGCGTGAGCGCGAAGACCGGAAGAAGCACGAGGCCTGCCACGGTTTCCAGCGCCAGCATCAGACTCGCGAAGATCGCGAGATCGCCGAGATAGATCGGATTGCGCGAAAAAGCGAAGGGGCCGGTCGTCACGATCGCCGCGGGAATGCGGCCGGGCATGACGCTGGTGCGGGCGCGCATCATCGTTCCGGCCGCCCAGATCATCAAAGCCGCCCCTGCCCCGAACAAAGAAAACCTGCCACGCGAAGGATCGGCGGCAGGTTAACCGGCAGGGCCAGCCCAAGGGCAAATCCGGCGGCGCAGAAAAGCGCGAGCCAGATTTGCGGCAGCTGGAGGAGCTTCGCCATCACGCGGCGGCGATGCCCTGTTCTGCTTTGGCCTGACGGCGGCGGGCATGCAGGACCGGCTCGGTATAGCCCGACGGCTGGACGCGGCCGAGGAAGATCAGGTCGCTCGCCGCCTGGAAGGCCACGCCGTCATAGCCCGGTGCCATCGCGCGGTATGCCGGATCATTCGCGTTCTGGCGGTCGACGACGATCGCCATCTTGCGCAGGCCGTCCATGACCTGTGCTTCGGTGACGACGCCGTGCAGCAGCCAGTTGGCCAAAGCCTGGCTGGAGATCCGGCAGGTCGCGCGGTCTTCCATGAGGCCGATATCGTGGATGTCCGGCACTTTCGAGACGCCGATCCCCTGATCGACCCAGCGGACCACATAGCCGAGGATGCCCTGGCAGTTGTTTTCCACCTCGGCCTGAATCTCGGCCTCGCTATAGTTGCGGCCGCCGGCCAGCGGGATCGAGAGAAGATCGCTCAGCGCATCGGGACGCGGGTTTGCGACCAGCTCGGCCTGACGCGCGAAGACGTCGACCTGATGGTAATGGGTGGCGTGCAGGGTCGCGGCGGTCGGGCTCGGGACCCATGCGGTATTCGCTCCCGCCTGCGGATGGCCGATCTTTTCGCGAAGCATGTCCGCCATCAGATCGGGGGCCGCCCACATGCCTTTGCCGATCTGGGCCTTGCCCGAAAGGCCGGTCGTCAGACCGATATCGACGTTGCGGTTTTCATAGGCCACGATCCACGGCTTGCCCTTCATCTCGCCTTTGGCAAGCATCGGGCCGGCCTCGATCGAGGTGTGGTATTCGTCGCCGGTACGGTCGAGGAAGCCGGTATTGATGAAGGCCACGCGGTCTTTGGCTGCGCGGATGCATTCCTTGAGGTTGGCCGAGGTGCGGCGCTCTTCATCCATGATGCCGAGCTTGACGGTGTTCTTCGGCAGGCCGAGCATTTCTTCGACGCGGTCGAAGATTTCGACGGCAAAAGCCACTTCGGCGGGGCCGTGCATTTTCGGCTTCACGACATAGATCGAGCCTTTGGCCGAGTTGCGCGGACCGTCTTTCTTCAGGTCGCGCATGGCGCAAAGCGCGGTCACGGCGGCGTCGAGGATGCCCTCGTAGACCTCGTCGCCGTCGCGGTCGAGCACCGCGGGCGTGGTCATGAGATGGCCGACGTTGCGCACCAGCATCAGCGAGCGGCCCTTGAAGGACACGGCCGATCCGTCGGGCGCGGTCGCGGCCACGTCACCCAGAAGACGGCGGATCGAAGTCTTGCCGTTCTTCTCGATTTCCTCGGCGAGCGTGCCGTCCATCAGGCCGAGCCAGTTGGAATAGGCCAGCGTCTTGTCGGCGCCGTCAACGGCTGCAACCAGATCCTCGCAATCCATGATCGCCGAGATGGCGGATTCGATGATGATGTCGGAGATGCCCGCTTTGTCCTGTCCGCCGACCGGCGTCGAGGCGTCGAGGTGGATGCGCACGAGCAGGTTGTTGTTGCGCAGGAAGATATCGGTCGGCTTGGCCGCATCGCCGATATAGGCCGCGAATTTGGAAGGATCGGCCAGCGCGGGGACGAGCTTGCCCTCGACCACCGCAAAGCTTTCCACGCCGGACCAGTCGCCTGCAGCCAGCGGAGCTGCCTTGTTCAGGAAGTCGCGGCCCCAAGCGATCACGCGGGCGCCGCGCGCCGCATCATAGCCCTTGCCTGCCGGCGCATCGCCCAAGGCATCGGTGCCGTAAAGCGCGTCGTAGAGGCTGCCCCAGCGGGCATTGGCGGCATTGAGCGCATAGCGGGCATTGGTGACCGGAACCACCAGCTGCGGGCCCGCGATCGAGGCGAACTCGGGATCGGTATTGGCGGTCTCGACGGCGAAATCGCCACCGACCGGCACGAGATAGCCGATCTCTTTCAGGAAGGCCTCGTAGGCCGATTGATCAAAGGCTTTGCCGCGGTTCTGGATATGCCAGTCGTCGACGGCGGCCTGCAGACGCTCGCGCTCGGCCAGAAGGGCGCGGTTCTTCGGCCCCAATTCGTGCAGCAATGCGGAAAGGCCTTCCCAGAACTGACGCGGCTCGACACCGCTGCCGGGAAGCGCCCGATCATTGATGAAATCCGCGAGGACGGAATCAACCCTCAAACCGGCTTTCTCGACGCGCCCCATGACAATTCCTTCCATAGCACTAGACATTTGCGGTTTACCTAAGCCATGCGCCTTCGGGTTGCAACGTCAACAGTGAACAATGGTATACATTGTTTGCGCGAAGACTGTCTCAAGAATACATTGAGAATACTGGTGCTGAAAAAGCCCGACGCGGGGGCGTCGGGCCGGCTGTTCAATCAGTTGGTGGCAGGCGTCGTGGTGGTCGTTGCGGCAGGCGGCGTTGTCGATGTGGCCGGAGCGCTTGGCGTCGCCGAGCCGGTCGCATTTTCAACCGCATTGCCTACGGCTTGGGCCGCATTGTCGACCGCATTGGCGGCATCGGTGCCGAGCTCGCGTGCCGTCTCGGCCGCGGCGCCGGCCGCGTCGGATACCGCATCGACAGCGCGACCTGCCGCATCGGAGGCAGCCTCGACCGCCTGGCCGGTCGCCTCGCGGGTCGCGGTCGCGGCATTGCCCACGGCCTCTTCAACGACGGTTGCGGTCGAGGAGGCGGCTTCGGTCGCGGCCGTGCCCAGCTGTTCCGCCGCCTCACCAGCCGAAGACGCGGCATCGTCGAGCGCTTCGGTGGCGGGGCTGGTGCCCGGGCTGGTGGTCGCGCCCGAAGCCGGGCTCGCAGCGGGATCGGCTGCGGGTGCCGGAGTTACGGGTGCGGGTGTGGCGGGGGTGGTTGCCTCGGGTGCCGGTGCTGCCGGAGCGGGGCTCGGCTCGACCGGAGCGGGCGTGCTCGGTTCGGTGGTTGCGGGGGCCGTGACGGCAGCCGGTTCGGTCGTGGTCACGCCGTCTTGCTGCATGAAATACTGCAGGACGAAATAGGCCACGGCCAGAGCCAGCAGGATCCCTATGATCAGCGGCAGCGGCGAAGAGCGGCGCTCGACCGGCTCGACATAGGTTTCTACAACCGGAGGTGCCTGCTCGCCGGCGGTCTGCGACTTTTGCGAGTCATTGGGATCGATATGCGTCATATGGTGCACTCCGTATGCTGTGGTCTTTGGATGTCGTTCGGATCGGCGGCCGCGTGGAGAAGCCTCGCGGCAGGGCTATTGCAGGACGGGTACTTGGGTGATGAAGAAGCGCTCCATCCCTTGGCCGCAAGTCCGGCGCTGTCCTTTCGGTCTTTCTGTCGGAACCCGCTCCTTCTCCGGTTCCGCGTTTTCCGGTTCCGCCGTCATGGCAGGTTGCGCAGACTTGCGAGCCGGCAGTCCTGCGGGTAACACTCCATTTCCGCACAAGTTCCGCGCCTGTGCCGATTTTTACAAGGCGGAGGTTCCTCATGACCGAAACGCATTATCTGTCCGACTGGCAGCCCTACCCGTTCAATGTTCTGGAAACGCGTCTGGAATTCGACCTTGCCCCGAAAGGGACCAAAGTCAAATCCGAGATCGCTTTCACCGCAACTCACCCGGCGATCTGGTGCTCGACGGTGCCGGACTGCGCACCAAGGCGCTCAGGATCGACGGGCGCGAGATCGCGCCAACCGATCTGCGCCAGACCGAAAGCAGCCTGACGATCGCGCAAAGCGCTTTGCCCGAAGGCGATTTCACCTTCTCGGCCGAGGTCGAGATCGATCCCGAGGCCAATACCGCGCTCGAGGGACTTTACCTTTCGGGCGGGATTTTCTGCACGCAATGCGAGGCGGAGGGTTTCCGCCACATCACATGGTATCCCGACCGCCCCGATGTGATGGCGCCGTTCCATGTCGTGCTCCGCTCCGACAAGCCGGTGCTGCTGTCGAACGGCAATCCGGTAGCGAGCGAAAAGGGCCGCGCCGAATGGCATGATCCCTGGCCCAAGCCCGCCTATCTCTTTGCGCTGGTCGCAGGCGATCTGGTCGCAATCGACGACCATTTCACCACCCGTTCGGGCAAGCCGGTCGATCTGCATGTCTGGGTGCGTCCGGGCGATCAGGACCGCGCCGATTTCGCGATGGAGTCGCTCAAGAAGTCGATGATCTGGGACGAAGAGGTTTACGGCCGCGAATATGATCTCGATGTGTTCAACATCGTGGCGGTCGACGATTTCAACATGGGCGCGATGGAGAACAAGGGGCTGAACATCTTCAACTCCAAACTGGTTCTGTCGAGCCCCGCTACCGCCACCGATCTGGATTACGAGCGCATCGAAGGCGTGATCGCGCACGAATATTTCCACAACTGGACCGGCAACCGCATCACCTGCCGCGACTGGTTCCAGCTGTGCCTCAAGGAAGGCCTGACGGTTTTCCGCGACCAGAGCTTCACCAGCGACATGCGCTCGGCCGCGGTCAAGCGCATCAGCGATGTCCAGACCCTGCGCGCGCGGCAGTTCCGCGAGGATCAAGGCCCCCTCGCCCATCCGCCGCGTCCCGACCACTTTCAGGAAATCAACAATTTCTACACCGCCACCGTCTATGAAAAGGGCGCCGAGATCATCGGCATGCTCAAGCGGCTGGTAGGCGACGAAAACTACCGCAAGGCGCTGGATCTCTATTTCGAGCGTCACGACGGTCAGGCCTGCACGATCGAGGACTGGCTTGCGGTCTTCCATGACGCGACGGGCCGCGATCTGACGCAGTTCAAGCATTGGTACACCGATGCCGGCACGCCGCAGCTGACCATGATCGAGGATTGGCAAGACGGGCACCTGCGCCTGACCTTCCGTCAGGAAACCCCCGCGACCCCGGCCAAAGCCACAAGCCGCCGCGCGTCATTCCGATCGCGATCGGCCTTATCAGCCCCAATGGCGACGAGGTTCTGCCCTGACCGTGTTGGAGATGACCGAGGCCGAGCAGAGCTTTGTCTTCCGTGATCTGGGCGCGCGTCCGGTCGTGTCGCTGCTGCGCGGCTTCTCGGCGCCGGTGATCATCCGCCGCGAGATTTCGGCCGACGACCAGGCGCTGCTTTTGGCGCATGACACCGATGCCTTCACCCGTTGGGAGGCAGGCCATGATCTTGCGCTTGCCGCGCTGATGGCTCTGGCGACGGGCGGCGAGGCATCGGCGGGCTACAGCGATGCGATTGGCGCGCTTTTGGCCCATGCCGAGACCGATCCCGCCTTCACCGCGCTTTGCCTTGCCCTTCCGGGCGACGACGCGATTGCAACTGCGCTCGCGGCGCGCGGGATCACGCCCGATCCCGATGCGATCCATGCTGCGCGGGAAGGGTTTGCGCGCGATCTCGCCAGCCGCCACGAAGCGGCGCTTTCGCGGATCTATGCCACGATGGCACCGGTCGGGGCCTATCGCCCCGATGCCGAAGGCGCGGCGCGGCGCAGTCTGCGCCTTGCCTGCCTCGCGCTTTTGTCCCGTCTCGACGAGGGCGACCGCGCATTGGTCCTGTTCGGTTCGGCGGAAAACATGACCGAGCGTCTGGGCGCCTTGGGCCAGTTGATCGCGGTTGGCCGCGATCAGGAAAGCCTAGCGCTCTTCCGGCAGGAATTCGCCGCGAACCGGCTGGTGATGGACAAATGGTTCATGGTGCAGCCGCATCGCGCCAGCCCCGAAACGGCCGTGGCTCGGGCCAAGGCGCTGGCCGCGCGCGATGATTTCGACTGGAAGAACCCCAACCGGTTCCGCGCGCTTCTGGGCGGTTTCTCGGCCAATCATGCGGCTTTCCATCAGGCAGACGGCTCGGGCTATGATTTCTATGCCGATTGGCTGATCAAGCTTGATCCGGTGAACCCGCAGACTGCCGCAAGGATGTGTTCGGCCTTCGAGACCTGGCCGCGCTATGAAGCGGGGCGGCGCGAGAAGGCGCGGGCCGCGCTCCAGCGGATCGCCGCGCGCGAGGGGCTTTCGCGCAACACTTCCGAAATGGTCACGCGTATCCTTGCCGCCGGCAGCTGATCGCGTCGAACAAGCGCTTGCGGGCGTTCAAGAGGCACGGCAATAATCGCCTCATGAACGCCCGTGACGACATGCAAAGCCGGATTGAGCCGCTGATCAAAGAGCGAGCCCCTTGGCTTTATTCCGGCAAATGGCATCATACATTGGCGCGCGGCAGCCTGATGGGGCTGCTCCGTTATCCCCAGACTTTGGACCTCGCGGCGGAATACCGCGACCTGCCGACAGAGGAATTCATGCGCCGCCTCGCGATGCTGACGGTGCGCGACATGATCGTCGACGGGATCGAGCATATTCCTCTGGGCGGCCCCGCCCTGATCGTCGCGAACCATCCGACCGGAATTGCCGATGGCGTGGTGCTGAACCACCTGATTTCCGCGTTGCGCGGCGATCTTTTCATCTATGCCAACCACGACATCCTGCGCGTGCTGCCGCAAATGGAGACGCTGATCGCGCCGGTCGAGTGGCGGCAGGAAAAGCGCAGCCATGCCAAGACGCGGCAGACGATGGATTACACGCGCGCGGCGCTCGAGCGCGGGCGGATCGGGTTGATTTTCCCTTCGGGACGCCTTGCGAAACGGCGCGGGCTGACCCTGCACGAGCGGCCCTGGATGGCGAGTGCGGCAATGATCGCGCGCAAATTCGGGGTGCCGGTCATTCCGCTCAGGATCAGGGCGCGCAATTCCGCGCTGTTCTACCTGCTCGACGCGATTCATCCGACCATGCGCGACGTGACTTTGTTCAACGAGATCCTGAACAAGGCGGGCCAGACCTACCGCATCACCATCGGCGCGCCGATCGATCCGGCGAGCCTGCCAAACCGCAGCGAAGAAGGCATCGAGGCTCTGCGCGCAGCTGTCCTCAGCCTGCCCGAGCCCGGCGAAGGAGCCCTGCGTCTCAAGCAGCTCCGGCGGATGGAGAACCACAGGCTGGCCTCGGTCCGGCCAGCCTGATTGTCGTTGAAGCGGCCAAGCGCTCGGGGCTTAGCCGATCACCATATCGTCGCGGTGGATCAGCGCCGCACGGCCCGGATAGCCCAGAATGGCGGTGATCTCGTCGCTGCGGTGGCCTGCGATGCGGCGCGCTTCCTCGGCGGAATAGCGCATCAGGCCGCAGCCCGCGCGATTGCCCTGACGGTCGAGGATCACCACCGGTTCGCCGCGACCGAAATCGCCCGAAACCACGGTGACGCCCGCAGGCAGAAGCGACTTCCCGCGTCCCAACGCGGCGGCTGCCCCGTCGTCGACGGTGACCTCGCCCTTGGGCTTCATCGCGGCAATCCAGCGTTTGCGCGCGGCATGCGGGTCGGATTCGGGCAGGAACCAAGTCACTCTTGCGCCCGCCGCCACCGCAGACAGCGGATTGAGCACCGAGCCCTCGGCAATCGCCATGGCGCAACCGCCGGCCACGGCGGTGCGCGCGGCCATCAGCTTGGTCTTCATCCCGCCTTTGGAAAGGCCGGAGACCGGATCGCCGCCCATGGCGTCGATCTCGGGGGTGATGTGTTCGACCAGCGGCAAATGGACCGCCGAGGGATCGGTCTTGGGATTGGCGGTGTAAAGCCCGTCGACATCCGAGAGCAGCAAAGCTGGTCCGCCCCGCAGGTCACCGCGATTTGCGCCGCCAGACGGTCGTTGTCGCCGTAGCGGATCTCGTCGGTGGCCACGGTGTCGTTTTCGTTGACGATCGGCACGACCCCCAGACCCAGAAGCGTCTGCATCGTCGCGCGGCTGTTGAGATAGCGGCGACGGTCGGTGGTGTCGTCCAAAGTCAGCAAAAGCTGCGCGGTCTTCACCCCATGCGGGGCCAAAGCCTCTTCATAGGCGCGCGCCAGACGGATCTGGCCCACGGCGGCAGCCGCCTGCGATTGCTCGAGGCTGAGCGCGCCCGCAGGCAGATCCAGAACCTTGCGGCCAAGCGCGATCGCGCCCGAGGAGACCAGCACGACATTTGTGCCACGCTGGCGCGCCTCGGCGACATCGTCGCAAAGTGCGCGCAGCCATTCGCCCTTCAGCCCCTCGGGGCCGACCAGTAGCGCCGAGCCGATCTTGACGACCAGCAGGCGGGCCTGTGCAAGATCGGGGATCAGGGTTGCCATTTCGTGGGTTCCAAAACTTCTTCGGCGGTCGGGCCGCGCGTCGGTTCGATCTCGGTCCAGAGGCTGCGCAGAACCTCGGTGACGCCGGTGCGGGCCACGCCCGACATGGTCAGGACCGGCCCGCCGACCTCGGCCTCGAGCGCGGCTTTCGCCTCGGCGAGGGTTTCGTCGTCCAAGGCGTCCACCTTGTTGAGAACCGTCACCCGCGGCTTTTCGGCCAGCAGCGGCGAATAGGCCTCGAGCTCGTTCAGAATAGTGCGCGCATCGCCCGCCACATCCTCGGATGTACCGTCAACCAGATGCAAAAGCACGGCGCAGCGCTCGATATGGCCGAGGAACTGGTCGCCCAGACCGCGCCCTTCGGAGGCGCCCTCGATCAGGCCCGGAATATCGGCCACAACGAATTCATGCCCGTCGACACCGACAACCCCGAGATTGGGATGCAGCGTGGTGAAGGGATAATCCGCGATTTTCGGCCGCGCATTCGAGACAGCCGACAGGAAGGTCGATTTGCCCGCATTCGGCAGGCCCAAAAGCCCCGCATCCGCGATCAGCTTGAGACGCAGCCAGATCGTGCGTTCGATCCCCGGCAGGCCCGGATTGGCGTGACGCGGCGAGCGGTTGGTCGAGCTTTTGAAATGGAGGTTGCCGAAACCGCCGTTGCCGCCCTTGGCCAACAGCACGCGCTGCCCCGCCTCGGTGAGATCCGCGATTACGGTCTCCTGATCCTCGTCGAGGATCTCGGTTCCGGTCGGGACCCGCAAAACGATGTCGTCGCCGCTCGCACCGGTGCGCTGCGAGCCCATGCCGTGCACGCCCGAGCGTGCAAAGAAGTGCTGCTGGTAGCGGAAATCGATCAGCGTGTTCAGCCCGTCCACGGCCTCGGCCCAGACATCGCCGCCGCGTCCGCCGTCGCCGCCATCCGGCCCGCCGTATTCGATGAATTTCTCGCGCCGGAACGAGACGCAGCCCGCGCCGCCCCCGCCCGAGCGAATGTATACCTTTGCCAGGTCTAGGAATTTCATGTTGTTCCCGTCCAATCTTGCCGGGACAATGCCCTTAGCCCGTTAATCCCTTGCGATACGCGCTCGACCGCCCACGATCAAGTGCCGGCGCAACAGCCGCACGACCCTTGGCGCAGGCCAGCGCAATCGCTCTTGACTTACCCGCATTGCGGAGGTCAAGCAAACCAAGGTCTATAAGGAGCCTTTGATGTCGATTTCAACCTTTTTCACGTTGATGCTCGCCATCGTGCTTGAAGTAATCGGCACAACCTTCCTGCAAAAGTCCGAGCAATTCACCAAATTGGTGCCGACGATGGTGACATTGCTGTGTTACGGCTGCTCCTTCTATGTGCTCACGCTGGTGCTGCGCAGCATGCCGCTCGGCCTGACCTATGCGATCTGGAGCGGGCTCGGCATGGTTCTGGTCGCGACCGTCGGCTATTTCGCCTTCGGGCAAAAGCTCGATCTGGCGGCGGTTTGCGGCCTTGGACTGATCATCGCGGGCGTCCTCGTGATCAATCTTCTGTCCAATTCGGCATCACATTAAAGCGCCCGACGCGCCGCACTCTTTCCTTTTGTCCAAGGCTTCCTAGATTGTGCAGTGGAAGGAGACAGGATGATCCGCTTCGACAACAGCTATGCGCGGCTGCCCTCCGGGTTTTTCACCCGGACAGCACCCACGCCAGTTCGTGATCCCAGCCTGATTGCCGTGAACGAGGAACTCGCGGCCGATCTCGGGATCGATGCCGGTTGGCTCTCGGGACCGGAAGGTCTGGCCATGCTTTCTGGCAACGCCCTGCCCGACGGCGCGACGCCGATCGCGCAGGCCTATGCCGGCCACCAGTTCGGCGGGTTTGTCCCGCAACTCGGCGACGGCCGCGCCGTTCTTTTGGGCGAGATCGTCTCGCCTGCTGGACAGCGCTTCGATATCCAGCTCAAAGGCGCGGGCCCCACGCCCTTCTCGCGGCGCGGCGACGGCCGTGCCTGGCTCGGGCCGGTTCTGCGCGAATATCTCGTGAGCGAATTCATGGCCGCGATGGGCGTGCCGACGACGCGTGCGCTTGCCGCCGTCTCGACCGGTGAAATCGTCATCCGCGAAATGGCCTATCCCGGCGCGATCCTGACCCGCGTCGCCTCGAGCCATATCCGTGTCGGCACATTCGAATTTTCGCGGCGCGCGGCGATACGGAGCGGCTGCGGCTTTTGATGCAGACCGTGATCGCGCGCCATTATCCGCAGGCCAAAGGCGCGCTCGATCTGCTCGATGCGGTGATCCGCGCACAGGCGGCAACGATTGCGCATTGGATGGCACTAGGCTTTATCCACGGGGTCATGAATACCGACAACATGGCGGTGTCGGGCGAGACGATCGACTACGGTCCATGCGCTTTTATGGATGAATATCATCCGGATAAAGTATTTTCTTCGATAGATTCGAGAGGTCGGTACGCATGGTCCGAACAGCCGCAAATCGCGGTCTGGAACCTGGCACAACTGGCAAGCTGCCTCGTGCCGCTGATGGGCGAAGACCTCGAAGCTGCGGTCGAGGATGCGACCCGCGTCGTCCATACCTTCCCCGCGATCTATCAGGACGAATGGCTCAAGCGCTTTGCCGCCAAGCTGGGCATCAGCCGGCCCCGCCCCGAGGACCGCAGCCTGATCGAGGTGCTTTTGACACAAATGGCCGCCCAAAACGCCGATTTCACCCGCGTCTTCGCGGGACTGGCCGACGGGACTGCCGCAGCGGAATTCGCCGACCCGCAGGCTTTGCCCAATGGGAGAAGCTTTGGCTCGATCGGATCGCCTCCGAAGCCGATCCGAAAGCGGTCATGCGCCGTGCCAATCCCTCCGCATCCCGCGCAACCACCAGATCGAGGCCGCGATCTCCGAGGCGCGCGACGGGAACTTCGCGCTTTTCCACAAGTTGGACCGTGCCTTGCGCACCCCACATGAGGCTCGGGCGGAATGGGACGCGCTATCGCTCGCACCAACGCCCGACGAGGTGGTGCGCCGGACATTTTGCGGGACCTGATCGGTGAAGACATGACGGAAACGGCACGGACGGAACCTGCCCAAACGCTGCGTTTGGCCAGCTACAATCTGCACAAATGCCGCGGCGTGACCGGCCCCCATTGCCCCGAGCGCAATCTCGAAGTGATCGCCGCGCTCGATCCCGATGTCATCGCGCTGCAGGAGGTCGATTTCCGCTTCGGTGCGCGCCCAGAAGCGCTGCCGCGCGGGCTGATCAAGGAAATGACCGGCCTCGTGCCCGCGCCCTTTTTCGGAACGGGCGAAAACTCGCTCGGCTGGCATGGCCAAACCATTCTTTGCGCCCAGAACTGGCCGAGCAAGCCGCGATCCGGCGTCTCCCCTGCCGGGCCTCGAGCCGCGCGGGGCCCTGGCCCTGAGGCTGCCGGGGCTGACGGTCGTTGCGGTCCATCTTGGCCTCATGCGCTCGTCGCGTCGTGCGCAGCTTGCGCGGATTGTCTCGCAGGCGGCACGTATTGGCGGCTCCGAACTGGTTCTGACCGGCGATTTCAACGAATGGCGCGACAAACGCGGGCTCGAAGCGCTCGACCCGCTTCATGTCATTACCCCCGGCCCCAGCTGGCCCGCCCCCTTCCCGCGTCTGCGCTATGACCGGCTGGCAGTCTCGCCGGGGATCCGCGTGGACGACAGCGGAGTCTTTGTCACGCCCATCGCCCGCATCGCCTCGGACCATCTGCCGATCTGGGCGGATCTGACACTGCGCAGTTGATAGCGCTCGCATTGTCGCGCGTGCCGGAATCTCCGGCTTTCGTCGCAAATCGTCCTTTCACCGCGTGACGAAGGCGGCTACACATCCCGCAAAATCCGTTCAATGAGAGGACAGCGGAATGACCGCCATTATCGACATCTTTGCGCGCGAGATCCTGGACAGCCGCGGCAACCCGACCGTCGAGGTCGATGTGACGCTGGAAGACGGTACCATGGGCCGCGCTGCTGTTCCTCGGGCGCCTCGACCGGCGCGCATGAAGCGGTCGAGCGCCGCGACGGCGACAAATCGCGCTACTTCGGCAAAGGCGTTCTCGAGGCCGTGGCCGCCGTCAACGGCGAGCTGGCCGAGAACCTGATCGGCGAAGATGCGACCGAACAGCTCGCGATCGACCGTCTGATGATCGAGATCGACGGCACGCCGAACAAGGCCCGTCTTGGCGCGAACGCCATTCTCGGCGTGTCGCTTGCCGTGGCGAAAGCCGCAGCCGACGCCTGCTCGCAGCCGCTTTACCGCTATGTCGGCGGCACCGGCGCCCGTATTCTGCCCGTCCCGATGATGAACATCATCAATGGCGGCGAGCATGCCGACAACCCGATCGACATTCAGGAATTCATGATCATGCCGGTCGCAGCGGAGAATATCCGTGACGCGGTCCGCATGGGGTCGGAAGTCTTCCACACGCTGAAGAAAGAGCTCTCGGCGGCTGGGCTTGCGACCGGCGTCGGCGACGAGGGCGGTTTTGCGCCGAACCTCAGCTCGACCCGTGACGCGCTCGATTTTATTCTGCGCGCGATCGAAAAGGCCGGCTATGCCCCGGGCGACGACATCATGCTCGCGCTTGATTGCGCATCGACTGAGTATTTCAAGAACGGCCGCTACGAGTTCTCGGGCGAAGGCAAATCTCTGACGGCAGCCGAGAATGTCGACTATCTGGCGGCTCTTTGCGCGGATTACCCGATCCTGTCGATCGAAGACGGTTGTGCGGAGGACGATTGGGACGGCTGGAAGCTTTTGACCGACCGTCTCGGCAGCAAGGTCCAACTGGTCGGCGACGATCTTTTCGTGACCAACCCCGCCGTTTGGCCGAAGGCATCGAGCGCGGTTGCGGCAACAGCCTGCTGGTCAAAGTCAACCAGATCGGCACGCTTTCGGAAACGCTGGACGCGGTGCGGATGGCGGATCGTGCAGGTTACACCAGCGTGATGTCGCACCGTTCGGGCGAAACCGAGGACGCCACCATCGCGGATCTCGCGGTTGCGACCAATTGCGGCCAGATCAAGACCGGCAGCCTTGCACGTTCGGACCGGCTGGCGAAATACAACCAGCTTATCCGCATCGAGGAAATGCTGGGCGAGACGGCAGAATATGCCGGCCGCTCGATCCTGCGTGGCTAATCTATCGCACCGGTAAGGATGCTGTCACCTGACTTGAAAGCGGCTCTCGTGATCGGGGGCCGTTTTTCATTTTGGCGATGTCGGTTTGTTCTTCAGGCTCGAGCTTGTCGGCGGCTTCCCCTGCCGCAGGATTCGAGGATCACTCTCCCCATTTCTCCCAAGGCCACCAAGCGCTCGGCGGCGCCGTTGTCATATGCGGCCTTGGGCATCCCCAAACGACCGAGCTGTCTTTGTCTTGCGCGAAACAGGTACTGCCGGTTTTGCGCATCCGGAGCATTCCGTCCGCCCCGTCGCGTCCCATGCCGGTCAGGATCACCGAGACTGCATAATCTCCCAAAAACGACGCGGAATCGAAGAGATGGTCGATGGACGGCCGGTGCCCCGAACGCTTTTCGCCCTCGATCAGCTGGCAGACCGGAGAGTTGCGCTGTCCGCTGATTGTCAGATGGGTATTCCCGCCCGGTGCGAGATAGATATTGCCCGGCAAAAGCGGCGCGCCGGTTGTCGCCAGTTGCACGGTCGGCAAGAGCTTGCCGTTCAACCTTTGTGCAAAGTTCGCCAGAAAGGATTCCGGCATGTGCTGGACCACCACCGTCGGCGGGCAGTTCTTCGGGAAATCGTTGAGAATTCTTTCCAAAGCCTCGATCCCGCCCGTCGAGGAGCCGATCAGGGCATAACGGCCGTTCCAGATGAAGGAGTCTTGCGAGAGGCTGCGGGTCGGCAGGGATTCCGGCGCGCGCTTCGTGACCCGTGCATGCGAGGCCACGACGACCATATCGGCCAAAGCGGAGAACGCTTCGGCTTTGCCGGCGTCGGTGGGTTTCCCGAGGCAGTCGATCGCCCCGATCGCCAAAGCCTCGACCGCGGCGGCGCTGCCGCGATGGGTTTCGGTAGAGACCATGATCACGGGCATCGGCGTCGTGGTCATCAGATCGGCAAGCAGTTGGAGACCCGAGACGCCCGGCATTTCAACGTCGAGGGTCATGACGTCGGGGCGGAGCTCCTTGATCTTTTCCTTTGCCTGAACCGCGTCGCGCGCCTCGCCCACGACCTCGATCCGCGGGTCCGAGGAAAGCGCCAGACGGATCAGTCGCCGCATCGTGAGGAGTCGTCGACAATCAATGCCCGTACTGGCCGCATGATCAGCGCGCCCCGAAGAAAGGTCGGTACTCTTTTGAAAGGCCATCCGTATTCCCGCTGTTGATTCCATGACCGAACATGACGGGAAGTCATAAATATACCTTTAACCGCCTAAAACTTTCGCCATTTAGCCCCACCACCTGCCGAAAAGCGCCAGACGCAACAGAGCGAAACGGCGCTGGAACTCGGAAGCGGCTGGTGGATTGGCATCGCCGTCGGCGGCGAGCGCCGTCAGAAACGGACGCACTTCGGCACCAGAAAAAGCGCGGGCGCTGCCGTTTTCGGGACGCTTTTGCGACCCTTTCGCGCGCGGTCGAGCGCTTCCAGGCCCCTGCGGGCGAGATCCGAAATGCGGGCGGGGTCACGCACCGACAGCCCGAGACCCAGCTCTTCCAATGCGGGCAAGGCGGCCAGCCAATGCGCCAGACCCAAGGCCAAAGCCTGATCCGCGATGACGGCTTGCGCCGCGCTCGGCGCGCCCAAATGTCTGGCCGCCGCCTGCATCAGCGGACCGGCCGTTTCGCGGATATAGTCAACCACCTCGTCATTGGTTGCGAAGGGGATGCGGTCGCAATCGCGCCGGCGGGCCTCGGCCAAAGCGGCGAATTCACCCGCGGCCGGCCCCCATGCTTCGGCGAGCAACGGCAGGATCTCGTGCGCGCCGTTGTGGCCGAGCGAGAGCTTGTGCAGCTGGTCCACCCACCACTGCACCCGCATCTCGGCGATCATCGGCTCGTTAGATTGCAGCGGTGCGCGCGCCAGTTCGAGATTGAGCGCATAGAGCGTCCACAGCGCGGGCCGAGCCGCTTCGGGGGCGGCAAGGCTTGCTGCGAAACGGTCGGGATCGGCGGTGCGCAGTGTTTCGGCAATTTCGTCAAGGGTCATCGCGGCGTCAGCCCGTCTCGCAAAAGCTTCCAGTTGATCGCGTCGATCAGCGCCTCGAAGCTGGCGTCGACGAGGTTCGGCGAGACCCCGACCGTCGACCAGCTGCGGCCTTGGTCATCGGCGCTGTCGATGGTCACGCGCGTGACCGCGTCAACACCCGCGCCGGTGATGCGCACGCGGAAATCGGTCAGCCGCATCGCGTCGACCGCCTGCTGATAGGGGCCGAGATCCTTGCCCAGAGCATGCCAAAGCGCCGAAACCGGACCGCGGTCGCCGCCGTGTTCATCCATGCTTTCGCTGGCCGAAATCACGCGGTTGCCGGCGACATTGGCCACAACCACCGCCTCGGAAACCGAGATGCGGCGGCCGAGCGCGTTCAAGCGCCGCTCGATGGTGACTCGGTAGCGCTCGACCTCGAAAAAGCGCGGCATCAGGCCCAGTTCGTTGCGCGCCAGAAGCTCGAAACTCGCTTGGGCTGCATCATAGGCATAACCCTGATCTTCGCGGTTTTTCACCAGATCGAGGATGCGCGGAAGGGCGGGATCCTCGCGCGCGACCTCCAGTCCGGCCTCGGCCAGACGGGCACGCAGGTTCGACTGGCCCGCCTGATTGGACATGGGAATGATGCGCGAATTTCCCACGGATTCGGGGTCGATATGCTCGTAGGTCGCGGGGTTTTCAGGATGGCGCTGGCATGGAGCCCCGCCTTGTGCGCGAAAGCCGAAGCGCCGACATAGGGCAGATCGCGCTGCGACGGACGGTTCAGGATCTCGTCGAGACGGCGCGAGATGCGGACCATGCGCGGCAGGGCCTCGGGGTGGATGCCGGTGGTGAAGGCCGAAGCGTAGGGCTCTTTGAGCATCAGGGTCGGAATGAGGCTGGTGAGGCTGGCATTGCCGCAACGCTCGCCCAGACCGTTCAGCGTGCCCTGGATGTGGCGCGCACCGGCATCGACGGCGGCGAGCGTGCAGGCCACTGCATTGCCGGTATCATCATGGGTATGGATGCCGAGATTGTCGCCCGGAATGCCGGCCGCGATGACCGCAGCCGTGATCTCGTGGATACGGGCGGGCAAGGTGCCGCCGTTGGTGTCGCACAAGACCACCCAGCGCGCACCGGCGTCCAGCGCGACCCGCAGACAAGAGAGCGCATAATCGGGATCGTCGAGATAGCCGTCGAAGAAGTGCTCGGCGTCGAACAAGGCCTCGCGGCCCTGCGCCACGAGATGCGCGATCGAGGCGCGGATATTGTCGCGGTTTTCCTCGAGGGTGATGCCCAAGGCCTCGCGGACATGGAAAGGATGGGTCTTGCCGACAAGGCAGACGGCTTTGGTGCGCGCATCAAGGACCGCCGCCAGAACATCGTCGTTCTCGGCCGAGCGCCCTGCCCGTTTGGTCATGCCGAATGCGGTCATCCGCGCCTGTGTCTGCGGGGCTGCGGCAAAGAAATCGCTGTCGGTGGGATTGGCGCCCGGCCAGCCGCCCTCGATGTAATCGACGCCGATTTCGTCGAGCATGCGCGCGATCTCGGCCTTTTCGGCGGCCGAGAATTGAACGCCCTGCGTTTGCTGCCCGTCGCGAAGAGTGGTGTCGTAGAGATAGAGGCGCCCGCTCACAAAAGCTCCTCCAGTTTTGCGGCGTCAAGGCGCGGACCGGCAATCAGCTCGACCCCCGCCTTGGACATGCGGACCTCGACACCGGCTTCGGTCAGCGCGGCCTTGAGCGTATCAACGCCAGAGAAATCTTTTGATACCATTGCATTGGCGCGAATATCGGAGAATTTGGACGAGAGCTTGTCCAGCAGATCGTCGAGCCCTTCGCCAGCCGCATCATCGCTCGCCGCCCAAGCGCCGATATCGGAGGAAAGCAGGCCGAGCAAAAGCCCCGACGCCAGCAGAGCTGCCGGATCGCCCTTGAGGCCATGCAGCACGGCAAGCGCGCCCGCGACGTTCAGGTCGTCGGCCAGAGCCTCGATCACACGCGGATCGGGCGCGGAGGGCGTTACGCCCGCCGTCAGCTTGCGCCATTCCCACAACGTGTCGCGCGCGGCTTGCGCCTTTTCCGCCGTCCAGTCCATCGGCTTGCGGTAATGGGTCGACATCAGGACGAAACGGATCACCTCGCCCGGAATGCCCTGATCGAGCAGATCGCGGACCGTGAAGAAATTGCCGAGACTTTTCGACATCTTCTTGCCCTCGACCTGCAGCATCTCGTTATGCAGCCAGATGCGGGCAAATTCGCCGTGGGGATGGGCGCAGCAGCTTTGCGCGATTTCGTTCTCGTGGTGGGGAAATTGCAGGTCGATCCCGCCGGCGTGGATGTCGAAGCTTTCGCCCAGAAGCTCTTCGGACATGGCCGAGCATTCGATATGCCAACCCGGACGACCGCGACCCCAAGGGCTGTCCCAGCCCGGCAGATCGTCGCTCGAAGGCTTCCACAGCACGAAGTCCATCGGATCGCGTTTGAAAGGGGCGACCTCGACCCGCGCACCCGCGATCATGTCGTCGACCGAACGCCCCGAGCGCGCCGTATTGCGCATAGGAGCGCACATCGAAAAGCGCGTGCCCCTCGGCGGCATAGGCATGGCCGCGGGCGATCAGCGTCTCGATCATCGCGATCATTTGCGGGATGTAATCGGTAGCGCGGGGCTCCGCCTTGTCGGAAACCACGCCCTTGATGCTCGGGCGTGCCGCGCCGAGCGCATCCATATCCTCGTGATACCAGCCGATGGTTTCGGCGGTCCGTTCACGGATCAGATCCTCGAGCGTTCCCTGTGCGCCCGCCTCTTTGCGCGCAAGTGCGGTCGCGTTGATCTTGTCGTCGACATCCGTGAAGTTTCTGACGTAAGTCACGGATTGCGTGCCATAAACATGACGCAAAAGCCGGTCCAGAATATCCATCACCACCACGGGACGGGCATTGCCAAGATGGGCGCGGTCATAGACGGTCGGCCCGCAAAGATACATGCGGATATTCTCCGCGTCGATCGGACGGAAGTCTTCTTTCTTGCGGGTCTTGCTATTCGTCAGACGGATCTGGACCATGACTTCCCTTTTGCGGGCGTCATCTGGTCACGCTCAGCCGCCCGCCTGAAATTTTCAGCCGGTAATGCAGCAGTGAGTGGCGGTGCGTGCAAACATGAAGGTTCCATAGCGCAACTTCATGGCGCTGCCAAGACATCTCGCATCTGGTCGCTTGGGGGATGGTCCCTGCTCCGCGTCGAAGATCCCGAAGCGCCGGAGCGGCCGGTCGGGCGCGAAACGGACGGATGGGGCCGCGCGCCCAAGGGATGCGCGACGCCGTCTGAGCAGACGGCATCGCGCGGCAGAACATCAGCTCGGGAGCTGGGCTGCGAGCTGCTGGATCATCGTGTCCATCTGCTTGCACAGAGCCTCGACCGAGCTGTTTTGCGCGGTGGCTGCGGCGTCGAGCGTCTGCTCCATGCCCATCGACGAAACCGTGCCGGTCTTGCCTTTTTCCTGAGCAGCATCGCCCTTGGCCTTGTCGCCTTCCGGCAGCAGGGTCAGGAGTTTGGTCTGGATCTCGACCGCTTTGCCGTCGATGTGACCTTCGGTCTGGCAGTATTCAAGCACGCCGAGCTGGTTGCGGGCGCTTTCATAGGCCATGCCCATGTCCATCTGCGTGCCGGCAGCCGGAGCTTCGGTGGTTTCGGTCTGTGCCATGGCGAGGCCTGCAGTCAGGGCCAGAGCGGGCAGAGCAAGAAAGGCGCGGATCATCGGAGATCTCCTTGGATGAAACTACGCCGAACCTGACATGCCGCTTTTTCGGGTGCAACCGGCCTAGGCCGGAATCCGCCCAAAAATCAGACATATTAGCGGAAAAGCACCAAAGAGCCCGGCGACCAGCTGATGCGGGTCCGTGTTCCGACATCCTGCACGTCGCGCCCGAAGACGTTGCGCATCGAAATGCGGACCGGCCGCCCCACCCCGTCGAAACGGGCCGAGCCGTCAAGGCGCACGTCGTAATAGGTCATGTCGCCATAGTAGACGACTTCGTCGATCACGCCTGCGGTCACGCGGCCGGTCGCGGCCGCCGCCTGACTTGCCGACAAAAGCGTCACCGCCTCGGGGCGGAAGCCGATCATCGGCCCCGCATCGCCCGGATTGGATCGGCTGACATTGCGGCGCGGTATCTCGACCACGCCGAAGCCCGGAGCCTCGATGCGCACGCTTTCCTCGTTTTCACCGAGGACATGGGCGGGCAGAAAGTTCATCACCCCGATGAAATCGGCGACGCGGCGGCTGGCGGGGCGCGCGTAAAGCGCCTCGGGGCCGTCGAGCTGGGCGATCTCGCCCTCGAACATCACGGCGATCCGGTCGGACATAACCAGCGCCTCTTCCTGATCATGGGTAACCAGAACGAAGGTGATCCCGACCTGACGCTGGAGCTTGATCAGCTCGACCTGCATCTGCTCGCGCATTTTGCGGTCGAGCGCGGAAAGCGGTTCGTCGAGCAGCAAAACCTTGGGCTTGAGGATGAGCGCGCGGGCCAAAGCCACCCGCTGGCGCTGGCCGCCCGAAAGCGCATGCGAGGCGCGTTTGCCGTAGCCCTTGAGGCCGACCATCTCGAGCGCATCCTCGACCGCGCGGGCCTTTTCTTCCTTGCTGCGCGGATCGCGCCGCAGGCCGAAGCCCACGTTTTCCGCGACGCTCAGATGCGGGAAAATCGCATAGGACTGAAAGACCATATTGGTCGGCCGGCGGTTGGCGGGGACATTGGCCATATCCTGCCCGTCGATCATCACGACGCCCGAGGAAATATCCTCGAACCCTGCTATGGTGCGCAAAAGCGTCGTCTTGCCGCTGCCCGACGGCCCCAGAAGCGAGAAAACTCGCCCTCGCGGATGGTCAGATCGATGCCGCGAAGCGCGTGATAATCCGCGTAATATTTATGCACATCGCGGCATTCGATCATCGGCTTGCGCTCTTCGGTCGCCATTGTGCTGATGGCCTCGGATGTCGTCACGCTCATAGGAAGCCTCCGGTATCGGTGCCGCCGGTCCGCGCAACGCCGCGGCGACGGAAGTATTCGGCAATGGTCAAAAGGACGATCGACATCACGACCAGCACCGTGCCGAGCGCCATGATCATCGGGATCTGTTTGGGGAAACGCAGCTGCGAGAAGATATAGGTCGGCAGCGTCGGCTCTTTGCCGGCAAGGAAGAAGGCGATGATGAATTCGTCGAGGCTGATGGTAAAGGACATCAGAAGCGACGAAATCAGCCCCGGCATCACGAGGGGCAGGATCACCAGCCGGAAGGCGCTGATCTTGGTCTCGCCCAGATCATAGGCGGCTTCCTCGAGCGAGCGGTCGAGCGAGTTGAACGCCGTCGACAGGATCACCACCGCATAGGGCATGCAGATCAGCGTATGGCCGATGATCACCGTCATGATCGAGAGCTGGACGCCGACCGAGAGCAGGACGACCAGCAGCGACATCGAGACGATGATCTCGGGCAGCACCAGAGGCAGCATGATCAGCCCCATGATCGGCCCCTTGGCGGGGAAGGTGAACCGTGTCGAGGCGCGCGCCGCGAATACCCCGAGGCAGGTCGCAAGCACCGCCGAGCTGACCGCGATGATCAGCGAATTGCTCAGCGCCTGACGCAGGGTCGCATTGGCCCACATCTGCGAGAACCAGTCCGTGGTGAACCCTTTGAGCGGGAAAGCGATGATCGTGCCCGAGTTGAAGGCGAAAAGCGGCAAAAGCACGATCGGCGCGTAAAGAAACGCGAGATAAAGGACCGCGTAGATCCGAAGGCCACCGCCCCTCATTGTTTCACCTTCAGGAATCGCCGGTTGAGGAACAGGAAGATCACGCTCACGACCGCGACGATGATCATCGCCGAAACCGCCAGCGCCGAACCAAGCGGACGGTTGTCGAGGTCGAGCATCTGCGCCTGGATGAGGTTCGCGATCATCGGGATCTTGCCGCCGCCGATCAGCGCGGGGGTCACATAATCGCCGATCGTCGGGATGAAGACGATGAGCGAGGCCGCGACCACGCCCGGCATCGCCAAAGGCAGGGTGACGCGCCAGAAGGTCATCAGGCGGTTTTCACCGAGATCACGCCCCGCTTCGAGGAAGGAGCGGTCGATTTTCTCCAGCGCGATGAAGATCGGCAGAATGGCGAAGGGCGCATAGGCATGTGCCAGCGTGATCACCATCGAATTGACGTTATAGAGGATGAAGGTCAGCGGCTGCTCGATGATGCCGAGCGATTTCAGCCCCGAATTGATCACCCCGTTATAACCCAAAATCACCTTCCACAGGAAAACGCGGATCAGATAGCTGGTCCAGAAGGGAATGGTGATCAGGAAAAGCCACAGCGATTTACGCTCGGGCGCGACGACGAAGGACAGGAAATAGGCGACCGGAAAGGCAAGCGCGACCGTGACCAGAGTCACCAAGGCCGCCACGACAAGCGAGCGGGCCATGACTTTGTGGAAGATCGGATCGGACCAGACCGACAGGTAGTTTTCCAGCGTGAATTCGCGGATCACCGTGAGATAGCCGTCCTTGAGGAAGGAATAGGCCAGAATCGTTGCCAAAGGTGCGGCCAGAACCAGCACCGAATAAAGCAGCGGAGGAGAGATGAGAGACAGCCCTGGGCAGCCTCTGAGCGGTTGTCTGCTGCCATGTCCCCCTCGACGTCGGAGCGATTGTATTTTCTTGATGGTTCTCACAACTTGCGATCAAGGGGAAGCCTTTTGCGCCCCGATTGCCCCCAAGTCGAGGCGATGCGGAAATGGCGCGCAGAACCTGCCTGCAACGGGCAAGGCGATCCGCCGAAGGAGGGCCCCGAGAAGGAATACGGGCGGTCGACCAGAAGGAAGACCACCCGCGCATGATGAAAATGGATCGTGCCAATAGAGCGACCTTAGCCGCCTAAGGGTAAAGATTGGGTTTCGTTTCCCCGCCTTTCCCCTGCCGCGAAGAAAAATCGCGACAAGGGGCGCGCGCGGCCGTTCAGCCTGCCCCCTGCCCCGAAAAGCCGTCCGAAAGCGACAGCTCGCGCGCCGCCCGCACGATTTCCTCGCCATAGGCCGCGATACGCGCATCGGTCATGCGGTGAACCGGTCCCGAGACCGAAATCCCCGCCACCGCCTCGCCCAGCATGTCGAAAACCGGCGCGGCGATGCAGCGCATGCCGATGGTGCGTTCCTCGTTGTCGATGGAATAGCCGCGCTGGCGGATCGCGGCGAGATCCTTGACCAGTGCCTCGGGCTCGGTCAGCGTAAGCTCGGTAAAGCGCGTGAGCTCGGCCTCGCGCATGAAGCTGCGCAGGGCATCGGGCGCGGCATAGGCCAGAAGCGCCTTGCCGATCCCCGAACTATGGAGCGGCGAGCGCGTGCCCGGCGGAAAGAAGGCACGGATTGTTTCGTGGGTCTCGGCCTGGCCGATAAAGAGCACCGCATCGCCGTTGCGGATCCCGAGATTGGCGGTCTCGCCCGTAAACTCCATCAACCGGCGCAGCAAGGGCCGCGAGCGGTCGATCAGCCCCGAGCGGCGCATGAAGGCCATGCCGTGACGAAAAGCGGTAGGGCCGACATACCAGGCCTGCGTCAAGGGATCGCTTTCGACGACATTGCGCGCGGCCAGAGTCGTGAGCACGCGGTGCACGGTCGAGGGTGCCAGCTTCATGCGCGCCGCGATCTCGCTGAGCGTCAACCCCTGCCCCTGCGCGAGCAGATCGAGCAGATCCAAGGCACGATCGAGCGCACGCACGCCGCCCCGATCGTCGTTGAGGGTGGTGCTGGTTCCGCGCGGGCGGCCCCTCTTGCGGAGAATCGGTTCACTGTCTCGGGTCATTGAATCAGATTATTCCTTGCGTTGAAACTGACCTCCCGGGAATGGAAAAGGCCAAGGCGATGATTTCAATACTGAATATCACATATTTCCGCGATTGCGAAATTATTTTCAGAAAAATTGCAAAATAATTGGCCCCAGCGTAACGTCAATTCAACGAGGAAAAAGGATTATGCCAATGATCAGCCAGAACCCGGTTTTCATTCCCGGCCCGACCAATATGCCCGAAGCTCTGCGCCGGGCAGTGGATATTCCGACGATCGACCACCGCTCGGCGGAATTCGGTCGTATTCTTCATCCCGCGCTCGACGCCGTGAAGAAAGTCCTGAAGACCAAAGACGCAAGCGTCTTCCTCTTCCCCTCGACCGGCACCGGCGGCTGGGAAACCGCGATCACCAACACGCTCTCGGCTGGCGACAAGGTCCTTGCTGCCCGCAACGGCATGTTCAGCCACCGCTGGATCGACATGTGCGAGCGCCACAACCTCGACATGACCATCGTCCAGACGCCTTGGGGCGAAGGCATTCCGGCCGACCGTTTCGAAGAGATCCTCACCGCCGACAAAGGCCACGAGATCCGCGTCGTTCTGGCCACGCATAACGAGACCGCGACCGGCGTCAAATCCGACATCGCCGCGATCCGCCGCGCCCTGAATGCCGCAAAACACCCTGCGCTGCTCTTCGTCGATGGCGTGTCCTCGATCGGTTCGATGGACTTCCGCATGGACGAATGGGGCGTCGACATTGCCGTCACCGGCTCGCAGAAGGGCTTCATGCTGCCGCCGGGTCTGGCGATCACCGCCTTCTCGCCCAAAGCGATGGCTGCGGTCGAAACCGCCCGCCTGCCGCGCACCTTCTTCGACATCCGCGACATGGCGTCGGGCTATGCCCGCAACGGCTACCCCTATACGCCGCCGGTCGGCCTGATCAACGGCCTGAACGAGAGCTGCAAACTGCTGCTCGCCGAAGGCATCGACAATGTTTTCGCACGCCATAACCGCATCGCGACCGGCATCCGTGCCGCCGTCCACGCTTGGGGCATGGAACTCTGCGCCGTCCGTCCGGAACTCTACTCGGACAGCGTCAGCGCGATCAAATTCCCCGAAGGCTTCGACGGCAACAAATTCGTCAGCCATGCTATGGACCAGTATCAGGTCGCATTCGGCACCGGCCTGGGCGAGGTTGCGGGCAAAGTCTTCCGCATCGGCCACCTCGGCAGCCTGACGGATGCGATGGCGCTGCTCGCTGTTTCGGTCGCCGAAATGTGCCTCGCGGACATGAACCTGCCGATCAAACTGGGCTCGGGCGTTGCTGCGGCTCAGGAACACTACCGCCAGACTGCCGGCGTCCCGATGCTGAAAGCGGCCTGATATGTCTGAGGTTGCACCTTTCTACATTCCGACGCTTGGCGACATGTATGCTGCGCGCGAGCGGATTGCGCCGCATGTCCATGTGACGCCGGTTCTGACGTCGTGGATGCTCAACGAGCTGACGGGGGCTGAGCTGTTCTTCAAATGCGAGAACCTGCAGAAAGCCGGGGCCTTCAAGGCCCGCGGCGCCTCCAATGCGGTGTTTTCGCTCAGCGACGAGCAGGCGGCGCGCGGGGTTGCCACGCATTCGAGCGGCAACCACGGCACCTGCCTGAGCTATGCGGCCAGCCGTCGCGGCATCCCCTGCACGGTTGTGATGCCCTCGACCGCGCCCCAGGCGAAAAAGGATGCGGTTCGCGGCTATGGCGCGCGGATCGTGGAATCCGAGCCCTCGACCAGCTCGCGCGAGGCGGTTTTCGCCGAAGTCGTGGCCTCGACCGGCGCGGAATTCGTCCATCCCTATAACGACTGGCGCGTGATTGCGGGTCAGGCGACCTGTTCGGCCGAGCTGATCGAGCAGGTCGAGGGTCTCGATGCGGTCGTGGCCCCGATCGGCGGCGGCGGCATGGTCTCGGGGACGTGCCTGACGCTCTCGAACCTCGCGCCGAACGTCAAGATCTACGCGGCCGAGCCGCTCAATGCCGATGACGCCGCGCGCAGCTTCCGCGCCGGCCGCATCATCGCCGACGACGCGCCGGTGACGGTTGCGGACGGGCTCAAGGTCCCGCTCAAGGAGCTGACCTGGCATTTCGTGCGCAATCACGTCACCGATATCCTCACCGCGACCGAGGAAGAAATCGTCGATGCGATGAAGCTGATCTGGAAGCGCATGAAGATCGTGATGGAGCCTTCGAGCGCCGTGCCTCTGGCCACGATCATCAAGAACCGCGACCTTTTTGCCGGCAAACGCGTCGGTCTGATCATTACCGGCGGCAATGTCGATCTCGACAAGCTGCCCTGGAACTAAGGAGCCAACCCCATGAACATCAAAGCTGACCTTGCCGGTTACGAAGTCGGTTTCGACATCCCCGCGCTGCCGGGGATGGACGAGAAGGACATCCAGACGCCCTGTCTGATCCTCGATCTCGACGCGCTCGAGCGTAACATCAAGAAGATGGGCGATTACGCCAAGGCCCACGGCATGCGCCACCGCAGCCACGGCAAGATGCACAAATCGGTCGATGTCCAGAAGCTGCAGGAAGAGCTTGGCGGTTCGGTCGGCGTCTGCTGCCAGAAGGTCTCGGAAGCCGAAGTCTTCGCCCGCGGCGGGATCAAGGACATTCTGGTCACCAACGAAGTGCGCGATCTGGCGAAAATCGACCGTCTGGCCCGCATGCCGAAACTCGGCTCGACCGTCACGGTCTGCGTCGATGACGTGACCAATATCGCGGATCTTTCGGCTGCGGCGCAAAAGCACGGCACCGAGCTCGGCATCTTCGTCGAGATCGACTGCGGCGCGGGCCGTTGCGGCGTGAAAACCACCGAAGCGGTTCTGGAAATCGCCAAAGCGGCGGCGGCTGCCCCGAACCTGACCTTCAAGGGCATTCAGGCCTATCAGGGCGCGATGCAGCACATGGACAGTTTCGAGGACCGCAAGGCGAAGCTCGACGCGGCCATCGCGCAGGTCAACGAGGCGGTCGAGGCTCTGGACGCGATCGGGCTCAAGCCGGAATTCGTCTCGGGCGGCGGCACGGGTTCGTATTACTTCGATCGAATTCGGGCGTCTATAACGAGCTCCAGTGCGGCTCCTATGCGTTCATGGATGCCGATTACGGCCGCATCCACGACAAAGAGGGCAAGCGCATCGACCAGGGCGAATGGGAAAACGCGCTCTTCATCCTGACCTCGGTCATGAGCCATGCCAAACCGAACCTCGCGGTGGTCGATGCCGGCCTCAAGGCGCAGTCGGTCGACTCCGGCCTGCCCTTCATCTACGGCCGCGACGATGTGAAATACATCAAATGCTCGGACGAGCATGGCGTGGTCGACGACCCGAACGGTGTTTTGAAAGTGAACGAAAAGCTCAAGCTGGTTCCGGGCCATTGCGACCCGACCTGCAACGTGCACGACTGGTATGTCGGCGTGCGGAACGGCAAGGTCGAAACCGTCTGGCCGGTCTCGGCACGCGGGCGGGCCTACTGATGTATGTCGTCGCCGAAAAGGAAATCGCGGGTCTGATGACCCCGGCGGCGGCGTTCGAGGCGATCGAGGCGATGTTCGCCTCGATGGCTTCGCGCAAGGCCTACAACTTCCCCGTGGTGCGCGAAGCGATCGGCTATGAAGATGCGCTTTACGGCTTCAAGGGCGGTTTCGACGGCGCGGGTCTGGTGCTCGGGCTGAAGGCGGGCGGTTACTGGCCGCACAACCAAAAGCACAATCTGATCAACCACCAGTCGACGGTCTTCCTGTTCGATCCCGATACGGGTCGGGTGAAGGCCGCGATCGGGGGCAATCTGCTGACGGCTTTGCGCACGGCGGCGGCTTCGGCGGTGTCGATCAAATATCTCGCCCCCAAAGGCGCGAAAGTGCTGGGCATGATCGGCGCGGGCCATCAATCGGCCTTCCAGATGCGCGCGGCGGCGGTCCACCAGTTCGAGAAAGTCGTCGGCTGGAACCCCCATCCCGAGATGCTCTCGCGTCTGGCCGATACCGCGGCCGAGCTGGGCCTGCCCTTCGAGGCGGTCGAGCTGGACCAGCTTGGTGCGGATGCCGACGTGATCGTCTCGATCACCTCGTCCTTCGCCCCGATGCTGATGGACGGCCATGTCAAAGGCGCGACCCATATCGCGGCGATGGGCACGGATACCAAGGGAAAACAAGAGCTTGATCCTGCTCTGGTCGCCCGCGCCCGTGTCTTCACCGACGAGGTCGCGCAATCGGTCTCGATCGGGGAAACCCAGCATGCGGTCGCATCCGGCCTGATCGCCGAAAGCGCGATCTCCGAGCTCGGCGCGGTCGTCGCCGGCCTCCACGAGGGCCGCGGCACTGCCGAGGTGACGCTGTTCGACGGCACCGGCGTCGGCCTGCAGGACCTCGCGGTCGCAAACAAGGTCCTCGAGATCGCCATCGAAAAAGGCATTGCCCAAAGGTCGAAATCTGACCCGTCCGGCGCGCGGAACACCCCCGCGCGCCGAAACCGTTCCGGGAGGGCGATCCGCTAATCCGCCCGATCTGCGAGAAAACCGTAAAGCTCAACCATTTTAAGCAAATTCTAGGCACAGCATTTTATATCTGTATAAAATTGCCCTGCCGCGCGCGCTTGCAAAAATTCCGCTCAAAGGTACTAACGGGAACAGCGGCCGAATTGTCCGCCGCCTGTTTTCACAGGGATCCTTCTTACCGCGGTTCCCGGCCCTCAGGGCTGGTGCTTCAACGGAGCGTCCCAGCATCAAGGACTGCTGCCCCCAGCGGGCCCAAGGAGGAATTTTCATGAAACGCGTGCTTATCCGCAATGCAGAATGCGTCGTCACCATGGACGGCACCCGCCGCGAGATCGCGGGCGGCGACGTCCTGATCGAGGGCAGGGTGATTTCCGCCGTTGGTGCGGGGCTGGTTGCCGAAGGGGCGGAGATCGTCGATGCGCGCGGCTGTGTCGTGACCCCCGGCCTGATCAACACCCATCACCACCTTTACCAGACGCTGACCCGCGCGGTTCCCGCCGCGCAAGATGCCGCGCTGTTCGGCTGGCTGCGCACGCTTTATCCGATCTGGGCGCGGATGACGCCCGACGATATCCGCGTCTCGACCAAGCTCGGCCTGTCCGAGTTGGCGCTTTCGGGCTGCACCTGTTCTTCGGACCACCTCTACCTCTTCCCGAACGGCTCGCGTCTCGACGACAGCATCGAGGCCGCGACCGAAGTCGGCATCCGCTTTCACGCGACGCGCGGCTCGATGTCGATCGGCGAAAGCAAGGGCGGTTTGCCGCCGGATTCCGTCGTCGAGGATGAAGCCTCGATCCTGCGCGACAGTGAACGTCTGGTCGATGCTTTCCATGATCCGAACGCGGGGGCTATGGTTCAGGTGGCGCTGGCGCCCTGCTCGCCCTTCTCGGTCAGCCGCGAGCTGATGCGCGATTCCGCGATTTTGGCGCGGGAAAAAGGCGTGCGCCTGCATACCCACCTGGCCGAAAACGATGAAGATATCGCCTATTCGCTGCAGAATTTCGGCATGCTTCCGGGCGATTACGCCGAAAGCCTCGGCTGGACCGGCGATGATGTCTGGCATGCCCATTGCGTCAAGCTTTCGCCGGGCGAGATCGACCTTTTTGCGCGCACCGGCACTGGTGTCGCCCATTGCCCCTGTTCGAATGCGAGGCTTGCGTCCGGCATCGCCCCCGTGCGTGCCATGCGCGATGCGGGCGTGCCGGTGGGCTTGGGTGTCGACGGCTCTGCCTCGAACGACAGCAGTCATCTCGGCCTCGAGGCGCGTCAGGCCATGCTGGTCGCGCGCCTGAAGGACGGCCCCTCGGCCATGACCGCGCGCGAGGCGCTGGAAATCGCGACGCTTGGCGGCGCGCGCGTTCTGGGGCGCAGCGCCGATCTCGGCTCTCTCGAGGCCGGAAAACGCGCGGATCTCGTGCTGTGGGACGTCTCCGAGATCGCGGGTGCGGGCAGCTGGGATCCCGTCGCCACCTTGATTTTCTGCGCGCCGATCCGTCCGCGCGCCGTCTATGTCGAGGGGCGCGCGGTTGTCGACGACTTCCGCATCCAGACCATCGACCCCGTTTCGTTGAACGAACAGGCCCGCGCCGCCGTCACCAGACTGGCCGCCGGCTGACCCATTTGCACTGAAAGGAAGACCAAATGTCGGGATATCTGACCACCCATGTTCTTGATACCGCCAGCGGCCAGCCCGCCCAAGGCATGCGCATCGAGCTTTACCGTCTGAACGGCGACAGCCGCGCGCTGATCGCCGAGACCGTCACCAATTCGGACGGCCGCACCGACAGCCACATCCTGCCCAAGGAAAGCTTCCAGACGGGCGAATACGAATTGGTTTTCCACGTCGGCGATTACCTCGACGCGCAGGGCAACAAGGGCGAAAGCCCGCGCTTTCTCAACGTCGTTCCCCTGCGTTTCGGCATGGCGGCAGAAGATCACTACCACGTTCCGCTGCTGGTCTCGCCCTATAGCTACTCGACCTATCGCGGCAGCTGATCGCCGTTATCGCGTCCGACAACCAGCAAGGCCCGCAGAGTTTCTGCGGGCCTTGTGCATTTTTGTCCGTGACGTGAAATATGGGATATTTGCGTCAATACCCTGATTTGATGCTGAAAAATCATCACCGAGGGTGTCCCATCCGCTTGGCGCGACGGCCCTTGGGTCGCGCGGCCGGTTTTGGCGGCCGCGCCCGGGATCAGTCCTGGAAGTAGCTGCGGGTCTCGCGCGCGGCGAAATCGGCAAAGAGGCGCAGCTTGGGATCCTGCAGGCGGCGATGCGGGGTCAGCATGCCGAATTGCGCCGGAACCGGCGTGTTTTGCGGCAAGAGCTCGACCAGACGGCCCGCAGCGATATGCTCGTTGACCTCGTAGCGCGGACGGTTGGCGATGCCTTCGCCTGCCAGCGCCCAATCGGTCAGGACATCGCCGTCATCGGCGTCGAAGCGGCCGTTCACCATCATCTTGACCGGGCCATCCTTGGCCTGAAGCAGCCAGAAATACTCCGGACTGCGCGGATAGCGCAGAAGCAGACAGTTGTGATTGGCGAGATCGGCCGGCGTCTCGGGCAGGCCATGTGCCGCGATATACTCGGGCGAGGCCACGAGCGCACGTTTGCAATCCGCGATCCGGCGCCATTTCAGCGCGGATCCTTGGGCTCGCCCAGAAGAAGGCGAGATCGATTCCGTCGGCGACAATATCGACGTTGCGGTCCGAAAGCCGCAGACGAACCTCGACACCGGGATAATCGGCGCAAAAGCGTGGAACCAGCGGCGCGATCATCCGCCGCCCCAGACCCAAAGGCGCGGTGATGCGGATCGTGCCGTGCGGCGTGCCGGAAAAGCCCGAGACCACCGCCTCGGCCTCGTCCAGAGATCTGATCACCCTTTGGGCGGAATCGTAAAAGGCCCGTCCGATCTCCGTCGGAACGAGCTTGCGTGTGGTGCGGTTGAGAAGCCGCACGCCGAAGCGTGTCTCGAGATCCTTGATGCGGTTCGAGGCCACAGCCGGAGACATGCGCAGATCGCGCCCCCGCCGTGATCGATCCGAGTTCGACCACGCGAACGAAGACTCTGAGACTTTCAAGATAGGGCATCTTTTACCCCTGCCGTTTTCAACATTTCATGGAAAGTCTTACGCTCATTCTATGATTTCGTAAACGCAATTTCGGAGTAATCTTGAAGGACCCAGCGAATAAGGCGAGGACGGAATGGGAAGCGAAATCAGATTTCTTCTGAACGGATCGGAAACGCGGCTGAGCGAGGTCGGCGGTTCGGATACGCTTCTTGACTTCCTGCGTCTGGATCGCCGGATGCACGGCACGAAAGAAGGTTGCGCCGAAGGTGACTGCGGCGCCTGTACGGTTCTGGTCGGGCGTCTCCACGAAGGAGCCCTGCGCTACGAGCCGGTCAATGCCTGCATCCGCTTTCTTGCCTCGTGCCACGGCTGCCATATCGTGACGATCGAACATCTGCGCGGCAAGGACGGCGGACTCCATCCCGTCCAGCAGGCCATGGTCGAGCAGCACGGCAGCCAATGCGGCTTTTGCACGCCCGGCTTCGTGATGGCGCTTTACGGGCTCTGGATGCAGAACCCCGATCCGAGCGTGGTCGAAATCGAGACCGCGCTTCAGGGCAACCTCTGCCGCTGCACCGGCTACGAGCCGATCGTGAAAGCGGCTCGGGCGGCGGCGCAAGCGGGCGGTCAGGCGATGGACGCGCTGTCGCTGGAACGCGATGCGGTCTCGGCCTGGCTCAAGGCGGTGGCACCCGCGCGGATCGAGGTTGCACGCGGCGACGACCGCGCCATCCTGCCGCGCGATGCGGCCGATCTCGCGCTCGTTTTGGCAGAGATCCCAAAGCGACGATCGTCGCCGGTGCGACCGATGTCGGTCTTTGGGTTACGAAGATGCTCAAGCGCATCTCTCCTGCGGTGTTCATCGGCCACCTTCCTGACCTGAAGGGTATTTCGGTGACGGAGAACGAGGTGACGCTGGGAGCAGGCGTGACCTATTCCGAATTCGAGCCGGTGATCGAGGAGCATTTCCCGCAGGCTCTGGATTACTGGCGCCGGATCGCCGGTTGGCAGGTCCGCAATGCGGGCACGATCGGCGGCAATATCGCCAACGGCTCGCCCATCGGCGAGACCCCGCCCCTGCTGATCGCGCTCGGGGCCGAGGTGGTTTTGCAAAATACCGCTGGCATGCGTACCGTCGCGCTCGAGGATTTCTTTATCGAATACGGCAAGCAGGACCGCCAGCCCGGCGAATTCGTCGCGGCGATCCGCATTCCGCGCACCGGTGCCGACCGGATTGCGGCCTACAAGGTCTCGAAACGCCAGCATTCCGACATTACCGCCACGGCCGCCGCCTTCCGCGTCGTGACCGACGGACAGGTGATCTCGGATGCGCGCATTGCCTTTGGCGGCATGGCCGGCACTCCCAAACGAGCCGAGCGGGCCGAGGCCGCGCTGCGTGGCAAACCCTTCAGCCGCGAAAGTTTCGAGGCTGCGGCCGAGGCCGTGGGCGAGGATTTCCAGCCCCTCTCCGACTGGCGCGCCACCGCCGATTACCGCCGGCTTGTCGCCGCAAACCTGATCCGCCGCTTCTGGCTGGAGCAAACCGGCGAGGCGCATCGCCTCAGCCGCGCGCAATAAGAGGTCCATGATGAAACAAGACGTTCATATCAACGGCGCCGCGCATAGCTCCATCAAGCATGATTCCGCGGAGAAACACGTCACCGGTCGCGCGGAATATACCGACGACATCAACGAACCGACCGGCACCTTGCACGCGGCACTCGGCCTGTCGCAGATTGCCCACGGCAAGATCGCGTCGATGGATCTGTCGGCGGTGCGCGCAGCCCGGCGTGGTTGCGGTTCTGACGCCCGAGGATATTCCGGGCGAGAACGACGTGAGCCCGAACGGGCTTCACGATGATCCGATTTTCGCGCCCGGTCTGGTGCAGTTCTGGGGCCAGCCGGTTTTCGCGGTCGTGGCCGAGACCCGTACGCAGGCGCGCCATGCAGCCGCTTTGGCCAAGATCGAATACGAGGCCCTGCCCCATGCGCTTGACCCGATTGCGGCGCGCGATGCCGGCATGGGCTATGTCACGAAACCCTGACCCTGCGCCGTGGCGAGGCGAAAGCCGCGCTGGCGAAAGCGCCGCGCAGGATCGCGGGACGGTTCGAGGTCGGCGGTCAGGACCATTTCTACCTCGAAGGCCAGATCGCGATGGCGATCCCCGGCGAGGATGACGAAGTGTCGATCCATGTCTCGACCCAGCACCCGTCCGAGGTCCAGCATATGGTCGCCCATGTGCTCAACGTGCCCTCGAATGCGGTCGTCGTGAACGTGCGCCGGATGGGTGGCGGCTTCGGCGGCAAAGAAACCCAGATGAACCTGTTTGCCTGCGTGGCTGCGATTGCCGCGAAAAAGCTGGGCCGCGCCGTCAAGATCCGCCCCGATCGCGACGACGACATGGAAGCGACCGGCAAGCGCCACGACTTCGTGATCGATTACGAGGTGGGCTTTGACGACACCGGCAAGATCCTTGCCGTCGAGGGCGATTTCTACGCGCGCTGCGGCTTCTCGGCGGATCTTTCGGGTCCGGTCACGGATCGCGCGCTGTTTCACGCCGACAACGCCTATTACTATCCCGATGTCGAGCTGCGCTCGCATCCGATGAAGACCAATACCGTCTCGAATACCGCGTTCCGCGGCTTCGGCGGCCCGCAGGGCGTGATCGCGGCCGAACGCATCGTCGAGGAAATCGCCTATGCATTGGGCAAGGACCCTCTCGAGATCCGCAAGGCCAACCTTTACGAGAACGGCCAGCTCACCCCCTATCATCAGGAGGTCGAGGACCAGATCCTGCCGCGCATCTTCGAGGAGCTCGAGGCCAGCGCCGATTATCAGGCGCGTCGTCAGGCGGTTCTGGACTGGAACGCCAAGGGCGGCGTGATCCGCAAGGGATTGCGCTGACGCCGGTCAAATTCGGCATCAGCTTCACCGCGACCTGGTTCAACCAGGCGGGTGCCCTGATCCATATCTACAACGACGGCTCGCTGCATCTCAACCATGGCGGCACCGAAATGGGTCAAGGTCTCAACACCAAGATCGCGCAGGTCGTGGCCGAGGCGATGGGCGTCCATATCGAGCGCATCCGCATCACCAAGACCACGACCGAAAAGGTCCCGAACACCTCGGCTACCGCGGCATCTTCGGGAACCGACCTGAACGGCATGGCGGCGCTTGACGCCTGCAACCAGATCAAGGAACGCCTGATCCGCTTTGCCGCCGAGAAATACTCGGTCCACGAGGACGAGATCAGCATCGGCGAAACCGTGGTGATCGGGGACCAGACCCTGCCCTTCGCGAGCTTCATCCGCGAGGCCTATATGGCGCGGATCCAGCTGTCGGCAGCGGGGTTCTACAAGACGCCCAAGATCCACTGGAACCGTGACACCGGTCAGGGCCGCCCCTTCTTCTACTATGCCTATGGCGCTTCGGTGTCCGAGGTCTCCATCGATACGCTGACCGGCGAATATGTCATCGAGCGCGCCGATGTGATCCATGATGTCGGCCGCAGCCTCAATCCGATCCTAGACAAGGGTCAGGTGGAGGGCGCCTATATCCAGGGCGTGGGCTGGCTGACCTCCGAGGAGTTGTGGTGGGATGCCAAGGGCCGGCTGCGCACCCATGCGCCCTCGACCTACAAGATCCCGCTGGCCTCCGACCGCCCCAAGGTCTTCAACGTCGCGCTCGCCGATTGGTCGGTCAACCGCGAGAATACGATCAAACGCTCGAAAGCCGTCGGCGAGCCGCCTTTCATGCTGGGGATCTCGGTGCTCGAAGCGATCGGCATGGCGGTGGCCTCGGTCAATGATTACCGCGAATGCCCGCGCCTCGATGCCCCGGCCACGCCCGAGCGCGTGCTGATGGCGGTGGAGCGCCTGCGCAAATGATCCGCGTCACCATCAGCTCGGCGAAAGGCTCGACCCCGCGCGAGACAGGGGCCGAGATGATCGTGAAAACCCGTGGCACCACCGGCTCGATCGGTGGTGGCCAGCTCGAATATATGGCGATCGACAGGGCGCGGCAGATGCTCGCCCGCAACGAGATGCGGGCCGAGATGGACATCCCCCTCGGGCCCGAGATAGGCCAATGCTGCGGCGGACGCGTGATGCTTTCGCTCGAATGGATCGAGGCTATGCCGCCCGAGCCCGGCAAGCCCTTGGTCATGATCTTCGGCGCGGGCCATGTCGGGCGGGCCTTGGCGCGCGCGCTCAAGCTCATGCCGCTCGAGGTCTTGCTGCTCGACCAGCGCGTCGAAGAGCTGGCCCTCGCCCGCGATCTTCCGACCCGCCTCACCGCCCTGCCCGAGGCCGATCTGCGTCACGCCCCGCAAGGCACCTCCTACATCATTCTGACCCATGACCACGCGCTCGACTTCCTCCTCGCCGCCGAGGCGCTGCGCCGCAAGGACGCCCCCTATATCGGGCTGATCGGCAGCGCCACGAAACGCGCGCAATTCAACCGCTTCGCCCGCGATCAAGGCGTGGATCCCGCACCACTCGTCTGCCCGATCGGTGCCGGAACCTGCCACGACAAGCGCCCCGAAGTCATTGCCGCCCTGACCGCGGCCGAACTGATCACCCGCCTGACGGCTCCTGTTTCTCTGTCACAGAAATACCCATGAAACATCTCATCCGAGGCCGCACGCTCAGTTTTCACGCCGATCCGGTGACGACCGAACAGGCCTATACCTATCTCGAAGACGGCGCGATCATCACGGAAAACGGCAAGATCGCCGCCATCGGCACCTACGCGGATCTCGCCTCGCCCGAGATCCCCGAGACGGACCACCGTCCGCATCTGATCATCCCGGGCTTCATCGACCCCCATCTGCATTTCCCGCAGGTTCAGGTGATTGCGAGCTGGGGCGCGCAGCTGCTCGACTGGCTCAACACCTATACTTTCCCCGAAGAGGCGCGTTTCGCCGATCCCGACCATGCAAGTGCGATGGCGGGCCGCTTCCTCGATCTGCTTCTGGCGCATGGCACGACCTCGGCCGTGGCCTTCTGCTCCAGCCATGCCACCAGCGCGGATGCGCTTTTCACCGCATCCAGCGCACGCAATATGGCGATGATTGCGGGCAAGGTGATGATGGACCGCAACGCTTTGCCTGCGGTTCTCGACACGGCGCAATCGAGCTATGACGACAGCCGCCGCCTGATCGGTGACTGGCACGGCAAGGGCCGCCAGCTTTACGCGATCACGCCGCGTTTCGCGATCACTTCGACGCCCGCCCAGCTCGAGGCCGCCGGCGCTCTGGCCCGCGAACATCCCGATTGCCACATCCAGACCCATCTGTCGGAAAACCACGCAGAGATCGCCTTTACCCGCGAACTCTATCCGCAGGCACGCGATTATCTCGACATCTACGAGACATACGGGCTGCTCGGGCCGAAACTGCTGCTCGGCCATGCGATCCACCTCGAGGAGCGCGAGATCGCGCGCATGGCCGAGACCGGCAGCCGCGCGGTCTTCTGCCCGACCTCGAACCTCTTCCTCGGCTCGGGACTTTTCGATGCGGACGGACTGCGGGCTTCGGGCGTGGTCAGCGGCATCGCGACCGACATCGGCGGCGGCACCAGCTATTCGATGCTGCAGACGCTGAACGAGGGCTACAAGATCCTCCAACTGCGCAACCAGAAGCTCCACCCTTTCGCGGCCTTCCATTGGGCGACCCGCGGCAATGCCTTGGCGCTCGGCATGGCCGACCGGATCGGCACTCTGGACGCAGGCACCGACGCCGATTTCATCGTGCTGGACGCCCGTGCAACCCCGGCGATGTCCTTGCGGATGGAACGCGCCGAGACCCTCGCCGAAGAGCTCTTCATCCTCCAGATCCTCGGCGACGACCGCGCTGTCGCGCAGACCTATGTCGCGGGTCAGGCGATGCTGGGAAGGGATGGCTGATAGCTGACAAAGAAAGGATAACCTTGCGCAAAAACGCAATTGCTTGCGCAAGGCAGTCAATACCATTCTGCGCTGGAGCGGATAAAATATGGTTAGTTATTGAAACTAATAAATTTTCAGTGCCGGCGCGAATGTTTAGGTCAGAAGCGCTTTTACCTCGCTCCTGCGATAGATGCGTTGGCATCCAAGGACTGGGGCGATGCCTTGTTCGCGCAGTTGATGATCCAGCTGGTTCCAACCGACTGTTGCAGCTAAGGCAAGTTCGCGAAAGCTCATGAAATTCGCATGGAAAGATGCGACCTGCTCTGGGCTCAGCGTAATCCTATCCTTGCGTCCTATGTCTCGCTGCATAATCCTAGCGGGCGAATGGCCCTTTCTGAAAAAGCTCAGCATTTCGCTGAAAGCCAGACCAAGGGACTGCGCAAACACCTCTGCCGTAATCGCCCTCCCATCCAAGCCAGCGATATCTACGAAAATCGAGGCAAATCCCGAATGCTTCAAATGCCGCGCAATCCGTGGAAACCGACCTTCCCTGATCCTCCTAACGATCTCGTCTGCACCGCAAGCAAGATGATCTGCAGCACGTTCGATTGACATCAAATCGGGCGTCAACCGTCCGATGGGATGTGCACCAGTCAACAGCTCTTCGACAATTGCCTGTCCTGCGAGGGCACTCCATCCCGAGCCATCACCACTGCGGGCACGCTCAAGTAGACCACCATCCCGCAAAGAAGCAAATAGCTCGGGAGAAATGTGGAGCGCTGCACAGAATTGGCTGTCGGATACTTTCAGATTAAGTGCTATTTGAATCCGAGCGGCGGCCTCACGATCGAAGGTCACCCAATCGTCCGGCTTCAACTTGGAAATCTGTGGTTGTGCATCTGCGGCCGCCAAGCTTTGCTGAACCTTGTCGACATCCGCATTAAACAGGCGTGCTACGGCTCCAACCGAAACCAAGCGGCGGGACAATACCGGCTCGCCCAAAATCTCATCTCCGGGAGCGAGCGGCCAAGTTTGACGGATATGGTCGCGCAGAAGTTGTCGGAAAGGCCTGAGCTCGGACGACGGTGCACGTTCCGCCAGTAGCAGATAGAGCGGCCCAAAGATCTGCCGCTGTCCCGCAGTCGGCGAAAAACGCTCCTGATGGTCTGACAGAAAGTGTCGAATGGCATCCTGCCCTTGTCGCGCCAGTTCATATCCATGATCGGCGTGCTGGAGCACATTCTTGATTGTCGCATGTGTTGGCGTCTTTCCCGAACTGGCAATCAGACCGCCCAATGCATCGAAAAAGGCCGCAGTCGCTTGAAAGTCGAACCGATCGAACCAATGCTCCGGCTGCTTGTCGGCAGAAAGCCGGCGCCAAACCCAGCGATCGTAATCCGTTGTCGTCGCGCTTTGCGACATCCATGGAAAATGCTGGTTGTCATTGAAAAGCTCCTCCAGCCGACAGCTACTGTCATGCCGGTGGGCACGGTCGGGGGATCTCCAAAGGAACCCAATGGGCTGATCGTGTATCGGACAGCTCCGCACAAGTTCGAGCATCCATGTGCCGCGAATGATCCCATGACCTGCGCCACTCGATACGTCCTCAAGCAAGCAGTGCGAGCAGCCTCGAATCGATGAACTCCGAAACGCCTCACCCGAGAACTCTTGGCCAAAGAACCGCCACCTTCCCCGCGTGACCTCATGTGGCGTTGCCTGCCGCAATGCGCCCAAATCGGCACCTGATATCTCCGCGAGGCGCATCAAAGCTCGATCGTCTCCCGCCAACAATCCCAAAAGGGAAATCCCCATATCCGACAAGAATTCGCGGAAACTCACGGCGTTTCGCTTGGCAAGGCGGGACGCGAAGGAGAATGCAACCTCTCCGCAGACATACGGCACTGTTAGAGGAAGTATTGACATGACGATTGCGGCCTTCGATTTTCAACTGTCTCGCCCGCCTAGTCGCCCATTGATTGAACAAGGGCAACAAGAGTTCACCTAGAGATAGGGACTGCTTCGCGATGTCCATTAGACCACCGCCTTGCGCTGCAGGATCGCTGGCGGGAGGAGATCACCGTCCATCACGGCTTCGGTGAGGATGTTGAACGCCCTGCAGATGGCAGCATGCCGATCCGCAGGGCTCATATCGCGCAATTGTGGGAACGCTGCGCGCACCAAAGTTCGACCCAGAAGATCGCAAATTTCTGTTGCCGCCTGAAAATCGAATTGATCCAGCCAATGAGATCCCTGAAGTCCTTGAAGCCGCTGGGTGAGCCACAAATCGTAAGCGGCAGGCGCCACGCGTTCGGTGCTGTCGCAATTCGGAATTTGTTCCAGTTCAGCAAATCGTGGCACCGGGTCAAACGCTGGCGCGGATCCGGGGTTGACCACAGCGTCACGAGCCAGGATCTGTGCTCGGGGCAAAGAAAGCACAATTCATATAGCCATTCGATGCGCAGTGACGGCAGCGGCCCGTATTGCATCGACAGAACATGAAGCAAGCGCGACCTGTGAGCATTGCGGAGCACCTGGAAAGCTGAGGGACAATGGCCGGGCATATCTGGTGACACTTTGCGATGCGTGCTCTGCCAAATATCTATGACGCGCTCGCGAGTGCGATCAATTCGGTAAAGAAGGCTTTGAATACCCTACGAAATAGGCCCGCAAACAATTGGGCCGGACGCTGGTCGAAGTCCGTATGACGAATACGAGATAAGCCGCAATCGTCCCAGTCAACAGATAGGATCAGCCATGACAGCGGATGACAACGCCGAGGAAAGCCTGCGCTTGGTCGAGGAGCATCTGACCAAAGCCATCAGGGATCCGCTCAGAGCGGAGCTGGATAGCGCGCCAATCTTGGATCCATGGTGGTTTGTTGTGGACACAGATGGCTATACCCTGTTGATCGGAAAGGTTTCGGGCCACCCTATTCTTCGTGGCCCGCTCAAGCGTAGCTGAGGCGGCAAGCGTAACGCCGTAGGCGGTGGTCACAGAGACCACTCTGGGAAAAACGACGGTGGCTGAGGCCTGCCGGAGCTTTGCTCTGTCTTCGCCCGAGATCGCGAGTTGGGTTGATGATACCCGCCGAGCCATGGCGAGCGCTCTACTGACGGAATCCGAATGTCGCCGGCAGAACTCTGCGCATGGGTCCTACATTCCTATTTCAGCGTCCTGCCATAAGTTGAGGCGAGTGCTTGGACGACCCTGTCCGCCATTCCGGCGCAGCGCTGACCATCGAAGGGAAAGACGGCGTCGAAGCCTCCACGAAGGTGCGCTTCAAGGTGCCGCCGGAGCTGATAGCGCGCCCGGAACAACCGCGTTCGCACGGTGATCGGGTTGATTTGCAGATCGGTTGCGATGGCGCGCGTGCTCAAGCCTTCTACCTCATGCAGGATAAACGGAAGCCGCAGATCGGCAGGGAGTGATGCAATGGCATCCTCCAGAAGGGCGCGTATCTGTCGGCGCCCCAACGCCGTTTCCGCAGTCTCGGTGCCGGGAAAGATCAGGATGTCATTCTTGTCGGAAGAGGCTTCATTCACGGTGTCATAGACCTTGTCTGGGCGGGGTCGCCGGAGTTGCATCCGCGCCGCATTAATGGTGATGCGCGTGATCCATGTCGCAAAGCTGGCCTCGCCGCGAAAGCTATCTAGGCGAGAAAAGGCCAGCAGATAAGCTTCCTGCACCACCTCTTCGGCCTCGGCATCCGAAGGCATGATTCCGCGCGCCACCCGAAACAGCCGAGGGTTCATGCGGCGGATCAGCTCGCGGATCGCCGTCTCGTCCTGATGGCGCGCCGCAGTCACCAGTTCCCAATCCGACACAGGGGCCGATACATTCGCGCGGGCATTCCGTTGGCTCATATCCCCTTCGCCTCGATCCGACCCGCATTGAGGATCACCTCAACCGAGGGGAAGGCAGCCAGCACCTCGGGCATCAGGTCTCCGCTCTCCGGGGACGGTCCCTGCCAGCCGGCGTCACCCGGATGACCGACAATGATCCTGCCGACCATCCCCGCCATTTCATGCGGCTGACAGCAATAATCGTAAACTCCGGGCACGGTCAGCGTGAGGGAAAAGCTTTGGCCGGGCAACAGAAAGTCGCTGTCCCAGGGCTTGGCCATTTCGGGAATCCTCAGGGGCCTGTCCAGAACTGAAGGATGATAGGCGGTGGCGGTGTGGCTGTTACCGGGATCGTCATTGACGAAGCGTAGTGGCGTTCCGGGCGCGATGGCCAATCCTTGCGGGGAAAACCAGACATGCTCGCCTCGTGCTGTGCCGCGCATGCTGATCACGACTTCGCCTCCGGCTGTGGCCATGGTTGCGAGGGCGGCAAGACCGCCCCGAAAGCCAGAACGTCACGACGCGAATAGTTCATTTTGCCAGCCTGCTACGGGCGGTATCGTCATGAAATAAGACGACATGTGCATGGGGTTTCTCAACACCCGGATGACCCGCATTGTAATAGATATCGACGCTGCTGACCTCGGGCGCGCCCACCGCCAGCTTGTCGAAAGCCTTGCCCGCAACCAGATCGTCCAACGGCACCATATAGACGGTGGCCGACAGCTTCCCTCATGGTCATAGGCTAGGAACGGGCCCGCAGGCAGGGTCGCGGGATCGATATAAAGCGTGCCCAGACCGGGGATGAAATCCGGCAAGGGCACAAGACTGCTGACCTTGGCAAAAGGGGCTGCCGGAGGAGCAGTCGTTTCCGCACTCCAAGCCATACCGGCGGCCAAAAGTGTCGTCACTGCAAAAAGAGTAGGTCCACGCATAGTATTCTCCTTTCAGATCGAGGCCGTTTTTCTTGGCCCATCACTGATTGGATGCAGGGTAGCGCGAAATGTTCCCGTTGATTTTACTTTTGAGGCTTAGTCCGGATTTTCACCCTCTCGTTGGCGCAATCGGGTCAACTCGGTTCGCAGAACTTCAGCTTCGCTGTGATCGACATCCCGCGATGCCGTCAGAAGTGTCACGGGGCCCTTGCGACACCAGTCAAGGGCTGCTTCTACCGCAGCTTGGTTCTCCGCCAATTCGGCGAGGTAACGTCTTGTGAACTCGGGCCAAAGGGCTGCGTCATGATCATACCATTTCCGGAGCTCGGTCGAAGGTGCAAGATCACGCATCCATGCGCTGATCGGCAGATCGACCTTTGCGACGCCGCGCGGCCAGAGACGGTCCACTAACAGGTAAGCGCCATCCTCGGAACGGGGAGGCGGCAAATGGTAAACGCGTGCGACAGTGATCGGAAATATCGTCATGGCCTTCCCCTTCGATAAACGTAGCTCGCGCGAGGTAAAGGAACACACAAGCCAATGATCCTCCCAACTGAGGTGCGGTTCGTGAGACCGAAGCATACCAAGTCCGGCCGCGCTTCGGAAGCAAACGCGCTGGCCGCCCTCAGACGGCAGCCAGCGCAATCTGTTTTCAGCCACGAGAGCGGCAGACTGCCGCGCCCTACCTCAGGCTGCCAGCATCTCGTCGGCTGGGCCGAAGAATTCGTAGTGAATCCGATCGGACGGCACGCCCGCCAAGGACAAGGCCGCGACCGCTGCGCGCAAGAAGGGGCGTGGACCGCAGATGTAATAGTCCGACATCGCCGGCGAGCTATTCGCGAGCAGCCATTCGTCGGTGATCAGCCCAGACAAATCGTAGTCTTGCCCCGCGACCTCACCCGCCAGAGGCGTCTGATGGAAATCCGTAATCCGGACCGTCTCTGCCCGCGCGGCAAGCTGGCGGACGTGGTTGCGCATGGCATGGGTGTTGCGGTCATGCGTGCCGTGGATGTAATGAACCGGCTGGTTCGTGCCCTGCTCGACTAGCCACTCCAGCATCGCGACCATCGGCGTCAATCCGACGCCCCCGGAAAGCAGAACAACAGGTCTCTCGGGCAAGCGATCCAGATGGAATTCGCCGGCAGGCGCAGCAACCTTCAGAACGGTGCCCACGGGCTGGGCATGAAGCCAACGCGAAGCAAGGCCGAGAGGCTCGGCCTTGACCGAGATGCGATAACTCTCGCCGTTGGGCGCCGACGAGATCGAATAGTTGCGCTTGGCCGGAGCCTCGCCGGGGATCTCGAACGAGAAGCTCAGATATTGGCCCGGCCGGTGCCGCATCACGGGGCCGCCATCGACGGGCTTCAGGATGAAAGAGGTGATCACGCTGCTTTCGGGAATGACCTCGGCAATGCGGAAATCGCGCCAGCCGTTCCAGCCGCCCGTCGCATCGACCTGCTCGGTATAGATGCGCTTTTCGCGCGCGATCAGAATATCGGCCAAAAACCAATAGGCCTCCCCCAAGCGGTCAGCACGGCGGACGTGGCCGCCTCGCCCAGAACCTGTTTGATCGCCTCCAAGAGCGCCTCGGCGACATGGGGATAATGCTCGGGCAGGATTTGAAGGCCGACATGTTTTTGCGCGATACGCTCGACCGCCGGTGCAAGCGCGCCGAGGTTCTCGATATTCGCGGCATAGGCGAGGATCGCGCCCGTCAGTGCGCGCGGCTGCGCATCACTGACGCCATGATTGGATTGATTGAAAAGATCACGGATCTCGGGATTGCGGAACATGCGCGCATACATCTCGTGAACGATCGCAAGACCGTTTTCCTGCAGGGCAGGCACGGTCGCGGAGACAATCGCAATGGTTTCGGCGCTCAGATTCTTCGGCATCGGATGATTCCTTCGCTGCATCGCCGCGCAGCCTCGGCGCGAGCGACTCAAATAGATGTATAGTGAATACATCTATTCGGCCTGAGCGAATGATGTAAAGTAGATATATCTTTCAGGAGCGCCCGATGCGGCTGACGCAATACACCGATTACGCCCTGCGCGTGCTGCTTTACCTTGCAAAGCATCCCGACAGGCTGTGCTCGATCCAGGAGATCGCAACCGCTTACGACATCTCGAAGAACCATCTGATGAAGATCATCAACGACCTCGTGCATGCAAATTATCTGGTCAGCGTGCGGGGGCGGAATGGCGGGATACGTTTGGCGCGCCCGCCCGAGGAAATCAACGTGGGCGCTCTAATCCGGCACACGGAGAACGACTTCGACCTCGTCGGTTGCGGTCGCTGCATCATTGCGCCGGCCTGTGGCATGACCTCGGTTCTCGACGAGGCCGTCGCTGCCTTCCTCGCGGTGCTCGAACGCTATAGTCTGGCAGATGCGCTGGCCCGCAAGGGAGATTTCCTGCCGCTGCTCAAAGTGGTCGGACCTTGAAAAGGCGGGGTGAAGGGCTCCGAGAGCGCCGCTTACAGGTCGGCCTGAAACAAGGCGAGCTCGACTGCTATGCGGGTTTTGATCAAGTAAACCTGTCGAAAACCGAACGAGGTGAGGCCGAGGCCACGAGCGAAACCTATCTGCAGCTGTGTCAGAACTGGGCATCGATCTTTGCGCCGCTGTCCGGTCGAGAATCTTTGCTCTCTCTTATGAAGCGGCATTGAGAGGCTCATTCCGATCCGAACCGGCAACAGTCATGAGATCAGCCTCGAAGGCCTGACACACGAGGTGTTCACTCCCTCAGTCAGCGCGTCGAGACCGATGACACACGAGTGACCTGCGCCTCACGCGAAGTCGCTAAGAGTATAGCCCTGAATGTATAAAAGCGCAGTCAAATCACCATGATTGATGCGGATGTCGCATTGCGCGGCAACTGCCGGTTTGGCGTGTAGCGCCACACCTGATCCGGCGAGTGCCAGCATTCCCAGATCATTCGCGCCATCTCCGACCGCCATGACCTCCTCGGCCGTCAAGCCCAGTCGCGAAGACAAGTCGTGAAACGCGCAAACCTTCGCCTCGCCGCCGCGTATCGGATCCGCTGGCACACCTGTCAGCCGACCGTTCTCGCTCAAGAGCTCGTTGGCGCGATGTTCATTAAAGCCCAGAGCTTCGGCGACATAGCCGCTGAAGGCTGTGAAGCCACTCGAGACAAGCGCCGCATAGCCCCATTTATCCGCATCGTTTTCAATAATGCCTGAGCGCCGGGCATAAAACTGATGCGCTCATCGATGACTTTTTGAATGGTTCCGACCGGCAGACCGCGGAGCAAGGCGATGCGTTGGGTCAGAGCGCTAGCGAAATTCAGCTCGCCATTCATCGCGCGCGTCGTAATCTCGGACACTTTTGCCCCGACCCCGGCAAAATCGGCCAGTTCGTCAATGCATTCCTGCTGGATCATGGTGGAATCCATATCGGCCAGCAGCAGTTTCTTTTGCGGCCCGAGGCCTTTTGAACCACCAGGTCGGTGCTCTCGGATTGTAACTCATCCCAACGGGCCCAACGGTCTGCCGGCATCGATGCAAGATCGAACTCCACGGCAACATCGGGGGCAAGCCAGCGGATCTCGCTGCCTTCCCACTGCGTGCGCAAACGCTCTACGCTGGTTTCGGTCAGGTTGGCGCGCGTGGGATCAACGAGCAATGTGGCCGTGAACATGAAGTCTTCCTGAAATTGCGTTATTTAGGTGCCGCGCAGCGGAAATTGCGCCGGATCGCGGCAATCGTGACCGGACGGTCCCTGATCGGGGGCCACGGTGAATCTCCCGAGCCTGACGAAGATGAAGTCCCCGATCGGCAAGGCCGGTCGGGGACAGTCAGAGGCTCTCCAACCTCAACCTTGCTTTGTTAGGCGGGTTCCACCTGGCTCACGGCTTCGGCTTCGGCTTCGGCTTCGGCTTCGTTCAGAAAGTCCGGCGTCTTCTGCCATTGATCCAGCTTCCACGGGAACATGGCGGCAGGAAGTTCGATATTGCGATCGACATAGCCGTGGAAGTGGACTGTGGCATCCTCACCCTCGGCCATGATGACGGCGAATTGGGCCGCACCTTCGTAGCAAGCCTGCTGGCCCCTCATGCCTGTAAGGAAAGGCCCGACACGGTGCTGGTTGCCGCTGATGGAGACAACCGCATAGCCGCCCCAGCTACCCGCCGAGGTGATGTGGCAGTGGCCGGCGATGATCAGCGGGATCTCGACGCCGCTTGCCTTCAGGACGGCAAGCAGCGCCTCGGGGCGCGCAAGGCTGTAGCGATCAACCGGCATATGCAAACGTTGCGGATTGTGGTGCAGCACCAGAATGGCCTTTTGATGCGTCGCACGCGCAACCGCCAGTTCACCGGCCAGCCAGTCGAGACGGGTCTGGCACAAGACGCCCTCGACATGGCCCGGCTCGGAGCTGTCGAGCATGATCACACGGGTCTCGCCGATTTCGCGCACGCCCTGGACGAAACCATTGGCATCAACCATCTGGTCGCGGCCATGCGCAAGATAGACATCGCGGTCGTCGTGGTTGCCCAGCAACACGCATTGCGGCATATCCAGACGGCTGCGCATGTCTTCGAACAGACGATAGGCAGCGGGATCGGCCTCATCGGCGATATCACCGGCGAAGATGCACAGATCGGCGTCGCCATAAAGACGGGCTGCATCACCAAGTGCCTTGGCGAAACGCTCGGCCGTATCCAGCCCGTATTGCACGGTGCCTGCGGCGCCCAGATGCAGGTCGCTCATGACGATGATTTTTGTTGGTTTTGACATATCAGGTCCTTTTGAAGTCATGCCTGATCAACCCGGTCGCGCAGCCAGTCTCCGATCAGCGAAACCGACAGGGTTGCAAGCAAGATAATGAAACCGGGGATCAGCGCCAGCCAAGGGGCATTGTAGATGTGATTGCGCCCCTGCCCCATCAGCACACCAAGACTGGTGTCTGGCGGCTGGATGCCGATGCCCAGAAAATTCAGCGAGGTTTCCGCCAGAATGGTCGCCGGAAAGTTCAGCGACATATTGACCAGAAGAATGCCCATCGCGTTGGGAAGAATGTGCAGCAGATAGATCCGCCATGCCGGTGTGCCGGTCACGGTCAGGGCCTGAACGAAAGTGGCCTCCTTGGCGGAAAGCGCGACCGAACGGGCAAGCCGGGTGTAACGCTCCCAGCCATAGATGCACATGATGACGATGAAGAGCCCCATGTTCGCATCGGGCAGCACCGCGAGCAAGGCAAGGGCGAGGACCAGAAACGGCATGGTGGCCTGAAAATCGACCAAAACGCCAATGGCGTCATCGACGATGCCTCCCGCCCATGCCGCAATCAGACCCAGCGCCGTGCCGATGATCGCCCCGCCGATGGTGCCGACAAAAGCGATCAGAAAGCTGACCTGCACCGCACGCAGCAAAAGCGAGAGCACGTCTCGCCCCAGATTGTCCGTGCCAAGCGGATGCGTCCAATCACCACCCATCAGGACAGGCGGCGCAAAGCGGTTGAGCAAGTCGGTCGTTGCTATGTCATAGGGCATCAACCATCGCGCAAAAAATGCGCAGATAACCAAAAGCAGGGTGAAGATGACCGAGGTCTTGATCAAGAATGGCATGGTGGACCAGACAGATCGCGACGCGGGAGCCGGCATATCCTGAACCAAAGACATCAGGCGGCCCTCCGCTTGGCATCGCGCAGTCGCGGGTCGATCCCGAGATAGCACAGATCAACAGCAAGATTGGTGACGATCATCGTCACGCCGATCAGCAAGATGGTGCATTGCACGACCGCAAAATCTCGGGCTCCGACGCTTTCGACCAAAAGCCTGCCCGTCCCCGGCCAGGAAAAGACATTCTCGGTCACGACACCGCCGCCGATCAGGCTTCCGACGAACAGGCCGGTGATGGTCAGCAAGGGCAGCGCGGCATTGGGCAGAACATGGGCGATCAGCAGTTTGACTTGCGAGAAACCGCTGGCCTTGGCGGTCTCGACCATCGGATGGTCAAGCACCTCGATCATCGCCGAACGGGTAAAGCGCGAAAAAATCGCGGCCTCGGCAATCGCCATTGTGAACATCGGCATGAGATAGGAGCGCCAGTCGACAATGCCCGACGGCGGCAGCCAGCCCAACTTGACCGAAAAAGATAGATCAGCAGGACACCGATCAGGAAGTTCGGAATCGCAAACCCGATGATCGACAAAAGCGTGATGCCGCGATCCCAGATCGTGCCGCGTGTATAGGCGGCCCAGATCCCCAGCGGCACGCCAAGTGCCAGCGCCAGCAAGGTCGTCGGGATCATCAGCGCCAGTGTTGCAGGCACGCGCGACAACACGAGATCCAGCGCCGGCTCGTTGGTGCGGTAGGACAGGCCGAGATCGAACTGCAAGACATTGCCGAGATAGATCAGGAATTGCTGCCAGAGCGGCGCATTCAGCCCCCATTTTTCGCGAAAAGCCGAAATCGCATCGGGGCCGGCATCGGGTCCGAGAATTTGCAAGGCGGGGTCGGCGCTGATCTTGAGCGCAAAGAAGGTGAAAGAAATCAGCAAGAGCAGCGTCAGAAGCGCGCGGCCCATTCGTCCGAGAATCCAGCGGGTCATGACGCAAAGACCAGTTCCGGCCGCGCCCTCTGCGGCAATTGTGGCAGAGCCGCCAAAAGCGCACGGGTATAGGCCTGCTTGGGTGCCCGCCAGACCTCCTCGACCGGTCCGGTTTCCACGACTTTGCCGTGCTGCATCACCAGAACGCGGTCGCAAAGGTGGCGGATCACCGAAAGGTCATGGCTGATGAACAGAATGGCGATCTTCTGCGTCGAGCGGATTTCCAGAAGGGTGTTCAGAATGCGCGCCTGGACCGAGACATCAAGCGCCGAAACGCTTTCGTCGCAAATCAGGATCTGTGGCGACAAGGCCAGCGCGCGGGCGATCGTGGCGCGTTGGCGCTGCCCGCCCGACAGATTGCCCGGGCGGCGCAGATGATGCGCGGGCTCCAGCCCTGCGCGCAGCAACGCCTCTGATGCCAAACGATGGCGCTCGGCGCGCGCGCCGATACGGTGCACGTCCAAAGGCTCGCGCACCTGCGACAGGATATGGCGCGAGGGTCAAGAGCGCCGCGCGGGTCTTGAAAGATATATTGCATCTGCCGCCGGTCCGCGCGACTGGCCCGGTGCCAGTCCATCGGTGAACCGTTGATGCAAATCTCGCCCGCGCTTGGCGAAACCAGTCCGATTGCCGCTTTGGCCAGGGTCGATTTCCCCGAACCAGATCGCCGACAATTCCCAAGATTTCATTGGCATGCAGGTCTAGGCTGATGTCGTCGACCACGCGAAAGCGGCTGCAGTCGGGGCTCATATAATCGACCGATATATTGCGCAGCGACAAAACAGGGGTGTGCTTGCGCTCAATGCGCGGCGCGGCGGGTAATGCGGCAACGGCCCGTCCTGCCTCGAGGTCCTTAAGCGTCGGCAGGCGCTGCCCCGGTTCGCCTCGGTCGGGATCGCGGCGATCATGCTTTGCGTATAGGCCGCGCGGGGCGCGCTAAGAACATCAGCGGTCCGGCCGATTTCCTCGACCTTCCCGCGCTGCATGACCAGCACCCTGTCGCAAAACTCGGACACGACCCCCAGATCATGGGTGATGAACAAGATGCTCATCCCAGTCTGACGCGCCCTCTCGCGCAAAAGCGCCAGAATGCCCGCCTGAATGGTCACATCCAGCGCCGTCGTCGGTTCATCCGCGATCAACAGGCGCGGCTGCGAGATCATCGCACAGGCGATCATGATGCGCTGGCACTGCCCGCCCGATAGCTGATGGGGATAGCGCGTCAGGATCGAGGAAGGATCGGCAAAGCCGACCTCGGCAAGCGCCGTGATCGCGCCCGCCTCGTCCAGTCCGCGCAACGCGAATTGTCGGCGAATACGCATCAAAGGGTCGAGCGCGCTCATCGGATCCTGAAAGATCATCGAGATCCGGCCGCCCCTGAGATCCTCAAGCGCCTTTGGGTCCGAGAGGTCATAGGTTTTCCCGTCGAAGCTCAGGCGCCCGCTTGCCGTTGCGCTGCTCGGAAGAAGCCCGGTCAGGGCACGGCAGGACACGGTTTTTCCTGAACCGGATTCCCCGACTATGCCGAGAATTTCACCGCGCCCGAGGCCGAATTCCATCTGCTCGACCACATTATTGCCCGCAAATGAAACCGAGAGCTGCGCAACTTCCATCAGGGGGTCACCGATTGCGGCGACCCCTGATGAATTCTGTCGAAGACGCTCATTTGAACTGGATGCCCGTGGTCGTCAGATCGAGATAGTTCGTCGGCAAGGCATTCATCGTCAGCCGCTGGTCATTGACGCCGAAAAACTGTGTCAAAAGATGAAGCGCCGAGCCATGCGGATTGCTGTCGAACCGGTCCAGCATCTCGCCGAAAACCGCACGCCGTTCGGTCATGTCCATGCTGGTCGAAAGCGTTTCGCCCAGACGGGCCTGATCGGCATCGACGGTGAAATATTTCGCCGCAGCCCAGCTCGAGTTGCTGCCGTAACGGCGCCAGAACTGGCCCATCGGATCGGGGTAATAGGCAGTGAAAGAGGCGTTGAAGATTGCGCGATCAGGCGTATCCTCATCGATCTGGGCCCAGGTTTCCTTGACATCGAGCTGCACATTCAGCCCGACCGCCGACCACATCGCCTGAAGGATCTGCGCTGTCTCGATCTCATTGGTGTAATAGGCGTTCATCGTGCGATAGGAAATCCGCTCGCCCTGATAGCCCGCGTCCTTCAAAAGCGCCTTGGCCTTTTCGGGATCAAAGCTCGGGGTCGGACGATCGGCCAGATACATCTCGCCAAAGGATTTCATCTGCCAACCGTTGGGCACTTCGGACGTGCCGCTGTAAAGTGCCTTGACGATCATCTCGCGGTCGATGGCCAGATCCAGCGCCTGACGGATACGGGGATCGCTCAGCACGGAATCGGTGCTGTCATAGACAACGCCGCGAATGTTCTCGACCGCGCCACCGACGACGGCCGTGTTGGGGCCTGTTCGATCTGCTGGAAATTGTCGGGGTTGATTTCGGTCACAATGTCGAACTGCCCCGACATCAGCCCCGCAAGGCGGGTCGAGACTTCGGGCACGACAGTGAAGGTCACTTTGTCGGCGGCGGCAGTTTTGCCCTGCCAATAGGTCTCATTGGCCTCAAGGACAACATTTTCGCCCAGATTGAAGGCCGAAAGTCGATAAGGACCGGTGCCGACGGGGTTCTTGGCGAAAGCCTCTGGCGAGCCTGCCTCGTCAAAGCCCTTTTTCGAGACGATCTGCGAGGGTAATTGGCAAAACGCTGCACGATCAACGCATCGGGCTGGCGCATGTGGATGCGCACGGTCAAAGGATCAACGATCTCGACCTGTTCAATACCGCCCAGGAAGGGTTTCGACAGAACGGCGCCCGAAGCACCCGTATCCTGGCCCGTGCGCAGGTCCGAAAAGTAAAGGCCACGTCTTTGGCATCAAAACCGTCACCGTTGTGGAAGCTCACACCGTCCCGCAATTTGAACTCGATGGTTTGCGGGTCGATGACCGTCCATTCGGTGGCAAGGCCGGGCTTAAGTTTGCCGCCATCACGATAGTCTGTGATGATCAAGGTGTCGAAGAGCGACAGCATGATGCGCTCGTTGACGTTCGAATTGTCATAGGGCGGATCAAGCACATCCGGAATATCCTGAACAGCAATGGTCAGATCAGCCGCAAAGGCCGAGGTTGAGAGCAACAAGCCGGCAAGAACGGGGGCGAAAGTATGACGAAGCACGGAATCTAAGGCCTTCTTCAAGTGTTTCGACTTGATTAGGGGCGTTGATGACGGTTCGCTGTGCGTTTTGTGTTATTTTGGTAAAAATGCTTCGAGTTTCCCATACTTTCGATAGATCTGGGGAGGTATATTGTTGATTTCCGTCAAAAAGTGCGCGGACAAACTTGGGTTTTTCTCAAGACGAGGCCCAAGCGAAGAGGGCTGGCCTTGAACCGCGCCGATTTTGCCGGAAGCTGGTTTCGGTGAATTGCGCGGCCATGACTTCAGTTGCCAGAGCGTCGCGTAAAAGTTGGCCTCTGCTTCGGCTGGTCGGATGTTCCCGATCGGTTCGAGCAGGCGGTGGTTGTTAAACCAGTCCACCCATTCGAGCGTGGCATATTCCACCGCTTCAGATCTGCGCCAAGGCCCGCTCTGAACCACACCGAGTTTGCCGGAGGCTCCAACTCTTGAGTAGGATGGAGCATCATGAGTAAGACGACGAACAAGTTTTCCCCGGAAGTGCGCGAGCGTGCGGTGCGGCTGGTTCTTGACAATGAGGGCCAGCACGGATCGCGCTGGCAGGCCATTGTGTCGATTGCCGCGAAGATCGGCTGTTCGGCCAACACGCTTAACGATTGGGTCAAGAAGGCCGAGGTCGACAGCGGCCGGCGTGCGGGCGTCTCGGCCGATATGGCCGCGAAGCTGAAGGCCCTGGAGCGCGAGAACCGCGAACTGCGGCAAGCCAATGAGATCCTGCGCAAGGCGAGCGCGTATTTTGCCTTGGCGGAGCTCGACCGCCGGTCGAAGTGATGGTGTCGTTCATCGATGCGCATCGAGGGGTGCATGGGGTCGAGCCGATCTGCAGCGTGTTGCCGATCGTCCCTTCCACCTACTACAACCATCTGGCGCAGCGGGCCGACCCGGCGCAGCAGTCTGATCGGGCCCGCCGTGACGATGCGCTGCGCCCCGAGATCCTGCGGGTGTTCGAGGAGAACTATCGGGTCTATGGCGTGCGCAAGGTCTGGCGGCAGCTGCGCCGCGAAGGTTTCGACATCGCGCGTTGCTCGGTCGGGAGATTGATGAACGGGCTGGGGATCCAAGGGATTATCCGTGGCAAGCCACACAGGACGACGATCCCGGACAGATCGGCACCACGTCCGCTGGACAAGGTGAACCGCCAGTTCCGCGTGCCTGCGCCGAACATGCTGTGGGTCAGCGACTTCACCTATGTCGCCACCTGGAAGGGCTTTGCTTATGTGGCCTTCGTTATTGATGCATATGCCCGCAAGATTGTGGGCTGGCGCGTCAGCACCTCGGCGCATGCAGGCTTCGTTCTCGATGCCCTGGAGCAGGCCGTGCACGACTGGCGGCCCGCCAAGGGCATGGGGCTAATTCATCATTCGGACCGCGGCTCGCAATATCTGAGCATTCACTACAGCGAACGGCTGGCGGAAGCGGGCATCGAGCCATCGGTCGGCAGTGTCGGCGACAGCTATGACAATGCACTGGCCGAGACGATCAATGGGCTGTTCAAGGCCGAGGTCAGCATGATCCGATCCTTGCGCCCGGTCTCACGTCTGGCGATCTCGGCAGGCGAATGGCCCTTCCTGAAAAAGCTCAGCATCTCGCTGAATGTAAGCCCCTGAGAAAGGGCAAGCGTTTCGGCAGAAATCTCGCGCCCATCAAGGCCGGCAATATTCACCAGGATTGCTGCGAAGCCCGTCTGCTTCGAATACCGCCCGATCCATGTCAGCCGACCGTCACCGATCCTCTCGACAAGCTCTCTTGTAGAGCATCCATGATGATCAGCCGCCTGTTCGAGCGGCAACCATTCCGATGAAAGACGTCCCACTTGCTGCGCACCCAGCAGCAGGCGCTCAACGATCGCCTGACCGGCAAGCAGATCCCAGCCCCTGCCATGCCGGCACCGCGCCCAATCAAGGAAGCTGCAATCACGCAAGTCCTGGAACGACCCTGGATTGAGAGACAAACTTTCGCAAAACAGGTCGTCGGAAAGCCCGGTCGTCAACTCCGACAGGAGAGGCCCTGCCTTTTCGAGATCAAGCAGAGCCCAGTCATCCGGCTTATGGCGAGAGAGTTCGGTGCGTTCGGCCCCGAGTCTTTCTCGCAGCGTAGGTGCATCCGTCTTCAAGAGACGCGCCAAACCACACCATCAGGGAGCCACACCGCTTCAGGGACCGGCTGTAGCTGGACCAGTTCCTTGTGCGGAAAAGGGGGACGGGCTTGCTCATGGCACCAGTCTAACCCGCTGACTCAAAACATGAATCCGCCTGCAAGAGGGATAGCGCAACAAAGCCCCTCGACAGTATCAAGGAAGATCAGATTCAAGCTTGGGAACGCGAGCACTTGGTTGCTGTCGGCTATTCTGAACCGCGCTCAATTCGTTCACGGTCATGCGGCATTGCCTCTATGCAGGCGATCCGGAAGTTTTGCGTCACTCCTGACCGACAGGGCGCGGAAAAGCTTCGATGGGTGGCGCGCGGAACACAAACCCGTCGTGGATGCCGGTTGACATTGTAGTGTGACGATTATGCGCGGGCCGCCGCGACGACCGCGCACCCGCATGTGATATCGCCTCTTATTTAAGGGCGCTTACCTTGGGCTTACAGCCTATTTCAGCCAACGCGGATTTGACTAAATAGCGCGGTTGCACTCTTGGATACTCCCCACCATGCAGGCGCGAAGGGTAAGCCGGACGATCCCGGCGTCACTGAGCGGAGCGTGGCACCGTAAAGGCGGCGACGATCCTCTCATCCGTAAACCCACCACTTGACAAAGTAAGAATTATTCCTTACCAATCTTGATATCAAGTTGGGAGCCGACCATGGCCGCATTGTTGAAAGAAGAAAGCACCATCACCTCAAAAGGCCAGACCACGGTTCCCAAGGCCGTCCGGCAGGCCCTGGGCGTGGACTACGGCGGACGCATCGCCTTCGTCGTCGATGACGCGCGCCGCGTCTATGTCGAAAAGGCGACGGAAGAGGAGAGCGATCCGGTCGTCGATCGCTTCCTGACATTTCTTGCGCACGACATGACGAAGCATCCCGGCACTTCCGTCATCCCGATGCCCGCGACGTTGCGGGATCGTATGGCGGCGCTGGTCGGCGATATCGACGTCGACCTTGATGCCGAGATCGACGGGGCTGTCGCACTCTAGTCATGCTGACGATCAATGGCTGGACCATTCTTGCGCATCCCCTCTTTCTCGATCAGTTAGAAAAGCTGACCCAGACCGTCGAGGCGTTGAAAGCAAAGAAGCCCGAGGATTACCGTAAGAACGCGAACACCAAGCTCCTGGCCGCGCTGAATAAGCTCGTTTTCGAGGCAGTTCCGGCCGACCCGACAGCGACCGCCTATCGGCAAGGCTCGACCCTCGGCGATGATTACAAGCACTGGTTCCGGGCAAAGTTCGGAAACGGACGTTTTCGCCTGTTCTTTCGTTACGACTCGAATGCGAAAGTCATCATCTTCGCTTGGGTGAACGACGAGACGACGCTGCGGACATATGGCGCGAAGACCGATGCCTACACGGTCTTCAAAGGAATGCTGAACGACGGCAATCCGCCCGACGATTGGGCCGCACTGCACAAGGCGGCTTCCGAGGTCGAGGCGGTCGAGCGGCTCGACACCGCCTCACCCGCGAAGCCATAGGCGGCGACATGAGTGGCCATACCAGCGAAATGAAACCGAATGTTCTAGGGTCAGGATTCATAGCCAATAGATGACGACTGCTGCGAGGGCGATTGCGGAGAGGAAGACCTTTGGGCAGCGGTCATATCGGGTTGCGACACGCCTCCAGTCCTTGAGCCTGCCGAACATGATCTCGATGCGGTTACGGCGTTTGTATCGGCGCTTGTCATATTTGATCGGTGCCTTGCGTTGCTTGCGGCCGGGGATTCAGGGGGTTATCCCTTTGTCTTTCAACGCATCTCGGAACCAGTCTGCGTCATAGCCGCGATCGCCGAGCAGCCAGTCGACCTGAGGCAGGCTGCTGAGAAGCGCCCGCGCACCGATGTAGTCGCTGACCTGTCCGGCGGTGATGAACAGGTCAATAGGTCGCCCTTGGCTGTCGCAAATGGCGTGAAGCTTAGTGTTCATGCCGCACTTGGTCCGACCGATCAGGCGACCGCGCCCCCTTTTCGCGGCCATGCTGGTCGCGGTGCGGTGTGCCTTCAGATAAGTCGCATCGATCATGACGGTCTTCTCTTCGCCGTGTTCAGCAGCCAGGCCGACCATCATTCGCGCGAAGACGCCCTTTTCGCTCCATCGCTTCCACCGGCTGTGGAGAGTCTTGTGCGGCCCGTAGGCTTCCGGGGCATCTCGCCAGCGCAACCCATTGCGATTGATGAATATAATCCCGCTCAGCACTCGTCGGTCATCAACCCGAGGCTTACGGTGCGATTTCGGGAAGAAAGTCGAAAGCTTCGCCATCTGGGCATCGGTCAGCCAGTAGAGGTCACTCATATTACTGCTCCGTTTTCCGAGCAGCAAATCACGCAGCGAATTGAAAATCAATGCATCCTGTCCCTATCTGTTTGATCTCCCGGCTTGTTGGCACGATCCTTTTTTTGGAATGGAAGGATGCACTATAGGACAAATTCGTCATGGAAGCGCCACGACCAGGCACGCTGTCTGAGCAGTAGCTCAAGGTCGCCTGGCGCGACATTGTCTTCGTCGAGCGCTTCTGGCGGACGCTAAAAACCGAAGATGTTTATACACGAGCATATGCCAGCGTGTCCGAAGCCCGGAACGGAATTGGCCGTTATCTGAGCTTCTACAACAGTCACCGCCCTCATTCATCACTTGATGGGAAAACGCCTGATCAGGCCTACTTTAACCGGCCGATGTCCGAAGCAATGGCAGCTTGTCCGAGACGAAAAGTCACTTGGAAAACGCCCGGAAACAGTTCAGACCAGCCGAACCACCTCCGTCCCGAGTGCACTGCACTTTCGGCGTCACCAAGCCGCTAAACTGCGCCGCATCTCTGTCAGGCCACTTTCGCCCTTATTGTTGATTTATCGAATCTGGACGTCTTTTAACCTCAGCAGATGAGCGTATCTCTGGTTATTGATTGACGTGGGTGGTCGCTAAATTTTCTTCCTGACCATTGGACCGGAGGGAGACGGTCTACGCAGGAACGGCCTGCATCTCCTCCGTAGGCTGCAGCGATCCCTGCCGCTCCGAGTTCGTCTGAAAGGACCTTCCGATCTTCAACCATCGGTAAATCATTCGCTGCGCGACCACTTGCCAGTGCCTTTTCAACCGCGCGCTTCGCTTTGAGCATCGTTGCTCCGCGTTATACCAGCGCGAGCGTGGCGGTGATGACATCGGGAGAATTACGGCCCGGCTGCAGGACAATCACCCTGGGATTGCCGTTGGTCACGCGCGTGATTGCCTGAACCCGCCCCTGTCGTGTCAACCGTTCCTTCAAAGACGACTTTGCCATGCCGTGCCCTCCATCACTCGTTCGGCAAACCTGCCAGAGTGTTATGAGAATGCCTGCGCCAAGCAGGGTTGGACGTGAATGAATGTAGGTTGCGCCTTGCCCTGACCGTAGTCGAAATAATTGAGCGCATAGGCGCGATCACAACTCCTTCATACCCGCATCGCCTCGGCATAGCTCTCGATTTGCGCAAGTTTATGGGTCGAAAACCCGATAATATCGTCAACGATCCGCTCGGGGAAATCTTCGGGCAGATCCGCACGAGCGCGCGTCAAGGCGCCCTGCCCTGCTCGGCGATCTCGTTAAAAACCGCCCTGCGGATATCCTCTGGCACTTTCGCACGAATGGCGGTCTGATCGAAATGCCGCGGCAGGAGTTGATCAATGCGATAGTGCTTCCTGTCACCGGCGGACATCGCCAGCTGCAGCTCTCGGTTTCTCAACTGATTGCGCCGAAAGGCGGGCGCCGCGCTAAGAATGTCGTAAAGCGGCGTCAGACGAAAACCGTCCGGTTCGAGAAAGATCGAGAAGTTCTTGGCGTGACCATCCGTGGCCCCGATCATCCAGAAAACCACTTGCGCCTTCAGAAAGGTCTTCATGTCCCCGAAGCGGTTCTTCGACCCCGAGAGCAGCTCGAGACACCGCAGAATGCCGGGACCGCCCTCACTTTGATATTTGGCGGCCGAGAAAAGGCCCATCGCCTGCAAGAAGTCCTCCTGCGGCAAACGGATAAGCCGCCCGTCAGCGGTTTCCCCGCGGTCGAAGCGGGTTAGGACGAGCGCCTTCTCATCCTCGAACCGCGCGATCTCGGCGTGATTGACCGGCAATCCCAGCTCTCGGGCCAAACGCAGACAGAAGAACTCGTTCTCGACGCTATCGGTCAGGTCGATCTGACCAGCCAGCAGACCCATCGGGCGCTTGAAGATATGGGTCGTCGGCGTCAGGCCACGCGGTCGATACCATTGGGTGCCCTGTTTGAGGTAGGCAGTCTTCTCCTGTGCCCCGGCCAGCGAGACCCGAAATGGTTGCCCCGGCGCAATTCCCAGCGGCTCGCTGTCAAGACGACGCAAGGTTTCGGCAATCTCGCCATCGCTCTGCGCATCGGCCTGGATGGCGAAGGGATCCTGCGGGGCCATCCCTTCGGGAACGAACTGCAGCGCACCGACGCAGTCATGCCCGATTGCCGCCAGAAGATCGAAGGGACGGGCCGAGCGCGCGCCCGCCTTTTCGGCGATGGTGCTTCTCAGTTTTGCGCTGTCCGGCAGAAGGTTCTCGAAAACCGCAGAAATCGCCTCTCCGGATCGGCTCCCCCTGAGAAGCGGCAATTGACGACTGACGGGAAAGGCATGCTCCCATTCCAGCCACTCTGGAATATATTCAAAGCTGGTCCCGCCATCCGGTGCCATGCGATAGATGCCGACATGCCGCCCATTCAACAGGACCTCGAGCGCCCGACGCAACGGACGACGACCCATCAGAAGATATCCTCGATCGAAGCCACGGCATGAGACGGAGGCCCTGCTTCATCTGGATCGCGAAGGCCCAGTTCGACATCCAGCGCCGCACAGAGGGCGAGGATTGAATTGAGCCCAGGCACATTCGTTGCGGTCTCGATGCGCGAGATCTGCTTCGTCTCCAGCCCGGCACGCTGCGCAAGCTCAGCCTGCGTCAGGCCGGCAAGCTGGCGACGGTGGCGAATGAGGTCGCCGAAATCCTTGGCACTGCGAACAGGCTGATACATGCCCCGTTGCTCCCTCGATGGTCGACTTCAGGTCCACCACCCTGAATTCGACATACCATCAAGCACACAATTCTGCAATATACCTCACAGCGCACATTTAACTTATATACCATATGGCGCACATTTGGGGCGCGAAACCGCAAAGGCCGTCGCAAGATGATAGCTCATGGTGTGGCAGGCCAAAAATCAGCCAAGACCGATAGCACCGATTGATATGGCATGACATTTAATCAAATAAATTCAAGTAATTACGACTGCGCACATTATTTCATTCTTGCGCAATCTATTCATCACTTTCTGCAAATCTCGGCTTCTTATCCCATTGAATGTAAACGGCTTTTCAAGCCGCCAGAATCACACTTTCCGAGGGTCTTGCGCGCACATTTGATTTCTCTGGCTCTGATAAGCCAGAGCCAGAGCCAGAGAAGAGAATACAGTGCGCAAAAGCAAGAAATAGCGTGCGCATGACCTGTCAAGAAAAATCGACGGTTGGCTGGCACTATTTCGTTATTTACTGAACATGCAGGACTTTACGGTCGGCGTTCAGCTTCGTCATGCAGGAGCGGATCAGTTTCGCTCCTGCGGTAGATGCGTAAGTAGCCCTCGACCGGCACGATGCCCAACTCCTCAAGGCGCTGGTCGAGCGCCTCCCAGGGCAGCCTGTGTGCTAGAGCCAACCGGCGAAAGCTGACGAAATTCTCATGGAAGGCGGCGACCTGAACCGGGGTCAGCATGATCCGATCCTTGCGCCCGGTCTCACGTCTGGCGATCTCGGCAGGCGAATGGCCCTTCCTGAAAAAGCTCAGCATCTCGCTGAATGTAAGCCCCTGAGAAAGGGCAAGCGTTTCGGCAGAAATCTCGCGCCCATCAAGGCCGGCAATATTCACCAGGATTGCTGCGAAGCCCGTCTGCTTCGAATACCGCCCGATCCATGTCAGCCGACCGTCACCGATCCTCTCGACAAGCTCTCTTGTAGAGCATCCATGATGATCAGCCGCCTGTTCGAGCGGCAACCATTCCGATGAAAGACGTCCCACTTGCTGGGCACCCAGCAGCAGGCGCTCAACGATCGCCTGACCGGCAAGCAGATCCCAGCCCCTACCATGCCGGCCGCGCGCCCCATCAAGGAAGCTGCAATCACGCATGTCCTGAAACAGTTTTGGGTTGAGGGACAAGCTTTCGCAGAACTGGTCGTCGGATAGCCCGTTCGTCAAATCAGACAGAAAAGGCCCCGCCTTTTCGAGCTCATGCAGAGCCCAGTCATCCGGCTTATGGCGTGCGAGTTCGGTGCGTTCGGCCCCGAGTCTTTCTCGAAGCGCAGGCGCATCCATCTTCAGAAGATGCGCCAAGGCACCGATCGAAGTCCACCGTCTCTCAAGAACAGGTTCCCCCAGCAGTTCCGCGCCCGGACCTAGGGGCCAGCTTGACCCAATGTGTTCCCGCAAGATCTGTTTCAGTGGGTGGTAAGCCTTCGGACAGGCATCCCCCGTCAGCAAGGAATAAAGCGCACCGAACACCCGCTTCTGCCCGATCTCGGGCGAGTGACCTTCCTGATGCTCACTAAGAAAGCCGCAAATGGCGCCCTTCCCGGCCCGAGCCAGCCCAAATCCCAGATCAGCGTGATCGAGGTCGGAAAGGTCTGACGCGCCGTGTGCGCCGCTCTCGCGTTGCGCGACAAGGCTTCCAAGCGCCCCGCAAAACTTCGCTGCGGCCTGCAAGCCAAACTGATCCAGCCAGTTTGCCTGCTGCTTCTTTCCGGATAGACGCGCCCCTACCCAGTGGTCATAGGCCGTCGCGGATCGAGCCATCGTCAAACGGGAGTGGCCAGTGTTATCTCGTGCCGACTCCGCCAGCCGGAACGCAACATCATGACGCTCGAAACGATCATATCGCTGCCACAAGGGCTCGAGGTATTCACCGTGGCGTGGACAGGTGCGAACCAGTTCCAGCATCCAATCACCCCGGATGAAGCCTAGTCCGATCTCGCCGATGCTGTCATGCGCCAGAACGTCATCGGTCAAAATCAGCGTGTGAGAGCCGGCGGCATGGCGGAAATGGAAGCTGATCCCCGCCCGCTCCATCTGGCGGCGCGCGAAGTCGAGATCGCTTTCGCGGTATTGCACCGTATATTCCAGAGGCTGGTAATCACCGCCAAGCTTCAACTCCAGCGCGGGATCGCCGAGGCTTGCGTAATCCGACAAAAGCTCCTGCAGGATCTGGACTACGGTCTTGTTGTGAAAGATGCGCTGGTTGCGCCGCCGGCCGGCCAGCCAGAACCACGGGCGCAGCACCAGATCATAGCGGTGGCCGTTCTCGCCCACCCCGCCCAACGCGCCTGCGTAACGATGCCGTCAAAAGCCCGAATACCCTCGCGCCCCTCGATTTCGACCGTGGCATGGGTCCCGACCAGCGCGTCGAAATCAAGATCGCTGCGCGTGGCCAAAGCCTCGACCCGATATTCGAAGAGATCGTTGAGCTGCTCGGTGCCGTCAAAGCGCAGGAGCACCAGAACATCGGGGCCGAGCGCGGTCGTCAGGCGGCCAAGCCGGTCCATCTGGCGCAAGGGAGCGTTCATGCGAGCCTCCGATCCTGTCTAAAGGTCAGGTTACTGGTAGGCATATCGCGCAAATAGCGCAAGCTGGTCCGGACCGGAGGCGCGGAGGGACGGTCTTTTAGGGCATGGGGAGGCAAGCTGGCCCAAGGGAAATGCCCGTGAAAGTTGCGCTGCGAGGGAAGCGAGGACACAGGACTGGACTCGTTGGTCTCCGCAACCGGAAAAGGGCAACTGCAGCGAGCGGGATCGCGGATAAGAACCGGTCGGGACAGCAGCAGCACGGGTTGGCGTCATGGGGAAGGTTTCTTTCGGCTCTGCTACATAAATCTGGTGACGGATTCACTTTGTGAATCCAGCGTGATAGCTGGGTCGTATGAGCAGACCAACATCTCCGTCCTACAAGGCCCGTAACTGGCCCAGCCATAACCGAGCGCTGAAGCCCGTGGCTCTCTGACGATCAGGTTCGATCCGGCCATGACGTGGGAGCCTGCACCGGCCGGCAGGCGTGGCCGCCCGCCCGACTTATAGCGATGCCGCCATCCAGGCTTGCCTGGCATTAAAGTTACTCGTTGGGATGGCACTGCGCCAAACCACTGGGTTCGTCGAGAGCCTGATGCAGTTGATCGGCTTCGACTGGTCAGTGCCCGAGTTCAGCACGCTGTCGGGGCACCAGAAGACCCTCAAGATCAATATTCCTTATCGTGGTTCGGACGGTCCGCGGCACCTGCAGATCGACAGTGCCGGGATCAAAGTTGAGGGTCAAGGCGACTGGAATGCACGCAAGCATGGCAGGTCGATGCGACTCGTCTGGCGCAAGCTCCACATCGGAGTCGACGAGAAAACTCTAAAAATCCGTGCGGCCGTATTCACCGCCGATGGCGCCTTCGACATCCGTGAATGCCCATGATGCCATCGTCGCCCGAGCTGCCGCAGCGATCATCGTACCCCGCAAGAACGCCAAGCCCTGGAGGCCGTATCCCCCGGGGCTATCGCGCGCAACGCAATCCTGCACATATTGAAGCGCGTTGGCCGAACCATCTGGCGACGATGGAGCGGCTATCACCGTCAAAGCCGTGTAGAGACCCGAATGCACTGCGTGAAGCTGCTGGGCCAGCGCCTATCCGCCCGAGACTTCGACCGTCAGGTCGCCAGAGCTGCAAGTTCGAGTTGCCGTCCTGAACGGCTTCACCGCGCTCGGAAGCCTCGCAACGGAGCTCAAGGGATAAGTCCCCGTTCGGGGCAAGGCGAGCCGCGGCCGTCAGCTCGTTTGTGTAACTGGGCTGAGGCAAGGATCCGACCGGATTTCTGCGACTGGCCAATATTCCCTTTGTCGGCCTGACGCCCGATGGCCAACGCCTGCATCTGCTGCGCGTTGCTTCCGCGATCAGCGCCGATGTCGGCTCGGTATCGCCTTCCCGTTCTCTATTCGCGACGGGCGGACGGGCGACGTCCCTGCGGCGGTCCGACATGCCACAATCATTTCGCTCAAGCTCGGCGGCAGCCCAATTGAATTTCATCGCATGAACAGGGCAATCACGGTGAGCATGACAAGCAGAAAGGGCGGTTCCGGGCGCGGCTCGCCATGATCGGCGCACAGCCAATCCCTTAGGCGATCGACCCGGATCTCGATGCGGTTGCGTCGTTTCTGGCGCTGTCGTCCCGTTGATGCCGAACCGGAACCAGCCACAGTGTACAGGGGCTTCGCCGTAGGGCAACCAGAGCAATTGGCCATGGTTTTGGCCAGACCTATACGGTCGGCACGCAGGGCCGCTTTTCGCGACCCTGCCACTTGAGCGACACGCGCCGGTGCAAGTGCAAGTTCGGCTTGCGACAACACCATCACCATCACCATCACCATCACCAACCGCTATGGTCGGTCCCGCGACAAGTGCAAGCGACGGGGCAGCAGCCATACCAGCAAATGAAGCGCGGGCAATGACCACAGTCGAGCGGAGTCAGGTGATGAGCGCGTGGTTATTGTAGAGGTGATGGTCAGCCAGCTCGCGCGCCTCGCGCCCCTTCAGGAAAGGGCGCGCCGGCGCGAAGGCTTCGCGCGCGTCGCGCAATTGCGGGAACAGGGTAAAGATCTCCTCGCACGCGGTGGCCCCCACCGATTTCAGCGCTTCGGCACCCGTATAAAGCGTTTCCGTTTCCGCACCGTCCGAGGTGACGACTTCGTGGCGGTCGAAAAGCAGGTGGACATAGGTGACCGTGTCGCAATCCGTCGCGACCTCGATCCCGTCGAGCGCAAGAAGCTGCTTTGCCGCAACCAGCACCTCGGTTGCACCAAAAGCTCTGCCGCGATGCGCGAGCGCACGAGGATCCGGTGTTGGGGCGAGACGACAAGATCGCGCGCAGGGGTGTTTTCGCCCAAGGCTCCGGCGGAAATGCGGATGGGGAGCAGATTTGGCGCGCCCGCAAGCGTTTCGCGTTCAAGCTTGCGCCTGCCGGTCCACCTCAGGGGTTGGGGCCCGTTGTCGAGGGTCAGAATAAGGTCGCCCACCGCAAGGGTTTCGACCGCGCGCTCCCCTCCGGCGTGCGGATCATGGTGCCGGCGGTGAAACAGGGCACTGAGAGGTTCGGGGCTTGAATCCTAACGTCCTGACTCTCGAGTCGCAGAATCTCTCGCCCTGACGCTCAGAGTCTGTCCAGCTTGTTGGGGCACAGCCAGGCTCACCATGAAGTTCCCGTTCATGTCGGTCAGGCCCTGTCCGATCACTGATCCTTCCGCATTGCGCACTTCGATCACGGTATTCGGCTCAGCCTGCCCAATTACCGCGGTACCGTCCTGGTTCATGGACAGGTTGCTTGGCTCTGCCGGCGGTGTCACGTCGGGCGCGAATGCCGTTGCGGGGGACGAGGTGTTGTTGAAACTGTCGGTTGCCGTCACGAAAAGCTGCTCGCCGTTGGTGAAAGGCCGGGTCGTCGTGATGGAGTAGCGACCAAAAGGATCGCTGCGGGTGGTTCCGACCAACTCTCCCGAAGTGGTTCTGACCTCGATGGTCATGGACGGTTCGGCTGCACCGGAGACAATCGTTCCGGAAGTATTAATAATCGCGGTAGGGGTATTTGGCATGGGGGCTCTCTGACAGCGTGGGCTGATCTGCAATGCGGTGCCGGTTGTGGGAAATGCGGCAGTTCGCGTGGATTTCCGTTGAATTTACAGAACGTTGGACCAAAGACAAGGTTCCGGTCGACAGCCCTTAATATTGTTGTAGGTGCTATAGGGACTGTTACTCAAAGAGCGGCGCAGGAGGCAACTCAATCTGGAATCCGTCAGGGGCCGCGACCTGTGCACGGTGGGCACGGGTATTCGACTTCGCCTTCCGGCACCCGCAGCGCAAAGAAACGCGGTCGCGCCGGGGAAATGGCGGCATCCTCGATCACGGCAATATCCTGCACGCTGATCCGGTGATCGTCTTAGAGACACTGCTGCACCGGCGCGCCCCGATGTCCGTATCAAAACACGCGGGCCGAGGGTGATAGATCGCCTCGTCATTGTCTTCGTTGATTCCCGCCGAAACCATCAGCGTGTCGGCAGAATGCGCTGCGGCACGGGTAACCATGATTGTCGGCCGCATGGAAACCTCAGGGAATGGACCGGAACGCTCCTGCCCTTAGTGCTTCGATGGTATCAGAGGGTAAAAGGCGGAAGGCGTTTCGCGCGGAGGAGTTGGCGCGGGTCTTCGCCTGCGAACCGTATCGCGATGGCGCGGCCGATCTCTACCGTACGATCGGGGCAAACGCGCTCCGTGGCGCTGCGCGTTGAAGCTGCGGCGGCCTGCGCCAGTGTTGCCGTGAACGGCGGTGTCGAGCGCTCGCCCAGCTTTTCAATCGCTTTATCGGGACATGCGCCGGATTGTGTTCGGTATCCTTTTTCGTCGCATGTCCCGTCACGCAATTTGCCCCACCGTCTTTCAGGTTCGGCATATTCGGAATCCGCTGGCTGCCATCCTTTCGTGCGCCATAGCGCAGAACCCGCCTCAGCGCAGATAGTGGATATGGGGCCTGCCGTGATGGGGCGAGGTGACGACGCGGGCCTCGACGCGGAAGACCTCGCGCAGAAGGGCCTCGGTCAGGACGGCTTCGGGCGTACCTTGCGCGACAATGCGGCCGCGGTCCAGCACCACCAGATGATCGCAAAACATCGCCGCATGGTTCAGATCATGGATCGCGATAATCGAGGTCAGCGAAATATCACAGATCAGGCGCAGCAACTCGATCTGGTGCTGGATGTCGAGGTGATTGGTCGGCTCGTCCAGCAGCATCTCGGTGGGGCTTGCGCCAGCGCGCGGGCGATATGAACGCGTTGACGCTCGCCTCCCGACAAGCGCTGCCAGTCGTCGCGGGCGCGGGCCTCCATGCCGACGCGGGCCAAAGCATTGTCGACGATCTCGTCATCAGCCTTTGTCCAGCCACCCAAAGGCGGGTGATGGGGAATGCGGCCCAGTTTGACCACATCGCGGACTTTGACATTGGATTCGGTATTGGCGTGCTGCTCGACCAAGGCGATGCGGCGCGAAAGGGCCTTGCGCTTAATCTTTTGCAGGTCCTGACCGTCCAGTGTCACCCGCCCCGCATGGGCTTTGCGCAGCCCTGCCAGCAGGCGCAGCAGCGAGGATTTCCCGAGCCGTTCGGACCCAGAAGGCCCAGCATCTTGCCCGGAACGGCCGAGATCGTGACATCATCGACAATGATCTTTTGCCCGATCTTCCAGCTAAGGTTTTCTGCCGCGATGGTCATGAGTTGCGCTGCGAACGGTAAAGGATGATCGAGAAAAACGGCACGCCCACCAATGCGGTGACGACGCCGATGGGCAAAACCTGCTGGGGCAGGATGATGCGCGACATGATATCGGCCAGCACCATGAAGATTGCGCCGGTGACCAGACAGGTCGGCAGCAGCCGCATATGGGATTGCCCGACGATAAAGCGCGCGGCATGGGGCACGACCAGACCGACAAAGCCGATCGAGCCGACCATGGACACGATCGTCGCCGTCAAAAGGGCGGTGACCCCAAAAAGGATGATGCGCACGGCATTGACCGAAATCCCGAGTGAGGCGGCCGCATCATCACCAAAAGCGAAGGCATCCAGCGCTTTGGCGAAATACATGCAGATCACAAAGCCTATGACGACAACGGTAAGCGCCAGCTGGAACTCGGGCCAGCGCACGCCGCCAAAACTGCCCAAAAGCCAGAACATCACATCCCGCGCCTGTTGCGCATTGCCCGAAGTGCTGACGATGTAGGAGGTAAGCGCATTGAAAAGCTGGCTGGCGGCGACCCCTGCCAAGATCGTCTTGCCCGCTCCGGCGCGCGCCGTCCGAGAGCAGCGCCACGAAAACGAAGGCGGCAAAGGCACCGACAAAGGCTCCGGCGGACAAGGTGACCGCGCCCGCGCCAAGCCCCAAGATCATGATCGAGACCGCGCCGGTCGATGCGCCCGCCGAGACGCCCAGCACATAGGGCTCGGCCAGCGCATTGCGCAAAAGCGATTGCAAGATCGCCCCGCACAGCGCCAGACCCGCCCCGCAGCAGGCCGCGACCAGCGCCCGGCTAAGCCGGTAGTCCCAGATCACGCTTTGATGGATCGGGTCCAGCGCGACCTCGCTCCAGCCGAATTTGTTGGTGACGGCGAAAAAGGTGGTGCGCAGCGGGATCGACATCTCGCCGATGCCCGTGCCCGCGGCAATGGCCAGCAGCAAAAGCGCCGAGGATAAAAGCAAAAACAGGCCAAGACCGGCCTGTTCCCCGAAATGTCGTTTGGGCATGCTCACTTGAGAAGACCAAGCTCTTCCAGCTGCGCGGCGACCTGCTCGGCGCCGTAAAGGGTGCGGATGGTCGGGTTCATGGCCTGGGCATCCATGGTCACGATATGGCCCTGTTTGACGGCCTCGAGATGGCTGATGGCGGGATCGGCCTTCAGGAAGGCGATCTTGTTTTCGGCCTTGTCCAGCTCCCAGCCGCGGGTCAGGGCGACCTCGCCCACCACGATCACATCGGGATTGGCGGCCATGATCCCTCCCAGCTGACGGTGGGCCATTCCACCTCGGTCTGGATGACATTATGGCCGCCCAGAAGATCGGCGATGAAGCCCGAAGAGCCGTTCTTGCCACCCAGATAGGCATCCGCCTCGGGCGAGGGGCTGGAGAACCAGAAGGCGTAGGACAGACCATTGGCCTGCGTCGAAACCCGCGCGCGGATGGCCGCCTCGCGCGCCTTGAAATCCGCAATCAGCGCCTGACCGCGATCGGCCACATCAAAGATCTGCGAAAGCTCGTCGATCTCTTGGTAAAGCTGGTCCATGTTCCACATCTCGGCGCGCGCGCCATGCACATCGCCGCTGTTGTGGTTGGCGGTGCAAAGGGTTGGCGAGAGATAGCTGTTGATGCCGAGATTGGCGAAATCCTCGCGCTTGGCGACCTTGCTTTCGGGGCCGAGCAAATGGGCAAGCTGCGCCGCGACGAAATCCGGACGCTCCGCCAAAATCGATTCCAGCGTCGGAATTTCCTGAGACAGCCGTTTGACCTTGCCGTTCGCCTCGGCCAGTTCGGGCAGCACTTCCGAGGGCCAGAAAGCGGTGCCGACCATCTGATCCTCGACGCCAAGCAACAGCAAGATCTCGGCGCTGTTCTGGCCAAGCGTGACCGCGCGCTGCGGCGCTTTCTCGAAGGTCAGCTCGACCCCGCAATTGTTGATCACCAGCGGATAGGCCGTCGAAGCGGCAAAAGCGGGCGAAAGCGAAAGGGCGAGGGGGAATGCCATGCCGCAAGGGCGCTGACCGACTTCAACGAAAACATGGCAACAGATCCAAAGCTGGAGGGCGGTTGACGCGAGAAAACCCGCGCGCCTCTCCTATTGATGCGGGGCGGCGGGCGCAATACTAAATTAGTCAGGTAATTTTGAACATGAGGGAAACGTGCTGGTTTCCTCTTTCCAACGGGCTCTCTCTCGGGAGTTGGGTCGCGATCGAGAGGATCCGTGGCGCCATTGATGACGGGTCATCCGTCCCTCCCCGCAAATCGCCCCGATGCCTTGGAAGTTCAGAAGATCAGACGATATCCGATGCCGGGCTCGGTTATGATCAGCCTCGAATGCTGGGCATCGTCGCCCAGCTTGTCTCTCAAGTGGCTGATCACAATGCGCAAATAATGGACGTCATCCCGATGGGCTGGTCCCCAGACGGTGCCGAGCAGATCGTGGTGCGAGAGCAGGCGCCCCGAATTGCGCGACAGAAGTGCGAGCACGTCAAATTCCTTGCGGGTCAGTTCGACCACCTGACCGTTCAGGCGAACCAACCTTTTCGCAAGGTCGATTTCCAGCCCTCCGACGGTGATGACGGCCGGCTGAGCGGCAGCCGCAACATTGCGGCGGGAAAGCGCCCGAAGACGGGCGAAAAGCTCGCCCGTGGCAAAGGGCTTGGTTACATAATCGTCGGCGCCCGCATCCAGTGCCGCGATGATCTCGGCCTCTTCCGAGCGGACGGAAAGCACGAGGATGGGCACGCGCGACCATTCCCTGATCGCTTGGATCACCTCTTTTCCATCGAGATCGGGCAAGCCCAGATCCACGAGCACCACGTCCGGCCCCAGGGTTGCGGCTTTGGTTATGCCTTCGCGTCCGCGAGCGGCCTCCTCGACGGTAAATCCCGCTCCTTCCAGCACGACCCGCAGAAAGCGGCGGATCGGCGCCTCGTCCTCGATGACCAGAACTCCGGTTGTGTCATTCATCTGCGATCTCGGCGATTGTCGGGGCATAGGGCAGGATCATGCGGATGGCCGCACCTGTGCCGGAGGGTGGCTCAATCGCTTCGACCTTGCCGTCATTCGCCTCGACCATGCCCTTGACGATCGCGAGCCCGACGCCCGTTCCCGCAGGCTGGCCGTCACCTTGTACGGCACGATGGAAGAGATCGAAGACACGGGCACGCTCGGGTTCCGGAATGCCCGGCCCCTGATCTTCGACAAGCACGGCGACGCCTTGGTCCAACGTCGTAGCGGAAAGCCGGATGGTGCTGCCTTCGGGGGCATATTTGGTCGCGTTCTCCATCAAGTTGACAAGCGATTGCCCGATCAGGACCGGATCGATCATGACCGCGGGAAGGTCTCTGGGCAAGTCGACGACCACATGAAAGACCGAAAGCGGCACGGCCAGATCGCTTTGCGCCCGCGCGAAAAGCTCGGCCAGATCGGTCGGCACCTGCCGCGCCGTCAGCGCGCCGTGGCCAAGGCGGGTCATGCTGAGCAGATTGGCGACATAGCGGTCGAGCCGCTCGGCCTCGGTCAGGGCACCGCGGATGAGCAGACGTTCGCCCTCGGGCGGCAGGCCGCCTTGCTCGACAGCCGAAAGCGAGCCGATCACCGTGACCAAAGGCGTACGCAGATCATGGCTGACACTGTTCAAAAGCGCCGCGCGCAGGGTCTCGGTCTCCGAGGCCAGACGCGCGCGTTCGAGATCGGATTCGATCTTGATGCGCTCGACGGCGACGGCGACCTGATCCTCGACCGCGGCCAAAAGGCGCCGCGTCTCGGGATCGCGTCCGCGCGCGGGGTCCAGAAACCGCACCCCGATCGCCCCGATCGGCGCGCCCTGCGTCGCCAAGGGCAGAAACATCCAGTCAGAGGCGGGCAAAGTGTCGGTCCCCGCCCCCGCAGGCACGTTCTTTTGATAGGCCCAAAGCGCTGCGGCAAAATCTGGGGCGCCAGATCCTCTTCGACCGAGGAAATCCCTGAACCTGCTGCAGATCCCCTGCCCCGTCCGGCATCAGGATCAGCGAGTGGCATTCCAGCGAATGGGCAATATGCGCCGCCGCCGCCCAAAGCACATCATCGGTCGTGCTGGCCGAGGCGATCTTGCGCGCAAAATCGTAAAGCGTCTGGGTGCGCGCCTGCGTAACGCGCATGAATTCGATCTGTTGCTTCAACCGGCCCGCAAGGCTGCCGGTGAAAAGCGCGGAAACCGTAAAGACCAACAGCGCCACCACCGATTCATGGCTGGCCACGCGCAAGGAATAATAGGGCGAGGTGAAGAAATAGTTATAGGCCAGAAAGCCCAGAACGCTGGCCAAAACCGCGCCCGCAATCCCGCGCCGCATCCCGATGGAGAGAACGCCCACCAGATAGATCACCGCCAGCGAGGCAACCGGCACGAAGCGATCAAACGGCGTGGCAATCGCGGTCGAGATCACCGTCACGCCCACAGCCTCGGCCAGAAGGATCGGCCAGCCCAAGGCCCTGCGCGGCGCCTTTTCGCGTCGGGGTGCGGGCTCGGATGTGGGGCAAGGACCGTGACCTCGAAATCGACCGCTTTTTCAAGGATGCGCTCGGATAAAGGCGGCATGATCCGCGCGAGCAACCTTTGCCACCACCCCGCCCCGATCCTGCGCCCAAGGATCAGCCGCGAGGCCTTGTGACGGCGGCCCGCCGCCAGCAGCTCGTCCACGACATCGGCGCGGTCGGCGCGCAGGATCTGGACCTCGGCCCCCAGCCTTTCGGCCACGGCCAAGGCATCGGCCATCGCACCGGCGGCGGCAGGGCCGCGCCGCTCGATCTCGGGGGTGATGACGGTGGCCACGATCCAGGGAATGCGCGCGCGATCGGTCATGCGCCGCCCCGCCCGCACCAGCGCCTTGGCGCTGGCGGGATCATCCAGACAGACCATCAGGCGGTCCTGCGTCGCCAACCGTCCATTGCCCTGATTAAGCGCCAGCATGTCGGCATCGACACGGCTGGCGGCCGTGCGCAATGCCAGCTCGCGCAGCGCCGTCAGATTGGGCTTGGAGAAGAAGTTCAGAAGCGCGCGCCCCGCCTCGACGGGCATATAGACCTTGCCCTCGCGCATGCGCTTGATCAGATCCTCGGCGGGCAGATCGATCATGCGGATCTCGTCGGCGCGCTGCAAGATCGCATCGGGAACGGTTTCCTGCACGCGCACGCCCGTGATGCGCGCGACCACATCATTGAGGCTGTCGATATGCTGGATATTCAGCGTCGTATAGACATCGATGCCCGCGGCCAGAACCTCTTCGACATCCTGCCAGCGCTTGGGGTGGCGCGCGCCGGGCACATTGGTATGGGCCAGCTCGTCAATCAGCGCAAGACGCGGGTGGCGGGCCAGCAGGCCGTCCAGATCCATCTCCGATATCTGCCGCCCGCGATAGGTCACAATGCGGCGGGGCAGTTGCTCCAGATGGGCCAGCAATGCGGCGGTTTCGGCGCGGCCGTGCGTCTCGGCCAAAGCGACCACGGTATCGATGCCCGCGCCATGATCGGCGCGGGCTTCCTCGAGCATGGCATAGGTCTTGCCGACGCCCGGCGAGGCGCCCAGAAAGATCTTGAGCCGCCCCGGCGCCGAGCCCGCAGGCAGATCCGGCCCGGCCTCGGCATTGGCCTCGGACAGGAAGGTCTCGGGATCGGGGCGCGGGGCGTCATGGTCCATGGCGCGATCCTAGCGGATCATCGCATCAAGCGCGAGATTGGCCTGAAGCACATTGACAAGGTTTTCGCCAACAAAACCAAAGGCCGGACCGGTGCTGACCTCATGCAGCAGGGCGATCACCTTATCCTCGGGCAGATCGCGCGCCTGCGCGATCCGGGGCGCCTGACGCAGCGCCGCACCAAGCGTGATCTGCGGATCCAACCCCGAGCCCGAGGCCGTCGCCATTTCCGAGGGCACCGGCAGCGGCCCGAACGCCTTGGCGCGCGAGGTGACCTCTTGCAGCAGCGCCTGACTGGAAGGCGCAAGGTTGGTGCCCGTCGAGGAGGCCGCATTATAGGCCGGATCCGTGCCCGAGACGCGGCCATGCAGATAGCCCGGCCGCGTGAACTCTTGCCCGATCAGGCTTGAGCCGATGACGGCACCGTCGCGCGCAATCAGGCTGCCATTGGCCTGAGCGGGAAACAGCGCCTGCCCCAATCCGGTCATCGCCAAAGGATAGGCAATGCCCAGAAGCAGCGAAAAGAAGCCAAGGAAAACAAGTGCCGGACGAAGTTGCGAGATCATAAGATCACCTCAAGCCAGATGGGCCAGATCGACCAGAATGTCGATCAGCTTGATACCGATGAAGGGCGCGACAAGGCCGCCAAGCCCATAGATCAGCAGATTGCGGGACAAAAGCCCACCAGCCGAGGCCGGGCGGTATTTGACGCCTTTCAGCGCCAGCGGGATCAGCGCGACAATGACCAAAGCGTTGAAGATGATCGCCGACAGGATCGCCGATTGCGGCGTGCCAAGGCCCATCACATCCAGCACAGCCAGCCCCGGATAGGCCGCGACAAACAGCGCGGGCAGGATCGCGAAATATTTCGCGACATCATTGGCGATGGAAAAGGTCGTCAGCGCGCCCCTCGAGATCAGCAGCTGTTTCCCGACCATGACAATCTCGATCAGCTTGGTCGGATCGCTGTCCAGATCGACCAGATTGCCCGCCTCTTTGGCGGCGGGCGTGCCCGAGTTCATCGCCACCCCGACATCCGCCTGCGCCAAGGCCGGTGCGTCGTTTGAGCCGTCGCCGCACATCGCGACCAGCCGCCCCTGTGCCTGCTCGGAACGGATCAGTTCCAGTTTGCGCTCGGGCGTGGCCTCGGCAAGGAAGTCGTCGACCCCCGCTTCGGCGGCAATCGCGGCGGCGGTCAGCGGGTTGTCCCCGGTGATCATCACCGTGCGGATACCCATGCGGCGCAGCTCGGCGAAACGCTCGCGGATGCCGGGTTTCACGACGTCTTTCAGATGGATCACGCCCAGAATACGCCCGTTCAGCGCCACGACCAAAGGCGTGCCGCCCGACATGGCGATGCGGCGCACCAGAGGTTCGGCCTGAGCCGCGCCGCCTTCGGGAAAGCTGCGCGCCATCGCATCCGAGGCCCCTTTGCGGATCTTGCGCCCATCAGGCAGATCCACCCCCGACATGCGGGTTTGCGCGGTAAAGGGCACGAAATCTGCACCAAGACGCAAGATCCCCTCGACGAAACCATGCCGCTTGACCGCCAGATCGACGATGGATTTGCCCTCGGGCGTGTCATCGGCCAGCGAGCTGGCCCAGGCGGCCTCGGCCAGATCGGCCTCGGAGACGCCGGGGACGGGCAGGAATTCCTCGGCCATGCGGTTGCCGAAGGTGATGGTTCCGGTCTTGTCCAAAAGCAGCACATCGATATCGCCCGCCGCCTCGACCGCTCGGCCGGATTTGGCGATGACATTGGCCCTGACCAGCCGGTCCATGCCCGCAATGCCGATGGCCGACAAAAGCCCGCCGATGGTCGTCGGGATCAGCGTGACGAACAGCGCCGCCAGATAGACCACCGGAATCTGCGCGCCCGCCCAGCCCGCAAAGACCGGCAAAGTCGCCACGACCAGCAAAAAGACCAGCGAGAGCCCCGCCAGCAGAATATCCAGCGCGATCTCGTTCGGGGTCTTGGCGCGTTTGGCCCCCTCGACCAGCGCGATCATGCGGTCCAGAAAGGTCTCGCCGGGTTTTGCGGTCACTTTGACCACCAGCCAATCCGACACCAGCCGCGTCCCCCGTCAGCGACGAGCGATCGCCGCCGCTTTCGCGGATCACCGGCGCGGATTCCCCGTGATCGCGCTTTCATCGACCGAGGCGACGCCCTCGATGATCTCGCCGTCCGTGGGCACGATATCGCCTGCCTCGACCAGGATCAGCTCGCCCGGCTCGATCGTGTCGATGTCTTTCATCTCGAAGAGATCGCGCCGCGCGGGATCAAGCAGCGCCTTGGCTTTGGCGCTCGAGCGCGTGGCGCGAAAGGCATCGGCGCGCGCCTTGCCCCGCCCCTCGGCCACGGCCTCGGCGAAATTGGCAAACAGCACCGTCGCCCAAAGCCATAGCGCGATCTGTAGCGACAGGAACGTGCCCGGCTGCCCCCATTTCGCCAGCGCCAGAACGGTTGTGACCAAGGCCACCAACCCGGTCGCAAAGATCACCGGATTGCGCGCAAGGCTGCGGGGATCAAGCTTGCGGAAGGCCGCCAGAACGGCTGGCCGCATGATCTCGGGGGCCAGCAGGCCGATTTCGGATTTTTCGTGTTTTGACATGGGTTTACCCTCAGAATGTCTGACCAGCCGAGATCGCCACCTGTTCGGCAATCGGGCCAAGCGCCAGCACGGGCAGAAAGGTCAGCGCGCCGATAATCAGGATCGTCGCAATCAGCAGGATGGTGAAAGCACGGCCATGGGTCGGGAAGGTTCCGGAGGTTTCCGGCGCGCGCGTCTTGGCCGCCAGCCCTCCCGCAATCGCCAGAACCGGCACGATATAGCCCCAGCGGCCAATCAGCATGGCCAGCCCGATCATCGTATTGTGCCAGGTTGAATTGGCGCCAAATCCGGCAAAGGCCGAACCGTTATTGGCCGTGCCCGACGTATAGGCATAGATCAGCTCGCTCAGCGCATGGGGGCCTGCATCCTGCACCGCCGGCTGGGCATTGCCCGTCAGAATCGACAGCGCCGACAGGATCAAAACGCCGATCGGCATCACCAGAAGGCTAAGCGCGGCCAGCTTCATCTCGCGGGCCTCGATTTTTTTGCCCAGCCATTCGGGCGTCCGCCCGACCATCAGCCCGGCGATAAAGACAGTGAGGACGACATAAAGCACCATGCCGTAGAAACCTGCACCGACACCGCCATAGATGATCTCGCCCAAAAGCATGTTGAACAGCGGGATCATGCCGCCAAGCGCCATCAGGCTGTCGTGCATCGCATTGACCGCGCCGCAGGATGCCACCGTGGTCGCCACGGTGAAAAGCACCGTCTGCGCCAGACCAAAGCGCGTCTCTTTGCCCTCCATCGAGACACCGGGATCGGTGATGCCAGCGTAAAGCGGGTTGCCATGGGCCTCGAAGAAGTAAGCGGCCAGCAGGACGGCAACGAACAGGACGCTCATCGCGACATAGATCGCGACCCCCTGCCGCTTGTCCCCGGCCATGCGCCCGAAAAAGAAGGGAAAGGCCGCCGGAATGCACAGAATCGCGTAAATCTGGATCAGGTTCGTCAGCGCGGTTGCGTTTTCATAGGGATGGGCGGCATTGGCGTTGAAGAAACCGCCGCCATTGGTGCCCAGCATCTTGATCGCATCCTGACTGGCGACCGGGCCTTGCGCGATGATTTGCTGCGCGCCCTCCAGCGTTGTTGCGGTGACCGATGCCAGCAGGTTCTGCGGCTGCCCCTGCCAGATCAGAGCAATTGTGATCACAATCGCGCCCGGCAAAAGCAGGTAAAGCACCGCCCGCGTCAGATCGACCCAGAAATTGCCCAGATCCTTGACCGAGCGCCCGACAAGGCCGCGCACCACCGCGACCGCCACCGCAATCCCCGTCGCCGCCGAGACGAAATTCTGCACCGTCAGGCCGAACATCTGGCTGAAATGACTGACCGTAGTCTCGCCACCATAGCTTTGCCAATTGGTATTGGTCATGAAGCTGACGGCAGTATTGAAGGCCTGCGACGAGGTCATCGCGCCAAAGCCCTGCGGGTTGAACGGCAGCCAGCCCTGAAGGCGCAGCACCAGAAACAAAAGCGCAAATCCCGCCGCGTTGAAGGCCAACAGGCTGATCGCATAGCTTGTCCAGCGCTGCCCCCGCCCCGAAACGCCCGCCACAGCCAGCAGCCGCCGCTCGAGCGGGTCGAAGAGGCGCAGCCGTCCGGTGAAAACCCGCTCCATATAGCCGCCAAGCGCCAAGCCAATCAGGGTCAGACCGACCAGAAACAGCGCAAAATAGATCAGATCGCCTGTCATCTCAGAACCTCTCGGGCGCCAGAAGCGCGAACAGGAAATAGACAAGCAGGGCCAGAGCAAGCGCTCCGCCCAGAACAAGGTCGAGCGTCATGACACCCCTCAAAGACGGTCAGCCGCCCGCACCGCCAAGGCGGCGAGGGCAAAGACGGTCAGACCGCCTGCAAGAAACAGAAAGTCGAAAAGCATGGTTTTCTCCTGCGTTTTGATGGGAAAACTGTGCTTGCGGGGCGCGTAAAGGCGCTATGCGGAAAACCCCGATATGCGTAAAGCCAGCGTAAATTTTGCCGGCGAAGGCCCTCCTGCTCCTTGGCGGTGTCGAAGCATTAAGTTGTGTCGTGGAGGTGGCCTTGGGGCCTGTCGTGGTCCTCTCGTCGCGCAGCTTGCGCGGCGGATATGTCCGAGTTCACGCATCCCGCCCACAGAGCCGATACACCACCGGCTTGGGCGCGCTTCGGACGTTTGCGGGCTAGCAGCCTTCGGTTCCAAACCCATTGGTTTCAGGTTTCCGGCGTGATTCAAGTTCCGCAAGGAGACCAGACCGAGGGCAGCTTCTACCGGCTTTTCGAGGGGCAGATTGAGCGTCTGAAGCGGTTTGGCGGGAAAGTGGTTCTGCGGGCGGATTTCTGACTCTCCAATCCTTCCAAGAGCCACGGCCCGCTCCGTGATCGCTTCGGAAACCGCCGCGTTTGGGAGGGGCGCAGCTTGGAGCAACCGACCTCTGGCAGGACGGCCGGACCGTGAATGCGAATGATCCCCAATCATCACAATTCCGAGATTTCACCCCTTCGGAAACCTTCGGAAACCTTCGGAAAGTCGAGAGGAACTTCACTTTTAGCAAATAAAATCAGCGCAGTGAAAGAGACATATCCCAAGATCGAAAACCCGCCCGTCATTTCAGAACGGCCATTTACATACATTCGTGAATGTTTGTATGACCTTGTCTATGGTTGATTGAAGGTGGATCGCGACGTGAGACGGACCAAGGAAGATGCCGAAGAAACCCGCAATGCGATCCTCGATGCGGCCGAGATAATCTTCTCCGAAAAGGGCATTTCCGGCCCCTCGCTCGAAAGCATTTCGCGTGCGGCTGGTGCGACCCGCGGTGCGTTTTACTGGCATTTCAAGAACAAAACCGACCTGCTCACCGCCTTGCGCTCGCGCAGGGCGCTGCCGCAAGAAGAGCTGCTCGTGCTCGCGGCGACGCAGGGCATGACGATCCACTCGGCTTTCTCGAAGCCACCGCCCATGAAATTCTCGCCATTTTCGAGGCCGACGAGAGCCAGCAGCGGATGCTGCGCATCTCGCTCCATGCCGCGGCCGATCAGGAACTGGCGGATTGGGTCAGCGGCATGAACAACGAGATTTTCGAGAACCTCCAGCGCGTCACGGTTCTGGCGCAAAAGGACGGCAGCCTCCACCCCGACTTCACCCCGCGCGAAGCGGCAATCCTGATGATGGTGACGATGAACGGCATCGTCAGCGAATGGCTGCGCTCCTCGCGGGCTTTCGGCCTGACCACGCTCGGCTGGAAGCTGATTTCGGCGCAGATGTCTCTGATCCGCAAGCCGCTCGGGCACAGGTCCGCGGGTTAACCCGCGACCCGACCAGCCAAACACCAACAGCCTGTTTTTTTCCTCCCTGCCGCAAAGCACCCTCCCCGTCTTTGCGGCGCCGACTTTCGTCCCCATCAGAAAGGCTCGTTATGAAACGACCCAGACTGCTTGCCTCCACCAGCCTGCTGGCCGGCGCCTTCCTTGCCGTCGCGGCCACCCTGCCCGCTTCGGCTCAGGATGCGCCGCCGCCCGTCGTCAGTACGGTGATTGTCAAAGAGGCACCTTTCACCCTGACGGCCCGCCTACCCGGCCGGATCAAGGCCTCGACCATTGCCGAAGTCCGCCCGCAGGTCTCTGGCATCATCAGCGAGCGCCTTTTCGAGGAAGGTCGCGCGGTCACGAAGGGCGAGCCGCTCTACAAGATCGAGGACGACACCTATTCCGCGGCCGTAGCCGCCGCAAAAGCCTCTGTCGAAGAGGCCGAGGCGAACTACGAGTTGGCCGTCCGCGAGGCCGAACGCGCCGAAGAGCTTTTCGCCACCCGCGCAGGCTCGGCACAAAAACGCGACAGCGCGGTCGCGGCCCGCAGCGCGGCCAATGCCGGTCTCCAGATGGCCAAGGCCAAACTGCAAAGCGCCGAAATCGATCTGGACCGTACCACGATCACCGCGCCGATTTCAGGCATCATCGGCCTGTCCCAGGCGACCACCGGATCGCTTGTCGGCGCGCAGCAGACGGGTGCATTGACCACGATCCGCGCCATCGACACGGTTTATGTCGATGTGACCCAATCGGCCAACGACCTTCTGGACCGTGCCGCCGACCTCAAGAACAACAAGGAAAGTCTGTCGGGTCACGCCACGCTTTTGCTGCCCAACGGCGTGACCTATCCCGAGACCGGAGAGTTGCGCGCCGCCGAACCGCAGGTCGAGCCGACCACCGGATGGTGACGCTGCGGATTTCTTTCCCCAACCCCGACCTGCTGCTGCTTCCGGGCCTTTATGTCGAAGTCGAGTTGCCGCAGGCCACCGCCGACAAGGCCGTGCTCGTGCCGATGAATGCGGTGATGCGCGACCAAACCGGAGCGGCGAGCGCCTGGGTGGTCGAAGACGGCAAGGTCGCCGTGCGCGAACTGACGATCCTGTCTTCTTCGGGCAACCAATGGGTTACGACATCGGGTCTGGCAGATGGCGACCGGCTGATCACCTCCGGCTTCCAGAAAGCGGGCCCGGGCGCGCCGGTCTCGATCGCGCCCGATGAAGCTGTTGCCGGTCAGGAAGGCGGAGCTCCCGCTGCTTCCGGCGCGGCCGAGGAGCAGGCAGCCGCCAGCCCCGCAAGCGGCTCCGGCGCGCCGGTCCAAAGCGCAGAGGCCCGCTAGAGCATGGCACGGTTCTTCATCAACAGACCCATCTTTGCATGGGTCATCGCCATCATCATCATGGGCCTCGGCGCACTGGCGATCACGCGGCTGCCCATCTCCCAATATCCCTCGATCGCCGGTCCTTCGGTGGTGATCGGCGCGACCTACCCCGGTGCATCGGCCGAAACAGTGGCCGATACGGTCGTCCAGATCATCGAGAAGGAAATGACCGGCCTCGACGGGTTGCGCTACATCAGCTCCTCGACGACATCGACCGGACGCGCGACCGTGACACTTACATTCGAGATCGGAACCGATCCCGATATCGCGCAGGTTCAGGTCCAGAACAAACTGGCGCAGGCCGAAGCGGGCCTGCCCTCGGTCGTGCAGCGTCAGGGCGTGACCGTCGAGAAATCGGCGACCGGCTTTTTGATGGTCCTCGCGCTGGTGTCCGAGGACGGCAGCAAACGCGACCTCGACCTCGCCGATTACCTCAACTCCTATATGGTCGAGCCGGTCTCGCGGCTTGAAGGCGTCGGCAAGGTCGAAGTCTTCGGGTCGGAATATGCGATGCGCATCTGGCTCGATCCGCAAAAGCTGAAATATTACGACCTCTCGCCCAGTGTGGTGACGCAGGCGATCTCCGCACAGAACGCGCAGATTTCGGCGGGCAGCTTCGGCTCCATGCCAGCGCCCGAGGGGCAGCTGCTCAACGCCACCATCACCGCGCAATCGCTTCTCCAAACCCCGAGGATTTCGAGCGCATCGTCCTGCGCACCGATACCGACGGCGGCATGGTTCTGCTCAAGGATGTCGCGCGTGCCGAACTCGGCACCGAGAACTACGAGATCGAGGCCTTCTTCAACGGCAAGGCCGCCGCCGGCATGGCGATCCAGCTCGCATCCGGCGCCAATGCGCTGGATACGGCCGAACTCGTCAAAGCCAAAATGGCCGAGCTGGCCGAGAGCCTGCCCGCCGGTGTCACCTACGAGATCCCTTATGACACGACGCCTTTCGTCGTGATCTCGATCGAGGCGGTGATCCATACCTTGATCGAGGCAATCGGTCTGGTTTTCCTCGTGATGCTGGTTTTCCTTCAGAACTTCCGCGCCACGCTGATCCCGACCATGGCCGTTCCGGTCGTGCTTTTGGGCACGATGGGCGTGATGGCAACGCTCGGCTTTACGATCAACACGCTGACCATGCTCGCGATGGTGCTCGCGATCGGCTTGCTGGTCGATGACGCCATCGTCGTCGTCGAGAACGTCGAGCGCATCATGGCCGAGGAACATGTCGGCCCCAAGGAAGCCACAGAGCGGTCGATGGACGAGATCTCGGGCGCGTTGGTCGGGATCGGCATCGTGGTCTCGGCAGTCTTCGTGCCGATGGCCTTTTTCGGCGGCTCGACCGGCGAGATGTACAAGCAATTCGCGGTAACCATCGTTTCGGCGATGGGACTTTCGGTGCTGATCGCCCTGATCTTCACGCCCGCGCTTTGCGCCACCATGCTCAAGGCGCACAGCAAGGAGCCGCCCAAGACTGCCATCGGACGTCTGGGCGCGGGCTTCAGCCGCGGCTTCGAGCGCCGTTTTTCCGGCCTGACCTCGGCCTATGCCGGCGGCGTGCGCCGGGTGACGGCAGGTCCGATGCGGATGTTGATCGTCTTTGCCCTGATCCTTGTGGGCATGGTCGCGCTTACCAGCGCACCCCGACATCCTTCCTTCCCGACGAGGATCAGGGCGCGCTCATGACCATTGTCCAGCTGCCCTCGGGCGCAACCGCCTCGCAAACCGAAGCGGTGCTGAGAAAGGTCGAGAACTACTACAGCACCGCCGAGGCCAAGAACGTCGAAGCCGTCTTTTCCATTCGCGGCTTTTCGTTCTCGGGTCAGGGCCAGAACATGGGCATGATGTTCGTCAAGCTCAAGGATTGGAAGGAGCGCTCCGCCCCCGAGGATCCCGCGCAGGCCATTGCCGCCCGCGCCTTCGGCCCCTGATGGGCGGGATCAGCGAAGCGATCGTGGTTCCGATCGTGCCGCCCGCCGTGATGGAACTGGGCAACTCGAACGGCTTCTCTGCCTATTTGCAGGCGAATGCCGGACAGAGCCATGAAGAACTTCTGGCAGCCCGCAACCAGCTTTTGGGCATGGCATCGCAGGATCCGCGCCTGACCGGCGTGCGTCCGAACGGGGTCGAGGATGCCTCGCAGTTCCGCCTCAATATCGACTGGGCCGAGGCGGGTGCGGTCGGCGTCACCGCCACCGATGTCGGCACCTTCCTCACGACGATCTGGTCGAGCTCCTACGTCAACGACTTCCTCTACGAGGGTCGAGTCAAACGGGTCTATGTGCAGGGCGAGCCCTGGGCGCGGACCTCGCCCGACGACATGGCCTTGTGGCGCATCCCGAATGCCAACGGCGATTTTGTCGATCTCTCGACCATCGCGACGCAGGAATGGGTCTTCGGCCCGCAGCAGGTCAGCCGCTATAATGCGCTGCCCTCGATGGAATCGAAGGTTCGCCCGCAAGCGGCTACTCCTCGGGCGATGCGATGAACGCCATGGAGGAGCTGGCGGCGCAATTGCCGCCGGGCTTCTCGCTGCAATGGACGGGCATGTCGCTCGAGGAAAGAGAGGCGGGTGCAGGCGCCATGCTGCTTTACGCCTTGGCGCTGAGCACCGTCTTCCTGTGTCTGGCCGCGCTTTACGAAAGCTGGTCGATCCCGATCGCGGTGCTGCTGGCGATGCCGGTGGGCATTCTGGGTGCGCTTCTGGGCGCACTGATCGGCGGGCAGTCGAACGGCGTCTACTTCCAGGTCGGGCTTCTGACCGTGGTGGGCCTGACCGGCAAGAACGGGATCATGATCGTCGAGTTCGCCCGCGAGCGGATGGCGACGCTTGGCGAAGGTGCGCTCGAGGCCGTACGCAAGTCGGCAGAGCTGCGGTTCCGCCCGATCCTGATGACCTCTCTGGCATTCGGGCTCGGGGTGGTGCCACTGGTCCTGTCCTCGGGCGCGGGTGCGGGCGCTAGGGTCGCGATCGGCTATGCGACGCTCTTCGGGACGATCACGGGCACCGCGCTTGCGATCTTCTTCGTGCCGGTCTTCTTCATCCTCGTGACGCGGCTCTTCGACCGCTCGGGATCGGATAAAGGTGCCCCGAACAGCAAGAGCGCCGCGACGGGTCCGACCACGCCGGTCGCGGCCCAAGCCGCAAGCCCGACCACGGCGACATCTGCGGGCGCTTGACCCGCGGATGGATCCTCCGGCACAGTTGCTCCGTTCTGCCGGCCCCGATCAGGCCGGCAGACAGCACCGGCGGCGGAAGCCCTTTCCGCCGCCGGATCTACCCGGGTGCCCCGTGCGGCAACCGCGCCGCGCGCCACCGGCTTCCCCGCGCCCTGCAAGGGCCGCATGTTCGACCTTCCGCCCCGTCAGCAAGTCTGCGGGCCAATAGAAAAGGCTTTTTCACGGGCCGAAAACGTCAGCTCTCCCCTTTCGGCGTGACGCGCGCCACCCAGCCCTTTCCTCAGGACGAGACAAACAGATGACACAATCGACACGCCTTTCCCGCCGCGGCCTTCTGGCAGGACTTTCCTCGGTCGGCCTGCTTGCGGCCTGCGGCACGACCACGCCCTTCACCGCACCCAAAGCCGATGTTGCCGACCGTTTCGCGGGCAATTCTCCGGCACGACGGGCGGGTGCGAATACATGGTGGGCGGCCTTCCGCGATTCCCAGCTCGACCGGCTGGTCAATGACGGGCTCGCGCGCAACCTCGACGTCATGAGCGCCGTCGCCTCGATCCGCGAGGCCGAGGCCAATGCCCGTCTTGTCGGCGCTAGCGATCTGCCGCAGATCACCGCCTCGGCGAGCGGCCAGCGCGGCGACAGCACCGGCGCGGGCACCGTTTCCGAAACGAGCTCGGGCACGCTCGGCGTTTCCTGGATGATCGATGTATTCGGTGCCAACCGCGCGGCACGCCGCGGCGCGCGTGCCGATCTCGATGCGGCCTATCTGTCGGCGGATGTGGCGCGGCTCACCGTCGTCAGCGCCATTGCTTCGGCCTATATCGACGCGCGCTATTACCAGAACATGCGCGATCTGACGCGGCAGAGCCTCGAAAGCCGTAAGCAATCGCTGCGCCTGACCGAGCAGCAGGATGTTCTGGGCGCTTCGACCCGCATCGACGTGCTGCAGGCCGAGCAACTGGTGACCCAGGCCGAAGCCGCGCTGCCGCCGCTCGAAACCGGCTTCGACCAATCGGTGAACCGGCTGGCGACCCTGACCGACAGCACCAGCAGCGCGGTCGCCGCCGCCCTGCGCAAATCGGGCGGCACCCAACCGCGCGCGCGCTATAGCGCCAGCGTCGGGGTTCCGGCCGATGTGATCCGCGCGCGTCCCGATGTCCGCATGAGCGAGCGCCAATTCGCATCCGCCATGGCCGGAGTGGATCAGGCACAGGCGGCCTTTACCCCCAGCTCACCCTCTCCGGCTCGGTCACGCCGCTCAATATCAGCGGTGGCGGCAGCATGAAGACCTGGGGCTTCGGCCCGCAGCTTTCGGTTCCCTCTTTTCGGGCGGAGCCAATAGCGCGCGTCTTTCCGCGGCCCAGGCCCGGGCCGAACAGGCGCGGCTGGCTTGGCGTTCGTCGGTTCTGGCGGCGGTCGAAGAGGTCGAAAACGCTCTTGCCGGCTATAACCGCGACTCGCGGCTGGTGGCGGCCCAGACCAAGCTTGTGGGCAATGCCGAGGAATCGGTGGGGCTGACGCGGGATTCCTACGAATACGGCGAATCCGAATTCTTCCCCGTTCTGGATGCCGAACGCGTGCTTTTGTCCTCGCGTCAGGAACTCGCCGGTGCACTGCGCCAGCAGAGCCTGAACTTCATCAAACTGAGTGCGGCGGCCGCAGGTGGTATCGGCCTGAAAGCGGCTGCTTCCTGAGACAGCGCGCCCTCACAAAGACGGATCGGGCCGGAGGCGGCCCGATCCCCAGACGCCCGCCATCACAAGCCCAAGCGGGCATTCGCCATCGACGGGCGGCCTCACCCGTGCCTAGACTTCTTCCGGCTGCCAGCGATCGGCAGCGAGATCCAAAGGATAGATCGGACGGCGAAGCTTCCGGAACGGGAAAAGGCTGTAATCCGAGCCGGTCACGCCCCTCCGGCACATTCGACGACCGCGCTGGCGAGCGGTTCGAAGACGGGACGGCAATACATGCGCGATTTCATCACCAGATAGCGGGCCTCGGCGGGATCGATGCCGACCGAGAGGAAGACCGACTGGTCCCAAGGCTCGTGCGTGGTTTCGGTGACCAGCAGTTTTGCGGTACCGGTATCGATGACCGCCGCGCGACCCATCGCACATTCCATACCGGTATAGATCGGGCCGGTGATGGTGTAGCGTCCGTCCCCCAAGCGCGAAACCCTGCCCGTCACCCGCAACGGAGGGCGCGGCGCGGGAAAGCCTTCGGCCGCGATCTTGTTGCCGAGCTCCAGCGTGATCTCGCTGCCGCTTCCGGCGGCAAAGGCCTCCGCCACAGCTTGGGGATCATGGAACGGACCGGCGACAATGCCGCCCAGCCCCGCCTCGAGGGCTGCTTCGAGCACATCCATATTGTCGCAAGTGCCGCCCGACATGCAGTTGTCGCCGTGATCGAGCATCAGCACGGGCCCGCCATATTGCTCCGCCGCGCGCCGCGACGCGGCGATAGAGTCGGCCAACGGCTCCTGCGTATAGACGAAGCCCTCGCGCCTCGCCCAAACCGCGTCGGCGATCTTGCCCGCAACCGCTGCCGGATCGAGATCCGCTGTCGTCACCGCAACGACGCAGGGCCCCGCCTCGGCCAGATCGGCAGCCGGAAAGCCGCCGAAGAAAGTGACCCCGAGGACCCCGCCTCTGCCTCTGCCGCGCGTGAAAGCGCGACAATATCGGCCATCGCGCCGTCAACGGTTGTATTCATCATCAGCGTATGCGCCAAAAGCGGCGGTTGGACGAGCGCCATGCGCGGCCGCGCCCCGCCCGAACGGATCTGCTCCATCACGCGGCAGACATGCGCGCCGGTCTCGAACATGTCGATATGGGGATAGGTCTTGAAGCCGATCAGGACGTCGCAATTCTCGACCATCTTGCGGGTGATATTGCCGTGCAGATCCAGCGCGACACCGACCGGAACTCCGGGCGCGGCACGGCGGATGCGGGCCAGAAGTTCCCCCTCGCCGTCGTCATGGCTCTGCGTGACCATAGCGCCATGCAGATCGAGCAGGATCATGTCGCAGCCGAGCCCGATATCGGCCAGAAGCGCAGCAGCCATGGCCTCGAAGGCCTCGTCGTCGACCGGACCGCTCGGCCAGGCATGTGCGACGAGCGGGCAGGAGATTTCCGCGCCAAGCCCCTCGGCATAGCGATGGAAGGCACCAAGGGCCGTCGACATCCCGTCGGCCAGAGCAAGCGCCTCGGCCCCCAAAGCGGATTGAACGCCGCAAGCGGTGTGGGAAGCGGAGAAAACGTATTTGTTTCATGGTTCTGGCGGGCGATGACGATACGAATGGCACTGATCCTGCGACTGTCGGAGACGTGGGCGGAGCTAATAACATTCGCCGCGGGTGGGCAACGGCAGGCGCTTCAGACTTAGGGTTGAAGGGGGCAGATCCGGCCACGTCGGCACGCGGCCCCATCAAGCGGGGGCGGCGAGACCCTTGCCTGTCCATCCGTCAGGCAGATCTCATGCGGAAAACAGCAAAGGCGGCACAAACCTGAAAATGCGTGGCGTCGGTCAGGCTGTGAACAGCCCGCCCGCTTGACCCGAAAGCATGCGTCTCTTCTGCGCAGGACTGAAAGTGCGAGGATTTGCGTCCATAACCTTGTCGCTCGAAGCAAGCCCACGCCCTTTGCTCTGTCGATGTCCCGACATACCCGCAGCGTCCCGACACCCGACGGAGACAGGCCGCGCCAAAGCCCTCCGGCTCGCCCGATCAGGCGAGCGAAACGGATTTCGTGAACAGGGTCCATATGCGCGCTTCGACCTCCCAATCGTCCTTGACGACGGGGCGGCTCGCGATCTCCCGATAGCCCTTCGCCCTGTAAAGACGCAGGGCGTCGCGGTGGGTGTCCGCCGCAATCAGGCTGATCGTGTCGTGACCGGCGGATCGGGCGATGGTCTCGGCCTCGGCCAGCAGAGCACTGCCCAGACCCTTGCCGCGAAACGCCGCATCCGTGGCCAGAACATTCAGATACCACGACCCAGGTGCCAGCGCCTCGAGCTCCAGCAGCGGCACGAAAATCGGCGGCGTGTCGGGCTCGATCGGGGCGGGCTCCTCCTCGGCGGGATAGCCGAGCAGACAGGCGCCGACCGCGCCGCCGCTCTCGGCAAGCCAAGCGTTGCGGTAGGAAAAATTGCCGCTCTCGCGCGCCGCCCGCTCTTGGCCCAAGGCCCAAGGGTCTCCATCCGGTCCGGCCGATTTGCGCCAGAAATGCAGCGGCAGATCATCCGCCGCCATATTGATGAAGCGCACCAGATGAGCGGCATCCGACGCTCTTGCCCTGCGGATCTCCATAGCTCTTTCCCGTCCTTGCCCGCGCCCTTGCGCCTGAACGGTTTTCGACGATTTGGCGCGCGCTCGCCAGCCCTTTCCGGCACCGCAGGGCTGAGCAAATCGTCTGGCTTGCGCGGCGCGGCGTACCCGCCTACCAAAGACCATCACGCAGGCAACGCCCCATGAGGACAGCATATGAGCGAGACGGTTTTCCGCTTCCCGCCCCCGGCCCCGAGCCCATCACCACCGATCTGGAGGGCTGGACCAAGATCGAGGGCAACCCGACCATGCGCTACTGGATCCAGCACAGCTCGCAGGACGGCAGCGTCATCTCGGGGACCTGGGAGGCGACGACCGGCACCTGGCGCGCGCATTACCAGTTCTACGAATTCGTGCATCTGATCGAGGGCGCATCACCATCACCCCCGATGACGGCGCGCCCGTCACGCTGAACCCCGGTGACGCTTTCGTGGTCGAACCAAACTTCAAAGGCACCTGGACCATCGAAGCGCCGGTGCGCAAGCATTTTGCCATCAAGCTGAAGTAAGCCGCAGTAAGCCGCGCCGCCGTTCCGGTGCCTCCTTCGGGACCGGAACGGCCTTTGCAGGACCAACCGAAATGACTGCGCCCGATCTGATCCTGACCAATGCCCGCATCCTGACGATGGACCCCGACCGCCCCGCGCCGAGGCCGTTTCCCTGTCGGGCGGCCGCATCCTCGCGGTCGGACGCGCGGACGAAATCGCGGCTCAGGCGGGTCCCTTGACCAGAACCATCGATGCGGGCGGCCGGACCCTGCTGCCCGGCTTTTTCGAAGGCCATGTCCATGTCGGCCTGGGCGGCGCGGATCTGACCCATCTCCATATCGGGCATCTGCACGGGCGGAGGAGGTCGGCGCCGCCTTCCGCAGTTTTGCCACGAAAACCCAGATATGCCGCTTCTGATGGCGCAAGAGGCGCATTACGACATTCTGGGCGGACCCGCGACGCGCCACGATCTCGATGCGATGATCGCCAACCGCCCGATCGCGATGATGTCGCCCGATCTGCACACGGTCTGGGCCAATACCGCCGCGCTCGAAGCCGCCGGCCTGCTTCACGGCGCATCCATGCCGCATGGCCACGAGGTCGTCATGGGCGCGGACGGGCTCGCAACCGGAGAACTGCGCGAGTTCGAGGCCTTCGGTCCGGTGATCGCCTATGCGGGCGAAGGCCGCATCAATCTCGGCATCGCGACCGGAGAGGAGCCCGACCCCCGCCCGAATGCCGCCGAACGCGCAGCCGACAAGACCCTGCTTTTACGGGGATGGAGCATTGCGCCGCCCACGGGATCACCAGTCTCGTCAATATGGACGGCAACCGCTACACTTTGGAACTTCTGGCCGAGATGCAGGCCGAAGGCAGCCTGATCCTGCGGGTCAAGGTGCCCTTCCATTTCAAGCCGCATATGGGGCTTGATGCGCTTGAACGCGCCTCGGAGATGACGGCGGATTTCGGGGATGACTGGATCAGCTCGGGCTTTGTCAAACTCTTCATGGACGGGGTCATCGACAGCGGCACCGCCTTTATGCTGCACGACTACCCCGACCAGCCCGGCCACCGCTCGGAGCCGCTCTTTGCCCCGCGCGCTTCAATGAAATTGCCGCCGAGATCGACCGGCGCGGCCTGCAAATCGCGGTCCATGCCATTGGCGACGGCGCGGTGCGGGCGGTGATCGACGGCTATCAGGCGGCGCGCGAGGCCAATGGCGCCCGCGACAGCCGCCACCGCATCGAACATATCGAGCTGATAGAGGCGGGCGATATTGCGCGTCTGGGCGCGCTCGGAATTACCGCCAGCGTGCAGCCGCCCCATCCTCCGGGGTGATGGACTTTCCGCTCCAGCCGACGCTGTCGCGGATCGGCGCGGCGCGCCGGCAAGATGCCTATCTCTGGCGCGATCTGGCCGATGCGGGCGCCCTGATCGCCTTTTCGAGCGACTGGCCGGTGGCCGATGTCTCGGTGCTGCGCGGCATCGCGGCGGCCATGACGCGCAAGCCCTACGAGGGGGATCCGACCAGCGCCTGTCGCTGATGGAGGTCTTGCGCGCCTATACGGCGGGCGGCGCTTGGGCGGCGCATCGCGATCAGGTGACGGGAATGCTGCGCGCCGGACTGGCCGCCGATCTGGTGCTGCTCGGCGGCGATATCGAGGCGACCGAGCCCGCGTTGATCCCCGATCTGGGCATCGCGCTGACGATCTGCGGCGGCCGCATCCTCCACCAATCGGGCCTTGCGGATTAAGGCAACGCGAGGCTTTCACGCGCGGGAAGGGACGGAAAGGGCATGGTGAGGGCATGGGCGCGCTCGGCCAAAGCTGCTAGAGAGACTGCAAAAACAGCGCCCGAAAGGACCCTCCGATGATCCGGCCCACAACCTCGTTCAAAGACAATCTCGCACTTTTGCCGCCCATCGACACGATCGCGCGCCTTGATCTTGTCGATCCCGATGGCGCGCTTGTCGCCTCCATCGAAAACCAGCCCGGCAAAAAGGGCTCGATCGCGGTTTATCAATATCTCGACCAGAGCTTCGGCCTGCTTGATGCCGGGGCCGCGACCCACGGCCTCGCGGTTTTCGCCGAACATACCGAAGATGCCCGCAACCGTCCCGGCGCCCATCCCAATATCGACCGTTTGCTGGAGATCGCCGCTGGCGCGACACCCCTGAGCATCGTGATCGTCGCGACCGAGAAACAGGGCTGATAAGCGTTCTGCGACGGCGCGCGCATCAATTGCCCGCGCGCCGACTTCGCCCCCACCTGCCGGACCCTTGTCCGGATCTCGCCAGCCTGATCAGCCGGCCAAGGACGTTTCCCTGCCTGCATGGGCCAGCCTGCCCTTGTGGAACACGGCACCACGGGCGGGCAAACGCGCGACGGCTTCGGCCGAACAGCTGGCGGGCAGCAGGTTGAAACTGGCGTCGTCGCCGACCTTCGGCCAGACCTGAACGCCCCTGTCGTCGAGCGGCGTGACAAAGCCCGTCGCATAGCCGAGAGAACGACTCAGATCGAATTCGGTGCTGCGATATTGCAGGCGGGCGATCTCGTTGGCCTTTTGCAACATATCGCAATTGCCGAAGGAATCCCACCAATCGATCACGCTGTCGGTGCCGCAGATGACGTCGACTCGCCTCGTGGATCTCGCGCAGCGGCATGGCCTGCCTGCCGAGCGGGACGGCGGTTGCAAGAGTGACGCCCAAAGCCCTCATGCGCGCGACCATATCCGCCAACTCGGGCGCGGACAGCTCGGCCAGCGCGAAAGCATGGCTGAAGGTCACATTGCCCCGAAGCTGCGGATTTTGCTCCATATGACCCATGAGGCGCAGGAAAGTCGGAACGGCGGCCTCGCGCCCTTCGTGGAAATGGATGTCCAGCCCGACACCGAACTCCAGCGCGAGCGCGACGGTGGTATCAAGGGATTTCTCCATATCCTTGTCGAAAGACGTCGGATCGACACCGCCGAGATAGCCGACACCGCCCGAAGCCAGAGCCTCGCGCACCAGCCCCACGCTGTCCGAGGCCAGCAGGCCATGCTGCGGAAAGACGATGATCTCGGCTTCGAGCGTGTCTTTGACCCGCTCCAGCGAGGCCTTGAGATGCTCGAGATTGCCGAGCTTGCTGACCGGATCGACGTTGCAATGGGTGCGGCAAATCGTGGTGCCGCGGGACTGCATCAAGCGCACCATCGCGGCCGTCCGCTCCTGCGCGACCGGCAGCAGACCGGACAAAAGCGCGCGCTCCTGCGCGATGCGGTCCGCGATACTATGCTCGGTCGGAAGGCTCGCCTCCCAAGGCCCGCCATAGAAACTTTTGTCGAGGTGGATGTGCATGTCGCGAAATGTCGGCAGCATCAGCTGGCCCTGCGCATCATGGACGGCGGCCCCGGACGGGATGACCGCATCCGCGTCGAGGATCGCGGCAATCTTGGCCGCCGCGATGTGCAGCGTCTTCAGCTCGGTTCGGGTATGGGTGATGACGGGCTGCGAGAGCCATGATTTGCGCTCGTGGACAAAGCCGGTCTCGAGGCGGACATTGCGCAGATAATAGGCCTCGGGGAGTACCGCGAACGCTGTTTCCGGCGTGGTGATGATGCTGGTATCGATCATCGAGACCTCCTGTGCTGCGGCGCGGCCTTGCGCCAAAATGACGGCATAGTATTGTTCACAATATATCCGGAAATCCACAGCCCGCGCGCTGCGCCCTTGGTTCAGGCCACGAGCCGCAGCGGAGCACCGCCCTATCCGGCGAGATCGACCTCGGTGCCTATGCCTTTGGCACGGGCGCGCGCCACCATAAGGGCGCAAATCGCGATGTCCTGAAGGGCCAGCCCCACCGAGTTGAAAAGCGTGATCTCTTCCGCCGAGGTCCGCCCCTGCGTCTTGCCGGCAATGATATCGCCGAGCTCGGCAAAGGTCTGGTCCCCGTCCAGCGCCCCGTCGGCAATCGCCAGAAGAAGATCGCCGGAATCATGCATGGCAACCGGCAGGCAATCGAGCACGACCCGCGCCCGCGCCATCCCCGCCGAGTCGATCTCGCGGTGATCCCCGCGCGGCGGCGCACCGACCGCATTGATGTGCTGGCCGGGTTTGAACCAAGCCCCTCGACCACAGGATCGCGCGAAGGGGTCAGCGTGCAGACAATATCCGATCGGGCAAAAACCTCCTGTTTTGAAGCGGCCGCTTCGACCACAAGGTCCGGAAATTCCTGCGCAGCAAGGGCGATCAGATTGGAGACGGTCGCATCCTTGCGCGACCAGACCAGAACGCGCCCGATCGGACGCACGACCAGATGCGAGCGGATATGTTCAAGTGCAAGCGCCCCCGCACCGATCAGGCCCAAAATGCGGCTGTCGGGACGCGACAGATGGCGCGAGGCGACGGCGCTGGCGGCGGCCGTGCGGATACGGGTCGGGATCTGGCCGTGGAAGATCGCGACCGGTGCGCCGGTATCCTTGGCCACCAGCGTGATCACCGAACGCTGCATCGGCAGGCCCTTTTCCACATTGTCCGGCACATCCGCCAGCAACTTCAGGAGCGCAAGATTTTGACGGTCGGCCAGCGCAGGCATGACAACAAACGCCCCCGAGCCGGAGGGCAGCGACATCGACAAAGCCCCCGGTTGTAGTGCGGTGCCTTTGGAAAGATCGGCGAAGATCGTCTCGACCTCGGCGACAACCTCGCCCATGGTCACGAGCCCCTCGACCTGAGAGCGCGACAGGATAAGCGTCGTTTTCACGGCTTGGTTTTGATCGGCACGGGCATCGGCATTCATGGGCGGCTCCGGTTGTGTTTGGGCTGGCAATGGATGGGCGCAGTCGTTTCCCATATGGCCCGACGGTCTTTCCCGTCTCTCGGCCCTGCCTTTACTGACTTTAATTGTGCACAATATCAAATACAGATGTTGACAATTACTTACAAGCTTTCGTGATGAGGCTCGAAGGACCGACAGCATCGACCCGCCAAAATCTTGACGGAGCGGCGCAAGGCGCTATTGCCGGTGACAGGCGGATCAAAAGCCGCGACAAAGACCAAGAGGGCCAACGCTTTTGCCCGCGAAGGCGCGGGTGCCCCCTTGATGACGGAATGCGGGAAACGAACGGAACGGGTGCACCGGTGAGCGAAGGTCATAGCGGGAACATGCCCGATCCGGACGGGGCGCGCCTGCCCTCCGACGAGGAACGGGTCCATGGCGATATCGTCAAGGCAATTTACGAACAGCGCCTTCGCCCGGGAACCAAGCTTGGCGAAGAGGCCTTGGCGGCCGCCTTCGGTCAGCCGCGCGAAGATCCGGCGCGTGCTTTTGTCGCTTTCCAGCAAAAGCTGGTCGAGCTGATCCCCAACCGTGGCGCATTCGTCATCCGCCCGAGCGAAAGTGATGCGCGCGACGTTTTCACCATCCGCAAGAGTCTTGAAAACATCGTCGTCGAGCGGGTCGCCGCCAAACCCGATCCCGCCGTGATCCGCCAATTGCGCGCCCATGTCCGCGCCGAGATCGCCGCCCGCGACAAAGGCCAGCGGCGCGAGGCCATCCGCATGGCCGGCGAGTTCCACATCATGCTCGCCCGCTTGTCCGACAGCCGCGTGTTTCTGGGCACGCTTGAACCGGTCCTGATGCAAAGCTCGCTCATCGTCAGCCTCTATGGCGGCGGGCTGGTCCCGAGCTGTCCGGTCGAGGAGCACCAAGCAATCGTCGACGCCCTTGCACAAGGCGATGGCGCTGCGGCCTGTGCCTGTATGGGACAGCATCTCGCCCATCTCGAAGGCACGCTCCGGCTGGAGCTCGACGATGATGAGGAGCCCGATTTCGCGGCGATTTTCAGTTAGGTTCCGCCTCGGGTTGCCTATGCCTTAGCGGTCTGTCGGCCAGCCGACGCTAAGGGCAGCCCCCGCTACGGACCGTCCTTGATCCTCACCAAAGAGCGGGCAGCCCTTCCCTCTGCCACACGTCAGGGTTGTTGCGCGGAATGCCGCTTGCCGGTTGGGCTGCGCGCTGTGTCGCCTGCACGAAGCCTCCCGACCATTCAGCGCATTGTTTAGACGAAACAACCCGCCCGGCGCGTCCGATCCGGGCCGCTATGCGCGCCGGATCTGATTCGCCGCAGGCCGGATCATGCGGCCAGCACACGACCGCTAAAGTTGATTTTTGGACCCGTTCGCGGCAGAATCTCCTCAAGCCGAAGTTTGATATCCGTCACTGGAAGGAGACACGATATGGCTTACTACACCGGCTCTGTTCTGGCCGTCCCGACCGCGAACCGGCAGAAACTCATCGATCACGCCGCCGCCATGTGGCCGCTGTTTCGCAAATATGGCGCGACCCGTATGACCGATCATTGGGGCATCGACGTGCCCAAAGGCAAGCTCACCGACTTTTACGGCGCGGTCGCGGCCGGACCCGACGAAGCGATTGTCTTTTCCTGGATGGAATGGCCCGACAGGGCCGTCGCCGACAAAGCCTGGGAAGACATGATGCAGGATGGCGACATGCAATCCCTGCCGGAGATGCCCTTCGACGGCAAACGCATGATCTTCGGCGGTTTCGATCCGATCCTGAGCGAGGGCAACGACAAGGGCGCGGGCTATCTTCAGGGCTTCGTTCTCGCCGTGCCCGAGGCCAACAAGGCCGCCTATCTCGCCATGGCGCGCACCGCATGGGACGAGGCGTTCAAACCCTATGGCTGCCTTGCGCTGGTCGAGGCCTGGGGGCGGATGTGCCCAGAGGCCAACAGACCGACTTCTACCGCGCGACCAAGGCCGAAGCGGGTGAGGTGGTGGTGTTCAGCTGGACCGCCTGGCCCGACAAAGCCGTCTGCGACGCGGCGGGCAAAGCGATGGAGGCCGATATGGAGGGTAAGGACTTCCCCGAGATGCCCTTTGACGGCAAGCGCATGTTCTGGGCGGGCTTTGAAAGGATCACCGACTTTCAAGCCTGACGCGCGGTGCGGGAAGATATGGGCTCCGCCCGCCGGCTTGCCGCCTGTAACCGGCGTGGCGTGGTCTTCGGATCCTTGCCGCTTGCCGTGCCCTGCCACGCCCAAGCCGCGACCGGCTCGCGCCCATCGCCGCAGATTGTGATTTGTGGCGGATTCCGGCGGACGCTATGAATCAAGGAAATTCAGGAGGTTCCATGATCCGTTCAGCCCTTCCCGCCCTCTCCGCGCTTGTGCTTGGCCTTGTTGGGGGCGCGGCTTCTGCCGAGGTTGCCGTCACCATCCCGCTGGAGGTCGGCCCGACCAGTTCGGTTCTTACGGCGACCTATAGCTGTGCCGGAGGCGAGCCCTTTGCCGTGCAATATGTCAATGCCGGCGCGAATGCCTTGGCGCTCCTGCCGGTGGACGGTGACGAGCGTGTTTTTGTCAATGTCGTCTCGGCTTCGGGCGCGCGCTATGCTTCTGGGCCTTATATCTGGTGGTCCAAGGGCGACAGCGCGACGCTGGAAAACGAGATGGAAGACGGCAGCCTGACGGAATGCACCTCGACGGATTACCCTGCCGCCGAGTGATTTGCGGCCGAGCAAATCAAGGTCGAGCGACTTGAGGCCGAGGACTTGAGGCGGAGGGACTTGAGGATCGAGTGATCCTGAGCCGGTGGCGGGCGTCAGCGGCTCGGCCCTCTGTTTGCTCCTGCCTGCCTACCCTTCCGGCACGGGCTTTCGCCCATCAGTGGAAATCGCGGCTCGGGAACAGGCGCTTGGCCTGTTCGCGCGGGTGGCGCGCGGCGGAGCGGCCTTTGGGCTGCGCATTCGGGCGCTGCGTCTCGCCGCCCTTTTCGGTCTCCGCCCCGAAAGTCTCCGCGCCCGAAGACAAGGGCCGTCCCAAGGCGCCAAGGCGGGAGGAGAGATCCTCGATCCGCTCTGCCAGAAGATGGGTGACCGCGCCCTCGTGCTGGAGGCGGCCCGTGACGCGCAGCAGCCGCCCCGTGACGACGGCGGTGCGGAAGGTCTCGTAGATCTTGCGCCAGACCACGACATTGGCCGTGCCGGTTTCATCCTCGAGCGTCAGAAACACCACGCCCGAGGCCGTGCCCGGACGCTGGCGGGTGATCACGAGGCCGGTGATCGTGACCCGTCCCGCTGGCCTTGCCGGCAATGCCTGATTGGGAAGACTTTCCGGCAGGCCCGCCCGCAGAAGCTCCAGTGGATGGGCGCGCAGGGACAGACGCATCGCCAGATAATCCTCGATCACCTCCTGACCCAGGGTCATGCGGGGCAGATGGACCGCAGGCTCGGTCCCGCCCTCGCCGTCCATGTCGAACAGCGGCAAAGGTCTGGGACCGCAAAGCGCCTTGGCCTGCCACAGGGCCTCGCGCCGGTTCAGGCCGGTATCGCCGAAGACATCGCCCTCGGCCAGACGGGCAAGGTGATCGGGGGATCCCGCGCGCCGCCACAGGCTTTCGACATCGGGATAGCCGTTGCCGCGCGCCGCCACGATCCAGCGCGCATCCTCTTCGCGCAGGCCCTTGATCTGGCGAAACCCCAGCCGCAGGGCGAGCTCTCCATCCGCGCGCTGCTCGAGCGTGCAATCCCATTCCGAGGCATTGACCGAAACCGGCCTGACCTCGACCCCGTGATCGCGCGCATCCCGCACCAGCTGGGCGGGGGCATAAAGCCCATCGGCTGCGCATTGAGCAGCGCGCAGGTGAAAATCGCGGGATGGTGGCATTTGATCCAGGCCGAGATATAGACCAGCCGCGCGAAACTGGCGGCATGGCTTTCGGGAAAACCGTAAGAGCCGAAGCCCTCGATCTGGGCAAAGCAGCGGTTGGCGAAATCGGCGTCATAGCCGCGCTCCAGCATGCCGCCGACAAAGCGCGCGAAAGCCGCCGATCGTGCCCATGCGCTTGAAGGTCGCCAGAGACCGGCGCAGCCGGTCGGCCTCGGCCGGTGTGAAACCGGCGGCAACCACCGCGATCTGCATGGCCTGCTCCTGAAAGAGCGGCACGCCATAGGTCCGCGCGAGCACCTCCATCATCGCGGGGCCGAGGTCTTCGACCAGTTCGAGGCCCTGTCTGCGGTTGATGAAGGGATGGACCATGCCGCCCTGAATGGGGCCGGGGCGGACGATGGCGACCTCGCAGACCAGATCATAGAAATTGCGCGGTTTCATGCGGGGCAGGAAGTTCAGCTGCGCACGGCTTTCGACCTGAAAGACCCCGATCGCATCGGCGCGGCAGAGCATGTCGTAGACCTTGCCGTCATCGGGCGGCACATTGGCCAGATCGCGATATTCGCCGCGATGCCGGTCCAGCAGCTCGAAGCTCTTGCGGATCGCGGTCAGCATGCCGAGGGCCAGAACATCGACCTTCAAAAGCCCCAGAGCGTCGATATCGTCCTTGTCCCATTCGATGATGGTGCGGTCCTCCATCGCGGCGTTTTCGATGGGACAATAATCGTCCAGACGCCCCTGCGTGATGACGAAGCCGCCGACATGCTGGGACAGGTGGCGCGGAAAGCCGATGATCTCGCCGATCAGGCGCAACGCCAGCTGCACCCGCCGGTCCGAGGGGTCCAGCCCCGCCTCGCGCAGGCGGTCCTCTTCCGGCGCGCGGGAGGAAGAGCCCCAGATCTGCCCCGAGAGCCGCGCGGTGATATCCTCGCTCAGCCCCATGACCTTGCCGACCTCGCGGATTGCGGCGCGGGCGCGGAAATGGATGACCACCGCCGTCAGTCCCGCGCGCTCGCGGCCGTAGCGTTCATAGATCCACTGGATGACCTCTTCGCGGCGCTCGTGTTCGAAATCGACATCGATATCGGGCGGCTCGCCGCGATCCTTGCTGATGAAGCGCTCGAAGATCAGCGTGATGCTTTCGGGGAACCTCGGTGATGCCGAGCAGGTAGCAGACAACGGAATTGGCCGCCGAGCCCCGCCCCTGACACAGGATCCCTCTGGAACGGGCGAAGGCCACGATATCGTGCACGGTCAGGAAATAGGGCGCGTAATCGACCTCGTCGATCAGGGCGAGCTCCTTTTCGACGCGGCTGACGATTTTGGCGGGCGGGCCGGCGGGATAGCGGCTTTGCAGCCCTTGACGGGTCAGTCGCGCAAGCCGCGCCTGTGCCGGTTCGCCGTTCAGCGCCTCGTCCGGATATTGATAGCGCAGCTGGCCCAGATCAAAGGCGCAGGCATCGGCGATTTCGATGGTGCGGCGGATGGCGGCAGGGACGCGGGCGAAAAGGCGGGCCATTTCCTCGTGGGATTTCAGGCGGTGCTCGCCATTGGCCAGACGCCTGAGACCGATCGTATCGATGGTGCAGCCCTCGCGCAGGCAGGTCAGCACATCGGCCAAAGGCCTGCGGGCCGAGCGGTGCATCATCACATCGCCCATCGCCGTCAACGGCAGGTTCAGCGCCTGCGACAGGCCCGACAGAAGCGTCAGCCGCTGCGCGTCGCGCCCGTCATAGACCGGAGCCGCGCCCAGAAAGCAGGCGCCGGGGAAATGGCGGGCGATCTCTTGCAGATCGGCTTCGGGCGGCGGGGTCTCAAGCGGATCGGGCGGCAGCGCGATCAGGATCATCCCCGCCCCCAGTCGATCAGATCGGCACGACCGAGACGACATTCGCCTTTGGGCGCGCGGCGTTTGCCAAGCGTCAAAGCCGCGTCAGCCGCGACCATGCGGCAAGATCCCTGGGCAAGGCGATCCAATGGACGGGACTGTCGGTCAGAACCAGCCGCGCACCGGCGATCAGCTTGGGCAAGGGCGCGGCCCCAAGCTGCGTTCGCGCGGGCGCCTTGCCGTGAACCTGCCGGCTCGAGCCGTCCCGACGCAGGGCCGAGCGGATCTGCGGGGCATCGGTTGTCCGCAAAGCCGCCCCTGCTGCACCTGACGCTGCATCCGCCCTCGCCCCTCCATCAGCCCCCGCCCCATCGCCGGCGGCTTGGGCGGCGGCCAGCTTTTCGGCCTCGATCTCGCGCAGGCGGGCCAGTTCCTTCAACGCCGAATAGGCCCGCACCACCCCGCGACCGAATTGCGGTCGGTGATGGCAATCGCCTTCAGCCCCAGCTCGGCGGCGCGGGTGACCAGCTCTTCGGGATGGGAGGCCCCGCGCAAAAAGCTGAAATTCGAGGTCACGCAAAGTTCGGCATAGCCGCTCACAGGAATTCTCCCTGCACCGACCAACCGGGGATTGCGGAGTGTGAAACAGCCACAAACGCGGGCCTTCGCGGGTCTCCACCCGCCAGTAATCGCGCATGCCCAGGCCCCATGCCGGATCATCCTCCCACCAATCGGGGGTGATGCGTTCGGGGCCATGGGCGCGCCATGTGTGAAACGCCATGCGCCGCCAGCGGAACGAAACCGGCGGGTGCCCCGAGACCGAGACCAGCTGCTCGGGCGCGAAAAAGATCACCGGACGTTTCGGCCCCGAACGGGCTGGCCAGAGGCTGGGCGGGCGATAGGCGGCAGGAACCTTGACGAAGCTGCGCTCGGGCAAGCGGCTTTCGACCGGATGGGCACGGATGACGGCACCAAAGCCGAGGCGGTTGCCCAGCTGCGAGATCAGATCGGCGAGATCATCCTCGGCCTTGGCTGCCTGATTGCCGATCTGCTCGGGGGCCAGAGGCTCGACCACATGGGCCTCGAGGCGCAAGGCTTCGATGCCGAAGCCGGAATCGGCCTCTTCGACATGACGCAGGAACAGGGCCGAGATGCGGGCGGGATCGCGCATGGGCCGCGCAAGGCCGATGTCGATGTGCAGGGTTTCGTGATCCACGCGCTGCAGATCCAGACGCAGACGCCGCGCCCCCATCTGCGCTTGTGCCAGCTTTGCGCAAAGCCGTTCCAGTAGCCGGTCCAGCCCCGCCATGACATCCGCCGTCAGCCCGATCGGCTCGGGCAGGCTGATGCGGACATCAAAATGCGGTGCCTCGGCAAAGGTCGCGATCGGCTCGGGCAAAAGGCCCAAAGCCTGATCCAGACGCTGCGCCGGTTGCGGGCCGAAGCGGCGGGCCATGGGGGCGCGGGGCTGGTCCATCAGATCCCGAATGCGGTTCAGCCCCATGCGCGCAAGGCTTTCCAGCAGATCATCGGACAGGCGCAGCGCCGCCAACGGCAGCGGGGCCAGCGCCTGCTCCACCCTGCCTTCCGCAATAACGCCGCCACCATGGCGCGCCAGTGCCCATGCCGCGCCTCGCGTCGGCGCGATGGCGGTTCGGGCGTCAAAGCCCGCGCGTTCGAGCCGCGCCTGCACATCCTCGCGCAGCGCCGCCTCGCCGCCAAGCAGATGCGCGGCCCCCGTGATATCGGCCACCAGCCCCTCGCCGCCTTCGAGCCCGACCAGCGGCGCATAGCGCAGCATCCAGCGCCGCAACCGTCGCAACCCCTCGGCCTCGAGGGCGGGATCGGCGGGCGCGGTCGACAGATCGGGAAAGACCGCGCGGGCATCGGCCAGAGGCATGCCGCGATGAAGCCCCAGCCCCGCCGCCGCGCTGTTGACGCAATGCAGCCGGTCGGAATTGCCCGCACGCGCGATCAGCGCAAAGGGCCCCGCCACGGGGCGCTTGCGCAACCAGAGGTCGCTTGCGAGCCTCGTAAATGCTATGACCAGCAGCCGTCGCGTCATCCCGAGCCACAACCCGACTTTAAGTGTTCCCTATTTGTTCTAGATAGGCCGGCAATGAGGCAAAGTCGAGTCCACCGCGCGGCCCTTGGTTGCAACCCGAACCGCGTCCGCAACCGGACCGCCGAGCCGGGCCGCCGAGCCGGGCCGGATCAGCGAACGCTGCGCAGGTCGGGGCCGAGAGGTCGAGGAGCCGGTCCCTGCGAGCCCGCCTGCGGCGCCACCCGATCCGGCACCAAACAGACACTGTAAAAGCACACCGGATTACACCGCCAAAGGCGCTTTGCTCACTTTACTTTAACATTGATTTGCCCGACAACTCACGCATGTTTACCATAGATCGTGTTTTGACGAATGCAGGATCACAGGCGCTCGAAGCCGAGCGTCGCAACCTGCGGATTGAACGCTCGACCGCATTTCTGCGTCGCCGTTTCCCCGACCGGATCGCCCATCTCGGCGACGGCGATCTGGAAGAATATACAACCGCGCATTTCGCGGGAATGGCACGGGCGGGCTGGTTTCCGAACAGGACCAGCTCGGCGCTCGCGCCTGCAATTTACTGGGGGCAAAGCTGGTGGGATGACGACATGCCCGCCAGCATGCTGTCCCATGGCGGCCATTGGGAGGGACCGGCGACCCCGCGGGCCTTCCTGTCGCGCTGTCTGACCGGATTGGAGATCTGGCACAAGGCCATGCGCGCGGATCTGGAGAACCGCAATCGGGTCGCGACGCTGATGCAGAGCCTCTATTCCGACCAGCGCGCCATTGCCGCCCGCGGCACGGATCCGCACGTGTGGTGCGCGGAATTCGCGCCCGCGATCTGGTCCCTGATGGACGAGAAAGCCCGCCACAACCATACGACGCAGGCGGTGCGGAGTGCCGCGCGCGTCCTGCCCTCCTTTCAGGACGGCATCCTTTTGCCTGTATCGGCTTGGTGCTTGGCGTCAACTTTGCGCAAAACCCGCTTTATCCGCAATTCGCGCGGGCCTTGGCGGGCGAAGAGCCTGACGGGGCCAGCAGTCGGCCCGAAGCCGGTGCCGACGCACGCCGGCTTGCATTGGGACAAGCGCTTGTCGCCTATTGGAAACAGATCGAGGGAGAGCCCGAACAATGATCCCCCCGCGATTGCACAAGGCTGCATCGGCTTCTGGGCCGGCCTGACGCAGGGCTTTGCCGCCCCCAAGGTCACGCCCTTCTCTCCGCCAGCATCGCAAAACGGCTCGGGCCCGACCTCCGGCACGACCTCGGGGACCGCGGCAGGAAACGGGAGCGACTCGCTCGCCCGCGAAGTTCAGGAGGATGCCGCCAAGACAGGTGCCTCGGGCGACGGCCAATCGACCCAGACCTGCTGCCCGCCACCCGACTGGATGCCCATCGCTTTGGGCGAAAAAGGCGTGTCCGAATATGCGGGGGCCAAGATGAACCCGCGCATCGCCGAATATTTCAAGGCGGCGAAATTCTGGGGCAAGGACGATTCCGGCGCCGAAAATGCCTGGTGCGCCTCTTTGGTGGCCTATGTCATGAAAACCGCCGGATACGGCATCGCCACCGATGCCTTTCGCGCCCGCGAATGGGAGGCGCGCTGGCCGGACGGGCAAAAGGCCAGCCGGCCGGTTTACGGTGCGATTGCCGTGAAGACGCGCAAAGGCGGCGGCCATGTCGGCTTTGTCGTGGGCACCGTCCCCGGCAAGCCCGGATATCTGGCGATTCTGGGCGGCAACCAAAGCAACACCACCAATGTCAGTGCCTATCCGGCCTCCGATTTCCATGCTTTCATGCTGCCGAAGGGCTATGATTATTCGTGCTGCGTGCTCGAGGATTATAGCGGAAAGATCGGCGGGAAAGGATCTGAATCGTAATGTCCGGAGCCGCGCCATGAGAAACGTCCTTTTCGCCGCCGCACTATGCACGACCGCCCTGCCCGCCTACGCAGCCGAGGAACGCGGCATCGTCGTGCTGAGCGGCAATGTCTGGGCCGATGGTGCGCGCAGCTCGATCGAGGGGCGCGCCATGATCTGCGGCCTCAAGGGCCCGAGCTCGTTTTTGTCGCTGCGCACCGCCCCGATCGCGCCTCGGTCGAGATCGCCAAGCTGGGCGAGATGGTGATCGTCGAGCTGACCGGCGAGGTAGAGGACAACTGGGCGAAAACCAAAACGGTGATCTACGAGGTGGCTCAGGACGGCAACCTTCTGCCCGAGGAAAACCGCGGCAGCCTGAGCATCGCAGGCTGGCTGCACAGCGATTATCTTTGCAATTACATGTATTGACGAACAATGAGTTACGGCCTGAATGCGCCGCTGCGCGCCAAAGAAAAGCAATGGCTGATCGAAGCCGAGCTGACCCGCGGCGCAGCGCCCCGCTCCGCAGCCGAGCCCGTGCGCGAATGGATGCGCATTGCGGTGCGCGCGCCGACCGAGGATGCGGCCCTGCAGCGCGCGGACAGCCATTTCGGCACCCCGCTTTCGGTGCGCCATATCGCTTTGGACAGCACAGCCTCGCTTGACGAAGAGGCCGAACTTTTGGCGCGGCTTTCCGACGGAGCCGCCCTCGTCGCGACCCCGCCGCGACCCGCCCGTGTCGCCGGTGCGCACCTGCCGGACCGGCTGGTGGTCGGCTCAACCGCCAAACCCCAACTCCGCTCCCGCCCCCAAGACAGCGGCATGGACCTTTGCCCGATGCCGTCCGCGAGGCGGGCGCACAGGTCTACGCCGTTCTGGATGGTGCCTCGGTCTTCGGATTGGCCGAACGTCTCGAGGGCTCGGGGCTGGCGTGGAAATGCCTGTTTCAGGGCGAAGCCGCCCAGATCCATGCCGCGGCCGCGCCCTATCTCGTCGCGCTGCGCCCCGACAATCCCTTGACCGCGAAACTGCTGCGCCCCTGCCCGACGGACGCGAGGCCAGCCCCTCATCGGCCCTGCAAAGCGGAATTTTTCTGGCAAGTCCGGTTTCGCTCGAAGGGGTGTGGCGTCATCTGCGCAAATTCACAATGCTCGAAGATCCGCGCGCGGCGGGCGGGTCTTTTCCGCTTCTTCGACCCTCTGGTTTTCCGCACGCTGGTCGCCAATCTCGCGCCCGATGATCTGGCGGCTTTTTGTCGCGGAATCTCGGCGCTGGCCGCGGTGAATGCCGAGGGCGGCTTTACCACGATCACGCGACAGGATGCGGCATCATGAGCCGCCGGATCCTGCCTGTCCCCGCCCTGCTCGATAGCCAGTTCGGAGAATTCCCGCGCCGCTCGGTTCCGCCCGAACTGGAGAGCACCCTTTCGCGCCCGGAGCCGAGACCTATGCGATCATCGATGCCGGACGGATCGCGATGTTCGATGCCGAGACCCTCGCACAGGGCGCGCCCTTCGCCTGCCTTCTTGGCGGGGAAGCGGTCGAAAAGCTCGGAAACTGGGCGGCGTGGATCTTCCGGCTGGGCAAGGACGACCGGCTGACGCGGCAGCTCTTCACGATGGCGCAGGACGGGCGCGGCGGGCTCTGGCCCTTGCGCAGCGCGGTCTTTTTGCGCTCGACCGAAAACCTCGAGACGCTGCGCAGCCATTTGCGCCGCTTCACGCAAATCCCCGACGAGGCGGGCAAGCGCTATTTCCTGCGCTTTTACTGCCCCGATGCCCTGCCCGTCATTCTCGGGCATCTCGAAAATGATGGTGCCCGGCGCGAACGCTGGTACCGCCATCGCGGTAAAACCGTGGTCGAGAGCTACTGGATCCCCGATCCCGATGCTCCCGCGATGATCGTCCATCACCACGACGACACCCCGCCCGCCCATCCGGCAAACATCCCCTTCCAGCTCGATGCGGCCTACCGCCATATCATGGCCGAGATCCGCCGCATCCAGCAGCGCCGCAAGATTGCCGATGCGGTTCTGTTGAGCGAAGGCAATGCGCATGATCTGAGCGCGCATGACTGGCACCGGATTGTCGATGCCACCATCGATGCGGCATGGACCGCCGGCGTCGGGCCCGAGCGCGCGATGGCCTATATCGCGATGGGTGCTTTGACGCGCGGCCGCGCCGTTTCTGCCGAAGAAATCTCCCGGATCCTGCAGCTTCCCGACAGCCCCGGCCAGCAGACCGAACGGGCCCGCCGCTTTGCCGAAGGCGCGGAGCAGGCCCCTGTTATTCACGATGATTGGGTTTTACGCAGATGAGCGATTTCAAAACGACTTACGAGACCGGACAAAACAACGGCATCGCATCGCTGTCGGCTTCGGGCTCTGCCGCCGCGACCACAGCGCCCTGCGAACGCGAGGACATCATCTCGATCTATCCGGTCCGCATCGGCTGGGGCGATCTGAAAGGCGACGTCAACGGCGGCTTCACCTATCCCGCCAGCCTCGCGCCCTTCGCCTCCCCGAGCTCGCCCGCATCGACGGGTGGCTTTGCCTTGCGCCAGCTGCGCGGCGGACATGTCATGATCTATGACGTCAAGGAGCGCACCTGGTCGATCTTTTCCTATGCGCGCAACGCCACTCCGGCGGGCGGCAGCTTTACGCATTGGACGTGGAAGCCCGGCGACACCGATTGGCACCAGAGCGGCGCGGCGACGCCGATCGCTTTCGTACCCGACAGCGCGACCGAGATCTATATCTGCTTCATCGAACATCTGTGGTCGCGCGCCACATTCCAGCGCGCCCACAACAACGAGAACGGCTTTCGCGACAAGGTGATGCGGCGCGTCACCCTGACCGCACCCTCGGCCGCAACCTTTTCCGCGCCCTTGTCAGAGCTGGCGCAAAGGTCGAGGAGTTCTCGCCCAACGGCCTTGTCCAGCCGCATGAGGACTGGCGCGTCCTGAGCGAAACTCCGGGTGCCAAGATCGATCCCGCAGCGATCCTCAACGTGCCGATGGCGAAGGGAAAGAAGGTCGCTCCGGTCATGATCGCGCTGCATGATCCGGCGGGTGTCGTCCTTGAGATGGCGATGTCGCATGCCAACCGCATGGCGATCCGCGCGCAATATCTCGAGGTCAACGCCTATGCGCTGACCACCGCCCGCGCGACGCAGGTCATGCAGAATTACGCCAAGCAGCAATTGCTCGATCCGCGCCTGTCCTATTTCAAGAAATACGCGCTCGAGAAATGGGGCGACGCGATCAGGCCCGAGCGCGACAGCTTCCTGATCGAGGCCGAGGAAACGCTCAAGAACTTCGAGGCCACGATCAAAGGGCCGCTCGATGCCTGGCAGAAATATTTCGAAATGGGCCTGCGCAGCCCCGATGCGACACCGGGTTCGCTCCAGACCCATCTTCTTAACTTCGACCGCACGCCGACCGACGGCCGCGATGTCGCGGGACTGGCGCGGTTCGCCCATGATTGCGTCGCCACGATCATCGGCTCGCAGGCGGGACAACAGCGGGTGTCCAAAGTGCTGATGGCACCGGACCGGTGGACCGAACAGCTCAATCCCGTGAAGGCCTTCATGCAGATCGTGGGCGCGGGGCTGACGTCGGTCAAGGAATACGCCAGCTACAGGACCTCGATCACGCAGGCCGCCGACGAGCTGTTGCGCGACATCTCCCTGCCGATGGCCTTCGAGATCACCAAGCTCGGGCGCGAGGAGCTTTTGAAGGATGTGAACATCGTCGGCAAGCACATCCACAACCGCACGGTGACGCGGGTTTTTGTGAATGTCGACGACGCGATGAAAGAAATCAACCGGCGTCCGCGCGAGACCTCCTCGACCGACAATCTCAACCGCAGCCACAGGGTTCACCACGTCCAGACGCCGCTTGGCTTGTACAAATATGACGGGATCGTCCATGTCGCTGGACCGGACGGGGTGGCAACGGTCGGGGCGGTCGCCTCCGGTTTCGGCATTCTCGCGAATTCGCTCAACATGATGGAGCTGATGGCGGCGACCGAGCGCTCCAAACTGAGCGGGATGGCGGGCGCGATCGGGAGCAACCCCTATCTCGGCCTCACCCTGACGACCATCGACACGATGAACCAGCTCTTCGAATTCACCAGCAAGCTGGCCGCAAGGGCCGGCATGGGAGAGGCCCGCGGCTACCAGATTTCCGGCAAGCTCAGCCGTGCCCAGTTGACGGCTTTGATGAAGGGCAAGACCGTCACGCAGGATCTGGTGAAAACCGTGGTCGCGCGCGGCGGCGAAGCGCCGCCCGTCACCCGCGTGGCTGCTGCGCCGCGCACCATGATGGCCACGGTCGGCGTCAAGGTCCTGAGCGGCGCGGGCATTGCGCTTGGTCTGCTCGACCTCTTCAACGCGGCGGAATCCTTCCGGCGGGGCGACAATATCGGCACGATGTCGAATATCGCTTTGGGCGTCGGCGCGATCTTGATGGCTTGGGGCGGCTTCGTCGGTCTTTCGACGGGTGCGAGCGTCGTCGGCGCGATTGCCGGCCTCATTTTGGTCATTCTCGGCGCGGTCCTGTCCTTCTTCGTCGATGATCCGGTGACGAGCTGGCTCAAGAACGGCTATTGGGGAACCTCCCGGTCCTATCTTTACTGGCGCGACACCAGCCGCGTCGCGTTCAGCGCCGCAAGCGGCTCGGCCCATCTCGGGCAACGCGACTACATCGTGCAAAAGAAGGCCGATTTCGATTTCCCCAAATATTTCGCGCGCGAAATGCAGCAGTTCAACGAATTCGTCTACTGGCCGCAAAACAGCCCCGACCCTGCCGCGATCACCTCGAACGACCGCAATTGGCTGGGAATCAAGATCCGCACCGCCGCTCCGGTCAGGGCCTATTCGGTCTCGTTCCGCCTGCCCAACTACATCCCGGGATATTCGGTCTTCACCGGAAAGATCATGGCGGTGGTCTTTGCCGATTCCCCGAGGCTCAGACAATCCGCGAGCAGCCGCTGGGATGTCTCGGACCAGTTCTGGGAAAGCGCGACCTATACGCAAGGCGATATCGTCACCGGAAGCTTCTTTCTGCGGGTGCCCGAGAACCAGAATGCGAGCACCTACGACGACATCAACTGGGAGCTGCTGCGGGTCGAACTGGACAAGGGTTGGCTCTACACGCCTCTGCCAGGCCTTGTGCTTCCGCGCAAATACAAAGATCACTTCTTCGGCGGCGAATGGGACGACAAGGGCAGTGGCGAGGGGGATGCGATCGTGATCAGTGGCAGCGCATGAACAGCGAAGATCTGCTGGTTTTCTCCGTCATCGGATTCTTCATTCTCGTCGGCGCGGTCGGGATCTACCTGCTCGCCCGGCTGGCCAAGCGGGACAGGGTCCGTTTGCTCTTGCGCAGAAAGACGCCGATGCCGCGCGAGCGTGGCGCGGGCTCGGCCTATGCTTTCGCCGCGCTGGCGGATTGGCAGGCGGATGCCGGAAGCGCACTGGCTTCGGTCCGCAAAAGCATTCCCGCCACCGGCCCCCATCTGCTCGCGCGCGACGCCGATGTCGCGATCCTGCGCAGCGCGGGAGACCACCTGCGCCGCATCGTCTTGGTCGTCTTCCTTTTCGTCCCGCTGATGGGTGCGAGCCTGCTCGTCTTGATCAAAAAGACGGCGCGCTTCATCCTCTATCCGGCGGATCGCGGCTATACCAGCATGGTTCAGACGGAAAGCGGCGTCGATGTCCAGCACCATGTCTACGACCTGATATTCGCCAATTACCTCCGCAGCCTGACCGACGATTTCCAGTTCTATTTCAGCGAGATCGCCATCCGGAATTTGGGCGGCCTCGGCAAGGCCATTCAGGCCTTCCTGCTGTCGGATCCGTTTTTCCTGAGCCTCTTCGTTGCGCTTCTGGTCCTGACCGCCGTGGTCATCGTGCCGCGAACCGCGCCGCCGCTGGCCTTCGACCGCAGGCGCGACATGATCTATACGGTCCGGCGCGGCCGCCTTTATGCGGCGCCTTGGTCCAAGGCGATGGTGACGATGGCGGCTATCGGGCGCAACACCTCTCCGGCTTTTGCGCTGGCGGATCGGGAGGGTAGCGGCGGCACCCGCTGGTTTTCCTCGCCGCATGGGGCGATTTCCATTCCCCGTTGATGACAGCCACCTCGTGAGCGTCATCGACCCTTCGGACCGCTGGGTCGCGCAACTGGAATGGCTCGAGGGTTTCAGGGCGGGTTCGCCCGATCTGCAAGGCAGCGCGCAGGCTCCGCAGCCGATGCGCCTGCTGCTTCCGCGCGAAGGCCGTCTGCCCGAGGGGCTGCCTGCGCGGTTGGACATGATCAAGCGCGAGAAAAAGCGGGACTGATCCGACGGCAGTCTAATCGCGGGCGACAAGGCCCAGATCCGCCGCGCCCTCGGGGCACCCTGCCCCGAAGCCTATGGCGCAACCGGCTGCAATCAGCCCCGCTGTCCCGATTGTTTCGACCGCCCCGCAATCTCGGCGAAATTCAAAACCGCGCGGCTGCGGTTCGTGCGCTTCCACGCCAGAACCGTCTCTATCCGCAGCGAGGGCTCCGCAAAGGGACGCGCGGCGAGGTTCTTGCCCAAAAGATCGAGCAGGCTCGCGGGATAGACCGTCACCCCCAAACCGGCCGCCACAAGGCCGAGAATGCCGAGCGTATTGCCGGCCTCATGCGCCGGACTGAGCCAAAGCCCGAGCGCGCCGAAAATATCCTCGAGACGGTGGCGATACTCGCCCCAATCGGTGACATCGCCCAAAATCAGCCGCTGGTCGGCCAGATCGGCCGCGCGAATGCTCTCTTGCGCGAGCAAGGGGTGATCGCGGGGCGTCACGAGGTAAAGCGGATCCGCCTCGAGGGTGATGCTGTGGTAATCGGCATTGTCGTAGGGGCCGATCAGAAAGCCGATATCGATCTCGTCATTGGCCAGAGCGAGCTTTTGCTTTTGCGTATGCAGATAGCGCAGCTCGGTGCGGACCTTGGGATAAAGACGCTCGAATTCCGCAACCGTCCGCGGCATCACCCGCGTGGCCGAAAAGGACATGTAGCCCACCCTCACCCTGCCCTCGCGGCCCTGCGCGACCTCGGCGGCCCGAGCGATCGCGCTGCGGTAGCTGCCCAGAACCTGCGACGCACTTTGGTAAAGCGTGCTTCCTGCCGGTGTCAGCGAGACCTCGTGCGTGGTGCGCTCGAACAGGGCATAGCCGATATCGCCCTCGAGTTTGCGGATGCGGCGGCTGAGGGCCGACTGGTCCAGCGCCAAACGCTCGGCGGCGCGACGGAAGTTCAGTTCCTCGCCCAGAACGAGGAAGGAGCGCAGCAGGGTCGTATCGGGAAGATCGCGCATGACAGCCCTTTGGTAATGCATAAAGCGCATCAAGAATGGCTCAACCGTCAATTCAAAGCAACACGGCGGCATGACAGTTTTGCGTCATCGGACACAGCATTCTTCAAGGAGAAGAGAATGAGCGACGTTGACGCCAAGGAACTCGACCGTCTGTTGCAGCAGGCTTTCGATACGGCGAGCAAACTTTATCAGGACCGCGGCTTCCAGCGCCGCGTCGGTTTCGGCAAGCGTCCGGCGCTGGTGAGCGTCGATCTCGCCAATGCCTGGACGCGTCCGGGCAATCCCTTCACCTGCGATCAGGAGAAGATGGACAACGAGATCATCCCGGGCATGCAGAAGCTGCTGAAGGCCTTTCGCGCGCAGAACCTTCCGGTGATCCATGTCACCACCGCCTACGAGATCACCGACCGCAACGCGCCCTTCACCGACATGGGTCTTTGGCACGACAAGATCCCCGTCGATGTCGTCGATCTCGCCAAGCCCGAGCTTTGGGCGATCGACAGCCGCATCGCGCCGGTGGCGAGCGAATACACGCTGCTCAAAAGCGCGCCTCGTCCTTCCACGGGACCGAGCTTGCCGGCATCCTGCGCGCCAACGGCGTCGACACGATCCTCGTGACCGGCGTGACGGCCTGCGCCTGCGTGCGCCAGACCATCTGTGACGGGATCGCGGACGGCTTCCGCACCATCGCGGTCAAGGAAGCGATCGGGGACCGCGTGCCCGGCGCGGTGGCGTGGAACCTCTTCGATATCGACGCGAAATTCGGGGACGTCCATACCGTCGACGAATGCGTCGCCTATATCGACGGCCTCGCCGAACAGGCAATCGCAGCAGAATGAACCAGATGGCGCCCCGAAACGGGCGCCATTTTCGTCCGTCCGTCTGGAAGCAGAACAACAGCAATCCAACAGGGAATTCCATATGACTGATGCAACCGAAACCGACCCCGCCACGCTCCGCAAAGTCACCGGCGCCGCCGTCGCGGGAACGGTGATCGAATGGTTCGATTTTGCCATTTACGGCTTCATGGCACCGATCCTCGCCGTGGTTTTCTTTCCCGAGGGCGACGAGCTTGTCGGCCTCTTGCAGACTTTCGCGATTTTCGCGATCTCATTCGCGCTGCGCCCGATCGGCGGTGCCTATTTCGGCATGATGGGCGACCGGCTGGGCCGCAAGAAGGTGCTGGCGCTGACCGTATTGCTGATGTCGCTCGCGACGGTCGCGATCGGCCTTTTGCCGAGTTACCAGAGCATCGGCATCTGGGCACCGATCCTGCTGACCGTCGCGCGTTGCGTGCAGGGCTTCTCGGCGGGCGGAGAATATGCCGGCGCGGTCACTTATGTGATCGAACATGCCCCCGACAACCAGCGTTCGCGGTTTTCGAGCTATATGCCGGCCTCGACCTTCGCCTCTTTCGCTTTGGCGGCCATGTGCTCCTACCTGCTCACCACCTCGCTTTCGCCCGAGCAGATGCAAAGCTGGGGTTGGCGCATCCCGTTTCTGATCGCGGCGCCTCTGGGCCTTGTCGCGCTTTACATCCGCCACCGCCTCGACGAGAGCCCGCTTTTCCAGCAGGTCATGGACGGGCCTAAAGCCGAACATGCTCCGCTGCGCCAGACCCTGCGCGAGCAATGGTGGCCGATGCTGCGGCTGGGCTGCTACATCAGCCTGACCGCGCTGTCTTTCTATATTTTCTCGACCTATATGACGACCTTCCTGCGCAGCGTGATCGGCATGCCGGCCGACAAGGTTCTGCTCAGCAATGTCATCGCGCTCAGCGCGGCTGCCCTTGCCGCACCGCTGATCGGCAAAATCTGCGACCGGATCGGGCGTCGCCCGACAATGGCGGTCTCGGCGCTGCTGCTCGGCTGTCTGGCGATCCCCTCGTATAAACTCGCCTCGGACGGAACGCTGGCCTGCGCGCTCAGCGCGCAGATCCTGCTGGCCTTGGGCGCGGTGACGGCCAATGTCGTGACGGCGGTACTGCTTTGCGAGATCTTCCCGACGCGGGTGCGCTACACCGCCTCGGCCGTGACCTATAACGTTGCCTATGCGGTCTTCGGCGGCACCGCGCCCTTTGTCGCAACCTGGCTGATCGCCGCGACCGGAGACCGGCTCGCCCCCGCCATCTACATCACGGTGATTGCGGTGCTGGCTTTCGTGGTGACGCTGATCTCCCCGAAACCGCCGGACGCCCCTTTCACGGCAGCCAAAGACGCGCGGACGACAATGTCATCGGGGGCATCAAACTGCGCTCGCACGCCTGATCCTGCCTGAACGCAAGGGCCCCGATGGATCATCGGGGCCTTTTCATTTGCGGCTAGAGGTCCTCGCGCAGCACCGGAGCCCCGCCGCTTTCAAGCAGGCTCTCGCGTCCGAAGCGGCCGTTGCCGTAATGGACCCAGCTCTTGCCGACCGAGGTTGCCAGAAAGCGGTCGGGAAAGCGCTCGATGATCTCGGCCTGCGGATAGCGCGCCAAACCGGCAGCGCGGCTGAAGCAAAGATAAAGCACCAGACCAAGCGGGCAGCCGATCAGCACAGCATAATCGACGAACCAGGCCGCAATCCCGCCCGCGATGACCCAAGCCGCAAGACCTGCGGGATTGAAGCCGCCCGCATAGCGGAACTGGCCCTCGGGGTCGTAAAGCGCGGGGACGTTCAGGCAGCGTTTGCGCAGGATGTAGTAGTCGGCCACCATGATCCCGCCGATCGAGGACAGAAACGCCCCGTAATAGCCCAGAAAAACAAAGAGGTTGTTCAGGATCAGCCAGGGAAAGCTCAGCGTGCCGACAATGCCTGCCAAGGCCACGCCGATGCGGTAGTTGATCACCCGCGGGGCGAGGTTCACGAAGGTCAGTGCCGAAGGGATCAGGTTTGCGGAGTTGTTCGTCGACCATTGCGCCAGCACGACCAGCAGCAAGAGCACCAGCAGCGAAAGGCCGGTCGCATCGCCCTGAATGACCTCGATCGGGTTCCAGTTGCCGGTCGCGATCATCGAGACCCCGCCGATCCCCGCAATCAGCGCCTGCGTCAGCGGCAGCGCGACCAGCTGCGCGGCGAAGACATTGCGGTTGCGCCGCGCGAAACGGCGCGAGGGCTCGGTTTCGAGAAAGCGCGTGAGGTTCGGAATATCGATGGCCATCGTCGACCAAAAGCCCATATTCGCCACGAACAGCACCGCGAGCGACATCGAACCGGGCAGGTCCGCGTTCCAGATATTGAGCCCCTTGGTCTGGGCGATGCCGTCGAGCGTGAAATACATCCAGACCGAAATCGCGATGATCGCGGGGCGGCCAATGCGGCCAGCCTCTCGACCGATTTGATCCCCATCGCGGTATTGGCGACCTGCAGCGCCGCGAATGCCGCATACCACAGGAACCAGTTCGAGAATCCGAGGAAATATTCGCCGATCCCGTTCAACGCCAGCGCGCCAAGATAGGTCTGGATGCCGAACCAGATGGCCGCAACCACCCCGCGCGAGACCGCCGGCAGATGTGTGCCGTAAATCCCGAACGGCGCGCGCAGATAAACGGCAAAGGACAGGCCGTGCTCGGTCCCGATATCGGCGGTCAGCAACATGAAGGCGCCGATCACCAGATTTGCCGCGAAGATGGTCAGGATCACATGGGCAAGGCTGATGCCGCCCGAAACCCCCGTCGCACCAAGCGAATAGGTCGCGATGATGACGGCAATCCCGACCCATATCCAGATATAGCCCCACCGCCCGATCGGGCGCTGGTCGAGGCGCGTGGGCAGGATCGATTCCTCGATCAGGGCCGAGCGCGAAGGATCGGCCGTGCCGATCTGTTCGGTAATGGACATCTCTACTCTCCTGTCAGACCCCGGCTTCTTGCCGGTGGAAACGAAAAGGCCGCCTCGACGGGCGGCCTTCGGGTTTATTGCTGGGCGAGTTTCGCACGCAGCCGGCCGGTCTCGGCCATGTCGACGGTTTCGCTATCGAGATCGATCGCCACCCCGTAGACCTCGCGGGCATGTTGGGCCGAATAATAGCCGTCCAGCACATCCTCGAGCACCTTTTGCGCAGGACGTTTCAGCGGGCTGCCGTAGCCGCCGCCATTGGGCCCGTAATAGGCCATGACATCATCGGCCCCGACCGCGAGACCAGAAAATTTGGAATGCATCTCGCGCGCTTCCTCGGGCTTGTTCTTGTTGTAGATCACGCAGCGGCCGGTCGCGCCTTCGGTACCGCCGAATATGCCCCAGGGCGCATCGGTGTGACGTTCGGATTCATGCGTGATGAAGCCCGGCGTCAGCACGCGTTGCGATTTGACCACGCCGATCCCGCCGCGATATTCCCCGCGCCGGGCGGCGCATCGTCGCGCAGCTCGTAGCGGTCGCAGATCATCGGGATATGCATCGCGAGATCCTCCAGCGGGTTGTTGCGGGTATTGGCCATGAGATTGTCGATGCAATCGGGCCCGTCCGATCGCGGCCGCCCGCCATAGGCGCCCTCGTTCACCTCGAGAAAGACCCAGTAATCCCCGAGGGCCGCACCCCGAATAGGCCGCGAAACTGATCGAGGCCGAGGAGCCCGCAATCACCGTCTCGGGCATCACCGGCGCCAAAGCGCGAATGATCAGATCGATCATGCGGTTGCATTGCGTGAAACGCGCCTCTGCCGAGGCCGGCGCGCGCGGGTTGAAGATCGATCCCAAAGGCGCGGTGACCGTGATCGGACGGAACGAGCCCTCGTTCGAAGGCGCGCGCATTTCCGACGTCGCGCTGTCGAGCAGTAGTTTGCGGAAAGCCGCGAAAGCCGCGACCTTGGTCGAGCCCTCGAAGGGCACGTTGTAGGCGGTGGGCGTCTGGTCGGCCGATCCGGTCAGATCGACCTCGACCTCGTCGCCGCGCACCCGCAAAGTGACCTTGACCTTGAGGCGCTGGTCGCGATTGCGCCCGTCGTCGTCGAGCCACCCTTCGGCGGTGTAATCGCCATCGGGAATATCGGCGATGCGGTTGCGGGTCAGGCGCTCGGCATAATCCATAAGCTGGTTGGCGGCGGTGAAAACCACCGTCTCGCCGTATTTCTCGATCAGCTCGACGAAACGCTTGGCCCCGAGCCGCGCCGAGGCGACCTGAGCCTCGATATCCATGACCAGCTGCCCCGCCGCGCGCGAATTGCGGCGGATGTAGTTCCACATCGCATTATTGGGCTCGCCCTTGCGGTAAAGCTTGGTGCCCGCAAACAACATCCCCTCGGCATAGACGTCGGGCACATCGATGATCAGCCCGGGCGTCGCCGCCCCGATATCGACGTGATGGGCGGTGTTTCCGGCAAAGCCGATCAGCCGCCCGTGATGGAAAATCGGCACCACGATCGCAAGGTCGGGCGTATGGGAGGAGCCGTAATAGGGGTGGTTGTGGACAACGACATCGCCCTCGTACCACTCGCCATCCTCCAGCGTTTCGGCGATCCCGCGCAGATAGGCGGGGATCGATCCGATATGCATCGGCGTGGATCGCTTTCGCACAACGTATTGAAGTCGGTATCGAAAAGCCCCGCACCCAGATCCTGGCTTTCGCGGATGATCGAGGAAAAGGACATCCGGTAGAGGACGTGCCCCATTTCCTCGGCAATGGTCTCGAAAGCACCGCGGATCACCTGCAGGGTAATCGGATCGACTTCGGTGATCTTGCTCATGTCGTTCATGTCACTCTCCCAAAGTGCGGATGCGGGTGTTGCCGTAATCGAGCGTCTCGGCGACATAGCCCGGCGGAACCAGCGTGGTGGAATTGTGCTGGACGAGGATCGCCGGACCCGGAACCTTGTCGCCCGCAAAAAGCTTGGTGCGGTCGTAGCGCGGCGTGTCGAGGGTGCGTCCGTCGTCGAAGGTTGTCACCCGCACAAACATCAGCGCCCTGTCGATCGACGAACCGTCGGTCGGCGCGATCTTGGGGATCTCGATCCGGCGCACCGCAGCCGAGCCGATCACGCGCACCGTAATCAGCTCGACCTCGGCCTCGGGATAGGCATAGCCGTAGTCGCGCTTGTGGGCGGCGTGGAAGCTGTCGGTGATTTCGTGCTTGTTCGACTGGGTCAGTTCGGCCGCAGGCATCTCGGCGCGCAGCTCGAACCCCTGCCCCTGATAGCGGCATTCGGCGATGACGCTCAGCTGTTGTTCGTGACGCGGAATGTCGTCGCTGTCGAGCTCGGCCACGACCTGATCGCGCAGGGCCTGAACGGCCGCATTGACGCGCGCAAGCTCCTCATCCGTGGCTTTGGTCAATTCGACCAGGCCGGCCTTGGTATACTCATATTGCAGGTCGGTTTTCAAAAGCCCGACCGCCGCCGTAATCCCCGGCGCGACCGGAACGATCACGTCGCGCGCCGACACCGCCTCGGCCAGAGCCACGCCATGAAGCGGGCCCGCGCCTCCGAAAGGCATGATCGAAAACTCGCGCGGATCGATACCGCGCGCCACCGAGTTCGAGCGGATGGCCAGCGCCATATTGTTGTTGATGATGCGGATGATACCCAAAGCCGCATCCTTGACGCTCATGCCGAGAGGCTTGGCGATTTTGTCTTCGACCGCTTTTCTTGCAAGTTCTGCATCAAGGCAAAGATCGCCCCCAACGCCAGATCGGGATCAAGCCGTCCCAGAACAATCTGCGCATCCGTGACCGTAGGCTCTACCCCGCCGCGCCCGTAGCAAGCCGGCCCCGGCTCGGATCCGGCCGAACGCGGCCCGACGTTGAACGCCCCCGCCTCGTCGATGAAAGCGACCGAGCCGCCGCCCGCACCGATCGTGACCAGATCGATCATCGGCGTCAGAACCGGATGGCCCGAGACATAGGTGTCGCGCGGGTTCATGATCTTGACGCTGCCGTCGGGAATGGTCGAAATATCGGCCGAAGTGCCCCCGATATCGACGGTGATGATATTGGGAACACCGGCCATTTCCCCTTCCGAGGCGCCTCCGATCACCCCGCCCGCAGGCCCCGACATCAGGATGCGCACCGGACGGCGCGCGCAGGCGTCAACCGTCGAGACCCCGCCGTTCGACTGCATGATCCGGAGCTTGGAGGTCACCCCCGCCTCGCGCAGTTTCGCGTCGAGATCGCGCAGGTAATAGGCGGTCTTGGGGCCGACATAGCAATTCATCGCGGCGGTCGAGAAGCGCTCGTATTCGCGCATGACATTCGCCAGTTCGCTCGAGATGGTGACATAGGCCTCGGGTATTTCCTCGAGCACGATCTCTTTGGCGCGCCGCTCGTGGCTGTCGTTGAGAAAGCTGAACATGAAGCCGATGACGACCGAACTGATGCCGCGTTTGCGGAACAAGGCGCAGGCACGGCGCACCGCTTCTTCGTCGAGAGGGGTCTCGATCATGCCCGCCGGCGGAAGGATGCGTTCGGGAATGGAGATGCGGTTGCGGCGTTTGACCAGCGGCTGGCTTTGCCAGGGCACGTCGAAATGCAGCGAGAAATTGTAAGGCCGCTTGTGGCGCCCGATATGGAGGATGTCGCGGAACCCTTCGGTCGTGAGCATGCCGCATTCGCTGCCGTTATGCTCGATCGTGATATTGGTCGCGGTGGTCGTTCCATGGACGATCAGCTCCACATCGGCCGTGTCGATCCCTGCCCGCTTGCAGATGCCGCGCACGCCTTCGACGACGCCAATCGATTGATTTTTAAGGGTAGTCGGAACCTTGTGGTAGAAAACCCCTTTGGAGCATTCGAGCACGAGATCGGTATTCGTGCCTCCGACATCAACGCCAATTCTGGCCATTCTTCACCTCCGTCATGAGCCGGCATCGGGCCGCACCAAGGGGCACGACAGTCGCGGAACGGGTGCATTGCCGGGCATCCTGCCCCGGTTCCGTATCCCCGCGCCCGTTGCCGGACGCGGGCTTTGTCCTGTCGTGCTTACTCTGCTGCGATTGCCTGTTCGGCGAGGCCGTCGATATAGGCGACGCATTCGTCGACGGTGTGGACGTCCCCGAATTTCGCGTCGATATCGAAGAGGTTCCACGCCACCGCGCCGGGCACGCGGTCCCCGATCGCTTCCTTGACCGCGATGGTGCGGAAGCCGTCCGCGATCCCGTCACAGATGGTCTGGCGCACGCAGGCGCAGGCCGTCACGCCGGTCACGAGGATCGTGTCGACGCCGTTGGCGCGCAGGATGCCGGCAAGCTCGGTCCCGTGGAAGGACGAGGCGCGCTTTTGAGCAGCGTGTATTCGCCCGCCACCGGCGCGATGCGGCTGTCGATCGCCCAAAGCTCGGGCTTGGCGAGATCGACGACATCGACGGGGATCTTGTCGTGCCAAAGACCCATGTCGGTGAAGGGCGCGTTGCGGTCGGTGATCTCGTAGGCGGTGGTGACATGGATCACCGGAAGGTTCTGCGCGCGAAAGGCCTTCAGCAGCTTCTGCATGCCCGGGATGATCTCGTTGTCCATCTTCTCCTGATCGCAGGTGAAGGGATTGCCCGGACGCGTCCAGGCATTGGCGAGATCGACGCTCACCAGCGCCGGACGCTTGCCGAAACCGACGCGGCGCTGGAAGCCGCGGTCCTGATAAAGTTTGCTCGCCGTATCGAAAGCCTGCTGCAACAGACGGTCGAGTTCCTTGGCGTCAACGTCGCTCATTCTCTTCTCCCCGAGATGGAAACAGAGCGGGAGGTTCCCCGCTTACCGTCATACTCAGGTCACAATTGACGCTACGGAATTGGTATGTGAGCAATTATTAATGCACATGACGCAACAAAAGAACGACACTCCTTACGACATGCCGAAAGGATGGGCAGATGCATGAGGCAGATGGGCTGGATCTGATCACGTCCTTTCTGGTCGTGGCCGAAGAGCTGAATTTCCGGCGCGCATCGGAGCGGCTGAATCTCGACCAATCGGCGCTGACCCGCCGCATCCAGAAGCTCGAACAGAACCTCGGCTTCCGGCTGTTCGAGCGCACCACGCGCGAGGTCGCCCTGACGCAGGCGGGGCGCTCCTTTTACGGCGACAATGCGCTTCTGATCTCGCGTTACGGCGAATCGATCGATGCGGCGCGGCGGATTGCCGAGGGCAAATCGGGTCATTTGCGGCTGGCCTATATGGCCTTTGCCGCGACCGAGCTGATGCCCTCGGCGGTGGCGCGGTTCCGCAGGCTTCATCCCCATATCGAAGTTTCGTTGAGCTATATCCGCACGCAGGGGCAAAAGCTTGCATTGGCCAATGACGAAATCGACGCGGGCTATATGATCGGCCCCTTCACCCATCCGGACTTCCAGACTTTGGCGCTGACGCAAGAGCGCCTTTATGTGGTCACACCGCGCAATCATGCGGTTTTGCGGCGCTCGGTCATCACGCCTGCGGATCTCGCCGATCTGCCCGTCATTCTCGGCGACATGAAGGAATGGGGCGAGTACCGGTGGCGGCTGGCCAATCTCTTTATCGAAGAGGGAATCGCGCTCAACGTCACGGTCGAGGCCTCGAATACGCTGGCGCTGATCGGGCTGGTCGCGGCCGGTCTCGGGGTTACGATCTATCCCGAAAGCCTGATCGGCTTCATCGGCCGCAGCGTCGAGGTGCGTCCGATCATCCACCCGAAGTTCAAATCGGAAACAGTTCTGGCCTGGCGGCGCAGCAATCAGGGCAAGCAATTGCGCGCCTTCATCGATGTGGCGCGCAACCTCGCCCCGAGCGCATCGGCTTGACCCTTGGGGTCAAGCGCTCAGCCGGTCTTCGTCCCGGGCAAGGGCTCGGCGCGGTAGCGGCTTTCCTTGAAGGGCAGGCCCAGATGATCGCGCAAGGTCGTGCCGGCCAATGTCCGGCTGTAGCGCCCGCGCGCCTCGAGTTCGGGGACAACATGGGTGATGAAATCCTCGAGCCCCTGCGCCGCAACCGCAAAGCCGAGGATGAAGCCGTCGACCACGCCGCCATCGATCCAGTCGATGATCTTCTCGGCAATCTCCGTCCCCGTGCCGGTCCATTCCGAGCGCGGCGTCGCGGCCAAAAGCGCAACCTCGCGCAGGCTCAGACCCTTCTCGCGGGCATTGGCCTTGAGGCGGTCGGTCGTCGAACGGAAACTGTTGCGGCCGATCTCGCCCAGCTCGGGGAAAGGCCCGTCGGGATCATATTGCGAGAAATCATGGTGATCGAAGAAGCGGCCGAGATAGGCCAAAGCATCCTCGAGCGTCAGCAGATTTCGGATGGCCGCGTATTTCGCCTCGGCCTCTTCGCGGGTTGCAGCGACGATCGGCGAGAAACCGGGAAAGGTTTTCAACGCATCGCGCGCGCGCCCGTGCGCCTGCGCCGCATCCTTGAGCCGCGCCGTCGCAGTGGCGGTTTCCTCGCGCGAGAGCGGGTTGAGGAAAACCCCGTCGGCATATTTTCCCGCCAGCCCGATCCCCGCATCCGAGGTACCCGCCTGGAAGATCACCGGCTGCCCCTGCGCCGAGCGCGGCGCATTGAGCGGTCCCGCCACCGAGAAATAGCGCCCCTTGAAATCGAGCGTATGGAGCTTTTCGGGATCGAAGAACTGCCCCGTTTCGCGATCGCGTAGAATGGCATCCCCGTCCCAGCTGTCCCAAAGCCCCTGCGTGACCTGAAGGTATTCATCCGCGATCTGGTACCGCTCGCCATGTTCGGGATGGGCGCGGGTATAGTTCAGCGCCGTGCCCTCGAGCGGGGTGGTCACGACATTCCACGCGGCCCGCCCGCCCGAGATCAGATCGAGCGATGCCAGTTGCCGCGCCACGGTGAACGGGTCGGAATAGGATGTCGAAATCGTCCCGGCGAGGCCGATCTTGCTGGTCCGGACCGCCAGCGCCGACAGAATGGTCATCGGCTCGAAGCGGTTGAGAAAATGCGGGATCGACTTTTCGTTGATGTAAAGCCCGTCCGCGACAAAGACGAAGGCGATGCCCGCCGCCTCGGCCTTGCGGGTCTGTTCGATGTAGAAATCGGTGTTCACGCTCGCATCGGCAGGCCCCGACGGATGTTTCCAACTGTGCATATGCCCGCCCGCGCCATGGAGCATCAGGCCGAATGTGATTGGTCGCGACATGGTTTTTCTCCGGTCAAAAGTCAGGCGGCGGCGCTGAGCGCCGGTCCCGCGATGAGATGCAGCGAGGCCAGCCGCGCCGAGGTTTCGGCGACGGGCTGGTCGATGACGAATTCGGCAATGCCGAAATCGCGGGCAAGCGCATCGAAGCCCGCATGGATATCCTCGGCGGTGCCGGCAAGGATGGTCGGGCGGCGCTCGGTCAGACTGTAGTCGAGCGGGCCGTATTGGGCGGCGTAATCCAGCGCGCTTTCCTTGGAGCCGAGATTCACGCTATGGCCGTCCTCGAAGGTCAGCCGCAGAAAACGTTGATCGCCCAAGCGCGCCTCGGCTTCGGCGCGGGTCGGCGCGGCAAAGGCCAGAACCGCGAGAACAGGCGCAACCGCGCCGCCCTCGCGCGCCAGAGACAAGGCCGCACGGGTCACCTCGGCATTGCCGTCGTGATGGCCCGCATGAACATAGCCCCAGCCGAGATCGCGGGCCTTGCGCGCCGTCGCCGCACTGCCGCCCAGCAGAAAAGCCTGCGGTGCTGTTTCGGGGCGCGGGATGATCGCGGCCCCTCGTGCGGCCCCCGCAGCCATGCGGCAAGATCGTCGATGCGGCGGTCGAGATCGGCCAAAGCCTCTGGCCGGAGCTCTTTTGCAGGGCCCGCGTCACCCGCGGCAGCCCGCCCGGCGAGCGTCCGACCCCGAGATCGACCCGCCCCGGCGCGAGGCTTGCCAGAACCGAGAAAAGCTCGGCGACCTTGTAGGCGCTGTAATGTTGCAAAAGGATGCCCGCGCTGCCGACCCTGATCCGTTTGGTTTGCGCCAGAATATGCGAAATCAGGATCTCGGGCGCGGCGCTGGCCAGACCGGGGATGGCGTGATGCTCGGCCAGCCAATAGCGGTGATAGCCGAGCTTATCGGCAAGCCGCGCGGCCTCAAGCGATATGCGCAAGGCCTCGGCCGCCGAGCGCCCCGCAGCCACGGGGGATTTATCCAGAAGGCTGAGGCGATAGCTCATGGGAATGCTCCGTACTGGGTCGGGGAATGGATGCCGGCAGGAAGCGCCGCAACGGGCGCCCCCTGTCGTGAAAGGCGAGGATCAGTTTTCGGGCAGCCCCGGCGGATTGACCTCCGAGGTCGCGAGCGCTTCGTCCCCGACCAGCCAGCGCGAGAGGGTGCGTCCGTAAGAGCCGTCGGCGATCAGGCCGTTCAGCGCGATCGCCACCGGCGCGGCCAGTCCGGAATCCTTGCGCAAGGTCGCCGCCACATCCGAGCGCTCGGGCCAGCCCGCCGACAGCGTCCCGACCTTCGGAAGTCGCCGTCGCGCTTGGCAATCGCCACCAGTTGGGCATGGGGCTGGACCATGACGTCCACCCTGCCCGCACGCAGCGCCAGCAATTTGGCGCCTTCATCGTCGTAATAGACGAGCTCTGCCGGCTCATGCCCCGCGGCCGTAATGATCTCGTTCCATCGGCCGAGTATCCGCTCCTGATTGGTCCCGATCCCGACCACGATGGTCAGGCCCGCGATATCCTCGGGAACGGCGATCTTCTGCACCGGACTGTCCCGATGCACGAAGAAGCCGTGAAGGCCCTGCCGATAGGTCGCGAAATCGAATTTCTTCTTGCGCTCCTCGGTCACGCCGACATTCGACAGAACGACGTCGATCTTGCCCGATTGCAGCGCAAGCGGCCAATCGGCCCATGCAACCGGCACGATGACCGGCTCGAGCCCCAAAGCCTGCGCGATCAGCGCCCCGATATCGGGATCGGCGCCGACAATGGTCGTGGTATCCGACGCATAGGTCGACAAAGGCGGGCCACCCGGATTGGTGCCGATCGTCAGCTTTCCGGCAGTCACGAAAGGATAACCGGCAGGGATCGCGGCAATGGCCGCAGGGTTGGGGCGGTCTTGGCCCGCGCGGCCTGATCGGGCGAGAGATCGAAACTCGGGCTCTCGGCCAAAGCGGCAAGCGGGCGCTGCAGCCAGAAGGCCGCCCCAAGGCCGATCGCCGCACGGCGGCTGAGGACAGGGTGCTTTTGGGTCATATCGGGTCTTTCTGGGATCGACCGCACCATGCGGCCAAGGGGATCGGACGTTGATCTGGGGAGCGGTCCGCAACATTCGGCACAAGGACGCCGGCAGGGCTGCGGGAACAGGGCTGCGGAGGCTCGTTTACTTCTCGGGAAGACCCGGCGGGTTGGTGCGCGATTGGCTGATCGCCTCGTCGCCGAGACCCCATTTGCCCAGCACCTCGGCATAGATGCCGCTGGCGATCTGCGCATTGAGCGCCGCCGTCACCGCATCGGCAAGGCCCGCGCCCTTTCTGGTCGCGACCGCGATTTCCGCCGTCAGCGGATAGCCCCCGACAGCACCCCGACGAGCCGCGTCCGCCCGTCCTTGGCCGCCTTGAAGGCCGAGGTCGCATTCGGCCCGAGATAGAAATCGATCCGGCCCGACTCCAGCGCGAGATCCTGAACGACATCATCGTCGAAATAGGAAACCTCGGTCGGCGCCAGCCCCTCGGCCTTGTTTTCCTCGATCCAGCGCAAAAGGATCTCTTCCTGATTGGTGCCCGAGGAAACCGCGCCTTTCAGACCCGCGATCTGCTTGCGCTCGGTGATCTCGGTCACGGGGCTCGACCCTGCGACGTAAAAGCCCAGAAGGTCGTTGCGGTAGGTCGAGAAGTCGAACTTCTCCTTTCGCGCCTCTGTCACGGTGACATTATGGATCACCGCGTCATATTTCCCCGATTCCAGCCCCAAGGGCCAGTCGGCCCAGGCAACAGGTACAATCTCGAGTTCGAGCCCGAGGCTGTCGGCCACGATCTGCGCAAGATCCGGCTCTCCGCCGATTGCGGTACGGGTATCGGTGGCATAGACCGCAAAAGGCAGTCGGCCGGGCACAGAGGCCACCGTCAACTTGCCTGGATTGACCCAGTTGTATCCGGCAGGCAGCAGCGCGATCGCCGCTTCCACCTTTTCGGCGCGGATCCGGCCGGGCTGCTCCGGAGAGAGGTCGGTTTCCTCAAGGGCCAGCGCCGGCAGGGGCAAAAGCGCCGCGAGGGTGAAGGCCAGAAGGCTGCGTCTGGTGGTGGTCATGATGATGTCCTTGAACTGGGGATGTCGGGGCTCCGGAGACGCCTGTCCCGACCCGCTCCCAAACGGGGCCGGAGCGGTGGCGGCGAAGGCGTCGGAAGCTTCGGTTTCGGAAAGGCCTAAAGCACGCGGGCGAGGAAATCGGCGGTGCGGCGATGCTGCGGCCGGTTGAGGATCTGTTCTGGAGCGCCGCTCTCGATCACGCGGCCCTGCTCCATGAAGATGATGCGGTCGGCAACTTCGCGGGCAAAGCCGATCTCGTGGGTGACGATCACGAGCGTGATGCCGGAGCGGGCAAGCTCTCCGATCACGCCCAGCACCTCGCCCACCAGTTCGGGGTCAAGCGCCGAGGTCGGCTCGTCGAACAGCAAAACCTTGGGCTTGAGGGCGAGCGTGCGCACTATCGCCACCCGCTGCTGCTGGCCGCCCGACAATTGGCGCGGATAGGCATCGGCCTTGTCGGCCAGCCCGACACGGGCCAGAAGCTCGCGCCCCAGAACCTCCGCTTGCGCCTTGCCGAGACCGCGCACCTTGACCGGCGCTTCGGTGATGTTTTCGAGCACGGTCAAATGCGGGAAAAGGTTGAAGTTCTGGAAAACCATGCCGACTTCAATCCGGCGCTTGAGGATCTCGCGCTCGTCCAGCTCGAAAAGCGTATCGCCCTCGCGGTGATAGCCGATCAGCGTGCCGTCGATCTCGATCGTGCCCTCGTCTACGCGTTCGAGATGGTTGATCGTGCGCAGAAGCGTCGACTTTCCCGAGCCGGAAGGGCCGATGATCGCCGTGACCGAGCCCGACGGGAAGGTCAGATCGACATCCGAAAGCACCCGCAGATTGCCGAAGCTTTTCGCGACATCGCGGATCTCGATCCGCCCGCCGCGCGGCAGGCGCGTGGTCCAGTCGTCTCCGTCCTGCGCACCGTCAAGACGCGCCGCGCTTTGTGACCCGAGTTGCGAGACGGGTGCGCGTTGCGGCTGCGGCGCCGGCTCGAGCGCAACCAGCCCGAGGCGGGCAAAGATCACGCGGAAGGCATTGGGCGGCAGGCTGCGCAAGGCACCTCGGGCATAGTGACGCTCGATATGGTACTGGATGACCGACAGAACCGAGAGGATGACCAGATACCAGACGGTCGCGACCATCAGGAGTGGGATCACCTCCAGATTGCGGCGGTAAATGATCTGGATCGTATAGAACAGCTCGGGCAAGGCGAGGACATAAACCATCGAGGTTCCCTTGGCCAAGCCGATGATTTCGTTGAAGGCCGTCGGTACGATCGAACGCATGGCCTGCGGCAGGACGATCCGGCGTGCTTGCACGGCTTTGGGCAGGCCGAGGGCCGCGGCGGCCTCGTGCTGGCCTTGGTCGACCGAAAGGATGCCGCCGCGGATGACCTCGGCCGAAAAGGCACCGAGATTGAGCGTCAGCCCCAGAACCGCGGCCAGAAAAGGCGTCATCAGTTGCGTGGTCGACCAGCTGGCAAAGGTGATTCCGGTGAATGGCACACCAATCGCAACAGTTTCATAGAGATAGCCGAGATTATTGAGAATGAGCAGCAGCACGATCAGCGGCAGCGAGCGGAAGAGCCAGATGAACCCCCAAGACAAAGCCGCGAGCAACGGCGACGAGGAAACCCGCGCCAAGGCCAAAAGCGTGCCAAGCCCGAAGCCGAAAACCGCACCGAGCGCCGTCAGCAACAACGTGCGCCCCAGCCCCGCAAGCACCGGCGCGGAAAGGAACCATTCGGCAAAGACCGGCCAGCCCCAGCGGGGATTGCCCAGAACCGATTGCAGGATCAGTGCCATAGCGAGAATGGCCGCAAATGTCGCGATGGTGCGGGCCCGACGGCGCACCGGCACGACCCGCAAGCGGCGCGCGGGCGGCGCGGCGATGATGGCGGGAGTGATATCGGTCAGACTCATCGCACACCTGCCAATGTGTGGTTGCGTGACGCGTCCGCCTTATAGGCTGCGGCGGCAAGCGCGGCCTCGGCCAGCGAGGCGGCAGGCTTGCGCAGGGGCGCGCTGCCCGCGCGGCCCTCTTCACGGCCGATATGCTTCTCGAAGGGCAACGTCGCATAGAGTTCGGCCGGAACGGCTGGATCGAACAGCGGCCGGTAGCCGAGGTTGCGATAAAGCCCGCTGGCCTCGGGCTGGCGAAAGCCGGTGGTGAGAAAACCCGCGTATAGCCTTGCAGGACGGCGGCTTTCTCCAGCTCGTCCACGACGCGCCGCGCCAGACCCTGCCGCCGCAAGTCGCTGCGGGTCCAGACCCGCTTCAGCTCGGCGGTGCTCTCGTCGTAGCGCATGAAAGCGCCGCCCGCGATGGTTTCCCCGCGCGCTCGATCAGAAAGAAATAGCCGCCCCGCTCGGGCGCGAAGGCCTCGGGGGGATAGCGGTAAAGCTCGGCCCGCGCGCCGTCCTTGCTGAAAAGCTGGCCGTAGCGGCTATCATATTCGCGGATGAGATCCTTGATCAGCACGTCGGCTTTGGGATTGTCAGGCGTTGTCGGAAAAACGAGATCGGTCATGGCGGGTGAAATCCTTGTGGAGGCATCGGCGACATGGATCGGGCGGCAGGCATCATGCGCCTGCATGCGCCTGCCGCGCCATGTCTGGCCGGATGCATCGAGTGAATGAAAGTTGTTGCCGGACGGGCGTTGCGCGGCGCGTGAGGCCGGATTTCGGCTCCGGCCTATACGGTCAGGCGCGGCAGCAGCGCATCATCGCGTCTGTCTTGATCCGGTCGTCGCGCCCCTGCGCAGGCAGGGCTGTGCGGAATGTCTCTGCATCGGCCAAACTCCTTGTGGATCCGTCCCCGAGCCCAATCACGACTCGGCTTTTGATATTTACAGCATAGAGATTTGGCGGCTTTCGTAAATGAAACAGACTGGTCGTTTTTTAGCCTGAAGCGAAGAAAACCTCGCGCAGGCGACGCGAGGAAAAGAAAAATTCCGGCGCGCGGGTCCGTCGGGCCCTCGGCACGGGGTTCAACCGGCAAACGGCATGCAGGAGGCTTCCAACCCGCACTGATCCGGCCGCGCGCCGTGGCCGAGGGCGAGGACACTCAGAAACGCCCGCTCCGCATCGCTTTGCCCTGCCCCCTTCGATCAACCACCGTCGCGGATCGCCCTGCTGATTAAGCGCCGGAGCAAGGCTTTTCCTTCTGCTCCTCCGCGATGATCCGCGCCCCGAAAGAGCGGTGTTTTTCCTGTTTGAACCATCCCGCTCCGCCCCCGCTTGACGTCTGGGGCACGCGAGCTAGAGCATTCAAATCACTAACGAAATATCCGGTCGGACATATCGAAAATAGGCGAAATCCCGCCGCTGCCGACAGATGTCGAAATTCTCCGCCGACGCACGTTGCCTTCACCGGCATTTTCATGGACTGCATCCCTGCCAGCACAATCGGGGATGAGGCCGCGTGTTTGCGCATGGCTCCCCCAGAGCAAGCAAGAGGAGAAAATCCCGTGTCGGATTACACAGACAACGCCCGTTCCAACCATGAATCGCCGGAAGGTTCCGAGACCCGGACCTCCGCCGGTCGCCGCAACTTTCTCAAGACCTCCGGCCTGACCGCGCTGGGTGCCATGCTCGGCATGACCATCCCCTTCGAGCGCAACCTGCCCGCAGGCCTGATCCCCGTCGCTTTGGCGCAGGATACCGGCGCGAATTTCCTCGCCGACAAATCGGGCCTGACCCTGCTCGGCGACCGTCCGGTCAATGCCGAGACGCCCGCGCATCTGCTCGATGACGACATCACCCCCTACAAGCACCTCTTCGTGCGCATGAACGGCCTCGTGCCGCAGACTGCGCTGGATCAGGATGCCGAGGGCTGGACGCTGACCATCGACGGCGAAGTCGACACGCCGCTGACCCTGACCATCGAAGATCTGAAATCGCAATTCGAGACCGTGACCAGCCGTCTGGTGATCGAATGCGGCGGCAACGGGCGCTCGTTCTTCCAGCCGGGCACCTCGGGCAACCAGTGGACGATGGGCGCGATCGGCTGTCCGGAATGGACCGGCGTGCGTCTGGCCGATGTGCTGAAAAAGGCAGGCGTGAAAAGCACCGCCGTCTATACCGGCCATTACGGCAACGACGTCCACCTCTCGGGCGATCCGGAGAAAGTCGTGATCTCGCGTGGCGTGCCGATCGCCAAGGCGCTGGAAGAGGATGCGATCATCGCATGGGCCATGAACGGCGAGCCCCTGCCCGCGCTTCACGGCTTCCCGCTGCGCCTGATCGTTCCGGGCTATCCGGCCTCGGTCTCGCAGAAATACCTCAACCGCATCTGGATCCGCGACAAGGAACATGACGGCGCGAAAATGACCGGCGACTCCTATCGCATTCCGGCCTATCCGGTTGCGCCGGGCACCGAGGTTCCGGCCGAGGATATGGTGATCCTGACCGAAATGCCGATCAAATCGGTCGTGACCTTCCCGAAACCGGCACCAAGGTCAAAGCGGGCGAGACCACGGAAGTGCGCGGTCAGGCATGGTGCGGCAAGGGCGATGTCGCTGCCGTCCATATCTCGACCGATTTCGGCCAGACCTGGCAGGAAGCACGTCTTGATCCCGCGCCGAACCGCTTCTCCTGGCAGCGCTGGCGCGCGGATGTCACCCTGCCGCAGCACGGCTATTACGAGATCTGGGCGCGTGCGACCGATCAGGACGGCATCAGCCAGCCGCCGCTCTCGCCGGTCTGGAACCCGCGCGGATATGCCAACAACATCCAGCACCGTATCGCGCTGGTCGCGGAAGCCTGAGGCCCCGCCGGCCCGCAACATGAGCGGGCCGGAGCCTGTAACCACATGATGGGAGTTCTCATGCCCCGTATCGTATCGACGGCGATCCTTGGATCTCGGCGCTGCTCTTGGGCGCGGGTTTGGCTTTTGCCGAAGCCAACCTCGACCCGATGGAGGCGCTGCGCGCGTCCGGCGGGAAGCAACCCGCTTGACCCGATGACCGCGCTCAGCGCTTCGGCGTCATCCGCCAAAGAGGCCGAGGCCGGCAATGCCGATTTCGAAGGCCTGCCCGACGGTCCCGGCGCCGAAGAGACCTATTACCAGTGCGTCGCCTGCCATTCGACCGAGATCATCAAGCAACAGCGCGTCACCGACCTGCGCTGGGACGAGCTTTGGGACTGGATGGCCAAGTCGCAAGGCATGGTCGAGCCGGACGAGGAAACCAAAGCGGTCATCCTCGCCTATCTCAAGCAGCATTTCTCGTCCGAGAGATGACGCCCTGAACCAAACGGAAGAGCCGGACGGACGGATCGTCCGGCCCTTTCATTTTCCGGATGCAGCCCCGTGAGCCGAGCGCCGCAAAATTCGGGGCGCACGCATGGCAGCCGCGCTTTGCGCAACGGCTCTTTCGGGCATCCCGAAACGGCTTGATGCCGAACCCTGCCGCGCGGCTTTCCGCCCCCGCGGCGCAACTGTCACCGCACTGTTAAGTCTTTGCGATCTGATCGGATCTTGGCGGCACCCAGCGTTTGCCTCCGTTTACTCCGCATCATTTGTATGTTTCACCTGTACAAGTTTCGCCACTCATCCGCCAAGGGCTTCGTCATGAGTACCATCCGTCCCGCCTCCTCAGCCGCCGCGCCGGCCTGCTGCGCACAGGCGCGCTTCCCCTGCTGCTTCTGGCCGCAAGCAGCGCCCATGCTCAGGAAGGCGTGCCTGAGATCCCCGCCATTCCAGCGATCATCGTGCCCGATTTCATCGGCGTCGAAGCCTCCCAGCAGGAGTTCGAGGTGGCGCTCGGGGATCGTCTGGCCGAGATCGACGGGATCCGCATCACGCCCGCGCGCTGTGACGCCGATGCGGTTCTGGTGCCAGGTCTGGGCACGTTCTTGCAAGACGGGACCGGCACGGTCGCCGATCTGGGCGAGAGCGGCACCTATATCGTCGACGGCGCGGGCGCGGGCGTGGTCGATGCGGACGGCACGCGCCTTATCGTCGAGGCGGACGGCTCGGGCGTCATCGACCGCGAGGGCTTCGACGGCGGAGAAGGCGTGCAGGTGACGGTCGAGGCCGATGGCTCTGGCACCTACAGCACGCCCTTCGAGCAGATCACGCTGGATGGTCGCGGCGGCGGCACATGGACCTCCGAGCGCACGGGTCAGGTCTCGATCGAGACCGACGGCAGTGGCGTCTGGAACGGACCCTTGGGCGAGATCACCAACGAAGGTGACGGCAGCGGGACATGGAATGGTGCGCACCAGATCATCAACGAGGGCAATGGTCAGGGCCTCGTGGACGGCAAGCCCGTCGCGATGGCGCCCCTGCCGCCTGTCCCGCCCGCCGGAAAATTCCCGCTGCTGAACAAGCTGCGCGCGCCCGCGCCGAGCTGCGGCTATCTCGTCACGCTCGAGGACCGCATCCTTTTCGACTTCGACAAATCCGACCTGCGCCCCGATGCGGCCGCGACCGTCAATGCTTTGGCCGAGGCCTTTGTCGAGGTCGGACCCGCCCGCCTCGAGGTGCGCGGCCATACCGACAGCAAAGGCAGCGACGATTACAATCAGGCCCTGTCCGAGCGCCGCGCCCGCACCGTTGCAGGTGCCTTGCAGGAGCGCGAGGTCGCAAGCGCGATCGAGGCCGCGGGTTTTGGCGAAAGCCAGCCGGTCGCTGCCAACGAGATCGGCGGAGACGACAATCCGGTCGGCCGCCAGCTCAACCGCCGCGTGGAAATCTACGTCCCGTCGCATTGAGCGGGTGAACCTAACCGCCCCGTGTCACGATTGCTGGGCGCGGGGATAGTGGCTGTCGTTTCCGCGCGGCAGCCCTCATGCCGCTGTCTTTCCCCGATACCCCGAACAGTCCATCCGGTCCGCCCCGCATCACGCTGCGCGGGCGGTCATGCGCGTCTCGGATGCGTCCGGCCCACCAGCGCATTCCCTCCGGACCGCCCCGCAACGACAATCGCGGCCTCTTCACGCGGCTGTCAAATGCGGCGCATTCTTTCGCATCAACTGCCACCTTTGTTATTTCTTTTCAAAATCCGGACACCATGCAATTGATAGTTGCGGAAATTTCGAGAAATTCCCGTCTCCCCCTTCCCAACCCGAGCGAGATTGGCTAGCGTGGCAGGAAGAATACGGCAAGCAAGCCCCGCCCCGATCGCAAATCCCATGCGGTCGGGCGGGGCTTTTTTTAATTCGGGTGGATGAACCAGTGAAGCGCATTATCGAGATCGGCGTCTTGTTGTCCCGCTCGGGGACCTATGAACCGATGTCGCGCGCGACGCTGGCCGGTGTCTTGCGCGGCATCGACGAGGTTTCCGCCGATATGCGCTACGGCGTCGATTTCGCGCCCGTGGTCAGGGATCCCGCCGGCGATCTCGCCAATTATTCGCCGATGTGCCAGGAACTGCTCGGTCAGCAAAACATCCGCCATATTTTCGGCTGCGTCACCTCGGCCTCGCGCAAGGAGGTGATCCCCGCGCTCGAACGTCACGGCGGGGTTTTGTGGTATCCGCTGCCTTACGAGGGTTTCGAGGCCTCGGAACATATCGCCTATATGCATGCCTGCCCCAACCAGCATGTCGTGCCCCTGCTCGAGTGGGCGGCCGCGACTTTGGGGCCGAATGCCTATCTTGTCGGCTCGAACTACATCTGGGGCTGGGAGATCGCGCGGATCGCGCGCGAGCGCATCCTCGCCTCGGGCGGGCGGATCATGGGCGATCGCTATCAGGTGCTCAACGACACCTCGATGCCTCATATTCTCGACGAGATCGCGCGGCTGAAGCCCGATTTCATCCTGAACTCGCTTGTCGGCGAAAGCGCCTACCACTTCTTTGCCGAGCTGGCCAAACTGCGCGCCGCTTCGGGGGCGCGGTCAATCCGGCCGTGCTGTCGTGCAATTTCACCGAGGCCGAGCTGTCCAAAACCGGCAGCACCGCCGAGGGGCTGATTTCGGTCGGGCCGTGGTTTGCCCCGCGCCCGCGCCTTTGGGCAATTCCTTTGCCGAAATGGCGCGCCGCTCGGTTCACGAACTGGCGCAACTTTTGACAATCGTGCCCGATGGCGAGCATCTGCCCCTGTCCGCGCTGGTCAATACCGCCGCCAAGCGCGGCTATGTCTCGCTTTTGGCGGGCGATACGCTCCATGCAAAGCTGCCGGTGGTGATCGCGCGGCTCGAGGGACAGCAATTCATGGAAATCAAACGGCTTTCGCCGCGCGCCGCGGATCCCTATCTCAGCCGGTCGCGCTTTGACGGGGATATGCGCCCTTCGCTGCGGGTGGTGTCATGAGCAAGATCCGGACCGAAAACCTCGCGCAGGCCTGCGCCTATATCCTGCAACCGCCGCTCGCCGGTGGTCAGGGCCTGACCCGCCAGCTCGAAATCATCGGCCTGCGCGTCGTCGAAGTCTGGCCCGAACTGCCGATCGAGGCGATCTCGGCAGATTTCGTGCTCTATGATGTCGATCAGGGCCATGACGCGCAATTCCCTGGCCCGCCGGTCAAAGCCCGATGCCGATGATCGCGATTATCGGCTCGGAGGCACCGGGGCGGCTGCAATGGGCGATGACGATGGGGGCGCATGCGCAGCTTCTCAAGCCTGTCGGCAACAACGGGATCTATGCGGCCCTTCTCGTCGCGCGCAGCAATTTCGACCGCGACCACGCCTCGCAGGCCCAGATCGCCGGTCTCGAGACCCGTCTGAGCGCGCGCCAGACCGTGGTGCAGGCGGTGATGATTTTCGTCATGCGCGGCAAGACCGAAGCCCAAGCCTACGAGGCCCTGCGCCAGATCGCCATGGCTTGGCGCGTGACCATTGAAGATGCCGCCGCGCGGGTGGTGGCCAGCAACGCTAACGAAAGGGTGCAAGATGACAGCGCCTGCCATGGCTGAGGCCGCCCGCGCCGAGCCGCGCAAACCATCGACGCTCCGCAAGCTTGCCCAAAGGCGGCTCGCGCTGTTCGGGCTGGTCCTGATGGTGATTTTCATCGGTGGCGCGCTTTTCGCGCCCTGGCTCGCGCCCCATGATCCGAACGAGCAGTTCTTCGACGGGCTCACGATCGAGGGCGCCCGCTTGCGCCCGGAGGCCAGTTCTGGTTCGGCACCGACCTTTGGGACGCGATCTCTTCTCGCGGCTTCTTTACGGCGCGCGGACCTCGCTGATCATCGGGATCGTGGCCAACGGAACGGCGCTGGTGATCGGGACGCTGATCGGCGTGACCGCGGGCTATTTCCGCGGCCCCGTCGGCGCGGTTCTGATGCGTTTCACCGATCTCATGATGGCCTTCCCCGCGCTTTTGCTCGCGATCTGTCTGGCGGCGATCCTGCAACCATCGCCAGGATCGTGGCGATGGTCATTGCCTTCGTGAACTGGGTCCAGACGGCGCGGGTCGTCTTTACCCAGACCTCCTCGCTGGCCGAGCGCGACTTCATCGCCGCCGAGAAAACCCTTGGCGCGGGCCATGGCCGCATCCTCTTTCGCCATATCCTGCCCCATCTGCTGCCGACGCTGATCGTCTGGGCGACCTTGGGGATTTCGACCACGGTGCTGCTCGAGGCGACGCTGTCCTTCCTCGGCGTGGGCGTGCAGCCCCCGACCGCGTCATGGGGCAACATCATCTTCGAGAACCAGACCTACTTCCAATCGGCGCCCTGGCTCGTCTTCATTCCGGGAGCCTGCATTCTGGCGCTCGCGCTTGCCTTCAACCTCGTCGGTGACGCGTTGCGCGACATTCTCGACCCAACCCAACAGGGGCGCGACTGATGCTGGCCTATGTTCTGCGCCGTTCGATCCAATCCGCCCTGATCCTTCTGGGCGTCTCCTTCATCACCTTCATCCTGCTTTACGTTCTGCCCGCCGATCCCGTGCGCCAGATCGCGGGACGATCGGCCACGCCCGCAACCGTCGAAAGCATCCGCCAGCAGCTCGGCCTCGACCAGCCGTTTCTGGTGCAATACGGCAATTACCTGTGGAACCTGCTCCACGGTGATCTCGGGCGGTCCTATCTGCAAAAGACCAATGTCTCCGAGCTGATCGTCTCGCGTCTGCCCGCCACGCTTCAGCTGATGGTCGCCGCGATTTTCTGCGAGCTGGTGATCGGCATCACCCTTGGCGTAATCGCCGCGCTCTACCGCGGCCGCACGCTCGACAACAGCCTGATGCTGACCTCCTTTATCACGGTTTCCGCGCCGCAATTCGTGGTCGCGCTGCTGCTGCTTTACGTCTTCTCGGTCAAGCTCGGCTGGTTCCCGATCGGCGGCTACGGCACCTTCGCCCATCTCGTGCTGCCCGCACTGACCTTGGGGATTCTCGGCTCGGGCTGGTACAGCCGGATCATGCGCTCGTCGATGATCGACGTGTTGCGCGCCGATTTCATCCGGACCGCCCGCGCCAAGGGCCTCAAGCGCCGCCGGATCATTCTCGGTCATGCCCTGCCCAATGCGATCCTGCCCATCATCGCCATGATCGGCATCGATATCGGCATTTTCATGTCGGGAATCGTGGTCGTCGAAAGCGTCTTCGGCTGGCCGGGCATCGGGCAGCTGGCCTGGCAGGCGATCCAGCGCGTCGACATCCCGATCATCATGGGTGTCACGCTGGTCTCGGCCTGCGGCATCGTTCTGGGCAACCTGCTTGCCGATCTCATTTCGCCGCTGATCGATCCGCGGATCAAGCTGCGCTGACTTTACCAACAGGAGGATAACAATGAAAAAACTGGCCCTTTCCACCGCTTTGGCCCTGCTGACGTCCTTCAGCCCCGCCTTGGCACAAGAGCCCGTCGCGGGCGGCAACATGATCGTGACCTATAAGGACGATGTCGCGACGCTCGATCCCGCCATCGGCTACGACTGGCAAAACTGGTCGATGATCAAATCGCTCTTCGACGGGCTGATGGATTACGAACCGGGCACGACCAACCTGCGCCCCGGCCTTGCCGAGAGCTATGAGTTCACCGAGGACGGGCTGACCTATACGTTCAAGCTGCGCGCGGGCATGAAATTCCACAACGGTCGCGAACTGACCGCCGAAGATGTGGTCTATTCGATCAACCGCGCCGTCGATCCCGCCACCCAATCCCCCGGTCAGGGCTTCTTCGGCATGATTGAGGGCTTCGATGCCGCCGCCGAAGGCAAAGGCCCGCTTTCGGGCGTGAGCGCGCCGGATGCGCAGACCGTCGTCTTCAAGCTTTCGCGCCCCGATGCGACCTTCCTCCATGTCATGGCGCTGAACTTCTCCTTCATCGTGCCCAAAGAGGCGGTCGAAGAAGCAGGCGCGGATTTCGGCAAGAAGCCGGTCGGCACCGGCGCGTTCAAACTGGCGGAATGGTCGCTCGGCCAGCGCCTCGTCTTTGAAAAGAACCCCGATTACTGGATCGCGGGCGTGCCCTATCTCGACAGCTTCACCGTCGAAGTCGGCCAAGAGCCGGTCGTGGCGCTTTTGCGTGCGCAAAACGGCGAGGTCGATATTCCCGGCGACGGCATTCCGCCCGCGAAATTCGTCGAAGTCATGGGCGATCCGGCACAGGCCGCGCTCGTGGTCGAGGGTGGCCAGCTCCATACCGGCTACGTCACGATGAATGTGACCGCCGCCCCTTCGACAAGCCCGAGGTCCGTCAGGCCGTCAATATGGCGATCAACAAGGACCGCATCGTTCAGGTCATCAACGGCCGCGCCATTCCGGCGAACCAGCCGCTGCCGCCCTCGATGCCGGGCTATACCAAGGATTACGCGGGCTATCCCTACGACGTCGAGGGTGCCAAGAAGCTGCTGGCCGATGCCGGTTTGGGCGACGGGTTCGAGACCGAGCTTTACGTCATGAACACCGATCCCAACCCGCGGATCGCGCAGGCGATCCAGCAAGACCTCAAGGCGATCGGCATCACCGCCAACATCCGCTCGTTGGCGCAGGCCAACGTGATCGAGGCAGGTGGCGCGGGCACGGCTCCCATGATCTGGTCGGGCGGCATGGCATGGATCGCGGACTTCCCGATCCGTCGAACTTCTACGGCCCGATCCTCGGTTGCGGCGGCGCGATCGACGGCGGCTGGAACTGGTCGAAATACTGCAATGCCGATCTGGACGCTCTGGCCGCCAAAGCCGATTCCGTCATCGATCCCGCCAAAGCCGAAGAGCGCCTGAGCCTGTGGTCCGAGGTCTATATGGGCGTGATGAAGGATGCCGCCTGGGCTCCGGTCTTCAACGAGCAGCGCTTCACCATGAAATCCGCGCGGATGGGTGGTGCGGATGCGCTTTACGTCGATCCGGTCTCGATCCCCGTCAACTACGATTACGTTTTCATCAAAGAGTGATCTTTCCATGTGCAAGCACTGCAACCATACGATCCATGCCCATCAGCATCACTTCGGCTGGGACAACAGCTTTGCCCCCGCCCTGCGTGCCGAACCGGGCGAGACGATCCTGTTCCAGTGCCTCGACAGTTCCGGGGCCAGCTTGGCCCCCGCTCCACCGTCGAGGATGTGGGCGCGCTGGATTTCGGCAAGATCAATCCGGTCTCGGGCCCGATCCATGTCGAAGGCGCCAAACCGGGCGATGTGCTGAAAGTCACCATCGACAGCTTCACCCCCAGCTGCGCGACGGTGCGGGTTTCGGCTGGACCGCCAATATCCCGGGCTTCGGCCTTTGGCCGACCAGTTCACCACGCCTGCGCTGAACGTCTGGAAATTCGACGCGACCAGCATGGAGCCCGCGCTTTTCGGCAAGAACGGCCGCGTTCCGCTCAAACCCTTCGCGGGCACGATCGGAAATGCTTTGGCCGAAGCCGGCCATCACAGCGTGGTGCCGCCGCGCCGTGTCGGCGGCAATCTCGACATCCGCGACCTCTCGGCGGGGACCACGCTTTATCTGCCGGTCGAAGTCGAGGGCGCGCTTTTCTCGGTCGGTGACACCCATGCCGCCCAAGGCGACGGCGAGGTCTGCGGCACGGCGATCGAAAGCCCCTTCGACGTGGTTCTGACGCTGGATCTGATCAAGGACCAGCCGTTGAAATTCCCGCGCTTCACCACGCCGGGCCCTGTGACGCGCCATCTCGACACCAAAGGCTACGAGGTCACGACCGGCATCGGCCCCGACCTCTGGGCCGCCGCCAAGGAGGCCGTCGCGGGCATGGTCGATCTGCTGTGCGCCAGCCAGAAGCTCGATCCCGTCGATGCCTATATGCTGGTCTCGACCTGTGGCGATCTGCGCATCTCCGAGATCGTCGACATGCCCAATGTCGTCGTCAGCTTCTACTTCCCGAGGTCCGTGTTCGAATGATCGCCCCTGCCCTTTCCCCGTCGCCAACAGCGAAAACCCCGTTCTGACGGTGACCGATCTCCATGTCGGGGCCCGCTCGGACGAGGGGCTGATCCCGCTGGTCCAAGGCCTGAGTTTCACGCTGTCGCGCGGCGAGACGCTGGTGATTGCGGGGGAAAGCGGTTCGGGCAAATCGATCACCTCGCTCGCCTGCATGGGGCTGCTTCCGGCCCCTGCTGTGCGGGTGACGGGCGGCTCGATCCGGCTTGACGGGATCGAGCTGACCACGCTGAGCGATGCGCAGATGCAGCCCTGCGCGGCGGGCGCATCGCGATGATTTTTCAAGAGCCGATGACGGCGCTCAACCCCGTCATGACCATCGGCCGCCAATTGACCGAGGCCATCCGCGCCCACGAGCCGATGTCGCGCACCGCAGCCCGCGCCCGCGCGCTCGAGGCGCTCAAGGCGGTGCGGCTGTCCCAACCCGAAAAGCGGCTCGAGCAATATCCGCACGAACTGTCGGGCGGCATGCGCCAGCGCGTCGTCATCGCTATGGCCATCGCGCTCGAACCTGCGGTGCTGATCGCGGACGAGCCCACGACCGCGCTTGATGTGACGGTGCAGCGCGAGATCCTTGATCTTTGCGCGATCTGCAACGCAATCTTGGCATGGCGGTGATCCTGATCACCCACGACATGGGCGTTGTCGCCGAAATGGCGGATCGGGTCATCGTGATGCGGGGCGGCAAAGTCGTCGAGGAACAGCCGACGATCGACCTATTCGACGCCCCGCGCGAGGATTACACCCGCGACCTTCTGGCGGCAGTGCCGCGTCTGGGCGCGGGGGCCGCGCGGCCGGCCTTTACCGGCAGCACGGTGCTGGTCGATTACAAGGATGTCTCGGTCACCTTCCGATCAAGGCGGGGCTTCTCGGGCGGACGGTCTCGAATGTCCATGCGGTCGAAAAGGTCTCGCTGCAGATTTTTCAGGGCGAAACTTTGTCGCTCGTAGGCGAATCCGGTTGCGGCAAATCGACCATGGCCAAGGCGCTTGTCGGGCTCGTGCCCCATCAGGGCCGGATCGAGGTCGGCACGCGGGCCTTGGGCGAGCTCGACCGCGAGGGGCGCAAGGCGTTGCGCCGCGACATGCAGATCGTTTTTCAGGATCCGATGGCGGCGCTTGATGCGCGCATGACCGTGGGCGAGCTGATCCGCGAGCCGCTGGTCATCCACCAGATCGGCACACCGTCGGAGCAACGCGCACGCGTGCGCGAATTGCTGGCCCGTGTCGATCTGCCAGAGAATGCCTATGACCGCTATCCGCACCAGTTTTCGGGCGGCCAGCGCCAGCGGATCTGTATCGCCCGCGCGCTGGCGCTCAAGCCCAAGCTGATCATCTGCGACGAAAGCGTCGCGGCTTTGGACGTGTCCATTCAGGCGCGCGTTCTCGACCTTCTGCGCGATCTGCAACGCGAAATGGGGGTGAGCTATCTGTTCATCAGCCACGATATGGCGGTGGTCGAGAATATCTCGGACCGCGTGGCGGTAATGTATCTGGGCCAGATCGTCGAGATGGGGACGCGCGCGCAAGTCTTTGAAAACCCGCAGCATCCCTATACCAAGCGCCTGCTTTCGGCGGTTCCCGTCCCCGATCCGCGTCAAGACCTTGCCGCAAGGCCGAGGCTGACCGGCGACATCCCGAGTCCGGTCTGGCCCGCAGGTTCCGGCCCCGTCGCCGTCGCATTGAGAGATATCGGCGGCGGGCATCTTTGCGCCACGAATGCGGATCCGACCCCCGCCTGACGCGCGCGCCATCGCGGGCGATCAGGCGCGCGGCGGCGCCTCGTTTTCGGACTGGTCCTGACTGTCGCCGTGCTTTCGCGGCACGGCCAAATCTGCGCCGAATACCGGAGAAAAGGCCGGCGCGACGGGCGGCTTTTGCAACCCTTGCGGGTTTTCGGCCTCGTGAAGGACGAGATCATCCGCCGTCGTGCCATCCCAAGCCACCAGCCAGCCCCTGCAAGGGGCCGATTTGTTTTTGACCAGCTGCCAATGATGCAGGGCCGGATCCGGCAGAGCGCCGCGCGAAACCGCCAGCGCGGACGGGGCCGCACCGGCGACCGGCTCGCAATGCCAGCGGCTTTCGGCGGCATTGCTGCCCCGCCCTCGCCGATCAGCATCAATCCGGTGGTCCCGCCCGTCTCGGCGGCAAGCTGCAACCGGCGTCCCGCCGTCAAGGAAAGCGGCTTTTCGGGCTCGGCGACGACAAGACCGGCAGGGCTGGCGCGCAAGGCCTCTTCCGTTGCCCAGAGAAGGTCCTTTTCGCTCGCGGCCTCGACCAGATGCAGACGCTCGCCGACCCCGAAGGGCAAGCCGCCCATCATCAGTCGCTGGTGGTTGCGTGCCGGCGTGATCCAGAAAAGCGCGCCGCGATGTCGCGCCATCTGGAAAAGGGCAAAAGCCACCCGCCCGCGCCCCTGCGCCTCGTGCACGCGGGCCCCGCGCAAACCCAGCGCCATGCGCGGATCAAGCTGCGGGTCGGCGTGCGGATCGGGGGCCTCCGCTTTCGTCGTGGCAAGGTCTGGGCGGCTCGCTTGCGGCATGGTGCTTTTAGCGCAGCCGACACGAACAAATCAAGAACATATTGAAACGCGGCACGCGCGGAAACAGGCCCCGACCGACCGAAACGCGGTGCTCTGACCGGAGCCCCTAGGCCGCTTCCTTCTCGAAAATCCGCGCGATCTCTTGCGGCGCGAGCAGCCGCCATTGGCCGGGCAAAGGTCATCGGGCAGGCTCAACCCGCCCAGACGCTCGCGGTGGAGTTCCTCGACATGGTTACCGGCTGCGGCAAACATGCGGCGGACCTGATGGTAGCGGCCTTCAGTGACGTGAAGCAGCGCCTCTGTCGGGGTGACCACCTCGAGAGTGGCGGGGGCCAATGGCCGCTCCTCGCCCTCGAGCAGGAGGCTGCCCGAGGCGAAAAGCGCCCCCTCGCCCCCTTCGAGCGGGCGGGCGAGCTTGGCGCGATAGGTCTTGGTGATCATGCTTTTGGGGCTGATGACGCGGTGAAGGAAACCCCCGTCATCGGTCATCAGGAGCAGGCCCGAGGTTTGCTTGTCCAGACGCCCGATGGTCGAGATCGCGGGATCGCGGTGGCGCCAGCGCGGCGGCAGGATGTCATAGACCAATGCCCCACTTTCCTTGTGCGAACAGGTCATCCCGAGCGGCTTGTTCAACAGCAAAACCAGCCCCTCGACCGGATCGAGCGCCTCGCCGTCAATCCGCATGCGGGCCGGCAGATCGGGCGTAACCGCAATGCGCTTGGTCGCATCGGGCAGGTCCGCGCCATCCAGCGTGATCCCTCCGACCTTGGCCAGACGCGCGATTTCCTTGCGCGAGCCATAGCCCATGGAGGAGAGCAATTTGTCGATACGGGTGGTCGGGATCTTGGAAATGGTCTGTTGCTCCTCTGCGAGCGCTTGCACAGGGCGGCTTGTCCGGCGGGATCCCCCACCGAAGCACCGCCGGTTCAACCCTCGTCTTGGGCCATTGCCCCTCATCTTGTCCAGAGAAACGTATCGCGCGGCCCCCACGCTTCTCCGCCGCGAAACGGAAAACGGCCCTTTCCGCCCGAGAAGGAAAAGGGCCGGTCAGGAAAGAGGCCGCCTTACTTCAGCCCGCGGAAAGCGGTCAGGTAATCGAGGATCTTTTCCTTGTCGTCGGGATCAATGACCGCCTTATAGGCCGTCTCCATCCGCTCGACGGTTTCCGCCCATTGTTCGCGTGCGACATAGGGCTGGTAGAAGACCTGATCGGCGGAATGGCAGGCGAGGCAGGTATAGTTGATCTCGTCCGTGCCGACACCGGCATCGGGCAGCATTTCGTCGCTGACCGGAAGGTCGAACTGGACCGAGGTCAGCACTTTCACCGCGTCGAGATCGCTGCCCTGCGCCTGCGCCAGACCCGCCGCGGCCATCAGGATCGCGACACACGTCAAAGACCGAAACGACATGATGCTCCCTTTCCAGCAGGAGGTACGAATGGTTGTGGTTTCCACGCTCTGCATCTCAGACCACCTGCAGCTTGCGGGTCTCGACCGAACTCCACATATAGCCGCGCGGATTCCAGGTGCGCTGAAGGGGCTGGGCGACGCCGTTGTCGTTGGTGGCACGGACCATGACGCCGACCTCGCCCTTGTCGGGGAAGGTCACGTTCGCGGTCCATTGGCGGAAGCTGTATTTGCCGTGATCCTCGCCAAGCGTCGCCGCCTGCCAGCTTTTGCCGCCGTCGAGCGAGTAATCGACCGCTTTGACACCGGCATTCCCGCCCATCGCGATCCCGCGCAGCTCCGTCGCCGTGCCCGAGGGCACCTGAGCGCCATCGGCCAGATTGGTCACCAGCGAGCGCGGCAGAAGATAGGTCACCTTGCGGACTTCGAACCCCGTGCGCATACCCGCATCGACGGTATGGGTCGGGTTGTCGGTACGCGATAGGCCGACTTCGTCCAATAGGTCTCGTCGGGCTCGCTCAGGATCTCGATATCGTTGAGCATCTTGATCCAGTAGACCGAGCTCCAGCCCGGCACGATCAGACGCAGCGGGAAGCCGTTGAGATAAGGGATCTGCTCGCCGTTCATGGCGAAAGCGATCATGACCTCGCCGTCCATCGCGTGATCGAGATCGAGCGTCCCGATAAAGGGCGGCGCATCGGGTACAAGCGCCTGATCCAGTCCGCCGAAACGCGCCTGTATCGCTCCCGCCTTGATCCCCGCCTTCTCGAGCACGTCGCGCAGACGCACGCCGACCCAACGCGCATTGCCCATCGCGCCATTGCCCCATTGCGGGCCGGTGACGCGCGGCTCGAAATAGCTGCGCCCGGAGCCCGCGCAAAGGCAGACGGCGGCCAGTTCGACCCGCTCGTAATCATTGAGGATTTCGTTGACGCCGAGGCCGAGCGGCGTCTCGACACTTCCGAGGATCTTGAGCCGGAAGGTCTCGACATCGATCTCGGGCGGCAGCGTGGCCCAATGCCAGCTCACGAAGAAACGGTCGTTGGGGGTGAAAACGCCCTGATCGAAGACATCGGGCGGCGTTTCAAGCCAAGGCGGCGTGACCCGCTGGAGGATCATCTCGCCCTTTTGCGGAAAGGCCGTCGTCAGCGGCCGCGTTTCCGGACCACCCGCGACATGGGTGTCGAAAACGGCTCCGGTCGTCAGACTGGTACTGCCTTGCGCAAAGGCACGTCCTGCCAAAGTCGTGGCCGATAGACCGGCAATGAAACCCCGACGCGAAACCCCATATCCGGCTGGAAAACTGCGCATAACGCACCACCTTGCTAAAGACGCTTCCATTATCCGGACATACATTTGTCCGTTATGCAAACTTATAATACCAATATGCATGGATGGCGCGCAGCTGGTGAAATCGGCGACCCGCCCCTGACCGATTGCTGTGCGGTCCCTGCCCTGAAGCCGGTCTCGATGACGGGCGGCGGCCTCTCGGTCTGCCTGCCGCCGCATCCCCGCGCCGAGCGTGGCGACATGCGCGGAAAACCCCAACCCTGCGCCCGCCTCTGCGGCAATGCTTGCGGGCGGCTATATGTCCATTTACATTGAGGAATTAGCCCTCTGCCCGAAAGAGCCCGATAAAGGACATGCGCCCCGGATGATACTGACCGAAGAACTGGCGAGCAGCCTTTGGAAGGACCGCGTCCTCCTGACCCGCGCGGTCAAAGCGCCGGGACCGGCCTATTACGGCTCGATGAAAATCGGGACCGAGCTCAAGATCACATCCAAAGCCGTGATCGAGGAGCGCGCGGCGCTTTACCAGTTTCCCTATCGCCCCTCGGTCGGCGGTGCCTCTTATTCGGGCATCTCGAACATCGGCATGCTGTCCTATTCCTATTCGCCCCTGCCCGAGCCGATGACTGTGGGACGCTATTGCTCGATTTCGTCCGGGCTCGCCATTCTCGACAGCCACCACCCGCTGACCTCGCTCACGACGTCGATCTTCAGCTTCCGGCCCAACAACGTCATGCTCGACGGGATCGAGACCAAAGGTTTGCGCGAAAAGATCGGCTGGCATATCCGCGACCACAAAGACTGGCCGCGCATCGGTCATGATGTCTGGATCGGCCGTGATGTGACGCTGAGCCTCGGCATTACGATCGGGACCGGCGCGGTTCTCGCGGCGGGCGCGATGGTGACCAAAAACGTCGAGCCCTATTCGATTGTCGGAGCCAATCCCGCGCGCCATATCCGCTACCGGATCGAGGATGCGGGCCTGCGCGCCGCGCTTTTGGAGACAAGCTGGTGGGAGATGCCGCCCACCGATCTGATGCGGCTCGATCCCTCGGACCCAGCTGCTTTCGTCAAGAACCATCAGGCTGCAGCAAGGCGCGGCGATCTGCGCCGCTATCAGCCGGCGCAGTACGTCTTCAGCCCCGAAGGCGTAAAACGGATCCCAGCAGCTTACGCGGCTTCATGACCTTGCCCAGCAAGGATTGCGCGGAGGCGGCATTGGGCCCAGAGGCGACCGCAGCATTGCCGCGCCCTTCGAGCGGCCAGGGCCATTCGTAATAGGGATCGGCCACCGGCCAACCAGAGCCGTATCGCGCTTCGAGAAAGGCCTCGGGCAGAGCCGGCGCGGGATAGCTGCGCCCGTAAAGCGACACCTTGCCCACCGGCAGCAGAAAGCGCTTCGGAACGGGGAAATACTGCGGATATTTCAGCATCACATGCAGCTTGTCCCCTCCTCCCAGCAAGGAAACAAATCCAGCCCGCCGCGCTCGTCCCAGACGTGGAAATTGACGAGATTGTCGCTGAGATCACTGGTGTAACCCATTGCCACCAAAGCATCGCTCAGCTTTTTGCGGTTGGCGAGCATCTCGGCATACGAAGTCGAGCCGTCATGATAAAGAAGGTCGACATCGTCGTCATGCGGCATGAACTCGCCGTTGCGCACCGCCCCGAGCAGGCTGCCGTAGCACAGCATGGGCGTCACGCCGCTCTTCACCATTGCGGGGATAATCGCATCGAGCGCGCTCAGGTATTTGTCGCGCTCGCGGATGAGGCGCGGTTCCTGGAACGTATGTTTGCAGGCGACAATTCCCACCTTGCGGTCCAGCCGCTTCGAGGCGAGCGCATTGGCCTTGTCGACGACAGCCTCGAGCCGCGAGGGCGAGGACATGATCGCGGACAAAGGCTTGAGGTCTGGGAATGCGCCACCAGACGCTTGCCTCCGATCAAAAGCAAAAGCTGGGCCGTCGCGGTGAGGACAAAATCGCTCAGCTCGGGGCGGGTCTCGAAAACGGGAAGCAGGGAAATCAGTTCGCGGGCATCGAGATCGCAGGTATCGGCCTCGATCGCCGCGCTGAGCTTGGCGTGCAAATCGGCAATAACACGCGCCTGCCAACCGGCCGAAAATTTCGCGGGCAAAGCCACATCATAACGCCCGCAGATCCCGATAAAGCTGTCCTGAACGTCTTTGGGATTGTAGTGTTGCGCGCTGAGAAACAGCTTGCCCTGATGATAGGCCGAAAGACAGACATGACGCGCCTTTGCACCGAGACGGCCACGGTTGACGAGCCGCAGAACCGAGACTTTTACGCCCGGCTTGAAGAGGATCGTCATCGCTGGCCGCGCCTCTTTCCCAGAGGTGAGCTGCTTCGAGGTCACGAAAAGCCGGCGGATATCGCTTCCTTCATGGCGCTGATGCGCGCTGGTCAGCGTGACATTGGCCACGATATCGTCAAGGGCCAGCTCTTTTCGGTCCGGCCCCATCACCTTGACGATCGGGAAATGCAGCTCCTGCTCGCTGCCGCTATCGGCATGGATGACGATGCGCGTGACGGGACCCGAGATCGCATGAACCTGATGCAGCGAAGGATGGGTGCCATAGCTGCCATAGCCGGGCAATCCGTTGATTGCCACGTCGAGCAACGGTCTCTCGATCATAGAATGTCCTGACAGGTAACCGGAGGCGGCTTAGGCCGAAGCGGCGATGCGCTGACGAATGGCGGTGCTGGAGATCCCGGGCGTGCGCTCGAGATAGGTCACTTCCCAAAGCGATTTCAGCTCATCGAATTTTCCCGCCCAATCGTCGCCGATACAGAAGACATCGGCATGAAAAAGCCGGATGTCCTTTGCTTTCTGCGCCCAGCTCGTCTCGGGAATGACCAGATCGACATAGCGCAGGGCCTCGAGGTTCTGCTTGCGCTCGTCGTAGCTGAAATAGGCCGTCTTGTCCTTGAGCGCGTTGAATTCGTCGGTCGACAAGGCAACGATCAAATAGTCCCCGAGCTCGCGCGCCCGGCGAAGCAAACGGATATGTCCGTGATGGAGCGTATCGAAAGTTCCGTAGGTAATGACTCGCCGCACCGCGCTAACCCCTCGGCATATAACGCAAAAAATGTAACACTTATATGACATATATGCGCGGAACGGTCAAGTCTGCCCCCGTATTTCCCAAGGTTTCGGCGGCTTTTTGCATCTTTTATGTCCGCAACATGACAGCGCACCGAGGCTATGCGCGCTCTATGAGCGCAAGAGTGAGAGCATTCGACCGTCAACCGGACCAGTCCTGCTGAGCCGAGCAACAGCATCAGCGCCGGCCTCCCTCTGCGACTTCCGGTCCAGAGCAATCATGCCTTTACCCGATGCCGGCGCGCTTGACCGTTCGGGCGGCACGCCAACATAGTCTGGGCGCGAGACGGCGACCGGATGGCGGCTGGAATCATCGTGGGGGCACAGGGTGAAACCCGTCCCTGCCGGTGTCGACAGAGCCTCTCGCCTGCGGATATGCGCGACATGTCCGGCGCAAGAAAATTACAACCTATTGACTAAATTGTAAAAAAATCTAGCGCTAAATATAATTCATAATTTAATAATTAATTATGTAGAGGTCGATGCTCCGGCCTGCTTCAGATCGCCGCATGCAAAGGTGGGAGGCCGCGCATGACTCATCATTTAATCGCCATAACAGCACTGGTCGCTATGTTCGTCATAGCAACCGCATTACCGATCAACATCGGCGTTCTCGCCTTTGTCGGTGCGTTCCTTGTCGGCACGCTTCTGGCCGGTGACACGACCAAAGAGATCATCGCCGGTTTCCCGAGCGGGCTGTTCCTGACGCTCGCCGGCATTACCTGGCTTTTCGCTCTCGCCCAGAACAACGGCACGATCGACTGGCTGGTCCGTGCCGCCGTCCGTGCCGTCAAGGGCCGCATCGCGCTGATCCCGTGGATCATGTTCTTCATCGCGGCGCTTCTGACCTCGATCGGTGCGGTCACGCCCGGCGCGGTGGCGATCGTCGCCCCGATCGCGCTGAGCTTCGCCTTCCGCTACCATATCTCGCCCCTGATGATGGGGATGATGGTGGCGCAAGGGGCCTCGGCCGGTGCCTTCTCGCCCATCGGGATTTTCGGCGGCATCACCAATGGCGTCGTCACCCGCGCGGGTCTGCCGATCAACGAGCTGGTCACGTTTTTCGCCAGCTTCGGCGCGAACTTCATCTGCGTGCTGATCCTTTTCTTCCTGCTCGGCGGCCGCCAGCTGATGAAGATGCGCGTCGATTTCAACGAGACCACGACCAAGGTCCCGCATCTCGAGATCTCGAGGCCCGCAACCGGCCCGCAGATTTTCGGCGACAGCGAGGCACAGGCCCTGACCGCCGAAATCGGCGAAGGCACCGGCGGCGATCCGAACAAGCTCAGCTCGGATCCCGAATCCCCGGCCGCGACGGCAATCCGGTCCAGATCATGACCATCATCGGTCTGGCGCTGGTCGCGGTTCTGGTTCTTGCCTTCAAACTCGACATCGGCTTCGTGTCGCTTTCGGTCGGCCTCGTCATCGCGCTGAGCCAGCCCAACCTGCAAAAACGCGCCATGAGCCAGGTGGCCTGGCCCGAGATCATGCTGATCACCGGCGTCGGTACCTATATCGCCGTGCTCGAAGGCATGGGAACGATCGACTTCATCGGCAATAGCGTGGCCTCGATGGCCTCGCCGATGCTGGCTGCTTTGCTGCTGTTTTATATCGGCGGCATCGTCTCGGCTTTCGCATCCTCGACCGCGCTTCTGGGTGCGCTCATCCCGCTCGCCGTGCCCTTCCTTCAGGCCGGCACCGGCGTCAGCCCGATCGGCTTCATCGCCGGTATGGCGGTTGCCTCGACCATCGTGGACGTGAGCCCTTCTCGACCAGCGGCGCCTTGGTTCTGGCGAACTCGCGCGGCGACAAAGCGGCCTTCTACCGCCAGCTCATGGGTTACGGCGCGCTGGTGACGCTGATCGCGCCGCTCGTCCTCTGGCTTGTCTTCGTCGTGCTGTAAGGCAGAGCACTCCTCAAAACCCCGCGCGCGCCGGAGATATTTTCGGCGCCCGCCCGCCTCGCGCCCCGCGTTTTCAATGCCTTGCGGCGCAGCTTTCCGACCATCCCCCGAAATCGTTTTTATGCGCCATTTGCTGATTGACTTTGCGTTTTGCATTTTGCATTCATTATTCAACACCAGAGCAATAGCCCATCTTCAGGAGAATCGACATGCCCCACGTCACCGGCCGCCACTTCCTCCAGATCCCCGGCCCGAGCCCTGTTCCCGACCGCGTCCTGCGCGCGATGTCGCAGCAGGTGATCGATCACCGCGGCCCCGAATTCGCCGATCTCGGCCTCAATGCGCTGGCTGCGATCAAGTCGATCTTCAAGACCCAGCAAGACGTCATCATCTATCCCTCCTCGGGTACCGGCGCCTGGGAAGCGGCACTGGCGAACGTCCTGCGCGAAGGCGACCGCGTCCTGATGTACGAGACCGGCCATTTCGCGACGCTCTGGAAGAAAATGGCCGAGAAGCTCGGGATTCAGGCCGAATTCATCGGCGGCGACTGGCGCTCGGGCGTCGATCCTGCCGTGATCGAAGAGCATCTGCGCAAGGATAGCGGCCACCAGATCAAGGCGGTCTGCGTTGTCCATAACGAGACCTCGACAGGCTCGACCTCGCCCATCGCCGAAGTCCGCCGCGCCATCGACAATGCCGGCCACCCCGCCCTCCTGATGGTCGATACGATCTCGGGTCTGGGTTCGGTCGATTTCCGCTTCGACGAATGGGGCGTGGACGTCGCCGTCTCGGGTTCGCAAAAGGGCCTGATGCTGCCTCCGGGGATCAGCTTCAATGCGGTCAGCCGCAAGGCGCTGGATGCGGCGGCGCAGGGCGGCACCCGCCGGTCCTATTGGGACTGGAAGGAAATGCTCGACATCACGGGCAAGGGCTACTTCCCTATACCCCCGCGACCAACATGCTCTACGGTCTGGTCGATGCGGTCGCGATGATCCACGAAGAAGGCCTCGAGAACGTCTTTGCCCGCCACCAGCGCCATGCCGCCGCGACCCGCGCAGCCGTCCGCGCCTGGGATCTCGAGGTTCTGTGCCAGCAGCAAGGACATGAAAGCGGCGTTCTGACCGCTGTTCTCATGCCCGAAGGCCATAGCGCCGATGCGTTCCGCAAGGCCGCGCTCAAGAACTACAACATCTCGCTCGGAAGCGGCCTGTCGAAAGTCGCGGACAAGGTCTTCCGCATCGGCCACCTCGGCGACATCAACGACCTGACGCTGATCGGCGCGCTGAGCGGTGTCGAACTGGCCCTGTCGAAAGCCGGTGTGCCCCATTCCAAAGGCGGCGTTGCCGTCGCGATGGAACATCTGCTCAACACGCCCTCGCCGGGCATCGACGCCTGATCCTGTCGCGCCCCGATCCGGGGCGCGATCCACCCCGATGCGGAGCGGCACGTCCGCCCGTCCCCGACAGGAGCCAACCCCATGAACATCAAAGCTGACCTTGCCGGTTACGAAGTCGGTTTCGACATCCCCGCGCTGCCGGGGATGGACGAGAAGGACATCCAGACGCCCTGTCTGATCCTCGATCTCGACGCGCTCGAGCGTAACATCAAGAAGATGGGCGATTACGCCAAGGCCCACGGCATGCGCCACCGCAGCCACGGCAAGATGCACAAATCGGTCGATGTCCAGAAGCTGCAGGAAGAGCTTGGCGGTTCGGTCGGCGTCTGCTGCCAGAAGGTCTCGGAAGCCGAAGTCTTCGCCCGCGGCGGGATCAAGGACATTCTGGTCACCAACGAAGTGCGCGATCTGGCGAAAATCGACCGTCTGGCCCGCATGCCGAAACTCGGCTCGACCGTCACGGTCTGCGTCGATGACGTGACCAATATCGCGGATCTTTCTGCTGCGGCGCAAAAGCACGGCACCGAGCTCGGCATCTTCGTCGAGATCGACTGCGGCGCGGGCCGTTGCGGCGTGAAAACCACCGAAGCGGTTCTGGAAATCGCCAAAGCGGCGGCGGCTGCTCCGAACCTGACCTTCAAGGGCATCCAGGCCTATCAGGGCGCGATGCAGCACATGGACAGTTTCGAGGACCGCAAGGCGAAGCTCGACGCGGCCATCGCGCAGGTCAACGAGGCGGTCGAGGCTCTGGACGCGATCGGGCTCAAGCCGGAATTCGTCTCGGGCGGCGGCACGGGTTCGTATTACTTCGAATCGAATTCGGGCGTCTATAACGAGCTCCAGTGCGGCTCCTATGCGTTCATGGATGCCGATTACGGCCGCATCCACGACAAAGAGGGCAAGCGCATCGACCAGGGCGAATGGGAAAACGCGCTCTTCATCCTGACCTCGGTCATGAGCCATGCCAAACCGAACCTCGCGGTGGTCGATGCCGGCCTCAAGGCGCAGTCGGTCGACTCCGGCCTGCCCTTCATCTACGGCCGCGACGATGTGAAATACATCAAATGCTCGGACGAGCATGGCGTGGTCGACGACCCGAACGGCGTTTTGCAAGTGAACGAAAAGCTCAAGCTGGTTCCGGCCATTGCGACCCGACCTGCAACGTGCACGACTGGTATGTCGGCGTGCGGAACGGCAAGGTCGAAACCGTCTGGCCGGTCTCGGCACGCGGGCGGGCCTATTAAGGGAAGAGAGATGACGAAAGACTATAGCGAAATCACTTTGGATCTGGCGCGCGAGCTGGGCGATCTTTGTCTGGCCTATGCCAAGGACAAGGGCATGAAGCCGCTGACCATTGCCGTGGTCGATGCTGCGGGCCAGCTCAAGGTAATGCTGCGTCAGGACGGCACCAGCATGTTGCGCCCCGAAATCGCACAGGGCAAGGCGCGCGGCGCGGTCGGCATGGGGCTCGGCTCGCGCGCTCTTACGACCGCGCGCAATCGCAGCCCTATTTCATCCAGGCGATGAACGCGATTGCGGGCGGCAGCCTCGTGCCGGTTCCGGGCGGCGTTCTGGTGAAAAGCGCGGGCCGCATCATCGGCGCGATCGGGATCACCGGCGACAGCTCCGACAATGACGAAGCCTGCGCCGTCCATGCGATCGAAGCCGTCGGCCTGACCGCCGATCCGGGCTGATCCGGCCCGCGACCAGACGCCGGCTGTCCGAAAACACCGCTGGAACAGGGGTACCGCGGGATGGTAGGATTGCGCCATCGCCGCGGTACATCCATACTTGCATCGCTTTTCCGCGATCCTTTGGGAAATTGACCGAATGAATTATCTGCCCGAACACGCCAAGGACCTCCGCCGCAAGTCTCTGCATGAAGAATTGACGCAGACCCTCCGCGAGCTGATCATCCACGGCACCCTGCCCCCGGTGTTCGGGTACCGGAGAAGGATCTCTGCGACGCTTACGGCGTGTCGCGGACCCGCTGCGCGAGGCGTTGAAGGTCCTCGCCAACGAAGGGCTGGTCGTGCTCGAGCCCAATCGCGGCGCGCGCGTCAGCCTGATCACCAAACAGGATCTCGACGAGGTTTTTCCCGTCATGGGCGCTTTCGAGGCGCTGGCCGGAGAGCTCGCCTGCTCCCATGTCACCGATGCCGAAATCGCCGAGATTACCGCGCTCCATCAGGACATGCTGAAACATTATCAGGACGGCGACCTCGAGCACTACTTCATCGTCAACCAGAAAATCCACGAGGCCCTGCTCGCCGCCGCTCGGAATGCGACATTGACCGCCCATTACCGCGCGCTTTCGGCGCGGGTCCAGCGCGCGCTATGTCGCGAACATGACGCCGTCGCGTTGGGCGCAGGCGGTGGCCGAGCATGAAGACATCATCACCCATCTGAGCGCGCGCGATGGTGCCAAACTGGCCGCGACATTGCGCGCGCATTTGGAGAACAAGCTGCGCGCCGTCAGCCAGCAGTTCGAACGCAGCGCCTGAGCCGCGCAGGCAAACCGCCTGCCGCGCCATGCACCAATCACGCGCCAGAGCCCCTGGCCACGGCCGTAAGCGCGATCGCCCCAGCTCCGGTCGGACCCTTGTCCCGCCGGAGCTTTTTATTGCGCCCACCCTTTTCGGGACATTGCGTTTGCCGCCGATTACAGGCCTGCAACGCTCAGATTTTTCAAACTTAATATTGTATTCATTATTATTACGGCGTTAACTTTGCTGACCGCGGATGCGAATCCGGCGGGGACAAGCGTGGAACCACCCCTTGCCCTGTCCGGCCCAGCCTCCACCGGCGCCGCAAGGTGTCCGGCAAGCGGTAACGGCATTTCCAGTTAATCGACCCCTAGCCCGAAAGCCCCGCCATGTCCGCGCCCATCGCCAAAGCCACGACCAAAGCACAGTCCCAGACCGCACCCGCATCCGCGCCCGCCTCATCGCAGACCGGACTTTCGGCACCGCCCGCGGCGCGTGCCCATGCCCGCGACCTCTCTTTCGAGGCCGATTTGCGCAACGGGCTGGAGGGCGAGCTCAGGACCGATGCTTTCACGCGCGGGCGCTATGCCACCGATGCCTCGATCTACCAGATCATGCCCAAGGCGGTGGCCTATCCCAAACATGCGCGCGATCTGGCGGCGGCGCTGCAAATCGCGGGCCAGCATGGCGTGCCGGTGGTCGTGCGCGGCGGCGGCACCTCGCAGAACGGGCAGCCGCTGGGGCGCGGGCTCATTCTCGATCTCTCGCGCCATTTCAACGCGATCACCCAGTATGACCCCGAGGCGCGTCGGGTCACGGTGCAGCCCGGAATGGTGCTCAACACGCTGAACGACCGGCTGCGCAAGGACGGGCTGTTCTTTCCGGTCGAGCCCTCGACCGCATCGCGCTGCACCATCGGGGGATGACGGGCAACAACTCTTCGGGCGCGCGCTCGCTACGCTTTGGCAAGATGGTCGACAACGTGCTGGCGGTGGACGGGCTTTTTCATGACGGCGAGGCTTTCTCGCTCTCGGGCGCCAATCCCGCGACCCCGCGCATGGCGGCCCTGATGGGCGGCCTGACCCATCTGGCCCGCGCCCACCGCCACGAGATCGAAACGATCTTCCCCAAGGTCCAGCGTCGCGTCGGCGGCTACAACCTCGACGAACTTTTGCCCGAGCAGCCCAATTACGCGCATCTTCTCGTCGGCTCCGAGGGCACGCTGGCGGTGTCCAGCGCGATCACCCTCCAGCTGTCGCCTCTGCCCAAGCATCGCGTCATGGGCGTCTGCCACTTTCCCAGCTTCCGTGCGGCAATGGAGACGACCCAACATATCGTTGCCCTCGATCCCGTCGCGGTCGAACTCGTGGACAACAACGTGCTGGTCCTCGGCGCCGATATCCCGCTGTTTGTGAAGACCCTCGCCGATATCACGCGCGGCAAACCCAACTGCCTGCTGCTGGTCGAATTCGCGGGCGACGATCTTGATGCGCTGCGCCGCGATCTCAAGCGGCTCGACCAATGTATGGGCGATTACGGTTTTCCCGATGCCGTGGTCGAGGTCATCGAACCCGCGCGCCAAAAGCCGGTCTGGGAGGTCCGCGAGGCGTGTCTCAATATCATGATGTCGATGAAAGGAGACGGAAAGCCGATCTCCTTCATCGAGGATTGCGCCGTGCCGCTCGAGCATCTGGCCGATTACACCGATGCCGTGACCGATGTCTTCTCCAAACACGGCACGGTGGGGACCTGGTATGCCCATGCCTCGGTCGGCTGTCTGCATGTGCGCCCGATCCTGAACATGAAAGAGGCCGATGGTGTGCGCAAAATGCGCGCCATTGCCGAAGAGACCGCCGATCTGGTGCGCCGCTTCAAGGGCTCCTATTCGGGCGAACATGGTGACGGGATCTCGCGCTCGGAGTTTGTCGAGCCGCTCTTCGGCGCCAAGCTAACCCGCGCATTCGAGGCGGTGAAGGACGGGTTCGACCCCGAGAACCGCCTCAACCCCGGCAAGATCGTGCGCCCGCTCAAGATGGATGACCGCGCCCTGATGCGTTTCGCGCCGGGCTATCAGACCGCCCTGCCCGCCGCGCCGGCGCTTGACTGGTCCGATTGGGGCGGCTTCGGCGGCGCGGTCGAGATGTGCAACAACAACGGCACCTGCCGCAAACTCGAAGGCGGGACGATGTGCCCCTCCTACCGCGCGACGCGCGACGAGCAGCATGTGACGCGCGGCCGCGCCAATACGCTGCGGCTCGCGATTTCGGGCCAGCTCGGACCGGATGCTTTCACCTCGCCCGAGATGAAGGCGACGATGGATCTTTGCGTGTCCTGCAAGGGCTGCAAGCGCGATTGCCCGACCGGCGTCGATATGGCGCGGATGAAGATCGAGTTCCAGCATCACTATTACGCCAAACACGGCCTTCCCTGCGCGAACGCCTGATCGCCCATCTGCCGCGTTACGCGCGCCTCGCCAGCAGCGTCGCCCCGCTTTTGAACCTGCGCGACCGCCTGCCCTTCGCGGCCAAAATCTCTGAAAAGCTGCTGGGCTTCTCGGCCGAACGCAGCCTGCCGAAATGGCGCAAACCCTGGCAGGAAAACCGCGCCTCGCCCGCCCCGAAGAAGTTCGGGGCGACGGGCGCGACATCGTGCTCTTCGGCGATACGTTCAACCGTTATTTCGAGCGCGAGAACCTCGAGGCTGCCGAGCGCGTCCTGCTGAAGGCGGGCTATCGTCTGCACCGCGTCCAGCCCGAGGGGCGGCGTCCGATGTGCTGCGGGCGCACCTATCTGTCTTCGGGCCAGACCGACGACGCCCGCGCCGAGGCGCTGCGCTCGCTCGATGCATTGCGCCCCTTTGTCGAAAAAGGCGCGCGGGTGGTCGGGCTCGAACCGTCCTGCATCCTGAGCTTTCGTGACGAAATGCTGGCGCTTCTGCCCGCCGAGCGCACCGGCTTCATCGCGGGCAAGGCGCTGATGTTCGAGGAGCTTCTCGCCGCCGATCTGAAAGAGGGGCGCATCACGCTGCCCTTCGCCGATCAAAAGGGCCGCGTGGCACATCTGCACGGCCATTGCCACCAGAAGGCCTTCGCCGTGATGGGGCCGGTCGAGACGATCCTGCGCGCCATTCCTGGCCTCGAATTGCGGGTGATCGAAAGCTCGTGCTGCGGCATGTCCGGCGCTTTCGGCTATGCGGTCGAGAATATCGAGGTCTCGAAGAAAATGGCCGAACTGTCGCTGCTACCCGCCGTCCGCAAAGCCGGCCCCGACGACATCATCGTCGCCGACGGCACCAGCTGCCGCCACCAGATCCATGACGGCGCGGGCCGCGAGGCCATCCATGTCGCGCGCGTGCTCGAAGCGGCCTTGGCAGCGCTCTGACGCCTGCCAAGGGCATAAGCCCGTCCCCCGATGCCGGTGCCCAGACGGGGCGCGGCAGGCGAAACCGCGCGGATCTCGGCCCTGAAAACCGGACTGCTCCGCGCACGTCCGCCTGCCCGCACCTCAAGGCCCGCGGCATCAAACGGCCTGCAACCCGCCGCCGAGCCTGACGACCACCGCACAATCCAAAGCCTCAAGAGCAAGAGCCCCTATCCTTTCTGTCAGGTCGCGAAACCGGAGAGCACAAAACGACATTATATTTTAAACTCAATTTCTTCCGCCGAAAGCCTCACCCATGCCTGCAAGCCCCTCGCCGACCGTGACCGTATCGCCCGACACCGCAACCCAAGACAATGGAGCAAGGGTTTCGGGAACCGCAGATGCCGGAAGCAGGGTCGAAATTAGGGATGAAGCCGGCGGATTGCTCGGCTCGGGCGTGACCGACGCTCTGGGGCGGTTTTCCGTCACCATCGACGCACCCCGACCCAAGGCGCGCGCCGTTTCGTGACTGCCTTTGATGCGCAAGGCAAGATGTCGTGTCAGGTAGAGTTGGACGTCCTCGCGACGCCACGCGCCGACATCCAGTCTCCTCATGCGCCCGTCCCCTCTTTCGCGGCCGGCTCCTTGATCCGAACGGATCGCGGGAAGATCGCGGTCGAGGCTCTCTCGGTCGGGGAGATGGTCCTGACGCTGGACAACGGTTTCCAGCCGCTACGCTGGATCGGAATGCGCAAGATCGATGCCGCGACACTGGTTGCCAACCCCGCCCTGCGGCCGATCCGCATCCGCGCAGGCGTTCTGGGCCGGAACCTGCCCGAACAGGACCTGCTTGTTTCGCCCCAGCACCGCGTTCTGGCGCGCTCGCGCATTGCCGCGCGGCTGTTCGGCACCAGCGAGGTTCTCGTCGCGGCCAAGCAGCTTTTGCAGCTTCCCGGCGTCGATATCGCGGCCGAATTCGAGGCGGTGACCTATGTCCAGCTCCTCTTCGACCGCCACGAGATCATCTATTCGAACGGCGCGCAGACGGAATCGCTCTATACCGGCGCGGAAGCGCTCAACTCCGTCGATCCCGCCGCGCGCACGGAAATCCTGACGATTTTTCCCGAATTGCGCGACAATATGGATGCAGCGCTGTCGGCGCGCCCGATGGTTTCGGGCCGCGACGGCCGCAAGCTGACGGTGCGCCATGTCCAGAACCGGTGCGATCTGGTCAGCTAGGCGTCGCGGGCAGCAAGCCCCTATCCCGCAAGGCACGCATCACAAAATCGAAAACGGGCCGCTGCACCCAAAGTGTTGCAGCGGCCCGCATTGTTCAAAGGGTCAGAGCGTGAACTCTTCGCCGTCCGGATCGCTCTGGATCGTCCAGTTGCCGCCGCTGCGGAAGCTTTCCGTCGTGGCCAGAGTATCCTCCATGAACTGGAGATAGACGCATTTGCCGCCCTCGATCTTGGCGAAAGCCGAGAAGGGCGAGGTCACCTGTTTTCCAAGGACCGTCGAGCGATAGACGAATTTGCCGAACATGGCCGCGTTCTTGTCGTCACCGAAGGTCGCATCCTCTTCAAACGACTCGACCGTCCAGAAGCGTGCGACATCGATGAAGGTCTGGACGATCGCCTGGGGACCATAGCTGGTGCCGCACCACGGCATCACCCGCTTCAGGTCGGGGTTGGAATAGTTCAGCGACACATAGGTGACATCGGGCGTCACCCATTTGGAGACGTTCTCGAGGTTGGTCGGATCGTCCAGAATACCCTTGAGGATCTCGGTCGTGCTTGCGGTCATGGCTTTCGGCTTCCCTTTGTCCCATGCTGATCGCCCGCGGGCGGCTTGCAGTCCCGCAGGTCGTTCGCCGTTTCGATGAGCGCAGACTAATTGATATTAATGCGCCCGCCAAGATCTGCTTTCGTACAATCCGAAGGAATAAAACGTCCGAGGTGGCCCAGCCGTCGACTTGCCCTTAGGGAAAGGTTCGCCATCTTTCCCCAACCTTCGAGACCGGATCAAACAAAGCCGTAAAACTCTTAATAAACAAAGTAATTGATCAATTGAGCTTCCCGCGCGAGCATCTATACCTTACCTTGTACATTTCGTGTGAGTTGCACACCCAGTTAAGCGAGACGAGGCATGGCAAGTTTTACCGTTAACGGAAGAGATTATAACCTCGACATCGATCCCGACACGCCCCTGTTGTGGGTCCTGCGTGACGAATTGCGCCTGACCGGCACCAAATTCGGCTGTGGCGTCTCGCAATGCGGTGCCTGCACCGTCATGCTCGACGGCATGCCGCGCCGCGCCTGCGTGACGCCGGTCAGCATGGTCGAAGGCAGCGACATCACCACGATCGAGGGCGTCGAAAGCCGCGAAGCCAAAGCGGTTCAGGCGGCCTGGACTGCGCTCGACGTGCCGCAATGCGGCTGGTGCCAATCGGGCCAGATCCTGTCGGCTGCCGCCCTTTTGCAGGACAATCCCAAACCCACCGATGAAGACATCGATCATGCCATGGCCGGAAACCTCTGCCGCTGCGCGACCTATGTCCGCATCCGCAAGGCGATCCACGAAGCCGCCAAAACGCTGGAGGGTTAAGCGATGGATACCACAACCACCCGCCGCGGTTTCCTGACCGCCGGTGCCGGTCTCGTACTTGCGCTGACCCTGCCGGTCGGGCGCGGCCGCGCGCAAACCGTTGCTGCTGCCGGCTCGGGCGCCGCGCCGTTTGCCCCGAACGCCTTCGTGCGCATCGGTACCGACGATCTGGTCACCGTAATGATCAAACATCTCGAGATGGGACAGGGCTCCTATACCGGCCTTTCGACGCTGGTCGCCGAGGAGCTCGAAGCCTCGTGGTCGCAAATGCGTGCCGAAGGCGCGCCGGCCAATGACGAGCTTTACGCCAATACCTATCTCGGCACGCAGCTGACCGGCGGCTCGACCGGTCTGGGCAATAGCTATATCCAGATGCGCAAGGCCGGTGCAACCGCGCGCGAGATGCTGGTGGCCGCAGCTGCTGCGGAATGGGGCGTTCCCGCATCGGAGATCACCGTCAAGGAAGGCGTGATCGCGCATGCCGCTTCGGGAAAAAGCTCGGGCTTCGGCGCTTTGGCCGATGCGGCGGCAAAACAGGCGGTGCCGAGCGATCCCGCGATCAAGGATCCCAAGGATTTCAAACTGATCGGCACCATGCTCCCCGTCTCGATTCCGCGGCGAAAAGCAACGGTTCGGCCGAATTCACCATGGATGTCTACCGCGACGGAATGCAGACCGTGGTGGTCGCCCATCCGCCGAAATTCGGCGCGACGGTCGCCAGCTATGACGATAGCGCCGCGCTTGCGGTCAAGGGCGTGGTGATGGTGCGCCAGATCTCCTTCGGGGTGGCGGTGTATGCGACCAACACCTTCGCCGCACTTCAGGGCCGCAATGCGCTGAAGGTCGTATGGGACGATTCCAAGGCCGAGACCCGCAGCACGCAGCAGATCTTCGAGGAATATTCCACCGCTGCCGCGACCGCCCCGACCGAAGGTTTCGTGGTCGAAACCGACGGCGACATCGGCGCGATCGACGGCGCGGCCAAAGTGATCGAGGCCGAATACCGCCTGCCCTTCCTTGCCCATGCTCCGCTCGAGCCGCTGGATGCGGTGATCGAGCTCAAGGACAACAAGGTCGAGATGTGGTACGGCAGCCAGACCCCCGGCTTCGACCGCATCAAAGCCGCCGAAGTCATGGGCATCCCGCTCGACGACGTGCATATCAACGTGCTCTTCGCGGGCGGCTCCTTCGGGCGGCGCTCTCCGGGTTCGTCCCATATCACCGCCGAGGCCTGCGAGATCGCCAAAGCCGCCGGTCAGGACGGGGTCTACAAGCTGCTGTGGACGCGCGAGGACGATATCAAAGGCGGCTATTACCGCCCGATGGCCGTGCACAAGATGCGCGCGGGTCTGGACGCGGACGGCAAGATCGTCGGCTGGGACAACTCGGTCGCGACACCCTCGCTCTTTACCGGCACGCCGCTCGAAGGCGGGATGGTCAAGGACGGCATCGACGGCGGTGCCTTCGAGGGATCGGCCGAACTGCCCTATGCTTTCGGCGCGCGGCGCGTCAGCTGGAAGAGCATGCCCAAGACCGTTCCGGTCATGTGGTGGCGCGCGGTCGGCCATTCGCACACCGGCTATGCGGTCGAATGCTTCCTCGACGAGCTTTTCGCCGAAAGCGGCACCGATCCGATGCAGGGCCGGATCGACCTGCTCAAGCCCGAGGAAACCCGCGTGCGGGGCGTCCTTGAAAAGGTCAAGGAAATCTCGAACTGGAGCGGCGCGGTCCGCGACGGCAAAGGCTATGGCGTCGCCTATGCCAGAAGCTTCGGCACCTATGTCGCCGAAGTCGCCGAGGTCGAGAACCGCGACGGCCATCCCTTCGTCACCCGCGTCTGGTGCGCCGTCGATTGCGGCGTGCCGGTCAGCCCCGACGTGATCAACGCGCAGATGGAGGGAAGCATCGGCTTTGGCCTCAGCGCGGCGCTTTACAGCCAGATCACGCTCAAGGAGGGCGGCGAGGTCGAGCAGGCCAATTTCTACAACTACCCGCTGCTGCGGATCTCGGAGATGCCTGCGGTCGAGGTCGCGATCATCCCGAGCACCGCCGATCCGACCGGCGTGGGCGAACCCGGCGTCTCGCCGATCGCGCCCGCCGTCGGAAACGCCTGGCGCGCATTGACGGGCCAGAAACGCTATCAGTTGCCATTCTCGCTGGGAGAAAAAGCATGAAAAAACTGATGTTTGGTGCCGCTTTGGCGCTGCTCGGCGCCTCGGGTGCCCATGCGCAGGACGATGTGCTGAAAACGCCGGCCGATTTTGCGGCCATCACGAACGAGCAGGAGCGCTCGGCGGCGATTTTCACCGAATGGGCAAAGTGCTGGAGCATCCGCGCTGCGTGAACTGCCACCCCGTCACGGGGGCCGCGACGCAGGGCAACGACCTCCATCCCCATAACCCGCCGATCATTCGCGGCGACGGTGATTTCGGCGCGGTCGGGATGAATTGCAACGCCTGTCACGGTCCGGAAAACATTCCCTTCCAGACCGGCGCGGGCACCATGCCCGGTGCCGCCGACGGCTGGATGATGGCCCCTGTCAGCCTCGGCTGGCGCGACAAATCCCTCGGCGAGATCTGCGCCATCCTCAAAGATCCGAACGCCACCGGCGGCCACGATCTTCAGGAGGTCCACGACGAACTCGCCGGCAACAGCCTGATCGGTTGGGCATGGGATGCGGGCGGGCGCACCCAGCCGCCGGGCTCTCAGGCGGAGTTCGCCGCTTTGACCCAAGCCTGGATCGACACCGGCGCGGCCTGCCCCGCTTCGTAAGAACCAATCCGCCAAGGCAGGCGGAAAGCCTCGGGGCGCGGATCACCTCCGCGCCCTTTTTCCATGTCCCGCGCGGCTTAAAGCTGCCCGAGATGGAAGCGGATCGTATCGGCAATGCTCGGAGGGAGGAGCGAGATATGGCTTTCCTCGGGATAGCTGCGCGAATCGAGCGCCACCCCGCGAACCGCGCGAGAACCGCCTGCAAATCCTCCACCTTGTTCAGCCCCGCTCCGCTGTCTCGCCGCAGCGCGCCGGAGCTTTCGACCAGAAGGCGCAATGCCCTTTCCTGCGCCGCACCACCACCGGCCGAAAGCCCTCCCGCGAAGGCGGCGGCCTCGCGCAGCGCCTCGCCGTCATTCCACCACAGCGAAGGATCGGCAGCAGAGAAGCGGGCGAACAGTTTCGGCCGCGTGAACAGCATATGCAGCGTGAAAAGCCCGCCAAGCGAATGGCCGTAAAGCGTGAGATCATTCCGCGCGAGCGGCAGGCAGCGCGCGAGTTCGGGCAGGATCATCCCTTCGATCGCCTGCGCGAAAGCCTCGCGCCCGCCGGTCTCGCGATCCCCGGACCGCGCGGCGGGATGCCCTGCCGCTTCGGGTCGATCCGGTGCCGCGAGGTCAGGTCGTACAGCGCCGCACCACATCAAAGCGCCTGCCGTCCGGATAGCCGATGCCGATGACGGCAAGCGGTGCCGCAGGGGCAAGCCTTTCGCGGGCATGCCACAAAAGCGGGAAAGTCGCATTGCCGTCGCTGGCAATGATCGCGCTGTAGCCTTCGGGCGGCGGCGGCATGGCGGGAAGGCCCACGAAACCCGCCACGGCGCGTCGGGCGGTCCGATGTCGACATGATAGGCACGGGGATCGTTGACGACTTCGGCAGGCTCGCTCCCGCGCACAGGCGGCCTCGGCGCGGGTTCGCCGGCATTGACGGCGGGGACCAAGGGGGCGAAAAACGCGCGGGCCGCGACGCGCAAGCGTCGGGACAAGGCAAAGGGCATGATCACTCTCCGGCCGTTTTTTCCGCCACGCGCGGGCCGATAGGGCTGAGGACGTCTCCGGCGCAGGCAAGCGGCCGTTACCAGCCGCTGCTGATGATGTCGATCGTGCGCTGGTAATGGGCGGCGATCAGCTTGGTCGCGGCTTGGGCGTCACGGGCGATGACGGCGTTTTTCAGCGCCTCGTGCTCGGCCAGATCGTCGCGCGGGGCCTTGAGGTAATGGACCGCGATCCGGCGGTAGCGTCGTGCCTGCAATTCAAGAATATCGCGGAAAGCCAAGAGCTTGGGCATGGGACAAGCGCTCACGAGGCTGTCGTGGAAGGCCAGATGCGCCCTCTCCCAATCGCGGTCGATCTCGCCGTCGGCGTCCAGCTTGGAGCGGCGCGAGAGCGCATGGAAAGCCGCGATCACACGCCCCTCCCATTCCTCGTCGCCGCGCGCGATCGCCTCGCGCAGCGCGATCGCGTCGAATTCGCCGCGCAGGCGCGCGATCTCCTGAAGATCGGCCATCGAAGCCTCGGCCACACGGTAGCCGCGACGATGCTCGGCGATGACCAGTCCCTCCGAGGCCAGATGCATCAGGGCCTCGCGCAGAGGCGAAATGCCGACATCATAGCTCGCGCGCAGCTCGTCGAAACGCAGCCGGCGTCCGGGTTCGAGACGCGCCTCGATGATGTCGTTGCGCAAGGTCTCGAGGATCTCGGCCGTGCGGGTCTGGCCCTGATCGGGTATATTGCCGTCCAATTCGCTTCCCTGCTCTCCAGAACCGACGCCATGACCAGCGCTTCCTCTCTCAAATCAGACGATTTTACAAGCTGACCCAAAATCGAGCCTGGGCAGTCGCGGGAACAGATCCTCCCTTTGACCATAACCCAGATTGATCAGGAAGTTAACGGCCCAGTCCCCTCGGGAAAGAAGGCCTCGTTGACGGCCTGCGCGTTGAAGCCCGAGAGCGGCCCGCAATCGAGGCCGAGCATCCGCGCCGCGATGATCATATAGGCGCCCTGCAGGGCCGAGTTGCGAAAAGCCGTTTCCTGCGCGAGCGGAGGATTGTTGGCGAAATTCGCGGCAATCTCGGGGCGGTGGATGAAAAGCTGCGGGATCTTGTCGAAAAAGCGCCTGTCCCAGGCCACGATTGCGGTGACGGGAGCGGCCCGAACCTTGGCCACGTTCATCTCGCCGAGCGTCGGGATCAGCCGCTCTTTGGCCTCGGGCGTGGTCAGAAAGACGAAACGTCCGGGGTTCGAGTTGGTGCTGGTCGGCCCCCAGCGCATCAGGTCGTAAAGCGCGCGCAGCTGGGCCTCTTCGACCGGACGGTCCTGCCAGGTGTTAAAGCTGCGCGCCTCGGTAAAGGCCGTCTCGAACATGGTGCTGTCCATTTCCTACCTCACAGAACAAAGGTGACCAGAGCGGGGAAGAGCATGCACAGCCCCACCAGAACCGCCATCGCCAGCACATAGGGGAAGGCTCCGGCAAAGACATCCTGCAAGCTGCAGACATCGCCGATGGTGTTTTTGACGACGAAGACGCTGATCCCGAAGGGAGGTGTCAAAAGACCCATCTCGACCGCGATGATGGTGATCAGACCGAACCAGATGACGACATCGGGCCCGATGATGTCGGTTCCCAAGGCCACGACGAGCGGCAGCACGATCGGCACGGCAATCACGATGATCGAGGTCGAGTCGAGGAACATCCCCATCACGATCACCGCCAGCAAAAAGAGCGCGATCACCCCCAGAAGCCGAAACCCGAGGTGATGGCGTATTGCACCATCGCATTGGGCACCGTCGACATCACCAGCGCCTTGGTAAAGACCGCGGCCCCGATGATCAGGCTGAGCACCGAAACGGTGATCTGGCCGGTCTCCTGCAACACGCCCCACAGGTTTGCGCGGGTCAGTTTTCGGCGGATAACGGTGATGATCATGGTCGCGAAGGCCCCGATCGCCCCCGCCTGTGTCGGAGTGAACCAGCCCATGTAGATACCGCCCAGAACCACGGTGACCAGCACGACGATCGGCAAAAGGCGTCTGGCCGAGCTCAGCAGGGTCTCGGGTTCGAGATCGCCGACGTCTCCGCTGTTTCCGACGAAATCTGGGCGCAGCCAGGCCAGCAGCAGGATCGCCGCGCAAAACAGCACCGTCAGCAGCAACCCCGGCACGATCGCCGCCAGAAAGAGGTCGCCCACCGAGGTGTCGGTCACGAAGCCGAAGATGATGAGCAGAAGGCTCGGAGGCAGGAGCATCCCCAGCACCGACGAGCCCGCAACCGTACCGGCCGCGAAACGCGCGCTATAGCCGTGGCTGATCATCTGCGGCACCGCGACGCGGGAGAAGATCGCCGAGGAGGCAATCGAGATCCCCGTCACCGCCGCGAAAATCGCGTTGGCGACAACGGTTGCAATCCCCAGCCCCCGAGGATCTTGCGCGTCCACCACGCCGCCACACGGTAGGCGTCCCGCCCGATGTCGGAGATATCGGTGAAAAGGCCCATCAGAACGAAAAGCGGGATGACGCCGAATTCGAATTTGTCGATCGTCCCTGTCGCCGAGGATTTGAGCGAATTCCACGCCACATTGGGATTGTCGCGCAGCAGCCAGATCGCGACGACGCCGACGACGCAGAGCACCACCGGCACATGCATCCCCGCCATCAGAAGCACCAGCAGGAAGACCACCGCCCAGACGCCGAGCGCGATCCGGCTCCAGTCGCCCCAGACGACCACGGCGGTCAGCGCGAAAAAGGCGGCCAGTCCGAGGGCGAGCCATGTCAGATCTCGGCTGGTGACGCCGACCCGCTGGCTCGGCAGTTTGCGCAGGGTCTCATAGGCGTTCAGCGCGAATTCGACGGTCATCGCCCCTGCCCCGATCGCCGTCATCAACTTGAAGGGCCAGGTCGGCGCGGTGAAGATCCCCGGCGTTCCGAAGAAGTCCGCGCTTTTCCACGCCTGAAGGAATTCCTTGAAGATGCTGTTGGCAAGCACCGCGAAGATCACCATGCCGACGCTCAGGAACAAGACATCGAGCACCCCCGCGATGAAGGGCTTGTGGCGCAGGAGCGGCGCAAAAGGAAATCGGCCCGCGTCAGGCGGTTCCGGCGCAAGGCATGGGCAAGCTGCAAAAAGACGATCGGGACGATGGTTTGCTCGGTGAGCTCGACCACGCCGTAAAGCGGGCGCGAGAACAGCGCGAGACCAAGCACATCGGCGCAGATCAGCAGCATGAGGACGAAAATCCAGACCGTGCCGATCGCCGACAGCAGGGCCGCGACATGGCCAAAGCCGCGAGACAGGGCGGTTTCATCCGGAAGGGGGCGGATTGCGGTTGCACGGGCGGTTTCCTGGGCCCGTCCTCCTGCGCGGAGCGACGGGCGAATGGGGTTCAAGGAAAGTCTTGGCTTGAAGGTCGGCTCGAAAGGTCGGCCCTGACGCGTGTCGCCTAGTCGGCCGACCACTCGCGCAAGGGGTTGCCCCCGCCGCTTTGGCCGCTGCCATATAGGCGTCGAGGACCGCTTTGCCCTCGGGCAGTTTGGCCGCCCATTGCCCTGCGAGATCGGGCATGGCCGCGCTCCATTTCTGGCGCTCCTGCTCGCTCAGCGTCGTCAGGGTGACGGCGGGATCGGCCTCGAGCTCGGCGATGCTCGCATTGTAGCGCTCTTCGAGGATATCGGCGTTCATGACGCTATATTCGCGGCCAAGCTCGCGCAGGACCTGTTGGACATCCTCGGGCAGACCGTCCCAGACATCCTTGTTGACCGCAAAGCCCCCGATCAGGTTCGAGCCGAGCCCGACCAGCGTGACATGGGGCGCAACCTCCTGGATTTTGAGGGGATGGGCGCCGGTCACGATCGAGAGCACGCCATCAGCGACGCCGGTCTCGATCTGGTTGTAATAGGTCGGCAGCGCGCCGTTGACCGGCACCGCACCCGCCGCAGCCATCCATGTCGCCGAAGGACCGGGTGCAAGGATCTTGCGGCCCTTGAGGTCTTCGAGCGAAGTCACGGGGAATTTGGTGTAGAGATGGTAGGTATCGGCCACGGTGGCGCCGAGAAAGACGGTGTTGTTGTCTTCCCATTCGGCCGGAAGCGCGGCGATCGTCTCGTGGAGCTGGTTGAAAATCTCGGCCTGAAGGCGCGGATTGTCGGTGGTGAAAGGTGTATAGAAGGTGATCGAGTGGTAGGGCATCTTGCTCTCTTCCCACATCGAGCCGACCCAACCGGAATCGCTGACCCCGTCGGCCACCGCCTCGAGCGTGTCGCCATAGCCGTAAAGCGCACCGCCGTAGGATTCCGTCCAGTTGATGCGGTTCTCCGATCCCGCCGCCTCGAGGCGCGCATTGGCCCTTTCGACGATGACCTTGGACAATGGCGTGACCCAAGGGATCTGGATGCCGTGGCTTGACGAGATCACCATCTCGATCTCTTCGGCCTTTGCGGGGCGCGGACCAAGAGCCAGCGTCAGTGCAAGCGCCAGTGCCGTTCCGGCCAGAAGCAGCCTGCCGGACCTTGCGCGCGCGGGTTTCCCTTCCATTCTTTCTCCTCCCTGTGTGGTGTTGGCGCGCCGCTCTCCCTCCGGCGCGCTTGTTTTTATCGTTTGATGGGGGTGGGCGCGAAGACCAGCAGGCGCCAGCTCCCTCCGGTTTTGGACCAGACGACCGAGGTCGCATTGTCGATGATGCGGTCCTGCCCCGCCACGGTTGCGCGCGACCACATCGCGCCATGCACGATCAGCACGTCATCGCGGCGCACCACCGTATCAACAGTGCAGGTCAGCTCGTGATAGATGAAACCGCCCTTGCGGAACTTCGCGATGTAATCGGCCTTGCTATCCGCATTTCCGAAGGAATGCGTATAGTGCAATTCATCGTCGAACATCTGTTCGAGCGCATCGGCATCGCCGGTCTGCATGGCCATCCGGCGCTCTTCCTCGAGCGTTTTGGCCAGTTCGATATCGCTTTGTTTACTCATGATAGCTCTGCGGGCAGCATTCGTTGAAATGTTCGATCCATTCGATCGGAGGCAGCGCGCCCCATTTGTTGACGACACGCCAGTTGGACAGGTTTTCGCCCGGATCCGAGACGCGCGGCGGCATGTCGAGATCCTGGATGATCTCCATCTCGGCGATGCATTCGATCAGGAAACCCGCGGAATCGACGTAATACTGAAAGAGGTTGTCGCCCGCACCGTGACGCCCCGGCCCCAGACCAGACCGCGTTCTTCGACGGTCAGCCCGTCGGCGATGGTCTGCAGGCCGCGGATGCTCTCGAATTCCCAGCTGATGTGGTGCACGCCGGTATTGCCCTTCACCGCGGCAACCGCATGGTGACGGCCGTCGGCTGCGCGCATCCACATGATCTCGTAGCCCGTGGTGCGCTCGGTCAACAAAAGGCCGGTTGCGGCATGCATTTCCTCGGCGAACTGGCGCGGATTGACCGCGGCGAAGTTGATATGGTCGAGAAAGCGCGGATGCGCGCCCGGGCCGTGATAGCGCAGCGGCTGGTCGAGCGGCATCGGCGTATGGACCTCGATCGCGTGCCCCTCGCTGGTCAGAAAGGTCACCGCCTTCCGGATGAAGGGGAAGGAGGGCGTGGTCGAGATGATGCGCAGCCCCGCCGCCTCGGCGCGCTCGCGCACCTTGTCGACGGCATCCGCATCAACCGCCTCAAGACCGACGCGGCGCAGGCTGTTTTCTCCGGCGCGGTACAGGATCATCTCGGCGTGGCGCTGGTTCGAGGTCAGCATGATGATATCGCTCTCGCGCACCGAGACACGCGCCCCACGATATTGGCCGTATCCTCGGCGGCGCGCTCGGGATCCGTCACGTTCAAGGCGACATAGCCCAGTCTGAAAACCAAAGGTGCTTGCATCGGTTCCTCCTCCCTCTGCCTCAGGAAAAATCAGGCCTCGTTGCGCACTTCGTTGCGCAGGACACCCAGTTGCTCGACGTGGATTTCGCAGACATCGCCCTCTTTCATGAAGATCGGCGGTTTGCGGGCAAAGCCGACACCGGCGGGCGTGCCCGTGGCGATCACGGTGCCGGTCTCCAGCGTGGTGAATTCGCTGGCGATCGAGATCAGCTTGGCGACCGGAAAGATCATGTCGGCGGTATTGCCGTTCTGCAGGACCTGCCCGTTCAGAATGGTCTGGACCTGAAGTCCCGAGCCGCCCGCGGGCAGTTCGTCCGCCGTCACGAGATCGGGGCCGAATGCGCCGGTGCCGTCGAAGTTCTTGCCCGGCGTCCATTGCACCGACAGGAACTGGTAGTTGCGCAGCGAGCCGTCGTTGAAGATCGCATAGCCCGCAACGTGATCGAGCGCATTCTCTTCGCTGACATGGCGGGCGGGTTTGCCGATGATCACCGCAAGCTCGCATTCATAGTCGAATTCATGCGATGCGCGCGGCCGGATCAGCGGCGCCTCGTGGCCGATGAGCGAGCTGTTGAAGCGCGGGAAGAAGGCCGGATAGGTCGGCAGGTCCTTGTAGGGGCTTTCGGCGGCGTGATCGACGTAGTTCAGGCCGACGCAAATGAATTTCGGCGGCTGCGGGATGACCGGCAAAAGCGTGACGCCGGCCATGTCGATCTCGGGCTTTCCCTCGGCAATTGCCGCATTGTTAATCGATCCGTCAGCGATAAGATCGATTAGGCTAACCGCGCCCAGATCGCGCCAAACCGCCCCGTCCTGCACCGCGACGCCTGCGCCTTTGCCCGACCGATAACTTCTGAACCGCATCCGATATTCCTCCACTCATGCTGCGCGAAGGCAGCGCTGGTTGCTGAATTCAGGATGCCAGAGATGTTTTCCAAAACAACATAAATTTTCCAAAATAACTATATTTTGGAAAATTTCCGGATTCCGACCTTCAGCGTCTCTGCGGAAGTGTTTTATTACAGATGGTTAAGAAATCACCAATTCACTCGTTGTAAAAGCCCAAGCGCTCCTCATCGCCGGATCCCGAATGACCCGAGCGCCATAAAGTGATTCGCATCCCCCTTTCACCGCCCGACATGGGCCTTGAACGCAGAGCGCCGCGCGCGTCAAAACTCGCCGCCGCCGCAGCGCACCGGCCGTGCTTCTCCTTCCTTCTTCCAACCGCATTTGGCAGATCGCCGCTCATTGAAAGGCCGCTTCGCGCTGGTGGCGATCTCTCCCGCATCCCCGCTTGCCTTACCTGATTTATTCTGTCAGGAAACCTCGACGGCAGCTTTCTCCGCGCGACCCACGCGCCGGTCACGCAACCTCGAGAAAGCATCGGGCCCGCGCGGATTAACCCGCATGCGCGCCGCCCCCATTTGCCAGCTTGTGCCAGCACCTCCCGAAGCATCGCGGCGGAATTTCCCGCCCCACTCAGGAAAGGATGTGCCATGGGCTTCATCAGCGAGCTGAAACCCTCCGATCATCTTGAGGATTCCAATCCGGACTGCCTGTTCTCCTTCGCCGGCCCCGAGGGGCATGTCGTGGCGCAAGATCCGGTTTTCTCCGTACCGCGCGGGCCGGCCGCCACCCTGCCCCTGCGCCTCGCGGCGCTTGCCCTCGAAGAGGGCGAAATCATCGGCGGCGCGATGCCTTTCGACAAAAGCGACGATGATTGCCTCTGGCGCGCGCGCGCGGGGATGCCCCCGCATCGGGGCGCGCGGCCCCGACCGTGGCCCAGCCCGTCCCGCAGCCGCCCCTGCGCGAATTCGCCCTCGCGCCCCAGCCTTGGGCAGAGGATTACGCAGCGATGGTGACCGAGGCCCTCGCCTGCCTTGCCCAAGGCGACAAGGCGGGCGCGAACGAGGGGCTGAAAAGATCGTCCTCGCCCGCAGCCTGCTGATCGAAAGCCCCCGCACCATTCCCGTCGCGGCCCTGCTCGCACGGCTCGGCCGAGACCCCGAGGCCACCGCCTTCCGCGTCCGCCTTCCCGCCCCCGCCGATCGGCCTCATGCCAGGCGCCATCTCGTCGGCGCGACACCCGAGCTTCTGGTGCAAAAGACCGGTGATGCCATCCGCTCGCATCCTCTTGCAGGCTCGGCCAAGCGCGCGGGAAGCGCCGCAGAGGACAAGCAGGTCGCGCAGGCCCTCGCGCAATCCGAGAAAGACCGGCGCGAACACCTTTATGTCGTCGATTACATCCTCGACACTTTGGCCCCTATTGCGCCGAGCTTTGCGCGCCGCGCGGGACCGAGGTCACCCATACCGCGAGCATGTGGCATCTGGGGACCGAGATCAAAGGCAGGCTGCGCGACCGCGAGACCCTTCGGCGGTTCTGGCTTCGATCCTCCATCCGACACCCGCGATCTGCGGCCTGCCGCCAAGCGCCTCTGCGCGGCTGATTGCCGAGCTCGAGCCGGTCCCGCGCGGCTTTTATGCGGGCGCGGTCGGCTGGTCCAAGGCCAATGGCGACGGCGCCTGGTATGTCGCGATCCGCTGCGCCGATATCTGCGGCACCACCGCGCGGCTTTTTGCGGGCGCGGGGATCGTCCTCGGCTCGGAGCCGATGTCCGAGGCCGCCGAGACCGGCGCGAAATTCGGAGCGCTGCTCGCCGCGCTCGGCCTGCCCGCCGATATGGCGGTCGCGGGATTGTTGCAAACCTCCTGAGACGAAAACCATGGCCCTTCCACAGATCCCTCCCTACGAGCTGCCCCTCGCCCTCGCCCGCCCGCCCCGCCCGCAATGGCGGCTCGATCCCGACCGTGCGGCCTTGCTGGTTCACGACATGCAGGCCTATTTCACGCGCCCCTTCGACGCGGATGCCGCGCCGCTTCGGCCCTTGGTCGCCAATATCGCGCGGCTTTTGACGGCCGCGCGGGCTGCGGGCGTGCCGGTTTTCTATACCGCGCAGCGCGGCAACCAGTTCCGCCCCGACCGCGGCCTTCAGGCCGATCTCTGGGGCGCGGGCATGTCTGCCCTGCCCGAGCATGAAACCATTCTGCCGGCTCTGGCCCCCGCCCCCGGCGATCATGTTCTGGTCAAGCACCGCTATAGCGCCTTCCAGCGCTCCAACCTCGAACGGCTCTTGCGCGCACGCGGGCGCAACCAGCTGCTGATCACGGGGTCTACGCCCATATCGGCTGCCTCGCGACCGCGCTCGAAGCGTTCCAGATCGAGATCGAACCCTTCCCCGTTATGGACGCGCAGGCCGATTTCACCTTGGCCGAACATGTCGGGGCAATGGGCTGGATCGCCGCGACCTGCGGGGTGCCGATGAACTGCGATGCGGTCTGCGAGGCCCTTGCAACAGAGAGGACCGCGACCAATGGGGCCGTCACAGGCGGGGCCGTCGCATGAGGCTCACGGGCTTTGAAGGGCGAACCGCCGTGGTGACCGGCGCGGCAGGCGGGATCGGACAGGCGGTAGTCGCGGCACTTCTGGATGCGGGGGCGAGGGTTCTCGCCAGCGACCGTGCCGAGGCAATTGCCGCGGCCGTCACCTCTGCATCCACCGCCGGCCTGCCGCAGGACGAAAGCCGCGTGATCTGGCGCGCTTACGATGTCGCAAGCGACGACCCCGACCAGCTTGTCGCCGAGGCCGAAGCGCGTTTCGGCCCGCTTTCGCTTGGGGTTCATGCCGCAGGCGTGCTGGCGATGGCACCGCTTCTCGACTGCACGACCGCCGAATGGGACCGCGTCATGGCGATCAATGCGGGCGGCGCTTTCCGCACCGCCTCGGCCTTTGGTCGCGCCATGCGCGCGCAGGCCGAGGGCGGGCCGAACCGGCAGGGCCATAACGGGGCGATTGTCGTGGTCAGCTCGAATGCGGCGGGCATTCCGCGCCGCAATATGGGGGCCTATGCGGCCTCGAAAGCGGCAGCGAGCATGATGACGCGCTGCCTTGGCCTCGAACTGGCGGAATGGGGGATCCGCTGCAATATCGTGGCCCCGGTTCGACCCTGACGCCGATGCAGACCGGCATGTGGGAGGGCCCCGAAGGGCGCGACAAGGTCGTTGCGGGCGATCTTGCGGATTTTCGCACAGGCATCCCGCTGGGAAAGCTCGCGCGACCCGAGGATGTGACCGCAGCGATCCTGTTCCTGCTCTCGGAGCAGGCGGGCCATGTCACGATGGCCGATCTTTACGTTGATGGCGGCGCGACCCTGCGGGCCTGAGCGCGGCATCCCGAAATGAAAGGGGCGGGAATTTCCGCCCGTTTCGCGTGCCGCATTCCCGCGCCGCTCAGGCGGCAAGGCGCGCACGGATGAGCGCCCACCATGCCTCCAGCGTCGGCACTTCAGCCAGTTCGGCAAAGCTGACCGTGATCCCCGCCCGCGAAAGCTCCGCGCCGAGCTCCATCACGGCGATCGAATCCACGCCGTAAAAGAGCAGGTTTTCAGCCGGATCAATCGCCTCGTCGTCATCCACCATGCGCGCCACGCGGCTTTCCAGCCAGTCGCGGTCGATCACGCCCGCCGCGCCTAGCTGCGTGTCTATGTTCTTTGAATGTTCCGATTCCGCAATTCCGGTCATATCGTCACCTCTCCTGTGCAACGGTTTGGCCCCCTAAATCCGCCTCGGCGCGGCGCAGGCTTTGCTTGTCGATTTTGCCCACCGCCGTCAGCGGCATGGCGGCAACGAAGCGGAAGCGGTCGGGGATCTTGTATTCGGCCACGCCGAGTTCGAGCAGATAGCGCCGCAAACCCGAGGGCCTGACCGCCTCTCCGTCGCGCAAAACGACAACCGCGCTGCTTTTCTCGCCCATAAGCGCATCGCCGACCGCGATCAGCGCGGCATGGAGAATGGCGGGGTGGCGCAGCAAAAGTCCTCGATCTCTTCGGCGGCGATCTTTTCGCCACCGCGGTTGATCTGGTCCTTGACCCGCCCGACCACGCGCAGATTGCCGCCCTGCACGCGTTTGACCAGATCGCCGGTATAGTAAAACCCTTCGGTGTCGAAAGCGGCGGCATTCTGCTCGGGGGCCCGATAGTAGCCGCGAAACGTATAGGGACCGCGCACCGCGAGCATGCCCGTCCCGCCTTCGGGGACGGGCACGCCGCTTTCAGGATCAAGAATGCGGATCTCGTCATCGGGGCTGATCGGACGGCCCTGAGTGGTAAAGCAGACCGCATCGGGATCGCCCGCCCGCGTATAATTCACCAGCCCCTCGGCCATGCCGAAGACCTGCCGGAGCGCGCAGCCGAGCACCTCGGGGACAAGTCGCGCCTGCGCCTCGGCGAAATTCGCGCCTCCGACCAGCATGAGATCAAGCGAAGCGATCTTGGCGCGCGCATCTGCATCATCGCGCGCGGCCTTTTGCCAAAGTGCAACCGCAGGCGGGACCAGCGCCACCGTATTGACCCCGTGACGCGCGATCAGATCAAAGCACTGCGCGGGGTCGGGGTTCGCGGCCATGATGACGGTCCCGCCCGCATCGAAGACGCCCAAAGCACCGGGCGAGCTCAGGGCGAAATTATGCGGCGCGGGAAGCGCGCTCAGATAGCGGGTTTCACGGTCGAAGCCGCAGATCCGCACGCTTTCGCGGATACTGTAATCGTAATCGTTATGGGTGCGCGGGATCAGCTTGGGCGTGCCGGTACTGCCGCCCGAAAGCTGGAAAAAGGCGACCTCTCCCGCCGGTGTCGGACGAAACTGCGGCGCGGGTCCCCGCGCATGGTCGAGCCAGTGGCCGAGATCGCGCGCGGGGCCGTCCGCGCCATCGCCCTGAAAGAGCGCAAGGGGCTTGCCGGGCAAAGCATCGACAAAGCGGTTGTCGCCAAAAAGCTCGAGGCTGCGGTCGCCGATCACCAGACGCGGCTTGATCTGCGCGGCATAGGCCGAGATTTCGAGCGCGCGATGGTTCGACAAAGCATTGAGCGGCACCACGCCGATTTTCAGAAGCGCCAGAAAAACCAGATAGAATTCCGCGATATTGGGAAGTTGCACCAGCGCCGTATCGCCGTGGCCCAGCCCCGCAAGCGACAGATTGGCCGCGAGGGTCGAGGCCCGCCGGTCTGCCTCGGCATAGGTCAGGCTGCGCAGGCCGCAAATCAGCGCGACGGCCTCGGGGTCTGCGCCACCTGCGCTTCGAAGCCGCGCGTCAGAGGCTGGTCGAGCCAATATCCTTTCGCGCGGTATTCGGCGGCAAAGGCCTCCGGCCAGGGAGTAAATTCAACCATCTCGGTCCACCTGCTTTGGAAAAATTCCGGGCTGGCTGACCGTGGTCCGCTTGCTATATTGACGAATTCAAATTGTTTAGTATTTCTATCAGCAATTAAGGCGGGCGCAAGTCCCCGCGCCGAAGCGCGGCCGTTTCCAGCCTGCCAAAGCCCGTTTCCGCCCACCAGAGCGCGCCCGATTGCGGCCGGTCACGGCAGGCCAGACCGCAACAGCCACAATTTTGGTGACCCGATGACCCAGATCGATCCGCGCCCTGCCCTGCCCGACACCGCGCCTGATGCCACTCCCTCCCGCCTGCTGCCCCTGACACTTGCCCAGCTCGACTTCTGGGAGGAGTTCCGCCACCACCCCGACGAGCCGGTCTCGACCGTGGCCCATGTCGTCACGCTGAGCGGGGCCGGAGACGCTGCGGTCGATGGCGAGGCCTTGGCGCGTGCGATCACCCAAGTCATCGCCGAAACCGATGTCTTCCGCCTGCGCTTTACCGGCGAAGGCGACAAGAGCCCGCGCCAAAGCGGGATGCCGCCCCGCCTTCCCTGCGCCGGATCGATCTTTCGGATGCGGGCGATCCTGCGGCCGAGGCCCGCAAACTGATCGACGCGGATATGGCGCGCACGATCGATCTGCGCCGCGATCCCCTCTCCTCGCAATGGCTGATCCGTTTGGGGCCGGACCTGTGGCAATGGTACAACCGCGGCCACCACATCATTCTCGACGGCTACAGCATGGGGCTGATCGAACAGCGCTGCGCCGAGCTTTACGCCCATTTCGCGCAGGCCGGCCCCGAAGGACGCCCCTTCTCACGCTTCACGGCCTATCTCGCGGAGGAGGATGCCTACCGCGCCTCGCCCCGTCACGAGGCTGCCAAGACCTTCTGGCGCGGGGCACTCGCTCGCACCGCCCCGCTCCCCCTGATCCGCAAGGGCGAGGAAAATTACGCGCTTGCGGGGTATGGCCATGACTTCACCTTGCCGCAAAGCGGGGCGGGGCTTGCGGCTTTGACCAAGGCCACGGGACTCGGCTGGGCGGATCTGATGACGGCGCTTGCCTCGGCCTATCTGCTGACCCATCTGCCGCGACCGGATACCGGAACAGGACACGCGGGACTGGCGGTCTGGCTGCCCTTCATGAGCCGCATGGGCAGCGTCAGCGCGCGCATTCCGGCGCTGGTCGTCAATATCCTGCCGCTGGCGGTCCACACGCCCAGCGACGGCCTGTTCGGGACCTTTTTGACCGAGACTGCTGCGGGGCTGCGCGCCCTTCGCCGCCACGGCCGCTACCGGATCGAGCAGATCGCCGAAGACAGCGGCATCCGGTTCGGCTCTCGCTTCTTCTTTTCGCCGCTGGTCAATGTCATGCCCTTCGACCGCCCCCACTTCGACGGCTGCGCGGCAGAGAGGCAGGTCCTTTCGAACGGCCCGAATGACGGGTTCAACATCACCATCCGCGCCGAACATAATGGGAGCGGCATGCAGTTGCGCATCGACGCCGACCCAGCTTTGACACCGCTCGCCGAATTCGAGGCCCATTGCCGCGACCTCCCCGCCTTTCTCGCGGCGGCCCTGCAGGAGAAGAGCCTGTCCCTGCCGCTTGCTGCTTTGCTCAAGAGCTGAGGGCGCTCGGCGCAGTGGTCGCTGCAGTCGGCCGCAGAAAGACACATTCGCGCGTGGGCATGGCCCTGCCCTCCCAGCATCCCTGCACATCTGCCCTCCGCCCAGCGCTTTGGCGATCAGGACACAACGGCCGCTTGGAGGCTTGGAGGTACACACATGCTCCCCTTCAGGGCAAGACCTTATGCGGCCCTTGGTACTTGGCTGGCGGGTCTGCGCGGAGAAGGCGGCGCTGGGCGTCTCCGCCCTCCGCTCATGCCTCGGCCACGGCATTGCGACATGGAGAACGGCTCAGCCGCGCACCGGTCCTGTGGTTTCACCCGAACGCAGGCGGCAGGGCAGGATCACCTGAGGGGGCCCGTCCTCTCGGGAAGACCGGCGAAAAGCGCAAAGGCCGCTTGGGCGATCTTTGCGACCGGTTGCTCGATCGTGGTCAGGCGCGGCGTGATCATTGCCGCGACCGGCAGCCCGTCAAAACCCATAAGCGAGAGATCGCGCGGAACCGAAAGCGCCAATTCCTGTGCCGCGCGCAAGGCACCGATCGCCTGTTGGTCCGAGCTTGCGACGACGGCAGTCGGACGGATCGTCTCGGGCAACGCCATCAGACGCTTGAGCCCCTGCTCCCCGCTGGTCAGATCGAAACGGCCGGTCACGATGTAATCGGCAACCGCGATCCCCTCTTGTGCCAGAAGCGGCGCCATGAGCCCGAGATAGCTGTCGTGGCGCAAACGCGCCGGCATCAGGCTTTGCTCGCCGGCCAGCAAGGCGATGCGGCGATGTCCGAGGCTGACCAGATGGTCGAGGCCCAGCGCCATCCCTCCGGCATGATCGGATGCCGCGCCGATCTCGACTCCGTCCCCGTCTGCGGAGCGGCCAGACGGTCGACATGGATGATGGGCAGGTCATAACCCGCATAATCAGCCGAGCCGGCCTGACAACGGATCAGGAAAAGCCCGTCGATACGGCGGCGGAAAAGGAATCGACACAGGCCGCTTCGATGCGGGGATCCTCGGTCGAATTGGTCAGGAAGAGGTTGTACCCCCGCACGGGCCGCCTGCTCCAAAGCCTGCACCAACTCGGCGAAAAACGGATTGGCCAGATCGGGGACCACGACCCCCAGACATTTGGTGAAGCGCCGCCCGAGATCCTGCGCGATCTGGTCGGGACGGTAATCCATCTGCGCCATGACCGCACGGATACGGGCCCGCATCTGCGCCGAAACCGCCGGATGATCGTTGAGCACCCGCGAGACGGTTCCCACGCCGACGCCCGCCTCTCTGGCGACATCGCGGATGGTGATCTTGCGGGGCGCGGCAAGCGGATCCTTCGGCGCGGGCTCCGGTCCCGTTGCCCCTGCCGCCTTGTGTCTGCCCTGCATCATTACCCCCGTCCGGTCTCGGGCGCATCGCCGCGGCACCCCTTTGCGCGGGCCTGTCTGCCACTTCCGCCCCGCATGCGCAAATCAGCGCGCGCCGCGGCGTTGGGCAATGCGGTTTTGTACCGCATCGAGGATCACGGCGAGGATGATCACCGCACCGGTAATGATCTGGCGCACGAAATCGCTGGCACCAATCAGGATGAGGCCGTTGCCCAGCACCCCGATTACCGCAGCCCCGAGCAAGGTCCCGATCATCGAACCGCGTCCGCCGTTGAGGCTGGTTCCACCGATGATGACCGCCGCGATCGCGTTCAGCTCGTAGCCGTTGCCCATGATCGGCGAAGCGCTGGTCAGGCGCGCCATATACATCACCGCGGCAATCCCGACCGCAAAGCCGCAGATCCCGAAGGCGGCGGTCTTGTAGACCAGCGTATTATGTCCGGCCAGACGCACGGCCTCTTCGTTGTTGCCGATCGCATAGAGCATGCGGCCGAAAACCGTGCGCGTGAGCACGACCCAGCCTAGCCCGACGACAATCAGCGCAACAATGAACAAAAGGGAACGCCCGCAATGCTGGCCGTGCCGAAGCTCGTGAAAGCGGGGTTCGAGATATAGACCGTATTCGATTGGGTGAACTGCAGCGCGGAGCCGCGCGCCATGTTCAGCATGCCCAGCGTCACGATGAAGGAGGATCGACCACCAGGCCGAGATCAGCCCGTTGATGATGCCGCAGAAGGTCCCCACCCCGCAGGCGACAAGGATCGTCAGCGTGATCGCCAGCCATGAGGGCAGATCGGGGTTCGACATGAAAGTCGCCGCGATCACCGCCGCCAGCGCCATGACCGAACCCACCGACAGGTCGATCCCGCCGATCAGGATCACGAAGGTCATGCCTGCCGCCAGAATGACGTTCAGCGTGATCTGGACCATGATGTTGGACAGGTTGATCTGGGTGAGGAAGGTCTTGGTCGTCAGGCTGAAGACGATGATCAGCAAGACCAGCGCCACCCCGATACCGGCATTGCGCAAAAGCCCGCCCCAAAAGGCGCTGCGCGGAACATTCGGGCGGCCCTTCGCCGCGGCAGTGGTGTCAGTGCTCATGGGAAACCTGCTCTTTGAGATATTCGCTATAGGCGAGCTGGAGGATCGCCTCTTCGGTCATGGCCTCGCCCTCGAGGCTGCCCGCGATCACGCCGCGCGACATGACCTCGACGCGATCCGCGAGGGTCAGCAGCTCGGGAATGTCCGAGGAGACGACCAGAATGGCGACGCCCTCCTCTGCCAGCTTGCCCAGAAGCGCGTAGATTTCGGCCTTGGCCCCGACATCGATGCCGCGTGTCGGCTCGTCGAGCATCAAAACGCCGGGTTTGCGCAAAAGCCACTTCGCCAGAACGACCTTTTGCTGATTGCCGCCCGAAAGGCTCGCGACCGGCAGATCGAAACCGGCCGCGCGAATATCGAGCGAGCGCAACATGGCGGAAACCGTGCGGTTCTCCGCGCCACGATCGAGAAAGCCCGCGCGCGAATGCTCGTGCACCGTCGCAAGCGAGCCGTTCACGGTCAACGACATCGGCAGGACCAGCCCCTCTTCCTTGCGGTTTTCGGTCACGAGGCTGATCCCCGCCGCAATCGCGTCGCGCGGGCTTGCGACCGTCACCGGACGCCCGTCACGCAGCACGAGACCGCGTGCCGGCAGATCGGCGCCGAAAATCGCGCGCAAGAGCTCGCTGCGGCCCGCGCCGACCAGCCCCGCGATCCCGAGGATCTCTCCCGCGCGCAGGGTCAGCGAAATATCCGGCCGCGCCGCATTGAGTGCGGTCTGGAAGCCGTCGATCTCCAGCGCGGGTCTACCTCCGGCGCGGGCCGGACGGGCAAGACGCTCCTGACGCAATTCGCGGCCGACCATCTGCTGGACCAGACCATCCGCGGAAACGGCCCCTGTCTCCTGCGTGACGATCATCCGGCCGTTTCGGAAGACGGTCACGCGGTCGCAATGGGCGAAGACCTCTTCGAGGTGGTGCGAAATGAAAAGAACGGTCGTGCCCTGCGCCTTGAGACGGTGGACGATCTCGAAAAGGCGGCCGCTTTCGCGCGGGGTCAGGGTCGCGGTCGGCTCGTCGAGGATCAGAACGCGCGCATCATCCGCAAGCGCGCGGGCGATCTCGATCAATTGCTGCTGGGCGACGCCGAGCGTGCCGACCGGAAGGCGCGGATCAAGCCCCTCGAGCCCGACCAGCGCCAGAAGCTCCTGCGCGCGTCGCATTAGGACCGGCGTATCGACAAAGATGCCGAAGCGGCGCGGCAGGCGCTCGAACAACAGGTTCTCGGCGATGCTGAGCGAGGGCAGAAGGCTGAATTCCTGATGGACGACACGAATGCCCCGCGCCATCGCCTCCGAGGGCGAGGCAGGCGCATAGGCCGCACCGTCAAGCGTCATCGTCCCGCCGTCGGGCTGGATGATGCCGCTGAGGATCTTGATGAAGGTCGATTTTCCGGCCCCGTTCTCGCCGACGATCGCATGGATCTCTCCGGCCGCGAAATCGACCGAGATCTCCTGCAATGCCGGCACGCCGCCATAGGATTTGGAGATCAGGCTGGTCGCGAGCCGCAGGCTCCGCCCCTCTGGCGGATCGTGCGGCGTGGATGGCGCGCTTGCTGTCGGGGTGGGGCCTGCCCGATTTCGGCCGGATGGGGCTGGGGTCATATCGCAATCCCGCAATGATGTCCGGAAACGTGTCCGGCTGGCTGTCCGGTTGGCGCGGGACGGACAGGCGTCCTCCCGCGCCGGCTTTTCCCGCTGGACTCAGTTCTTGGTCACGAGCTTGATCTCGGTCGTGACCCAACCTTCGAGCGGCGTGCCCGAGCGGAAGGATTCGATTCCGCGGTTGATCGCATCGGCAGCCATGTCGCGGCCGAACTGGTCGACGGTGGCCAATACGCGGCCGTCTTCGACCATCGGGCGGATCGCGGGGATATTGTCGAAGCCCACGACCTGGATCTTGCCGGTCAGACCCGCGGCCTCGATCGCCTTGACCACGCCGAGCGCCATCAGATCGTTCGCGGCCATCACGCCCTGAACATCGGGATGGGCGGTGAGCATGGTGGTGAAAACGGTATTGGCCTCTTCGGTTTCCCAATGCGCGGTGCGCGATCCAGCAGTTCGAGCCCGTGTTCGGCAATTGCCGCGTCAAAGCCCACCTTGCGCTGTTTGGCGTTGTCGGCACCGGGGTTGCCCTCGATGATGACCACTTTCGCGCCCTTGCCCAAAACCTCGGCCAGCTTGTCGCCCGCCATTTTCGCGCCCGCGGCATTGTCGGGACCGACGAAGGCCAGTTTGAGACCCGCCTGCGCCTTGGCCTCCTCGTCCAGCGGCACGTCGAAGTTCACGACGGTGATGCCGGCGTCCACCGCACGTTTCGCGGGGCCGACCATGGCGCGGCTATCGGCGGGGGCCAGAACGATGATGTCTTTCTGCTCGACGATGCAGGTGTCCATCGCATTGACCTGCGCGTCAAAGTCCGTCTCGGACTGCATCCCGACCATCTTGAGGTCGAAATCCGCGCGCTTGGCTGCATATTCCTCGGCGCCGACACTCATGTCTTTGAAGAACTCGTTCGACAGCGATTTCATCACCAGACAGACCTGAGGACGTTCCGCATCCGCCAGCGCCGGCAGAGCAACAACAGTCGTCATCAGCGCCACGGCAACAGTGGTCATCGTCTTGATCATTTCTCTCTCCTCCATGGTTTGGGCGGTTCGATCCTCTGTGGAACCGGTTCCATGTCCGATTTCACGCAGATTTAAACCCTTTTGTCTATGATTCCCGCAACCGACATCCCGCCTCTGTCCAAACAGCCAAGCCGCAGCCCGAAATCGGCCCGCGAAAGGCGGTGCCGAAGGCGCGGCGAAAGCCCCGACAGGGCCGGATTTGCGAGGCGGTTGTTTTCGCGGATGAACGGCTGTACTTTATGCGAATTATTGAAACAGAATTCACATATCGGCACTTGCCCCAAGGGCCGCGAAGTGGTTCCTGCTCATAATGGCCCGAGTTCCGGCCAATTTCCAAAGAGGATTCCCACCATGCGCTACAGCCGCGATTTGAATGGCTATGGAGAAAACGCCCCCGATCCGAAATGGCCGGGCAATGCGAAAATCGCGGTCCAGATCGTCGTGAACTACGAAGAAGGCGGCGAGAACAGCATCGAGCATGGTGACGCGGCCTCCGAGGCCTTCCTGTCCGAAATCATCGGCGCGCAGCCCTGGCCGGGCAAGCGTCACTGGAACATGGAATCGATCTACGATTACGGTGCGCGCGCGGGCTTCTGGCGTCTCTACCGCATGATGAAAGACATTCCGGTCACCGTCTACGGCGTCGCAACCGCGCTCGAGCGCAGCCCCGAACAGGTGGCGGCGATGCAGAAAGCCGGCTGGGAGATCGCGACCCACGGCCTGAAGTGGATCGACTACCGCGACGTGCCGCGCGAGGTCGAAGAAGACCATATCGCCAAAGCGATCAAGCTCCACACCGAGATCACCGGCGAGCGCCCCTATGGTTTCTATCAGGGCCGCACCTCGATGAATACGGTCGCGCTCGGCTGTGAAGAAGGCGGCTTCGCCTATCTCGCAGATACGATCGCCGACGACCTGCCCTATTGGCATGTCCACAACGGCAAGCCGCAGCTGATGGTGCCCTATACGATGGACGCCAACGACATGCGTTTCTCGAGCGGTCAGGGCTTCGGCACCGGCGAGGAATTCCTCGACTACCTCAAGGCCAGCTTCGACGTGCTTTACGCCGAAGGCGAGGCCGGCGCGCCCAAGATGATGTCGATCGGTCTGCACTGCCGTCTGGCGGGCCGTCCGGGTCGTGCGATCGCGGTGCAGAAATTCATCGAATACGCCCGCTCGCATGCCAATGTCTGGTTCGCATCGCGTCTCGACATCGCGCGCCACTGGGCGCAGGTCCATCCCTATGAGGCGACCGAGCGTCCGTCCGAAATGGACCGCGAGACCTTCGTGGCCAAGTTCGGTTCGATCTACGAACATTCGCCCTTCATCGCCGAGCGCGTCTGGGACGGTGAAATGGGTGCGGTCCATGATACCGCGCTGGGTCTTGCCCGCCGCATGGCGCAGATCTTCCGCGCCTCCTCCGACGAAGAGCGTCTGGGCGTTCTGAACGCGCACCCCGATCTTGCCGGCAAACTGGCCGCGGCAAAGGCGCTGACCGCCGAAAGCACCGCCGAACAGGCGAGCGCGGGTCTGGATGCCTTGACCGACGACGAGCGCGCGACCTTCAACCGGCTCAATACCGACTACGTCGCGCGCCACGGCTTCCCCTTCATCATCGCGGTCCGCGACTACGACAAAGCCGGCATCATGGAAGCGATGCAGAACCGCATCGACAACGACACCGCGACCGAGCGCCGCGAGGCCGAGCGTCAGGTCAGCCGCATCGGCGAGCTGCGCCTCCAGCAGGTGCTGGGCTAAGGCGCGAAACGGCCCCCGCAAGGCCGGGCCGCCAACCGCCCCAGAACTTCCGGTCATGCGCGGTGCCTCGAGCGTGCACCCCGCCTGACCAGCCGAGCAGAGCCCCGGGCGCAAGCCCCGACGGCCAGCCAACGATTTGCCTTAACTATGCCGGAGCACGATGCTCCGGATCTCAGGAGACACCATGTCCAACGCCAAGAAGAACAGCTACGCTGGTCCTTTTGCCGGCCTTCCGCCCCAGTCCGACCTCTCGGTCGACACCGCCGTTTTCACCGATGCTTATGCCGTCATTCCGGCAGCGACGATGCGCGATATCGTCACGAGCTTCCTGCCCGGCTGGAAGAACATGCGCATGTGGGTCATCGCCCGCCCGCTCTCGGGTTTCGCGGAAACCTTCAGCCAGTATATCGTCGAGCTGAACGGCGATGCGGGCTCCGACCGCCCCGAAACCGATCCGACCGTGCAGGCTTCGCTGTTTTGCACCGACGGCTCGATCGAGGTCACCATCGACGGCAAGGCCCATGTGCTGACCGCCGGCGGCTTCGCCTATATTCCGGCCGGCACCGCATGGTCGGTCAAGAACGCATCGGATCTGTCGCGCTTCCATTGGTGGCGCAAGCGTTGGGAGCCGGTCGAAGGCCTCGACAAGCCCGATGTCATCATCGCCAATGAAAACGACATCGAACCGATCGCCATGCCCGACACCAACGGCGCATGGGCGACGACCCGTTTCATGGATCCGACCGACATCCGTCACGACATGCACATCACCATCGTGACGCTGAAACCGGGCGGCTCGATCCCCTTTGCCGAAACCCATGTCATGGAACACGGGCTGTTCGTGATCGAGGGCAAAGCGGTTTACCGTCTCAATCAGGATTGGGTCGAAGTCGGCCCGGGCGACTTCATGTGGCTGCGTGCGTTCTGCCCGCAATGCGCCTATGCCGGTGGCCCGTCGAACTTCCGCTACCTGCTCTATAAAGACGTCAACCGTCACGCGAAAATGCTGTAAGAAAAGGGGCCTCGGCCCCTTTTTCATTCCCGAATGCCGTCGGCCCGCAGCGTGTTTAGACCGCCTGTTCGGCCTCACGCTCGGCCTCGGCCTCGCGCACGGCGATTTCGGCCATGGCCAGTGCGGCCTCGCGGGTTGCGGCTGCCGCGATGAAGCGGCCGTTATGGCAGAATAGCGCGCCTTTGACGCCCGAAGCTTGTTCCAGCGCCTCGTTGGTCAGACCGGCCCAAGCGGCAGGCAGATCGGCGCGCAGGGCGAAGCCCTCCTCGGATTTGCGGATGCCCCCGATGCTCCAATCCTTGCCGCGCGGGTTGATCACGAACCACAGATGGTCCGCGCCCGCTTTGACCACGGTCGGACGGAAAGGCATGCCCATCGGCAGTTCCAGCACGCGGCCCTCGCCCGCCTGTTCGATCGAGGCCATCACCATCGCCTCGGCACGCAATTTCGCGGCGCTGCGGTTGATGCGGGCCTCGACAAACGCGCGGGCGATGCCGAGCGCGAGATGGAAGGCCTCGGTTTCGGCCTCGGGGTCGGTATTGTCGAAAACCGGTTTCAGCGTCTCTAGGAGGCTCGGCAGAACCATCCCCGCCAATTGCGGCCCCGCGGCCGAAGGGCTGAGCGCGCCGTTGTCGACCAGATCGAGCGGCAGAACGAAACCCGTGTCGAACGAACTGTGGATCGCGTCGATATTGGCCTCGGCAATGCCGAAACCGGCAAGATAATCGCGGCCGAAATGGCGCCAGACCAGCCCGAAAGAGCTGAGCGGCTGCCCGTCGTCGCGCAAAGGTGCGCCGCGCTGGTGGTGGTCGAAGATCCGCGCCTCGGGATCATAGGCCCCGCCGACGTCATAGATGATGCGGTCTTTGGCCGGCGTGATCCATTCGGGCGCGCGGCTGCGCACCAGCTCGGCCTCTGGAAACAGCCGCGTGAGGATCACGCTCGAGAGCAGCTCGTCGGCGTGAAAGCCGCCGGAATGGGTGACGAGATAGCTGGGCTGCATCATGGTGTCCTTGGATCGGTTCGTCTGGAAATCGTCGCGCGCGCCCGCAGGGCCGGCAAAGCCCGCCTGCCCTACGCCGATTGACCGCTTTTGGCAATCGGCGCAGGCGCGCTGCGTGCGGGCACGCCCGCCCCCGCCCTTTAGCGTTTGCGCACGAATTCGGTGCGCAGCACGAGGCCGCGAATGCTGTCGTGGCGGCAGTCGATTTCTTCGGGATTGGCGGTCAGGCGGATCGTGCGGATCACGGTGCCCTGTTTGAGAACCGTGCTGGTGCCCTTGACCTTGAGGTCCTTGACCAGCACCACGCTGTCGCCATCCGCCAGCACATTGCCCGCCGCATCGCGCACCACGACCTCCGAGCGCGCAGCGATCTCGGAAGCCGGAAGCCATTCGCCGCTGGCCTCGTCATAGACATATTCTTCATCTGCGGCCATATCGCCCCCTGTCGATGCTGATGGAACGAGACCCATCCCCGACGCGGAACCAAAGGTCAAGCGCAGCCTAGAAAATCGCGACTTCCGCACCCAGCGAGGAGGCGAGCGAGCGCAGCCGCGCCTCGGCAACCTCGCCCATGAGCGCGCGGCCTGTTTTGGTCAGATGCAGCTCGAGCCGCTTTTCTTCGGGGAAATATTTCAGCGCCCCCGCCTCGCCCGGATCGCGGACCGAAAACATCGCGCCGAACCGCATCGCCTTGCCGAGGATTTCGGCCTTGGTCAATTCGGTCTCGTTGAGCAAGGTAAACAGCGCCGCCATCGGCGAAGCGGCGCGGCTGTTGCGGTAGCGGTGCAGCAAAGCCAACCCGAGAAAGACCCGCTCGGGATGCGAAAGCGCGGCCATATTGGCGCGCGTCACATTGTCGAAACAGGCGTCGGCGCGGTAATCGGGATGGGTGCGCCATGCCGTGTCGTGGAGCAGACAGGCCGCGCGGATCAGGCGGTCCTGCTCGGGTGGTTCATTGGCGAAAATCGGCAGCAGGAACTGGTAGAGCTTCTTGCCGAAGCCCGGCATCCGCGCCATCTGGCGTTCGGTGAAACGCGCGGCCTCGATCAAAGGATCGCGTTTGCGCAGGCTCGCGGGCATCTTTTCGTAAAGCAGCCCCTCGCGGATCCCGTAAGAGGAAATCGCCAGTGATTTCGGCTGGAAGCTCAGAACCAGCTGGCGCAGGACCTGACTGGCCAGCGGCACCAGCTCGATCCGGCTCGTGGAAATGCCGGTCTGGGCCTTGAGCGCCATCAGATCGTTCTCGCCGATCCATTTCACGGTCTCGAGCGCCGCATCGGGGCTCATGCGGTATTCGTGCAGAACCGTCATCGGATAATTGGCGCGCTCCATATCGAGGCGCGCAATCGCACGCCACGAGCCGCCGACCAGATAGATCTGCTCGTGATCGGCGCCGATCTTTTCGACCAGCCCGTCCATCACCGACTTGATATGTTCGCGCAGACCGGCCTTGCCGCCCTCGATCTGCTGGAGACGGAAGGGCCCGAGCGGCGAGGTTTCGCGCCGCCCGACCTTGCCGTTTTCGACGACCGCAAGTTCGAGAGAGTTGCCGCCGATATCGCAGACGAGACCGCGCGCATCTGGCCAGCCGAGCAAAACCCCCTGCGCCGAAAGCCGCGCCTCTTCCTCGCCCTCGATCACCAGAAGCTTGAGGCCGGTCTCCGCCTCGACCGCCTTGCGGAAAGCGCGGCCGTCCTTGGCCTCGCGCACGGCGGCGGTCGCGACGCAGATCAGGGTTTGATCCCCATGCCGTCGGCCAGAACCGAAAAGCGCTTGAGCGCGGCCATGGCGCGTTCGACCCCTTTGGGGTTGAGATGGCCGGTCGTGACCAGCCCCTGACCAAGGCCCGCCATGACTTTCTCGTTGTAGAAATAGGCGGGGCTGCGCGCCGCGCCGTCGAAGACAACCATGCGGATCGAGTTCGATCCGACATCGACCACGCCGACACGGCTGAGCGAACGCTCGAAGACGCTGCTCCCGAAGGGCTCGATGGTTTCGCCGCTTGTGATCACCACGCCGCTCATGAGGCCCTCCGATTCGTCGCTGACAACGCTCTTTGCGCTGGATGGTTCAATCCGGTGAATGCGTCAACGCCAGAACGTCCTTGGCACCGGCACTTCCCCGACCCGAAAGAGACGGATTTTCCATAAAGAACTTGTGACAGCTGAACAAATCGTCGCGCCCGACCGGCAGATGGCGGACGTAGCGTCCATCGGGCTGCAGGATCCAGCTTTGCGCCTCGTCGGCGAGATTGGCGGCCATGATCTGGCTAGTGATCTGGGCTTTCACCGTCTCGTTGAGGCATTCGACCAGCGTTTCCACCCGCCGCGAGAGGTTGCGGCCCATCCAGTCGGCCGAGCTGATGAAGACCCGTGCGCGTTTGGACGGCAGGCCCTGACCATTGCCGAAACAGACGATGCGCGAATGCTCGAGAAAGCGCCCGACGATGGATTTCACGCGGATGTTTTCCGACAGGCCCTGAATGCCCGGACGAAGCCCGCAGATGCCGCGCACCACGAGGTTGATCTTTACGCCCGCCTGGCTCGCGGCATCGAGCGCCTCGATAATATCCTTTTCGATCAGGCTGTTCATCTTGGCCCAGATCTCGGCAGGCCGCCCCTGCCGCGCGAATTCGACCTCGCGCCCGATCAGCTCGATCAGCCGGTCCTTGAGGTTGAGGGCGAGATCGCGAGGTTCTCCAGCTCGCTCGGCTGGACATAGCCGGTGAGGAAGTTGAAGACCTTCGAGGCATCGCGCCCCAGCGCCGGATCGCAGGTGAACAGCGAAAGATCGGTGTAGATCCGCGCGGTGATCGGGTGGTAGTTGCCGGTTCCGAAATGGGTATAGGTCACCAGCTGGCCGTTCTCGCGCCGCACCACGGTCGAGATCTTGGCATGGGTCTTGTACTGGGTGAAACCATAGACAACATGCGCGCCGGAACGCTCAAGCCGGCGCGACTGGCGGATATTGGCGGCCTCGTCGAACCGCGCTTTCAGCTCGACCAAAGCGGTGACGGTCTTGCCGGTCTCGGCCGCGGCGCAAAGCGCATCCACGATCGGGCTGTCGTAGGAGGTGCGGTAGAGCGTCTGTTTGATCGCCAGCACATTGGGATCATGCGCCGCCTGCTGCAAAAAGCGCACCACCATGTCGAAAGTCTCGTAGGGGTGATGGAGCAGCATGTCCTTTTGCCGGATCGCCGCGAACATGTCGCCGTCGTGATCCTGCACGCGTTCGGGCACGCGCGGGGTAAAGCTCGGCCATTGCAGGTCGCGCCGGTTGTCGAGCACCAGCGCGCCGAGATCGGCCATGCCCAAAAGGCCTTCGACCTCGACCACCTCTTCGGATTTCACCTCGAGCTTTTCCATGATCAGCCGGCGCAAACGGTCCGGCGCGCCCGCCGTGATCTTGAGCCGGATGACCGAGCCGCGACGGCGCCGCTTGAGCGCGCTTTCGAATTCGCGCACCAGATCCTCGGCCTCCTCCTCGACCTCGAGATCGCTGTCCCTGAGCACGCGGAAGGCGCAGTATCCGGTGTCGCGATAGCCAGGAAAAAGGCTGCGCAGATGCATCAGAAGCAGGTCTTCGAGCCGCAGGAAGCGCGTGCCGCCGGGCAGCGGGATGAAGCGCTCGATCTGCTGGGGCACCGGAAGCAGAGCCTGCATCTGCCGCCCGTCGCTTTCCGCCGCAAGCTCCAGCGCAAGGCAGAAGCCGAGGTTGGGGATGAAGGGAAAAGGATGGGCGGGGTCGATCGCCAGAGGCGAGAGGATCGGAAAGACATCCTCGACGAAATAGCGCCGCAGATAGGCTTCTTCGGCGCGCGTCACGCGCGAACGCGACAGGATGGTGATGTCGGCCTGCTCCATCTCGCGGCGAACGCCGGTCCAGACCGCCTGTTGCGCGGCCATCAGGCGGCGCGCATTGGTATTGACCAAAGCGAGCTGCTCGGCCGGAGTCAGCCCGTCATCCGAAGGCGTGCCATGACCCTCGCGCACCAATTCGCGCAGGCCCGCCACGCGGACCGTATAGAATTCGTCGAGGTTCGTCGCCGAAATCGACAGGAAACGCAGTCGTTCGAGCAAAGGCACACGCGGATTGCGCGCCTCGTCGAGCACGCGCCAGTTGAAGCTCAGCCAGCTGACCTCCCGATTGAAAAAGCGCGCGGGGCCTTCGGGCGTCCCGTCCGGATAGCTGCGCGGCGCGGGGATGGGCGAGGTCAGAAAATTGGCTTGTGTCATGGCAATCGATAACAAATGTTGCGTGGGGATCATGCGTCCGGTTCAAAGAGCTTGTCCAGCCATTCGGCGGCCAATCTGCGTGTTATTGCGCGATGATCCGCCATTGCCGCCGTATCGATCGCCGTGACCAGCCTGCGGGCAAGATCGAGATCGCGGTCCATGCGCAGCGAGAGGAAATCGATCACCTCGGGCGAGACGGAAATCTGGCGGTCGGCAAAGAGCTTGACCAGAACCGCCGGCAAAAGCGCCTGATCGGGGGCCGAGTTCGACCTTGGTCAAAGCCTCCATCCGCGAGGCGAGATCGGGCAGCGTGATCCCCAATCGCGCGGCGGCGATTGCGCGGTCAAAAGCAGCAGGCAATCGCGCTCGACGCTGAGGTTCCACAGATGGAACATCGCCTGTTCGGCTCCGGCGGCTAGGCCGATGCGATGGGCATCCTCGATTACCAGCGCGCCGTCATGGGGCACGAGATCATCAAGCGCATCGATGCGCAAAGCCGCCGCCTGCTGGCGCAAGGCGCCGTTCTCGCCCGCCCAGAACCGCGCGATGTGGGATTTTCCCGTCCCCGGCCCGCCCAAAAGCAACAACCTGCCCTGCGGCCAGAGCTCGGGGCGGTCAAGCATGGCCAGAGCATCGCGATTGGCCGCCGTCACCAGAAAATCCGAGCGCGACGAGGCGGGTGGTCCGGCAAGATCGAACGTCAGCTGTCTCGACACGCGGCTCAGCCCCTTGCCGCTTTGCGGAGGGATGCCGCAAATCCGGCGGGCATGCGGGTCACGGAGGCGGAGCAGCCGGACACGAGCAAATTTCGGGCAATCGACGGGGCATTGCCGCGCTGGGGGACCGGCATTTCTGCCCCGCGCGTCCAGACCGCGCCCGCAAGCTCCATCATGCCCTCACCGATCATCCCTGCTCCCTGATCTTGCTGTTGGTTGTGGCGGCCCGCGCTGCGGCGCCTATCCGCATCGTCCGTCCCCAAGCGCTTTGCGGCCCTGTTCCTGCGTCGTCATTACCCTGTCTTTGGCCCCCAAGGGCCGTCTGCACCTTCGCCGCGCGCCGATACGGGGCGCGGATTTGGCCCCATTCTCTCCGACGCGCCAAGCTTTGCAACCACTTGCCGCCAAAATCATACGGGCCGGAGGATGCTCCGGCCCGTGTTTCTTTATCGTGCAGTTAGTCCAAAGCCGTCTTGCGCTCGAGCTTTTCGGCCTTTTCCTGGGCTTTCGCCTCGATTTCGCGGCGGCGGCGCAGCTCTTCCTCGAGCTCCTCGCGCTTGATCGCGGCAATCGCCATCTCGCGCGAGACCAGCGCCAGATTGCGCTTTTGCTCGGCAGTACCGGCCGGAACGATCTCGACCAGGGTCGGCGGCGCGGGCTGGGGCGGGATCTCTTGTCCGGTATAAAGCGCGCTCTCCTTGTAGCGCGCCGCCGCAAAGCGCACGAGAACGCCAAGCGCCGCCGACAGGGGCACCGCGACCAAAAGGCCGACAAAGCCGAAAAGCGTGCCGAAAACCGACAAGGCCAGCATCAGCCAGACCGGATGCAGGCCGACATGCCCGCCGACAATCTTGGGCTGGAGGTAGTTGCCCTCGACGATCTGGCCGATCGCGAAAACCGCGACCACCGCACCGATCGAGAAAGGCTGCCCCCAAAGGAAAACAGCGCGACCCCGATGGCCGTCGCCCCGCCGACCACGACACCGACATAGGGAATGAAGGACAAGGTCGCCGCCAGAACGCCGATCGCGATGCCGAAGGGCAAACCGACCACAGCCAGCGAGATCGAATAAAACGTGCCGAGGATCAGGATCACCAACCCCTGCCCGCGCATGAAACCCGAGAGCACATCGTCGATGTCATGGGCCAGCTTGCGGATGGTCGGCGCGCCTTCGCGCGGCAGCAACTCGTCGAGGCGCGCAACCATATTGTCCCAGTCGAGCAGCAGGTAGAAGGCCACGACCGGCACGATGACGAACAAGGCGACAAAGCTCACGATCCCCATGACCGAGCCGAGAACCGTGCCCAAAAGCTCGCCCCCCTCGCTGATCGTGGTACCGACACGGGCAAGCGCGGCGCTGACCGGCCCGCCTTCGACCATCAGATCAGGGAAGCGGTTGACCAGAAAGACCTGAAGCTTGGTCACCATCTCGGGCGCGGTCTGGATCAACTGTGTGGTCTGGCGGATCAGGACGGGCATGAAGACCAGCACGACGACCACGAAAAGCATCACCACGCAAAGCGTGATCACCACGACCGACAGGGTGCGCGACAGCCCCTTGCGTTCCAGCCAATCGGCCACCGGATCGAGAAGATAGGCCACCCCCGCCCCGATCAGGAAGGGCATGACGGCATTGCCGAGCCCCAAAGCACCAAAAGCAGGACGATCAGCCCCCGCCCCAATACCAGGATTGTTTATGTGCCGGCAGGCGCATGGTCGTTCTCCGATTTGATTGGCGCGAATGTGGGGCCAAGGGGGCTCTATGCAAGCAAGGCCGTTGACGCGGGCGCGCGCCGCAGGGGAGGCCCGCGGGAACCTGCCGCAACGGGCGCGCGGTCGGCAGGGTTGAACCGTGCAGGTCCAAAGTGGACATGCTCCACCGCAGGGACCCCGCCCTCGCATCGCGAACGACGCGCACGGTTGCGAACAGCTTGGGCGGAACACCCGCTTTGGAGCCCAAGTCGCAGGACGCTGTTGCCGCGCGGGGCGCGTTGCGATAACCCGTTTGTGCAAATCAAGAGGTTTCCGCCATGCGTCTGTCGCGCTACTTCCTTCCCGTTCTGAAAGAGGAGCCGAAAGAGGCTCAGATCGTCAGCCACCGCCTGATGCTGCGCTCGGGCATGATCCGCCAACAGGCGGCGGGGATCTATTCCTGGCTTCCGCTCGGCAACAAGATCCTCAAACGCATCGAGCAGATCGTTCACGAAGAACAGCAGCGCGCGGGCCATATCCCACTGCTGATGCCGACGCTCCAGCCGGCCGATCTGTGGCGCAGATCGGGCCGCTACGACGCTTACGGCGAAGAAATGCTGCGCATCACCGACCGCAACAAGCGCGAGATGCTCTATGGTCCGACCAACGAGGAAATGATCACCGACATTTTCCGCAGCTATGTCTCGAGCTACAAATCGCTGCCGCTGACGCTTTACCACATCCAGTGGAAATTCCGCGACGAGATGCGCCCGCGTTTCGGCGTGATGCGCGGACGCGAATTCCTGATGAAGGACGGCTACAACTTCGACCTGACCAAGGAAGATGCGCTGCACGCCTATAACCGCCACCTCGTCAGCTATCTGCGCACCTACGAGCGCATGGGCCTGCAGGCGATTCCGATGCGCGCCGACGGCGGTCCGATCGGCGGCGATTACACCCATGAATTCCTCGTTCTGGCCGAGACCGGCGAATCCGAAGTCTTCTACGACAGCGAGATCACCGATCTGAAATTCGGCAACCGCCAGATCGATTACGACAGCGTTGAGCAATGCGAGGGCGTGCTGCAGGAATTCACCTCGCGCTATGCCCGCACCGACGAGACCCATGACGAAGCGATCTTCGCCGAGGTCCCCGAGGATCGCCGCCGCTCCGCGCGCGGCATCGAAGTCGGCCAGATCTTCTACTTCGGCACCAAATACTCCGAAGCGATGGGCGCCAATGTCGTCAACGACAAGGGCGAGCGCGTTCCGGCCCATATGGGCTCGCACGGGATCGGCGTCTCGCGTCTTCTGGGCGCGATCATCGAGGCCAACCATGACGACAAGGGCATCATTTGGCCCGAGGGCGTCACGCCCTTCCACGTCGGCATCGTCAATCTCAAACAGGGCGACGCCTCGACGGATTCGGCCAGCGAGGCGCTTTACACCGAGCTGAAAGCTGCCGGTCTCGACCCGCTTTACGACGACCGCGACGAACGTGCGGGCGCGAAATTCGCGACGATAGATCTCATCGGCCTGCCCTGGCGCATCACGGTGGGCCCGCGTGGTCTGGCCGAGAACAAGGTCGAGCTGACCAACCGCCGCTCGGGTGAATCGGTCGAGATGTCGCCGGCCGAAGCGGTGCAACGCCTGAAGGCGGTCTACCAGCCGGTCTTCGACGCGGCCTACAAAGGATGATCACCCGATGACCGCACTCCGCCTGATCCTTGCTCTGGTCGTCGCCTCGCTGTTTTCACAGTTTCCGGCATTTTCCGATCAATATGTGCAGCGATTGGGCGGAGAGGTCGAGGCGCTGACCAAGCTTGCCGCCGCCTTCGCTACCAATCCGGAGACGGATGCGCCGACGCGGACGGCGGCGCTGGCGGATCTGTCCGGCGGCGCCGCTCCCGCCGAACACCCAGTCATGGGCGAGGTCGTCGCGCGGCTAGACGCGGCGAAGGCCGATCTTGCCGCGCTCGAGGCATCCGGCCCGCTCGAACGCTTGGCCGAACCGCAACGCTTCCGCGATCGCGCAACGCTGGCCGCGACTTGGTACGATTTCAAACCCGCTTTGCCGATTTCGACCAGCGGCCTGATTGCCGCCGTGATCGGTTTCGCGCTTGGCTGGTGCCTTGCCTTGGTGATCGGGCTGTTTCTGCCCAAGCGCCACCGTCCGGCCTGACGCCGCGCTTCGGGTAGCGCAAGCGCCCGAGGCCGCCATCATTAGCCACAGAAAAAGGGCCGGTCTAATTGACCGGCCCTTTCCTGTTCGTCTCGCCTTGTCCCGCCTCGTCACGCGCGGATCAGTGCCGCGCCTAGCGAATTGGCTTCAGAGCGGGTGATGCGCACACGCACGAGGTCGCCGACTTTGGTGTCGCCGGCATTCTCGATGAAGACCGCATGGAGATACTCGGATTTTCCGATCATCTGACCGTCCAGTCGTCCGGCCTTTTCGACCAGAACGCTCAACTCGCGCCCGACCATGCTTTCCTGCGTGGCCTTTTGCTGACGCGTCAACAGGGCCTGCAATTCCTGCAAGCGGGCATCGGCGACGGCGGCATCGACCTCGGGGCGGTCGGCGGCGGGTGTGCCCGGACGGGGTGAGTATTTGAAGCTGTAGGCCATGCCGAAATGGACCTTTTCGACCAGCGCCATAGTGGCGGCGTGATCTTCGTCGGTCTCGCCGGGAAGCCCACGATGAAATCAGAGGTCAGGACGATATCGGGGCGCGCGGCCTTGATGCGCTCGATCAGGCGAAGATATTCCTCGGCGGTGTGCTTGCGGTTCATCGCCTTGAGAATGCGGTCCGAGCCCGATTGCACCGGCAGATGCAGATAGGGCATCAGCTTGGCCTCGTTGCCATGAGCCTCGATCAGATCGTCGGTCATGTCGTTGGGATGGCTGGTGGTATAGCGGATGCGGTCGAGCCCGTCGATTTCGGCCAAAGCGCGGATCAGCCGGCCCAGCTCCCAATCCCCGCCATCCGCACCAGCACCATGCCAGCCGTTGACGTTCTGGCCCAGAAGCGTGATGTCGCGCACCCCGCGCGAAACCAGATCGCGGGCTTCGGTCAGGATACGGTCGACCGGACGGCTGACCTCCGCCCCGCGGGTATAGGGCACAACGCAGAAGGCGCAAAACTTGTCGCAGCCTTCCTGAACCGTCAGGAAAGCGGTCGGCGCACGACGGGTCGCGGGGGATTTCGGCAGATGCTCGAACTTGTCCTCGGCGGGAAACTCGGTATCGACCCCGCCCCCTCGCGCACCATTTTCGGCAGGCGGTGATAGGCTTGCGGGCCCACGACCAGATCGACCAGCGGCATGCGGCGCTGGATCTCGGCACCCTCGGCCTGTGCGACGCAGCCCGCAACGCCGATCTTGAGATCGGGACGCTCGGCTTTCAGCGGCTTGAGGCGGCCAAGGTCGGAATACAGCTTTTCCGCGGCTTTCTCGCGGATGTGGCAGGTGTTGAGAAGCACCATATCCGCATCTTCGGCGGTCTCGGTCAGCACATAGCCCTCCGAGCCCATCGCTTCGGCCATGCGCTGGCTGTCATAGACGTTCATCTGGCAGCCATAGGTCTTGATGAAGAGCTTTTTGGCCCCTTCAACCGTCTTTTCGCCCTGCGCTGTCTCGGTCATGTCGCGATTTCCCCGGAAAGTTCGGCCTGCGATACAGGATGGCGCCGAAATTGGAAAGTACTGCGGGAAAGGCACGCGCAGATTTGAAGGATGCGCCCCGCACGGCAACCCCGAATGGCCACGAAGGCATGGCCACAAAGGGAGGCACCGCGAATGCACGGTTGTTGCGGCACGCGCGAGGCTTTAAATTTGCGACCATGATCCAAGCAAGCGACCTGACCTCGATCACCAATATCGGCCCTGCCACCGCGAAGGCGCTGATCGGGGCCGGCGTGCCCGATGTTGCGACGCTGCGCGCGCTTGGCGCGCACGAGGCCTATCGCGCGCTGGTTCTGGCGGGCGAGAAGCCGCATTTCATCGGCTATTACGTCCTGCAGATGGCGCTGCAGGGCCGTCCTTGGAACGATTGTCGCGGTGCGGAAAAGGCCGCTTTGCGCGAGCGCTTCGACGCTTTGATCGCCGACTGCCGCCGCTCCGCCCTGCCCGACGACATCCCCCATAGCCTCGCCGAGGCCCTCGACCGCATCGGACTTGCCCGCCGCTAGGAACGCCTTGGCGCCATAGGCCGCAATGTCGCAAAAGACTGCCCTTGGCGCGCTTCCTCCCCATTGAACCGCGTCACGGCCCCCGCTAGCGTGACCCAAACAGGCTTATTCTGGGAGTGCCGCCGATGACCACGCCGCAAAGCTGGGAAGCTCGCGCAGAGGAATATTCGCTTTACGGTTTCACCGACATGCCCTCGGTCCACGAGCGCGGCACGGTGGTTCTGACCCATGGCGAGGGTCCCTATGTGTTCGACACCAACGGCAAGCGCTATCTCGATTCAGAACTCGGGCCTGTGGAACATGGTCGCGGGTTTCGACCACAAGGGTCTGATCGAAGCCGCACAGGCGCAATATGCGCGCTTTCCGGGCTATCACTCGTTTTTCGGGCGGATGTCGGACCAGACGGTGATGCTGTCGGAAAAGCTGGTCGAGGTGTCGCCCTATGATCGCGGACGGGTGTTTTACACCAACTCGGGTTCCGAGGCGAACGACACGATGGTCAAGATCTTGTGGTTCCTGCACGGCTCCGAAGGCAATCCGAAAAAGCGCAAGATCCTGACGCGCTGGAACGCCTATCACGGCGTGACGGCGGTTTCGGCCTCGATGACGGGCAAACCCTATAACGAGGTCTTCGGCCTGCCGCTCGAGGGTTTCATCCATCTGACCTGCCCCCATTACTGGCGCTATGGCGAGGCCGGAGAAACCGAGGCCCAATTCGTGCAGCGCCTCGCCCGCGAACTGGACGAGACGATCGCCCGCGAAGGCGCGGATACGATCGCGGGCTTCTTTGCCGAGCCGGTAATGGGCGCAGGCGGCGTCATCACGCCCGCCAAGGGTTACTTCCAGGCGATTGCGCCGATCCTGAAAAAGCACGGTATTCCGCTTGTCGCCGACGAGGTGATCTGCGGTTTCGGCCGGACCGGCAATACCTGGGGCAGCCAGACCTATGATTTCGTCCCCGATGCGATCATCTCGTCGAAGAACCTGACGGCGGGCTATTTCCCGATGGGAGCGGTCATCCTTGGCCCCGAACTGGCCGACCGCGTGCAGGACGCTGTCGAAAAGATCGAGGAATTCCCCACGGCTTCACCGCCTCGGGCCATCCGGTCGGCTGCGCCATCGCGTTGAAAGCAATCGATGTGGTGATGAACGAGGGGCTGGCAGAGAACGTCAAACGCCTCGCGCCCCGCTTCGAGGAAGGGCTCAAACAGCTCGCGCAGAACCCCAATATCGGCGAATATCGCGGCGTGGGCTTCATGTGGGCTCTCGAGGCGGTCAAGGACAAGCCGACCAAGCTGCCCTTTGACGCCAAGCTGTCCGTTTCCGAGCGTATCGCCAACAGCTGCACCGACCACGGGCTGATTTGCCGCCCGCTCGGCCAGTCCATCGTGCTCTGCCCGCCCTTCATCATGACGGAAGGCCAGATGGACGAGATGTTCGACAAGCTCGAACAGGCGCTGAAGAAAGTCTTCGCAGAGGTCGCCTGACGCGCCCTGATGGTCTCGGACGGGCGGTTTCGGGCGGGCGGTCAGAAAGGATCGTAGCCGCCCAGAACCGCCCGCGCCATTTGCACTCGCTCGGGCCTGATCCCCGAGGCGGCGGCGAAATCCAGCACGCGCTGGTCAAGCTCGAGCAGGAAATCCAGCACGAAAACCGCAAATTCTGGCCGCGAAGCCATCTCGCGGATCGCCGAGGCATCCGCCCCCGCCTGCGCCAGGAGCGCACCGACCAGCTCGGGATCGCCGGCGATATGGGTAAAACCGTGATCGGCGATGTCGCGGGCTTCGGAGGCATGCATGGCGGATTCCTGCTCATGGTTGAAAGGCTCGCGCAATTCCTACCCTGCCGGAAACCCTTTGTTAACCGTTTGGGCGCAGCATCCGTCTCCAAGCATGTTCGAGGGCGGAGGCAGAGATGACGGAAAAGATCATGGTCGTCGACGGAGTGCCGACCAACCGGATCGTGATGAAGGTACGGCTCTCGGCCGCGGCGCACGAGGTTCAGACACTGGCCTCGGGCAGCGACGCGCTGGAGCGGCTGCGTCAGGAACTGCCGCGCGCGGTAATCATCGGCGCAAGCCTGCCCGACCGCAGCACGGTCAAATTATGCCGCGACATCCGCAATATGCCCGGATGCAGCCATCTGCCGATCCTCCTTCAGGTCGATGCGGGGGAACGGCTGGCCGCGCTCGATGCCGGGGCCAGCGCGATTCTCGATCCGCAAGACGATGATCAGGCGCTGTTCGCGCGGATCCGCTCGCTCTTGCGGCAATCCTCGCTTCTGGCCACCCCGGGCGAGGATCTCAGCAGCCGGCGCCCGCCCCCGTCCGAAAGGTCGCGCCAGACCGGCGCCCGCGCCGTCTTCGTGGCCGATCAGGTCGGAACCGCGCTGGCCTGGCGCTATGCGCTCCATGACCTGATCCCCTGCGATATCACGATTTGCGACCCCGAACGCGCTTTGGCCGAGGCGCAATCAGGCCCCGCGACCGATCTTTATGTGATTTCCGCCGATATCCAGCGCAACGGCGACGGCTTGCGGCTGCTGTCGGAACTGCAGGCGCGTCCTTTCTCGCGCGATGCGGCCTTCCTTGTCGCACTCCGCCCCGAGCGGGCCGAGGCGATGGGCGTCGCGCTCGATCTCGGGGCGGGCGATGTGCTCCCCATATGATGAGCCCCCAGATCAATGCCGCCGAGGCCGCGATCCGCATCAAGGCCCAGCTCGAGCGCAAATTCCTGTCGGACCGCCGCCGGCGAGAGGCGACGCGCAACATCTTGTGGGCGATGACCGATCCTCTGACCGGCCTCCACAACCGCCGCTACGCCATGCCGCGTCTTGGCGACATGGTCGCGCAGGCCGCGCGCGACCAGACCCCGCTGGCGGTGCTCGCGCTTGATCTCGACCGCTTCAAACGGGTGAACGACGCCCATGGCCACAGCGCAGGCGATCAGGTGCTGATCGGCGTTTCCGAACGTCTGCGCGACGCTTTGCCCGCCAATGCGCTGTTCTCGCGCACGGGAGGCGAGGAGTTTCTTGCCGTCATCCCCCTTGCATGCGCCGATGAGGCGCTGGTCGTGGCCGATACCGTCCGCGAGGCGGTCGCCCGCACCCCGCTTGTCGTTCAGGGCGAGACGGGCAAGGTCGCGCTCGACATCACCGTCTCGGTCGGCGTGGCGCTCATGCCGGCAGGCGCAACCCCCGCATCGAGTCCCGTCGAGCTCCTGCTTTCGCGCGCCGACCGCGCCCTTCTTTGCGCGAAATCGCAGGGCAGAAACCGCATCATCCTTGCCCCGCAGGGGCTGGCCGCATGACGAAACCCGCGCGGCAGCCTGTGCGACTTAAGTGCGGGCTGCGACGCTTTGCCGCCGCGCCCGACTTCCCTTTCTCGGGTTGCAGGACTATGTCTGATGGAACGCATGCGAGGATCCTGCACCATGTCCCAGACGCAAATCGCCCAAGAGATCAATGACCGCCCGACAAAACCCGCCCTTCTGCGCGGCGCGCGGGGTCGCTGTCCGGCTTGTGGCGAGGAAAGCTGTTCAGCAAATACCTCAAGGTCAACGATTCCTGCCCCTCCTGCGGCGAGGAATTGCACCACCAGCGCGCCGATGACGGTCCGGCCTATCTGACCATCCTTTTGGTCTCGCATCTCGGCACCCCGCTGCTGATGGCGATCTTCATGATGTACCGCCCGAGCCCGATGACCCTGCTTCTCTCCTTCTCGATCGGTGCGATTGTGGCCTCGCTGGCGCTTCTGCCGGTAGTCAAAGGCGGCTTTGTCGGCGTGCAATGGGCACGGCGCATGCATGGTTTCGGCGATACCCGTCGCAGCAATCCGCGCGAGGATGGTGCCGCAGGTCCGGCCGATATCGCGCTTTCGGCGCAGTAACGCCATGAATGACCGCAGCGCGCAGCCTTTGGCAATTCGCGATGCGGCAAGCATTCTGGTCGTGAACCGGAATGCCGCGCGGGGCCCTTCGGTCCTGATGGGCCAGCGCGGCAAGGCGGCCGCTTTCATGCCGTCGAAATATGTCTTCCCCGGAGGCGCGGTCGATCCCGAAGACGGCACGGCGCGTCTGGGCGGCGCTCTTGCCACCCGCACTGCCGCCCGTCTGGGCGCAGAGCCGCGATCGCCTTCCGAAGTCACCCCCATGCGATTGCGGCTGCGGCCTTGCGCGAACTGGCCGAGGAGACCGGCCTGTTGACCGGCAGCCAAGGCCTCGCTCCCGAGGGTTGGCATCGCTACGGCGCGGCAGGGATCGCCCCCGACCCCTCGAACCTCATCTATATGTTTCGCGCCATCACGCCACCGCGCCTGAGCCGCCGCTTCGATGCGCGCTTCCTGCTGCTCGATGCCGGCCATATCCACGGCGACGCCGAGGATTTCTCGGCCGCCTGCGACGAGCTCTCCCATCTCCATTGGGTGCCGATCCGCGAGGCGCGCGAACTCGACCTGCCCTTCATCACCGAGGTTGTACTGGCCGAATTGGGCGCGCTCCTGCGGGCCTCGGGCGGCGGGCCTTTGAACGAGCCCGCCGAAGTCCCGTTCTTCGACAACCGCGACGAGGTGCCGCGCTTCAGCAGGATCACCTGACGCGCGGCTTGTCGTAACGGCCCCGCTTAACGGCCGGTGAATTGCGGCGCGCGTTTTTGCAGGAATGCCTGTACGCCTTCGCCGAAATCGTGGCTTTTCCCGAGCGCGCCCTGCAGACGCGCCTCGACCTGCAACTGCGCGGCCATGTCGTTGGTCGCGGATTCGGCCAAAGCTTCGCGCACCGCAAGGAAGGCCGCCGTCGGCCCCGAGGCGAGGTGGCGCGCCCGCGCCGCGATCACGGAAGCGAATTCGCCGTCGGGCACGGACTCCCAGATCATGCCCCAATCGGCGGCCTGATCGGCAGTAATCTTGTCGGCGAAAAGCATCATCCCCGCCGCCCGCGCCATGCCGACCTTGCGCGGCAGAATATAGGTGCCGCCCGCATCGGGGATCAGGCCGATCTTGGTGAAGGCCTGCAAAAACACCGCCGATTGCGTGGCGATCACGACATCGGCCGCCAAAGCCAGATTGGCCCCTGCCCCCGCCGCAACCCCGTTCACCGCACAGATCACGGGGACACGCGCCTTGCGGATCGACCAGAGCATCGGCTCGTATTCGTTGCGCAAGGTCGCCTCGAGGTCGATCGCCGACTGCGCATCCGTCAGATCTTGCCCCGAGCAAAAGGCGCGACCATTGCCGGTCAGAACCGCGCAACGCGCCTCGGCCGGCAGGCTGTTCATCGCCTCTGCGATCTCGGCGCGCATGCGGCTGTCGAGCGCGTTCATCACCTCGGGCCGGTTGAGGGCAATCGTCGCCACCCCGTCGCTCAGCGAAAATTCGATCGTCTTGTAGGACATGCGGCCTCCCTGCCGTTTCGTCGAGATGGGGTGTGCGGTGGGCCCTGCAGGGGCCGATCCGCCTTATTCGCGCATAATGCGGTCGATCTCGTCCTTTTCGGATTGCGACAAGGCCTCGGCACTGCCTTCGGCGCGGGCGCGCCCTCGCAGGAAATGCCAACCGATCAGCACGCCGAGCAGCGCCATGATCGGCCCCGCCAGCCACAGCAGCCAGTTCATGCCGCGTTTGGGCGGCTCGAACAGGACGAATTCGCCGAAGCGGTCGGTGACCGCATCGATCGCCTGCGCATCCGTATCGCCGGCAACCAGCCGCTCGCGGACGTAAAGGCGCAGATCGCGGCTGATCGGCGCGTTGGATTCGTCGATCGTCTCGCCCTGACAAACCGGACAGCGCAGGAGCTTGGACATTTCGCGCGCCCGCGCCTCGAGCGCGGGATCCGCGAGCACCTCGTCAGGCTGCACCGCAAAAGCGGGGCAGCCATCAGAAGCGACAGGCAAAGAAGAGTGATCCGCATCGCTTACTCCGCCGGTGTCGCGCGTGCCGGAGCAGCGCTGCGGCGCGCAGCCCCTGCCGCCACGCGGTAGCGCCGGTCGGTCAGCGAGACCAGCGCGCCAAGCGCCATCAGCGCCGCCCCGAGCCAGATCCAGCTTGCGAAAGGCTTGATATAGCTGCGCACAGCCCAGCCGCCGTCAATCTGCGGGTCGCCGATCACCAGATAGATGTCGCGGAACAGCCCGTTCTGGATCGCGGCTTCGGTCGTCGGCATCGCCTGCACCGGATAGACCCGCTTTTCGGGATAGAGCACCGCGACCCGCTTGCCGTCGCGATCGACATGCATCGTGGCCATGGTGGTGGTGTAGTTCGGGCCCTTGACCTCTTTGACCTCGTCGAGCGTGATCTCGTAATCCGCGACCGTGAAGGGCTGGCCGATCTGGGCCACGCGGATATCCTCGACCTGCCAGGCCATCAACAGACTGACCCCGATGAAGGTCACGCCGAGGCCGGCATGGGCAATCGCCTTGCCCCAATCGGCGCGCGGCAGACGAGTCAGACGCGACAGGCCGGAATTGCCGGTCCGCAGCCACAGATCGACCGCAGCGCCCGCAACCAGCCAGCCGCCAAGCGCCGCACCAACCACCGCCAGCGCCGATTTTCCGGTCGAGACCGCATAGACCAGCGCACCAAGAGCGAAGGCGAACAGCAGCGCTCCGCGCAGGGCCGCAGCGCCTTGCCGATATTGCCGCGTTTCCACGGCAGAATCGCACCGATCGGCAGGATCATCGCCAGCACCACCATGAAGGGCGTAAAGGCTTTCTCGAAGAAAGGCGTGCCGACCGACAGTTTGGCGTCCCAGCCCATTTCGGCAATCAGCGGCCAAACCGTTCCGATAAAGACGACGAAAGCCGAGACCGCGAGCAGGATGTTGTTAAGCACCAGCGCCCCTCGCGAGAGACCGGCGAGAACACCCCTTTCGCCTGCATCGCGCTGGCACGGAAAGCGTATAGCGTAAGCGCACCGCCGACGAAAAGCGCAAGGATGCCGAGAATGAAGACGCCGCGCTCGGGGTCGTTGGCGAAGCTGTGGACCGAGGTGATGACCCCGGAACGCACGATGAAAGTCCCGATCAGCGAGAAGCCGAAGGCCATGATCGCAAGCAGGATCGTCCAGCTTTTGAGCGCCTCGCGCTTTTCGACCACGATGGCGGAATGGAGCAGCGCGCCCGCGAGAAGCCAGGGCATGAAGCTGGCGTTTTCGACCGGATCCCAGAACCAGAAGCCGCCCCAGCCAAGCTCGTAATAAGCCCACCACGACCCCAGCGCGATGCCGATGGTCAGGAACATCCAGGCGCTGAGCGTCCACGGACGCACCCAACGCGCCCAGGCGGCGTCGACGCGGCCCTCGATCAGGGCGGCGACGGCAAAGCTGAAGGCCATGCTCAACCCGACATAACCGAGGTAAAGGAAGGGCGGATGGAAGGCGAGGCCCGGGTCCTGCAGCAGCGGGTTGAGGTCGCGACCGTTGAAGGGTGCATTCTCGAAACGCAGGAACGGGTTCGAAGTAAAGAGGATGAAGGCGTAGAAGGCGACGCCCACCGAGGCCTGAACCGCCAGCGCCCGTGCCCGCAATTTGGGCGGCAGGTTCGGGTCGAACGAGGCCGCGGCTGCGCCAAAGAGCGCGAGGATCAGCACCCAAAGCAGCATCGAGCCTTCGTGGTTGCCCCAAACCCCGAGATTTTATAGAGCATCGGCTTGTCGGTATGCGAGTTCTCGTAGACCAGCGCGACCGAAAAATCCGAGGTCACGAAAGCATGGGTCAGGGCCGCAAAAGAGACCGCGACAAGCAGGAACTGCGCCATGGCCGCCGGCCGCGCCGCCTCGATCCAGGGCGTCCAGCCGCGCTCGGCGCCGATCAAGGGCACAATGGTTTGAAAAATCGCAACCGCAAAGGCGAGGATTAGGGCGAAATGGCCGATTTCGGCGATCATGGCTGTCTCCGGAGTATCTGCTGAAAGATAGCCCCATGTGCCGCCACGAGCCAGCCCCCGATGCGGTCAGGTTGTCACAGGGGAGCGGCACGGATCACTTCCGCGACATCAAAGCCCCGTGAATGCGCGGCCTTTGCCGGTTCTCGGTCCGGCAACTCGCCAGGCAATCGCCCCTCGAAAAACGGTTGCGGGCCGAGGCACCGCCCCGACCCGCAGAATTGCCGCATTTTGCGGATAACTGGATTTATCCCGTATAATCAGCCCTTTGCCGCCCAATCGCGCAAAGCGGCATTATCAGCGAAGTCATCGGCACCCGCGCCCTCTCCCTGCGGCCCGCCAACCGGTGAGGACCTGGTCCGCGGCATTGCCTGTCTGCGGAAATGGTGGGCCTCGCGCGCGCCGAAGTAAAAGCTGATGACCGCGCCGAAAAGCCACCACAGCGGCTCCGGTACCAAGGCCAAACCGTCCATGCGCATGCTGAAACCGGGCGGATCCACCATTGCATAGCCGAAAAGCCCCAAGGTCCCCAAGGTTAGAACAGGTCGAGGAAGCCTATTCAACCCATTGATAAACCTATCGAACAATCCATCTCCCTGATAAAGGAACTCGGCCTGATGCTCCTCCATTGCTTGGGCATAAGCCTGCCCCTCCAACTCCTGCCTGCGGGTGGCATTGGGGGTGAAGACCTCGGCGAGACTGCCCGCGGCGTTTGAAACGCTGGTCACGGCGGAACCGATCCCGATGAAGCGGTCGATCACGCCCATTTTGCAATCCTCACGCGGTGCTCGGCGAGGCTGAGATGGTATTTCCGGTCGATGAACTCTTCGGCGCGCCGGATCCAGCCGCCCTTTTCGCCTGTGGCGGTGCGCGCATACTTCCGGCTGGCGGGACGGCTGTCGGCCAAAGCGTAGTAGTAGTTGCGCCTCGCGATCCCGTAGGCATCAGCCAGATGGTCGGGGGCCGCCGCCCCCGCTTTGGCAACCGCCGCCAGCGTCAAGGGACCGATCAGCCCGTCATCCTTGACGTGGTAACCCATGCGTGTGACCAGCTTTTGCAGGATTTTCACCGCATTGACGCCTGCATTGACATACATGTCGAAGGCGCTGGCCTGAAGCATCGCGGGAAGTTCGGACAGGCCGGGCCTGCGGAAGTAATGCTCGACAAAGATCGATTGGGCCTGGGCGCGGGTCAGCGCCTTGACGTCGCGGATATCGACCCGCCCGTCCTTGGTACGATCCAGCCCGAGGCGCCGCATGGTCGCCAAGGTCACGCCAAAATTGGTTGCCCCACCCGGATCGTCGGGATCATTCACGAAGCCGCCCTCGCGGGCGACAATCTCGGCAGCTATCTCTTCGACGGTTTTCATGCTCTCCCCTACTGCTTGCGGGGAGATGATTGCGCCGCGCGCGCTAAGCAAATCTTAACGAAGCGTGCGTTGCGCGGCACCAGCAGCCGTCAGCCCAAGGATGGCAGCACGCGGATCAGCTGCTCGGCCCCTCGTAGACGCCCTGCGCCTTGAGCGAGTCGATGACCTCTTTGGGCATATAGCTCTCGTCATGTTTGGCGAGAATTTCCGAAGCGACGAAGGTGTCGCCCTCCATCGAGCCGGTGCCGATCATGCCTTCGCCCTCGCCGAAAAGATCAGGCAGAACGCCGGTGAAGCGGACCGGAACCGTCGCGCCGCCATCGGTCACGCTGAAGGTGATCGTCTCGCTCGCGCCGCGCACGAGGCTGCCCTCGACCACCAGACCGCCCAGCCGGAAAACCTCGCCATCGGCCGCCGGAAACTCTGCGAGCTGCGCGGGCGAACGGTACAGGTTGATGCCGTCACGAAAGCCATAACCGATCAGGCCGGCCGCCAGAACAAGCGCAACGGCAGCGGCAACGAGAACCTGAATTCTTCTTTTTTCTTTAGGCTTTTCATGTCTGTACGATAAGTTCCTTAGGCACTTTCAAAAGAGATGGCATGGCGCAGAAACTGCGTGGCTTTGCCCGAGACCCGCTTGGGATCACCCGTCGTGAGATAGGCCGAACGAGTCCCCGAGCCGACGAATTCAGGACGCCTTGCGAGATAATCCTCGAGGCTCTCGGCGACAAGATTGGCTTGCGAATAGACTTTGACGGACTCGCCGAGCGCCTTCTGGAAGGTGCTTTGCATCAGCGGATAATGGGTGCAGCCGAGGATCGCGGCCTCGGGATGGGGCATGCGGCGCTTGAGAGCCTCGACATGGCTGGTCACCAAGGCTTCCGCCAAAAGCTCGTCGCCCTGCTCGATCGCGTCGACGACACCGGCGCAGGGTTGGGCCTCGACATCGACGCCGATCGCGCGGAAGGCCAGTTCGCGCTGGAATGCGCGGCTGGCGACGGTCGCAGGCGTCGCGAAAAGCGCGACATGTTTGACCGCAACCTCGCGCGGAGGCGTATTGTCGCCCCATTGGCGTTCGGTCAGCGACTCGATCAGCGGAACGAAGACGCCGAGGACGCGCTTGCCCTCGGGGATCCAGGTCTCCTGCATGCGGCGTAGGGCAGCGGCGCTGGCGGTATTGCAGGCGAGGATGACGAGATCGCAGCCCTCGGCCCAGAGACGCTCCACGCCGCGGCAGGTCAGTTGATAGATATCGTCGCTGTCGCGCACGCCATAGGGGGCATTGGCATTGTCACCGTAATAGACCAGCGGCAGGTCCGGCATTCTGGCGGCGATCGCCTCGTGAACGGTCAATCCGCCAAGGCCCGATCAAAGACGCCAACTGCCATAGGTTTTCTCCTGTCTATGCAGGCGGGTTTAAGAGAAAACCGGCGAAAATGCCACGCTTTACTCGGCATCCCGCCCTAACGATCCTGTCAGCAGCCTGCGGCACAAGGCCGCAAAGCCCCGCCAAATGCGATCCGAGACGCGAAATACGGCACAAAATGCCGCGCGGGTCTCACATCCATTCACTTCCCTGCGATCACGCAACCCCGAAACCGAAGGTAGTGGCGCGGCTTGACGCAGGTCCGCCGGCATGAGACCGCGTTGCGGCTTTGCCGTTCGCCCGCCCCGAATGTCGGGATTCGTGCATGAATCGACCGGTTTCGCAGAGCGCTGCCCGGATCAATCGCAAAGCGATCACATGCCACAATACTCAACCAAAACAGTCGGTCACTTTTATGGGTCAAGGAAATGACCCATAATCGGCGATAATCTTCAAATTCCCCTATATTGTGCCGGGCTATGTCTGTGCTAAGGGTTGCGCATAATGCATGGCTGATAACTCAAGAAAGCAATTCGATGGATTGGGACAAGCTCCGAATTTTTCACGCCGTGGCGGATGCCGGCAGCTTGACCCATGCCGGCGAGACCCTGCATCTGTCGCAATCGGCAGTCAGCCGCCAGATCCGCGCCCTCGAGGATCCTTGGGGACGACGCTGTTTCACCGCCATGCCCGCGGGCTGATCCTGACCGAACAGGGCGAGCTGCTGTTCGACGCGACCTCGGCCATGGTGCGCAAGCTCGACACGACCTCGGCGCGGATCCGCGACAGCGAGGAACATGTCTATGGCGAGCTGAAGCTGACCACGACCACAGGTTTCGGCACGCTTTGGCTGGTGCCGCGTCTGGCCAAGCTTTACGAGCGCTACCCCGATCTCAAGATCGACCTGATCCTCGAAGAGCGCGTGCTTGACCTGCCCATGCGCGAGGCCGATGTCGCCATCCGCATGAAAGAGCCGAACCAGCAAGACCTTATCCGGCGCCGGCTTCTCAATATCCGCATGCGGCTTTACGCGACGCAGGAATATCTGACCAAGAACGGCACACCCAAGCGGCTCGAGGATCTCGCGCGCCATCGCATCATCTGCCAGAATCCCTCGACCCCGCAGGTCAGCTCGGGCGCGATGCTGGCGAAAATGCTGCTCAGCCAGAACTCGCCTTCGACGCTGCTCGTCAACAGCTATTTCGGCGTGCTGCAGGCGGTGCAGAGCAATGTCGGTATCGGCGTGCTGCCCGATTACGTCTCGATCGACGTGCCCGACCTCGTTCGCGTGCTGCCCGACATCAGATCCAGCGAAGTGCCCGTTTTTCTGGCATTCCCCGAAGAGCTGCGCACCTCGCGCCGCGTTTCGGCCTTCCGCGACTTCGTTCTCGAAGAGATCCAGGCGATGAAACAGGGTCTGACAGAGGGCGAAACCGCCTGATATTCCCGAGATATTCGCTGGCTGCATATCGGACATGCCGCTTTGCGCGGACTTCGCCCTTGAACCGTGCACGCCCTGCCCATATCTCAGTCAGCGAAGACGATGATTTGAGGCAACTCTCGTCGGCTTCACCTCCCTGTTGGACTTAGGCCGGGCCTTGTGCCCGGCTTTTTTACCCCATCTCCAAGGCCTGAGGGAAATTCGCTTCATTCCGCCACCCGAGCACGTCTCGGGCCTTTCCTATTGGCCGACTGCCGCTTAAAAGGCCGTCAAACTCCGGGCTAGAGGGCATCACGATGACCGAACCACTGATCACCGAGGAACTGATCGCCGCGCACGGCCTCAAGCCCGATGAATATCAGCGTATCCTAGACATCATCGGCCGCGAGCCGAGCTTTACCGAACTGGGTATCTTCTCGGCGATGTGGAACGAGCATTGCTCGTACAAATCCTCGAAGAAATGGCTGCGCACCCTGCCGACCAAGGGCCCGCAAGTGATCTGCGGCCCGGGCGAGAATGCGGGCGTCGTCGATATCGGCGACGGTCAGGCCGTGGTCTTCAAGATGGAAAGCCACAACCACCCGAGCTATATCGAGCCCCATCAGGGTGCCGCGACCGGCGTCGGCGGTATTCTGCGCGACGTCTTCACGATGGGCGCGCGCCCGATTGCCGCGATGGACGCATTGTCCTTCGGCCGCCCCGACCATCCCAAGACCGCCCATCTCGTGAAGGGTGTCGTCGAGGGGATCGGCGCTTACGGCAATGCTTTCGGCGTTCCGAACGTCGGCGGCGAGGTGCGCTTTCACCAGAGCTATGACGGCAACTGCCTTGTGAACGCTTTCGCGGCCGGCCTCGCCGACAGCGACAAGATCTTCTATTCGGCGGCCTCGGGCGTCGGCATGCCGGTGGTCTACCTCGGTGCGAAAACCGGCCGTGACGGTGTCGGCGGCGCGACCATGGCTTCGGCCGAATTCGACGACACGATCGAGGAAAAGCGCCCGACCGTTCAAGTCGGCGACCCCTTCACCGAAAAGCGCCTGCTCGAAGCCTGCCTCGAGCTGATGAAAACCGACAGCGTCATCTCGATCCAGGACATGGGCGCCGCGGGCCTGACCTGTTCGGCGGTCGAAATGGGCGACAAGGGCGGTCTCGGCATCAAGCTGGTGCTCGACAACGTGCCCCAGCGCGAGACCAAGATGACGGCCTACGAGATGATGCTCTCGGAGAGCCAAGAGCGGATGCTCATGGTCCTCAAGCCCGAAAAAGAGGCCGAGGCACGCGCGATCTTCGAGAAATGGGACCTTGATTTCGCCATCGTCGGCGAAACCATTGCCGAGGACCGCTTCCTGATCCAGCACGGCAACCAGATCATGGCGGATCTTCCGCTGTCGAAGCTGTCGTCAAACGCGCCGGAATACGACCGCCCTTGGGTCGAGACGCCTGTCGCGGCGGCCATGCCCGCTTTGCCCGCAATCACGCCAATCGAGGCGCTGAAGGCGCTGATCGGCGCGCCCTCCTATGCGCATAAGGCATGGGTCTGGGAGCAATACGACACGCAGGTCGGTGCCGACACCGTGCGCCGTCCCGGCATCGGTGCGGGCGTCGTGCGCGTCCACGGTACCGAAAAAGCGCTGGCCTTCACCAGCGACGTGACGCCGCGCTACGTCAAAGCCAACCCGTTCGAGGGCGGCAAGCAAGCCGTGGCCGAAGCATGGCGCAATCTGGTGGCTGCAGGCGCAACGCCCTTGGCCGCGACCGACAACCTCAACTTCGGCAATCCCGAAAAGCCCGAGATCATGGGTCAGCTCGTCGGCGCGATCAAAGGCATCGGCGAGGCCTGCCTCGCGCTCGACTTCCCGATCGTCTCGGGCAACGTCTCTCTTTACAACGAGACCGACGGCAAGGGCATCATGCCGACCCCGACCATCGGCGGCGTCGGGCTGATCGCAACACTGGACCAGCTGATCGCGGGCCTGCCCTCGGATGGCGATGTCGCGATTGTTCTGGGCGAAACCAAGGGCCATCTCGGCCAATCCGCACTTGCGGCGGAAGCTTTCGGCATCGAAGCCGGTGACGCGCCCCATGTCGATCTCGCGGCCGAGCGCCGCAACGGCCAGTTCGTTCTGGACAACCGCAAACGCTTCAGCTCGGTGTCGGACCTCTCCGATGGCGGGATCGCGCTCGCGGCATTCGAGATGGGCGAAGGTGCGGGCCTGGGCGTCACGCTGAATGACGACACGATCGCCACGCTCTTTGGCGAGGATCAGGCACGCTATCTGGTCGCCTGCTCCGCCGGCGAGGCCGAGGGGATTCTGGCGGCTGCACAGGCAGCCGGCGTGCCCGCCGCGCGCATCGGTCAATTCGGTGGCGCGGATGTGGTCTTCGGCGCCGACCGCGCCCCGCTCAAGGCCTTGTCCGAGCTGTACCGCTGCGCCTTTGCCGATCGCATCGGCCTGAACCTGAACTGATCCGGCCTTTCGGAAACGACAAACGGCGCCGCAGATTTGCGGCGCCGTTTTCTTGCTCACGCGCGCGGGACCCGCCCGTTCACGCGAAGGAGACGACGGCGGGCTGACCGGCCAGCGTGAGGAAGGCCTCGCCCACCGGCATGATCCGCGCACCAAGGCTGCGCGCCCGCTCAAGCTGGGCCAGCACCTGCGGCGTGACGCCATAGGGGCTGGGCTCATGCGCGACATCATGGGTGAACAGAACGACCCAGCCGCCATGACGCGCCGCCTGCGCCATCGCCGCTTCGGCACGGCTGCAGGTTGCCGGATCGGGGCTCAGCTCATAGGCGCCAAGCTGAAGCCGGTCCTGCCCTTCGCCATTGCTTTGCGCACGAATGCCGCGCGCCGAGGCGACCTCTCCGCGCAAAGCGCGTTTCAGCGCGACCGAGGTTTCGCCATAGGGATAGGCGAAATGCTTGCTCGGGGACCGTCCAAGAATATCGGATAGCTCATTGATATTGCGCCGAATATCGAAAACGGCATCGGTGGTGCTTTGCAAGGCGAGATTGGCGTGGCTATGTCCGTGCAGGGCGATCTCGTGTCCACCTGCCGCCAATTCTCGGATGCGCGCCGCATCGAGAATACGCCCGCTCGGGCTGTCCTTGCGCAAAAGCCCGCTCGCGACATACCAGCTGGCGCTGACCCCTTGGGCGGCCAGAACTGCCGCCCCAAGGTCGCAGCCGAATCCGGCACATCGTCGAAGCTCACCGAGAGCAGGAATTCGTTTGTGCCGCGCCGCAAAGGCGCAACCGTGCGCGCCGCCGTCCAGCGCCGTCTGAGCCGCGCGCCGAAATCCAGCGCCGGAACATAAACCGATTCAGTGTTTTTGAGCATGGAGAGCCTGGGCATAAATGGCGGCGCGGAAGACCTTCAGCGCAAAAAGACGCAGCGAGACCGGCAGGATCGAACGTCCCGAAACCACGGTCTGGCGGCACGACCAGATCAGCGCACGCCGCAGCGGCAAGTGCGAAAGTTGGCGCGCAATGCGGTAGACCGGCATGCGCGCGACACTATCGGGATGGGCCTGCAGCATCAGAAGGAAATTCAGCTCCGAGTGCTCGTATTTGACCAGAAGCGCCTTGTCCTCGTCCAAACCCAGATGGGTCGCGGCATTGTCGATATGGATCACCGGAAAGCGGCTGACGATATTGAGCCCCCATTCGACATCCTCCCACCCCAGCCGCGAAACTGGTCGTTGAAGGGCATTTCCTTGCAGATCTGACGGTGAAGGAAGATGTTCGAGGTGAACACATAGCGCCCGGGATCGGCATTGCGGCGCGCCGCACCCAGACATTCCGATTTATGCGACTGCATCGCATGCAGTTTGGTCGCCGACGTCACCATCCGCAAATCGACGCCGAAGCCTCCGACAATGCAGCACGGCCCGTTCTGGCGCGCTGCGGCCTCGAGATAAGCATTGAGGAAGTTCCGCCCCTCGACCCGCATATCGGCATCGAGAAACAGGAGCCATTCCCCGTCCGACGCAGTGATCAGCCCGTTGCGCGCGGCCGCACGCCCGCGGTTTTCGGCGACGCACATCAAGGTGGTCGGTCCCGGGAAAGAGGCCAGCGCCTCGCGGATGCGCTGCGTCAGCACCGGATCGCCCGAGCCGTCGTCGTAGATGCGCAAAGCCACATCCCGCGCCCCGATCTGGCGCGACAAATCCGCGATCAGGTTGGACGGATCCTGTCGGAAAACGGGAATGCAAATCTCGAGCCGGCGACGGCTCTGCGCAGGCGCCGCGGCGCGCGCGAAATCGATATCGTTGTCCATAGGAACGACACTCCCCCTTTAACAACCTACAAACCTGGCTGAAAAAACCGCGCAGCCCTCGCTTGTTCATTTTGCCTAAGCAAAACTCCGCTCGGAAGCATTTTTTTCTTGTAACGTGCGGTGGTTGCAGGAGAGAAAAATTTAATTTGTACGTTTACAGCAATTTAACTAAATTATGCCGCGTTTCTGCGCCTGTTTCGTCCGATAAATTTTCGACATTTTTCCCGTCACGATTGATCTTCCCGCAAGTTTCATCGGAAATCCCTGCCGATTTTATAACCAGCGCGCATGATCACGCCCTTCCCGCCCATGATTGAAGATCCCGAGAGAATCACACGACAATCGCGGATTGAAAAAATCCCCGCTTCCTCCGGAAGGGGAGTTCCGCTGATCAGGCTCTTTCGTTGACTGCCCGGAGTTGTTTTTGCCTGGGCCATCTCAGCGCTGAGGGCAGGCTCGCCTGCCCCGCAACCTCGTTCATGCGGTGGGGCTTTCAGCTGCAGCCGCTGGTGCCGCCGCAGGTATTACATTTCATGCAGGTCCCGTTGCGCACCAAAGTATAATTGCCGCATTCGCCGCAAGGATCGCCCTCGTAGCCCTGCATCCTGGCCTTGGCGCGCGCATCGAGGCCCGCGCCGCTTTCGGGCGCGACCGCAAGCGGCCCCTCCTGCCTCGCCCCTGCGGGCATCGCACCCGCCATGCCCTGCGCCAGAAGGTCCTCGGGCAGGCGTTTGCGCAGATAGCCGGTCGAGCTGATCTGGCGCAGCATGTCGAGCGAGCGCGAGGACCCCTCGCTGACCGGCGCGACATTGGGGCGCGCCTCGGCCACCCCGCCGCCCATTTCGTCGAACCGCGTCCCCGCCGGCTGGACATGGGCCAGATCGGTGCGGTCGAGATAGCTCACCGCCAGTTCGCGGAAAACATAGTCGAGGATCGAGGTTGCATTCTTGATCGAGTCATTGCCCTGCACCATCCCCGCCGGATCAAAACGGGTGAAGGTGAAAGCATCGACGAATTCGTCCAGCGGCACGCCGTATTGCAGCCCGACCGAGACCGCGATGGCGAAATTGTTCATCATGGCACGGAAGCCCGCGCCCTCCTTGTGCATGTCGATGAAGATCTCGCCAAGCGTGCCGTCGTTATATTCGCCGGTGCGCAAATAGACCTTGTGGCCGCCGACAATCGCCTTTTGCGTATAGCCCTTGCGCCGCGTCGGCAGCTTCTCGCGGTTGCTGCGCACGATTTCCTTGACGATGATCCTCTCGACCACTTTCTCGGCAATAACCGCAGTCTTCTCGTGAAGGCTGCCGCTGGCGAGAACCTCCTCGGCCGCCTCGTCATCCTCGACCAAAGCCGAAGCCAGAGGCTGCGACAGTTTCGAGCCGTCGCGATACAGCGCATTGGCTTTGACGCCAAGCGACCAGCTCAACTCGTAGGCGGCCAAAGCCTCTGCGATGGTCGCGTCGTTGGGCATGTTGATCGTTTTGGATATCGCACCCGAAATGAAGCTCTGGGCTGCCGCCATCATCAGAATATGGCTCTCGACCGACAGATAGCGCGTTCCCGATTTGCCGCAGATATTGGCGCAGTCAAAGACGGCGTAATGTTCGGGCTTGAGGAAAGGCGCGCCCTCCAGTGTCATCGTGCCGCAAATATGGTCGTTGGCCGCATCGACCTGCGCCTTGGTAAAGCCCAGATGGCTCAACAGGTCGAATGCGGGATCGGTGAGCTTTTCGACCGGAATGCCGAGGGTCTTCTGGCAGAAGTCCTCTCCCAGCGTCCATTGGTTGAAGACGAAGCGGATATCGAAAGCCGAAGCCAAAGCCGCATCGATCTTTTCGAGCTCGGCCGGCCCGAAGCCGTGGCCGATCAGGCTTGCGCGGTTGATCGCGGGGCAATTGCCCAAGCTGGCATGGCCGACCGCATGGGCGGTGATCTCGGCGATCTCGGCCTCAGCATAGCCCAAAGCCGCCAAGGCCGCGGGAACCGAGCGGTTGATGATCTTGAAATAGCCGCCACCCGCGAGCTTCTTGAATTTGACCAGGGCGAAATCGGGCTCGATGCCGGTGGTGTCGCAATCCATCACCAGCCCGATGGTGCCTGTCGGCGCGATCACCGTTGCTTGCGCATTGCGGAACCCATGCGCCTCGCCAAGCGCGAGCGCCCGATCCCATACCGAGCGCGCCAAAGCCACAAGGCCCTGATCGGGGCAATTGCGCGCATCCAGCAGCACCGGCGCGACATTGACCCCTCGAAACCAGCCTCGCCATAGGCGGCGCGGCGATGGTTGCGGATCACGCGCAACATCTCCCCGCATTGGCACCGTAGCGCGGAAACGGCCCCAGCTCGCCCGCCATCTCGGCAGAAGCGGCATAGCTCGCCCCCGTCATCAGCGCGCTCAAGGCCCCGCAAAGCGCACGCCCCTCGACGGAATCATAGCCGAGCCCCATGGTCATCAAGAGCCCGCCGATATTGGCATAGCCAAGCCCCAAGGTCCGGTAATCATAGGATCTTTGCGCGATTTCCTTTGATGGGAACTGCGCCATCAGCACCGAAATCTCGAGCGTCAGGGTCCAGAGCCGCACCGCATGGCTATAGGCCTCGGCGTCGAAACGCCCCTCGCGCCAGAAGGTCAGCAGATTGAGCGAGGCGAGATTGCAGGCGGTATCGTCGAGGAACATGTATTCCGAACACGGGTTCGAGGCACGGATCGCCCCGTCGGCCGGACAGGTGTGCCAGGCATTGATCGTGTCGTGAAACTGGATACCGGGATCGGCACAGGCCCAGGCGGCATGGCCGATCTGGTCCCAGAGGTCGCGCGCGCTCACGGTCCTGGCGACCGAGCCGTCTGTGCGCCGCAGCAATTCCCACGGACGATCCTCGCGCACGGCCGCCAGAAACGCGTCGGTCACCCTCACCGAATTGTTGGAGTTCTGCCCCGAAACCGAGACATAGGCCTCGGAATCCCAATCGGTGTCATAGGTCGGGAATTCGATCGCATCAAAGCCCTGACGCGCATATTGCAGCACGCGGTTGATATAAGTCTCGGGGATCGCCGCTTTCTTGGCCGAGCGGATCGCGACCCGCAAGCCGGCATTCACCGCCGGATCGGTGGCCTCGAGCCCTCGCCCGCGAAATCGCGGATCGCCGCAAAAATGCCGTTCAGCTTCTGCTCGTGCATCTTCGAGCCGGCAACGAGGCTCGCGACCTTCTGCTCCTCGATCACCTTCCAATTGATGAAAGCCTCGATATCGGGGTGATCCATGTCGCAGATCACCATCTTGGCCGCACGCCGCGTCGTCCCGCCCGATTTGATCGCCCCCGCCGCACGATCGCCGATCCGCAGGAATCCCATCAACCCCGAGGAACTGCCGCCGCCCGAAAGCTTCTCGCCCTCGCCGCGCAAGGACGAGAAATTCGTCCCCGTTCCCGAGCCGTATTTGAACAGCCGCGCCTCGCGGACCCAAAGATCCATGATCCCGCCCTCGGTCACCAGATCATCCGAAACCGACTGGATGAAACAGGCATGCGGCTGGGGATGCTCATAGGCGCTTTGCGACTGGACCAGCGCGCCGCTTTGATAATCCACATAAAAATGCCCCTGCGAGGGCCCGTCGATCCCGTAGGCCCAATGCAGGCCGGTGTTGAACCATTGCGGGAATTCGGCGCCGCCATCTGGCGGGCGAGCATCAGGCGCATCTCGTCGAAATAGCTGCGCGCGCTTTCTTCATCAGAAAAATACCCGCCCTTCCAGCCCCAATAGGCCCAGGTCCCGGCCAGCCGGTCGAAGACCTGTTTCGCCGAGGTCTCGCCGCCGAAACGCTCGCTTTCGGGCAATTTCGTCAAAGCGGCCGTATCGGGAACCGAGCGCCAGAGAAACTCGGGCACGCCCGCTTCCTTGACGCGTTTGAGGCGCGCGGGCACGCCGGCCTTGCGGAAGTATTTCTGTGCGATCACATCCGAGGCGACCTGGCTCCAGCTGTCGGGAACTTCGACCTGCGCATTGCGGAAGACGATCCTTCCGTCGGGATTGCGGATCTCGCTGACGGTGGTTTCAAAGACAATTCCGCCATAGGCCCCGCCCTCGGAGCTCGTGAAATGTCGCGCGATCCGCATCCTCATCCCTCGTCGTGATGTCGCGCAATGACCCGCCCGCAAGCGCATCGGCCTGCGGTTGCCCGGAAGGGTTTTCGGGCGATCTGCCCTTGCGGGGGATCATCTTGCGAACTGATTACTGTCCAAAGCCGTCGCGGCCTTACCCGTTTGCGCTGGACCCCGAGCCGGTTTGAAAGCCGGTTTGGACAGGGCGCGACCGCAAGATGTGGTAGCCGTCTTCACTCGATCCACAAGGTGACGGGGGCGACCCAGTCTTGCAACAAGATTTATCATTTGACATTCACGCGGATGTTACCCCTAGAAAGGCCGGAAGGCCCGCGTAAACCTAGGTTAACATAATGTTAACGTGGAGCCTTTGCGCCATTTCCCCAGTGTTCCATGCGGCTTCGGTGCCTTGCCTCACCCTTTTTCAACCGGCACGGACGGTCGCACGGAGATCTGCGCGTATCCCCTTCGTTCCGTTTTTCAGCGGTGAAAAAATCAGCTTCGGGGCTGAAAAATTCCCGAATCCGTCACAATCAGATCCAGAGGCTGATCGGTCGGCTCGGTCGGGATGAAGGGCAGCTCCTGAGCAGCAAAGGCACAGGCAATCGCCGTCACCGGCCCGGAAGATCGAAGGATTTCAAGGGTTCGATCGTAGAACCCGCCACCATAGCCCAGCCGGTTGCCGTAACGGTCAAAGCCCGCAAGCGGTACGATGACAACGCGGGGTGTCAGCTCGGGTTGCGAATCATCGGGATGGCGCGTCGCGAAATCGCCGCGCTCGAGATGGGCCTCGGTCCCGTCCCAAGCGCGAAAAACCAGCGGCAGTGCGGGGCCGAGAACGACCGGCAGACACAAAGGCCCCTGATGGGCCAAAAGCGCGGGCCGCGGATCGGCCTCGGTCTTGATCGGCCAATAGCCGGCAAGGGTCGCGCCGGCAAAGGGTGCAAGCGCCGCGCCGAGATTACGCGTCAGCGCTGCGCCATCCTCCCCGCGCCCGCGCCGAAAGGGCCTCTTTGCGCAAGGCCTGCTTGCGCTCCGCCTGCCCTTGAGGCGTCAAATCAGGATCCATGAGGCAAGGCCGAGGAAAGCGAAGAAGCCCATGACATCGGTCATTGTGGTCACGAAAGTCCCCGAGGCCAAAGCCGGATCAAGGCCGAATTTGCTGAGCGTGAGCGGAACCAACACCCGCCCATGGCGGCGACGATCTGGTTTGCGATCATTGCCGTGCCCAAAACGATCCCGATCGCAGGACTGCCGAGAATGACGCTCGCCGCGACACACAAAATGACAGCCAGTCCAAGCCCGTTCAAAAGCCCCGCCATCAACTCGCGCAGCACGACGCGGCGCGCGTTCGAACTCGTGAGTTCGCGCGTGGCCAAGGCCCTGACCGCGACGGCCAGCGATTGCGTCCCCGCGATCCCGCCGGTCGAGGCCACGATCGGCATCAATGCGGCAAGGATCACGAATGTGCTCAGCGTGGCCTCGAACTGCGAGATCACCAGAGCCGAGATCGAGGCGGTAAAGAGGTTGATGATCAACCACGGCAAACGCTGTCTGGCGGTCTGGAACGGCCCGTCCGAGACGTGGCTGTCATCTGCAACGCGCGCCATGCGCAGGAAGTCTTCCTCGTGTTCCTCGTCGAGAACCGACATGGCGTCGTCGATGGTGATCATGCCGACAAGCCGGTCGGCCTCGTCGACGACCGGCGCGGAGATCAGGTGGTATTTGTTGAAGGCATAGGCGACATCGCCTTCGTCCTGCAGCGCCGAAATCGTGCGGAAACTGTCTTCGGTGATGTCGCGCAGCATGATTTGCGGGCGCGAGGACAGGATCTTGCCAAGCGTGACATAGCCGGTCGGACGACGGCGCGGATCGACCAGAACGACGTGATAGAATTGGTCGGGCAGCCAGTCTTCGGTCCGCAGAAAGGCGATCGCATCGCCCACGGTCCAATGTTCGGGCGCGGTCACCACCTCGGATTGCATCAGACGACCGGCCGAATGCTCGGGGTAATTCAGCGACTGCTCGACTGCCGCACGGTCGGATCTGTCGAGCTCGGCCAGAAGCGCTTGCTGTTCGGGCACTTCGAGGTCTTCGAGCAGGTCGACGACGTCGTCGCTGTCCATTTCCCGCACGGCTTCGGCAAGCACGGCATGCGGCAGGGCCTCGACCACCTCGTCGCGGATGGATCTGTCGATTTCCGAGAGGATCTCGCCGTCGATCTCGCCGGAATAGAGGTCGAGAAAGACCTTCCGTCGCGCGGGCGTCAGCTGTTCGATGAGATCCGCGATATCGGCGGCATGCATCGGCTCGAGCAGGTCGTCGAGCCGCAGGGCATCGCCGTCGTCGATCGCCTGGATCACGCTGTCGATAACCTCCTGCCGCGGCCGGAAGTCATCGTCCTGACTTGTGATCTCGGCCTCGCGGTTTTGGCTCATCTTGGCATTCCTGTCGCTTGGAAGTGGTCCTTGCAGCCGCAACATACCCCTAGAGGAGCATGGCGACAATCAAGGCAGAGCGGGCTTTTGCTGTCAGTTTTGCAAAAGCGCAAGAGCCTGGGCGTGAAGTTCCGGCGAGCCGGCCGCAATAATTCGGCCCCCTCATGCGCGGGGCCGCCCTGCCAGTCGGTGACCACACCACCGGCAGCCTCGATCACGGCAATCGGCGCGCAGACATCGTAGGATTGCAGCCCCGCCTCGATCACCAGATCGATCTGGCCCGCGGCCAGCAGCGCATAGGCATAGCAATCGAGCCCGTAGCGCGTAAGCTGCACCTTGTCTGCCACTTTGCGGAAACGGGCATATTCCTCGGCCGTGCCGACTTCGGGATAGGTCGACATCAAGGTCGCGCCATCCAGCGTGACGCCGCGCCTCGTCGCAAGCCCCGCCTCGCCGCGCGGACCGCTCATCCGGCTTTGGCCGAAGCCGCCCTCGAAGCGCTCCCCGATATAGGGTTGATCGATCAGCCCGTATATCGGGCCGTTCTCGTCGGTGACTGAAATGAGCACACCCCAGCTGGTCGCGCCGGAGATGAAGGCCCGCGTGCCGTCGATCGGATCGAGGACCCAGGTCAGGCCCGAACGGCCTGCGCTGCTGCCGTATTCCTCGCCGAGAATGGCATCATCGGGTCGATGCTGCGCCAAGAGCGCGCGCATGGCCCGCTCCGAGGCGCGGTCCGCCTCGGTCACGGGGTCGAAGCCGCTTGCGGCCTTGTTGTCTGGATGCAGCGAAGGCGTCCGAAACAGCCGAAGCGTCTCGTGCCTCGCCGCATCCGCCAAAAGATGGGCTGTCGCGATGATCTGTGCGGCGTCGGTCATGTCTGCCCCCGTGTTGATCCGGGACCAGACATAGCCTTTTGTCGCCGCGGGTAAAGTCAGGCCGCGTCGGAAAGAACGCGGGCAAGCTCGAAAATCTGGCGGCGTTGTGCCTCGGGCATGGCGTAATAAGAACGCACCAGCTGCAGCGCTTCTTTATCGGCCAGAATATCGCCCTCGATCTCGGCACGCGCTCGATCGTCACCCAGTCCTTCGAAGAAGAAGCTCACGGGGACATCGACCGATTGGGCAATATCCCAAAGACGCGATGCAGAGACACGGTTCATGCCGGTCTCGTATTTCTGGATTTGCTGAAACTTGATTCCAACTTTCTCGGCCAATTGCTGCTGGGTCATCCCGATCATCCAGCGGCGATGGCGAATACGTTTCCCCACATGCAGGTCCACGTTATGCTTCATCTCAACATCCTCACTCACACAAAACAGACCACGACCGTCGCGAACCGATGCCGACATCAAAAAAATGTGGCCTCTTTGCACCGCTGACCGTTTTCTTCCTAAGCAGATACAATATCATTTTGTACAAGTGTTTTTGGGGATGCCAAGCCATTAACGCATTTTGTCTGCTAAATTTCGGAGCAAGAATGACGCAAACAGCGACCGCCATGATGGTTCAGGTCAGGGGCGAGCGCCCTCGCCCATTGAAATCACGACGAGAATACCCGCTGAAGGCGAGATTTTGGTCCGCATGAGGGCAGCCGCATTAAATTTCGCGGATCTGCTGATGGTCAAGGGAACATATCAGGAAACCCCGCCCTTGCCCTTCGTCCCCGGCCTTGAAGGCGCGGGAGAAGTCGTTGCCGTCGGGCCGAACACCCCCTTTTCGGCGGGGGACAGAGTCGCGGTCTGGGCGCAGGGAACGATGGCCGAATTCGGCACCTTTCCTGCCGGTCGCTGCATCCGCATCCCCGACAGCATGTCCTATGCCGATGCCGCGGGATTCCAGATCGCCTACGGCACGAGCCATCTCGCCCTGACCGCCCGCGCGGATCTGCGCGCCGGAGAGGTTCTGGTGGTTCTGGGCGCGGCAGGCGGCGTCGGGCTGACCGCGGTCGAGATCGGCGCGGCACTCGGGGCGCGCGTCATCGCGGTTGCTCGCGGCGCCGACAAGCTTGCAGCGGCAAAGGCCGCAGGGGCGAGCGATTTGATCGACAGCGACACCACACCCGATCTCAAGGCCGCTTTGCGCGCATTGGGCGGGGCCGATGTCGTCTATGATCCGGTGGGCGATGCGCCGGGCCTTGCGGCCTTCGGCGCGCTGCGTACCGGCGGGCGCTATCTTGTGATCGGATTTGCCGGTGGCAAGCCGCCCGAACTGCCCCTCAACCATGCTTTGGTCAAGAACATCGCGATCCACGGATTCTATTGGGGCGGCTATGGCAAACTGGCGCCGGAACTGCTCCGCGACAGTATGACGCAGCTTTTCGCGATGGTCGCCGAGGGCCGTCTGACGCCCCGCCAAGGCCCGCTCACGCCGCTTTCCGATCTGGCTCAAGCCTATGAATTGCTGGAAAGCAGGCGCTCGATCGGAAAAGTCGTCGTCTCGATCTGAAGGGCTGCACCCCTTGCCACCGCGCCGCCGATTTATCGCGCATTTATCGCAGCTTTCGCGCATCCAGCATTGAAATGAAGCCATAGTTTCCCGATATTTGTCGGGAACGGTGAGCCGATCGGGCGCACCGCGAATTCTGACCGGGGAGACATTTATGTCCGACTACAATTCGATCCGTACGGCCGGGACCGCGACGCGCTCGGCCGCTCTGGACGCGGGCCTTCGCGCCTATATGAACAAAGTTTACGGTCTGATGTCCGTGGGCCTGCTGGTGACTGCCGGTGCGGCCTGGGCGATCTCGGGTCTTGCCGTCAATGCCGACGGCACGCTGACCGGCCTTGGCGCCGCGATCTACACCTCGCCGCTGCGTTGGGTGATCATGTTCGCGCCGCTCCTGATGGTCTTCGGCTTCGGCGCCGCGCTGAACCGCCTGTCGGTTCAGGCAGCAACCTTCGTCTTCTATCTCTTCGCGGCCGTCATGGGCCTGTCGATCAGCTCGATCTTCCTGTTCTACACGAGCTATTCGATCGTCCAGACCTTCCTTGTGACCGCGATCGCCTTTGCCGGCCTCTCGCTCTACGGCTATACCACCAAGCGCAACCTCGCGCCGATGGGCACCTTCCTGATGATGGGCCTGATCGGCCTGATCGTCGCCTCGCTGGTGAACATCTTCCTGCAATCGAGCGCGGTGCAATTCGCCATCTCGGCAATCGGCGTGCTGATCTTCGCGGGCCTGACCGCCTTTGACACGCAGAACATCAAGAACACCTATCTGCAGATGGCAGGTTCGGATGACGACTTCCTTGGCAAGTCGGCAATCATGGTGCGCTGTCGCTCTACCTGAACTTCCTGAACATGTTCATGTTCCTCCTGCAGTTTATGGGCAACCGCGAGTAATCGCGCAAAAAGCGAAACCATTGGGCAGGCCGGGAGCGATCCCGGCCTGTCTTTTTGTATAGTTTACAAATCCTGTGTTGCTTTTCAGCAATCGGCACTTGTGGTTAACCACGGATAAGTGTCTGTATTGATTGATGTTATCCCCCGCGTCCGGAATGCGCCGCCTGCAGCGCCGTTCTGACAACAAACAATAATCTTGAACGATTTACCTCAATAAGTAAGACTAACGAAGCGGCGCCACGTTGGGCCGTCGCCGAGTGATGTTAACGAGTAAATCGCCGTCTGTGTTTTTGACGGCAGCGCCCCTTTTTGGGCGTTCCCAACGATTTCTCGTTCCCATTCCCCGGCATCGTAATCGCTCCCTGTCGGAGCTGTGTATGAATGTGGGTAACGAGATGAACGACATCCCGACGGTACCGTCAGATGATTGCGGCTGCGGCACGACCGAACGCATGATCTATCTGGGCAAATTGCCCAATATGGACCTCGACAAGACCACCCAAGGCCCTGACGGCGCTTATGCCACGACCGCGGGGATGACCTTCGGCTCCGCGACGGATCCGCTTTACCGCCAGATGACGCAGGTGACGCTCAACGACACCAATGGCGACGGCATCATCCCGATCGACGGTGCCACACCCTCCTCCGAGACAATTACGCATTCTCTGGGCGGCAGCGAGGCGGATTATACCGTCAACACCGCGTTCAACGTTCATGTCAGCACCATCCGCGTCCAGCTGCCCGACGGTTCGGTGCAGGAATACACGTCGACGCTGCGGGTCATGCAGGATCTGGACGGCAACACCTTCCTGATGCCGCCGCCGAACAATGCGCCCGATTACGAACTGGCCGAGATGCTCACCCATCCGATCCTTTCGGTGACCTTCTCGAGCGATCCCGCCCATTACGGCCGCAACGAGCCGGGCGTCACCCCGCACGAGCATTGCTTCCCCTGCTTCGTGCGCGGCACGCTGATTGAAACCGAATTCGGCGCGATCCAGGTCGAAGAGCTCACCGAAGGCATGCGCGTCTGGACCCGCGATAACGGCCTCCAGCCCATCCGCTGGATCGGCTCGCGCGTGCTGGGGCCGAGATCCTCGGCCAGAACGACAAGCTCAAGCCGATCCGCATCCGCGCCGGTGCGCTGGGGTGAACATGCCGAGCGAGGACCTTCTGGTCTCGCCGCAGCACCGCATCCTCGTGCGCTCGAATATTGCGCAGAAGATGTTCGGCACCGACGAGGTTCTCGTTGCAGCCAAGCAGCTTCTGCAGATCCAGGGCATCGATACCGTCGAGGGCGATGTGGCGGTGGAGTATTTCCACTTCCTCTTCGACCAGCACGAGATCGTCCTGTCGAACGGCGCCGAGACGGAATCGCTCTATACCGGCCCCGAGGCTTTGCGCGCGCTTGGCCCCGAGGCCAGCGAAGAGATCTTCACCCTCTTCCCGGAACTGCGCAACGGCACCGCGACCGAGCTTCCGGTGGCGGCACGCCACCTCGCGACCGGCCGCATGGGCCGCAAACTGGCGGTGCGCCATGTCCAGAACGGGCGCGCTCTGGTCCAGTAAGACCTTCAAGTCCGCATGCGAAAGGGCCGGCATAAGCCGGCCCTTTCCTTTGTCGCCGCCGGTTTCGACGCTCGGCCTGAGCCGATAAAGATCAGGTCGCCAGCACCCAAAGGATCAGCCCGAGGCTGATCACGCCGAAAACCGCCAGCCCGTACCAGAATGCCGGATGGTTATAGATCGGCGCGGTTTCCTTGCAGGCCGCGCAGGCCTTCGCCCGCCAAACCAGCGCCTCGCCGCAGGCGGGGCATTTGAAACGGCTGTTGTTGTCGAGATTGTCGCTCATTCATCTTCTCTGAACATGCGCGCGGTCGCATGCACAGCGGACCGCGCATGGTAAATCCGCCGGTCCTGAGGACCGGATCCGCAAAGGTTTCAGAGTTGGAGCGGAGGCGCACGGGCGTGGTGGCTGGCCTCGCGCCAAAGCATGACCCCAAGCCGCGGCACCGGCACGAGCGCCATGCGGCGGGCGGTTGTCGTGTCGGGAGCAATGCGCAAGCCCTCGACCGGCAAGGGCGGCGTGATCAGAACCGGATCGGGCCGCTGGAGATCCGAAAGCGTGCCATGCAGGACCTTGAGATCCGCTCCAGCAGAAATCCCTTCGACAGAACGGTCCTGCGACAGCGGAATGACCAGCAAAAGCATAATCGCCAACAGGCGCAGCAAAGCGGCGCCGATCGGAGGAGGATGCTTTCTCTTCGGTCATCTCGTTTTCGCGGCCATCGCGGCCAGCCTTGGGGATCGGTTCACGCAGCGCACCGCATCGGGGCGATTGTCTAGCACCACCCTGCCCGATGCCGCAACCCGTCCCCGACTTGCTCGCCGCGCTCCCTCGGGCGTCTGCCGTCGCGCGGTGAAAACGCTTCATTTGGTGGCCAACCGCGCTATCCTCGCTTGATCCGGCACAGCCATGAAAGTTCGCCATGCCCACGAGAAACGTCCCTCTTCTTGCCGCGCTCGCGCTCGCGCTCTTTCCGGTTGCCGCCAAGGCCGAAAGCCTCGCGCTGATGCCGGTCAAGTTCTTCGACACCTCGCACGAGGCCAAGGACCAGCGCGAGGACCATCAGCGCCGCGTCGATCTGATGAGCGCAGAGCTGGCCCGCGTGCTCGCGCCCGAGGTCTCGCGCGTGAGCAGCCTGACGCCGCGGGATGTCGCCACCGCCTGCACGCCCGAGACGGTGCCCTGCCTGATCACCCTCGCGAAAGGAACGGGGTCGGATCTGGCGCTTTTCGTGGTCGTCCACAAATCCAGCACGCTCATCATGCAGATTTTCGTGCAGCTGGTCGATCTCGACGCCGAAACCACGCGCTTCGACCGCAATCTCAGCTTTCGCGGCGATACCGATGAAAGCTGGATCAAGGCCGCGGGCTTTCTCGGCCGCTCGCTCGAGGACGAGCTCGAACCCTGAGCGCGCCTCCAAAGAAAAAGGCGCCGCGCGGCGCCCTTTTCCGTTTCGCGATTGCGGCCCCTCGGGCCGCCGCGATCAGTCGTTCTCGCCGACGGCTTTCCAGATCACCGCACCGATGACCGCACCGACGATCGGCGCAACCCAGAAGAGCCAGAGCTGCGACATCGCCTCGCCGCCTGCGAACAGCGCCTGGCTGGTCGAGCGGGCCGGGTTGACCGAGGTATTGGTCACCGGAATAGAGATCAGGTGGATCAGCGTCAGCGCCAAACCGATTGCCAGCGGCGCGAAACCTGCAGACGCGCGGCCGTGGGTCGTGCCGAGGATGACGATCAGGAAGAAAGCGGTCAGGATGACCTCGATCACCAGCGCCGACATCATCGAATATTTGCCCGGCGACAGATCGCCGTAACCGTTCGAGGCGAAGCCGCCCATGACATAGCCGGTCTGGCCGGTTGCGATGACGTACAGCGCCGCTGCCGCCAAAGTCGCGCCGATCAGCTGCGCGATGATATAGGGCAGCAGCTTCGAGGCGGGAAAACGTCCCGCTACCGTCAAACCGACCGAAACGGCAGGGTTGAAATGTCCGCCCGAAATGCCGCCGACCGCATAGGCCATGGTCAGAACCGTCAGACCGAAAGCGATCGAGACGCCGACAAAGCCAATCCCCAGACCCGGAAACCCTGCCGCGAGGATCGCGCTGCCGCAGCCCCGAATACCAGCCAGAATGTCCCGAGAAGTTCTGCACCCAATTGTTTCTGCATGGTCCCTACCCACAATGTTATCATTGTTGCAGCGCCACCCGAAGGCGAAGCTCGCGAAAATGATATGCTTTTTAGGCACAAGAGGCCACGCGGTAACGTTTGGTTCAGCAATTATATCCCGTCAATTATGGCAGCGGGAACACAGGCTTAGCGCCAAGCGGCACCGCCCTGCCTCTGCGCCGTTGCGTCACTCCCGCGGGGCGGTTTCGGCGGGGCCGGAAAGACCCGACAGGTCGGCGACATCCCCGCCGCGCCGTCATGGTCCAGACCGATGCGCTTTTGCGCCCGCGCGCCGAGTTCGCGCAAAAGCTCGGCTTGACGGATCACGTTGCCCGAGCCGCGGCTGAGCCGGTCCATCGCGGTCGAATGGCTCTTTTGCGCGCGGTCGAGCTGAAGGCCGACATCCTCCATCGACGAAACAAAGCCGTGCAACTTGTCGTAAAGCTGGCCCGCGCGCGCCGCGATCTGGGCGGCATTGCTCTCGCGGCGCTCGACGGTCCAGATGTGGTCGACGGTGCGCAGGGTCAGCATCAGGGTCGTCGGAGTGGTCAGGCCGACGCGCCGCTCCATCGCGAAATGTGCGAGATCGGGATCGGCGCGCAGGGCCTCGGAAAAAGCGCCCTCGATCGGGATGAACATCAGGACGTAATCCACCGAACCCTGATCGAGCACCTGATAGCCCTTGCCGGAAAGGCCGGTGATATGGGCACGCAAAGCCGCGACATGGCGCTTGATCGCCGCATCATAGGTCAACGGATCGTCGCTGTTCACCGCCTCCTCATAGGCCGAAAGCGAGACCTTGCTGTCGATCACCAGCACTTTCTTTTGCGGTAATTTCACCACGACATCGGGCCGCCACCGCCGCCCTTCCTCATCGGTCGTGCTCGCCTGTGTTTCGTAGTGTATTCCTTTATTTAGACCGGATTCCTCAAGCAATCTCTCAAGAATCATCTCGCCCCATGCCCCCTGCTTCTGGCGGTCGCCCTTGAGCGCGCGCGTCAGCGCCACCGCCTCGCGCGAGATATCCTCTGAGCGCTTGTGCAGGCCTTCGATCTGCTCGCGCAGCCGCGCGCGCTCCTCGTCGGTCTGTTTGGAGCGGTTCTGCAATTCGGTCTGGAAACGGTGGACCTGATCGCGGAAGGGCGTCAAAAGCGCCGTCATGCTTTCGCTCTGGCGCTTGTGCATATCCTCGCCCTGAACGCGCAAAGTCTCGTCGGCCATGACCTTGAAATGACGCGTCATCTCTTCGCGCAGCTCGCGCAATGTGGCTATGTCGCGCGCCGCCGTCTCGCGGTCCTTGTCGGCGGCAAGAACGGTTTCGGCCAATTGGCGTTGAAGCACCCCTCGGACTGGCGTGCGGCATGGAGCGCATCGCGCAGATCGTCGCGCTCTTCGATCACCTCGCGCAGACGCCCCGCCTGACCGTCATAAGCGCTCTCGATCCGGCCCAGACGCAGAGAGACCTCGCGCTCATGGGCACCGACTTCCGCAAGGCGCTGCTCCAGTGCCTTGGCCCCTTCCGCGGCGCTGATTGCAGCGGTCTCGTGCTGCCGGATCTGCGCGCCCAAGGCCTCGAGTCTGTGCCCCGCAGCACGTCGATCCGCCGCGGCGCGACGCCACATGACGGCGAAAGCCAGCATCAGAACAAGTGCCGTCGCCAGCAAAAAGCGCAGCTGTCCGGCATCCGAAAAGAGAAAGGACAAAGCCGCCGAGAGCTTCTCGGAAAACGGCATGGAAGAGGTCGGGGTCATGTGTTATCGCCTGTCAGGTCGGCTGCACTGTTCACTTTTTGTGCCAGCCATTCAACCCTGCGCCCCCGCAAAATCCGGAGAAGACACCGGATCGGCCGGGTGCCGCTTCGCCAAGTCCGAAGAAAGGACCTCCCATGACCAATTCCGTCGCGGTAATCGTCGGCTCCTTGCGCAAGGATCGCTGAACCTCAAGCTTGCACAGGCGCTCGAAAAGCTTGCCGCCGGCAAGCTGGTCTTCGACTATGTCGATATCGGCGACCTGCCTGCCTACAACGACGATCTCTGGGTCAATCCGCCCGCCTCTGTGCTGCGCATGAAAGAGCAGGTCGCGAAAGCCGACGGCCTTCTGATGCTGACGCCGGAGTACAACCGCAGCTATGCCGGCATCCTGAAAAACGCTATGGATTGGGGCTCGCGTCCCTATGGTCAAGGCGTCTGGCAGGGCAAAGCGACCGCCGTCGCCGGCACCTCGCCGGGCTCGATCGGTGCGGCTGTGGGCCAGGCACGCTTGCGCGCGGATCTCGCCAGCCTCTCGACCGTTCTGGCCCCCTCCCCGAGGTGAACCTGCAGTGGAAGCCCGCCGCCTATGACGAGAGCGGCGATGTGATCGACGCGGGCACCCGCGCTTTCCTGCAAGGCTATATCGACCAGTTCGCGGCTTTCATCGCGAAAAACGCCTGATCAGGACCTTTCGGCGCGCGGCGGGACGACCCGCAGCGCACCGTCGGACAAAGAAAAACGCCGGTGATTTTCATCACCGGCGTTTTTTGATGGCTTGCGGACGCTTACTGGTCGAGGAAGCTGCGCAGCTTGCGCGACCGGCTTGGGTGCTTGAGCTTGCGCAGAGCCTTCGCCTCGATCTGGCGGATGCGCTCGCGGGTGACCGAAAACTGCTGGCCGACCTCTTCGAGCGTATGGTCGGTGTTCATGCCGATGCCGAAACGCATCCGCAAAACCCGTTCCTCGCGCGGGGTGAGGCTGGCCAGAACGCGGGTCGTGGTTTCCTTCAGGTTTTCCTGAATGGCGGATTCCAGCGGCAGGACCGCGTTCTTGTCCTCGATGAAATCACCGAGCTGGCTGTCTTCCTCGTCCCCGATCGGGGTTTCGAGAGAGATCGGCTCCTTGGCGATTTTCATCACCTTGCGGACCTTTTCCAGCGGCATCTGCAGCTTTTCGGCCAATTCTTCCGGGGTCGGCTCGCGGCCGATTTCGTGAAGCATCTGGCGGCCGGTCCGCACGAGCTTGTTGATCGTCTCGATCATATGGACCGGAATACGGATCGTACGGGCCTGATCCGCGATCGAGCGCGTGATCGCCTGACGGATCCACCAGGTCGCATAGGTCGAGAACTTGTAGCCGCGACGGTATTCGAATTTATCGACGGCCTTCATGAGGCCGATATTGCCTTCCTGAATGAGATCAAGGAATTGCAAGCCGCGGTTGGTGTATTTCTTGGCGATCGAGATCACCAGACGCAGGTTGGCCTCGACCATTTCCTTCTTGGCCTGACGCGCTTCTTTTTCGCCGCGCTGAACCTGGTTCACGATGCGGCGGAATTCCTCGATATCGACGCCGACGTGTTGGCCGACCATCGCCATCTCGCCGCGCAGATTCTCGACCTGAGTGCGGGATTTGTCGAACAGCGCCTGCCAGCCGCGCGCCGGATTGGCCGCCATGCGGTCAACCCACGTCGGGTCCAGCTCCGAACCGCGATAGGCCTTGATGAATTCCTGACGGTTGATGCGGGCGGCATCGGCCAGCTTCACGACGCCCGAGTCGATGGTCAGAATGCGGCGGTTGATGCCGTAGATCTGGTCGACCAGCGCTTCGATACGGTTGTTGTGCAGATGCAGTTCGGTCACGAGACCGACGATTTCGCTGCGTTTGCGCTGATAGGCGAGCTCGTCCGCCGCCGAGAACGAGCCGTCCTCGTTCAGGGTGGCCGACATCCGGCTGTCCTGCATATGGGCAAGCTCTTCATAGCCCATGGCGATCATCTCGAGGGTCTCGAGAACCTTGGGCTTGAGGCTGGCTTCCATCGCGGCGAGCGAGAGGTTCTGGCCGTCGTCCTCGTCCTCGTCGTCGTCGCGGCGCATGGGGTTGCCGTCGGCGTCGAATTCCTCGCCGTCGTTGCGGCCGGTCGCGGCAGGGGCCACGGTCTCGCCGCCGACAGCAAGCTCCTGCTCGTCGGCTTCTTCGTCCATCGTGCGCCCGAAGGTCGCCTCGAGGTCAATGACGTCACGCAGCAGAATGTCTTCGTCGAGCAGTTCCTCGCGCCACATCGTGATCGCGCGGAAGGTCAGCGGGCTTTCGCAAAGGCCCGCGATCATGGTGTTGCGACCGGCCTCGATGCGCTTGGCAATGGCGATCTCGCCCTCGCGCGAAAGCAGTTCGACCGAGCCCATCTCGCGCAGATACATGCGCACCGGATCATCGGTCCGGTCGAGTTTTTCGGTTTCCGAGGACGCCAGCGCCACTTCGCGCGTGCCGGTGTTGGTCGTGACCAATTCGCCGCCGGTGGCCTCGGTTTCCTCGCTGTCCTCGTCATTCTCGACGACGCGGATATCCATCTCCGAGAGCATCGACATGACGTCCTCGATCTGGTCCGAAGAGACCTGATCGGGCGGCAGAACCGTGTTCAGCTGGTCGTAGGTGATGTAACCCCGCTCACGGCCTTCCGCGATCATGCGCTTGACGGCCGCCTGGCTCATATCAAGCGAATGATCATCATCCTTGGTATCGGGCTTTTGGTCTTCGTCGTCTTTGGCGGCCATGCTCGCTCCTTGAAGGCGGTGATTCGCGGCGTTGGCGAATCGGGTCGGCAACTGCTCGGTTTTACCGAATAGCGGCGAAGAATCAAAGGCCCGCACGGGATTTCCGGCACGATGATTCGGAAGGTGATTCGCCAAGTGATTCGGTAGCGGTCGCGTGATTCGTTTCTTCTGCGGGTTTCGGGTTAACGCTTTGGCTTTCGCCAGATTTCATTTTCGAGGGCGGATTTCAGAAAGGCGCGCTGCGCATCGCTGTTTTCGCCGAGATCGCCAAGATCGGCCAAAGCGGGGTGGTCGGCTTTCTGGCGCAGACGCGCCGATTGGGTCACGCGCCATGTCAGCCCCTCATCCGCCAGACCTTCGATTTCGGCCTCTGCCCGCGCGATTTCCAGACGCGCGGCCCGTCGGGCTTCGATCCGGTCGAGAGCATTGGCGAGAATATCCGAAGCCGCATCGCTGTCCTGTGGTTTGGAAATCACGGGTGCCGCTTTGACATGGGCCTCGCTCAGGATGCTTTCAAGGGCCATGCGCCCCTGCACCGACCGCGTTCCGGCCAGAAGATCATGGATCAGCGCAGCCCGGCCCTGATCCTCGGGCATGAGGCGTTCGAGCCGCGACTCGACCGCCGCGACCAAAGCCGGATGGGTGGCGCAGATCGCCAGAACCATCGCCTCGATCATCTGCTCGGTCGCTTTTTCGGACAGCTGAGGCGCCGAGAGCATCGAAGCGCGGGTCGGCGCGGCGGCAGGCGCCTCGAAAACGGGCTTGCCGCGCTGCCGTCCGCCGCCTGCATTGCCCGCTCCGCGCCGCGGCTCGCGCGCCCCGCCGCCCGCGCCACCCCCTGCGCCCCCGTCGCGACGGCCCGAAAAGAGCTGCCACTTCATCTGTTTGAAGATCGAGGTGTAATAGTCGCGCGTCGTGGGATCGGCGATCCGCGCCACCGCATCGGACAGGGACTTGTCCAAGGCCGCGCGGCGCTCGGGGCTGTCGAAGACTTTGCCCTCGGTCTCGCGCTGCCACAAAAGATCGACCAGAGGCCGCGCCCCGTCCAGCGCCGAGGCCATTGCGGGCGCGCCCTGTTTGCGGATGAGATCGTCGGGGTCCTGACCCTCGGGCAGGATGACGAAACGCAACGCCTGCCCCGGTCCGGTCATGGGCAGAGACAGATCGATCAGCCGCAAAGCCGCGCGCATCCCCGCGGTATCGCCGTCGAGCGCGATCACCGGTTCGGGCGAGACACGCCACATCAATTGCAGCTGGCTTTCGGTGATCGCGGTGCCGAGCGGCGCGACCGCGCCCTCGAAACCGGCCTTCACCAGCGCGATCACATCCATATAGCCCTCGGCCACGATCAGCGGCTGGCCTTTGCTGACCGCGGTGCGCGCAGGCCCGAGATTGTAGAGATTGCGCCCCTTGTCGAACAGGGCCGTCTCGGGGCTGTTGAGGTATTTCGCCCGTGCATTCGGGTCCATCGCGCGCCCGCCAAAGGCGATGCAGCGGCCCTGCGCGTCGCGGATCGGAAAGATGATGCGGCCGCGGAACCGGTCGAAGGGCGCGCCGCCGTCATCGGGTTTCGCGGCCAATCCGGCCTCGACGATCAGAGCCTCGTCGATCCCCTTGCCGCGCAGGGCGTGATAAAGCGCCTGCCGCTGGTCGGGCGCGAAGCCGATGCCGAAACGCTCGCGGTCGGCTTCGGTCAGGCCGCGCCGGTCGAGATAGGCGCGTGCCTCATGGGCCATGCCGGTCTGGAGCTGGAGACGGAACCAGCGCACGGCCTCTTCCATGACCTCGACCAGCTTGGTGCGCCGGTCTGTGCGCTGCGCCTGAACCGGATCGCGCGCGGGCATCTGGAGCCCTGCCTCGGCGGCCAGAACCTCGACCGCCTCGATAAAGCCCATGCCGTCGGCCTCCTGCATGAAGCGCAGGATGTCGCCCTTCGCATGGCAGCCGAAGCAGTAATAAAACCCCTTCTGGTCATCGACGTGGAAGGAGGCAGATTTTTCCTGATGGAAAGGGCAAGGTGCCCACCAGTCGCCTTTGGCCTGGTTGGAGCGCCGCAAATCCCATTGCACCTTGCGCCCGATGATACGGGACAAAGGCACACGGGCGCGGATCTCGTCGAGAAATTGCGGGGACAGGCTCATGATGGCAATATTGGTGCGAAACGATCGGTTTGGAAGGGCCGCGTCAGAGGCCGCTCGAGAGGGCGGAAACGGTCAGGATCACGCCCCGACCGCACCCCGTGCCAGATCACAGTAGATCTGCACCAGATGCCCGCGGTCAAGCCGTCCACCATCGCGATACCAGTTGGTTATACCCGTCAGCATAGCGATCAGCGCCAAAGTTGCCAGACGTGTGTCGGAAATCCGCATGACCCCGCCGCCTGACCGTCGCGCAGGATCGCTTCGAGCGCATCCTCGTACTGCCGCCGCAGACGCGCGATCATCGCGAAATTCTCGGGCGAGAGGTTGCGCAGCTCCATATAGGCAAGGAAAACCCCTTCGACATTGGCGAGGCTCGAGCCGATATGGACGGCCACGAAGCGGTCGAGACGCGCGAGCGGATCCTCGGCGCCGTTGCCGGAGCCGTCGCCAAGGCTGTCGCGCCAGGCGGCGATGACGCCCTCCATATGCTCGCGCATCAGATCGGCCAGCAGTGCCTGTTTGTCGGGCGTATAGCCGTAAAGCGTGCCGACCTGCACGCCGACCGCCGCCGCGATCTGGCGCATCGAGACCGCCGCATAGCCGTCGCGCGCGAAAAGCCGCAGCGCCGCCTGCCGCACGAGCGGGCCGGTGATATCAGCGCGGGATCCTTGGGTTCTGGCCATGATCTCTCTTAGGCTTTCCACGGCAGCGGAGAAAGGGCCAAGAGCCGCGCATCGGCCGCGGGCAGGCCCTGCGCGGCCTTGCCGAGCAACCCCGTGCCGCTTTATGCTCGCGCCAAGCCTAAAGAGAGACAGAATGGCGCGACACATCCCCTTGCGGCCGGAGCAGATGCGCGGCCTTTCCCCGTCCCGCCCTTCGACATGGCGAATCGGCGCGGCCCTGCTGATGGTGGCCGGTTTGCAGGCCTGCGGCGATTACACCACCGATTATCCCGAACTCGCCCCGACCGAGCAATTGCTGCGCGATCCCGTCCTTCCCGGCCATGCCTCGGGCGCAGCGCGGAGCGGTGATACCGTCAAAGGCGAGCTCGAGGCGCGTCGCGGCAGTCTGCAGTCGGCCGGCGCAGGCCGTGCCCCCGCTCCCGATACCGGCGATCTGGCGCAGCGCGCCAAGGATCTGCGCGCCCGCGCCGATGCGCTACGCAACAGCGATCCCGCAGCCGATCCTGTTGCAGATCCCGTAGCCGCCCCGCAAGCGGAGCCGCCGCCGCGCCCGAAAGCGCCACGCAATCCGCGACCAGTTCGGAAAGTCAGACTTCCGAATGCCCTGATAACAAAGGCGATTGCACCCCGGCTTCAAACCAGTGACAAAGCCGCGTCGCATTTCGGAAAGGAACCAGAATGCCGGTCATTACCTGCATTGACGACCTCAAAGCGCTCCATCGTCGCCGCGCCCCGCGCATGTTCTATGATTACGCCGAAAGCGGCAGCTATACCGAGCAGACTTTCCGCGAGAACACCACGGATTTCGCCAAGATCCGCCTGCGCCAGAAAGTGGCCGTCGACTTGTCCGGCCGCAATACCGCCAGCACCATGTTGGGTGAAAAGGTCACGATGCCGGTGGGTCTGGCTCCGGTCGGCTCGACGGGCATGCAATGCGCCGACGGCGAGATCAAAGCCGCCCGCGCCGCCCAGAAGTTCGGCGTGCCCTTCACGCTCTCGACCATGTCGATCTGCTCGATCGAGGATGTCGCGGCCAATACCGACAAGCCCTTCTGGTTCCAGCTTTACGTGATGAGGGACGAGGATTTCGTCGACGGCATGATCGAGCGCGCCAAAAAGGCCAATTGCTCGGCTTTGGTGCTGACGCTCGACCTCCAGATCCTCGGCCAGCGCCACAAGGATCTGAAAAACGGCCTGTCCGCGCCGCCGAAATTCACCCTGCCGGTGATCATGGATCTGGCACGGCGCTGGCAGTGGTGCATGGGCATGGCCGGCACCAAACGCCGCACCTTCGGCAATATCGTCGGCCACGCCAAAGGCGTCGGCGATCTCTCGAGCCTCTCGAGCTGGACCGCCGAACAGTTCGACCCCAAACTCGACTGGTCGAAAATCGCCCGCATCCGCGAGCAATGGGGCGGCAAACTGATCCTCAAGGGCATTCTGGACGAAGAGGACGCCCGTATCGCCGCCGATTTCGGCGCGGATGCGATTGTCGTCTCGAACCACGGCGGGCGTCAGCTTGACGGCGCGCTCAGCTCGATCCGCATGTTGCCCCATATCGCGAAAGCGGTGGGCGACAAGATCGAGATCCATATGGACAGCGGTATCCGCTCGGGTCAGGACGTGCTCAAGGCTTTGGCGCTGGGTGCGCATTCGACCTATATCGGCCGCGCCTTCATCTACGGGCTGGGCGCGATGGGCGAAGAGGGCGTGACCAAGGCGCTCGAGATCATCCACAAGGAGCTCGACACCACGATGGCGCTCTGCGGCGAACGCGACGTGCGCGAGTTCGGACCGCACAACCTTCTGTTGCCCAAGGATTTTCTGGACGAATTTACCAGAGTTTAACCTGCAAGTCCTGCGGGGCCGTCCTTGATGGCCCCGCAGGTCGGCCCCCGCCCCGGACCTGTCCGCAAGGGGCCGCCCTTCCTCCCCGCTCCCCGCCGATACCCGCACCGATCGCGGAAAACTTGGCAAAAACGGGGAAAATCGCGGCAAAAGCCCTTTTATTTTCCCGATCCTTCGGCTATAGGCCAGCATCCGTCATGCACCCTTGGAGGATGACGGTTCATCTTAACTCGAAGGAATATGACTATGGCCAAAGAGATCCCGAATCTGGTGGCCGAGGCACGCACGGGGACAGGCAAGGGGGCCGCCCGTCAAGCTCGCCGCGAAGGCAAGGTGCCCGGTATCGTTTATGGCGACGGCAAAGATCCGCAGCCGATCGCGCTCGACTTCAACCCGCTGCTGACCAAACTGCGCGCAGGTCGCTTCATGTCGACCCTGTGGAACCTGCAGGTTGAAGGTCAGGACGACGTTCGCGTCATCTGCCGCGGCGTCCAGCGCGATGTGGTCAAAGACCTGCCGACCCACATCGACTTCATGCGCCTGCACCGCAACACGCGCGTCAACCTGTTCATCCACGTGAACTTCGAAAACCACGACGCAGCTCCGGGCATCAAGCGCGGCGGCACGCTGACCGTGGTCCGTTCGGAAGTCGAACTGGTTGTGACCGCCTCGGACATTCCCGACCACATCACGGTCGACCTGACCGGCAAGCAAATCGGTGATGTCATCCACATCAACGACATCGAGCTGCCCAAAGGCGTCAAACCGACGATCGACCGCAACTTCGTCATCGCGAACATCACCGCGCCGTCGGGCCTCGCAGCCTCGACCGACGAAGAAGAAGCAGCTGCCGAATAATCTTCGGTAGATTGTTGCAAGACCGGGGCGGCACCTGCAAAGGTTGCCGCCCTTTTCAATGGGTTTATTGCCTAAGGTAGCCACGGACCGCGCCCGCCTTCAGGCCCCGCGCCCGAAAGCATAGACCTCCTCGGTGCGCCGCGCGCCGAGATTGCGGAAGCCCTGCCCCTCGAGATTGGCGATCAGCGCATCGCGCACCGGCTCGCCGTAAAGGCCCGGATGCATCTCGATCAGCACCAGCCGTATCTGCGACGGAAGCGGTTTTGCCAGCAAATCGGCCTCGGTGCCCTCGATATCCATGCTGAGTACCGTGGCATCACGCGCCGCGATCAGCCGCGAGAGCTTCTTGGCCGGCACCTCGACCAGACGCGGGTTCTTGCCCGGCGGCCCTCCGACCGAGGCCGACCAAAAGGCCGAGCGCAGGTTGAGCGTCACGGTCTTTTCCGCATAGCCGTCGCCCACAACCGCACCTTTGATCAGACGCAGTTCCGTTCCTGCATTCTGGCGAAGATTGCGGCGCAATGCCTGATGCATTTCGGGATTGGGCTCGACCGTGGTCACATTTTCCGGCCCGACGATCCGCGCCGCGACAATCGCGACCAACCCCGCCCCCGAGCCGAGATCGAGCACGCGGTCGCCCGGTCGCAAATAGGCGCGGATATGGTCGCACTCGTAGTGCTCGTAGCCGCCATCACGCAGACGCCCGCGCAGCCGGTCGTTGAGCGAGGCGGCAGGGATGCGCAATTCGGCATCGTCGATGTGAAAGGTCTCGAATTCCTGATCCGGCATCTGCGCCCCGCCCCTTGCTGCATAGCTTCAAGGTTGCTACCTACTCGGCCCACCCCGCCAAGGGAAGAAAGCAAAAGGAACGGTCGATGCAACCCATTCATATCATCGGCGCCGGCCTTGCCGGTTCGGAAGCCGCCTGGCAGATCGCCGAGGCGGGCGTCCCCGTCATCCTTCACGAGATGCGCCCCACCGTCGAAACCTTCGCCCACCGCACCGGCGATTGCGCCGAGATGGTGTGCTCGAACTCCTTCCGCTCGGATGACGACCAGATGAATGCCGTGGGCCAGCTCCATTGGGAAATGCGCGCGGCCGGCGGCCTGATCATGGAGATGGCCGACCGCCACCGCCTGCCCGCAGGCGGTGCGCTGGCTGTGGACCGCGACGCCTTTTCGGCTGCCGTCACCGAGGCCCTGCGCAACCACCCGCTGATTTCCTTCGAGCCGGGCGAGATCACCGAAGTTCCCGCCGAAGGAAGCTGGATCATCGCGACCGGCCCGCTGACCTCGACCGCGCTCGGCCAGTCGATCCAGTCGCTGACCGGCGCGGATTCGCTGGCCTTCTTTGACGCGATCGCGCCAATCGTCCATGCCGACAGCATCGACATGTCGATTTGCTGGCTGCAAAGTCGCTACGACAAGGGCGAGACCGAGGAAGAGCGCACCGCCTATATCAACTGCCCGATGACCCGCGCCGATTACGAAGCCTTCATCGACGCGCTGGTCGAGGCCGAGAAGACCGAGTTCCACGAGGGCGAGACCGCCGGCTATTTCGACGGCTGCCTGCCGATCGAGGTCATGGCGGACCGCGGCCGCGAGACGCTGCGCCACGGGCCGATGAAGCCGGTCGGGCTCACCAATGCCCACAAGCCCGAAGAAAAGCCCTATGCCGTGGTCCAGCTGCGCCGCGACAATGCCTTGGGCACGCTCTATAATATTGTGGGCTTCCAAACCAAGATGAAATATGGCGCGCAAACCGAGGTTTTCAAACGGATTCCCGGTTTGCAAAACGCCAGCTTCGCGCGCCTTGGCGGCATTCACCGCAACACGTTCCTGAACTCTCCGACGCTGATCGACGACCGTTTGCGGCTGCGGCTGCGCCCCAATCTGCGCTTTGCGGGCCAGATCACCGGTGTCGAAGGTTATGTCGAAAGCGCCGCCATGGGGCTTCTGGCGGGCCGCATCGCTGCCGCCGAAGCCTTGGGCCGCGATCTCGCGCCGCCGGCGCTGACGACCTCGATGGGGGCTTTGGTCAACCACATCACCGGCGGGGCCGAGGCCAAGACCTTCCAGCCGATGAACATCAACTTCGGGCTTTACCCGCCGCTCGACGACGTGAAATCGGGCCGTCGCGGCCGCAAGGACCGCTATCCGGCCTATACCGACCGCGCCAAGGCCGATTTCAACGCTTGGCTTGTGTCCCAGAGCGCATGAACCGGACCCGCTTCGCCCCCTCGCCGACCGGCCCGCTGCATCTCGGCCATGCTTTCGCGGCGCTGACGGCGGCGGGGCTGGCGGATCGGGGCGAGTTTCTGCTTCGGATCGAAGACATCGACCAAAGCCGCAGCCGTCCCGCCTATGAGGCCGCGATTTTCGAGGATCTCGCCTGGCTCGGCCTCGATTGGGCGAAACCCGTCATGCGCCAATCCGAGCGGATGGCGGCCTATCAGGCCGCGCTCGACCGGCTCGCGGGACTGGGGCTGGTCTATCCCTGCTCGTGCACCCGCGCAGATATCAAGGCCGCGCTCGATGCGCCGCAGGAAGGCCATGCAGCGATCATTGGCCCCGATGGTCCGGTCTATCCCGGCACCTGCCGACACCGCAGCATGGCCGAGGCCGGTCCCGAGGATGCGATCCGCCTGAACGCGGCGCGCGCCTTTGCGCATCTCGCCCTCGATGCCGTGGCTTTCCGCGATGAAAACATTGCCCCCGACGTGCCGCATGTGCTCGGCGCTGCCGATTTCGTCTCGGGCGTGGGCGATGTTGTTCTGGCGCGGCGGGGAATGGGGACGTCCTATCACCTTGCCGTTGTGGTCGACGATGCGGCGCAAGGGGTGACTTTGATCACGCGCGGCAAGGATCTTCTGGATCGACATGGATCCAGATCCTGCTGCAACACCTGCTCGATCTGCCGACGCCGCGCTATCACCACCACCGGCTGATCCGCGACGAGGCGGGCAAGCGGCTGGCCAAACGCGACGACGCCCGCGCGATCAGCCTCTACCGTGCCGAAGGCTCAACCCCGCCGATATCCGCCGCATGATCGGGCTTTGAGCTGCGATCACGCAAGGCGCGCCAGTTAGCGGCCTTACCCCGCCATCGGGGCCATCAGCTCGACCGGCTCGCCGTCGCGGACAGCCGTGTAAAAGCACGAACGGCGGTTGGTATGGCAGGCGGGGCCGGTCTGTTCGACCAGAACCAAAAGCGTGTCGGCATCGCAATCGACGCGGAAATCCACCAGCTTCTGGACATGGCCCGAGCTTTCGCCCTTGACCCAGAAAGATTGGCGCGAGCGTGACCAATAGGTGACCTTGCCGGTCGCGAGCGTGCGCGCCACGGCCTCGGCATTCATCCATGCCATCATCAGAACCTCGCCGCTCTGGTGGTCCTGCGCGATCGCGGGGATCAGCCCCTGCGCGTCGTATTTCAGGCTGGCGGGGTCGAACATGGTCTTTCCTTTCCTTGGGCTGCCTCCTATCTACGCATCGTAGCCTTGCGGGAAAAGCCATGTCCGACACCGAATTGATGCAGCTTTACTCGCGCCGCATTCTCGCGCTTGCCGGCGACATCCCGCATCTCGGCCGTCTGGACGCGCCGGCGGGATCGGCGCACAAACGCTCGCCACAATGCGGATCCTCGGTGACGGTGGATGTGCGGCTTGCCGACGGGCTGATTGCCGATTTCGCGCAAGAGGTCCGCGCCTGCGCGCTCGGACAAGCCTCGGCTGCTGTTCTGGGCCGCGCCGTCATCGGACGCAGCCCTTCGGAAATCGCCGAGGCCCGCGCCGCTCTCGCCGCGATGCTGCAAGCCCAGGGTCCGGTCCCCCAAGGCGTTTTCGCCGAGCTCGAAACCCTGCTGCCGGCCCGCGATTTTCTCAATCGCCACGCATCGATCCTGCTGGCCTGGGACGCGCTTCTTGCCGCTATCGACGCGGCCTGACCTCTTCGTCCTTCTGCTGATCCGCCAATAAAAATGCCGGCCCCCGCATCGCGTGGGCCGGCAAGTTGCGCGCAAACGAAGCCTGGGGCAGGCCGCAATACCAGGCGAAAGGTATCGCAATTACGCGGGGCAGAGAAATCAACCAGCCAGCAATGCCGGCAGCCAGAGCATGGTAATCGTCGTGGCCGACAGCGCCACGACACCGATCACGTCAGAGATGAATTCACGAGTCATTCCAGCCTCCGTTAAAAATCCAGTCACTCGATCCGCTTTGTTGCTCATTTGTTCTCACGAACAACGGAACAAGGCAAGAACTTTAAGAACAATTAACAGAACATGTCTTAATTGGGGTTAAACAGAGACTTAACCGGCGCCGATCAGACGGATCGCCTTGTCCTGTTCCATCAGCCAGAGCAGGAAACGCACCGCAACGCCGCGCGGTGATTCCATCGCCGGATCGCGTTCGAGATAGGCCTGCGCATCCTGCCGCGCGAGCGCCATTAGCGGCGCCTGCCGTTCGAGATCGGCAATGCGGAAACGCGGCAGCCCCGACTGCGCGGTACCGATGACATCGCCCGCCCCGCGCATGACCAGATCCTCTTCTGCGATGCGGAAACCGTCCTCGGTCTCGCGCAGGATCTGCAGACGCCGCCGGCCGCTTTCCGAGAGCGGCTCGTGATAGACCAACAGGCAGCTCGAGGCCCCCGTACCGCGCCCGACCCTGCCCCGCAGCTGGTGGAGTTGCGCCAGACCGAACGTCTCGGCCCGCTCGATCACCATGATCGTGGCTTCGGGCACATCGACCCCACTTCGATCACCGTCGTCGCAACCAGAAGCTTTGCGCGCCCCGAAGAGAAATCGGCCATTGCGGCATCGCGCTCGTCCGCCGGCATCTGGCCGTGGATCAGCCGCACGTCCTCGCCGAAACGCGCACGCAGATATTGAAAGCGCGCCTCGGCTGCGGTCAGGTCCGACAGCTCGCTTTCCTCGACCAGCGGGCAGACCCAATAGGCGCGCGCGCCCTGCTTCATCGCGACATCGAGCCGCCCGACGATCTGGTCGAGCCGCTGGTCCGAGATCACGATCGTCGTGATCGGCTGCCGTCCGGCGGGCTTCTCGTCGAGAACCGACAACTCCATATCGCCATATTGCGCCAAAGCCAGCGAGCGCGGGATCGGCGTCGCGGTCATCACCAGCATGTCGACAGGCAGCCCGTCGCCCTTGCCCGCAAGCTCGAGCCTCTGGGTCACGCCGAAACGGTGCTGCTCGTCGATAATGGCGAGGCGGAGGTCGTGGAAGTTCACGGTTTTCTGGATCACGGCATGGGTACCGACCAGAATGTCGATCCGCCCTTCGGCCAGATCGGTCAGGATGTTTTCGCGCGCATCGCCCTTGTCGCGCCCCGTCAGAACCTCGAGCCTGACGCCTGCAAGCTTGGCCAGAGGTTCGAGCGCACGGAAGTGCTGGCGGGCAAGGATTTCGGTCGGCGCCATCATCACGCCCTGCCCGCCCGCCTCGACCGCGACCAGCAGAGACAGGAAGGCCACAAGCGTCTTGCCCGCACCGACATCGCCCTGAAGCAGGCGGTTCATCCGGTGGGGCTCGGCCATATCCGCGGCAATCTCGGCCACCGCGCGGCTCTGCGCGCCGGTCGGCGGCCAGGGCAGTCCCTCGAGAACGCGGGCGCGCAAACGGCCGTCGCCGCGATTGCTTTGCCCCGCGCGCTTGCGCCGGTCGCGCCGCACCAAAGCGAGAGTCAACTGATGCGCGAAAAGCTCGTCATAGGCCAGTCGCGCACGGGCGGGATCCGAGGGAGAGAGCCCCTCGGGCCCGCGCGGCGCATGGGCATGTGTCAGGGACGTGCCCCAATCGGGCCAGCCTTCGCGCTGCACAAGCGCGGCATCGCCCCATTCGGCAACCTCGGGCACGCGGGTCAGCGCGGCATGGACGGCCTTTTGCATGACCTTTTGCGTCAGCGTGCCGGACAGCGGGTAAACCGGCTCGAAATCCTCGGGCAACGGGTCTTCGGCCCGCCCGATATGGTCGGGATGGACCATCTGCGCCTGCCCGTCGAAAAGCTCGAGCTTGCCCGAGACGATGCGTTCGGCCCCCAAGGCAGCTGCGCCTCGAGCCAGTCGCGGCGCGGGTGAAAGAAGACCAGAACCAGATCGGCCTTGCCGTCCGAGCAAACCACCCGCCACGGGCGGCCTTTGCTTGCGGCGGGAACATGGCGCTCGACAGTGACGGCAATGGTGACGATTTCGGGCGGCAAAGCCTCGGTAATCGCCGCGATCCGGCGCCGCCTGATCCCCGAATGCGGCAGGGTCATGACCAGATCGCGCGGCCGCGTCACCCCCATTTGCGCAAGGTTTTCGGCCGCTTTCGGGCCGATCCCCGGCAGGGTCTCGATACCGGCAAACAGCGGAAACAGCGCCGGAGGGCGACCCTTGGTCTGGCTCATTGCGTCGCCATCGCGATCCACTGGTCCTCGTCGATCACCTTGACACCCAGATCGGCCGCCTTCTTGGCCTTCGAGCCCGCCCCCGGCCCCGCGACCAGAATATCGGTCTTGGCCGAGACCGAGCCCGCAACCTTCGCCCCCAAAGCCTCGGCCCGCGCCTTGGCTTCGGCCCGCGTCATCCGCTCGAGCGTGCCGGTGAAAACGATGGTCAGTCCGGCAATCGCACCATCCGTCGCGCGGGCCTCTGGCGCAAGGATGGTCAGGAATGCGGCCACCCGATCGATCGCCGCCCGTTCGCGCGGATTAGCGAAAGCATCCGAGAGCGACATGGCGACAACCGGACCGATGCCGTCGGCGGCAATCAGATCCTCCCATGCGGCCTGCGCCTGGGCCGGAACCTCGTGCTCCGCCCGCGCCGTGGCCCGCGCCTCGGTCAGTCTGGCGCGCCGCCCCGCGGCAAGGGCAAACCGGCGTTCCTCTTCGGCGGCAGCATCGGCGCTGCGATGGGCGAGAACGGCGGGACGCGCGGCATCAAGCGCCTGCTCCATCGCATCCCAGCTTTGATAGTGGCGCGCCAGATCCTGCGCCGCGACTTCGCCGAGATGGCGGATGCCGAGGCCGAACAGCAGGCGTGAAAAGGCGATCTCGCGCCGCCGCTCGATTGCCGCAAAGAGGTTCTCGGCGCTTTTTCGCCCCAACCCTCGCGGTTTTTGAGCTGCTGGAGCTGGCCCGGGCCGAAGCGTTCGGCGAGGGTGAAAATATCGGCAGGCTCTTTGATCCAACCGTCGGCAAAGAGCTCTTCGACGACTTTCGCGCCGAGCCCCTCGATGTCGAAGGCGGCACGCGAGACAAAGTGCTTCAGTTTTTCGACAGCTTGTGCGGGACAAATGAGACCGCCGGTGCAGCGGCGAACCAGAATCGCCCTCCTCGCGCTCGGCGGGCGAGCCGCAGGCGGGGCAGCTGTCGGGGAAGACATAGGGCGCGGCATCGGGGCTGCGCTTGGCCAGATCGACATCGGCAATCTTGGGAATGACATCGCCCGCGCGATAGATCTGGACCCAATCGCCCTCGCGGATATCGCGCCCCCGCGGATCGCCTCGCCCGAGGAATCGCGGCCGGCAATATAATCTTCGTTATGAAGCGTCGCATTCGAGACCACGACTCCGCCGACCGTCACCGGCTCGAGGCGGGCAACCGGCGACAAAGCGCCAGTGCGGCCGACCTGAATCTCGATCCGCTCGAGCCGTGTCCAGGCGAGTTCGGCGGGAAATTTATGCGCAAGCGCCCAACGCGGCGTGGTTGCCCTCATCCCGAGGCGGCTTTGCAGCGCGAGGTCGTTAACCTTGTAGACCACGCCGTCGATATCGTAGCCGAGCGAGGCGCGTTGCTGTTCGATTTCGCGCCAGGTCGCGATCATCTCGTCGGTCGTGCGGCAAAGGCGCATGAGCGGATTGGTCTGGAATCCAAGCGCCCCCATGCGGGCAACCGCCTCGAACTGGGTTTCGGCCAAGGGCGAGGAGGTCTCGCCCCAAGCATAGGCAAAGAAGCGCAAAGGCCGCGCCGCCGTGATCACGGCATCAAGCTGGCGCAAGGACCCTGCGGCGGCATTCCTCGGATTGGCAAAACTGCGCGATCCTTCGTCGGCATTGAGCGCCGCAAAGTCGGCATGGCTCATATAGACCTCCCCGCGGATCTCGAGGATGTCGGGGATATCCGGACCCTGAAGGCGCGCGGGAATATCGCGGATGGTGCGGGCATTGGCGGTGACATTCTCGCCAACCTCGCCATCGCCTCGCGTCGCGGCCTGAACCAGCTCACCCTTTTCGTAGCGCAGGGACAGAGACAGGCCGTCGATCTTGGGCTCCGCCGTGAAGGCCAAAGGGGCATTGGCGGAAAGATTCAGGAAAGAGCGGATGCGCTGGACAAAATCGCCCACATCCTCGCCCGAGAAGGCGTTTTCGAGCGACAGCATGCGCTGGCTGTGACGGATTTTGCCGAAACGGCCATCCGGCGTCGCACCGACCTGAAGGCTCGGGCTATCGGGGCGGGCAAGGTCTGGAAAACGGGCCTCTATCGCGGCGAGGCGCTGCTTGAGCCGGTCATAATCGGCGTCGCTGATTTTGGGCGCATCATCGCGGTGATAGTCGAGATTGGCCTCGGCGAGGGCCGCGCTCAGGGCGGCGACTTCCTGCGACGCGCCGGCCGCATCCAGATCCTCGACGGCAAGCTCGCGCAATGCGTTATTGTTCTCGCTCATGGAAATGCCCTGCCCTTGCCGTTGTCATCCCTTGTGCCGCGGAGCACGAGGCCCCGTCAGGCACGTTAGGGTGATAACCGGCAGCAAACGGCCTTGTCCAGCGAGGCGCGCGCCTCTTTAGGCGCCGACCACCATGCGCGACTGGTCCACGACCGGTTCGCGCAGGACATAGCCGCGTCCCCAGACCGTCTCGATGTAATTCTCGCCCTCGAGAGCGGCCGAAAGCTTCTTACGCAACTTGCAGATGAACACATCGATGATCTTCAGCTCGGGCTCGTCCATGCCGCCATAGAGATGGTTCAGGAACAGCTGAAACTCTTTACCAAACAATAGCTTGAACTGTTCCCACAGAAGAGACAAAGCACGAACGTAGAAAGAACGTTGTTCCAGATCCAGCCGACGAAACCATCAACGCCATCACCGCTCGATCAGTTCTGGAACGATTCAGGGCACCCTCCGTGCCCAGGCGCGCAACCAATAAGAGCAACCACTGCGACCAGATTTCGTCTTGAATCGTGTAACTTCCTTGAGCGCGCCTATCCAAGCGGCCAGTTGTGCAGCCGCCTCGGGAAAATGACTTATGCCGAGATCGATGAAACTCGTCTCGCCATGCCGAGCAGGACGCACTATCAAGCGCAAGGTCAACTCTGCTCGCAGCGAAAACTAGTTTGAGCTCAATCCTTAGCGCTCATCAGCGTGCATGATGTAGTACGCACAACACAATCTATGGTAGCAGATCCTAGCCAACCATTTCCACCTAAGGTAGAATGTGGGCGCGAGACCAACAAGTTAACGGTAGATAAATGGCCCACCCAACAGACATCCTCATCGCCAACGCAATACGTTGCAGGCGTCGCGAGCTAGGACTGACGCTCAAGGAAGTTGCTGACCGACTGGATGTGTCATACCAGCAAATTCAAAAGTACGAAAGTTGTCAAAATCGGATTGCAGCATCGACACTCGCCGATATCGCCATAATCTTAGACATAAACATTGAATACTTTTATAAAATGCAGTATCCAGTCTAACTTTGGGAAAGATGGCCAATTAATGCCAAACCTCAGCGAAAGCGAGCCGCGTTACTGGAGTGTTTTCGTTCGACCTTATGCCCTTCGCCACGTCATCGCGTCCGAGGGTTCTAACGACACTCGACATTCTTAAAGCTGCGCGGAGCGAAGTGCCTTTATGCAGGCACAGCATCCTATTAGAAAAATGAATAGATCTAGACATGAAACATGGTCGGATAATGTATCGCAGGCCAAGTTAAGTGCAGATTGCGTGAGGATCGGGCCCTTTTGGATGACCCGATCCCCAGTAAAGCTTATTTACATCACAAGGTCGCGATTGTTCTGAACGTGCCGAACAGCTAGGCGACGAGCTTGGCGGCCTGAAAGCAACATTCGAGCTCCCTGAGCTACATCCTCAGCCCCCATCAGCTCTGGGAAGATTGCAAAAATTTCTTCGCGTGCGGCCGCTCCCAGTGACTTCAACGCCTGCTTACCCGTGTAAAGGGATTCCGTCTCCGCTCCGTTAGAAAGAACAATCTCATGCTGATCGAAGAGCATGTGAAAGTATTCGACCTCGGATAGACCCTCGACTATGTCGATCCCCTCGATCTGCAAAAGCTGCTTTGCAGCAACCAGAACTTCGTCAGTGCCGAACATTCTTTGAGCAAGCTTGGAGCGCACAAGAATACGGTGCTGGGGTGAAACCATAAGGTCAGCACTAGGCACCTTGGGTGCCAAAGCGCCGGCCTTGATCCGGATAGGTCGAAGATTTGCCTTTGCAGCCAATGCTGCACCGGTGAGCTTGCTTGCACCGATCCAGCTTATCGGCTTAAGGCCGTTGTCGCGCGTGTATACGCGATCTCCTGCTTTGAGATCCTCAATTGCGCGTAGACCATACTCGGTTTCAATCAGCGTCCCACGGGTGAAGCAGACAATCATCGTTCCCGCGGGGTCATAATCCATCGAGACGACAACCGTATCCAAAACCAGCTGAGTCAGGTTGGTTACTCCGGCCAACAGATCCCCAGCGACAGGGAAAGTACGCAACCAAGCGTCAAGATCCCCCAATGGCAGAGAAATTGTTGTCGGAACGCCAAGAACGGTGAGAGTTGCGGTAACCGAGATCCGGGCATCATTCACCGGCTCTTCGGAGATCATATAAAGCTCTCCCGTGTCGCTCTGATATAGCTCACCCTCGATCGGATTAATTTTAACAGCAAGGCTAGCCACGAGCGGAACGTTCAAAATTGTAGTATTAAGAGTGCTTAAGGTCACATCCCCAAGGTAAGTCCCAGATAGAGATGTACCTTCTACGGTGCTTACGCCAAGTTCTTCGCCACTCTGCAAACTTTTATCACCGGCGCCGGTGTCATAGGAAGAAACTGTCTCGGCGGAGCCGAACGCATTTAGAAGGTCAAGGTTACCGGTGTTTACCAACTCGAGGTTGACATCGAGGGAAATGCCGGGATCAAGCGCGGTGATCAGTGCCATAGCTCAAAAGCTCCACTATTTCTGCCGATGTAGAGGTTTAAAAACCTACGAAGCAGGCAGACGTTAAATTTGAGATGAAATCAGGGGCACGATGAAACGCTATGCCACACTCTACTTTACGCCAGTGGTAACTAGCATCATCAAGTATTCAGGTGACAGAGAAAGCTACTTTTACCAACTGGCGTCACACAAAAGACGTATCACAAGTCACGGATAACCCGCATAATGTCACAAACCAAATGCACACAATAAATAGCTTAACCGGCGCATTCCTATTACGCCGACACGGAAGAAAGCAGGGCCGAACGACATCGCACTGCAAGCCATCGATTTAACCGACGAGTAAGAAACCACTAACCCGTATAGGCACGTATTGCGGTGCTTACGGCCCCGCGACCGCACAACGGACAGTCAGAAGCAAGAAAAAACCCTGAGTGGTAGCAAAATGCACGAATCAACCTTAGCGGTATCACGCTCACTTGTTCAACCAGATTTTTCTAACGCACTTGCCATCCTTGGCTTGTTCCTGCGACACTGCGTAATCCGATGAAGCGACGCCGCATTTGGGGAACTGAAGTGAACTCCGTTGCCAGCAAGATCGCAGAGCACCTCCATTAATGCCGCTCTGCGCCCGCCGCGGTCGAGGGGCTAGTTTCGCGAGCAGGAATCCGGTACGCCGATCATGTCCGGCTCACTCCCCCTTCGGCAGGGATCCGAACGTCCATAATCCCATCCGACACGATCGATAGCCAATTCGGACTGCAGCGCGACACGTTTGCACTGCCATTATGGCTCTGTAATCTGAACCGATAGGGCAGAAAATGCATGGGCCAGCGAGGGTGCACTTGCAGTTGATAATCTGCGCGGAGGTGGCGAGCAACCTGCCGCGGCCGCATGGGTAAGCGGCATGAAGACGGCGCCGTGGTATAGCAAATCAGTCCTCGCTAGGGCGGCGGGCTAGGCGTGACCTTGAACCAGGACGAAATCGCCTAACCGCTGTCAGCGCATCTCGCGACAGCGCCTAAACCATGATCGCGATGGACCAAAGATTGATCATGTTCTAGCTTTGAGCGCGAACCACTCAAGTGGGGAGGATTATGCAATAGCGAGCAAACCTGTGCTGCAGGAAATTTTCAACGCCGACTACTATCGCCAACAAATAGAACGCGACATGATCGCGCAGGATCCGGGGAATCATGGTGCTTGGCGCCATTTTCGAGACCAAGGCGACGCATTAGGACTGGATCCCTCGCCCTATTTCTCAACCCTTTTCTACAAATGCCGCTACCCTAACTGGAACAGGCTTGCCTCAACGGCGTTCGAGGACTTTGTGCTGCGTCTTGGAAAGGGTCAGGACCGGCAACCCCATCCACTAATTGACCCAGAGCACTATCGCAGATCCTCGCCAGACTTGGCCTCTCTCGGGGCGCAAGCACCATTGCATTTCATGCGCCACGGCGATGGCGAGGGGCGCACACCATCGGCCGGGTTCGATGCCGGGTATTATCGGCGCTGCTATTTGCCGCTAGGGCAGAGCTTTTCGTTCCGGCACTATGTTACCTGTGGCTCGTGGAAAGGGTTTCTGCCACGGCCAGAGCCTCGCAGTCGGGAGCATTCAGCAGCAGCTATGTCGGCTGCGACGGCAGGCGTGAGTCACCCGTTTTTACTGGTCTCACACGATGCTCAGCTTGCCGGCGTCCCGATCTTAACAATCGACCTTGCGCGTAGCTTGCGCGCACGAGGATGGCATCCAATCTTTCTACTCGGGAATGGCGGGCCATTGTTGGACGACTTCAAAGAACTCGGCCCTGTATTTATCCTATCAGAGGGTTGGGATGTAGCTGGGCTGGCCTCTGGCCTGCCATTTCTTAGCCCGGCGCTGATTAATACCAGTGCCGCCGCAGCCTACGCAGTGCCGCTGGCACAATCTGGGATGAACTGCCTTCTCCTGATCCATGAAATGCCGAAATATATCCGCGATCATGGGCTTATGAAGCATTTAAGGGGAGCAAGGGCGTCAGGGGTAAAATTGATTGCCTCAATGCCGCGTATGGCTGCAGAGCTAGCTCAGGATCCGGGGGATCGCACAGGTACTGCCCGGAATCTGCCTTGCACAAACCTCATTTTCCGCATTCCGCCATAGGCGCAGATGGCGTGGGTCCGCGACCTCGCGGCAGAAGATGCCAGTCTTTATTGGGGCGGGACATGGTGATATGCGCAAAGGATCGATTTGTTCATTGCGGCCGCCCAGTCCATCTCCGCCGCGCTGCCTGGGGCGCGGTTCGTTTGGCTTGGAGCGTTAGACAGCTGGGCACGGTCCCTCGCGGATCGGGCGTTAGAAGAGGGGTTGGATCTGACGCTGCCCGGCTTTGTCACAGACAGCCTTGCTTGGTATCGCGCGGCGGATGTCTATCTGCTGACCTCGCGGCAGGATCCCGGGCCTGCCACAGCCATTCATGCGGCCGCGGTTGGCACGCCCTTTATCGGCTATGCCGCGGATATCGGGCTATTCGGCCTTACAGATGGTATCGGACACTTTGTGCTCCCCGATGACGAGGCTGGTTTTACCGCCGCCGCTATGGCGACGGCCGCTGCGATCAGCCCTACTTCACGTCGAATTTTGCGAAAGCTTGTCCGCCAGAGTCTGGATTTGAGACCTACGTGAGCGCGCTTCTCGCCAAACTTAATGTGCATCAAGCAAGCGACTAAATTTCTTCCAACGCTCCACAGTCATTGCCGGATTTCCAACCATTTTTGCTCCGCTCTCGACATCGCGAACAACAACCGCGCCGACCCCAATCACCGCGCCGTCACCGATCATCAACGGCCGTTCGCGCGTACCATTGCCGATCACCGCATTGGGAGCAATATTGACCCCCTCTCCGATGATGACATGACCCAGCACCGAGACTGTAGCGTTCAAAGTGCTATAAGCACCAATGACCACGTCGTGTGCCACCAGGTCACAAAGAACCTGTGCACCGGCACCGACGACAATATTGGCGCCAAGCCGAGCCGTTGGCGCGACGACACAACCCGGCCCATAGGTCACGGCAGGATCGACATGAGGCATCCCGTAGCAGTGGGCGGTTGCCAGTATCGCGCCCTCTTCAGCAAGGCGCAGCGCAGTATCACGGCGCAGCGCAGCGCTTGCCGGGGTTAGCATGACCGGAATATCTGCGTAGTCGTGCAACCTCGCGCATGAAGAGATGACAGGAATGTCCAAACTGGGATGGATAAAGCCGTTCTCGACATCATCAACCAGCGCACGAATACTGACGCGGCCCTGCCAATGCTCCTGCATCGCTCGCAAGATGAGAAGGCTGTGGCCGCGTGCTCCGAAAACGGTGATTTCGTCAAATTCGGAAGTCGATCTCATTCCCATGTATCCTTTGATGCGGCCACGCAAAAGGCAGCGATTGTCGTGGTAATCCTGTTGGCAGCCTCAGCCGTAACCCGGCCATGCAGCGGCAGGCAAAGAACCTCAGGCGCAAGACTGGGCGCAATGGGGGGCCTGCCCTCGACAGTGACGATCGCGGAGTCCTCCCAAGCAGTGCCAGGACCACATAAAAGGGGAACTGGTCGCGGGCAAAAATGCCCTCTTCGGCAAGGGCAAGGTGCAAACGGGCCCGTAGGGATGGGGCAAGGCGCAGACTGTAATAGCTAGTGCCTCCTCCAACGCTCTCCCCGCCCGTGTGAAGCCGTAGCCCAGGCAATTTCGCCAGAGAGCGATCGTAGACCTGTCTGAGGGCCTTCCGCGCGACGACCTCGGAAAAAAGCGATGGCAGCAGCGCAAGACCCATTGCTGCATGAAGCTCGGACATCTTTCCGTTCAGGCCGACCCCTGTAACGCGGCCCTGCTCCAGTCCGAAATTACGCATCCGCCTTAAGCTATCTGCCTTCCCCGCGCGGGTAACGACGAAGCCGCCCTCAGCGGTATGTAAGAGCTTGGTGGCATGCAATGAGAAGGCAGAAGCGTCGCCGAAATTGCCGATAGGAACGCCACCTATACTCGAGCCAAATGCATGGGCAGAGTCGTAGACCAGCCAGAGGTTGTGTCGACTCGCCAGTACCTCTAGGGCCGCGACGTCGCAAGGTACTCCCAAGAAGTGCACCGGCAGAATCGCTGCCGTGCGCGGTGTGATCGCGGCCTCAACTGCACCGGGGCATAGTGTCAGCGTCTCGGGGTCGACATCGGCAAAGACCGGCACCAGCCCTAGCCCCGCAATAGCCTGCGTCGTCGCAGCAAAGCTGATAGGAGAGGTGATCACTTCTGCGCCCCGCGGCAGATCGCCAAGCATCAGTGCAAGCGTCAGCGCCATTGTTCCCGAGGAGGTCAGCGACGCGACATCACCGAGCGCTTGATTTTCTGTAATTGCCCGCTCGAAGCGCATATGCAGTGTGCCGCCATTCGTCAGCCAGCCTGCGGCCAGTGCCTCAGCCATCAGCGCTGCCAAATGGTCGGGGTCGGGCAACATCGGGGCGCCGAAGAAAACGGGGCTTATGTCAGGCATCCAAGTCTCCTTTATCAAGCGCCTCACGTAGTTCCCGAGTCGAATGAAACACGACCTGATGCTTCCGATGCAGGTTCGACTGAGCACCCGAAACCGGCAGAATATGATAACCGAGCGATTGGCAAGTGACGCCCAGCATCCGCTCAATGGCATGAGCCAGAGTGCCATCGACTTGTCCAGCCTCAGGAGGAAAGGCGGCTTGCGGCAGGTTCAGATCAAGAAGCGGTTGCAGCGCCGCAGTCCTTGCCCAGAACATTGAGCCGACCGGAAAGCGCAGCGAGTTATTGTCGGGCAGAGCACCGGGCAAGGCCATGCGCCTTGCCAGTTCCCGGGCAATATCGCGATTGGAACCCCAATGCGCTGCTCCGAGGACAGCTTTGAAGGTGACCGGAGCTACCATACCCAGGCGCGGGATCAATTGGAAGAAAGACAGGATCCGCCTTATTTCACCAGGCGAGCCGAGCAGGCAATCAAGGATATGCGCCAGCCATTCGTCCAACTGGTCGGAATGCACAGAACGCTTACCATGCAGGTGCAAAACGAGGTCATGCCGCAACTTCGCATCGGCGAAGCCATACAGTTTGGGCCAAATATCGCGACCGCGATTTGGTATCACTCTGATTTCTGCATCGGGCAAACTTTCCCTTATACGCTCCGCTTTTTCGTCGGCATCGGTGGAGACGTAGAGCTGAAATGGCACCGGGATATTGCCCAGCCTTTCGGCGAAAACCGGGGCAAGTCCATCATAATAAAGGTGAAGGAATACACCAATTGGACGCTTGAGTTCAGGGACAACTTTGCGGGGTCGCAAAGGCAGGCTGACCTTTCCGCGTTCCCGTCCGAAGCCAGCGGGGCTGTGGTCCCAAAGCGGCTCGTTTTCAATGATACGAGGAAGAAGTCGATCATGATCAGCTTTCCTGGCTCGAAAACGCAGCGGCGAGGTATTGTCTTCCAGTGCTTCTACAAGTCTGCGCGACCTTCTGGCGAGAACCTCTATGCTCGTGAGATGGTCCTCAATTCTCGCCCCTGCTTTAATGATCCGAACAAGTTCTGTTGCCTCGTGCAGATCCGCAGAAAGTGCGTGAATAATCCCATGTTGCGGCGTGGGCAGTGTGTCTGTCGCGGGGTCCTTTTTGAGGCAGCTCAGCATCGCGAGAATCTCGCGCCCGGCGCTCAGGAGTGATGAATTCACTGTCTCGTCCCTATCGATCAGGGAGAGCGCAGGCGGAGCTGTGTTCACCTCCGCGCGACCGTGGCACCAGAGGCTAGGCGCCACCTGCGAGGAGGCCAGAAGTGCCCGCGCCTGGGCAAGAACGACCGCCGCGCGCACGCCGAAACCGTGTTGTCTCGCAAGTCGTTCGTGCAGTGCTGTTCTTGTAGTTATATCCACCGCCGGACCATCTAGCATCCGCTTCAGCTCACGCGTCTGAACTTCTCGATCGAAGAGCTGATGGAGTTCTGGAAAATCTACGTCGTTGAAGCCCACCACTCGATCCGAAGCGACTAACGCTCCACATGCGAGTGCATCATAGCTACGATTGCTCATGAAACCCAACATCGACATGAACGGCATATGGCTGTTGAGAACGATACGCGCGCTTGCATAGGTTTCAGCCAGCTCGTCATGGTCAAGTCTCTCGCCTCGCCATAGCCTTGCAGGGACTACGCCCTTCCAACCAGGTCCCCAGATTTGCGGCTCGAACCCCGCCTGCACCGCGTGGAAAACATTTCGGCGGGTAGCGCGAGGAGCGTAAGCTCCAACAAAAACTAACGGTATTTCTTCGGTGCATCGCTGTCGCCGCAAGGGGTGAAAATGGGTCGTATCGGTAGCCTGAGGCAGGTAACTGGCGGAAAGCCCCGAGTTCCTTAGCAGCACGGCAAGCCTCTCCGACGCGACGAAGATCGCCTGATAGCGGGCCAGCATGGCAATCGGGGCTACATTTGGTGGACTGATTATCCAAAGTAAATTGGGCAGACCAGCTACCGGCTCCTCTAGATGTGGACCGACAATCTGAAGCACGACAGCTGGTACATCGGTCGGGTCCGGACGCTCCCCGCGAAAGAGCAGCCTGCACTCGCAGCCCGGATCGACTGCATTGCTTTGGCAAGCCCCATTGCATAGGCTGTATCGCCCCAAGCAGCTTGCTTTTCGCGCGTTGCATTGATTCTTATATGAATGACTATATCTGGTGCTGCCAAGAAATATCTGCCTCAGCGTCTGTGCTTCACAGAGCGCCCGCTAATGGTTTTTTGAACCTGAACATTTCCCTGAAGGACGTCAATCGTTCACACTACAACAGCCCGACCTTGAGAGCTTCAGCATCACTGCCAAATTGAATTCTGCGCCAGTGTCGGCGACGACTTGCCACGAGCTTACGGAATTGCTGTTCACTATCACCAGAGGACTTACTCCCCGTGCTAGCTGCGAGCAAGCGGAGTGTGTCGGAGGTCGCATGAAAAGGGAGCTGCATCTGCAAATGCCTCTGTCGACGGCAAAGCGTGTGTAATTAACCACTGGCCACTCGATCCCTGAAAAACGAAGCAAGTTTTCCACAAGGCCTCCCGCCGAGCGGCAAACCAAACAGCGCTTTCATAGACAGGTATAGTTGAACCACCGTCACCTAAAGGCAATTGCGGATGAGCAACCTTACCGATCAGGGCTGCGAACTAATCCGCTGTAAGAGAAAGAAAATATTTCGGGTGCAGACATAGCGCAACAAAGCCATAATGCTGCGTATCATACAGAGGAACATGCGCTCACTCAGATTCAACTTTAAGTTGCAATACTCCAGTACTTACGCTTATAACTCACAGCCATGAGTTTAAGTCCAGCTACTGAGGTTCGCATGTCCAACGATCCATTCTCCGCAATTAAGGCACAGGTAAAGCTCGTGGTCTGGGACCTGGACGAAACCTTCTGGGGCGGCACCCTGTCGGAAGAAGGCATCCAGCCGATCGCGGAAAATATCGCCATAATCCGCGAGTTGGTCGATCGCGGAATCATGTGCTCCATCTGTTCGAAGAACGATTTTGCCCCCGCCCAAGCCGCGCTGGAGAAACTCGGGATCTGGGAGCTGTTCGTTTTCCCGCATATCGCCTGGTCGCCCAAAGGTCAGGCAATCGCCCAGATGATTGACGAAATGGGCCTTCGCGACGAAAACGTGCTCTTTCTCGACGACAACCATCTCAACCTCGAGGAGGCGGTCTTTTTCAGCCCCAGGTTGATGACGGTCGATGCGTCGAAGGGCCTCTCTCCGGTCTGCTTGATCTGCCGCAGCTCAAGGGAAAGGCCGACAAGGAGCACTCGCGCCTGCAGCAATACAAGGTGATGGAGCAGAAGCGGCACGAGCGCGAGAACTCCGGCCTCTCGAACACCGACTTCCTTCGGCAATCCGGAATCAAGATCAAGATCATCACGGATGTCGAGAACCACATGGACCGCGTGCTGGAGATTCTGAACCGCACCAACCAGCTGAACTTCACCAAAGAGCGCGCGAATACCGAGGCCGAGCGCAAGGCGCTTGACCAGCTGCTCGCGGTCTCGGGCATGCATGCCGGTCTCATTCATGTGCAGGACCGCTACGGCGATTATGGCGTGGTCGGCTTTTTCTGCGTGCGCACGAAGTTTTCGGGCACGACGGTGCATCACTTCGCCTTCTCCTGCCGCACGCTCAATATGGGCGTCGAGCAATGGGTCTGGGACTACCTCAACCGTCCCGAATTCAAGGTTGTCGGCCCTGTCGCAAGCCAGTTGAACACGCCCGAAACGGTCGATTGGATCACCGAAGTTCCCGATTTCGACGCCGATCTGTCGAATGCGGTTGATCGCAGGCTTTGCCTCGTCGGCGGCTGCGATTTGCTTCAGGTCTCGTTCTACTGCGGCACGAATCGCGATGAATTCGTCAACAAGCAGGATGATCAGGGCAAACTCGTCCGTTACGACGATGTCGGCTTCATCCTGAACGAGCGCCACAAATCGCTCCGCCATTCAAACCCGCTGCGCAGCTTCGTCGGGCAAACGCTTGACGATATGCTCGCCTTCGACAAATCGGTGGCCGAGGCGGATCTGACCCTGCTTTCGCTCTATTTCTCGGTCCCTTCCGATCTTTTCTTCAGCTATGGCGGCGAGACTTGGGGCGGGGACTACATCGCGACCATTCCGCCGCGCCGCTTCAAGAAACTGATGAGCGTCCCCGAAACAGCGGCTCGTTTCTCAAAGGAAATGTACCACCGCCGCTTTACGCTGGAAGAGCGCCTCGACATGACCCGCGCGGCCTTCGCGCGCGTCAGCGGCCTGCGCCGCCCCGATGCCCCATTGTTCATTCTCTCTGCGGTCAGCGAGCATGGCGAACAGGCAAAGCGGACCTACGAGATCCGCAAAGGTTACAATGCCATGTGCCGGAGCTTCTGCGATGCCACCCCCAACGCGCATTTCATCGATATCGATACATTGCTCTCGGCCGACGAATTTGCGGATAGCGATCATTACACGCGAACCGGCTACTTCAAGATCGCAGATTTCGTAAACAAACGCGCAGAAGAAATTCTCCAGTCACAGTTGACCATCAGAGCAGTCGTGGCTTAGAAAGTGCAAGTAAACGCGCACACTGACCCGCGCAGCGGGTCAGTCCCCCATCCAACTAAGTGTATGGAAGCTAGATTTTCCTTCAACTTGCCTACTTGGTTCTCAAACTCCATCAACATCGGCGCGATTGAAGATGTAAGCGGACATATAGACAAGGTCTGTAATGTGATCGCATCTTGTGGGAAGAAGACATGGCCTGCACAGATCAGCCAGACAGCGCCGCGTTTGCAAACGACAACCTTAGAGAGAGTTTACCTTCTAGGTTTTTGGTTGGATTCCATCGATCAACTTGCCAACGCGCGTGAGCACGTCAGGAGATCTGGTAGAAAAGGTCGCCGCCCCAAATCGGACGAAGCATCAATGTTTATAGACTTCCTTCATCACATATTTCTTAACACGGAAGACGCGTCTCAAACAGGGTCGTTCAGTAAATCTCGACCTAGAATTGCACGTGAGCTATCTTATGCATTTAAGCACAGAATCCCACCGGTTCTAGTAATCCCCTTTCTACGTCACGCAACTCAATCGCGAATTCTGAACCGACAGAAGTTGGGAATTTTTGAAACGTGGCTCCCCACCAATCGTGACCCGGCGCATAACAAATAGCTCATCACCACGTAGACAAAGTTTAGCAATTATTGCCTAAAATGACCAGTAATCTAGGCCACATTACACAGACCATATTTGATGGAAAGCACGTTCAAGTACTTCATGCGCCGAACGAATCCGACTGGACCCTCCTAACTTTCGACATCATGCATGCGCGCGAATGGAAAGGTCGCCTTCGCTTCTAAGCTGGCACAAGCTTTGGGAGTTAACTTCATTGGTGTCGTGCCGAAATACCCGTGCTGGTACCCGAAACATGAGATGGATGAGTTAACTGACCTGATCAAAGGAAAGCGTATTGGGCCAATGCTGGCATATGGTGCGTCAATGGGGGCTATGGAGCGCTCAGATGGGGCAGTCTTTGTGGTGCTCACAGCACGCTAGCGTGCAGCCCTCAAGCTACGATCGAGCCATCGTTGCTGGGCGAGCGAGACAAGAGGTATCAGTTACGGTACATCAGTGAGCTCCACGCCGGAATGCGAGTAAACGAAGAGCACCTCGCAGAGCGCAACTTCGTTATTGTTGACCGCTTTTTCAAGAACGATTTTGTACAAGCAAACTTACTCCCCGCGTCCGATTCTTTACGTACGATTTTTGCTCCATTCATGTTCCACTCAACAGCAAAATGCGTCAGCGGAAGAGAGAATGCAGCGCAAATATTCCATGCGGCACTGGAAGGGGACCACGCTGCGATAAAAGCGGCGATCCGCAGAAAGAGAGTTACTGCTTTCGAACGAGCCGTAAATATTGCCAAGACATGCAACAGGAAGCACCGCCCTCTATTGGCGGAAAAAATTGTCGAAAGGTTGAAGGAAACTCATCCGGTAGATTACGCGCTAGTAACCGCCGACGCCATGAGAAGAAGTGGAAGAAGCAACGAAGCCCGTGAGCTTTATCTAGGAATTATTGAAAGAGATAAAGGCCACAAGTTGGCAAAACAGCACCTGTCGGCTCTCAACACCAACTGCGAATTCGACGTACAGAAATAGGAGAATCGCGCTAAAATCCACTCTGTCGCTGGATCTACATGAGAGTGGCCTCATCATATGAAATGATAGGACAGAAAGTTTGAACAAATCGGAACTTGATCTGTAAAAGTCACCGGTAATCCTCCTCGTTTCACTGGGATGCAAAGTGAGATACGCATTCGTGGCCGGGCATTTGGGGCAGTTTTGCGTTCGCGCAATGAGCAGGTGTCTGCGCATCCAGCTGAGCGGATTCTATAATTGGCTGCAGGCTCCGATGAGTGCGAGCCCGAGAAGACACGCGCCAGAATGAGCTGCTGCACAAGGCCTCGGTCGAGAGTGGCAAGGTCTACGGCTATCGCAAGCTTCATGATGACCTAAATGACCAGAGCGACAGCATCTGCCCGAACCGGGCTGGCCGGCTGGCACAAATTGCAGGGATCAAGGTGCAAATCGGTTATAAGCGTCGCCCCGGCAGCTACGGCGGCAAACCATCGGTCGTGGTCGATAACACTCTGGACCGGAAGGTCGATGTCGATGCGCCAGGCAGGGTTTGGGTGACCGACATCATCCGAACTTGGCAGGTCTTTTCCTGCTTTGCTGTAGTCATCGACGTCCATTTCCGGCGGGTGATCGGCTGGTCTATGCAGAGCCGACAGACAACGGATGTCGTCTTGCAGGCCCTGCTCATGCCGTCCGGCGGCGCAAGCGGCAATCCGGAAATGGATGACCTTCTACAACCACCAGCGCCCTCATTCAGCCGTGGGTGGCCAGCCTCCGGCGCTGGGCTATTGGCAGAGAAATGATATCAACCAACCCGATCAGCAGGTGCAAAGAGTAGCTTAAATTACGCAAGATTCTGTCCAACGATTGGGGAGTAGCTCAACTTGGTCGAGCGTTGCTTCAACGAGTTGAAGAACAGCCATCGGTTGACAACCCGCCACGACAAAACCTTCGCCATTTGTCAACATGACCTAGGTCGTGTTGACAAATGGGATCCCTCGGCCTCGGGGCATGATTCAAGCTGGCATCTGCGATGGAGACCAGCTTGGCACGAGATCTTATGTCTGACGAGGAATGGGCGTTCTTTGAACGCTTCATCCTCGCCGTCCGAGCCCCGAATGGACGCAAGCCGACCAACCACCGCCTCGTCCTTGATGGCATTTTCTGGATTGCCCGAACTGGGGCGCCATGGCGGGACCTGCCTGCCGAGTTCGACAAATGGTCAAGCGTTTACCGACAGTTCCGGCGCTGGACATTGTCGGGTCTCTGGGAGGACATCATGAATGTCCTGAACCAGAGCGGAGCCGTGCCAAGCGCCCTGCAAATGATCGACAGCACCGTGATCCGCGCCCACCATCAGGCAGCGGGTGCTAAAGGGGGACTCCACGACAGGGTTTCGGTCGTTCTCGAGGTGGCTTTACGACCAAGATCCACCTCCTCGTCAACGCACACGGGCTTCCCATGAGGACAGAGATTACGCCTGGCCAGACGTCGGACTATCTCGGCTTCGATCAGGTGATGGCGGATAATCTGCCCCGCCCGAGCGTGCTGCTCGCGGATCGCGGCTACGATGCAGACAAGATCAGGGAGGGCATGGAGGCGCGCAATGTCCTGCCCGTGATACCGATGCGCAAGTCCCGCAAGAGGCGGATAGGTGTCGATCGCTCGCTGTATCGCCTGCGTAATCTGGTCGAACGCTGCTTCAACAAGCTCAAGAACGCCAGGCGTGTCGCGACCCGCTACGACAAAACCGCGGAGAGCTTCCTCGGCTTCATTGACATCACATCAATCCGACTCTGGATCCGCCATTTGTCAACATGACCTAGTGAGCTCCAAAAAGGCATCGACTGGGCCTAAAGCTTCCGCTAACATTGCGTCAGATTGAGTTGATTAGACGTCGAATCGGCAATCCGGTGAAGTCAACATTCATTGAATCGCACGGAACCACCTCATGGCGGCGTTCATCGTGCATATGGCCTGTCATAGCAAGGATGCTGTCTTCGTTGGAGATGATGTGCAGCGGGTACTAACGGCAATAGACACAATAGAATCACACTTAATACTTCATGTGAGGAACAATGGCTGACACAACGGTACAAACTCTGTACTTGGGTAATATTGCTAACAACCTGAATCCAAACAACGACTACGATTCCGAAAATGCTAGCGTTCTTTTGGGAATGTCGTTTGGAAGCACCTCAAACCCGCTCTATTTGAGCGGGGCGATTCAGGAAGTTACCTTTACCGACGCAAATGATGATGGCAGCGTCAGGCCAGGCGGCATGGGCGGTGACACCATCAACGGTCAACTTACAACAGGAATGGTTGGGGTTAGCGCGACAGTTATCTATAGCGATGGAACTACCGGAGTTGCACAATTTACCATTGCTCAGAACGTAGGTGGGGATCTCTACATCATCCAATCAACAGGTGCCCATGATGGTGATTTGGACGGCGCCCTTGAGGTCAAGCCCATCTCCTCAATTGTGATTGACTCGATAAGATTCTCAAATTCTGGCGGCAACCTTAACTCCAACATAGATGGCAATGATTTTTCCGTGTGCTTTAACCGGGGCACATTTATTCTCACCGATAGAGGTGAGGTTCCGGTTGAAAACCTGCGTATCGGCGATTTGATCATGACAAAAGACCATGGTCTAAAAGACGTGCGGTGGATTGGTTCTCGTATACTATCGTCAGCCACCTTAGAAATAAACCCACAATTGCGTCCAATTCGGATCGTTCCGGTGCTCTCGGTCGCAATACACCCACGCAAGACCTAGTTGTCTCTCCCCAACATCGAGTTTTGGTCCGATCAAAAATCGCCCAACGCCTTTTCAACACAGATGAGGTCCTCGTCGCGGCTAAACAGCTACTTTTAATTGACGGTATTGATATTGCCTTTGATATCCACGAGGTGGAATACTTTCACTTCCTCCTGAGCGGTCACGAGGTTGTGATTTCGAACGGAGCTGAGACCGAATCGCTTTACACTGGGCGGCAAGCTTTGAAATCTCTTGGCGCAGAAGCGCTCAAAGAGATTTTTACTATTTTCCCTGAGCTGAGAGATCTAGATGAAACTTCCCGGCCTGAAGAAGCCCGTCTGCTCTTGAACGGTAGACAGGGACGAAAGCTCGCGCAGCGCCATGCACAGAACTCGCGAGTGTTAGTTTCCACTGATACGCTAGGTGTTTCTGTCGAGGCCTGGGATTGATTGAGCTAGTCTGAACTCTAGGTCATGTCGACAGATGACGAAGCGCGATGCACGGGATGTCGTTGAGGCCCAGCAAATCGTCTGAGACTTTGTCGCAGCGGGTTGCAAAGCAAGGACTTTTCTTGAGATTGAAGCATCCTTGGACCAAGTACGGCGGGCTATGGCAGTTTTTCGGCCATCACCAGTTCATAGCCCGTTTAACCTGAACCTGCCCGAGGATGACCTTGGTCTTCATCGGGACGCCAGTGCCGTTAACGCGGACATGCATCTTGGTCGATCACTCACCTCTTGGACGGCTACGAGCCCTTTCGCCCCCCATTCTTCGCGTTGGTCGCGTTCTGGCGGGCCTTCATTGCGGTTCCGTAGATCATTTGGAGCTTGTCGAGCACGAGGTCACGCGGTTCCAAGCACCATGGATGACCTCCCACAGTCCCGGTGAGTGTCTAAAGCCGAGGCTGCCGGAAGACTTACGTCCAATTGCCAAACTCCTCTGGCAGGTCTAGTCAAGGCTCACCAGCCGCGTGAGCCAGAAAATGCCATCCAAAACAAGTCGGTGATCTGTAAGCTTCACCCGTTCGGAAGCCGGACGGCTCGAACGAAGCCATCACAGAAGGCCCATTCGTCATCGGATATCAGATTGCGTGCCAAGATCGCATCCCATGTGGAGATGGCCTTGTATAATTGCCGATCGCGCAAGAAAATCCTTTTTGCCAACACAATTTTCTTTCTTTCCCTTTAGCGCTATTTAGACAAATATGTGTTCGTAGTGTGAAACCGGTTTGGAGATTTGCCAAAATGGTTGCGGAATCAAGAAATGAGACGCCCATCCCCGAATGCCCAAGCTGTGGCGCGGCACTCTTTCTTTGCACAGAACCCGACTGGGGGCAGTTTGCAGCTCTCCTTTGCACAAATTGCGGCTGGGAGGAGGAGCCCTGTTTAGATGTGGACACGCCTCCACTCGCGCCCTCAATTGCAACACGCAGATTGATAGGCGGTGGGGAGTTTCATACGCAGGCCCTTTTAGCGTCGTCTCCCCAACCAATCAGATCGCTCCCCCCAAAATCGAAAGGGACTTTCGGAAGCTTTGCGTCTTAGGAGTAGTGAAGGTTGTCTTTTCCGAAGGTGAGTTCCTCTACCAATTAACAACTCAAAATAACTCCCAATAACTTATCACAGCTCCATTCATCAGTATTGAAGGCCGGCGAGTTCCTGCAGCTTCGCCTGCGCCAGATTGCCCAGCACCTCTTTTCCTGCATCCAATCCGATCACCGCATCCGGCACGCTGATCTGCACATGCTTGAGGATCTCGGCCACCGCTGCCTGCCCGCCAAAGCCGCGCTCGAGCGCAAGCCGCGCGCCGTTGAGCAACGCCGATTGAAGAGCCTCGCGATGGCGGGCCTCGATGTCGATGCCCCATTTGCGCCGCGCGGTGTTGGCGGCCCAGCCAATCAGCGAGGCCACCAGGATGCTTGTAACTTCGAGGATGTGCGGCAGCAGCGCCGCTTTGATGATGTCCATGATCACTGTCCCTTGTTGAGTTTTGCCCAGGTCTGCGCACCGACGATCCCGTCGGGCTTCAGGCCGTTGAGCTTTGAAAGATCCGCACCGCGGCATCGGTGCGCTCGCCGAAATCGCCGTCGACCTTGCCGAGGACATGCCCCTGCCCCGTCAGCAGCTCTTGGAGGTGGCGGACGGCTTCACCTTGGACCCGCGCCGCAGAACCGGCGTGAAGGCGGCCGCCTCGATCGCGGTCTGGCCCATAGCCGCAAGGATCCGCGCGCGGAGCTGGTCGCCCACCGCCACCGGATCGCCGGGGCCGTCCATGCCGGGCAGCCAGCAGATGTCCCATTTCCCGTTCTGCTTGATCCCGAGCGTCGGCTGAACCTCGGCATGGCTCAGCACCGTGCGCCGCGTCACGGGGATGCGGTATTTCAGGCAGAGATCGGCAACAAGGGTCACCAGCACATCGAGCTGCAGCTCGGTGATCGGGAAGCGGCCGGCGCGGAACGGGCGCTCGTTGGCATCGCCCATGGCATCGAGGGCGACGCCGATGCGGTTGCCATTGGCATTCAAGGTATGGGCGGCATAGGATCCCTTCCTAAGCGGCGGGATCTGCGCTTCGGGTGCATGCTTCCCCGGGGTGATGGTCCCGTCGCGGTCGATCAGGAAGTTGTAGCTGTCCGCCTCGTGCGAGGTCACACCGTCGGCGCCCGCCGTCCAGTGCAGGATGATTCCGTCCATGATGTCTCCGGATATGAAAAACCCCGCTCGACGGCGGGGCGTGCTATGGTCAATTCAGGCTCTCGCGATACCGAACGGAATCGCTTGATCGAGCCCCGGCTCCGGATTGGCTCACGAACGCCAAGTCCGGGGCCGGTTACTTGAGAGCTGCAGCCGCAATCACGACACAACCGGCCATAATCACGCGCAGGCAGAAGGCGCGCAGCGGGCAATCGATTTGCGGTCTCGGATCACGGATTATCACGCGGCAACCTCCCCGACGAATGCGATGCAAGAGCACATCGAACACGGCCGCGCCGAGCGAGCCGGTGAGATAGGCGACGGTCCCGCCTGCCGCGCCCTCGGGCGCATTGAGCGTGCCGGGCGGCAGGCCGAGCCAATGTCCGACCAGCGGCGCGCCGAGGCCGCCGAGACCGGCAGCAATTGCCGCCCCGATCGCGACATGGCGCAGCGCCTCGAGGGCGGTCACCTTGATGACCAGCGCGTTGGTCGCGCCACCCAGCCCGCCCCACAGCGCGGTACCGAGCACGGGAACGGCAAGAAAGGCCGCCTTGGCCGAAGCCCAGATCGGTGTTGGATCTTCTGTCATTGCGCCTCCTCAACCTTCACGTTCGCGACGATCATCACGCCACCCATTTCAGCAGCGTTGCCATCTGTTCCGCATCGGGGACATGCCGCCACATTCCGAAGCGCTGTTGCCAGCCGTTCAGCGCGGCAGCTGCCCCGTGCCCGATCCGAGAAACAGGTTGGTAAAATCGGCATTGCCGGCTGCGGCGAAGCTGGCCGTCGCCCCGCCCGGCAAATGGAGGCTGAAGGCCGGCCCGTCCGCGACCAGAACCGCGCCGATGGTGTCCTGTCCCGCCGGCAGATCCACATCAAGGCTGTTCGCGGCCCCGAGGATATTGGCGCGCAGATAATTGTTGCTGTTGGTGTAGCGATAGGTCAGCCGCAGGACCGGCGCGCTGCCCGCCCAGAGGTAGTGCAGATCCTGCGTCAGGGCCGCGGGTGGCAGGCGGATCCTGGTCGCGATCGCCAGCGCGGGAGCGGGGCCGATCTGGGCACCGGCAAGGCTCATGAAGGCCTCGGGGGCGTCCATCGCCTCATTGCCCATGCGCAAACCGTTGGCGGTATAGGTCGGGCGGCGGGCAGCATTGGCCTGAACGAACTGGCGGCCGAGTTTGCCGGTCCATGCCGAGACCTTGCCGTCGGTGACGGTCAGATACTCGGGCTTCACCTCCCAGATATCGATCGGGTTCGCGATCTCGGCCAGCAATTCGTCGATGGTTTTGACGCGCCCGAAATGGGCATCCGCCGCCGCGAGGAAGTCGAAGTTGAGGCGCATGCTATGCTCCGAGGTTCAGGGTGAAGGAAGGGATGGCGCGCTGCAGCTTGCGCGCCGGCAGGATCTTGGAGGGCTTTTGCAACGTGGTGCGCAGCAGGCCGCGATGGGCGGTGTAACGGTTGCCCGCAATGCCGGTGACGTTCTGGATCTGCATGGCGTAGCGCAGGGCCGTCGGTGCGCCGGTGTAGGTGATGCGGGCGGTGTTGCCGCGCAGGGTCAGGGCGGTGATCGCGCCCCGACCAGCTCGAAGCCCGCAAAGGCGTCGATGGCTTGGCCGCCGTATTTGGCCGCATCCTCAAGAGCCAGTGCCTCATCCTCGCGCAGGCTGGCGAACTGCAGCACCAGGACGCCGCCTTCATGCAAGAGTAGGTGCGGGCGCAGGATCGACCAGCGGTGACCGGCCTCGACCTCGGCCATGGCCCAAGCACAGGTCTCCGAGGCAAGTGCCGTCGCCTCCGCGTCGGGATGGACGTTGTTGTCGGCGATCTCGTACCAATGCTGGCAGGTGCCGAGGATCGCCCCGCCCTGCTCGACAAGATCGAGAATGTCGTCGCACACCGCCCAGCCCGTGGCTCCGTCATTTGTGGTGTCGGCATCACCGCCCGGCTGGGTCAGGATGTAGCGCGGGGCGGGCAGCCCCTGCCCGCGCCAATAGGCGAGGCTCCCGGCCTGCAACTTCCACCACTTCTCGAGATAGTCGCCGCGCGGGCTGGCCTTGGCCGAGGTGCCGTGATCCCAAAGATGCCAGCCGGGCAGGATCGCCTTGCCGGCAGCTTCCGCCACTGCTTTCGCCTGCGCGTTCCAATAGCTGAAGCTGCTCCAGACCGTGGCCGTTCCCGAGCCTGTCGCCGGATCGGCATCCATGTCTTCGATCGCAATGCCGGGGATGCCGTGGCAACTGGTGACAACCGGCACCTGCGCCAAGCCGAGATCGCGGCGATGGGCATTGAGCAAAGCGAAGGCCGGAAAGGCCATGCCGCTGGCACCGCTGCCCGTCTGCGCCCGTTCGAAGCCGGTGGCGGCTTTGGTCAGGTTGTAGCCTTTGGAGCGCGGCCCGAGCGTATCCGTGATTGGTACCGCATCCGAGAACTGCATCCCCGCGAGCTGCAGGCAGTGATCACCGCCCAAAGCCTCGAGCATCGCGCGCGTCAAGATGGCCGTGAACGCGCCGCCAACCGTCAGGGACTGGCCGTTGACACCGCAGAGTTGCACCGCGGTCGTCGACAGAAGCCCGCCCTCGATCTGGAGCTTGCCGCGGCCGCGATCCCAAAAGTCTTGCGACATATGCGCGTCGAAGCCGTCCTCGCGCCAAAGCACGAGCGCATTGCCCGCCGCATCGCGCTCGAGCACCCGCGCATCGAGCGCTTCCACCGTGTTCAGCGCGACATCGAGACCGGGATCCGAGAGCAGGCGCGGTCCGGCATTCGCCAGCGTGGCATCATCGAGGATGACGCGCATGCCTGTGTCGGACCATCCGAACAGGCCGTTGCCGTCACGGTCTCGCCCAACCCAGTGGACACTGTCGCGCTCGGCCACCTCCATCGGCGCGGAAAGCTCGGCGCTGACACCGGTAACCATGGCATTGGTGCCGGCCAGCGCCAGCGCGCGGGCAGACGCCTCGGCCGCAACGGCATTGGCGAGATCGGCAATCCCGACCGAGCCCGCCATGACGCGCCAGCCCGAGCCGTGGCGGGTAAGCTGGTAATAGCGCCCGCCGCCGAATTGGCCTGCAGCAAAGGCGGCACCGGCCTCGCTTTTGATGACCATCGCCGTGCCGCCGTCGATCGACAAGCTCGGCTCGACCGTATTCGTGCCCGCGACATAGATCAGCACGGTCGAAGTCCCCGAGATCGCGGCAACCCCGTTGCGCTTGGCGGCCGAGGGCAGTTCCGCCGTCAGTGCGTCGGCCGTCCCGCCGACATTGGCGAGCGACATCAGGCCGGCATCGCGTGCCAGGGTCATCGTATCCACGCGGCGCACCACGCCCCAATAGGGGCAGCGTCCGGAAACAGCGGGTCGTCGGCGTCGAGATGGGAGAGGCGATAGGTCAGCACGCCGCTTTCCATGGTGACAATCATGCCCAAGCCCGCAAGCAGGTCGGCCTGCCCCGCCGCAACAGCCTGTGCGCGGTTGGCAAATTGCTTGCCAGCCCCCGCCGTCACGCCGTTCCAAAGCGCCGCGAGCGCGGCATTCACCGCGCCCTCGAAGTCGCTTTCTTGCGCATATTGGGTCGGAGCCGCGCCACGCGTGACGAGCTCGAAAGTTGGTGCAGGCATGTCGGCCCTCAGTTTCAGGTGGTGGTTGCCGAGGCACCGGCCGAGAACGGCGAGAGGTTGCCCCATTGGTCGCGCGCCCGCGCGAAGTAGAAGCGGGTCACCCGCTGCCGAGGCCGCTGTGGCGGCGTTTGATCGAGACGTTTGCGCCGGCGTTGACGGTCCAGAGCAGGGTTGCCGTGAGCGGGCTGTCGGCGCTGGCGGCATAGACCAGCAGCTCGCGCGCATTGCGGTCGCCCGATTGCTGCGCGGTGACATCGATCCAACCCGCGCCCGCCGCAATTGCGGTAATCTCCGGCGCGGCGATCTCGGCTTCCGGTCCCGCCGCGTGGATCCACGCGGTCTCGAGCCAGTCGGACTGGCCATAGGTGCCGCGCGTACGCACGCGGATCTTGTAGCGGTAGCGATCACCGATCTTGACCAAGGGCACGACGGCTTGGAAAAGCCCGCCATCGTCGGCACCGCTGTCGGCGATCTGACCGCCCGAGCGCCAGCCTTCCCATTTCCAGCTCACCGTTCCGTTGTCGCCGGACTCAACGCGTCGGTAATACCCGTATTCCCATTCGTAGCCCTTGGCCGAAGCCGAGACCGACGCCTGCCAATAGGCCAGAACCGCCGCGATCGTCATGTCTCCCGATTGCTGCGCGGCAAGGCTGCCGGTGATGATCGTCACCGCAGGCGGTGACTGGACCTTGCCGCCGGTCGGGCTGAATGCGCCCGGCGCAACATCCTTTCCTCGCTCGCGGCATCCCAGGCAAAGACCGCATCGGACGCTTCGGACAAGACGACCGGCAAGCGGATGGTGACGGCGTCGCTATCGTTGATGCCCGCTGTCGGCTCGATGCTCTCGACCTCGTACTTTTCGTTCCACGCGCCATAGGGCGCGGGCAGGTTCAACCGGCAGACCGATCCCGCCACGAGATCGAAGGCGTCGGGCATCAGCTCCCCGAGACCTGCCGTTGCATGCGCGAGCGCATCACTGCGATCTTGGCAAGGCGCTGCGCCTGCCGGTGATCGGTGACAAAATCGAGATCCAGCGTCAGCCGCTTGGCGACGCCGCCATCGGCCGCCTGCGCGCCCGGCACGACATACACCGGCGTTTCCGCGCTTTCATAGGCGCGATCGGGCGCGGGATAGCGGGCAACCGCTTCGGTGTAGAGATCATCCGAGGAGCGCCAGCGCACCAGCTCGAGGGGCTGGCCGGTGGTGAATTCGGTGATCGTCTTGACGCTATAGCGCAGTACACCAGGCACAATCGCGAGCTTGCCGCCGATGCGCGTCAGACGCGCGCCGCCCGCATCGAGAAGCGGCTGGATCTGGTCTTCCAGCTCGGCCCCGTCGCCATAGACCAGCACGCCGTCGCAGCGGTAGCGCGGCTGATAACCGCCGCCCTTGAGCGCCACCGCCTGATCCGCCACATCGGCCGCCCAAGCGAATGTATCCATGCGGAGATAGGCGTCGCCATAAGGGCGCGCCGGATTGCTGCGCAGGGCATCAAGCGCGATCAGGCCCTGATTGCGCGAGAACTTCGTCACTCCATCGCGCGGGTCATGAACCAGCGACCAATTCCCGTCGACGGTCAGCTCGGGCGTGGGTGACGGCCAGCGCTCTGCCCTGTCGTCATCGCTACCAAGACGGAAACGCGCCCAGAGCACCGTCCGCCCGCGCCACGCATCGCTCGCCTGAAAATGACCGCCGGAGTTGGCCACGATATAGTCGGGGCACTTCCTTTGGTCTCCCTGCCGATCCAGATCCAGACATGCGGGCCGCTCGCGCCGGGGCCAAACGGCCAGTTCGTGCCGTTGGCCCCGCCGCCGTTGAAATCGAAGGCATCGCCGGTCAGTTCCACCTTGCGCTTGTCGAGATAGACCGTGAAGGGCCCCGCGCTGGGTCGGCTGTTCAGCAGGTAGCAGATGTACAGGCTGCGGCCGCGCACCTTCCAGCCGACCGGCGTGCCCGGCGCCCAGGTCTTGCCGTAGACATGGCGATAGGCGGGCAGCGAGGTCGGCACGACCAGCTCCGCGCGCTGGGTCTCTTGCTTGGGCTTGCCGCGCAGAGCCTGCACCGCCATGCTCAGGCCGACCGAAAGGGCCATTTGGACCACGCCCGAGACGATGGCAAAGCCCGCCGTTGCGGCCGCGCCGGCCCCGAGCAGCGATGTTGCGACCCAAACCCCCACCGGCGCGGCGTCGGCGCGATCGGGGATCACCGCAAAGCCGATCAGCGCGGTGGAAATCAAAAGCAGTTTACGCAAGGTGCCATCCCTGTTCGGCGGCCTGCACCAGGGCAAAGCCGCGCAAAGACTTTCCGGCCCAGAGGCCGGGGTGAATGCAGATCGCCAGCGATGCGCGGCCCTCGATGCCGACAAGCGCCAGCCCGCCGGCGGCATGGCCGTCGCGCAACCCCGCCTCGGCCGCGAGCGTGGCCGCCAGCCCGTTCATGCCGCCGCTCTCGCGCATGAGCCGCAGCGCGCCCGCTCGCCCTGATAGCCCCTGACCCGCGCCATGGGGTCGAAGCCCCAAAGCGCGGCGAAGACGTCACAGGCGGCGCTGGAGCAGTCGCAGGGGCCCCATGCAAAAGGCCGCGCCATGACGCGCTCCACCGCAGCGAAGACCTGATCGGGGGTCATGGCTCGGGCCATTGCGTCTTCTGCGCATCGGCCTGGGCAAACATCAGATGCCGCCCTGCCGTGTCAGCGGGATAGGCGCGGCTTTGATCCTCGTGGCTATGCGCGATCGCGGCCATGGTCCGGTAGGACGGGCCGGTCGAGAGCGTCACGGTCAGCGTGAACAAAGTGACCGGCTGGCCATCTTCGTCGACTTCCTCGGAGCGCAGCACCATGCCGTCACAGGTGCCGGTGATGACATCGACCGCCCCGATCAGATCGGTGCCACCCCATGTCGTGGTCGCTCCGAGATAGACCGTGCCGATCCGGCCACGAATGACCGTGTCGGCATAGACCGCGAGCTCATCCCAGTCGCAGGTGATCGAGAGGTGGAATTCCTCGGGCACGCCCATCAGCCCCTCGGCCGGTGTGCTGACCTCGCCGAAGGCCCCGACGCCGGTGAAGGCCTGCCCGCCGAAGCTGATATTGCCCGCATTGCTATGGGCGCGCAGCCGCGCCCCGGCCAGTCGAGATCGACCAGAACCACCGGATAAAAAAACGGCCCCGAAAGGGCCGTCAAAAGCGCGGAAGGCGTGTTGCGGGTCAGATCCATGGATTGCGCTCCGTAAAGCCGCCGACCTCATCGGCAAAAACCTCGCGGAAAGCCCAAGTATAGGACCAATCCGCGCCGACCGGCTGGACCGAGCGCGGCAGGGCCCCGTCAACGCGGAACACCGCCTCGTCCTGACCGGCCATATTGACGCGGCCGTTCGCAATGGTCGGCTGGCGATCGAGGCGCAGCGTCACCGCGCCCGAGCCATTGGTGACGGCCGCACGCACCACACGGGCAACTTCGGATATGGCCGCATCAGCCATGCTGTGGATCCTGATGTAATCGCCCGGGGCCGCGACCTGCATGCGCGGCGGCAGGCCCGAGACCGGCAGATGCCACCACATCCCGCTCGCCGTCGCGGTGCCCGCCTCGATCACCGTGCCGCTGAAGCTGCGCAGCGGGTTCGGGCCGCTGCCGGCGCGCCATGTCAGCGGATCCACCCCGCTGCCTGCGCGCCAGTTGAGCGGGTGGGCATTCATATCCGCCCCCTGACGGCGCAATTCGTCGAGGTGCCAGTTGATCGGCGAGGATTTGATGCGCACGCCGTGGATGCCGCCCTCGAGCAGCTGCTTGAGCATCTCGCAATAGCCCGCACCCATCCGCCCCGCCGCCAGCGCCGAGACCTGAAGCGTCACGACCTTGCGCTTGCGCTGCGAGGCCTGCATCTGGTCGCGCCCCGTCATCAGCGAGCGCAGCCGCGCCACCGGCGCGACCTCGGTCCATTCGGAGCCGATTACCCCACCGGCGGCCATGGGAAAACATTGATCGCCATGGATTACCTGAGAACTGATTTGGTTTTGCTGTTTGCTTTGGCCATCTGGCCCACGGCACCGCGTTGGATGGACGGCGCTGCGGCGTTGATCCGGCTGTCGATCACCTCGAGCATGATCCCCAGATCATGGGTGGCCCGCACAACCAGCGTTCCACCGTTACCGCCGAGCCCCTGCCCCTTGGTGTGATCAAGAATGGTTTCGTTCGGGTGCATCATGGCGAGGAAGCCACCCTTGCCATCGAGGCCGCCGGAGCGCGCACCGTCGCCGGTATGGCCGCCGCCATCAAAGGACAGGAGCGACCCGAGCAGGCTCCCGAGCCCGCCACCATCCCCACCGCCCAAGCCCCAGAGCCCCTCGAAGGCCTTGCTGGCCGCCATCTCCGCCAATTTGGCGATAATGCCTCCCAGAGCATCCTTGAAGCTGGAGGCTCCGCTGATCCAATCCGAGAACGCGCTGCCGAAGGCGCCCTTGATCTCGTCCTGGGTACGGGCGAACTCCTCTTGTTCTTCGCGCAGTGATTTGAGCGTGCGCTCGGCATCGACATGCGCGCCGGCCATCTGGCGGATGTTGGCCAGCATCTCGGGCGACAGGGCGACATTCGATTTCTGGGCCTCGGTCAGAAGCTTTTGCTCCTCCTCGATGATCGCCAGCTGACGCTCCCAATCCCCGCCGGCCGCCACCGCGCTTTTGAACGCCTCGACCTGCGCCAGCACGGCTTGGGTATCAGCCTGCAGATCACCCACCCGGTCGGAGAAACGATCCGCGCCGCTACGCGCGCCACGGCTCTTGCGCGCCGAGCCGCCCTTCTTCCCGCCACGCGGCTTGCGCGCCTCGGTGGTCAAGCCCGACCACTCATCATTCTGGGAAAAATCGAGATCGACCTGATTGATGTAGTTCTGGACGGTTGCATCACTCATCGAGAAGAATGGCGAGCCGGGCGTGTTCTGACCGTTCAGGATTTCCTGCTTGCGGCCCGCGATCTCGCCGGCGCGGCGCGCTTCGACGGCCGAGCCACCGGCATCGCGCACGCTTTTGGCGGCGTTGATCTTGGCGTTCATGATCATCGAGCCACCAAGGGCATTGATCAGGGCTGCGGAATCCTGAATCTCCTTGCGAACGGCCGCCATGGCATCCTGCCAATCCCGCGTCTGCATGGTCGCGTCATAGGAGGCATCGGCTGCATCCCAGAGGCTTTGCTTCATCTCGTCGGTGATGTTCATCGAGTCGATCAGCAGATATTGCTTCTCGCGTTCGGCCTGCGCTTGGTATTCGGTGACCTCGCGCGATCGCTCGCCATATTCGAGCGTCAGCGCCCGCAGCTCGGCTTCGCGCTCGAAGGTCGCCAGCATCTCTTCCGCTTTGGCCGCATCGGCCGCGCGGATGTCGGCGCGCTGTTTCTCGCCTTCGAGCAAAGCGCGCTGCAGCGGGATCATCTCGGCGTCGATCGCCGCCAAAGCCGTGCCATCGGCCCCCGCCTCCTTGGCCGCTTTCAACTGCGCATCGAACGCATCGAGCTTCTGACGTAACCCCGTCAGATAGTCGTCAAGGCCGCCCTCGGGAACCGGCTTGCCGAGATAGGCAAAGATATCGCGCATGGTATTGCCGAAGCGCTCGGCCATCGCGAGCTTGTCGCGATCCAGACCGCCGAAGCCCCAAAGCGTTTCTCCCCAGCTCTCGGATTTGAAGCCGAGTTTGCCCGCGGCCTGGGCGAGGTTCGCACTTTCGATCCGGCCGGCACCATCGATGCCGCGCTCGCCGAAAGCATCAAAACCGAGATCGCTATAGGCCTTGCTCATAATGCCGGAAATCGTCGAACGGGTGCGTTCGGCCTCCATCACCATGATTTTGCGCGCGATCGCCGCCCCGCGCTGCGCCTCTTCGCCATAGAGCTTTTCGGCCTGGCCGGTGTAAAGCAGCGACACGCCGAACGCGTCGTTATAGCCCGACATGCTTTCCTTGAGCGATTTGAACGCATCCTCGGCCTTCTTGGCCTCCTCTTGCGCGGGCATCAGCCACTGGACAGCCGCTGCGCCAAAACCAATCACCCCGATGGTTGCCAGCGAGACAGGGTTGAGCATGCCGACAAACGCCCCGCCCAGAGCACGCAGCGCGCCAACCCCGCCGCCCATCTGGTGAGTACCTGGCTGATCTGCGTGCCCTGCTGGAGCGCGAGCTGCAGCGGGTTCTGCCCCGCCGCCATCATGACGCCGATGTCGTTGAACTGCGACACCAGGTTGGCGTTGGCACCCGCCGCCGCCCGCATTCCGCGCGTGGCATCGTCGGACGTCTTCTTCAGACCGGAAATCTCTGCCTTGGCCTTGCCGACCCCGCGGCAAAGCCGCCGGCATCAAGACTGAGGCGTGCCTTCAACTCACCGACATTGCCCGCCATTCAAGACCCTTCCTCGATCGCACCCCAAGCCTGCGCCAGAAGACGCAAGGCGGTTTCCTGTTGTACGGCGGTTTGAGCGCCGCCCCTGGTCGGAGCGCCATGCGCACCGAAGTAATCGTCGTATCCGCGCAACTTGCCCACAAAGGCCGCGCCGGTAAGCGCCGCCATTGTCCAGGCCATGCGGTTGCGCATCGCCAGGTCGAGGTGCAGGCGGTCGCGAACCGCCCGCATCTGCAAGACGAACAAACGCGGGGTCAGCGACCAAAAGGCTCCCGGAGCAAATCCGGCCGCAATATGGTCGCGATAGAGTTGGCTCAGATGGATGTCGCCCGCCGCTTGCGCGGGCGCCGCCGGTTTCCCGGGCGTTTCTCCGGAGCGGGCACATCACCTTCTTGCGGCATCGCCGCATTGACGCCCGCCACAAAGGCCGAAGCATTGGCGTCGAGAATGCGCCCTGCCAGCTCGAGCGTCATGTCGGGCGCATCGCCTTTGAGCCCGCCGTAAATCAGGGCCCGCATGTCGCGTGCACCGATCAGCCCTTTCTGGATGCCGCCGTTTTCCAACAAGGTCAGCATGGCAAAGCCGTTCTTTCCGGTTACGTCCTCGAAAGTGCAGAGCGCCCCCATATCGATGGTCAATGGGTAATCCCGCCCGTCGTGGTGCAGAAGTATGGTGCCGCGAAGATCCATGATTGCTCTTTCTGCTTATGGGACGGCCACGATGACCGGCTTGCCCGAGGGTTTGATGGTCACGGAAGCACTGAGCTTGCCCTCGGGCGAGATCTCACCAGGAGCGAATGCGGTGACAATGCCCTTGAACTGCAAAGCCACGGTGCCGCTTGGAAAGGTCAGCTGGAAATAGCCCTCACCCGCCTCGAAGGCCGCCAAGAGCGGGTCGGAAACTGCCGGCACCCAGTTGACGTCAAAGGTGCAGTCCGATCCGGTTTTGAGGCCCGCAATGAATTCCGCATAGGCGTCAGGGCTCTCAAGATGCGTGGCATCGACGGTATTGCGGGTCCAGCCCGCAGGGGTGACGCGCGTGACTTCTGCCGCTCCGACATAGGGTCCGCCCGCAGCCGCCCCGATGCCAAATTGGGCACCAAGCCCGATCTGTGCCTTGGTCTCCGGCATATTCTGCCCTCCAATCAATAGAAAATGGGGACCGCGCGAGATCCGCGCGGCACAATATCAGGGGTATCGGGGAGCGTGGCCGGCGCGCGCAGGCTGGTGATCTCGAACCCCATCACCAGCGTACCGATGTTGCGGGCGCCGTCCGCATTGCTCACGATCGAGGTCTCCCGCAAGAAACAGAACTGGTTTTGCTGCCGCAACGCGCCGGTCACCAGCGCCTCGACAAAGGCGCTATCCTCATCAAGGATATCCTCGACATCGTCCCCGCCCGCGCGCCGGATCGCGATCTGCATCAAGGTTTTGCGCTCGGAAGTGGTGAAACTCTCCATGCGGAAACCCTCTTGCGGGGTCAGCACGCCCAGAACCGGCAAGCTTTGCGTATCGACAGAACCTGACCAGACCTTCGGGGCCGTGAAGTCTGCGAAGCGGGTATGACCGGTCAGTGCGGCCATGGCCTGCACCCGATAATTGGAACGGTAATGGGCCATCAGATCATCCATCAACCAGCTGAAGTTCACAGACCAAGAAAGCATCGCGAGCAGGCGATCCTGTCGGGTGAACGTTCATGATTTTGAACACACGCCCGCGGGAAACGGTGATGTGCTCACCGCGCCGGGCCTCGGGCGCCAGATCCCGCGCAACCCGCCAGCTCGGGGCAGAGATCAGGACCAAATGACCATCCGCTCCCTCGACCTCGATCGGGGCCTCGCGAAACACCGACTGGATCTCGCGCGGGGCACCGGACCGAGGCTGATAGGAGACGGAAGCGCCGACCACATCCGCAAGGATGCCGGTCATCCCGTCAAAGATGCTGGCCATCAGGGCATCGTCGTCCTTGTCGCCTGCCCGCCGGTAGGGAATCCCGATCTCGGTATAGTGCACACCGGAAAAATCGAGATCATCACCGTCAATTTCCGCCTTGCGCCGCGCGGTCTCGTAGCGCTCCACCAGGGCGGACCATGACGCAAAGGTCGCCGCCGCGCCGTTGAGCGCATAGCTGACGAAAGGCGTATTGCGGATCGCCGGATCATCGATACGCACCAAACGGCGCTTGCCCGTCGCTTCGTCAACCTCACGGCTCTCGTGCAGCCAGCCGCCATGGCCCTGCGCCGCGCGGCGGTTCATCTCCGCTTTTGGCGGTGATGGATCACACTGCCGCAATGCGGGCAAACCATATGCGCCTGATCCCCGCCTCGCCGGGATCCAGATCACGGTTGTAACTGAGGCGCTCGTAAGTCGGCTCAAAATACTCCGCGCAATCGAGGCACTCCCAGAACCAGCGCGCGCGCCCCTCGTTATAAAGGTTGACGATCCCCCGTCGTGGCCGGCATCAGATGCGGCTCGAGCGGATTGGCTTCGCGCGCCTTGTCCTCATCGACCGGAAAGGCCGGCGTGCTTTCGGCAAAGACGCAGCCGCGGCTCAGAAACGTCCGGATCCGCTGCAGGGCCATGCCCCAGGGCGAGGCCTCGGGGGCGTCTTTGGGACCGAGCCGTTGCGGCATGTGATCATAATCGGTCAACAGCACCATGCGTTGCGAGCGCGAGGACAGCTGGTTCGCCACCGGATAGCCGATGCCGAGCCTCATCCCCTTGAAGCGCTTGCGGCTGAAGGTACTGTCCTCGCGCGCCTTTCCCAGACGCTCTGCCAGCAGCGGGCTGTGATAAATCGCCGGATCCAGCTTTTCCTCGACCCAGGCATCCGCATCGGTCTTGGTCATGTGGATCAGCTGCACCGGCCCCGGAGCACAGGTGACCGCATGGGCCGAGACCGACAGCAGCATCTGGCTTTTGCCGCTTTGCGAAGGACCGACGAAGACTACTCCCTTGAAGCGACGAGACTGCGAGATGTCCTGCGGCTCGATCGTATAGGGCGTGACACCGCGGTCATAGGCACTCCAGCGCCCCGCAACCGGCACCCGCAAGGCGCGCTCGGCCGCATCCGTCACTGTGATCCGGCTGGGTGGATCAAGCAGCGGCAGCGCATCTGCAATGATCTCTTCGGCCGTCATGAAGGGCGGTAGCGGCTGGATGCGGCTCAGTTCCCCCATGCCGCGATCAAGCATGATCACCATCAGCCCAGATCCAGTTCCGGCTGCCGACCAGACATCGCAACAACAGCCCCGGCACTCGTCACCCGCTCGGCGATCATCCGCTTTGCTTCGCCGCGAATCTGGTCGCAATACTCTTCAAGCTGTGCGACCTGCGCCGCCGTCAGCCCGAAGTTCATTTCAGCGAAGTCCGGCAGGTTATCCATGGCAGTGCCAAAGGCGACAAAAACATCCTCGATGACCGCGCGCGCCCGATCGACCCTCATCAGATCGCCGCGCTGCTCTGCCACCCGATTCCGATGGTATTCGGCCTCAGAAAGCTTGCGCAGCTCGTCCGCAGACAGGTGACCTTCTTCTTCCGCCTGATCCTCGTCCAGGTTCCGAAAGGCCAAAGACGCCTGCGCGACCAGCTGATCACCGCGCAGTTTGGAGGCGCGCGCACGCTCGTCGCGGTCCTGCCGCCAAGCCCAGCAATGGGAGAGGCGGAACTCGTAGGCCACGCCGTTTTGGCCGGTAGACATGACCGGCATGCCTTTATTGACCCAATCCGTGACCGCATTGACCGAGACGCTAAATGCGGCGGCCAGCTGCGCCCGGTTCAAGGGCGTGCCGTCATCCTCGACCCCGTCCGGCAGCGGATGGCGTGCGAGATCGAGCATGCTCCCGTCTGACAGCGTGATGACTTCCGACATAGCAACCTCATGAAGAACAACAGCAACACCAACAGCAATAAGCGGTTGAAATTGCCCGAACGAATTGAACGGGGTGCGAATTACCCCCGTGCAGGTCCTTGCCGGGAAGGACCCGAAAACGTGACATATTCGACACAGGGCCGCGAAACGGCTCAGGAACCTGCCTTCGCCGCCAGGCGCGCCACCCGCGCCTCAATCTCGCGCCGCAAATGCACGGGCAGACGCAGCCGGAACGCTTCATCGGCCCCGTCATAAAAGCCGAGCCGCGGCTGGTACTGCGGCACCACCCGTGAAGCGCAGGATCTGGTAGATCGTGCCGTCGGCTTCGCGCATCCACACGCCTTTGGGCAACCGGCTATCCGCCTGCGGCACGAAGAAGCCTGCCTTCCTCCGCCTGCGCTTGCGCGAAGCCGCGGTCGTGTTCGTCCAGGCATCGCGCTGCGCCCTCAGCCCCGACATCACCTTGTTGCGCTCGCCCGCATCCCAGTTGCCATAAGCGTTGAGCTTGGCGAAAGGCGCGGGCGTCACGGCGGTGATCGTCCCGTCATAAGCCAGCCGCGACCGCAGAACCGTTTCCAAGCCGGTGGTCGGGCGTGGCCCGCCGCCCTCCTGCACCTTGAGGTAATCGCGTGCCGCATTGCGCGGGCGCTCGTGGATCACCGCCTCGAGCCGTTCGGTATGGGCCTTTTGGACAACAAAGGCACCTTTGGTGAACGGGGTCGGACGGTCAAACACCGCATCCATCCGTGCATGGATCCCCGCGAGCACATCCCCGCCGTCTTGTCCAGCGCATCCTTCGCCGCCCATTTGATCTGGCGTTCGGAAAGTTGGCGCAAGTTTGCCTGAAGATCCGCGTCATCGAGCGTAAGGTTGAACATCAGAGGCTCCGCAGTGCACCCATTGCGGGACTATAGTCCGTGCGAATCGCTTGAGGGTGGTGTTAGGCTTCCATGAGCGATTTTTTCGAGATCATTTCATGGCAGCACTTTTCATCGGCACGATCACAGGCCTCATATGCGCGGTAGTCGCGGCATGGCTAGAGCCCCCATCTGGGCGGTGATCTGTGTCTACGCTGTCAGTGGCGTCATCGCCGCACTCGCCCATGCCGTCGTGCTTGCCCTCATTGAGCCTGATCTGGCGGCAAGAGATAAGGAAAACCAAAGACTGGATACCGAAGTAGAGGATCCTCAATCCCGTCAATAACCCCCAAGCGCTCCGCCAGCAGCCAGGAGGCCGAAAGCATGCCGCAAAGAGTTACCTTCTCCATAGGACGATTTGGACCCTTCGATGGAGAACTTACAGAACCAAACGGACATCTTCGTCAGGCGTATCAGCTCTCGTTCGGCCCTCTTTACGTTAACGCGCGCGCTATGAGCGCCGAAAAACGTATCCAAATCCAGAAGAGAAAACGCACAATCCTTGAGGGCGTTTACTCCGGCACCATCACGGTAGACGAAGTTTCGCACGCAACCTACGGCGAGTTAACCATAGAACCATGAGAACACGTCATGCGCGGCGAGCGGCTCAAAGGATGCACGCAGCGCTCCATGTCGAAGTGAACTTAGGTTGCCGCCTATTTGACAACCAAGACCGGTATTGAGGTTTTCGCAATGACATCCGCAGTCGGACTGCCCAGAAAGGCCCGGGCAAGGCTGTGTCGACCTCGCGAGCCGATAACAATCAGCTCTGCCCGCATTCGATCGGCGGCCGTCAGTACCGCAGAGGCTACATCACTTTCTTCGCAAACCTCACCGTGAAGGAATGTCTCAGGCACACCCAAATTCTTTGCAATGGTCATTGAGGCGGCCAGTCGGTCACTCTCGCGAACGAGCGCTGCCCTCCTCATACTCGCGAGATCCGCTTCGACAAAGTAACCTTCCGAGGCTGCAACTGGAACCATCGCCTCCGAGACAGAAATAATTGACAACCTAGAGCCGAGCCGTATCGCGAGCCTTGCAGCCGTCTCTACAGCGTGAAGGCATCTCTCTGACCCATCAGTGACGGTGACGATTCTTGTGAACATGGCTATTCCTCCCTTTAGGACAGAATAACACGCAAGTATCGCGAACCGCTGTGCATTATCGGCCTAGCACGCTGGACGCCAAGTCATAACACAGGAGCCAACCCTATCTCACGAAAAGTGCCCGCAAGGATTTCTCCTTCGGGCACACGTGTAGATATTATTGAGATTGATACTCGGGTGGGACTTAAGCCGTCAAGAGGATTTAAACACAGCGCCTGCCATACGGTTCAAGGACAGGCCCAACGCGTTGATTAGGACCTGTGCATGCGCTCCCTTATAGGCCCAGCCGTGATCCTCCAAAACGCGGCGAAAGCTCTTGTCCTGCAGGCAAATCGCATCGACCAGCACGCGATCCAAGATGAGCCCCGCCGTGGCGCCTCCGCGCGCCGAGGGTCTGACACGTCGCACCGACATCGCAATCCCAGAACCGATGCGCTGCCGAAACCGCTCGATCTGGCGACCGGCATCAATGAACGCGTCGATGAACTCACCACCGCCCGACGCACCGCCACCGACCCGCGTCTCCAATCCAATGCAGCGGACCCCGCCCGCGTCATGGCGCTCGACCAATGTGCGGTAGAGCCGCGCGACATCGACCTGTCGCCCCGTGAACGGGCCGGCCTCGCCTCGGGCAGCCGCACGGCGCGCGAGATCGTCGAACACATCCGCGACACGAACCGCCTTGAAGCCGCGCCAACCCGTTTCCTCGCTCCGCCACCCAGTCTTGTCGTTCTCATCCGGCACCATGCGCCGCGGCGTCACCACGACCTGCGGCCCGCGCGCCGGCGCGATCGGGATCAACGGGCCACAGCCCTCGATCGGCGTGGCCCGCGCGAGCACCGCATCAAGGCGCGTCCGCTCGTCAAGGGCCCGCGCTGCAGCCATCTTCTGATATGCTGCGTTATCCATGCTGCTGCCCCTTTCCCATGGCCCGACACCGATCGAGCGCCGCGATCCTCCGTTCCCGCCAGTCGCGCTCCGGTGGCGCAAGCTCGCCCTCTCGCGCCAGTCGGCCTTCGAGATCCTGAAGACGTCGCACGTCTCTGGCGGCTCCGTCGCGGATTGTGCTGAGCGTCCAGTTGCTCGGCCAGCTCCGGTTTTTGCGAAGGTGCTGCAACAGCTCAGGGCCCAGCCCTCCGAGATCGCCGACTGACCACAGGCATGAGCGAAGACCGCACAGATCAAAGGCGAGGCGCTATCGCTCGGAGGCTGGATATCCGCCGCCCAATTCAAGATCTCATTCCCCACCGGAAACCGGTCCCGCTCTTTCCCGCTCGGCCGAGCAGCCGCATGCTCTTCCAGCGCCATCAGGCTCGCATCCGACATATAGGCCAAGCGCTGGCAGAGATTGTCGACCTCCGCCTCGAAGGCCGCGACCGTCAGCACCGCACGCTTGGCCAGCCCGCGCCTCCTCAGCGGATCGACCAGCAGCTGCATGACCCTCTTTTCACCCTGCGCCTGTTCTTCGCTGTTCATCTCTGTCCCTTTTCTCAGCCCTTCCGACTTATCCACAGGCGTCCCCGCTGCCGTGTCGCGGGATTGGCCTTTGTCTTTCTCTTTTCATTTTCTTTGTCTCTGTCCCTGTCGTGCCGGACAGTCCGAGAGTGTCCGAGACTGTCCTGAACTGTCCTTCGGACAAAGTTGGACAGTGTCAGACAGAGCGTCCAGCACTCCGCGACAAAGAAAAGCTATGGTTCATCCACGCGCCCATGCCGCGCTCGACCCAAGTCGCCGAACGGTATTCGCAGCCCTCATGGACCATCCATTCGTCGATCCAGCGCACCGCCGCATCATTGGCGCCGATGTCCTTGTTGTAGGCGGTCAGGGTGATGCGCAGGCGCTGGATCCGCTTGGCGACATTGGCGGCGTCATTCTTCGCACGGTTATCCTCGCGGCGTGCGATCGCTTCCTGCAGCGTGCGCAGCACCATCGGATGTGCGAGGCGGACCTCCTCGCCACAGTGCACGAGGTGCCATTTGTGCAGCGGCCCGAATTCGAGCCGACAAAGCTGTGAGAAATGACCGGCATCGACCATCAAGAGCTTGGCAAGCAGCTCGTGATCATTGGGCAAGGTGCCGACCGGTGCCTGATCATAGGAGATGTTGATCAGATCAAAGAACAGCGCGCGGCATTCCGGCGTGCCTCGCAGGCGCATATCGGAGTTGAGCCAGCGCCGCCGCTCCCAAGGTACGAAATAATGGCTATCGAGGCGATCCTCGACCGTAAGCGGATAGTCCGGCAGATCGTCGATCGACACGGGCTGGAGACTGCGTATCTGAGTGCTCATGCCGCACCTACCTTTGCCTTGCCGGCATCGGCCAGCATCAGTCGGGCGAACGCCAGATCGGCGCGATTGTCCCGCAGCCAGACAAACGCCGTGCGATAATGGACACCGAGATCGGCCGCGAAAGCCGCAATGGAGGGCCAATGCCGCCCGCAAAGAGAAACCGGCTTGGCCACCGCCACCTTGCCGCGTGCCGAGCCGCTGCCTTCCCCGAGAAGATCGAGATGGCCGTGGCGGCCGAGATGATAGGCGACCGTCGAGGAGGTCACCCCGCCGCCCGCGCGACCGTGCGCATGCCGAAATAGGTCTTCCCGCGCCAAATATAGGCCTCGGGGGCCGGACCGGTCTGCACGCGCGGCACCCGCCCAGCATCATTCACCGAGAGCGTCATATCATCACCTGTCCCTTGCGCATTCGCGCTTGTTTCTAAAAATGCGGGGCGGCCGAGCAGAGACCGCCCCTCAGACGTCACCGTGAGGCAGGCTTCGGTGAATGGGTGCCCCGACGGCTTTCAGCCGCCTCTCGGATGGGCCAGCCGCAGGGTCCGGAGATCGCGCCATGATGATATCCACGCGGGCGACGCATCCCCGACAAGGTTTCAGCCAGGCACTGCCGCCCCGCATCATCCCTGCCCGATGGATCCTGAAAACGCGTCATGTCAGTCGCCCCACATGATGTCGGCGTAGTTCGGCAGCGATTGCGCAGCGAAATCCACAACATCGCCTGTAGGGGTGCACAGACCATCGAACCAATTGCACGAGGTCTGGAAGGTCACGCTGAAATGCACGGCGCACAGCTCTTTGGTCTGAAAGCTGTTGATCACGAGCAACGACCAACGACGCCGAAAAACCTTAGGCTCGAGTCGGCCGAGCGCGCCGTGATTGCGGCGACGGCTGCCGTGCGACCGGCCCCGCCCATCAAACGGACTGGCATGGGACGTTTGGCCTCGCGCGATCTCTCTCTGGCCAACACCCACCTCGAGGACGCCGTGATGCGTGCCGTGCGCTACATCACCGCCTGACGCTCCGGTGACCGGCCCCGCGCGGGCCGGCATCCCGAGCGCCAGCGATGGAGGGATCGAGACATGGACATTCAAAACAGCTTCGACGGCATGCCGGACAGGCTGCCGCCACCGACAGGAAGCGACGGCACAGACATCATGCGCAGCGCCGACCGGAAACGCCGCAAGGCCCCGCCCGTGAAGGAGACGGCCGAAGACAAACAACAGAGCGACAACACCTATGGCATCGCCGCTGAAGAGTTGCGGCAGTTTATCGAGCAGTTCGAACAGCTGGACGCGGAGAAGAAGGACATCTCTTCGCAGCAAAAGGAGCTGATGGCTGAGGCCAGAGCCCGCGGCTACGACACCAAGGTGATGCGCAAGGTCATCGCGCTGCGCAAGCGCGACAAGGACGATGTGGCCGAGGAAGAGGCCATTCTCGAAATGTACAAAGCAGCATTAGGGATGATCTGATGTCTAACGATTACGCCGTCAAGCGTGAAGCCGCGCGCGCCGCCGCCCGCGAAAAATACGCCGCCGACATGGAAGGCCAACCGCCGCTCAAGCGCGGCGACGAGCTTTGGTGGATGGGCCATGATGAAGAGAGCTTCTCATGCCATGCAGCCACCCGCGACGAGGCCATCGAGATCGGTCATAAAGATTATGACGACGGCGATGGCTTCCACATTGTCCAGGCTCGACAGGACGAGATCGACCTCGCCGCCGCATTCGATCTCGAGCGGTTCAGCGAGGAGGTCGATTGTCACTTCGAAGATCTCCAAGGGGAGGATCACGAAAGCTTCCTCTCGAGCTGCAGCCACGTTGAGCTTGGCGCCCTCGAAGCCGCGATCCGCCACACCATCCGTCAATGGCAGGTCAAGACACGGCTGGACGGCGGCGGAACCTGCTATCCGTCCATTTTCACCGTATGCGGTAAGGACGAGCACATTCCCTCCATGAAGGAAGGTGGTACCGCATGAAGACCCACCGCGGCGTCACTGTTGTGGAAAGCGACCACCCAAGCGGCGCGCGCACCTGGGCGCATGAAGAGAGCGGCTGTGGCGGCGTTGCCCACACCAACGAAGAGGCGATCCGCCAAATCAGCCGCGCCTTGGGGCCGGATCCCGCGTGTGCGTTCTGTCGAGAGCATGGGACGGACGACTGGGCCTTTGAGGCACTTGTACCCTGCGCGGTCTGCTTTCCGGAGGATCCGGTGAACGACAAGAGGAGGGCTGGATGATGGGTATGCAAAAAACGAGCGAGCGCTTGGAGGAACTGCTCAGCGTCTGCGAACGCAGAGGCAAGAAAGTTACCTCAGCTCAGATTCACGGCTCCAAAATCTTGCTGACATTCGATGGATACAAGCACGAGCCCGAAGGCTCGGTTCAGCCCATTGACCTCATTAAATGGTGAAATCCTTGAAGAAAGAATTGCCCAAGTACGTCTATCGGCGGGGCGCAACAAACACGTCTACTTCTATCGATTCGGGAAGAACCATCGCATCCATGCTGAGCCGGGAACCGCCGAATTTCACGCGGAATATGCTCTACTGTTGATGAAGGGCCGCCCCGCAGCCCCGAACCGAACGGTAAAAGGGCTAATCACTAAGTATATTGAAAGTGACCGTTGGCCCACACTCTCGAAGCACACACGCATAGGCTACTCTCGGCATTTCCGATATCTGGAAGAGAAAATCGGCCACATTGACCCTACGACACTGAGGACCGTTCATGTCTACGAGATGCGCGACAGCCTGAAAGCAACCCCGACCGATGCGAACCGTAAAGTCGGCGCATTAGCGACCTTACTTACCCATGGCATCAGGATCGGCTGGCTCGATAGAAACGTCGCCCAAGGAGTGATGCAACTCAAGGGGACCCGCCCTCCCCGTCAGCCATGGCCTGTCGAAAAGATCGAAGCGTTTCGCAAAGCGGCCGATCCACAAGCACTATTGGTCTTCGATCTTTTACTGGGCACCGGCCAGCGAATCGCTGATGTGCTGAAAATGCGTTGGTCCGACCTGGACGGCGCAGGAATTGCCGTGAAGCAGTCGAAAACCGGTGCGCTTCTTTACGTGCCCCTGACAAGAACACTCTCACAAACACTTTCACGCACACCCAAGCGCGGCTTGACGATCGTTTCACAAGAAAACGGGCGATCGGTCGGATACAATCTCGCGTGGAAGTGGATCATGGATACGCGGAAGCTCGAAGTCGTCCAGGCAGAGGCTTGGGACATCCACTCGTTGAGACACTCTGCCGCGTCGGAAATCGCTGCACTCCCAGGAATGACGACCGAGCACGTCATGGCGATCACGGGGCATAAATCCAGCGCCATGGTGCATCACTATGCCGGAGCCGCAGCGCAGAAGGCGCGAGCACAAGAAGCCCAATCCGCGCGAGAAAAACAGGAGAACATTGCACCACCTAATTGCACCAAAAATAATTTACATAAATATCAATGCATTGTGCGAAATTTAACATGATTCAGGAACATCTCCTTGGTCAAGGTCGTGCCCTTGCGCAGGCTGAAAAGCTCGAGGATCTGGTATTCCTTGCCGGTGAGCTTGACCGGCGCGCCATTGACCTCGACCGAACGGGCGTCAAGATCGACAATGATGTCGCCGGTGCGGATGACAGAGTGGCTATGCCCTTTCGAGCGCCGGATGATCGCCTGAATGCGCGTAATCATCTCTTCGCGATGGAAGGGCTTGGTCATATAGTCGTCGGCCCCGAAGCCGAAGCCGCGCAGCTTGCTTTCGGTATCGTCCGAGCCGGTCAAAATCAGGATCGGCGTGTCGATCCGCGACATGCGCAGCTGACGCAAAACCTCCATCCCGTGCATATCGGGTAGGTCGAGGTCCAGAATGATCAAATCGTAATCGTAAAGTTTGGCGAGATCGATCCCCTCTTCGCCCATATCGGTCCGGTATACGTTGTAATTCGCAGACGTCAGGATCATTTCAATGCTGCGGGCGGTAGTCGGATCATCTTCGACAAGCAGGATACGCATGTGACTGTCCTCAAACTGTTCGGTCTAGCGCTGACTATCGGCGCAAGAGGTTAATTTCCCGTTACCGTCGGTTAAGAGTACAGCAATACAATCTATGGTTGTCTATAATTTTGTATTCGCGTGACTTTTAATGCATTTTTACCATGCGCCCTTATTGCCGATACCCAACTGTCGAGCTCTTCTTCGGACAAGCCGTAGCGCGCCAAGGCATCCTCCCGCGACAAGAGGCCGTATTCCACAGCCTCGGCAACCGTGGCCTTGCGGCTGGCGACCCAGCGCGTGGCCGCCGCCGGCAGATCGGCCAGAGTAAGGATGCGGCCATCGGGCAAACTGACCGTGCGCGGGCCCGTACTTTTTCTCAGAAACATGATACCACCTGTTCTCGATACCGCTGTTTTGCCCGCTTCGTCTTAATTCGCGGTGAAATTCCCTGGGCCATTGCAGGCCGCGGCCCTTGAGAATAGATAGCGTTTTCCCTATTTCTTCGGGAAAGCGATGCTCCTGAGCGTTGCGAAAGGATGATCCATGACACTGTCGACCTCGACCCTGCCCGATACCGCGCAGGATGCGCCCTTGAACTCTTTGGGTTTCGCCAAGCCTCCTCGCAGACGCGGGTGGTGGTTGCGATGTCGGGCGGCGTCGACAGCTCTGTCGTCGCGGCCCATCTGGCGGCCGAAGGCTACGACGTCATCGGCGTGACGCTGCAGCTTTACGACCATGGCGCGGCGCTGGCGAAAAAGGGTGCATGTTGCGCGGGTCAGGACATCCATGACGCGCGCCGCGTGGCCGAACGCATCGGCTTTCCGCATTACGTCCTCGATTACGAGAACAAATTCCGCGAATCCGTGATCGAGGAATTCGCAGACGCCTATCTGGCCGGCGCGACTCCCGTGCCCTGCATCCGCTGCAACGAACGCGTAAAATTCCGCGATCTGCTGGAAACGGCCAAGGATCTCGATGCCGACTGCATGGCGACCGGCCACTACATTCGCCGCGAAATGGGGCCGAACGGTGCCGAGCTGCATATGGCGGCCGATCCGCATCGCGACCAAAGCTACTTCCTGTTTTCGACCACGCCCGAGCAACTCGCCTTTTTGCGCTTCCCGCTCGGCGGGCTTGCGAGCAAGGCCGAGACCCGCGCCATGGCGACGCAATTCGGTCTCTCGATCGCCGACAAGCCCGATAGCCAGGACATCTGCTTCGTGCCGAACGGCAATTACGCAAGCGTCATCGAAAAACTGCGCCCCGGCTCGGCCGATCCGGGCGAGATCGTCGACCTCGAGGGCAATGTTCTGGGCGAGCATCGCGGCGTCATCCACTACACCATCGGCCAGCGCCGCGGCCTCGGCATCGGCGGACTGGGCGATCCGCTTTATGTGGTGAAGCTCGACCCCGATGCGCGCCGCGTCATCGTGGGCCCGAAAGAGGCGCTGAAGACGAAAATCGTGCCGGTGACCGAGGTCAATTGGTTGGGCGACATCCCGTTCGAGGGCGAGATTGCCCTGAACGTGCGCATCCGCTCGACCCGCCCGCCGCGGCCGGCGATCCTGCGCGCGACGGGCAAGGGGCGCGCCGAGATCGAATTGCTCGATGCCGAAGAAGGCGTCAGCCCTGGTCAGGCCTGCGTCTTTTATGAACAAGACAGCACGCGGGTTCTGGGCGGCGGCTGGATCTCGCACCGCCGCGGCGGCTAAACGCGAACCCCTACCCCAATGATCAAAGGGCGGCCGAAGGGCCGCCCTTTGTGTCGGTGCGCCCAAGCACCCGCCCGCCGATCCGTCAAAGAAGGCAGGCGCGGGCTTACGCCTCGCTCGCGATGCGGCGGATGCGCTCGACCATGGCGCGCAACCCGTTGGAGCGCTGCGCCGACAGATGGTCGTTCAGCCCGAGCCGCGCCAGTTCGGCCGGCGCGTCGATCGCGAGAACCTCCTTGACCGGCACCCCGAATAGAGCGCGTGCAAAACCGCAACGAGGCCGCGCACGATCAGCGCATCGCTGTCGCCCTGAAAATCGAAACGCCCGTTTTCCACCTTGGGAAGGATCCAGACCTGGCTCGCGCAGCCCTCGACCTTGGTCGCGGGAACATGCAAAGCGGGATCCATCGCGGGCATGGCTTTGCCCAATTCGATCACATGGCGATAACGGTCTTCCCAATCATCCAGAAAATCGAAGGTTTCCGCGATCTCTTCAAATGCCGGAGTGGCCATTTTCGGCCTCCTTTCGCAAAACTGCCGCAGGCGGGATAGCGCGCCTGAGCGCCAAGGTCAAAGAGGCTTTCCCGCAGCGCCTACTTCCCCTATCAATAGCGCAAAGTAACGAGGGCCAGAGACGGGAAACCCTTTGATGCGGACAATAACTTTCGGTCTTTTGACGACGGCGGCGCTCGTTCTTGCGGGTTGTGGCGGCTCCGGCAGCGGCAGCGCGGGAAGCGCCAGCAGCGGCCTCAATCCTCTCGGCTGGTTCGGCGGCAGCTCGGAAGCGCCCTCGACCCTCGATCCCGAGGGCGGCTATCCGACGGAGAATGCCGACAACCGCCTTCCCGTCGCCCAGATCACCGGCGCGAAATGGGAGCCGCTTTACGAGGGCGGCATGCTGACCGTCACCGCCCTGCCGAGGACCAAGGGCTGGTGGGCGATGAAGCTGATCACCGAAGTGCCGATGCCCGAAGGCCGCATCCGCCCCGACGAAAACGGCGTGCTGCGCCTGCGTCTGGTCGGCCTGCCGCCTTTGGCCAATACATTCGAGGCAAGCGCGCCCGCCGATCCGCGCAGCGATACGGCGACCGTTGCCATGACCTTCTCGCACGAGGCATTGTCGGGGCTGCGTCAGGTCGTGATTACGGGCGCCAACAACTCGGTCAGCATCTCGCGGCGCTGACCGGTTGCCCGAGACAATGAAAACGGGGCCTGCGATGATCGCGGCCCCGTTTTGCATTTCCGGTCTGTGGCGGTCCATCGGACGGCGCGCGCCGTCTGCTCAGCCCATTTTGCGCAGATAGGTCCAGGTCGGCACACGCGCGTCACGCGCAACCGACCAGCTTTCCGCATCGCCGAGATAGGCGAAGCCGCAATTGGTCAGAACGCGGGCAGAGCTCGGGCTGTCCTGAAATGCCTCGGCAAAGAAGGTGCGGTCATGATGGGGATTGGCGCTGACGAGACCTTCGACCGCTTCGGTCGCAAAGCCGGTGTTCCAGAAGCCCGGGCCGATCCAGAAGCCCAGTTCGGAGCGCTGATCCTCGAGACGGGTCAAGGACACGATCCCCAGAAGCTCGGCAAGATTGCTGTCGCTGCCGTCGATCGCCCAGACATCCTCGTCACGATTGTCGGCCATGGCGCGCGCGACATAGGCCTCTGCCGCGCCGGGCGGCAACGGATGGGGAATCGAACGCGTACCTTCGGCGACACGTTTGTCCGCAGTGTAATGCGCAATCAGCCCCGCATCGGATTTCCGCAAGGGTCGCAGCAGGAAACGCTCGGTCCGAATCTCTATCTGCGGACGCAAAGGCGCTTCGATCAAATCCTGCATCTTCCTCACTCCCTTTTAAATTAACTAGGTACCGCCCCGGAAACGACAAGGGGACCGGCTTGCGCCGATCCCCCTAACACTGATGTGTTACAATCGGCTTACTCGGCAGCCTCGAGATTGGCCGGGAGCACAGAAATGAAGGTGCGACCCTTCAGACCCTTGTGGAATTTGATCTGGCCATCGGTCAGAGCAAACAGGGTGTGATCGCGGCCCATGCCGACGTTCTGGCCGGCCCACCAGGTGGTGCCGCGCTGACGAACGATGATGTTGCCTGCAACGGCGGCTTGGCCACCGTAGAGCTTCACACCAAGACGGCGACCGGCGGAGTCGCGACCGTTGCGGGATGAACCGCCTGCTTTTTTATGTGCCATGGTGCTTAGTCCTTCTTAGCTTCTTTCGCCGGCTTTGCAGCCTTGGCGGGCTTTTCAGCAACGGCGGCGGCAGCAGCAGCCGAACCAGCGGTGCGTGCACCGATTGCCGCTTTGACGTCCGATTTCTCGGCGCCTTTTTCCAGCAGCTCGGTGATGCGGACCAGCGTCAGTTGCTGACGGTGACCACGCGTGCGCTGCGAGCTGTGCTTGCGGCGGCGCTTGACGAAGGTGATGACCTTGTCGGCTTTGATCGTGTCGATCACGTCGGCCTGGACGGCAGCACCAGCAACGAAGGGTGCACCGACGGTCGAACCGATCATCAGAACATCGTTGAACTGGATTTTGTCACCAGCTTCTGCAGCGAGTTTTTCGACGCGCAGCACATCACCGGCCTGAACCCGGTACTGTTTGCCGCCAGTCTTGAGAACTGCGAACATTGGTCTTTCCTTACCTCTCCGCGTCCTTTGGCCCCCATCACGGGATGGATGTTTCGGGGCAAGCCCCGCCTTCGGACAGCGCACCCTGGGGAGGGTGAATTGAAAATAAACGACCGTCCCGACGCGGAACGTCGGGCGAGTCCCGCTCCTCATGCCGGATTCGGGCCATTCAGTCAATCAAATTCGCGGATATGCCCGATAACGGGGTGCCGAAACGGCGGCAGAGCACGGTTTTCGGCCTAAAGGCCCCTGCTCCATGCAGGCTTTTGCCCAAGCCGCGCCACGAGGTCAAGGGCATGTGCTCGCAAGGCGGCGGGACGTCGGGCCCCGCCGCCCTGCGATATAGATCCTTATGCGGTGATCAGCGCCTTCAACTCGGCCACTTTTTGCGCCAACAGCACGGCATCGCCGCGCGCTTCGACATTGAGACGCAAAACCGGCTCGGTGTTCGAGGCGCGCAGGTTGAAGCGCCACTGCGCGAAAGCCAGCGACAGCCCGTCCATCTCGTCGCGCGACAGCGCCTCGGGGCAAAGTGCGCCTCGACGCGGGCGCGAGCGGCGGCGACATCCTCGATCACGAAATTGATCTCGCCCGACGAGGGAAAGCCGCGCGACGCTCGGCCACGAGTTCGGACAAGGCATGACCATTGCGACCCATCAGCTCGACAACCATCAACCAGGGAATCATGCCGCTATCGCAGGACATGAAATCGCGGAAATAGTGGTGCGCCGACATCTCGCCGCCATATACCGCGTCGTATTCGCGCAGGGCCGCCTTGAGGAAAGCGTGACCCGTGCGCGCCTGAATGGCGATGCCGCCGGCCTTTTCGACGATGTCGCGCGTGTTCCAGATCACGCGCGGATCATGGACGATCTTCGCCCCGGCTCGCGCTGGACGAAGGCCGCAGCCAGCAGGCCGACGATATATTCGCCCGCGATGAAGCCGCCTTTCTCGTCAAAGAAGAAACAGCGGTCGAAGTCGCCGTCCCAAGCCACGCCGAGATCGGCGCCATGGGCCAGAACCGCCTCGGCGGTGACAGGCTGGTTTTCGTCCAGAAGCGGGTTCGGAATGCCGTTCGGAAAGCTGCCGTCGGGCTCGTGATGCATGCGGATGAACTCGAAGGGCGCGCCTTTGGCCGCAAGGGCCTCGGCCAAAGCGTCAAACGTCGGACCCGCCGCGCCATTGCCTGCATTGACCAGAATGCGCAGCGGCCGCAATGCCGCGATATCGACAAAAGAGAGCACCCGCTCGACATAGGCCGCGCGCGATTGTGCGCCGACATCGCGGCGGCTGCCGCCCGGGCGCGCGGGACCGAAATCGTCGGCCTCGGCCAGAGCCTTGATCTCGGCCAGACCGCTTTCGCTGCCGAGCGGGGCCGAGCCTGCGCGCACCATCTTCATGCCGTTGTAATCCATGGGATTATGCGAGGCGGTGACCTCGATCCCGCCATCGGCATCGAAATGGCTGGTCGCGAAATACATCTCTTCGGCACCGCAAAGACCGAGATCGAGCAGCTCCGCACCCTCGTCGATCACCGCCTGCGCGACCGCGGCCGCAAGCTCGTCCGAGGAGGCACGGATATCGCGGCCCAGAACAACGCGTTTGGCCCCAGAGCCCGAACGAAACCCCGTCCGATCCGATAGGCGATCCCTGCATCGAGGTTGTCGCCGAGACGTCCGCGGATGTCATAGGCCTTGAAAGCGGTCAGTTCCGTCATCGATGCACCTTTTATCACCAGTCCTGCCATCCCGCCCCGGGATGTCGCCGCCGTGATAACAGCTTGCGGCCCCTGCGTCCATTTATCCGCCCCGTCGCGGCCATCAGGAAAGCCGTCATCACGACAAGATGCCGAAAGAGCACAGCACAACTTTAAGTGGCTTAAATTTGACCCAATTAAACCCTTCGGTGACATGCGCGCTATCCTGAACATGCACGACGGGATCATCCGTTTCGAACGATCGGGAGACAGGACATGAAAGCGCCACTGCACGCCGTGACGGATACCGAAGAGATCGTCATTCCCGATGACCATTTCGATCGGGCGAGACGTCTTCTGGACCGGCTCGACCAGCAAATCGCCCTGATGTCCAATCCGGTCGCCGGTACCTGCGCGGTCTTTCACGAGGATGAGGCCTTTGAAATCGCCCTGCCCTGGGCCGCTTTCGAAAACTATCAATTCAAGATCGCGAGCCGCCATGCCGCGCCCGATCCGATGCTTTATACCCAGCTTTTCGATCTGATCCCTTCGCTTGCGGGCAAGGCCCTGCTCGATATCGGCGCTTTCACCGGCCTGCAGGGCCTGATCACGCGCCGTTTTCTGGAGCCCTCGCAGCTCCTTATGGTCGAGCCGCAAGCCATGATGCAAAAACATCTGGGCCGCACCATTGCCGCCAATCCCGAGGGTTGCCCCGTCACCTTGCTCAAGGCGGTCATCGACGACGGAACTTCCGTGATGCAGAAGTCGGCCACGCGGCACGAAAGACTGGCCGACACCAGCTATCTGCGCCGCGATTCGGGAAAGATCTCCGCAACCACGATCGACGCGCTCGGCCTGACGGATCTAGGGCTGATCAACCTCGATATTCCGGGTGCGAAAATCTATTCCCTCAAAGGAGCCGAGGCGACCCTGCGCGACCAGCGCCCGCCCGTCCTCGTCAATCTTTCCGGACGCGATGCCACCGAAATCAAAGAGTTCATGGAGCCGCTCGGTTACGAATTCGTCAGGCTCGGCAACCATGGCGCCCTTTTGCTGCCCCATTGACGAAAGCGCGCCATGTCCATCGCCTTCGTCACCATGGTCTATAACGACGCCTTCTTTCTCGAAATCTGGCTGCGCCACTATCTGAAATACACCCAGCCCGAACATATCTATGTCGTGACCCACGGCCCCCAGCCCTATGCCCATGAAATGGCCAAGGGCTGCAATATCATCGAGATCGAGCGCGACCCCCGCAACCCGCGTCTCGATCAGGACCGCTTCGTCTATCTCAGCCAGTTCTGCTCCGAGCTGACGGCTTCCTATGACCGCGTCATCTGGAACGATGTCGACGAAATCGTCATGCTCGACCCGCTTATGGGCTCGGATCTGACCGGCTATATCGATGCGATCCCCAAGAAGCAAAAGGTGGTGACGCCGTTGGGATTGGAGGTCATCCACCGCACCGATCTCGAAAGCGATTACGATTACGCGCGCGGCATGTTCGCGCAGCGCCGTTTCCTGCGCTGCAACGGCTGGTACACCAAGCCCAACATCACCTCGGTTCCGATCGTCTGGGGGCCGGACGGGCATGGATCGAGCCATAACAAGATCCACCTCGACCCCCACCTTTATACGTTCCACCTCAAATGGTTCGACTACAACTTTCACCGCAACCGGCATCGCGAACGGTTGAAGTTCCGCTTCGACGACGAGGCGGGCAACGAGGTGATCATCGGAGCCGGCAGCTGGAGCTGGTCGGAGGCGACCTATGTCATCGTCTCGAACAGCTTCCTGCGCATGAGGATCAAGTCCGACGAGGGCGCCTTTGATTTCAGCCATCTGCGCGAGCGCATTCTGGCGTCCTTCGTCGGCGGCGCCAACGGCAAGTACCGCATCTCGTGGTTCGCCGACGGCACATTGCATCCCCTGCCCGAACGCTTCATCGGGCTGATCTGAGACGCGGCCCCCAAGCTTGAAAGAGCGCAAATGCGTGGCCGGAAGCGAAAAAGCCGCGGGGATCCCTCCCGCGGCTTATTCGTTTTGGGCTAAGGCGATCGCTTCAGCTCCGGTGATAGAAATCCTCATAGCGGATGATGTCATCCTCGCCGAGATAGGTGCCCGTCTGGACCTCGATCAGAACCATCGGAACCTTGCCCGGATTTTCCATACGGTGCACCGCGCCGAGCGGGATATAGACCGACTGGTTTTCACTGATCAGACGCACATCCTCGTCGACGGTGACCCGTGCAGTCCCCTCGACCACGATCCAATGTTCGGAGCGGTGGTGGTGGCTTTGCAAGGACAATGCCGCGCCGGGGTGGACGACGATGCGCTTGACCTGAAAGCGCGCGCCGAGAACAAGCGTCTCGTACCAGCCCCAAGGACGGTAATCGCGGGGCAAGGTCTCCGCCTGACGCGCACCCTTGAGCTTGAGCAGATCGACCGCCTTCTTGACGTCTTGCGCTCGGTTCTTGGCCGCGACCAGAACCGCATCAGGCATGGCAACGACGATCATATTCTCGAGCCCGATGCCGACCACGACCTGCCCCTCTGCCTCCGAACGCAGCAGCGTATCCGAGCAATCGATCGCCTCCGCCGGCCCGTGCCGCGCGACGCCGGACGCATCGGGGCCCTGCTCGCGCCAAACCGCGTCCCAGCCGCCCAGATCCGACCAGCCCGCAGCGAAGGGCACGACCGCGAGGTTGGGTGCCTTCTCCATCACCGCGTAATCGACGGAAATCGAGGGGCCTGTGCGAAAGCCTTGGGCTCGAGCCGCAGGAAACCCAGATCGGCCTGCGCCTGATCCAGCGATTGTTCGACCGGCGCCAGCAACTCCGGCGCAAAGGCGCGATAGGCCGCAATCAGATCGCCCGCACGCGCAAGAAAAATCCCCGCATTCCACAGGTAATTGCCGGAGGCGAGCATGGCTTGCGCCCGTTCCGCCTCGGGCTTTTCGACGAAACGGCTCAGATCGAGCGGCGCGCCCGACCCGTCCGGCACGCTCGCCAGTTCGAGATAACCGTAGCCGGTCTCGGGCCGGTCGGGAGTGATGCCGAAAGTCACGATCTTGCCCGCGGCAACCGCGCTCAACCCGCGCGCCACCGCCGCGCGGAAGGCCTGTGCATCGGGAATGACGTGATCGGAGGGGCGATCAGCAGGACCGCATCGGCGTCCTGCTTTTCGAGATGGAGCGCAGCCGCAAGAACCGCAGGGGCGGTATTGCGCGGCTCGGGCTCGATCAGCACCGCGCCGGGATCGACACCAACCTCGACCAACTGCTCGGTCACGACAAAGCGGAAATCGCTGCCGGTCACGATCAGCGGCCGCGCAAAGGCAAGCTCGGCCGAGCTTTCGGCAAAGCGGAGCGCCGCCTGCTGGAACAAGGTGACATCCCCAAGAATCTTGGTGAATTGCTTGGGATAGGACTTGCGGGACAGCGGCCAGAGGCGGGTGCCCGAACCACCGGACAGAAGAACCGGGGTTACGTTCCGAAAATTGCTCATGCGCGGGGCTACTTGGTTGGGATCGTTACTGTTAGACAGCTAAACCCCAGTCTCCCCCTTTGCAAGCCAACCCTTGCCAAGCCCGTAAAGAGCGATGGATTTCAGGGCGTTCCGTATCCGACAGGCCGCAGCGCCCGTGCCCGCTGATCGTGCATTCGGGAACGCCCGCCCCGCGCGGCACCGCATTGCCGACGCAAGGCCGCGCTCAAAGCGCGCCCCAACCTCCGACGCCCGCGGCCATCAGGCCGAGCCAGAACAATTTGCACAGAAGATGCAAGGTTTGGTCCTGATTATAGCTGATCCGGTTGCCGCATTTGAGATCGTCGATCATCGCGTGGATCACGGTTTCCGCCAGCCCGAGCCAGAGGCTGCCGGTTACCAGCCCGACCATTCCGCCGTGGATCACCGAATGCGCGGCCATCGCCTGATACCACGGCACACCGGGGACAGGCGCGAAGCGGTTCTTGGCTTTGGCGAGAAATTCGCCCTGAAGCGGATAATCGGCGAGCATATGGGCAAAGAGCAAAAGCCCGAAGGTCTCGATCAGGCCGAAGGGGCTCATGGGCACATCCCGCAGATTTTGGCGGCAAGCGGCATCGGAAAGGCAAACGACAGCTGGGTGAAGCCAAGCGGGCAGCACGCGGGGGCGCTGCAGGAGGATCCTATTTCGACCGCGCATAATAGACGCCATTCCAGTTCCCGTCCTCGTCTCGCTCGAATTCGTCCAATGGCCCGCCGACAAGATCGGCAATCCGCTCCTGATAAAGACGATAGACGCCGGACAGACGCCTGTCACTTGATAGCTCGCTATCCGTTAACAATTTCAATGCGCTAGAAAAGTTTCTTGCCCGATAATGCATCAAAAACGCGGCAAATGCCGATTGACCGGCGCGAAAGCCCGCATCTTTGGCGGCTTCGGCATCTCCGAGCAGCGCATAAATCGTCACCGGCTTCTTGCGCCCGACCACGCTCACGCGGTCGATTTCGATGAAGGCCAACTCGGGCGCTGCGGCGCGTGTCGTCTCGGAGACGGCGATGGCGATACCGTATTGCTTGGTCAGCCCCTCGATGCGCGCGCAAAGATTGACGCTGTCGCCAATCGCCGAATAGGAAAAGCGCCGGATCGAGCCGAGGTTGCCGACGCAGGCCGGACCGCTGTGCAGCCCGATGCCCACGCGGATATCGCGCCCTGTCTCGCGCCCCATGCGCTCGACCGCCGCGATCATGCCCAAAGCGGCGAGACAAGCCTTGCGCGGATGGTCGGCAATCGCGAGCGGCGCGTTCCAGAAAGCCATGATCGCATCGCCGATATATTTGTCGATCGTCGCTTCCTGCTCGAGCAGAACATCGGTCATCGGCGTCAGCAGGCCGTTGAGCAAAGCCGTGAGCGTGGTCGGATCAAGGGTCTCGGACAGGGTGGTAAAGCCGCGGATATCGGAAAAAGCACCGTCAGCTCGCGCTCTTCGCCGCCCAGTTGCAGCGCCTCGGGGTTTTCCGAGAGGCGGCTGACCAGCGTCGGCGAGAGATATTGCCCGAAGGCGCGGCGCACGAATTTCTTTTCGCGATTGCCCAGCAGGATCAGCAAAGGCGCGGTGACCAGAAACACCGCGAGCAGACAAAGCGCGGGCAGAACCGGATCGAGAAGCAGGCCGAGATGGCGAAAACCGTACCAGGACGCGCCCGCCACGCCCGCAAGCATCAGGCAAAGCGCGAGGCTGCTGAGGACCGGCCCGCCCCAAGCCACGACCGCGACCAGCACGAGCCCCGCGACAAAGGCCGCGGCGATTTCGAGGCCCAGAGCCCATTCGGGACGGATCAGGAAACTCTGGTTGATGATCTGGTCGATGACTTCGGCATGGACCTTGACCCCGGCCATGCCGCGGAGATCGGCGTCGCCACGATATCGCGCAGACCGATGGCGCTGGTGCCGATCAGGACGATCCGCCCCTCGAGAGCAGCTCGGATCTCCGCGCCTCGGGCCGGATCCAAAATCGTGGCGGCGGAAATGACGGGCATTGTCGGCATTCCGGAATAATGCAGCCAGAATTCGCCATTCGGGCCGGTCGGTATTTCGAAATCCGCGACCTTGAGCCCGAGCATCCCTGCCCCGCCCTGCCGGCCGCCGATCTCGCCGCTGGCATCGCTCGAACGGATGATGAAGCCGCTGGCGCCGGTTGCGACGCGCAGCGCCTCGATCCCGAGCGCGGGTAAAGTCCCTCGGGGCTGCCCACGACCATCGGCATGCGTCGCACGACGCTATCGGCCGAAAGGGAATAGGAAAAATTGCCGATGCCGCGCGCGGCCCCTGACAGAATTGCCAGATTGCCGACGCCGCCCGCATAATGGGGCAAGTAGCCGTTTGGATCGCTGCCGCCATAGGAAAAGCCCGCTTTGGGTCGCGCGATCCCCGTCTTGGTCTCGTTGCTGAGCGCGACGCCCAGCACCACCGGATTGCGCGCGATCGCCTGTGCGAAAGCCTCGTCATTATCCGTAATCGCCGCGCCTTGCGGTATTTCGACCCGCGCGCCCATTGCTTCAAGGCTGCGCACGGCCTCTTCGAGCGAGGTCCGGTCCGGCTCGGAAAAGGCGATATCGAGTGCGATCACGGCCGCGCCCGATTGCCCGATCACATCGATCAGTCCGGCCATGCGGTTGCGTGGCCAGGGCCACTGCCCCAGAGCCGCAATCGATGCCTCGTCGATATCGACCACCGCAACCGCTGGATCGCCTGCCGCGCGTGGCGACAGGCGCTGATAGGCGTCAAAGACCTGATAGCTGAGGCGGTTGAGCGCGCCGCGCGCCCACCGTCAGCGAAAGCACGAGACAAAGGGTGACGATCCCCGCCAATACGACCACCGCACGACGACGCGCGGCGGGGAACGGGGCCAGAAAGACGCCATCCGCCCCCTATCGCGAGCCGCCGAAGATGCCGTTCGCCGACCATTCGCTCCCGGCCTCGAAGGCGCTGAAACCGCCGCCGATCCCTGCCGCGGGAGTACCGCCGTCGTTGAAGAACCCGCCTGAAATCACGCCGTTCACGTTGCCGCCGCCGAGCTCGCCGATGAAACCGTTATCCGCACCCGCAACCGGCGTCATGTCGATCGTCTGCGTGCCGAAATTGCGCCCGTCGAAATCGGTGATCTGGATATCGCCTTGACCTGATCCGAAGTCGACCTGCGCAGTCATGCCGCCGCTGGCCTCGTAGGTATTGCCCGCGTTGAACACGGTCCCGACAGCATTGCCGGTATAGGTCGCCGATCCCGTCAGAGGCATCTCAGCCGCCGAGGTCGGTTGCCCGATGATCCAGAAACCTTCGACCGGATCGGTGAAGCTTCCGTCGCTCGGCCCTTCTGCCGCCCAGCTTCCCCAGCTCATGAATTCGCAATCGCAAAGCGCGGATTGGTCTGGCGCGACCTCGACCCGCCCGACCGCATTGCTCGCGCCGAAATCGGTATTGTCGGTGTAATGGCCCTCGGGGGCGGTGGTGACAAAGGGCGCGTCGCCCCAGTTGGAATGGATGAAGCGCGACGTGAAGCTGTTGGTCGCCGGATCGAAAGACATGCTGGCCGTGCCGCGGCCGCCGCCCTGCCGTCCGGTCGTCATGCTGAAGCCCTCATAGGGGCCGTCGAACGGTACAACGACCGGCGGCTCGGGTTCAGGTTCGGGCCCCGGCGGCTCCGGCTCGGGTTCGGGCTCGGGCCCCGGAGGCTCGGGTTCGGGCTCGGGTCCCGGAGGCTCGGGCTCGGGTTCGGGTCCCGGAGGCTCGGGCTCGGGTTCGGGCCCCGGCGGCTCGGGTTCGGGTATGACTGCAGTAATCCGCTCGCCGAGATTGGCGTCGCCCGAATCCGCGACACCACCGTCGCTCTCGTCGAGCAGAACATCACCGAATTCGGGCGACGCGAGCCCCGTCCCGCCCGGCCAGCCGGCATCCGGCCCCACCTCGGGCGCCTCGCCCAGACCGCTTTGCCCCAATGCCGCGAGAAGTGCCGCAAGCGCCTGCGGATCGGGCGGCCCGAGCGGCGACTGGCTGTTGGTCAGGGCACCGCTCAGCGCGGGGATCCAGTCGGGCGGCGTCAGGATTACCTGAGGCGGGGCGAAAACCCGGGCGGCAAAGCACCCGCGCCAGCCGTTGCGGAAGCCATGCCCCCGCCCTGTGCGCCGCCTGCAGGCGATGCGGCCCCAAGAGCCGGCGGCACAGGCGCGCCTGTCTCTCCAAAAACAATCGAGCTTCCCGGTTGGGTCACGACGACACGCTGCCCGTCGGGCAGCGTCAAGGTCAGCTCGTCGCCGAAGACCAGCGAAATATGGGGCGGAATATCACCGATCCGATGCAGCTGGAAATCGACGATTGCGCCCCTTATCCCCGCCACGCCGATCGGGGTTTCGACGTTCATCCCGCCCTCGCCCTTCGAGGCCGCGCCGCCGATGAAGCGAAAGGCCCCCGCGACGCGCTCGCCGCAATGCTGGCGCGGTCGGCCTCGGGGTCATAGACGAAACGGTCGATCGTCAACGACGAATTCGGCCCGACGGTAAAGTTGCTGCCGTCGGCCAAAGGATCTGAACGATACCGGCGGCATCGGTATCGAAGACCTCGTTATGGACGACATTCTGCCCGACCTCGACCACGCGGGCCGAGCTGCCGCCGCGATGGGATTGTGCATCCGGATTGACCGCAGCCGCTACACCGACATCCTGCGCGCGAACCGGAGAAACGATCAGCTCTCCCGCGTTCAGCCCCGCCAGCGCCGTGCAACCCATCAGGAAAAAGCGGTTCATCATGGCCTGACCTCAAAACTGGTGAACGAATGACGCGCCGAAGGTCGCGTCATGGAAGGTGCGGATATCGTAGTTCGAGCGCACCGAGCGGTAGCCGCCATAGACCTGCAAATTGAGCTGGTCCTTCAGCGGCACCGTCTGGACAAGCTGGAGCGAATACTCCGTCCCGCGCTGCTTTTCGGTATGGCTGACCACGCGGTTGGGCGCATCGTTGTGGCGGCGCGCGATCCGGCCGATCGCGGTCAGCGTCCAGGGATCGGTATCGATCTCGAAGGGCGCATCGAAACGGTGGCTGACCCCGAGTTGCAGATTGCCCTCCCAATAGGAGAGCGATCGTCCTCGGCGCTGCGGCGTTCGGCGCCAAGTCCGGCGAAGCCCTGCCAATTGGCCGAAAACTGGCGCGAGAGCGAGCCCGACAGCCGGTAACGCTCCCCGCTCAGCCGGTCGCTGCGCGGGCGCTGGCGGGTCGAGCGGTAATCCTCCTGACGGAAATCGAAGCTCAAACGCGCCAAGGTCGCACGCCCGCGAGGGGCCTGAAATCCGAAGGACAGCCCGTAGTTGGTATAGTTAGGATCGCCACCCAACATGCCTCCGCCCGCCACGGCCGAGGCGCTGAAACGCCCGCCCTTGAGCCCGAAACGGTCCAGAGCGAAAACCGGACCCGCGCGGAACTCTGCCTCGAGGCTCGAGATATCCTTGCGCTCGGCAAATTCGCTGGCGGAAAGCCGGAAATCATATTGCAGCGCGACATCGCGGTAGGGCAGCGGCTGGCGATAGCCGAGCGAAAGCCCGACCTCGGCGGCGATATCGGGCGTTCCGCGCGCGATATCGTCGAGAATATAGTCGAGTCCCTGAAGATTGACCGTCGCGCCACCCGGACCGGCATTGGCGTTGCTGTGATGACGAAAGCCCACCGAAAGCTGGCCCGTCCAGCCGGTCTTGCCCTTGCCGCCATCCATCGCGCGCAAGAAGCCGTCGACCTTGGCGCGCACGGCGGGCGGCGTGTCGGAGCGCGCCATCACCTGCGCAAAATAGCCACGCGAGGCCGAATAGGCGCCGAGCTGATAGTACAGCGCGCCGAGTTCGAGCTGGAGCCGCGGGGTATTGGGCACGCGCACCAACATGCGCTCGTAGGTCGCGATCGCCCCTTCGAGATCGCCCATCCGCGTCGAGATCTGCGCATAGGCAAAGGCCGCATCCAGATCGGCGGGATTTTGGCGCACCCGCACCAAAAGCGCGCGCCGCCGCGCCTCGAGCGAAGCCAAAAGCGCGCCGTTCTCCTGGGGCGGCAGGTTATAGCGGCGCATGTCGACCGGTTGCGGCGCAGCCTGTGCCGCAGGAGCGCTCCGCGCGGTCGCGGTCGCGGCCGCCGGCGCGGTTGTTTGCGCATCCGCCTGCCCGCCCAGCCCCGCAAGCCCGAAAAGCGATGTCGCGGCAAGCAAAAGCGCATGGGCCGCAACAGAGGAATTCCGGCTGACGGAACCCGCCCCGAAGCCCCTCACGCCAAGCGCGAGGCGGCTGCGTTTTTCGCGGATCTGCGCCACATTCGTCTGCTCGAAACCCTTACGTGCCAAAATCAGGCCTCCCTGCGGCAAAACCCGCTCATCGTAAAACGTTCTGGCCCAAATCCGGCGAACCGAATCCGGCCGGCCAAAAAGGGCGCGCGATCGGCACAATCAAATGCAGACAATCTTCTACATCCGGTCCTTGAGCATCTACCTGTTTCTATAGACATGTTTTCGCGCGTTACGCAAAGGAAGCAGCCCTGAATGCACTTGAACCGCATCTTTTGGTTGTGCTCTATGGCTTTGAGGTCGCGGTTTCCATCTGACGGTCCCGCGCGCCTGCCGCCGCATGGATGCTCCGAAAAATGCCCGAACGCTCCCCGATCTGCCGCGCAGTTGCCGCAAGATTTGCGGGGCAGACCCATGGCGCGCGCATGCGTCCCGCCCTGTTTCCCGTCCCTAATCCCGCCCCGCTCCCCGCTCGTGAAAGCCCGATGTCATGAAAGCCACGACCAAGGATCTGCCCGCATCCGCCCTCGATCTGATGAAAGAGCTCAGCCCGCAGGAACGCGAGGCGGTCATGGAAAATGCGGTCATGCGCCTGATCCCGCGCGGCGAGATCATCGTGCATCAGGGCGACGAGGCCGACCGCGTCTATTACGTCCTTCGCGGCAAATTCGAGGTTCTGCGCGACCGTAATCACGTCGTGGCCGAAATCGGTCCGGGCGAACCCATCGGCGAGATCGCCTTTTTCGCGGGGCTGACGCGGACGGCCGATGTCATTGCTTTGCGCGACAGCGACGTGATCGAGCTCGACCGCGAGGCCTATGACAAGATTTCGCGCTCTGTTCCCGCTTTCACGCGGATGATCCTGCGCTCCTTCGGGCGCAGGCTGGCTGCGGCAACCTCGACCGCGCCCTCGCTGGCGCTGCGCATCGCGGGGGCGATCGGGATCTGTGCGGCCGGCAGCCGCCCCATGCCGCAAGCCTTTGTCGAGGGACTTTGCAGCGAACTTTCCAAGCTGGGCCACGGCACGCCGATCCGGCATAGCGACCTGCCCGCCGATCACGCGACGCTCGACGACCGAGCCGTGACCGAATGGCTGGCCATGCGCGAGCGCGAGCTTGGACGGCTGCTTCTGGTCACGGGCGAAGGAAACGCGCGCTGGGACCGCTTGGCGCTGCGCCAGTGCGATTTCCTGCTTTTATGCGGCTACGGTCCCGAGGGTCGGGACGGCCCCGTCCCGCGCAACCCTTTGGAAGATTTCGCCTTGCCGCTTTTTCGTGCCGAGCATGTCGGCCTTGCGCTTTGGCGCGAGAAAGACAGCGAGCCGATCCGCGACACGATCAACTGGCTCGGCAACCGCAGCCTCCAGCTCCATCACCATATCGCGCTCGACACGGACCGAGATGTGGCGCGGCTCGCGCGTTTCCTTTCGGGCAAAGCTCTCGGCATGGTGTTGGGCGGCGGCGGGGCCTTGGGCGCGGCGCATCTGGGCACCCTGCGCGCCCTGATCGACGCAGGCGCGCGGATCGATCTTTTCGGCGGCACCAGCATCGGCTCCTCCGTCGCGCTCGAGATGGCGCGCAACCCCGGATCCGCCGACCGGATCGACCATTTCGAGGCCTTCTTTCTGCGCCGACGCGCGCTTTCGAAACTGACGCTGCCGCTTTACAGCGTCTTCGATTCCATCATTTCGACCGCGAGTTGCGGCAGGAATTCGGCGACAGCCTGATCGAGGATCTGCCGCTCAATGCTTTCGCCGTCGCCTCGAACCTTTCGACCCATGAAGTCGTGGTGCAGCGGCGCGGTCTGTGCTGGCGTGCGGTGCGGGCCTCGGCCGCCATTCCCGCTGCCCTTCCGCCGCTGGTGACCGAAAGCGGCGAGGTGCTGATCGACGGCGCGATCATGGACAATGTGCCCGTGAGCCAGATGCGGCGGCTCAAATCCGGCCCCAATATCGCGGTAATCCTCTCGCCCGAGGATGATTGGCGCATCAGCCGTCGCCACGACAGCCTGCCCTCGCGGCGCAGGCTCGCAGGCGAATTGGCGCTGCGCCGTCACGACGGGGCGATTTCCCCAAGATCATCGAGGTCGTCGGCCGCGCCATGATGGTCGCGAACAGCCGCGTCATGCGCCAGATTTCCGTCCATGGCGACCTGCTGCTCGAGCCGCCTTCGGTGCCGGGGATGGGACTTCTCGACTGGAAGCACATCCGCGCACAAGAAACCGCAGCCTACGAGTACACGATGGCGCTTTTGGACAAGGCCGGCAGTTTCGAGGCCCTTTTGGCGGGCCAAACTGTCGAGGACGGCGACGGGGACTGATCCGGCCTCTCTCCGAGAGAAGCAGCCCCGATCCGATAGCCGCGCCTTAATGCAGGCCGAATTCGCGCATCAACCTTTCGCGCAGCCGCACGAAATCGGGGGCCGAGCGCTCGCGCGGACGCGGCAGATCGTTTTCGATCACCTGCACCGGTTTGCCGTTCTGGCCAGACAGCACCAGCACGCGATCTGACAGAAACACCGCCTCTTCGAGATCATGGGTCACGAGGACCATGGTCACATTCTCGCTGCGCCAGATCCGCGCAAGCTCTTCCTGCATGGTGATCTTCGTCATCGCATCCAGCGCACCGAAGGGCTCGTCGAGCAGCAGGATGCCAGGCTGGACCGCCAACGCCCGCGCGATGCCGACGCGCTGCGCCATGCCGCCCGAAAGCTGGCCCGGATAGGCGCCGTTGAAATCGGCCAGACCGACCAGCCGCAGGTAAGTCTCGGCGAAACGGCGCGCCGCAACCTTGGAGCGGCCCTGCATCTCGAGCCCGAAAGCGACATTGTCGAGCACCGTCTGCCACGGCAGCAGGCGCGGCTCCTGAAAGATCACGGCCCGCCCGCCGCCAACCCCGTCGACCGTCTGGCCGTCCATCAGGACAGAGCCGCTATCGGCCGCCTCGAGCCCCGCGAGAATGCGCAAAAGGGTGGTCTTGCCCGAGCCGGAGGCCCCGACAATGGCCAGGGTCTCCCCGGCCGGATCTCGAGGTTGAGGCCGCGCAGAACATCAAGCTTCTGGCCGTTGATTTCAAAGGATTTATGCAGATCGCGGATGGTCAGGGCGGATTGGTGACGGCTTGCAGTATCGCGGGCCTCGTCATCACGGGGCTGGTCATCGCGGGGCTGGTCGAACATCGGGGCACCTTTCGGAAATTGGGGCGTGGTTCGGATCGGCGCGGGCCCATCGAGAGGGTCCCGCGCGCCGTGACTTTTCCTGTCACGATTTCGCGGCGGACGCGGTGACCGGAGCCAGAAGCTTTGCCGGATCGAGCTTGCCTGCGGGGATCGAGCCCTCGCTCTCCAGCCGCTCGATCCAGAAGGTCACGTCGCGCGGCTGCGGCTCGGCGCCTGCCCGCAGGCCGAAACCGCGCCAATATTGCGCGAGCTCGGGCGGCTCGCCGCGTACTTCAAGGATCTCGGCAAAGACCTTTTTCGCCTCGTCGGGATGCTCGCGCGACCAATCCGCGGCACGGATCGCGCCGTCGATGAAGGCGCGGGTGGCCTCGGGGTGCTCTTGGGTGAAGGTGCGGTCGAGCGTGATGAAGCCGCCCGCGATCTCGCCCAGAATATCGGTGTCGTTGAAGACCTCGCGCACGCCGCCGCCTTCATGGATCTTGCCGTCGAAGGTCGTCTGCCAATAGCCGATTGCCGCGACATCGATCTGGCCCGCGCGCAGGGTTTGCTCGAGCTGCGGGCCGGGCACGGTCACGAGGTTGACGTCGCCGGGCTTCAGGCCGTTCTGGGCAAGCGCCTCGCGCACCGTGTAATCGAGATGCGCCCCAAGCGTGTTGACCGCGATGGTCTTGCCCTTCAGGTCGGCGACCGATTTCACATCGCTGTCCTCGAGCACATAGAAATGGCTCTGGGCTTCGGCATTGATGCCGTTGCTGGGATAGGCCAGCACGAAATCATTGCCCGCCGCGATCGAATTGAGCACGGCCGCCGTCGCCGCGCTGCCGACATCGGCGCTGCCGCCGGCGACGGCCATCAGCGATTCCGGCCCGCCCGAACTATAGCCGATCGATTCCAGTTTGACGGGCGTGCCCTCGTAATAGCCGAGCTTGTCGGCCAGCAGATGGGGCTCGATCCCGCCGCGCGAGGCAAAGACGCGGAAAGTCACGCTGTCTTCCGCCAAAGCGGGTGCGGCAAGGGAGGCGATGGTGGTCAGGGTCACGGCGACAGCGGCAGCCGCCTGTCGTGTCGCGGTACGAAGAGAGGTCGGGCGGAGAAACATGGGAAAGATCCGTTCATTGCGAAGAAAGGCGATGGGAGGGCGGAGGTTCGTCTGTGGCGACCGGCTGCGCTTGGCCGCGCTCAGCGCCGGCTCACGCTGTTCCAGCGGCACAGATAGCGCTGGAGGGCGACGATCACCCCGTTGGCGACAAGGCCGAGCACGGCGAGCAGGCCGATATAGGCGAACATCAGGCCGATCTGGAAATTGTACTGCGCATTCATCACCTGAAAGCCCACGCCGCTGTTCGCGCCGATCATCTCGGAGGCGATGAGCATCAAAAGCGCCGAGGTCGCAGACAGCCTCAGGCCGACGAAAATCTGGGGAAGCGCGCCCGGCAGGACCACGCGGCGGAAGGTCTGGAGCCGGTTCGCACCATAGCTGCGCGCCATTTCGACCAGCTTGTTGTCGACCTCCTTGACGCCGCCGATCGTGGCAAGAAGCAGCGGGAAAAGCGTGCCCCAGAAGATCACGAAGACTTTCGACGTCTCGCCCAGCCCCATCAGCAGGATGAAGACCGGATAGAGCGCCAGAGCCGAGAGCTGGCGAAACAGCTGCAGCACCGGATCAAGCGCCCGTTCGACCCTGCGCGCCGAACCCATCGCAAGACCCAGAGGGATCGCGATGATGATCGCGGCCGCGAAAGCGATCCCCGAACGCTGGAACGAGATCGCGAGATCGCGCTGCACCAGCCCTTTGTCGATGGCCGCGAAAAGCGCCTCGAGCACGGTCGAGGGCGCGGGAAAGACCGCCGCGTTCAGCCAGCCCAGCCGGACCGCGAACTCCCAGCCGAGGATCAGGCCGACGATCAGCCCGTAGCGGACCACGGCCTGTTTCGCGATCCCCGCCACCCGCGCCGGGTTGGGGAGAAAACCCGGCGCGGCGAGATCAATCGAATTGGTGCTTTGTAGGGTCATGGTCTCACCTCATTCCGCCGCAAGCTGGGCGCGGGCTTCGGTCCAGGGATTGACGGGGCGCGACAGGCCGAGGTTCTCGCGCAGGGTGCGGCCCTCGTATTGCTCGCGGAAAAGGCCGCGGCGCTGCAGCTCGGGGACGATCAGCTGGACGAAATCGTCCAAGCCCGCGGGCAGCCAGGGCGGCAGGATGTTGAACCCGTCGGCGGCCTCGTTCTCGAACCATTCCTGCAAGGTGTCGACAATGGTTTCGGGCGTGCCGATCAAGGTCAAATGCCCGCGCGCGGTCGCCACATATTGGTAAAGCTGGCGGATGGTGAAGCCGTGTCGGTCGGCAATCTCGCGGATCAGGATCTGGCGCGACTTGTTGCCCTCGGTGGTGTCTTGCGCCGGCAGCGGCCCGTCGAGCGGATAGCCCTTGAGATCGAGCGTACCGCCCGCAAGCCCGTTGAGCAGCGCCAACCCCTCTTCGGGCAGGATCAGCGAGGTCAGCCGGTCGTATTTCGCCTGAGCTTCCTCCTGCGTGCGCCCGACAAAGGGCGCGACGCCCGGCATGATCAGCACCTCGGCGGGATTGCGGCCCTTGGCTGCGACGCGCGCCTTGATGTCGCGGTAGAACTCCTGCGCCTTGGCCAGCGTCTGATGGGCCGCGAAGATCACCTCGGCGGTCTCGGCCGCCAGATCGCGACCGTCCTCGGAGGCCCCCGCCTGCACCACCACCGGATGCCCCTGCGGCGGGCGCGGCGCGTTGAGCGGGCCTTTCACCTGAAAGAATTCGCCCTTGTAATGGATCTCGTGAACGCGGTCGCGCCCGAAGAATTCGCCGGTCGCCTTATCGCGGATGAAGGCGTCATCCTCCCAGCTGTCCCACAGCTGGCGCACGACGTCGACATGTTCGCGGGCCCGGCGGTAGCGTTCGGCATGGGGCAGTTGTTCGTCGCGGTTGAAGTTCTGCGCCGTCTCGTCGCCGGTCGAAGTCACGACATTCCATGCCGCGCGCCCGCCGCTGATCAGATCGAGCGAGGCGAATTTGCGCGCGAGCTGATAGGGTTCCTCATAGGTGGTCGAGGCCGTCGCGATAAAGCCCAGATGGCTGGTGTGGGCGGAAAGCGCCGCAAAAAGCGTCACCGGCTCGAAGCCCGCCGCCTTGGCGCTGCCGCCTTCGCGGCCACCCGAAAAGCCGACCGAAAGACCGTCGGCGAGAAAATAAGCGTCGAAAAGCCCCTTCTCGGCGGTCTGGGCCAGCCGGATGTGAAAGCCGATATTGGTCGCGCCATCAGAAGGCGCATCGGGATGACGCCATGCGGCCACATGCTGGCCACCACCGGGAAGAAATGCCCCAAGACGAATTTTTCTGCTCATGATCAATGCCCTTCCAAGCTCGTCCCGCAGGCCAGCAGCATTTTTGCGCGGTCGTTGCGGGTATTTCCGGCCAATCACCGAATTAACGATGATATTTATCGTCTATTAAGATAAACAGCGCCGGTACTTCGTGGCCATTCCAAAGTCATGCGAATGGCGACAGGATTCCGCCCTCCGGCCCGCCGCGAGGGAGAAAATTTTTCCCTACGGCCGGAGGAAGCCCGCATCGGGCGGATTTGCGGGACGAAAAACTCCGCGCTCAGGCGGGTGCGCGGATCAGGGTGACCCTGACCTCGAGGCCGGGATCGGCATTCCGCAAGACCAGATCGCCGCGTGCGGCCTCGAGGATATCCGAGGCGATGGCCAGCCCGATCCCTGCCCGCCCGGCGTTTGGTCGAGCCGCCTGCCGCGTTCGGGCAAGGCTTCGAGCTGGCTCTCGGGCACGCCTGGTCCGTCGTCGCGGATGGTGACGACAAGCACGGCCTCCTCGGCCCGAAGCGTCACGCGCAAGCTGTGGCGCGCAAAGCGCAAGGCATTCTCCATCAAGGCGCCGAGCACCTCGATCAGATCATCGCCGTCGATCCGTGCGAAAAATCCGGACGGTGCCTCGATCTGCCACAGGATTTCGCCGCCGCGCGGAGTGCGCGCCAGCACTTTGGCGATTTTGTCGATGACCACGGCGGGATCGGTGCGGGCATGTCCGTGATCGGAATGAATGCGCGCACGAGCCAATTCGCGGTCGACATGGCTGTGCATGACGCCGACCACTTCCTCGATCGCCTGCGCCACCTCGTGCTCGCCGCGCCCGCGCAGGAGCTCGGCATCGCCGAGCAGAGCCTGAAGCGGGGTCTTGAAACCGTGGGCGAGATCTGCGGCACGGTGACGGGCGCGGGCGAGATCGCGGTCGCGAGCATCGAGAAGCTGGTCGATCTCGCGCGCGAGCGGGACGACCTCGGTCGGGAAATCCTCGCCCAGACGGTTATTCTGGCCCGAATCCAGCGTCGCAACCCTCGCTCCCACCTGCGACAGCGGCCGCAATCCGACGCGGATCTGGACCCATGAAGCGAGCAGGAAAAGCGCGCCGAGCACCGCGAGATAGGGCAGAAGATCGCCGATAAAGGCGCTGCGGGCTTGCGACAAGGCGCGCCGGTCGACCGCCACGATCAGGCGCACCGCCTGCGCATCCGGCCCGTTCCCGAGCAAAAGGCCGCGATCGACCGCCAGAAGGCTTTGCTCTTGCGGCCCTTCGAGAGCGATGACGGCACTTGCGCCCGCCGGCGGCGGCTGCTCGGGCGGGACCAGCGTGACATCCCAAAGCGAACGCGAATGCAGCATGCGCTCGCCGATCCGCATCTGCCAATAGGCGCCCGAGAACGGCATGTCGTAGCGCGGATCGAGAGCGATGGGCCGTGTGCGGATCCCGCCCGCCTCGCCCCGCTCGATCGTTGCGATCAGCGCCATGGCCCGCGCCTCGAGATCGGCGACCGCCACCCGCGTCGCATGACGGTCGAACAAAAGCGCAAGCCCGATCGCGGCGAAAGTCATCGCCGCCGCAATCGCTGCCGCACCCGCCAGAAAAGCCGCAGGCGCAGCGAATTCAGCCTCATTCGGGCTGTTCCAGAAAATAGCCGAAGCCGCGCCGCGTGCCGATCACCCCCGCGCCAAGCTTGCGACGCATCCGCGCGACAATCGCCTCGAGCGCATTGGCCTCGCGCGAGCCGTCATCGCCGTAAAGATGTTCGAGCAATTCGCTCGGCGCGATGATGCGGCTTTGGTTGAGCGCGAGATAGGCGATCAGCCGGAATTCGAGCGGCGTCAGGTGGACAGGCACGCCGTCTCTCGCGACGGTCATGCGGTTGAGATCGATCGAAAGCGTCCCGATGCTTTGTGTGGCCGCCCCCTCGCCGCTGCGGCGCACCAGAGCGCGGGCGCGGGCCACCAATTCCTCCATGCGGAAGGGTTTGGGCAGATAGTCGTCGGCCCCGCATCGATCCCCTCGACCCTTTCAGTCCAAGCGCCGCGCGCGGTCAGGATCAGGACCGGACTGTCGCAGCCCTCGCCCCGCCACCGCTTGAGCACGCTCAACCCGTCAAGCCCCGGCAGGCCGAGATCGAGGACGATCAGGTCGTAGTTTTCGGTGCCGCCGCGAAACCAGGCATCCTCGCCGTTGTTGCAGCCCTCGACCAGAAATCCCGCTGCACCAAGCGCGCGCGAAAGATCGGCGGCGATGCGCGCGTCGTCCTCGACCACAAGCGCGCGCATCAGGCCCGACCGCTTTCTTGCATTCCGGACCTCATGAATCCTCGTCTTCCATGCCGATGATGCGGCCGGTCACCGCATCGACCTCGATCTCGATCAAACGCCCGCCGGCAGTGAGCAGTTCGATTTCATAAAGCTGCACATCGTCGTCATCGTCGAATTCGACCTCGACCACCTGTCCGGGATGCTGCGCGGTCACGATCGCGAGGATCTGCGACAGCCCGAGGATCTCGCCCCGCGCCACCGCCTCGCGCGCGTGGTCCTGATCGTTGCGGCCCAGTTCGCCGCGCCCCAAATCACCCGGCCCGATGCGCGTCGCCAGCTGCCCTGCCGCATCGATCGGGGCAAGGCTCTGGGCCAGCATAAGAAGAAAAAGGCATGTCTTGCGTGTCATAATTTCTCCTCTTTAACGCGAGCGCGCTGACAAAACACTGACGGTTGCTGTCAGATTGTTGTCAGCCAGCCTGTGCCAAAACGCTTGAACGGCGAAAGCCAAACGCGATCGCATGCACCGGCCGCTTGGACAATGGCCTTTCTGCCGGAGCGACGCGGTTTCACCTCATCGGGTCTTCGGGCCTGTCCCCGACCCTGCCGGCCCCATTTGCGGTCGCGCAAAGACAAAGAGAAGGAAGCATTCCATGGCGAGAATTCAGGGCACTCCGCTGGCAGACCGCATTTTCGGTACGGCAGTCGACGATTGGCTTTCGGGCCTCAACGGCAATGATTCAATTTTCGGCGGGGCCGGCTCGGACCGAATTTATGGCGGGAACGGCAACGACCGTCTGGTCGGCGGCTCCGGCAATGACGAAATTTACGGCGGCAACGGCAACGACGAGCTGATCGGCGATGACGGCAACGACGAGCTGGACGGCGGTTCGGGCAACGATACCCTCTACGGCGGGGCCGGCGACGACGAGCTGGATGGCGGCGCGGGCCATGACCGCCTGTTCGGGGGCACCGGCAATGACGAGCTGGACGGCGACGGCGGCAACGACACGCTCGACGGCGGCGACGGCAATGACGAGCTCGAGGGTGGCGAGGGCAACGACAGCCTGCTCGGCGGCACCGGCAACGACGAGCTCGACGGCGACAACGGTGCCGACCGTCTGTTCGGCGGCGGCGGTCGCGATACGCTCGACGGCGGACGTGGCGACGACATCCTGAGCGGCGGCGCGGGTGCCGACCGCTTTGAATTCGGCCGCGGCGAGGGGCGTGACCGCGTCACCGATTTCCAGAACGGCCTCGACCGGATCGAACTGGACGATTTCAGCGTCGGCCAGGTCAGAGGCGTCATCGCCAATGCCCAGCAGCAGGGCAGCAGCGTCGTTCTGCACCTCGATACCTGGACCTCGGTCACGATCGAGAACATGCGCGTGAACCAGCTCGACCTCTCCGATTTCACCTTCTGATCGGAAGCTGCGAAGGGGTTGCCCCCAATAGGAAAGTCCTTCGGGAAAGGCGCGCTCCGGCGCGCCTTTTCAATCCCGTTGCCCTGTCGACCATGCGGGGCCGCGCGCCTGCAGCCCACGGGATACACAGGTCAACTTCCCGTGTGGCGCGCGCCGCGCGGGCGGGGCAAGCCTCTCCGGCCACTTGTGCTCGGGCATTGCTCCTTTATGCCTGGGCCCACAAACGCCGCTTTCACGGGGATGCGACAATGGCTTCAAACCGCTGGCTTGTGCTTGCAATCGTCTCGAGCGCGCTCTTGCTGATCGTAATCGACATGACGGTGCTTTATACGGCGCTGCCTCGTCTGACCCATGACCTGCGCGCCAACGCCTCAGAAAAGCTGTGGATCCTCAATGCCTATCCGCTGGTGGTCGCGGGGCTTTTGCCCGGCCTCGGGACGCTGGGGACCGTTTCGGTCACCGTCGCATGTTTCTGGGCGGGTTGGCGGTTTTCGGAGCGGCCTCGCTGATCGCGGCTTTCGCGCCGGTGCCTGCGGTTTTGATCGCGGGACGGGTTCTGCTGGCGGTCGGTGCGGCGGCGATGATGCCCGCAACGCTGTCGCTCATCCGGCTGACCTTCGAGGATGAGAACGAGCGCGCATTTGCCATCGGCATCTGGGCGGCCGTCGCCTCGGGCGGGGCGGCTTTCGGTCCGGTTCTGGGCGGCATTCTGCTCGAACATTTCTGGTGGGGTTCGGTCTTTTTGATCAATGTGCCCATTGTAGCACTGGCCTTTGTCGCAGCGCTTGCCTTCATTCCCGCGCGGCCCGGCAATGCGCAGGCGCATTGGGATGCGCTCAGCTCGCTCCAGATCATGGTGGCGCTGATCGGCCTTGCCTATGCGGTCAAGGAGATGGCCAAACGCGAGCCGCTCTGGTGGGCGGTGGCGGTTGCCGCGGCCCTCGGGTTGCTGGCGCTGGTGCTGTTCATCCGCCGCCAGCGCCGCCTGCCCCATCCGCTGATCGATTTGCGGCTTTTCGGCAATGCGCAGTTTTCGGCGGGCGTGATCGCGGCACTTTGCGCCTCGATGGTGATGGTCGGGGTCGAGCTTGCCTTGACGCAAAGGCTCCAGCTGGTGCAGGGAAATCCCCGCTCGAGGCGGCGCTCTTCATCCTGCCGATCCCGATTGGCGCCTTTGTCGCGGGGCCGGTGACGGGGCTGCTGCTGCCGAGACTGGGGCCGAGGGCCGCCCTTCTGGCGGGCTTGGGCCTCTGCCTCACCGGCGTTCTCGCGATGATGCCGCTGCGCGATGCCGCGACCGTCTGGCAGATGCTTCCGCTCGGGCTTTTGGGGCTCGGGATTGGGGCCGCGATGACGGCCGCCTCTTCGACGATCATGCTGAGCGCGCCCAGCGAAAGGGCGGGTATGGCCGCCGCGGTCGAGGAGGTCTCCTATGAACTCGGCGGGGCTTTGGGCATCGCCATTCTCGGGACCGTCATGTCGCTCGGCTATCGCTGGTCGATGCCGGTGCAAGCCGAACTCGGCGCGGCTGCATCCGACGGCACGATCTACGACAGCCTCGACGAGGCGCTTCTCGTCGCCGAAACCCTGCCCGCCGAAACCTCTGCCAGCCTGATCACCACGGCCCGCGCGGCCTTCGAGCAGGCGTTCTTGTCGGTGGGTTTCGCGGCGGCGCTGATCTTGGGCCTGACCTGCCTGTTGATCTTCAGGCGGGGCCGCAGCGCCGCCTGAAGCCATGCACGCTCACAGCAGCCATTCGACCGGCAGAAGCCCGATCACCACGATCGAGATCTGCTGGAACCATGTCGCGCCCGGCTCTTTTTGATAGATCAGCTGCGAGCCGTCGGCGCGCTGCTCGGTCCAGACCATATTGCCTTCGGCGCTCAGCGCGGGACGGTAACTGATGGCCTTGACCGGTCCGTCGAAGGTCGCCGAGGTCAGTTGCGCAAGCGAGGGCTGTCGATCATAAAGCCCATCTCGCAATTCAGAAGCGCCGAACGCGGGTCGAAATTGAACGAGCCGATAAAGACGCGGCGGCGGTCGATCGCGAAGGTTTTGGCATGAAGGCTCGCGCCCGACAGACCGAAGCGGCGGATTTCCTCGTCGCCCGATGCCTTGTCCGAGCGCAGTTTCAGCTCGTAGAGATCGACGCCCGCCTGCAGCAGCTTGCGGCGGTATTTGGTATAGCCGGCATGGACGACCAGCACATCGGTCGTATTGAGTGCATTGGTCAGGATGCGGACGCGGCGCTTGTCCTTCGCGAGATTGGTGAACAGCTCGAGCCCCGCCTTGCCCGGCACGAAATAGGCCGAGACCAGATCCAGCTCGCTCTCCACCCCGCCAAGGATCTCGCCGAGATGGGTGACCATCAGCTGGTCCTTGCTCGCAATCCCCTGCCCCTTGGCGGGATCATCGACGACCAGCGCGATATCGGTCCATTCCGGCTCGACCGAGCGATGCATCAGCCCCGCGACACTGGTCGTCGCCTGAGCGATCAGGCTGGTCGCCTCGGGCGAAGCGGCTGTCGCGTCGAGCAGCGCCACCGCTTCTGCAAGGTCGCCCGGACTGCGCACGATATCCTCGATCGCATGAACCGAAGCGCTGTTCCAATAGGCGTCGAAAGCGGCCGAGGTTTCCGCAACGATCGGCCCCACCGCCAGCACATCGAGGTCGATATAGAAATCTGCGTCGCCCACCTGAAAGTACTCATTGCCGATATTGCGCCCGCCGATGATGGCGGCAGCACTGTCGGCGATGAGGATTTGTTGTGCATGCGCCGGTTCATGCGCATGAAATCGATCGCGTAGCCCGCCATCTTGGGCTTGCGGATCGCGGAGGGTTGAAGAGGCGGACCTGAAAATTCTCGTGGCTGCTCAGGGCGGACAGCATATCGTCCAGTCCGGGGACGCCGTTGTCGTCCACCAACAGCCGCACCCGCACCCGCGTTCCGCCGCATCATGAAGCGCCTTGAAGAGCAGACGCCCCGCCAGATCGTCGTGCCAGATGTAATACTGCACATCGAGCGATTGCTCGGCATTGGCGGCCAGCTCGAGACGACTTGCGAGCGCGTCGAAGCCGCTCAGGATCGGGATGAAGCCGCTTTTGCGGGATGTTTGGCCATGCCCTCAAAGGCGCGGCGGCCGATGGCCGTCCGGTCGCTGGCGGCAATCGCAGGCTCGAAGGCACGCCCTTCGGTCGTGGGCAAAGGGAAGATCTGGCGCGCGATCACGATGGCCAGAACGGCCAGAGCACAAAGCGCGGCCCCCGTCAGCAAGACATTTGCAAGAATGCTGCGCATCCGCCCACCCGTTTCTGCCATCGTACCGTCTTCGGGTCGGATTGGGTCACGAGCCGCGCGGAAAGGAAAGCGGAATTCGCTCGTCCCGGGCGGCCTTCCGGCGTGGTCGGCCTGCACGGATGGCCCGCATGACCGGCAATCATGGGCGGCGGCGGCCTGCGGGACAAGAGTGGCGTTCTCATCATTTCTGCCAATAGATGCACAGGCGCAAAAGCGGGACGCTGGCACAAACCTCCATCGCGCTGAAAGGAAACCCCATGTCCCATCCCACCATCCGCAAGCTCGCGGGCGCAGGCGCGCCGCAATCGCTCGATCCGGCCAAGACGGCATTGTTGGTGATCGACTTCCAGAACGAGTATTTCACCGGCGCGCTGCCGATCCCGAACGGCAAAGCCGCGCTGGAGAATGCCCGCCGCCTGATCGCGCATGCCGACGAGGCCGGCATGCCGGTCTATCACATCCAGCACGTCCTGCCCGCCGGCATGCCGATCTTTGCCGAAGACAGCGCGACCTCGGACTTCCACCCCGACGCCCAGCCCGGCCCCAAACACAAACGCATCGCCAAGCAACAGATCAGCGCCTTTCCGGGAACGGATCTCGACCGCGAGCTGAAAGCGGCAGGAATCGAGACCGTGCTGGTCACCGGCCTCATGACCCATGCCTGTGTCGCGGGCGCGGCGCGCGATGCGGTGCCGCTCGGCTATCAGGTCGTGGTGGCCGCGGATGCCTGCGCCACACGCGCGCTTGATACCGCGGATGGCGATCAGGTCGGCCATGACCAGCTCCACCGCGCGGCTCTGGCCTCGATCGACGATGTCTTCGGCGCGGTCATGCCGACCGAAGCCATTCTCGCGGTGCCTCTGCGCGCCTGAGCCCCCAAGCGAGAGGGGCCGCTTGACCGCGCCACCCCGCCCGAACCGCCGAGTTGCGCGCCCGACCAAGCCCGTCGGGCGCGCATATTCGTTCGCGCCCCATCCCGCGCGCCCGCTGTGGCGCGACTGCATCCACGCGCGCAAGGGTGATCATTTCCCGAGTTGCCTATTTCCTGTTCTGGGTGCATTGCCCCTTGCAGAAATGTTTGGTCCTATCCGCAGAGGGAGGGCCGACATCTGTTCTGACCCTGTTCAACCAGAAGACCGGAACCAAAGATCGTGGCAGCAAGCAATCTCGACGGCAGTGGCCCGAAGTGGAAGAAAGCCGTTTGGCCGCTTGTCGGCATCGGGGCGATTTCGGTCTCGTTCTGGCTGTTGGCGCAAGAGCTGCGCGGCATGTCATGGGACGCGCTCTGGGCCCGTATCACCGAGATCAGCGCGCATAACTGGCTCCTGATCTCGATCTGCACGCTGGGTTGCTACCTGATCCTTGCCGCCTACGATCGCTGGCGCTCAAACATCTCAAGCGCAAGGTGAACTACAGCTTCGTGGCGCTTTGCTCGCTTACGACCTATGCCCTCTCGCATTCTCTGGGGGCTTCGGCCTTTACCGGCGCGGTCATCCGCTACCGCGCCTATTCGACCAAGGGCCTGAGCGCGGCCGAGGTCGGGGTGCTGGTAACCTTTTGCTCGCTGACCTATGCGCTCGGCGTAATGGTGCTCGTCGGGCTCGTCTTTCTGCTCGATCCCGCGCTTGATACCCGCTTTGCCGAGGTCCTCTCGCCGGGGATGGTACGCTGGATCGCATGGGGGCTTTTGGGGCTCAGCGCCTTTTATCTGGTCTGCAGCGCGCTGCGCCTGCCCGATCTCAAGATCCGCAATTTCCGCATCTCTTACCCCTGCCTGCCGATCGCCTTGCGTCAGGTTCTGGTCGCCCCGATCGAGCTGCTCTTTGCCGGCGGCATCCTGTATTTCGCCCTGCCTGCCACCGGAAATCCGGGCTATGTCGTGGTGCTCGGCGTCTTTGTCGTGGCCTTCACGCTGGCCCTGATGTCGCATGCGCCAGGGGCTTAGGCGTCTTCGAGCTGGGCGTTCTGATGGCTTTGCCCGAATTCCCGCCCGAGACGGTGCTTGCCGCCCTTCTGGTCTTCCGGCTGTGCTATTTCATCATCCCGCTGGTCATCGGACTGGCAACGGCGGTGATCTTCGAGCACGGACAGCTGCGCTCGGGACTTGCCGCGCAAGGCACGCCGCCGCCGTCGCATTAGGGCCGCCGACCAGAACCAAGGGGCGACCCGTCGGGCGACTGACAGAAACTCTTCAGCCAATTGCAACATCACTGTCAGGAACAGGGCTTAGCTCACGGCGCAGCACCGCTTTGAGAGGAAACCGAATGCGCCTGTTCACCCTGCTGCTCGGCAGCGCGACCGTTCTGGCCCTGCCCGCCACCGCCGAAGAGAGCTTTCCCGCCAAACTCGCAGGCCATGCCGCTTTGCCCGCGCTGACGCTGGTCGCGCCACCCGCCGATGCACCACGCGACGCGCTTTTGGCGGGCAAATTCACCACCCCCTCGCGCAACAGCACGCCCATGAGCCTCGAAGGCGATGTCGGCCCGAATTACGGCGGCCACAAAACCGGCCTCTCCTGCCCTTCATCGGCCAGCCCGTACAGGGCCTGTCGGGCTTTGCCATGAACCGCGCCGCGGACGGCAGCTGGTTCGTGCTGACCGACAACGGCTTCGGCACCAAGCTCAACAGCCCCGATGCGCTGCTGAGCTTCCACCGCATGACCCCCGATTTCACCACCGGCAAAGTCGCCCGCCTCGAGACGGTTTTCCTGCGCGACCCCGATTTCAAAATCCCCTTCCGCATCGCCAACGAGGGCACCGAGAGCCGCTATCTGACAGGTGCGGATTTCGACCCCGAAAGCATCCAGTACCGCGACGGCGAGATCTGGATCGGCGACGAATTCGGCCCTTCCTGATCCGCGCGACCGAAGACGGGCGGATCGTCTCGGTCCACCAGACCGTGCTGGACGGCCAACCGCTGACCGGCCCCGACACCCCCGGCACGGCGGTTCCGGCACAGGCGGGCAAGGATTTCCGCGTCCAGCGCTCGGGCGGCTACGAGGGAATGGCCCTCCAGCCCGAGACCGGCCTTCTGTGGGCGATGCTCGAAAAGCCGCTTCTGGACGAAGCAGGCGCGCCCGAGGGCGATTTCCTGCGCGTCATGACCTTTGATCCGGCGAAAGGCGATTGGACCGGCGAGAGCTTCCGCTTCAAACTGTCCGAAGGCGCGACCGCGATCGGCGATTTCAACTTCATCGACGCGACCCGCGCCCTCGTGATCGAGCGCGACAATGGCGAGGGTGATCAGGCCAAAGCCTGCGCCGAAGGCAGCACCGATCACTCGGCCTGCTATCCGCTGCCCGCCAAGGTCAAGAACGTCGTGCTCGTCGATACAGCCACCACCGATGCCGAGGGCAATCTGCGCCGCATTGGCCATATCGACCTGCTCGACATCGCCGACCCCGACAGCAAGGCGCTGCCCGGCCTCGCATCCGGCAGCGGACCCTTCACCTTCCCCTTCTTCACGATCGAGGATGTGGCCCGCGTCGACGAGACCCATATCATGGTCGCCAACGACAACAACCTGCCCTTCTCGGGCGGGCGCGAGATCGGCAAGGCCGCGGATAACGAATTCATCCTGCTCTCCGTGCCGGAGCTGCTCTCGGCACGCTGAGGCGGTTCAAAACGAGGCGGAGGCGGGCTTGGCGCGAGCGGCCCGCCTCCGCTGAATCACAAGCCCTGCATCCACGCGATAACGGCACAACCCGAGGACCGCGCGCATGGATACCGCTCGCGTCAGGCGGGAAAACCGTGGCAAAGGCCGCACCGCTACCCAGCCGCAGGGAACGAAAGCACGGTTTCGGCGCGGCAGGAACTTGCCTATTTCACATCATTGCCCTAGCAATATGTGTAAATTGTTATTCGCTTTTTTGGTGGTTCGATGTCGTTTTCTCTTCGCCAAACAGATCGTCTTGGCCGTCTGACCACGGCCCTTGGTCCCGATACGCTTGTCCTGCTGCGGTTCGACGGAAGCGATCACCTCAACGGGCTTTTCGATTACCGCGTCGAGGCGATCTCGATGGAACGCGACCTCGATTTCGACGCGCTGGTCGGAACCCATGCCACCGTCGCGATTGACGGCCGCGAGGGCTGCGCCATTTCGACGGCATCGTCACCCAAGCGCGCTGGATCGGCTCGAACGAGAACGGCCACCGCTACGACCTGAACCTGCGCCCCTGGTTCTGGCTGGCGGGACTTCGCCGCAACCAGCGGATTTTCCACAACAAAACCGTCGTCGAAATTCTCAAGGAATTGCTGGCCGATTACGCCGATCTCGGGACGCCCGCGCTGGACATGGCGCTGACCGGCGATCATCCGGTGCTGGAATATACCGTGCAATACCGCAGATCGGATCTCGATTTCGCACGCCGCCAGATGGAGCGGCACGGGATCTCCTTTCATTTCCGCCACGAAGACGGCAACCACACGCTGGTTCTCACCGATGATATCGCGAGCCATGTTTCGGTCGGCTCGCGCGAGTTCAAATCCTATGACGCGCATCATCAGGCCGATGGCGAGCATTTCTGGGAATGGGCGCCCGAGCGCAATCTGACCACCGGCGCGGTCCGTCTGACCGACTACAACTTCAAGACGCCGATGGCCGCGATGGAGACCGACCGGCAGGGCGATGCGGCCTATGCCCATGGCCAGATCGAAAGTTTCGACTATCCCGGCGACTACCTTGACCGCGCGCGCGGCAAAGGCATGGTCGGCCTCAAGGCTCTGGGCGAGCGCGGCGGCGACCGGCGTCACCGCGCGGCGGGCGATTGCGTCTCGCTCGGTGCGGGCATGCAGGTGACGCTGAGCGGCGATCCTGTTCCCGGCACCGGCGAAACCTATCTCGTGCTCTCGGCCAATTACCATTTCATGAGCGAAGCTTACGGTACCGGCAGCCCCTCCAAGGACGGTTACGCCTTCAACGCGAGCTGGAGCATGATGCCGATTTCGGCGCCGATGGTACCGCCACGCCGCACGCCCATTCCGGTCGTCCAAGGCCCGCAGACCGCCATGGTCGTCGGCGAAGGCGAGATCGATTGCGACGATTTCGGCCGCATTCTCGTACGTTTCCACTGGGATTTGCAGAATGCTTTCTCGATGCGCTGCCGCGTCAGCCAGTCTTGGGCCGGCGCCGGTTGGGGCGGCATGGTCATTCCGCGGATCGGCATGGAGGTCGTGGTCGAGTTTCTCGAAGGCGATCCCGACAAGCCGCTGGTGACCGGCTGCGTCTATAACGGCAAGAACAACGTCCCCTATGATCTGCCGGCCAACAAGACCATCAGCACCTTCAAATCCGACACCCATGAAGGTGCGGGCTATAACGAATTCCGCTTCGAGGATCAGGCCGGTCGCGAAGAGGTCTTCATGCATGCGCAAAAAGACCACAATACGATCATTGAAAATGACGAAAGCCACTCCATCGGCCACAACCGCAGCAAATCCGTGGCCAACGACCAAAGCGAGAGCGTCGGCAACAACAAATCCATCTCGATCGGCAACGACCACAACGAGACCATCGGCAACGACATGTATTACAATGTCGGTCGCAACCAGCAGGAAAACTACGGCAAGGACCACATCCACCGCGTCGGCAATATCCACAAACAGGCGATTTTTGCCGATCACCTCTACGAGGCGGGCCGCAATTTCGAGGGCGAGGTTTTCGGCCGCTATACGCTGGATGTCGGAAAATCGATCACCAACAACACCCGCATCCATACGCTGATGGCCTACGAGAAAATGCAGATCAAAGGTCCGGGCGGCAAGATCACCATCGATGCCTCGGGGATCTCGCTGGAGGCCCCGACGATCTGGCTCAAAGGCAATGTCGTGATGAGCAGCGGCTCGAGCACGCAGGTCTCGACCCTGCAGATGGCGGCACGCGAAGGCCTGCCGCTTTGCGAGGAATGCGCGAAATTCGAGGATGCGACCAGCGAAGAGTAAGGGCGCACCCTCGGTCCGGTCTGACCGGACGAGCGAGTTGGGGCGGGGTGCAAAGATGCGGCCCCGCCCTTTTTCATTCCCCGAGCTTTGGCGCGGTCGACACCGGTCCGCGTCAGCCGCCCTCTTCGGGCAGGAGGGTATAGCCGAAGCTGGCCGGATCATAGGCAAACCGGCTGGTCGCGGGACGGGTCGTCTCTGAGATCCCCCCGCCCCCTCATCGCGTTTGTTGCGCTGGTACAGGATTGCGAAATCGGGGGGCCGTCGGGGTTCGGCACCGCATCCACGGTGATCTTTCCCGCTCCGGCATCGAGAACCATGTCGAGAGGCTCGTCGCAAATCCCCTGCGCGCTCCCCATCCGCAGCGTGACCACCGCCCCGTCACCCGAGCCGCCCCCGGTGCGAAAGCGTGCCACCACCAGCAGATCGGCCTGACCATCGCCGCTGAAATCCTCGAGCCGGATCTGCTCTGGCGGGCTTTGATCGGGCGTGCCGCTTGAGGCCTCGTAGATCTGCGCGATCATCTGGGGCACCGGCAGCGCGGCGCACGCGCTTTCGGCCGCAGGCGTCTGCGCGCGCGCGGGTCCCGCAAGAACCAGACAGAAAGCGCAAAGCGCCAGCGCGCCATTGCCCGCGCGGCGCGGCAATTCAGCCGAAGGTCGAGCCGGTTTCATCACTGCTCCTTCAGGGCGGATCGAAGCGGAAGCTTCCGACAGTGCCGGAAATCGAGGGGTCGTCAAGGTTGAGCCGATAGGTCACGCCCAAAGCGATACCGTTGCGCTGCGGCAGATCGCTCCAGCCGCGGATGCTTTGGACATGGCCGACTGCAGGCCCGCTGGCGGCCCGTTCGATCGCTGTCATCGCCAGCTCTTCACGCGCCTGATTATGGGTCGGGTTGGCCCGCCCGATCGCGCCAAGCGCCGTGGTCAGGCGGTTGAGCGTGCTTGTCGTGTAAATATGCGCGCGATAGGCCATGGCGACCGCCTTTTCGCTGGTCAGGTAATCGCTGACCCTGCCGGTTCCGACGCGCGCCGCGAGAATGTTGGCGATCCTTTGGCGCGCGAATTTTCCGCAGGCGATCTGGAAGCGGTTGCTGGTCCGGTTCGCCATCTGCATCCGGTAGTAAAGCGGCCAGAGATGGCCGTAATGGTTGTCCTCGATCCCTTCCTTGCGGGTGGGATCGGCCCTGTAATTGGCTCCGCACAGCATAACCGGACCGCTTTCGCTCTCCATATGGATCGCCGAGAAATAGGCGCCGCCGCCCGCCGCAAGCGGCCAGGCCGAGGCCGCCGACATCCCGAACCGCCCGATGGTTTCGCGAAAAACCTGCGGCTCGACCGAGGCGATATAGGCAAAAAGCGCCCCCATTTCGCGCGCTTCCTCGACAGGGATCGTGCCCGAGCCGGAATGGCCGAGAACCGCCAGCGTCCAATGGCAAAGGCCGAAGGACAGGGTCACGCGGTCATAGGCGTTCAGGCTGTCGAAATGGCCCAGACATTCAAAATGGGAGGCCGCCCGCACCACTTTGAAGGTCGAGAGCTGCGCGGCCGAGAGCCCCGTGCCGGTATAGCCGCCGCTGCCGTAAATCGTCTGGGGCGTGACCTCGGTCGTCTCGAGGTTCCAGATATGCGAGCCGCCGGTCAGCTGGCCGCCATAGGTCACTCCACCCTGATTATAGCCCGTATAGCCGCCGATGGTGATCGGTTTGGGAATGGTCTGCCCGTCCATCTGGACCGTGGTGTTGATGGAGGCCGGCAAAGGATAGGTCGCGCTGAGATCGACCGCGAACATCCGCGGCGCATTGCTGTCGTAATCGTCGTACCGCCAGATGCCCTCCTGCACGACCGCCGCCGGATCCAGCGAGCGGGCAGCAGGACTGGCATAGACATGGACCGGACAGCGATAGGCCCGCTCGAGCCAGCTTTGCAACGCGCGGGCGGTTGCCGCATTCAGCCCGCCGCTGGCCAGACCGGCCTCGGGGTAGAGCGCATGGCCCGAAAGCACCTCGGGCGGGCGGCGGATGATGCGTTGGAGGTGGAGCTCGCCCGTCGAATGCAGATCCTCGACCGCGGCTTGCGGCAGTTTGGCGTGGCACTGGAATTCGCGCAAAGCCCATTGCGTGCTGCGCCCGAAAGCGCCGTCGAGCGTGCCGAAACGCCCGCCCGCCGCATTGGTCGCGCCGACTGCGGCGCTCGGGCCGAAAGCGGTAATCGTCCTGCCGCGCGCGCGTTTGCCTGCAATCAGCCAGAAGCCGGTCTCGAAGAGCGCGAATTGCAGCATATGGACCGGCTGCGGCAGGTTGACCCTGTTCTCGATCGGCGCCTCGCCCGAACCTTCGTTATAGGCACCAAGGCAAAGCTGGTAGCCAGGACGCGTGACCTTGATGCCCGGGTTCTTGCGACCTGCCCAGATGGCCTCGGGCCGGTCTGGTCTGGGGTCGCTGTCGTCGGTCCCGCCGGAAATGTCGTACGAGCCGCGTTGCAGCACCGCCGCGCCGAACATCCCTGCATCGGGCGCGCTCGAGGCGCCCGCCGCAAGAGCGCCTCGGGCACTTCCAGCTCGGAAACCCGATCGGCGGGATGCGCACCATGCGCCTTGCGGACGGCCTCCATGACCTCGGCGGGAATACGGTAGGCCTGCCCGTCCAGAAGCTGGTCGTTCTCGCGCGCCGAGGCATTGCGGGTGAAGCGGTTCATGTGGATGCGTTTGAAAGCCCGCATGGCCCAAAGCGCGCGCCCGTCGAAAAACTCGGTAATCCCCGCGTAAAGCCCGAGATTGGTCAGGCGTCGCTGAAGGCCGGTCGGCTGATGGATCGCGGGCAGCTCGAAGGAGACATCGAAGGAATAGGTCGGACCGCTCTCGAGCGTGATCACCAGCTCGGCCTGCATGACCTGCGCCGGAACCTGCCGGTTGCTGGCGCGGTCCAGAACGATCTGGCCGTCCGCAGGTATGGGCTGGGGAGCCGTCATCCCCGGCACAAGCTGATAGCTGCCTTTGGGGACCTGATCGGGGTAAAGGTCCAGCCGAGTTTCAGCCGAAGGCTACGCTCTGGACAGGTGGCGCAGCTCGCCGCGGGCGCATATTGGCTGCCCTGTCCCGTCGCTGCCGCCATCGCGGCCTGAACCGATCCGTTGGTCGTCGCGGAAGGCAGAGGGCCCGTCAGTTCGGCCGGTGTCTCGGGCATGTCCTCGATCGTTTCGCCGCCTTGCTGCTGTCCCAAAGTCATTTCTCGTCCTCCAGCCTGACGGCCGCGATCCTGCGCTGGTAGCTGTCGCGCAGCCCCTCGGTCAAAGCCCTGCGCCGCTCTTCGGAACGCGGCAATTGAAGGCTTTCCCGGATCCACGGGAAAAGGGGATCATGGCAAAGCCCGTGCCCCAATTGAAAAGACATACATGTCAGCAATGCGATCTCCGCGCGCGACAGATCCCATTGTGCTAATTGGTCTATCATGGCGTCGCAACAGTATTTCACCAGCTCCGGCCCCAGCCAGCGGGTACGCGCCGGCCAGACATGGCGGACCGCGTGATGGAGCACGGAACTGTCGGCCTGGCTCCAATCGTGGTCTCCCACATCCTCGAATGCCCAGAGAATGCGCGCGGCCTCGGTACGGTCATCGGCAACGGCTGCCTCGAACGCGTCGATCCCTTCGGCGAGATCGGCCAGCACAACCCCAACTTTTGCGGCGCGGCGGGATAGGTTTCGGGCCAGCCGGCCTTGTTCAGGATCGCCCAATATTGCGGATCGGTGTCGAAATAGCTGCCCCAGCTGGCGACCATGACCAGATATTGAAGCTGGAGCCGGCTGCTGTTGGCCCCCGCCTCCTTGCCGCGTTCATGGGCCAAAGCGACCACCTCGCGGGTCCGCTCGTCGTCAAGTCCGGCAACGATCGGCGCGAAAATCTGGCGCAGAAATTCTACCGAGCGCAGGAAATGGCGGTGCAGCGCCTCGGCCTCGGCGGCGGCTTCTGCCTCCTTGCTGAAAAGACCGTCCCTAGTCAGCATGCCGCACACAAAGATCGAGGTAATCGCGCATCCGCACAAGATCGCGGCCGACCAGAACCGGCTGGGCCTCCCTCCCTCGGTCAGCGCGAAAAGAAAGGGCGCGGAAAAGGCGGCAAAAGGAGCGGGTTTCATATGGGCGACCAATCCGCGCATCGCCTCGGGGGCATAAAAGCGGAAATAGTTCCAGCGCCCCTCGCCGGCATCGAAAATGCGCGTGAATTTGCGGAAATGGCGCAGAAGATCATCGAGCGAGGCCCTGCTGCGGATCAATGTGACCGAGCCCGAGCCCCAGAGCTGCCAATGCGCGTCATTGCCCGATTTCGGCGTGAGCAAGCGCCGCGCCAGCTGGTGGTCGGGCGGAAGCGCGATCAGATAGGGCGCGACATCGCGTAGATCCTCTGCCGCCTCGCCGCGCATCAAGGACGCATAGTCGAGCCCTGCCCCGTCCAGCTGTTCCGGAAAATCGGGAAAGCGCGCGGCTTCGAGCAACGCGAAACAGCCGGCCGGCGCTTCATCGCCGCCCCAAACCGCCGCTGGATCGCCGAATGCCAAGCTCGCGAGCACCCGCGAAAGACGGTCGCGGTCTTTTGCAACAGCGGCCTCCGCCTCGACCAGCCAGGAGCCGGCGGCGGGCAATCCTTCGGATAACGGCGCAATCATCGCCAAGCCCCCACCGGGCAGCACAAAACAAACAATCAGATCCCCGGCACGACGAGACAAGCCGTCCTTCCCGACAGCCGGCCCGTTGCGGGCCTGGGACGACAACGTGCAAACTCGCTTTTAGTTCAATATGATGGCGGGGGTCTTATGCTCTTTGACGCATGGCCGCAAAAGCCTGCGCGCGTAACGCCGAACGCCCGCAAGGATGCTGCTGCGCGGCCAATGAAAAAGGCCGACGCGGATGCGCCGGCCTCTCTTACATCGATTGTGACGGATCAGTTGCCTTTCGGCGACCCGAGGTCACGGAAATCGACATTGGCGCCTTCGGCACCCGATTTGCCGTTGAGGGTGATCAGCGTGCCGTCAGCCTCGTTATAGATCAGTTCCAGCGACTCGCCGTTGCGGGTACCGGTCGCGGTGATTTTGCCATCGGCACGGCTCACCGAGATATCCTGCATACCTTTTGTGGTCAGAAGGTCCTTGACCTGAACGTCGCTCAGGCCCTGCGCCGCAAGCAGGATCTGATCCGCCGGAACGGTAGTGGTGGTTGCAGTCTGCGCAAAAGCGGCTCCTGCCAGAAGCGCCGAAACGGCACCGGCTTTGACGACAGTGCCGACGATTGCAAATGCTTTGTTCATCATGGCTATCTCCATAACCTCATCACAGGGACGAAACGAGGAAACGAGACAACCGGTTCCAAACAAAACAAACCTTTTACGGCAACCTTTAGGTCGTAATCTCGACTCCCATATGCTTGGCGACCGTGAAAATGTCCTTGTCGCCACGCCCCGAGAGGTTGACGACCATCAGGTGATCCTTGGGCAGGGTCGGCGCGAGTTTGCGGACATGGGCCAAGGCGTGGCAAGGCTCCAGCGCGGGGATGATGCCCTCGGTCTCGCAGAGCAGCTGGAACGCACCGAGAGCCTCGGTATCGGTCGCGCTGACATATTCGGCGCGGCCCTGCTCCTTGAGCCAGGCATGTTCGGGACCGATGCCGGGATAATCGAGACCGGCCGAGATCGAATGGCCCTCGAGGATCTGGCCCTCCTCGTCCTGCAACAGATAGGTGCGGTTGCCGTGAAGGACACCCGGACGCCCGCCCGAGAGGCTCGCGCAATGCTCCATGCGGGCGTCGACGCCCTTGCCGCCCGCCTCGACCCCGATGATGCGCACCGAGCGGTCGTCGAGGAAGGGGTAGAAGAGGCCCATCGCATTCGAGCCGCCGCCGATCGCCGCGACAACGCTATCGGGCAAACGGCCCTCTTGAGCCATGAGCTGCGACTTGGTCTCGCGGCCGATTATGGCTTGGAAATCGCGGACCATTGCCGGATAGGGATGGGGGCCGGCCACAGTGCCGATGCAGTAGAACGTGTCGGCGACATTGGTCACCCAGTCGCGCAGCGCGTCGTTCATCGCATCTTTAAGCGTCCCGCGCCCCGAGGTGACCGGCACGACTTCGGCACCCAGGAGGCGCATGCGGAAGACGTTCGGCGCCTGACGCTCGACATCGGTCGCGCCCATATAGACGATGCATTTCAGGCCGAAGCGCGCGCAAACCGTCGCGGTCGCCACGCCATGCTGGCCCGCGCCGGTTTCGGCGATGATGCGGGTCTTGCCCATGCGGCGCGCCAGAAGGATCTGGCCCAGCACGTTGTTGATCTTGTGGCTGCCGGTATGGTTCAGTTCTTCGCGCTTGAGATAGACCTTGGCACCGCCGAGCTCGGCGGTCAGGCGCGGCGCGAAATAAAGCGGCGAGGGACGGCCGACGTAATGGGTCCACAGATCCTCCATCTCGGAGATGAAGGCCGGATCGACCTTCGCACGCTCGTATTCCTTTTCGAGGTCAAGGATCAGCGGCATCAGCGTTTCGGATACGAAACGGCCGCCGAAAATCCCGAAACGACCCTGTTCGTCGGGTCCGGTCATAAAACTATTCGCGAGATCTTCGGCCATGGCATTTCCTGTCTTGAATAGGGTCCCGCAACATCCTCGGGCCTAGAGTGTTTTCTTATATCCGATATGGGAGGGTAAAGCCAAGCCGCTCGTAGAAGCGGTGCGCCGCGCTACGGCTTTGGTTGGAGGTGAACTGCATCAGGCTGCATCCGGCAGCCCGCGCCCGCGCCTCGGCATCGGCGATCATCACCGCCCCGATCCCCTGCCCGCGCAACTCCGACGAGACGCGCAGGCTCTCGATCTGCGCGCGACGGCTGGCCGATAGCGACAGGCCCGTGATGAAGGTGATCTGGTAGCATGCGACCACCTGCCCCGCGCTTTCGCCGACGACCAGATGATTGGCCCCCTCGGCCTCCATCGCGCGAAAGGCCGCCTCGTAGCGAGCGGCATCCGCCAATTCGCGGCCCTGCCCCAGCACGTCGTCACGCAACAGGGCAACGACTGCTGGCACATCGGCCACCACGGCCTCTCGCCAGAGGATCACGCCCCGCCCTGTCCCGAGGCAGCCGCGACGAAGGCGCGGATCCGGTCGTGGTCCTTGACGCCCGGCGCGGATTCGACACCTGAGGAGACATCGACCCCTGCGCTCCGGTCAGACGGATCGCCTCGGCGACATTGTCCGGAGTGAGCCCGCCGGCCAGCAACCAAGGCTTGAGCCAACGCCGCCCCACCAGCAGCCGCCAGTCAAAGGCAAGGCCATTGCCGCCCGGCAAAGCGGCATCCGGCGCGGCTTTGGCGTCGACCAAAGCATATCGGCCACCAACCCGTAATCCCAAAGCTGGTCGAGATCCTCGGCTGCGGCGACGCCGACTGCCTTCATCACGGGCAAGCCGGTCAGGGCCTTGACCTCGGCCACGCGCCCGGGCGTCTCCCTGCCGTGAAGCTGGATGATGTCGAGCGGAACCGATTTGAGAACTTCGCCAAGCAAAGCATTGTCCGGATTGACGAATAGCCCGACCCGCGCAACACCCACCGGCACCTGCCCCGCCAGTTCGGCGGCTTGAGCGATGCCCACATGGCGCGGGGATTTCGGAAAGAAGACAAAGCCGACATAGCGTGCGCCTGCCGCAACCGCGGCCTCAACCGAGGCGGGATCGGAAAGGCCGCAGATTTTGACGGCTGCGGAATGGGCCGCGCTCACGACCGGCCTGCCGCTTTGCCGCGACCGGAAACCAGAGCTGTACCGGCAACCGCATTGCCGCTTTTGGCTTGTTCGAGAATGGCGAGAACTTCGTCCTGCGGACCGGAATGGGTAGTACGCAGATGACCGAGCTCACGCTCGAGCTTGGCCAGAGCCTGGGCGCGGCGGTTCGATTCCGCCCGCAGCCCCGCCTCGCGGAGCCATTCCCAGACCAGACCGATGACGACGCCGAACATGATCGCGCCGAAAAAGCAATAAAGGCGGGCATGGTCAACGACCAAGACCCACCCAGAAACTGCCCGAACTGGGCAGGAAACAGACCGACAGTGATCAGCTGACGATTCGCCAAAGCTACGCCGATCAGGATGATGGCAAGCAGAACCACAAAAGCCAGTCTTATCGCACGCATGAAAAGTCCCTCAGTCCATTGCGCGCTTAATCTGACCTATTCGGCCAGCCCGTTCAACCTGTCGCGCAGCAATTTGCCCGTCTTGAAGAAAGGCACATGCTTTTCCTCGACACTGACGGAATCGCCGGTGCGCGGGTTCCGGCCGGTCCGCGCGTCGCGCTTCTTGACCGAAAAAGCACCAAAACCACGCAATTCGACCCGGTCGCCGCGTGCCATGGCATTTATGACCTCTTCGAAAACCGTGTTGACGATCCGCTCCACGTCGCGCTGGAACAGATGCGGGTTTTCTTCGGAAATTTTCTGGATCAGTTCAGAACGGATCATCTTCTACCCTGTGACTGGAACCAATGACGGAATGACCTAGGATCATGCCCAACCTCACAACACATTATGAACGCTTGGCGACTCATATAGTTGCAGAAATTTCACGCCAATTGAACAAATGTCTTACGAGAATGACAGAACCCGCCCCGGATGAGCCCAGAGCGGGTCCGCAAACGTCTGGCCGGACCCGAAAGGCTCCGGCCATCTGCATTAGTTGCGGCTCTTGAGAGCGGCGCCGAGGATGTCGCCGAGCGACGCACCCGATCGGACGAACCGTACTGTTCGACGGCTTCCTTCTCTTCCGCGATTTCGCGTGCCTTGATCGACAGGCCCAGACGACGGGTCTTGGTGTCGATGTTGGTGACGCGCGCGTCGACATTGTCGCCGACCTGGAAGCGCTCGGGGCGCTGGTCCTGACGGTCGCGAGCAAGGTCCGAGCGACGGATGAAGGATTTCACGCCGTTGTACTCGACTTCGACGCCACCTTCTTCGATCGCGGTGATGGTGACGGTGACGACATCGCCACGTTTCACGCCATCAACAGCTTCGGTCATGGTGTCGTTTTCGAGAGCCTTGATCGAGAGCGAGATACGCTCTTTCTCGACGTCGACTTCCTGAACAACTGCGCGGACCATGTCGCCCTTGCGGAAGTCCTGGATGGCGTCTTCGCCACGGGCATCCCACGAGATGTCCGACAGGTGAACCATGCCGTCGATATCGCCTTCGAGGCCGATGAACAGACCGAATTCGGTGATGTTCTTGACTTCGCCTTCGATCTGCGTGCCGGTCGGATGGGTCTCTGCAAAGACTTCCCACGGGTTGCGCTGGGTCTGCTTGAGGCCAAGCGAAACGCGACGTTTCGCTTCGTCGATCTCGAGAACCATGACCTCAACCTCTTGCGAGGTGGACACGATTTTGCCGGGATGGACGTTTTTCTTGGTCCAGGACATCTCGGAGACGTGAACCAGACCCTCGACACCAGCTTCCAGCTCGACGAATGCGCCGTAGTCGGTGATGTTGGTGACGCGGCCGGTGTGAACCGAACCGATCGGGAACTTGTTCGCAACCGTATCCCACGGATCGGCCTGCAGCTGCTTCATGCCCAGGCTGATGCGGTGGGTGTCTTTGTTGATCTTGACGACCTGAACGTTGACGGTTTCGCCGATCGAGAGGATCTCGGACGGGTGGTTGACGCGACGCCATGCCATGTCGGTGACGTGCAGCAGGCCGTCGACACCGCCGAGGTCAACGAACGCACCGTATTCGGTGATGTTCTTGACGACGCCTTCGACTGCCTGGCCTTCGGTCAGGTTGGCGATGACTTCGGCGCGCTGTTCGGCGCGGCTTTCTTCGAGGATCGCACGGCGCGAGACAACGATGTTGCCACGGCGGCGGTCCATTTTCAGGATCTGGAACGGCTGCTTCAGACCCATGAGCGGGCCGGCGTCGCGCACGGGGCGAACGTCGACTTGCGAACCCGGAAGGAACGCAACAGCGCCGCCCAGATCGACCGTGAAGCCGCCTTTGACGCGGCCGAAAATGGCACCGTCGACGCGCTCTTCAGCTGCATATGCCTTTTCAAGGCGATCCCAAGCTTCTTCGCGGCGAGCTTTCTCGCGCGAGATCGATGCTTCGCCGCGGGCGTTCTCGACGCGGTCAAGGTAAACCTCGACTTCGTCGCCAACCGCGATTTTCGCATCTTCGCCGGGATTTGCGAATTCTTTCAGATCAACGCGGCCTTCCATTTTGTAGCCGACGTCGATGATGGCCTGGCCTGCCTCGATGGCGATGACCTTGCCTTTGACAACCGAACCCTCTTCGGGGTGTCAATTTCGAAGCTTTCTTTAAGGAGGGCTTCGAATTCCTCCATTGCAGCTTTAGTGCTCATACGAACAGTTTTTCCTTTTCACGTGTTTTCTGGCCATGCGGTTGGCTCCGCCGGTCTTTATTCGCCACGCCGACAGTTGAACGGCAGATGCTCCAGCCCCGAAAGGACCGGCCCACCAAGGCCCGTTCGCCGATTGACTTGCGCGGCGCTATAGCGCGCACTGACCATAAAGGCAAGTGTTTCCGCATGTCAGCCCCCGCCCGAGCAATCAGCGTAAAAGCGCCGGTCGCCCGTCGCGGCACGGTTGGCCCGTGCGGTTTCCCGTGTTTGGCCAAGCCGTTTCGCGGGCTTTGTCAGCGTGCGAGGCGCGTCCGGACCGTGGCGACGGCCTTCGCCACCGCTTCTTCGATCGAGAGATGCGAGGTGTCGATCAGAACGGCATCATCCGCCTGTTTCATCGGCGCGACATCGCGGACCGCGTCGCGGGCATCGCGTTCGCGGATCTGGGCAAGCATCTCGGCGGGATCGGCTCCAAGCTCGGCCGCGCGCCGCGCGGCGCGGGTTTCGTAATTGGCGACGACATAGAGCTTCACCTCGGCCTCGGGGCAAATCACCGTGCCGATATCGCGACCGTCGAGCACCGCGCCTGGCTCGGTTCGGGCGAATTTGCGCTGGAAGGCCAGCAAAGCGGCGCGCACTTCGGGGATCGAGGCCACGCGGGAGGCCGCCTGCCCCGCTTCGGCGCTGCGCAGATCATCCCGCAGAAGATCCTCCGGCTCGAGCCCCTGCGCCGTCGCCACCGGATCGCCGCCCTTCGCCCCGACCGCGCGGTAAAGCAGGCCGGTATCGAGATGGGCAAAGCCGAATTCGCTCGCGAGAGCACGGGCGATCGTCCCCTTGCCCGAGGCGGCAGGTCCGTCGATGGCGATGGTAAATGGCATATCCGTTCCGTTCCGTTGCCGCCAAGGCAGTCGGCGGTTGTCGCCGCATCTTTGCCACGCCCTTGCCCGACAGGTCCAGCCCCGTCTCGGCGCTGCGGCACGATCCCGCGAAGCCGATCACGCTCCACTCCCCACTCCGCGTTGCGCGGCAATGGGTCGCGCCCTCGGCAAGACAATCAGACGAAATTGTGTGCATGAGGGGCATTTAGCCATTGCACTAGGCGGCCGGACGGGAAAATGAAAAGGCAGGGAGCGGCCGGTGACAAGCGCCCTTCCTCGCCGCAAAAGGGGCGCGGATGCTGAACGATGTCGAACGATTGATGTATGCGCCCTCGGTCGAGGATGTCTGGGCCTATCTGACCTCGGAGACGAAAAAGCTCGGCCTGCCCTATGTGCATTACACGATTTATCGCGTGCTCGAGGCCGACGGGCTGGATATGCCCAAAGAGGTCATGCTTTTGTCGAACCTCGACAAATCTCTGCTCGACCGCTTCGAAAACGAGGATTTCCTGATCGCGGCCCCGCTTAGCCGCTGGCTGCACAATACGGCGGCACGATCTCTTGGGCCTGGGTTTTCGATCAATGGCAGCAAGGGCTTTTGTCGCAGCCCGAGGTCCGCGCGCTTCAGGCCTTCCTCGAAAAGGCCATTTCGCGGGCTGGGGCATGAGCCTGCGCGGCATTGCGCCACGGCTGGCGGGCGGGATCGTCTTCGGCGGCCCGCTCGGAATGACGCAGCCGGAGCTTGACCGGATCTGGAACAAACATGCGCGCCGCCTGATCGCTTTGTCGGGCCTTGCACATATGCGCCTCGCCTCGCTGCCGAGCGAAAAACTGAGCGAGCAGCTTACGCCGCGCCAGCGCGAGGTGCTCGAATCCATTTCGGCGGGCAAGAGCAATGCCGAAGTGGCCGCGCGTCTCAACATCTCGCTGCCGACCGTCGAAAAGCACCTTCGGCTCGCACGGCAGGCCCTGGGGTGCGCACCACTGCTCAGGCCATCGTGCTTGCGACCGTGCGCAACCAGATTTTCGTCACGCCGATCCGCCGCATCCACCGGCTCGCGGAGGCTGCCTGAGCTAAGAACCGCTCCCACCACAAGCGACCCCCATCACGCGCTCGGGCAACCCATGACTTCGAAAAGCCCACTACGCCGCGCTACGGCAAAGCCTGCGGCATTTTCGACAATTCCAATGCAAAACGCCGGCCACAAGGGCCGGCGTTCCGTTTTTTCGGGATCGAAGCGGATTATGCGCTGCCGGCCATGGTTTTGGCGACTTCGGCTGCGAAATCTTCTTCTTTCTTCTCGATGCCTTCACCGACTTCGATGCGGGCATAGCCGGTGATTTCAACGCCTGCGTCTTTCGCGGCCTGAGCCACGGTGACATCGGGGTTGATGACGAATTTCTGGCCGAGAAGGGTCACTTCTTCCAGGAATTTGCCCATGCGGCCTTCGATCATTTTTTCGATCACGGCTTCCGGCTTGCCCGATTCACGAGCCTGCTCGGTGAGGACGTGCTTCTCGCGCTCGACCAGTGCCGGATCCAGATCGGCTTCCGACAGCGATGCCGGGTTGGTCGCGGCGATATGCATCGCGATCTGCTTGCCGATCTCTTCGGCTTTGTCCTTGCCGCCGTTCAGAGCGACCAGAACGCCAATTTTGCCCATGCCGGCAGCTGCAGCGTTATGGACGTAGGAAACGACGGTCTCGCCTTCCAGAACGTGCATGCGGCGCAGCGTCATGTTCTCGCCGATGCGGGCGATTGCTTCCGACAGAACCGTATCGACGGTTTTGCCGTTCAGCTCGGTCTGGCGCAGAACTTCGATGTCCTCGCCGGTGGTCAGAGCCAGATCGGAGATCTCGCGCACGATTTTCTGGAAATCGGCGTTTTTGGCGACGAAGTCGGTTTCCGAGTTCAGCTCGATCGCGACGCCGCGGCCGTCGACGACGGAGACGCCGATCAGGCCCTCTGCTGCAACGCGACCCGATTTCTTCGCAGCCTTTGCAAGGCCTTTCGTGCGAAGCCAGTCAACTGCTGCTTCCATGTCGCCGTTGGTTTCGGTCAGCGCCTTCTTGGCGTCCATCATGCCTGCGCCGGTCGTTTCGCGCAGTTCTTTCACCATCGCTGCGGTGATAGCCATCGGATGTCTCCTTGCTTCGCTTTGCAATGCGTCAGGCGGGGCTTATCCCCGCCTGATGTCAGTTCCGTGAATACCGTCGCGGTTGCGATCAGGCTTCAGCTTCGACTTCTGCTTCGTCGCCCAGCTCTTCGGCCGGAACGTCGGTCAGCGCGCCGAGGTCGACGCCAGCAGCGCCCATCTGAGCGGTCATGCCGTCCAGAGCCGCACGGCTGATCAGGTCGCAGTAGAGTGCGATCGCACGAGCAGCGTCGTCGTTGCCCGGAATGATGTAGTCAACGCCTTTGGGCGAGCAGTTGGTGTCGACAACTGCGACAACCGGGATGCCCAGCTTGTTGGCTTCGAGGATCGCGAGATCTTCTTTGTTGACGTCAACCACGAAGAGCATGTCCGGCAGACCGCCCATATCGCGGATCCCGCCGAGGCTCGCCTGCAGTTTCGACTGCTCGCGTTCCATGCCGAGACGCTCTTTCTTGGTCAGGCCTTCTGCGCCTGCGCCAAGGGTTTCGTCGATGGCCTTGAGGCGCTGGATCGACTGCGAAACGGTTTTCCAGTTGGTCAGCGTGCCGCCGAGCCAACGGTGGTTCATGAAGTACTGAGCCGATTTCTCGGCCGATTCGGCAATCGCCTTCTGAGCCTGACGTTTGGTGCCGACGAAGAGAACGCGGCCGCCTTTTGCGACGGTGTCACGCACTGCTTTCAGCGCCTGCTCCAGCATCGGAGCGGTCTGGGTCAGGTCGAGGATGTGGATGCCGTTACGCTCGCCATAGATGTACTGGCCCATGCGCGGGTTCCAGCGCTGGGTTTGGTGACCGTAGTGCACGCCAGCTTCCAAGAGCTGACGCATGGAGAATTCGGGAAGCGCCATGTTCGTTCCTTTCCGGTTTACGCCTTGGCGGGATCCTTCAGGGCTGCGCCCCAACCGGTGGACCGAAACAGATTTCTCCTGCTGCGGCCCGATCCCACCTGTGAAGTGAGCGCCAAATAATCGCACCGCGCATGAAATTCAAGCCCCATTCGTCGCGCTCCCGCCCGCCCTGCCCAAAGGCCGCTCTGGCATGCGCGGGCCGAAGGCGGTCGGAAAATACCCCGCATTTTAGGCGAAGGGCTTCAAAGCAGGCGAATTCGTGCAAGCTGGAGCTGTTCCGTAAACCGGGACTTAACCCTTTGCGGTCCATAACAGCCCTGACCAAGCGATGAAAGGAATTCCGTTGGGTGGCTTTAGCAAGACGAAACGGCAGGAGGCTGTGACGCTATGACCGTAATTACGCTCCCGATCCGGATGGATTTGACCGAATCGCTGCCGCTGACCGTGGCCATCAAGGATGTGGTCGGCCAGCCGCTGCGCCTCGACGCTTCTGCCGTCGACCATCTTGGCGCGCTTTGCCTTCAGGTCCTGATCGCCGCCGCGCGCCAGTGGCAGGCGGACCAGATCGCCTTCGAAATCGCCCCGATGTCCGAAGCGTTCATCAAGGCCCTGCACAATTTTGGCCTGCCCGGCTCCGCCCTCACAGAGGAGGCAGCATAATGTCGCTCAGCATTCTCGCCGTCGACGACAGCCGCACGATGCGCGACATGGTCCGCCTGTCGCTGTCGTCGGCCGGCATGGCGGTCACCCTCGCCGAAGACGGGATCGACGGCCTACGGGTTCTCGAAACCATGACCCCCGATGCGATCATTTCGGACATCAACATGCCGCGGCTCGACGGCTTCGGCTTTATCGAGGCGGTCCGCAAGATCGACCATCTGCGCGCCGTCCCGATTTTGGTCCTGACCACCGAAAGTGCCGACGAGCTTAGAACCCGCGCCCGCAATGCCGGAGCGACCGGCTGGATCGTCAAACCGTTCGACCCGCACAAGCTGATCAAGACGGTTCAGCTTGTGACCGGCTAAGGAGGCGTCATGTCCACCGATCCGATGGCCGAAATCCGCGCCTCCTTCTTCCTTGAATGCGAAGAGCTTATCGAAAGCCTTCAGGACGCGCTTCTGATCCTCGAAAGCGGGGAAAGCGACACGGAGATAATCAACGTCGTCTTTCGTGCCGTTCACTCGATCAAGGGTGGCGCGGGGGCTTTCGGCCTGACGGCTCTGGTGAACTTCGCACACCGTTTCGAGACGGTCCTTGACGAGCTGCGCTCCGACAGGCTCGAACTGACTGCCGAGGCCGTAAAGCTGTTCTTCCAGGGCGCAGACGTCTTGCAAGACCACATCAAAGCGGCCCAGGTCGAAGGGCCCGAGCCCGACTGTTCCGACGTTGTCCTCGCAAATCTCGAGGCTTTGATGGGCGATGCTCCCCCTGTCGAAGAGGAAATCGTCGACTTCTCCCCGCCGGCCTCACCTTCGACTTCAGCGATCTTGGAAGTGGTGATGACGGCGACAACTCCGACCTGCTGGAAGACAGCCCTCATGCCTGGCGGATCGAATTTCGCCCCCACGCCGGCCTCTTTCGTTGCGGAAACGAGGCACTGCACGTCCTGAACGCCGTGGCCGAACTCGGCGAAACCCAGGTGACATGCCTTTTGCCGAACGAACTTCCCTCTCCGAAGAGCAGGCAGAGGAACCTCGCCTCGCATGGGAAATCATCCTGACCTCCGACTGTACGGAAGAGGACATCAACGAGGTTTTCGATTTCGTCATTGATGTTTGCACGCTCAGCATCACCCCGACGGCGGAGCCCTCCCAGATCCCTTTTGAAGAAGCAGGTGTTTCCGCCGAGGCACCTGCCGCCGCAGTCGAGCCCCTTTTCTCCGCCCCCAACCGACCGAGGGTGACATGCAGCCCGAAACACCCGCCGAAGCGCAGTCTGACCAAACACCCCAAAACAGCGCAGCCATGGCCACCCCTGCCGGGCCTTCCGCGCGCACCCAGACCGGCACGACGGAGCCCGCGGCGGCCACCGTTCGTGTCGACCTCGAGCGCATCGACCGTCTGGTCAATCTCGTTGGAGAATTGGTGATCAACCAGGCAATGCTGGCGCAAAGCGTTACCGAGGCAGGCATGGCCGAACATGCCGCCGTTGTGAGCGGCCTCGAAGAGTTCATGATGCTGACCCGGGACATTCAGGACAGCGTCATGATGATCCGCGCACAACCGGTGAAGCCGCTGTTTCAGCGCATGTCCCGCATCGTCCGCGAAGCATCAAACGCCGTCTCCAAAGACGTCCGCTTCAAAACCGAGGGCGAAACCACCGAGGTCGACAAGACCGTAATCGAACGCCTTTCGGATCCCCTGACGCATATGATCCGGAACGCGGTAGATCACGGGCTGGAAACGCCTGAAAAGCGGGAAGCAGCAGGAAAGACCCGAGAAGGCGTAATCACTTTGTCCGCCTCTCACCGCGCAGGACGCGTCCTGATCGAAATCTCGGACGATGGCGCCGGCATTAACCGCCCGCGCGTGCGCAGATTGCGATTTCCAAAGGCCTTATTCCAGCCGAGGCAAACCTGACAGACGCCGAAATAGACAACCTCCTTTTCCTGCCAGGCTTTTCGACTGCCTCACAAATCTCCAACCTTTCGGGCCGGGGCGTCGGAATGGACGTCGTCAAAAGCTCAATCGCAGCTTTGGGCGGGCGCGTCTCGATTACCAGCGAACCCAATATCGGAACAACTTTTTCAATTTCACTGCCTTTGACCTTGGCCGTCCTTGACGGAATGGTGGTACGGGTTGCAAATCAAACTCTGGTCATTCCACTCAACGCCATTGTCGAAACAGCCACCCTGACGAGCGAAAATATAAAGCCAATCGGCCACAATACCGAGCTTCTACATATTCGCGGAGACTTCGTCCCGCTTTACGATCTCGGCATCCAGCTTGGCTTCCGTCACCACAAAGACCGTGCAGAAAATGCGATTGTCATCCTGACGACCCAAGAGGACGGATCACGCGCTGCTTTAATCGTAGATGCAATCATGGAACAGCGCCAAGTCGTCATCAAAGGTCTGGGAAAAAGTTACGATCGCATACCGGGCGTAGCGGCAGCGACCATTCTGGGAGATGGCCGCATCGCACTCATACTCGACCCGACCGGATTGACGAATACACCCATCTCCAAGTCGCCCGATCAGCCCCTATCTCTGGCAGGTTAATCAATGGAAAACCAATTTCAACAGACCAATACGAACGAAATAGAACTACTGGCATTTCGCTTGGGCGAGCAAGAATATTGCCTAGACATCATGTCGGTCCGAGAAATTCGCGGTTGGTCAAAAGCCACGCCCATCCCTTTCTCCCCCTCGTCAATGGCGTAATCAACCTAAGGGGAACAGTGCTGCCCGTTCTTGACCTCGCTGTACGCTTAGGCATGCCTCCAGCACAACGCAGCGAGCTGAACGTCATCATTGTCGTAGACATCAACGGACACACCGCGGGGCTTCTGGTCGATGCCGTCTCCGACATCATTTCGGTCACCCCTTCCGACCTCCAACCGGCCCCTGAAATCAATTCGGAAGATGCATCAAGCTGCATCAAAGCCCTGACAATAATTGAAAATAGGCTCATTCGCGTGTTGGAGCTATCACTAGTCATGCCCTCCATCTCGACGGATGCGGCATGACCAGCTTGCATCGAATTTCGGCCAGCTTAAACACCAATGAAGATGAAATATACGTAAAGATCTCGAATATCCTTCATGACCTTTCAGGGATTAATCTTGGGCCGGAAAAAATAAACCTCATGAGGGCCAGGCTAATTAAGCGCATGCGCGAAACTGGTGTACAAAATATTGCCGACTACCTCGACCTCCTGAACAGTCCGTCAGCGCACGAAGAATTCCCTCATCTCATATCAGCCCTAACGACCAACTATACGAACTTCTTCCGAGAGCCACATCACTTCAAAGTCCTAATAGAGACAGTCCTGCCAGCTCTCGAAGCAAGAGGTGCTCGAACAATCAACATTTGGTCCGCGGGCTGCTCTAGCGGACAAGAACCTGTTTCAATTGCAATCACTCTGGCAGATCGCCTCGGCACAGCGTTTCATAGAGTGAGAATACTGGGCACGGACATAGACAGAGAAATACTAACAAAAGCATCAAGTTTCAGCTATCAGGAGCAGGAAGTCTCGGGGATTCCACGATCTTCGCTGATAAAATACTTCAGGGTCAAACAACAAATACCAACTAGAATCTCACATCAGTGAAGCGATAAATTATCGCGAACTCAACCTCACCTCCGCCTGGACGATGCAGAAAAAACATGATGTGATTTTTTGCCGAAATGTGGTAATTTACTTCAAGCAAAGATGTCAAATTTCTGTTTGGGAAAAAATCATAGACAACCTCTCATCAGGAGGCTTCCTTTTGATCGGTCACTCCGAGCGAATACCTGACGAACTTAGATCATCAGTCGAACAATTCGGCCCCAATTCGTATCGAAAACATTAAAACGGATTAACCCGATGAGCATCAAAGAGAAGATACACATTCTAGTAGTAGACGATATGTCGACAAGTCGAGGTTTGATAATCCAAGCACTGGAAGAAATAGGTATAAAAAACATTCACCACGCTGCCGACGCAAGTCAAGCCCTAGCAGTTATTTCGAAAACAAAATCCACATCATTCTCTCTGATTACAACATGCCTCACATCACCGGAATACAGCTCCTTAACGCAATCCGCAGCAACCCGTCAACCAAATCAACTGGATTCATACTCATTACAGGCCGTGCAGACAAGACAATCATTGACACAGGAAAATCACTAGGCATGAATAATTTCATCAAGAAGCCATTCACCACAAGCGAACTAAAACTTTGCCTTGAGAGTGTCACTGGAAGTCTTAACTGACATGAATGAAAGCTCTGCCTCACTGAGATCATTCCTGAAGGCACTAAGTGCCGAGATGGAGATATGCATCTCCACTTGCGCCATCATAGAGAATGCATGGTGTAAGATCTCCGAAAACTTGGCTCTTCCCTCTCCACGAGGAATGCACAATCAGCCGCTTGAAATCCCCCCGCACATCATCGATATGCAACACGTCGATATGCTTACACAGCATTTGCATTTTATCTCCATCACAATTCCACATGAAATCCTAGAAAGGACACTTACCGAATCGGAAACTCAAGCCCTAATGGAATCTACAAATGCGATCAAAATCGCACAAATGCGCGAGCGCATTCTAGATGCTTGCTTCCCTGGCAATGACGTGATCCGGTAATCATCCCCTTTTTAACGGGGTTCTCGCGTAGAATTCATGCAGCCAGTTTTAGCTTTTGGGCTGGCGTCATGCCGCCAACGCCCATGTTGGGACGGTCATGATTATATGTCCATAGCCAGTTGGTGGCGACGTCCTGGACCTCCTGAATGCTATCAAAGATGTATAGGTCCAGCCACTCGTGCCGCACCGTGCGGTTATATCTCTCAACACAGGCGTTCTGCTGAGGCTTTCCGGGCTGGATATGGTTCAGCGCAATTCCTTGTTTTTCGGCCTAAATCATCAAGGTGGAACTGATATATTCCAGCCCGTTGTCGGCGTGTATCGACTGCGGCTTACCCTCCATTCGATGATCTGGTTGAGGGCGCGAACGACACGCTCTGCGGGCAGCGAGAAGTCCACTTCAATGCCCAGTCCCTCGCGGTTGAAGTCGTCCAAGACATTCAGCAGACGGAATTGACGGCTATCGGCTATCCGATCTGCCATAAGTTCATCGACCAGGCGACATTTGGGGCGGTCGGCACCGCAAGCTCCTCGGGCTTGTCGCGCTTAATACGGCGCCGGGGCTTGATCCTCAGGTTCAGTTCCAGCTCGCAATAGATCCGACGAACGCGTTTATAGTTCCATGGATGTTCGCTGCGACGCGATAGATACCGGTATCGCTGTCGTCATAGAACGACCATGACGGAGCCGCGGCAGCGCCTGTGCTCGCCTGAGACTGGGCAGCGATGAATCGCAACACTCCGCCCGCATTAGTGCCCGACGTTCCGCCAAGCGAGTAGATCCGCGTGTCATAGTCGGTGCTCGTGTCGACCCATTGCTGTGGAAGTCGATCAGCGATAAACCCTCGGCAGACCGGGCGGCGACCTCCACCCTCGTGATATGGATGCTGTCAACCTCGAGGCCAGAGCCTTTGAACGTCGCGACGTTACTACCGCCCGCCGAGACCCCACTTCATCCGCCCCAGCACGATAGAAGCCCGTATCGGGGTCGTTGCTGGACGAAAACGCAGGCGTCAACATGGTTCCGGCCGGCGCCTTGACGTTGCCCGTGAAGGGCTGCGTTTGGTTCACGATGGCGTTCATTCCGGCAACCATGCCGTCCATTTCGGCATCCATGCGGGTGGCGTCGATCGTGATGTCGTTGTCGCGGTCGATGACCCATTTCTCGCATTTCAGAGTCTGTTTCTGATGCAGAGTTTGACGAAGAAATTGTTGCCCATTTCTTCACCTCAGCCCTACATCGCCCATCTCTTGCGGAGATCGGCGCCTCAGAGGGCTCAATATTTGATCGCATTTCGCGAATGCTGCCTTAACCACTCTTCCCAGACACCTTCGCAGCGCTAAGTTGAGCGGATGAGCAGATCAGCAGCCCTGTCGGACTACGTAATCGAGTGGCACGGAAAGCCGGTCCAAAATATCCGCAAGGGGTTTGCTCGCGCGGTCGCCAGTGCCGGACTTCGGGACGTGGGGATGCACACTTTGCGCCACACCGCCGCCGTCCACATGGTCGAGGGCGGAACCGTCATCGGCGAGGTCATCCAGTTTCTGGGCCATTCAAATCCGTCGATCACGTTTCGCGTCTATGCCCGCTACAGCCCGACACATCTGCGAAAGGCTGCGTCGATTCTCGATTTCTCGGCGGGTCCAGATAATTCGCGCTAGGTTCAACGAACTGTGGCGCTCTTCCTTACGATGACGTAGAATCAACCATAACGGATTGTTGTTTCAAAGAAAAACTGGTGGGCGGTGAGGGACTCGAACTTCGAATTACTCACCTAAAATCAATAACTTACACGACATTTTGCAACGGTGTAACGGCCCTAAAAATGGCCTTTTTGCCACACCCGAATTCGCTCTTTCTGCAATGCAGAAAGGCGAGGCAGTTGCCCGCCTCGCCCGTTCACAAAGTAAGTGCTTCGGCACCGCGCGACCGGAGATAAGGCCGCCGTGCCGTCTCGGGGTTAAGGGCTAAAGGCAACCCGCGCACTGTCCGAGTAATCGCAGCCGTTAGTCACCCGAAGCGTGTGACAGGGACGGCCAGCCCCTTGATTTAGTTATACGGCAGGAAAGCCACGTTCTCCGGTGGGATCAGGCCGTTTTCTTGAGAGCCAGCCAATGATCAAAGGTTTTGGGATCATTTACCCACGCCTCTGCCTCGGCACGGTTCCCTTGCTCCAACGCAACGACAACGTGAGCCAGAGCGCCAATTGCAGAGCCGCGCGACACCTCACCGCTCGCACAAGCGTCGAAAATCTTACCCAGCAGAGTGTCGAGCTTTCCGTGATTGATAGCCATTATGCCGCCTCCACTTCACCAAGATCGCGCAGCAGCTTCTTTGCAGCTTCGAGCTTTTTGAGTTTTTTATCCAAGCCCTTCTCAAGCCATTCCCGATGCCGAACCGCGAGAATCTTTTCGGAAAGCGTCAAAGGCTCATGAGCGTGATACCTCACAGACGTATAGAGCCGGAAAGGGCAATCCCGGCTGCCAGACCTGTCACCGATCAGCAGCAGCAGATGCTTTTTGTCCAGTTCCGGCCACGGGTCATAGTCAGGGGCGATATCCTTGGCGATTTCGCGCATGACTTCATCCATGACAAGCGACATGGCGTCGGTGTCGTCCTGCCATGTTACGCCGAAGGCATTGGGGAAGTCAGAAGCCGAAATACATTTCAAAACGTCCTCAAGCGTCGCCTCCGGGGTCGGGCGGAAGCTGTCCGGGTCGTGGTAGGGTTCAAGCTTGTCGGCTTCATCCGCCGCAGCTGCCATTTGGTTGCGCGCATCCAAAATGCGCTGAATGCGCTGGCCCAAGGTTGCCCCAATCGGGGCGGTCGTGTTAACTTCATTCGTCATGGTAGGTAGCTCCTAAAGTATCCTGCTTGGCAATGGAGGCGGTGGTCGTGGAACATCAGCCGCCTTCATTACCTACTGAACGGTGCGCAGGTTGCCGTTCAGCCCGTCACCTTCCATTGCGGGAAGGTCCAGCGAACCTGCTTATCAAGCTGGTCCAGCATCTTGTTGAGGCGCGTGGCCTCTTTCAGCGCCGCCTTTTTCGTGGCCGGGTCCGACAGGTCGGAAGCCTCGATTTCGGCAAGGCGGGCTTTAATCTCGGTGCGCTTGTATTCCTTAATGTGCCATGCAAGGTCCGCCGTTGCGTCGAGTAGACAATCGACCACAAGCTCGGCCCGTCCAAGCGATCCGACCAGATCCGCAAAAAATGGTTCGTCGTTATCCTCAAGGATACCATTGAGGGCGAAAGCCTTGGGGCCGCGATCATCTTCGAAAGATGGAGCCTCAATACCGGCTGGCGCTAGCAGCTCATCCATTGCGGAGCCAGATTGCGCCATGAACTCAAAAAACGGTCTGCGAAACACACTTTTCGACACCTCAAGGTTTGCTTTCTCATCGCGCAACTTCACCCGTTCGCGATATTCCCGTTGCCGCTGCGCGGTAGATTTCGCCATGCTCACACCATCGTCGTCATCGTTACATCACCAGTAACGATAACGCAAACGTTCCGCAACAAGAAAGCTCTCACACAGCCTGCGACATTCCGCCACACCTAGGCCACCAACACCAAGCCAACAGGCTCCTTGCACACCTCGGGCAGCACACCGGCCAAGGCCAGCGCCTCAGGCACCCACGCCAGCGCGGGCCTTTCCCATTCGTCAAAGGCAAAACCCTCGGCGGGTGGTGCATCCATCAGGGCCAGCAGCACCGCGCCCGCGATTTCCTGCGCCACGTCCGAGCCGTCATCAACGGCCCAAAGGTGCAGCATCATGCGCACCTCGGCCACCACCTGACCGCCAGAGGCACGGCCCAGCACGTCGACATTGCCAGCACCAAGCAGAATGGCGGGCATGGTCTCGGGACGGATCACTCCGGCACGGATACGTTCGGGTGCGACATGCGCGACAACGCCCGCTGTTGCGGCAAGCGCGTCACCGACAGCTGTTTGGAGGGCAAGACTCGGCTCAATCATTGGCGGCCTCGCGGAAGGCTTTGCGCAGGGCGCGGTTGATACGCTGTTGCGCTTTGCGCCTGTTCAACCGCCATGCGGGGTTGAAGAACGGCCTTGCGGGCATTGCACCGGTGCTGGTGCCGTCCTTGTGCTGGCGCTCCACCGTGCCGCCTTCGACCAGATGCGCGTGGCGGGCCTTGGTATTGCCCGCCGTAATCAGCACCTCGAACGGCCGCGCCGTGCGCTGCCCGCCATCGGTGCTATGTGCGGGCGTTGTCTCGCCGGGGCCAGTGACGTGAATGCTTTCGATCAGACTGCCGGAGCGCCGCGACGCCTCGGCCAAGGTGCGGGCATCGGCTGCGACTTCCTCGCCGGATTTGACCAAGACAGGCCGGATTGCCTCGGGCACTTTGTCGCGAAGTGCTTCCAGTTTACGGGTCAGGGCCTCCACGCCCTCCACCATTTTAGCCATCGGTCGAAACCTCCGGCTCAGGAACGTAGCTGATAACCTGCCGTTTCAGGCCGGAAAGCAGATCATAAACGCCAAAGGGAAGCTGGTAAGCGCTGGAAAAGGTGACAGCCTCACGGGCTTCATACTGGTGCGCCACCAGCAAAAGCGCCGCCTGCATCATTAGAGCATTGTCGGCATCGAACGGAAGGCCGGTGAAGGCCGAAACCCAAGCCACGGCGACATTGCCGTAATGGTTCAGGATTTCGGTTTCATCCGTTCGTTCGTCGGCCTGAAAGTTCAGATGCGCCCGAACAAGGGCGATAGGAAGGACATGATAACTCGCAACACTCATAACTGAATGTTACGTTATCACATCATATTTCCAAGAAAAAGTTATATTCGCCCTGTCTCGCGCGTGCCTCCCCCGCCGGTTCCCGAAAAAGGGCGGAAGTTCAGGGATACCCCCGCTATTGCGTGAGAGCGGCTTCCGTGCTGATGTGGTTTCAAGGCTCCACCCAATCAACACCTAAGAGAATTTCGCATGATCAATAAAAGATTGCAAAAATACGCCGCCTATTCAAAATCATTCCGTGGCGCACCTGATGGTTGGCACAACATAAGATCATGCAATTTTCTTGTAGGTGAAAACAGCACCGGCAAATCAAGCTTTTTACAACTCCTCGAAATACTTGACTCCAGAGAACACCTAATCCTTATGGACATCACGGGGGTAGTTGACGGATTAGATTCACCAAATGACATTTGCTCCAGAATATCAAAAAGCCAAGAGGTTACGATTGGCTTTATGTTGAAAAGATCCGCTGGGCCAAAAGAGCCGAGCGACGGGCAAAACTTCGGCCGCATGGTCACATACCGCCTGAAGAAGGGCGAACTACTTATCGACAAAGTTACAATCCTCACGGGCAACCGAATATTAAGGATTAAAAAATCCAACGGAGACCTACCCCATCGCTTCGAGTCCTTCACTTATCTAGACAGCCTCACGCACACCGAAAATGCAATGAGACTAGAGAAAATACACTTTTCCAGCTCTCGATTTAAAAGAACGTTTGACGATGATGAGCACGAATATCAAGATGGAAACATCTACTGGCTGAATGCACTGCGGGCTGCGATTGCAAAAGGATCAGCCCGCAGGGAGGTGACTTCTTTCCGAACTCGCCTCCCCTCAACTGCCTGCAGTATGGCCCAATGAGAGCCAGGACGAGGCGACTTTATCATGGTGCAATGAGTAGGTTCTCCTCATCAGGTGAACATATCGCCTACGTTCTCAAAGACACCCTTGGAAACAACTCAAACCTAGATGACGCTATAAATAAATTTGGCCGAGAGAGCGGTTTATTCGATTCTATATCGATATCGTCTGTCACCACAAAGGTTAAGGACAACCCATTCGCCCTTCAGATCGAAAAGGGCTCCGTGACCTATTACGTTGACGAACTCGGTTATGGAGTAGGGCAGATACTGCCGATCGTTGCCGATGTCGCATTTACGGGAGGAAATAATGGGTTCTCGATTCAACAGCCAGAGCTACACCTTCACCCCGCGCTCAAGCCGCACTAGGGGATGTGTTTTTCGAGTCTTCATCGTTAGGCGCCACGTTGATCGTCGAAACGCACAGCGATTTCATAATTGATCGGTTCAGAATGAAATTCAAAGGAAGCGACGGTGATAACAGGGCTCAAATCCTTTACTTTGACAAAACCGAGGAGGGCCGCAATATCGCAGTTGAGATCGAGCTGTTTAGAGATGGAAACATGAGCGAGGAGCCCGAAGGGTTTAGAAGCTTTTTCTAAACGAGAGCATCGATAAACTTGAGGCGCTACTTTGAAGGAGTTCATCATCGATAAAAACGTTGACGTTAATCCGCTTGACGCAGAGCACCCAAAGTATTTCTTTGACGACTTGAGGAAGTCGAAGAAAATAAGAATTGTATCAGGAGGAACAAATTACAAGAAAGAAATCATCAGCAAGAAGGCACTGAGGACGCTTTTCGCTGAGCTTCTGTCAGCCGGAAAAATCAGATCGGTTTCGAATGAAAGTGTGGACAGACACGAAACCGACCTCATGAGCAGAATCATTGAAGTTATGAAATCATGTCCGCAGGAATGCGATGATCCCCATATTGTCGCCCTCGCTCATGTAAGTGGCTGCTTGAACATCGTGACGAAAGACAAGCGCATGTCAGCTTGGCGCGATAAGGTTAGGAAGCAAATTGGGCATGATTATTGTCCTGAACTTCGTTTGATAATGACCGAGGCAGCTTACAAGGACACTCTTTAGAAAAACGCGCCATTTTCAACCCGCTCCACCCTCTGCTTGTCCCTGTCATGGCAGGGCTTGCAGAGCGCTTGCAGGTTGTTCCAGTCCCAAAACAAAGCCTTATCGCCCCGATGCGGCTTGATATGGTCGACAACCTGCGCATCAACGCCGCAGAACGCACAGAACGGATGAAGGCGCAGGAACTCGGCCCGCGCCTTTTCCCATTCCCTTGTATAGCCGCGCTGGCGCTGTTCGGGCGGGTGCGGTCAAAGCGGCGCTTGCGTTCACGCTGACGTTCGATCTGGCAGGCGCACAACACACCTGCCGGAACGATAGCACCGCAAGAGCAAAGGCGGGGCGGCTTCGGCACGTCAGACCTCTTTCGTTACGATATTGAGTGCGCCCGAAATCATGGTGCCGCCGGTCCAGACATGCCCGTAGATGATCGGAACAATACCGCCCTCTCGGGTCGTGTTCTGCGGACCCGTCATGGTGAAGGACTTGGTATCATCAGGGCTTTTCATCTCGGGTGCGAGCAAGGATGAAACACCCGTCAGCAACATGCCCGAACCCATTGTCCCAGCCAGCGCACCGACATTCAGACTGCCACCGCTAAGGAAGGCTGTGCCTGCCAGCGGTGCGCCACCCGTCACAGCCGAAAGCCCGAGCAGGGCGATTCCGGCGATGATTTTGCCGATACCGCCACGCTTGGAGCCGGCAATTACAGGGATGACGTGCAGGGACTGATTGCCAAGCTTGAGACCGGGCATGTCAACCTCAGCTATTTCCATACCGTCGCGGGCCGTCTTACCGATCACGACGCGAAAGTAACCAAGGCGAAGCTCGCGCGTGATGCGTGGAAAGTTCGCTATCAGAGCTTGGAATGCCTCGATTGCCTCATCAATGACAAAGCGATGATGACGGCCAAATTCCTTGCCGAGCGAGCCGTGCAGGTAGACGTTATTCATTTGGGATCTCATTTAACGGTTGCCTGCTTGATCCATACGCCGGGGCGGACGGTTCATCCGGCAGGATCAGGCATTATGTCGGGCTTTGAGCGCTTGCAGGCCCGCGCGGTCGAACTCGGGATCAAGACCGGCCTCTAGGTTCGCTTGGCGTTCGGCTTGGCTCATGCGGTGCTGTTTCTTGCCGCCTTCGCCTGCCATCATCAGCAGGCGGTCAGATTCTGCCTCAAGCGCTGCGATGATCTCGGCAACGCTGGCTTGCCAGACTTCGGACGGTGGCCAGTGCAGGAAGCTGGTCGCCTGACAGAACAACTGCTTGAAGAACTCCGATAGCGGAATTTGCGGGCCGGTGGCGCTGCCCTGTCCCTCGCGCTGTGACGGCATCACGATTGCCGCCAGCACATCAAGGCAAGCCGCCTGCGCCCGACCAAGGAATTGCGCAAGCGGCTTGTCGGAGAGGGACGCCAGAAGGGATAGCGCCCCGTCCTGTCCGTCGCGGTGGCGAGGATCACCGCACGGATTCCAGAATAGGATTGACGCATGAGGCTTTCCCATGCGCCGGAGATGCCGCCCGGAAGGTCATCCAGGCGACGGCAGCCCGCAAAGACGCCCGCAGCGTCACGACATGGGTGCCGTGGCGCAGGGTCGTTTCATATGCGGGCTGCAAGGTCATTAGACAGCCATAACAAGCTTGCGGAAGGCCGCAGGGCGCACAACAGCCGCACCAACGCGACGGCGGGCGTGGTAGCGCATCAGGCCGTCAATGCGGACGCTGTAGGGGTCGGCAAGCACAGCCATCTCGATGCGGTCATAGATGCGATAGCCGCGCTTGAAATCGCCAAAGATGATCGGCTGCGCATCGGCGGCAACGTCATCCATATCGACAGCCTCGACCACCGGACGGCCCAGAATGGTCTCGGGCTGGCCCGCCTGATAGGACGGCTGCCACAGATAGTTGCCGTGGCCGTCTTTCAAAGTGCGGATCGCGGCCAAGGTGCTGCCGTTCATCACCCAAGATCCAGCCGCGCGGTAGGTCGCGGGCAGGCTATACATCATCGCAATCAGCGAATCCGCCAACAGGTCGGTTGCATGGGCGTTGTTGTGGGTGGCGATTTCGGTGTTTGCCATGAAGCCGGACGGCTCAAGCGCGGTGCTGCCCTTCACGAAGGAAAGGGCCTCTTTCTGGCCAAAGTCCTCGGCAAGCGCCAAGTTGACTTCGGAAAGCACGTTGGCGCTATCCTCGGCCAGTTGCAGCGACAGGTCGACAAAGGTGGCGATTTCCTTCACGTCGATTTCGGCTTGGTCAAAGGTCGGCTGGCTTGCCGTGCGCTTGGTCGTTTCACCAACCCAGACAGCATTTGTGATGCCGGTGCGGTGCGGAAGGATCATTTTAGCAGCCGGTGCAGGGCGCACATCGGCAATCGCACGGATCGGGCTGAACTCCACCAGATTGCGAATAAACTCGCCGCTGACTTCCTCGGGCGCAAGGACGTGGTTCGCGGTGTCGCTGGCCGTGGTCAGCGCCTTGGCATCGGTGCTGCCGGTGCGCAGGTATTCCACGAATGCCTTTTTCTCGCTCGCATCGTCTTGGATGATTGCCGGTGCGCCAAGGCGGTTGCCCTTCGCTTCGAGGTGATCGAGCCGCGACAGCACCGCGCCAAACGCCTTTGCATCAATCGAGGCCGCATCATTGGCGGTTTCGGCTTTCTGGGCCAGTTCTTCATTTTCCATGTCAACACTTTCACTGGTTACGGAATGGGATTTTACAGCGGTGATCCGCGCTTGCGGATGAACCGGATTCTTGCAGATAGAGATTTCGGTGATCGGCACCGACTTAAAGAGCCGCTTGCCATCGGGCAGGCGTTGAAAGAGCGCGTTCTTGAAGCTGATGGACAGGCCCGAAATTGCCCCTGCCTTGATATAGCGGTGCGCGGATTTCGCGGGGTCGATGCCTTCGACAAAAGCCGCCCTTTGACCTCAAGGCCATCGGCGGTTTCCGTGAAGCTTTCCCAGATACCGACAACCTGGCTCTGGTCATGCTCCATGCAGATCGGCAGGGCATCGGGGATGATGAACGCACCCGGTTCGATCATGTCGCCAACGCTATCGGGGCCGGAGAAAGGCCAAGCGATACCCTGCACAATGCCGGTGTCGGCAACGGAAAGCTGGGCTTTGGTTTCGATCAGGTCCAGCGTTTCGAGGTTATCAGCCATTGGCCTGCACCTCATCAACGCCTAGCCAGCGGGCGGCAAGGATTTCGGTTGCGAGCGGCAGCACCTCGGCAATCGGGCGGTTGCGGGCGTAGCTGTTCACCAGCCGCTCGGCCTCTTGGGGGTTTGCGCCGCCGCCGATCAGGCCCAGCCGGATAACCTCGGCCAGATCGCCCAGCTTGAACGCCTGCGCCATGAGGCGCTGAAACAAGGTGCCGATGCCCGTGCCGGTCGTGGTTTCCAGTTCCGTGACTAGTTCGTCGGTCAGGGTAAAGGGGCGCTCTTTGTCGCCGAAAAACACGGTCGCGGTGATCATGCTGCACCATTGGCGGGCAGTCCGATCAGGCCGCGCAACTCGGCAGCGGTCAGCACACCGGCATTGACCAAGGCCAAGGCGATTTCCAGCGCCGCCAGCATTTCGAGCGGGCTTTGGGTCGTGTCATTCATCAGGGATTCCTTCGGGGATGCGGGCGCGGTCGTGCCGCCCGAGGTGGTGTAGGGATTGGCGAGTTCGTCGCCATCGGGTGCGGCGGAAGGTTCAACCCGTGGCGCACATCGTTTGGCGACATGGCGCGCATGGCGATAAACTGGCTATACGCTGTGGCTTGCGCGACGAAATCGACAGAGAGCACCGCCTTGGGCTCTGCTTCGACTTTGATTTCGTCGTGATCCGCTGGCGAAAACAAAGCGCGCGCATAGGCGGCTTTCCATCTAGCGAGCCAAGGCAACATCGTGAATTGCATGAATTGAAGCGCAAGCTGTTCGGTATTCGCCATTGTCCCGTGGCTCAACTCCCACAGCATTGTGGTAGGGATACGAAAGACCCGTGCGATCTCGCGGATTTGCTCGATCCGGTTATTAAAGAACTCAGCGTCGGTGTTGCTGGTGGCGAGAGGGAAATACTTGACGCCTTTGTCAAAAATCGCCGGTCGCCCCGCTGCCTCGCCGGTGTGACCATCTTGGAAGGCTTTCAGGATATTCTGGGCCTCATCGGCTAGTAGCTTGTCATCCGTCGCCAGATAGCCACCGGGACGCCCGGAGCGGCTGTGCCAATTGGCAAGGTGGCGCTCGGAAGCCAGAGCAAGGCCAATGGCTTCCCTGCCGTGGTCAATCGGGCTGATGCCGTCCAAAGTGCTGATATGCAGGATTTCGGTGAACGGCAGAACCGTAGTTCCGCCATTCTTCAACTCAATGCGGTATGAAGGTTCGCCGTAATCGTCACGTTCGATTGTTACCGCAGAAGGCGCGATGCGCAAAAGTTCAATCGGGTGCCCTTGGTTGTTCCGCGCGACCTGCGCGAAGCCGTTGCCGGTCAGCAGGGCATCAAAGGTCAGTTGCCCGCGCAGTTCTCCGGCTGATGTCCAACCGTTTGCCCGCTTGTGAATCAGCTTATATGCGCGGTGATCGCGCTGGATCTCGTCCGTTACCTCTTTGTGCAGCTTGAATGGAATAACAGCGCAGGCTTCCGAAATGAACCCGACAGCGCAGGCAACGGCAGGGACGCGCAAGGCGGTGGCGCTGGTGACTGTGACGCCGGATCGCACCGGCAGCCCAGCGAACAGGCCGAAAGCCTCGGGGCTGGTCAGCGTCACCGCCTTGATTCGGTGACGCCCTGCCCGAACAAGCGGGCAAGGCGCTGGGTGATACTCATTAACAAAACACTCGCAACACTTGGTTATGTAATAACATAACATATCAATGAATCGCGCCGCAAGCGATATTGTTCTGCTTTTATTCGGTCAGGTTGTAAGCGGGCAGAAGATCAATCACGCGGGCCTTGGCGATCAAGGAAACGTCGCCGTATTCATCCGAAGCCGTGCGCCCAGCGTGGCCTTGGATGCCATCGACTACGCGCATATCCGCCCCGAGATCGCGGGTCACCGTCTTGAAGCGATGCCGCCAAGCATGTGAAGGCTGAACGCCGTCGGGCTTGATCTCATTCAGCCGCAGCCAGTCTGCAATCTGGTTCGACATACGTTGCGCCTTGGCGGCAAATTTGTCGGGGTCTTTGCCGTTATGGAAAAGCGGCCCCTGCCCTGCTTGCTCGACAAACTGAATGAAGCCTTCCGTGACGATTTGACTGTGCAACGGCACATCCCGATAGTGCCCCGCCTTCATGGTGCCTGCCTCGGGCGTCACGCGCAAAACCCAGCGCTCGCCCTCTTTGCGCACATCCTCTTTCCGTAGCTGGGTGATTTCTGAAACCCTCGCCCCAGTAAAAGCGCAGATCAAAGGAACCCAGCGTTTGGCGTTGACGGATTCCGGCGTCTCTCGAACCCGCCCGAACTCATCTTCCTTCGGCTGGTAGGTTCGCGAAGCTTTCAGCACGGCCACGGCCTCAGCATCGGTATAACCGGCCTCTCTGGTGCGCTGACGCTTCGGCTTGGGCTGCTTGACGGTTCCCGCGACGTTCTCGGGCAAGCGTTCGTTCTCATAGGCCCAGAGGAACAGAGACCGCACCGCCGAAAGATACACATCATTGACCGTCTTTGCGGCAAGGCGCGTCAGAAGGTGGTCGCGCCATTCAAGCAGGTCTTTCTTTGTGATCTTCCGTGCATCCCCATGTTTGAGGAACTTGCGCAAATCATCAATCACCCCATGCGCTCGCTTGCCTTTGTCCTTCATGAAACCGGCAGCGGTTCGAGATTTGATATAATCGTTCAGCAGCTTGGCAAGACTGACCGGCTCCGGCTCATCTTCCGCCGCCCGTGCATTCGCCAGAATGGGCGCGCTAGGCTGGCCGGTGAAGTCGCCTTCATCACGCTCCACGAAACGAGAAAGGGCTTCTAGCTCGGCTGAACAAAGCGCACAGGCTATAGTGCGCCACTCATCGGAACCCGCCTGTGCATCAAGGTTGCCTGATGCACGAAAGCGCTCGATCCGCTCGCCCATAAGATCGGCCAGTTCCTGATTGCTTAACCGGCCCGCGACCCCTGCCCGCAGATGGGCGACGTAATGGTCATTGATACCGACCGCAGAATAAGCAGGGTTGCCCCGCAATTGCTCATCCAGCACCAAGCGCTGATTGTAATGGCTAAGGGCGATCTGGTCCGGTGCCAGTGGATAGCGCGCAAGCGCCACACTGGGCACCACCTGCCCCGCCTTCCGCTCGGCCAAGCCGATTTCGTGTTGAAGCTTGGCAATCGCACCGGGCAACAATTTGGTTGCGGTGCGCCGATCAGGCCCCAGAGGTTCCCGCAGTTCGGTCTTGCCGATAAGCTTGCGCAGGTCTTTCGGCACCACCAGACGGGCAAAGAATCTGCCGTCGCGGTTCAAAAGATATTGCTGTTTCCGTGCCATCACATCGCCCATTTTGTAACAGGTCTTGTAACGGAAGATTGTGAGAAAGCCCAGCAATACAAGGGAATTATAGCAATTGCTGGGAAAAAACTGGTGGGCGGTGAGGGACTCGAACCCCCGACATCTTCGGTGTAAACGAAGCGCTCTACCAACTGAGCTAACCGCCCGCCTGAAGCCGCTCTTAGAGCATGGGCTTTAGCCTTGCAAGACACCAGCTTGGCCAATGTGCAAAACAAATCCGCGGCCTGCGCCGAGGATCGGGTCGCGGCGCACCGGCAGGGGAAAGGGCGCGATCGCACCCGAACCGTTGTGAATATCGGGCCGCAGACCGCCGGGATAGGCGCCGATCACCTCGAAGTCGTCGGTGGCCTCGATCAGACAATGGGCGCAGGCGGCGGGAATGACGATGGCGTCTCCGGCATGAACGGTCTCGACCCTACCCTGCGGTCCGTCGAACTGAAGCCGCGCCGCCCCTGATACCACGCCCAGAACCTCGTGGGTGTTCATGTGGTAATGGTGCCATTCATGAACGCTGCCCAGCCAATCGCCGCTCCAGCCGTTGAGCGCAAAGGTCATGCGGAACCATTGCGCGGCCGAAGGGCCGCGCATCGGTGGATGAGCGCCCCCGCCACCGCTTAGCGCCGCAGCCGCGCGATCAGCGAGGAAGTATCCCAGCGCCCGCCTCCCATGCCCTGCACCTCCTTGTAGAACTGGTCGACCAAAGCCGTCACCGGCAGGCTCGCACCGTTCTCGTTGGCGGTCGAAAGGCAAATTCCCAGATCTTTGCGCATCCAGTCCACCGCAAAGCCGAAATCGAAGCGGTTCTCGGCCATGGTCGCGTGACGGTTCTGCATCTGCCAGCTGCCGGCCGCGCCCTGACTGATCACCTCGACGACATCCGTGATCGAAAGCCCCGCTTTCTCCGCAAAATGCAGCGATTCGAGAGGCCCTGAACCAGACCCGCAATCGCGATCTGGTTGCACATCTTGGCGAGCTGTCCCGCACCAACCGGCCCCATCAGACGGCAAATCCGCGCGTAAGCCGCAATCACCGGCTCGGCGCGGGCGTAATCGGCCGCCTCGCCGCCACACATGACCGAGAGCACGCCGTTCTCGGCGCCCGCCTGTCCGCCCGAAACCGGCGCATCGACAAAGGCCAGCCCTTTTTCGGCGGCAATCGCGGCCAGCTCGCGCGTGACCTGCGCCGAAACCGTGGTGTGATCGACATGGACCGCACCGGCCTTCATCCCCGCGAAGGCTCCGTCGGGCCCAAGGCAGACCTGCCGCAGATCGTCGTCATTGCCGACGCAGCTCATGACGAAATCGGCGCCTTCGGCGGCTTTGGCGGCCGTCGACGCGCTTTCTCCGCCATGCTTTGCGACCCAGGCCTCGGCCTTGGCCGGTGTCCGGTTCCAGACCGTCACCTCATGCCCCTTGGCCACCAGATGTCCCGCCATCGGGAAACCCATCACCCCAAGCCCCAGAAATGCCACGCGCGCCATCTTGTCCTCGTTTTCTTTACCGAATCTTTATCGCTGGCGCGTTGATCTGTCGCACGCCCTGCCCTATCAACCGCTAAGATTTCCACCCAAGGACGCGCAGGTCAACCTCCTGCCGCCCCAGAACTCAGGATGCGCCCGAAACCATGCTGACAACTTTCCGCTGGCTGGTGCGCCTGACCGTTGGGCTGATCCTCGTTTCGCTGATCCTCATTCTGCTCGCCTGGTATTTCGCGGTACGCTCGCTGCCCGATTATGGCGCGACCTTCGAGGTCGAGGGCATCGCCGCCCCCGTGGAAATCGTCCGCACGACCGAGGATGTGCCCCATATTTTCGCGCAAAACGACCGCGACGTCTTTTTCGCTTTGGGGCTCGCCCATGCGCAGGACCGCCTGTTCCAGATGACGGTGCTTCGGCGCGCGGCTCAGGGGCGGTTGTCGGAAATCTACGGCATGGGGGCTTTCGCCTCGGATGATCTCGCGCGCAGATTGGGGCTTTACCGCAATGCCGTCGATTCGGTCGCGGCGCAGGACGACGCGACCAAAGAGGCGCTCGAGGCCTACGCCGACGGCGTCAACGAATGGATCCGCCAGATCAACATTGGTGCGCGCGGACGCGGCGCGCCCGAGTTTTTCCTTTATCCCGACGACATCTCCTATTGGGAGCCCGCCGATTCCTCGCCATCCTGAAGCTGCTCGCCGCCACCTCGACCGTACAGCTGCGCCGCGAGGTCCTGCGCGCACGTCTGTCTCTGACCCAGCCCGAGCGCGGGCAGGAGATCGTGGCGACCGGCCCCGAGCCGCAGATGCCCGCCTATGCCGCGCTTTTCGAGGGCAGCAAGCTTGCTCCGCCCGACCGGGCCATGCAGCCGCGCGATTGGGTGACGGGCCTTGCGGGCTATCTCTCGCCCTCCGCGGGTGCGAGCGCGAACGGCTGGGCGGCCGCCGCCAACCGCACCGCAGCCAATGGCGCGCTTCTGGCCAATGATCCGCAATTCGCGCTGACCGCGCCCGGCCTATGGTATCTCGCACGGATCGAGCTTTCGAGCGGCGGCGTCATCGGGGGCACGATCCCCGGCATTCCCGCGATCCTCTCGGGTCGCAACAGCAAGATCGCTTGGGGATCACCCCCGCGCAGATCGACGATCAGGATATCTTCGTCGAGGAGGTCCAGCCGGGCGAGCCCAACCGCTATCGCGGCACCGAGGGCTGGACCGAATTCGACACCCGCCGCGAGGTGATCCGCGTCAAGGATGCCGCCGAACAGGTGATCACGCTGCGCACCACCGCCAACGGGCCGGTCATTCCGGGCGGGCATCTCGGGCTTGGCACGATCCTGCCGCCCGGCCATGTCGCGGCGCTTTCCTGGACGGGCGGCCAAGGCGGCGACCGCACCATGAGCGCGCTGGTCGCGCTGATGCGCGCGCCCGACCGCGCCCAGGCGGCAGATGTCTTGCGCAACGTTACCGCCCCCGCAATGGTCTATACGCTCGCCGATCGCGACGGCATCGGCGAGACGCTTGCCGGCGCGGTTCCCGACCGGCCGGCGAGCCATGCCACCTCGGGCCGGATGCCGGTTCCGGGCTGGATTGCGGGCAACCGCTGGCAGGGCATTTCCCCGCCCCTACCGCTTTGACCGACCTTGCCCCGACCGAAGGCATCATCGCCGAAACCGGCGGCGGCGCTCTGGTTGCCGAGGGGCGCTCGTTGGGCTTCGACCGCCTCGACGACCGTCGCATCGAGCGTCTCAAGCTGCTGATCGCCAGCCGCGAGATCCATTCGCGCGACAGCTTCATCGCGACCCAGAACGATATCGTAAGCCCCGTCGCCCGCGATCTTCTGCCCTTGATCGGGGCCGAGCTGTGGTACACCGGCGAGCCCGCCGCCCCCGGCACCCCCGAACGTCAACGTCAGGAGGCGCTCAACCTTCTCGCCAATTGGGACGGTGCCATGAGCGAGCACCTGCCCGAGCCGCTGATCTACTCGGCCTGGATGAAGGCGCTTCAGGACCGGCTCGTGCGCGACGATATCGGACCGCTCGCCGATGATCTGACGCGGCTCTATCCCGATTTCATCGAGCGCGTGTTCCGCAATACCAATGGCGCGGCAAGCTGGTGCGACATCCGGCAGTCGAGCGTGGTCGAAACCTGCGCCGTCATCGCGCGTCAGGCCCTCGATCAGGCGATCTTCGACCTGACCGCGCGCTTTGGTCCCGATGTGACGAGCTTCCGTTGGGGAGATGTCCATCGCGCGCGCCATACCCATCCCGCGCTCGGCGACATGCGGGGCCTGTCCTATGTCGTCAACCTGATCCAGCCGACCTCTGGCGATGACACCACGGTCGCGCGGGCCGGCATGCGCGGGACCGGCGTGAACCCCTGGCTCAATGTCACCGGTGCGACCTATCGCGCGGTCTATGACCTCGCCGACCCCGACAGTTCGGTCTTCGTGATCTCGACCGGCCAGTCGGGCCATCCGCTCTCGCGCCATTACGACGATATGGCGGAGCTGTGGCGGCGCGGCGAATATGTCGGCATGTCGCTCGATCCGCAGCTTGCGCGGGCGGCAGCGACCGGCATCACCCAGCTCGAGCCCGTCGCGCCGTAAAGCCGCCCGATGCGGCCCGATCCCCGCTCGGGCCGCGACTTGCCAGCGCGGCGCTTTCGCGCTTAGCTCTCGCCATATCATCAGCTCGGGGGCCCCATGGCACGCAAGATCATCATCGACACCGATCCCGGTCAGGACGACGCGGTTGCGATCCTTCTGGCTCTGGCCAGCCCCGAGCTCGATGTGCTGGGGTTGAGCGTGGTCGCAGGCAATGTCCCCCTTGCCCTCACCGAACTCAATGCGCGCAAGATCTGCGAGCTCGCGGGCCGCGCCGATCTGCCGGTCTATGCCGGCTGCGACGCGCCCCTGATGCGCAAACTGGTCACCGCCGAGGAGGTCCACGGCAAAAGCGGTCTCGACGGGGTCGAATTGCCCGCGCCAGTGATGCAGCTCCAGCCGCAACATGCCGTCGATTTCATCATCGACACGCTGCGCCGCGAGCCGCCAAAGACCGTGTCGCTCGTGCCGGTCGGGCCGCTGACCAATATCGCGACCGCCTTCGACCGAGCCCCCGACATCATCGAGCGCGTTCAGGAGATCGTGCTGATGGGCGGCGCCTATTTCGAGGTCGGCAACATCACCCCGCCGCCGAGTTCAACATTTTCGTCGATCCCGAGGCCGCCGATATCGTCTTCAGATCCGGCGCCGATCTGACAGTGGTCCCGCTCGACGTCACCCATCAGGCGCTCACCAGCCGCGATTGGGTCGAAACCATGCGCAAACTCGGGCCGCTCGGTCAGGCCGTGGCGAGCTGGACCGACTTCTTCGAGCGCTACGATACCGCGAAATACGGCTCGCAAGGCGCGCCGCTCCATGATCCCTGCACCATCGCCTATCTGCTCCAGCCGGAGCTGTTCACCGGACGCTTCATCAATGTGGTGATCGAGACCGGCGGCGCGTTCACCACCGGCATGACGGTCGCCGATTGGTGGCGCGTGACCGACCGTCCGGCCAATGCGAATTTCCTTCGCACCATCGATCGCGACAGCTTTTACGCCCTGCTCACCGACCGCCTGACGGCACTGGACGCCCGCCTAAGGGGCTAAACGCAGCCGTCGGCCGGAACGACAAAGGGCCGCGTCTTGCGCGGCCCTTTCCGTATCGCGATCATGCCGCCCCTATTCCGCAGAATCTCCGCTTTCTGCGGACTGGCCGGGCGCGTCGGGCAGAATGTCGCTGCCGCCTTCGGGCGCAGCAGGTACGGCAGGCGCAGGCGTTTCGGGCGCCGCGGCATCATCTGGACCTGCAGCAGGCCCACTCATGGGACCGGCACCGGCGACGGCATCGACCTCTTTGATCAGATCATCGGTGACATCGATCGCATCGGCGGACACGAAGAGCACGCGCAAATCGAGCACCGCAACCGCGCCGCGTTCCTGCATCATCCGTGCGAGGATCGGCAGAACCGCCTGCTGGAAAGCATCGCGTTCGCTATCGGCGTAATGCTGGAGCTCGGTCGCCTTGGTATCGCGTTCGCGGCGGACCTCGACCACGCGCTTGTCGAACTCGTCGGCACGGGCACGGAATTCGTCGGCCGGAAGGGTCTTGCGCAGCTCGGTCAGTTCTTGCTCTTCGCGCGACAGGGCCTGCGCCAGAGCCTCGTTCTCGGCCGCAAGCTCGCGGCCGCGGCGTTCGAGCTCGGCCTGCGCACGCTGCCCCCAGGCCGAACGCAGGAACAAGGCATCCTGATCGATCGTCATCAGCGGGATCTGCACCGCAGGCGCGGGGCTCGGGACGACAAGGCCCGGAACGGCCGGCGGCTGCGTTACGGAAGGCGGCTGCGCGATTTCCGAGGCGGTGGGGGCCAGCGGAACATGCGTCTGCGCCGAAGCAAAGCTTGCGGCGCAGCACAGGGTTACGGCAATGGCAGTCAGCCCGCGCATCAGAACTTCGTCGAGATCGTCAGGTCGAAGTTCTGCTCTTCGTCGTAATCTTCTTTCTTCACGGCTTTCGAGAAGTTGAAGCGCAGCGGCCCGATCGGCGTCGTCCAGAAGAGCGATGCCCCGACAGCGGCACGCACATACATGCCGTCATCGATCCGGTCGGCGCCATTGCCGCTCAGCTCGAAGGCGCGGCCGTTGCGGTCGTCAAGACCCCAGACCGAACCCGCATCGGCAAAGAGACCACCGGTGATGCCGTATTCCTCGGGCAGACCCAGCGGGAAGCGGGCTTCGGTGCGCAGGGCCCAGAAGTAGTTGCCGCCGAGCGCGTCTTCGTTCGGCGCCGCCATATCGCGCGGACCGATGCCGTTGGGCTCGAAGCCGCGGATCTTGCTGTTGCCCGAAAAGCGGTCGAAGCGGCGGCTGTCCTGATCGCTCAGCATATGGAGCATGCCCAGCTCGAATTCGGCCATCAACGTGACCTCCTCGCGCCATGCGTTGCTCTCGACACCTGCGTAAAGCAGGCTGTTGATCGATTTGATGTCGCCGCCCAGACCCGCAAAATCCTGGCTGAAGGTAAAGCGGTAGCGCGTCAGCGGATCGAGACCGGTGATGCGGCTGTCATAGGTATAGGTATAGCCCAGAGCCGAGCTGATATAGCCACCCTGATCGCGGTAGAGGATCGGCGAGGAGCCCGAAAGCTTGCCGGTTTCCGCATCCGGATGGATCGGCTCGACGCCCGAAAGCGATCCTTGCTGACCTTGTAGCGCAGCTCCAGACGGCCGTTTTCCGAGATCGGGAATTCGAAACCGGTCAGAGCGCCCACGCTGCGGGTGCGGTAATCCGAATTGTAGCGGTCGGTGGTGTTGTACCAGACCTGGAAACGCGCCTTGAGGTCGCGACCGAGGAAATAGGGCTCGACGAAGGTCACGCCCGACGAACGCGTGCCCTCGCCGGTGGCGAAGGACAGGCTCACCTGCTGGCCGCGGCCGAGGAAGTTCTGCTCGGAAAGCGAGAAGTTGAAGCCCATACCGGCGCTGACGCCGTAGCTGACGCCGAAGTTGAGGCTGCCGGTCGGCTGCTCCTCGACGTTGACGTCGACGATCACCTGATCGGGGCTGGTGCCCTCGCGGCTTTCGATCTGCGCATCGGCGAAATACCCCAAAGCGCGGACGCGCTCGGCAGCATTGCGGATTTCACGCGGGTTGAAGGGGTCGCCTTCGACCGTGCCGAACTGGCGGCGGATCACGGCGTCGAGCGTGGTGGTGTTGCCCTCGATGTCGATGCGCTCGACAAAGACGCGCTGGCCGCGCGTCAGGGCAAAGGTCAGATCCAGCGTCTGGCTGCGCGGGTTGCGGGTGATCCGCGGCTCGATCGTGACGAAATCGAGGCCCTTGCGCAGCGCCAGCGCCTCCATGCGGCGGATGGTGTTGTCGACGACCGAGGGGTTGTAGACCTCGCCCTGACGGACGCGGTTCTGGGCCGCGAATTCGCCGGCATCCACGCCCGGAATTTCGCTGATCGTGTTGACGTTCGCGAAAGTGTAGCGCGGGCCTTCCTGGATGTTGAAGGTGATATAGAAGGCATCACGCTCGCGCGCGACTTCAGGCGCGACGGCCTGAACCTTGAAATCGGCATAGCCGCGGGCGCGGTAGAAATCGGTCAGCAGGTTTTCATCGACCGAGGTGCGCTCGGGCGCGAAAGTGTCGCGCTTGATGAAGTTGCGCAGGAAGCCCGCCTGTTTGGTCTGGAGCACCTGACGCAGACGGCGGTCAGAGAAAGCGCGGTTGCCGACAAAGCCGATACGCTCGATTTCGGTGACGTCGCCTTCGCGGATCTCGAAGGCGAGATCGACGCGGTTGCCTTCGCGGCGGATGATCTTGGGATCGACGCGGGCGGCAAGACGGCCCTGCGAGGCATAGACCTGCGAGATCACATCGGCATCGGCCTCGGCCTGGGCGGGCGAATAGACGTGGCGCGACTGGCTTTTGATCACGCCGGCGAGGACCTCGTCCTTGACGCGGTTGTTGCCCTCGAAGTTGATGACGTTGATCGTGGGATATTCGCGGACCTTGATGACCAGAGTGCCGCCGCGCGGCTCGACCTCGACGGTCTCGAACAGGCCCGAGCCCTGCAGACGCTGGACCGCCTCGTTTAGCTCGCCCGCCGAAACGTCGCGGCCGCGCGCGATATTGGCATAGGACAGGATCGTCGCGCCTTCGATGCGCTGAGCGCCTTCAATCTGGACGTTGTTGAACACATAGGCCGATGCAGGCGAGGCCAGAAAGCTCGCGGGGGTGGCAACAGCAAGCGCCGAAATCAGCGCCATCGCGCCTTTGCCCAGTCTCGTATCGGTCATGGCCGCCCTCATTCCAGTTTTGCCGATTTCATCGGTCCGATTTGTGCTGATGGATACAGTCAATTTAACCATACTGTCAAAACAGAAGGCATACTCAACGGCAGAAAAGATCATTCGAGAGACCGAAAACCATCAAAGACAGCACAAGTGCCAGTCCGATGACATTCAGGATCGACATCACCCTCTCCGAGGCGGGACGCCGCGCGATCGCCTCATAGGTGAAAAAGACCAGATGCCCGCCGTCCAGAACGGGAACCGGCAGAAGGTTGAGAAAGCCGATTGCCGTCGACAGGACCGCAATCCACCAGATGAAATTCGCGCCCCCGCCGAAGCCGCCTGCCCCGTGGTTTCCGCAATCGAGATTGCGCCGCCGATGTTGCAGCTGCTGATCTGGCCGGTGACCGTCGCCCAAAGGCCGGTGATCGACGAGCCGATGATGTCCCAGGTGCGCGTCACGCCCGTGCCCAAGGCCTCGCCCGGACCGGTCGGACGGGTTGCCGGATCAAAGAAACTGCCACCGGTCACCCCGATCAGCCAGCGCCGCTCGAAGCCGGTCGCGGTCGGCAGGTCCTGCTCGCGCGCGGCCAAAGTATATTCGGCAACGCCCGCGCCGGGACGCCAGACCTGCAAGAGCACCGGACGCCCCTCGGCCGCGCCGACCTTGTCGCGCAATTCGACAAAACGCGTCACCGGCGTGCCGTCGATCGAAAGGATCACATCGCCCGCCTCGAGTCCCGCGGCAGCTGCCGCGCTGCGCGGCGCGATGCCGCCGACCACGGCCGGAAAGGGATCGGGCCCCGCCACCGTCAACTCGGCGCCGTCCCGGCGCACATGCCATTGCTGGACGGATGCGGCGGGAACCGCCTCGGCCGCTTTGCCGAGATCCGCCCAGGTCGCGACCGGCGCATCGCCGATGCCCAGAACCACATCGCCGCTTTTCAATTCGTTGGTCTGGCTTTCGGGCAGCGCATGGATGCGCCCGATCTGGACATCCTCGACCGGCGTGCCCTGCCAAAAGGCCATCCCCGCGAAAACCGCAATCGAAAGGATGAAGTTGAAGATCGGCCCGGCAGCAACCGTGGCGAACCGCGCCCAAAGCGGCGCTCCGCCGAGGGTTTGGCGCACAAGAGCGGGATCGACCGCCTCCGAGCCCGCGCTCGCGGCATTGGCGTCCCCAGAAAGCGGACATAGCCGCCAAGAGGCAAAGCCGCGACCTGCCAGAGCGTGCCGTGCTTGTCGCGGCGCGAAATCAGCTTGGGGCCGAAACCGACGGAAAAGACCTCGGCCTTGATGCCCGAAAGCCGTCCGATGATGTAATGGCCGTATTCATGGACGGTCACGATGATCGAAAGCGCGACCACAAAGGCCAGCACGTTCCAGATCACCCCGCCAAACTCGCCCAGAAACGCCATTACGCGGCCCCTTTCCATGAATGTGCCGCGCGCCGCGCCAACCCGTCCCATGCCAGAGCGGTCTGCAGATCGGCAGGGCTTTGCGTGAAACCGGCCTCGCCCGCCGCGTGATCGAGCGCATGCTCGACCGCGGCCGCCATATCGGTAAAGCGGATGCGTCCCGCCAGAAAATCGTCGAGCGCCTGCTCTTTGGCGGCATTGAGCACCGCCCCTGCCGCGCCGCCCGTCGCGATGACCTCGCGCGCCAGCCGCAGCGCCGGCCAGCGGATCTCGTCGGGCGCGCGGAAAGTCAGCTGCCCGAGCGCCACGAGATCAAGTCGCGCAACCGGCAGCGGCGCGCGTTCGGGCCAGTTGAGCGCATAGCCGATGGCATGGCGCATATCGGGCATGCCGAGATGCGCGACCGAGCTGCCGTCGGTGAAGGACACCATCGCATGGATGATCGATTGCGGATGGATCACCACTTTGATGCGGTCTGGCTCGGTGCCGAAAAACTCGCGCGCCTCGATGACTTCGAGCGCCTTGTTGAACATGCTGGCGCTGTCGACTGTAATGCGCTGGCCCATTGCCCAATTGGGGTGGCAGGAGGCCTCGGCCACGGTCGCGAAAGGCAGCTTCTCGAGCGGCCAATCGCGGAACGCGCCGCCCGATGCGGTAATGGTCACGCCCTCGACAGAGGATGAGCTTTCGGCGTCAAGCAATTGAAAAATTGCGGAATGCTCAGAATCGACCGGCAGGATGCGCGCCTTGGTCCGCTCGGCGGTCGTCATGACCAGACGGCCTGCGGCCACCAGTGTCTCCTTGTTGGCAAGCGCCAAAGTGCCGCCACGTTCGAGCACCTGCAGCCCCGGCGCGAGCCCCGCCGCGCCGACGATCGCCGACAAGGTCCAGTCCGAGGGCGCGCCGCCGCCTCGTCGATTGCCGCCGCACCGGCGCTGGCGGCAATGCCGCTGCCCTGCAGGGCCTGCCGCAGATCGGCCAGCAATTCGGGATAGGCGGTGACGGCGAGTTCGGCGCGCAAAGCCTTGGCCATTTCGGCCAGTCGCGCGATATTGCGTCCGCCGGTCAAGGCGACGGTGCGCCAAGCCTCCGGACCGCCCGCGCGCATCAACAGATCGAAAGCGCTTTCACCGACCGAACCGGTCGCTCCGAGGATCGTAACGCTGCGCATGGCTCAGCCTCCGATTTGCGGCAAAATGCCCAAAATCATCGCCAGAAGCGCGGCAAGGAAGGCCCCCGACATTGCATCGAAGCGATCCATCAGCCCGCCATGACCGGGGATGAGATCCGAGCTGTCCTTGACGCCCACGCGGCGCTTGAGCCAGCTTTCGGCGATATCGCCGGCCTGTCCGAAGATCGCGATAACCGGCGCGACCATAATGACACCCCAGCCCGCCTGCCCGCTCAGGACCAGCGCGAGCCCCAGCACAACCGCACCGAGCCAGCCCGCGACGGTCCCGCTCCAGGTCTTTTTCGGGCTGACGGCAGGCCAGAATTTCGGGCCGCCCAATTTGCGGCCGACGAAATAGCCCAGCACATCCGATGCGACGACCGTGCCGACGATCCAGAGCGTGGTCTCGAGGCCCATGACCTCTCGCACGACCACCACCGAATAGCAGGCCAAAAGGATCGCGAAGGTGAAAATCAGATAGGGCCAGCGGTTGCGCACATGGGTGCCCCCCAACCGGCCAGAACCGGCACGACGGCCAGAAGCATCGGCCAATCGCCGGGCAGCATCAGCATCGCCAGCAGCGTCAGGCCGCCCAACACCCCGATCAGGACCGGATGGCGCGGGCTATGGAATTCCGCATGGCGCCAGGCGGTCAGCCGCGCCAGCTCCCAGATCATGCCGCCGCAAAGAATGGAGACGCCAATTGCCAGCCAGATCCCCGAAGAAAGGACCAGCAGCGCACCCAGAAGAACCAGAACCACCGCCGAGGCGATTCTCGTCCCGAGATCGGACCAATTCCCGCTGATCCCGCGCGGCGCACCCTCGGTCGAGGGGCCGACCTGCGGATGACGTTTCGGAGGCTCGTCGCTCATGCGCCACCAAACCTGCGCTCGCGCATTCCGAATTTGTCGAGAATCTCGGCGAGATGATCGGGCGTGAAATCGGGCCAAAGCGTCGGCGTGAACTCGTATTCGGCATAGGCCGCCTGATAGGGCAGGAAATTCGAGGTCCGCGTCTCGCCGCTGGTACGGATCACCAGATCGGGGTCGGGATGACCGGCCGTATCGAGAAAATCCGCCAGATCAAGCTGGGCGTCGGGCCCGAGATAGCCTTTGGCGATCCGTTCGGCCATCAGGCGGGCGGCGCGGTTCAGCTCGTCGCGGCCGCCGTAATTGATCGCGACGGTCAGATTGAGGCGGGTATTGCCCGCAGTCCGCCGCTCGATCCCGTCCATGAGCTGCGAGAGCTTGCCGGTCAGACGGTCGCGCGCGCCGATAAAGCGCAGGCGCACACCTTCGGCAGCCATGGAATCGGCCTCGCGCTCGATATAGCGGGCGAAAATACCCATCAAACCAAGGACTTCCTCGGTCGAGCGCTTCCAGTTCTCGGTCGAGAAAGCATAGACCGTGAGCCAGTTCACCCCCAGATCGGGGCAGGCCCGTACGATTTGTTTGACGCGTTCGGCGCCACGACGGTGGCCGACCAGACGCGGCCAGCCCTTGTTCTTGGCCCAGCGACCGTTGCCGTCCATGATGACGGCAACGTGACGCGGTCGGGCTTGCCCGGATTGGCTCGACATAAGGCTAGCTGCGGGATCGGCCACCGGATCAAACCTGCATGATTTCGGCTTGCTTGCCCTCGAGCGCCTTGTCGATCAGGGCGATGTTCTTATTGGTCAGATCCTGAACCTCAGTTTCCCAGAACTTCTGGTCGTCCTCGGACATGCCGGCGCCTTTGGCCTTCTTGATCTGGTCCATGCCGTCGCGGCGCACGTTGCGGATCGCGACGCGGGCGCTTTCGGCATATTGCGCCGCGACCTTGGTCAGCTCGCGGCGACGTTCTTCGTTCAGCTCGGGGATCGGCAGCATGATGATCGTGCCGTTCAGCTGGGGGTTAATGCCCAGACCCGATTCGCGGATCGCTTTTTCGGCTTTGCCAACGAGGCCCTTGTCCCAGACGTTGATCGTCACCATCCGCGGCTCGGGGACGTTGACGGTCCCGATCTGGTTGATCGGGGTCATCGAACCGTAAGCATCGACCATGATCGGCTCGACCATCGAGGCCGAGGCGCGACCCGTCCGCAACGAGGCGAATTCCTGTCTCAGCGAATCCATCGCGCCTTTCATCCGGCGTTCGAGATCGTCGGTGTCGATTTGAATTTCGTCAGACATACGCTGTCAGGGCCTCATATAAGTGTTTCAGGCGTTTCTATCCGAGAGACGCCCGCATAGCAAAGGATATGGCGGTATTTTAACCGTGAACGCGGGTATAGGTCCCCTGCCCGGCCAAAATCCCCTTGAAGCCGCCGGGCTCGTCCAGCGAGAAGACGATGATCGGCAGATCGTTGTCGCGGGCAAGCGCGATGGCGGAAGCGTCCATGACGCCCAGATGCTTTTGCAGCACCTCGTCATAGGTCACGTTCTCGTAACGCTTGGCATCGGCGAACTTCTTGGGGTCCTTGTCGTAAACGCCGTCGACCTTGGTGCCTTTGAAGATCGCCTCGCAGTTCATTTCATTCGCCCGCAGGGTCGCCGCCGTATCGGTGGTGAAATAGGGGTTGCCCGTCCCTGCCGCGAAGATGATGACGCGTTTCTTTTCGAGGTGGCGCACGGCGCGGCGACGGATATAGGGCTCGGCGACCTCGTCCATGCGGATGGCCGAGATCACGCGGCAATGGATGCCGAGCGCTTCGAGCGCCGCCTGCATGCCGAGCGCGTTCATCACGGTCGCGAGCATGCCCATGTAATCTGCGGTCGCGCGCTCCATCCCCTGGGCCGAGCCCTGCAGGCCGCGGAAGATGTTGCCGCCACCGATCACCATGCAGATCTCGACGCCGAGATCATGAACCGACTTCACCTCTTGCGCGATCCGAGCCACGGTCGGCGGATGCAGGCCGTAGCCCTGATCGCCCATCAGGGCCTCGCCCGAGATTTTCAGGAGCACACGGTTGTAGCTGCTGCTCGTTTGGTTTTGTTGTTCTGACATCGCGCGCTTCCACCGAGTTTTAGACCGACTGTTTCATTGCCGCATAAAATGTCGCAAAGAGGCCCCATGTTCAACCGGAAGATAGCTGATGGGCGCCACACTGCCGCCGGGTCTCGACCCTGACCGCCATATTGTCATCGCAGGCCCCACCGCCAGCGGGAAATCCGCGCTTGCCCTCGCCATTGCCGAGGCGCAGGGCGGCACGATCGTCAATGCCGATGCGCTCCAGATCTGGTCGTGCTGGCGCATTCTGACCGCACGCCCCCGCAAGCGACGAGGCCCGCGCGCCCCATGCGCTTTACGGCCATGTCGCGCCGGGACAGGCCTATTCCGTCGGCGACTGGCTGGCCGAAGTCTCGGGGCTGATGGCGCGCGCTTCCGGCCGGCTGATCATCACCGGCGGCACGGGCTTTACCTCAGCGCCCTGACGCGCGGGCTTGCGGTGATCCCGCCCGTCCCTGCACAAATCCGCGCCGAAGCCGATGCGATCCTTGCGGCGGGCGGCCTTGCCCGCATGATCGGCGATCTCGACACGACCAGCCGCGACAGGATCGACTTGCAAAACCCCGCCCGCGTCCAGCGCGCATGGGAGGTCCTGACCGCGACCGGCCGCGGCATCGCGGATTGGCAAGCCGAGACCCCGCCCCCTGATCGGCGCGGATCAGGGCCAGTTTCTGGTGATGAACAGCGACCGCGACTGGCTGGCCGAGCGTATCGCGCGCCGTTTCGCGCAAATGATGGCGCAGGGCGCACTCGACGAGGTTCGCGCCATTCTGCCGCAATGGGACCCGCGCGCCCAATGGGCCAAGGCGATCGGCGCGCCCGAGCTGATTGCCCACCTCGAGGGCCGGCTGGAGCTCGACGAGGCGGTCGAACGCGCCATTATCGCGACCCGCCAATATGCCAAATCCCAACGGATCTGGTTTCGCGGCCGCATGAAGGATTGGCGTCACATAAATATCGGAAGTTGAAAGAAATTTCACCAATAGGTCCAATTAACCCTTCCAAAGGTCCGGAAGGCGGAGCATCCTATCAAAAGTTAGATCTGCCGCTCTCCGAACGAGATGAAAACCCCTCTTCGCCAGATGGATTGGTTGCCCGCATGGGTACGCCGTGACCAACAGTCCAGCACGCATGATCCGCTCGTCGCGCGGCTGCAAAAGGCGTCGGTCGTCGCGGAAGGCATTCAGGCTCCGGCGCGCCGCGATCCGCGTCTGGACCACCTGCAGGCAGAGCCGCCGCCCCTCTCCGCCAATACTCCCGCGTCTCCTGCCGCCAGCCGGCCCTATGGCGCGCGACCGACCACGGCGCGGGGCGGGATGCGGCTCCTGCCGATTTCGGACTTCAGCTGGGGCGGTGCGGCAAAAGGCCTAGGGAGTGCGGCCACGCCACGGGTCTGCGCGGATCATCTGCTGATCTGGCTGGGGACCGGCAGCCTCAGGATCGAGCTGCCGCGCCAGCACCGCATGCAGCGCGCGGGATATCTCGCCTTCGTGCCCGCCGGAACGGCTTTTTCGCTGTGGCACGGTCCGGGCGCCGAGGGCGATGTCGTGAACCTTCCGACCGCGCTCACCCGCCGCCTCGGGGTGGCTTTGCCGCAAAAGCTGATCCTCGGCCGCCCCGTCGAAACCGATGCCGAAATCCTGCAACGCGCCATCCCCCAGCTGACCCTGATCGGCCAGCCCAATGACGCCGCCTCGCGGCGCGCGGCGGGGGCGCAGCTCAGCGTGATCGGCTCCGCGCTGTCGCGGCTGCGCGAGGAAGAGGCTCCGAAGGTCCATCCCAAGGACGACCCGCGCGCCGCGCGACCGCTCAGCGACCGCTATATCGCGCTGGTGCGCCGCGATATGGGCCGCGGGCTGACGATTGCGGATTTCGCCCATGCGCTCGGGGTGACGGCGGCGACACTGGACCGCGCCTGCCAATGTTGCCGCGGCCGCGCGGCGCTCGAGCTGCTTTACGACCTGCGCCTCGAGCGGTCGGTGGCGCTTTTGCGCGAAGGGCGGCTCTCGCCGGTCGAAATCGCGGCCGAGACCGGCTATGTCAGTCTCTCGCACATGAACCGCGCTTTCATGGCGGGAACCGGTCGCGGCGTCGATTATTTCCGCCACGAGCCGCGCTGATACCACAGGCAGGCGCGTTGGGCGGGCGGGCGGGCAAAGAAAAGGGCATGCCCGCCTTTGTGACGACCATACCCCGTTTGTCTTTCCCGATGGTTTCGCCCTATTCGGCCTCGACGCCTTCGGCTTCCCGATCGGCCGCACGGCCACGAAAGCCCTGTGCGACGACGAATTTTTCCGAGGAATCAGAACGGCTTGCCGGCGGCTTCACATTCGCGACTTTGGTGAAGTTGCGCTTGAGCAAAGCCTGCATCTCGTTCTCGGCCCCGCCTGCCAGCACTTTGGCGACGAAGGTCCCGCCCGGCTCAAGCACATCGAAGGCAAGCTGGGCCGCCGCTTCGATCAGCGCGACGATGCGCAAATGGTCGGTGCCTTTATGCCCCGAGGCCGAGGCCGCCATATCCGACATCACCACATCGGCGCGCCCGCCCAGCCAGGCCTTGACCTGATCATCGGCCCCCTCGGAGAGGAAATCGAGCTGGTGGATCTCGGCGCCCGCAATCGGATCGACCTCTTGCAGATCGATCCCGAGAACCGTTCCGACCTTCTTGCCCGAACGTTCACCCAAGGAATTGACGCGACCGACCGCGACCTGACACCAGCCGCCCGGCGCACAACCCAGATCCACGACCCGCGCACCGGGGACGAGGAATTTGTACTTGTCGTCGAGCTCGAGGATCTTGTAGGCGGCGCGGCCGCGAAAACCTTCGCGTTTGGCCCGGATGACATAGGGGTCGTTCAATTGGCGATCCAGCCAAAGCGTACTCGACAGCTTCCGCCCCTTGGCGGTTTTGACGCGCACACGCAGGTCGCGCTGGCCGCGTCCCGAACTTCCTTGCCCGCACGGCTGCTGCCGCCCGGTTTCTTGCCTTCAGCCATCAGGCCACTCCGTTCAAACTCTCCGGCGCGAGAACGCCGTCCCGCACCATCTGTGCATATAGCAAACCTTCGCGCAGACCGCGATCCGCAACCGACAGACGAGTCGTCGGCCAGATCCGCATCAGAGTCTGCAGGATTGCCGCTCCCGACATGATCAGCGCATGACGCTCGCGCCCGATGCGTGGATCGGCGCGCCGCCCCTCTGGGCCGAGCATCAAATAGTCGCGGATCACACGATCGATCTGGGCCGAGGTCATGGTCAGACCATCGACTTTGGTGCGGTCATAACGGCGCAACCCGAGATGGCTCGCCGCAACCGTAGTGACCGTGCCCGAGGTTCCGATGATCTGGAAGCCGTCCTCGGGCGCACCCGCATTCATATAGGGGCGAAGCTCGTGAGCTTCTCCTCGAAATGCCACGACATCAGCGCGAAGCGGCCCTGATCGTCCTCGACATCCTCGAACTGGTCGCGCAGCGTCGCCACGCCGAGCGGGACCGAAATCCAGTCGACCACCCGCGCGCCGCCCGGCACCGAATTGCGGAACCCGTCCGAGAGCCGCATGATCGCCCGCGCACGCTCGGTCAGCGGCACGTCCTCAAGGTCGATCCAGACCAGCTCGGTCGAGCCGCCGCCGATATCGACGACCAGCAACTGCTCGGTGCGGTGGCTGACCAGAGGCGCGCAGGAAATCACCGCAAGCTGCGCTTCTTCCTCCGCGCCGATCACCTCGATCGGCAGGCCGGTTTCGCGCCGGATCATCCGCATGAAGTCGCGGCTGTTGCGCGCGCGCCGGCACGCCTCGGTCGCGACCAGACGCATATGCGAGACATTGTGCAGATCCAGCTTGCGCTTGCAGACCTGCAAAGCATGCACCGTTCGGGCCATCGACGAACGCGACAGCCTTCCTGATGCTTCCAGCCCGTGACCAAGCTGAACGGGCTTGGAAAAGCTGTCGACGACCTGAAACTGATTGCCCTTGGGACGGGCAATCAGCATCCGGCAACTGTTGGTGCCGAGATCGAGGGCAGCATAAAGCTCCCCTCCTCGGCTGGGCGGGCGGCAGACGGCTCAACCGGCAGATCGGGAACGCGTCCGCACCCGCGGGACGCTTGGGCGTCATGACACACGCCCTCCGATTTTCAAGTTACCCCAAAAGTAGCCACGCAACCGGATGCGTTCAAGTCCCAACCCGCAGCTTCGACACGAGCGCCCGCGAGGTCACGTCACAGCGCGCGGCGCAATCGACCCTTCCCCCTCTGCCCGCGATAGGCTATGGCGCAGATATGATCGTGATAGCTTTTCTTCTCATCGGCGCGGCCTACGGCTGGTTTCGTGCCGGCAAGCTCGGCGGCACCCGTGCCGACCGCGTGCAATATGCTGCGGGTTTCGGCCTCGCCTTTACCGTGATCGGCCTGATCCTCGCCCTTGTGATCACCCGGTCGTTCTGATGTTCCGCCCCTTTCTCGACAGTCTGCGTCGGCATGGTGTGCCGGTCAGCCTGCGGGAATATCTGGATCTGCTTGGCGCGATGCAGGCAGGTCTTTCGGATTGGGCGGTCGACAATTTCTATCACCTCGCCCGCACCGTTCTGGTCAAGGACGAGGCCCATATCGACCGGTTCGACCGCGCTTTCGCGGAAAGCTTCTCGGGACTCGAAGAGCTGCCGATCGAGGCTCTGGTTTCGGAGCAAGCCCTTCCCAAGGAATGGCTGGAGAAGCTCGCCGAAAAGTTTCTGAGCCCCGAAGAGCGCGCCGCCGTCTCCGGCCCCGGAAGCTTCGACGAGCTGATGAAACGCCTGCGCGAGCGGCTGGCCGAGCAACAGGGCCGTCATCAGGGCGGCAACAAATGGATCGGCACGGCCGGAACCTCGCCCTTCGGCGCTTACGGCTACAACCCCGAGGGCGTGCGCATCGGACAGCACGAAAGCCGCCACCGCCGCGCCGCCAAGGTCTGGGACAAGCGCGAATTCCGCGATTTCGACGATCAGGTCGAACTGGGCACCCGCAACATCAAGGTCGCGCTGAAACGCCTGCGTCAATGGGCGCGCCACGGGGCAGCCGACGAATTGGACCTGCCCGGCACGATCCGCGCCAGCGCCGAACACGGCTATATCGATGTCCAGACCCGCCCCGAGCGGCGCAATGCCGTCAAGGTTTTGCTGTTTCTCGATGTCGGCGGGTCGATGGACGACCATATGCGGCTGGTGGACGAGCTTTTCTCGGCGGCGCGGGCCGAGTTCAAACATCTCGAGCATTTCTATTTCCACAACTGCCTCTACGAGGCCGTCTGGAAGGACAACCGCCGCCGCTGGAATGAAACCACGCCGACTTGGGAGGTGCTCAACCGCTTCGGGCGCGACTACAAGGCGATTTTCGTCGGCGATGCCGCAATGTCGCCCTATGAAATCGCGGTACCGGGAGGCGCCAACGAGCATTGGAACCCCGAATCCGGCGAGACATGGCTCAGGCGCGCCCGCGAGGCATGGCCCGATCATGTCTGGCTCAATCCTGTTCCCGCCGAGCATTGGCATCACACCCAATCGACCCGCATGATCCAGGAGATTTTCGAGGGCCGCATGGCACCCCTCACGCTTCAGGGCCTGTCGCAGGCGATGCGCATTCTGGGCTAAGCCGCCGCATTGACGCCCCCGCAAGCTGCGCGGATAATGATCCATGCTTCGCTATTTGCCCTTCATCCTGATCGCGCTCTATCTCGGGGCGATGTATTTCTTCTCCAGCTGGCGGCTGCGGCAGGAGCTGAGCAGCAATTCGACGCCCCTTACCCATCCGCGCCTGACGCCGATGCTCGAACGGCTGGGCCGCGCGATGGAGCTGCCGCCGATCCGCGCCCATGTCTACGAGATCGCCCAGGTCAACGGCCTGGCCGCGCCGGACGGGCGGATTTTCCTCACGCGCGGCTTTCTCGACAAGCTCGACGCGGGTCAGGTCACCGAAGCCGAACTCGCCTCGGTCATCGCCCACGAGCTCGGTCATGTCGCCCATGGTCACGGCAAGCGGAGGCTGGTCGATTTCGCGGGACAGAATGCCGTCCGGATCGCCCTCGGCACGCTGCTCGGCCGCTTCGTGCCCTTCATCGGCCGCTGGCTCGCCGATCTTGCAACCATCGCGATCGTCTCGCGCCTGTCGCGCGACAACGAATACGAGGCCGACGCCTTCGCCAGCGCCCTGATGATCAAGGCGGGCCTCGGCACCGGTCCGCAAAAAGCCTGTTTCGCAAGCTGGAGGCCCTGACCGGCAGCCGCTCGACCACGCCCGCCTGGCTTTTGTCCCATCCCCAGACCGCCAAACGCATCGCCGCAATCGAGAAACTCGAAGAAAAATGGCAAGGCTCGTGACTTGCCCAAGCCGCGCAGGCGTTTAATATCCTCCCAGATCCTTTTGGCCTCGCAAAGTTTTTCCTCTGGATGCCCCGCCGATGACCCGTCCTTTCCGCCGCAGGGTCCTCTACCTTCCCGGCTATGATCCGATCCCGCCACGCCGCTACCGCGAGCTCTATCGCCGCGAGGGTCTCGAACAGGCGGCGATCTCGGGCTACGGACTGACCTTCGGCCCCAGACAGGACCGCACCGGTTTCGGCTGGGGCATCGGCGGCGATTTCGACGGCGGGAAAACCGAAGTCGAGGTCGAGGTCCTTCTTTGGGCCGATCTGGTGCAGGGCTCGATGGGGCAATCGATCGCCGCGACCTATGGCCAGCTCTTGCGTACGGCATGGATCTATATCGGCTCGGGTGCGCTCTTCCGGCTGATGCAGCTCAGGCGCGGGCCGGTTCTGGCGGCGCTTTATCCGGTTGTCGTGCTGATCCTGCAGCTGCTGGCGGCGCTGACCTTGGGCGCGGTTCTGGGCGGTTTGACCGGCTGGGGGCGGCGCGGTTGCTGCCCTATGGCGGCTGGCTCGGCTTGCCGGTCGCGCTAGGCGTGATCTGGGCGGTGCTCGCGTTTTTCCGCCGCATCGACGGCAAGCTTTTCGCTTATTACCTGATGCATGACTACGCCTTTACCGCCCATCTGAACGGCGCCTATCCCGCCGCGCTCGACGCCCGCATCGACTGGTTTGCGAACCGGCTGGCGCGCATCCTGCGCGATGACTGGGACGAGGTGTTGTTGGTGGGCCATTCCTCGGGAGCCTATCTGGCCGTTTCGGTACTGGCCGATCTCCTCCGCAAGGGCCCGCTGCCCGAGAACGGGCCGAAGCTCTCGCTGCTCACGCTTGGCCATGTCGTGCCGATGGCCGCTTTTCTGCCCGATGCGGCACGGCTGCGGCGCGATCTGCACGACCTCTCGGCCAGCGCGGCGGTAAGCTGGGTCGATGTCACGGCGCCCGGCGACGCCTGCTCCTTCGGGCTTTGCGATCCGGTCGCGGTCTCGGGCGTCGAGCCCGACACGCGTCACGGGCCGCTGGTCCTCTCTGCCGCCTTCCGCCAGACGCTTTCTCCCGAGAAACAGCGCGCCTTGCGCGGTCATTGGTTCCGGCTGCATTTCCAATATCTCTGCGCCTTCGACCGGCCGAAAGATTACGATTACTTCGCGATCACCGCAGGCCCGCTGACGCTGGCCGAGCGCTTCGCCAATCGCCACCATTCACCGGGGCGGATCGCCAAACCCGTCAACCGCTACAGATCGAAAGTGGTTGAATGATTCCCCCAAGCCACCGTCACGAAAAGGAAAACCATCGGTATGGCGCTTCCTGAGGGATTTCCGCAAAGACATCCTCTCCGCGCAATCGGGCAAGCTCTACCGCGCATGGATGGCCGAATTCCGCAGCCCTTTCATCCATAGTTTCACCTGCAATGATCCCAAGCTGATCGCGCTCATCCTCAAAGAGCGGCCCGAGGATTTCCCGAAATCGGGCCGGATGGCCGCGGGGCTCGCGCCGCTTCTGGGCAATTCGAGCTTCATCTCGAACGGCGCGATCTGGCGCCACCAGCGCCGCATCATCGACCCCGCTTTCGAGGGTGGCAGGCTGCGTCAGGCCTTTCCGCAGATCCTCGCCGCCTCGGATGCGGCCGTGGCGCGGCTCGGGCCTGCGGCCGACGGAACCCCTTCGACATCGAGCCCGAGACCGCCCATGTCGCGGCCGATGTGATTTTCCGCACGCTCTTTACCCTGCCGATCGAGGACGAGACCGCCAATGCCGTCTTCTCGGCCTTCCGCACCCATCAGGATGCCCAGCCGATGGTCAATGCGGGCGGGCTTCTGGCGCTGCCGCGCTGGCTGCATTTCCATTCGCGCCGCACCAAGGCAAGCGCCGAGCGCATCCGCGGCCTGATCGCGGGCTTGTCGAACAGCGGGCGGAGCGGATTGCGGCAGGCGATGCGCCCGACGATCTGGCGACCAAGATCATGACGACGCCCGATCCCGAAACCGGCGCGCTTTTCACCCCGACGGAAATGGTGGACGAGGTCGCGACCTTCTTTCTCGCAGGGCACGAAACCAGCGCCTCGGCCTTGGCTTGGGCACTTTATCTGCTGGCGCGCAGCCCCGAATGGCAGGACCGGCTTGCGGCAGAGCCCGAGGTGCGCGATTTTTCGCGATTGCGCGACATTCCCGCCGCCCGCGCGGTCTTCCGCGAGACATTGCGCCTCTATCCGCCGGTCGCCATGACGGTGCGCACCACCACCCGCCCAGAGACCCTGCGTGACCGCAAGGCCCCCAAAGGCGCGCAGCTCGTGCTCTCGCCGTGGCATCTGCACCGCCATGAACGTCTGTGGGAACAACCCGACGCCTTCGATCCCGCCCGCTGGGAAACCGAGAACGGCAAGACATGCCAGCGCGAGGCCTTCACCCCGTTTTCGGCGGGACCGCGCGCCTGTCCGGGGGCGGGATTTGCGATGATCGAGGGGCCGTTGATCCTGTCTGCGCTCGTGCGCGCCTACCGGATCGAGCAGGGCACGGCAGAGCCCGTGCCGGTTATGCGTCTGACGCTGCGCGGCAAGGACGGGATCAGCCTGAGGCTGACCCCGCGCATTCGCGCCTGAAGCCGGCTTTGTCTTAAAGCCGGTAGATTTCCGAGAATTTCGTCTCGAGGTAATCGAGCAGCGACAATTCGGTGATCGTCGTGCCGATGGCGCGTTCGACCAGATCGCGCGGCTCGTACAGCCCGCCGTGACGCTGGACGTTCTCGCGAAGCCATTCGACGCCCGGTGCGGCATCCCCACGCGCGAGCGAGGCGTCCAGCTCGGGAACCGCTTCGCGCATCGCCGCATTGAGGCAGCCCGCATAGACATTGCCCAAAGCATAGGTCGGGAAATAGCCGAAAAGCCCCACCGCCCAATGGACATCCTGCAAGACGCCATTGGCGGGACGGTCGACAGCAACCCCGAAATCCTTGAGGAATCGGGTGTTCCACGCCTCGGTCAGATCCTCGACGCCCAAACGGCCCGAGACCAGATCGCGCTCCAGATCGAAGCGCAGCATGATGTGGAGGTTGTACTGGATCTCGTCGGCCTCGGTGCGGATATAGCCCGGCGTGACACGGTTCACCGTCGCATAGAAGTCGTCGGCATTGGTGATCGAGAGATCATCGAAAGCATCGGACATGCGCTGATGCAGCCAGCCGGTAAAGGCGCGGCCGCGCCCATCTGGTTCTCGTAGATCCGGCTTTGGCTTTCGTGCACGCCCATCGAGACCCCGCGGCCAAGCGGCGTGAAGGAGTAATCCTCGTCGATGCCCAGCTCGTAGCTCGAATGGCCGGTCTCGTGGATCGCCGAATAGAGGCAGTTGAACGGATCGGTTTCGACCACGCGGGTCGTGATGCGGCTGTCCTGCCAGCGCCCCGAACTGAAGGGATGGACCGCGAGATCCATGCGCCCGCGGCTCCAGTCATAGCCGAAAGCGGTGGCGCATTGGCGCGCGATCCGCAGCTGGGTCTCCTGCGGGAAATCCCCGCCGAGGGTCTTGGGCTGGAAATCCGCACCCAGAACATCGTCGCGCAAAGCGACGAGGCGCGGACGCATCGCGTCGAAAAGCGCGGCGATCTGGGCCTGTGTCGCGCCCGGCTCGTAATCGTCGAGCAGCGCGTCGTATAGATCGCCGCCATCGGCCAGAGCGGCAGCCTCTTCACGCTTGAGGCTAAGGACGTCATGCAGCGTCGGCAGGAAATCGTCGGGCGCATCATTGGCGCGGGCATCGGCCCAGACGCCCTGCGACAGCGAGGTGACGCGGGCGAGCTCGGTCGCCAGACGCGCGGGTATTTTGGTCGCGCGCTGGTATTCGCGGTCGATCAGATGGACAATCCGCTCTTCGACCGCATTTTGCGGATCGGCGGCATCAATCCATTCCCCCAATCGCGGATCTGTGCGGCGCTCGTGCAGCACAGCCTCGATCGCGGCCATCTCCTCGGCCCTTTGCTCGGTCGCGCCGCGGGGCATGACCGTCTCCTGATCCCAGCCGAGACGCTCGGCAATTGCCGAAAGGGCCTCGGTCTGGCGCTGAAAGGCCAGCAGATGGTTGAAAGCGCTCATCGAATATTCCCCCTGACCGAAGTTTCGTAAGGATAGCACGCATTGAAGCGCGCGCGAATGATCAGCGAGAAGAGCGCGACCGCGCCCACCTGATGGGTCAGCGCCAGATGCAGCGGCGAGGCATGGACGACGTTCATGATCCCCAGAGCGACCTGCAGCAGCACCATCGCCATCATCAGCGCATAGGCGTTGCGCGTCACCGGATGGGGCGACTTGCGCGAGCGCATGAAGACGACCAGCGCGAAGACGAAGACCAGATAGCCCAGCATGCGGTGGATGAACTGCACGAGGCCGGGGTTCTCGAAGAAGTTGTGCCAGAGCGGGCTCAGGTCAAAGGCCGAGGCCGGAAACCATTCGCCGCCCATGGTGGGCCAGCCGGTGAACTGGCGGCCCGCGTCGATCCCCGCGACCAGAGCGCCGTAAAGGATCTGGAGGAAGGTCAGATGCATCAGACCCGTCGACATGCGGAACAGCTTGTCCTCGCGCGCGCGGCGGGCGCGGATCAGCTGCGCCTCGGGGCGCGACAGCAAAAGCCCGTACCAGACGATCAGGCCAAGAATGACGAAGGCGATGCCCAGATGGGTCGCCAGCCGGTAGGAGGCGACGCGCACCAGCTCGGAACCCGCCAACCCCGAGGATACCATCCACCAGCCGATCGCGCCCTGCGCGCCGCCAAGCGCACCAAGTCCCAGCAGCTTGCCGGTCCAGCCTGCCGGAATGCGGCGCGTGACCAAAAAGCCGAAAAAGCCCACGGCCCAGACCAGACCGATCAGGCGGCCCAGCAGGCGGTGCGACCATTCCCAATAATAGATCTGCTTGAACTCCGAGATGGTCATCTCCGCATTGACCTGCTGGAACTGCGGGATTTCCTGATATTTCTGGAATTCCTCCTGCCAGGCGGCGGGATCCATCGGCGGGACCGCTCCGGTCACGGGTTTCCACTCGGTGATCGAAAGGCCCGAGCCCGTCAGGCGCGTCGCGCCGCCAAGCGCGATCATTGCGGCGACCAGCACGAAAAGCACGATCAGCCAGGCGCGGATCGCCTTGCGGGCCCCTTTGGGGGCGGTGTCGATCATGCCGCCGACCGGCGGCTGGCTTACATTCGGGGTCTGGTCGGAAACGTCCTGAAAGACGGGTCGCTTTGCCATTGGGGGTCTCTCTCAAAGATCGCGCCGGAGCCTGGGGCTTGCGGCGCAAAAGGTCAATTGCGGCGGATGAGCTGGCGCAACATGCCGTGGAAGATCTGCGCATCGGCACGGGTCAGCGGCATGCGCGCCCAGAGGTTGCGCAGGGTCAGCTTCATCCCCGGCGCTTTCTCGGCCGGAAAGAAGAAGCCGGCCTCGTCGAGGCGGTTTTCCCAGTGATCGGCGAGTTTCTCGATCTCGATCCGGGTGGCGGGCACTTCGGCATCGGGGCGCCGGCCGTGGGGTGCGGGCTGGTTGGGCAGACGGTCGCGGCTCCATTCGTAGCCGGTCAACAGCACCGCCTGCGCCAGATTGAGCGAGGAAAATCCGGGTTGACCGGAACGGTGATGATCGCATTGGCGCGGGCGACATCGTCGTTTTCAAGGCCGGCGCGTTCGGGGCCATAGATCAGCGCGACCCGCTCGCCACGCGCGTCGCGCTCATGGGCGTCGGCCATGGCGGTTGCGGGGGTGAGCACCGGCTTGGTCATCTCGCGACCGCGCGCGGTGGTGGCATAGGCGTAATCGATGTCGAACATCGCCTCCGCCAGCGTCGGAAAGACGCGAGCTCGATCAAGCACCTGCCCCGCCGCCCCCGAGGCCATTGCGACCGCCCGCGGATTGGGCCAACCGTCGCGCGGCTCGACCAGGCGCAGCTCGGTCAGGCCGAAGTTCAACATGGCGCGGGCGGCCGCACCGATATTTTCGCCCATCTGCGGGCGCACAAGGATGATGACTGGTTCCATATGCCGCGCCATACGCCTCAACAGCAGCACTGGCAAGCGCGGCAAGCCTGCGCTATCTGCTTGTGACGAGTTTACGACCGGGGTGAAAGCCATGACTGAAGAAACCATTGCACCGCAGCTTTACCTGATCACCCGGTGGGTGCCGCGCCCGAGACGCTCGGACCGGTTCTGGCCGAGGTGATGGACCGCTTTCCCGTCGCCTGCCTGCGCATTCCCGGTGCGGGCAGCGAGGAGGAACTGGGCCGCATCGCCGATCTGGCCCGAGAAATCGCCCATGCCCGCGACGTGGCGGTGGTGATCGACGATCACGTCGAGCTGGCGGTGCGCCACGGCCTCGATGGCGTCCATCTGACCAAGGGCCCGCGCAACCTGCGCTATGTCCGCGGCGAGCTGGGCGCGGATGCGATCATCGGCGTCTTCTGCGGCAATTCGCGCCACGAGGGCATCAGCGCGGGCGAAGGCGGAGCCGATTACGTCAGCTTCGGCCCCGTCGGTCAATCGGCCCTCGGCCAGGGCGAGCTGGCGGAGCTCGACCTCTTCGGCTGGTGGTCCGAGATGATCGAAGTACCGGTCGTCGCCGAGGGCGCGCTGACGCCCGCCTTGGTCCAAGCGCTCTTCCCCGTCGCCGATTTCATCTCGATCGGCCCCGAGATCTGGTCCGCCGAGGATCCGGTCAAGGCCCTGACCGAGCTTTGGGGCTAAGCCGGTGATGCGGGCAGAGCCGTCCCCTGCGGATGCGCCCTGCCTGCCCGCCTTGCCTGTCGCCCTGCCGCCAAAACACCGCTCCAGCGGCCCCGCCCAGCAAAGGCGGGCCGCTTTGCTTTCCGCCCCTTCGGGGTTGTCTCTTGCTCTTGACCGAAACCCGCCCTAAAGCCAAACCATGACCCAGCATCAGCGCCTTCTCATCATCGATTTCGGCTCCCAGGTGACGCAGCTTATCGCGCGCCGCCTGCGCGAGCTCAACATTTACTGCGAAATCCACCCGTTCAATACGGTCGATGACGCCTTCCTGCGGGACTTCGCCCCGCAGGCCGTGATCTTGTCCGGCGGACCCGGCTCGGTTCCCGCCGAGGGCAGCCCGCGCGCACCCGCCCATGTCTGGCAAATGGGGTCCCGCTGCTCGGGATCTGCTACGGCCAGCAGTTGATGATGGACGCGCTCGGCGGCAAGGTCGAAAGCGGCCTTCATGCCGAATACGGCCGCGCCTTTGTCTCGCCCGAAGCCAGCCATAGCGACGACACGATCTTCGCGGGCCTTTTCGACGGCGGCAAAGAAGAAGTCTGGATGAGCCACGGCGACCGCGTGACGCAGATCGCCGAAGGCTTCGAAGTCATCGGCACCTCGCCCAACGCGCCCTATGCCATCGTGGCCGACAAGGCGCGCAACTTCTTCGGCGTCCAGTTCCACCCCGAGGTGCACCACACCCCGAACGGCAAGCGTCTTCTGGAAAACTTCACCAAACTTGCAGGCTTCACCGGCGACTGGACCATGGCCAGCTACCGCGGCGAGGCGATCCGCAAGATCCGCGAGCAGGTCGGCGACAAACGCGTCATCTGCGGCCTGTCGGGCGGCGTCGACAGCTCGGTCGCGGCCGTGCTGATCCATGAAGCGATCGGCGACCAGCTCACCTGCGTTTTCGTCGACCACGGCCTTCTGCGTCTCAACGAGGCGGAAGAGGTCGTGACGATGTTCCGCGACAACTACAATATCCCGCTGATCCATGCCGACAGATCCGAGCTGTTCCTTGGCGCGCTCGAAGGCGTCACCGACCCCGAGGTCAAGCGCAAGACGATCGGCAAGCTCTTCATCGACGTGTTCCAGAAATACGCCAATGAGATCGACGGCGCGGATTTCCTCGCCCAAGGCACGCTTTACCCCGATGTCATCGAAAGCGTCAGCTTCGCGGGCGGCCCTTCGGTCACGATCAAATCGCACCATAACGTCGGCGGACTGCCCGAGAAGATGGGCCTCAAACTGGTCGAGCCGCTGCGCGAGCTCTTCAAGGACGAGGTCCGCGCCTTGGGCCGCGAGCTTGGCCTTCCCGCCAAATTCATCGGCCGCCACCCTTCCCCGGCCCGGGTCTCGCGATCCGTTGCCCGGGCGAAGTGACCCGCGAAAAGCTCGACATCCTGCGCCAAGCCGATGCGGTCTTCATCGACCAGATCCGCAAACACGGGCTTTACGACGATATCTGGCAAGCCTTTGTCGCCATCCTTCCGGTCCGCACCGTGGGCGTGATGGGTGACGGTCGCACCTATGATTTCGCCTGCGCCCTGCGTGCGGTGACTTCGGTCGACGGCATGACGGCGGATTATTACCCCTTCACCCACGAATTCCTCGGCGAGACCGCGACGCGGATCATCAACGAGGTCAAGGGCATCAACCGCTGCACCTACGACATCACCTCGAAGCCCCCGGGCACGATCGAGTGGGAATAAGCGCCGCGAAAGCAGCCGATCTCCATTAAAAGGCCGCCGCAACCTTCGGGTCGCGGCGGCCTTTCTTCATCATGGAAATACCCTTGTCGGGCCAAGGGCGAAACGCAGGCTAGCGCTTGCTGCGCGCGGCCTGGTCGCTGTCGTCGCTGACCGTCAAATGCCGCAGCCCGTGGGTCACATCGGTGCGCACCGCCAGCCGCAGGCCGGGCTCGTCGCCCGCGCGCAAGGACGCGAGAATCATGCGGTGGTGGCGCGGCGGCTCGTTGCGGCGCACGCGGCCGTAAACCGCCCGCATCGTCGGACCGAGCTGAAGCCAGATCGTCTCGAGGATAGCCAGCATCGCCGGCGCCTGCGCCCGCAGATAAAGCATACGGTGGAATTCGAGATTGCTGCGGATATAGCCCACGGCATCATGGCGCTCGGCCGCCTCGCCGATCGCGGTATTGATTGCGGCCATCCGCTCGATCAGCGCGAAATGCGCCCGAGGCAAGGCGCGCGAGGCCAGCTCAGGTTCGATCAGGGCACGCAAGGCCGCGAGCTCCTCGATCCGCTCGACCGAAAGAGCGGGCGTCGTCATCCGCCCCGAGGCCGAGAGCGTCAACGCCCCTTCGGCAACCAACCGCCGCACCGCCTCTCGCGCGGGGGTCATCGACACACGGTATTGCGCGGCAATGCCGCGCAGGGTCAGCGGCTGCCCGGGCGGCAACTGACCGATCATGATCTGGGCGCGCAGGCTGCGGTAAAGCTTTTCATGCGCATGAGGTTCGGAGAGCGTGGTACTGGCCATGTTGGTTTGTGATCACAACCCGCAAGCGCCGTCAATCCCGCATCACGCGCAATGGCGGGCTTACGCCGTGAAGTCCCAGGCCTGAAGCTCGTGCCCGTGCTCGCGCAGCCATCTGCGCTGAGGCGCGTAACCGGGTTTGAGACGCTCGCAACAGGCCCAAAATGCCGCCGAATGATCCATGTGGCGCAGATGGGCGACCTCATGTGCCGCAACGTAATCGAGCACCTCCGGCGGCGCCATCGCCAGACGCCAGGAAAACATCAGCCGCCCGTCATGGGTGCAGCTTCCCCAGCGCGAGCGGGTATCGCGCAAAGACAGCGCCGCGAAGGGCCGCCCGAGCCGGCTTGCATAGCAGTCGCATGCCGCGGCAAGCTCGGTGCGCGCCCGCTGCTTGAGCCAGGCCGCAACCACGACGCCCGCCGGCCGCCCCTCGGGCACCAAAAGCCGCAACCCATCAAGACGCACCAGACGGCCCTGAGAAGGCGTGACGGTCACGGCAAGGCCCGCAACCGGCAGCAAGGCGCCGTGGCGCACCACAGCGACCTCGGGCAGGCTTTCACGCATCCGGCGCAGCCATTCGGCGCGCGACTGGGCAAAGGCGCGCCCCTCGGCCAAGGGCACGCGCTCGGGCAGCGTCAGCACCACGCCCCCGCCCGCCCGTACGACGCGCAAGGTCATCCGCCGCGCCCGCCCCGAGCGCTTGACCGCGACCGGAATATCGCCGTCGACCATGATCGATGCCTGCTCTGCGCCCATGCCCGACCCCCTTCGTTTTTCCGCTCTTTCAGACGAACAAACCAGCCCGCATCTTGTCAACGGCGCGGCGATGGTTATCTCTCGTTTCCGGTCCGGTCGCTCTTTCCCTTCGGGGAGTTGGCTCCGGTCCGAAAAGCCTTTGACACCCTGCGCCAGCTATGGCAGGGGACATCAGATTTACCTATCCCCGGCTGAAAGAGAATGCCATGCCCAAAGAGGAGTGGGGTACGAAACGCCTGTGCCCGCAATGCAACTCGCGCTTTTACGACCTGAATCACGACCCGATGACCTGCCCCGCTTGCGGCGCGGTATTCACTGCCGATGTGCTTCAGGCCGGCCGCAGCCGTGCGCTGATCTCGGAGAAAGCCGCCGCGCGCGATGACGACCAGACCGATGTGGTCGATGATGAAGATCTCGATGACGACACCGACGGCGGAGATCTCGATGATGATCTGCTGGACGATGATACCGACGATGGCGATGTGTCCCTGGACGACATCGCGGATGTCGGAAGCGACGACGAAGACTGATTTGAAGGGCCCTGCGGGGCCTTTCTTTTTCTTAACTTTTCTTCCGGAAAGTGTTTTTCGCTCTTGCGGCCCCCGATCACTCACCATATACACCGCCTCACACGGAAGACGACGCTGAATGTAGCGAAGACGACCGAGACCTCCGGTGGGGCCATAGCTCAGTTGGTAGAGCGCTTGAATGGCATTCAAGAGGTCAGGGGTTCGATTCCCCTTGGCTCCACCATTTATACATGTGGCAAGTGCCAGATAGTTCTTCCATTAATGACAGAGATTTTTCCATTTTATTGGAAATTTTACATTAGTGGGGAAATTCGAAGCCGGTAGTGAACAGCGCCAGATAGTTGCTCCATTTGGGAGCGCTGGTCTTTCAATTTTGTTGGAAGATCAACCCGAGTGATTAACGGAGCTTGCGCCAACGCTGTGCCTCCGACTTCTAGTCATAAATGACTGCGAGCTTCAGCTGGGGTTAGGTCAACCTGTCCCGTGTGGTCAATGCTAGATGGACACTGAGAGGTTGCCCATCTGTTATCCCTCCGCTACTGATGGGTAATTAGGGGAATAAGATTCGATGGCGTCTCAAAATAATAGTGGCAGTGATCTTGGGTTCGAAGCAGATTTGTTTAAGGCGGCCGATAAGCTGCGCGGAAATCTGGAACCTTCGGAATACAAGCATGTCGCGCTTGGTCTAATTTTCCTCAAGTATATCTCTGAGGCGTTCGAGCATCACCGCGCCAAGCTGGCGCAAGAAGAGTTCGCCGATCAGGAAGACCCGGAAGAGTATCTCGCGTCCAACGTATTCTGGGTGCCTCCGGAAGCGCGGTGGGAGAATTTGCAGGCCAATGCGAAGCGCCCGCAGATCAATTTCACCGATGTGAACACCGGCAAAGAGCGGGTGGGCGACATCGGCAACCTGATCGACAACGCCATGGACGCCATTGAGCGCGCCAATGCTACCGTGCTCAAGGACGTGTTGCCGAAGGAGTATGGCCGCCCGCAACTCGACAAGACGATGCTGGGCGAACTGATCGACCTATTTTCCAAGGTCGGGATGCACAGCGCAGACGGCAAATCGAAAGACCTGCTCGGCCGCGCCTATGAGTACTTCATCAGCCAATTCGCCGGGGCCGAGGGGCGGCGCGGTGGCGAATTCTTCACCCCGCGCTCCGTCGTGCAGACCATCGTGGAGATGCTCGAACCGCATCATGGCAGGGTTTACGATCCCGCCTGTGGCTCTGGCGGCATGTTCGTACAGTCCGAACGGTTCATTGAAAACCATCAAGGCCGACGCAGCGATATCGCCATCTATGGCCAGGAGCGCAACCACACGACGTGGAAGCTCTGCAAGATGAATCTAGCGGTACGGGGCATCGATGCGGACATCAAATGGAACAACGAAGGATCGTTCCTAAATGATGCTTTCCCCACGCTGAAGTTCGATTATGCGATGGCGAACCCGCCATTCAACATTTCGGATTGGTGGCAGCCCCAGCTTGAGGGTGACGTTCGCTGGAAGTACGGCACACCACCCGCAGGCAACGCCAACTTCGCGTGGTTGCAGCATATCCTCCACCATCTTGCCCCGCGCGGCACGGCGGGCGTGGTGCTGGCTAACGGCTCGATGTCATCCCAGCAATCGGGCGAGGGTGACATTCGCAAGGCGATGATCGAGGGGGATGTGGTGGATTGCATGGTCGCGCTGCCCGGCCAGCTTTTCTACTCCACGCAGATTCCCGCCTGCCTGTGGTTTCTGGCCCGCGACAAGAGCGCGAATGGCCACCGCGACCGGCGCGGAGAAATCCTGTTCATTGATGCCCGCAACTTGGGCCATATGGTGGACCGGACCCGGCGCGAGTTTTCGGAAAGCGACATCGCCACGATCACCGGAACCTACCACAGCTGGCGGGCCAAGCCGGAAGCAGGGCTTGGTAAATATCAGGACATTCCCGGATTTTGCCGATCAGTGAAGTTAGAGGAAATCCGCAAGCACGGACATGTCCTCACGCCGGGACGCTATGTCGGGGCGGAAGATGCAGAGGATGATGGCGTGCCGTTTACAGAGCGCGTCGCTTCTTTAACTGCGATGCTTGAGGGTCAGTTTGACGAGAGTGTGAGGCTGGCTGGGATAATCCGCAAAAAGCTGGTGATGGTGCGCGCTAATGATTGAGACAGCATGCAATTACAAAGCAATAGCTCAAGTGGACCACTGACATGGCAACTGACTTACGCCCACTTCGGTTGGGCGATTACTGTCGCAAGATCGGCAGTGGAGCCACACCGCGTGGAGGTAAGGACGCTTATTTGCCGTCCGGGCCATTTTCGCTGATTCGAAGTCAGAATGTTTATAATGACCGGTTTTCTGTGTCTGGTTTGGCTTACATCTCCCAAGAGCAAGCTAATGCGCTAAAAGCCGTTGAGGTTCTTGCGGGCGACGTTCTCGTCAATATCACCGGCGATAGCGTCGCACGTGTTTGTCAGGTTGACCCGAGCATTTTACCCGCCCGCGTAAATCAGCATGTCGCCATTATTCGACCAGACAATGAAAACATTGACGCTGGATTTCTCCGCTACTGGTTTGTGACGCACGAAACGCAAAATTCTTTGCTGGCACTGGCGTCTGCAGGGGCAACCCGTCCGGCTCTCACCAAGGCCATGCTGGAGAATTTAGAGGTCCCCGCATTGGCATCTATGACCAACGTGCCATCGCATCTGTTCTTTCAGCACTGGACGATAAGATCGGACTCAACCGGCGGATGAATGAGACGCTGGAGGGAATAGCGCAGGCGATCTTTCGGGATTGGTTTGTGGATTTCGGCCCTGTCCGGCGCAGGGCAACTGGCGAAGCCGATCCAGTGGCGATCATGGGCGGCCTGACCCCAGACCCCACCCGCGCCGCCGAACTCGCCCCCTCTTCCCCGGCGCCTTCGGCGATGATGGCTTGCCGGTCGGCTGGAAGGCCGGAACGCTTGATCGGCTGGCCTTGGTCAATCCCGAAAGCTGGAAAACCAAGAACCACCCTGCGCAAGTCGAGTATGTCGATTTGTCGAACACCAAATGGGGGACCATTGAAGCTACCGCCATTCTGATGTGGGAGGCGGCACCAAGCCGGGCGAGGCGGATTGCTCGCACTGGCGACACCATTGTAGGGACCGTGCGCCCCGGCAACGGTTCATATGCCTACATTGGCCGCGACGGCTACACGGCGAGCACGGGGTTTGCAGTGCTTCGCCCCAAGCAAGCCATTTTTACAGATGTAGTCTACGTTGCTGCCACGGCAGCGGACAACATCACGAGGCTAGCCAATCTGGCGGACGGGCACGGTGGCGCTTATCCAGCCGTGAATCCTGATGTGGTTGCGGCCACGTCCTTCCCTGTCGTTCCCGACGATTTGTTGGCCGCATTTTCGACCTTGGCCAGCCCATTGCGGGCCAAGGTCGAACAGGCAAAGATTGAAATCCGTACCCTTGCCGAAACCCGCGACTATCTCCTGCCCCGGCTGATGTCCGGCGCGGTTCGTGTCGCGCCCAAGGTTGAGGCCGGTTGATGGCCGATCCGTATTTCCGCTCGCTCCCGCTATTCCCAACCTATGCCGTTGGCGATGTCGGCATCGACGGACTGGTCCCTGCCTGCCGGGTGGAAAGCTGGGAAGCCTTTATCGAGGCGATGCGCTCGCCCGATCACAACAAGGCCAAGGGCGAAATCGTGTATCGCGGGCAGGCCGGGCATAACTGGCATCTCTCCTCCACGCTGGGCCGCGTGTTTGATGGCGGCGCTGTGCCTGCCGAACATCAGGCTAATCTGTTGAGTCAGTTCCGGCTCGCGATGCGCGGGCGTGGGCTGGATGTCAGCAATCTGGACGAGCAGGAAATCTGGGCCTTTGGTCAGCATCACGGCCTGCGCACGCCGCTGATCGACTGGACAAAGTCGCCCTATGTCGCGCTGTTCTTTGCCTTCGATGAGCCAGACGTCGAAGGCGTGGACAATGCCTCCCGTGCAGTGTTCTGCCTGAACATGACCGCCATTCGCGCTGATGAGAGCCTGTCCGAGATCATTTTCGAACCAACGCACCATGAAAACGCGCGGCTGGTTAATCAGGCAGGGCTGTTTACGATCACGCCCAGCGGCAGAGATAATCTCGTGACCGCTATTCTGAATGAATTGACCGAGAACGAGGTGATTGACCCCAGCGACCCGATGGACGTGGCGCGGTTTATCTCGAAAATCCACATCCCGAATGAACATCGCGTTGAGTGCCTGAACACGCTGCGCAAGATGAACATCCATCATGCGAACCTCTTCCCCGATCCCGGCGGTGCATCGAAATACTGCAACGATTGGCTTTCGCGCGTTATCGAGGAAGAGCGGCGTGGTGAGTTGGAAGCTCAGGCGCTGGAACAGCGGCGACTGCAAGCGCAGGCTGAAGTGCAGGAGCGAGAGCGTGAGGTTCTTCCTGTCCCGCTCGATCCACGCGTAATAACAGATGGCGAAATTTCAGTTGAAGTCATCACCGACCTTCTGCAAAGCTCTTTGGGCCATGGTGATGAGTTCCCTGCCGAATTGCTGGCCGGATGGGCTCAAAAATCATCAACCTGTATGAGCGGACGGCGGGAACTGATTGGCCCGAACGTGATGCCGCGCGGGCGAGCCTTAAGCTCGAATTTCGCAAGTTCTTATTGAGCAACAGTGTGAATAAGTCTGTCGCGGAGACATGCGCGCTGCACCTACTGGATCTATTCAGATCGAACTGGCGGAAAATTAACAATCGACCCCGTCAGCAGAAGGGGGCTGGTTTCTTTAGAATCCTTGAATCTTCGGGAGGCGCAAGTTGAGTATTACCGAAGATATCGTTGAGTTGGCAGCCATCGAAACGCTAGAAGAACTCGGTTGGTCTTACCTCCACGGTTCCGTGATCGCGCCTGATGGCATTGCGCCAGAGCGCCGATCCTTCGGCGATGTCATCCTGACTGGCAGGTTGGAAGCTGCGATTGCCCGGATCAATCCCGATGCGCCAGAGGCCGCACGCGACGAGGCGATGCGCCGTGTCCTGACCGGCGAATTGCCTTCGCTAGTCGAGGAAAACCGGCGCATCCACAAGCTGCTGACCGAAGGCGTCAATGTCGAATTTCGCGGGGGTGACGGTAAGTCCGCCATCACCAAAATCTGGCTGATCGATCTTCGCAACCCGAACGCCAACGACTGGCTGGCAGTGAACCAGTTCGTCGTGGTTGAGAACAGGACCAAACGTCGGCCGGATGTGGTACTGTTCGTCAACGGTCTGCCTCTCGCCGTACTAGAGTTAAAGAACGCCGCTTCGCAGAACGCGACAATTGCCGACGCCTACAACCAATTGCAGACCTATCTGCACCAGACCCCAGTCTGTTCAACACCAACGCGGTACTGGTGACGTCCGATGGTATGGAAGCCCGGATCGGATCGATCACCGCCGACGCCGAACGTTTTATGCCTTGGCGGACAGTGGACGGCGAGGACTTCGCCCACCGAGGCACGCCAGAGTTGGAAACCTTGCTTCGCGGTGTATTCACCCGCGAAAACCTGCTTGCACTGATCCGCGATTTCATCGTTTTCGGTGACAAGGGCGAAGGTCCGTTCAAGATCATCGCTGGTTATCACCAGTTCCACGGTGCGCAAAAAGCCGTGCGGCAAGCGGTCGAGGCAACCCGACCGGACGGGGATCGCAAGATTGGTGTCATCTGGCACACACAAGGCTCGGGCAAAAGCCTTTTGATGGCGTTCTTTGCCGGACTGGCGGTGAAATCGCAGGCGCTGGAGAACCCAACGCTGGTTGTCCTGACGGATCGAAACGATTTGGACGATCAGCTTTTCGGTACCTTTGGCCTTTGCCGTGATCTGATCCGCCAGAACCCAGAGCAGGCGGATAGCCGCCAGGACTTGAAGCAACTCCTCGACAAGGCAGCGGGCGGCGTTGTGTTCACCACCGTGCAGAAATTTTCGCCGGAGCGCGGGGAAGAGAGTTTTCCGCTGTTGTCGGATCGGCGTAACATCATCGTCATCGCGGACGAAGCCCACCGCAGCCAGTATGGCTTTGAGTCCAAGCTCAATCGGGACACCGGGCTGCGTCGCTATGGCTATGCCCATTACATTAGGCAGGCGATGCCGAACGCTTCGTTCATCGGCTTCACCGGCACCCCGATTGAGGCAGCCGATATCAACACCCCGGCCATCTTCGGCGAATATATCGACATTTACGACATCAGCCGCGCCGTCGAGGACGGCGCGACGGTGCCGATTTTCTATGAAAGCCGCCTTGCCCGCATCGAGTTGAACGAGGACGAAAAGCCCCTCATAGATGCCGAAATCGAGGCGTTGATAGAAGATGCCTCGCTAACCGAAGCCGAGAAGATGAAGGCGAAATGGTCTGCTGTGGAGGCGTTGGTCGGGGCCGACAAGCGGTTGTCACAAGTTGCGGAGGATATGGTCACGCACCTTGAAGCGCGCATTGAGGCGATGAACGGTAAGGCAATGGCGGTTTGTATGAGCCGCCGCATCTGTGTGTCGCTTTATGATCGCATTATTGCCCTTCGCCCGGGATGGCATTCGACCGATGACGACAAGGGAGCGGTCAAGATCGTGATGACCGGGGCGGCTTCCGATCCTCTCGACTGGCAGCAGCATATAGGCGCTAAGAAACGGCGGGACGACCTCGCCAATCGGGCGCGCAACCCTGATGATCCACTGCGGCTCGTGATCGTCTGTGATATGTGGCTGACCGGCTTTGACGCGCCGTGCATGAACACGATGTACATAGACAAGCCGATGCGCGGCCACGGCTTGATGCAGGCGATTGCCCGCGTGAACCGGGTGTTCAAGGACAAGCCCGGTGGGTTGGTGGTGGATTATATCGGCGTTGCGCAGAACCTGCGTAATGCGCTCGGCCAATATACTGATTCCGACCGCGACAAGACCGGGATAGATGAGTCAGCTGCCGTTGCCGCAATGATGGAACGGTACGAGGCCATCTGCGACCTGCTCCATGGTTTTGACTATCTCCCCGGCATCCAAGGCCAGCCACGCGAACGCCTGAGCTGCCTTGCCGGGGCAATCGACTGGGTTCTGAAATGGCAGGAGTCCCAGGCTGCACGGCAGAAAACGGATGAGAATAAGAAGCGGGCGCACCGCCGTTTCATGGACATGATGCTCCAACTGTCGAAAGCCTACGCCCTTGCGTCCGCGAGCGACGAGGCCCGTGCAATCCGCGACGAGGTTGGCTTCTTTCAGGCAATCCGGGCAGCATTGGCTAAAACTACGGCGACTGGAAAGATCAGTGAAAAGATCGAGTTTTTGCAGTCCAACAACTCGTGGATCGCGCCGTGGCGTCGTCCGAGATCATCGACATCTTGAAAGTAGCCGGTATCCAGTCCCCTGACATCTCCATCCTATCCGACGAATTTCTCATGGAAATCGGTGCAATGGAGAAGAAGAATCTTGCATTGGAAGCCTTAAAAAAGCTGCTCAACGGCGAAATCGCCAGTCGCTCAAAAACTAATCTGGTCGAGAGCAAGGCGTTCTCGAACCGATTGGAGGAATCCGTCGCGCGATATCACGCTGGGGCTATTTCCGCCGTCGAGATGATCCAGGAACTGATCGAACTCGCCAAGGACATGAAGGCCGCTCGCACCCGTGGTGAGGAAATGGGCCTCAGCCAAGAAGAAGTCGCGTTCTACATGGCGCTCGCGGAAAACGAGAGCGCGGTAGAAGCCATGGGCAACGAAAAGCTGCGCATCATCGCCCATGAGCTGCTGGAGCAGTTGCGTAGCAATGTTACTGTCGATTGGCACCAGCGAGAAAGCGCACGAGCCCGCATGCGAGTCTTGGTGAAACGCATTCTAAAAAAATATGGATACCCGCCAGACCTCGCTGACGAAGCTATCCAAACAGTTCTCGCTCAAGCGGAAATTCTACTGAGAGAGATTACAGGCTGAGGTTTCCTCTCTGGCGTTTCGCTTCGACCGTTTCTTTCCCTCGTGCGGGCCACTGTTTCCGCACCCGTTCGCCGTCCTCGATGTTGGACTTTTCGGCCATCTTGAGCAACGCGGCTTAGATGGTGGTGCGGTCTTCGCCTGAACTCAGGTTTCAGGTGCAACTGGCTGCCATCTGCTAAGAGCATTAGCCTAGCCGAAATGGCTGCTGGATTTCGTACTGCTTTTAGAATGCTGAACCAGCATCAGGGGCTGTCTGTCCGTCTTTTACCACCGAAACAAATACGGTTGCATAAACTCACCGCACCTCACCCCTGCAGATCGGGCACATAAATTTGCTTTAGTGGAAGGAGCGTCCGGTATCGTGGTGAAAGCTGAGAGTAATTTTCAAGGATCAGCTCAACGAACTGCTCGCCATCAATCAGGCGCAGCTTAGGTCGGTTGCGCTCAAGCTCCACAGATTGCCGGCTGAACGAACCTAGGCCGATAAATAACCCATATTCGCCTTCACCTAATGTGCCGAGCAGCTGATCTACTTCTGGACGCGGAACTTGGTCGGTCTTGCGTTTGCACTGGACCTTCAGAATGGGCGGTTCAAACCCGAGCTTGTCGCGATGGGCGATCACGTCGACGCCGCCATCGCCTGAACGCTGCGTGACGCGGGCGGTGTACCCCATGCATTCGAGCAAATGCGCGACAAACTCCTCGAACTCATAGCCCGACAGCTTGGTCATGATCTGGCGGATGATGAAATCGCCGGTTGTCAGCTCCGCTTGCTTGGATACGGCGACTGTCGCCGTATCGTCGTCCTCAATCTCTACTGCCGGTTCGTTCACCGGGGCATCGCCTTCAGGTACCGCTATGCCCAGCTTCGTAAGGAATGCGTCAGCACTGCTTTGGATCAGGAACACCGTGATGAACGCGCCAATCTCGTTGAGGACGCTTTGCCCGAACTCATTTCGGGGAAGGTGCAGCAGCCACTCGACGCCCCGGTGATTGGGATAGTCATCGGGGTCGTCAGAAAAATGTTCAAAAGCGCCGGTGAACCTGCCGACATTGACCATGCGGTCGTGTTTCGAAGGATACACGACGATGTCGCCTGCCTTCATCTCGTGGGTGAAGCGAAAAAGGATGCCTGCATCGACAGGCCGTGAGCCGACTTTCTTGTCCGGGTAGTACTGAGCCAGTGCAGCCTTAAGGGCGTCCCGATCCGCATATTGCCTCAGGTCGCCCAAGGCCGACCAGCCGATTGCGACATATCCGCCGTCCACGGGGCGGCTGCCGACATGCTCGCCCATATGGACGCCCCATACCCGTGGATTCTGGTTCAAAGTGGCACCTCAAAATATCCGTTCAATCAACGGCTTCTGGAGCCGTGCCGCAAGCAAAAACATGATGGTAGCCAAACTCGCACTCGCCCCCAGCGGCGAAGTTCACAACAGCCATCTCCGAACGATTTCCTTTTACTGGAAGCTCACGCCATGTGATTTGATCGTGCTGTACCCGACTGGAGGATAGCAATGGCGACCGAAACTCACGCAGACCGCCAAGAATTAGACGATTGGGCAATTTACGGCCCAAAGGACCCAGAAATCAGTCGATTGGTGGCGCGTCTGGTTCTCGACCATGGATTGCGCGTCCGTGACGTCGAAGCACTTATCCTTGTCATCTTGCAGGAAAAGATTGCTGCCGAAGAGGCCCGTTAATCGCGAAATGGCGAGCCGTTCCACGTTACTCGGTACAACCCTGTGTTGTTTCGGGCAGCCAAGAAGATCAAAGCTCCACGCCCTGTCGCGCTGTTCAGGCGCCGAGTAGCATGAAGGTTTTCCATGGCTGTCAGATCCACGTTGCATCCCCAACCGGCATCGGAAGGGGTATGACTTCTGACGCCTGATGAGGAAACCGCCCGAACTGGTGGCCTTTACGACGTGAAACCCGCTCGGTCGGGTGACGATCACCTTCTCCGACGAAAGGCCCGAAAACCAGAGCGTTCAAAGGTCTGCCCCGCAGTGAGAACCGCGGCGGCGAAGTGGCCCACGAAGGCGTGCAGCGTGAACTCTGCCGTTGATCGCGGACACCGTCCCCACCAAGCACGGCGCGGCGCGAAGGGGTCTCAGCCAAACGCACGTCAGCCCAAGCCACCCATTCAATCTAAAAACATATTGTATCCCAATGTGTTAGTGAACAACCCGCTTGATTCGGCGAATCGCTCCAGTAACAGTAAGCGGGGTGATTCGCGGAGCTCGTGCGAGGCCCTACTAGTCTAAAGCGGAGTGACGATGACCGTTAACCTAGCCCGCCATGCCGACATTCGAAAACGATTGGGAGCGCTCGGCTTGTCCCTCAGCGCTCTCGCACGTGAGGTGGGGGTGACGCCGGAAACGGTCACGATTGTCAGCCAAGGCTACCGTAGGTCGCGGCGCGTCGAGAAGCAAATTGCCGCTGCCTTGGGCACGACGCCAGAGCAACTGTTTCCCGAACGCTATTTGTCAGAGGAGGGCTTAGCCTACCGTCGAATGGGAAAAAGGCCCTCCTGGTGGAACAGGAAGGCCCTTCAGAAATAGGTGTCGATTGGTACCGACCCTTCTTCTTTCCCCGAGACGCAGAAAAAGTCAACCCGTCGGAGTGGTTCCGGCGGGGTAGGTCCCTGCATACTTATGAGAAGGCGGAAACGCTGCTTCTTCCGCGCCCATCGGCGACGGTCTGGAAGTTCGCACGCTCCGAAACCATGATGAACAACACACTGATCTACCGCAGCCCTGATCCGAGCCGCGCGAGCCGCGATGTCATACGGCGTTCCAGAGCGAGCCTTCGCGGCAGCATGATTGCCAAAGTGCCAGCGTTCCCCTACCCGCGCGTCATACAGTTCGAGCATGCTCGAATATCGGTTCCTGTGCATGACGCTCGTGCGTCCCGACATCCACGATATTTTGGAACAGCCCCCTGCGATTCATTACCGGCGTGGGGATGGTAGCGACGCTTCCCATGTTTTCGACTTCGTCGTGACCCTGAGCAGCGGCGAAAGGATCGCCATTGCGATCAAGCCTGCGGATCGGGTGGTCCAGCGCGATTTCGTAACGGAGCTCGGTTGTGTCGCGGCCGCGATGCCCAAACATTTCGCTCACAGGGTCAAGCTGATCACCGATGAACAACTCAACCGGCGAGCAGCCGCAGAGGCCGCGCGGCTGGTCATGCGAAGCCGCCCCCAGCTGACGGAGGTTGCGGCATGACGCTACGCCTCCGACTATCACGCTCTGACCTGCTGAACATCGACAGCGTTCCTTATCGCCCTCTGGAGACGGAGGGAGATATCGTCATCTTGGAACGTGCTGACCAGCCCGGCATCACTCAAGCTTTCACTCATGCAAAAGTCTCTGAACTTTTGAGGTCGTCGAGCGCGCGCTATCAGCCGGGCTACTTCGACTTCGCACGCAGCCGCATGTTGAGAGACAGCCCTGTCGAATTGATCAACGAGCTTGCCCCAAAGGTTCAGTCTAGTCTGCTGTGGAAAAGCGCAATCTGCAAAGCTTTCCTGAAGTTGGCTGACGAGAAACGTGCTGTCCGGACTTACGCGTCAGTCTCGAAGGTGAAAGGGGAGCTAGAGCTGATCGTTCGAGAACAGGAATACAAAGCACCCGGCACTGGCAAGCGCGCGGGGAGCGAGATCATTTCTCGCAAGATGCCTTGTTCCAAAACTATTCTCAAATGGGTGAAACGCTATGAACAGTCGGGCTATAGTGCCCTGGCGCTTCTGCCAAAGACCCGTTGTAGCGGCAATCGCGACGCTCGCTGGTGTCATCGCACCGAGGCCATGGCCTCGGACGTCATCGAAGTCTTCGCGAACACACAACGCCCCTCCAAAAAGCAAGCCGTCACTCAGGTTCAGCGTCGTATCAAGACCGAGAACGGCCGCCGTCTGGGCGATGGGCTGCCACTGCTGACTATACCATCGTCCCGCACCTTGCATCGCCGTCTTAAGGAAGCCGACCCATACTACATCCACGCCCGCCGCTGGGGAATCGACGCCGCCAATCGCAGGTTCAATCTTTCCGAAATAGGCGTGGAGACGCTGTTCCCCGGCGAGCGGGTGGAGATGGATGAAAATCGGCTCGACGTGATCACGTTGCTGACGCTGTCTGGCATGCTGGACCAGTTACCGATTGAGCAAGTCGAACGGCTAAAGGTACGCCGGTGGATCTATGCGGCGAAGGACTGTGCAACAAAATGCATTGTTGCCATGCGCCTTGCAACCACACCAAATGCACAGGATGCCGTTCAGACCCTGCGTGACGTGCTACAAGATCGTACGCCCTATGCCTCGGCTGCCGGTTGCGAAAGTGCGTGGGATCAGGTCTCTGGTATCGGGGCAATCGTTACTGACCAGGGATCGGCTTTCATTTCTGCGGAGTTTCGCTCGGCTGCGGAATCGCTTGGAGTGACGATGCATCTTCCTCCAGCCGGGCTGCCGCAGATGCGTGGCAATATGGAAAGCTTCTTCCGCACCCTCGGGCACAAGCTTATGCCGCTTCTATCGGGGCGCACCTTCTTCAACCCCGTGGAGCGTCGCGACTATCCGTCCGAGCAGTTGGCCTGCCTTGATGATGATGACCTTATCCGCATTCTGCTGACCTTCGTGGTAGACATCTATCACAATGAGCCACACGGGTCCTTGAAGGGGAAACTCCTGCGAATTGCTGGAAGCGGCTGGCCGAAGAACAAGGATTGCTGCCAGTTCCAGATGGCCTGACCCTTAGAAAGACCTTCGGTCGGCCCCTCACGCGCAAATTGCGCCGCGATGGGGTGCTGTTCGCCGGACTGTCTTACAGCTGTAGCGCGCTGCGTGAGGCATTCTTGCACTCACCCGAGCGTGATGTGGAGATCCGCGCCGATTTGTTTGACCTAGGCTGGATTGCGGTGAAGGTCGGGAACGGGTGGCACCCGGCCAAATGCAACCACCGCGGCTTCGATGGTCTTCGCTACACCGATTGGCAGGAGGCCAGCCGCGCGCTTCGCCTTCAGCATCGCCGTGCAGCGGCGCTGTCCGAAGATGTTGTGCAGCGCGCCATCACTCGGATTTCGGAGACAAATCGCGCAGCAGCGCTGCGAATGCAGCTCACGCCTTACCACATCACCGACGCCGAGATCGCACGAAACGAAAAGGCCCTGCATTTCTCGCTGACGTCATCAGCAGAGAGTTTGGCCATCGCTTCGCGCACGGGAGACCCCCTTACCGACGGCATCGACATCTTTCCACACGATGCGGCGAACTTACCCATCGCCAGTCCGAACGACCAAGTCCTTCCGTCAGCGTCGCTTGGAACCCATCGCATCGCCGCGTGGAAGCTCGACGATGAATGATAAGCGCCAAAGCACAGCCGAAACAATTGCTTCCTTGCGGGCTCAATTCATCCGACATGAGCGGTTTGACCCCCTGCACGCTCGCTTCCAGATGCTGCTGGAAAAGCGCCTTGCCGATCTTTCGGCAGGGCGGACTGCTGACTCTCACGGTATTGCGCTGTCAGGCGCGTCAGGAACAGGCAAGAGCTGCGCTGCATCTCAACTTCTCGCGGGGGCGCGAAGGCGCCTTGCAACGTCCTCGCTGCCGGAAGCAACGCTCATCAGCCTCCGCGTCCCCTCCCCTGCGACACTGAAATTCATGGGGCAAATGATCCTGCGGGCCCTTGGCTACAGCCTCTCGTCAGAACGACAGGCTTGGTACATTTGGGACCTCGTGCGACATCAGCTGAAACTTCGGCAAGTGCTTTTCCTGCATCTGGACGAAGCTCAGGATCTGAGTTCTCGGGGCACGAAGGTCGAGTTGAATGCCGTTGCATCCATGCTGAAGACGCTGATGACCGATCCACATTGGCCGGTGGGCATCCTTCTGTCAGGCACGGAAGAATTGGAACGCATCTTGAACCATGATCCGCAGTTGGCGCGGCGCATGAGTGCAATACATTTCGCGCCTTTGTCGGCAGCGGCGCATGCGCGGGATACGGCGGGTCTCGTCGAAAGTTATGCTACTCGTGCAGGTCTCACCGTAGCACCTGACGCCCAAGGCATCGATATGGCCGAACGACTGATCCACGCTGCCGCATTCCAATTTGGCTTGGTGATCGAAATTATCATCGCGGCATTGGAGGTCGCCCTTCTTGCTGGCAGCGCGGTTCTTTGGGCAAACCATTTCGCCTTGGCTTTCGAGGAGCGCTCTTCCTGCTCGGATGCCTTCAACCCTTTCATTGTTGGCGATTATCATCGGATTGATGCCCGCAAGGTCTTCACTCGGGAGGATAACTGATGTCCTACGCAATGAGTCTTCCACTAGTCGTTGACCCTATCGCAGGCGAAAGTGCGACATCGCTAGCCTCCCGCCTTGCGAAACTGAACGGAGCACCCCGGCTTATCGCCTTCTGCTCGGACTTGGGTATAAGCCATCGTCGCCTTACCAACGGGGAACCCGCCGAGATCGAGCATATTGCGGCTCTGGCCGGACAAGCGCCAGAGCCACTGCTGTTCTGGACGCCTCAGCATTTTGGGCCGGGGTGGTTCAATCTAGGCTGCGCGCGGATTAAGTTCACCGCGTTCTCGCGGTCTCTGACGCGTGCATGCCCTACCTGTCTGCAAGCAGCCGACTTGCGTGATCCAAGTTTTCAGGCTGGCCATCGTGGCCTTTGGCAATTGTCGAGCATTCGGGGCTGTACGATCCATAGCTGCGCTCTGGTCACACTTCCTGCCCCGGCGGCCAACAAGGATCTCTATGATTTCGCTCGTCTTGCGGAGCGATACGTCCCCGCGGCCGCGTATCGCATCCCGGAGGGTGACTGGGAGTTAGAACGCTATCTTATTGATCGCGTAACCAAAGAAGCAGGTCATCGCTGGATCGACACTTTGCCCTTCCATGTGGCCTCCCAGGCGGCAGACAACCTCGGCGTCCTTTTGACGCTTGGCCCCGATACCAGCCGAAGGGCATCAGCGATCAACAATGGATAGCATCCGGCTCTGCCGGATATCGTGTGCTCGCCGAGGGCCCAATGCGCTTCTGCACGCATTGAGAGACATGAAGCGCGGCCACGTCAACGATGCCGGACGCTACCTCGCGCGTTATCGCTTCTTTTTCGATTGGCTACGCTACCGTGACGATGATCGAAGCTTCGACAGCCTTCGCGATCTGGTCCGGGAGTTCGTCTGGACGAACTTCCCGGTCGCAAAAGGTGCCAAGGTTCTGGGACAAGAATGCCCTCGCCAGTTTGTACACTCGCTCTCCACCGCCGTCACGAAGACGGGAATCACGAAACGCCAATTGGGCCGCCGACTTTGCGCGTTGGGACTGGCGCGCCAGAGCGGCGGTGAACTGGGTTTCGACATCCATGATTACATCGCAGACGAGGTAATCATAAAGATCGCCTCCGAGTTCTCGGGCGTGGTGAACGCGACGGAGGCAGCCGCCTTTTAGGGATCAAGTGCTTCATGCTGACACAGCTGACCAGATCCGATCTTATCCGAACGTACGCCTCTGATGAAAAAGCGCTTCCTCTCTATGAGACTTCTACGCTTACCGATTTCATGGCTAGTCTCGAGCGACTTCGCGAACCCGGCCTTCCAGAGAACGGTTGGCTGGAAATCCCAACAGCCGCGCATCGCGCCAAGATCACCACCGCCACGGCGGTTTCGCTGATCTTCCTGCACATGCTCCCGCTACGCTGTCCTCGCCGCGAGATTTCAGGATTTCGGGATCCCCATGTGGATGTGGCAACCTTGCGCGAAGCCATCAGCCTTCCCGAAGAAGGCGCAGTTCATCCAAGGCGCGCGGCGAAGATTCTTGATGTGCCAGCCGCCACCATCGCAGCAATGCTGCAACGCGGGCACTTGGACAGTATTCCCGTTCCTCGGCCTTCACCCGGTCCACCGGTCCTCTACGTTTGCCCCACCGCCGTCACGAGTTTTTCGAATTTCTTCGTGACGAAGAACCAAGCTATGCAGCAGATGAGCGGTCGACATACCCCTGCTGTGATTGAGCAACTTCTGGAGGAATACCGAATTAACTTTAGCACAACGACGGAGCCGATTTACAGAAGCGACGTGCTTGCAGAGATTTGAATAATGAGATCACCGGCCTGATGGTCGGTGTTTTTTTGACCAAGCGCTGGAAGAACTACGTGGCAGAAATGGAAGGGGAAGTGTTCAGTCGAGAAAAATGACGGCTGATTTTACTCCGCTTTTTGCCGTCTGAATGGAACAACTATCTGGCACTGTCCAACATGCTCGGCATGTATAAACATCATTCACAACGAAATGATTACCAACGCGCCTCGCGCCGGAAGCAAGCTGTGATGCTACAGTTTTTGCACCATACGACGCTGAAGCAATGCACGATGCCGCAATCGCTTGGGTGCCATCCCCGGGAAATCAAGTAGCCATCAGCGGCAAAGGTGATGGCGATGGTGCCGCCTTTGCCGTCAAGGCTTCCAGACTTACAGACTTACAGCGCAGAACGGAAAGTGCCGTGGACTATCGGTTCGGTTTGCGCTCGCTCGCTTGCCGACATCCGTCCGTTTTCTTTTGCCGATTCTTTCAAGGAAGAATCGAGCTTTGTCTTGAAATCTTCGCGACGACGAAAAAGCCCAAGCATTCTGACCCCGAGTCCAAAATCAGACCAGGCTCAAGGCCCATTGATTTCAGTCTTCTGGCGTGATGCAGGCTCCGCAAGGAGCTCTGACCGATGAGCAACCTTTATTGGCTGAGCGACGCGCAAATGGAGCGCCTCAAGCTGTTTGAAGGGGAAACAGTCCCCCAGACTGTTTTCTGATCCTCTCTGGGGCGGAACCGGAACAGGGTTTGAAAACCGTCCCCACCCACAACGGAAACCGCGCCGCAAAGGATTGAAATAAAATAAGGAGATATAGATCTGGCGATCCCGGGAGGATTCGAACCCCCGACCAGCCGCTTAGAAGGCGGCTGCTCTATCCAACTGAGCTACGGGACCGTCGAGGCAGTCTTGGACCAGCTTTGCGGCCAAATCAACCTCCCTCTGCATCAATCGAGTGCGAGGGTCATGAAAACGCTGTTGGGATCCTCTCCGTAGCCTTCAAAGGGCGGACATTCGCGAAAGCCCGCGCGGGCATAGAGGGCGCGGGCCGCGATGAAGGTCGGCTGGATGCCTGTTTCAAGGCTGAGGCGGGCAAAGCCTTCGGCGCGGGCATGACCGATCAAAGCCTCGAGCATCCGGCGCGAATGGCCGCGGCCGCGATCCTCTGCAAGGACATGCATGGACTTCACCTCGCCATGATCGGGTGCGATGCGCTTGACCGCCCCCATCGCGACCGCGCGGCCGTGGTCGCGGATGGTGTAGAAGCCGATATCGGGGTGCTCAAGCGTCTCGCGCGGCATCATATGGATCGATTCGGGCGGGGTATCGGCATGCATGTCGATGGTGTGGCGCTCGAAAAGCAAAGCCAGATCTTGCGCCAAAGGCGACTCGCGCGTCGTCGTCAAATTCTCGGCCATACCCTGCCCCTTTACCTGATGGCGCCGGTTTTCCAGAGAATGCCGCGCTTGTCGAGGGCCGCGCCCGCATTTCCCGCAACCCGCCCCCTGCCGGTCACGAGGCTTCCAAAAGCCCGAGCAGCGGCGGGGCTTTACAGCGCCTTGGAAACACGCAGACTTTAGCCCAGATCTTACCCTGCGGGCTCTGCCCGCCTTTCGCGGCAGGCCCCATGACCGATCTCCCGACCCTCGATGCGCTTCGCCACCGTGACGCCACGGATGTTCTGGCGGCTTTCCGATCCGAATTCGTATTGCCCGAGGGCATGATCTATTTCGACGGCAACTCGCTTGGCCCCGCGCCGAAAGAAGCGCTCTCGGAGCTTGAACAGGCCGCGCGTCAGGAATGGTCGCAAGACCTGATCCGCAGCTGGAACTCGGCGAACTGGTTCCAGCTTCCGCTGGAGCTGGGCGACCGGATCGGGGCGATCATCGGTGCGGCGGCCGGTCAGGTTGCGGTCAGCGACAGTACCTCGATCAATATTTTCAAAGCCCTGAGCGCCGCTCTTTCTCTGCGCCCGGGACGCGGCACGATCCTTGCCGAAGCCTCGAGCTTTCCCACCGATCTCTATATCGCCGAGGGGCTGGTCGCCACGCGGCCGGGCCTGACACTGCGCCTCGAAGGGGTCGACGGCGCACGGATCGAAGAGATGCTGGACGACGATGTGGCGGTCGTTCTGCTCAACCATGTGAATTACCGCAGCGGCAGCCTGCTCGACATGGCGGCGCTGACGGCCAAGATCCACGCGGCGGGTGCGCTGGTCATCTGGGACCTCTGCCATAGCGCGGGCGCGGTGCCCATCGAGCTGGATGGCGCGCATGCCGATTTCGCGGTCGGATGCAGCTATAAATACCTCAATGGCGGCCCGGGCGCGCCGGCCTTTCTCTATGCCGCCACCCGCCATCATGCGGAGCTCAGCCAACCGCTTTCCGGCTGGTGGGGCCATGCCCGCCCCTTCGCCTTCGAGACGCGCTACGACGCCCATCAGGGCATTGCGAAATTTCTCTGCGGCACCCAGCCCATCCTGTCGCTGCGCGCGCTCAAAGGCGCGCTCGCGATGTGGGAGCGGGTCGATATGGCGGCGCTGCGCGCCAAAAGCCAAAGCCTGACCGATCTGTTCATCGCTTTGGTCGAAAACCGCTGCGCGGGCCACGGGCTTGTGCTTCAGACGACGCGCGATCGCGATCTTCGCGGCTCTCAGGTCTCCTTCTCCCATCCCGAGGCCTATCCGGTCATGCAGGCCCTGATCGAGCGCAATGTGATCGGCGACTTCCGCGCCCCCGACGTGCTCCGCTTCGGGTTCACGCCGCTTTATCTGAGCCATGAAGATGTCTGGAACGCGGTCGAGATCCTGCGCGAGGTGCTGGACTCCGGCATCTGGCGCGAGCCGCGTTTTGCCGCCCGCAGCGCGGTGACCTGATCCGAGGATCGCCCCTCAGGCCGCCAGCCGCTCTTGCGCCACTTCGGCGATCAGGCTGGCGGTTTCCTCCATCAGCCGTCCCATGGAAGAGGTCCGCCGCCAAAACAGACCGATGCGGCGGCTGACATTGCCGTCCTCGAAAGGCAGAACCTTCATCTCGTGCTCGCCGCCCTGACCGGCATTGCCGGCAAGGGCCGGCAAAGGGTGATGCCGACACCCGCCACCACCATCTGGCGCAGGGTCTCGAGGCTTGTGCCGCGAAAGCCGCTGCGCTCGACCGCGCCAGACAGCCTGCAAAGCTCGAGCGCTTGTTCGCGCAGGCAATGGCCCTCCTCGAGGAGCATCAGGCTTTGATCGGCCAAAGCTCCGGGGCCGACCGATTTGGCCGAGGCAAGCGCATGATTGCCCGGCACGGCCAAAGAAAGGCTCGCGGAACAAGACCTTGCCGGTCAAATGGCTATCATGGACCGGCAAGGCCAAAGCGCGGCATCGATCTGGCCCTCGACCAGACGACGCACCAGAAGATCGCTTTTTCCTCGGTCAAAAGCAGCTCGACATCGGGAAAACCCGCGATGAAGCGCGGCACGATATGAGGCAGAAGATAGGGCGCGAGCGTCGGGAAAACGCCCAAACGTAGCCGCGTCGTGCCGGATTCGCCGTGACGCGCGGCGTCGCCGCGCATCTGCGCCACCTCGTCGAGGATGCGGCGGGCGCGGGCCAAAGCCTCTTGGCCCGCAGCGGTGAAAATCACGTTGCGTGGCACTCGTTCGACCAGCGCCACGCCCAGTTCTTCCTCCAGCTTCTTGAGCTGGGTCGAAACCGTGGGCTGGCTGACACCGCAGATCTCGGCGGCGCGGCGGAAGTTCCGCTGATCCGCCAGCGCCACCAGATATTCCAGCTCACGCAGGTTCATCGCGCTTTACGCCGCCTTTTCTTCGGGGGCCGAGACGCGGATCAGGTGATCAAAGGCCGCAAGCGAGGCCTTCGCCCCCTCGCCCATCGCGATCACGATCTGCTTGTAGGGCGTCGTGGTGCAGTCACCTGCCGCGAAAACACCGGGCATCGAGGTCGCGCCATGGGCATCGACGACGATTTCACCGCGCGGGCTCAGATCGATCGTGCCCTTGAGCCAATCGGTATTCGGCATCAGCCCGATCTGGACGAAGATGCCCTCGAGCGCGATCTCGCGGATCTCGCCGCTGGTGCGGTCCTCGTAGGCCAGACCGGTGACGCGGGTGCCGTCGCCCTTGACTTCGGTGGTTTTGGCATGGGTCAGGATCGTGACGTTTTTCAGGCTGCGCAATTTGCGCTGCAAGACATCATCGGCGCGCAGCTGCTTGTCGAATTCGATCAAGGTGACATGGGCCACCAGCCCCGCCAGATCGATCGCCGCCTCGACGCCCGAGTTCCCGCCGCCGATTACCGCAATGCGCTTGCCCTTGAACAAAGGCCCGTCGCAATGGGGGCAGAAGGCCACGCCTTTGTTGAGGTAATCCTGCTCGCCAGGAACCCCCATCTTGCGCCAGCGCGCGCCGGTAGACAGCACGACCGAAGCCGCAGTCAGTGCAGCACCCGAGGCCATGGTGACTCGGAAGCCGCCCTCGACCGCCTCGAGCTTGGTCGCGGTCTGAAGGTTCATGACCTCGACATCATATTCTCGCACATGGGTTTCCAGCGCCGCGGCCAGTTTCGGCCCTTCGGTATGGGGCACCGAGATAAAATTCTCGATCGCCATCGTATCAAGCACCTGCCCGCCGAAACGCTCGGCCGCGACACCCGTGCGGATGCCCTTGCGCGCGGCATAGACCGCCGCAGCCGCACCGGCCGGCCCGCCACCGACGACCAAAACGTCGAAAGGCGCCTGCGCATTGACGGCATCGGCCGCACGATCGCGGCACCGGTATCGATCTTGGCAAGGATTTCTTCGGCACTCATGCGGCCCGAAGCAAAGGGCTGGCCGTTGAGATAGATCGCCGGCACCGACATGATCTGGCGCGCTTCGACCTCGGGCTGGAACAGCGCCCCGTCGATCGCGACATGCTCGATCCCCGGGTTGAGAACCGCCATCAGGTTGAGCGCCTGCACCACATCGGGGCAGTTCTGGCAGGACAGCGAGAAATAGGTCTCGAATTTGAAGCTGCCCTCGAGACCGCGGATCTGGTCGAGAACCGCCTGCTCGAGTTTCGGCGGATAGCCACCGACCTGCAACAGCGCCAAAACCAGCGAGGTGAACTCGTGCCCCATCGGCAGACCGGCAAAGGTCAGGCTGATATCCTCGCCGGGCGAGCTCAGAGCAAAGGACGGCACGCGCGCCGCATCGTCGCCGCGCGTGACCGTGATCTTGTCGGAAAGCTCGCGGATTTCCTCCAGCAGCTCCAGCATGTCGCGGGATTTCGCACCATCATCGGCAAAAGCCGTGATCACGACCGGACGGGTCACCCGTTCCAGATAGGCTTTGAGCTGGGTTTTCAGATTGGCGTCGAGCATGTCGTCCTCACGGGTTGCGCGGCGCGGTCTCGCGCCGGTGTGAAGCTCCCCGACCGGTGCCGGAGAGCCGTTCTTCATCAGGAAAATACCCGAAAGAGGCTTCGGCCTCAGATCTTGCCGACGAGGTCGAGCGAGGGTGCCAGCGTCTCTTCGCCCTCTTTCCATTTCGCGGGGCAAACTTCACCGGGATGCGCGCGGACGTATTGTGCGGCTTTGAGCTTGCGCACGAGGTCGGTCGCGTCGCGGCCGATGCCTTCGGCGGTGATTTCCATCGCCTGGATGATGCCGTCCGGATCGACGATGAAGGTCGCGCGATCGGCCAGACCTTCGGCTTCGCGCATCGCGTCGAAGTTGCGGGTCAGGATGCCGACCGGATCGCCGATCATCGCATACTGGATCTTGCCGATCGTCTCCGAGCTGTCGTGCCAGGCTTTGTGGGTGAAGTGGGTGTCGGTCGAAACCGAGAACACCTCGACGCCCATTTTCTGCAGTTCTTCATAATGGTCGGCGACATCGCCCAGCTCGGTCGGGCAGACAAAGGTGAAATCGGCCGGATAGAAGAAGAACACGGCCCATTTGCCCGAGATGTCGGCATCGGTGACTTCAATGAATTTGCCCTGTTTGAAAGCCTGCGCTTTGAAGGGGCGGATTTTGGTGTTGATCAGAGCCATGATCGTGTCCTTTCAGAATGGTTGAACTTGATCTAGGTCCTGCCGGAGCGAATGTAAAATAGATTGAAATGTCACTTCTGATATATAATATCTATCAATCTTTCTGCGCGCGCGAAAAGCCCAGCAATTCCTGCTTTCGCGCATCGCTTGCCCGAAAGGCACCGCGGACGGAATGTTTGAAACCAGACTAAAGTTTGACGGTTTTCTTGTGTTTTTCGGGCGTTACGCGCAGTTTTCGGGACATTCTCTCGCGCCTGCACATGGTCGCGACACAAAAGAGACTACGCCCCTTTCAAAACCACCAGCCCCGGACCCCGCCGTCTACGCGCCCCTTTATGCTGCGCTGCGACATTCCGCCGCGCATCGCCACAGAACACCCCCACCCCCGAAAGGCAACGGCCCCGAAAGGGGCCGCGCATCCGTCGCAAGGGGTTCAGGTCTGTGGTCTCAGATCCACTTCGCCAAGGGCGGAAGGCTCATCAGGACCGCATTGGGATCATGGCCCGTCGCGAGGCCGAACTTCGTGCCGCGATCATAGACGAGGTTGTATTCGGCATAGAGGCCGCGATGGACCAGCTGCGCCTCGCGGTCGTCCGCGGTCCAATCCTGTTTCGAGCGCGCCTCGGCCAAGGGCAGGAAGGCGGGCAGGAAAGCCTCGCCCACGGCGCGGGTAAAGTCGAAATCGGCGCGCCAGTCGCCGGTGTTGAGATCGTCGTAGAAGATCCCGCCGACGCCGCGCGCGCCGCGATGCGGAATAAAGAAATACTCGTCCGCCCATTCCTTGAAGCGCGGATAATAGCCCGCATCATAGGGGTCGCAGGCATCTTTCAGAACCTGATGGAAAAAGCGCGTATCCGCGTCATATTCGAGGCAGGGGTTGAGGTCGGTGCCGCCGCCGAACCACCAGGCCGAGGGCGTCCAGAACATCCGCGTGTTCATGTGGACGGCCGGTGCGTGGGGGTTTTGCATATGGGCGACAAGGCTGATGCCGCTGGCCCAGAAACGCGGATCCTCGGCCACGCCCGGCACACCGCGCGCGGTCATCGCCGCCTGCGCCTGCGGGGCAAGCTCGCCATGAACCTCGGACCAGTTGACGCCGACCTTCTCGAAAACGCGGCCGCCACGCATCACCGACATGATGCCGCCGCCGCCGTTATTGGGACGCGAAGTCGGGGTGACCTCGAAACGGCCGGCGGGGCCTTCGCCCGCGCTGCGGTCCTCGAGCCCCTCGAAAGCCGCGACGATCTGGTCACGCAGCTCATGAAACCAGGCGGCGGCCTCTTTGCGCTCTTCCATCATCATCATTGCCGTTCTCCACGCATCTTGAATTACCGCGCCAAGTCCGCGACATTGGGCGCGTAGCAACCACTACAGGTCCGCCCCATGTCCCGCAACATTGCCTTCGCCCTTCTTCCGGTTCTGGTGCTGACCGCCTGCGGTACGCCGCAGGAGCAATGCATCCGCCGCAACACTTCGGAATACCGCACGATTTCTTCGCTTCTGGCCGAGGTCGAAGGAAATATCGCGCGCGGCTATGCCTGGCAGGAACGCGAGGTCACCCGCACCGAATGGGATGACTGCCGTGCATGGGTGCGCGGAAAAGGCGGCGAACCCGTGCTGATCTCGCGCCCCTGTCTGCGCGATGTCACCGATACCGAGCGCTACCGCGTGCCGATCGATCCCGCTTCGGAAAAGCGCAAACGCGACAATCTCGTCGAGCGCCGCGCCGCTTTGGCCAAACAGGCCAATGCCGCCGTCAGCGCATGCCGCGCGGCCTATCCCGAGGAAACGACGGCCAAATAGGCCGCCTGCCCTGTCGTGAAAAAGGATCAGTAGACCGGCGGCGTCAGCGCATCGGCGAGGCTGCGGCCGCCGTCGACGCGCAGGATTTGGCCGGTGATGAAGCTCGATGCTTCGCTTGCCAGAAACTGCGCTGCGGGGCCGATCTCTTCGGCTCCCGCGATGCGGCCCAAAGGCGTTGCCGCCACCAGCCGCTCGCGCAGCCCCGGCTCGGCCTTGAGGCTGCTCTGGAGCACATTCGACATGATGCTGGCAAAAGCGATGCCGTTCACGCGGATTTTCTTGGGCGCAAGCGCCATCGCCAGCGAGCGTGTGGCTTGCGCCTGCGCGGCGCTGGCGATCGAATAGGCCATCATCTGCGGTTGCGGACGGTCGGCGGCAAGCGAGGTCAGGTTGATGATCGAGCCGGCCTGAATCTCGGGCTGGTCGATCTCGGCCTGTGCGGTCATGCGCTTTGCAACCATCTGCGACAATTTCAGCGCCGAGCTCATGTTCTGGCGCATCATATCGCCCATCAGCTCCTCCTCGACCGTCAGCGGGTCGCAGAACTGGACGTTGCGATGGGCGTTCACCAAAATGTCGATGCGCTCGAAACTGTCGATCGTCGCCGAGACCAGATTGGCCAAGGTAAGCTTTTGGCCGAGATCGCCCGAAAAGCCGCGCACCTGGTCATGGCCGTGCATGTCGGCCCCCAGCTCCGCCTCGAGCGCGGCCTCGTCGCCATCGGCATAGACGACATTCGCACCCGCCTCGCGGAAGTGGCGCGCGATCGCAAGTCCGATGCCGCGTCCGGCGCCGGTCACGATGGCGGTCTTGCCCTGAAGCGAAGTGTTCACGATTTGCGACCCTTTTTGCGCGCGACGGCACCACGGCCCGCACCGCTGGCGGTCAGGATCTTGAAGCGGAATCGCCTCCGATCTCGGAAACATCGGCAAAGTTGTCGCGCAGAACCGCCTCGTAGGGCAGATGGCGGTTTGCCACCATCCAAAGGCGCCCCGCCCCCGTCAAAAGCCGCGCGGCGGTCTGGATGAAGCCCGCGCCCAAAGCCGGATCGGCCTTGCGCCCCTCGTGGAACGGCGGGTTCATCACCACGCCGTTGACCGGCTCGGAAAGCGCGAAGGTCAAAGCGTCGGTCCAGTGGAAACGCGCGCGCGGATCAACCACATTGCGCTTGGCGCAATCGAGCGAGGCGGCATCGGCCTCGACCAGATGCAGGACCTCGACACCCGGTCGCGCAAGGATCTGTGCCGAAAGCCAGCCCCAGCCCGCGCCGAGATCGACAACGCGCGTCGGCATTTTCTCGGGGAGATGCGCAACCAGAGCTACCGAAGCCGGATCGGGACCGTCGGCGGAAAAGACGCCCGGAACCGTCGAAAAGCCCGGCGCGACCTCGGTCGCGGTCGCGACCCACTCCTGCGGATACCAGCGATCGGCCGGAATGGTCACGCGGAAGATCTTGCCGTGGGCGCGCGAATGGACCTCTTCGACCGGCAGAAGGCCGCGGATCTCGCGCAGAACGGATCGATCCCGTCGGTCTTGAGGCCGTCGATCCAGAGCGCCGCCCCTTCGGGCAAAAGTGCCGAGGCCTGCGCCAGCCGTGCCCGCGCCAAGGCGCGCGAACGCGGGATGACGACCAGCGCCTGAGCGAATGCGCCCCGCGGCTCGGTCACGATGTCGTAGCCCCAGCCTTCCAGTGCCTGCACATCGGGGAAAAACCCTTGTACGATCTGGGTTTGGCCGGGGTCGAAGGGCGTCAGATCGAAATCGCGCCCCGCTCCGAGCAAGAGCATACGCCCGACGGGGGCTGGTCACCGTAGGCTAATTCAATTCGCGATCCGGACACGGTTTTCCTATTCTTTTTCCATCGTGCATTGCAGCGGATGCTGCTGTCGCCGCGCCAGTTCCATGACTTGGGCGACCTTGGTCTCGGCGATCTCGTGCGAGAAAACACCGACGACCGCAACACCCTTGCGGTGCACGGTCAGCATGATCTCGATAGCCTGAGCATGCGTCAGCGAAAAGAGGCGTTCCAGCACATAGACGACGAATTCCATCGGCGTGAAATCGTCGTTGAGCAGCAAAACCTTGTACAAGGGCGGGCGCTGGGTGCGGGTTTTTGTCTTGACCGCTAAATCGACGTCGTCACGGTCGTTGGGAGTGCTCGTCATGATCACTTCTGTCAGGTCAGATGGGTTAAGGGGCATGTCGCAAGATATAGGCGTTTTGCCCGCATATGTAAGCCCCGGGCACGTCAAGCTCTGTTATGGCAAAGACCCGCCCATGTGACAATTGCGGAAAACGGTTGTTTTCGCAGCGGCCATAGCGTGCTATTATGCCTAAATTAAGGAAGGACCCGCATAATGAACGGGTCCTCGCAGGCAGATGAGATCGGACAGTGAGCAGAATCACCACACGCCTCCGTGCGGGACTATTGGTCCTGTTGGCATGTGCTTTGCCCATGGCGGCAAGCGCAGCCTTTGCCGCCTTCGTCATGGACGCAAGGTCGGGTAAAGAAATCTATGCGCAGAATGCGGACACGAGGCTGCATCCTGCATCTTTGACGAAGATGATGACGCTTTATCTTGCCTTCACGGCGATCGAGCGTGGTCAGGTGCGGCTGGATACCAAGTTTCTGGTCTCGCAGCATGCGGCCGGGCAGCAGCCGTCGCGCCTCGGCCTCAAGGCGGGCCAGCGGATCGAGCTGCGCTATCTGATCCGCGCCGCAGCCGTGAAATCGGCCAATGACGCCGCGACCACGATCGGCGAGGGTCTCGGCGGCGGTTCCGAGGCGGTTTTCGCCCGCCAGATGACTGCAATGGCGCGCAATCTCGGGATGAACAACTCGAATTTCCGCAATGCCAACGGCCTCACGGCGGAAGGCCATTATTCCACGGCACGCGACATGAGCACGCTCGGCCGCCGCCTGTTTTACGATTTCCCCAGTATTATTCGATTTTCTCGCGCCGTTCGGCCGATGCGGGCATTGCCAATGTGACCAGCACCAACCGCCGTTTTCTTGACGAATACGAAGGCGCGGACGGGATCAAGACCGGCTATACCCGCGCGGCAGGATTCAACCTGACGGCTTCGGCGAAACGCGGCAACAAGCGTATCATCGCCACGGTTCTGGGTGGTCAATCGACCGCGCACCGCACGCAGGTGATGAAGCAGCTGCTCGACACCGGCTTCGGAAAGGCCCCCACCCGCGTAAAGGAGGTAAAGCCCGAGCCTCCGCAGTATATGGTTCAACGCGATATTAAGCGCACGATCCAGGTGGCTCGGGCGGAACCGACGCAGGCGGCCCCGAACCGTTCAAGATCTCGACTTCCGCGCGTCCGGCCGCACGGGCCAGCGCGGCCTCGGTGGTCAGTCCCGGCGCGATCGTCGCGGCGGTCCGCGGCGCGAACACCGAAGCGCAAAGCAATGCGGCCGCAGCAGCGCTTGATGCCAGCGCGCGCCCGCAGCGTCGGCCGGGCTCGACATCTTCTGCCGTGATCGCGACGAAATCCTCGCCGGTCGAGGATGTCGATCTGGCCGAAACCGCGCCGGTTCCGGCGAATACCGGCACCCTTTCGAGCTCGGCCCGTCCGGCGCGCAAAGCCAAGCGCGGCGGCGACGAAGTCAGCAGCCTCGATATCGGCAACCCGTCGCTGATCCCCGCTTCGGCGGCAGGTGCGGCAGCGCCGGGCGCGATCTTCGTGCAAACCAACCAGCCGCAGCCCGAAACCCTGCAGCTGGCGGCCCATAGTCCGGCGCGGCGCGAGGATACGATCATTCTCGCCTCGATGTCGCCCGAGATGGAGGCCGGTGACGCGATGGAAGCAACCGAAGTCGTCTCGCGCATCTCGAGCGGCGGCGGCAAAGCCTATGGCGTCTCGCTCGGCATGTACCGTTCGCAAAGCGAAGCCGAACAGCTTCTGCTGCGCACTTCGCTGCAGGAAAACGCGGCACTCGGCACCGCATTGCGTCGCGTCGGCAATACCAAACGCGGCTTCGAGGCGACCTTTACGGGCATGAACAAGGCCTCGGCCCGCCTCGCCTGCGACCGTCTTCTCGCCCGCCAGCAAGCCTGCACGGTTGTCGGCCCGTAAGCCTTTCGCAAAACCATCTGCCTCGAAAACAAAGGCGCGTCCCAATCGGGGCGCGCCTTTTCCATTGCGGGCCTGACAGACAAGGCCCCTGCCCTTCATGCGCGCGATTAATCCCGAGCATTCCGGGGCTTCGGGCGCTCGTCCCAATCTTGCTGGAGAATGCGCTGTGCGTCCCCGCCGGATCGTCATATTGCTGGCGCTTGAGCGACCAGATGAAAGCGCAAAGCCCGAGCGCACCCAGCGCTAGGGACACGGGGATGAGGAAACCCAGAACAGCCATCGCTTGCTCCTTTCTTGGTCTTAGCGCAGACGCAACGCGTTCAGCGTCACTGTAATCGAGCTGATCGACATTGCCAAAGCCGCCAACAGCGGTGTCGCATAGCCCATGATCGCGAAGGGCACGGCAATGACATTATAGCCCGCCGAAATCGCGAAGTTTTCCTTGATGCGCAGCCGCGCGCGCCGCGAGACCTCGAGCGCCTCGGCGACAGGCGCAAGGTCGTTGCCGAGAAGCACGATATCCGAGGCGACCCGCGCCGCATCCAGCGCCGATGCCGGCGAAATCGCGACATGGGCCGCAGCCAGCGCAGCCGTGTCGTTGAGCCCGTCGCCAACCATCAGCACATGCGCGCCCCTTCCTTCAGCGCGGCAATCGCCTGGGCTTTGCCGGTCGGCGTAACGCCGGCCTGCCATTCCTTGATCCCGAGCCGCGCGGCCGTTTCGCCAACCGCGCCGGCGCCATCGCCCGAAAGCAAGATCACGCGACGCCCCGAAGCGCGGATCGCCGCGACACAATCACCGGCACCCGGCCTCAAGCGGTCGCTAAAGCCCAGAACCTGAACCGGCCCCTCTCCGGCGCGGAAAGCCGTCGCCGCCGTGGTCAGACCCGCGCCGGTTTCGAGCCCGAGCCAGTCGGGGCGACCAAGACGGATCACGCCGCCCTCGTGGCGTGCCTCGACCCGAAACCCGGGTGTTCGCGCACGTCCGTGATCGTGGCAGGCGTGGTGCCGGCCTCCACCAGCGCCGCCGCCAAGGCGCGCGACAAGGGATGGGCCGAGGCCTGCGCCAAAGCCAACGCCGCCGGACGGTCGCTTTCGTCGAGCGGCTCCAGCGAGGACAGCTGCGGCATGCCCATGGTCAATGTGCCGGTCTTGTCGAAAACCACGCAATCGACCTCGGCCAGCCGTTCAAGAGCGGTGCCGTCCTTGATCAGAAGTCCCTTGCGGAACAGCCGCCCCGAAGCCGTCGTCACGACCGCCGGAACCGCAAGTCCCAAGGCGCAGGGACAGGTGATGATCAGGACCGCCGCGGCGATATTGACCGCGACCCGCAGATCGCGCGTGTACCACAGCCATCCGAGAAAGCTCGTGAAAGCGAGGATATGGACGACAGGCGTATAAAATTCCGAGGCTTTTGCGCGAGCGAGGCATAGCGGCCCCGCGCCGATTCCGCCGCCGAAACCAGCTCGGCGAGCCGCGCCAGCGAGCTGTCGCGCCCGACCGCTGTCACCGCGATCACCAAGGGGCCGGTCAGGTTGACCTCGCCCGCGGACAACAGGCTTCCCGGACCGGCGGGGGCGGGAATGCTCTCTCCGGTCAGAAGCGAACGATCGATCTCGCTGTGGCCGCGCAGGATGCGGCCATCCGCCGGAATGCGTCCGCCCGGCCGCACCAGAACCTCGTCGCCCGCCACCAGATCGGCGACCGCGACGGCTTCCTCGGCACCGTCCCTGATGCGGATGGCGCGGGGCACTTCGAGCGCGGTCAGCTCTTGCGCCGCCGAACGCGCGACCGAGCGCGCGCGATTGTCGAGATAGCGGCCGATCAGCAGGAAGAAGCACAAGGAGGTCACGCCGTCGAAATAGGCATGCTGCCCCGAATTCATCGTCTCGTAGACCGAGATCGCACTGGCGAGGATGAGCGCGAGCGAGATCGGGAAATCCATGCCGAGCCGGCCGTGCTTGAGCCCGCGCCATGCGCTTGCAAAGAAAGGCTTGCCCGCGAAGGCCACCGTCGGAAGCGCGATCGCGCCCGAGATCCAGTGGAACATGTCGCGGGTCGCGGCGTCGGCCCCGACCAGACCGCGACCGACAAGATCATGACGTTCATCATCGCGAAACCCGCAACGCCAAGGCGCATCAGCAGATCGCGCCCCTCGCGGTCGGCCGCCGTCGCGCCCAATGCGGAGGCGTCAAGTTCGTGCGCCTCGTAGCCGATGCTTTCGACGACGGGGATCAGGTCGGCCGCGACCAGATCGGGCGCGTCGATACTGACGCGCCGCAAGCTCAGGTTCACCCGCGCGCCCCGCACACCTGGGTGGCGCGTCAGAACGCGCTCGACATCCGAAATGCAGGCCGCGCAATGGATACCCGGCAGCGAGAGCAGGATCGCCGAGGCTTTCTCGCCACGTTTGGCCAGATCGAGCGCAAGCGGCGCCGCATCGCAGGCGGGGCAAGCCGACAGGCGGGGCTGGAAGCCGTGGGCCGAAAGATCCGCCATCTTACTCGGCCCCTTCCGTCACGGTCGCGCCCTGATAATGGTCAAGGCGCTGGCGAAAGAGCGTGCCGTCCGGCGCTTTCGCGGAGAGATGGATGTTCCAGCGTCCCTCGCCAAGCGCGAGCGGCGTGCTGAACGTCCCGCGGTGATAGGTGAAATAGGGCGTCTGGTCGTCGCGCACATGGGTCGGACGGCCGATCGTCACCGCCAAGTCCTCGACCGGCGCGGGATTGCCCGCTGCATCGGTGATCGTGATCGACAGGATGCCGTCCGCGTAATCGGGGGTGACGGTCCAGTGCAAAGCGTCTTGCGCGGCGCGGTCGCGGTCGAAGCTTTGCGAGGCGACATAGCTGTTTTTCACCTCGAGCCCCGGAAAAGTCGAGACCGCCTGAAACGCCATGGTCAGATTGACCGCAATGATCACGCCAAAGGCCAGAACGGTGATCGCCAAGACATGTTTTCCGGTCAGTTCACGGCTCATTTCTTGTCCTTTCCGTGGAAAATCGTGCCCACCGGCACACGGGCTTGATCGGTCAGATCCTCGACCCAGAGGGTGATGTCGCTGCGCTCGGTCCGCGCCAGTGCGGCTTGCGGCGGCGCGGTCAGGTAGATGCGCTGGGTATGGGTCGTATCGGCGGATACGGCCACCGTATCGCCCTCCACCCCTTCGAGGCCGAGGACGACATCGCCCATCACCGCACCGGAAGCATCCGTCGCCGTGATTTTGAAATCATGCGCATCGCCGCCCTTGTTTCGCAGGCGCATCTCGTAGGTATTGCGGATCGAGCCGTCGGACATGGTCACGAAAGCGGGTTCCTGACCGGCGTCACGTTGAGATCGAAGGGCGAGCGCAGGAAGAGCGCCACGACGAGCGCAACCCCGATCCCCGCCCAAAGCGTGAAGTAAAGCAGCGTGCGCGGCCGCAGGACATGGCGCAAAAGCGGCTTGGGCGGCTGGCCCGCGCGCTCGTTGGTTTCGTCCTGCAGCGCCATATAGTCGATCAGCCCGCGCGGCTTGCCGATCTTGTCCATGACCTCGTCGCAGGCGTCGATGCACAAAGCGCAGGTGATGCATTCGAGCTGCTGGCCGTCGCGGATGTCGATCCCCATCGGGCAGACGTTGACGCAGGCCATGCAATCGATGCAGTCGCCCTTGAGGCCGCCGTCCGAACGGGTCGGCTCGTCCTTGTGGATCTTGCCGCGCGGCTCTCCGCGCCAGTCGCGATAGGCGACGGTAAGGGTATTCTCATCCATCATCGCGGCCTGAATGCGCGGCCAGGGGCAGGCATAGATGCAGATCTGCTCGCGCATGAAACCGCCGAAGACAAAGGTCGTCGCGGTCAGGATGGCAATGGTCGTATAGGCGACGGGATGGGCATTGCCGGTCAAAAGATTGCGCAAAAGCGTCGGCGCGTCGGTGAAGTAAAAGACCCAAGCGCCGCCGGTCAGAACCGCGATCAACAGCCAGACGACCCATTTCGTCAGCCGCAGCCGCCATTTGCGGGCGTCCCATTTGGCGTTCCACAGACGCACGCGGGCGTTGCGGTCACCCTCGATCCAGCGCTCGGTCTGGATGAAGAGATCGGTCCAGACCGTCTGCGGACAGGCATAGCCGCACCAGACCCGACCGTAAGCCGAGGTGAACAGGAACAGTCCCAGCCCCGCCATGATCAGCAGGCCCGCAATGAAATAGAATTCATGCGGCCATATCTCGACCATGAAAAAGAAGAAACGCCGGTTCGCGATATCGACGAGGACCGCCTGATCGGGCAGGTTCGGCCCGCGATCCCAGCGGATCCACGGCGTGATGTAATAGATTGCAAGGGCGATCCCCATGATCGCCCATTTCAGGTTCCGGAACGTTCCGCTGACCCGCCGAGGAAAAATCGGTTCGCGCGCCTGGTAAAGAACCGGCGGCTCGATTTCGGGGATGACATACTGGCTCTCCTTGTTCGCAGCTTCACCCTAGGGGCGAGAAAGGCCCAGCGCCTTGACCTGCATCAGATTTGCTGGCGCGACTTTAGGCCTTCGTCCTGCGCTCCGGCATGGGCCGGATTGTCGCATCCGCAACACAACCATCTGCAAAATAAAGAAAAACGACGCCAACCCCTGAAACGCGCGAACAGGACGGGGGTTGGCGCCTCTCTGAGGCGTCGCCGCCGCAGATCGTTTTGTCTGGTGCTGCGAGGTATTACTCGCCGCCACCCAGACTATGGACATAGCTCGAGACCGCACGGATATCGGCCTCGGAGAGGCGCTCGTGCCAGGCGGGCATCACGCCGAAAGGACCGCTCGAGACGATGCGCGTCAGCGTGGCCTTGTCGCCCCCGTAAAGCCAAATCGCGTCGGTCAGGTTCGGCGCGCCCTGCGCACGGTCGCCCGTGCCGTCTTCGGCATGACAGGCGGCGCAGTTGTCGGCATAGATCACCTGCCCTGCTGCGGCAGCCTTTGCGTCATGCGGCTGGCCAGCAAGCTGGAGAACATAGTCCACTACCTCGCCGATCTGCGCCTTGTCGAGCATCCCGTCGGTGCCGAAGCGCGGCATTTCCGAATAGCGCGTCTCGGGGTCCGAGGGGCTGCGGATGCCGTGGCGCACGGTCGTGTAGATCTCTTCGGCCGAACCGCCCCAGAGCCAGTCGTTGTCGAGCAGGTTCGCATAGCCCACAGCCCCCGCCGCACCCGAGCCGTGACATTGTGCGCACCATGTGCGGAAGATCGCGGCGCCGGCATTGGCGGTGTAATTGGCGAGTTCGGGATCCTTGGCGATCTCTTCGACGGGCGTTTCGACCAGACGGGCCTGAACGGGAGCATTGGCCGCGTTGAACTTGTCGATCTCGGCCGCGACTTCCTTGCGCGGGGTATAGTCCAGAACGCCCTTGGTATTGCCCGAGATCAGCGGGATTGCCGGATAGGCGATGACATAGAACAAGGCCCAGACCACGGTCGCATAGAACACCCAGAGCCACCAGCGCGGCAGCGGGTTGTCGTATTCGCGGATCCCGTCCCATTCGTGGCCGGTCGAGGGGACCTCGACCTTTTCGCGGCGGCCCTTGGCATCGCGCACGACACGGGTTTCGCGCGGACTGTTGTTGTCCGCATGGGTATTGTCATGACCGGCCATTACTTGACCTCCATCTCGCCCGCCGGAGCGGGTTCTTTTCATTGCGGAAGATGCTTTCGGCGGCATCCTGATGCAGGCTGCGAGAGCCGGGGCGCCAAGCGAACAAGGCGACCCCGATGAAGAACAGCGTAAGCATCAAGAGCACCCAGCTGTCGGCCAGTTGACGCAGGAAGCTGTAGGTATCCATGATCGCCCCCTTACCGTGCCGGATCCGGCTGGAAGGTCGAGAAATCGACCATCGTGCCCATGACCTGCAGATAGGCGATCAGCGCATCCATCTCCGAAATGCCGGGACGGCGGTCGAAGTTGCGCTGCTCGGCACCCGGATAACGCTCCTCGAGGCCCGAGGCGTCGCGGTCGGGATCGGCTTGTGCGCGGAAATCCTCGATCGCGGCATCGATCATCGCCTCGTCATAGGGAACACCCACGCGACTGTCGGCCAACAGACGGTCCTTCATGTTCGAAGGCTCGATCATGCGGTTGGTCAGGAAGCCGTATTTCGGCATGATCGATTCCGGCACCACCGATTGCGGATCGGTCAGGTGGTCGAAATGCCATTCGTCCGAGTAACGCCCGCCGACCCGCGCCAGATCGGGACCGGTCCGTTTGGAGCCCCATTGGAACGGATGGTCGTACATCGATTCCGCCGCAAGGCTGTAATGGCCGTAACGCTCGACCTCGTCGCGCATCGGGCGGATCATCTGGCTATGGCAGACATAGCAGCCCTCGCGGACATAGATGTCGCGGCCCTTGAGTTCGAGCGGGGTGTAGGGGCGAACCCCTCCACCTTCTCGATGGTATTCTCCAGATAGAAGAGCGGCGCGATCTGCACGAGGCCGCCGATGGTGACGACAAGGAAGGAAAAGACCAGCAGCAGCGTGGCGTTCTTTTCGAGGATCTTGTGCTTTTCAAGAAGTGCCATGATCCGTCTCCTTATTCGGCCGGGACAGCGATGATGGTGGAATGCGCCTTGGGCTGTTTGGCGACGGTGGCCCAGAGGTTATAGGCCATGATCAGACCGCCCAGCAGGTAAAGCGTGCCGCCCAGACCGCGCACCACGTTCATGGCGAATTTGGCCTGAACAGTGTCGGCGAATGCGTTCACGAGGAAACCTTGGGCATCGACTTCGCGCCACATCAGGCCTTCCATGATCCCAGAAACCCACATCGAGGCCGCGTAGAGCACCAGACCGATCGTCGCGAGCCAGAAGTGCCAGCTGACCAGTTGCAGCGAGTACAGCTTGTCGCGGCCCCACAGGCGCGGCGTCAGATAGTAAAGCGCGCCGAAGGTGATCATGCCGTTCCAGCCGAGTGCGCCGGAATGGACGTGACCGATGGTCCAGTCGGTGTAATGCGACAGCGAGTTGACGGCTTTGATCGACATCATCGGACCCTCGAAGGTCGCCATGCCGTAAAAGCCCACCGCGACAACCATCATGCGGATGATCGGATCGGTGCGCAGTTTGTCCCATGCGCCCGAAAGCGTCATCAGACCGTTGATCATGCCGCCCCAGCTGGGCATCCACAGCATGATCGAGAAAACCATGCCCAAGGTCGCGGCCCATTCGGGAAGCGCGGTGTAATGCAGGTGGTGGGGGCCGGCCCAGATATACATGAAGATCAGGGCCCAGAAGTGGATGATCGACAGTTTGTAGCTGTAAACGGGACGCTCGGCCTGTTTGGGGATGAAGTAGTACATCATCCCGAGGAAGCCCGCCGTCAGGAAGAAACCGACCGCGTTATGGCCGTACCACCACTGCGTCATCGCATCCTGCACGCCGCCGAACAGCTGTACCGATTTCGAGCCGAAGACCGAAACGGGGACCGAGAGGTTGTTGATGATGTGGAGCATCGCGATGGTCACGATGAATGCGAGGTAGAACCAGTTCGCCACATAGATATGCGGCTCGCGACGCTTCATGATCGTGCCGAGGAAGACCGCAAGATAGGCCACCCAGACGACAACCAGCCACCAGTCGACGTACCATTCGGGCTCTGCATATTCCTTGGACTGCGTCGCGCCGAGGATATAGCCCGTCGCTGCCAGCACGATGAAAGGTTGTAGCCCCAGAAGACGAACCAAGCGGTATTGCCGCCCCACAGCCGCGCGGCGGTGGTGCGCTGGACGACATAGAACGAGGTCGCGATCAAGGCGTTGCCGCCAAAAGCGAAGATCACCGCCGAAGTGTGAAGGGGGCGCAGCTTGCCGAAGTTGGTATAGCCCTGGGCGAAGTCGCTCAGGTTCAGCGCGGGGAAAGCCAGCTGGAATGCGATGACCACGCCGACCAGAAAGCCCACGACCCCCAGAAGGTGGTGGCGATCACGCCGGCACGGATGACACCATCCAGATATTCGGTTTCAGGATGCGGATCGAGGCCGGGCTGCTCGTTCCCGCTCTGGCGCAAAGCGTGAATGAAGGCGATCGCTGCAACCAGCATCACGATTATCGCGTTGACCAGATAGGCCGGATCGTCGGGGCGCGCGTAATTGGCGGCGATCGCGGCCAGAACCGCAATCGCACCGAATACGATCAGCTTGATGGTGTCCCACATGAATTCAAAGTCCCTTCGTCAATGGTCGGATGCCCCCGCCCCCTTCGAGGCGCGCAAAACACTTCCGACCATCGCAGCTACGTGTGGTTTTGCGTTCGGGGCTTTGATCTGGGTCAAGCTCTTGCGAAAAGATAGTGTGGCGAAATGGCGCGCCGTCCACATCCGCGGGTTGATCGAGATCAACGCAAGCACCCCGTTCTGTGGCATGATGGGGTTTGAAAAGGCGCAATGCCGTTTCTGATTTTCTTAAAATTGCGCAGAAAATCAGAGAGATAATTGTAACGAGGCAATCTGAAAGGACTTGTCATGGGCTATAAATCGATCCTGACCATCCTGACCGAAACCAGCCAGCGGGCGCAGCTTGATGCCGCCATCGCCATAGCGCGACGAGAAGACGCACATCTCGACGTGTTCTGTCTTGGCGTCGATCACACCCAAAACGGCTATTTCTACGCGGGCGCCTCGGCCTATGTCTTCCAGGAGGCGATCGACAAGGCGATGGCCGCGGCCGGAGAGCTCGAAGACAAGGTGCGCGCCTATCTCGAGGGCAAGGACCTGCGATGGTCGGTCGATTCCGCCGTGGCCCAGCTCGGCGGGCTATCGACGCTGATCGGGATGCGGGCGCGCTTTTCCGATCTCGTGGTCCTGGGACGCCCCTATGATCGCGAGATCAACCCCGACGGCGAGGCCCTGACCGAAGCCGCCCTGTTCGAGGGCAGCGCCCCCGTCCTCATCGTCCCGGGCGAGATCAGCGAGACCTTCGGCACCCGCATTCTGGTTGCATGGAACCAGTCGAACGAGGCGCTCGTCGCCGCCCGCCGCGCGCTACCGTTCCTGCAGGCCGCCGAAGAGGTAGAGGTGACGGTCGTCGATCCCTCGCCCCATAGTGCCGAAGGGGCCGAGCCCGGCAATACCTTCTGCCAGATGCTGACCCGTCAGGGCGTCAAAGCCGATGTCGCGGTTCTGGCCCGCACCCTGCCCAAGATCAGCGAGATCATTGCCCGCCGCGCCACCGAGATCGGCGCCGATATGATCGTGATGGGGGCTTACGGCCATTCGCGCTTCCGTCAGGCCATTCTCGGGGCGCGACGCGCAACATGCTCGAGACCGCGAATATTCCGGTCTTCCTCGCCCGTTGAGCGCAACTCGCCCGTTGAGCGCAAACGGAAAGCCGGCGGGCCGAAGGTTCGGCCTGCCTTGATCCGGCCGGAAACGGGAGAAAATGCGGCGGGCCGCAGAGACCGGATCAGCAGCGATCAGATCAGCGGGCCGCCATCGGCATCGTCACCGCTTTCCTCGACCAGAAGGTGGTAGGAGGGGATGATGATGTGGCGCTTGCCGTCCATCTCGATCACGCCATCCTTGCGCAAAGCCGTCATCTGGCGGCTCACCGTCTCCAGCGTCAGACCCAAATAATCCGCCATCGCCTCGCGCGTCAGCGGCAGCGAGATCGCCAGCCGGCCGTTGGGTTTGACCTTGGTCAGCGCCGCCTCGCGGCGGCACAGGATCGCGAGGAAAGAGGCGATCTTTTCGCGCGCCGATTTGCGCCCGAGCAGCAAAAGCCATTCGCGCGCGGCATCAAGCTCGTCCAGCGTCATCTCCAGAAGCCGCGTCGAAAGCCGCGGCGTGCGGTTGAGCAGGTTTTCAAAGGGCCGGCGCTGGAAGCAGCACAAAAGCAGATCGGTCGTCGCGGTGACCGTATAGCTCGCCTTTTGCCGCCCCGGACGGCCAAGAAAATCGCTGGGAAGCAGAAGACCCACCATCTGGGTGCGTCCGTCCTCGAGCGTCTGGGTCAGTGTCGCCACGCCGGAGACGACAGAAGCCACGAATTCCATCGGATCGCCCGACCAGGTCACCACCTGTCCGGCCTCGTAATTGCGGTAAAGCTTCGCCGCCTCGAGCTCGGCCAGCTCGTCGCTTTCGCAATGCGCACAGACTGCCCGATTGCGGATCGGGCATTTGTCGCAAGCAACTTGCGTCGTCAAAAGAACTGCGTCTTGGGGCATGGCTATTGACCTGGGTCAAGGACTCTTCGCGTGCAAGTAGAAAATATAGACGCATGAGCACGAAATCGCAACTTGAGCATTTGGGACTCTTTGACGCGCGGGTTCCGCGCTACACAAGCTATCCCACCGCACCCCATTTCACCCCTGCCGTGGACGAGACGACCTATCGCGGCTGGATCAGTTCCATTACCGGCCACGAAAGCATTTCCCTTTATCTTCACGTCCCCTTTTGCCGCCGTCTGTGCTGGTTTTGCGCCTGCCGCACGCAGGGTACCCAAAGCGACGCGCCGGTCAGGGCCTATGTCGAGACCCTGCTCGCCGAGCTCGAAATGCTGCGCAAGGCCCTGCCCGAGGGCATCCGTCTGTCGCGGCTCCATTGGGGGCGGCACGCCGACGCTGCTGGCGCCCGACCTCGTCACGCGGCTTGCGGATGCGGTCCTTGCCGCCTTTCCTCTGGCCGAAGGTGCCGAGTTCTCGGTCGAGATCGACCCCAACGAAATCGACGCCCCCGTATGGAGGCTTTGGCCGCGGCAGGCCTGACGCGGGCCAGCATCGGCGTGCAGGACTTCGACCCCGAGATCCAGAAGACCATAGGTCGCGAGCAGAGCTTTGAAGTCACCGCCCGCGCCGTCGATCTGGTCCGCGCCCACGGCATCGCCAGCCTCAATGCCGATATCCTCTTCGGTCTGCCCGGTCAGGATCACGAAAAAATCGCGCAAACCGTCCAGAAATTGCTGGCTCTTTCGCCCGATCGGGTCGCGCTTTACGGCTATGCCCATGTGCCTTGGGTGGCACGGCGTCAGGTCATGATCCCGCCCGAGAGCCTGCCCGCGCCCCGCGACCGGCTCGCCTTGTTCGAGGTTGCCCGCGCACTTTTCGTGGCCGACGGCTATGTCGAAATCGGCATCGACCATTTCGCGCGACCGGGAGACGGGCTGGCGCAGGCACAACGGGACAAGCGGCTGCGGCGCAATTTTCAGGGCTATACCGATGATGCCGCGCAGGTGTTGATCGGGCTTGGCGCCTCGTCGATCTCGCGCTTTCCGCAAGGCTATGCGCAAAATGCGCCCGCAACCGGTGCCCATTCGGGGGCAATCCGCGAAGGGCGCTTTTCCGTCAGCCGCGGACATGTCTTCACGCCAGAGGATCTGTGGCGGGCACGGATGATCGAGGCGTTGATGTGCGATTTCGCGGTCGATTTCGCGGCGCTGCGCCGCGACTTCGGACTGGACGACAGCGCGATCGCGGCCGCTGTCGCGCCCATCTCCGCGCGGTTTCGCGACATGGTGGAGCTGTCGCGCGACCGGCTCGAGATCACGCCCGAAGGACGGCCGCTGGTGCGCATGATTGCCCAGATGCTGGACCGCTACGACGCACCCGCGCTCAGCCATTCGACCGCGATCTGAGAAACGAAACCGGCCCCGCCACTCGCCCCAAGGTTGCGGGTGGCAGGGCCGTCACACGGGCGTGCCCGACAAACAAGGGGTCGCGCAGGACCCGCGTTTGACGGAGCGCGGCTTAGTGGGCCGAGGCCCAGTTTTCGCCCTGCCCCGCCTCGACGATCAGCGGCACGGAGAGTTTCACCGCCGGATCGGGGCGTTCTCCATAATGTCGCGCGCAACCTTGATCAGTTGGTCAACCGCGCCTTCGTCGGCCTCGAAGACAAGTTCGTCATGGACCTGCAAAAGCATCTTGGCGGGGATGTCCTTGATCGCCTCGGGCATCCGGATCATGGCGCGGCGGATGATATCGGCGGCGGCCCCTGAATGGGGGCGTTGATCGCCGCGCGTTTCGCTCCGCCCGCAGCCGGTCCCGACTGGTTGATGCCGGGCGTCATGATGCGGCGACCGAACAGCGTGCGGACATAGCCGTCACGTTTTGCATCCTCGACGGTCTTGTCCATATAGGCGCGGATTTCGGGAACCGCTCGAAATAGGTGTCGATGAAGGCCTGTGCCTCGGCGCGCGGAATGCGCAGGTTGCGCGCAAGGCCGAAGCCCGAAATTCCGTAGATCACCCCGAAGTTGATCGCTTTGGCGCGGCGGCGGATCATCGGATCCATCCCCTCGACCGGAACGCCGAACATCTGGCTCGCGGTCATGGCATGGATGTCGATCCCGTCGCGGAAAGCCTGCTTCAGCGCGGGAATATCGGCGACATGGGCAAGAATGCGCAGCTCGATCTGGCTATAGTCGAGGCTGACGATCTTGCGGCCCTCGGGCGCGATGAAGGCCTCGCGGATGCGGCGGCCCTCATCGGTCCGGACGGGGATGTTTTGCAGGTTCGGCTCGGTCGAGGCCAAACGTCCGGTCTGCGCCCCGTGATCGAGTAAGAAGTGTGGACGCGCTTGGTATCGGGGTTGATATGCGTCTGGAGCGCATCGGTATAGGTCGATTTCAGCTTGGAAATCTGGCGCCAGTCCAGCACCCGCGCGGGCAGCTCGTGGCCTTCCGCCGCAAGATCTTCCAGCACGTCGGCGCTGGTCGAATAGGCACCGGTCTTGCCCTGTTTGCCGCCCTGAAGGCCCATCTTGTCGAACAGGATCTCGCCCAGCTGTTTGGGAGAGCCGACATTGAAGCTTTGTCCGGCAAGTCCGTGGATCTCGTCCTCGAGCTGGGCCATTTTCTGCGCGAAAGCATTCGACATCCGCGCGAGATGCTCGGTATTGACCCTGATTCCGGCCATTTCCATTTCGGCCAGCACGGGGATCATCGGCAATTCGAGGCGGCGGTAGGGGCCGGTCACCGCATTCGGCGCAAGCTGGGGCCGGAAGTGATGCCAGAGCCGCCAGGTCACCTCGGCATCCTCGCCCGCATAGGCCACGGCCTGCTCGACCGGCACCTGCGCAAAGGTGATCTGGCTTTTGCCCGAACCGATCAGATCCTTGATCGGGATGGTTTTGTGGTCGAGATGGGCCTCGGCCAAAGCATCCATGCCGTGACCGATACCACCGCCCGCATTGAGCGCAAAGGACATCAGCATCGTATCCTCGAGCGGCGCCATATTGATCGGCACGCCGCCCAAATAGGCAACGCCGTGGCGCGCGAGGATCTTCCAGTCGTATTTGATGTTCTGCCCGATCTTGAGCACCGCCGGATCCTCGAGCATCGGCTTGAGCAGGCGCAAGGCCTCGGCGACGGGCATCTGGCCCGCGACGAGCTGGCCCGAGCTGAACAGGTCTTCGGTGCCCTCGACATGGCCGAGCGGGAGATAGGCGGCGCGACCGGGGCCGGTGCAAAGCGAGATCCCGACCAGACCGGCGACCATCTCGTCAAGGCCGGTGGTTTCGGTGTCGATCGCGACCGAACCGAGCAGGGTGATCTCGTCGATCCACAGCTGCAGCGTCGCCGCATCGCGGATCGTGACGTAGTGGTCCGTCTTGATCGCGGGCATTTCCCTGGGCGCTGCGGCGGATGTCCCCTCGGCCGCGGGTGCGACTTTGGCGGGGGTGATCCTGACAGCCGGCGCCTCGGCACCGAAACGCTCGGCGACGCGGTTGACGAGGGTTCGGAATTCCATTTCAGACAGAAAATCAAGCAATTCCTGATGGTTGGGCTCGCGAACCTCGAGAGATTCCAGTGTCGCTTCGACCGGCGTATGGGTATCCAGCTCGACCAGACGTTTCGAGATGCGGATCAGATCGGCATTATCGAGCAAGACCTGCCGGCGCTTGGGCTGCTTGATTTCGCCCGCGCGGGCCAGAAGCGTTTCGAGATCGCCGTATTCGTTGATCAAAAGCGCTGCCGTCTTGATCCCGATCCCCGGCGCGCCCGGCACGTTGTCGACGGAATCGCCCGCAAGCGCCTGAATATCGACGACACGGTCGGGGCCGACGCCGAATTTCTCGAAGACTTCGTCGGGACCGATGGTTTTGTTCTTCATCGGATCGAGCATGTCGATGCCGCCGCCGATCAGCTGCATCAGATCCTTGTCAGAGCTGATGATCGTCGCCGAGCCACCCGCCTCGCGCGCCTGACGCGCCAGCGTGGCGATAATGTCGTCGGCCTCGTAGCCCTCTTGTTCGATGAAGGCGATGTTGAAGGCGCGTGTCGCCTCGCGGGTCAGCGGGAATTGCGGGCGCAGATCCTCGGGGAGCTCGGGGCGGTTCGCCTTGTATTCGGGGTAGATATCGTTGCGGAAGGTGCGCGAGGAATGGTCGAAAATCACCGCCGCATGTGTCGGCGCATCCGCCCCGCCCGCATCCTGGATGTATTTCCACAGCATGTTGCAAAAACCCGCGACCGCCCCGATCGGCAGGCCGTCGGATTTGCGCGTCAGGGGCGGCAGCGCGTGATAGGCGCGAAAGATAAAGGCCGAGCCGTCGATCAGGTGAAGATGGCAGCCCTTGCCGAATTTGGTCTCGGCGCTGGTGTCATTGCTCTGGGTCATGCGCGGTCCTTTCGATTGGCCCTTCTTCTGCCATGACGGGGGCCAAGGGCCAAGCCCTGCTTGCCCCATCGCTTGAAATGCGAACGGCCCGCGCATTACGCAGGCCGTCGGGACATTCGGACATTCGGGGGACGGATGCCCCGCCCTGATGCGCGGCCTCAGGCCTTAGTGGTCGTCATGCGCATGGGCGCGGTCGATTTCGAAACGCTTGTCGCAATAGCCGCATTCGACAAAGCCCTTGTCTTGCGGAATGACCAGCCAGACGCGCGGATGTCCCGACCCCATGCTTTCATCACCGTCACAGGCAATTTTCCAGGTGGTGACGATCTGGGTTTCAGGAGCCGGAAGAGTCATGGCGATTCCTTGAGCTTTGACACGAAAGGGGTTTAAACCGTTCGAGATCATAATCACAGCCGGATGCCGATGCCAGCCCCCTTCGCCCCCGCCATCGAGATTTCGAATCTGACGAAAACCTATGCCGCCTCGGGGAGCAATCCGCCGAAACAGGCGCTGAAAGGTCTGAACCTCCAGATCCCCTCGGGCAGCATCTTCGGGCTGCTGGGGCCGAACGGCGCGGGAAAATCGACCACGATCAACATCATGGCCGGTCTCGTGAACAAGACGGCGGGCAAGGTCGTGATCCACGGCTTTGATCAGGATGTGAACCCGCGCCAATCGCGCGCCTCTATCGGGGTCATGCCGCAAGAGCTCAACATCGACCCGTTTTTTACGCCCCGCGCCAGCCTCGAAGTGCAGGCGGGGCTTTACGGCGTCCCGAAATCCGAGCGCTGGACCGACGAGCTGCTTGAACTCGTCGGGCTGACCGAACAGGCCGGAAGCTATTCGCGCCACCTTTCGGGCGGGATGAAGCGGCGGCTTTTGCTGGCCAAGGCACTGGTCCACAAGCCGCGCATTCTGGTTCTCGACGAGCCGACCGCGGGGGTCGACATCGGCTTGCGCGACATGCTTTGGGCCAATGTGCGCAAGCTCAACCAACGCGGCATGACGATCATCCTGACAACGCATTACCTCGAGGAGGCCGAGGATATGTGCGACCAGATCGCGATCATCGACCGCGGCGAGCTGATCCTGAACGAGGATACCGCGACGCTGCTGGGCCGTGCGGATTCCAAAACGCTGGTGATGGATACCGGCGAGGACCGCCGCATCCCCACCCTGCCCGAGGGCGTGCGCGCCGAGCGTCGCGCCGACGGACGGCTGGCGCTGAGCTATGCGCCCTCGAAGCTGCGGGCCGATGCGATGATCGATGCGGTGCGGGCGGAAAGCCTGCCGATTCTCGATGTGGCGATCGAAAGCCCCGATCTCGAGGATGTTTTCCTGCGCCTCACCGCCAGAAACTGAGCACCCGAAACCAAACGAAAAAGGCCGCGCCCGAAAGGGCGGCCCTTTTTTGCCCCCATTCCGGCGCGGTGCAGGGATCAGTGCGCGAGCATCGGGCCCATGACATGGCCGCCGAGGATATGGAGGTGGAAATGCGGCACCTCCTGCACCCCATGCGGGCCGGTATTGGCGATGGCGCGGAACCCCTCGCCCCCATCCAGCGAGACGCCGAGATCCTTCGAAACCTTGGCGGCCGTGCGCATGAAGTCGACCAGCTCGGCCTCGGAAGCATTGGCGGCGAAATCGTCAAAGCTGACATAGGCCCCCTTGGGGATCACCAGCACATGGACCGGCGCCTGCGGGCGGATGTCGCGGAAAACCAGCGTATGCTCGGTTTCAACAACCGTATCATTGGGGATCTCGCCGCGCAGGATACGGGCGAAAATGTTCTGGTCATCATAGCTGGGCATCTGCTGTCTCCGGTCAGTCGCTGAACAAATGGTCGATTTGGGCAAGCGCGAGCGCCGCCTCTGGTTCGAGGTCGAAAGCCTGCGCCAATGCCGCGGCATTGGCCTCGGGGCGGCGGTGGGCGAGATCGTGTAGAAGCGCGGGAATTCCATGTCGCGCAGGCGGTTCGCCTCGTATTCGAGATCGCGCCGCACGATCGGCAGCAGACGCTCCACCACGTCCGGCTGGGCCGACGCGCCGGCAAGACCCACCCGCGCGATATGGCCGCGCAGATAATCCTGATGGAAATCGGTCTCGATCATCAGGATGCGGGTGTCGGTCTTTTCGGCCATGAAGTCCTGGATCAACGGCAGGGCCGAGCTGTCGAGACAGAAGGCCAGCCGGTTGGTGCCGAACTGGTCGAACAGCAGCTTGATCACGGCGCGGCGGTGGCGCTCGCGTTTCGAGACGGTATTCTCCACCCCGCCCATATCGGGCAGATGGGCCTGATCCTCGTTGAAGAGGTAGTCGACCGCCGGAATATCGGTCTGCTCGCGCAGGCCCTGCGTCAAGCGTTTGGCGACATGCCATTTCTTCGAGACGATCAGCAGCAGGCTTTTGTCGCGGCCAAGCGCGGTGTCATCTTCCCAGAACCGCGGCGAGAAGCGGCGACCGACGCGGCCGCGTCCGGTCAGGAAGCGGAAAACCCCGCCCCCTCGTTCGAGGTCGGAAAATGGACCCCTCGTCGGCCCAAAGCGCCCCCAACCGCTCGCGCAGTTCCAGCGCCTCGGCACTGATCTTGCGCGCAAAGATGTAATCCTGACGCAGCAGCAGGTCGTACTGGTCGTTATAAAACGTCACCGGCATGCCGTAATCGGTGAAAATCAGATAGGTCAGCGTGCGGTTGCGCAGCTCGTTGCGCGGCACGACATGAGGCACGATGGTCTGGAAGAAGGTCTCGTCGGGGATCCAGGTCGTCGCGAAAAACCGCATGACATCGCGGCGCGATCGCAAAAGGCGAGAACCTTTTCGATGGTTTGGCGCCGCAGACACCACCATTGCGATCCGATCATCACCTGAAGATCCGACGGCACCTCGCGCGTCAGCATGAGCTTTTGCTGAATGGCGAGCGAGGCGTAATAAAGCTTGGGCTGGGTGCGTTCGTTGAACCAGTAGCGGTAAATCAGGCGCTCTTCCTTGAGGCCGGTCTTGATCCAGTCCGAGGCGAAGAAATCATTATGCTCGATATAATCGCAATCATTCAGATCAAGAAAATCATGCGCATATTCGGCGGTTTTTACCGGCAGGCAATCGCCCGAGAGCATGTAGAAATGGCTGGCATTGGGAAAAGCGGCGACGGCGGCACGCACCGCTTCGAGGGTTGCCGCGACCAGCGACCACTCGCCCCAACCACAGCGGTAGCGGCGATCTGCGAAAGTCACCGAAGGGTTGTCCGAAAGCGCCGACCAAATCTCGGCGAAATCCGCCGGATCGGAGTTTCCGTCGAAATGGATCGACACGAAATCGCCCGAAGCAGTCAGACGCCGTGCTTGGGCGATGACACCGGGTGCATCCTTGTGGCAGAGCATGATGAATGCGATTCGTGCCATCGTTACGCCTCTGCCGGCTGCGCGCGTCTTGACCTTAACATTACCAAGTTTATTCCTGATTTAATTGATTTCCGTCTCTAACGATTTTAGCACGTAGAGCAAGTTGCGACGGCTGCAAGATGCAGCCTTAGAAAGAAGGGCGTTTAAAATGGAATTTCCCGGCACCTGGATGACCGAGAGTCAAAGCATGGTTTATCGGGTCGTGCCGAAATGCGCCTGCTCGTCGATCGGCCAGATCATGTATTACTCCGACAACGGTACATATTACGACGGCGACATCCACGATTCCACCTCGGGGATGCACAAATGGTCGCAAGCCGAGAGCCGTGCCCCGATCGAGCAAGGCATCCGCGCCCGTCAGGGTGTAACCTTCACCTGTGTGCGCAACCCCTATTCGCGCATCCTGTCCTCGTTCTTCGACAAGATCGCCGGCATCCAGCGAAACGGCAAACGCTATCGCGGCAATCTCGTGCCGCAGCTGATCCAGCGCTACGGGATCGAAGTCGGCTCGCCCGACGACAATTTCGATTTCGACCAGATCAAGAGCTTCCGCCGCTTCTTGCTGTTCGCGCGCGACACCATCCGCTTCCGCCGCCCGATGGACCCCGACATCCACTGGTCGGCCATGTCCGGCCATATCTCGACCTTCATCGTGAACGGCGGCCGCTACGACCAGATCTTCTTCACCGAGAAGTTCAACGACGGCATGCAGAAAGTGCTGGATGCGGCAGAAACGCCGGTCGCGATCCGTGCCGACGAAGTTCCGAAGTTCAACGAATCGGAAGGCCACGGCCCCAAACGCGCGCATAAGGTCAGCGATTATTTCGACGACCTGTCGCGTCACCTCGTCTGGGAGATCTACAAGCGCGACTTCAAATTGTTCCGCTACGACTTCGACGACCCCGACAACAAAATGCCCCTCGGCGAGGTCGATCTCGACGAGGTTCACGCCAAGCTCAGCCGCTGAACGGCGCGGCAAGTCGGTGTTTGTGCAAGATTACCCTTGCACCTTGCACAAATCCGACTATTTTGCCGCGTTCATTCGACCGGCGGGGCAGCCCAGGCCGCGTAGCCCCTTTAGACTTGCGGGCACCGCCATCCTGGCCTATTGGCTCACATCGATCAGAAACGAAAAACTTGGGGCAATCCTAATCTCGGGAACGCCCCCGAACCACCCGAGGTTGAGACATGGCCGTCCCTCAGAACCGAGTTACCCGCTCCCGTCGTAACATGCGTCGTTCGCACGACGCATTGGTCGCAGGCAACCCGAACGAATGCACCAATTGTGGCGAACTGAAGCGCCCGCACCACGTTTGCCCGTCCTGCGGACATTATGCAGATCGTGAAGTCGTTGCTCAGGCGAACGAAGTCGATCTGGACGACGACGCGGCATAAGCGGCGATACCGCGGACATGTCCCCGGCTGAGACAACCACCCCGCCGCTCGCCGCCTCGAACAGGGGCACGTCGTGGTGTCGGTTGACGCAATGGGGGCGACCGCGGCCCCACTGCCGTCATCGCCGGCATTGCGGCAAGCGCCGCCGAGAATTCAGAGCTTCGCTTTATCGTCCACGGACCTGAAGCGGAGCTTTCCGCATTGATCGCACAGCACCAAGGCCTTGCCGAGCGCTGCACGATCCGCAATGCGACCGGCGTCGTCACCATGCACGACAAGCCCAGTCAGGTCGTGCGCAACGGCGATGGCACCAGCATGTGGTCCACCATCGATCGGTGCGCTCGCACGAGGCATCCGTCGCGGTTTCCTGCGGCAATACCGGCGCGCTCATGGCGGTGTCGATGATCCGGCTGCGCAAGCTGCCCGGCGTCAACCGTCCGGCGATCGCCTGCTTCTGGCCCTCGCGCAATCCGCAAGGCTTCAACATCATGCTTGATGTCGGCGCCGACGTGAAAGCCGATGCGCCCGATCTTTTGCAATATGCGCTGATGGGGCCTCCTATGCCCGCAACGGGCTGGGCGTCGAACGTCCGCGCGTCGGGCTGATGAATGTCGGCACCGAAGAGCATAAGGGCAAGGCAGAGCTCAAGCTCGCGCAAGAGCTGATCGCCAATGCCGCGCAAGACGCCAATTTCGAATATATCGGCTTTGTCGAAGGGGCGATCTCGCCTCGTCCAAGGTTGATGTCATCGTCATGGACGGTTTCACCGGCAATATCGCCCTCAAAACCGGCGAAGGCACTGCCAAGCTGGTGGGCGAGTTCCTGAAAGAGGCCTTCAGCGCCTCGATCCTGTCCAAATTCGCGGCCCTTCTGGCGATGTCCTCGCTCAAGCGGCTGCAAACCCGCATCGATCCGCGTCGCGTGAATGGCGGCGTCTTCCTCGGCCTGAACGGCACCGTCGTGAAATCGCATGGCTCGGCCGATGCGACCGGCGTTGCCGCCGCGATCCGGCTTGCCTCGGACCTTGCGAAATCGGGCTATCAGGACCGCCTCGCCGCCCGCGTCGCCCATGCCGCCGCCTCGCCCGAGGCCGGCCGCGTCTCACAAGATGAACAAGGCCAAGCCGCCGGTTCGTCGCAATCGGAGAGTCAGGAATGATTCGTCGCTCGGTTGTTCGGGGAACGGGTCACTACCTGCCCGAGCGCATCGTCGAAAACGCGTTTTTCGAACAACAACTTGAGACCTCGGACGAGTGGATCCGCGCCCGCACCGGATCGAGCGGCGCCATTTCGCTGCCGAAGGCCAGACCACCAGCGATCTGGGCATCGAGGCCGCGAAGGCGGCTTTGGCCAATGCGGGATTGAGCGCCGACGATATCGACGCGATCGTCGTCGCGACCTCGACCCCCGATCTGACCTTCCCCTCGGTCGCAACCATGATCCAGGGCGGTTTGGGCATGTCGCGCGGCTTTGCCTTCGACGTTCAGGCGGTTTGCGCCGGTTTCGTCTTTGCGCTTTCGACCGCCGATGCGATGATCCGCGCGGGTCAGGCCGACCGCATCCTCGTTATCGGGGCCGAGGCTTTCAGCCGCATCCTCGATTTCACCGACCGCTCGACCTGCGTGCTTTTCGGTGACGGCGCGGGCGCGGTCATCCTCGAGGTGCAAGAAGGCGAAGGCACCAATCAGGACCGCGGCATTCTGGCACTCGACCTCAACAGCGACGGGCGCTACCGCGACCTGCTTTACGTCGACGGCGGTGTTGCGACCACGGGAACGGCGGGCCATCTGCGCATGCAGGGCAATCTTGTCTTCCGTCACGCAGTCGAAAAGCTGGCCGCAACCGCCCATCGCGCGCTCGACAAGGCCGGCATTCCCGCCGATCCGTCGATTGGCTGGTGCCGCATCAGGCCAATATCCGCATTATCGAGGCCACTGCGAAACGCATGGAGCTTCCGATCGAAAAGGTCGTGCTGACCGTTGCCAATCACGGCAACACCTCGGCCGCCTCGATCCCGCTGGCGATGTCGGTCGCCAACAGCGAGGGCCGCTTCAAGACGGGCGACGTTCTTGTCGCCGAAGCCATCGGCGGCGGTCTGGCTTGGGAAGTGTCGTCCTGCGCTGGTAATCCGGCGCGGGCGAAGGCCCCTTACCGCAATTGCGATCCTTCGAGCCGCGCCGGTTGATCCCGCTGCGGCTTTTGAATGTCCGGTCCCTGCCCTGCTGGCATTCGACACAAAGCTTGACGCCTGGGATCGCCGCGCGCCGCGCCATCGGGATCTCTTCGCCGCATTCCGCGCATTCGGCGAAACTCGCCGCTCGGCACCTTGTTCTGCGCGCGCATCCGCGCCAGTTCGTCGGCGATCGAGGCCTCGATCTGCTCGTTCACCGCCCCATCATGCGCCCAACCTCCAGCCATGCCCGCCTCCTTTCATGCGATGCAGATGACATAACCATGAAGGACCAACATATGGTGCGGGCCGCAAAGTTCAAATCAGCCCTTGGTCCCTGAGCCAAGGCCGTGTTCCACGCAAGCGAGCCTCACCCGCCTTACGCCGGGGTAACTTTGGCCCTTTTTGGGGCAACTCCGGCCCCGATCTGAACCGCTATTCTGGCTCTTGCGGCACTTCCTCCGCCTATATCGTCAGAAAACCGTTTCTAACGCTCGAATATTGCAGGAAAATAGATTAGCGATGGGAACACATCCCGACGCACGATGTTGACTCACAACGGTAAAGTCCCCATCCTGACGCCTATTCGAAAGGTAGATTTCATGAGCGACAACACTTTGACCCGCATGGATCTTGCAGAGGCAGTTTTCCGTGATGTCGGACTGTCCCGGCACGAATCTGCCCAGCTCGTCGAAAGCGTGCTCGGCCATATTTCGGATGCGCTTGTGCGCGGCGAGCAAGTGAAGATCTCTTCCTTCGGGACCTTCTCGGTGCGCGACAAGAACGAACGCGTCGGCCGCAACCCGAAAACCGGCGAGGAAGTCCCGATCACGCCGCGCCGCGTCCTGACCTTCCGGCCCTCGCATCTGATGAAAGATCGCGTGTCGGCGGGTAACAAGCGCTAAACGGGATGACCAAAGCCCCTGACGCCTTCCGCTCGATCGGCGAGGTATCGCGCCTCATTGGCGTCGCCCCCACGTCCTGCGTTACTGGGAGGGGCAGTTTCCACAACTTTCGCCGGTCAAACGCGCGGATGGCCGGCGCTACTACAGGCCGGACGACGTGCGTCTCGCGGCGGGCCTTTGTCAGGTCATGCGCGAGGACGGGCTGAGCATCCGCGGCGCCAAGCGCCTGATTGCCGAGGACCGCGGCGCAGGCCTGCGCCAGATCGGTGCAGCCCGCCTTGGTGCTTTGCTCGATCCGGCAGCGGGTCAACCCGCGCTCTCGGGTCCGGTGGTCCGGCTTGCCGTTCCGCAGGAGGCACCGGCAGCCGAGGCTCCCGATGCCGCGCTGCCCGCAGATGCCGCAGCCGAAACCGTCCCGCCCGCACCCGAACTCGATGCTGCAACCGTGGCGCAGGCAAAGCCCGCCCCACCCGCACCTGCACCTGCAGCACCGAAACCGGCAAGCGAACGCGAGGCTCCGGCCCAGCTCCCCTTCGATCTCGACGCGCAGGATTCTCCGGATGTCGCGAATCAAGTGCCCGCAGCAGATGCGTCGGCAACAGATTCGCACCCCGCCCGCGACGATTCTGCCGATGGCACCGCGCAATCGCATACGATTCCCGCGAGCGATTGGCTCGATCATCTCGATCGGGTTCTCGACAAGCTCCAAAGTCGCCGCAGCGCGCCGCCGCAAGCGGCAGCAGCCCTGCGCGATGCGCTGAAAACGGCGCTCTAAACCGTGCTGCGGCAGGGTTTTTCCACAAGATTTCAAAATCTTGGATTTTCTCTCAAGAAAGCACTCTCCCCCTTGTGCCCGTCCTCCGGTTCGATCTATATGACCCTCGTCGGGCCGTGGCGCAGCCTGGTTAGCGCGTCCGTCTGGGGGGCGGAAGGTCGAGAGTTCGAATCTCTCCGGCCCGACCATATCAGAAACGCTCATCTCCATCCGGGGTGAGCGTTTCCGTTTTTACGGAGTCCGCATGAACGGCGTCTTGCCAGATCAGGCCCTGCGCGTCCTGATCGCCAATGGGGCGATCACCGCAAGCCAGCCCATTCTTCCCGAACAGATCCAGCCCGCGAGCCTCGATTTGCGGCTTGGCCAGTCGGCCTGGCGCGTCCGCGCCTCGTTCCTGTCGGGTCGCGATCGTCTGGTCTCCGAGCGGCTCGCCGATTTCGAAATGCACCGCATGGATCTGAGCGGCGGCGCGGTTCTGGAAAAGGGCTGCGTCTATCTGGTCCCGCTGATGGAGCGACTATGTCTGCCCAAGGGGCTCGATGCGGTGGCCAATGCCAAATCGTCGACCGGCCGGCTCGATCTGCTGACGCGCCTCGTGACCGACAACGGCACCGAATTCGACCGCCTGCCCGAGGGCTATGACGGCCCCTTTACGCCGAGATCTGCCCGCGCTCCTTCTCGGTCCTCGTGCGCCCCGGCATGCGCCTGAACCAGCTGCGCCTGCGTCAGGGTCAGGCCGTGCTCGACGATGGCGAGCTGCGCGCTCTCCATGCCGCAGAGCCCCTTGTCTCTGGCGAGGCATTGATCGACGAGGGTCTGGGCTTTTCCGTCGATCTGCGCCCCGAAAGCGGCGATCTGGTCGGCTACCGCGCGCGGCCCCATACCGGCGTGATCGACCTAGACCGCATCGGGGCCTATCCCGCCCGCGACTTCTGGGACACGCTCCACACCGATGACGGCAGCCTGATTCTCGACCCCGGTGCCTTCTATATTCTCGTCAGCCGCGAAGCCGTGGCGATCCCGCCCGATTATGCCGCCGAGATGTCGCCCTATCTCGCCATGGTCGGCGAGTTCCGCGTCCATTACGCGGGCTTCTTCGATCCGGGCTTCGGTCACGGTGTCGCGGGACAAGGCGCACGCGGCGTGCTGGAAGTGCGCTGTCACGAGGCCCCCTTTGCCCTCGAACACGGGCAGGTCGTGGGCCGTCTGGTCTATGAGCGCATGGCCGAGCGCCCGGAACGCCTTTACGGCACCGGCATCGCCTCGAATTACCAAGGTCAGGGCCTCAAGCTCGCCAAGCAGTTCCGCTAAGGCTGCCGGCGCGCGCCCCATCCGGTCCCTGCCCGTCGCGTCACGCCCTTCTGCCGTTGACCTGCCGCGCATGGGGGTATAGCTCAATCCCATGACCAAGATGCCGACCCTTTTCGCGACGCTCTATTACCCGCTGCCATAGGTAGCGGTCACTTTGTCATGTCCCCGCTGCAACTGTCAGCGGTTCGCCATGATTTCTCCATGAACCCCTGACTCTCTTTTCAGGATGCCGTTCATGCCCGCCCTCCCGCCCTCCTCCGTGACGATCATCGGCTTTGGCGCCTTTGGTGCGCTGATGGCAAACCATCTCGGGGCATTGGCTCCGCTTTCGGTCTATGACAGTGATCCGGCCGCGAGGGATCGCGCAAAGGCGCTGGGGCTGCGCGTGCTGGACGATCCGGCAAAGATCACCGCCTCCGTCGTCGTTCTGGCGGTACCGGTCCAGACCCTGCCCGCTTGTCTGGCGCAGATCGCGCCGCATCTCGGGAGGGGCCAGATGGTGGTCGATGTCTGCTCGATCAAGGAAGAGCCTGCACGGCTGATGCGCGAGATGCTGTCGCCCGAGGTCGAGCTTCTGGCCAGCCATCCGATGTTCGGTCCCGCCAGCGCCCAAGGGGGAATCGCGGGTCAGCAGATCGTGCTTTGCCCTTTGCGGGGTACGGGCTGGCCGCGCGTCGCAGCCGCCTTGCGCCGCGCTTTGGGGCTGAAGGTCATTGTGACCACGCCCGAAGATCACGACCGGCAGGCCGCGCTCTCGCAGGGGCTGATCCATCTTCTGGCGCAGATCCTGCCGCCCGCAGCCAAAGCCCCGAAAATCCGCACCAAAAGCTACGAGCTGCTGTCTCAGGCCCTCGCCATGGTCAGCCATGACGCGCCCGAGGTGGTCGAGGCGATCACGCGGCGCAACCCGCATATGGCGGGGCTGCGCGCGCATCTTTTGAAGGCGCTGGAGTAGAGCGCTCCCGCCTTAGCGGCCCAAGCGGCGCGTGATCTGCGCGGCCTGACGGGCGCGTTTGGCCGCCTCGCGCGCGTTCTTTTGCTGTTGGCGCATCTGCGGGCTGACGGTTTGGCCCTGCGTTTTCGCAGCCCCCGCGCCCGTGCCTTTCGCGGCGCCGGCCTGTTTGCTCATGGCTTTGCTCGCGCGGCGCATGGCCCAGTTGGCAAGCTGGCGGCTCGCCATTTTGGTGATCTGGTCGATAATGCTCTTCATCGCGTTCCCCTGTCCTATTCGTCGTCGAAAAGATCCTCGGCGGGGCCGTTGGCCTCGTCCTCGGCGTGCTTTTCAGGCAGCAGACCCGCAGGCAGCCCGTCGGATGGCGGACGCGATTCCAACAGGCCCGCCGCGCGGAGCTCGGTCAGACCCGGCAGATCGCGGGCGCTTTCGAGGCCGAAATGGTCGAGAAAATCCTCGGTCACGACGAAAGTCGCCGGACGGCCCGGCGTCATGCGGCGGCGGCCGATGCGGACCCAGCCCATCTCGATCAGCTGGTCCAGCGTACCGCGGTTCACGGCAACGCCGCGGATCTCTTCGATCTCGGTGCGGGTGACGGGCTGGTGATAGGCGATGACCGCCAGAGTTTCGGTCGCGGCGCGCGAGAGGCGGCGGTTTTCAACCGCGTCCTCCTCCATCAGAAAGCCGAGATCGCCCGCCGTGCGGAAGGCCCATGCATCGCCGACCTTGACCAGTTGAACGCCCCGCCCCTCGTAACGCACGCGCAGCCCGTACATGATCTCGGCCGGCTCGCTGCCCGGCGGCATGCGTGCGGCGATCTGGCGCGTGGTCATGGGCTTGGCGGAGGCAAAGAGAATCGCCTCGACCATGCGCTCCTGCTCGAACAGGGGCGGCGGCGGAAATGTGTTGAGGTCGGGCTCGGGGCCGTCGGCCGTTGCGGATGCAGTGGTATCGGAGAGGTCGTTCACGTCGGGTCCGATTCTTGGTTGCGCCGCCGGATCGTGATCGGGGCGAAGGTTTCGGATTGGTGGATCTCGATCGCGCCCTGCCGCGCCAATTCGAGCGAGGCGGCAAAAGTCGCCGCCGTGGCCGAGCGGCGGCGCCGGCTTTCGCCTTCCCAGCCATCGGGGAGAAACTGTGCCAAAGCGGTCCAGTCGCCGGTAAAGCCGATCAGCGAGCGCAGACGGTCGAGCGCTTGCTCCATCGTGAAAACATCACGGCGATCAAAGGCATAGGGGCGAAACTCGTCACGGGTTCTGAGCCGCGCATAGGCCCGCATCAGGTCGAGAAGCCCGCTTGCCAGCGGGTTTCGCGGTTGCGGGTGATCTCTTCGGGGGCACCGCGCGCGAAGCGCTGATGGCCGAGCCGGTCGCGGGCCATCAGCCGCGCCGAGGCCTCGCGCATGGCCTGCAGACGTTCGAGCTGGAAGGCGAGATGACTGGCCATATCCTCGGCCGAGGGGCCATCGGCTTCGGGATCGGGCGGAAGAAGCAGGCGCGATTTCAGATAGGCGAGCCATGCCGCCATCACGAGATAGTCGGCGGCAAGTTCGATCCGCAGGGCACGCGCCTGATCGATGAAGGCGAGATATTGTTCGGCCAAGTCGAGGACCGAGACCGCCATGAGGTCGACCTTTTGCCTGCGCGCCATCGTCAGAAGCAGATCGAGCGGGCCCTCGAAGCCCGAGACATCGACCATCAGCACCTCTTCGGCGCGCCGTTCGGCTACGGTCTGATCCGGCGCGGCTTGCCCCGTCGGGCCCTGCCCCTCTGCCGCGGGTGTGCCGGAAATCGCGATATCGGGGCCTGCCGGCGAAAGATCAGTCATTATCGGGAAATCAAAGGCCAATGCGCGGGGCGGGAAAGGGAAGACGGAGCGAGCCGAAGCTCTTTCTTTGCAAGATTGTGTCAGAATCCGCAAGCGCATGGTCCCTGTCAACATTTGAGCGGGCGGGGTGAGGCGGACGGCCCCCTCCCCGCGATGCAAGGCCGATGCGGGGCCCTGCCCCGCACCCCGGGATATTTGGCCATGAAAGAGGGGATCAGGCGAGGCCGCCCAAAGCGCGCAACTCGGCGCGAAGATCCGCAAGATCGGCATCGTCGGGTGCTTTGCGGAAGGACAAGGCGGCATTCGCGCGTCGCAGCGCGGCGTCCCGAAGTCCGCCCGAGGCGGCAACGATCCGCTCCATCTCGGGGATGGTTTCGTTGCAGCTCAGGACCATGTCGCAGCCGGCCGCGATCGCTGCTGCGGCGCGCTCGGGCAAGGTTCCCGAAAGCGCCTGCATCCCGATATCGTCGGTCATCAACAGCCCGTCGAAACCGATGCGGTTGCGGATGAGCTCGATCACCGGCTTCGAGGCGGTCGCGGGGGCATCATCGACGGCGGTCAGGCGGATATGGCATGTCATCGCCATCGGCAGATCGGCCAGAGCGCGGAAGGGCGCGAAATCGGTCTGCTCGAGATCGTAGAGCGTCGCGTCGATCACCGGCAGGTCGTGATGGCTGTCGACCTTGGTGCGGCCATGGCCCGGCAGATGTTTCATCACCGGCAAAACGCCGGCAGCCATGAGACCGTCGGCCGCCGCGCGCCCCAAACGGGTCACGGTTTCGGCGTCGCCACCGAAGCAACGGTTGAGCAGGAAGGGATGGGTGGTTGCGCCTGCGATATCGAGACCCGGCGCGCAATCGACGTCGATGCCCATCGCCTGAAGCTCTTCCCCGAGCAGTCGGTATTGCAGCCAGACCGCACGCTCGCCATGGGCGGCGAGATCAAGCGGCGCGGCGAAATCGGTCCAATGGGGGCGCGCATGCGCTGCACGCGGCCGCCCTCCTGGTCGATCAGGATGGGGGCATCGCGGCCCACCGTCTCGCGCAGCCCGGCGGTCAGGCGGGTCAGGCGTTCGGGTGTGTCGACATTGCGGCCGAACAGGATGAAGCCCCAAGGATCGGCGGCGCGGAAAAAGGCGCGCTCGTCGGGGAAAGATCGGGACCGGCGATCCCTCCGAGGATGGTCGCGCCGGTCTTGCTTGTGATCCCGCTCACTTTGCGGTCGCCGGGATACAGTCGATGCCTTCGGCGATCAAAGCGGCGCAGAAGCGGCGGGCCTCGTCGCGGCTCTCGAAGCCGGCTGCGCGCAGACGCCAGAAGTTGCGCCCGCCGCTTTCGGCTTTCTGGATGACTTGTGCCTTGCCCGAGAACAGGCTGCCGAATTTGCCCGAGACGCGGTTCCACTCGCCTTCGGCCAGCGCATTGCTGTCGAATGCGCCGATCTGGACCATGGCCGCACCCGAAGCGATCGCCGAGGGGCGACTTTCGGTGCGGGTGCCGGAGCGGGCGCCGCGGCGGCGGCCGTTTGCACCGGAGCGGCAGCAGCAGCCGGGGCTGCGGCGACAACGGCGGCGCGGCGCGGACGCGGTGCCGGACGGGCCGAAACCTTGACGGCTGCGGGCGGCGGCACGGCTGCAGCAGCAGCCTCGGTCAGGGCGGCGTTGATCGCATCGGTATCGGCGGCCTCGCCCGAAAGACCGGTCACGGCCTCGTTGGCGGGAGTTTCGCCGATCGGAGCAGCGGGCGTCTCGGCGAGACTTGCCAGACGCTGCGCTTCGGCGGCGGCAGCGGCCTCTGCTGCGGCAGCAGCTTCGGCATCTGGGCGCGGGATCACGCGCTCGCTGTTGGCCGTGATCGGCAATTCGGTATCGCGCGAGGGCGTGCGCGCGGTTGCGCCCAGCTCGCCCATCGCGACGTCTTCGTCGGTGAGATTGGTGGTTTCGGGGGCAATCGCGACCTGATTGGCCGGACGCTCGTTCGCGCCACCCGCGACGTTATTGACGGCCAGGCCGGTATAGGAGGTCAGCTCGCCGCCCGGGTTGTCGGGAGCCGAGCGTGCCTCGCCCTGAATGGCGCGGATCACCGGCACGCCGGAGACATCGCGGACCACGAGCTTGTAGCCCCAGACCAGCAGCATCACCATCAGCCCGACCGAGACCAGCGCGCCGAGATATTGCGTGAAACGGCCGACACGGCCGATCACGGTCGTGCCTCCGGTCAGCAACCCGTCGTCACCCTGCGTATGATAGCGCGATCTGTCCCATTGCGGATCGTTGTCCCAATCCTCGGCATCCCCGTCGTAACGGGGATCGCCGCCATTGGGATAGTCACGCACCTGCCGGGGCTGTGCACCAACAAATCCGCCGGAGCGGAAATCAACCACTGCCATGTCCTGCCTGCCTGCCGGTTGGTCCGGCCTAAATCGTTGACTGCTCACTCAAGGCCGACCCGGCGCCTGTATCAGCGCATTTCCGTTGCCGGCGTGACCCCAAGAATACCAAGGCCGGCCGAAATAACAACGCCGACGGACCGCGCCAATGCGATTTTTGCGGCGGTTGCCTCGGGATTTCCGTCCTGCACGAAGCGCAGCGAGAGGTCGTCATTGCCGCGGTTCCACAGCGAATGCAGGTCCGAGGCCAAGTCATATAGGAAGAATGCAATGCGGTGCGGCTCGTTGGCGCGGGCCGCGATCTCGACGATGCGTGGCCATTCTGCAACTTTTTCGCAAGCTCAAGCTCTGCCGGATGCGAAAGTTGCGTCAGATCGGCCTTTGCCAGCGCCGCATCCGAGACATCGACCCCCATGTCGGCCGCGCGCGTCGTCACCGAATTGATGCGCGAGCTGGCGTATTGGACGTACCAGACAGGGTTGTCCTTGGACTGCTCGAGCACCTTGTCGAAGTCGAAATCGAGCGCCGCATCGTTCTTGCGGGTCAGCATGTGGAAACGCGTCACATCGGCGCCGGCCTGTTCGACGACATCGCGCAGCGTGACGAAAGTCCCTGCCCGCTTCGACATCTTGAAGGGCTCGCCGTTCTTGAAAAGCTTCACCAACTGGATCAGCTTGACATCGAGCGGCACGCGACCGTTCGACAGCGCCTTGACCGCTGCGGTCATGCGCTTGACATAGCCGCCGTGATCGGCGCCGAAAATGTCGATAAGCTGGTCGAAGCCGCGGTCGATCTTGTCCCAGTGATAGGCGATATCGGGTGCGAAATAGGTCCAGCTGCCGTCGGATTTCTTGACCGGACGATCAACGTCGTCGCCGTGCAGCGTCGAGCGGAAGAGCGTCTGCTCGCGCGGCTCCCAATCTTCGGGGGTCTTGCCCTTCGGCGGTTCGAGCACGCCCTCGTAGATCAGCCCCTCGGCCTGCAGCCGCGCGATCGCGGCCTCGATGCGGCCGGTCCCGTAAAGTGCCTTTTCGGAGGCATAGACGTCCATCTCGACGCCGAGCATCGCGAGATCCTCGCGGATCATCGCCATCATCTCGGCGGTGGCGAAATCGCGGATCTCGACCAGCCATTCGGATTCGGGGCGGTCGATCAGGCTCGCGCCGTATTTTTCCTTCAGCTTCTCGCCGACGGGGATCAGGTAGTCGCCGGGATAAAGCCCCTCGGCGATCTGCGGCTCGAGGCCGTTGGCTTCGCGGTAGCGTTCGTAGGCGGAACGCGCCAGCACATCGACCTGCGCGCCGCCGTCGTTGATGTAATACTCGCGCGTGACATCATAGCCCGCGAAGTCGAGCAGCGACGACAGGGCATCGCCGAAAACCGCGCCGCGGGTATGGCCGACATGCATCGGGCCGGTCGGGTTGGCGCTGACGAATTCGACGTTGACCTTGAGGCCCTGCCCAAGCGTCGAGCGCCCGTAATCGGCACCGGCTTCCAGCGCCGAGCGCACGACGCCCTGCCAGTTGTCGTCCGCAAGGCGCAGGTTCAGAAAGCCGGGTCCGGCGACATCGGCTGCGGTGATGCGCGGGTCTTCGCGCAAAAGTTCGGCAAGCGCGTCGGCGATCTCGCGCGGCTTTTTGCCGGCCGGCTTGGCCAATACCATCGCGGCATTCGTGGCCATATCACCGTGGGCCGGATCTCGCGGCGGTTCCACGGCGACAGCAGTCATGTCCAGCCCGTCGGGCAGGACGCCCGAGGCCGCAAGTTTGCTCAACGCGTCAAGGACCAGCGTGCGAATATCGGAAAAGAGGTTCATGGGATCCATCCTAGATTGCTATGCGGGATAGCCTTGCGGGCAAGGGGCAGTCAACCTCCGGCCATGCTTCGGGCCCCGCAATTCGGGCTAATGGCGCGCGAAACCGCGTGAAAACGTGCAGATACGCGCGATTTGCGCGTCAAGGCGGGGCGAGGCACCATTCCGAACCCCAAAACCGTCCGCGCCGTTCGGCCGGAGCGGAGCACCCTGCCCGCCCCTGTTCCGCGCGGGGCGCATTTCGTGATCACGATTGACGTTTCCAGGCAATTGCGGTAGTGGCCGAATATCGCATTCGGCGACATTCACAGGGGCGTTTGGAAGATGCGTCCCGACCAGCCGTCAGGCATGGACCTGCCCGCTGTTTTGGACACTCAAGCACCATCGCGAAAGCCCTAATGACCAAATTTACCGATCTCAAGCTGGACCCCAAGGTCCTTCAGGCAATTGCCGAGGCAGGCTACGACAGCCCGACCCCGATCCAGGCCGGTGCGATCCCGCCCGCGCTCGAGGGCCGCGACGTCCTTGGTATCGCCCAGACCGGCACCGGTAAAACCGCCAGCTTCACGCTGCCGATGATCACCCTTCTCGGCCGTGGCCGCGCTCGTGCGCGCATGCCGCGCAGCCTCGTTCTTGCGCCGACCCGCGAGCTTGCCGCTCAGGTCGCCGAGAACTTCGACGTTTACGCCAAACACACCCGCCTGACCAAAGCCCTGCTGATCGGCGGCGTTTCCTTTGGCGAGCAGGACAAGCTGATCGATCGCGGCGTCGACGTGCTGATCGCAACCCCGGGCCGCCTGCTCGACCATTTCGAGCGTGGCAAGCTGCTGCTGACCGGCGTTCAGATCATGGTCGTCGACGAGGCCGACCGCATGCTCGACATGGGCTTCATCCCCGATATCGAGCGCATCTTCCAGCTGACGCCTTTCACGCGCCAGACCCTGTTCTTCTCGGCCACGATGGCCCCGAGATCGAGCGCATCACCGACACCTTCCTGCATTCGCCCGAGCGGATCGAGGTGGCGCGTCAGGCGACGACTTCGGAAACCATCACCCAGCGCCTGATCGAGATCACGCCGACCCGCAAAGACCAGACCGCCAAGCAAAAGCGCGAGCTGCTGCGGGCGCTGATCGATTCCGAGGGCGAGACGCTCCAGAACGCGATCATCTTCTGCAACCGCAAGACCGACGTCGATATCGTCGCGAAATCGCTCAAGACGCATGGCTATGATGCCGCGCCGATCCACGGCGATCTCGACCAGAGCCAGCGCATGCGCACGCTCGACGATTTCCGCGACGGCCGCCTGCGCTTTCTCGTGGCCTCGGATGTGGCAGCGCGCGGGCTCGACATTCCTTCGGTCAGCCATGTCTTCAACTTCGACATGCCGAGCCATGCCGAGGATTACGTCCACCGCATCGGCCGCACCGGCCGCGCCGGCCGTCTGGGCACCGCGATCACCATCGGCACGCCCTCGGACGAGAAACTTCTTGCGGCGATCGAAAGCCTCGTGAAGCAGTCCCTGCCCCGCGGTTCGATCCCCGAAGGCTTCTCGCTTTCGGCAGCAGCCCAGGGCGCGCCGCGCGTCCATCCGGGCCAGCAGCGCGGCGGCCGCAACGAGCGCAACACTAAGTCGCGCCGCCACCCGCGCGATCACGAGCATAACGAGCAAGCCGCAATGGCTCCGATCGAGGTTCCGGTTGCAGCGGCTCCGGCCGAGAAAGCCGCCGAGCCCCGCCGTGAAGAGCGTCGTGAGGAGCGTCGCGATACCAGCCGTGACGAGCGCCGCGACAACGGCCGCCGCAATGGCCGCAACGACGACAAGCGCGACGAGCACCGCCACGACGACAGCCGCGGCGAACATCGTCACGAGCACCGTCAGGAGCCGCGCAACGACTCGCGTCAGGACCAGCCGCGCAACGAGCGTTCGCGCGACAACCGCCGCGAAGACCGCCAGCCGGTTCTGGGCATGGGCGACCATGTTCCCGACTTCATGCTGCGCAGCTTCCGTCCGGCGATCCTCGTGAACGAAAGCGTCGAGGACAGCGCCGACAAGCCGGAGAGCGAAGCCGAGGTCGTGACCGAGCAGGGCGAAACCGAACGTCCGGCATCGGGCCGTTCGCGCTCGCGTTCGCGCTCCGACAGCCGCAAACGTGACGGCGAATCCCGCAAGCGCGACGGCGAAAGCCGCAAATCCGAGCCGCAGGTCGAGATCATTCCGATCCAGACCACTGTCACCGAACTGCCCGAGCTTCAGGCCGAAGCGCCCGCTCCGGTCGCGGTCGAGGTTAGCGTGGTCGAAGCGCCTGCCCAAGCCGAAGCGCCGGTCGTGACAGCGGCAGTAGCCGCCGAAACCAAAGCCGAAACCGCGCCCGAGGCTGTTTCGCCCGCCGAAGCTGCGGCTCCGGCCGAAGCGCCGGTCGAGGGTGCGGCAGCCGAAGAGGCTCCGGTGAAGAAGGCTCCGCGCAAACGCGCGCCGCGCAAAACCACCAAAGCCGAAGCCCCCGCCGTCGAGGCAAGCGCGACCGAAGCCCCCGCCGCAACGGAGGCAGCCCCGCAGCAGCCGACGCCGAGGCAGAGGTCAAAAGCCCGTGCGCAAACGTGCACCGCGCCGCAAGGTCGTGAAGGAAGGCGAAGCCGAAGCGGCAGCTCCGGCAGCCGAAGCGCCCGCCGCACCGGCAGCGCCCTCCGAACCCGAGGCCTGATCCGGCGAAATCATGAGCGCTGACCCGTCATCTCTTTCCCGTTCATCGGGTTCGGGGCGTCGGGTCGCGCTTTTGCTTGCGACATCCTGCTTGGCGCCGCCGCCGCTTTGGGTCAGGCACCTTGGGGGCTTTGGCCCGTCTCGGTCGCGGCCTTTGCGCTGATCGTGTGGCGCGTCGCAACCACGACATCCGCGCGCGACGGAGCCCTGAGCAGCCTGCGCGCGGGCATCGGCTATTTCGCCCTTTCGATGTTCTGGATCATCGAGCCCTTCCTTGTCGAACCCGAGATCTACGGCTGGCTTGCGCCCTTTGCCCTGACAGGAATCGCCGTCGGCGGCGCGCTGTTCTGGGCTGTTCCGACATGGCTGGCGCTTCTGCCGGTACGCGGCGCAGCGATGCGCGGCGTGGCCTTTGCGGCGGCAATCGTGCTTTCGGACTGGCTGCGCGGCTGGCTCTTCACCGGCCTGCCCTGGGCGCTCGGCGGCCATATCTGGATCGACAGCCCCGTCGGACAGATCGCGGCATTGGCGGGCAGCATCGGCCTTTCCGCTTTGACGATGTTGCTGGCGCTTCTTCCGAACCTTTTGCGCGCGCTCGACAACAACCGCATGCGCGGCCTGCTTTCCGGCGCGGCGCTTTCGCTCGCCGTTCTTGCGGGCGCTTGGGCCTATGGCAGCGCCCGCCTTTCAACGCCGCTCCCCGATACGACCCGCCCGCAGATCCTGCGTCTGGTCCAGCCCAATGCCGAGCAACGCCTGAAATGGGATCCCTATTGGTCGGGCGTTTTCTTCCAGCGCCTGATCGATCTGTCGAGCGGCCCGACCGCCGAGGGCGGCCGCCCCGATGTCGTGATCTGGCCCGAGACGGCAGTGAACTTCCTGCTCGAGCATGCGGGCACCGCACCCCAAGACATCAAGACCGCGATCGAAGCCCCGCTTTTGCTCGGCATCCAGCGGGTCGAGGGCAACCGCTATTTCAACAGCTTTGCCGAATTCCGCCGCGACGGAACCATCGGCCAGATCTACGACAAATTCCACCTTGTGCCCTTCGGCGAATATACCCCTTGGGGCGATGCGATGTCGCGGCTGGGGATCTCGGCCTTCGCGGCACGCTACGGCAACGGCTATACGCCGGGCGACGGGGCGCATGTGCTGCGCGGTCTGGGCGCGGGCCTGCCGCCGGTACAGGTGCTGATCTGCTACGAGGCGGTATTCTCGCGCCATCTGATCACCCAAGGGGCGGAGCGGCCCGAATGGCTGCTCCAGATCACCAATGATGCATGGTTTGGCACGCAATCGGGGCCGTGGCAGCATCTGGCGCAGGCGCGGCTGCGCGCGATCGAATCCGGCCTGCCGCTGATCCGCGTCGCCAATACCGGCGTGACCGCGGTGATCGATGCGCGCGGCACAATCAAAGCGCAGCTCGACCTCGGCATCGAAGGCCGGCTCGACGCCGCACTGCCCGCCTCCCTTGCCTCGACGCCCTGGAGCAAACTCGGCGATTGGCCCGCCGTTTTGCTCGCCGCGCTGGCCCTGCTCGGCGCAATCGTGGGAAGTGGATTAAAACGCAATCCATCCGCAGGTTGACCTTGGCCATATTAGGGCCTATTTCCAATTTCTGACTGTCACAACGGCTTCCTGGCGTGACGGCTAAGGCTAACGGAGCAACCCCATGTCCAGACAGAATTACGTGTTCACCTCGGAATCGGTTTCCGAGGGCCATCCCGACAAACTTTGCGATCAGATTTCGGATGCCGTGCTCGATGCATTGCTGGCCGAGGACCCCAATGCCCGCGTCGCATGCGAGGCTTTTGCCACCACCGGCATGGTGATGATCGGCGGCGAGATCGGTCTGGACGATAAAGACCGCCTGTCGCATTACATGAACGGCATCAGCCAGATCGCGCGCGACGTGATCCGCGACATCGGCTACGAGCAGGAAAAATTCCACTGGAATACCTGCAAGGTGCTCAATGTGCTGCACGAGCAATCGGCGCATATCTGGCAAGGCGTCAAGAACGACGCGGCGGGCGATCAGGGCATCATGTTCGGCTATGCCGTCGATGAAACCCCGAGCTGATGCCCGCCCCGATCCAGTATTCGCATGCGATCCTGCGCCGTCTTGCCGAGGCCCGCAAATCGGGCGCGGAACCGCTGCTCGGCCCCGACGCCAAATCCCAGCTCTCGCTGCGCTACGAGAACGGCCGTCCGGTCGAGGTCACCAGCCTCGTGCTCTCGCACCAGCACAAGGACGAGAGCCAGAGCTCGGACGACATCCGCGCCATCGTCGAGCCCTATATCCGCGAGGTTCTTCCGGCGGAATGGCTGACCGAGAATACCGAATGGTGGGTCAACCCGACCGGCACGTTCGTCATCGGCGGACCTGACGGCGACGCGGGTCTGACGGGCCGCAAGATCATCGTCGACACCTATGGCGGCGCGGCTCCCCATGGCGGCGGCGCTTTCTCGGGCAAGGACCCGACCAAGGTCGACCGCTCGGCAGCCTATGCGGCGCGCTATCTCGCCAAGAACGTCGTGGCTGCAGGGCTTGCAAGCCGCTGCGTCATTCAGGTCAGCTATGCGATCGGCGTGGCCAAGCCCTCTCGATCTATGCCGATACGTTCGGTACGGGCACCGTCCCCGAGGAGCAGATCGAAAAGGCCGTGGCCCAGGCCATGGATCTGACGCCCAAGGGGATCCGCGACCACCTCAACCTGAACCGCCCGATCTATCGCCGGACCTCCGCCTATGGCCATTTCGGCCGCGCGCCCGATGCCGATGGCGGCTTCTCGTGGGAGCGCACCGATCTGGTCGACGCGCTTCGCGCCGCGGTCTGATCGCGCGAGGAGAAAGGTCGGGGGCTTTGCGCCCCGCCCCCGCAGGATATTTCTACATGCAAGACAAAAAGGCCGCGGCAGTTTCCCCTGCCGCGGCCTTTTGTTTCTCCGGAGAGAAAATACCCTGGGGGAGCGCGGAACGCGCGGGGGCAAAGCCCCCGATCGCTCAGTCGCGGAAGCTACGGCTTTCCTTGACTTGATCCCAAGCCCAGACCACCTCTTGCAGCCGATCTTCGTCCGAGCGGTCTCCGCCGTTCATATCCGGATGAAGAACCTTAACCAATGCCTTGTATTGTTTCCTGATTTCCGCGCGGGTCCACGTATCTTTGGCCTCAAGGATCTCGATCGCGCGCCGCTCTGTCGGGGGCAGTTTGCGCAGGTTGGCCTTTGCGCGAACCTCGGGATTGGTGCCGTTCGCGCCGAGGATCTCGAGCGGATCATCGATCCCGTGACGCGCCCATTTCTGTTCCTGCGTGGCGCGGCCGAAGGGTTTCGTCGGGCGCTCCCAGACAGTGGCATTGTCCAGAAACTCCTGGAATTCCTCTTCGGACTGGCCCTGGAAATAGTTCCAGTTCAGGTTGTACTCGCGCACATGCTCTTTGCAGAACCAGAAGTAATCATCCAGCGAGCGCGGCGATTTGGGTGCGCGATATTGTCCGGGCTCGTCGCAACCTGCCTTGTCGCAACGCCGGGTCGAGGTTTCGAAAGCACCCGACATTCCGCGGCGGCCTTTTGCCCTGCGCTTCTTGTCGGAAGCGGCGGAAATGTCGAAGGCGAACGGGTCCCTAGTAGTCATAGTGCCTGCCTTGTTTTCGTCGGGACCGGTAGTTTAGGCTATTTCACGCCACATGAAAGGGGGTCGGGATGATAGCCGAAGAGATGCGGTCCAGACTTGCGGAGCTTCAACCGGAAGCAATTGAAATTATAGACGAAAGCGAAAGCCATCGCGGTCACTCGGGTTTTCGCGACGGCGGAGAGAGCCATTTCCGCATCCGTCTGGTCAGTCCGCATTTCGCGGGGCTGAGCCGGATCGAGCGCCATCGCCTCGTCCATCGCACGCTCGGCGATATCGTGCCGCGAATCCACGCACTTGCGCTGGATCTTCAGGAAAGCGCGACCGTTAGCGCCCCCAGTCTTGCTGCACCACCTGCCGAGGCGTAGAAGCCCGTCAATCCCATATCGTCCAAGGATATATCTCCATGCCCATCACGGATTTCAATGACCGCATGCTTTCGCTCGGCCTTGCCCGCGTCAGCGAAGCTGCGGCGCATGCCTCGGCTCTGCTGATCGGCCGCGGAGACGAGAAGGCCGCCGACCAGGCAGCCGTCAACGCCATGCGCGAACAGCTCAACATGCTCGACATCAAAGGCGTCGTGGTCATCGGCGAGGGCGAGCGCGACGAGGCCCCGATGCTCTACATCGGCGAGGAAGTCGGCAGCGGCAACGGCCCCGAGGTCGATATCGCGCTCGACCCGCTCGAAGGCACCACCCTGACCGCCAAAGACATGCCGAACGCGCTCACCGTGATCGCCATGGCGCCGCGCGGCACGCTTTTGCACGCGCCCGACGTCTATATGGACAAGCTCGCGATCGGTCCGGGCTATGCCAAGGATATCGTCAGCCTCGACATGTCGCCCTCCGAACGCGTCCGCGCCCTCGCCAATGCCCGCGGCGTCAAGGACAGCGACATCACCGTCTGCATCCTCGAGCGTCCGCGCCACGAGAACCTGATCGAAGAGGTCCGCTCGACCGGTGCCGCGATCTGCCTGATCACCGACGGCGATGTCGCAGGCGTCATCCACGTCGCCGAAGCCGAGCTGACCGGCATCGACATGTATATGGGTTCGGGCGGCGCCCCCGAGGGCGTCCTGGCGGCTTCCGCACTCAAATGCATGGGCGGCCAGATCTGGGGCCGTCTGTTGTTCCGCAACGACGACGAGCGCGGCCGTGCGGCCAAAGCCGGCATCACCGATCTCAACCGCATCTACTCGCGTGACGAGCTGGTCACCGCGGACGTGATCTTTGCCGCAACCGGCGTCACCAACGGTTCGATCGTGCAGGGTGTCAAGCGCCAGCCCGATTACCTGCAGACCGAAACCATCCTGATGCGCTCGAAAACCGGCTCGATCCGCCGCATGATCTATCGCAACCCGATCCGCTGATCCCTCTGGATCAACCGGATTTTCCGACAAAGGGGCGGGCCGTGGCGACATGGCCCGCCCTTTGCACCTTTGCGCACGCCGCCCTTGCAAGCCCGAACGGAGTGGCGCAGAAAATCGGGCATGTGTGCTTTCCTCAATATCGACAATTCGCTGACCGGCCGGCGCTGGCTCGCCCCGATCCCACCCTGGAACGCGCGGCCGAGGCCTTGCTGCAAGACACGGGCCTTCCGCTCGCCATCACGCGCATACTCGCCGCGCGGCAGGTCGAGGCGGCGGATGCGCAGGCCTATCTCGATCCCAAATTGCGCGACCTGCTGCCCGATCCGCTCAGCCTGCGCGATATGGCAGCGGCAGCGGCGCGGATCGTCGATGCGGTCGTCAAAGGCCAGAAGGTCGCGATTTTCGCCGATTACGATGTCGATGGCGGCGCTTCGGCCGCGCTCTTGATCGATTGGCTGCGCCAGCAGAACCACAAAGCCACGCTCTATATTCCAGACCGGATCGACGAGGGCTACGGCCCGAACGCCCCCGCGATGGAGATGCTTGCCGCCGCTCACGACCTGATCATCTGCGTCGATTGCGGCACGTTGAGCCATGATGCGCTCGCTGCGGCCAAAGGGGCCGATGTTCTCGTGCTCGACCACCACCAAGGCGGCGAGACCCTGCCGCCCGCATTGGCCGTCGTGAACCCCAACCGCATGGACGAGGACGGGACGCTCGGCCATCTCTGTGCGGCGGGCGTGGTGTTTCTCGCGCTGGTTCAGGCCAACCGCGTCCTGCGCGAGGCCGGACGGGCCCAGCCCGACCTGATTTCGCTTCTGGATCTGGTGGCGCTGGCCACCGTCGCCGATGTCGCGCCGCTGATCGGCGTGAACCGCGCCTTCGTGCGCCAAGGTCTTGCGATCATGGCACGCCGCGAGCGGATCGGCCTTGCCGCACTGGCCGATGTGGCGCGCCTCGATCGACGCCGACCGCCTTTCATCTGGGCTTCCTGCTCGGGCCGCGCATCAATGCCGGCGGTCGGGTCGGCCGCGCCGATCTCGGCGCGCTCAGCCTCTCGACCGTGGATCCGCGAGAGGCGGAATCCCTGGCCAAGCAACTCGACGAGCTCAACCGCGACCGCCGTGCCATCGAAAGCGCCGTGCGCGAAGAGGCCCTTGCCCAGGTCGAGGCCCATCTCGCTGCCGACAGCGCGGCCAATCTGGCATGGGCTTCGGGCGACGGCTGGCACCCGGGCGTCGTCGGAATCGTTGCCGCCCGCGTCAAGGAAGCCGTGAACCTGCCCTCGGTCGTGATCGGGATCGAGCACGGGATCGGCAAAGGCTCGGCCCGTTCGGTTCCGGGCGTCGATCTCGGCCGCGCCATCCAGCGCCTCGCCGCCGAGGGGCTTTTGCTCAAAGGCGGCGGCCATGCGATGGCGGCGGGCCTGACGGTCGATGCCGAGGCCATTCCCGCCGCCATGGCGCGCCTCAACGCCCTGCTGGCCCGCGAAATGGCGGACCGGAGCGGCGTCAGCGACCTGCGCATCTCGGGCCTTCTGGATCCGCAAGGCGCCACGATCGAACTGATGCATCTGCTGGAACGCGCGGGCCCCTTCGGTCAGGCCGCCCCTGCCCCGCGCTTCGCATTCGCCGACCAGCTGATCGAGGGCGCCTCGGTCATGGGTGAAAACCACCTGCGCCTGCGCTTCCGCAGCCCGGCTCCCAGCCGATCGAGGCGGTCGCCTGGGGCGCCATGAACGGCGCGCTCGGCCCCGCGATTCTCGCTGCCAAGGGGCGTCGCTTCCACCTCGCAGGAAAGCTGGAATTGTCGCTCTGGGGCGGCAAGGAACGGGTGCGTTTGCGGCTCGACGACGCGGCAATCGCCCAGAGCCTGTAGAGAAGATTAACAATTTTCAAAACAGCGGCTTTTTTGCTCTTGCAGGTCCCGACACCCTGGCCTAAACACCGCCTCACACGAAGCGGCACTGCCGCAACGTGCTGAAAGTGGCCCGTTCGTCTATCGGTTAGGACGTCAGGTTTTCAACCTGAAAAGAGGGGTTCGACTCCCTACGGGCTGCCACTTCACCCAAGAATTGAGAACTGCGACAAAGACTTACGCTATGTGAGCTCTGCGCGTGTCATCTCCTTCACATGCTTAAGCGCGCCGATAAAACTCTGCCGGAAAGCCCGACTGCCCCATCCGGCTGACGCCCGCGGAGCACCCGTCGCCGCGAGCATAGCCGCCATTGCAATGAGCGACGCCTGCCGGAAACATTCGTCTCGTCCACCGACACGGACGACGTATTCGCCAACGTTTTGCAGGTGCCGAAGGCAGCGGAATCAACGAGGAGCCGGCACGAAAAGACCTAGAGCAAATCAGGTGCCGTAGCGGACCCAAGAGATCACGAAACAGCTCCGCTCAGATCCGAAACACGGCCCGAAACAGGCAAGTCGCTAGGCATGGGCGCCGCCTCCCCGAAACATGCGCAGGATGCAGGCACATCGTCGCTAAAGCTTCGTGCAAAAGCGTGCATTCTGCCAAAGCAACGGGAAATCATCATTTTCATATGGGGTGAAGTGGCAGCCCGTAGAGTCGAACCCCTCTTTTCAGGTTGAAAACCTGACGTCCTAACCGATAGACGAACGGGCCACTTTCAGCACGTTGCGGCAGCGCCGCTTCGTGTGAGGCGGTGTTTAGGCGAGGGTGCCGGAAACCGCAAGATGAAAAATCGGCTTTCCGTCACAAAGATCGAACTTCCTCTCGCGAGCCCCCTATCGGGCCGGCAGCTTGCATGATTTGGAGAAAGAAACCGGCACTTTCCAAAGCTGACGACTCTCGATGCGCTGCATGAAAGCAAGTGAGCAACTCGCAACTTAATCATTGGCATATGCAGCAAGCACCAACGAGCGACGGCATACAGGATCGTATGTCGGCCACCGTTAACGGCTCAATCCGGCGATGGACGCCGATGCCATGCTTTCCTCATTTTCACGACACGACCCGCGGCCGATCCACGAGCGCGACCGGAACCGCGGCGGCAACCAGCGGCTCGGGCAGCTGCGTCCTTAATTTAGAGATTCTTGCGCTAGATCAAAGCCATCGGAGCGGAGAGCTGCTTAGCTTTTCGGATGATCCATGCATGAGGGCGAAATGAAAACCAAGCGTTCGATTACCATCTTGACCGGCCTTGCCGCTTTCTCCCTGATCGCCGCCTGCACTCCGGAGACAACGCCAACGACCGGCCGGAGCGATTACGCCACCTATTGCGCCGACTGCCACGGAGCTAGCGGGAAAGGCAATGGACCTGCAGCCGCAAGCTTGAGCAAGGCCCCGTCCGACCTCACAACTCTCGCCCTCAGGAACGGCGGAACCTTTCCGAGCCTCGCCGCAATGGGGAAAATCCACGGCGGCACGATGGGGCGCAGCGAAAGCGCCATGCCCGAGTTCGGCGCGATCCTGGACGGGAAAACCGTGCTGTTTGATGCGGGTGACGGCATCGAAACCCCACCCCGTGGCGCTTGGTGGCCCTGACCAAATACCTGCAAAGCATTCAACAGAAGTAAATCGCTCGCTCTTTCGAGAGGTTGCAGGCAAAGTCCTCGCATGAAAGGGAACGCGTCGCCGAGCACATGGCTTCGCGCGGCGGAGGGCAGCGGGTTTGCGGGACGAAGCTACGGGTCATTGAATCAACCGAAGCAAATCTTCATGCGGCTGGTCGACCGCAAACCAAGCAGAGGATTCTACCGGTTCTGGGTCTGGATTTTCGGCAACGATGAAGTGGAAGGAAACAGCGGGCGATAAGAATGGCCGCTCGATCCCGAGCGTCATTGATTGGGGCTCAAAATCGACGCTCGGAATGTTTGCGAAGCCCATATCGGGGTAACGAATGTCCAGTGCCTCACTGTCTTCCGTTCCGATGACGACGAGATTTCCTCCTTCGCGCCATTCCTGCGCATCAAGATACTCGCCTGTACAAGCACTTGCGACAGCTCCTGTCGCGAGCGCCGCTTGCAAACGGAGGCTTTGGACCTTCTTTCCCGCCCGAACCTGAAGCAGCACCGCCGTGCAGGCTGAAAGGGTCATGCCTGCAGGGATCTTGGGCGAGAACGCGATCCCCCTCAGCGATATGTCATCGTCCACAAGAAAGGCCCCAGTTACCCGTGCTTGAAATGACAAGGGTCCAAGTTGTGTTGGCAGGATCAAAGTTTGACGAATTTCGATCATTAGCGAAGCCCCTCCTCGACCAACTCCCCGGCTTTATCGCGAAGGTGGTCGCGATAAAGCGCCTTTGCCAGCGAAGCGCACATCAGCGCCATCACGAAGGCAAAGGGCAAGGCGCCGATAATCATCGCATCCTGTAGCGCACCAAGGCCCCCGCCACCGGCAAGGATGAGCGCGGCGATCAGAAGCGTCAAAATGGCACCCCAGATGATGCGGTGCAGCGCTCCGGTATCGACAGCCCCACCGGCCATGATGGTGTTCATGACCAGAATGCCGGAATCGGCCGAGGTCACAAGGAAGGTGAGGATCAGAACCACCGCAAGGATCGAAACGACCTGAAACAGGCTGTCCGACAGCAGCAACGACAGCGTTGCGAACAGTTTGTTGGTCAGCGAGGCCTCGAGCACCGCCCCTTGCGCGATCCCCTGCAGCTCAAGATCGATGGCGCTGCCGCCAAGAACGGCGAACCACGCGAAACAGACCAGCGAGGGAACGACGACCGCGCCGAGAACGAACTCCTGATCGTGCGCCCTTTGGAAATCCGCGCAAGGAACAGCCCGACAAAGGGCGAAAAGGCGATCCACCACGCCCAATAGAAGGTGGTCGCACCGGCCTGCCATTGGCCCAGCTCGGTTTCCATCCCGTAGGCCTCGAAGGAGAGCACGGGGAAATGGCCGAGATAGTCGAGGAACGCGCTTGCATAGGTCGACATCGCGAAAGCCAGTGACCCGAAGACCGCAAAGACCCCAAGCAGGATGCACGACAGGATCAGGTTGAGGTTGGAGAGGTACTTCACACCACGCCCGACGCCCGACACTGCCGAAAGGACCGACAGCCCCATGACCAGAACCAGCGAGACCAGCAAGCCGATGACCGAGGGCCGCGGGACTGTCGTGCCGTCGCCAAGCGCCATCAGCCATTGATAGCCGAACACCGCATAGGCCCCTTCCACCAGCTGGCTCACGCCATAACCGATCGTGACCGCCACGCCGAGAATGGTCGCCACGATACCCAGAATGTCTACGATATGCCCGAGCGGCCCGTTGAGCGCCGCGCCGAAGATCGGCGTCAGGGCCGAGCGGATGGTCAGCGGCATGTCGCGCGTATAGGCGTAATAGGCGAGGCAGAGGCCGGTCACGACATAGATCGACCATGCGTGAAAACCGTAATGCATGAAGCTGTAACGATAGGCGGATTGCAATGCCTCGGGAGACAGGGGCTCGACATTGCCTTGGATGATCTCGGGGTTTTGCGCCCAGAGGCCAAGCGGTTCGGCCGTGGCATAGACCATGAGCCCGACGCCGAGGCCCGCTCCGAACATCATCGCGAACCACGAAAAGGTCGAGAACTCGGGCGTGTCTCCGTCACGCCCCAAGCGGCGCCGACCGGACGAGGGAATGATCGCAACCGCAATCAGGAACCATGCGAAAACCCCGACGATCACGACGTAAAACGAGTTGAAAACATGCAAAAGGCCGGCGTTCAGGCGAGACAGGACGTCGCCTGCGCTCAAGGGGAACAGCAAGGCCCAGACGACCAGAAGCGAGATGCTGATTTTGGATATGAGCGCGATAGGCAGAGAGTAGCCCTCGTAAAATCCGTTGTCTCGGGTTTCGATTTCAATATCGGTAAATGGCGGCGATACGTCAGCCATGATGCGCGATGTCTCCTTCATTGTCGCGCTGCATCGGCACAGCGCAATAGGATGCCTGCGCCGGAAACGCGTCCGGCGAGACAGGATGGGATTTTATTGCTCCGAAGCGGCGAACAGAGCATTCGCCAAGCGCCGCGCATGAAGCACGGCAAAGCATCCTGAGGCGTCAACGGTATGTGACGCGAAAGATAAAACAGGCGCTACCAGAGCATATCGAGGCTGCTTCTTAACCCGAATTTCCCGAAGTTTAAACCGCGGAAAGGTAAAAATACGACATTCAGGTATAAAAACGACCTATCGGTCCAGCCTCACCCGCGCATCTCGCCCGACTGTTCATCAGCGATTGCAGGGATCTCTGCCGGTGCCGGGCAAGCTTACCGAGGCAATCCGTGAACTCGATTGTAGCAGGCGTGAAGCCCTTCCGGCTCGGCAGAGCCTTTAATTAATTTCAATTAATAACAAGCGCTTACAAACGGAAAGAACACCATGCAACCACTTCAACGCGGCTCTCGATGACAGCCTTGAACAGCCTGCGCGCAATCGCGCCGGATATATCCGTCGCCCGCTCCGCCGAACTTTCATGTGTGTGTTCAACAACGCAGCGCGCACGACTGGCCATCAGCCGTGAACATCGCTAGAACGTTCCCGCTTTTGAACTTATAGCCCGGAAGAACCATCACGACTGGCAGTCGTGACAGGCTTTCATTCTAGCGACCAAGGTAGCGAAAATGAACATGCCTTTTGTTTCGTTGCGTCCGGAAATCACGCGCGCACATGCACTTACCCTGATGGATTGGTTCGAGGACGAGCGCGTGACGCGCTTCCTTACCGATTCCCAAAGCACATCCCGTTTCATCGCTCAGGCCGTTGAACGAACCCACATGCCGATCCTGACGCACTTGTTCAATCAAGGCAGTCGCTTCTTCATGGTTTACGACCGCAACGACACACCTGTCGGCTTTGTGCGTCTCCTAATGGCGGGAACCGAATGCGAGATAGTCTTGACCATCGGCGACCACGAGAAGTGGGGACGCAGACTCGGGACCAGCACGATCCTTGAAGGGTTGAAAATCGCTTTCCTCGAGATGAAGGCGGAGCGGGTCATCGCAAAAATCCACCCGAAAACACCCGATCCCTGCGCGGGTTCATGCGCTGCGGATTTGTAGCAAAGCGCGCCACCCCGACCCTCAAGTCATTCACGATGAGTTCGGGGCGGTACCTCCAACTTTTACAGGACGGAGGGATGGCAGTGACAACCGGAATTTACATCACCGAGATTGACAAGGCGCGCCTTCACCGGCTGATAGAATCGGAAGATGATCCCGTCATCGTCGACCTCGAGCACGAGATCGAACGTGCCACTGTCGTACTCCCACAGGAGGTCATCGGCAGCGTCGTGACCATGAACTCCGAAGTCCTCCTCAAGCTCGACGACGAACCAAGGCAAGTCGCCCTGGTTTACCCGCACGACGCCGACGAAGAATCAGGTAAGCTCTCTGTGCTCTCGGATCTTGGCACCGCGGTTCTGGGCCACCAGGAGGAGACATAATCGACTGGCTGGTGGCAGATCGCACCCGACGAATTCAAATCGAAAAAGTGATCTACCAACCCGAGTCTTGTGGTGATCTGCATCTGTAGTCGCCAGTTCACGAGCCCTGTGACGAACCAGCCTCGATGACAGTCACCAGCGGCGATCTTCGCGGCTCAACAGTGCCGCGAAGATTCCAAACCCGCATGAACCCCACAGCCTTCAGCGCAAAATCGGGCATACAGGCAGATGTTCGGATATAGTTTTGCACAATTTGCGACAGCACTTCGCGGTCGTGCAAATCAGCATGGATGCCGCAAGCTTCTGCAATCATCCCGACAGCGGCAGCAACGGCAGGGACGCGCAAGGCGGTGGCGCTGGTGACTGTGACGCCGGATCGCACCGGCAGCCCAGCGAATAGGCCGAAAGCCTCGGGGCTGGTCAGCGTCACAGCTTTGGATTCAGTGACGCCCTGCCCGAACAGGCGGGCAAGGCGCTGGGTGATACTCATTAACAAAGCACTCGCAACAGACTTGTGGTAATATATTACCACTAACGCGAATCACGCTGCAAGCGATATTGTTCTGCTTTTATTCCGTCAGTTTGTAAGCGGGCAGAAGATCGATCACGCGGGCCTTGGCGATCAAGGACACGTCGCCGTAATCGTCAGAGGCGGACTTACTGGCGTGACCTTGGATCGCGTCAGTAACTCGCATGTCCAGCCCAAGCGTTCGGGCTTGGCTTTTGAAGCGATGCCGCCATGCGTGGCTTGGCTGCAATCCGTCCGGCACAAGCTCCAAGGTATGTAGCCATGCCGCGATTTTGTTTGACTGTGCCCGAGCCGCAGACACTGCCTTGGCGGGGTCTGCCGATCCGTGAAACAAAGGCCCGCTTCTTGCAGCCCTTACAAAGTCAATGAAGCCCAGCGCGATCACCTGCGAGTGAAGCGGCACGTCTCTGTAGTGTCCAACCTTCATAGTGCCAGCGTCGGGCGTGATGCGGATCACCCAGCGGTCGCCCTCTTGCCTTACATCTTCTTTCCGAAGTTGTAGCATCTCACCGACACGGGCACCGGCAAAAGCGCACAGCAGCGGCACCCACCTTTTCGCGGCAACGGCCTGTTCCTTCTCTCGAATGATACCGAAGGCGAGCCGCACGCGCGCGGCGATCAACAAAACGCGTTTCCTTCGCAGCGAGATATTCGAGCGACAGGTTCAACACCGCGATAGGATCGACAGGAAGCGAACCAAGGGCCTGCACCTTGCGAACCAAGCTTGCGCTGGCAGCTTCAACCCGAGACGGATTCGACATCTGTTCGCGGTGCAGCGTGTCCGCCTCAAGGGCCGCACTGTAGCGCTCCCAAACGGCACGCCCGAAATCCTCGGTCGAGACTGGCGTTCTGGGCGTGGTTTGATCAGGGCGCACGCGTCTGCCCGCAACCGCGATCTCGGCTTGCATGGCCGCAACAGCCGTTGGCAGCATCTTGATAGCGGCACGGCGATCAGGTCCAAGAGGTGTCCGAAGTTCAGACTTGCCGATGATTGCCCGCAAGTCCTTCGGCACAACCAACCGCGCAAAGAATCTGCCATCACGGTTCAAAAGGTATCGCTGCGCACCAGCCATCACAGACCCAAATTTGTAACAGAGTTTGTAACGGTGAAGCGGACAAAGCCCAGCAAAACAAGGACTTTATAGCAATTGCTGGGGATTGAATGGAGCGGGTGAAGGGATCGAACCCTCGTATTCAGCTTGGGAAGCTGCTGCTCTACCATTGAGCTACACCCGCGTTGGCAACCGCGTAACCCACCGCGAAAGCGGCGTCAAGAAGTTACCGCAGGCCCATCTCGGCGAGCGCATTGGCGATGCTCGCGGGAAGGGTCGGCTCCGCACCGCGTCCCAAAGGCAGATCGGCGGGCGCATCGGCTCCGGCAAGATAGCGCCAGCCCTGAAACGGCCGTCTCGGCGTCGCCGTCACGTGCACCAGCGCGGGGTCGAGGACAAGGCCGCAGCGTAGAATGCCGTCCTCGCCACGAATTTCGCGCAGCTCGGTCAGGCGCTGCCGCGCGAGCACGGCACCTTTGAACACCCAATAAATCGAACCGCCCTCAAGCAATTCGGCCTCGCGTTTCGGCCACATTCTCGTGACGTGAACGGGCGCCTCGCCCTGCCAGCGCTGCTGCTGCCAAGCCTCGAGCTCGGCTGGACTGTCGCATCCGACACAAAGTTTGATGAGATTGAGGGTATTCTCCATGCCGCTACATTTAGGCACCGGGCCGGCACTGCGCAACCTGCCCGCCTGCTAAAGGGGTTGCGGCGGAAAATTTGTGAAGGTAGCGCAAACAGGAAGAAAAGGATGTCCCCATGACAGCACCAAGCCCCGCACCGGCGCGCCGCCTTCCTCTGCCCGAATTCATTGCGATGATGGCCCTGGTTTCGGCGGTGGTCGCGTTTTCCATCGATCGATGCTTCCCGCATTGCCGCAGATTGCCGCGCTGCTGACGCCCGATGACGTCAACCGCGCGCAGCTGGTCCTGACCGCCTTCATGGCGGGAATGGGGCTTGGGACCTTCTTCGCCGGGCCGATTTCCGATGCGATCGGCCGCAAGCCGACAATCACCATCGGCTTCGGTATCTATGCGCTGGCGGCAATCGTCGCCGCGCAGGCCCAATCCCTCGAATTCCTGCTGGCGGCACGCTTTGTCATGGGGCTCGGTGCCTCCGCCCCGCGGATCGCAACCATGGCGCTGGTCCGCGATCTCTACCAAGGGCGCGAGATGGCGCGGATCACCAGCTTCGTGTCGATGATCTTCATCCTCATCCCTGCGGTCGCACCACTTTTGGGGAGCGTCGTCATCGGGATCTTCGGTTGGCAAGGCGTCTTCGGCTCCTTCGTCCTTCTGGCGATTATCGGCACAAGCTGGGTCAATCTGCGTCAGGCCGAGACCCTGCCCCCGAAAAGCGCCGCCCCCTCAGGCCCGCTTCGCTCGTTTCCGGAATGCGCGAGGTCCTGTCGAACCGGAAAGTCGTGCTGATCACCGTGGTGCTCGCGCTCGGTTTCGGCCAGATGTTCGCGCTGCTCAGCTCGGCCGAGCAACTGTTCCGCACCACATTCGGTCGCGGCGAGAGCTTTCCTTATTGGTTCGCCGCCATGGCACTGCTGGCCGGGCTCGCCAACCTGCTGAACGCCCGCCTGGTCTTCCGGCTGGGAATGAAGGTAATGGCACGCTCTGCCTATCTGATCCAGACGGTGATTTCGGCGGTCATGGTGGTTTTGGTCTTCTTCAACCTCATCCCCGAGCCGCTTCGCTTTGCCGCCTTCATGTTCTGGGCCGTCAGCGTCTTTGCCATGGCGGGCGTGACCTTCGGCAATCTGAACGCGCTTGCGCTACAGTCCATGGGCCATATCGCAGGGACGACAGCATCGGTCGTTTCGGCACTGTCGACCTTCGGAGCCGTCATTATCGCTGCGCCGGTCGGACTGCTTTACGACGGGACCATGCGCCCGATGGTCATCGCCACACTGACATGTTCTTTGCTGGCGTCGCTTTTGATGAAATGGATCCCCGACAATTGAGCATGCGGCAAAGCCGGACGAAGTTCCGGCTCTGCCTTTCAGTCCACGCCAACCCGCCCGCTCGGCCTGCGGTAAAGCTCTGCCCGACCGCGGCCGAGCCTTTGGCGTGGTAGAGCGCGCTATCGGCATCCGCGAGCATCGTCACCGAATTCGGTTCGGCATATTGGGACGAGATCGCCATGCCGATACTCGCGGAGATCCGGATCGGCTGCCCTTCGAAGGAATGCGGCTCCTCGATCGGTCGATGATCCGGCGCGCGAGGCTGGCTAGCGCAGCCGGCACCCCGGCCCCGGCAGGATGAGCACAAACTCGTCCCCACCGACGCGCGCGGCCGTATCGCAGGAGCGGATCTCGGAGCGCAGGATTTTGGCGACCGATTGCAGCACGAGATCCCCTGCAGCATGGCCAAGGCTGTCGTTCACCTTTTGAAGAGGTCGAGGTCGACATGGGCCACGGCAAAAGGCATGGATCCGCAATCAAGCAGGGCCGTGTTCAGCGCGACATCCATGCCCCGACGATTATAAAGGCTCGTGAGCGGATCGGTATAGGCCTGAACCTCGGCCGCCTTGCGCGCTTCTTCGAGATGCAGGTTGAAGCGCGCCAGCTCGTTCTGGACGGCCGAGTTGGCCTCGTGAAGAAAGAGCAGCTCCATTGCCAGTTCCGAGGGCGAGAAATCGGCATCGGTCAGCCGGAAAAGCCGCACGGCCTCGGGCAGCCCGACCCCGAAGCCCAGGTTCAGAAACGCGCCGCCTTGCTCCAGCAATATCCCGCTTCCCCGCAAGACGGTTTGGGGATGTGCGATCGGGCGCAAAGCCAGGCGATCGGCTCGGCCGAGACAGGGCCTGAGCGCCGCAAAGCCGGCTGAAACATTCTTGGGCCGGTCAATCGTGAAGATTTCGTCGAAATGGCGACGCTCCCCGATGATCCGGCGCAGGGTGGCGCCAACGCTCACGACATCGCCGGCCGCAGAGAGGGTCAGCCCCATTGGCAAAAGCTGCGTCAGCCGCCCGATCTCGACCCGTTCCACCGCGTTCATAGCGCGATGCTTTCGCTTGGTGCGGGCGCGAGATCGAACGGGCGGCCCAGAGCGAATTCCTCTTCGAGAATGCGGATTTCGATGCCGTCCGCATCGGCCTCGATCAGGGCGAGAACGCCGTAATCATCCGCCATCCCCCGCAGGACGCCGGCGACAATCCATTGCAGCCCGAAGGGCCATCCATGACCTTGCACATCGTAAATCCCCCTTCCTTCTGCGTCACGGTCAATGGCGGAAAGACCAGATCGGGCAGAGCCATGCGGGCGCGGGCGGGCAATTCTTCGAGTGCGTCGATGAATTCGGCAAACTCGCCGCCGCTAAAGCGCAAGAGCCTGCGGATCGGCTCGAGCCTGACCATCCAGCTGCCAGTGTCTTCCAAGATTTCCAGCGTGGTTTTCTTGAGCGTGGTGGCAGCGCAGCGCAAAAGCCGCGTCGTCGTTTCATCGGCATAATGGCGCAGACTGTTGAAGCCCCGCGCATCGACATCGGCGCGGGCCGCGATTTCTTTCCAGACCTTCTCGCCATAGGTCGTCCGCAAAAAGACCTCGATCGAGCGATTGACCAATCCCAGCATATCCCGCCTTCAAGCAGCAAATGGTTTCATACCCCGCCCGCCCTCTGGTCACCTGACCCAAAGACGCCGTCCCGCAACAGCATTCACGCTGTCGAGTCTGTCGGTTTGTGCGCCCGGAGTGAATGAAAATCCCCCGAATGCGTTAATGTCCTTTTTCCGAAAATCCTGCAGTCCAGCGCGCTATTCGGCCCGTCAATCGCGATGTCCTGATCCGCAACAAGAATGGCATCATCATGGCAAAGCGCTGAAATGTCGGGAAGGCTCTTTCCCGAAAGATGGATAACGCGGCGCGGCCTGCCCGAGTCGTGCAGGATGGCGACGCGCTGGTTTTTGGGGCCGGACCACAGGCTGCGCGCCGCCGAACCTTGCTGCGAGGCTGCATCGCCGTCGTTCTCGAGCCAGCTCGAAGCCGAAAAGGCCCCGCCCTTGGGCTTCGACATTACCCGTCCCGCTGCGGTCATGATGCCGACGGCATCGCCCTCGGCCGAGACGAGGATCTTGGGGCGGTCAGAGACGAGCCAGACGCTCAGCGCAGCGATAACCAGCGCGGCCGCAATGCAGCGACAAAACCAGCGCAGGCTCTCGCCCTGCCCTCCGGTCCGGGATCCATGCTGAAGGCAGCGATCGTCATCCCCGCTCCGAGCAGCGGCACGACGATGCGCGGCGAGGCCGCGACCAGAAAATCCGCTCCCCCAAGGCACTGATGCTTTCTGCGATCCCGAGCATCCAGCCGGTACCGATCCCCATGAGCCAAAGGGGCGGCCCGGCAAGGCCGATCGGCGCGAGAAGCGTCGCGAGAAGGCCCATCGGCATGACAACTATCCCGACCACAGGCACCGCCAGCAAATTCGCCAGCATTCCGTAAGGCGCGATTCGGCCGAAATGGGCGGCGGCAAAGGGGCCGGTCGCCAGCCCGGCCAGAAGCGAGGTAAAAAGCAGCATCGCGACGGGCTTGAACAAGGGCGGCACGAAAGGCGCGACGGCCGCCCAATGGCGATGTCCGAGAATCAGGGCGACGGTCGCCGCAAAGCTCATTTGGAAGCTCGCCGAGGTCAGGGATTCCGGCGCAACCACCAAAATGGCCAACGCCACCAGCGCGACGTTGCGCAGGGAAATGACGCGTTTTCCGGCAAGGACAGCCAACAGAAGTACCGCCACCATGAGAAAGGCGCGCTCTGTCGCAACGCCACCACCCGAAAGGGCGAGATAGGTCGCGGCCGTCACGAACGCTCCGAGCGCTGCGGCCTTGTGGACCGGCCAGTCGGAGCGCCCCGCGCGGGCGGCAAGAAGTGCGCCCAGAAACCGCAGACTGCCGTAGGCAAGCCCCGCCAGCATGCTCATGTGAAGGCCCGAGATGGAGATGATGTGGTAAAGACTCGAGATCCGCATGATCTCGTTCGTCGTCTCGGAAATCCCAGAGCGGTCGCCCGTCATCAGCGCGGCGGCAACTGCACCGCTTTGGCCGGGGATCTCGTTTTGAACCAGCAGGGACAGCCGCATCTGCAGCCGCGTCATGATCTGCCCGCTTCGCGAACTCGGCGGCTCTACCAGCATGATCGGGCTGCGGGTATAGCCCACCGCTCCCAGTCCTCGAACCACGCCGTGCGGCGGAAATCGAAGCCTCCGGGCTCGGCAGGTCCCGGAGGGGCCGAGGTGGCCGGTCAGCATCACCCTTGCTCCGGCTGCGGGCACGAGCTGATCGGCCATCAAGGACAGCCGCACTTTATGAGGCGTACGCGCAGGAGAAACCTTCTCAAGGTCGAGCTGGTCGAGCAGCACCCGCATGCGGTCGCGCGACGAGCGGTCGATGCCGATGACCCTGCCCTCGATCGCGCCGTAATAGCGAAAGTCGATGACCGGCGCCGCGACCAAAGCGGAGCGGGTTCCGACCGCGACAAACCCCGCAGAAACCAGCGCCAGTGAAAGGCTTGCCAAAGCAAGCCGGTCGGCGCGGCGCCACGAGAGCCTGCCGCTTTCGGCCCATGCAGGCAGGCGCCACCGCAGGAGCAGGGCGGCGACGGCAAGAAGGCCTGCAAAGGCGTAATGACGCGCATCTGGTTCGACCCGGAGCGCGAACCAGACCGCGATCCCCATGCCGAACCAGAAGGGTGCCCAGACGACGAAACCCGCTTGGGTCACGCGCGCCGCTTTCGCGCCGCTTTGGCCGGGCATCGTCAATTGACGGCGGAGCCAGCCCCCTGCTCGAGAGGCGGCCTTGGCGCGCAATGCCTTCAGGGGCATGCGGCTTTGATCGGCAGGCTCCGTGAGGGAAACCACGACCTCTCCTTGTCCTTATGGTCCGGCTTGCGTATTTCTGGACCCCAGAATGGCATGTGTCCCTTTATGGAACGTTAACACTCGCCAGTTATCATCGAACTTCGATATCAAGGCCTCCAATGACCCAAGAGCTTCCCGTCGTTACCCGTTTCGCGCCTTCGCCCACCGGCTACCTCCATATCGGCGGGGCGCGGACCGCGCTTTTCAACTGGCTCTATGCGCGTGGTCGCGGCGGCAAGTTTCTTCTCCGCATCGAGGATACCGACCGCGCCCGCTCGACCCCCGAGGCGACGGAGGCGATTCTCAAGGGCCTCACCTGGCTCGGCCTTGACTGGGACGGCGAGCCGGTCAGCCAATTCGAGCGCAAGGACCGCCATGCCGAAGTCGCGCGCGAAATGCTGGCCAACGGCACGGCCTATAAGTGCTTCTCGACCCAGGACGAGATCGAGGCCTTCCGCGAGGCCGCCAAGGCCGAGGGCCGCAGCACCCTGTTCCTGAGCCCCTGGCGCGATGCCGATCCTTCGACCTATCCCGATGCGCCTTTCGTTCTGCGCCTGCGGGCCCCGCGCGAGGGACAGACCGTCGTGCGCGATGCGGTTCAGGGCGATGTGACCTTCGGCAACGACCAGCTCGACGACATGGTGCTGCTGCGCTCGGACGGCACGCCCACCTATATGCATGCGGTTGTGGTCGACGATCACGACATGGGCGTGACCCATATCATCCGCGGCGACGACCATCTGACCAATGCCGCGCGCCAGATCCAGATCTACGAGGCGATGGGCTGGGCGATTCCGGTCTTTGCCCATATCCCGCTGATCCACGGCACAGACGGCAAGAAGCTGTCGAAGCGTCACGGCGCGGTCGGTCTGCATGATTACGCCGCGATGGGCTATCCTGCATCCGCGATGCGCAACTACCTCGCGCGTCTGGGCTGGAGCCATGGCGACGACGAGCTGTTCGACGATGCGCAGGCTTTGGAATGGTTCGATCTCGGCGGGATCGGCAAAGCGCCGGCGCGGCTCGACTTCAAGAAGCTCGAACATGTCAGCGGCTTCCACATCGGCCGGATGGAGAATGGCGCGCTGCTGGCAGAGCTTGACGCCTTCCGCGCCGAGATCGGCGAGCCCGCCTTGACCGAAGTCCAGAAAGCGCGGATCGAACCGGCGCTCGATGCGCTGAAATCAAAGGCGAAAACCCTGCCCGCCCTGCTCGATCAAGCTCATTATGCCCTGATCGAGCGCCCGATTGTTGCCGATGAAAAAGCGGCTGCGGCGCTGGATACGGTATCCCGTGGTATACTTCGAGAATTGACTGCCGCATTGCAGAATGTTACGTGGTCGAGAGACGATCTTGAGGCGAGCGCCAAAGCGGTCGGCGAGACGCATGGGCTGGGTTTGGGCAAGATCGCCGCACCGCTTCGTGCCGTTTTGGCCGGGCGCAGCTCGACACCAAGCGTGTTTGATATGATGCTGGCTCTTGGCCGCGACGAGACACTGGCCCGGATGCAGGACCAGCTGGGCTGAGGCCCTCACCAAATGCCGGCTCCGGCCGGTTTCAGGCGAAAGGAAAACGGAATGGCAGATGCTAAATCCGCAACGGTAAAAGTGAACGGCACCGAATACGAATTGCCGGTGCTGTCGCCGACGGCCGGTCCCGATGCGATCGATATTCGCAAGCTTTACGGCCAGGCCGATGTCTTCACCTTCGACCCCGGCTTCACTTCGACCGCCTCCTGCGAATCGACCATCACCTTCATCGATGGCGACAAGGGCGAGCTGTGGTATCGCGGCTATCCGATCGAGCAGCTGGCCAAGCACTCGAACCACCTCGAGACCTCCTATCTGCTGCTCTACGGCGAGCTGCCGAATGCCGAGCAGATGGCCGATTTCGACAATCGCGTGACCCGTCACACGATGGTCCACGAGCAGATGCACAACTTCTTCCGCGGCTTCCGTCGCGATGCGCATCCGATGGCGACCATGGTGGGCGTGGTTGGCGCGATGTCGGCCTTCTACCACGATCTGACCGATGTGAACGATCCGTGGCAGCGCGAGGTCGCCTCGATCCGCCTGATCGCGAAACTGCCGACCATCGCCGCGATGGCCTATAAATACTCGATGGGCCAGCCCTTCGTTTATCCCAAGAACGACCTCGACTACGCGTCGAACTTCCTGCGCATGTGCTTTGCCGTTCCGGCCGAGGAATACGAGGTTTCGCCCGTTCTCGCGAAGGCCATGGACCGCATCATGATGCTCCATGCCGATCACGAGCAGAACGCTTCGACCTCGACCGTGCGTCTGGCGGGATCGTCGGGCGCGAACCCCTTCGCCTGTATCGCGGCCGGCATCGCCTGCCTTTGGGGTCCGGCGCATGGTGGTGCGAACCAGGCCGCTCTGGAAATGCTGCGCGAAATCGGGACGGTCGACCGTATCCCCGAATATATCGCGAAAGCGAAAGACAAGAGCGATCCGTTCAAGCTCATGGGCTTTGGTCACCGCGTCTACAAGAACTTCGACCCGCGGGCGAAGGTCATGAAGGAATCGGCCGACGAGGTTCTGGACCTGCTCGGCATCCACAACAACGAGACGCTGAAAGTCGCCAAGGAACTCGAGCGGATCGCGCTGGAAGACGAGTATTTCATCGAGAAAAACTCTATCCCAACGTCGATTTCTACTCGGGCATCATCCTTGAAGCGATGGGCTTCCCGACCTCGATGTTCACCCCGATCTTCGCGATTTCGCGGACCGTGGGCTGGGTTGCGCAGTGGAAAGAGATGCTGGCCGATCCGCAGAGCAAAATCGGTCGTCCGCGCCAGCTCTATATTGGTGCCGAGCGTCGCGACTACGCCGATATCGCCAAGCGCTGATCGCGCGATACGATTGCGAAAAGCCCCGAACCTGCTTCGGGGCTTTTTCATGTCCGCATCAATGCTGCCGCTTTCCGCCCCGCTCCGCGCGCCGGGGCTTGCGCGAAACGAGAAGCAGTGCCAAACGGTTGCCATGTCTGAAAACCTCTCGACCGACCCGACCAAGATCGCGCTGATCACCGGCGCTTCCCGAGGCCTCGGCGCCGCTCTGGCCGAAGGGCTGGCCGCGCGTGGCTGGCACATCCTTGCCGTCGCCCGCACCACCGGCGCGCTTGAGGAGCTGGACGACCGCATCCGCAAAGCGGGCGGCAGCGCCACGCTGGCACCGATGGATGTGACCAATCCCGAGGCGATGATCCAGATGGTGAAAGCCGTCATGGGCCGCTGGGGCGGGGTCGATCTTTGGGCCCATACCGCCATTCACGCGGCGCCGCTGTCGCCGGCCGGCCATATCGATCCGCGCGATTTCGCGAAATCGGTCGATCTGAACCTGACCGCGACCAGCGGGCTCATCGCGCTGATCGAGCCGCTTTTGCGCGGGCGCAACGGCCGCGGGCTGTTCTTCGACGATCCGCGCGCGGGGCAGAAATTCTTCGGAAGCTACGCCGCGACCAAAGGCGCGCAGATCGCGCTTGCCCGCAGCTGGCAGGCCGAAAACGCCCAGCTCGGACCGCAAATCGAGATCGCGACACCCGCGCCGATGCCGACCGCGCTCCGCGCCCGCTTCTTCCCTGGCGAGGATCGCGCCGGTCTTGCCGCTCCCCGCGACGAGGCCGAACGGATCCTGACCGCGCTTTACGGCGACTGAGCAATCTCTTTATCCCTTACGGCAACTATGCGACGCATGCTTGCCAACACCCGTTGTGGCGACTAGATAGACCCGTCGCTGAAAGAAAGGCCCCGCCGTGGAAAACGTCGTCCTCACTGTGCATCTGCTCCTGGCCGTGGCGCTGATCGTTCTGGTTCTGCTGCAACGCTCCGAAGGTGGTGGCCTCGGGATGGGTGGTGGCGGAGGCGGTGGTGTCATGACCGGCCGTCAAGCCGCCAATGCGCTGTCCCGCGTGACCTGGGCGCTTGCGATCGCCTTTCTCGTCACTTCGCTTGCGCTGACCGTGATTGCGGCCCGCAACGCATCGAGCGGCTCGGTCATCGACCAGCTCGACCTGAGCCGTCCGGCCATGCCCGCACCGGCAAGCGGCAATATGCCCGCCATGCCCGCATATGCTCCGCCGCCGGCCGCTGGTCAGCCGATCACTCCGCCGGCTCCGGCTGCCCCGAGGCAGCCGCACCTGCTGCGACGGCACCTGCGGCTGTCGCACCGGCAGAAACTCCGGCAGAAACGCCTGCCGAAGCTCCGGCCCAAACACCTGCCGAAACTCCGGCAAGCAACTAATCTTGAAGACCCGGGCGCAACTTGCGCCCTTACACAAACAAGCGGTCCATTGCGGCTTCCGGAAGAATCGGTTATATCTTTTCTCCCGTGATGCTGGCCGATTTGGGCCGCATTTTTCATTTTTGAACTGATCACGGGGGCCCAATGGCGCGTTATATCTTCATCACAGGCGGCGTGGTTTCCTCCCTCGGCAAAGGGCTCGCATCGGCGGCTCTGGGTGCACTGTTGCAGGCGCGCGGCTATTCGGTCCGCCTGCGCAAAATGGACCCCTATCTCAACGTCGATCCGGGCACGATGTCGCCCTTCGAACACGGCGAGGTCTTCGTCACCGATGACGGCGCTGAAACCGACCTCGACCTCGGCCATTACGAGCGCTTTACCGGCGTGTCCGCACGTCAAAGCGATTCCATCAGCGCCGGCCGGATCTATTCCAACGTCCTCGAGAAAGAGCGCAAAGGCGCCTATCTCGGCAAGACGATCCAGGTCATTCCCCATGTGACCAACGAGATCAAAGACTTCCTCGCGATCGGCGAGGACGAGGTTGATTTCATGCTCTGCGAAATCGGCGGTACCGTCGGCGATATCGAGGGCCTGCCCTTCTTCGAGGCGATCCGCCAGTTTTCGCAAGACCGTCCGCGCGGCCAGTGCATCTTCATGCATCTGACGCTTCTGCCCTATGTCGCGGCTTCGGGCGAGCTGAAGACCAAACCGACGCAGCATTCGGTCAAGGAATTGCGCTCGATCGGCCTTCAGCCCGACATCCTCGTTTGCCGCTCGGAACATGTGATCCCGGAAAAGGAACGCGCCAAGATCGCGCTGTTCTGCAACGTCCGTCCCGACAGCGTCATTCCGGCCTATGACCTGAAGTCGATCTACGAGGCGCCTCTGGCCTATCACCGCGCCGGTCTGGACCGTGCGGTTCTGGAAGCCTTCGACATCAGCCCCGCACCGCGTCCCGATCTGACGCGCTGGGAGGATGTGATGGACCGCCTCAACAATGCCGAAGGCGAAGTGCGCGTCGCGGTCGTCGGCAAATACACCCAGCTCGAGGACGCCTATAAGTCGATCTCCGAAGCGCTGACCCATGGCGGCATGGCGAACCGCGTCCGCGTCAAGACCGAATGGGTCGACAGCGAGATGCTCGAGCGCGGCGATGTCGCGGGCCAGCTCAAGGATTTCAACGCGGTTCTGGTGCCGGGCGGCTTCGGCGAGCGTGGGACCGAGGGCATGATCGCCGCCGCGAAATATGCACGCGAAAAGAAAGTGCCCTATCTGGGCATTTGTCTCGGCATGCAGATGGCGGTGATCGAATCGGCGCGCAATACCGCCGGCCTGCCCGATGCCGGCTCCGAGGAATTCGATCACGAAGCGGGCGAGCAGCGCTTTACGCCGGTCGTCTACCACCTCAAGGAATGGGTGCAGGGCAACCACAAGGTCGAGCGCAAGCTTTCGGACGACAAGGGCGGCACCATGCGCCTTGGCGCCTATACCGCGACCCTGATCCCCGGCACCAAGATCGCCGACATCTACGGCAGCTCGCAAATCGAAGAACGTCACCGCCACCGTTACGAGGTCGATGCGACCTATCGCGACCAGCTTGAAGAGGGCGGGATGACCTTCTCGGGGATGTCCCCCGACGGCCGCCTGCCCGAAACGGTCGAGCTCAAGGACCATCCGTGGTTCATCGGCGTGCAGTTCCACCCCGAACTCAAGTCGAAGCCCTTTGATCCGGCTCCGCTTTTCGCCGATCTGGTGCGTGCGGCCAAAGACAGCGCGCGTCTGGTCTGATCCGGCGCGGCTTTGCAAAGCGGGCGGTCCTTCGGGGCCGCCTTTTTCATTGCGCGCTTTGCATCGACGCGGACGGCCCCTGCCCGCATCGCGGTGATTGAGGCGCGCGCCTTCTTGTGAAAGGCTGGGACAAAGGGCCGCGCGGCCCGCGAAACGCCCCGAAGGACAGATCATGCGCCTGCCTGCTTTTTCCCGAAGCCTCGGCCTTGCCGCCCTGCTGGCCATGTCCGGCGCGGCTTTGGCCGATGCGCCGGTCTTCGTGATCGACCAAAGCCAGCTGCCCTTCGATCTTGGCCCCGGCGCGCCCGAAAATGCGCCGGCGCGACAGTCGAACCTGCCGTCGGCAGCCGGAAACTCCTCGGCCAATGCCGCCAATTCCAGCGCGGCCTATGCCAATTCGCCCAACAACCCCGCCAATTCCAAACGCGTGCTGTTCACCGCCGAAGGCGAGGTCGTGGGTTATTACGCCGAAAACGGCAGCGGCACGCTCAATGTCTTCACCGCGACGGGCAAACGCGCCTTTACCGGCCGCGCGGGACGAAAAGCCTGTTCTCCAACGCCGGCCAATGGTGCGGCACGGTCGCGGCCTCGCAGGGATCGGGCTTCGCCTTCGGGATCACCCGCGCCTGCGCGCCGCAGCTTTTCCGCTGATTGCGCCCGCCTGCGCCCCCACACCGCGGTTTCCCGCCAATTCGCAACAATTTCGTCATATTCTCGGCTATAATGGCGCGCGTAGGCTTCGGGACAGGTAAAGCAAAATGAATGTCGAAAATCCTTGGTTGCGCGCAGAGCTCGACAATACGCTCGACGAAGATATCGAGATCGAACTGGAGGACGCCGCCCTTTCGGAAGAGATCGGCCGCATCTACCGCGAAACCCATCCCGAACAACTGGACCGCCGGACCTATTTCTACGAGTTGCTGCGTCTTCAGGCCGAGCTGATCAAGCTGCAGGACTGGGTCAGCTATCACAAGGAAAAGGTCGTCGTGATCTTTGAAGGTCGCGATAGTGCGGGCAAGGGCGGCGCGATCAAACGCATCACCCAGCGCCTCAACCCGCGCGTCTGTCGCGTCGTCGCCCTCCCGCGCCGTCCGACCGCGAAAAGACGCAATGGTATTTCCAGCGCTATGTGCCGCACCTGCCCGCCGGCGGCGAGATCGTGCTCTTCGACCGCAGCTGGTACAACCGCGCCGGTGTCGAGCGCGTCATGGGTTTTGCCACCGAGGACGAGGTCCAGCAATTTTTCGACGACGTGCCCGAATTCGAGCGCATGCTGGTGCGCTCGGGCATCCGCTTGGTGAAATACTGGTTCTCGGTCACCGACGAGGAACAGCAGATGCGCTTTTGATGCGCATCCACGACCCTCTCAAACAGTGGAAGCTCTCGCCGATGGACCTGCAATCGCGCGTCCGCTGGGAGGATTACACCAAGGCCAAGGAAGAGATGTTCGAGCGCACGAATATTCCCGAGGCCCAGTGGTACATCGTGCCGGGCAACGACAAGAAGCGCGCGTCTGAACTGCATCTCGCATCTTCTGACGCAGATCCCCTACGAGCCGGTGCCCCATGAAGAGGTCCACCTGCCCGACCGCGTCTTCAATCCCGATTACGAACGCGACGTGCTGCCGCGCGATCTCTATGTGCCGCAGATCTATTGATCCCGCGCCTTCCGCACCGTTCCGTCAGGCCGCCCCTCCGGCCTGACGTTCCGCTTTCCGGCGGCCTCCCTTTGACCCCAGCACGACGGCTTGCAAATGCCGCGCGGGACGTCGAAAACGGCCTGCACCCGCAAGGGGCCAGACCATCGCAGGGAGAAGATGTCATGCCCAAAGCCTATTGGATCGGCCATGTCTCGGTCGGGGACCCCGATATCTACGAGGGCTACCGCCGTGCCAATGCGGAGGCTTTCGCCAAATACAATGCGCGCTTTCTGGTGCGGGGCGGGCCGCAGAGCCTGCTCGAGGGCGAGATGCGCAACCGCTCCGTCGTGATCGAATTCGCCGATCTCGCGACGGCGCAGGCCTGCTACGACAGCCCCGAATATGCCGCGGCGCGCAGCATCCGCGAAAGTTGTAGCCTCACCGATCTCGTCATCGTCGAGGGCTGGGCCGATTGTCCGGCAGAGTGAACTTTGGGTTGACGGGAATGGACTTGTCCCCCCTGAAATCACCTATGGTTAACAAAACGCGATATTTGGACGCCATGTTTCGAAATCTTCTCAGCCGCCTCTTCAGTGAAGAAGCCACCGACACCAAGCTCTCGACGCAGGATGCCGAGGTCGCGATCGCGGCCTTGCTCGTTCGCCTGGCGCGCGCCGACGATCACTACGGCAAGGCCGAGAAGACGCGTATAGACCTGATTCTCGCCAATCGCCGCAATCTCGACCCCGAGGATGCCGCAGAACAGCGCGCCGCAGCCGAGATGATCGAGGCCGAAGCCCCCGATACCGTGCGTTTCACCCGCCTGATCAAGGACCGGATCCCGCTTGATGTCCGCACCGGCGTCATCGAGGCGCTGTGGTCGGTCGCCTATGCCGACGGCCGCCGCTCGGCACATGAGGACAGCTTCGTGCGTCTGATTTCCGGCCTGCTCGGGGTTACGGATGTCGATTCCGGCATCGCGCGTCAGAAAGTCCTCAAGGACCTCGGCATCAACGAGAAATGATCCGGCATTGACCTTGCGGCACTTGCGACGAAAGCGTTGCAATCCGGACGCAAATATCGCCTCATGACGCTATGAACACCTCTGATGCCCCTGCCGTTACCGGCACGTCTGCCGCAACCGGAACCGCCTCTGCCGGGCCGGTTATCGAGATCGCGGCCTCCATAAATCCTATGGCAACCATAATGTCCTCAAAGGCGTCGGCCTTGTCGCGCCGCGCGGTCATGTCGTCAGCCTGATCGGCTCTTCGGGGTCGGGCAAGTCGACGCTTCTGCGCTGCTGCAACCTGCTTGAAGACAGCCAGCAAGGCGATGTCGTCTTCGAGGGCGAGGCCGTGAAATGGGCCGGAAGCGGCGCGGCGCGCCGTCCCGCCGATCGTGCGCAGGTCACGCGTCTGCGCACCAACCTGTCGATGGTTTTCCAGCAGTTCAACCTCTGGTCCCATATGACGATCCTGCAAAACGTCATGGAAGCGCCGGTAACGGTGCTCGGCCGCGACCCCAAACAGGTCGAGGAACGCGCCCGCGCGCTTCTGGCCAAGGTCGGGATCGGCGACAAGGCGGATGCCTGGCCCGCGCAGCTTTCAGGCGGACAGCAGCAGCGCGCGGCGATCGCCCGCGCCCTGTGCATGGAGCCCAAGGCGCTGCTTCTCGACGAGCCGACCTCTGCGCTCGATCCCGAGCTGCAGCAAGAGGTCGTCAAGGTCATCAAGGATCTCGCGGCCGAACACCGCACCATGCTGCTGGTCACCCACGACATGCGCCTTGCGGCCGATGTCAGCGACCATGTCGTCTTCCTCCATCAGGGCCTCATCGAAGAAGAGGGCCCGCCCGACCAGATCTTTGGCGCACCCCGCACAGAACGGCTTCGCCAATTTCTCAGTGCAGGTAATGCACAATGACCGTCCAACAGTGAGAGTAACCATGAAAAAACTGCTGATCGCCGCCACCGCTTTGGCACTGACCTCGGGGATGGGCATGGCCCAGACCGTGCGCATCGCCTCGGAAGGTGCCTATGCGCCCTATAACCTGATCAACGACAAGGGCGAGCTTGACGGCTACGAGATCGAACTCGGCAACGAGATGTGCAAACGCGCCGAACTGACCTGCACCTGGGTCAAGAACGATTTCGACGCGATGATCCCGAACCTCGTCAGCTCGAACTTCGACGCGATCATGGCAGGCATGTCGATCACCGACGAGCGCAAAAAGCAATCCAGTTCACCCAGAACTACCTGCCGGCCACCCTCCGCCTATATGGCGCTGAGCGCGGATGCCGATGTCAAAGGCGGTATCGTCGCCGCGCAGACCGGCACGATCCAGTCGGGCTATGTCGCGCAATCGGGTGCGACCCTCGTGGAATTCGGTACCTTCGACGAAGCGACCGCCGCCGTGCGCAACGGCGAGGCCGATGCGATCTTCGCCGACAAGGAATATCTGGTTCCGCTGGTCAACGAAGGCAGCGACGGTTTCGCATGGGTCGGCGAGGATGTCGTTCTGGGTGACGGCATCGGCATGGGCCTGCGCCAGTCCGACACCGAGCTGAAGGACAAATTCGACGCCGCCATCGCCTCGATGAAGGCCGACGGCAGCATCAACACGCTGATCGAAAAGTGGTTCGGGCCCGAGGCCCAGAAATTCCCCACCAACTGATCCGGCATTAAGGACCGCCATCCGCAAAGGCTGCGGGTGGCGGCAATCGAGGCCCCATGTTCGCTTATTGCGCCGATCCCAAGGCCCTAGAGGGCCTGTCTTGGCTGATGTGTTACCTCACATCCGGCAAGCATATGATGTTCTACATGTCCTTCGGGACGGTGCTGCTGCTTCTGGCGATCACCGCGCCGATCGCGCTGTTGTTCGGCTTCGGCGGCGCGATGGCCTCGCGGTCGAACATCCGGCCTTTGCGCTGGTTCGGCAAAATCTACACCTCGATGGTGCGGGGCGTGCCCGACATCATCTTTTTCCTCTTCGTGCCGATCGCGCTGGATCAGGCCTTTGAATGGCTGCGCAGCCGCGTCTATTGCGACCCCTCGATCCCCGTCCGGCAGGGCAACGAATTTCTGGTCTGTGCGGCGGCAAAACTGCCGCTGTCGAGCTCGCCCGAATGGGTGCATCAGGCCTATGCGGTCTTTCTCGCCGTCCTCGCTTTTTCGATCGTCTTCGGCGCCTTTGCGGCAAACGTGCTTTACGGCGCGATGAATGCCGTACCGCGCGCCCAGATCGAGACCGCAGAGGCCTACGGCATGAGCACGCGCCAGACCACCCGCCGCATCCTCATCCCGCAGATGTGGACCTATGCCTTGCCCGGCCTCTCGAACCTCTGGCTCATCCTGATCAAATCGACGCCGCTGCTCTTCGTGCTCGGGGTCGAGGATATCGTCTATTGGGCGCGCGAGCTCGGCGGCTCCAAGACCAGTGCCTATTCCTATCCCCATCCCGATTGGCGGATTTACTATTTCCTCGGAATTCTCGTGTTCTATCTGCTGATGACATGGATTTCGGAACGCTTCTTCGACCGGCTCAAACGGCGCTTCTCGCGCGGGCAGGCGACGATGGCGGGTGAAGCCATGCGAAAGGCCGCGTGATGGAACAATGCCTCCAGACCATCCAGAGCTACGGGCTGCGCGCGATCGGCATCGGCGAGCGGATGCTGCCGCGATCCGATTTCACGCTTTGCGAACAGGTGACGCTGATCGGCTCGGGCCTGATCTGGAACATCTATTTCGCGGGCGTGGCGCTTCTGGTCGGCTTCTTCCTCGCCAATGCGCTGGCTCTGGCCAAGGCGAGCCCCAATCCGTGGCTGCGCAAACCCGCGGAATGGTTCATCTTCCTTTTCCGCGGCAGCCCGCTTTTCATCCAGTTCTTCGTCGCCTACGAGGCTTTGGTGCAATTGCCGCGTGCAGGCATCGACATCTTCGGGCTCACGGTCCAGACGAGCTGGATGACGCGGGCTTGGGCGGGCGCGCTGTTCGTGCTCACGCTCAACACCGCCGCCTATTCGGCCGAGATCTTCTACGGCGCGCTCCGCAACGTCCCCAAAGGTGATATCGAGGCCGCCGATGCCTATGGTTTCACCGGCTGGAAGCGCTACCGCAAGATCATCTGGCCGATCTCGATGCGGCTGGCATGGCCCGCCTATACCAACGAGGCGATCTTCCTGTTCCATGCCACGACGCTGGTGTTCTTCTCCAGCTTCCCCGCCTTCCAGCAACAGGGCGACGCGCTTTATTACGCGAGCTATTTTGCCGACAAGACTTTCAACCCCTTCGTCGCCTATCCGCTCGTTGCGGGCTATTTCATCCTCATGACGCTGTGCCTGATCGGGCTGTTCGGCATCATGAACAGACGTCTCAACCGACATATCCCCGGGCAGCAAAAGAAGCTGCGATACCGGCCCAACCTTCTCAGGTGACCCATGGACTGGCTGCGTGACCATCCCGATGTCAAGACGATCCGCGTTGCCGCGGCAGATCTGAACGGAGTGGCCCGCGGCAAACGCGTTCCGGCCCGATTTGCCGACAAGCTGATGACCGAGGGGACCAAATTCCCTATTCCGTCCTCAGCATGGATATCTGGGGTGAGGATATCGAAAGCAGCCCGCTGGTGTTCGAATCCGGCGATCCCGACGGGATCCTGCTGCCCACCGAACGCGGCTTCATGCCGATGCCCTGGCTCGATGCGCCGACCGGCCTTCTGCCCTTGTGGATGTTTCACGAAGACGGCCGCCCCTATGACGGCGACCCGCGTCAGGCGCTCGCGCGGGTGGTCGAGCGCTACAAGGCGGCGGGCCTGACGCCGGTGGTCGCGACCGAGCTCGAATTCTTTCTCATCGACGATTCGGGCGGGCAATTGCGCGTGCCCCCAGCCCGCGTTCGGGCAAGCGCCGCACGGGGCCGAGACGCTCAGCCTGCGTGCGCTGGACGGGTTCGACCGGTTCTTCACCGCGCTTTACGACGCCTGCGAGGCGATGGACATTCCCGCCGATACCGCCATCTCCGAGGCCGCGCCGGGCCAGTTCGAAATCAACATGATGCACCAGCCCGATCCGCTGAAAGCCGCGGATGACGCATGGCTTTTCAAGCTTTTGGTCAAGGGTCTTGCGCGCCAATACGGTTTTGCCGGCTCCTTCATGGCCAAACCCTACGAGGAGTGGAACGGCTCGGGGATGCATATGCATTTCTCGATCCTCGACCGCGAGGGCAACAATATCTTCGACAACGGCACGCCCGAAGGCTCCGAACGTCTCAGCCATGCCGTCGCGGGTTGTCTGGCCGCCATGCCCGGCTCGACCCTGCTTTTGCGCCGCATGAAAACAGCTATGACCGGCTGGTCCCGAATGCCCATGCGCCGACGGGCATCGGATGGGCCTATGAAAACCGCACCTCGGCGATCCGCATCCTCCTCCGGTCCCAAAGCCCGCCGGATCGAGCATCGCGTCGCGGGCGGCGATGTGAACCCCTATCTCTCGGTTGCGGCGGTTCTGGGCGCGGCGCTGAACGGGCTCGAGGATGCGCGCCCGGCGTCTGCGCCGATCAAGGGCAATGCCTATGATCAGGGCCTGCCGCAGCTTCCGGCCAGCTGGGCCGAGGCGATCGACGCTTTCGAGGCCTCGCCCGAGATCGGCCGGATCTTCTCGGCCCATCTCATCGAGAATTTCGTCATGATCAAACGGCAGGAGCTGCATTACATGGCCGAGCTCAGCGACGAGGAAACCGTCGAGCTTTACCTCGATACCGTTTGAGATCCTGCAAGAAAAAGGGCCGGTCGATTGACCGGCCCTTCTCAATTCCAACGCCTGTGCAGCCTTAGAGGACCGCGTCGACCGCCTTTTGCAGACGCGCCAAAGCAGCGTCGACATCCTTGAGCTTGTCGAGGCCGAACAGACCGATGCGGAAGGTGCGGAAATCGGCACCCTCGCCCACCTGCAGCGGAACACCCGCCGCGATTTGCAGGCCTTGCGCCGCGAATTTGCTGCCGTTCTGGACATCGGGATCGGTGGTGTAGGCGACGACCACGCCGGGCGCGCCGAAACCCTCTGCCGCGAGAATGCGGACGCCCTTTTCGCGCAGCATCGCACGCACCGCATTACCCAGCTTCCATTGCGCGTCATAAGCCGCCTGGAAGCCGAACTCGCGGGTCTCGTTCATCGCGTCGCGCAGACCGACCAGCGCATCGGTCGGAACCGTCGCATGATAGGCATGGCCGCCGTTTTCATAGGCCGCCATCACCGAGCGCCATTTCTTCACGTCAAGGAAGAAGCTGTCGCTGGTCGAGGCCTCAAGACGCTCGACACCGCGCGCCGAAAGCATGACCATGCCCGCCGAAGGCGCAGCCGACCACCCCTTTTGCGGGGCGGAAATCAGCACGTCGACGCCGGTTTTCTGCATGTCGACCCAGATCGCACCCGAGGCGATGCAGTCGAGCACCATGATCGCGCCGACTTCATGGGCGGCATCGGCGACCTGTTTGATGTAGTCGTCGGGCAGGATCATGCCGGCCGCGGTTTCGACATGGGGGCGAAAACGGCATTCGGCTTGGTCTCGCGGATGCGGCTCACGACCTCTTCGACCGGCGGCGGCGAGAAGCTCGCCTGCGATCTGTTGCCGGTGGCGCGGGCCATGACGACGGTGGTTTCACGCGCAAAGGCGCCCGCGTCGAAAATCTGCGACCAACGATAGCTGAAAAAGCCGTTGCGGATGATCAAAGCATGGGCATCGCGGCCGAACTGGCGCGCAACGGCCTCCATCGCGGCGCTGCCGCCGCCGGGGATCAGCGCGACCTGCTCGGCACGGTAGACCTCGCGCAGCGTCTCGGAGATATCGCGCATGACCTGCTGGAAACGCTTCGACATATGATTGAGCGAGCGGTCGGTGAAAACGACCGAATATTCCAGCATTCCATCGGGATCGACTTCGGGGCGCAGACTGGGCATGTCTTTCTCCATAGTGTTTCAACGCATCTAGCATGATCGCCACTTTGAGGTCAGCCCGCCTTTAGGTCAGAGATCGCACTTGCCGTTTATACGATCTGTGGAAAATCTTTCCCGATATCGTGGAAAATTGACGGAAATGAGGCGGATTCAGCGCAACTTCCCCCTTGTCGCACCCGATGGCCCCGATTACCTTGAGGATGCACAATCACAGGCACATCAATGCGTATCGGCATTCTGAAATGCGGCCAATCCCCGAGATCATCCGGGGCGAATTCGGCGATTACGACTCCATGTTCGAAAAACTTCTCGAGGGCCGCGGCTTCAGCTTCCAAAGCTGGCATGTCGAGGCGATGGAGTTTCCGGCCTCGGTCGCTGCCGCCGACGGCTGGCTGCTGACGGGCTCGCGCCACGGCGTCTACGAGAACCACCCCTTTATCCCGCCGCTCGAAAGCTTCATCCGCGAGGCCTATCGCGCCGACATTCCCCTGGTCGGCATCTGTTTCGGCCATCAGATCATCGCGCAGGCCCTTGGCGGCACCGTGATCAAAAGCCCCAAAGGCTGGGCGGCCGGCCCGCAGGACTATGATTTCGACGGCGAGAAAATCACGCTCAACGCCTGGCATCAGGATCAGGTCGTGGCCCTTCCGCCCGATGCCCGCACCGCCGGACACAACGAGTTTTGCGAGAATGCCGCGCTGATCTACGGCAATCAGGCCTTCACCATTCAGGCCCATCCGGAATTCCGCGACGGCTTTGTCGAAGGGTTGATCGCGCATCGCTCGGCCGGTGTCGTCCCTGCCGATCTGGTCGCCGGGGCCCGCGCGCGGCTCGGGACCGGCCTTGACTGTGACCGGATCGCCAGCCGGATCGAGGCATTCTTCAAACTGCCGCGAGGCTCCGCGGAATTATCCGTCGGCGGCGACAAATCCGTGTTATCTCAAGACAATAGATCAATGCTCCAGAAAGGTGACGCATGAAACCCCGTTGGTTGGACGACACGCCGCAGGCCGCCCAAGACTTTGTTGCGGGCCGTCGCCTCGACGAGGTCGAATGCATCGTCGCCGATATTGCGGGGTGGCGCGGGGCAAGGCCATGCCCGCCTCGAAGTTCGCGACGCAGGAACGGTTCTACCTGCCCAATTCGATCTTTCTGCAAACAATCACCGGCGAATGGGCCGACAATCCGGCGGGTGCCTTCACCGAGCCGGACATGATCCTGACACCCGATTTTTCGACCACGGCCGCCGCGCCCTGGACCAATGACGCGACGCTGATGGTGATCCACGACGTCTCGGACCAGCAGGGCAATCCCGTGCCGGTCGCCCCGCGCAACGTGCTCAAACGCGTGCTCGCGCTTTACGAGGCCAAGGGCTGGCGTCCGATCGTCGCGCCGGAGATGGAGTTTTTTCTCGTTGCGAGGAACGTCGACCCCAACCAGCCGATCATCCCGCCGATGGGCCGCACCGGCCGCCGCGCGGCCGCGAAACAGGCCTATTCGATGTCGGCCGTCGACGAATACGGCAAGGTCATCGACGACATCTACGATTTCGCCGAGGCACAGGGCTTCGAGATCGACGGCATCTTGCAGGAAGGCGGCGCCGGCCAGATCGAGATCAACCTCAACCACGGTGATCCGGTCCATCTCGCCGACCAGATCTTCTACTTCAAACGCCTGATCCGCGAGGCGGCCCTGCGTCACGACTGTTTCGCCACCTTCATGGCCAAGCCGATCGAGGACGAGCCGGGCAGTGCCATGCATATCCACCACTCGATCGTGGATATCGCGACCGGCCAGAACATCTTTTCCGATCCCAAGGGCCGCGAGACGCCGGAATTCCTGCATTTCATCGCGGGGATGCAGAAACACCTGCCGGCAGGCGTCGCGCTGCTTGCCCCCTATGTGAACAGCTACCGTCGATACGTCCCCGATTTCGCGGCACCGATCAACCTCGAATGGGGGCGCGACAACCGCACCACCGGCCTGCGCGTGCCGGTCTCCGGCCCCGAGGCGCGTCGTCTGGAAAACCGGCTCGCGGGGATGGATTGCAACCCCTATCTCGGGCTCGCGGCCAGCCTCGCTTGCGGCTATCTCGGTCTGATCGAACGCGAAACCCCGCGCGCGGAATGTCTGGGCGACGCCTATATGTCGCAAGACGAGCTGCCCTATAATCTGGGCGACGCGCTGGATCTTCTGACCGAAAGCCAGGCCATGCGCGAGGTTCTGGGGCAGGAATTCGTCGATGTTTACGTCTCGGTGAAACGCAACGAATTCAAGGAGTTCCTTCAGGTCATCAGCCCGTGGGAACGCGAGCATCTGTTGCTGAACGTATGAACCTTCTGTTTGCCAACGACCGCAGGGGGAATATCCCCCTCGCTCTACGCAGAGACCCGCGAACCCTTGGAGCCCTTCGCCCCCTCATGGGCGAGGCGCGTGCCGATGTCGCCATCGTGGGCGGCGGCTATACCGGCCTGTCGGCGGCGCTGCATCTGGCGCGGGCGGGCTATAGCGTCGCTTTGCTCGAGGCCCATCGCGTGGGCTTTGGTGCATCGGGGCGCAACGGCGGCCAGCTCGGCTCGGGCCAACGGCTCGAGGTCGACGCGCTCGAACGGATGGCAGGGCCAGAGACCGCGCGCAGGCTCTGGGATCTCGCCGAAGAGGCGAAGGCACTGACGCTTGACCTGGCGCGCGAAAGCGGCGTGGCATTTGCGCCAGGCATCGCCCATGCCTTCCGCTCAACGCGCGAATTCGACCATGCCAAAGCCCATATCGACCTTCTGGCGCGGCGCTACGGCTATGACCGGATCGAGCCGCTGGAGCGCGAGGCCTTCCGCGCCATCCTGCCCTCGGAGGCCTATCTCGCCGGAGAGCTGGATATGGGCGCAGGGCATCTCCACCCGCTCAACCTCGCGATCGGCATGGCCGGACTTGCGCGCGACGCCGGTGCGCGGATCCACGAGGGCAGTGCCGTCACCCGTATCGATCACGGTCGGACGGCAGGGGCTGCCAGCACGCTTTTTACCGATCAGGGCCGGCTCATCGCCGATCACGTCATTCTGGCGGCCAACGGCTATCTCGACCGGCTAGAACCGAAGGTCGCCGCCCGCGTCATGCCGATCAACAACTACATCGTCGCGACCGAGCCTTTGGGCGCGCGCGCAGCCGAAGTCCTGACCCGCGACATCGCGGTCCACGACACGAAATTCGTGGTGAACTACTGGCGGCTCTCGCCCGACAAGAGGCTGATCTTCGGCGGCGGCGAGACGATCACCTACCGCTTCCCGCCGATATCGCGGCCAAAGTGCGCAAGCCCCTGCTGGAGGTCTATCCATTGCTCGCCGATGTGAAACTGACCCATGCCTGGGGCGGGACGCTCGCGATCACGCGAAGCCGGATGCCCTGCTTCACCCGCCCTGCCCCCAATTGCCTCTCGGCCAGCGGCTACTCCGGCCACGGGCTGGCGCTGGCGACACTCGCGGGGAAGCTGATGGCCAAGGCGGTCGCCGGTCAAGCGGAGGGTTTCGATGTCATGGCGAAGATGTTGCCCCCGCCTTTCCGGGCGGCACGCTGCTGCGCCAACCCCTGCTAGTCGCGGGCATGACATGGTTCGCCTTGCGCGACCGGCTGGGATTTTAACGCGGCTCTCGCCCCTCAGGGGCGTTTGTCGGCAACAGCGCCCTCTTGCGCCTTCAGCGTCTTCAGAGCGGCGATACGCTCGGCCATCTTCTTCTCGCGGCGCTTGTGATAGGCGCGGATCAGCGGCACGGTCAGCGCATAGGTGATCGCGCCCGCAATCACGCCGGGGATGATGCTGCCGATCGAATAGGGCAGAAACACCTCGTGGTAGAACCAGCCGAGATGGCCCCAATGCATGGTCTGTTCGTTGAAAAGCGCGCGGATATTGTGCCAGAGTTCGGCCCCCGCCTGCGCGAATTCGACCGGCAGGCGGGTCATCGAAATCTCGCCCTCCGACCCCAGCAACCATCGCCCCGTCGAGATCGAGGTGAAGGCCATGAAGGGCGTCGTTAGCGGGTTGCCGACAAACGTGCCGAGCAGGCCCGCGATGATGTTGCCCCCGAAGAGCCAGGCCAAAGCCGCGGCCCCCATGAAGTGGAAGCCGAAGAACGGCGTAAACGAGATGAACACGCCGCAAGCAAACCCCAGCGCGATCTTGCTCGGCTGATCTGGCAAACGGCGGATGCGGTGCAGGACATAGCGCGAGGCCCGCTTCCAGCCGCCGCGGGGATAGACCATCTCGGTCGCCAACTGGCTGTAACTGCGCGGCTCACGACGTCTGAACACGGTTAAACCTCGCTACTGGCTTCGCCGGCCTATTGCAGCCGGGCGTTTGCATCCCTGATCCGCGCAACCTGTGCCACATCGCTTTCCGCATCGAGCGCGGTCATCAGAGCATGGAGATGCTCGTGGTCGCGCAATTCGACCTCGACGCGGAGGCGGTAGAAATCGGGCTTGCGGTCGATGAACTCCAGATCCGAGATATTGGCGCCCTGCAGACCGATCAAGGTACAGATCCGCCCCAATACACCTGCATCGTGACAGATCGTCAACGAGAGCGAGGTCGAATAGGCGGCCGGATGCTGGCCCTGCCGCCAGTGGAGGTCGATCCAGCGCTGCGGGCTATCCTCGAAATCGGCGAGGACCGGACAATCGATGGCATGGATGACCACGCCCTTGCCGCGATAGGTGATGCCCACAATCCGCTCGCCCGGAAGCGGCGAACAGCAGGGCGCGCGGGTGAATTCCTGATCGGCCTCGAGACCGGCCACGGCGGCCTTCATGTCGATATCGTCCTGCGGACGGCTGGCGAGCTCGGGGTAAAGGGCGGCGATCACCTCTTGGCCGGCGATTTCAGCACTACCGATACGGGCGAGAAGCTCGTCGGTATCGCTGATCGCCATCGTGCGCGCGGCGGTGCGCAGCGCCTTGTCGGTGACTTTGCGCCCGACATGTTCGAAGGCCACGCGCACCAGCTCCGATCCGAGGCGGATGAAGCGGTCGCGGTCCTCGTCGCGCAAAGCCTTGCGGATCGCGGCCTTGGCGCGGCCGGTCACCACGATATCCAGCCATGTCGCCTGCGGACGCTGGCCCGACGCGGCGATGATCTCGACCGACTGGCCGTTCTTGAGCCGCGTCCACAGCGGCACGCGGATGCCGTCGACCTTGGCGCCGACGCAGGAATGGCCGAGCCGCGAGTGGATCGCATAGGCGAAATCGATCGGCGTCGCGCCCTTGGGCAGCTGGATGACATCGCCGTTGGGCGTGAAGCAGAAGACCTGATCGGAATACATCTCGAGCTTCACATGCTCGAGGAATTCGTCATGGTCCTCCTCGCCGAAGCGTTCGGTGAGATTGGCGATCCATTCGCCCGGATCGACCGCGAAAGGGTTCTGCGTGCGCACGCCGTCGCGATAGGCCCAATGGGCGGCGACGCCGGCCTCGTTGACCTCGTGCATCTGGCGGGTGCGGATCTGGACCTCGACGCGCTTGCCGTCGCGGCCCGAAACCGTGGTATGAATCGAGCGGTAGCCGTTCGATTTCGGCTGGCTGATGTAATCCTTGAACCGCCCGGGCACCGCCCGCCAGCGCTGGTGGATACAGCCGAGCGCGCGGTAGCAATCGGCGTCATTGCGCGTAATCAGCCGGAAACCGTAGATGTCGGAAAGCCGCGAGAAGGACAGCTGCTTTTCCTGCATCTTGCGCCAGACCGAGAAAGGCTTTTGGCGCGGCCATAGACATCGGCCTCGATCCCTTGGGATTCCAGAACCGCGCGGATATCGGCGGTAATCTTCGGCACGACATCGCCCGTCTCGCGCTGGAGCGTGACGAAACGGCGGATGATCGAATTGCGCGCCTCGGGATTGATGACCTTGAAGGCCAGATCCTCGAGCTCCTCGCGCATCCATTGCATCCCCATGCGGCCGGCAAGCGGCGCGAAGATATCCATGGTTTCGCGGGCTTTTTGCTGCTGCTTGTCGGGGCGCATCGATTTGATCGTGCGCATGTTGTGCAGGCGGTCGGCAAGCTTGACGAGGATCACGCGAAGATCGCGCGACATCGCCATGAACAGCTTGCGGAAGTTTTCGGCCTGTTTGGAATGGACGCCCGAGAGCTGCAGGTTGGTGAGCTTCGTCACCCCGTCGACCAGCTCGGCGACCTCGCGACCGAACAGGTCGGCGATATCGCTCCAGGTCGATCGGGTATCCTCGATCGTGTCGTGCAAAAGCGCGGTGATGATCGTGGCATCATCCAGACGCATTTCGGTCAGGATGGCGGCGACGGCAACCGGATGGGTGAAATAGGGCTCGCCCGAGTGGCGGAACTGCCCTTCATGCATGCGACGCCCGTATTCATAGGCGTCGCGGATCAGATCGGCATTGGTTTTCGGGTTATAATTGCGAACAAGGGCAATGAGGTCTTCGACATCAATCATTTTCGGCCGAAGACCTCATAATATTACTCGCGACCCTGAGCTTCCAACATCATGCGCAACATGCGCTCTTCCGACTCTTCGTCGGCCGGCTTCGGACGATCCACTTCCGCACCCAGAAGCAGCGCCATCGCGTCTTCTTCGGGCTCGTCGACCTCGATCTGGGTCTGGGTCGTCTCGATCATGCGCTCGCGCAGCTCGTCGACGGACTGGGTCTCGTCGGCGATTTCGCGCAGGGCGACGACCGGGTTTTTGTCGTTGTCGCGATCAACGGTCAATGCGCTGCCCGCGGCGATTTCGCGCGCGCGGTGGGAAGCGATCATTACCAGATCAAAGCGGTTGGGAACCTTGTCGACGCAATCTTCGACTGTAACGCGGGCCATCGGTCACCTTTGATTTCGATTCGGCTGGAGAGGCGAATACAGGTAGATGGTTACTTGACCCAATAAAGTCAAGCAGCCAGCGGCCGCATTCCCTCGAAAGAGGCGGACGGTAGTGCCGTCAACATTTCCGCGACTGTAGCACCGATGATCGGGTGACGCCAGAGCGGAGCGACCTCGGCAAGCGGGGCGAGAACGAAGCCGCGATCCTGCAGTCGCGGATGGGGCAGGATCAGCTCTTCGGGGGCGCGGCGCATCTGCTCCTCGAGCGGAAGATCGCGCCATGCCGTCTGGCCCTGCTCGTCGGGGAAAACCTGTCCGCCAAGCGCCAGAAGATCAAGGTCGATCCCCGCGCCCCCAGCGCCCGCCGTCGCGGACACGACCCAAAGAGGCCTCAACCTCGTGCAGGCGTGCCAGAACCGCTTCGGCGGGCAGATCGGTGACGATGGTCGCGGCCGCATTGACGTAATCGGGCCCGCTTCCCGCCGGAAAGGCCGGTGTTTCCCAGAAACGGCTGATCGCGCGGAAGGAGATTCCGGCGCCGTTAATACGCCTAATTGCTTCTTTCAAGCTGTCTCTAGGGTTACCTGCCGAAGTTGGCAGGTTTGCTCCAAGGGCGAGCAGCCCTAAACTCTCGATTGTGTTTTGCATTTGTAGGTTTTTCGGAGGGAAGATGTTCTACAAGGACGACCGGTTGGCGTTGTTCATTGACGGGTCTAATCTATACGCGGCGGCAAAGTCACTCGGTTTCGATATTGATTATAAGCTTCTTCGTCAGGAATTCGAACGTCGGGGAAAATTGATCCGCGCCTATTATTACACGGCCCTGCTGGAAAACGAAGACTACTCCCCCATTCGTCCCTTGGTTGACTGGCTCCATTACAACGGCTTCTCGATGGTGACGAAAGCGGCGCGGGAATATACCGACGCTCTCGGACGGCGGAAAATCAAAGGCAATATGGATATCGAGCTGGCCGTCAATGCGATGGAACTGGCGCCGCATTTGGATCATGCCGTGATCTTCTCGGGCGATGGCGACTTCCGCCCGCTGGTTGAATCCCTTCAGCGTCAGGGTGTCCGTGTCTCGATCGTTTCGACCACGCGCAGCCAGCCGCCGATGATTGCCGACGAATTGCGCCGTCAGGCGGATAATTTCATCGAGCTCGACGCCTTGCGCGACACGATCGGCCGTCCGCCGCGTGAAGCCGCACCGGCGAACTCGGAGTAAGGCGCGCGACCCGCGCGAAACCGCAATTGCCGCCAAAGGGCGACAATTGATCGGGCGACGGCCTTTGACGGCATCCCGCAAAGGCCGCGTCCGGCCGAAGACCGCCAGAACAGAGAGATCCGGACAGCCCGCCTGACCGGATGCCACCCTGCTCCGATCAGCGGCTTTTCATGCTCATGCCAAGCGCCTTGACAGCCAACGGCCCGCGCACTGCCGCTTGCACGAACGCAGCTGCGGCCAGACGGCCCGCGCCAAACGGCACCGCATCCGGCAGCCTCGGACACAAATGCAGAAAGGCCGGGTTTCCCGGCCTTTCCTTCCGCCTGTCCAAGAGCGGATTCGCTTATAGATCCAGCACGACCGAGGTTTTCGGGCGGCAGCAGCACAAAGCACCTGCCCCGCCTCGGGCTCGTCGAGTGGTTCTTCGAAATAGTCGACCTCGCCCGAGACCAGCCCCTGCACACAAGTGCCGCAGACACCGGCGCGGCAGCTGAATTCGGGCTTGAGCCCCGCATCTTCGAGCAGCGACAGCAGCGATTCCGCCTTGTCGTTCCACGGGATGCTGCGGCCCGAGCGGCCCAGCACGATCTGCGTCCCCTCGCCCGCGTCCGGCGCAACCGCCGTGACGACTTCGGTGACAGCTTCGGAAACCTCGGACGCTGGCACATCCTCGCCCAGCAGGCTTGCAGGACCGAAGAACTCGTAGGCGATGCGGTCTTTCGCAATGCCAAGCCCCGTCAGCAGGCCGTAAACCGCCTTCATGAAGGGCGGCGGGCCACAGAGATAGGCCTCGTAATCGTCAAGCGGCAGAAGCGCCTGAAGCGTCTCGCGGGTCAGCAGGCCTTCCGAGTGGTGGCGCCCTCGGCGCGGTCCTCGTCAGTCGCATTGCGGTAGCAGTAATGGACATGTACGCCCTCGCGCTGCGCGGCCAAAGCGGCCACTTCACCGTGCAAGGCATGAACCTCGCGGCTGTCGCAGGCATGGATGAACCAGACCGGCCGGTCGCTGGTCTGCGCCAAAACCTTGAGCATCGAGATCATCGGCGTGAGCCCGACGCCGCCCGACAGCAGCAGGACCGGACGCTTGCTTTCGACGTCCAGCTTGAAGCCGCCGCGCGGCCCTGAACCGCGATCTCGTCGCCAGCCGCGATCTTGTCGTGCAGCCAGACCGAGCTCAGCCCCTCGGGGATGCCCTCCGACGGCGCGCCCTCGCGTTTGACGGTGATGCGGTAACGTCCCTCGTCCTGCGGCGCGGAGGAAACCGTGTAGTTGCGGATCACATGCCCCGCGCCCTCCTTCGGGAACGCGCAGGATCAGGAATTGGCCCGCCTCGAAAGGCTGCCAATCCTGCCGGTCGACCGGCTCGAGATGAAACGAGGTGATCGTCGCGCTTTCGCGGATCTTGTCGACCACCCTGAAGGGCCGGAAGCGGGAGGATTGGCTGTCTTTCATGGCAGTTCCTTGTTCGGCCTTACTCGGCGGCCTGCGCTTGCGCAGCCTGTTCGGCGGCAATCATCTGGGCCAGCTTGCGGCGGAAGCGCATCGGACCCACATCGATCTTGAGGTCGAGGTTCGGGGTCGTCATTTCGTCGATGCCTTTCTGAACGGCCTCGAGGACGATGCGGTCTTCCTCGAACGCGCCGCGCACCGATTTCGCGAAGCTCGCCGAAACATCGGGATCGTTCGGGGCGAAGTTGCGCATCTGGAACCAATAGTACTTGGTGCGCTTTTCATCGACCGGCGTCATGAAGTTGTAGCTGTCCATGAGGAAGGTATTCGCCGGCAGCTCTTTGCCTTCGCCGCCGGTATGGGCGGGCGCGAAAATCGCCTTGATGATCGCATTCGAGGGGTAGCGCACTTCGTAATGCTGCTTGCGGTCGGTATTGCCCTCGAACTGCAGGAAGGGCGCATAGAAGGGCGCGGGCTCAGGATCGATCATCCAGCGCCAGACGGTAACGCCGTCATCCTTGACCGTCGTCTCCAACGGGGTTTCCTCGCAGGCCGAGCTGGCAAAGGACGACTGGTGGACCCATGCGACATGCGAGGGTCGAGCAGGTTGTCGGTCATGTACTGGTAGTTGCAGTTGAGCGTCATCGACTCGCCGCGGTTCACGCCCCAAGCCGGATCGCCCCAGTTCTCGACCTCGAAAATCTTGGCCGGATCGGCTTCGGCGACATCGCCCATCCAAACCCAGAGCAGGCCGTAGCGTTCGTGGATCGGATAGGAGCGCACACAGGCGACATGCGGGATCTTTTCCGCACCGGGCACGCGGGTGCAGGTGCCGGTCGTGTCGAAGGTCAGGCCGTGATAGCCGCATTCCACGTCATCGCCCTTGATCCGCCCCATCGAGAGCGGCAGCTTGCGGTGGGGACAGGCATCCTCGAGCGCGGCGGGGCGTCCGTCCTGCGTGCGATAGAGCACCAGATTCTGGCCAAGCATGGTCACGGCTTTCAGCTCGCGGCCGACTTCGTGATCCCATGCAGCTACATACCAGGCATTCTTGAGAAACATTGGAAACCTCTCCTGTTCGTTCCTCCGATTATCGGGCCTGAACCATGGGGCAACAAGCGGTCGGGGCTTGCGTTCTTGTTTAGATAATCTAAACAATAATCCTGACAAAAACGGATGGATCATGGCCCGCCCCTCCCTTCGCGCCCTGCAAGCTTTCGAGGCCGTCGGCCGGACCGGAACCGTCTCGGGTGCCGCGCGCGATCTTGGCGTTTCCTCGGGGGCGATCAGCCAGCAGATCCGCAATCTGGAAGACAGCCTCGGCCTGACGCTGCTCGAACGCCGCGGCAGGCGGGTCGAGCTGACGACCTGGGGGCGGATCTATTACGAGGAAATCGCCAAAGGGTTCCGGCAGTTCGATCTGGCGGGCGATGCTTTGGCGCGGGCGCGCAACCAGTCGGCGGTGGTGCTGAGCGCGCTCACTTCGGTGGTGAACAAATGGATCACCCGCCGCATTTTCGACTGGCAGAGCCTGCATCCACAGGCGATCGTGCGGATTATCGGCAAGGATGAAGAACCCGTACTGGGTCAGGACGAGGTCGATTTCCGCATCAGCTACGGCCGCAATGCGCAGGTGCACCGCCATTATACCGAGCTGTTTCGCGATTGGTCGGTGCCGGTCTGCTCGCCCATGCTGATTGCGGGGCGCGTGCCTTCGGAGCCGGCCGATCTGCTCGAGTTTCCGCTTCTCAATGTGGAATGGGAAAAGACCTACCAGCCGCCGCCGCAATGGTCGGATTGGGCGCGCCATGTCGGGGCCGGCCGCAGTCAGAGGCTGTCCACCCTGTCCTTCACCCTGTCGAGCAGCGCGATCGATGCGGCCGTCAACGGGCGCGGTTTCGCTTTAGCTCAAATGTCGATGGTGGCCGAGGAATTGGCGGCGGGCACGCTGGTCATGCCCTTCGATATCCGGCTCGAGCTGCCCGAAAGCTATTTCCTCGCCTGGGACCGCGCCGCGATGGAAAAGCCCAATGGTCCGGCCTTCCACAACTGGCTGATGCAGATCGGGCGGAGGCAGGCCCTGTTGTCCGCACCCCCGCCCGATCCTGTTGCCTGAAGGGCTTTTTCGCCTTAGCGCGCCGCTGCCTGATAGCGGGTCAGTCGCCCTCGATCCGGCGCAGAACGAGGATCAGCACCGTGTTCAGCACCAGATAGAAGACGCCCGCGATCGCGAAAATCTCGAAGATCGCATAGGTCTGGCTCATCAGGCGCTTGGCATAGCCGGTGATTTCGAGAACCGTAATCGTCGAGGCGAGGCTGGTACTTTTGACGACAAGGATCAGCTCGTTGCTATAGGCCGGCAGCGCCTGACGGATCGCCAACGGGAACTCGATGCGGCGGAAGCGCATGACGCGCGACATGCCGGCAGCCTTTGCCGCCTCGACCAGCCCGACGGGGACCGACATCAGGCCGCCGCGCAGGATCTCGGATGTATAGGCGCCGGTATTGAGCGCGAGCGCCATGATCGCGCAATGGGTCGCATCGCCGATCAGCCACCACAGGACGGGGTTGTTGCGCACGAAGTCGAACTGGCCCAAGCCGTAGTAGAACAGGAAAAGCTGCACCAGAAGCGGCGTGCCGCGAAAGAAGGCGCTGTAATATTCGGCGAAACGCACCGCGAATTTGCTCGAGGACAGACGCATCACGGCAAGGCAAAGCCCGATGCAGAAACCGAGCACGATCGAGGTCGAGGCGAGGGTCAGCGTGACGCCCACCCCGCGCGAGAGGCTGGAGACCGCCCGCTCGATAAGCTCCCAATCCATATCAGCTCCTCCCGCGCAGGGTCAGCGCACGCTCGGCGCGTTTGAAGAAGATCTGGCTGACGAAGGTGATCAGAAGATAGATCAGCGCCGCGACCAGATAGAAAACGAAGGGTTGCGGGTCGAACCGGCACCGACATTGGCCGCGCGCATCAGCTCTTGCAGACCCACGACCGACACCAGCGCGGTATCCTTCATCGTGGCCTGCCAGACGTTGTTCATCCCCGGCACCGCGATGCGCAGCATTTGCGGCAGGATGATCTTGCGGAAGATCCGCAGGCGCGGCATGCCGAGCGCACGGGCGGCCTCGAGATGGCCCTTTGGGATCGACGACAAGGCGCCGCGCACCACTTCGGTCGAGTAAGAGCCGGAAATCGTGCCGATGGCGATCACCGCGATGATGAAGGCATAGCCGGTATCGGCCAGCCCCGACCAGCCGAAGGCATTGGCCATTCGGGTGACGAATTCCACCGACGAGAAAAACAGAAGATAGATGATCAGAAGCTCGGGCACGCCGCGCACGACCGTCGTATAGCCGTCGACCAGCCAGTTGAGCGGAGTGACCCTGCCCCATTTGATCATGCCGCAGATGATGCCGATGACCAGCCCCGCAAACATCGCGCAAAGACCGACCATGATCGTGATGGTCGCCCCCAGAGCAGCGCGCTGATCCAGCCGCTCTCCCAAAGCTGCATTAATCCCAATTGCATTCGTCGTGCCTACCGTTCTTCTGGTGGGATTGCCGGAGACCCTTTCTCCGGCAGGCAGAGGGCGCGCAGCCGCGCCCTCCGGTTCTTTCGCGCGGCCTTACTGGCAGGCGCGGGAAATGTCGGATTTGAACCAGGTCTCCGAGGATTTGCCCATCGAGCCGTCGGCGACCAATTCGCAAAGCGCGGTGTTGATCTTGTCCTTGAGCTCGGTGTCGTCCTTGCGGATCCCGACGCCCAGACCTTCGCCCAGGGTCGCGTCCGAGGTGGAATCGATCACGACATCGACCAGCGCGAAATCGGCGCCTTCGGGCTTGGCGAGGAAGTCTTCCTGCGCCGAGAGATCCGAGAAGGACGCATCCAGACGGCCGCTCGACAGGTCGATCTGCATCTGGTCGAGCGTGTCGTAGGTCACGAGCTGGGCGTTGGGCATGTTCTTTTCGACATAGGCCGCATGGGTCGTGCCGCCCTGAACGCCGATACGCAGACCGTCGGTCGCGGCCTTGAGCGCCTCGATATCCGTGATCCCTGCCAGATCGCTGCCCTTCTTGGCGACGAACTGGTTGGCGAATTCCGCATAGCCGACCGAGAAGTCGATCTGTTTGCGGCGCTCGTCGGTGATCGACATGCCCGAGATGATGACGTCGAAGCGTTTGGCGTTCAGCGCGGGGATCAGCCCGTCGAACGCCTGCACGACAAAGCGGCATTTCAGTTCCAGCTTGTCGCACAGCATATTGCCGACATCGGCGTCGAAGCCGGTGACGTTGCCGTTGGCGTCAGCCATGCTGAAGGGCGGGTAAGCGCCTTCGGTGCCGATGACCAGCTCGCCCTCGGCGGCATGGGCCGCATTGAGGCCGAGCGCCATGGCGGCGGCTGCCGCGAAAGACAGAAGTTTGAAGCTCATTGATGAGGATCCTTCCCTATGGTTGGTAAGCGGTGTCACATTTTTCCCGTGTGAGCTTGCGGTCCCTGCCCCGCCCTTGCGGGCGCGCCTCAGGCGGTTCTTGCGAGGAACTGCCGCAGGCGCTCGGAGCGCGGGTTGGTAAAGAGTTGCGAAGGCGCGCCCTCTTCCTCGACCTTGCCTTGATGCAGGAATTTGATGCGGTGCGAGACCTCGCGCGCAAACTGCATCTCGTGGGTCACGAGGATCATGGTATTGCCCTCTTCGGCGAGCTGGCGGATCACGCGCAGAACCTCGCCGACCAGTTCGGGGTCAAGCGCCGAGGTCGGCTCGTCGAGCAAGATCACCTTGGGGCGCATCGCCAGCGTGCGCGCAATCGCCGCGCGCTGCTGCTGGCCGCCCGAAAGCTGGCCGGGGAATTGGGCGTGTTTGTCGGAAAGGCCGACTTTCTTCAGCAATTCATGCGCATGGTCGATCGCCGCCGCACGCTCTTCCTTGGCGACATGGATCGGGGCCTCGATAATATTGTCGAGCACCGACATATGCGGCCAGAGGTTGAAGTTCTGGAAGACCATGCCGACGCGGGCACGGATGCGCTCCACCTGCTTCATATCGGCCGGAACGGTCGCGCCGTCCTTGCCGCGCTTCATGCGGATTTCTTCGCCGTCCACGATGATGCGGCCAGATTGCGGCTGCTCGAGCAGGTTGATGCAGCGCAGGAAGGTCGATTTGCCCGAGCCCGACGAGCCGATCATCGAAACGACCTCGCCCGGTTGCGCGACCAGCCCGACGCCCTTGAGAACCTCGAGGCTGCCGTAGCTTTTGTGCAGGTCGCACACCTCGACGGCAGGATTGCCGCCGGAGCTTTCGGGCAGGACGCCCGCGCTCGCCGGTGCGGCACCCGCGCCATGCGTGGCGGCGCGGACCGACGCCAGATTGGTGACGCTGGCCGAAACGGCCTCGCTTTGCGGCGCATCCTTGACCAGATCGCCCAGAACGCGGTCGAAATAGCCCAAGGTGGCCGACAGACATTGCTGCTGCCAACCGCGATCGGCGGGAATGAAGGCCAGACGCAGGGTCTCTTTGATCTCCTGCCCGAGCGGCGAATTCAGATCGCCGTGCAGGTGCAGCCAATTGTCGGCGACAACCGCCGCATTGACCTCTGCGCCCGGAAGCGTGCCGCATTCGACGACCAAAGGCAGGACGCGCGCCTGCGGCATGGCCTTGACCACCGCCGCCGAAACATAACCCGTCGCGGTCGCGGCGATGCCGGTGTCGGTGGTATTGCCTTCGCCGGTCAGAACCGTGCTCATCGCGGGACCAAACAGCGCTTTGCCCCAGTCGAGGCCCGCATGTTCGCCTTCGGCGACAGAGAGCAGCGCCGGATAGGCATAGGGGCCAGCGCCGGTATGAAGGTCGAAGACCACGACGTCCTTCGCCTGCCGGCCGTAATCGGCGAGGATCTGGTTCAGCGTCACATTCGACCAGACCGGACCGTGACCGCCAAAGAACATGCCGCCCGGGAACTCGTACTGGCCTGCCTCGATGATCGGGGCGACGCCGGCGAAACCGCCGCGCTCGGCCATGGCGGTCTTGAGATGCGCATCGGCCTTGTCGCGCGACGCTCCGCTCAGTTCGGTGAAGTCGAAGGCGGGGTGAAGCGCGCCGTAGTGGCGGTTATGCGGCGCGCCCTTGGCCCAGTCGACGAAGTTGCGGTTGAGATCGACATTGTCCTCGTTGACGCGACGCGACCATGCGGCACCCCAAGGGTTGATGAGGTGAATGAACAAAACCGCGACATCGGCAGGCAACGACCAAGGGGCCTGCGCCTTGAGCCAAGCGGTTTGTGCGGCCGAGCCGTAAGCGCCCTCTACCCCGTGGGTGCCGGAATTGACGATGATCAGCCTGGCCGCATCCGGACGTCCGATCAGCGCGACATCGGTCGCAATCTCTTCGCCGCGCGGGCTGGCAAGCGGATGGCGATAGCTCGCGATCCGCGCATCGGCAGCCTGAGCCGCATCCAGAAACGCCTGCCGCATGGCATGGTGATCGGTCTTGTAGGCGTCGCTGATCGACATCTTGGGCATGGCTCCCCTCTCCTTCTGACGCGAGGGAAAATGCACAGGCTCCTTCGCGTATTCTTGGTGCCGACCTTATGGATCGAGGGAATATGTATAGACTTTTATTTTACCGAGGCGGGTCCGTTGCGCAAATTCCTTGCGCGAAAACACAGCGGAGGGGAAAGAAAAATCGCGTGTTTCTTGGCCTCTGGCGCGGGCAAGCCATGCCCGCAAGCCTTGAAGACGCCATACCAAGGTCTGAGCGGCGCATCCAGAGCAGAAAGCACTTTGCCGAAACATTCGGCAGATAGCGCACAGGGCAAAGATACGAATGGCCGAATCACGGCAGGGAGAGAGCCGCCTTGCGCGAATCACTTCAAGGTGGTGCGGCGCGGCTGTTTCAGCCCGCGGCCATGGCCGCGCGTTGGGCGCCGATCTGGATCTGGGCGCGATTGAGCGAATCCGTCAAAATCTTGCCCGCATCGCTGGCCGCCCCTTTGGGCTGCGCGCGCAGGTTCGACAGGAACTCCACGATATGATGATCAATAATGGTCACGTCGCACCGATAGCCTGACGGAAAGATTGCACTCATCATATGTTTAGCACGTCCGCAGCAGATCCGGCATGGGCGTTCCGTCACGTCACCAAGGCATCGGCGGGAAATGGCGGGCCAACACATGCGCGGCCGCCCGCAGCGTCGGAGGCCGCCTTGTTTCCGCCTGCATTGCGGCAAAGCGGGCCGCGCTCACGGATAGCTCCGGCTTGTTCTTCGGCAAATGCCCGCCTGCCCGCCACAACAACGCGGGGTTGCAGCAAATCAGAGGCACATTCGTTGCGCGCGACCTCTTGTATCCACCGGCATTCCCGACGCAGAGTTTGCAAACCAACACCTTAGCTTGACGGCGCCCGCGATACCGCTGCCCGACGTCACCACCCGAAGGGCAAATTATGAACTCGACCGCGCGCCTCGCCGCCTTGGAAGCCGAACTGCAATTGCGCAGACGAACGATCATGTTTCTCGTCGCCGAATATGCCACGCGCAACGAGGGCCAGCATGCCAAGATCATCGCCTTTCTCGAGGGAATAATCCCCGACATGGACGGCAATGCCGCGGGCATCGCGCAAGAGATCCTCGACGGGCTGCGCGAGCACCTCTGATCCTGATTTGGGGCTGTGCGGCGCGCCGGATAGCCCGATTTCCTCACCAAGATATACTGCTCTGCTCGCGACCCGCCGCTTGGACGGCAGCCGCAAGCGGCATCGCGCCGGAGCCGCGGCGAGCGCCGGACTGTGCCCCCTCCTCCACATCACTTGCAGCCTTCGGAACCCCGTCTCCGGCGCACATTCGCGCATTCCGTCCGAGAAGGTTTGTTGCGTGGCTTCTTTGCATGGCACCTCGCGCCGGTCCGTGCCGACAGCGGCCGACATCCTGACGGCACGGCCCCGAACCCTGCAGCTCCGTCAAAAGCACAATTGATTATGCAATAATATCAATGTATTCGCTCAACGGTTGAGCTTTGACCGCCTTGTTACACCTTTCGGAAAAGTGCTCTCTGGGCGGCAGAGATTAATTAACGAGTTCATTTTGATGGAAAACACATCCGGTGTGATGCCGGTCCTGTTGGCGGGCGGCTTCGGCACGCGCCTCTGGCCGCTGTCACGCAAGTCCCATCCCAAACAATTCGCGAAAGTCATCGGCGGCTCGTCGCTTTTCCAGCAAGCGGCCCTTCGCCTTTCCGGTGATCGTGCGACACTTGCCTATCACGCTCCGATTGTCGTCACGGGAAGCGATTTCCGCTTTGTCGTGACCGAGCAATTGTCGGAAATCGGCGTCGATCCGGGCACCATTGTGATCGAACCCGAGGCAAAAAACACCGCCGCGCCCATCCTCGCGGCGGCACTGCATCTGGCTGCAAAGGACGCGGACAGCATCATGCTGGTCGCGCCCGCAGATCACGTCATCCCCGATGCCGAGACCTTCCGCGCCACGGTGGCCCGCGGATTGGAAGCCGTCGCCGCAGGGCGCATCGTCACTTTCGGCATCCCCCCGACCGCCCCGAACGCGGCTTCGGCTATCTCGAACTCGCCGAGCCGCCGGGTGCCGACCTCCGCCCTGTTGCCCTCTCGCGCTTTGTCGAGAAGCCGAGCGGGGAGTTGGCGATCGAGATGGTTTCCTCGGGACGCTATCTCTGGAACGCCGGCATTTTCCTTGCCCGCGCCGCCGATATCGTCAGCGCCTTCGAAACCCTCGCGCCCGAAATCGTCGCCCCCGTCCGCGCCGCGCTGGATCGGGCCACGGTCGATCTAGGCTTCCTGCGTCTCGATCCCGCCTCCTTCGCGGCAGCCCCGTCGATCTCGATCGATTATGCCGTGATGGAAAAGGCTCCCAACCTGTCGGTTGTTCCGTTCGGCGGACATTGGTCGGATCTGGGCAGCTGGGATGCCGTCTGGAAAGAGCAGCAAGCCGATGCGAGCGGCCTGGCTCTTTCGGGCGCGGCCGAGGCGATCGATTGCAGCAACTCGCTTCTTCGTTCGGAATCCGCGGGCCAGGTCATCGTCGGGATCGGCCTCGACAATATCATCGCGGTCGCGATGCCCGATGCGGTGCTGGTCGCCACCAAAGACCGCGCGCAAGACGTGAAGATCGCGGTCGAGCGGCTCAAGGCCAAAGGCGTGCGCCAATCCGAGAACCTGCTGCGCGATTACCGCCCTTGGGGCTGGTACGAGACCCTCGCCCTCGGGACCCGCTTTCAGGTCAAGCGCATTGTCGTGCATCCCGGCGCGGCGCTCTCGCTGCAAAGCCATCACCACCGCTCCGAGCATTGGATCGTGGTCGAAGGCACCGCCCGCGTGCGTGTCGACGACACCTCCCGCTTGGTGAGCGAGAACCAGTCGATCTATGTGCCATTGGGCGCGGTTCACCGCATGGAAAACCCCGGCAAAGTCCCGATGGTGCTGATCGAAGTGCAAACCGGCAGCTACCTCGGTGAGGACGACATCATCCGCTACGAGGATGTCTATTCCCGTGGACAGGGGGCGAAAGGGTGATGTTTTCCCGCCCCGCCCAAAGCGCGCCCCGAACGATTGACCTTCCGCCGCGCAGGACAAGCCCCTCCCCGAACCGGAGCGGATCACGGCAAAAGGCCAGCGCAGCGCGGCACCCCGCAACTTCGAATGGATTTCACGCCCCATGAAAAAAGCACTGATCACCGGCATTACCGGACAGGACGGCTCCTATCTCGCGGAATTCCTGCTGGACAAGGGCTATCAGGTGCATGGCATCAAGCGCCGTGCGTCGTCCTTCAACACGCAACGTATCGACCACATCTTTCAGGACGATCACGAAAAGCCGCAGCTGCGCCTGCATTACGGCGATCTGAGCGATACCTCGAACCTGACACGCCTGATTTCCCAGATCGAGCCCGACGAGGTCTATAACCTCGGCGCGCAATCCCATGTCGCCGTCAGCTTCGAGGCTCCCGAATATACCGCGGATGTGGATGCAACCGGCACGCTGCGCCTGCTCGAGGCGATCCGCTTTCTCGGCATGGAGAAGAAGACGCGCTTCTATCAAGCCTCCACCTCCGAGCTTTACGGCCTCGTGCAGGAGACCCCGCAGCGCGAGACGACGCCCTTCTACCCGCGCTCGCCCTATGCGGTGGCGAAAATGTACGCTTATTGGATCACGGTGAACTACCGCGAGTCCTATGGGATGTATGCCTGCAACGGCATTCTCTTCAACCACGAAAGCCCGCGGCGCGGCGAGACCTTCGTGACCCGCAAGATCACCCGCGGTCTTGCCAACATCGCGCAAGGCCTCGAAAAATGCCTCTATATGGGCAATATCGACGCGCTGCGCGATTGGGGCCATGCCAAGGACTATGTCCGGATGCAGTGGATGATGCTGCAAGGCGATGTGGCCGAAGATTTCGTCATCGCGACCGGCGTGCAATATTCGGTTCGCCAGTTCATCCAGTGGTCGGCCAAAGAGCTGGGCATCTCCATCGCGTTCAAAGGGAACGGCGTCGACGAAATCGGCATTGTCGAGGCGATCGAGGGCGATAGCGCCCCCGCGCTGAAGGTCGGCGACACCATCCTCAAAATCGATCCGCGCTACTTCCGTCCCGCCGAGGTCGAAACCCTGCTGGGCGATCCGACAAAGGCACGTGAGAAACTGGGCTGGGTCCCCAGATCACCGTGCAGGAAATGTGCGCGGAAATGGTCGCCGAGGACCTCAAAACCGCCCGCCGCCACGCGCTCTTGAAACACCACGGCATGGAATTGGCCGTGTCGGTCGAGGATTGATCCCATGCGCAAGATTTATCTCGCAGGTCATCGCGGTATGGTCGGGAGCGCGATCCTGCGCCGCCTGCAGGACCGCCAACAGCAAGGCGAAGAGCTCGATATCGTCACCCGCACCCATGCAGAGCTTGATCTGACGGATCAGGCCGCAGTGCGCGACTTTTTCAAAGCGAGCGTCCGGATGCGGTAATCCTCGCAGCGGCAAAGGTCGGCGGGATTCAGGCAAACAACCAGTACCCCGCTGATTTTATTTATGAAAACCTGATGATCGAAAGCAATGTGATCCATCAGGCCTATCAGTCCGGCGTCAACCGGCTGCTCCAGCTTGGATCCTCCTGCATTTACCCGCGCGAGGCGCAACAACCCATGAGCGAAAGCTCTTTGCTCACGGGAATCCTCGAGCCAACAAACGAGCCCTATGCGATCGCCAAAATCGCGGGAATCAAGCTTTGCGAAAGCTACAATCGCCAGCACGGCACCGATTACCGCAGCGTCATGCCCACCAATCTTTATGGTCCGGGCGACAATTTTCACCCCGAGAACAGCCATGTCATGCCCGCCCTCATCCGGCGTTTCGACGAGGCCGTGGCGCAGGGGCTGGCCGAAGTTGTCATCTGGGGCACCGGCAAACCGCGCCGCGAATTCCTGCATGTCGACGATATGGCCGAGGCCTCGCTTTACGTCATGGATCTGCCGCGCGAGATCTATGATGCCGAGACCGAGCCGATGTCGAGCCATCTCAATGTCGGCACCGGCTCCGATATCAGCATTGCCGAATTGGCGCGGATGGTTGCCGATGTCACGGGCTTCAAGGGGCGGATTACGCAGGATGTCTCCAAGCCTGACGGCACAATGCGCAAACTGATGGATGTGAGCCGTCTTGAGCGCATGGGGTGGAAAGCCAATATCGCGCTTTCCGAAGGGGTTTCCGAAACTTACTCTTGGTTCAAGCAAAATCAAGACAGTTTCCGGCGTTAATCATTGGCCGGAGGATTGCAATGAAAAAGACTATTGACCGTGGCTGTTTTGTCGCCTTCCGCAACGACCGTTTGGGGGGGCGACTGAACTCCATTCTGACGGCAATGCGGCTGGCCAAAGCCTATGGAACCTCCTTTCGCATATTCTGGGCGTTGAGCGAGGGCTCCAGCGCCGAGCTCCATTTCCCGCAAGAACTCTTTTCGGCCAAGTTTATTGCCGATCATTTCACATCGCGCGAGGAAGGCCAGAAACTTCTGTCGGGCTCCACCGATATCGGCATGATTCCGCGCCATAGCAGCGCAAAAGATATGGCCGAAAAACTTGCGCGCGGCACCAACTATCTTTCCAATTCGGCAACCGAACAAATTCTCTTGCCTTGGGAAACTACCGACGATCTCGCCATTCTTCCCGATCTGCTGGGCGACATCGAATTCAGCCCTACCGTCACGCAGGCTATTGCTCTCGTCAATGCTAAGCTGGATGGCCTCAGCTTTTCATCCTACCATTTGCGTCGTGGCGATATTATCGACGACAAAACCGTGGCATCGCATAATCTCTGGTCGGATAAATACATTCCGCGCGTGATCTATGAGTGGCATATGAAGCGCACGTTGGCCGAAGGTGCAAAAACCCTTGTCATTTTTACCGACGAGCCACGCGAAGCAAAAGCTTTCTCCGGCCTTTCGAGCCAAATTCTCGGCTTTGACGATTTGACGGGCGGCATCGCCTTGACGACGATCCAGCGCGACTTTCTCGAACTCTATACAATGTCGCGTTCGCAGGAAATCTACGCCCCGCCGAGCAGCGCCTTTTCGCGGCTGGCCGCCGTCATCGGCAACAAGCACGTCACCGATATCGAGGCGGATCTGACCGCCCAGGAAAAGGAAAACGCCCGCGAAGAGCTGGTGCGCCGGCTGGAACACGAACCCGAGAGCTTCCTCAGCCAGTCCGATGCCGGCCAGAACCTTCCCTTTGTCGCCGAACATCTTGAGGCGAGAGGCGAGCATAAGCGGGCCATTTCGATTGCGATGAACCTCGTCGAAGGCGGGATGAACCGTGCCTATGCCTACCCGTTCCTGTCGAGCCGCTTGCTGGTTCAAGAGGATTACAAAGGCTGCGACCAAATTCTCAAGCTGATGTCGCGCAGTCTGAGCCTGAAGGAAGAGCATTCCAGCAATGTTTTTCTGCATGCTGCTTTGGGTGATCTGGCGCGCGACAATTGGGATCGAGCCGTTCGGCGTTTCCACTCCGGCATGTGGTTTTTTCCGATCAACCGCCTCGCCTCGCAGATGTTTTTCTATCTCCACAGCATGAATAAACTGACTGCCGAAAATTTTGTGCCTTTTGACCCGCATCTGATGCGTCCGGCCGGCCATATTTTCGACGAATCCGAATCGACTACCCATCGTCTTTTGATGGAACGGCTGCGCGACACCGGCAATATCCCGCAAGTTTATCCCGCCAATATGGAAGTCCGCGATTGGCGTATTCTGCACGGTAAAAAGCTGAGTTTCCGCTTCACGAACAAGGCAAAGATCGCGCAGCAAGCCGACCTTCTCGCCACAAATCTGGACAAGCGCAATATTTCACCCGAGCGAATTGCGGCTCTCCAAAGTGCGGTTGGCGCAATGCAGTCAGATGCGGGAATACGGGACTCGGCAGAAATCAATCTTTCAGGCGCAATCGATGTCTTTCCCGACAATCCGCTTTACAGAAAGCGGCTGGCGGACCATTTATTTTCAACCGATCGGCCCGCCGAAGCGATCGAACTTCTCAAACAGGCTTGGGTGCTTTCGGGCAAGAATCCGAGTTTTCAGGCAGCACTTGCCTTGGGTTTCCAGCAGCTCAAAGATCTGGACAGCTATGAGGAGCTCATGTCCGATCTGGCAGAGAGAGAAACGCCTATCGTCGAGCTGCAATACCTTGTCGTCGAAGCAATGCGGCGCAATCCGGCGCAACTGCCCGCCGTTCAACCTTATCTCGATCAGCTGTCGTCCATGGCGCCCGGCTCCCATCGGGTTATCGCGCTTCAGGCGAAAGTCTACGAGCAGCTCGAAAAATGGGATTTGGCAATGACCACGCTCAAACTTCTCGAAACACTTGGCCGACCTCAATCGGTCGTGGCGAGCAAATATACCGGCCTCTACAAGGCCTATCGCCGCGCAAAGAATGACGCGGCGGCACAGCGGTGGTTCAAACGAAACAACGTGGTCGCCCTCGACGTTTGACACTCGTGCCTTGTCAGCAGCCAGTTTCAGGCTCCGCTTGCGGGGCCTGATGCGGGTCCGACGTTTGATCGGAAAAGCGCGGGCTTGGCCTCCCGAGGACGGTCCGAACGCAGGAGCGTCACGGGATCCAACTCCCTGCATACGGCCCCCAGACCCGTTCTCTGCCCCAGCGCCCTTTCTGCCTCATGCCTCTGTGCTGGCATGCCACTCTCGACACGCCTTGGATCACATAAATGCCTCGCTTCAACAAAATGCAGACATAAAAACAAACTTTTCTAACACAAATTTAACGAATCAACCTTAAGATGCATAATGCCTGTCGCATCCCGTCATATCTCTCGGCGATGGGCTTTCGCGCAGCTATAGGAGGTTCGCATGTCCAACGATCCATTCTCCGCCATCGTGGCTCAGGTAAAGCTCGTGGTCTGGGACCTGGACGAAACCTTCTGGGGCGGCACCCTGTCGGAAGAAGGCATCCAGCCGATCGCGGAAAATATCGCCATAATCCGCGAGTTGGTCGATCGCGGAATCATGTGCTCCATCTGTTCGAAGAACGATTTTGCCCCCGCCCAAGCCGCGCTGGAGAAACTCGGGATCTGGGAGCTGTTTGTTTTCCCGCATATCGCCTGGTCGCCCAAAGGTCAGGCAATCGCCCAGATGATTGACGAAATGGGCCTTCGCGACGAAAACGTGCTCTTTCTCGACGACAACCATCTCAACCTCGAGGAGGCGGTCTTTTTCAGCCCCAGGTTGATGACGGTCGATGCGTCGAAGGGGCCTCTCCGGTCTGCTTGATCTGCCGCAGCTCAAGGGAAAGGCCGACAAGGAGCACTCGCGCCTGCAGCAATACAAGGTGATGGAGCAGAAGCGGCACGAGCGCGAGAACTCCGGCCTCTCGAACACCGACTTCCTTCGGCAATCCGGAATCAAGATCAAGATCATCACGGATGTCGAGAACCACATGGACCGCGTGCTGGAGATTCTGAACCGCACCAACCAGCTGAACTTCACCAAAGAGCGCGCGAATACCGAGGCCGAGCGCAAGGCGCTTGACCAGCTGCTCGCGGTCTCGGGCATGCATGCCGGTCTCATTCATGTGCAGGACCGCTACGGCGATTATGGCGTGGTCGGCTTTTTCTGCGTGCGCACGAAGTTTTCGGGCACGACGGTGCATCACTTCGCCTTCTCCTGCCGCACGCTCAATATGGGCGTCGAGCAATGGGTCTGGGACTACCTCAACCGTCCCGAATTCAAGGTTGTCGGCCCTGTCGCAAGCCAGTTGAACACGCCCGAAACGGTCGATTGGATCACCGAAGTTCCCGATTTCGACGCCGATCTGTCGAATGCGGTTGATCGCAGGCTTTGCCTCGTCGGCGGCTGCGACCTGCTTCAGGTCTCGTTCTACTGCGGCACGAATCGCGATGAATTCGTCAACAAGCAGGATGATCAGGGCAAACTCGTCCGTTACGACGATGTCGGCTTCATCCTGAACGAGCGCCACAAATCGCTCCGCCATTCAAACCCGCTGCGCAGCTTCGTCGGGCAAACGCTTGACGATATGCTCGCCTTCGACAAATCGGTGGCCGAGGCGGATCTGACCCTGCTGTCGCTCTATTTCTCGGTCCCTTCCGATCTTTTCTTCAGCTATGGTGGCGAGACTTGGGGTGGGGACTACATCGCGACCATTCCGCCGCGCCGCTTCAAGAAACTGATGAGCGTCCCCGAAACAGCGGCTCGTTTCTCCAAGGAAATGTACCACCGCCGCTTTACGCTGGAAGAGCGCCTCGACATGACCCGCGCGGCCTTCGCGCGCGTCAGCGGCCTGCGCCGCCCCGATGCCCCGTTGTTCATTCTCTCCGCGGTCAGCGAGCATGGCGAACAGGCAAAGCGGACCTACGAGATCCGCAAAGGTTACAATGCCATGTGCCGGAGCTTCTGCGATGCCACCCCAACGCGCATTTCATCGATATCGATACATTGCTCTCGGCCGACGAATTTGCGGATAGCGATCATTACACGCGAACCGGCTACTTCAAGATCGCCGATTTCGTAAACAAACGCGCCGCCGAGATACTGGAAATTGTCCCGATCAAAGCCGTGGTCTGAAATGAGGCGTTACAACCGGCCACAGGATCGCTAGAGGCCTCGGCAGCCTGCGGCAGAGTGTGGCCGGCCATCACTTGGACCATGCAGAATGGGGCGACAATCCGGGTGGCGTCGGGCTTTTGCGGCGTCAGCCCCGAGGTATTTGGAACGACCTACTGACACCACTCACAAAACCATCTGGAAACAGTCCGCCGCACTACGGATAGCAGCCATGCTGCGCGCCAACCTGTGCTCTAAACTAGATACAGAATGGACGAGTTATCTAAGTGACTGATTTTTATGGCGCACCCAAGAGAACCGCAATCAATCCGCAATTTCAATGACCTGAACGGTATCGTACTGCAAGAGTGTGGCACCAGTAATCAAGGCGTTACGGCGGAAAGTGTATCACCTCACGCCCGCCCCATACCCCCGCGGGCGACCGGTCAACACATCCCAATTGATCGGGCGGCGCAGGCAACCGCGCACATGACGCCTGCCGGGCTTCTCGCGCTTCACGACCAGTTCCGTCACGGACGACGAGAGTCGGCTTGACGATAGCATCGCTCTGGCGGCTGCGTTCGGAGCCGAAGCCTTCGTGCACCATGCGGGCTGCGAGGGCGGCGCTACCAACGCCTTGACGTATGCCTTCCTGACCGCACTCATCGACCCCATGTCGCCCGATCTGGACTACCTGCGCATGGACCCTGCCGCAGCGATTGCCGCGCGCGCGAAAGGCGGTGCAGCATGAGCGCCGTGGATAAAGCGCCGGAGATGCCCAACTGGGAAGGCTTCGGCCTTGCCATCATGGAGGATTGGGGTGCGCACTGCGATACCGAAGCGTCTGTCCGGTTTGATCTCGCTATCAAATTCGGCATCCTTCGCCCCATTGCTGGTGGATTTGACCCAGACACCCATGTCGATGATCACGGGGATGCAGAACGGGGCGACCCGTGGTTCGAGCTGAACCGCCGCGCCGATCTCACCGCCCCTCTGCGCCTGCCGAGGTCGAGGGGCTGCGAAGCATCATCGCCGCGAGCAACAATGTGATCGACGGGCTGACCGCCGAGAATACCGCGCTCCAGTTCGAGAACGCCCGCCTGACCGCCGAGCTTGCGGCGGAGAAGGCGAAGCGCGGGCGCGGCTTGAGACGGCGGCAGAAGCTTTGGCCGCTAGAAAATACCAAGACGCGGATGAACATGCGGAACATGCTTGGAATGCCGCGCTAGATCGCGGGATTGTTGAAATCCGCGCTCTCGACCCCGACGCCACTGCTGCCCTTGACCAGATCGTCAAGCAGGCCGTGGACGCAGAGACGCGCGCGTGTGCGGAGGTGTGTATGCGGGAGGATATAGGCGTCACTTATGAGTGCTGTCACGCCGCCATCCTCGCCCGCCTCGACCAGCGCAAGGAGGCGGGGGCATGATGAATACAGACGGGGTATTCGCCCTTTTCCTTATCATCACTAACCCCGGCTACTCGGGCGCAACGAAGCACATCACAACCCAAGAGTTCCAGAGTCGGGAGTTGTGCGAATGGGCCAAGGGGAGATTTTGTCTTTGCTGGGCAAGCCATATAGAGCGGAAGACCCCGTTGGCGTTTGCCTTCCAGTGGAGGTGCGCAAATGACCCTACCCCGACCGCCGCCGCGCGGGTAAGCGGAACGATCAAGGCGCTGGAATGGACCGACAGACCAGACGCATCGTGGGCTAATGGTTTCGAGTACCTCATAGAGCTGTCGCACAACGGGAGCTGGTACTTTGACCATCTTGGCCCGTTCGAGACGAGAGAGGCCGCCAAAGCCGCCGCGCAGGCCGATTACGAGGCCCGCATCCTCGCCGCGATCCAGCCCGACCCTGAGCCGAAACCGGTGGCGTGGCTTTTCGAAGGGAGTGCGTTCGAGACGGAGGCAGAAGCCAAGCACGCCTGCAACTGCGCCTTGCTGACTTTTGACCGCATCCTACCAGTCTACGCCACCCCGTCCAGCGCGGGCATGGTGAGCGTCGAGGCGGCGGCGAAGCCTGCGGCTGAAATCATCACGCCTGTCGAAAGGACTTTCCTGATCAATATCGCGATGGAAGGTACTGATGCCGATTTCCGACGATATCGGTATCGCTTCGCGAGAGCCCTGCGCGCCCTTGCTGGGGAGGGAGGGCGGTGACGCGCTCAAATCGCGGAATTTTACTTCATTGACATGGATACCGTCGTTCGCAATCAATTGCCGGCACAACCTTAAGGTGAGGTAAGAATGCCCGGACGGATCTTGGACGCATGGAACGTGGAGCTCACCGAGCTTGCTTACCTAAACATTCCCGGATGGACTTTTGACGACAACGCCTATGGCTCCAACGGCCCCCATATGACCTGACACCACACCTAATACAGGTCGAGATCAACGACGTTGACGAAAGCGGAACGATCACCGTGAACACTGGGGACACGATCACCGTTAACGGCGTCCCTGAACAGATCGGCCTAATTTACTATGGCGATACCGTCGTCATAGACGGCGTGACGGTACAGACCGTCAGCTTCTACGTTGGTCAAGGGAATGCCGTTCCGATCGTCCTCCCCATTTTGAACGGAAAGGTTTCCAGCGCCTTTGGCGGCGACATTACATCTTCCCAAGGAACCGGTTCATTTGGCACGCCAATTCCTTACACGCAATTTGCATGCTTTTGCAAAGGGACGATGATCGCTGCAGAGCAGGGCTTCGTCCCGATCGAAACAATTAAGGTGGGCGATCGTGTCGTAACAAAGGACAATGGCCTGCAAGTGATCAGGTGGATTGGCTCAGCGACAATCGGCGGAAGCCGAGCCGAAATCCCTGACAATCTGCGACCAATTCGTATCGCATCAGGCGCACTCGGCCCCAATGTCCCTAGCGAAGATCTGTTGGTTTCGCCCCAGCACCGCATTCTTGTCCGTTCAAAAATAGCCCGCCGTATGTTTGGCGCCGAGGAGATTCTGGTCGCGGCCAAAAATCTTCTACAACTTGAGGGCATCAACACCGCTAACGATCTGCAGGTCGTTGAATATTTCCACTTCCTCCTCGATCAACATGAAGTTGTCACCTCAAATGGCGCAGAAACCGAGTCTCTTTATACAGGACCAGAGGCTCTCAAGTCAGTTGGGCCGCAAGCAAAGGAAGAGATACTGGCGATTTTTCCTGAACTCGCACAGGCCGACCTCCTGCCAAATCCAGCGCGAATGATCCCTGCCGGAAAGAAAGCCCGGAAGTTGGTCGAACGTCACGCGGTCAACCTCCAACCGTTGTCTTGACCGAGGCCGAAAATCCGGCCGCGCCCGCTCGCTACGGCAACCGGCGCGTGTCGGCACGGGATGTTCCAGCAAAAACAATGGCTAGCTATCCATTAAATAGCTCAGCGATATTTCCATTTACCTGACGAAAAATCAGATGCACGCGACCTAACTTTGTACACTAAACTAAAGGTGTAGGTTATCGATCTGTTGGTTTCGAAGCGTGTTTAACGAGTGCAGGCAGACACTCACTGAAGGCCCTGGTCAACCAGTGTTGCGATCCGCTGGTTGACCAGACAAGCCTTTTCATCCCCGACCCAACCCTCCATAAACACCTCAGCTCGCAAGTTCCCTACACTTCGAGCGTGGCCAGTCGCTTCAGGGGTTTGCGTTCATTGTGGTGACTGGCCAGCACTCGCTAGTCCTTGACCCAGCCGGGCGTCGTGTCGATCACCTCAACGATCCGCCCTTCGGCCCGGGCTCGCCGCACCATGCGCAATGGCAGCTTGCGCATGGCGATACAGAAGCCCTGCCCGCGAATTGTTTACATCAATAACAAGGACTAAGCGCTGGCGAACGGGATTTGTCGACTCATTCGTAGCAAATCGGCGCGGACTACCCTATATGACACATGCATCTTATGTTTTTCGGACCTGTTCCTTTCGGCTCAGCTTTCGATCGTTAGCTCTGCCGGACCGCTGCATTCCGTGGGCGGTGTATAAAGGAATATCACAATGGCCAATGGCACCGTGAAATGGTTCAACTCCACTAAAGGCTTCGGCTTTATTGCCCCGGAAACTGGTGGCGCCGATATTTTCGTCCACATTTCCGCAGTCGAGCGGTCCGGTCTGTCCGGCTTGAACGACAACCAGAAAGTGTCGTTTGAGGTCGAAAAAGGCCGCGACGGCCGCGACTCGGCGGTCAAAATCGAGACCCTCTGAAATGAACTGGAAGACCCGCTTAGCGCGGGTCTTTCTGTATTAGGGCATTGCCGTTCTACCATCGCCAGAACACCCGCACCCAGAGCGCTCAAGGCCGTGTAGAGGGTGCCATCGTTTCCCTACCTGCATTCGGCAAACCGAGATCGAGAGCGGGAACACCCAAAGCCGTATAGGCAAAACTACCTATGCAAAAACACACATATCTAAGTCGACAAATCGCGACACCTAACCTTGTGCAGTAGACACAAGGCGTGGTCGTTAGATTTTTGTTTCACCGTGTTTTCGAGTAACGATCCGATTTCTTGGCCAACCTGCAGTTCCAATCCGGTAGCTTGGCCAGCTAATGCGTTTAGGCGGCCTTAGAGATTGCACCAGTAAGATGTGCTAGAGCAGCAGCAGCCATTTCGGGGCTGACGCCCTCCGGGCGATAATCAGAGCCCCCGCCAGCAATCTGCTGCAAACGCGAAAGAAGTGCAGCCAATGACACCTCACGACCGTCCGCTACCTTCGCGCAAATCAACCGACCGACTGTGAAGGCAACCATGTCGGGATTTGTTACGTAGTCTAAATCGCCAAATTGACCAACCAAAGCAACCTCCTAAGGTGTTGAGACAATACTCTCCTCACGATAGCGATTGGGCATGAATACGCCAGTCGCTTCAAGAATGCTGCGGCTGGCCACATCTCGAACCCGTTAATCCTTGATCCAACCGGACGTTGTATCGTTTACCTCAACGCTCACCCCTTCGCCCCCAACCTACCGAACCATGCGCAACAGGAACGCTCCAAGAACTGATCGCGCGGGATGAGCGGACTGCCGACCGGCGCGTAGCGGACATGGCCGCACTCGCACTCGCACTCGCACTCGCACTCGCACTCGCACTCGATGTGGTAGCGATAAGGGAGCGCCTGGGAAGAAGCCACAGCTGACCGGCTCACCAGCGCCATAGCGGAGGACCGGCCTTTGAAAGCGGGCTCACCGGATTGGCAATGCGCCGAACGTCATCGATCACCGTCTGGGGATGGTCATCTCAACTTCGCCTCGCGCGCGACAGACCTTGCACCGCAGGGCAAACTGTAGATCGCGGATGCGCATGTTTGGCGTCGCGACCGTCCGAAGGCGAAAGTCGCCCTGATAGATATAGGTCTTGCCGCAGCCGGTGCAACGGATCTGCAACGCCACCCCTTCCGCTATCAGATCTCGAATCGTTATGCCCGCCACGCCGAGAACATACAGTGAACATGTTAAGAGATCCAGCGGTAGCGATGCGGGGCCTTGCCGCCGTTCGCAGGCGCGGTACAGAAGCAAGCTTGTATGACCGCACGATCGCCCCTGGGGCGGAGTGCCAACGGACAGCGTTGCGCCATTACATCATCAAATCGGGCGTGCGGTCACTCAAACGGCGCGCAGTGATCTCAGACACGAGGGCCTCGAGTTGGCTGGCTTTTTCATACCAGGGATTGTTAGTGCGATCTGGCTGCGTCATTTGTCGACATGACTTAGATAATTACCTCGTGTAGACATGCCCCTTATGTCCCGCTAACCTGCAAAAATTTTCTCCAGCCTGTAATTCATGAGGCACATTATGGCGAGTGAAACCGATGTCGCCCACAGCGCGCCATCTTGGTTTGTAGGACCAGGCGAGACGGACTCTTTGGCATGGATCGCTATTGCAGTACTTTTTCTGGCGATCTTTGGCCTTATTTCCTTGTACGCTGCATTTGATCGTTGGGCCGAACATCGCTCAAAGGGCACGCCGCTTGCAAAGACGATTCCTACTATGCTGACGATAGCGCTGATTTACGAGGTGTTCCCAGTTGACCACTTCAGTCTGCTGTTGCCACTTAGCGCAATCTTAATCTCGCTTATGGCGGATTGGTCACGCTTTCATTCATTGGTAGATGTGCGCACGTTCGTCACTGCAGCGGCGGCTCCGACGGAAGCTGAGTCCGCATCTGTCGCACCAAATACAAAGCAAGTTCAAAGTACAACCGCGGCGCCAGAGCCACGGGATTCTGTTAGTGAAACTGCCGGGACTGAGCTGCAACACGTTGAAGCCACAATTGCCCCTGCCGTACCCGAGAAGGGGAACTGAACTGTGCTCGAACTGCTGCTGACGTCTTTCCCAGTCATCATTCGCTACTTCCAGCTCAAGCGACGCGGCGAGGCGATGTCCGTCTGGAACATGAGAACCGCGTTCTTCCTTTGGGGCATCATGGCCTTTGCCCTGTTCGTGATGATTTTTTACTTCCACCCGAAATCTTACTCGGGTGTGTTACCATTCCGCACGGTCTCGGTGGTGGCCCAGACAAACGGCCCTGTGACAGAGGTGAATGTCCGCAATGGCCAGCGCGTGTCGAACGGCGACTTGTTGTTTCGGATCGAGAATAGTGCCCAACTTGCGGAGTTGAAGCGGGCTCAAGTTGGCTTGGAGGCGCTGAAAGCTGACGAGGCCAAGGCAGGAAACCAGCTCTCTGCTGCAGAGGCGAGCGTCGTTGAAGCAGCTGCCTCACTGGAGCTAACGCGAGAAGACCTGGAACAGGCTACCCTGCTTGCTGATCGCAAGGTTGGCACACAAGATGCGGTTCGCACTCTCCAGGCCGAAGCAACTGTCGGCGAAGCTCGCCTGGCAGCGGCGCAGGCCCAAATTGCTCTGGTACAGACAGAGCTGAATGACAGCATTCCGGCGAGACGTAAATCCGCTGAGGCCGCGCTGGAGGCCGCTCAGGCTGCGCTGGACAAAACCGAAGTCCGCAGCTTCACGGACGGTGTGGTAACGCAAATGGTGCTGGGCGCAGGAAGCCCGGCTTCGCAGCTCATTCTTAGCCCGGCAATGGTCATCATTCCTGACCGCGATCCAGAGGTTCCGGTACGAATCACAGCGGGCTTTCCCCAAGTGGCTCGCGCGGCGCTTTATGAAGGAATGCCTGCTGAAATTGCCTGCGGCGCGAATATGGGCCTGACATTCAAAAATAGCGTTTTGCCAGCGCATATATCCTCCATCCAACCTGCGGTCGCTGCAGGGCAACTTGTTCCTGGCGGACAACTGGTCGAGCCGCGCGCAGCCATGACCCAAGGCTCGCTGCTCGTCTATTTCGAACTGGTTCACCCCGAACATGCCTCGATCATGCTCGATGGCAGCGGCTGTATCGTCCAAACCTATACCAACAACCTTCCCGGCTTTGGTGGCCATGTTATTTCTGCCACCGGAGTTATTAAGGCGATCGGCTTACGACTGAAGGTATGGGGAGCGTTGATTTCCGGAATCGGTCTGTCAGGTGGCGGCGGGCATTGATCGTCGTCGTATCTTCTGTAGAGCTTTAGCAAGGGCTGGTTTGCCCTATCGTTGTGCCGTGCTTGAACGGTGGCTACGAGGAAGGGCGCATCGCGCTTCGACCGCAGGCAGACGTCCCCGCGCTCCACTGCATTTGCGAACGGCTAGGCCATGCCCGAGCTTAGACGAATGTCGGTGATGGGCTCCGACGTCGATCTTGCCGTTGCCGATCCTATCTCCCACAGGCCGGCGGCGGTGGCGGTGGCGGCAGCGATGCAGGAGAGCTTCCATTTGCAGGCACAGCATGGGTGTCAGCCGGAGCTGCCACATGGTCGTCCAGCGGGGCGGACTGTAGACTTCGCGCCACAAGGCACGAATAGCACCCAAGGACCTCGGGGCTATTCTGTCGACCCAATGCGCCCGCTCATTGGTACATATGCGACAAGGATGATATGCCGCTCTGGCGGAGGCGCTTTCATGACTAACACTACATTTCGGACCAGATGGCGCGTGCTGATCCCGGCAAGCTTGAGCCTGACGGTGTTCATTCTCATCGCCATTCTGGCTTCTCCCTGCACGAGCTAATGGGCGAGCGGCTGAAGCCTATCTTGACCACTGACCTTATCCGGCAAGTCGCCGGTTCGCTCTCGCTGTTTGCTGGGGCGCGGCTGATCATGCTGTTTCTGCGTCAACGGCTGCAGATCCGAAGCAAGGGCCAACGGCCCGTTCCGAAGGTGGTCTTGGATGTCCTCAGTACGGTGATCTACACGCTGGTCGCCATCGTTAGTTTGTCGCTGTTCCTGCGTGACGACCTCTCTGGACTGTTGACGGGATCGGGGCTGGTCCTGGCGGTTCTAGGCTTTGCCATCCGCAACGTCGTGGCAGACATTTTCTCGGGCCTCGCGCTCAGCATCGAGGCACCGTTCAGGATCGCCGACTGGATTCAGATCGACACTTTGGGGCGGGGCCGTGTCGTCGAGATCGGCTGGCGGACCTCGCGCCTGGTCACAAGGGACAGCACCTACATTATTCTGCCAAACAGCCAGATCTCGCGGCAGAAGATCACCAATTTCAGCGCACCGCGCGAAGAGTATCGTGACGCGATCGAGATGACCCTTCCGGCGGAAATTTCGGTCAGCGAAGCACGGAACCTGATAAAGCTGGCACTGCGCGGAGTCAGATCTCTGATCGCGGATCGAAAGACCGATATTCACGTCCTGCGCTATAGCCCGCAGGGCATAACCTATCAGGTGAAATATTGGGTCCCCCGACATGATCGGGAAACGGATTGTCGCAACGAGGTCTTCATCGCCATCGACCGCGTCCTTCGAGAGCGCGGCATCCGCATCGCCATGGCACCACTGAGCCCATTGCCTGAAGCGGATGCGAATGAGGCGCCAGTTAACGACTGAACGGGCAATGATCTCTTGCAGGCTTTAAATATCTATAGCAACCCGTGCCTTTTCCGTCGGCTTTCTAAAAATTTCACTTCGTACAGCGAGGATTCTCTGAGCCCGACGGGCGAGCCTATCAGGCACCTTGCCCCCAATTGTCGAGCAAAGTGGGGCAACTGTGGCGGAGGTGCGGCGTCTGTTATGCGGACAAAGCTGACCTTCGGTATGTCCCTGCCTGCATGGTGATGCGGCAGGGAATCTCGCTTATTCGGCCAAGATGCGGGTGATCAGGTCGTAGGTAGCGCGCACTCGGGCTTCGTTAGGATAATTGCGGTTCGCGAGGACCACGACGCCCAAATCCTCGCTTGGCACCATAGCGACGTAGCCACCGAAGCCATTAGTGGACCCGGTCTTGTTCAGGATGACGTCGTGATCGCGCGCCACTTTCATTTCATCCATCGGTTGAGGTTCAAGGATGAAGTCGTAGCCGTTCCCCTCCACCATTAGTTCCGGATCGACCGGCCAAGTATATGCTTCCCAGATCATTGACTGCGTGAACAGTCGCGTCTGAAACTGCCCCACCTGTGCGGGCCGCTGCCTCGCGGATCTCGGGCGAGGCATTGCCTTGCGCAAGCTCTACATCCAGCAAAGTTAGCATGTCGCGGGCCGACGATTTCACGCCATAGGCCTCGTCGTCGAGCACGCCGGGCGTCACGCGGATTGGCGCATTTGTCTTGCGGTCGTAGCCGAAGGCATAAGAACCCATCGCATCTGCTGGGACATCAACCCATGTGCTCGTCAGCCCGAGCGCGGGAAAGAGGTTCGTTTGCAGAGCATCAGCATAGCTCATGCCCATCGCGTCGGCAGTAATGTAGCCCAGTAGTCCGATGCTGATGTTGGAATAGCTGCGCGCACCCGGCTCCGGCGACTGCCAGTCCTCCAGCCAATCGATGAGCTGATCAACGTCTTTCGCCTCATCCGGCACCTGCAAGGGCAGACCGCCCGAATGGTGCGTTGCAAGATCCGTCAGGGTCAACTCCCCTGCCGCGGAGCCTTGCAAGGACGGCAGATAACTCGCGACCGGGGCATCGAGCGACACCTGCCCTGTGCCTCGGCCATGGCGGCCAACGTCACGTTGAAGATCTTGCTGATGGACCCGAGTTCGAAAAGGGTGTCGGGAGTTACGCTCCGTCGATCCTCGCGCGATGCCAGACCCGTCTGATAGAAGCTGTGCTTTCCGCCATGGGTGACGCCCACGATAAGGCCGGGAATATCATATTCCTTGATGGCGCTTTCAAAGGCTGCAGCGGCTTCATCTTCGAGCTGCTGACCGCTGTCTTGCGCGAGTGCTGGCGTCACCGAGGCCGTCATGAGCAGGATGGAGAGGATCGAAACGTGGTTCATGTCTTGTCCCATGTGATTTTTGGAGCAGACATAGCCGATCTCAACCGCAAAGGGCAGACGAGCTGAAGGGTCACATGCCTCAATGTCTGGTTTGGGCTCTTCGCGATCGCGCTATACAGTCCGTAGCGTCCCGTCCCGCAGGGGCCGCTGGAGCGCCTTTGCCTGATCCCATGGCAAACAGAGCCACGCCGCCCATTCGTCCGGTTCGGTCAGGACCACCGGCATTGCTTTGGGATGAATAGCGCCGACCTCCGCATTCGGCGGGCAGGTCAGGAAGCCGAACAGATCGTCCACCGTTGCTGTTCTTGACCTTGCGCACCGAGGTCCAGCCCTGAGTCTGGATGCCCGCGAAGAACATCGGCTGCCCATCGACCGGCACGAACCAGACGGGCCTGTGATCGGCCGCAGGCTCGGAGAAGCGGACCACTGGCACGAGACAGCGATGGTCCGGTCCGAGCCAGCGCCGCCAATGCGGGCTGCTGGTGTTGCGGATATTGGTCACCCCGGATCGCGCGCGGTCTTGAGGTACATCGGCGGCGTCGGCATGCCCCATCGGGCCCGTGCCACCGCCAGCTCGTCGCCGTCATGCCGGACGATCGGCGCGGTGCGGTCGGGATAGACATCCTCCGGCCACGGCTCGTTGCCGGTCAGATCGCGCAGCGGCTCGCGAAATAGCTGCGCGACAAGATCGGCGGACTTCGCGGTCTGGTAGAGGTTGCACATGGTGTCAGAAGACGTTGAAAAAATAGAGCAGGATGATCACGAAGATCGGGACGCCGAGCAGCCAAGCAATAATGCCTCTCATCTCTTTCTCCTCATACACTGATAAGGAAACAACGAGATAGCGGCGACAAAGTTCACAACATGTCTTTAATTAAGCATGACGATTGCGCCATTGAGCAAGGTCGCGAACACAACCCACGCCGCGTAGGGCAGGAACATTAACGTTGAGGCTGGGTCAACTTTTCTCGCCCGCACGATGAACAGAACAATAGTCGCCAGCAGGAAGAGAATAATGACCAAGCCCAAAGCAGGTTTCTCAGCACCGAAGAAAGCCGGTGACCACAGAAAGTTGAGAAACATCTGCGTTACCCAAAGTGCCTTTAAGTCCGCCCTCATCGAGATGAACCACGAACGCCAACCCACGACTGCTATCAGCACATAAAGCACAGTCCAGACCGGCGCGAATATCCAGTTGGGAGGGTTGAACCAAGGCTTACTCAGACCCGCATACCAAGCTCCCGGGACATTCAGATATCCAATGATCAGCCCGAGGCCGACGACGGCAAAAATGAATAATGCCAGATACTTCGAACGAGACATATGCGCATTCCTTCATTTGGTAGCTCGTAGATCCTTCCAACCAAGTTACATAGATAAATGTCCACAGGTTGAGGACCGAAATATCGGAATGTATCAAAATCAGGAAAGCAAGTCTTTGCTACCAGCCTTCCAGACGAGCCCTCACCGTTCTTTCTTCCGCGCTCGTTGTGACGCAGCGCACGGTACCGTCATCGTGAATAAGAGAAATACGGCACCCACCAATCCCACATTTCAGCTTTTTCAAGCGCCAAGGGGAGTGCTAAAAGTAGAGTGCGGCGAGATTCTGCATCGGTAATTGCGATAGTTTTGTTCATTCGCGGCTCCTCTGCAACAGGTGGCCATGCGACGACCGTTTCGCGCCCTTAGAATGAAGAAAAGTTTTGTGGGGGTCAATCGCTGGCAGCCGCCTGCCGTTGGTTTCGTCGCCCAAATTGTGTTCGTACCTGCTCCGATAAAGCAATGTTGTTAAAATCCCGAGCGCTGCCACTTCGAACTACAAGCCTATGTGCCATGTATTCATGCTTGCGAGTTTACTGCGAGGCTGACTATCGACACTCTGCAAGATCTCTTCTTGCAGGAGACGCGATGGGTAGACCTGTTGGATTGATGGCCATCGCTGCGAAGTATTTTAAGTCGCTGAATCAATGTAAGAATACTACAACAAATGTAGCGCAGAGCAGCAACGCAACACTGCCGTGCCCCCTTTTCTGACTTTTGACTGTCGGAAAAAACTCCTGCGCTCACCAAAAGTTCAGAAACCACATAAACTACTATTTATAAACAAAAATAGCCATCTTTCCTAGTCTGACAAAACCCGCTCAAAACCGTTTTCGGAACCGCTCTGCACTTCCCCCTGTTGTTTCCCCGATTACCGCAATCACACAGCCAAGGAGGAACCCATGAACTGGGACATCATTCAAGGAAAGTGGGAGCAGCTCAAAGGCGGCGTCAAAGAAAAGTGGGGCGACCTAACCGATGATGAGCTGACGGAAATCTCGGGCAAGCAGGACAAGCTCTCGGGCAAGCTGCAGGAAAAATACGGCTGGACCAAAGAGCGCGCGAATGAAGAGATCAATCGTTTCTTCGCGGATAAAGACCGCGCGTAAGAGTGCCCTTGCCCCGTAAAAGAATTGAGGAGAAATCCGATGAAAGACCGTATCCTGTACCCGCTCATTGCCACCGTCATGCTCGGCGGCACCGCCTTTGCGCAAGGCACGGGTGAAACGCCAGGCACCACCGCGCCCGCCGCGACTGAGCCTTCCGGCGCAGAGGTTGCTCCGGATCCCGCGGCCACCGTGCCTGATGCAAGTACCGACACGGCATTGACACCGATGGGCACGCCTGCCGACGTGGTGATCACCGTTCCGGAAGGCTACGCCTTGACCGAAGTCGCCACGATGACGGCTGATCAACTGAAGGGCGTCGACATCTATGATCCGAGCGATACAAAAATCGCCGAAGTTGCAGATGTCGTAATTGGAGCCGACAATGCCGTCACGGGGATCGTCACGGATGTCGGCGGCTTCCTGGGGATGGGCGAACACCGCGTGTCTTTGGCGCCGGACAAGGTCACCATCTATAAAAATGCCGATGGCGATATGCGCGCCTATGTTTCAATGTCGAAGGACGAGCTGAAGGCTCTTCCCGCTTACGAGGCACCAAACCCTTAAAATGCTTAAGAGGGCGCGACAGTTGTCGCGCCCTCGTGCTTTGCCAGTCTCTGTAGAACAGTGGACAGCAATGCTATTGCCGTACCGCCTCTCGCAGCTTCGCCTGCGCGAGACTGTCCAGAACCTCAGCCCGCGCATCCAGAGCAATCACCGCATCGGGCACGCTGATCTGCACATGCTTGAGGATTTCGGCCACCGCTGCCTGCCCGCCAAAGCCGCGCTCGAGCGCCAGCCGCGCGCCGTTGAGGAGCGCCGATTGCAATGCCTCGCGGTGGCGGGCCTCAATGTCGATGCCCCATTTGCGGCGCGCGGTATTGGCGGCCCAGCCAATCAGCGAGGCCAGCAGGATCCCGAAAATTTCCAGAAGATGCGGCAGCAGTGCCGCTTTGATGATGTCCATGATCACTGCCCCTTGTTGAGTTTTGCCCAGGTCTGCGCACCGACGATCCCGTCGGGCTTCAGGCCGTTGAGCTTTGAAAGATCCGCACCGCGGCATCGGTGCGCTCGCCGAAATCACCATGGTTGCGGTCAGCGAGCCGGTCGATTGGTCAAGGCCGATCGAGACATGCCCGCCACCCCCACTATTCGCAGCCTGATCCGCCATGCGCTTGCTGATGTCGTTGGGGATGATCTGGGTGCCTTTCGGCAAGTTGAGGATCTCGCCGCCCCGCTCGTTCACGCGCGTCATCCCGCCGCGCCAGTTCGGCGTGCCATTGGCATTGGCACCGATGCCGATCCACGAAAGGAACGAACCGGACATGGCGTCACCACCCAGCCCTTTCCAGATACTGTCGAAACCGACGCTGGCGACCATTTCGGCGAGCTTGGAAATGATATTGCTCAGACTGTCGCGGAAGCTGGCACCCTTTGCCACGAAATCAGTGAAGGCGGATTTGACCATGTCTCGCCATTCCTCCGTGGCGTCCTTGAGCTGCTTCATGCCCTCGATTTGACGAGTAAGATCTGCGATTTCCTTGCCCGAGGCCGAGCCGGCCGAGACCTTGGCCTTGTCGAGGTTGTCCCAGATTGTGGCATCGGTCTCGCTCATCCAAAGCGTGGTCTTGAGCTTGGCCGCTTCCTCGCGCAGCGATTTGAGCACGGTCTGCAACTCGGACATCTTCTGCTTGGCTCCTGGGCGACGACGCGCACCACAGCAATCAACGCGTCGATCACCATGCGCAGCGCGCTTCCCTTGGTCATGAGCGACACGAAGGTCTGGGCAAGAGACTGGATCACCGGTGCGAAGGCCGCGCCCATCTCGTTGCGCAATCCTCGCATGACGACCCCGACTTCGGACAGGCTGGTCTTCATCCCTGCCCACGAAAGCATGGGCATCGCTGTTGCTCACGACCGAGGTCTCCTCGAGGACACAGTTGCGCTCGCGATTGCGCAAAGCCGCGATCACCACCGCCTCGACCACCTCGCTATCGGCGTCGAGATTGTCCTCGACCTCGTCATGGCCGATCCGTCGCAGCGCGACCTGCAACAGCGTGCCGCGCGTCGTCGTGGTCTGGGTATCGGGTGCGTTACGCTCTTGCGGCGTCAGGACGCCGATCACAGGCAGCGTGGCCGCATCGATCGAGCCGGGCCAGACCCGCATCACCGTAAAGCCCGCGAAACGCGGATGGGCGGTAAGCGCCTCGCGCACCAGCGTGCGGTAGTCGGATCGGTAATGGCTCATGGCGCAACTCCGGCATCAAGGGCATGCAGCTCGCAGATCCAGAAGGCATCCGCGCTCGGCGAGCCGTTCTTGTGGACCACGATCACGCGGAAAGCGCGCCCGTCCGGCACCGTAATGGCGTCGCCGCGCGCCACCTCCGGGGCGAGGTCACGCGCGACCCGCCATGTCGGGGCTTCGATCATCAGATCCTGCCCGTCGGCACCGGCAACCTCGATCGGGGTCTCGCGAAAGATCGAGCGGATCTCCCGCGCGGGCCCCGAACGCGGCTGAAAGGTCACGCGATCACCGAAGGCTCCAGCCAGAAGGCGGGTCATGCCGGTGAACAGCGCGGTCATCAGGCAAAAGCCGCCGCCGGCACTGCACCATTCAGGCGCACGACGCCGGAACCCGAGGGGTTCGCCGCCGCCTCGATCGCCGCACCGATAAAGATCGCCCCTGCCGCCGGCGCATTGGTGCAAAGCCCGCTGGCCGGAGTGACATAGATCGCCTGTCCGACGGTCCAGGCCTGCGCCGAAACCTTGCCGAGACGATAGACGCCTTCGAGATGGACCTCGACCGGCGCGCCCGGGTCCGCATCATGGCCGGCCACGCCCGCAAGGACACCGGCAACCACCAGATCACCCGAGGCAACCGCTTTCGGGGCGGGGATCGAGACGCTCGTCCCCTTTTGCAGATAGCTTTTCATCGTCAACTCCCGTGACTGTCATGAATGACAAAAGCCGCCCATCAGGCGGCTCTTGTCGGGAAAGCGGAAAGGTTTGGCCTTTAGGCGCCGGCGTTTTTGAAGCCGCCGCGATAGTCGGCTGCGCCGAAGCCGAAGTCGTGCTCGACCGTCATCGAGAAGCCCTGCGTGCCGAACGGCTCTTCGGTGCGCACCCGCGGCGCTTCCTGACCGTCGAGGAAGCCGTAGACCCAGCACGGTGCCCGCTCCGAGAGCAGATACCACGATCTGTCTTCGATTTCGGTGGTCACCACCGGCTTCAGCTTGCCCGAGAACGGGTTGACCGCGCCGGCATCGGTGGGCGTGATCTGCGCCACGATCATCTCGGCCTCGGTTTCCATGTCGGGACCGACCAGCAGGATCGAAGGCGCGAGGTTCAGGCGCTGGCCGTCGATCGATTCCTGCTTGCGCATCGCGGCACGGCCCTCGGAAAGCGCCGCGGCCGTGATCCCGCTGCCCGCAGCCGCGAGGTTGCCGCGCGTGGCGTCGAAGAGTGCATCGCCGTCCGACAGGCGCGCAGTCAACGCCTGAGCGTAGAAGGTACGCTCTTCGAAATGGGCGATGGTTTCGCCATAGCTCGAAAGCATGTCGTTGATCGCGCCGAGGTCGTCGTTGATCAGCATCTGGCGCGAGATGGTCAGACCGCGCGCGTAAGGCACGATCACGGCTTCCTCTCCGCTTTCGCCAAAGGTGCCCCATTTGATCTCGCCCGTCTCGCCCACCGGCAGAAGCGTCGGGAAGTCACCGGCCCGCACCAGAGGCATCGGACGGAAATCGCGGAAATTCTTCTTCTTGGCGATCGCGCGATAGGTCGGGGTGAATTCGCTGTAACGCTCGAGCAGCACCTTGTTCAGCGCATTCTGGAAGATCGCCGGATAATCCGAGGTCGAATGCGAGGCGTCCATGAAGACGTTGACCTTGTCGCCCGCCGAACGGATACGACCGCGATGCCCGATGGTGGCCGCCGCCATTTCCACGAGCGACATCTCCATAAAGGGGCGTGCCGCCGCCGTCGCCGGATCGCGGCCGACAATCTGGGCATGGAGCGCATCAGACATCGCCGCGCGGCGCGTGCTGCGCTCGTCGCGCAGGATGCGGGTACGGGCAGCGCCGGGGCGGGCTTTCGTCATCGTGTGACCCTTCTGTTTCTTGAACTCGGCAATGGCCTGCTTGGCGGTCAAGCCGCGGCTGATCCAGTTGGCTTCCATGTCGCGGCCGATCTTGCGCGAGGCGCAGAAGCGGCGGATGCCGAGCGCATTGGCCTTCGTCGCGGCCGGCTCGTCTTCTTCGAGATCCGCGTCTTCTTCTTCGGCCTCGTGGTCGAGCTCGTCGTCCTCCTCGAGATCAACCTCGTCTTCGAGATCGCCTTCGAGATTGGTCTGATCATCTTCTTCCGAGGTGATCGGCTCGTCTTCTTCCATCTGGTCTTCGTCGTCGCCTTCGACCTGAGCGGCCGTGCGTTGGGATTTGCGGCTCATCGCCTTCTCCTTCGGTTTCGGATTGGATGCCCCGGCCATCATCGACCGGATCATCGACATGCCGGCGCGCTGGCCGAGCTGGTTGCCGACTTCGCGCAGCCCTTTCGGGGCCTTGGGATAAAGCCGGTAGTCAAAGAGCGCTGCCGCAGCAGCATCGGCGCTCTCGTCGGTCGAGGTCGCAAAGCCCGCCGCAACCGCCGCAGGACCGTCGAAATAGGTTTCCGCACGCATGATCTCGCGGGCCTCTTCGGTGCCGAACCGTACCGAGCGTCCGCCAATCGACACGCGCGGCGGGTTTCGCCCCACGCCAACGCCCAAAGCATCGAGATTGCCGCGGCGCACCAAATGCCCCGACACCACCGCCCTGCACACACCTGCCGCGGCAGCGACCTCGGACTGTCGGCGGTAGATCTCGCCGCGCCACTCGTAGCGCGACGCGTTCCAGACCCCGAGACTGTCGAGATTGCCGTTCACGCGCAGATGGTAGAGAACCGTACTGCGCGTCACCCCTGCGGCGGCGGCCACGGCTTTCAGGCCGTAATAGTCCTGCCCGTTCCAATAGTAGCGGCATCGCCCACGGCCGGGCTCGCCGATGACGGGTGTATCGGCGACACATGCGGAAAGAGTGGCAGAAACTGCTGCGTTCATCATCATCACCTGTCCCTTGCGCATTCGCGCTTGTTTATAAAAATGCGGGGCGATCGAGCAGCGACCGCCCCGCCAGTGTCGCCGGCAGCGCCATGAGGTGGCGCGCGGCGGCGACACTGGCGGGCTATGGGCGCAATCTCAAAGATCGCGCCGCGCCCCTTGATCCGTTTGAAAAACTTTTCAGACTGCCGCTTGAACCGGTCGGCATCCGCTGCCGATTGCTCGGCCACGCGGGCGCCCGCCGGTGGCGGGCCTCGTAATAGCGTTGCGCCATGCGCCAAAGGATCCGCATCAGCGCACCTCCGGATCGATGATCTGGAACACCGTCTCGGCACCGACCAAAGCGATCACCTTGAGCACATAGCGGAAATGCGGGGCGTTCTCGCGGCGCAGCCAGTTGCGCACCGTGCGCGATGTCACCGGCCGACTGTCCGAGGTCAGCACATCCGCCGCCAATTCCGCCAGCTCGTTTTCGGATTGCGCCTCGGGAAACGCCCGCCACAACAGGCCAGCGAACCAGACACGTTCGGCCTCTTCGCCGCCGCATTTTCGGAAAGACATTTCAGAAGGTCCTGTGCTGTTGTGTCCTCGTGCAGAAGGACATTCATCAGAACGAGAGAGGATGCAGCAGGGCGATACCTCATGCCGCATCCTCGGGAGGCCTGCGCTTGAGGCTCGCGCGAGTGCAAGGGTAGAAAGTGTAAGTCGGCCACCTCTACGGCGCGCAGCATCGATCAGGGGCAAATCGTATTCGGCAGGAATGCGCCCCGTCGCTTCCACGCAGCGACAGTTTGGTAGCTCATGCCAAGGTCTGCCGCGAGATCGGTCATCTTGGGCCAAATCTGAAAAATATGCTCCATGCATATTCTTGTGCACGATGCATTTTTTTACGTCAATGCGCTACGCATACTTTTACGCTGTAGACATCTCACATGGACACCGCACACAGCAGACTAAAAGAAGCACGCCGCCAAGCCGGATACCGATCAGCAAAGGCTGGGGCTGAGCGTGTTGCACAGCCCTACCCTACCTATGCAGCACACGAGAATGGAAGCCGTGCGTATGATCGCAACGATGCGACGCGATACGCGAAAGCGTTTGGTGTACGGCCCGAGTGGTTGCTATTCGGCGAGCTCGGCGCTGAGCCTATCACCCAGACGCAAGATCCGCAGAGTCCGCTAGCGCCAATAGTAAAGGCCATAACGGATGCCCTGGACGGGCTGACCGAAGAAGAGCAGCGGATGATAGCAATTGTTGTAAAGCGTCAACGCGATCTTTTCCGGCCGGAAGAGAGCTGACCTCCAACAGCGCTAGCAGGATCAACTCCATGTCCTCTCCATCTGAGCCACCGACCATTACCCGCCTCCCTTACACTGCGCGGAACGTTAGGCGAACACAGAGCTAAGACAACCGGTTGACGGCACTGCAGGTGATAAAACTTGAGGGCGAATCTGTGGATAAGATTTCACTCTCTGGATGCTTGGCATTGCCCTGCCCGCACCTCTGCTGCCCACTCCAGCGCACGCTGTAGAGGGATTTTTCAGCTCCCACTCATCAAATGAAATATGAAAAAGGCGCGGACCTAAGCGTGATCCGAATCACGCACCAAGACCGTATCGCATATTTATATGCACATCGCATTGACATAAATTATGCGTTGCGCATAATAATATCCATCTCGACCTTGCCGGATGGAGCCAGCCCATGCACATTCCCACCGTCCTTTCCGTCAAAGACGTGGACGAACACCTCTCCGCACCGCGCCTCTTTGATCGCGCGGCCGTCGATGTCGGCGACACTCCTTGCGCCGAGATCCGCCGCGCCCTGCACGCCGGCCGCAGCCCCGCGCGCACCACGCCGCTGAACCACCCCGTCGCCACCAGCGGCCCGAGCACGCTGCTATTTGCTCTCGGCGGCATCGCGCTGGCCGTGTTGATGATCGCGATCTTTCACATCATCGCCTTCGCGCTCGACTTGTCCGATGTCCGCGACTTCGTCGCGCCCACCGCTGCCGAAGCGCGCGCCCACGGCTGGCAGGCCCTGTCCGAGAGGGCCGCGCCGTGAAGCTGTCACCTACCCAAATGATGGGACCAGACTTCGCGGCGCAGCTGCCCTTACTCGCAGTGCGCCTTCTGATCACCGAAGATCTGCTGCGCCGCGTCTGGCACGAGCTCCCCGAGCTGCGCGACACGGATCTCGGCAGCGCCATTCACACGACCATCACCTTCCCGAACGATCAGCTGATCGAGGGCGCGCGGTGATGAACTGGTGGCGCAATGAGCCAGTCGGCCCTGTCGTCACGACCGCGCTGAACTAGATGCTGCGCGGTGACCGCGCCGCCCTGCCCATCGGGTGATGCCGACCCTAAACCGTGGCGTTGCTATAGCGCCAGATAGGGCGACCAACGCCGCGCTTATTGCGGCCGGCCTGCACAGAGCGAGCTGGGAGGATCTGCATCCTTGCCCGCGCCAAGAAACCGAGCCGGATCGACCAGACGGACGAGTTCATCCGCAAGATCCACGTAGAACTCATGGCTGATCGCGCCGCCTGACCCATCCGTCACCCGACCGTTACACCCCGCAAAAGCCAGCAAAGGCAGGCAAGTCACATGAAGAAACAGCGCCTTGTCCGGCAACCCTCGATGGACGCACGGTGGAACCGCTTCACAACTGCCGAGGAAGATCAAAGGCTTATCAAGCTAAACGAGCGGATTGATCGCTCCGCATCGATTTTGTCCCGAACCATCGCAGAGCGTCAGGCAATCATGAAGCGCGCCCAGAAGCGCGGCGACCGGGTGGTGAAGTACCACCGCGCGACCGGCGTTCGCTTGCCCGATCTGCCAGAGCTGCATCCAGATTTCATCGCAGCCTGGGCGATGGCGCAATCTCAGATTGGCTCCATACAAGCCAAAGCATCGCGTGGCGCGAGCGCGGGATCTGTCGCGGCTGTCATCAACAGTTTCCTGGCGTCTCAGGACTTTCTGTCCGGCAGCCCTGTCTATCGTGCGATTCTCAAGCGCAACGCAGACCAAATCAAGGAGGCATATGCCGACGTCCAGTTTCGCCTGATCGAATCGCGGCACATCGAAGCGGATCTTGCGAAACTCCCGCCTAACCCTGCCAACGCGCGCCTGAAGACCTGGCGCAAGCTCAGCAAATTCGCGAAGCGCACCGGCAATGGAGACAAAGATGCAGCCGCCTTGATTGCGAAGCGCAAAGAAAACATTGTCGGCCACAAAAATGGTCGGCAGACGACATTGCCGCCTACCGCAGTCGGTGGCCTTTGAACACTGTTCAGCGCGCTTGCTTCGAGCTGGTTTACTGGACCGCGGCCCGAACCATCGATGCGGTGAAGCTCTCGCCTTCGCATGTCGGCAAGGACGGCATTCTGACCTTCATCCAAAGCAAAACCAAAGGGCCCGCCTACATCCCGTGGAATGCCCCTCTGCCTGAATTCGCCGCCTCATGGCAGGCAGAGCGCGAAACGGTCCATCTGGCTGTAGAGAACCTCAAGGGCGGATTCACCTTTCTCGCGACCTCAAATGGGAAGGTGCGCAGCCACAAGGGCCTGTCAAACGTGATTGCAGATGCCGCGAAGGAGGCCGGGCTTCAGGATTGCACCGCCCACGGGCTCAGGAAATCGCGCCTGACCGATATTGCCGAGGCAGGCGGAACCGCGCATGCGATCATGGCCTGGGGCGGCCACAAAACCCTGCAAGAGGTCGAGCAATATACCCGCGCGGCAGAGATGAAACGACTGATCAGCGGGGCTGGAACAGAACGGAACATTGTATCGAAAGCCGACCACGATACAAAAATCGCGAATAGTCTTTATTTTTCAATGGGAGATTAGGCAAATGGCGCACCCAAGAGGATCTGAACCTCTGGCCTCTGCCTTCGGAGGGCAGCGCTCTATCCAGCTGAGCTATGGGTGCGGACTGCTTTGTGATTAGCGGGAAAAACCGCGGGCTGCAATGGGGGTCAGGCGAAAAGCTCGCGACAGAATTTCAAACCGTCGATCAGCGCATCGACTTCGGCGGTCGTGTTGTAAAGACCAAAGCTCGCCCGCGCCGTTGCGGTTTTGCCGTAGAAGTCCAGAAGCGGCATCGCGCAATGGGTCCCTGCCCTGACCGCGATCCCGCGTTTGTCGAGGATGGTGGAGACGTCATGGGCATGCGCGCCCTCCATCGTGATCGAAAAGATCGCGCCCTTGTCCGGCGCGTCGCCCTGCACTTCGAGCCAGTTGAGGGCGCGGAGTTGCTCGCGGGCATAGTCGCGCAGCATATGCTCATGCGCCGCGATGTTCTCCATCCCCAGCGCTGTCAGATAGTCGATCGCAACGCCGAGACCGATCTGGTTGACGATCCTGGGGTGCCGGCCTCGAACTTCAACGGCGCATCGGCGTAATCGATCGTGTCGCGGGTCACGGTGCGGATCATGTCGCCGCCGCCGAGGAAGGGCCGCATCTCGGTCTGACGCTCGCGCGAGATCCAGATCGCCCCCGAGCCCGACGGGCCGTAAAGCTTGTGGCCGGTGATCGCATAGAAATCGACGCCGAGCGCCGCGACATCGACCGGCGTATGGACCGAGGCCTGACTGCCGTCGACCAGCACCGGCACATCGGTACCCCGCGCCACGGCGCCGACATCGACAAGCGTGCCGGTCACGTTCGACATATGCGTCAGCGCGACCAGACGGGTACGCGGGCCGATCGCCTCGAGGACCTTCTCGGGAGGCAGGCTGCCGTCGGGCTCGGGCTCGACCCATTTGAGCACGACACCCTGACGCTCGCGCAGGAAATGCCAGGGCACGATATTCGCGTGATGTTCGAGCAGCGACAGAACGATCTCGTCACCGGCCTGCAGGCGCGGGGCGGCCCAGGCATAGCTGACCAGATTGAGTGCCTCGGTCGCGCCCGAAGCGAAAATGATCTCGTCCTCGTGGTTGGCATTGAGAAAGCGCGCGATCTTGCCGCGCACCGCCTCGTAATGGTCGGTCGCGAGGTTCGAGAGGTAATGGAGACCGCGATGGACGTTGGCATATTCCATCGAATAGGCCTGCGAGATCGCGTCGATGACGACCTTCGGTTTCTGCGCGCTGGCGCCGTTGTCGAGATAGACCAGCGGGCGGCCGTTCACTTCGCGCGACAGGATCGGGAAATCGGCGCGGATTTTGGCGATATCATAGGTCATTGGGCGATAATCTCCGGCAAGAGGCCGAACGCGGCGGCAAGGAAGGTCAAGGCAAATCCGAGGACGAACATCGTCCCGATCAGCCCGAGGATCACCATGAACGGATTGGAAAAACCGTGGAGCGCCTTGGTCAGCATCACTGTGAGGTAGAGAAAGAGCCCGAAGGCCACGATCGAGGTCAGCTGGCCCGACCCCGGAAGGACCAGCACCATCACCAGCTGGACCGCCTGCACGCCGACCAGCAGCGTCTCGATCCAGGCGGTGACCAGAAGCGCGTCGGCAAAGCTCCCGTAGCCGCCGAACATCCGCCCGACATTGGCCATCAGGAAGGCCGAGACCGTCAGGGCGACGAACTGGATGACCACCAGCGTCCCCGGTGCGGTCAGCAGCGAAAGCAGCGGACTCGCCGCCTCGGGCGGGAGCGGGATCAACATGTTCGCGATCCCGCCGACCAGCGTCGACAGGCAGACCGCCAGAGCCATCGCCATCCACCTTGCGCCCATCGGCAGGTTCAGCCCCTGTAGGGCGCGCAGGCCCTGTTCGGGCTCTTTGACGGTCAGGACGGCAAGGTTACCCAGCGAGAGATCGGTCATTTATGTCCTGCAACGGCGCGCAGACCCGCGCCCCAGATGAAGAGAAAACCCAGACCTGCGATGCTCTGGGTGATGGTCAGCGGCAGTCCCTGCCCCAGAAAGCCGCCGGTCATTCCGGCGAGAAGCATGGCCGGTGAAACGGCAAGCAATGCCCAGAACAGCGCGAGGCGCGAATCCTCGGGCGAGACGGGCCGCGGCGTCAGCTTGGACAGCGCCGCAACCAGAGCGGCCAGCGCGAAAGCGATGACCGGCATGATGAACATCACGGCGAGAACCGCCCCGCCGATCCGCGCGTCAAGCGGGATCGAAGGGTCGAGCTCAGCCGCGCGGGCATGGCCCGGAGCCTGCGCCACCAGAAAGATCAGCATGGCCACCATCAAAATGACGATGAGCACCCGATCCGGCGTGCCGCGCATCTCGCGCAGAACCGAACCGGGTTGCCACCAACTGCGCACGATCCGGGGCAGAATGCCCTTTGGCTCATCCCAGCTCGGCCTGAGCCCGTGCGGTCAGCCATTGCTCGAGCCTTTCTCCGACGCGCAGACGCAGTTCGAGATCCTCGACCTCTTCCAACGCATCGGCGAGGAAAGAGAGCACCAGCAGAACCTCGGCGCGGGCACGCGGCACGCCGCGCGAGCGCAGATAGAAGAGCGCGGTTTCGTCCAGCGCGCCCGTGGTCGAACCATGGCTGCACTTCACGTCGTCGGCGTAGATTTCCAGCTCGGGCTTGGCGAGGAACTGGCTGTTCTCGTCGAGCAAAAGCGCCTGGCTGATCTGGTAGCCGTCGGTTTTCTGCGCACCCTGTTTCACAAGGATCTTGCCTTGGAAGATCCCCGACGCGCCGTTTTTGAGCACCTTTATAGACCTGACGGCTTTCGCACCGCTCGGCCGCATGGGTGATGAAGACGGTGTTGTCGTGGTGGAACGGACCGTCCTTGCCGTCGCCAAGCGCGGCTGCAGCGACATGGGCCACCGCGTCGTCACCGACGATATCGACAATGCTCTCGTTGCGCATCATGCGGCCGCTGACCGAAAGCTCGAAGGATTTGAGCAGGCCCTTGGCGGCGACGCGTGCAAAAAGATGCCCGTTTCCGACCTTGGGATAAGAGGCGCGCTTGGCCATGATGTGGTGGAAGCGCGCGCCCTCGCCGATATCGGCCTCGAGCAGGGTATTGGCGCGGGCGCCGACCATGCCGGTTTCAAGCAGCGTGATCTCGGAACCCGGCTCGAGCTTGACGAGGTTGTGCATGATCACATCGGCGGCGGCAGCGCTGCGGCGATAAATGATATGGACCGGACGCTGGACGACACCCGTGACGCGGATCAGGACCCCATCGGTTGCGGCCAGCGTGTTCAGCGCCGCGAAGGGACGCAGAACCGGCTTTTGGCCCGCAGCCTCGAGCGTGCCATAAACCGGCTTGGCCCAGTGGTCGGCCTGCGCATCGGCTGCGGCCAGCGTATCAAGCGTAAAGCCCTCGCCCGTGATCGCATCAGACGCCGAAGCATCGAAACGACCATCGACGAAGACCAGCTTCAGCCGGTCGATATCGTCGAAAAGCGGCGAGTCGCCGGCGTCGGCCGGAATCTCGATCGCTTCGGCCTTGGCCGCGTTGAAAGCGGCCGGCGGGGTGTAGCGCCAGTATTCGTCGCGCGGGCCGGGCAGCCCCATCGCCTGAAGACGCGCCAAAGCATCGGCACGGGCCGCCGCGGTGAAGCCGCCCTTGGGCAGATCCAGCGCAGCCAGTCGCAGCGACAAAGCATCGCCGCCCTTGCCTGCGGCTGCCCCTTGGGCGGCCTCGGCAGTCAGGGTTGCGAGATCGGTCATTCCGCGACCTCCGCGAGCAGTTCGGCATAGCCGTTCTTTTCGACTTCAAGCGCCAGCGCCGGCCCGCCGGTTTTGATGATGCGGCCGTTATACATGATATGGACGACATCGGGTTTGATGTGGTCGAGCAGGCGCTGATAGTGGGTGATCACAAGGAAGCTGCGGTCGGGCGAGCGCAAAGCGTTCACGCCTTCCGAGACCAGACGCATCGCATCGACGTCCAGACCCGAGTCGGTCTCGTCGAGGATGCACATGCGGGGCTCGAGCATTGCCATCTGCAGGATTTCGTTGCGCTTTTTCTCGCCGCCCGAGAAGCCGACGTTGACCGGACGCTTGAGCATTTCCGCATCGATATTGAGCGATTTCGCTTTTTCGCGCACGACCTTGAGGAAGTCGCCCGAGGAGAGTTCCTCTTCGCCGCGTGCCTTGCGCTGCGCGTTCAGCGCGGTGCGCAGGAAGGTCAGGTTACCGACGCCCGGGATCTCGACCGGATATTGGAAGGCGAGGAAAAGGCCCGCGGCCGCGCGCTCTTCGGGGTCCATCGCCAGCAGGTCTTCGCCATCGAGCGAGGCACTACCATCGGTCACCTCGTAGCCGTCACGGCCAGAAAGCACATAGGACAGCGTCGATTTACCCGAACCGTTCGGGCCCATGATCGCATGCACTTCACCTGCGGGAACGCTGAGGCTGACCCCTTTCAGGATCTGTTTGCTGCCATCTTCGAGTTCGGCGTACAGGTTTTTGATTTCCAGCATAATTTCCTCTTACATCTGGGATGGCGGCAGCCCCCTAGCTGCGACGACCATCAAATTCGTTTGGATCCGCAAGGATCATTGGCGAGCGGCATTTCCGAAGCCGCGTCCGGTTTTGGGGTGACGCTTCAGCGGCTCGCCCCTGCTTTCTCTTTGGCACGAACAAGAAAGTTCTCGTTCACGGCGTAATGCCGGATACGGGCCTCGATCGTGTAGTCGTTTGCCTCCACCCAAGCCAGAAAGGCGTCGGCGTGACGGTTGTCGATTTCGATGAACATCGTGGACGACGCGCTGCAACGGTCTGGGCGAGCCCCGCGAGGACCTCCATTTCCAGACCTTCGACGTCGATCTTCATGAAATCGACCTGCTTGTTCAACAACGCATCGTCGCCCCGAATAACGGATACCCCGTCCGGATCCTTTCCCGCATTGCGCACGATACGGCCGCCGCCGAGGTTGTTGGGGTTCCAGCGCATGGCCAGATTCTCGTCCATCTGGTCGGACAGACCATAGGTGAAGAAGCTGAAATCCAGCTTATCCATCAAACGGTTGAGGATCATATTGGAGATATAGATCTCTTGGGCCACCGGGTTGGGCTCGAAGGGAATGATCGAGCTCGCACCGAGGATCCGGCCCGCGAAAACACTATGGTTGCCGACATTGGCCCCGATATCGGCGAAAACGCCGCCTGCGGGGAAATGCTGCCGGATGACATCGAGGTCCTCGCGCTCGTAGAACGCCGATTTGGAATGGGCGCGCTGGACGACGTCGAGAGGGTTCACCACGTTGAACATGATCTCGACATCGTCGTGCCGGAAGACGGCGACATGCCCTTGAGGCAAATTGATCCGGCCACGGTCGAAATAGGTCCGAAGCGCACGGGACGCGTCGAACTTCTGTTCGGCCACATCCGTTTTCTCGACCGTTTTGGTATCCTCAAGCGTCATGCCTTGCCCTCCCTGTTGCCGTCGTTATCCGACCGACCCTTCAAGCGAAATCGCGACCAGTGCCTGTGCTTCCATCGCGAATTCCATCGGCAAGGCCTGCAGAACGTCGCGGCAGAAGCCGTTCACCACCAGTGCGACCGCGCCCTCTTCGTCCATGCCGCGGGCGCGGCAATAGAAGAGCTGGTCGTCATCGACTTTCGAGGTGGTCGCCTCGTGCTCGACACGGCTCGAGTTGTTGCGGACCTCGATATAGGGGACCGTATGGGCACCGCATTGATCGCCGATCAGCAGGCTGTCGCATTGCGTATAGTTGCGGCTGTTCGTGGCACGCGGGTGCATCGAGACCTGACCGCGATAGGTGTTCTGCGCCTTGCCGGCAGAAATCCCTTTGGAAACAATGCGCGAACGGGTGTTCTTTCCAAGATGGATCATCTTGGTGCCGGTATCGGCCTGCTGCATGTTGTTGGCGATGGCGATCGAATAGAACTCGCCCTGGCTTTCGTCGCCCCGCAGGATGCAGGACGGGTATTTCCAGGTGATCGCCGAGCCGGTTTCAACCTGCGTCCACATGACCTTGGCGCGGGCCTCGCGGCAATCGGCGCGTTTGGTCACGAAGTTGTAGATGCCGCCCTTGCCTTCCTCGTCGCCGGGGAACCAGTTCTGGACGGTCGAATATTTGACCTCGGCATCCTCGAGAATGACGATCTCGACCACGGCAGCGTGAAGCTGGGCGGTATCGCGTTTGGGCGCGGTACAGCCTTCAAGATAGCTCACATAGCTGCCCTTGTCGGCGATGATCAGCGTGCGCTCGAATTGGCCGGTGTTTTCCGCGTTGATGCGGAAATAGGTCGACAGCTCCATCGGGCAGGTCACGCCCGGCGGGATGTAGACGAACGAGCCGTCCGAAAAGACCGCCGAGTTCAGCGTCGCAAAGAAGTTGTCGGTCTGCGGCACGACCGAGCCGAGGTATTTCTTGACCAGCTCGGGATGTTCGCGGATCGCCTCGGAAATCGAGCAGAAGATCACGCCGGCCTTGGCCAGCTCGTCCTTGAAGGTGGTGCCGACCGAAACGGAATCGAAAACCGCATCGACCGCGACCTTGCGCGCCTCGGCAGGGCCTCCTCGGCGCCTTCGACACCGGCAAGGATCATCTGCTCGCGTAGCGGAATGCCCAGTTTCTCGTAGGTCGCCAGCAATTTCGGATCGACCTCGTCCAGCGACTTGGGCTTCTCGATCATGCTTTTGGGGCGCGCGTAGTAGAACTGGTCCTGATAGTCGATCTCGGGATAGTTCAGCATCGCCCATTTGGGTTCGGTCATGGTCTGCCAGCGGCGGAAGGCCTGCAGGCGCCATTCGGTCATCCATTCCGGCTCTTCGTTCTTTTCCGAGATCAGACGAACGATGTCCTCGTTCAGCCCCTTGGGGGCATATTCCATCTCGATCTCGGTATCCCAGCCGTATTTGTAGCTGCCCATGTTCTGGACAGTTTCGACGGTCTCACGGTCCACGCCTTCGCGAACCTCAAGCTCCGGGGAGGTAGCCAGATCAGCCATGGTCATCCTTTCCTGCGGTTTCCGCCCTCTGTTCCGTTCACGCCAGCGTTGCCACGAGGCAAGCCACGCGTCGGCAAAACGCATGACATCCCGTTCAGCCGTGCTCGGGCCGAACGAGATGCGGATCGCGTCGCCCGCTTGTTCGGGGTGGATCCCCATGGCCTGCAGCACACCGCTGGCCCGGACCTTTCCCGAGGAGCAGGCCGAACCTGCCGATATGGCAAATCCGGCGAGATCCATCTGCATCACCTGCGTCTCGCCACGCCACCCTGGGGTGAGCATCGACAAGGTATTCGGCAAGCGGCGGGATCTGCGCCCCAAGAATGTAACACCTTCCGCCCCGTTTTCCAGAGCGCCCAGCAACGAATCACGGGTTTGGGCCACTTTGTCCCACAAACCTTGATCCAGATCATTTTGCGCGGCCTTGGCGGCTGCCGCGAATCCCATGATCCCGATCAAATTCTCGGTTCCGGCGCGCCGTCCCTGCTCTTGTCCGCCGCCCTTGATGCGCGCCTCCAGATCGGTGCCGCGCTTCACGACCAGCGCCCCCACCCCCTTGGGCCCGCCAAGCTTGTGGGCCGAGACGAAACCGGCGGTGATCCCCAGCCAGTTGAATGCCATCGGCACTTTGCCGAAAGCCTGCGTCAGATCGCTGACGGCCAGACCTTCGGGCAGTTTCTGCAAAACGCCGGTCTCGGAATTGGCAAGCTGGAGGCTCGACCGCGCCGGATCCGCGACCGTGACGATGCCGCCCGCATCGGTGCCCAGATCGGCGCGGCACCAGGCCTTGACCGCGTCATGTTCGACACCGGAACAGTGAAAATCGCGCCCTCCAGCGCAAGCGCAGCCGCCTCGGTCGAGCCCGATGTGAAGATCACATCCGCCCCTTCCGCCCCCAAGGCCCGCGCCACGTCTTCGCGCGCACGCTCCAGCGCCATTTTCGCCGCCCGCCCCTCGGCATGGACCGACGAGGGGTTTCCGACGATTTCGGCTGCGGCAATCATGGCGTCGCGCGCCTCGATGCGCAGCGGTGTCGTCGCGTTCCAGTCGAGATAGATCCGGCTCACAGCCCCGCCTCCGGCAATTGGCGCGCCTGCCGGTCTTCCTTGAGCGCCTCTTCCGAGCAAATTTCTTCGGCGATGCGGTCGGCCAGCTTGTCGGCCACGGCGCTTTTGGCCATGCGCGGCCAGTGCTCCGGCCCCTGTTCGGTGATCAGGATCACGGCATTCTCGCTGCCGCCCATGATGCCGGTCGAGGGTGGACGTCATTGGCAACGATCCAGTCGCAGCCCTTGCGCAGCCGTTTCGCGGTCGCATGGGCGAGAACATCGTCGGTCTCGGCGGCAAAGCCCACGACAAGCTGGGGCCTGCCCTCTTCGAGATGGCTGATCCAGGCGAGAATATCGGGGTTCTCGGCAAATTCGAGCGCGGGAATATGGCCGCTGCCGTCCTTTTTGATCTTGCTGTCGCTTGCATTGGCAACCCGCCAATCGGCAACCGCCGCCGCCATGACCGCGACATCCGCAGGCAAGGCCCGCTCGACCGCCGCGCGCATCTCGGCCGCGGTCTCGACCGGCACGACCTCGACGCCCTCGGGCGCGGGAATGCTTGCGGGACCGGTCACGAAGGTTACGCGCGCGCCCAAATGGCGCAAAGCCGAAGCAATCGCCGTGCCCTGCGCACCGGAAGAGCGGTTCGCGATATAGCGCACCGGATCGATCGGCTCATGCGTCGGCCCCGAGGTCACGATGACATGTTTGCCCGCCAGAACGCGGCGCGAGGGCAGCTTGACCACGGCCTCGGGCGGCAGACGCAGCGGACGCTCCTCTTCGGGCTCCTCGTCGTTGCGCAAAAGCAAAGGCGCAAGCCCCGTCGCAGGTGCGGCAACGGGCCGGCCCAATTGCGCGCGGATCGCCTCGAGAATGGTCGCAGGCTCGGACATGCGCCCGTCGCCATATTCGCCGCATGCCATGACACCTTCGCCCGGCCCCACGAAAAGGATGCCGTCCTGCTGCAACTGGCGGCGGTTGCGGCGCGTCGCGGGATGTTCCCACATGCGCACATTCATCGCGGGCGCGATCAGGACCGGCTTGTCGGTCGCAAGCAAGAGCGTCGTGGCCAGATCATCGGCCAACCTCGCGGCCATCCGCGCCATCAGATTGGCGGTCGCGGGCACCACAACCACCAGATCGGCCGAGCGCGAAAGCTGGATATGTCCCATCTCGGATCTGCGGGTCAGGTCGAAAAGCTCTTGATGACAGGGGCCTCGGCCAAGGCCGACAGGGTCAGAGGCGTCACGAACTGCGCCCCGCCTTGGTCAACACCGGCGTCACCGCCATGCCGTCCTGTCGCAAAAGCCGGATCAGCTCGGGCACTTTGAAGGCCGCGATACCACCTCCAACGACCAGCAGAATACGATTGCCCTGCATCGCGGACCCCTCTTTTGTCACTGCATGACAGGACATAGGCCGAAGCGGGCTCCGCGACAAGCAAGCTGAGCAAAACCCTTGGGCGAAAAAGCGTGTTAACCCTTTCTTAAAATCCGCCGGATAACGCTGTTGCGAAAGCGGAGAAGCCCATGGTCGCCATCGCCTATACCCTGGCTTTCGAAGGTCTCGAGGGCCGGCTTGTCGAGGTGCAATGCGCGATCGCGGCAGGGCTGCCGGCCTTCACCATCAGGCCTGCCCGACAAGGCCGTGACCGAGGCCAAAGAGCGCGTCCGCGCCGCCTTTTCCGCCCTCGCCATCGCCATGCCAGCCAAGCGCATCACGGTGAACCTCTCCCCGCCGACATCCCGAAAGAAGGGTCGCATTTCGATCTGCCGATCGCTCTGGCGGTGCTCGCGGCACTCGAGATCATCCCCGCAGAAGAGCTCGAAAGCGTCATCGCGATCGGCGAGCTCGCGCTTGACGGCCGTATCGTCGCCGTCGCGGGTGCGCTGCCCGCCGCCCTCTCCGCCTCGGAATTCGGGCGCGCGCTGATCTGTCCCGAAAGCTGCGGGCCCGAGGCGGCATGGATCGGGACGACGCCGGTCTTCGCCGCGCCGTCGCTCAGGCAGGTCACCGACCACCTCACGCATCGCAATCCGCTGCCGCGCGCGCAACCGGGCGAGGCAAGCCCGCAGGCCGGCGGCCCCGATCTGGCCGATGTCAAAGGGCAGGAGCGTGCGCGCCGTATGCTCGAAATCGCTGCGGCAGGGCGCCATCATATCATGCTGCTCGGCCCCCGGGCGCGGGAAAGTCGATGCTGGCGCGCCGCCTGCCCGGCCTTTGCCGCCGCTGAGCGCCGCCGAAGCACTGGAAACCTCGATGATCTATTCGATCGAGGGCAGTCTCAAGAACAAGGGAATGTCGCGCGAGCCGCCCTTTGCGACCCCCATCACACCGCTTCCATGGCCGCAATTATCGGCGGGGACGTGGCGCACGCCCCGGTCAGGTGAGCCTTGCCCATAACGGCGTGCTCTTTCTCGATGAACTGCCCGAATTTTCGCGCGCCGTCCTCGAGACCCTGCGCCAGCCGATCGAGACGGGCGAGGTCGTGGTCGCGCGCGCCAATGCCCATATCCGCTACCCCTGCCGCTTCCTGCTGGTCGCCGCCGCCAATCCCTGCCGCTGCGGATACCTGAGTGACCCGCGCCACGCTTGTTCGCGCGCGCCGGTTTGCGGGGCGGATTATCTGGGCAAGATCTCGGGGCCGCTGCTGGACCGTTTCGACATGCGCATCGAATTGTCCGCCGTCCCGCTCGCCGATCTCGATATCCGCACTCCGTCGGAGCCCAGCGCGCCGGTCGCGGAACGGGTCTCCGCCGCGCGCAAAGTCCAGGCTCGGCGCTACTCGGGATCGAAGGAAATCAAAACGAATTCCGATCTATACGGAAGCTTCCTCGACGAAGTCGCAACGCCGGATCCCGAAGGTCGCGATCTACTTTTGCGCGCAGCCGACAAATTCGGCTTCACCGCTCGCGGCTATCACTGGGCACTGCGATCGGCACGCACCATCGCCGATCTCGCGGGCTCCGAACAAGTCCGGAGCCCGCATATCGCGGAGGCGGTCGGCTACCGCCTGCTTCTCGTCAATGGCGGCTAAATTGCGGGGCCGTCGGCGAAGGCCAAAGCCTCAGCGAGCGGCCAGACGCCGCTCGATCGCTTCCCAAATCAGACCGGCACCATTGACTCCGTCGAAGCGCTCAAGCTCCTGCAGGCCGGTCGGCGAGGTGACATTGATCTCGGTCAGCCAACCGCCGATCACGTCGATCCCCGTGAAGATGAGGCCTTTTTCGCGCAGAACCGGCCCGATCCGCGCGCAAATCTCGGCCTCGCGCTCGGTCAGTCCGACTTTTTCGGGACGCCCGCCAACATGCATGTTCGAGCGCGCCTCGCCCGCCGCAGGCACGCGGTTGATCGCCCCGATCGGCTCGCCATCAACGAGAATGATCCGCTTGTCGCCTTTGACGACGGCGGGCAGATATTGCTGGGCAATCACCGGCTCGCGACTGCCGCTGGTGAAAACCTCCATCAAGGAGGACAGGTTCGGATCCTCTGGCCGCAGATGGAAAACACCGGCCCCGCCATTTCCGTAAAGCGGCTTGACGATGATATCGCCATGCTTTTCACGGAAGCTGCGAATATCCGCGATATTGCGGGTGATCAAAGTCGGCGGCGTGAGATCGGGAAAATCCAGAACCAGCAGCTTTTCGGGCGAGTTGCGCACCCAGAAAGGATCGTTGACGACGTAGGTGTCGGGATGAACGCGGTCGAGCAGATGGGTCGAGGTGATGTAGGCCATGTCGAAAGGCGGATCCTGACGTAGCCAGACCACATCGAAATCTGCCAGATCGACGGTTTCCCACTCGCCAAAACCGACGTGATCACCCTTTGGCGGCGCAAAGTGATTTTGCGCCCGTAAGCCATCACCCGTCCTTCACGATAGCTCAGATCGTCGACCGTATACTGGAACAACCGGTGACCGCGCGCCTGAGCCTCGAGTCCGAGACGGAACGTGCTATCGCCATCGATCGAAACATCTTCGACCGGATCCATCTGCAAGGCGACATAAAGGCTCATGGCCATTCTCCCATCGACAATTTGTCGAGGTTGTCGCCCGAGCGATAGGGCAATGCAAGTAGGCTGGTGGGTGGATGATGCGAACTAGTTCTCGCCAAAAGCGTTCGGGATGATCCCGATCATGCCCTGGGCATCGACCAGCGCCGCATCAAAACGCATCTCTGTCAGCATACCTTCGGGCAGTCGCGAAACATAGTCGCATGCAGCCAGACAGATCCGGTCCATTTGCCGCCGCGAGATCCGCGCAGCCGCCTGATCATAACTGCCCGCGCTTTTCACCTCGACGAAGACCACGACGCCGTCCTTGGTCAGGATAAGGTCGATCTCGCCGGCGCGGGAACGATAACGGGTTTCGAGCAAAAGATAGCCCTCCGCCACATATCGGGCGGCAACCCCTCTTCGGCCAGTCGCCCGCCCGAATAAGCGACAAGGCCGCGGATCGAGCGCGTGTGGTGGTTCAGGTCAGCCGTCGTCATCTTCACTCTCTTCCTTTGCCCCTTTGGCCAGATCGAGCGCCAAGGCATATACCTCACGTCGCGGCAGCCCCAAACGGGCTGCGACCTGTGCCGAAGCGTCTTTCACCGACATATCCTTCAGCAGCGCCACAAGAGCATTGCGGATATCCCCTTCATCGGCGGGTTTGACTTGCGGCGGGCCGAACAGGACCACAACCTCGCCCCGCAAACCCTGTTCGGGGATGTCCCTGGCAAGACCGGCTGCCGTTCCGCGCATTACCTCTTCGAACTTCTTGGTCAGCTCCCTGCAAATCACGGTATCCCGCTCCGGATCAGATTCGCACATAATCTCCAACAATTCCTTAACGCGCTTGGGGCTTTCGAACAAAACCACGGTCGCTTCGACACCTGCCCAGCTCTCGATCCAGCGGCGCTTGGCGCCTTTGGCCGCGGGGAAAGCCCACGAACATGAAGCGGTCGCTCGGCAGGCCCGAGACGGTCAGCCCCGCGAGCAAAGCCGAAGGCCCCGGCGCGGAATGGATGCGGTAGCCCGCCTCGGCAGCGTCTCGGGCAAGCCGGTAGCCCGGATCGGCGACGAGCGGCGTGCCCGCATCCGAGGCATAGGCCACGCTTTGCCCCTCGGCCAAGGCGCGCATCAGCGCGGGACGCGCACGTTCGGCATTATGGTCGTGATAGGCGACCACGCGCCGACCGCGCAAAGGAATGCCGTGGATTTCCATGAGATGGCGCAGGGTGCGGGTATCCTCGGCCGCCAGCACATCCGCACCGTTCAGCGTATCGAGCGCGCGCAAGGTGATATCGCGCGCCGTACCGATCGGGGTCGCGATCAGATGCAATCCCGCCTCGGGTTTCACACCCAGAATTCTGGCTGCAAGCGTATCCGCGGGTTGCGCCTGGGGCAGGCGCGAGGAGCTCCCGAACCATCGGCCGGATCTTGCATGGGATACCCTTTCACTGTTTTGGCACAAGTTGCCATCAGCCCAATATGCCAATAACCTGCCGACGTTAAGCCTCCAGCACTGCCAATAGGGAATCACCGCAATGTCCGTCACCCAAACGTTCCGCGGCGCCATGAGCCTGCGCCGTCCCCTCGCGCGGATCGGCGCTGCGGTTTCGGCCATGTTTCTGGCCGCCTGTCAGCCCATCGGCGATAGCGCTTCCGGCCCCTCGACCGGCCAGATGATCGACCCGAGCCAGCCGGTTCCGGTCGCGCTTCTGGTGCCGGCCGGTTCGGGCAGCGCCGATCTTGAATGGTTGGCGCGCTCGCTGACGAATTCGGCAAAAATGGCAGCGGCGGATGCGCAGGGCGCAACCATCGATCTGCGCATCTATCCCGCCGGCTCCGAGCCTGCCCAGGCCGTCGCCCAAGCCAACAAGGCCGTCGACGAGGGCGCGAAAATCATCCTCGGGCCGCTCTTTGCCGATCTGACCAATGCGGTCGGCAATGCCATGGCTCCGCGCGGCGTGAACGTGCTGTCCTTCTCGAACAACCCCGATATCGCGGGCGGCAACGTCTTCGTTCTCGGCAATACGTTCGACAACGTCGCCAACCGTCTGGTGCGCTACGGCGTCAAGAACGGCAAGAAGCGCATCCTGATGGTTGCCGAAGACGATGCGGCCGGTCAGGTCGGTGCACGCGCGATCCAGCGCGCGATCGAAAAGAACGGCGCGACCCTCGCGGGCACCGCGAACCATTCGGTTTCGACCAGCGGCATCGATGCGATCGTGCCGAATGTCGTCTCGGCGGCGAATTCGGGCAATGTCGATGCGGTGTTCATGACCGCCAACCAGGGCGCGGTACTGCCCTACCTGCTCGACAAGCTGAATGCGGCCGGCGTGAACTCGGCCACAACCCAGATGATGGGCCTGACCCGTTGGGACCAGCCGACCGCGCGCCTGCAGCTTCCGGGCGTTCAGGGCGGCTGGTTCGCCATCCCCGACAATGCCCGCAAAGCCCAGTTCGACCAGCGTTACCGCGCCGCCTACGGCGAGGCGCCCCATGATCTCGGCTCGCTCGGCTATGACGGCGTTGCCGCGATCTCGGCGCTGGTGCGTGCCGGCAAGCGCAATGCGCTGACCACCGCGGGCCTGACGCAAAGCTCGGGCTTTGCCGGCATCAACGGCGCCTTCCGTCTGCGTCGCGACGGCACCAACGACCGCGCCCTTGCGGTCGGCACGGTGCGCAACGGCCAGGTCGTGATCCTCGATCCCGCACCCAAAAGCTTCAACGGCTTCGGGTTCTGATTTTGGAGCAAGGATCGCCCGACGATCTGCAACAAAGCGCCCCGGCACTGCCCGGGGCGCATTCTTTGTTCTCGCCCGATGTGTTCATCCCCCATCTGGAAACCGCTCTGGCGGGCCTCGGCGAGGCCAAGGCCATCCGCGCCACCACCGTCGCGATCCTGAGCGAGGCCCGCAACGAGGCCATGGCGGCGATCGTCACGGGCTTCATGAGCCACCCCGCGCCGCGCGCGAAACCGTCCGTGCCATCGCCAGCCTGACCGATGCCACGGTGACCGCGATCCATCATGTCGCGACGACTTTTCTGCATCCCCAATCCAATCCGACCGAGGCCGAGCGCCTCGCCGTCCTTGCCATCGGCGGCTATGGCCGCGCCGAAATGGCGCCGCAATCGGATGTGGATCTGCTGCTTCTGACGCCGTGGAAGGTCACGCCCTGGGCCGAAAGCGTGGTCGAGAGCATGCTTTACATGTTGTGGGACCTGAAGCTGAAGGTCGGCCAATCGACCCGTTCGGTCGACGACTGCATCAATCTGAGCCGCGAGGATATGACGATCCGCACCAGCCTGTTGGAGCATCGTCTGGTCTGCGGCCATGCCCCCACCGCCGAACTGCTGCGCGAGCGCCTTTGGCCCGAGCTCTTCGACAATACCGTCCCCGAGTTCATCGAAGCGAAACTGGCCGAGCGGGCCGAACGCCACCGCCGTCAGGGCGGCCAGCGCTATGTGCTCGAACCCAATGTCAAAGAGGGCAAGGGCGGGCTGCGCGATCTCCAGACGCTGTACTGGATGGCGAAATACATCCACCGCGTCGACCGCGCCATCGAGCTCGTCGATCTGGGCTTTTTCACCCGCGACGAGCATCTGACCTTCTGGCAGGCCGAGGATTTCCTTTGGGCCGTGCGCTGCCATCTCCATCTGATCGCGCGCCGTCCGGTCGACCAGCTGACCTTCGACATGCAGGTCGAGGTCGCCCAACGCATGGGCTACCGCGATGCGGGCGGGCGGCGCGCGGTCGAGATCTTCATGCAGGATTACTTCCTGCACGCCACCCGCGTCGGCGAGCTGACCCGCGTCTTTCTGGTCGCGCTCGAAAACCGGCATCTCTACAAGGCCCCGATCCTCAATATCCTTTTCCGCAAGCGCCGCCGCATTCGCCCGGGTTTTCGCGAGGAACGCGGCCGGTTGAACGTCGTCGACGAGGCCGAATTCCTCAAGGACCCGCTCAATATCCTGCGCCTCTTCGAGGAGGCTTTGCGCACCGGCATCCTCATCCACCCCGAGGCGATGCGGCTGGTGACCTCGAACCTCGATCTGATCGACGACGGAATGCGCTCCGATCCGGAAGCCGTGCGGATCTTCCTTGATCTGCTGCTCAAACACGGCAATCCCGAACGCAGCCTGCGCCGCATGAACGAGCTGGGCGTGCTCGGTGCCTTCATTCCCGAATTCGCGCCGGTCGTGGCGATGATGCAGTTCAACGTCTATCACCACTACACGGTCGACGAGCATTCGATCCAATGTGTCGCCGCTTTGGCCGCGATCGAGCGCGGCGACCAGACCGACGACCTGCCCCTTGCCAGCGAGATCATCCGCGGCGACATCAACCGCCGCGTCCTGACGCTGGCGGTGCTATTCCACGACATCGGCAAGGGCCGCCCCGAGGATCACTCGATCGTGGGGGCCAAGATCGTGCGCCGCATCGCCACCCGCTTCGGCCTGCCCGCCGACGAGGTCGAGACCATCGAATGGCTGGTGCGCAACCATCTGCTGATGTCCGACGTGGCGCAGAAACGCGACATCTCCGACCCCCGCACGCTGCGCGATTTCGCCAAAATGGTGAAAAGCCGGCGCAGGCTCGATCTGCTGCTGATCCTGACCGTTTGCGACATCCGCGGCGTGGGGCCGGGCACTTGGAACAACTGGAAGGCCATGCTGCTGCGCCGCCTCTACGAGGAAACCGCGCGCGCCCTCGACAGCGGCCTCGAGGAGCTGAACCGCGAGAAACGCACCGGCGAGGCGAAGCGCTCGCTGCGCCACCTGCTGATCGCCAAGGGCTGGGACGCGCGCGAGATCAAGGCCGAAACCGCCCGCCACTACGAGAACTACTGGGCGGGTCTTCCGACCGACACGCAGATGGTCTTTGCCGAAATGCTGCGCGAGCCGCCGCAGGACCACGAGGTCAAGATCAACCTCCATCCCGATACCGACCGCGATGCGACGCGCGCGACCTTCGTTCTGGCCGACCATCCGGGGATCTTCTCGCGGCTTGCGGGGGCCTTGGCGCTGGTCGGCGCGAATGTGGTCGATGCGCGCACCTATACGACCAAGGACGGCTATGCGACGGCGGTCTTCTGGACGCAGGACGCCGAGGGCCGCCCCTATGACGCAGACCGCCTGCCCCGCCTGCGCCAGATGATCGAGCGCACGCTGAAAGGCGAGATCGTGGCCCGCGCCGCCTTGGCGGGCAAGGACAAGGTCAAAAAGCGCGACAGCCAATTCCGCTTTCCGACCCATATCACCTTCGACAACGAAGGCTCCGACATCTACACGATCATCGAGGTCGATACCCGCGACCGCCCCGGCCTGCTTTACGACCTGACGCGGACACTGGCCGAAAACCATATCCAGATCGTCAGCGCCGTCATCGCGACCTTCGGGGCGCAGGTGGTCGATACATTTTACGTCAAGGATGCCTTCGGTCTGAAGCTGCATCAGGAATTGCGCCGCGAGACGCTGGAAAGCCGTCTTCGTCAGGCCATCCGTGAAGGCGCCGAGCGCGCGGGGAGCTAACATCATGCAACCGATCCGTCTGATCCGGGGCTTTTTGTCCGTCGGGGCATGGACGCTCGCCTCGCGCGTCGTGGGCTTTATCCGCGACATGATGATCGCGGCCTTCCTTGGAACGGGGCCGGTGGCGCAGGCCTATCTGGTGGCTTTCACCTTGCCCAACATGTTCCGCCGCTTCTTTGCCGAAGGGGCCTTCAACACGGCTTTCGTGCCGATGTTTTCCAAGAAGCTCGAAGCGAGCGAGGATCCGCGAGGCTTTGCCGAAGAGGCCTTCTCGGGGCTCGCGCTGGTCGTGCTGGTCTTTACGGTACTTGGCAACCTCGCCATGCCGTGGTTGGTGCTCGTGCAGGCCGCCGGTTTCAAAGGGGACGAGCGCTTCGATCTCGCGGTGATCTACGGCCGGATCTGCTTCCCCTATATCCTCTTCATCTCGCTGACCGCGCTTTTGTCGGGGCTTTTGAACGCTGGCGGCAAATTCGTGGCGGCTGCGGCGGCCCCCGTCCTGATGAACTTCATCCTGATTGCCGCCATGGTCATGGCCGACCGCTTCGGCTGGGACATGGGCCTTGCGATGGCTTGGTCGACGCCGGTTTCGGGGATCGCGCAGCTGGCGACCGTCTGGTGGGCCGCCAAGCGCATGGGCTTCCCGCTGCGCCTGCGCCGCCCCCGCCTCAGCCCCGAAATGAAGCGGCTGCTCTCCATTGCGGCACCTGCGGTCCTTGCGGGCGGCGTGGTCCAGATCAACCTTTTGGTCGGCCGCCAGATCGGCTCTTTCTTCGAGGGCGCGATCGCTTGGCTGACCTATGCCGACCGGCTCTACCAGTTGCCGCTCGGCGTTGTGGGCATCGCGATCGGGATCGTGCTGCTTCCCGACATCTCGCGCCGCCTCAAGGCCGAGGATCACGAAGGCGGCCGCGCCGCCTATAACCGCGCCACCGAATTCGCGCTGTTCCTGACCATCCCCTCGGGCGTGGCGCTGGTGGTTGCCGCCTATCCGCTGATCTCGGTCCTGTTCGAGCGCGGCGCTTTCAAGGCCACCGACGTCGGGCCGACCGCAATCGCCTTGGCGATTTACGGCGTGGGGCTTCCGGCTTTCGTTCTGCAAAAGGTGCTGCAGCCGCTTTATTTCGCGCGCGAGGATACCCGCAGCCCCTTCCGCTTCGCGGTGGTCTCGATGGTGGTGAATGCGGTCTGCGCCTTGGGCCTTGCGCCGCTGATCGGCTTTTCGGCGGCGGCTTGGGGTACGACCATCGCGGGCTGGATCATGGCTTGGCAGCTTTGGCGCGGCACCCGCGACATGGGCGAGGCGGCATCCTTTGACGCGCGCCTCAAGCACCGCCTGCCCCGCATCATCGCGGCATCCGTGGTGATGGGCGTCGTGGTCTGGGGGCTGATGCTGTTGTTGGGCGACCGGCTTGCACCGGGCGGGCCGCGCTATCTGGCGCTGCTGATCCTTGTCGCGGGCGGCATGGCCGCTTACGGCGCGGCGGCAATCGCGCTTGGCGCAATCCGCCCCGCCGATCTGAAAGCGGGCTGCGCCGCAGCGCTGAAACAAAAACGCCGGGGAACCAACCCCGGCGTTTTTCATTCCCGCTCCCTTCGCCCCCTCAGCGCTGGCGCAGCTGGGCCATCAGATGACGGATGCCGCCCGGCACCAGAACGAAGCACAGCAAAAAGCCCGTGGCAAAGCCCGCGAGCTCGGCGATCCAGGTCATGCTCTCGCTTTGGAAGATGATGCCGAAGACCAGCTGGAACAGCAAAAGCATGCCGATCAGGCTGAAGGCACGCATGCGGTTCGCATTCTGCTGGCCGAGCCGGATCCAGAGCAGGAAGGTGAAGGCACCGACCAGACCATAAACCGCGGGATACCCCCATCAGCGGCTGGAAACGGACCTGCGGAAAGATGCCCGCGAAAAGCGTATAGACCAGCGCCCCGCCGATCGCCGAGCCGAAGAACAACACCACGACCGACAGCGCGCGGAACTGGTTTGCCACCATATTGCCGAGCGCCAGCGTGAAGACGATCACGAAAACCGCATTCACCAGCGAGACATTGACGAAGGAATAGGTCAGAAGACGCGCAAGCTGCTCGGGAAAAACCGTGCCGGTCGACCACATGCGCAGAAGCATCTCGGGGACATAGGCGGTCTTCTCGACGGCGATCTGCCGCATGCCGATCCCTCCGCCCCCGCCACCATTCATGAAGCCAAGCTGGCCGAGCCCGAAAACCGCTTCGACCGCGATCATCGGCAAGGCCAGAATCCAGACGATCGCGGGCACGGGATTGAGTGGCGATTCCTCGAAGCCAGAGCGCATTCAACGGTCCTTTCCAGTCTGGTCCTGTCAGGGCGGTTGCGCCCGGTACGGGCAAGGGGTAAGCCAGCGAAAGTGATTTTCCAAGCAGGTAACGCAATGACGACAAGCTTCAAACCGCGTATCTTCTCTGGAATCCAGCCGTCGGGTGGCCTGACTTTGGGCAACTATCTGGGCGCATTGCGCCGCTTCGCTGGCTTTCAGGGTACTGGCCCCGAGACGATCTATTGTGTCGTCGACCTGCATGCGATCACCGTCTGGCAAGACCCCGCCGAACTGACCCGCCGCACCCGCGAGCTTGCCGCAGCCTATCTCGCCTCGGGTGTCGATCCCGAGCAATCGATCCTGTTCAACCAGAGCCAGGTTCCGGCCCATGCCGAATTGGCTTGGCTTTTCAACTGCGTGGCACGTCTGGGCTGGATGAACCGGATGACCCAGTTCAAGGACAAGGCCGGCAAGAACAGCGAGAATGTGAGCCTCGGGCTTTACGCCTATCCCTCGCTGATGGCCGCCGACATCCTGACCTATCACGCGACCGCCGTTCCGGTCGGCGAGGACCAGAAGCAGCATGTCGAGCTGACCCGCGACATCGCGGCCAAGTTCAACCACGACTACGGCACCGAGTTCTTCCCCGCGCCCGAACCCCTGATCGAAGGGTCGGCCACCCGCGTCATGTCCCTGCGCGACGGCTCGAAGAAAATGTCGAAATCCGACCCTTCGGACGCGAGCCGCATCAACTTGACCGACGATGCCGATACGATCACGCAAAAGATCCGCAAGGCGCGCACCGATGCCGAGCCCCTGCCCGCGACTTTCGAAGGTCTCAAGGACCGTCCCGAGGCGCGCAATCTGGTCAATATCTACTCGGCACTGACCGACGAGCCGGTGAATGCGGTCCTCGGACGTTTCGAGGGTCAGGGCTTTGGTACGTTCAAACCGGCGCTGGCCGAGGTGGCCGTCGAGGTTTTGGCCCCGATTACCGCCAAGATGACGCAATTCATGGCTGACCCCGCCGAAATTGATCGTATCCTCGGCAAAGGCGCCGACCGCGCCCATGCGATCGCCCATCCGATCGTCGAGCGCACCAAAGAGATCATGGGAATGATCCGCTCGCGCTGAAGCCATCGACTGCCGGTCCTGAACAGGGCCGGCGGGCCCTCTCTAAGCTGGAGGAATCCCTTTGGGACCCGATCCGCTGAGCCTGCTCCTGGAGGAACGCGATTGGCTTTTGGCCGACGGCGCGACCGGGACGAATCTTTACAACATGGGCCTTGCCCCCGGCGAGGCGCCGGATCTGTGGAATGAAAAGCACCCCGAAAAGGTGCTCGCGCTTCACCGAGCGATGGTCGCTGCGGGGTCGGACCTGATCCTGACAAACAGTTTCGGGGCCAATGCCTGCCGCTTGCGGATTGCCGGCGCGGCCGACCGTGTCGCCGCGATCAATCTGGCCGCCGCACGGCTGGCGCGACAGGCCGCCGACGAGGCCGGCCGCAAGGTGCTGGTCGCGGGATCGATGGGCCCGACCGGCGAGATCATGGCCCCGATGGGCCGCCTGACCGAAGCCGAGGCCGTGCGCATCTTCACCGATCAGGCCGAGGCCCTCAAAGAGGGCGGCGCCGATCTGCTCTGGGTCGAGACGATCAGCGCGGTCGAGGAATTGCGCGCCGCCAGCGCCGCCGCAAAGGCGGTCGATCTGCCCTGGTCGGGGATGATGAGCTTCGAGCCGGGCGGCTGGACCATGATGGGCGTGACCCCGCCCCAGCTGGCCGCTCTGGTCGAACGCCTGCCCCGCCGCCCCGTCGCTTACGGCGCGAATTGCGGTACCGGTCCGACCGAGCTGCTGGTCGCCGTCGCAAACTTTGCCGCCGCCGGCAGCGAGCGCCCGATGATCGCCAAGCCCAATGCGGGCGTGCCGCGCTATCAGGACGGCGGGCTGATCTATGATGCGACGCCCGAAGTCATGGCCGAATTCGCGGTTCTCGCGCGCGATCTGGGTGTGCGCATCGTCGGCGGCTGCTGCGGCACCACGCCCGCGCATCTGGCCGCGATGCGTCAGGCGCTCGAAAGCCGCCCGCGCGGCAAACGCCCGACGGCGGATATGATCTCGCAGAAAATGGCCGCGGTCGCGGCTCAGGCCACAGCGGGCTAACGCCCGCGAAAATCACCGCGGCAAACGGGCGGGGGCAGGCCGGGCGAGAAGCCCGTGCCTGCCCCCGCCCGCAATTCAGAACAGCGCCAATTGGTCGCCCGCGCGCGGCGGGGCTGCAAAGAGACTGCAATCGAGCGTCTCTCCCGCCCGCTCCAGCCCCGCGCGTTTGCGCGCCAGCCGGAAGCGCTGGTGCATGAGATCGGCAAACATCCCCTCCCCGCGAAAACGGCTGCCGAAATTCGGGTCGTTATCCTTGCCGCCGCGCATATCCTGCACCCGCGCCATGACATGCGTGGCCTTCCCGGGGTGGTGTCGCTCCAGCCAGTCGCGAAAAAGCGGCGCGACCTCATGCGGCAGCCGCAGGGGAATGATGCTGGCGTAACGCGCCCCCGCCTCGGTCGCCGCTTGCAGGATGCTTTCCATCTCGGGCTCGGTCAGGACCGGAATGACCGGCGCGACCATGACCCGCACCGGAACCCCGCATCGGCCAGAGCACGGATCATCCGCAGCCGTGTCGCGGGCGCGGGTGCGCGGGGTTCGAGCTGTCGCGCGAGCGTCGCATCCAGCGTCGTGACGGAAACGCCGACCATGACCTGCCGCCGCGCCGCCATCGCGCCCAGCACGTCGAGATCGCGCAAAATCCCGTTGCCCCGCGTCACGATGCTGAGCGGATGGTTCCAGTCATGGAGCACCTGCAGGCAGCCGCGCATGATCCCGAGCTTGGATCTGACCGGCTGATAGGGATCGGTATTGGTCCCGAATGCGATGGGCGCTACGCGGTAGCTGCGCCGCCCGATCTCGGTTGCGAGCAGCTCGGCGGCATTGGGTTTGGCGATGATGCGGGTTTCGAAGTCAAGCCCCGGCGACAGGCCGAGATAGGCATGGCTCGGCCGCGCGAAACAATAGATGCAGCCGTGCTCGCAACCGCGATAGGGATTGATCGAACGGTCGAAAGGGATATCGGGCGATTGGTTGCGGGAGATGATGCTGCGCGCTTTCTCCTGCGTGACCGAGGTGCGCAGAAGTTCCGCCTCTTCGGGGATGTCCCAACCATCCGGTTCCCTGACCGTCGTATAGGGATCGAAACGCACGGCCGGTCGGCTGTCCGCACCGCGGGCCTTGAGGATTTCGTCAGGATTGCGTGGAGGCAGCATGGCGGTCAATCGCGAACATAACAGGAACAATTAACCGCAATCCGCGCCTTCCGGCAAGCCCTTAGCGCCCTGTCGCAGCGTCAATCCGCCGGTGCACGCATTTTTGCGCGGCCCTGCCCTTCCCCCGCCTGATCTGCACCCATAATTACAGGGAAGATAAGGAGTGACGAGGATGCCTCTGCCCCAATTCCTTCTGATGCTGGTCGCGGTGATCATTGCCGCGGCGGTTACGGTTTGGGTCGCCCTTTCCGCAGGTGTGCCGCCTCTGGCTTTGGGGTTGATCGCCCTGATCGCAGTCGCGGCCCTGCATCTTGCGCTTCGCGACAAAGGCGACGACGGTCACGCCAAACACGCCCATCGCAAGCATCACCACGGCAAACACCACTAAGAAAAACCCGCGTTCTGGTCCAAAGCTGCAAGGCCGCCCCTGACGCTCAGGCAGCCGAGACCTGTTTGGGGTTGTCGCGCAGCCATTCCAGCAAAGTCTCCGGGGCGGTGGTGCCATAGGGATCGCTCGGGCAGTCATCCACCCGACCCGGCTCTTCGAACCAGGCCTCGACAACGCAATCGTCGATGATCGCGGCATAGCGCCAACTCCGCGCGCCGAAGCCGAGATTATCCTTGCGTACCAGCATCCCCACCCGCTCGGTAAACTCGCCCGAACCGTCGGGAATGACCTTGACGTTTTCGAGCGCCAAAGACTTTGCCCATTGGTTCATAACGAAAGCATCATTGACCGAGAGGCAGTAAATCTCGTCGAGCCCGTGACGCTTGAGCTCTTCCGAAGCGGCTTCGAAGCCGGGAAGCTGGTAGGTGCTGCAGGTCGGCGTAAAGGCCCCAGGCAGCGAAAACAGCAGCACCCTTTTTCCCTTGAAGAAATCATCGGTCGTCATGCCCTGCCAGCGGTAGGGGTTCGGCCCCGACACCGAGGGATCGTAAATCCGGGTTTGAAAAGTGACTTGAGGCAGTCTATCACCAATCAGCATCATAAATCCTTTCGCCGCAGGATCGGGCAAGAGAGCCCAGATATCGCGGGCGTTTAATCACCTTCAAATCATTGTGGTGGTGCGCTGCCGTTGATCAAGCGACGATAAGGTTCTAAGTTAACCGGGAATTACCCGAGGGAACCCGCCATGGCCGATCTGCCGCCGCAGTTGCGTCACCCTGAAAAGGCCCACCGGCCCGACCAGGACCAGCCCAAGAAACCCTCCTGGATCCGCGTGAAAGCGCCGACCAGCGAAGGTTACAAGCAGACCCGCGACATCCTGCGCGAGAACCGTCTCTCGACGGTTTGCGAGGAGGCGGGTTGCCCGAACGTCGGAGAATGCTGGAGCCAGGGTCACGCCACCATGATGATCATGGGCGAGATCTGTACGCGCGGCTGTTCGTTCTGCAACGTCAAGACCGGCCGCCCCGATGCGCTCGATGTTTTCGAGCCGGGCCGTGTCGCCCATGCCGTCCAGAAGCTGGGCCTCAACCACGTCGTTCTGACATCGGTCGACCGCGACGATCTCGATGACGGCGGGGCCGACCATTTCGCCCAGACCATTCGCGCGATCCGTCACCGCTCGCCCAGTTCCACGATCGAAGTGCTGACGCCCGACTTTCTCAAGTCGAAACCGGGCAGCCTCGAAACCGTGGTCGAGGCGCGTCCCGACGTCTTCAACCACAACCTCGAAACCGTGCCGGGCCTTTATCCGACCGTGCGTCCGGGCGCGCGCTATTTCCACTCGCTGCGCCTGTTGCAGCGCGTGAAAGAGCTCGATCCGGCGATGTTCACCAAATCGGGCATCATGGTCGGTCTGGGCGAGGATCGTCAGGGCGTGTTGCAGGTCATGGACGACATGCGCGCCGCCGATATCGACTTCATCACCATCGGCCAGTATCTCCAGCCGACGCCCAAGCACCACCGCGTCGACCGCTTCGTCACCCCCGAAGAATTCGAGGGTTACCAGCGCGCCGCCTACGGCAAGGGCTTCCTGATGGTTTCGGCCACGCCGCTGACCCGCTCGAGCTATCATGCCGGCGACGATTTCGCCCAATTGCGCGACGCGCGACTGGCCAAGCTCGGCCGCGCCTGAGTCGCGCTCATCAACGATCCGGCCCCGAAACCGCATCTGGATGCGCGGTTTCGGGGCCGCTTTCATTCCGGCAGGGCGGTCGGTCCCGCAGCGCGCAAATCTTGCGAAAAAGCGCAGAACCCATCTTGCGCCTCGGGGGCTTGGTGCGATAAGTCCTTGTCCAAGCTTATGCTTGCCCGAGTGACGGAATGGTAGACGTAGCGGATTCAAAATCCGCCGCCGCAAGGCATGTCGGTTCGAGTCCGACCTCGGGTACCAACTTGTTTTAAACAAGTTTTCTGCAATATCCCCAAAGAATGCGATGTCCACGCCACCGCCACCAGCGCTTGGTTCCGGGCGATTGCAGGCTTGTCTCATTTGCCGCCCCTGCCCTCGGCCGTTATTCATCGACGCTTGCGCAGGCAAGCGCGCGCTTTTCGTGCGGCACGCGGGCGGCGCATCAGCACCGCCATCCCGACAGTGCCACCCGCCTCAGCCGATCATCGGAGAGCCGCTGCCATAGGCATTGTTGTAATGCTGTTCGAGCCGCATCAGCGCGAGTTTGAGGACGATCTTGCCCGAACGCGCAGACCAGCCCAGACGGCGCTCCGTGCACTCGATCCCCTCGAGAAAACAGCAGACCCGCAAACACAGATCCCCCATCCCCGGCCCCAGTTCGCGCAGGGCCAGCGTCACACGGTTGCGCGCGCTTTCCGAGCCGCCCGAACCGCTCCGCCCCGAAAATCCGGTGCTGCAACCCGAGGTCAGAAACCCGTCCCAATTCTGCGTCACACGCGGGCCGAGCTGCGAGAGCTCGTAATCCTCGCGCAGCCGCTCGGCCGCGGCGACCATGCCCGCGCTCAGGAAAGGCGTCCTTCGGGGTCCGCCTGCGCGCAAGCAGCCGGATAGGGCTTTCGGCCTGATTGATGCGCATGCGGCGGATGCCCTCGCCATCGGGGGCCTCGATCTCTCGCTCGTCCCAGACGCGGTGCTGCTCGGCGTGATCGAAGCCTGCGGGGCTGCCTCGGCCATCTCCTGCACGGGGACCGCAGCGGCGTCCTGGAAAGCCTCCTGACGCGGCAGAACGCCTGCCGGCCCGTCCGCCTGCTTGCTGCGCGCTGCCGCCCTCAGCACCTCGCGCCCCGCCGCCGAGATCGCGTAATGGCGCATCCGCCCCATGGCCTTGAGCGTGAGCCAGCCGTTCATCGCCATCCGCTCGGCAATCTCGCGGTCGAGCACCGCCGTGCGGATGTCCTGCCGCACCACGATCGCCTTGGCCATGCCCTCGGAGACCAGCAGCATCGCGCCGTTTTCGCACAAGCGGCGCAGGATGCGGCGGAATTGCTCGGTCTCGCGCCGAGAGGCATGTTCGGCCTCGCTGCCGCCACGCCTGCCGCTGGCCTGTTCCAGCGCGCGGTCGACAAGCGGATCATCGCGGCGCTGCTCGATGCGGCGGATGCGGCGCAGGATGGTCGAGGCATGGCATCCGGCTTCGCGGGCAAGGGCGCGGATCGACAGCCCGTCCTGCACATGGCGCAAATAGTAGTTAACATCGTCGGGATGCGGATATGAGTCGCGCTGCTCCTCCCCCTCGTGATCCGCGCCCCCGATGCATGGATCTGAATACAGGAAATCGCACTCTTTACGGCAAAGTCACCCGTCAAAGCAGTCATAAAATAGCCCTTTATCCAGCAGGGGACTGCGGCAGAAATCCCCTTTAGGTTGTTAATATTTCCCCGGCTCTCCGCGGCACCATTACGATTTCCGTAATACTTCCTAAGAATTCCTAAAGATTGGTTGCTGTTGCGCACGCTGCTTTGACCTTCGCGGCAACACCCTCGGGAATGGGCTTTACTGCTTCCTGCCACGACAGGGAGACCGTGATGACTTTCATGCCGAACCACAGCATTTTCGACGAAAGCCGCGCAGCCGGCAGCACCATCCGCCGGCCGGCCTTGCTGGTCGCGGCCGCCCGCGCCGGACAGGCCGGTTGGCGCCGCGAGCGCGGTTTGCGCGGGCTTTTGGGGCAGAGCAGCACGCCCTGCCTGCCGCGCGCATCCTGCCCCTGCTGCGCTTTGAAGAGGAGGCGCTGGATCTCGCCAGAAGGCAGCGCGCCGCAGATTACAACCTGCAGCGCCATATCCTGTTTCTCATCGCGATTCTCGCCGAGACGAACCTGCAGGCGGCCGAAAAAGCCGCAGCTGTCGCTTCGGCAGCCCCGCTCAACGCCCGCGGAAAAGCGAGCCGAGCACGCCTCTGACCAAGGCCTGCCCGCTTTTCGTCCCCAATTGGCGGGCGAGGCTTTTGCCGAAGGTCGTCGCAATCGAATCGCTGGCGCGGGTGGCGCGGGGTTTGGGCTCGGCCTTGGTATTGGGCTGATAGCGCCGGCCCTGGTTATACTCGCCGGGCATCGACCACAGATCGTCGTCGCCCGCCTGTCCACCCGCCTGCCTGCCCGATTTGGCGGCCTTTTGCGCCTCGGCCTGTTCTTTGGCGGCCCGAGCCTCCTCCGCCGCAGCTTCGGCGCGCTTGGCCAGCAGCTCGAAGGCCGATTCGCGGTCGACGGCTTTGCCGTATTTCAGCGCCATCGGCGAAGCCTGCATGATGGCCGCGCGCTCGGTATCTGAGATCACCCCCATCCGCGCGAAAGGCGGCCGCACGAGGCTGCGCTCGACGATCCCCGGCACGCCTTTGGCCTCCAGCAGCGAGGTCACCGCTTCGCCCGTTCCGACATGCTGGATCGCCTCGGCCGTATCGAAAGCGGGGTTCGGACGGTAGTTTTCCGCTGCAAGCCGCAGCGCTTTCTGGTCCTTGGCGGTAAAGGCGCGCAACGCATGCTGGATGCGGTTGCCGAGCTGGCCGAGGATGCTTTCAGGCACATCGGCGGGATTCTGGGTGATGAACCAGACGCTCACCCCTTTCGAGCGAATCAGCCGCGCGACCTGTTCGATCTTGCCGATCAAGGCGGGCGATGCGCCGTTGAAAAGCAGATGCGCCTCGTCGAAGAAAAAGGCGATCTTGGGTTTGTCGGGGTCGCCGACCTCGGGCAATTGCTCGAAGAGCTCGGACATCAGCCACAAAAGGAAAGTCGCATAGAGCGTCGGCGCATTCATCAGCCGCTCAGCGGAGAGGATGTTGATCATCCCCTTGCCCGAAGCATCGGTGCGGATCAGATCGGCCAGTTCGAGCGCAGGCTCGCCGAAGAGGGAATTGCCGCCCTCGTTCTCCAAAACCAGCAGCGAACGCTGGATCGCCCCCACCGAAGCGGTCGAGACATTGCCGTATTTCAGGCTGAGTTCTTTTGCATTCTGCCCGATCCAGACCAGCATGGATTGCAGATCCTTGAGATCGAGCAGCGCCAGCCCTTCTTCGTCCGCGACGCGGAAGGCGATGTTGAGCACGCCTTCCTGCACATCGCTAAGCCCCATCATCCGCGACAGCAAAAGCGGGCCGATATCGGCAGGGGTCGTACGGACGGGGTGGCCCTTCTCGCCCCAGATATCCCAATAGGTCACGGGAAAATTCTGGTAATCCATCTCGATGCCGATGGTTTCGGCGCGGCTTTGAAAGCTTGCCTCGAGCTTGGCATCGCCACCGCCCTTCTGGCTCAGACCGGCAAGGTCGCCTTTGATATCGGCCAGAAAGACCGGCACCCCCGCGAGCGAGAATGATTCGGCCAAGGTCTGCAAAGTCACGGTCTTGCCGGTGCCGGTGGCCCCCGCGATCAACCCGTGGCGGTTTGCATATTTCAAAAGAAGCTTTTGGGGCGAGCGATAACCCTCGCCGCCTCCACCCAAAATCAGGGTTCCCGCCTCAAGGTCCACAACTTTGGTCATATTTTTCACTCCCGATCGGCAGAAAAGCGCGGATTTCAAGGAATGAACAATACAAACTTCATCTTCTTGTGCCAGTCTGTGTCTATCGCTTTGTCGTTTTCGGCACGGCGATACTTCCTCCCTGTTGGACTGTCGCGCCCTTGGGCGCGACTTTTTCTTGCAAGGCGTGTATCGGCGCACCGCCACTCTGCCCGCCGACCTGACTATTCAGATAGTTGACGCAGGCGACGCGCAATTCTAGCTTTTCCTCAATAAAGACCGGCAAGTCCGGCAGGGATGGAAAACGGGTCCGGCAGTATTGCCGGACCTTTCTTCATTTGTGGCACTGCCCTTCATACGGCCCGCCGCCTATGAGCGCTCTATCCCCATATACGGTCGCGACCGACATGCGCAAGAAACAGCCGCTAACCCCGCAGAATGACGCGAATCTGTGATGGGCCGCCATGCGATCCGTCCTGACAAGGCTTTGTGGCCGTGGTAGGACCGTGGCCAGAGCTTTGACCAAAGGAAGAGGACCATGGTTAACAGGACTTCCCCGCGCTGATCGCAGCAATCTTCACCATCGCCGGCAGCGCGGGCATGGCGTTCGCTCAAACCTCGAACGACGCGGCACCCGCTGCTCCGGCGACCACCGAGGCACCGGCAGCAGAAGCCCCGCAGCAGCGCCTGCAGAGGCCGCACCCGCCGAAGCACCGGCCGAAGCGGCTCCGGCAGCAGCACCGGCAGAAGGCGCCGCGCAGAACGGCCGTCCGGCAATTCCGGGTAGCGCCGCCGAGGCACAGGTCGGCCAGACCTATCTGAGCGCGACCCATGGCGACTGGTCGCTGCGTTGCGTCAAGACCGCAGAGAACCGTGACCCCTGCGAGCTGTACCAGCTTCTCAAGGACGATCAGGGCGGCGCGGTTGCCGAAGCCTCGGTCGTGCCGGTTCAGGGCAATGTGCAGGCGATCATCACCTTCGTCGCCCCGCTGGAAACCGATTTGCAATATGGTCTCCACCTCCAGGTCGATACCAACAAAGAGCTGGCCTATCCCTTCATGGTTTGCGCCCAGATCGGCTGTATCTCGCGCGTCGGTCTGAACGAAACCGAGATCGGCACGCTCAAGCGCGGCAAAACCGGCACGGTCACGCTGCGTCCCTTCGGTGCGCCCGAGGACCAGCTGGTCAAGCTGAACGTCTCGCTCGCAGGCTTCACTGCAGGCATCGACGCGGCGACCGCCGTGATGCGCGAGCTTGCAGCATCGGCACCTGCTGCTCCGGCAGCAGCGGCTCCGGCACCGGCTGCGCAATAAGCAAACGGCCCAAGCACAACGGGCCTCGGCCTTGCAGAAAACAAAAGGGGGCGCCGAGCGTCCCCTTTTCCTTTGCGTGGCCTGTCGCGTGCGGCCCATCCCTTCGGCTTGCCTGCGAAGCCCGTCGGGCGACGACTGACCTCCTGCGGTTTCGGGGCTGAACGTCCGCCCCCGATCCCTCAAGGCTTATTGGCGCGGCTCGATCGGAAGAGCGACGAAGCGCGGCTCGCCTGCACGGCGCACGAGGATCAGGATCGATTTGCGGCCGGCATCGCGCGATTGCGCGATCTGGGTCTCGAGATCGGCAAGGCTTGCCACCGGCTGCTGTCCGGCCTCGGTGATGACATCGCCCGCAGCCAGCCCCTTGTCGGCGGAAACACCTGCCGGATCGACCGACTGCACCACCAGCCCCGTCATATCGCGCGAAACGCCCAGCTCCGCCGCGATTTCGGGGTCAGCGGCGCAACCGTCATCCCCAGAAGATCCGAGGCGGTATTGGTCGCCGAATCGACCGTTGTCGACGTACTGCCGCCTTCGGCCAATTCGCGGCGGCCAAGCGTTACCTGAAGATCAAGCGGACTGCCTTCGCGCAGAACCGTCACATCGACCTTTTCGCCGACCGGCGCATCGCCGACACGGCGCACCAGCTCGCGCATGTCCTTGACCTCCCCGCCGTCGAATTTGGTGATGACATCGCCCGCCTTCATGCCGGCATCCAGCGCGGGGCCGGTCGGCACATCGGTGACCATCACGCCGCCCGCGGCATCAAGTCCCAGCGAGTCGGCGATATCGGGGGTGACGTCCTGGATTTTGACGCCCAGCCAGCCGCGCCGCGTCTCGCCGAATTGCTCGAGCTGCTGCACGACTTTGGAAACGACATTCGACGCCATCGAAAAGCCGATCCCGATCGAGCCGCCGTTGGGCGACAAGATCGCGGTGTTCACGCCGACGACCTCGCCCTCCATGTTGAACAAGGGCCCGCCCGAGTTGCCGCGGTTGATCGCGGCATCGGTCTGGATGAAGTCGTCATAGGTGCCGGTCAAAGCGCGGTTGCGCGCGGAAACGATGCCGGTCGAGGCCGAAAAGCCCTGCCCCAGCGGGTTGCCGAGCGCCAGAACCCAATCGCCGACGCGTGCCTTGTCGCTGTCGCCGAAGGTCACGAAAGGCAGCTGCTCGGTGCTTTCGACCTTGAGAACCGCAATATCGGTTTTCTCGTCCTTGCCGATCACTTTCGCGGCCAGACGCACGCCGGAATAGAATTCGACCTCGATCTCGTCGGCGCCTTCGATGACGTGGTTGTTGGTGACGATCAAACCGTCAGCCGAGACGACAAAGCCCGAACCCAGCGCATTCGAGCGCTGCTCGGCCTGAGGTCCGCGCTGGCCGGGGCCGCCAAAGGGGCTGCCGGGAAAGCCGAAGTCGCGGAAGAGATCCGAAAACGGGCTACCCTCGGGGAAGGAGGGCCGCCTGCGGTCGGCGCGGCAACCGTCGCGGTCGTCGTGATATTCACCACCGCCGGGCTGACCTGTTCGACCAGATCGGCAAAGCTCGGCATGATGGTGCGGGTCGGTGCCGCGGAAAGCGACGCATTGTCATTGGCCGCCCCCGGCGCGGTTGCCGCCTCCTGCGCGGCAAGCGGGGCGATGGTCAGAGCAAGGGCAACGCTGGATGCGGTCAGCAAGTAGCGCGGGAAACTGGTCTTCATCAGGAGACGCTCCTTTGGATGTCGAGGCGATGGGCAAATCATTCGCCGCCATGCCTATGTCTTGAAAGAGAAATGAGGTGCCGTTGCAAATAAATCACCATCTCGGCGGATGAACTCATCGTGACTTGTGCGCGATCCGGAGAACCGCCGTCAGGCCGTCAACGGCCCCTGCCCTGCCTGCAAGGAAACGCCAAAAGACACGCCGGTGCAACCGAAAGGGCCGCTTGTCCGCCAGTTTCTCCGGCTTTGGATGCTTGGGGAAAGATCGCGAATGGGCGAATGAAAAACGCGGCCCCGATCACGGGGCCGCATTCTGTGTCGCAAATTCCGCATCCGGGCGCGAGGCCCGAGATGCGCTTTTAGTTCGGTGCGCCGACTGCGGGTGCGTCGGGCGTGAGCAGCGCAGGTTCCTGCGGCGGGGTCGCCAGCTCTTCCGGCATGGGCGTGAGGGTAACCCCTGCATTCTCGCCCAAGGGCGTTCCGTCCTGCGTCGTGGCCGTCGGTGCGGTCGCGGTATCGCCTTGGGTTGCCGGTTCCTCGGGCGCAAGGGAGCTGGCCGGACGCGGTGCCATATTGGGATTGGCGCGGTCGGCGTGATCACTGCGCAGATAGTCGAAGAACTCGCCATCGGGGCTGATCACGAGCGAGCTGTTCTCGCCTTTCAACGAACGCTCGTAAGCGGTCATCGAGCGGGTGAAGGCGAAGAACTCGGGATCGCGGCCGAAAGCGTCGGCATAGATCGCGTTGCGGCGGGCATCGGCTTCACCGCGCACCACTTCCGAGCGTTTGCGCGCCTCGAGGTCAGCTCGACCACCGTACGGTCGGCAGCCGCGCGGACGCGCTGTGCGGCCTCGCCGCCCCGCGCGATCTCGTCCGCGGCCTCACGCTCGCGTTCGGCGCGCATACGGGCATAGGTCGCGTTGAGGTTCTGCTCGGGCAGATCCGTCCGCGTCAGACGCACGTCGATGATGCGCACGCCGAGCTCTTCGGCCTCGGTGCGGGCAATGTCGCGGATCTGGTTCATCAGGCCGGTCCGGTCATTCGACAGAACCGTGGTCGAGGGCACCGAGCCCAGCACCTGACGGATGGCGTTGGTGATGATCGGGTCAAGACGGCTCTGCGCCGCATCGATGCCGCCATTGGTGATGGCACGACGGAACCGCGCGACATCGACGATCTGCCAGCGCGCGAAAGCATCGACCATGAGACGGCGGTCATCCAGCGGCGTGACCTCCATCGGGCGGGTCAGAAGACCGAGGATCCGCGCGTCATAGCGGATGACCTGATCGATAAAGGGCACTTTGACATAGAGGCCGGGGTCTCGCGGACCTCGACCACCTCGCCGAAGCGCATGACCAGAACGCGCTCGCGGACATCGACGATATAGACGGCCGCAACCACGACGAAGCCCACGACGACGATGATCGGCAGCGCAAGCGTTTTGAGAAGGCGTTTCATCAGTTGCTCCCTCCGGTCTGGTTACCGGCCGGCGCGGATTGCCGGCGCAACTGGTCCAAGGGCAGATAGGGTACGACACCGTTGCCGCCGCCGCTGGCCGAGCTGTCGATCAGAACCTTGTCGACGCCACCAAGAACTTTTTCAAGCGTTTCCATATACATCCGGCGGCGCGTCACTTCGGGCGCCTTGATATATTCGTCATAAACCGAGTTGAAGCGCGCGGCCTCGCCCTCGGCGGTATTGACCGCTTCGGCGCGGTAGGCTTCGGCGCGTTCGATCATGGCAGCCGATTCACCACGCGCGCTGGCGAGAACGCGGTTGGCATAGGCATCGGCCTCTTTTTCCAGACGGTCGCGCTCCTGCTGAGCGGCCTGCACTTCGCGGAAGCTGTTGATGACCTCGGCCGGCGGGTCGGCACGGTCGAGGTTGACGCGCACGACCCTGATGCCGGATCTGTAGCCGTCGAGCGTCTGCTGGATCGCAAGCGTCAGATCCGACTGGATCGCGCCGCGGTCGCGGTTGAGGATCGGTGCCAGCTCCGAACGGGCGACAATATCGCGCATCGCCGATCTGGCGGCGGCGCGGATCGTGTCGCGCGGATCGGCAAGGTTGAACAGGAAGCGCTCGGGGTCCGAGACGTTCCAGACCACCTGATATTCCATATCGACGATGTTCTGGTCGCGCGTCAACATCAGTCCGCTGTCGAGCGGGCCTGCCTGCCCCGTCCCGATCTGGATCACGCGTTCTTCGTCGATATTGACGATCTCGGCGCGCATCACCGGCCAGGGTGCGAAGTTCAGACCTTCGGTGCCGACCGACACCGGCTTGCCGAACAGCAGCTCGACCGATTCCTGACCCGTCGTCACCTGATAGACGCTCGCGAACAGCCAAAGCGCGACCGCGCCCAGACCGACAAGACCGACCGTGCCGCGGTTCATCGAGAATTTAGGCAGCTGGTTGCGCGGGCCGCCATTGCCGCCCCCGCCGTTGCCGCCGCCATTCCCGCGCCCGCCCATCAGGACGCGCAAACGGTCCTGACCTTTGCGGACAAGGTCTTCGATCTCGGGGATCTGGTCACCACGCCGGGGGCCGCCGGGTTGCGGACGGTTGCGGTCTTCACCGCCTCCAGCCTCTCCCCAAGGACGCTGAGGTCCGGATTGCGGCGGCTTTTTGTCGCCGCCCTTGTCGTTGTCTCCGCCACCGCCCCAGGGGCCCTGTGCTGCCATGCGCCTCGCCTCGTTCGAACTTTCAGTCATCATTCCCAGTTGAAACTGGGGCTTATGTGCGGAATGTCAAGAAACCGCACTGTGCCTTTCGGTCGCAGGGGGCACCTCGCCCGCGCGGCGCATCGGCTTGCGCATGGTCACCAATTCCTCGGCCACCGTCGGATGAAGCGCGATCGCGCGGTCGAAATCGGCCTTGGTCGCCCCCATTCCCATCGCGACGGCAACCATCTGGAGCATCTCTCCCGCCTCGGGGCCGAAGATGTGGCACCCCAGCACGACATCGGTTTCGACATCGACGATGAGCTTCATCACCGAGCGGGTATCCTCGCCCGCGAACATCGAACGCATCGGGCGGAAGCCGCCCATGTAGATGTCGACCGGCCCGCGCTCGACCGCCTGCTCTTCGGTCATGCCGATGGTCGCGAGCTCGTGCGGGCGGATATAGACCGCGCTCGGCACCAGCGAGAAATCGCAGGGCTTGGGGATGCCGCCGAACACCGTATCGGCGAAATTATGGCCTGCGCGGATCGCGACCGGCGTCAGGTTCACCAGATCGACGACATCGCCCACCGCATAGATCGAGGGCACCGAGGTCTGCGACCATTCGTCGACAATGATCTCGCCGCGGTTGCCGATGGCGACGCCGGTGTTTTCCAGCCCGAGATCATTGGTATAGGGCCGCCTGCCGGTCGCGAAGACGACATCGTCGAAGTTTTCCTGCGTGCCGTCGGCAAAGGTCACGCGGATCTCTTCGCCGTCTTTCTCCAGCTCGACCGGCGTGGTGTTCAGGCGCAGATCGACGCCGGTGTCGATGAATTGCTGGCTGATGTGGAGCCGCATTTCCTCGTCAAAGCCGCGCAGAATGCGGTCGCCGCGATAGGCGAGCACGGTCTTGCAGCCCAAACCGTTGAAGATCGTCGCGAATTCGCAGGCGATATAGCCGCCGCCGACCATCAGGACCTTGCCCGGCAGATGATCGAGCGTGAAGAGGTCGTCCGACACGAGGCCGAGTTCCTGCCCCTTGATCCCCGGCCAGGACGGACGGCCGCCGACCGCGATCAGGATATAGCGTGCGGTGAAACGCGAACCATCGGCCAGCTCGACCGTATGGGGATCGACGATGCGGGCGCGCTGTTTGTAGGTATCGACGCCCGCATTGACCATGCCGTTGGTATAAGCGGCCTCGAGGCGGTTGAGCTCGCGCGCCAGCTTGTCGCGGAAAAAGGGCCAGTTGAAAGCACCGACCTCGGCCTCGCGCCAGCCGTAGCCGCGCGCGACATGTGCCTCGCCGGGCATTTGCGAGCCGTAGATCATCAGCTTCTTGGGAACGCAGCCCCTGATGACGCAGGTGCCGCCCATGCGGCTTTCCTCGGCGACCGCGACCCGCGCGCCATATTCGCCCGCCGAAATCCGCGAGGCCCGCGCGCCGCCCGAACCTCCGCCGATGACGAAGAGGTCATAGTCAAACTTCATGCCGCATCCCCAGTTGTCAAAACGTCAACCGAACCATCGCTCCGCCCGATAATCGCTTTGGTGCAGATATTCAGGAATAGCCCATGTTCAACCACGCCGGCGATGGAAGAAAGCATATTGGCTAACGCTGGCGCATCCGTGATCACCTCGAGCGCGAGATCGAGGATCAGGTTGCCCTCGTCGGTGATGACGGGCTGGCCGTCACGCTCGCGGCGCACCACGGGACGCCCGCCAAGGCCCAGACCTTCAAGGCCGCGCTCGATCAGGATGCGGGTCGCCTCCCAGCCGAAGGGGATGACCTCGACCGGCAGTTTGAAGCGGCCGAGCTGGGCCACCACTTTGGATCTGTCGGCGATGACCACCATGCGGTCCGAGGCGGTCGCGACGATTTTCTCGCGCAGATGGGCCGCGCCGCCGCCTTTGATCAGGTTGAGCGCCGGATCGACCTCGTCCGCGCCGTCGATGGTCAGATCGAGCCAGCCCAGCTCGTCAAGGCTTTCGATCGACAGCCCGAGCGAGACCGCAAGCTCCGCGGTCGCCTTGGAGGTCGAGGCGCAGCGCAGCGCGAAACCCTCGCTTTTGACCCGTTCGGCCAGCCGGTGGACGAAAACCACAGCGGTCGAGCCGGTGCCGAGGCCCAGCTTCATGCCCGGCGTCACCAAGGCCACGGCAGCAAGGGCGGCGGCATCTTTGCGGGATCGAAAACGGGAGTTTGGGTCATGGTGGCCTCTGGATTTCTGGTTGGGGCCTTATAATCCCCGCAGGCCGAACATGCCACCGTTTAGCGCCCGACCCGCGCCGACAGTCGCAGCCCCGCGCGCCGCGCGCCGGCCCGGGCCCGCGCGCGGGGTTACATTCGGCCGCATGCAGTTCCGATTGCCTTGACCCCGAGCCTCGCCTAATCATGCGCCATGCAGATACCATCCACATTCGCCGTCATTATCACCGCAGCCGGACGCGGTACCCGCGCCGGAGGAGGCCTGCCGAAACAATGGCGCGACCTCGGTGGCGAGAGCGTTCTTTCCCGAACGATCAAGGCGTTCCGCGGCTTTCCCAGAATCGTCGTCACCCTCCACCCCGATGATATGGAGCGCGGTCTGGCCGAATTCGGCGGGCTTGTGACGCTGGGCGCGGGTGGAGAAACGCGCTCGCAAAGCGTGCTGGCTGGGCTCGAAAGCCTTGAGGGCAGCGGCATCACCCATGTGCTGATCCATGACGGCGCGCGGCCCTCGTGCCTGCGGAGGTGATCATGGGCGTCGTATCCGCCCTGCAGGCCGGAGCCCCGCCGCAGCCCCCGCCCTTGCCGTGACCGATGCGCTTTGGCGCGCCGAAGGCGGGCTCGTGACCGGCACCGCCGATCGCGAGGGACTTTTCCGCGCCCAGACGCCGCAAGGCTTCGCGCTCGAGCGCATCATCGCCGCCCACCGCGCCGCCCCCGAAGGCGCAGCCGACGACGTGGAGCTCGCGCGGCGCGCGGGCCTGCCCGTCACCGTGACCGAGGGCAGCGAAACCAATCTCAAACTGACCTGGCCGCAGGATTTCGACCGCGCGCGCCGCATGATGGAGCAAGACATGTCCCTCACCGATATCCGCCTTGGCAACGGCTTCGACGTCCATGCCTTCGGGCCGGGCGACCATGTCTGGCTCTGCGGCATCAAGGTGCCGCATGATCATGCGCTCATGGGCCATTCGGATGCAGATGTCGGGCTGCATGCGCTGACGGATGCGATCTACGGTGCCCTCGCCGAGGGCGATATCGGCCGCCACTTCCCGCCGTCGGACCCGCAATGGAAGGGTGCGGCCAGCGATATTTTCCTGCGCCATGCCGTCGCGCTGGCGGCGGAAAAGGGCTTCCGTATCGGCAACGCCGATGTCACGCTGATCTGCGAATTTCCGAAAATCGGCCCCCACGCCGGCGCGATGCAGGCCCGTCTGGCCGAGATCACCGGCCTCGACCCCGACCGCATCAGCGTCAAGGCCACAACCTCGGAACGGCTGGGCTTCACCGGCCGCGGCGAGGGCATCGCCTGTATCGCTACCGCAACCCTTGTGAAAGGCTGACCTATGGAACGCATGATCGCGACACTGTTCGGCGCGGGCAATCTCAAACCGGCATCGGGGACATGGGCCTCGGCCATCGCGATCCTTCTGGGCCTCGGGCTGCACCGGCTGGGAAGCTTCCCGCTGCTGGCGGCGGCAACCGTCGCGGTTACGCTGGCCGGCTTCTGGGCGGTCCGGCGGATGACGGCGGATATGGCCAACAAGGACCCTTCGGAAATCGTCGTCGACGAAGTCGCGGGGCAATGGCTGGCGCTGTGCTTCCCTCTGCGGGCTTTTGGATGATGGGCCTGCCTGCGGATATGTTCCCCTATCCCGGCTGGCTGGGTGCCTTCATCTTCTTCCGCCTTTTCGACATCTGGAAGCCTTGGCTGGTCGGTCGTGCGGATCGTCGCGGTGACGCCGACGGCGTAATGATCGACGATCTTTGGGCCGGACTTTTCGCCGGTATCGCCACGATGGCGGCCGCGGGCGTCGCCCACGGGTTCTTCATGTAATGGCCGCGCCGCTTTCCGCCCGCGACGAGGCCGCAGCCCGCGTGCTCGCCCTTGCCCGCGTGCGGGGCGTGATGATCGCCACCGCCGAAAGCTGCACCGGCGGGCTGATTGCCGGTGCCCTGACCGAGATCGCGGGCTCGTCGGATGCTTTCGATCGCGGCTTCGTCACCTATTCCAATGCCGCCAAGACCGAGATGATCGGCGTCTCGCCCCAGACCCTCGCCGAATTCGGCGCGGTCAGCGAGGAAACAGCACGCGAGATGGCCGCAGGCGCGCTCGCGCGCTCGCAGGCGGGGATTGCGGTCTCGGTGACGGGGATTGCGGGTCCGGGCGGCGGATCGGCGGAAAAGCCGGTCGGGCGGGTCTGTTTCGGCATTGCCGATGCGCAGGGCAGCCGCAGCGAGCTGCACGATTTCGGCGATCTCGGCCGCGCAGGGATCCGCGCGGCAACCGTCGATCATGCCTTGGCGATGCTTGCCTCAGCCCTCGCGCAGGACTGAGAGAAAACGCTCGACATCCTCGGGCCGCGTGTCCCAGCCGCAGATGAGGCGCAGCGAGACCGAGGCATCGCCCTCGGCCGGTTCGGGCCAGTAGTGAAAGCTCGCCCCCGCCGCGACGAGCCGCGTCACCGCCGCTTGCGGCAGCGTCACGAAGACACCGTTGGTCTCGACCCGCTGGTCGATCGCGACACCCGCGATCCCCGCCAGCCCTTCGGCCAATGCGCGCGCCATCGCATTGGCATGACCCGCCAGCTCGAGCCAGAGCCCGTCGTCCAGCCATGCGAGAATCTGCGCCGAGAGATAGCGGTGCTTGGAAAAAGATGCCCGCCGCGCTTGCGGCGATATTCGAATTCCATCGACTTCGCGGGATCGAAGATCACCACGGCTTCGGCGCCCATACAGCCGTTCTTCGTCGCCCCGAGCGACAGGATATCGACGCCCGCGCGCCATGTCGCATCGGCGGCCGAGGTGTTTTGCGCCGCCAGCGCATTGGCGAAACGCGCGCCGTCCATATGGACCGCGAGCCCCGCATCATGCGCCATGGCCGACAAATCCCGCACCTCGCCGACACTATAGATCGTGCCCGCTTCGGTGCCGTTGGTCAGAGAAAGCCCGCTGTTCTGGCCCGCATGGACCGAGGCATCGCCATAGGTTTGCAGTGCATGGGCAAAGCTGGCGGTATCCATCTTTCCGCCCTCGCCCCCGACCAGAAGCAGCTTGCCGCCGCCCATGAAGAATTCCGGCGCGCCGGTCTCGCTGGTCTGGATATGGGCGTTCTCGTGGCAGAAAACCCGCCCCCAACCCGGAGTCAGCAACGACAAGGCCAGTGCGTTAGAGGCGGTGCCGGTCGAGACGAAATGCACAGCCGCCTCGGGGGCCTCGAAGATCTCGCGGATGCGGTCCTGCGCGGCACGGGTGATCGGATCGGTGCCGTAAGAGGGCAAATGGCCTTCATTGGCGGCCGCCAGAGCCGCCATGATTTTGGGGTGGACGCGGCCGGTATTGTCGGAAGCGAAATTCACGCGAGATCCTCGATAATATAGTCTTCCCAGTCATCTTCGGTCACGCTGACCTCGCTGACGGTCCAGCCCCTCACCGAGGCCCCCGCGCGGTGGATGCTCTCGCGGTCGCCCGAGATGAGGTAGTGCCAATCGTAAAGCGGCTTGCCCTCCGAGCGCAGGCGGTAGGCGCAGGTTGCAGGCAGCCACCAGTCGATTTCTTCGAGCTTTTTCGGCGTCAGCACCACGCAATCGGGGACGTAGCGATGCCGGTCGGGATAGCTCGAACATTGGCAGCTCTGTCCGTCGAGCAGCTTGCAGGCCACGCGGGTAAAGGCCAGCTCGCCGGTATCCTCGAATTCGATCTTGTTGAGGCAGCATTTGCCGCAGCCGTCGCACAGCGCTTCCCATTCCTGAGGGTCGAGCGCCTTGAGCGGCAGTGTCCAGAATTCCTTGCGCATTATCCGTCGGCCAATATCTTGCGCGCCTCGGCGCTGTCTTTATCCATCTGCGCGATCAGGGCCTCGAGGCTGTCGAACTTCAGTTCGGGGCGCAGATAGGCGACCAAAGCGACCGAGAGGTGCTGGCCGTAGAGATCGCCTTTGAAGTCGAAAAGATGGGTCTCGAGATTCGGCTTGTTCTCGCCGAACATCGGGCGAACGCCCAGGCTGGCCACGCCCTTGTAGCTGCCCTGATCGGGTCCGGTCAGCACGTCGACAAAGACCGCATAGACCCCGAAAGCCGGCTGGTGGAGCCGGTCGAGCGCCATATTCGCCGTGGGATAGCCCAGCTCGCGGCCGCGCGCGTCGCCGTGCAGAACCTCGCCGTCGATACGGTGCCAATGGCCGAGCATTTTGGCGGCATCCTGCGGTCGCCCTCGGTCAAAGCGGTCCTGACCGCGCTGGAGCTGTAGCGGTCGCAATCGCCGATCAGCGGCGCGACCGTCACGCCGAAGCCGAGCGCTTTGCCCAGAGCCGCGAGCGTCTCGGTACTGCCGGCGCGCTGGTGGCCGAACTGGAAATCGGCGCCGACGGTGACATGGCGCACGCCAAGGCCCTCGACCAGAACGTCGCGGGCGAAAACCTCGGGCGAGAGGCCGGCGAGAACCGGACCGAAGGGCAGTTGATAAAGGTGGTCGACCCCCAGACGCGCCAGACGGTTCGCCCGCGATTCCGCATTCATCAGGCGAAAGGGTTTGCCGTCGGGGCAAAAGAACTCGCGCGGATGCGGTTCGAACAGGACGACGCCAAGCGGCGCATCATGGGCGGCCCGCGCCTGATCGATCACCGAACGATGCCCGAGATGAACCCCGTCGAAGTTTCCCATGGCAACTGTCGCGCCTCGCGCGTCGGCAGTCAGGCCCTTCCAGTCAGTATGGATGCGCAATGCGGCCCCCGGTGGGCCAAGCTGGCCCGGTCAGTCAAACTTCCGGCTTGGCGCCAATACGACCGCCTCGCCTTTCAGCACGACGGTATCACCGACGAGACAGCGGGTTGCAAGCGTTACCCGTCGTTTGCCGTGATCAATCGCCTCGACGCTGACCTCGGCGCGCACGAGATCGCCGGGGCGCACGGGGCCATGAATTTCAGGGTCTGGCCCAGATAAACCGTGCCGTGACCGGGCAATTGCTCGCCGATTACCGCCGAGATAAGGCCCGCCGTCAGCATGCCGTGGGCGATACGCCCCTCGAAAATAGTGTCGCGGGCGTAATCGTCGTCGAGGTGGACCGGATTATGGTCGGTCGAGACCTCGGCAAACATCTCGATATCGCGGTCGGTCACCACTTTGCTCAGATGCCGGCTCATGCCGACTTCGAGATCTTCGATCACGATCGTTCCGCGCATAAAATTGTCCAGCACCATCGTTTCCTCTCGCTTCCAGCTTCATGCTGCGTAGCAGCGAAGAAGTGGTTAAGCAAGAAAATAACGAGATACCGAACAAATTGGTTAGATTATTGCTTTCTTATTCAGCGCAGGCGGCCGATCGCATAAGCTGGGCTGCGGCCTTCGGTCGAGAGCCAGCTTTCGAGCATCGCGTGATCGGGATGTTCGACATCAGCGCCGAACTGGTCGAAGGCGAGACCGCCGGTCACGAACAATGCCCCGATCCCCTCGGCCATCGCGCCAAGAACATCGGTGTTGATCCCGTCGCCGATCGCGAGGATGCGGGCATCCGCGCCAAGGCCGAGCTTGCGCCGTGCGAGATCGTAGATCGGCGGATGGGGCTTGCCGAAATAAAGCGATTGCCCGCCCATCGCATCGTAGAATTCCGCCAGAGCACCCGCGCAATAGATGCGCCGCTCGCCGAGATCGACGATGACATCAGGGTTGGCGCAAAGCAGTTTGAGGCCGCGCTCGCGCGCGAATTCGAACTGCTCGCGGTAATCCTCGGGGTGGTCTTCCAGCTCGTCGAAGGGGCCGGTGACGACGATGCCTTCGGCTTCTTCCAAGGCGACCTTCTCGATCGCGGGGGCATTCAGGAACTGCTCGGGGATGGCGGTAAAGAAGCCTTCGTCCTTGTCGGGCGAGATCGCATAGACCTTGCGGCCGACCGCGCCTTCGAACATTGCGGCCTGTGCCGCATCGCCCGAGGATACGATCAGGTCCCACGCGTCGCGCGGCACGCCCATGCGGCCAAGCTGCGCCTCGACGAATTGCGCCGGACGCGGCGCATTGGTCATCAGGACGACGCGCCCCCTGCGCGCGGAAGCGCTGCAAAGCCGCGACCGCGGCCGGGTAAGGTTCCTTGCCGTTATGGAGGCAACCCCAGAGGTCGCAGAACAGCACATCAAATTCGGAGGCGAGTTCGTCCAGCGACTCGATGATCTTGACCATTGGGATTGCCTTTAATCTCAGACCGCGAGGGCCGGGATGATTTGTTTCTTGCGCGACATGATGCCGGGCAGAACCACGCTGTCGCCGCTGACGGTGACGTTGAAGCTTTTCTCGGCGACGGTTTTCACGAAGTCGTTCGGGACCAGCAGGGTCGCCTCTTCGTTGAGGATGTCGACGATGAACAGCAGGACCTCGTCGGCGCCGTCTTCCTTGGCGACGGCCGGCATGGCCGCGATCAGCGCTTCCTTGCGGGCAAGCAGAACGGCCGGCGCGGTGGTTTCGAGAACCGAGACGCGCAGCTGCTTGCCGCCCAGCTCGTATTCCTTGCTGTCCATGCGCAACAGCGCGGCATCGCCGAAGGCCGAGACATCGGATTTCGCGGCAAACATTTCGGCCGCATAGGCGGGGATCGAAAGGCCGAGTTCCTTTGCCAGCTTTTCGGCCACGAAACGGTCATGCGGCGTCGTGGTCGGGCTGCGGAATTCCAGCGTGTCCGACAGGATGCAGGTCAGCATCGCCGCCTTGATTTCCTTGGGCGCGCGGGCCAGATCCTCGTCGCCGATCAGATCGTGCATGATCGTGGCGGTGCAGGCCAGCGGACGGATGGTGATGTTGATCGGCAGACGCGTCTTGATCCCGCCCGCGAGCAGGTGGTGGTCGATGATCTCGATTACTTCGGCATCATTGATCGAGGCCGGCAGCTCGCCCGGGTTGTTGGTGTCGACGATGACGCATTGATCGCCCGCCGCCACATCGGCGAAAAGCTCGGGCTTGGCGATGTTCCAGCGCTCGAGCATCCATGCCGCTTCGGTATTGGGCTCGCCCTGCAGCAGCGCCTTGGCGGGCGTCTTGCGGATCTCGCTCAGATACCACGCCCAGATGATGGGCGAACCCGTCGAGTCGGTATCAGGAGACTTATGGCCGAAAACCTTGATCATGGGAGGAGCACCTTCGCGCTTGGTTTTGAAAAGTCGCGCGACTTATAGGTTCTGGCGCCGCTCTTGTCTATCGACCCAAGGTCAATGCGAGATTGACCGCCAGCGCCAGAATGACCGCATTGTAGAAATAGGACAAAGCGCCGTGCAGCACGGTGATACGGCGCAGCGAGGTGGTTTTGACCGCCACATCAGAGGTCTGGGCCGTCATGCCGATGGTGAAGCTGTAGTAAATGAAGTCCCACAACTCGGGATCGGGCGTCTCGGCGGGAAAGGCCAGCCCGCCTGCGTCGCGGCCGCCGTCGTCGCGCGCATACCACAATCCCGCGTAATGGAAGGCCATCACCAGATGGATCGTCATCCAGCCGAGCGGGACCGAAGCCAGCGCCAGAAGCGGGCGCAAGGCAAAGCCCTGATCGGTGGCACGCATGGTCACGACGATCGCGCCGAGGCTGACGACCACCGCCGCAAGCGAGAGCATGGCGATGAACGGCACGCCCTCGTCGCCCTCGAAGCCGCGTTTGCGGAAATGCGCGGGATCGATGCGGCTGCTTTTGGCGGCAATGATCAGAAGATAGCCCGCGAAGAACACATCCGCCCCGATCAGGATGCGGTCGACGCCGGCCAGCCGGTAGCTGCCCAAGCCCGCGACCAGCCCCATTGCGAAGGCGATCAGGAACAACCCGTGTCTGCGGGCGAAATTCAGCACGAATGCCGCCCCCGCGCGAAATCACGGCGCATCTCCGGTCGGCCCGAGCGCCGAGACGACGAAGCCCTCGCGTTCAAGCAGGCGCAGCACGCCGCGCTCTCCGGGCAGGTGCAGCGCGCCGAAGGCCGCGACGACATGGCCCTTGTCCTTTGCCGCCGCATCGGCCGCCCCCACCAGAGGCGCAATCCAGCTTTCGTTGCGCTGGTCCATCATCTTTTCCTGCGCAAGCCCGATCTGGTGATCGACGTCTTCGCGGCTCAGCCCCGAATTCTCGTAGGCGTCGATCCGCCCGAATTCCCAGATGTCCCAGACCTTGCCCGAGAAAAAGGCATTGATCAGCGTGCTGGCGTAATCATCGGCGTGATCGGCGGCGGGAAGAGCGGATTGCAGCATCTCGATCTCTTCCTCGGGGGTCATGCCGGCAAAAAGCGTGAAGACCGTATCCCAGGGTTCGAGCGCTACGACCGGCACGCCTTCGGCCTCGGCGCGCTCGAGCAGGAGATGATCCAGCCCTCGACCTTGCCGCTGGCCTTGACCTGATCGAGCATGCAGGGCGAGATACCCAGCATCATCGCGACATACCACGGCCGCATCCGGCTAGCGACAAAGGCGGGAACGCCGCGTTCGGTCATGGCGGCCGACAATCGCGCCCAATCCTCGGGCGCCATCCGCTCGGGCAGGGTCGCGCCATCGGTATCGGCAATCAGCGCGGGATTGGTGGCGAGCTCGTTGCTCAGCCTCGCCTGCTCTTCGGGGCCAGCCTCGACCAGCAGCGCATCGGCGCTGTCGAGATCGTCCGAAAACCGCGCGATGGTCGCCGCATGGCGGGGATCGGAGAAATGGTAAGTGCCGATCAGCAGGATGCGGGCATCGCCTTTGCGCGCCTCGAACAGGGTGCCGCGGTTAAAGGGGATGGCGGCGACGGCGCGGTCAAGCTCGGCCTTTTGCTCGGGCGCAAAGCCGCGATGAGATCGCGGCCGACGCATTCCTGCGCGTCAACGGCCATCGCGGAAAGCGGCAAAACCAGAGCAAAGAAAAACAAGATCAATCGCTTACGCATCGCTTCCTCGGTCACCTTTTGCGAAAACATGGCACGGGTGCGGCCAAAGTGCCAGCGAAAGCGGGCGCCTGTCGGGGCATTGCTCCCCTGCCCGCGCGCACTCGGCGACATGCTCTGCAACGCGCCGGAACCGGCTGCGGGAATTTTTGCGGCCTTCGCCGTTGACAGGCCCGAGGGCGCTGCCTAAGTCTTGCGGCATTGGCACTCACCACTACCGAGTGCCAACAACGAGACACTGCAACCTGAAACACCGGAGTGTTCCAATGGCATTCAAACCGCTGCATGACCGCGTTCTGGTCCGTCGCGTCCAGTCGGACGAGAAAACCAAGGGCGGCCTGATCATCCCCGATAGCGCAAAAGAAAAACCTGCCGAAGGCGAAGTCGTCTCGGTCGGCGAAGGCGCACGCAAAGATTCGGGCGAGCTGATCGCACCGGCGGTCAAAGCCGGCGACCGCGTTCTGTTCGGCAAATGGTCGGGCACCGAAGTCACCGTCGATGGTGAAGAGCTGCTGATCATGAAGGAAAGCGACATCCTCGGCGTTCTCGCCTGACCGGATCCGTCCCTTCCCCTTCCAACAACGAATTCAAGGAATTGAAGCATGGCAAAAGACGTCAAATTCAACACCGACGCTCGTGACCGTATGCTCAAGGGTGTCAACACCCTCGCAGACGCGGTCAAAGTGACCCTGGGCCCGAAAGGCCGCAACGTCGTCATCGACAAATCCTTCGGCGCACCGCGCATCACCAAAGACGGTGTCTCGGTTGCCAAGGAAATCGAACTGTCGGACAAGTTCGAAAACATGGGCGCGCAGCTCGTGAAAGAAGTCGCGGCGCGCACCAATGATGAAGCCGGCGACGGCACCACCACCGCGACCGTTCTGGCGCAGGCCATCATCAAAGAAGGCCTGAAGTCGGTTGCAGCGGGTCTGAACCCGATGGATCTGAAGCGCGGCATCGACCAGGCAACCGCCAAAGTCGTCGAAGCCATCAAAGCTGCCTCGCGCCCCGTCGCGGACAGCGACGAAGTCGCACAGGTCGGCACGATCTCGGCCAACGGTGAAGAGTTCATCGGCAAGCAGATCGCGGAAGCAATGCAGCGCGTTGGCAACGAGGGTGTGATCACCGTCGAAGAAAACAAGGGCATGGACACCGAAGTCGAAGTCGTCGAAGGCATGCAGTTCGACCGCGGCTACCTCTCGCCCTACTTCGTCACCAACCCCGACAAAATGGTCGCGGATCTGGAAGACGCACTGATCCTGCTGCACGAGAAAAACTCTCGTCGCTGCAGCCGATGGTTCCGCTTCTGGAATCGGTCATCCAGTCGGGCAAACCGCTGCTGATCATCGCTGAAGACGTCGAAGGCGAGGCTCTGGCCACCCTGGTCGTCAACAAACTGCGCGGCGGCCTGAAAATTGCTGCTGTCAAAGCTCCGGGTTTCGGCGATCGCCGCAAATCCATGCTGCAGGACATCGCGATCCTGACCGGCGGTCAGGTGATCTCGGAAGACCTCGGCATGAAGCTGGAAAATGTCACGATCGACATGCTCGGCCGCGCCAAGAAAGTCTCGATCAACAAGGACAACACCACCATCGTTGATGGCGCCGGTGACAAGCCCGAGATCGAAGCACGCGTTTCGCAGATCCGTCAGCAGATCGAAGAAACCACTTCGGACTACGACAAAGAGAAGCTGCAAGAGCGCGTGGCCAAACTGGCTGGCGGCGTTGCAGTCATCCGCGTCGGCGGTGCGACCGAAGTCGAAGTCAAAGAGCGCAAAGACCGCGTTGACGACGCTCTGAACGCGACCCGTGCGGCCGTTCAGGAAGGCATCGTTGTCGGCGGTGGCGTTGCTCTGGTTCAGGCAACCAAGGCACTCGACGGTCTGAAAGGCGCAAACGCCGATCAGGACGTGGGTATCTCGATCATTCGCCGCGCTCTGGAAGCTCCGCTGCGCCAGATCTCGGAAAACTCGGGCGTTGACGGTGCAGTTGTTGCCGGCAAGATCCGCGAGTCGTCCTCGACCTCGTTTGGCTTCAACGCGCAAACCGAAGAATATGGCGACATGTTCAAATTCGGCGTGATCGACCCGGCGAAAGTCACCCGCACCGCGCTCGAAAACGCTGCATCGGTTGCTGGTCTGCTGATCACCACCGAAGCCATGATCGCCGACAAGCCCGAGCCGAAGGCAGCCGCAGGCGGCATGCCCGACATGGGCGGCATGGGCGGCATGATGTAATCATACCGGCCTTACAGCTAAGGAAAGGGCGTCCTCGGGGCGCCCTTTTTCGTTGGACCAATGCCTGCGGTGCCTGGGCAGAATGGTATGGGACGGATAATCTTTACTCATGAGCAAAGCCGTTTTCATCGAATCCCGTCACTCACATTATTCCGACCGTCCAGGCGAGGTTTATCACTTTCCGAACCGCAGTTATTTATCCCTGGTCCAGCAGACCATCGGCGATTGGGTCATCTTCTATGAGGGCCGCCGCGGCGGTGGCCGCGGCTATCACCGCGTTCAAAAGGTCGAGGCGATCATCGCCGACCCTGCCGATCCTACCCATAGTTTCGCGTTGCTTGATCGCAGCTCGGCATGGGACTTTGAAACCGAGCTTCCCGGGAAAAAGCTGACGGTTCGCTGTGGGAAACCGGTCTGGCGCGGATGGGGGCAATAATACCTCGGCGGTGCGGCTGATCCCGGATCGCGACTTTGCAGCCATCGTCAACGCCGGACTAAGCTACCCACGCGAGCCCGATACCCTGCCGCGCGAAGGGGATATTTCCGGCTTTTACGATCCCCCTGCTCCCTTTACCCCTCAGGCTCCACAAAGCATCGAGCGCGAACATGTTCTGACCTCTCGGCTATTGCGCGATCAAAGCTTTTCCCGGCTGATCCGTCGCACCTATGCCGGTCGCTGCGCTTTTTCGGGGTTGAGCTTCGCAACGGCGGCGGCCGCCCCGAGGTCGAGGCCGCGCATATCCTGCCGGTCGCCAAACGCGGCCCCGATACCGTCGATAACGGCCTTGCCCTAAGCGGCACGCTGCATTGGATGTTTGACCGCGGGCTTTTGTCGCTGGCCGATGATCAAAGTATTCTGATCGCCAAGGGCAGAATTGCCGAGGATGCGGTGCAGCGCCTGATCTTGCCCTCGGGTAAGGCGATCTTGCCATCCCGCAACGTGGACAGGCCTAACCCCGCCTATCTGGCATGGCACCGCCAGCATGTCTTCAAGGGCTAGGTTCGGCCCGCCAGAAAGAAAAACGGGCACCCTTAGGTGCCCGTTTCAATTCAGGTTGGCGAACGGGATCTTACCCTTCATCCCGCTCGGCCAGTTCCAGCCATTCGGCCTCGGCATCCATCAGAGCGACCTGACGCTCGGACAAGCCCTCGCTGGCCTTCTGGAACTTGACGGGCGAGGTCGTAAACAGCGCTGGGTCCGAGAGGAATTCGGTCAGCTTGCCGATCTCTGCCTCGAGGCGCTCCATGATCGCGGGCAAGGCCTGAAGGCGGTTTTTCTCGGTAAAGGTCAGGCCCGATTTCGCGGGTTTTGCAACGGGCGCGGCTGCGGGCGCGGGATCGGCCTTGGTGCTGGTCGCGGGTTTCGCAGATGCCGCCTGGCTGAAGATCGCGCCGTTCTCGGCACGCTGCGCACGGTAATCCGACCAGCCGCCCGGATAGACCGTCGCCTTGCCGTCACCCTCCATCGCGACCGTCGTGGTCGCGACGCGGTCGATGAAATCGCGGTCGTGGCTGACAAGCAGGACCGTGCCGTCATACTCGCCCAGAATGTCCTGAAGCAGGTCCAAAGTCTCGACATCAAGATCGTTGGTCGGCTCGTCCAGAACCAGCAGGTTCGAAGGGTGCGCCATGATCTTGGCCAGCAAAAGGCGCGCCTTCTCGCCGCCCGAGAGACTGCCGACCGGTGCGCGCGCCTGTCCGTCGTCGAACAGGAAATCCTTGAGATAGGCCACGACATGGCGCGGATTGCCGCGCACCATGACCTGATCGGAGCGCCCCGAGACGCTCATCGCCGGATCAGAGGTCAGCGCATCCCAAAGCGTCACGCTTTCGTCGATGGCGCTGCGCGCCTGATCGAAAACCGCGATGTCAAGGTTCGTGCCCAGCTTGATCGTACCCGCATCAGGGGCGATCTCGCCGGTCAGCATCTTGATCAGGGTGGTCTTGCCCGCGCCATTGGGGCCGACAAAAGCCACGCGGTCGCCGCGCATCACGCGCAGATCGAATGGCTCGAGAATGGTGCGATCGCCAAAGCTTTTCGAGATGCCCTTGGCGTCGATCACCCGCTTGCCCGATTGCTGGCCGCTGTCCATCTCCATCGCGGCAGTGCCCTGACGGCGGATCTGGCTGGCGCGCTCGTCACGCAGCTCGGCCAAGGCGCGCACGCGGCCCATATTGCGCTTGCGGCGCGCGGAAATGCCTTCGACGGCCCAACGGGCCTCGGCCTTGATCTTGCGGTCAAGCTTGTGGCGCGCCTCGTCCTCGGCGGCCCAGGTGGTCTCGCGCCATTCCTCGAAACCCTCGAAGCCGCGTTCCTGACGGCGGACCTCGCCGCGGTCGATCCACAGCGTCGCGCGCGTCAGATTGCGCAGGAAGGCGCGGTCGTGGCTGATCAGCACATAGGCGGTGCGGGTCGAGGAAAGCTGTTCCTCGAGCCAGGCGATCGCCTCGATATCAAGGTGGTTGGTCGGCTCGTCCAGCAGCATCAGATCGGGTTCCGAGGCCATCAGACGCGCCAAAGCGGCACGGCGGCGCTCGCCGCCCGAGGCGGTGGCAACGGGGCGTTTGGGGTCGAATTTCAGCCCCTCGGCCGCCATTTCGACGCGGTATTCCTCGCCCGGCGCTAGGCCCGAGACGGCGAAATCGCCAAGCGTCTCGAAACCCGACAGATCGGGCTCTTGCTCCATATAGCCGACGCTGGTGCCGGCCGAGGTCACCACCGCGCCACGGTCGGGCTCGATGAGCTTGGCCATCACTTTCATCAACGTGGACTTGCCCGAGCCGTTGCGGCCGACAAGCGCGACACGGTCGCCCTGCTGAACCGTCAGGCTGAGGTTGTCGAATACGGGGTTCCCGCCGAAAGTCAGCGAGATATCGGTCAATTGGAGAAGGGGTGCTCTGGCCATAGCGCGCCACTATCCCGAGCCGCGAACAAGGTCAATCTGCCGCAAGCAAACCCGCCACTCGGGGACCACAATCCTGTGGCTGGATGGCGGCGGCGGCGCGTGTCGCGCTTTGCCGCGAGAACGCAAAACCATTGCCTTGTGCAAAGCGGCGGCGCCAGAATGCCCAAGGCCCGTCCCGACCCAAGGAGCCACAAGAGCCATGACCGAGATCCGCCACGGCGGCTGCCTTTGCGGGGCGCTGCGTTTCACCACCGAAGGTCCGCCCCTGCGCGTGGGCCTGTGCCATTGTCTCGACTGCCGCAAATTCCACGGCGCCTTGTTCCACGCCTCGGCCATTTTCAGGATGGCGGCAGTCGCGATCACCGGCGCGGCGGCGCAATACGAGGGCCGCTTTTTCTGCCCGCGCTGCGGCTCCTCGGTCTTTTCGCGCAGCGGCGAGGAGATCGAGGTCAACCTCGGCTCCTTTGACGAAACCGACCAATTCGCCCCGAGCTACGAGCTCTGGACCATGAGGCGCGAAAGCTGGCTGCCCGATTTCGCGCTCGCATCATGCTATTCGCGCGATCGGGATGCGGGCGATGACGGCAGGACGGCCTAAAGGCTGCGCAGCAAATCGGCCGCAATCACATGCAAGGCATTGCGGTAGCCGTTCCCGCCCGAAGGCAGGTTCGGATCCGAAGTCATCGCAATCGCCACGGCACTGCGCCCGCGCGTCGCGGGGGCGACATAGATCATTTGCCCGCCATAGCCCCAGCCGTAATTGACCGTCCGCCCCGCCATTTCGTCGAGAAACCAGCAATAGCCATAGCCCGAATTGGTAAAGGCCGAGCGCGTGCGGCGCTGCCAGCTTTGCGCGATCCAGTCGGCTGGAACCACCTGCTGCCCGCCCGCATGGCCCTGCGCGGCATAGGTCGCGCCGAAAGCCAAAAGCGAGCGCGTACTCATCGCCATCTCGTTGCCGCCGATATAGATGCCCTGCGGGTCGCGCTCCCATCCCGCGATGCGGAAGCCGGGTATCCCGCCCAGCCAGTCACGCGCAAGCTGCAGCGTCGAGCGCCCCGAGGCCCGCGTCAGCATCGCCGAGAGCAAATGCGTCGAGGCGGTCGAATACAGCATCCTCCCCCGGCCGGTCCACCATCGGCGCGGCCAAAGCGCGGCGCACCCAATTGGGGCTGCTGACCCATTGGCCGTAAGCCGCGCCCGACTGCCGCTCGAGCCCCGCCTGCATCGACAAAGATTGCCGATCGTGACCTGCTTGAGCAAAGGATCGGGATTGGCAGGCATCTCGGGGCCAAAATTCCGGCGATCGGCTGGTCGGTGCCCGAGAAAACCCCGCGTGCCAAGGCCATGCCGACCAGTGCCGAAACCACCGATTTCGAGGCCGATTTGATATTGGTGGGCTCGTCCGGCGTCCAGTTGCGATAGCCGCGCGCGGCAATCTCCGCGCCGCCGCTCCAGACCGCGATGGCGCGCAGCTGCGGATGATCGCCCGCAGCATCCAGCACCGGCCCCGGCAGCGCCGCCGCCCGGCGCGCAGTCCAGATCATCGGGGCCGCAAGCCCGCCCATAACGAAGGTCCGTCGAGAGAATGAAACTGTCATGGGCCGAATATGCGCATCGCGCGCGCCTGCGCCAAGCCGCCTGCTCCGCCCTGCCCCACACAAGCGCGTCATCGGGCGCAGGTCCGGAATTTTCGCCGGATTTAATACCCGATCAAAAAACTCACCATTGCGCTCGGGCCGGCAAACTCTTACGTCAATGCCATCGCCGGATCGGCCCGCCCCACGGGCAAGCCTCCAGATCCGGCCACGCGCGCGGTGCGCCCTCCGCTCCGCCGCTTTGATGCCGCCGCAATCCGCGCCGAATGGCGTTGCGGCCAAACCGCCAACCGGAACCTGCGAAAGGTCGCCCCCATGTCCCATTCCACCCAAGCCGTTGTTTCGACCGAAAGCGGCAGCCGCTATCTCCAGCAGCTCGCCAAGCATTGGGCCCATAAATTCGCCACCGAATTCGATGCGAGCCAGGCCAAGATCGTCAACGAAAACGGCAATGGCGTCACCATGACCGCCACGGCCGACAGCCTGACCGTAATCGCCTTTGCCGCCGATGCCGAGACCCTGCCGAAATGGCGTCAGGTTGTCGAAGACCACATCGTGCGCTTCGCCTTCCGCGAGACGCTGGAATTCGATTGGCAGCCCGCATAAGCCCCAGCCGGTTGTTGCCCCGCCCGCACCGCGCCGCTAGAGTGGCGCGGTTACAAAAGGCGGGACGATGACAGAGACCGGACAGAACTATCAGGTATTGGCGCGCAAATACCGCCCCGAGACCTTTGCCGATCTCGTCGGTCAGGATGCGATGGTGCGCACGCTGAAGAACGCTTTCGCGGCCGACCGGATCGCGCAGGCCTTCATCATGACCGGCATCCGCGGCACCGGAAAAACCACCACCGCCCGCATTATCGCCAAAGGCCTGAACTGCATCGGAGCCGACGGCAAGGGCGGCCCGACCACCGAACCTTGCGGGGTCTGCGAACATTGCGTCGCGATCTCGGAAGGCCGCCATGTCGACGTGATGGAGATGGACGCCGCCTCGCGCACGGGTGTCGGCGATATCCGCGAGATCATCGAAAGCGTCCACTACCGCGCGGCCTCGGCCCGCTACAAAATCTACATCATCGACGAAGTGCACATGCTCTCGACCAGCGCCTTCAACGCGCTGCTCAAGACGTTGGAAGAACCGCCGCCGCATGTGAAATTCATCTTCGCCACCACCGAAATCCGCAAAGTGCCGGTCACGGTGCTGTCGCGCTGCCAGCGCTTCGACCTGCGCCGGATCGAACCCGAGGTGATGATCGCGCTTTTGTCGAAAATCGCCACCCGCGAAGGTGCCGAGATCACCGAAGAGGCCCTGGCGCTGATCACCCGCGCCGCCGAAGGTTCGGCCCGCGACGCGACTTCGCTTCTTGATCAGGCGATCAGCCACGGTGCGGGCGAGACCACCGCGCCGCAGGTCCGCGCCATGCTGGGCCTTGCCGATCGCGGGCGCGTGCTCGACCTCTTCGACATGGTCCTGCGCGGTGCCGCCGCCGAGGCGCTGACCGAGCTGCAGGCCCAATATGCCGACGGGGCCGATCCCCTCGCCGTGCTGCGCGATCTGGCCGAGATCACCCATTGGATCTCGATCATCAAGATCACCCCGAGGCGATCGAGGACCCGACCGTCGGACCCGACGAGGCCCGTCGCGGTCAGGAATTCGCCGAGCGCGTGCCGATGCGCGCTTTGACCCGTCTGTGGCAGATGTTGTTGAAATCGCTCGAAGAAGTCTCGGCGGCGCCCAATGCGATGATGGCCGCCGAAATGGCGATCATCCGATTGACCCATGTGGCCGACCTTCCCGATCCCGACAGCCTGATCCGCAAGGTGCAGGCCTCGATCACGGCGGGCGAATTCGCGCGGCCGGGCCAGATGGGCGGTGCCGCCCCGCAGGCGCGCCCTCGGCCTTCGCACCACGCGCCGCAATCCCCGCCCCGCGTTCCGGTGCAGCGATCACCCAGGGCAATGCAGCGCTTGCGCTGGCTGTCTCGCCCGATGCGTTGGCGGCCTTTCCCGATTTCGAGGCGGTCATCGCCCTCATCCGCCGCATGCGCGACATGAAGCTCTTGCTCGAGGTCGAAGACCACCTGCGTCTCGTGCGCTATTCGCCGGGCCGGATCGAGTTCAACCCGACCGATCGCGCCCCCAAGGATTTCGCCAACCGTCTCTCGGACCGGCTGCGCAGCTGGACCGGCGGCGCGCGTTGGGCCGTCACCGTCGCGAACGAGGAAGGCCAGCCCACGATCTCGGAACAACGCGCCGCCGAAATGCTTGCGACGCGCGCCCGCGTGATGGAAACCCCGCTCGCCCAAGCGATTTTCGCGGCCTTCCCCGATGCGGAAATGAAAATCAGCAAAGCGCCGGTCGAGGTTGTGGTTGAAAAACCGGACGGCGAGGATACATCCCTCATGACCTGACCGAAGGCCCCGTGGCCGAGGTCGAAGAATGGGACCCTTTCGAGGACGAGGAATAAAGAATGATCGACGGTTTCGGCAATTTCGGCGACCTTTCCAAAATGATGCAGGCCGCGCAGGACATGCAGGCCAAAATGACCGAGATGCAGGAAGGGCTGAACCGCCTGACCGTTACCGGCCAATCGGGCGGCGGTCTGGTCAAGGCGACCGCCACCGCCAAGGGCGAGCTGACCGCGCTCGACATCGACCCCTCGATCTTCCGCGCCGAGGACAAAGAGGTCGTCGAGGATCTGATCCTTGCCGCGATCAAGGATGCCCAGAAACGAGCCGAGGAGAAATCAGCCTCGGAAATGGCGAAAATGACCCGCGATCTCGGCATTCCCGCCGATTTCAAAATGCCCTTCTAAGCAGCGACTGCCGCGCATGAGCGATGATACCGGCGATATTCAGGCCCTGATCTCGCAGATTGCGCGGCTGCCGGGCCTCGGGCCCCGCTCGGCACGGCGCATCGTGCTGCAACTGATCCGCAAACGCAGCGGCCAGATGGCGCAGCTCGCCAGCCTGATGTCGCAGGTCGCCGAAAACGCGCGCGAATGCGTGATCTGCGGCAATATCACCGAACAGGAAACCTGCTCGATCTGCCGCGACGACCTGCGCGCCACCGGCGAGATCTGCGTGGTGACCGATGTCGCCGACCTCTGGGCGCTCGAACGCGGCCGCGCCTTCCGCGGCCGTTACCATGTCTTGGGCGGCAGCCTCTCGGCTCTGGACGAAGTCGGCCCCGAAGAGTTGCGCATCCCCGATCTGGTCCGCCGCATCCCCGAAGAGCATGTCACCGAAGTCATCCTCGCCCTTGCCGCGACGGTCGAAGGCCAGACCACCGCCCATTACATTGCCGAGGCGCTCGAAGGCAGCGGCGTCACGGTCACCGGTCTCGCCCAGGGCGTGCCGATCGGGGGTGAGCTCGACTATCTCGACGACGGCACGATCACCGCCGCGCTCCGCGCCCGCCGCCGGATCTGAAATCCCCGAAATCCGCATGAAAAAGGAGGCAGATCACTGCCCCCTCTTTCATGACCAAATATCCGGGGTCCGGGGCAGAGCCCCGGCCTTGGGTCGCGCCGCTTAGGCGTCGAGCTTGCCGACCGCCTTGAGCTGTTTCGCGATTTCGATCCGGCGCGGTTTCAGCGCCTCGGGGATCTCGCGCAGCAGGTCGATGTTCAGCATCCCGTCCTCGTGGCTCGCACCCTCGACGCGGACGTGATCGGCCAAGGTAAAGCGGCGCTCGAAGGCGCGCGTGGCGATGCCGCGGTGCAGGAAAGTCCGCTCCTCGTTCTCGGCGGCACGGCGCCCCGAGACGATGACCGCCCCGTCCTTCACCTCGACCGAGAGATCGTCGGCCGAGAATCCGGCAACCGCGATCGAGATGCGGTAGCTGTTCTCACCGGTCTTTTCGATATTGTAGGGAGGGTAGCTGTGCTGCGACAGATCCGAGGCAAGGGCACGGTCCAGAACATCAGCCATCCGGTCGAAACCCACCGAGGCACGATAAAGCGGGGTCAGGTCGAAATTACGCATTTTGCATCCTTTTCAAAGCGATACCAAAACTGCCCCCGTAAACCGGGCGGGCTGAATGTCGGCGCCTTTTGGCCCTCCGACAGGATCAAATTGGGATGTTCGCCCCCTATTTCAAGGGCGGCGGAGCGCTCCGGCCTGACGCAAGCGACAGGCCGGATTGCGGCTATTGCAAGGCAAGGGCCGCAGGCTTCGGCCCGCCCGTTGCCCAGTCCAGAAGCTCGACCGTATGGACGACCGGCACTTGGGTTCCCGATCCGATCTGCATCATGCAGCCGATATTGCCCGCCGTGATGATCTCGGGCGAGACCGCCTCGAGCGTGCCGACCTTGCGGCGCTTGAGCTCCTGCGACAGCTCGGGCTGCATCAGGTTGTAGGTCCCTGCCGAGCCGCAGCACAGGTGCGGGTTGGCGGGTTCGAGAACGGTGAAACCGGCCTCGGCCAGAAGGGTCTTCGGCGTCGTCTTGATCTGCTGGCCATGCTGGAGCGAACAGGCCGAATGATAGGCCACCCGCAGGGGCTCGCGCACCGCGACCGCATCCGGCAGGCCGTGGCCCTCGAGAAATTCGGTCACATCCCGCGCGAGACCCGCGATCTTGCGCGCCTCGGCCGCCATCGGATCACCCTCGAACATATGGCCGTAATCCTTGACGGTCGTGCCGCAGCCCGAGGTATTGATAATGATCGCGTCAAGCGCACCGGCGCGGTCCGCCGCCAGAAAGCCGTTGATCGCCGAACGCGCGGTACGCAAAGCGTCGTTCTCGCGGCCCATGTGGTGGGTCAGCGCGCCGCAGCAGCCGAAATTCTCGGGGATGACCACCTCGCAACCCGCGCGCCGCAGCAGGCGGATCGTCGCATCGTTGATGTCGGTGTTCAGCGCACGCTGCGCACAACCCGGCATCAAAGCAACCCGCGCCCGTTTCGGCCCGATCGGCGCAAAGGTCTGGCCGTCGTCGTTGCGGCTGACGCTCGGGATCTGCTTGGGTGCCATTTCCAGCATCGCGCGCAGGCGTTTGTCTGGCATCAGCCCTGCCAAAGGCCGCGCGATCTTGGCGCCCAAAAGCGCCAGACGGAAGCGTTTGGGATAGGGCAGCAGGTTCGCGAGCAGCCAGCGCAAGGCGCGATCGCCAAGCGGGCGGCGATAGGTCTTTTCGACATGGACGCGGGCATGGTCGATCAAATGCATATAGTTCACGCCCGACGGGCAGGTCGACATGCACGACAGGCACGACAGGCAGCGGTCGAGATGCTTGACCGTCTTTTCATCCGCCGGACGGTCGTTTTCCAGCATGTCCTTGATGAGATAGATGCGCCCGCGGGGACTGTCCAACTCGTCACCCAAAACCTGATAGGTCGGACAGGTCGCCGTACAAAAACCGCAATGGACGCAAGAGCGCAGGATCTTGTTGGCATGGGCGATGCCGGGGTCCTGCAGCTGCTCGGGGGTGAAATTCGTCTGCATCTTAGGCGGCCTTCCCTGCTGCGCCGGCGAAAATCCCGCGCGGATCGAATTTGGCGCGCAGACCGGCATTGAGCCCTGCGACGACCGGATTGATGGCGGGAAGCTGCAGGGCTTGCGCCCCCGGCTGCGCGTGAACGCGGCTCGCCTGCCCGCTGAAGGGACCGAGGTCGGGGATCCGCCCCGCCGGCATCGCGACCCAGATCAAGGAGCCGCCCCAGTCAAGCGCCAAGGGCGCGGGCAGGCGCGCAAGCAGAGCCGGCGCCTCGGACGGGAGGCACACAATCCGCCACAGATCGCCCGCATCGTCACCGGCACCGGCGGACGCAGGAACCAACCCTGCCCAATGCGCGCCATCACCCTCGGAGAGTGTGCCGAAATCCGCCAGACGCGCCGCCAATTGCTGGCTCCTCAGATCGACCGAGCCTTTCAGCCCCTCGACACGGATCATCGCGCCCGTGCCCGCAAGCCAACCCGCACCGCTGATGTCGTATGGCCCTGTCAGCGCCGAGGTCAGCGCCGCCACCGCCACATCCGGCGTGGCCCCCGCAAGCACCAAGGTACGCGATACCGGCGGGATCGGCGCGGTTTTCAGCGACACTTCCGTCAGCACGCCAAGCGTCCCGCGCGAGCCTGCAAGCAACTTGACGAGATCGTAGCCGGTGACGTTCTTCATCACCCGCCCGCCGTTCTTGACGATCTCGCCCTCGCCGGTAACGAAACGCACTCCGAGCATCGCATCGCGGCATGCCCCGACCTGCACGCGACGCGGCCCCGAGGCATTGGCGGCAGCAATCCCGCCGATGGTCGAGTCTTGGCGGCGGTCGGGCTCGAAGGCGAGCATCTGGCCCTCGGCAGCCAGAACCTTCTCGATCCCGGCGAGGGTTGTGCCCGCGCCGACCACCAGCGTCAGCGCCTCGGGCTCGTAGAGCCGCACCCCCGACAGCGCCGAGAGGTCAAGCCGCATGCCCTGCCCTCACCCGGCTGGAGTCGCGTCGCCCCGCCGACCGGCGTGAGCGGCGCGCGCGCCTCGCGGATCAGCGCGGCCAACTCTTCTTCGCTTTGCGGGCGCATCGTCTTTTGGTCCATCACGGCCTCCATCACCTCAGGCCGCACGGGCTTTTGCTGTGTCACGCCCCGCCTCGCGGCGCGGGCCGAGCTTGCAAGCGGGAAAACCTTGGCCGCATTGAGCAGCCACTGCGCGTCGAAGACATCCTTCACGCGCATCTGGACCTCGAGATCCACCGGCTCGAACTGCGCCACCATCAGCTCGCGCTTTTCGACGCCGACGCCATGTTCGCCGGTCAGGCAGCCGCCGACCTCGACGCAAAGGCGCAAGATATCGGCACCGAACGCCTCGCACAGTTCCAGATCGCCGGGTTTATTGGCGTTATACAGGATAAGCGGATGCATATTGCCGTCGCCCGCATGAAAGACATTGGCGACGCCAAGCCCGTATTGCTGCGACAGCGCCGCAATCCCCGCCAGCACCTGCGGCAGGGTCGAGACGGGGATGGTCCCGTCAAGGCACATGTAATCGTTGATCTGGCCCATCGCGCCGAAAGCCGATTTGCGCCCCAGCCAGATGCGGCGGGATCGTCTTCGGATTTGCTCTCGCGGAATTCGACCGGATCGAAGCTTTCGGCAATGGCGCGGATCAGGCCAAGCTGCTCGGCAATCTCGGGGGCGTCCCTTCGACCTCGATGATCAAAAGCGCCTCGCAATCGGGATAGCCCGCTTTGGCGAATTCCTCGGTCGCGCGGATGCAGGGACGGTCCATGAATTCGATCGCGACGGGGATGACGCCGGCGCGGATGATTGCGGCGACGCAGGCGCCCGCGACTTCGCTGGAATCGAAGCCGACCAGAACGGGCGCGCGCCGGCGGGTTTGGGAAGGATGCGCAAGGTCGCCTCGGTCACGATACCAAGCTGGCCTTCCGAGCCGCAGACCACGCCCAGAAGATCAAGCCCCTGCGCCTCGCCCATCGGCCCGCCGAGGTCGACAATCGTGCCGTCCATCATCACCATGCGCACGCCAAGCAGGTTGTTCGTCGTCACGCCGTATTTCAGGCAATGCGCCCCGCCCGAGTTCATCCCGATATTGCCGCCGATCGCGCAGGCAAGCTGGCTCGACGGATCGGGCGCATAGAAGAACCCGTCGCCGTCCACCGCCCCCGAGATCGAGAGGTTCGTCCGCCCCGCCTGCACCCGCACCTGACGGTCGGGGTAGTTCGTTTCAAGCACCGCATTCATGCGCGACAGCCCGACAACCACCGCATCGGCGGTCGGCATCGAGCCGCCCGCAAGGCTTGTGCCCGCACCGCGCGGCACGACCGGCACGCCCTCCTCGTGGCAGATGCGCAGAACGGCCGCGACCTCTTCGGTCGTCGCAGGCAGAACCACGGCGAGCGGCGGGCAGCGATAGGCCGAAAGCGCGTCGCATTCATAGGCGCGGGTCTCGGCGGGATCGTCGATCACGGCATCGGGCACGGCCGCGCGCAAACGGGCGGCAGGCTCGCGGCGCGGGCAATCACCGTCTGATCGGGAAAGGGCATTTCCATGGCGGCTCTCCTTATGGGGCGCGGTCGTATTCGAAGCGGTCGCGAAGGGGCGATAAAGGGGCGCTTTCCTCATCATGGCGCGGATCGGGACGCGCCAACAAGGCTGCGGACACGGAGCAACTCCGTCCACCGCGGCCCGCGGCCGTCCCGTTGCAGCGGCCATCGGCAGCAGCCCTTTTCATCTTCCCCCGCAACAACGCTAAAATCCGGCTGATATTTCCTCGCCAAGATTTTGATTGTATTGTCCAATATGACAGACCGCACCGCTCTGCCCGTTCCGGATGCGAATCGGCAAAGCCGCATCATCTGGAATTGGACGGAACGTCCTCCTGCGATATCTCTCGCGAGTGGATAGCGCTCACAACCGGGACAGGCAACCGCCCCGGCATCGGGAAAACGGATGAGCCGCGCGAAAAAGCGGGGCCGGACAACAGGTGCGGCCGGATGGAAGGCCTAAGCGTTCCACAAGCCGGAACGCGGCAGGGAACAGGATCGGGCGACCGACCGGACGAAGGACAAGATCACGATGTACGCCCTCTCGGCACTGACCAAGACATTCGACCTGTGGAACCTCGCGGCCTTTCTGTGGCTGATCGGCTGCTGGTTCTGGGTAAGCTGGCGCACCGAACATCCGCCAAAGGGCAAACCCTCGGTCTCGGTGCTGATGAAGACGCTTCGCCGCGAATGGATGCGCCAGTTCGTCGAGCGCGATCCGAGGATCTTCGACGGCAACATCCTCTCGAACCTGCGCGAGAGCACCGCCTTTTCGCCTCGGCGACGATGATCGCCATCGGTGGCGGGCTCGCGCTTCTTGGCAATGTCGACCGTGTCATCGGTCTCGCGCAGCAATTCGAGATCGAGAACGCGCTGACCATCCAATGGGAGGTCAAGATCATCGTCGTGCTGCTGATCGTGGTCGATGCTTTCCTGAAATTCGTCTGGTCGAACCGGCTGTTCGGCTATTGCGCGATCATCATGGGCTCGGTTCCCAATGATTCCAAAGACCCGCGGGCCATGCCGCGCGCCATGCAGGCAGCCGAAATCAACATCCGCGCCGCCCGCAGCTTCAACGCGGGGCTGCGCGGGGTCTATTTCGCGCTTGGCGGCCTCGCCTGGCTGGCGGGGCCGCTTGCACTTTTCGTCGCGACGACAACCGTGACCTGCATCAGCTGGCGGCGCGAATTCGCCTCAGGATCGCGGCGCATCCTGCTTGACGAGGCTGCCCTCGAGGCGGGCATGCCGCCAAGTCAGCCATAGCGCGACGAGCCCCGCCGCCGAAAGCGCGACCCCGACCAGCCCGGAAGAGCGCCAGCCCCACCCCGCCGCCAGCGCAAGGCCGGCGAGCCAGGGGCCGAGCGCATTGGCCGCGTTGAAGGCCGCGTGGTTCATCGCGGCCGCCATGCTTTGCGCCCGCCCCGCGACATCCATCAGCCGCGTCTGGAGCGGCACCACCATCCCCGAGCCGAGGCCAAGCAGGAAGGAAGACGCCACCATCAGCTGCCAGCTTCCGACCGCATAAGAAGCAAAGGCCTGCGTCGCCGCCATAAAGACCATGAGCACGAAGGCCGCGCGGAAAATCCCCAGCCGGATCGTCAGACGCGCCGCGCCGATACTGCCCAGCGTGCCGCCGATCCCGAAGGCCGAAAGCGCCAGCGGCACGGCCCAGGACGGCGCTTGGGTCGTGGCCAGCATCGCGGCCGAGAGATAGGCGTAGACCGCGAAAAGCCCGCCAAAGCCGATGGCCCCGACCAGAAGCGTCAGGATGACCGAGGGGTTGCGCAGCGCCTTGAGCTCCTCGAAGGGGCGCGCATTGGGATCGACGCCGACGCGCGGCGCGAGCTTCAGGATCAGCACCGAAGCGACCAGTGCGATCAGCCCGGGCAGCGCAAAGCCCCAGCGCCAGCCGATCCCCTGCCCCAGGGCCCCCGCCAACGGCACGCCCGCGATATTGGCGACCGTCAGGCCCAAAAGCACATAGGTCACCCCCTTGGCACGCTGCTCGCGCGGCAGGCTGTCGGCGGCGAAAAGCATCGCGACGCCAAGAAAGCCGCCATGCGGCAGCCCCGCCAGAAAGCGCGTGGCGACCAGCGTGTGAAAACCCGGAAGCGCCGCCGCGAGCAGGTTGAAGACCCCGTAAATCGCGATCAAAGCCGCGAGGTAGCGTCGCCGCGGCAGCCTTGCGCCCAGAATGGAGGTCAGCGGCGCCCCCACGACCACGCCGAGAGCATAGGCCGAGATGACATGTCCGCCCTGCGGATCGGTGATCCCCAGATCGGCCGCGAACCACGGAAGCAGCCCCATGGCCGCAAACTCCGAGGTCCCGATGGCGAATGCGCCAAGCGCAAGGGAAAGAATGGCCCATTTCAAATTGGGTTGCCGCGTCATGGCTGAACCTCGAAGGCGTCGGAAGGAAAGGAAAGAAGGATGCATGATTGCGTTAACATCGCCCGCCCCAATGTCAGCACCATCAGGCCGAATAGCACCCATTCAGCCGGTGCAAGGCAGCCATCCCCGAACGCGGAGCACGAAGGCTTCAGGCTTCAGGCTTCAGGCTTCAGGCTTCAGGCTTCAGGCTTCAGGCTTCAGGCTTCAGGCTTCAGGCTTCAGGCTTCAGGCTTCAGGCTTCAGGCTTCAGGCTTCAGGCTTCAGGCTTCAGGCTTCAGGCTTCAGGCTTCAGGCTTCAGGCTTCAGGCTTCAGGCTTCAGGCTTCAGGCTTCAGGCTTCAGGCTTCAGGCTTCAGGCTTCAGGCTTCAGGCTTCAGGCTTGGAAAATCCGCTTCCCGCGCAATCGGCAATCCGAAATCGCACGCGACGCCTCCCCATTCCGTTCGCGGCCGTCATCCCGTTCCCCGCCACATCGGCCGTGAAGCAATGACCAACCCGCGCCAAGCTTGGCGGGGTCAATATGATCATGCAGACCGATCAGCCGCCCGCGATCGCGCCCATCGCACGCCCTGTCACAAAACGATCAGGGCAGCGAAACCACCCCGCCAGCGCAACCGACAGATCTGCGCCAAGGCACCGGCCGATCCGCCGCCCACCAAGGCAATCCCTGCGACACCACCCGCGCTCAGCCCTGTTGCCAGCGCGGCTTTTCCTTGGCGAAGAAGGCCTCGATGCCGTGGCGCGCCTCGTCGTCTTCCCAAACTGCCACAAGCGCCTCGATCGAATGTTCGATCTCCGCCGCGCCGATCGGCGGGCCGAGGCGGCGGGCGAGGCGTTTGGCCGCGCCCACGGCTTTGGGCGCGGTCGAAAGATAGGGGACAACCTCGGCCTCGATCGCGGCGTCAAGCGCCCCGGGCTCGTGACTCGCCGCCAGAAGGTTCAGCGAGACCGCCTCTTCGCTGCCGAAGACCCGCCCCGACATGAAGACGCGCCGCGCCTTGTTCTCGCCCATCCGCGCGAGAACATAGGGACCAATCGTGGCGGGGATCAGGCCGAGCCGCGTCTCGGTCAGGGCAAAGCGCGCGCCATGCGCGGCAATCGCGACATCGCAGACCGAGATCATGCCGACACCGCCGCCGAAAGCATTGCCCTGCACCCGCCCGATCAGGGGTTTGGGCATCTCGTTCAATGCATGAAGCATCATCGCAAGCGCCCTCGCGCCCGCCCGCCTTGTCGGCGCGTCTGCCTCGATCTGGGCGCGCATCCAGCCCAGATCACCGCCCGCACAGAAGCTTTGCCCCTCGGCGGCAAGGATGACGGCGCGAATGCCCGCATCCTGTCCCAGATGCACCGCCGCCTGCGTCAACTCGTCGATCATGGCTGCCGAAAGCGCGTTGTGTTTCTCGGGGCGCGCGAGCCAGAGCGTGGCGATGCCGCGGTCGTCGCGCGCGATGCGGATCGTCTCGAACAGGGGATCAGACATCGGGGCCTCCGCTGCGGATGGCGCGGGCATAATCGGCGGCCTGTGCCACGGCGTCAAGGTCCAGCCCGCTGTCATAGCCGAGATTGGCGAGATGGGCCGCGACTTTCTCGCTCGCGACATTGCCCGCGGCACCGGGCGCATAGGGGCATCCGCCCAAGCCCCCACCGCCGCATCAAAGACCCGCAGGCCGCGCGACAGCGAGACGTCGATATTGTCGAGCGCCCAGCCGCCGGTATCGTGGAAATGCCCCGCGAGCTTTTCGGCGGGCATCTCGCCCAGAACCGCCGAGAGCATGGCATCGACCCGTTCGGGCAGGCCGCGGCCCAATGTCTCGCCGAGACTGATTTCGTAACAGCCCAGCTCGCGCAGTCTGGCCACGACACGCGCCACCTGTTCGGGGGCGACCTCGCCCTCGTAGGGGCAATCGGTCACGACGCTGACATAGCCGCGCACGGGAATGCCGTCCTCTTTGGCGGCGGCGACGATCGGGGCGAAACGGGCGAGGCTTTCCTCGATCGAGGCATTGAGGTTGGCGCGCGAGAAACTTTCCGTCGCGCTGCCGAAAATTGCGACTTCGCCCGCGCGTGCGGCGCGGGCGGCAAGATAGCCCTGCATGTTCGGGGTCAGCGCGGCATAGCTGACCGCAGGATTGCGCGCGATCCCCGCCATGACCGCCGCGGCATCGCCCATTTGCGGCACCCATTTCGGCGAGACGAAGCTGGTGACCTCGATGCGGCGATAGCCCGCGCCCGAGAGCAGGTCGACCAGAGCGATTTTCTCGGCGGTCGGGATCTGGCGTTTTTCGTTCTGGAGCCCGTCTCGCGGGCCCATCTCGAAGATCTCGACCTTTGGGGTGCGGCGGGATCAGGCATCGGCTTGCTCCTCTTCGAGACGGATCAGCGCGGCACCGGCCTCGACCTGATCACCGGCCTTGGCCAGAACCTCGGCGACGATCCCGTCGCGGGCGGCCGTCAAAGTATGCTCCATCTTCATCGCTTCGAGAACGGCCAGCGGATCACCCGCCGCAACCGTCTGTCCTGCGGTGACGAAGACCGCGCGCACAAGGCCCGGCATCGGCGAAAGCGTCAGTCCGCCGCCGGTCTCGGACCCGCCGCGCGCCAAAGGATCGAGCGGCACGAGATGGAGGTGGCGCGCCCGAACACGCTGACCCCCGCCGCATGGGCGACAATGCGCGCCTTGTGCGGACGCCCGTCGATCCACCAGCCGCCGTTGCGGAAGGCGAGATCATGGTGCTGCTCCGCGATCGTCACCCGCGCAGAGATGGCCGAATCCAGCGCCAAAAGCGCGCTGCCGCCCTGCCAGTCGATGCGCCGCGCCAAAGGCTGCCACAGCGCAACGCCGAGATCGCCGGACGCGGCCGGATCGGGCCAGGCCAGACCGGCAAGCCCCAGCACGCCGAGCGCGAGATCGCGGGGATCGGCGGGGGCTTCGGCGGTCAGCGCCTCGAGATCGCGCGCGATCAGGCCGGTATCGACTTCGCCCTGCCGGAAGCCCGCATGGCGGGTCAGCGCGATCAGGAAATCGAGATTGGTGACCGAGCCCGCCACCTCGGTATCCTCGAGCGCGGTTTCGAGGCTTTTGAGCGCGCTGCCCCGCGTCGGCCCCCAGGTCACGACTTTGGCGATCATCGGATCATACCAAGGGCTGATCACATCGCCGGTGCGCACGCCGGTTTCGATCCGCGCGGTGTCGGGAAAGGCGAGATGCGAGAGCGTGCCGGTCGCGGGCAGGAAACCTGCGGGGACATCCTCTGCGTAAAGGCGCGCCTCGAAAGCATGGCCGCGGACCCTGATCTGGTCCTGCTTTGCGGGCAGGCTCTCGCCGCTGGCGACGCGGAGCTGCCATTCGACCAGATCGATGCCGGTGATCATCTCGGTGACGGGATGTTCGACCTGAAGGCGGGTGTTCATCTCCATGAACCAGAAGCCGTCGGGGCGCAGGCCGTTGCTGCCGTCGACGATGAATTCGATCGTTCCCGCACCCGCATAGCCGATCGCCTCGGCGGCGCGTACGGCTGCGGCCCCCATGGCGGCGCGGAATTCTGCGGTCATGCCCGGTGCGGGGGCTTCCTCGATGACCTTCTGGTGGCGGCGCTGGAGCGAGCAGTCGCGTTCGTAAAGATGGACCGCCGACGTGCCGTCGCCGAAGACCTGCATCTCGATATGGCGCGGTTTCGGGATGTATTTCTCGATCAGCACATCGGGATTGGCGAAAGCGGTCTCGGCCTCGCTGCGCGCCGAGGCTAGCGCCGCCGCAAAGGCCTGAGGCTCTTCGACGAGGCGCATGCCTTTGCCGCCGCCCCCGCCACGGCCTTGATCAAGACCGGATAGCCGATCGCTTCGGCCTGTTCGGCAAGGTGGTCGCCGTCCTGATTTTTGCCGTGATAGCCCGGAACGACGGGCACGCCCGCCGCTTCCATCAGGGCTTTGGCGGCGTCTTTCAGGCCCATTTTGCGGATCGCGCTGCTCGAGGGGCCGATGAAGACCAGCCCCGCCGCCGTGACCGCATCGACGAAATCGGGATTTTCGCTGAGGAAACCGTAGCCGGGATGAATGGCCTGCGCGCCGGTTTGCAAGGCGGCTTCGATGATGCGCGCGCCTTGGAGGTAGCTGTCCTTGGGGGCGGGTCCGCCGATCGGGACGGCCTCGTCGGCCATGGCGACATGGCGCGCGTCGCGGTCGGCGTCGGAAAAGACCGCGACGCTGCGCAGGCCCAGACGGCGGGCGGTATCGATGATGCGGCAGGCGATTTCGCCGCGGTTGGCGATCAGGATCTTGTCAAACATCGCTCACCTTTCCGGGGCCAAGCGGGCGCCTGCGGGGAACGCAGGACGGGGGTATTGGGGTGATGAAGAAAACGGGAGGCGGGTGCGGGCAATCGGGTCCGTCATCGCGGCCTCACATCCGGAAGACGCCGAAACGCGTCGGCTCGATTGGTGCGTTGAGGCTGGCGCGCAGCGACAGGGCGAGGATCCGGCGGGTTTTTCTCGGGTCAATGATGCCGTCGTCCCAGAGCCGTGCCGAGGCATAGAGCGGGTGGGACTGGCGCTCGAACATCTCGATGGTGGGACGTTTGAATTCGGCTTCGTCTTCGACGCTCCAGCTGCCGCCCGCGCGTTCAATCCCGTCGCGTTTGACGGTGGCGAGCACGCCTGCCGCCTGTTCGCCCCCATGACCGAGATGCGGCTGTTGGGCCAGCTCCAGAGGAAGCGCGGCGAATAGGCACGCCCCGACATGCCGTAGTTTCCGGCCCCGAAAGAGCCGCCGACCAGCATGGTGATTTTGGGCACATTGGTCGTCGCCACCGCCGTCACCATTTTCGCGCCATGCCGTGCGATGCCTTCGCTTTCATATTTGCGCCCGACCATGAAGCCGGTGACGTTTTGCAAGAAAATCAGCGGAATGTTGCGCTGGCTGCACAATTCGATGAAATGCGCGCCCTTCTGGGCGGCCTCGGAAAAGATCACGCCGTTATTGGCGATGATGCCGACGGGGCAGCCTTCGATATGGGCAAAGCCTGTCACGAGGGTTTCGCCGAACCGCGCCTTGAACTCGTCAAAGCGCGAGCCGTCGACCGTGCGGGCGATGACCTCGCGGATGTCGTAGGGCGTTTTGAGATCGGCGGGCACGACGCCCAAGATCTCTTCGGGGTCATAGGCGGGCTCTTCGGGCGATTGCCAGAGCACGGTTTGCGGGCGTTGGCGGTTGAGGTGGCTGACGGCCTGACGGGCAAGCGCCAGAGCATGGGCATCATCCTCGGCCAGATAATCGGCCACGCCCGAAAGCCGCGTATGGGTATCGCCGCCGCCGAGATCCTCGGCTGAAACCACCTCGCCCGTTGCCGCGCGCACAAGAGGGGGCCCGCCAGAAAGATCGTACCCTGATTGCGCACGATGATCGTCACATCCGACATCGCGGGTACATAAGCGCCGCCCGCCGTGCTGGACCCCATCACCACCGCGATCTGGGGAATGCCTTTGGCGCTCATGCGGGCCTGATTGTAGAAGATGCGGCCGAAATGGTCGCGGTCGGGGAAGACCTCGTCCTGATTGGGCAGGTTCGCACCGCCCGAATCGACCAGATAGATGCAGGGAAGCGCGCATTCCTCGGCGACTTCCTGCGCCCGCAGGTGTTTCTTCACGGTCATCGGGTAATAGGTGCCGCCTTTGACCGTCGCGTCATTGGCGACGATCATGACATCCTGCCCCATGACGCGACCGATCCCCGCGATCACGCCCGCGCCGGGGGCCGCGTCCCCGTACATGCCATGCGCAGCCGTCGCGCCGATTTCCAGAAACGGGCTGCCCGCGTCCAGCAGGTTCGCAACCCTTTCGCGCGGCGGCATTTTCCCGCGCGAGACGTGACGCTCCATCGCTTTTTCTCCGCCACCCGCAGCAGCGGCCATGGCCGCATTCCGCACGGTGTCGAGCATGGCGAGATGGGCCTCGCGATTGGCGCGAAAGCTGTCGGAACCGGTCAGGGCGGCAGAGGTCAGCTTCATGCTGGGGGCCTTTCGATGGCAGGGATCAAGGATGGATAGCGCGCATTCCGCGCCGGATGTGACCTCGCGCAGCATGGGTCGCGCCCCGGTCGGCCGTGGCCGCGCGGGCCGGCTTGACATGGGTCAAGGCGGGCGCGGGCAAAGGCGGGCAAACGGGGGTGTTCGAGGAACAAATCGCGTAACAAGAAGAAGGCACATCGTCATGAAAGCCCTTTCCCTGCAGACTCTTTCCCTCGCGGGCGCCGCACTGCTCGCTTTGTCGCCGGCCGCGCCGGTTCAGGCGCAATCGGCGGGAGACTGGACCGTTGGCGTCGGCATCGCCAATGTCGCGCCGGTGGATAATCCCGGCACGCTCGAGGGCGGTCTCAAGACCAGCATCGGCAAAAATGCCCGCCCGACCCTGACCGTGGAATATTTCATCAAGGACAACCTCGGGATCGAGATTCTGGCCGCCACGCCCTTCAAACACGACATCAAGATCGACGGTTTGGGCCGCGTCGGAACCGTCAAGCAATTGCCGCCGGTCATCTCGCTTCAGGCGCATTTCGACACGAATACGCCCTTCAAGCCCTTCCTCGGCGTCGGCGTGAACTGGACGAGCTTCTTCTCGGAGAAATCCGAAGGCGCGCTCGCGGGCAGCAAGCTCGACGTCAAGCACAGCTTCGGCTTGGCGCTGCATGCCGGTACCGACTACCAGATCAACGAGCGCTCCGCGCTGCGAGCCGACATCCGCTGGATCGACATCAACAGCGACGTCCATCTGAACGGCAAGAAGATCGGCAAGGTCGAGGTCGATCCGCTGGTGGTCGGTGCCTCTTATGTCGTGAAGTTCTGATACCGCGCACCGACGGGCCGGAGGATCGCTCCGGCCTGTCGACCAAGCAACGAGGATGCGCCCCCACCCCGCCTGTCCGCATCATGATGAGAGGGGCGCGTCATCTTCAGCCGTCCCGTCCGAGATAGCTTTCCAGAAACAGCACCTGACGGGCGGTCAGCACCAGCATGCAATTGGTCGAGGACGGACCCGCACCGGTGCCGCCGGACCATTGCGCCGCGTCGAAACGGCAGGCCGCATCGCGGTAGCCGATCCAGTTGCGCTGCATCTCCTTGAGCCATTGCGCGCGCTCCGGTTTGACGGCGGAGCCCAAGGCGGCCAGCTCGTCGTCGGCGGCCTTTTGCTCGGCCATCAGCGTGGCGTAGGTGCTGTTCAAGCGCCGGTCCCAATCATCACGCTCGGCACCCAGACATTGCACCATACCGGCCGTCGTCTGACCCGCAGGAAGCGCCATACAGGCGTCGGAGGCCGCTCCGATACAGGCCGAACGCGCCTCGGCCCCGGTTTTGCCCGCGAGGCAGGCGGTCAGGAGCGCGCCGTCATATTGCGGTGCATCCTGCGCACGAAGCGCGCCTGCAGGGGCGGCCAAAGCGACAAGCAGCGCGGCTGCGACAAACCCGCCCCTCATGCCAGCACCATCAATTCGCGGCCGATCAACATGCGGCGGATTTCGCTGGTGCCTGCGCCGATCTCCATCAGCTTGGCATCGCGGAAAAGCCGGCTGACCACGCTATCGCTCAGGAAGCCCGCGCCACCCAAAGCCTGCACCGCCTGATGGGCCTGAACCATCGCCTGTTCGGAGGCGTAAAGGACCGCGCCCGCCGCATCCTGACGGGTCACACGGCCCGCATCGCAAGCCTTCGCGACCTCGTAGACATAGGCCCGCGCAGTATTGAGCGCGACATACATATCGGCCAGCTTGCCCTGCATCAGCTGGAAGGACCCGATCGGCTGGCCGAACTGCTTGCGCTCGCGCAGATAGGGGACAACCTCGTCAAGGCATGCCGCCATGATCCCGAGCCCGATCCCCGACAGCACCAACCGCTCGTAATCGAGGCCCGACATCAGGACGCGCACGCCCTTGCCTTCCTGACCGAGGATGTTTTCGGCGGGGATCTCGCAATTCTCGAAGATCAGCTCGCCGGTATTCGAGCCGCGCATCCCGAGCTTGTCGAAATGCGGCCCCGTGGAAAAGCCTTTCATGCCGCGCTCGACGATGAAGGCGGTGATGCCCTTGCTGCCGGCCTCGGGGTCGGTTTTGGCATAAACGACCAAAGTGTCGGCGTCGGGGGCGTTGGTGATCCAGTATTTGTTGCCGTTCAGAACATAGCTGTCGCCGCGTTTCTCGGCGCGCAGCTTCATCGAGACGACATCGCTGCCTGCGCCTTCTTCGGACATGGCCAGAGCGCCCACCGCCTTGCCCGAACACAGGTCCGGCAGGTATTTCGCGCGCTGCGCATCGGTACCGTTCAGCTTGATCTGATTGACGCACAGGTTCGAATGCGCGCCATAAGAGAGGCTGATCGAGGCCGAAGCCCGCGCGATTTCCTCGGTCGCGATCGTATGGGCCAGATAGCCCATCCCCGCCCCGCCCCATTGTTCGGGGACCGTGATGCCCAAAAGGCCGAGCTCGCCGAATTCGGGCCAAAGCGCGTTGGGGAAGGCATTGTCCTTGTCGGTTGCCGCCGCGAGCGGCTTGATGCGGTCTTGCGACCAGCGGTGGACCATGTCGCGAAGCGCGTTCACGTCCTCGCCCAGATCGAATTCCATCCCTGCCGTGAACATGCGCGCAGCCCCTTTTATTGAACGGTTGTTCATTTAAAATATGCAGGAAGTAACAAGCTTCCGTCAAGGGCCGCAATTGTCCTTCCAAAGCCGATTATGGCGGCAACCGGCAAAGTTTGGCTTATGGTTTTTGCGCCATCCTCCGCAACGGGATGCAGCCTGCATCCTGCCGCAGGCGACGCCGCCAGAGCGCGACTGCCGCCACGAAGCCGCCCGCATGAGGGGTAAAACTCACCCCAGACGTACAGAACATCTTGCCGGCTTTCGCTCCGCCATAGACCACCCCGCTTTGCGCGCGGAAATCCACGACCAAAGGCGCACTATCCAAAGCCAGCAAAATCCCCCGCCCTCAAAGGCCGCAAACCGCTTCATGCTTGGAATTCTTGACACAAGTGCAATTCGGGCTCACCTTTGGCAGGTCCGGCACCACAGAATGCACCGATACCGGCCCGAAGCCGCCACACAACCTTCGCTTGAATAGACATCGAGGAAGAATGGCCACCGCTACGCATCTCAGCCTGCTGCACACCGCTTTGCCGCAGGGCTCCGCCCTTTCGATGCCAGAGACCCTTTCCGCGCTTGAACGCAGCCTGCGTCTCGCGTCGGACGCGCTGCGGCGCTGGCAGATCACCGCGATGGAACAGGCGGGACAGCCCGGACTCCGCCGCTCGAGATCGCGATTTTGCTCGATCTTGCAGAACATAACCAGGCGCGCAGCTTTATCGAGCTTTGTCTGGCGACCGCCACGACGGAGCCCCATCTCGCCCATTACGCTTTGCGCCGTCTGCGCCAGTTCGGCAAGATCCAGACCGGCCGGCGCGGCAAGGAAAAGACCATCGCGCTCAGCGAATGCGGCCGCAAGCTTTGCGCGGGGTTCCAGCAACTGAGAGGCGATACTGTCGATGCGCTGAGCGGCCATGCCGTCCCCCAGAAGACCTCCCGCAGCTGATCGACGCGTTGGCGCGCATGAGCGCGCTTTACGAACACGCCGGACAGGACGGCGCCGCCGAGGCAATCGCACGCGGTCACCAACGCGTGGACAGGGATGCGTCGGTGACGGTAGACGACCGCCCCTGACGCAGCCGCTTTGCCGCACGCACAGTCCGCAAATACGAAAACGCGGAGGCGGGTACTGGCAGAGTGTGGCCGCTTGGGTCATTGTGGCGGCGATGCCCCGCTCGGGCATCTCCCGAATGAAAGCGACGCGCCGGAACCACGGATGCAAACCACATGAGACTCTGCCTCCTGCGCCACGCCCCCTTCCGGCAGGTTCCGGACTGGCGGGACGGCGCGATCTTTCCGCGCATTTCCCGATCCCGCTGCGCTCGAAGCGCTGAAGTCCCGCCTTGCGCGCGAGAGCTTCGACCATATCTGGTCGAGTCCGGCCAAGCGCTGCCGCGAGACCTGTGCGGCGCTCGGGGTCTCGCCCGTCATCCAGCCCGATCTGTGGGAGCAAAGCTTCGGCGCATGGGAGGGGCTCGCCCCCGACCAGATTTGCGACCTCGGCCCGCTTTCGACCGAGGCGCTGGCCGCCCATTGCCCGCCAGAGGGCGAGAGTTTTCTGCAAATGGCGGCGCGGGTCCGGCCCATGCTCGAGGCGGCGAGCGGCACGACCCTGATCGTCGCCCATGCCGGAACCGTACGCGCGGCACTGGCCATGGTGGTCGGACCCGCCGCTCTTTCCTTTTCTGTCGCACCGTTATCTCTGAGCGTGCTTGACGGCACGGTCGGTAGCTGGTCCATCGGCAGCGTTAACTGGACCGGCTGAAAAGCAAACGGAGCAGCATGGAATTCCTGCAAAACACCCTGATCACGGCACTGGTCGCCCTGATCCTCGACATGGCTATCGGCTGGCCGGATGCCCTGTACCGGCGCATCGGCCATCCGGTAACGTGGTTGGGCCGACTCGTTTCGGCACTCGACCGGCGGCTCAACCAAGGCGGCGGCCGTCTCGCGAAAGGCGTGATCGCCAGTCTGGTCACGATTGCGGCCGCGACCCTGCCCGTCGTCGCTTTGACCGTGCTGATCAGTCCCCTGCCCTACGGCGCGGTCATTCTGGGCGTACTCGCATGGCCGCTGGTGGCGAGCCGCTCGCTTTACGATCATGTCGATGCGGTCGCCCGCCCGCTTTCCGTCGGCAATATCGCCGATGCACGGCAGGCGGCGGCGATGATCGTCGGGCGCGATCTGGGTAACGAGCCGCCGCCGATCGCCCGCGCGGCGCTGGAAAGTCTGGCCGAGAACGCCTCGGACGGGGTGATCGCGCCGCTCTTTTGGGCCGCGCTGCTCGGCCTGCCGGGGATTGCCGCCTATAAGGCGATCAATACGCTGGATTCGATGATCGGCCATCTGACCGAGCGCCACAGCCTCTTCGGACGTTTCGCCGCGCGGCTCGACGATCTGGTCAACCTGCCCGCCTCGCGGCTGACCGGCTTGCTGATCGCTTTGTCGGCAGGCTCGACCGCGGCCCTCGGCGTGATGCGGCGCGATGCGGGCAAGCACCGCTCGCCCAACGCCGGCTGGCCCGAGGCCGCGATGGCGGGCGCGCTGCATGTGCGCCTCTCGGGGCCGCGCAGCTATGGCGGTCAGGTCACGCAGGAGCCTTGGCTAAACGAAGGCGCGCGCGATCCCGTCGCGGCCGATCTGCGCCGCGGGCTGGAGCATTACCGGCATGCCGTGATTTTGATGGGTTCGGTGATCACGAGCGCTTTGATCGTCATCGCACTGATCCGCATGTAAAAAAGCGGCCGGCCTTCTCGGGCCGGCCGCTTGGGATATCTGAAGCGGGCCGCGCGGCGCAGGATGCGCCTGCGCGGACCCGATCACCCCAGTCGAAGAAATCCGCAGGCGCACGGTTGCGCAATTCGCGCGCGAGGTCGGCCCCCATGGCGGGACCATCCGCCACCGGACCGCGACGCTCGCCCGCGATGACTTCCGAGCCGTCTGGGCGCAGGATCTCGCCGCGCAGCCACAGGTTCTCGCCTTCCAAAACCGCAAGCCCCGCGATGGGCGTCTGGCACGAGCCGTCGAGCTCGGCAAGGAAGGCGCGCTCTGCCGCGACACGCAAACCGCTGTCGTGATCGGCGATCGGGGCCAGAAGGGCCGCGATGCGTGCATCATCGCTCCGGCGCTCGACGCCGATGCAGCCTTGGGCCACGGCGGGCAGCATTTCCTCGGGCTGGATCGGGCCGCGCGAGACATGGGTCATGCCCAGACGCGACAGGCCAGCCATGGCAAGGAAGGTCGCAACCGCAACGCCGTCTTCCAGCTTTTTCAGGCGGGTCTGCACGTTGCCGCGGAACTCGACCAGCTGCAGATCGGGGCGGCGCGCGGCCAGCTGCGCGCGGCGGCGCAGGCTGGACGAACCCACCACCGCACCCTGCGGCAGATCCGAGATCGACGCGTAATCACGGCTGACGAAAGCATCACGGACATCTTCGCGCGGAAGATAGCAGTCGATCACCAGACCCTCGGGCTGGATCGTCGGCATGTCCTTCATCGAATGGACGGCGATATCGATCTCGCCCGCGATCAGGGCATCCTCGATTTCGCGGGTGAACAGCCCCTTGCCGCCGATCTCTTTGAGGGCGCGGTCAAGGATGCGGTCGCCGGTGGTCTTGATGACCTCGATTTCGAAGGCATCCTCGGGCAGATCATGCGCGGCCATCAGCCGGGCACGGGTCTCGTGCGCCTGTGCAAGCGCCAGCACCGAGCCGCGCGTGCCGATGCGAAGGGGGCGGGAGGGTGGGCATCTGTTCCATAACTAGCGCCATACCCCCTGCGGCAGACTTGACAACGGGGAGCGGCTGGCGATGAAGGGGTGACCAAGGAGATGACATGACCCGCAAGACCATGCTGCGTGCCCTCGCCGGCGAACGCCTGCCGACCCCGCCGATCTGGATGATGCGTCAGGCGGGCCGCTATCTACCCGAATATCGCGCGACCCGCGCCGAGGCGGGCGACTTTTTGTCGCTGTGCTACAACTCCGATCTGGCGGCCGAAGTGACGTTGCAGCCGATCCGGCGCTACGGCTTCGATGCCGCGATCCTTTTCGCCGATATCCTGCTTCTGCCGCAGGCGCTCGGATCGGATGTCTGGTTCGTGACCGGCGAGGGCCCGCGCCTCTCGACGATCACCGATGCCAAAGGCGTGGCCGATCTGCGCCCTGCCGCCGATGTCCACGAGAAGCTTTCCCCGATCTACGAGACGCTGCGCATCCTGCGCCGCGAGCTGCCGCAGGAAACCACGCTGATCGGTTTCGCAGGCGCGCCATGGACGGTTGCGACCTATATGGTCGCCGGTCGCGGCACGCCCGATCAAGCACCGGCCCATGCGTTCAAAGCGGCCGACCGCGCGGCTTTCTCCGCGCTGATCGACCGTATTGCCGACGGCACGATCGAATATCTGTCCGCGCAGGTCGAGGCGGGGGCCGAGGTGCTCAAGCTGTTCGACAGCTGGGCGGGTTCGCTTAAAGGGCAGGATTTCGACGATTTCGCGCTGGCTCCGGCCAAGAAAATCATCGCGGCGCTGAAGGCGCGCCACCCCGACACGCCGATCATCGCCTTCCCGCGCGAGGCCGGCCCGCGTTACGCAGGCTTTGCCAAGGCGACCGGCGCGGATGCGGTCGCGATCGACCAGTTCACCGATGCCGATTGGGCAGCGGCCGAAGTTCAAAAGGACGGCTGCGTTCAGGGCAACCTCGACCCGCGCTTGCTTGTCGAGGGCGGCCCGCGCCTCGTTTCCGAGACCAAGCGCATCGCCCAAGCCTTCTCGAACGGACCCCATATCTTCAACCTCGGCCACGGCATCACGCCCGACGCCGACCCCGAGAATGTCCATCGCATGATCGAGGCGATCCGCGGCTGAGCCCGCAAATCCAACTCCGCAAAGCCGGGCCCTCGGGTCCGGCTTTTTCGATCGCGCCCTCCGCCAGGGCCCCCGAACTCCATCAAGACAAGGACCGCGTCATGGGCTGGATCATCGCCACATTGATCGCATCATTCGCGCAGACCGGCCGAAATGCCGCTCAGCGCCAATTGACCACCCAGATCGGCACGATGGGGGCGACGGCGGTGCGCTTTCTCTTCGGCCTTCCCTTTGCCGCGGCCTTTCTGGCGGTGCTGGCGCTCCGGGTCGATCTGCCGCGCCCCGACGCGACCGTGCTGGGCTGGGCGGCAATGGGGGCGCTGGCGCAGATCGGCGCAACGGCCCTGATGCTCCAGACGATGAACCTGCGCGGCTTCGGCGTGGTCACCGCCCTGATCAAGACAGAGCCCGTCACGCTTGCCCTGATCGGCGCGGTCATGCTGGCAGAACCGCTCGGGCCCGCGCGCATGGCCGCGATTGCGGTCGCGACCTCCGGGGTTGTTCTGATGTCGGGCGTCGATTGGCGGCAGGGCGGCTGGCGTCCCGTCGCGATGGGGATCGGCGCGGGACTGCTTTTCGGGCTCTCGGCGATCGGATTTCGCGGCGCGATCCTCGCCTTTCCCTCGGGCGATTACCTGACGCGCGCCAGTACGGCGCTGACGATCTCGCTGGTGATCCAGTCGGCGCTGGTCTTCGGCTGGCTTGCGCTGGCCGACCGCCCCGCCCTTGCCGGCATCCGCCGCCACTGGCGCGATTCGCTTGGCGCGGGCTTTCTGGGGGCCTTCGCCTCGCTTTTCTGGTTTCTGGGCTTCGCGCTGACCTCGGCCGCCAATGTCCGCACGCTCGCCCTGATCGAGGTGCCGCTGGCGCAGCTCGTCTCGGGCAAGATCTTTCGCCAGAAGGCTTCGGCGCGGCAGATGGCCGGCATGGGGCTGATCGTTCTGGGCGTGGCGGGACTGATCGCGGTCAGCACGGGCCTGTAACACGCGAGCGGAACGGGTGCCGAACGGGGCCACCACACGGGCCGATCCGCCGGAGCCGCACGGTTTCGCTTTGCGCCACAGGCGCGGGCAGGCTAACAGGGCTGCATGAGCTTGCCGACACTTTCCCTTGATCAGGCCGAGGCCTGGGACGCGCTGACCCTTCTGTTGCAGGAAGCGGGGATCGATCTGACCACCGAAGAGGTCATGCCCCCGACCGAAGGCAAGGGCCGCGTCATGGCGGTGATCGGCAAGGCGGGCTCGGGCAAGACGCTGTTGCTGGCCGAGCTGACCCGCGCGTTGCGCGATGTCGGCGTCGATATCGTCTCGGGCGATTACGAGGGCAAAAAGCACAAGGACCGCCGCACCGTCGCGGTTTTGGCGCCCACCAACAAGGCGGCTTTCGTTTTGCGCATGCGCGGCGTGCCCGCGACCACGATCCACCGCATCCTCTACACGCCGGTCTATGATCCCGAATACGAGCGGATCGCCGAATGGCTGGTGACCGGCGGCGAGCGCCCGAAAATCGCGGATCTCGCCGAAGAGGCGCTCGACCGTGCCAAGGCCTTCTACGAGATCCATGCCTCGATCCCCGGCGCACTGGCGGCGGCGGGCCTGCGCGGATCGGATTTCATCCAGGGCTGGAAACGGCGCGAAGACCCGCTCGACATCGGTTTGATCGACGAAAGCTCGATGCTGGACGAGCGCCAGTTCGACGATCTGCGCGAGATTTTTCCCGTGCTGGTGCTGTTTGGCGATCCCGCCCAGCTCGCGCCCGTCGGCCAATCGGGCGAGATGGTCTTCGACCGGCTTGCCAACAAGCAAAAGCTGATCCTCAACCGCATCCACCGTCAGGCCGACGACAGCCCGATCTTGGACCTCGCCCATGCGCTGGCCGATCCCCAGCTCGATTTCGCCTCCTTCGAGCGCATGATCCAGGACGCGGCGCGGCGCGATCCGCGCGTGGTCTGGGCCGAGCGGGTCGAAAGCGATCTGATGGCGCGCAGTCCGGTGCTTGTCTGGCGCAATGCGACGCGGGTGCGGCTGATTTCGGCTTTCCGCTCGGCCTATGGCGCGCCTGCCGATGCGCTTTTGCCCGGCGAGCCGTTGATTTGCGACGGGCTGGAACTGCCGCTCAAACACCGCAAGAAGCGCATCGATCTGGAAGCGCGCGGGCTGATCAAGGGCGCGCAGGTGATCTATCTCGGGCCGGGGCGCAAGCCGGGTTTTCGCGGCTTCATGTCATCGGGGCCGAGGATCCGCGCCTTTCGGCCGCCTCGATCGTCAAGATCGAGATGCCCGATATCGAGGAACCCTTCATCCCCTTCGCGGCCAAGATGGGCGCGGCCTTCCTGCACGGAGCGGCAGTGACGATCCACAAGGCTCAGGGCAGCCAATGGCCCGATGTCCAGATTTTCGGCCCCGACATTTCGGCGGCGGCATGGTCGAACCGGACCGAGGCGGGGATTCCGCTGTGGAAACGTCTGGCCTATGTCGCGATCACCCGCGCGCAGGAACGTCTGCTCTGGGTGGTCAAGCCGCGGCTCGCACGGCCCTCGGGGCCGCTGTCGATCGATCACCTCGATGTACCGGCACCGGCGCTGGCGCTGGAAAGCGAAAGCGCGACCGAAGAATAGCCGCGCCTTCCCGCCCCCTGTCCCACCAAGCCCCGCCTAGCGGCGCGCGGCTTTGCGGGCCTCGCGGATCTGGTTCACCCGAAGCTCGAATGCCTCGCCCAGCGCGGCGCGCGGCAGGCCGGTTTCGACCGACAGACGCATCAGCCCGAAATGGACGCGGGCGAGTTCCTGATAATAGCGCGCGAATGTATAGTTGATCGTGGCGCCCGCCGCCGCGCCAAGGATCGGCGTCGCCTGCGCCGCGACCTTCTGGCCCAGCGAGATAGAAAGCTTGGGCGCGACCTTGGTGATCAGCCCCTGCACCGTCTGGCCGGTGATCGACAGACGCGCAGCCAAAAGCCCCAGATCGGTACCGTCATCCTCCTCGAGCGGGCCTGCCGTCGCGAAAATGCGCAGGGCCTCGACACGCACATCTTCGGATCGGGATCAAAGCCGTGCTCGACGGCGATTTCCATAATGGCGCGCAGCAAAAGCGTAACCGTCAACGGCATTTCGATCAGCGCACCGGGCAAACCCGCAAGTCCGCCCGCCGCCCCCGATGCAGTGGAGAGCAGCCGGTTGAACCATTCGCCGCGATCCCCACCATCCGGCGCGAGCGCGTCGCGGCATCGAAAGCGCGGTTGAGCGCGCCCAAGGTGATCTTGTCCATACGCTTGCGTACGACCGCGGGCAGCCGGTCGAGAAGCGTCTCGGCCTTGCCTCCGATCGCGGTCAAAAGATCCATGCCGATCCCGCCGGCATCAAGGTAGCGCGCGACCAGCCGGTCGATATCGCCATGAACCGTCGGATCGGTGATCGGCGGAAGGATGGTCTGTGCTTCGGTCACGGAATGGGTCTTGCCAGTCATTGCGGGCCTCGTCGTGGTTCCAGCGGAACGGCCGGACACGTTTTGTCGCGGCCCGTGTTGTGTCATGGCCCGTGTCGCGGTGCCAGCTCGGCCTTACGGGCGCGGGCGGACAGCGCCGGACACCGGAGCTTCCGTCGGGTCGACCTCGGCGCAAGCGGAGCGTTTGGCCTCCATCTTGCGGATCTCGGCCAGCCCTGCCAGCACGTCGGGCCGCGTCTCGCGCGTTACCGTTCCGGTGACATCAACCCAGCCCTGCGGCTGAAGTTCCAAACCCAGCACCCGATCGGGGTTGGTGGGCGGCGGCATTTCGACCCCGAAAGCTTGGAGAAACCGAAGCGGCTGTAATAGGGCGCATCACCCACCAGCATGACCCGCGCCCAGCCCATTTCGCGCGCCCGCCCGAGACTTTCGCGCATGAGATAACCGCCCAAGCCCTCGCCCTGAGCGGTGGGATGGACCGCGACCGGCCCCAAAAGCAGCACGGGATGGCCGCCGACTTCGACCGGCCAATAGCGAATCGCCGCGATTACCGCATCGTCGCCGTTGCGCAACACGAGGCACAGCCCCGGAACAGGCGGCACCCCGTCGCGGAGTCGATAGGACGACAGGGCCGTCCGTCCCGGTGCAAAGCACAGGTCGTATAGGGCTTCGACTTCGGGCGTATCCGCCGGCGTCTCGGGGCAAAGTTCGTACATCCCGCCTCCCGCTTGGATCGGCCCGCCCTATCACGCAATTTTCTCAAGTCAAACCGGCAGGGACCGGTCTTGCGACAATCGGGGGCAGATCGGGCCAAATATTTACAATGCTGCGCAAAAACATGCCCAGAGGAATGCGCCATATCCGGCCTTTCGCCGCCAAGTGACCGTTCTTGCCCCTTGCACATCCGCCTCCCCCTGCTTTCGCATTGGCCGACCGCACGATGGCGGGGCGTAATCTCCCATGACAGGCGATCATCTCGGCCTGATGACAGGGCTTGACCGCAAGAGCCGCGATCATCGCGGCGGGCGGGCCGAAACCGGTGCGACGCAGCATTTCTTCGCCGCAACCGGACCATCCCGCGCGCGGAACGGGTATGCATGGGCGCGAAGATTGCCTAAAAGGCCTTCGATCCGGCCTTTCCGTCACGGGCCGACTGGCGCCGCTGATCATCAGGCATTACATCGCCGTCCGCGAAACCTTTGAAATGGAGCCTCCATGAGCCTTCGCCACGAGCAAAAGACCGTCAGGGACTACATCCGCACGATCGTCGACTTTCCCAAGGAAGGGATCATCTTCCGTGATGTGACCACCCTGTTTCAGGATGCGCGCGGCTTCCGCATGGCGGTCGACCAGCTGCTGTCGCCCTATGCGGGCGAGCCGATCGACAAGGTCGTGGGCCTCGAGGCGCGCGGCTTCATCCTTGGCGGCGCCGTCGCGCACCAGCTCACCGTCGGCTTCGTGCCGATCCGCAAAAGGGCAAACTGCCCGGCACGGTCCTGAGCGAGGCCTACCAGCTCGAATATGGCGAGGCCGTGATGGAGATCCATGACGACGCCATCAAACCGGGCGAGCGCGTGCTGATCGTCGACGATCTGCTCGCGACCGGCGGCACCGCAAAAGCCGCGATCCACCTGTGCGAACGTCTGGGCGCCGAAGTCGTCGGTTGCGCATTCGTGATCGACCTGCCCGATCTGGGCGGGCGCAAGCTGCTGGAAGACGGCGGCGTGGATGTCTATGCATTGACCTCGTTCGAGGGCGCGTAACCCTGCGCGCCTAGGCTTCGGCTCCGGCTGTCAGCGGCCGGACCCGAAGGTCCGATTTCGGCCCGATTCCGGCGAGGGCAAGCGTCCCTGCCCATTTTCCAAGGTGCGTGGCATGACCGACAAACCCGAAATGATGCTTTATCTCGCAGCGCCGCGCGGCTTTTGTGCCGGTGTCGACCGCGCGATCAAGATCGTCGAGATGGCGCTGCAGAAATGGGGCGCGCCGGTCTATGTCCGCCACGAAATCGTCCACAACAAATTCGTCGTCGACGGTTTGCGCGACAAGGGCGCGATCTTCGTCGAAGAGCTGTCCGAATGCCCCGACGACCGGCCGGTGATCTTTTCGGCCCATGGCGTCCCCAAGGCCGTCCCTGCCGAAGCCCGCTCGCGCGAGATGGTTTTCGTCGATGCGACCTGCCCGCTTGTCAGCAAGGTCCATGTCGAAGCCGAGCGCCATTTCGCTGCAGGGCTGCAAATGGTGATGATCGGCCATGAAGGCCACCCCGAGGTTCTGGGCACGATGGGCCAGCTTCCCGAGGGCGAGGTCCTTCTGGTCGAGACCGTCGAAGATGTCGCGGGGATCTCGCCCCGCGATCCGGCGAAACTGGCCTATATCACCCAGACCACCCTTTCGGTCGATGATACCGCCGCGATCGTTCTGGCGCTTCAGGCGCGGTTCCCCGCGATCGTCGGCCCCGCCAAGGAAGACATTTGCTACGCCACGACCAACCGGCAGGCCTCGGTCAAGGAAATCGCGCCCAAGATCGACGCTCTTCTGGTGATCGGCGCGCCGAACTCCTCGAATTCGCGGCGTCTGGTAGAAGTGGGCAAGGCGGCGGGCTGCGCCTATAGCCAGCTGGTCCAGCGCGCCGAACATATCGACTGGCGCGCCATCGAGGGCGCGCGTTCGGTCGGGGTGACGGCGGGGGCAAGCGCGCCCGAGGTTCTCGTCAACGAGGTCATCGACGCGTTCCGCGCCCGTTTCGATGTCACCGTCGAAATCGTCGAAACGGCGCGCGAGAATGTCGAGTTCAAAGTTCCGCGCGTCCTGCGCGAGGCTTGAGCGCCGCAAAGGTGGGGGCTCCGCCCCCGTCCTGCGGACTCCCGGGATATTTGAGGCATGAAAGAGATGAAGCTTTACTCGATGCCCTCCTCGGGCAACAGCTACAAGGTCCGGCTTTTGCTTGCTCTTTCGGGACGCGACTGCACGATCGTCGATGTCGAGGACAGCTCTGCCGAGATCGCCGCCGCCAAGGCCGCGGGGCGGCTGCCCTTCGGCAAAGCGCCGGTTCTGGAGCTGGACGACGGCCGGCTTTTGCCCGATCCAATGCGATCCTGTGCTGGCTGGGCGAAGGTTCGGCGCTGGTTCCGCAGGATGCTTTTTCCCGTGCCGAGATGCTGTCCTGGATGTTTTGGGAGCAAAACCAGCATGAAGGCGTCGTCGCGGTTCGCGGGGCTTTGCGCTTCTATCCCGGCCGCGCCGCTCTTGCCACGCCCGAGCGCATGGCCGATCTTCTCGAGCGCGGCCATGCGCTTTTGGCCGTTATGGAGCAACGGTTGGCGGCGCATGACTGGCTGGCGGGCGAGCGCATGAGCCTCGCCGATATCGCGCTTTACGGCTATACCCATACCGCCGGCACGCGCGGCGGTTTCGACATGGCGCGTTTTGCCCGTATCAACGACTGGATCGCGCGGATCGCCGCTTTGCCCGGCTATGTCGGGCTTGATGGTTGACGCAACCCCTCTGCTGCCCGAGTTTGGGCAGGACAAGACGATAACGGAACGAATGTGACTGAACTTTACGCATGGACGGATGGGGCTTGCTCGGGCAATCCCGGCCCGGGTGGCTGGGGCGTACTCATGCGCGCCATGGACGGGGCCGAGATCGTCAAGGAGCGCGAGCTTTCGGGTGGCGAGGGTGACACGACCAACAACCGCATGGAGCTGATGGCGGCGATCTCCGCACTCGAGGCGCTGTCGCGTCCTGCGGCGATCACCATCACCACCGACAGCGCCTATGTGAAAAACGGCGTTACCCAATGGGTTCACGGCTGGAAGCGCAACGGCTGGAAAACCGCCGACCGCAAGCCGGTGAAGAATGTCGATCTGTGGCAGCGCCTCGAAGAGGCGCAGGCGCGCCACGACGTGACCTGGAAATGGATCAAGGGCCATGCCGGTCACGCCGAAAACGAGCGCGCCGACGAATTGGCGCGCGCGGGCATGGCACCCTTCAAGCCCGCCAAAGGCGCGGTGGCCTGATGCTCGCCGATGCCCAGCTCCTGCTGGACTATGCCAGCGTCTTCGTCTTCGCGCTGACCGGCGCACTGGTGGCGAGCCGCGGCCAGCTGGACATCGTGGGCTTCATCTTCTTCGCGGTTCTGACCGCCGTGGGTGGCAGGACGGTGCGCGATCTGCTGTTCGGGCGCGATGTCATCTTCTGGGTGGCGCGGCCGAGCCTGATCCTTGCCGCTGTCGCCGCCGCGATCATCGTCTTCTTCACCGCCCATTTGCTGGAAAGCCGTTACCGCGCGCTTTTGTGGTTCGATGCTTTGGCTTTGGCCGTGGCGGTCCCCGCCGGTGTCGATTTCGCGATCTCCGCGGGATATGGCGCGATCATCGTCACGATGGCCGGCGTGATCACCGCCAGCGCGGGCGGCCTGATGCGCGACGTCATCTCGAACGAGGTGCCGCTTTTGCTCAAACAGGGCGAACTCTATCTGACCGCAGCCTTTGGCGGTGCACTGGCCGCGCTGGCCTTTGACGCTTGCGGGCTGCCGCATGGCTGGGGCCTTATCGCCTGCGGGCTGGTGACCTTCGCGCTGCGTGCAGGCAGCATGGTCTGGGGCTGGAAACTGCCGGTCTATCGCTCCTCGCCGCCCAAGGTCATTCCGGGGATCGATCCGAACGAGCCGTAAGCGGCCCCGGCAAGCGCGCCCGGACGCCGCCTTGGCGCGCCTCAGCGCAGCGTCGGCGGACCTTCGGCGCGGCCCGGAGCGGGTCTTTCGACCACGCCCATGCGCAACCCCGCGCCGATTCGATGGGCCAGCGCCGACCACCGCGTGCGGCATCTTCGAGGAGCGTCCGGCGCAGGCTTTCGTCAAAGAGCGCGAGCCACGGCGCGAAATGGTCGGGCCGGACATCGCCCGCGACCAGATGGGCGCGCATCGGACTGCCCTCGTAGCCGCGCTCGCGCAGGATCGCATTGCGCCAGAAGGCGGCGATCTTGGCCTCGTGCGCGGGCCAATCGGTGATATGGCGGGCGAAAATCGGGCCGAGAACCTCGTGACGACGAACCGCGCCATAGAAAACGGCGACGACACGGTCGATCTGTTCGGGGGTAACGGGAAGGCGCGGATCCATCATGCCCGCAATCTGGGACGGCGTCCGCGGTTTCGCAAGATGGCGGCGGCAATTCCCTCAGGGCAGCCGCGTTCCCGCCAGAGGCGGAAGCAGATCGCCCGCAACCAGATGCGAGAGGCTGCCGCGCACCAGCGGCCATGTCGCCAGCGGCGCGAGCAGATGGTCGCGCAGCCACGGCAGGATGCGGCTGTCGGATTGATACATCGGCGTCAGCAGCGCGCTGAAAGGCCCGCCCCGGCGCATCCGTTGGATAGGAGACATCGAGGACGCGGCGCGTGCCCTTGCCCCCGCTCTGCCTGCATCGCCATACATGCGCGAGATCGGGCTTGAAAGCGCACGCGCCTGCGCGCCCGCGCCCAGAAGATCGAGCACAGCAAGTCCGACCGGCTGGATCACCAGCCCCGAGCCCACCGGCCGCGGCGTGACGAAGCGCTCGAACAAGGTGACCGCGTGGCCGTCGGCGGCCGCCAGAAGGGCGAAACTCAGGCCGCCGATCCCGGCGCCGGCAATGGCGATGCGCAAACTCATGGGTCCTTGTTGCCAAAGCCCGCCACTTTGGCAAGGATCGCCCAGACAAATTGCCGCACATGGCGCGATGCCTGCGGATGGACCGACAGCGATCAAATTGGCCCGATGGATCGGGCGCGATCAGGCGCTTGATCCTCCTCGGGTCGGTTCCTATAACCACAGCCATGTTTATGACGGGTTTCAGCATTCGAATTAGCCGCCCGGCGGCGTAGGGGTCCTCGCCGCCGGGATGCTTGCTGTCTGACCGTCTGCCAAAGGATTCCGCCATGAGCGATACCACTTCGAACGCGCCCGATTACCGCGACACCGTCTTCCTGCCCGAAACCGAATTCCCGATGCGCGCGGGTCTGCCCGCCCGCGAGCCCGAATGGCTCGCCCGTTGGGAAGCCATGGACATCTATGGCAAGCTGCGCGCCAAGGCCGGCCGCAAGCCCTTCATCCTGCATGACGGCCCTCCCTATGCGAACGGCAACCTCCATATCGGCCATGCGCTGAACAAGGTGCTCAAGGACTTCATCACCCGCAGCCAGCAGATGATGGGCCGCGACGCGCGCTATGTTCCGGGTTGGGACTGCCACGGCCTGCCGATCGAATGGAAGATCGAAGAGCAATACCGCGAGCGCGGTCAAGACAAGGATGCGGTCGATACGGTCGAGTTCCGTCAGGAATGCCGCGCCTTCGCCCAAGGCTGGGTCGATGCGCAGCGCGAGCAGTTCAAGCGTCTGGGCGTGATCGGCAATTGGGACGATCCCTACCTCACCATGAACTTCCACGCCGAGGCGGTGATCGCGGCAGAATTCATGAAGCTTTTGATGAACGGCTCGCTGTATCAGGGCTCCAAACCCGTGATGTGGTCGCCGGTGGAACAGACCGCCTTGGCCGAGGCCGAGGTCGAATATCACGACCACACCAGCCATGCGATCTGGGTGCGCTTCAAGCCGGTCGGCGGCACGGGCGTTTTTGGCGGCGACAATCCGGCCTCGGTCGTGATCTGGACCACGACGCCCTGGACCATCCCGCAAAACCGCGCGGTGGCCTTTGGCCCTCGATCGCCTACGGCGTCTATGCCGTCACCGAGGCCGACGAGAAATCGACCGCGACCGTCGGCGAGCATCTGGTTCTGGCCGATGCTCTGGCCGAAGGCGTTCTGGCCTCCGCCAAAGTCACGGGCTTCACCCGTCTGGGCGATGTCGCGGCAGCCGATCTTGAAGGCGTCATCCTCGCCCATCCTTACCGCGGCGTGGAAAACGGCGCGGGCGAATGGGACTATGACGTCCCCCTTCTGCCGGGCGATCACGTCACCGAGGATGCGGGCACGGGCTTTGTCCATACCGCGCCGAGCCACGGCGATGACGACTATCAGCTTGGCGTGAAATACCGCCTGCCCATGACCTATAACGTCGAGCCGGACGGCTCCTACCGCAAGGATCTTCCGATCTTCGGCGGCGAGGCGATCCTGACCCAAGAGGGCAAGGAAGGTCCGGCAAACGTCAGCAACATCAAGCAACTGGCCTATGCCGGTGCGCTGCTGGCCAAGGGCAAGATCAAGCATAGCTATCCCCATAGCTGGCGTTCCAAAGCGCCGGTGATCTATCGCAACACGCCCCAGTGGTTTGCCGCGATCGACAAGGATCTGAACGACGGCATGGATGCGCAGGGCAAGACCATCCGCGCCCGCGCGCTGTCCTCGATCGACGAGCTGGTGAAATGGACACCGCAGACCGGCCGCAACCGCATCCATTCGATGGTGGAAAACCGTCCCGACTGGGTGCTGTCGCGCCAACGCGCCTGGGGCGTGCCGCTGACCTGCTATGTCAAGAAAGGCGCCAAACACGACGCGCCCGATTTCCTGCTGCGCGACCAGCGCGTCAACGACCGCATCATCGCCGCTTTCGAGGCCGATGGCGCCGATGTCTGGTACACCGAGGGCTTCAAGGAGCGCATGCTTGACGGCATCGCGAACCCCGCCGACTACGACCAGATCATGGACGTGCTCGACGTCTGGTTCGACAGCGGCTCGACCCATGCTTTCGTGCTGCGCGACCGCGCCGACGGCGCGCCGGACGGAATCGCGGATCTCTATCTCGAAGGCACCGACCAGCACCGCGGCTGGTTCCAGTCGTCATTGCTGCAGGCCTGCGCGACCAAGGGCCGCGCGCCCTATCGCGGCGTGCTGACCCATGGTTTCACGCTGGACGAGAAGGGCATGAAAATGTCCAAATCGCTTGGCAACACCATCGTTCCGGCCGAAATCATCAAGGAATATGGTGCCGATATCCTGCGTCTGTGGGTGGCTCAGGCCGATTATACGGCCGACCAGCGCATCGGTAAGGAAATCCTCAAAGGCACCGCCGACAGCTATCGCCGCCTGCGCAACACCATGCGCTTCCTGCTGGGCAGCCTCGACGGTTTCGGCGATGCCGAAAAACTCGCGCCGGCCGAGATGCCCGAGCTGGAGCAATGGGTGCTGCACCGTCTTGCGCAGATCGACGCGCAGGTCCGCGAGGGCTATGACGCCTATGATTTCCAAGGCGTCTTCCAGACCCTCTTCCAGTTCGCGACGGTGGATCTCTCGGCCTATTACTTCGACATCCGCAAGGATGCGCTTTACTGCGACGCGCCCGCCAGCCTGCGCCGCCGCGCGGCGCGGACGGTGCTCGACATCCTCTTCCACCGTCTGACGGCCTGGCTCGCACCGATCCTGCCCTTCACGATGGAAGATGTCTGGCTGAGCCGTTTCCCCGGCGAGGACAGCTCGATCCACCTGCAGGACTTTGCCGAAACGCCCGCCGATTGGCTGAACGAGACGCTCGCCCAGAAATGGGAAACCGTGCGCCGCGCCCGCCGTGTCGTGACGGCCGCGCTGGAGATCAAGCGCACCGACAAGACGATCGGTGCCAGCCTCGAGGCCGCGCCCGTGGTCCATGTCGAGGATCAGGCGACACTGACCGCGCTGCAAACCAGCGATTTCGAGGATGTCTGCATCACTTCGGCCCTGACCCTGACCGCGGCAACCGCACCGGCCGACGCCTTCCGTTTGCCGGAAATCCAAGGGCTTGCCGTCGTCTTTGAACTGGCCGAAGGTGAGAAATGCGGGCGTTGCTGGAAGATCCTTCCCGACGTCGGTACGCATTTCCATCCGGGCACCTGCGCCCGCTGCAACGAGGTTCTTGGATAATGGCCCAACGTCCCCAAGCGAAGCCGCAAGTGCAATGGCGACCCGATCCCGAACGTCACGATCGGATGGTCTACCGGCGCTGCGGCCGCTCGGGGCTGATGCTGCCGGCCGTCTCGCTCGGCCTGTGGCACAATTTCGGCGAGGATACGCCCCATCAGGTCAAGCGCGCCATTTGCCGTGCCGCGCTTGACCAGGGCATCACCCATTTCGATCTGGCCAACAACTACGGCCCGCCTCCGGGCAGCGCCGAAGAGGCGTTCGGCCAGATCCTCGCCACCGATTTCGCGGGTCTGCGCGATCAGCTGATCATCAGCTCGAAAGCCGGCTACCGCATGTGGGAAGGCCCCTATGGCGAATGGGGCAGCCGCAAATATCTGATCGCGTCCTGTGACGCCTCGCTCAAGCGCATGGGGCTCGATTACGTCGATATCTTCTATTCGCACCGCTTCGATCCCGACACGCCGCTGGAAGAAACCATGGGCGCGCTGGATCATATCGTGCGCTCGGGCCGTGCGCTTTATGTCGGCATTTCGAGCTATAATACCCACCGCATGGCCGAGGCCGTGGCGATCCTCAAGGATCTGGGCACGCCCTGCATCATTCACCAGCCGAGCTACAATATGCTCAACCGTTGGGTCGAACGCGACGGGCTGCTCGATGCTCTTACCGAACGCGGCATCGGCTCGATCGCCTTCACGCCTTTGGCGCAGGGTATGCTGAGCGCGAAGTACCTCAAGGGCATCCCCGAGGAAGCCGCGCCGCACAGGGAAATCCATGTTCCCCGAATGGCTGACCGACGAGACGCTGGCGGCTTTGCGCGGGCTCAACGATCTGGCGGGCGCACGCGGGCAGACGCTGGCGCAAATGGCGGTGGCCTGGGTTTTGCGCAAAGGCGGCGTCACCTCGGCGCTGATCGGCGCATCCAAGCCCGAGCAGGTCGTCGATTGCGCGGGCGCGGTGCGCAACCTCGACTTCTCCGAGGCGGAGCTTGCGCGCATCGACGCTTTGGTCGCCCGTACCAGCAGCATCAACCTCTGGGCACAATCCTCGGAGGATGCGGGCGACTAAGCCCCGCAACCACGAACGGACATGAAAAAACCGCCAGCGCTTTGCGTCTGGCGGTTTTTTCCGGTCCGGCGGGGCCTATTCGGCCATCCAGAGCTCGGCTTTTTCAGGATATGGCGCACGGCCTTTTCCGCAAGCGGACGCCCGTCCGCGAACAGCGGCTTGATCTTGCTCCGCCCCTCTCCGCCGATCACGAAGCGCTGGAATGCCTTGTCCTTGACGAAAAGCGCCGCAATCTCGGGTCTGGTGGCGATAGCCTCGTAGGTCGCGATCGCCGCATCGGATTCGCAGGCATATAGCAACGCCAGACGCCGGTAGTGGCAAGTCATATCCCCGTCGAGCCCGTCCAGCTCCGGCCCGGGACGCCCGCCGCCAAGCGAATGGATCACCAAAGGCAACACCGCCTGATCCAGCCAAGGATCGAGGCTTTGGCAGGCCAGCGTCTCGCCCGGATCGTTGCGCACGCTCACCGCGGCATCAAGGAAGCGCTTGCCGAATTCGGCAGGATCGGCACCGAAGAACCAACCCGCGTTGAAATAGAGATAATGCTCCCAATGGTCGGCCGCGAAACTGTGATCGACCGAACCCGCGATCTTGAGACCGAAGCGGCTGTAAAGCGTGCCCCAGATATCGGCGAAATCGGGACCGTAGAGCGGCGGCTCGGGCCATGTTCCCTCGCGCTTCATCGAGGCCGAAGGACGGCGGAAGCGGAAGGCCACCTCGTCGATCGGGCCCAGCACCAGCGTATCGCTGTCGAAGAAGATGAAGGGCTGTTTGGCGGGCAAAATCGACAAAGCCTCGATCTTGTTGCCATAAGGATAGGCGCGGCCGAAGTGGCGGGCCGTGAAGGGGATGATCTCGGCGCCGTAGCCGGTCAGCAACGCGCGCTCGGCATCGGGGATGCGGGTATCCACACCGGCCCAAGCGCCTTCGGGCAAGGGCTCCGCGACGACCAGACGGCCCGCGAAATCGGGGCGTTGCGGCGAAGGCTCGCCGCGAAGATCACCGCCTGCCGCGCAAGCCGTCCGGCCTGCGCCACGATCAGAATGGTGAAGGGCGGCACTTTGGCCGCGGCAGCTGGAGCTGGAGCCGGAGCTGGAGCCGGAGCCGGAGCCGGAGCGGCCTTTTCGCGCGGTGGCGCAAGCGCAACCGATCGGTCAGAACGGGACGGCCGCCCTCTTTGGCAGGGCCCTTGGCGGGCGCAACTTGTGCCACGGGCGCGGCAGAAGCCGCTGCCGGCTTCCCTGCGGGCTTTGCGGCGACGGCTGCCGTCTTTTCGGGAGCTGCCTGACGTGCCACCGGCGCGCTGCCTGCCGAAGCCGCAGACGACGAAGCTGTCCAGGTCGGCGCGGGCTTGGACACACCCTGCCCCTTGCCCTCTTGGTCTTTCTGGCGGCCCTGCTGGCCGGTCTTGTCATTACCCTGCTGGCGCTGCGCCTTGCGCTCTTGCTGGCGTGCGAGGCGCTCTGCGGCTTTGCTGTCAGCGGTCGCGGGCCGACCTTCGGCCTGACGCTGCTTCCCCGCGCCCCGGGCTTTCGCCGCGCCGTCTCCGCCAACCTTTTTATCCGGATTCCGCCGCCTTTACCCTCGGGCTTTCCTGCGGCATTGCCGCCCTGCTTTGCAGCCCCTTGTCGGCGGGCTGGGCTTTGCGTTCGGCCTGACGGGCAGCCTTGCGCGCCTCGCGCTCGGCTATATTCGCGGCTTTGCGCGCAGCGCGCTCTTCGCTGCTCTTTCCTTTACCCGCTGCTTGCGCCTCGGGGGTCTTGTTCTTATCGCCTGCTGGCATCGCGCTTCTCCGCAAGAAACAATGGCCGTTGGCGTGACCCTAACGTCAAGGAAGGCCGAAAGGAACCGCGATTAGCAGCCGGACGCCATGTGAACGGGGGCAAGGAAGGGCAGAAAAATCAATGCGGTCGACGGCAAAAATTAATGCGACTTATTTTAATTAATCGGCATATTCGCGATTGGCATAGAGCGTCAAAAGCGCCCCTCTGGCCATTTCCGGCGTAACACGGCCTTCAACGCCCGAGCGGGTGATTGTTTCAAGCTTGGCCTGAATGGATTCGAGGCTCACGCTTTCTCCACGTTTTTGCAAAGCGAGCATCACCAACCCAATTGTGAAGGCGGCCATATCGGGATTTTTCATATGCGGCATATAATTTTCTCAACCTCGACGGGAAAGCGGAGACAGCCCCATTTCCCGAGAGCCTCCGTCCCAAACCCGAGGCTTTCATTGCGAAGGCCTAGCTTCAAGTGCAGATTATGATTGTTAAATTTTCGACATTTCTTCAGAGTTCTGCATTCGATTACAGCAACCGAGGGACGCCCGATGAAATCCGCCAGCACCGATCCCCTTTTGCTCGAAATTTTCCACCGCTCGGGATGGTTGTCCGAGCGCAAGGCCGGCTTTCGCGACGCCCTTTTGACCTCGGGCTATAGCCAGAGTTATCAGACCGGCCAATTCACCAATCATCTCGGCGATGAACTCGGCGGAATTTTCGGGGTTATTCAGGGGAGCTTCGGGGTTATCGGGCAAAGCCCATCGGTCGGCGTGGTGCTCGGCCATATTTACCGCAGCGCCGGCTGGTTCGGAGAGGGCCCGCTGATCACGCGCCGGCCGCGCATGCTGTCTTTCAAGGCGATGGAGCCGTCGCTTGTCCATTACATCCCGCTCAACGAGCTCGACCACCTGCTCCGCCATTTCCCCGGAGCCGAGACCGAACTGATGTCGCTGGTCGCCTATAGTTCGCAGATCGCGGTGGATGCGATGGCGGATCTGTTGATTCGCCGCGCCGACCGCCGCATCGCCGCCGTGTTGTTGCGCGTGACCGATGCGCAAAGCGCCGTTCCGACCGGCAGTGGACAGAGCGGTCCCTCGGGCTGTTTCGTCACGCAATCCGATCTTGCCGAGATGGCCAATGTCTCGCGCCATACGATCAACGCTGTGCTGAAGAAGTTCGAGGCCGAAGGCTGGATCAAGACGGGTTACGGCCGGATTTCTGTCTGTAGCGCGGCCGATCTGCGCAATTTTCTGGTCGACGACGGCTGAAGTGACGAAACCCGCGCACGGTTTTTTGCCGTGCACGGGTTCCGGTGGATGCCACCAGCGGGCCGCAACGGCCCGAAGCGGATAGGAAAACAGCACCCCGCCCGATGCGTCGATGCGCGGGCTTGGGGCAACAGCCTTCGTGATGCGGATTACGCCGGAACGGCGCTTTCATCGCGCGGCTTGCTATGGTCGATCACGTCGTAGTCAGCGGCTTTCGCGGCTGCCGCGAAGGCGGCACGGGCCGCTTGGACCGGCGTCATACATTCCATGGCGCCGTTGATCATCGCCAAGGCACGTTCGCGCGCCTCGTCGACCACGGGCCACCGTTTGATCAACCAATATTTCGCTTGCTCGATGGTGGAGATTTTATGGAAATCGCCGCTTTCCGCGGCAACGAGTGTCAGGGGTTTTCCCCAAATTATTTCTATCATGGTATCTATCTGGGCATTCTAACAGGTTGTTTCAAGAAGGGTTCGGCAGGATACGGGCCTGGATCTAGCGCTCGCGGATTAAAATATCATTAAAATCCATAGAGTTGTTTGCGCACCGATCGGTTCGGCCCTGCCCCGAAGTCCGGTTTCCGTCTCTTGTGCGATCCCTGCGATCGCCACCGGCAGACGGTCCCTTCCTGCGAAACTGACTTTTGTACAGCTATTCAAAACCTATACAAAGACAGTATTCTGACTGGGTAACGATTGTTCACTTGTTCAACATTGCCTTGGTATCGATTCGTTGCTTTCCTTCTGACCAGCCACCGAAAGCGCGCTCTCTGGCTGGTCAGCCAATAGCGAAGCAAAGTGACAAAGACATAACGCTCCAAAACGGCGAAGGTTTCCTGCACATCTTGGAGGGGCGGTTTTCAGCCGGTCCCCCTACGGCCGGAAGCTCCACGAAACGCTCACGCCACCGACAAACCGCAACAACAGGCGCATTCAGTCGTCTGAACGAGGGTTTCAGTCCCGCAGCCGCAAAAGCTCGCGCTCCAGCTGGTCCAGAGCCTCTGCAAAGGCTTCGCGCGGGTCACAGGCGTCTTCGCCCAACCCGTCGCGGCACAGACGATCGCGCGATTCGGCCAAAGCCCCGAAGATCCGCGACCAAGCGGGGTGGTCATCCGCAATCAGGCGCCCATCGAGATGGGCCACACCCAACGCATGCAGATAGACAGGCCGGTAGGACGGCCTGCGGATCGCCTCGTCGCGCATGTCGCGTAGTCGCTTGTGGATGGCGATCTTGGTCATGACGTCTATTTAGGAACGTTCGACGCGGTTCCAAGGGCTGCCACGACGTCCGCAGAGCCGATCATCGTAATCCGTGAAGCCGCAATTTCCGGTGCAGAACCCGCAGTCAAAATCTGGCGGAATTCCGGTTCATGACCATCGGATAAAGCATCGTTCAAGGGATGTTCGGGAAGGTCCGCTTGCGGTGATCCTTGCCCTTTCGGGCCACCACATCCTTGATTTCATTGAGAAAAGAAGGAAGTGGTGGGCGACCCTGGAATCGAACCAGGCATGGGTCTCCCCGGCGGAGTTACAGTCCGCTTTTTCCATTCACTCACAACCCCTAAGACACCCTAACTGACACCTAACTATCTGAGAAATATAGGACAGATCCGCGTTTCGACTACTACCAGCCCTCCCTACTTCTGATTACAGTGCTTACAAATTGCTTACATAGCGGGGTTGTTATGGCTGAAAACAGGATGAAGCTCACCAAGGCCAGCGTTGCGACCATCGAGGCCGACCCACTCCGGCAAGTTCTCGTTTGGGACACCGAAATCCGAGGCTTCGGCCTGCGTGTTTCACCTGGCGGAGCGAAGGCCTATGTCATGCAGCGGCGCGTTGGCAGAACCTCACGGCGTGTCACGATCGGTCGAGCCGACGATATGAGTGCAGAGGCCGCGCGCAAGAAAGCCACACTACTGGCCGCCGAGTTCGCCGAAGGCGTCGACCCGATCGCAGTCAAGAAAGAGCGCGCGCGGCGCGGCACAACCCTCAGGCAGGCTGTAGAAGCGTACATAGCTGCACCAAAGAAAAAGGGAGTGGGCAAAGGCGGCGAAAAGAAGGCCCGCACACAGCGCGATATTCGTCTCGTTATGGGCCGCAAATTCGGCGACTGGCTGGACCGGCCCGTTACCGACTTCACCGAGAGCATGGTGAAAGAGCGTCACGCCGCGCTCGCCAAGGAAAGCCCCGCCCAAGCCAACCTCGCCTTCCGCTACTTCCGGGCGACGATCAACCACTTGATCGCCGACACCGACGAAGGTGCAGCCCCCATCATCAAGTCCAATCCCGTGACCCGCCTCAACCGGACCAACCAATGGGCCGACGTGCGGCCGGCAAAGGCCGGATCCCCGATCGCGGAATTCCCGAATGGGTGGCCGCCGTGAAGTCCGGCCTCGGCGAATTGACGCTGGGCTCGGAGATGCGAGACGCGCTGCTGTTCATGCTTCTGACCGGCGCCAGGGTCGGCGAGCTGTTTGGATCAGCCAAAGACGGCTACCCCGCCCTGCGGTGGTCCTCCGTAGATCTACGGCACGACAAAGTGACATTCCCCGACACAAAGAACCGCCTCGACCACGAGCTGCCCTTGCCGGTTCAGCTAAAGGCGCTGCTCCTCGACAGAAAGAAGCGCGCCGGGACCGAGTTCGTGTTTAGCGATGCGAGTGGGCGTCTGCCCTCCGACCTGCGCCCCGCGCTCCGGCGCCTCGAGGAGATCACCGGGATAGGCATTACGGCTCACGACCTGCGCCGCACCTTTGCAAGCGTTGCCAGCAAGTTGGACATATCCACTTACAAGGTGAAGCGCCTCACGAATCATATTAGCGGCAATGACGTGACCGCCGATTATGTCGATGTCGAGTTCGACGACCTGCGCGAGGCGATGCAACGAATCGAGAACCATATGCTGCGCACCGTGTGAAAAAATTCCCCAACTACAAAAAGGTTCATTCAAGAAATGAAGCTCCTTACGGAACCAGAAGTCGCAGAGCTTTTGCGCTGCTCGACAACAAAGATTAAGCGACTGCGCTTAAGCGGCGCGCTAGCTTACTACGTGGGACGGCCAACTTTAATCGCCGAGACCGATCTTCTGGCCTATTTGGAAACCATCAGGCGAAACGCTGAACCACCCCCACCCCCAACATCCGAACAGAAAGCGAGAGCAGACCTTCAGAGCGCCCGCGAGTGGGCAATAAAGGCGAAGCTCAAGCGGAGTTGGGGAACCAAGCGAGGAGCGGCCCCAAAAAATAACGCGCTGCCTTTATCGGCCTCGATACGCGACCTCGCTTCGGTAAGGCGATCAGCACCGGCCGCAGCGCTGCAAGAAAAGGCGATATACAACTGACATACACACATTAACGTTTTTCAGCGCAATTAAGAACACTTAGCTTTACCTCGGCGCATCGACCGGAAAACACCCCGCTCCGGACAAGCGACATACAATAGACATACACTTTAAAATCAATCACTTAGATCAAAACAGCATTGACTAGAGGGCCCTCGACGGTGTAACGTAAACCTTAGTGGGGTTGCGAGTTTTTCAACTTTGCGCGGACTAGGTACACGGCTAACAGGATGCAACATGATTTAATTTACTCGCCGAAAAGCGAGTGACCGCACCGCCCCATCTAGAATATCCCGCCGCTTATCAGCGCATAGATGGAGCAAAGCCCGTGAACAAAACCCTCATCCCTGAAAACATGACAGTTGCAAGGCTTCTCACCCAGAAAGAAGTAGCCGAAATTCTTGGCGTTTCGGAAAAGTGGATCGAGCGCGACCGTTGGGTGGAACGACGTATTCCTTTTACCAAGATCGGCAGGTCTGTCCGGTATCGCGCCGCGGACCTTAACGCTTACATCGACGCCAACACGCAGATCTTCGATTAAAAAACACCGCCACTCCGGGACGGGAGCGGCGGCGCTATTAAATCTGGTGGTGACCTAGAAAAACAATAGCGACACACGCTCTTGCCCGCAAGTAAAGAGGCAAGAATGAAAAATCCTAACGCAGAGGCGCAAGCCAGATACCGCGCCAGAAGCACGCTGAAGTTGTCGTTTTTCGACCGCATGGATTCCCAACGGATTGCGCAGCTCCGGCTGACGTTTTCCGACGCGCCCGTCTCCACCGAGCAAAGCTTGATCCGCACCTATCTCGAAAATCATCCCTGCTGCTACGCCGGCATCGCTGACGTTTGGATGCCGGCCTCGCCTCTCGCGGCTGGCGAGCCGCGTCCGTGGATCGTCAGCTATGACGGCGACGAAGAGAACGGCCGCTTTTGCGCCGCCGTTGCTCTGGCCGCGCTGTCCAGCGTCACGAGCCTGCCTGTGGCGGCGCACGTCTCCGGGACGCCTCTTTCGGCTCCCGCGAAGCTCATGACCGCCGCCGACCCGCTTGTCGCGCAGGTGTCGGCCGAGATCGCCGACTTGAAGCGTCTCGGGCTTTGGGGGCGTCACGCATGACCTCCGTGACGTTTGAGAAAAAGGAAAACGCGCCGCCTTCGGCTGGGTATATTGGCGCCGAATTCTTGACATGGCTTGACCCCAGCGGGACCCACAATCTTGTAGCCATGGATCCGGAGGCCGGCCCTGTCGAAGCGCACACGTTCGTCAAGGCCGACCCTGTCGAATTGGCGCAGTGGATCGACGCCAGAGCGGGGCGTCTGAACATCTACTATACGGTGAATGAGGTCAGAGAGAGCCTCGGGTCTCGCAAGCCGACAAAAGCGGATATCATCGCTGTGCGCGCGCTGTGCGCGGATATCGACCCGGCTTCTGGCGTCGACCTCGACACAGAGCGCGCCCGCATTCTCGAGGGCTTGCAAGGCTCAACTGTGCCCTTTGGTGTCATCGTCGATAGCGGGGAGGCTTCCAGGCGCTGGCCGTGCTGTCGAACAAAATGCCGATGACGCCCGACACGCAGGAATGGGCGGAGAGTCACGGCCGCGGTCTGGCGGTAGCGCTGGGCGGAGATAATGTGCAAAACGTTGATCGTCTTCTGCGACTGCCTGGCCCTGATAATATCCCTAGCCCAGCGAAGCGCGCTAAAGGGCGGCAACAGCGAAAGGCGCAGATCGCAATGCGGAGCGATCTGCGCGCCAGCGCTGCAGAAATCGAGGCCGCGATTCGGCCCGTGCAAAAGCCATCATCGGACAATGACGCATCTATAACCGCAGCCATTGCCGAAATTGAGTGCTCTGGGTTTGATCATGGCGACGAATACCTCGACCTCCCCAGCGAACTGCGTGAACGCTTCGAAGCAGATCAACAGGCAGACGGGCGTCTGGCGCGTCTTTGGAATAGCGGAGAGATCAATCACCATAACCCGTCTGGCTCGGAATACCGGATCAAACTCGCTGGCCTTCTCAAGGCTCAAGGGGCTACAACGCCGAAGACTATGCGTCGTTGGCGCGAATTTGGCGCTTCGCGAACATGCACCGTTACGGCCGAGAAAAGTCGTGCGCGAGCTTGGCCGCGATTGGGGCAAGGCAGAGTCGGCCGCCACTGTAATGGACCCGTCTGTCTGGTTCTCCGTTGTCGATAAGGCCGACGAGACGTTGGACGAGCCGGCTTCGGGACGGCGCCGCCTGTCTGTTATGACGTTTGCCGAAGCCGTAGCCTGCGCACTAGACGACAGCGTAGAGCCTTTGGTGGACGGATGGCTCGATGTCGGCGCGGTTTCGGTGTTCTACGGTCCAAGCAACGTGGGGAAAACCTTCGTGGTCCTGGATCTAGCGTTCTCCGTCGCGAACGGCTCGCCTTGGGCCGGAAACCAAACAAAGCGCAGTGGCGCGCTGTATGTTGCGGCGGAGGAGGCAATGGAATTTTGAAGCGCCTCGCCGCCCTTGAAAAAACGCGCGGCAGGCTTCTGCCGAACAGAACGGCACCTTCGCCTAAGAAGATGCGCACGCGCAAAAGTTTTAGAAATCTCTGAATGAACTGTCGCAGGAGCGCCGACAGTAGTATTATGATACCTCAACGCTCCATTACTCATTTCAGGCTTAGCGGGACGCACAGTTGTGGCTATTCAAGGAAAACGCAGGACATCGCCGGTGACCATTGAGGCCGGCAGGCGGGCCCTTCGCGCTTACAACGCGCGTCGGCACCTCCTTCCCAAATGCGGCGCTACGACAAAGAGAGCCGGCCTCCCGTGCGCTCAGACAGCAATGGAAAACGGCCGCTGTCGCTATCACGGCGGGAAGACCCCGAAGGGCAAGGATTGGCACCGGATCACGAGGCCGGCGAACGCAGACAAGGCAACCGCGAAAATGGGAACGCTCGAAAGGCGCGCAAAGCAGCGCGCCCAGCGCCTCGCAAAGATGACGGCCGAGGAACAGGCGCAGTATCGAGCTTGGCGTCAGAGCCACACTCCTGGCCCGCCAGAGGCCCGAGAGGCGCGCAAGCAGCAGCGGAAGCAGAACGCCGAGATCCGGGCGCGAGGGGCCGCACACGCCCGCTCTGAGCCCTCTGCCGAAATGCGGGCGCTTCTCGACCGGATCACCGATCTAAAGGCCATGCAGAAAGAGTTGACGAAGCAAACCGAACAAATGGTCGAGGACGGCCGCGAGGAATGCGAGATTTTTAGATGACGAACGATCGAAACCCGCGCGACCGGATGATGGACGAGCTAGTTCCTCTTTCGATCGATGGACTGCGCAACATTCTGACCGATCCCAGCGCTAAAAATGCCGACAAGATCAGCGCGATAAAAGTCACGTTGTTGCACACGTTGGGCGCGGGAGCCGCGGGGGTCGTCAAGAACCCCGAAGACATGACGCGGCAAGAATTAGACGACCGCATCTTGGAGTTGCGCGCGAGGCAGGTTTATTTGGCGCAAGGGCAAAGCTCGTCGAGCATATGCCCTCCGCGCTTCCCGACATTTTTGAATGAGGTCGCACATGGAAACCAAAGATTCCGCTCTGTCAAAAAGCATCGACACCTTGGAGCAGGTCCTTGTCGATGAAAACGCTACCAATGCGGAAAAGCTCAGAGCTGCCGAGGCGGTGTTACAGCTCACCTTGCTGTCTCCCTCCGAAATCCTCGAGCGATGCGCGCAAGAGCTGACAGACGGGGAAACAGTGGCGCTCATATCCAGGCTTCGTGGGCGCCTCGCCGAGACGGGGAACGGCCCCCGCCTAGCATCGGTCACAGCGGGGCAGACTTAAATCTCCGGCGGGCATCACCGCTCCCAAGCTTGCAATATCGCATCCGAAGCCGAGGGTCGCCTTTGATGCGCCATATGACCGCGCGGGAGAGGCCGGTAGCTTTGGAGATTTCAGACAGCCCCGCCCCGAGCTGATCATATCGAGAACCGTGTCGAACTGTGACCGGTTAAAACTTGGCTTGCGGCCTCGGTACTTCTGTTTTGCGTCCGGCTGCGCCTTCGCATGGCCCCGGCGCGGCCGGCGTGCGTCGCTAACGCAATACGGCAGCGGTCGGCGACTTCATCCGGAACTTGGTGCCTGACGGCGACGGCGCGACTTTCCTGTCCTCGGTCCGCAATGCAGCTAACGACGCGATCGACACCGCACAGACAGCGGCGCGCACTGCGCGAGGTCGGCTGGACGAAGCCCTCGACATCGTGCGCCCGCGCATGCAGCCGGTCGACCGCGGCCAGCAGATCCGCGATGATCTTGGCGCGCTGTTTGAGGATCGCTCTGCCGAGTACCGTCGAGCTTATGACGCGAGAGACGCGGCCATGGCGGGCGACCGCATCGAAGCGGGGGCGCCTCATGAAGCCTTGCAGAAGAAAGCGGCCGAGCTGACGACCTACGAACGCGAAGCCTATGTCCCCGCCGACATTATGGACAGCGCGCGCAAATTGGCGCCGGAGACGGCCTCCGCGCCCCAAGAAACGGGGTTGGTGGATATGTTCGGCGCCCCCATCCTGCGCCCCCAAGATGCCCCGCCGACCGAGATCCCGCTATCCGAGGCACTGGCGTTGCGGCACGGCCTCACGACCCGCCAGCGCGAAGCCCTGGCCGCCGGCCGCGCGCCCGAGCACCGCACGCTGTCGCAACTGTCCGACGAGCTTCGCAGCACGATCGACGACGCAATGTCTCCCGAAACGCGGGCGTTGGACGCTCAGGCCCGCGAACTGCGGCGCGGAGTGGCGGCCGATTTCGAGGACGGCAACCTGCCGTCGCGCATCCTTGGCACAACCGCCCGCGGGCGCGACCGGCTTCCGGCCGAGACGATCGGCCCGCGCGTCACCGGAGGCGAGACACCCTATCGCGACACGATGCGGTTGGTCGGCGACCGCGAAGGAACCCGCGCCGCCGTGCGCGACCAGATATTGGCCGATGCCCAGAACGCTGGCGCGATGCGAAATCAAGATTCTCTTAACCGCTTCTTTGCCGATCGGGCCTATGCTGTGGGTGATTTTCCGGACGTACGCGCCGGGCTGGAGGCCGCCGGCGCCAGCAAGACAGCATTGGATCAAGCCGAGGACTTTGCCCGTGTGCAGAAGGCGCGCTACGGGCAAGGCACCAATACGCCGGTGGGTAAGTTCACCCGTCATGATGACACCGGCGTCGCGGATGCGATGCGCGGCGTCTGGAAATCGGCGCGCCCCGGCGACGACATCAAAGAAATTCTCGATACCGCGGGCCGATCGCCCGAGAACCTTCGGAATGCGCGCGCCGCGTTCTTTGAGGACTTGGCACGCACAACGACGAACAGCGCGCACGACGCCGCCGGCAACACCGTGTGGAATGGCCGCGTGCTCGACGGCTTCCTGACGAACAAGAAAGTTCAATCGGTGATGGACGAACTATGGTCCGGTCCCAAGCAGAGGGAGCACCTAGAGCAACTGCGCGAAATCGGCGCGGCGCTGATAGACAGTGAAAGTGCGCTGCGGGCAAAGCCGCCGGCGTCCTCCGGAACCGCGTCTATCAGCTTGCAGGGCAAAACCGATCCGGCATTGACCGCCACGTCTGTCGCCTCGACGCTGCGCAGCGTGTCGCGGGGGCAGATCTCCAAGCCGATCGCGGGAATCCATCTTCTCTCGGGCTGGATCCGGGGCCGGTCCTCGAAGGTTCAAGCCGCGGCAGTCAACGAGCTGATGACCAAGGCCATGGACGACCCCTCCTTGGCCGCTAGCCTGCTGCGCAAATACAACCCGCGGGACGCCGAGCTTATGGGCCGCCGACTGCTCCGGAAATGGGGTTTGCGAATTCCGCATCTGGCCAACATCGTCAACGAGCAAATCGGCGGCTACGGGGACGCGGAACAAGCTTTCGACAACTTCATAGAAGCTGATTGAAGGTACCCTACTGGCGGGGATCCAGGTCCTTAAAGAGGGACTTCACTACGATGAAGGCCAGACCAATAATTTGGCCGAGGTTTTGGACAAGAAGAATGGGAGCAACCATTGGTATTCAGTAAAATCCCAAGCCCCAGCGCCCACTCTCCAGAGCAGAATCCATTGGAACACAATCATTCCGCCAAGAACCCGCATAAGAAACTTGGACCAAGTGCCCTTGTATCTGTAATGGTCTTGCAGGCCTTTAAGGTGCGCCCAAGCTCGCTCAGAATCTGCCGCGCGAACCTCAAAATCGTTCGCATAAGCTGCCTCATCTTCCCATCTGTCCTTAACCTCGTCAGGGGTTGCGTGCTCAAACTGCTTAAGCAGCTCGTCAAGCGTCGGAAGCTTCACGTCGAAATGAGAATCTGCACCAAGAGAGTCGAAGTCTATCACGTTGTCAGAGGCCGCCGTGGACGGCTCGCTGTGCTGGCTAGTCTCGTGCTCGTTAGACATTCCTGATGCGGTATCCCATCATGGTTGGGGAGACCCCAAACGCTCGAGCTAGATCTTGAACGGGAGCTTTCTTGATCGGCGCAAGCAGTCTTTCCGGCACCAGTAGGTTGGCCGCAAAACAGTTGGCTTCTTTTTCATACACGTTGTCGCGATCTGGGTGAGCGAACCTTGGAAGCACGGGGTAACGCGCCGGGTCTGTTAGGAAAAGTTCCTTGTGCAGCAACCAATGTCCGAGCTCGTGGGCGATCGTAAACTGCTGCCTCTCGGACCGATCGTCGCGATTGACGTAGAGCTTCGCGTTCTCAAAATCACAAAAGCCGGCGACAGTCGCCGCATGGGGGCCGAAGTCTGCAAACACAACATCGACGCCGGATTGCTCGGCGATCTGATAAACGGGAACAGGCGGAGACTTCAGCTTACCCGTTAGATTATTTGCCGTTTCAGCTGCCAACTGCCACCGCGGGCGGGCAGCGCGCTCCTCAACCATGAACCCCTCCTTGTTGGCTCGAGACGATCGCAGACGGTTTCGATCGAGTAAATCCATGCTAGCGCGCAAATGCTAGCAAAATATGAATGTGTCAAGACGCGAGCTTGCGAAGTGCAGACGGCTTGCCTCTAGTGAACCGCGATCAGCTCCGTGATGACGTGAAAAACGCGAGTTTCACACGGAGCCATACGGCTAGGCCGCCGCCAGTCCCGCTCAAGCGTCCAACTGAGCTTCTATCTACGGTGGTTACTTATTGCTTACACGTCGGGACTTCACGCTCCCCTTGAGCTTGAAGATCACCAGCTAACCTATTGAAAGGAAAGTGGTGGGCGACCCTGGAATCGAACCAGGCATGGGTCTCCCCGGCGGAGTTACAGTCCGCTGCCGCACCTTGCAGCACGTCGCCCGACGCTGGGGGTAAGTAGCCGCAGCCACTGGGGGGTCAAGGGCCGAATTCCATTTTTAGTTGCGAACTTTGCCCCTTCGTCGCAGGAAGGGGCAAAGTGTAAGGAATATTGCCATGAGCCACCCCCGCAGAAGGCGAAAAAGCCGACCTGGGTCATTGATAAGGAGCGCGCAAAGCGTGCCGCAGCCGCCGAAACGGTCTGGTTGTTCGGTCTGCATGCGGTTCGGGACGCTTTGGCGAATCCCAAGCGCGAAAAGATTCGCCTCGTCGTGACGCAAAATGCGCTCGACCGTCTGGGAGAGATCCCTGCCGAAGCGGCCGCTGCCGTCTCGCCCGAGATCGTCGATGCCCGCACCTTCGACAAACATGTCCCCCTGCCGCCCGAAAGCGTGCATCAGGGCGCCGCGCTCGAGGTCAAGCCGCTCAAATGGGGCTCCTTGGCCGATCTGGCGCTCGAGGGTGCAGGCAAGCCGCTGCTGGTCGCGCTGGACCGCGTGACCGATCCCCATAACATCGGGGCGATTCTGCGCTCGGCCGAGGTTTTCGGCGCGCGGGCCGTCATCGCACCTGCCCGTCACTCCGCGCCCGAAACCGGCGCTCTGGCCAAAACCGCCTCGGGCGCGCTCGAGCGCCAGCCCTATCTGCGCGTGGTCAACCTTGCCGATGCGCTGATCGAACTGCAGGGCATGGGCTATATCGTCATCGGCCTCGACGGTACCGCGACCGAAGACCTCTCGGAGGTGCTGGAGCCGATCAAGGGCCGCGCCATCTGTCTGGTACTGGGCGCCGAAGGCCCGGCCTGCGCGAACGCACGCTCGAGACCTGCGACAAGCTGGCGCGCATTCCCTATGCCAGCGATTTCGGCTCGCTCAACGTCTCGAATGCGGCGGCAATCGCGCTTTATTCCGCATCACGCGGCTGAGGCCGATTGTCACTTCAACGGCATTGGCAGGCCGCGCGTGTTGAGAATCGCCGCGCGGCATGCCACTTGCGTGAAAGCGGGAGAGCGGCGCCGACGGCGCGGCCTCCTCCCCTTCTAGTGGTCCACCCAAGCTCCGACGCTATAGCCCGTCCAAGGATTGCCATGATTCGTCGTCGTCGTTTCGCGATTCCCCTTGCCGCCGCATCCTGCCTGCTGCCCGTGACGGCATCGGCGCAGGATTGGGCGCTCAACGGCATGGATCCGGTCGCCTACCGCGCCAAAGGCGAGGCCGTGCCCGGTCAGGGCAATATCGTCACGCTATGGCACGGCATGGCCTGGCACTTTTCGTCGGAAGAGAATCGCGCCTCATTCGAGGCCGATCCGCGCGCCTATGCGCCTGCCCTCGACGGCAATTGCGTCATCGCCATGGCCGAAGGACGCGCCGAACCGGGGATCCGCGTTTCTTCGTCATCATCGAACAGCGCACCTATCTGACGCGTTCGGCGGCTGCCCGCGACCGGCTGCGCCGCGATCCCAAACAGCTCTTGCGGGCTGCGGAAGCAACCTATGCTGGTGAATCGCGATAAATTCTCACTTTCTCGCGAGTGCTATGGAACTTTTACGCAACAGTTCTAATTTAATTAGTGAGCATGACCACGGAACGGTCTTGCTCTGATCACTGTCCCTCGTTCCGCGACTGCGCCCGGCGATTTACTCGACCGGGCGCTTTTTCTATGCGACAGAGCGTCCACCAGAAATGGGAGGAGATCTTATGAGCGACCCAAACAGCGATGCGGATATCGCAAGCGTGCTGAAGCAGGCGCGCACCATTGCCATTGTCGGCATGTCACCCAAGGAGGACCGGCCGAGCTGGGGCGTCGCACGTTTCCTCAAATCACAGGGCTACCGAATCATCCCGATCAACCCCGGCCATGCCGGAACGACGATGCTCGACGAGCCGGTCTATGCCGATCTCAAATCGATTCCGCGGAAATTTCGGTTGATATGGTGGATATTTTCCGCCGCGCCGAGGCTGTGCCTGCGGTGGTCGACGAGGCCCTGACGCATTTGCCGGGCCTCCATTCGATCTGGATGCAGCTCGGCATTACCCATGCCGAAGCCGCCGCCAAAGCGCGCAAGGCGGGGCTCAAGGTGATCGAGGACCGTTGTCCCAAGATCGAGCTGCCCCGCCTCGGCAATACGCCTCAATCGGCGTGATAAAGGCCTTCGTAGATCGGGCCGAGGGTCTCTAGCTCGAAGAGCGAGCTGACCGAAGTGCCGTTCCAGATATTGAGGATGGCCTGGGCAAACATCGGGGCGGTGGGGACGATGCGGATATTGCGCGCATTCTTCACCGCTTCGGTCGGCTCGATCGATCGGTGATCACCAGCGATTTCATCACAGAGGATTCGACGCGCTGGATTGCCGGGCCCGACAGAACGCCGTGAGTGATATAGGCGTGAACCTCGGTCGCGCCGCCGTCGATCAGGGTCTGGGCGGCTTTGCACAGCGTCCCTGCCGTGTCGCAGATGTCGTCGACGATAATGCAGGTCTTGCCGGTCACGTCGCCGATCACGGTCATCTCGGCGACTTCACCGGCTTTCTCGCGGCGTTTGTCGACGATCGCGAGCGGCGCGCCGATGCGCTGCGCGATCTCGCGGGCGCGGGCCACACCGCCGACGTCGGGCGAAACCACCATGACGTCGTTCAGCTTGTCGCGGAAGTGGTGGAGGATATCGAGCGAGAAGATCGGCGCGGCGTAAAGGTTGTCCACCGGAATATCGAAGAAGCCCTGAATCTGGGCTGCGTGCAGATCCAGCGTCAGAACGCGGTCGACACCGGCTTCGGTCAGCAGGTTCGCGACCAGCTTGGCCGAGATCGGCGTACGGGCTTTGGCGCGGCGGTCCTGACGGGCATAGCCGAAATAGGGGATGACGGCGGTGATGCGGGCAGCCGACGAACGCTTGAGCGCGTCGGTCATGATCAGCAGCTCCATCAGGTTGTCGTTGGCCGGATTCGAGGTCGACTGGATGATGTACATATCCTCGCCGCGAACGTTCTCGTAGACCTCGACGAAGATCTCCTGATCGTTGAACCGTTCGACCCGAGCTTCGATCGGCGCGACATTCATGCCGCGATGCATCGACATGCGACGGGAGATGGAATTGGCAAGCGATCGGTTGGCATTGCCCGCGATCAGCTTGGGTTCGGTCATAGCCGGCATGGCAGACTCCGTTGGGTTTGGCGCGATTGCGCTCCGCTTATCACCCGAGTAGCTTGCCCGCAAACCCTGGAGGCCTGAGAATGCCGCATATCGACTATTACTTCGCTGTCCATAGCCCTGGAGCTACCTCGCCGGACGCCGCCTCGACGAAATCGCGGCAAAACACGGCGCGAGCGTGACCTACAAGCCCCTCGATATCGCGCAGCTCTTCGACCGGACCGGCGGCACGCGCCGCGAGAATCGGGTTGCGGCACGGCTGGAATACGGCGTGCAGAACCTCAAACGCTGGAGCGAGCGGCTCGGCGTGCCGATGCTGGGATCCCCGCTCTTTCGCGGCGCCAACATGGCGCCGGCCTCTATGCGATCATCGCGGCGCAGCTTGCGGGCGGCGGGGACCTTGCGGGGCTGGTGGACGGATTCATGTCCGCGATCTGGGTCGAGGACCGCGACATCAGCGACGACGCCACCATCCGCGACATTCTGGGCAAGCACGGCTTTGATCCCGAGCTCGCCAACAGCGGCCTGCTGACCGGCGCCGAAGTCTATAGCCGCAACCTCCAGCAGGCCGTCGATGCAGGCGTCTTCGGCTCGCCCTTCTATATCGTGACAGAGACCGACCAGCGTTTCTGGGGCAGGACCACCTGTCTTTCCTCGACGACCACCTCGCGACCCTCGCATGAGCCAGGAGACGGCAAACTCCTCCCTGCCCCTGCGGCATTGGGAGGGCGATCCCGACCGGCCCGCGCTGGCGCTCCATTGCATGATGGGCACCGGCTCTTACTGGGGGCCGATCGCGCGGCAACTGGGCGGGCAGATCGATCTGCGCGCGCCTGATTTTGCCGGTCACGGCCGTGCAGCCGACTGGGTGGCCGAGGGACTGGATTACCACACCGCCGCCACGCGTGAGGTGGCGCGGCTGATCGACCGGCCGCTGGATCTGATCGGGCATAGTTTCGGCGCAACCGTCGCCCTGCGCATCGCGGTCGGCGCCCCGAGGCGGTTCGCAGCCTGACCCTGATCGAGCCGGTCCTTTTCGCCGCAGCCCCCGATGACGAGCAGCTGGCGCTGTTTTCGCGGATGAACGACGCCGTTGCCGCTGGCGCGCCACAGGATGCTTTGGCCGATTTTCTGGCGGTTTGGGGCATGCCGAGCGACAGCGGCCCCTCCACCCTGCCCGATCCGTCCCTCGACGCGCGCCGCCTGCGCCAGCTCTCGATCGCCATGGCGGTCAATGATGTGCTGGTCCATGATTCGGCCAACATCCTGCGCGCCGGCGGGCTCGAAGGGATCGATGCGCCGGTGCTGATCGTCATGGGAGAGAAATCGCCCGTAGCCATCGGCAAGATCGCGGATGCTCTGGCCGAACGGATGCAGGATGTCGGACGCGCCAGCGTGCCGGATGCCGGCCATATGCTGCCGATCACCCATCCCGCCGAAGTCGCGGGGCTGATCGCCGTCAATCTCGAGCGCGCCTGAGCACAGGCGCGCCTCATGACGCGCTGGGGCCGGACAAAGGCCCGCGCGCGGGCTTTGCTCTGCAAAGGAACGCGTCAGGCCACGTCCCAGTTGTCGTGATAAGGCACCCCGCCCACCGCCATCCATGAAGCGCGGATCCGCGCGACCCGCGTATCGCCCCATGTACGGAACTGGATGTCGAAACCCTCGTTTCTGACATTCACCGCCTGGATATCGGCACGCTGGTTGGCCGAGCCCTCCATATCCCACATCGAGATCGAAACATGGACCGCTGGTGGCTGGAGGAAGCGTTCGTCGAAAGAGACATGCTGGACGACGACGCGCGGGCCCTCGCCCGTCCACATCTCGCTTCCGTCCTCGAAGGCCGAGAACATCAGCGCCATCCCCGTCTGGACGCCGACAGCAGCATCGCTAATCCGTTTCACCACATACTCCCACAGTCAGGCTTATTGATAGAACGAGGATCCACCGAACGAAAAAGGGCCCCGGCAATCCGGAGCCCCTTTATAGATTAATTTTCTCCGGTTCAATCCGGGATTGTGGCCTGGTTCGGATCAAGTCCGATATGTGTGCCCAAAGCTTCCATGTCGCCCAAGAGCTTGACCGCTGCGGTGACGAATTCTTCGCCCGCAGTCATGCGCTTGCCCTCGGCCGCTTTCACCTTGCGGTAGGCGGCAACCATCATATCGTCGAAGATGCCTTGCGTGACTTCCGAACACGGCATGCCGCGTTCCGCCAGCAGGGTGACACCCTCGTTGTTGATCTCGACGAAACCGCCGGTGACGGCGAATTCGGTTTCAGCCCCATCCGCCGCGATCACGGTGACCACGCCGGGGCGAAGGTTGACGATGGCCGGCGCGTGGCCGGGCATCGCCGTCAGGTCGCCTTCGCTGCCCGGCAGGCGAACCTCGCGCACGGCGACGGACATGAGGTTCCGTTCCGGCGAGACGAGGTCGAACTGCATCGTGTCAGCCATGCCTGACCTCCTTACGCTGCTTCAGCAGCGAGACGCTGTGCTTTGGCTTTCACTTCCTCGATGCCGCCAACCATGTAGAAGGCTGCTTCGGGGAGGTGGTCATATTCGCCGGCGACAACCGCTTTGAACGACGAGATCGTGTCTTCCAGCGGAACCTGCTTGCCGTCCGCGCCGGTGAAGACTTTCGCCACGTCGAAGGGCTGCGACAGGAAGCGCTGGATCTTGCGAGCGCGCGACACCGTCAGTTTGTCTTCTTCCGACAGTTCGTCCATGCCGAGAATGGCGATGATGTCCTGCAGCGACTTGTACTTCTGCAAGATACCCTGAACGTCGCGGGCAACCTGGTAGTGCTCTTCGCCGACAACCGCCGGATCGAGGATGCGGCTGTTGGAGTCGAGCGGGTCGACGGCCGGATAGATCCCGAGTTCCGAAATCGCACGCGACAGAACCGTGGTTGCGTCGAGGTGGGCGAAGGTCGTTGCCGGTGCCGGGTCGGTAAGGTCGTCGGCCGGAACGTAGACGGCCTGGATCGAGGTGATCGAGCCGTTCTTCGTCGAGGTGATGCGCTCCTGCATCGCGCCCATGTCGGTGGCCAGCGTCGGCTGGTAACCCACTGCGGACGGGATACGACCCAGAAGTGCGGACACTTCCGAACCGGCCTGCGTGAAGCGGAAGATGTTGTCGACGAAGAACAGAACGTCGGTGCCGGTCGAATCACGGAACTGTTCCGCCAGCGTCAGGCCGGTCAGAGCAACGCGCATACGCGCTCCCGGAGGCTCGTTCATCTGGCCGTAAACAAGGGCCACTTTCGAGTTTTCCAGGTTGTCCGGCGTGATAACGCCCGATTCGATCATTTCGTAGTAAAGGTCGTTGCCTTCACGGGTCCGTTCGCCAACGCCCGCGAACACCGAGTAACCCGAGTGCACTTTCGCGATGTTGTTGATCAGTTCCATGATCAGAACGGTCTTGCCGACGCCTGCACCACCGAAGAGACCGATCTTGCCGCCCTTCGAATAGGGTGCGAGCAGGTCGATAACCTTGATGCCGGTCACCAGAATGTCCGAGCTGGTCGCCTGTTGGGCGAAGTCCGGAGCGGGCTGGTGGATGGCGCGGGTGTCGCTCGATGCGACCGGACCACGCTCGTCGACGGGCTCGCCGACGACGTTCAGGATGCGGCCGAGCGTCGCGTCGCCGACCGGAACCGAGATCGGTGCGCCGGTGTCGGACACGCCGGTGCCACGGACCAGACCTTCGGTCGCGTCCATAGCAATCGTGCGCACAGTGTTTTCGCCGAGGTGCTGGGCAACTTCCAGAACCAGGCGTTTGCCGTTGTTTTCGGTCTCAAGCGCGTTGAGATCGCAGGAAGCGTGCCGTCGAACTGAACGTCGACAACAGCGCCGATCACCTGCGTGATTTTACCTTTGGCCTCTGCCATGTGACTACCCCTACCGGTCAGAGCGCCTCGGCGCCCGAGATAATTTCAATCAGTTCCTTGGTGATCGCAGCCTGACGCGAGCGGTTGTACTCGGTGGTCAGACGGTCGATCATATCGCCCGCGTTCCGCGTTGCGTTGTCCATGGCGCTCATACGCGCGCCCTGTTCCGAAGCACCATTCTCGAGCAGCGCGGCAAAGATTTGCGTTGCGATCGAACGCGGCAGAAGCTCGGCAAGAATGCCCTCTTCGCCCGGTTCGTACTCGTAAAGGGCCGATGCGGCACTATCGACCGAATCGTTTTCTTCCACAACAGCCGGGATGATCTGGCGGGCCGTCGGGATCTGGCTGATAACCGACTGGAAGCGGTTATAGAACAGAGTCGCGACGTCGAAACCGTCGAGATCGAAACGGTCGAGGATCTCGTCCGCAATCTCACGCGCGTTTTCGTAGCCGATCCGCTTCACTTCGCTCAGATCCACATGGTGGATCATCAGCGAGCCGTAATCGCGGCGCAGCTGCTCGCGGCCTTTTTGCCGACGGTCAGGATCGAAACGTCCTTCCCTGGGCTTGAAGCTCGATCAGATGCTGGCGCGCGAGCTTGACGATGGAGGAGTTGAAGCCCCCTGCAAGACCGCGTTCCGAGGTCAGCACGACCAGCAAATGGCGTTTGTCGCTACCGGTGCCGGCGAGCAGCTTGGGGGCCGAAGAGGACCCCGCTGCTGCTGCCGTCAGGCCGGTCATGACTGCTGCCATGCGGTCGGCATAAGGACGTGCAGCCTCTGCCGCATCCTGCGCACGGCGCAATTTGGCGGCAGCGACCATTTGCATCGCCTTTGTGATCTTCCGCGTGTTTTTAACGCTTCCGATCCTGTTTTTAAGTCCTTGAGGCTGGGCATCTATCCCTCCCTCAGGCGTAAGTCTTGGCGTAACCGTCCAGCGCCGACTTGATCGCTGCTTCCAGATCACCAGCGATCTTGCGGTCGTTCTTGGTCATATCGTCCAGAAGATCGGCCTTTTGGGTGCGCAGGAACTGCAGCAGACCGGCCTCCCAAGCGGTGACTTCCTTGACCGGAACAGCGTCCAGATAGCCTTTGGTGCCGGCATAGATGACGATCACGATTTCGGCGGTGGTCAGCGGCGAGTACTGCGGCTGTTTCATCAGCTCGGTCAGACGCGCACCACGGTTCAGCAGGCGCTGGGTCGCGGCGTCGAGGTCCGAACCGAACTGCGCGAAGGCAGCCATTTCGCGGTACTGTGCGAGTTCCAGTTTGACCGGACCGGCGACGGATTTCATCGCTTTGGTCTGTGCGGCCGAACCAACGCGCGACACCGACAGACCGGTGTTCACGGCGGGGCGGATGCCCTGGAAGAACAGTTCCGTTTCAAGGAAGATCTGGCCGTCGGTGATCGAGATCACGTTGGTCGGAATATAGGCCGAAACGTCGCCTGCCTGGGTTTCGATGATCGGCAGAGCGGTCAGCGAGCCCGAACCATGATCCGCATTCAGCTTTGCCGAACGCTCGAGCAGGCGCGAGTGCAGGTAGAAAACGTCGCCCGGGTAAGCTTCGCGTCCCGGCGGACGGCGCAGCAGCAGCGACATCTGGCGGTAAGCGACAGCCTGTTTGGACAGGTCGTCATAGATGATCAGCGCGTCCATGCCGTTGTCACGGAAGTATTCGCCGATTGCGGTTGCCGAGTAAGGTGCGAGGTACTGCATCGGAGCCGGGTCCGAAGCGGTTGCCGCGACGACGGTGGTGTAAGCCATCGCGCCGGTTTCCTCGAGCTTTTTCACCAGCTGCGCAACGGTCGAGCGCTTCTGGCCGATCGCGACGTAGATGCAGTGCAGCGTCTTCATGCCGTCCGCTTCGCGGCCGTTGTAGCTCAGCTGGTTGAGGATGGTGTCCAGAGCCAGAGCGGTCTTGCCGGTCTGACGGTCGCCAATGATCAGCTCGCGCTGGCCACGGCCGACGGGGATCATCGCGTCAACCGACTTCACGCCGGTTGCCATCGGCTCGTGGACCGACTGGCGCGGCATGATGCCCGGAGCCTTGACGTCTGCGACGCGGGTCTGGGTCGCGTTGATCGGACCTTTGCCGTCGATCGGGTTGCCCAGACCGTCGACAACGCGGCCGAGCAGCTCTTTGCCGACCGGAACTTCCACGATCGAGCGGGTGCGCTTGACGGTGTCGCCTTCTTTGATCTGACGGTCGTCGCCGAAGATCACGATACCGACGTTGTCGGTCTCGAGGTTCAGAACCATCCCGCGGACGCCGCCGGGGAATTCGACCATCTCGCCGGCCTGAACTTTGTCGAGGCCGTAGACGCGGGCGATACCGTCACCGACGGACAGCACCTGGCCGACTTCGGCCACTTCGGCGTCCTGGCCGAAGTTTTTGATCTGATCCTTGAGGATCGCCGAAATTTCGGCTGCCTGGATTCCCATTATCCGACCTCTTTCATGGAATTCTGAAGGGATGCGAGCTTGGAGCGGATCGAGCTGTCGATCATCTGCGATCCCAGCTTGACGATCATCCCGCCGATGAGCCCTTCATCGACGCGAGTGTTCAATTTGACCGTCTTGCCCGATTTCTCGGCAAGCGTGTCGGTCAGACGCTTCTTCTGCTCTGCCGAAAGCTCCTGCGCGCTGACGACATCGGCGGTGACTTCACCCCGGGCCTCAGCGATCAGGGCCTGCAGACGGGCTGCAAGCTGCGGCAGGGTGAACAGACGGCGGTTCTGCGCCATCAGGCGCAGCGTGTGGACGAAAGCGGGTGCGAAACCCATCTTTTCGCCAAGGGCGGCAATCGCGCCCTCCTGCTGTTCACGGGTATAGATCGGCGATACGATCAGGTCACGCAACTCGGCGCTCTCCTTGAGCGCGGCCGCGAGACCTTCCACCTGAGACGACAATGCATCGATCCCGCCCGACTCTTTGACGAGATCGAACAGTGCCTGCGCATAGCGTCCGGCGATATCAGCGGAAATCGAAGCGGAATTTGCCACGGTCATCCTTCCGGTTGCGCAAGCTCCGCGACGGGCCACCCTCGCGGGTGGTCTGTGGCAGAGCCGGTTCACGGGGTCGGCTTCGTCCTTCCCCTAAATCATGCGCGTCTCTAGCAGCAGATCAGGCACCCCGCAACCGACTTGAGCACGGAAAATTGTCTGTCTGCGCCCTAAGTTTGGCCTATCGCGGGGGTAAGGCGCGTCCGGTGGCGCTAACGGGTGAGGCATCTTGTCGCAACGCCCCCTCCCGCACAGGTTTGGGACGCCCGATCCCTTCGAGAACGCCGAGCGGATTGGGCATGCGCAGCCGCTTGCCCTTGCCGATCGGTGCGGGCACCTGTTTGGAAAACTCCGCGACCACGACGCCCGCGACCAGAAGCCGCGAGATCCGCGCCCCTGCCCTCTCCCACATCTGCGCGCTTTTGAGCCAGAAACGCCGGTCCGACGGCGGAATGTAGAGGGCGGCACCCGATTGCTCGGGCACAAAGCCCGCCGAACGCGCCTGCGCCTCGAGCTGGCCCAGAGTGAAGCTGCGGCCATAGCCGAAAGGCGTGGCCTCGGAACGCGCCCAGAGTCCGGTGCGGTTGGTCGCCATGACGAGCATCCGCCCGCCGGGACCGAGCACCCGCCAGGCCTCCTCCAAAAGCGCGGGCGGATAATCGGCAACCTCGATCGCATGGAGCATGACCAGCCGGTCGACGCTGCCGGTATCGAGGGGCCAGGCCCCCTCGTCGCAAAGCACGCTGTGATTCGGCAGGCCCGCGGGCCAGGCCATGACGCCCTGAGGCCCCGGCATCAGCGCCGTGACCCGCCGCGCCGGCGCGACATAGGGCCGAAGCAGCGGTGCCGCGAATCCATAGCCCGCCACCGTCATCCCCGCGACCTGCTCGGCCGGCCAATGCTGGAGCATGCGGTCGCGCAGGATCCGCTGCACAACCCGCCCGAGAGCACGGGAGTAATAAAACCCTTTCAGGTCGATGACATCTTGATGCATCGCGCCCCTTGCAACCTGCGGCAATCACCGTGAACGTTGCACCGTGCCGTTCAGGAAGCCACCCCGATTTGTGCGCCATGGAAAAGGATTTGCCAATGCCGCTGGAACTCGTGCCCGTCCGCTGCCTGACCGACAACTTCGCGTGGATCCTCCACGGCAACGGCCGGACCGCGCTGATCGATGCCCCCGAGGCCGCACCCGTTCTGGCCGAGCTCGCCGCGCGCGGCTGGGGCCTCGACCTGCTCGTTCTGACCCATCACCACCCCGATCACGTACAGGCCACTGCCGAGATCGTCGCAGCCACAGGGGCGCGTGTCGCGGGCAATCCCGCCGATGCCCACCGCCTGCCGCCGCTCGATCTTGCGGCCAGCCCCGGCGCGCCCCTTGAAATCTGCGGCGAGCATGCCGAAATCATCGATGTTCCCGGCCATACCATCGGCCATATCGCCATCCATCTGCCGCAATCCGCGCTGGCCTTTACCGCCGACAGCCTGATGGGGATCGGTTGCGGCCGCCTCTTCGAGGGGACCGCAGAGATGATGTGGGGCAGCCTCTCGCGTCTCGATGCCCTGCCGGCAGAGACGCTGATCTGTTCGGGACATGACTATTGCCGCGGCAATGGTGCTTTCGCCCTCTCGGTTGATCCCGGGAATGATGCCCTCAAACAAAGGCTGGCCGATACGGTCGCCGGAAACCAGCTTTGCGCCGCGGCCACTCTGGCCCAGGAGCGGGCGACAAATCCCTTCTTGCGTGTGACCCAATTGCGCCAGAGCCTCGGGATGGAAAATGCCGAAGATGTCGCGGTTTTCGCCCGCCTCAGACAGATGAAGGACGACTTCTGAACGACTTGAGCGCCAGCCCCAATGACGCCACTCTGGGGTCAGGACGATCACTTCTCGCTCATCGGATACGAATTTGGAACTTCACGGCCCCGATATCACTTGAATTCCCAAGAATTCCACCAATTCTTAACATTACGATGACAGTCTGGACAGGTGGCCCGAACACGGGTCCATACCCGCCAGCCGACTGACAGGAGCAAAAGTCGTGCCCTCTTTTTCGACCTCGCTTGAACAAGCCATTCATGCCGCCCTCGCGCTGGCAAATGAAAACCATCACGAGCTGGCAACCCTCGAACACCTTCTGCTTGCGCTGACCGACGAACCCGATGCGGTCAAGGTCATGCAGGCCTGCAATGTCGATCTGACCGAACTGCGCCGGATGCTCGTCGAATTCATCGACGACGACCTGTCGACGCTGGTCACCGATGTCGAAGGCTCGGAGGCTGTGCCGACTGCGGCCTTCCAGCGCGTGATCCAGCGCGCGGCCATCCATGTCCAAAGCTCGGGGCGGACCGAGGTGACGGGGGCCAACGTGCTCGTCGCCATCTTCGCCGAGCGTGAATCCAACGCCGCCTTCTTCCTGCAGGAGATGGATATGACCCGTTACGACGCGGTCAATTTCATCGCCCATGGCGTCGCCAAAAACCCCGATTTCTCGGAGACCCGCTCCATTCAGGGGCCGAGGATTCCACCGAACAGGAACAGGTCGAGGCGAGCAGCAACAAGGAAGAAACCGCGCTTGCGAAATACTGCGTCGATCTGAACAAGAAAGCCGTCAAAGGCGATGTCGATCCGCTGATCGGCCGCGCCGACGAGGTGGACCGCTGCATTCAGGTCCTGTCGCGCCGCCGCAAGAACAACCCGCTTCTGGTGGGCGATCCCGGCGTGGGCAAAACCGCGATTGCGGAAGGCCTCGCGCTGAAAATCACCCGCGGCGAAATCCCCGAGGTGCTCTCGAAGTCGACGATCTACTCGCTCGATATGGGCGCGCTGCTGGCCGGCACCCGCTATCGCGGCGACTTCGAGGAGCGGCTGAAAGCCGTCGTCAAGGAATTGGAAGAGCATCCCGATGCCATCCTCTTTATCGACGAAATCCACACCGTGATCGGTGCGGGCGCGACCTCTGGCGGCGCGATGGATGCCTCGAACCTGCTCAAACCCGCCTTGTCGGGCGGCAAGCTGCGTTGCATGGGCTCGACCACCTATAAAGAGTTCCGCCAGCACTTCGAAAAGGACCGCGCCCTCGCCCGTCGCTTCCAGAAGATCGACGTGAACGAGCCTTCGGTTCCGGACGCGATCAAGATCCTGATGGGGCTTAAAACCAGCTTCGAACAGCACCACGACCTGCGTTATACCAATGACGCGATCAAAACTGCCGTCGAGCTGGCCGCACGCTACATCAACGACCGCAAGCTGCCCGACAGCGCGATCGACGTGATCGACGAGGCCGGTGCCGCCCAGCATCTGGTCTCGGAAAGCAAGCGCCGCAAAACCATCGGCACCAAAGAGATCGAGGCGGTCGTCGCCAAGATCGCCCGCATTCCTCCGAAGAATGTCTCGAAGGATGATGCGGCGGTGCTGAAAGATCTGGAGAAAACCCTCAAACGGGTGGTCTTTGGTCAGGATGCGGCGCTCGACGCTTTGTCCTCGGCGATCAAACTGGCGCGGGCCGGTCTGCGCGAGCCCGAAAAGCCGATCGGCAACTACCTCTTCGCTGGCCCCACCGGCGTCGGCAAGACCGAGGTGGCGCGTCAATTGGCCGATGCTCTGGGCGTGGAGCTTCTGCGTTTCGACATGTCGGAATATATGGAGAAACACGCGGTCAGCCGTCTGATCGGTGCCCCTCCGGGCTATGTCGGCTTCGATCAGGGCGGCATGCTGACCGATGGCGTCGACCAGCACCCGCATTGCGTGCTGCTGCTTGACGAGATCGAAAAGGCGCATCCCGATGTCTTCAACATCCTGCTGCAGGTTATGGACCACGGGAAACTCACCGACCACAACGGTCGTCAGGTGGATTTCCGCAACGTGATCCTGATCATGACCTCGAACGCCGGGGCATCGGATATGCAGAAAGCCGCGATCGGTTTCGGCCGCGACAAACGCGAGGGCGAGGATACGGCCGCGATCGAGCGGACCTTCACGCCGGAGTTCCGCAACCGTCTGGACGCGATCATCTCCTTCGCGGCCCTGTCGCGCGAGGTCATCATCAAGGTGGTGGACAAGTTCATCCTCCAGCTGGAAGCCCAGCTGATCGACCGCAACGTCCATATCGACCTCACCCCGAGGCGGCCGACTGGCTGGCCGAAAAGGGTTACGACGACAAAATGGGTGCGCGTCCGCTTGGCCGCGTGATCCAGGAGCATATCAAGAAGCCTCTGGCCGAAGAGCTCCTGTTCGGTCGTCTGACCAAAGGCGGCGTGGTCCGCGTCCGGATCGAGAACGACAAGCCGGTCCTCGACATCGCCGGCCCCGAGGCACCGAAACTGACGAAAACCCCGCCGCCGCTGATGATCGCGGATTGATCGCGAAAGCAGCGCGGAGCGGAATGGAAAGGGCGGCCCTCGGGTCGCCCTTTGTCTTTGCAGCATCATGTTGGGTCTGCATCCGGCACTGCGCCCGAGTGATGCCCTCCCCGCGTCGGGGCAAAGAAAAAGGCGCCGTAAAAACAGCGCCTTTTTAATCGTCTCGCTGGCCGGTCCGGCTCAGAACGGGATTTCGTCGTCGAAATCCGGACGGCTCGAACCGCCGCCCGAGCTTTGGCCGCCCGAGCTTTGCCCGCCATAGCCGCCACCGTCATAGCCCGAGTTGTCGTAATCACGACCGCCGCCGCCAAAATTGCCGCCCGAGCCACCGGCTCCGCCGCCGCCGCCCGCACCACCGCGGCCGTCAAGCATATGCAGCTCGCTGCGGAAGGGGCGCAGCGCGATCTCGGTCGAATAACGGTCGTTACCCTGTTGGTCCTGCCATTTGCGGGTCTCGAGCTGGCCCTCGACATAGACTTTGGAGCCTTTGCGCAGGAACTGCTCGGCGACGCGCACCAGCGGCTCGGAATAGATCGCGACCGTATGCCATTCGGTACGCTCGCGGCGTTCGCCCGAATTGCGGTCCTTCCAGGTTTCGCTCGTAGCGATACGCAGGTTGGCGACCTTGCCGCCGTTGGGGAAGTTCCGGACCTCCGGATCCTGACCGAGGTTCCCGACCAGAATTACCTTGTTTACACTGCCTGCCATTCTGTCGGTCCTCTGATATCCACGCGAATTGCTGGCGATTATGTAGCCCGCGCGCGGGCCTCCGGCAAGTGCTAGCGACCCGTTCCGAGGCGGCAATCGCGATCCGTCTAGCCTTTTCGCCGCGGATCATATAGGCGGGATATTGCCGATATGTCGCTGCCTTCACCAGCGCGTGCATGGCGTCGAAGAACAGAGCGGGTATAGTCTCTGAAAAAGTAAAGCGTGAGAGGGGCGGTCACATGCATCTCGGCAAGACAGGACTCATGGGCCGTTTGTTGCGTGCCGGTGTTGTTTCAACGGTTCTGATTGGTCTGGCGGTGCCGGCCTCGGCCGAAGGGCTTCGCTTGGCGAACAAGGGCGGCAAGTCGCGCGCCTCGCAGTTCGAGCGCCAAACCAAGCTGATGGATTCGCGCCTCTCGGGGCAATATAACCGGTCCTCGCGCCTGCGTCCGGCCTCGACCTCGACCAAATCGGGCGGCGAGCTGGAATTTGCCGGCGTGGTTCCTGCCTACAAGGGCAACCGCCGCAGCCAATACCTGCCGCATGCGCGGGCCATGGCGCGCAAACACGGTGTCCCCGAGGATATTTTCCTGCGTCTCGTCCAGCAGGAATCCGGTTGGAACCCGAATGCGCGCTCGCATAAAGGGGCGCAGGGCCTGGCGCAGCTTATGCCCGGCACCGCGGCCAAACTGGGCGTAAACCCCAGTGTTCCCGAAGAAAATCTCGAAGGCGGCGCGCGCTATCTGCGCATGATGTACAACAGTTTCGGCAGCTGGAAACTGGCGCTTGCGGCCTATAATGCCGGTCCGGGTGCAGTGACCAAATACGGCGGCATCCCGCCCTATCGCGAAACCACCAATTACGTGCGCATCGTTCACGGCGGCTGATACGCTGCGAACCAACCAGCGACAGAGCAGAAAAAGGCGGACCCGAGGGCCCGCCTTTTTCTTGTCCGGCTTCGCCCGCCTCAGAAGGTCGAGGGGATCACGCGGGTGTATTTCGTACCGGCGATCGAGGCCCCCGCCATCAGGCCCGACTGGCCGAAGATCATCGCCACGACCGGCTGCTGCGCGGTGATCGTATCCGCGCCGACCGCGAGGCCGCGCGCGGGCAACGCATAATAGGCACCCGCCTCGGCAACCCAGCCCGGCGCCGAACGGAAATTGGCAAGTGCCTGATCGGTCTGAAAAATCAGCACATGCGCATATTGTTGCGCGCCGATCTGGAAGCCGACACTGGCCTGCGTCGCCGAGTAGTAATCGACGGTCGCATTGTTGATGCGCAACGCGCCCTGCCCGTAAGCGCCGCCGATCCCGAAGCCCGCTTCGGTCATCAGCGGCATATAGAGAACGCCCTTGGCCCCTGAATCAGGCCCGCCGCCCCAGGATAGGTCTGCAAAAGATAGTCGCGGGTCGTGTTCACGCGCCCGTCCAGACGCGCGGCGGCGTTTTCGCCGACGCCATTCGCGCATCCCGCAAGCAGGGCGGCAGCCGCGCCACCCACAAAGAGCGAGCGGCGAGAAATCCGGTTGTCGTCAAGCATGCCTGGCCTCATATCGTGATTGCTGCAAAACTGCAGATTTCGCCAAAGAATAGGGCGATCAGCCCTTTTGCGCCAGCAGTTCGGCGACCTGCGGGGCGAAATATGTCAGGATTCCGTCACAGCCCGCGCGACGGAAGCCGATCAGGCTTTCCATCACGACATCGCGCGACAGCCAGCCCTGACGGATCGCCCCCTCGATCATCGCATATTCGCCCGAGACCTGATAAGCGAAGGTCGGAACCTCGAAACGGTCGCGCACTTCGCGGCAGAGATCGAGATAGGGCATGCCCGGCTTGACCATGACCATATCCGCACCCTCCGCGAGGTCGCGCGCCACGCAGCGCAGGGCCTCTTCGCGGTTGGCGGGATTGACCTGATAGGTCTTTTTGTCGCCGACCAGACGCCCCGAAGCGCCGACCGCATCGCGGAACGGGCCGTAAAAGCCGCTCGCGAATTTTGCGGCATAGGACAGGATCGCCATATCCTTGTGGCCGTTCGCCTCCATCGCCGCGCGCAAAGCGGCAATCCGGCCGTCCATCATATCGGAGGGGCCGAGGATGTCCGCGCCCGCTTCGGCCTGTGTCAAAGCCATGCGCACGAGGGCCTCGACCGTCTCGTCATTGAGGATGATCCCGTCGCGCACCAGCCCGTCATGGCCGTTGATATTATAGGGGTCGAGCGCGATATCGGTCATCACCGCCAGCTCCGGCGCGACCTCCTTGATGGCGCGGATGGCGCGGTTTCCGATATTTTCGGGGTCCCATGCACGCTCGCAGCCCTCGGTCTTCAGATCGGGATCGGAATGGGGGAAAACGCAGATCGAGGGGATGCCGAGCCGCATCGCGGTCTCGGCGGCGCGCTTGGCCCCGTCCAACGTGAGCCGCTCGACCCCCGGCATCGAGGCGATCTCGCCCTCCCCGCCCGCGATTTCGGTAACGAAAACCGGCCAGATCAGATTGCTTGCCGACAGCGTCACCTCGGTCGTCAGCGCGCGCAAGGCGGGCGTCCGGCGCAAACGGCGCAAGCGGGTGGCGGGGAAAGGCGGAATGATCGGCATGGAGGACATGGAATGCTCGTTCTGTGATCGTCGGAGGACCGGCGCGGCCCGATGCGGGCGCGTCGAAAGCGCGACGAATGTGCACCCCCACGGCATCAGGTGCAACCCTTGTGCCGCCGCGTCCCCTTTGGAGGTTTTCCCGAGCGCCGCGACTGACTACTGTGTGCTTGAAATCAAACGCAACTTGCAGGCGCAACAGTGGCAGTACTTCAGGCTCTTCTGGTCATTCTCGAAAGCCGGTCGTTCAATTCGATCTGGTTCTGGCTGATGCTCGCCACCTGCTGGAGCCTCGCCGGACGCAACGCCTTGGGCGTGCCGCCCGATGTCATCCACAAGGCGCTCAACCGCAAGCTCGGGGCGGCCGAGCAGGAAAAGGCGGCTGTCACTTTGCTCGACTGGCTCTCGCTGATGCTGCCGCGCTGGCGCGTCGATCCGGGCGAAGGGCCGTGGCTTTTCGGCGTGGCGATCTTTTTGCTGGTGAGCCTCGCGGCGCTCGGCTTCGTCTACGGGCTGGAGATGGCGCAAGCCCTGTTTTTGCTCCTCGCGCCCTTGGGCATTCTGGTGATCCTGCGCATCCGGCTGGCCAAGAGCCTGTCGCGGATTGTCGAACGCGCCCGCAGCGCCGAGATTACGGTGCAAGAGGCAGCAAGTCTCGCCGCCCCGTCCATGCGCAGGCACCGCCTGTTCACTTCGGCCATGTCGATCGTGACCGTGGCACTCGCGGCCTATTGGGCGGCATTGACGCTTTTGTCCAATCCTTTCGGCTTCTAATATCCCGTCACACGCTTCCGGCTGTACCGAGGAACGTGACATTTCCTGCCAAGACAATTAGGTCATGCGCATGCCCGATCAAATCATTCTTTCCGGTGCGCCCGAAGGCTACGACGCGGCTTTGATCGCGCGCGAGCTGGAACGCGGCAATCCTGTCATCCATATCGCCCGCGACGACCGCCGCATGGCGGCAATGCGCGGCGCTTTGGGCTTTTTCGCGCCCAAAGCCGTGGTGCTCGAATTTCCGGCCTGGGATACGACGCCCTATGACCGCATTTCGCCCGCGCCCGCGATCATGGCGGCCCGAATGGCGGTGCTGACGCTCCTTGCGCACAAGGCCCTGCGCGGCCCCTTCATCCTGCTCACGACGCTCAGCGCGGCAATGCAGCGCGTGCCCGCGCGCGCAGTCGTGCGCGAGGCCGGTTTTTCGGCGGCCGTCGGCGACCGCATGGACGAGACGGCGTTGCGTGCCTTTCTCGTGCGGATGGGCTTCACGCTCGCGCCGACCGTGACCGAACCCGGTGATTATGCGCTGCGCGGCGGGATCATCGACATCTATCCGCCGGGCGAAAGCGGGCCGATCCGGCTTGATCTTTTCGGCGATGTTCTGGACGGCGCGCGCCGTTTCGACCCCGAGACCCAGCGCACCACCGAAAAGCTGGACCGTGTCGAGCTTGCCCCGATGTCCGAAGTCATCCTCGACGAGCCCGCCATCACGCGCTTTCGCCAGAACTACCGCATGGAATACGGCGGCGGCGCGAATGATCCGCTTTACGAAAGCGTCAGCGCCGGCCGCAAACTCGCGGGGATGGAACATTGGCTGCCGTGGTTTCACGACGGGCTGGAGAACCTGTTCGACTACCTGCCCGAAGCGAGCATCGTCAGCGACGATCGTCTCGATCAGGTGCGTGACGCCCGCTGGCATACGATTTCCGAACAATTTGATGCGCGCCGCGAGGCGCTCAACCGGCGCGTCTCGGACAGCCTTTACCGTCCGGTCCCGCCCGAGACGCTCTTTCCCGACGAGGCCGAATGGCAGGGCTGGCTTGCCGGCCAGCGCCATCTGCGTCTCTCGACCCTGCGCCAACCGCCCGGTCCGGGAGTGCTGGATGCCGGAGGCCGCGTCGGCCGCAATTTCGCGCCCGAAAGGCAAGACGAGAACAAGAACCTGTTCCATGCCTTGGCCGACCACATCCGCAAGCAGCGGGCCGGTGGCCGCGTCGTGCTCGCGAGCTTTTCAGAAGGTGCGCGCGAGCGTCTGGCGGGGCTGATCGCCGACGAGGGCATCGAAGGCGCGAGCCTGATAGGCGACATCCGCGACTTGCGGGCCGACAAGGCCGCTCTGGGTCTGGCGATCTGGCCGCTCGACGAAGGTTTTGTCGTCGAGCGTGACGGCGAATTGCCCTGACCATCATCTCGGAACAGGACGTTCTGGGCGACCGGCTGGTGCGCGGCGCCAAAAGAAACGCCGCGCCGAGAACTTCCTGCGCGACACCCAAAGTCTGACGCCGGGCGATCTGGTGGTCCATGTCGAGCACGGGATCGGCCGCTATACCGGCCTCGAAACCGTCAAGGCGCTCGGGGTGCCGCATGATTGCATCGCGCTGGAATATGCGGGCGGCGACAGGCTCTATCTGCCGGTCGAAAACATCGAGCTTCTGACGCGCTACGGCCATGAGGAAGGTCTTCTGGACCGCCTCGGCGGCGGCGCATGGCAGGCGCGCAAGGCCAAGCTCAAAGAGCGCATCAAGCTGATCGCCGACCGTCTGATGCGGGTCGCGGCCGAGCGGCTTTTGCGCACCGCGCCCGTGCTCGAGCCGGAATTTCACGAGATCGAAAGCTTCGCCGCGCGCTTCCCTATACCGAGACCGACGACCAGGCGCAGGCGATCGCGGATGTCGCGGCAGATCTCGCGGCCGGTCGCCCGATGGACCGGCTCGTGGTGGGCGATGTCGGCTTCGGCAAGACCGAGGTCGCGATCCGCGCCGCCTTCATCACCGCCTCGCAGGGGATGCAGGTTGCGGTCATCGCGCCGACAACATTGCTCGCGCGCCAGCATTTCAAGAGCTTCGCCGAGCGTTTCCGCGGCACCGCGATCAATGTCCGCCCGCTCTCGCGTTTCGTTTCGGCCAAAGATGCCGCCGAGACCCGTAAAGGGCTGGCCGAAGGCAGCGTCGATATCGTCATCGGCACCCATGCGGTTCTGGCCAAACAGGTCAAATTCAAGAACCTCGGCCTGCTTGTTGTCGACGAGGAGCAGCATTTTGGCGTCGGCCATAAAGAGCGCCTCAAAGAGCTGCGCAGCGATATCCATGTGCTGACGCTCACGGCGACCCCGATCCCGCGAACGCTGCAACTTTCGCTGAGCGGGGTACGCGATCTCTCGGTAATCGGGACGCCACCGGTCGACCGCCTCTCGATCCGAACCTATGTCAGCGAATTCGATACGGTCACCATTCGCGAGGCGCTTTTGCGCGAAAAGTACCGCGGCGGCCAAAGCTTTTTCGTGGTGCCGCGTCTGTCCGACCTGCCCGAGGTCGAGGATTGGCTCAAGGAAAACGTGCCGGAAGTCAGCAGCATAACGGCACATGGACAGCTGGCTGCGGGCGATCTCGACCAGCGGATGAACGCATTTTACGACGGCAGCCATGATGTGCTTCTGGCGACGACGATCGTGGAAAGCGGCCTCGACATTCCGACCGCGAATACGATGGTCATCTGGCGCTCGGACATGTTCGGCCTCTCGCAGCTCTACCAGATCCGCGGACGGGTCGGCCGCTCAAAGGCGCGCGCCTATTGCTATCTGACCACGAAGCCGCGCGTTCCGTTGACCCCGCAGGCGATCCGGAGATTGAAGTTTCTGGGCTCGATCGACAGCCTTGGCGCGGGCTTCAACCTCGCCTCGCAGGACCTCGACCAGCGCGGTGCGGGCAACCTTCTGGGCGAAGAGCAATCCGGCCACATCCGCGAAGTCGGCTTCGAACTCTACCAACAGATGCTGGAGGAAACGATTGCCAAGCTGAAATCGGGCGAAATCGAGGGCACGCCCGACGACGAATGGGCACCCCAGCTGAACCTGGGCGTGCCGGTGACCATTCCGGAAAGCTACATTGCGGATCTCGATGTCCGTCTGGGCCTTTACCGCCGCCTTTCCGAGCTTTCGACCAAGGTCGAGCTCGAAGGCTTTGCGGCCGAGCTCATCGACCGCTTCGGCCCGCTCCCGAGAGAGGTCAACACGCTTCTTCTGGTCATCCGCATCAAGGCCATGGCCAAGCGGGCCAATATCGCCAAGCTCGATGCCGGTCCCAAAGGTGCGACGATCCAGTTCCATCAGGACAAATTCCCCAATCCGCAAGGGCTGGTTGCGTTCCTCACCGAGCAGCACGGTCATGCCAAAGTCACCGACAACAAAATCGTTGTTCTGCGCGACTGGGCGACAGACGGCGACCGGATAAAGGGCGCCTTCGGAATCGCACGCGATCTGGCAGCCAAGATCAAGGAAGGCAAAGCAGCAACCGACGCGACGAAACGCCGGCAATGATCGCCAATGAAGGCGCATGGGCGAGAACTGCGGGCGAAGTTCCTTCGCTCACACGACCGCCCTGCCCCTAACCGCTTTCACGCGACATCTCCTCCCAAGTGGATGCGCCCACGGTTTGATGGTGCACTCCTTTTCTTTGGAATTGAAGGATGGCCTATGGGGCAATTTCGTCACTGCAGCGCCACGACCACGCACGCCGCCAGAGCGGCAATACGGCGACCGCAAGCTTCGTTCGCGCAGCTAAGTCGGGAGCTGGGGCAATCCCAACACCGTTTCGAAGAGGCGCAAGCACGCGACGGTTGAGGATATGTAGACCGGGCTCCGAGCCTTGGGTAATCCGCCCCGTTTTAACGGGGTGCCGAAGTAGACTTCAGGCAGCCATCTTCAGTTTCTGGGCGGGTGTGATGTCGCCGACGCCCGCGCTCATTGGTCTCGAGCCAATGGCGACACAATTCGCGCTGGGGCGCTCATTATTGTAAGTCCATAGCCAGTCGGTTGCGATCTCCTGCGCCTCCTCGATGGTTTCAAAGATGTAGTGGTCCTGACCTGCCACGGAATTTTTCTCCGCCGTTGATTGGAGTCCGATCCAATTTGAGGACGGACAATGAAGCGAACGAGTTTCACGGACGAACAGATCACCGGCATCTTGGCCGAGCACGAAGCAGGCGCGAAGTGCGCGGACCTGTGCCGCAAGCACGTCATGTCGGAAGGCACCTTCTATAATTGGAAGGCCAAATTCGGCGGCATGACGTTGTCGGGGGCGAAGCGGCTGAAGGCGCTTGAGGATGAGAACGCGAAGCTGAAGAAGCTGCTGGCCGAACAGATGCTCGATCTCTCCGCGATGACGGAACTGGTTTCAAAAAAGTGGCGACGCCTGCAGTGAAGCCCGAGGCGGTCGCGCATCTGAGGTCCCTACGCGGGCTCTCGGAAGGGCGGGCGTGCCGGATTGCCGGGGCGGACCGCAAGATGGTCCGCTACCGAGCACAGCGCGAGCCGGACACGGTGCTGCGTGGGCGGTTGCGGGAGCTGGCCAACGAGCGCCGACGGTTCGGCTATCGGCGGATCTTCGTGCTGCTGCGGCGCAAGGGAGAGCCTTCCGGGATTAACCGGATCTATCGGCTCTGCCGCGAGGAAGGGCTGACGGTGCGCAAGCGAAAGGCCCGGCGCAAGGCTATCGGGACGCGAGCCCCGATCCTGGTGGAGGCGCGGCCCAATGCGCGCTGGTCTCTGGATTTCGCTTCGCGGACCTTCGGTTCGTCCATGACCAATTCGCCAAAGGGCAGCGCTTTCGGGTGCTCAACGTCGTCGACGACGTCACCCGGAAATGCCTCGCGGCGATCCCGTTCGCCATGGGCCTCGGACCAGTGGCGGCTTCATGGCTCACCCTCAAGCTCGGGGCGCCGAGTGGCGCGTTAACTGACGGCCCTAATCGAGCGCCGCGGCAAACCCGGAATGATTGTCAGCGATAATGGGACGGAGCTGACCAGTAACGCAATCCTGCGGCGGTGTGCCGAGCACCGGATCGAATGGCACTACATTGCGCCGGGCAAGGCCTATGTCACGCGCACCACCGAGGATATGTGGCCGACCACGATCTACACGGCCGACGGCAAGACCTTCGACGCGGAAATCGCGGATCCGGTGACGAAACGCGCCATCCGGCCGGAAATTACCACGGTCCTTGACGTGGTCACCCGCAAGATCGTCGGGATCGCGCTGTCGCGCTCGGAGAACCAGAAAGCCGTCGCCGAGGCCCTTCGTAACTCCTGCTGCGGCTCTGGCATCCCCGCCGTTTTCTACGTCGATCGTGGCCCCGGCTATCGCAACAAGGCGATGGACGCGGATGTCGGGGGCCTCATGGGGCGGCTCGGCATCACCAAGATGCATGCCGCGCCTTATGACTCGCAGGCGAAGGGTCGGATCGAGCGCCCGAACGCCACGGTTTGGGATACCCTCGCGAAAAGGCTCCCGACCTATATCGGCAAGGATCGCGACAAGGAGGCTGGTGACAAGGTCCACAAGATCACCCGCAAGCAGCTTAAAGAGTTCGGCGAATCCCGTCTTCTGCCGAGCTGGGAGGATTTTGTTCGCCTCTGCGAAGCTATGGTCGCAGAGTACAACGACCTGCCTCATCGCGGCCTGCCGAAGTTTCAGGATCCTGACACCGGCAAAACCCGCCACATGACCCCCAACGAATGCTGGGCTGCCCATGTGTCGAACGGGTTCGAGGCTGTCGAGGTTGACCCCGGCGAAGCCGATGACCTGTTCCGGCCTTACGAAATTCGCACCGCCCGCCGCGCCCAGGTGCAGTGGAACGGCAACTTCTACTTCGACCAGGACCTGGAAGCCTATCACGAAGAGAAGGTCATGGTCGGTTACGATTACCATCAGGCCGACAAGGTCTGGGTGCGCGAATTCGACGCTGAATCGGGTCAGCCCGGTCGCCTGATCTGTGTCGCCCGCTTCGGCGGCAATAGCGAACGCTACATCCCGCTCAGCTACGAACAGAAATCGATCGAAGATCGCGCCAAGGGTCGGCTGCGCCGCCTCGACGACAAGCGCATCGAAGTCGAAGCCGAGCGCGACGGGCTTTTGCAGATCGAGGCCCAGCGCGACGAGGTCGCCGATTTCATCGACCTGTCACCAATCCAACCCGAAACGGTCGAGGCCTTTGCCCCGATCGAACTCCCGCACCCAAGCCGCGCCGTCAGGTTTTCACCTCGGATGAGGAACTGGCCGCGTGGGCGCTGGAGAACCCGAACGACCTTTCGCCGAACCAGATCGCGGTTTTGCGGAAATGCCTGAGCCGCCCCATCGGTCAGGAAAACCTGAGAGCCAATGGCATCGACACGGAGGCGCTTCGAACCCTCCTCCGTGCCGTCGCCTAACGAAAAACGTCAGAAACGAGGAGAGCATATCATGAAAAACGCTTTTGTTGAAACGTCCAATTACCGCCGCTTCACGTCGGCATTGACCCGCCTTGATGATCGCGGCGCGGAGGAAGCCTGCATGGTCGTGGTCGACGGCAAGCCGGGCTTGGGCAAGACCGCCACCATGTCGCGCTGGACGACCCAAACGGGCAGCATCTATCTGCGCGCCCAGAAGGGCTGGGATTACAGCTGGTTCATTCAGGAAATCTTGGCCGAGCTGTCGATCACCAACGTCCCGAACCGCAAGCGAGACCGCTTCCGTCTGGTCATCGAACGCCTCGACGATCTCGGCACCTCGGCCGCGCTCGAAGGGCGCCCGTTCAGCCTCGTAATCGACGAGGCCGACCTGATCTCCTCGAAACCCGAGGTCATGGAGGGCATTCGCGGCATCTCCGATCTGAAGTTCCTGCCCACCATCCTCGTCGGCATGGGCAAACTGCGCGATCACTTGCGCCGCTTCCCCCAGATCGAGAGCCGCGCCCCGAACAAGGTCGAGTTCCTGCCCGCCACGCTCGATGATGCGCGCGACCTGATCACCGGCCTCTGCCAGGTCCCCGTCGCCCCTGGTCGACGAATGCCTGAACGAATGGTCGGCAGACTCGCGCCCAGAGATCCGCGCCCTCGTCACCAAGGCGTTCAACACCGACAAGGAAGGCAAGATCAACCGTTCGGAGATCTTCACCCTGCTGCGCCTCGACATCGTGGACGAGCGCTGGCAGCGCGCGATGCAGGCTATCCGTGATGCGATCCGCGTGACCGGTTCCAAAAGCTATATCCGCTTCTGGATGCGCGAGGGCATCGATGCGCCGCGCCAAGCCATCACCATCGATCTGGCGAGCGCTTGATATGCTGCAGACCCAAACAATCCGCCCCACAGTTCCCTTCTGGACCCTTCAGGGTACGGTCGATCTTGCGAACCTTCGCCCCGAAGACACCACGGCGGAAATCCTTGCCGACGCCATGGCCAAGATCAATCGCTTCTCCGGGCGAACGCCGCAGCCTTGGCCGGTCGCCTCGCATTCGGTTCTGGTAGAACGCCTCGTCGCTCCCGAGCTGGGCCCGTGGGCTTTGCTTCACGACGCCCATGAGGTCTTCCTCGGTGATCTGACCATGCCGGCCGTCGAACTGATCTGCAAAGGATTCGACGGCGGCATGGTTGAGGAAGCAATCCGCGAGGCGAAAGGGCGGCTGGATCGCATGATTGCAGCCGCCTGGCATCTGCCCGTCCGCTCGCTCATGGCTTTGCGCAAGCGCGACAAAGACGACATCGCCGAGGAGGCATCGATCCTCGATATGTATTGTGCAGCGTTGGGGATGGCGTGATGGAACAGTTCATCCTCCTCATCCGCACCATTTTCGGCTGGATCTTCAAGGGCGGGTTTGCCGCGATTTCTGCCGCACATGCCGCCAAGGCCGGCTTGACCGACCGGCCGCGCCGCAATCGTCGCATGGATGCCACCGCGCTGAATGATCGTCGCGGCTCCGGCATGCGCTGCCGTGGTTTCCTCGGCTCACCCTGCCCTGATCTTCACCCCGCAAAAGCTCAGGGGTGTGCAGGCGCAGGTCTGGCAGTTCTTCGCGAGCAAGGGGATGGCCCCGCACCAGATCGCGGGGATCATGGGCAATATTCAGGCCGAAAGCGGATTTGATCCGCTCGCAGTCGGCGATGCGGGCCAAGCCTTTGGCCTCTTCCAGTGGAACGACCGCAAGCAGAACCTTTTCGATTTCATCGGAGGCAAACAGAACCTTGGCGATATCCAGAAACAGTTGGAGTTCGCCTGGCACGAGCTGATGACCACGGAGCGCCCCTCCTACAACCGGCTGATGGGCCAGTCCGATGTTCGCGGCTCGACCGATGCTTTCCTCGGGTTCGAGCGTCCCAAGAACTATTCGCTGTCAAACCCTTCCGCATCGCATGGCTACGACACCCGCCAAGCGGCGGCCGCAACAGCCTATTCCCAGATGAACCAAGCCGCGCTCGATGCCGCTGCCCAGATCGGCCAGCTCGGCACCGACGCCACGCGCGCCGGCACCGGCATGGAAAACCTCGGTGCCGGCATGGGCCAGTTCGGTGGCCAGCTCGGCCAGATGCTTTCGGGTCTCGCGGGCGCGGTCGGCGGCAAGACCGGTGGCATTTTGCAATTCGTTCTCGGGATCGGCAGCCAGCTCGCGGGCGGGGCCAAGCTTTTCCGAAACGGCGGCTTTACCGGCGCGGGGATCCCGATCAGGCGGCGGGGATCGTCCATGCCGGGGAATATGTTTTCGACGCCGAGGCAACCCGCCGCATCGGCATCGCCAATCTCGAAGGCATCCGCAGGGGCGGCATGCGCGGCTTTCGCGACGGCGGTTTCGTCGGCACCGCGCCCATGCTCGGGCGGGCCGCCAATAGCGCTGCACCGGTGCAGAGCGGTGGCGAGAATGGACGCCCGGTCTTCCAGATCAACGTCAACGGCGCGCGTGGCAATGCCGAGATCAGCGAGATGGTCCAGAACGGCGTCCAGAGCGCGCTCGAAACCTATGACCGCCTTGTCATGCCCCGTCGGGTGCAGGGCGTGATCAATGATGCAAGGGATGTCGGCTGATGGCGGCTCTGACCTTCCGCTATCGCGTGCGGCGTTCTTCGACCTTCTGCCGATCCGCAAGATCACCCTCGATATTCCCGAGGTCGTGGCCCATTCGCGCACGCGCGGCGGGGAGATCATCGCCTCCGACAATGGCGCGCGGCTCTGGCAGGCAGAGATCACTCTCGGCCGCACTTTGCGCGAAGAGTTTGCCCAGGTCCGCCCGCTTCTGAACCTGCTGCGCGGCGCAGCCGGCTCGTTCATGATGTGCGATCCGACCCGACCCTTCCCGCAATGGGACCCGACCGGCTCCAAGCTCGGATCGGCCGGCCCGGTGATTTCCGCGCTCCCCAACGCGCGCGAGATCTCGATCAGCGGTCTGCCGGCCAATTATCGCCTGATGCGCGACGATCTGATCGGCTTCACCTATGGGACCAACCCCAGCGCTTCGCTCTTCATGAGGTCGTGACGCCAAGAAACGCCAATGCCTCGGGCGCGCTCACGCTCCTCGAGGTCAACCCGCCCCTGCGCCCCGGTGCGGCCGTCGGCGCGGCGATCACGCTCATCCGTCCGGTCTGCAAGGCGATGATCGTGCCCGGATCCTTCAAGCCCGGCGGGTTCGACGCGACCCTCTCCGAAGGCACCACCTTCAGCGTCATCCAGACCTTGAGGTAACATGCTCACGCTCGACCCCGCCGTCAGCGCCCATCTCGCGGCGCGCAAGCCGATCAAATCGCGCCGTTTGCTTTGGGTCTCTGCCCAGAACCGCACAACCGGCGCGGTCGAGACCATGGGTCTGTGGACCGGCGACGACCATCAGGACTTCATCATCAAGGGCGAGAACCGCACCTATTATGGCGCAGGCTCGGTTCTGGAAATCGAGGGCATCCGGCGCGCGGCCGGCCTCGATGTCCGGACGCTTCAGGTCAAGGTCTCGGCGATCAGCCCCGAGGTCGAGATGCTCATTCGCGGCTATGACGCGCGGCTCGCGCCGGTCGAGATCCACCGCGTCTATTTCGACCCTGCGACCGATCAGCCCTTGGCCGCACCGCACCGCATTTTCAAAGGCTGGATCGACGAGATCGATCTGCCGACGCCGGCCGAGGGTCAGGTCGCGGCCGCCAAGATCAAGCTGGCCAGCAACGCCCGCGCCGGAACGCGCGGTCTCACCCTGAAAAATCCGATGAAAGCCAGAAACTGCGCCGCTTGGCCGGCGGCGCGGCCGATCGCTTTTACCAATACACCGATGTGTCCGGTGCCGTTCCTGTCCGTTGGGGGAAAAATGAGGCTCTTTGACTGGGAGGCCCGCCTCTCGACCTATATCGGCGCGGTCGCCCGCGAGGGCTTCGCCTATGGCAGGCATGATTGCGCGCTCTTTGCGGCCGGCGGCGTTCAGGCGCTGACCGGCACGGATCCGGCCGCATCGTGGCGCGGGCGCTATTCCACCGAACTCGGCGGTCTGCGCCACCTGCGCCGCGCGGGCTTTTGCGCTCGCACCAAGTGCGGCGCAGAACGCCTCGCTCGGCCCGATCGGCATCCTGCCGCTCAGCGCCGACAAGGTGTACCGCATCACCATGCGCTTCTGGTCGGCATCGGGCTCTCGCGGGCGGCTCCATTTCGTCTACCTCGATGCGGCCGGCAACCGCATCATCAACACCAACCATGTCTTCCGCCCCGCCGGTAACCTGTTCCCGGCAGGCGAGATCATCACCCATACCGTGACGCTCGGGGCCAATGCCGGCGGTCTGGTCGACCTGCAGGTCACCAATGCCAACTGGCAAACGGCTGCCCAGATCCGCTTCGCGCTCGACACCGCCGTCGTGCAGTCCGAGCCGTTCAAGCTCTACGAGTTCCGGATCGAAGACGTCACCGAAGCCGATGCGGCCGCGCGCCATGCCAAGCTTTCGGCCGATGCCGCCACTGCCTCGGCCACTTCGGCAACACAGGCCGCAGCCTCCGAGACCGCTGCAGGCCAATCGGCCGGCGCTGCCGCCAATGCCAAGATCGAGGCGGAAACCGCGCGCGGACAGGCGCAGGTCGCCTCTGGTCAGGCGGCACAATCGTCGACCGATGCAGCGGGATCCGCCTCGCAAGCCCAGAGCCATGCCGCGCTTGCGGCCATCGCCAAGGATGATGCCGGCAACTCGGCATCCGCAGCCGCAGCCTCCTCGGTCACCGCGACCACGAAAGCCACGGAAGCAGGGCAAAGCGCCTCGCTCGCGTCCAGCCATGCCGGCACGGCACAAACGCAGGCCGGCATCGCCACATCGAAAGCGGCCGAAGCACTGACCTCGGCGAGCGGCGCGGCCGGATCGGCCATCGAGGCCAAATCCTTCTCGCAGCTCGCCGCGCTCGCCCTCTCGGGCGGCAGCGCCAAAACCCGACCTTCCTTGATTGGAGCGGGGTCTTTCCGCCCCATATCGGGGTGGTCGCTGGCTCCAGCGGCACGATCGGCAAAGCTGTCGGGAAGTATGGCTATGCTTTCGAGCTGGTCACGACCTCGGTCGCGACGGTCGGCCCCTATGTCTTTCACGACAAAACCACCCTGAACGGTGTCACCAATCCGCAAAAGCTCCTGATCACGATCGAGGCCGAGCCGCTTAGCGGCTCGCTCGCCGGCATGGTCCTGCAATGCGGTTGGCATGACGCGCCAACCAACAGCTGGGGCTGGGCGGCTGTCAGGATCGGGCCGAACCTGACGGTCGGCGGCGGCATCCAGACCTATCAGGCCGTGCTGGAACGCCCCGCAGCATGGGCGGCCGGCAAGACGATCGATGATGTCTCGATCCGCTTCATGCCCAGCTATACGACCGCAGGCGCAACGGCGGCGATCAACCGCGTCAAGCTCCACCGCTTCGATGCGCAGGTCATTCTCGCCGATTCCTATATCGACCAGCAGCTCAAGACCAAAGCCACGCTCGACGGCATCGCCGAGACCTCCTACGTCATGCGGGTGAAGGCCGGCGGGGCATCGGCCGGTCTGGAGATGGTCGCGGCCTCGAACCCCAACGGTCCCGCATCCGCGATCCGCATGTCGGCCGACGAGATCCTGCTCGACGGCACGATCAAAGGCCCAATGATGGAGATCGGCGCGATCGGGGCCAGAGAGATCGCGGCGCGCTCGATTGTGGCATCCGCACTTGCGATCATGGATCTGACAAACCTTGTCCCTGATGACCAGCTCCAAGACGATGTGTCCTGGATCAAGGGGATTGCCTTCCGGCTGCGCCCGATCACCGCCAGGGGCGATGTAAAGTCGGTTGGCGACCTCTATTACACGCACGCAGACAACGTGAATGCGAACGTTCAATACGCTTATTCCCGCAACTTTTTCCCGGTCACGCCGGGGATGAGCTCTTTGTCTCCGGTCAGGTCATCAGGGCTGCCGGAACGATGATGAACGCGCGGATCCAGCTGCAGTTCTTCGACAAGTCCGATACCCCGATCCCGTCGGGGATGTCGCCAATATCGTCACGATCAACGGTACGGCCAATACGGCCGCGCCTTACGAGGGCTCGACCGTGGTTCCGGCAGGTGCGCTGCAAGCGCGCTTCCGCTTCGCCGCAATTCATGCAGGGACCGACAGCAATATTGCCTTCGGCGCTCCGACAGTCAGGATCAAGGGCACGGGCAAACTCCTCGTTGACGGCTCGGTCCATGCCGACAAGCTGATCGTGGGAACCGTGCATGGCGGATTGATGGCCGCGACCGGCATCATCACGAAAGTCGGTCAGATCGATAATGCGGTGATCAGGCGCGCCCATATCGGGTTGGGCGAGATCGACGAGCTGCGCATCAAGGGCAATGCCTTCTTCGTTCCCTATCGCTTCACCGCAGCCAACGTGCAAATCCCGACGGCGAACCATATTGCCAACCAGCGCCTCCTGCTCGACAGGTCCATCACCGGATTGGGTGACGGCGGCTTCTTGGTCACAGTCAACGCCTATATGGCGACCACCACCCACTATGACTGCTTCGGCGGGCTGGTCCTGACGACGACGATCGATGGTGTGATCACGGGAACGGCTTCCGGCCTCCAAAGGTTCGGCATCCGCACCACCGGCGGCGACACCGGCTTCCGCATCCCGATCGCGATGTCAGCTTCCGCCTTTGGCGGCGCGACAGTCAGGTTCCAGCTCTACGGCTACAACGGCCATTGGACGGGCGACTTCGAGCGCATCAATGCCGAGACCGGGCAATATGTGAACCCCCGCTCCTCCAACCCCTTCAACATCGAGGGCATCACCCTCTCTGTTTCCGCGAGCCGCCGATGATCTTCGTCTTTCTCGACCCCGACACCAACCTCATGACCACCGCAAGCCTCGAACCGGAGGGCATCGACGCGATCGAGGTGGATGATGAGTTCTTCGACATCAACAGCGTCTACATCTCGGAAGGCCGTCTCCTGCCGGTTCCACCGGCACCGAGCGCTTTCCATTGGTTCGACCCGTCGACCGGCATCTGGGTCGACGACCGCAGCCCTGCCGATGCCCTCGCAGCTGCGCGGGCCGCAGCGAGCATGAGCCGGTCCGACTTTGTCCTTGCGATCAAGAACTCCGGTCTTGTCGACATGTCGCTCACCGAGGCGGGTCAGGCCGCGCGCGGGAAATTCCCGCGCCGTTCGAGACGATCATCGCATCATTGCCCGCCGGCATGCAGCTCGAAGCCGTTGTCCGGTGGAGCGGAGCCACCATGATCGAGCGCAGCAATCCGATACTGGCCGTCTTGGCCGGGGCCCTGTCGATCACCGACGCCCAGCTCGACGCGCTCTTCGATATTGCCCCACCCACCGATCAACCACAGGAGACCCAACCATGACCCTTGATCCCCGCCTCGATACCGCCCCGCTCGAAGCCCTGCGGGAGGAAGCCCTGACCGTGGCCGACGAGGTCGACGGCATCTCCATGCTCGACGTCAAGCGCGAGGCCGACTTCAAACTCGCGCAAGCCATCAACGCCGTGAAGGTTTTGCGCAAGCTCTCGGCATGAACGAAAAATCCGGCCTCGTATAAGGGGGCCGGATTTATTGGGCGGGGTGTTAGAAAATTTTTTATGGCCTCGCATTCCTGACAGACCAGACAGCTGTTTTCGAATCGAACAGGAAAGACGAGCATGACGCTGATATCTTTTAGGCAGCTTATTCACATGATCGAACTTAATAGTCAGTACACCGTGGCTGCCATGAGCTTCCTGTCCGGCCAGTCGGGCGAATGGAAGGTCATGATCCAATTGCTGGCACGGCAAACGATCGGACCATTCTCCCCCCGTGGAAATGAAAGCCCATTTTATAAGGAGCTGTAAAAACCTTCTGGCCGCATCCCAGGCCCTTGGACTGAAAGCCTCCGAAGCAGCGGCAAACCGTGCAGTGAAAGAGAGCCTCGAACTCCTCGCACACCCCTATCTGGATGCCCATATCCTTGGCCGTCTCGTGAGCCTGGCAGACCATCTCGTTCAAACATTTGGTGATGAGATCGAAGGGCGATCTTTCTTCGTTATGCCCGCTGCTCACTCGAAATACTTCAGCAGTGATCAAGCCTTCGGTGCTGATGTCGAAGACGCCTTCCCATCTGCGTCATTCGATATCTCCGAGGCGGCAAAGTGTCGTGCTTTCGGGCGCTGGACCGCCAGCGTTATGCATCTCATGCGAGTGATGGAGGTCGGCCTCTCATCGTTGGCCAAGCACTACGACGTGGTTCACGATGCCAACTGGAATCAAGTCATCAATCAGATTGAGGCGCGCACGAGGGAAGTCGGGAAGCGCAGCCACGGTGCCGAGGCAGAGCAATGGGCAGCTGAAGCAGCAACACACCTTCGCTTCGTGAAAAATGCGTGGCGCAACCACGCTATGCACCCGCTAGAAAAATATGATGAGGACCGCGCCGTCCTGATCTTCGAAAACTGTCGGTCATTCATGCAGCATCTCGCAGGTAAACTGGCCGAATTCGACTGATCAATATGGCAGTTGCACCTGTCAGGATCTCGAGCAAGCGCGGCTTCCTGACAGCTGCAGCCGCTCGCCCCACACCCAGATGCTCGATCAAAGTGAAAAAACTACGTCACGAAGCTAGCGCGCGGCGACAGCAACAAACAGGACAAGCGGAATGAACTACCCTATCAACCTCTGGCCAGACGGCAGCGTTGTGACTGAAGACGGAGAAGTGATCGGAACCCATGACCTAATCGATGGTGCCATCTGGACTTTTACCCCTGCCGACGGGAGCGAGAGCATCCTCAGCGACGCATTCATGAGCTCATTTTGTGAGAAGGTTCACATGTGGTGGAAGGCCAAGTGCGCCTAAGCATCTTTAGGGTGTGACTTAACGAACCGCCCGCCTCACGCTCCGGTGCTCGATCAAGGTGAAAAATTGTCGTCGCGAAGCTAGTTCACTTTTGTCGCAAAGCTAGTGCGCCGCAACAGCAACACGCAACAGAAACTCTTCGCGAAGTCGACCACTACACCAAGTCGGCCGACCGTCGCCGCGCGGTTCGAGGAACGGACCAAGGTCAGAACGTTGGAAAATTCCCTGACACAGGTGGAAAACCCGTAAATTTCCAAATAAATTCAATCACTTAAAAGAGGGGTGGCGGACAGTGAGGGATTCGAACCCTCGAGACGGTTCCCCGCCTACACACTTTCCAGGCGTGCGCCTTCGACCACTCGGCCAACTGTCCGTTGCCAGTCGTCTAGCCCGTGACAGAGCCAGACGCAAGCACTCTTCAGAGCTTTGAAATCCGTTTCTGAAGTTCGGCGAGCTGGCGGCGGATTTCGGACATGTCGTCGCCCGATCCATCCGCGGTTTTGCCGTCGCCGTTGTCCTCGTCGCGCTCGGGGCCGCTGCTCGTGGGCCAGCCGGAGGACATCGCCTTGAGGAACATCTCCTGCTGGCGGCGCAGTGCCTCGAAGCCCGGCATCGAGGACATCGGATTGGGAAAGGTCGAGAGGTTTTCCATGACTTTCGACTGGCCCTCGCGCAGCATTTCAAAGCTCGCGGCCAGAAACTGCGGCACGACCGATTGCGCCTGCGTCGTGTAGCTGCGCACTAGATCGGTGAGCACGTCGAGCGGCAGGACATTCTCGCCACGGCTTTCGTGTTCGGCGATGATCTGCAGCAGATATTGGCGCGTCAGATCGTCGCCGGACTTCAGATCCACGATCTGCACCTGACGCCCCGAGCGGATGAAGCCGGAAATATCGTCGAGCGTGACGTAGTCGCTGGTCTCGGTATTGTAGAGACGGCGGCTGGCGTAGCGCTTGATCAACAGCGGCTTGGTGTTATCGGCCTCGGACATCGTCATCTCCAGGTATTGCAATTGCAGCATGATGGAAAAACGACCGGCAAATTGCAAAGAAAAACAGCAACCCGCAGCGTGGTTTGCGGAGAGTGCCGCATCCTGCCCGATGATGTGAAAAAAGGGACGGATCACCCGCCCCTTTTCTTCGATCTCGACTGTCCGGCTGCGGGGATGACCCCGCGCCGCGATCCCGATCAGGCTTTCGGTGCGCCAGCCGTTGCGGTCGCTGCGGCTTTCTTGACAGCTGCCTGCGTGTCGCGGGCGGCTTTTTCGGCCACTTTCTGGGTTTCGAAGCGATATCCTTGCCTGCGGTCAGCATCAGATCGACGGTGTCCATCTGAACCTGCTTGGCGACTTCGGCGAAGGAAGCCATATGCTCTGCAGCGGCTTCAGCAGCAGCCGAAGCGAAATCGCTGGTGGCTTTGGCGTAATCGGTGACGTCTTCTTTCGACGAAGCCAGCTCGCCGAAACGGGCGATGGTGTCTTTCGCCCACTGGGCCGAAATCTCGGTCGAACGCTCGGCAGCGGCCAGCGAGATTTTCGCCAGTTTTTCGCTCAGTGCGGTCTGCGATTTGAAGGCTTCCTGGAAGGACGACGTGTCGACCGGGAATTTGCCGATGATGTCCTGGAAGGCTTTGGTGAAGTCAGGGGTCTTGGCCATTTGTGCTACTCCGATGAGGCGCTCAAGCGGTAGAGCTGCCGTTACAACTTTTCCTTGACCGTTAGATACATTCTGCACCGCAGCATTTCAAGACATTTATTGCTGCGGTGCAGAAATTATTCGCCAAAACCGTTCAAGTCGCTGTTTTCCCGATCGGATCAGGCGCGCTCATGGACGAATTCACCCGGTGCAGGTCCGAAACCCTCGCCCGGATCGCGCGGTTCGACCAGCCCGCCCGAGCGTTTCGCCAACCATTCTCCCCAGCCGTTCCACCAGCTGCCCTCGTGATATTGGCCCTGCTTCAGCCAGTCTTCGCTCTCGCCGCCGAAACCGGCATCCGAAGTGTAATGGCCGTATTTCTTCTTGCTCGGCGGATTGATGATCCCTGCGATATGGCCCGATTCAGAAAGAACGAACGTCCGGTCGGTCGAGGCCATCTGCGCAATGCCGCGCCAGCTGTCGCGCCAAGGCGCGATATGGTCGGTCTCGCAGGCGATGGCGCAAAGCGGCAGCGTCACATCCGAGATCCGCACCCGCTCGCCCAGAACGTCATAGCCTTCGCCGACAAAGGCGTTCTTCTGGCAAAGGCCGCGCAGATATTCGACCGCCATCCGGCCCGGCAGGTTGGTGCCGTCGCCGTTCCAGAACAGCAGATCGAAGGCGGGCGGTGTCTCTCCCAGCATATAGCTGCGCACCGCCGGCCCCCAGACGAGATCGTTCGCACGCAGGAAGCTGAAGGTCCGCGTCATCAGCGAGGCGGGCAGAATGCCGTTATCCTTGACCTCGCCCTCGATCCCGTCGACGAAATCATCCTGCAGATAGGTCGTGAATTCGCCCTGATCGGCAAAATCGGTCAAGGTGGTAAAGAAGGTCGCCGAGTTCACGCGGTCATCGCCGCGCTTTTTCAGCAGCGCCAAGGTGAGCGCCAGTGTCGTGCCCGCGATGCAATAGCCGACCGCATTGACCTTTGCTCGCCGGTGAGGTCCTGAATGCGGTCCATGACCTCGAGATAGGCCAGCACATAATCGTCCATGCCGGTATCGGCATAGCTCACATCGGGGTTTTCCAGGCCACGACGTAAAGCGTGAAACCTTGATCGACGATCCATTTGATCAGGCTGTTTTGCGGCTTGAGATCGAGGATGTAGTATTTGTTGATCCAGGGCGGAAACATCACCACCGGAACGGCATGAACCTGCGGCGTCGAGGGTTTGTACTGGATCAGCTCGTAAAGATGGGTGCGCGCGACGACCGTGCCTTCGGTGGTGCCGATATTCTCGCCCACGGTAAAGGCATTGCGGTCGGCCAGCGAGACGACGATCTCGCCGCCGTTCTGCTCGACATCGCGCACGAGGTTTTCAAGCCCCTGCACAAGGCTTTCCCCCTCGGTCGCGACGGCTTTCTCCAAAGCGTCGGGGTTGGTCGCAAGGAAGTTCGTCGGTGCCATCATGTCGATGATCTGGCGGGTGAACCATTCGACGCGGCGCCGCTCGATCACATCGTCGATCTCGAGATCGTAGGCGGCTTTCTCCATCGCATCGGCATTGATGAAGTACTGCCGGCGCACGAAGCTGAAGAAAGGATGGCTTTCCCAAAGCGGGTTCGAGAAGCGGCGGTCCTTCGGCAGGTCCTGTGGCGGCGGGGTGAACTGGCCGCGCGCCATCGCCTGCTGGGTTTCCGCGAAATGGCGCAGGGTCTCGCCCCAATAGCTGACCTGCTGCCCAAGAATGCGGGCGGGCTGCTCGGCCAGAAGCTTGAGCCATGCGGTCGTCGCGGTGGCATAAAAATCGGCACCCGGCCCTTCGACACCGGGATTGACCGGGCGGCGCAGCGAAAGCGCGGCCATCAGCCTTTGGGTCAGCCCCTCGATGCGCTCGATATTCTGGACGAGCTGGCCGGGAAGGCTGCTGTTGGGACCAAAGGCGGCCTCGACGAAGGCGGCGGTCGGGTTGGTGGCAGCGGCCTCGCCCGTCGCATCGCCGGACTTTTGCGCTGCGGCATTCGCCGCAGCCTGCTGCCCGGCGGGGGCCGGTGAGGGCAGGTGCGCGGGACTGGGCGGGGGCTGCGGGCGTCGATGCTGCAGGCCGCTCTTTGGGCGCGGCGACGGCTTCCGAGGCTACGGCGACGGGTCGCGCGGCGGCAGGCTTTTTGCGCGTGGTGGTGCGGGTATCGCTGCGTGTGGTCGCGCGGGCCCTGCTGGCCGCCGCACGCGGTTTATCGGCATCGCTTTTGGGGGCGGCCGCTTTGCGCGCCCCTGCCCCCTCTTTTCCGGCTGCGTCACCCTTGTTCTCGGCCTTGCCGGATAGGGCTGCGGCTTTACCGGAAACAGCAGGTGCCTTGCGCTTGGCGGCCGCGCTTTTGGCCGACGCGATTCGCGAGGAAGAAACCGGCGCTTTTGCCGTCAGATTGGACAGATCTGTTGCCGTCTTGCCCGAGTCGGAGGAGTTTGTACTGGTTTCAGACAGTTCCGGCGGAAGCTCAGGCTTGTCCTCTCTGCTTGTCATAAATTTAAATCCTCCCTACTTATAACAGACATTATGCCTAGCGCGGACCGCAGGTAAAGGCGCACATGGTCGTGCGATGATTACATCAGAGAAAGTAAACGCCTCATGAAGTACAAAGGCCTGCGGGGGATCATCTCTTACGACGCGCTGGAAGCGATCCGGAACACCAACGAGTGGATGGGCGCGAGCGCCCGCGCCATCGCCTCCTACCCGCAATTCGCGCTGATGCCGAACCCGATGTTCAAGCTGATGTCGGCATGGGGCCGCGTGACAGAGCGCAGCTTTGCCCGCATGGTCATCAAGCCCGACTGGAAGATCCCCTCCATCGCCGGCGAGGATGGTCAGGACCATATCATCTATGTCGAGCCGGTGCTCGAAAAGGACTTCGGCGATCTGGTGCATTTCCGCGTTGCGCGCCGTGATCCGATGCCGCGCAAGGTTTTGATCATCGCGCCGATGTCGGGCCATTACGCCACGCTGACCCGCTCGACCGTGGCCTCGCTTCTGCCCGATTGCGACGTCTATATCACTGACTGGCACAATGCCCGCGACATCCCCGTCAGCGCCGGCAAGTTCGATATCGAGGATTACACCAAATATCTGGTGGAATTCTTCCGCTTCCTCGGCCCCGACACCAATGTCATCGCGATCTGCCAGCCCGCGCCGCTGGCTCTGGCCGCGACCGCGATCCTCGCCGAAGAAGACCCCGCCTCGCAGCCCCGTACCCTCACGCTGATCGGCGGCCCGATCGATCCCGATGCCGCCGCGACCGAAGTCACCGATTTCGGCAACCGCATGACCATGGGCGAGCTGGAGCATCTGATGATCCAGCAGGTCGGCTTCAAATACCGTGGCGCGGGCCGCATGGTCTATCCGGGCCTTGCACAGCTGTCGTCCTTTATCGCGATGAATGCCGAAACCCATACCTCGGCCTTCATCGACAAGATCTTTGCCGAGGCGCGCGGCGAGGGCTCGGAACATGACCGCCACAACAAATTCTATGACGAATATCTCTCGGTCATGGATATGACGGCGGAATTCTATCTCTCGACCGTCGAGCGCATCTTCAAAGGGCTCGAGATCGCCAAGAACGAATTCACCGTTGACGGCAAGAAAGTCGATCTGGGCAAGATCAAAGATGTCGCGATCATGACCGTCGAAGGCGCGAACGACGACATCTCCGCCCCGGCCAATGCGTCGCGGCCTTGCGTCTGGCGACCAATGTTCCGGCGAACAAAAAGGTCGAGCATCTGGAACCCGGCGCGGGCCATTACGGCATCTTTGCGGGCAAAAGCTGGCGCCTCAATATCCGCCCGCTGGTTCTCGATTTCATCGACGACAATCTTGCGGGCAATGACGAGCAATTCCGCCGCCGTCGTCGCAAATCCGGTTCGGCCGCAGAGAAAGCGGCAGCCGCGCCCGCGGCCAATGGCGACGCAAGCCGCGTCACCCACTGACGCGACAGCGCGCAACCAATGCGAAAGGCCGGTCCCGCGACCGGCCTTTCGCTATCGGGCCGCCCTCAACCGAAGGGTGCTTGCCCGCTCAGGCCGTGCAGGCCAAAGCCTCGAGCACCTCGCCCGTCGCTTCCTCGATCAGATGAAGGCAATCGGGGGTCGAGAAACGGTGATCCGCGCCTTTGACCAGATTGAGCCGGATATCCTGCCCCTTGGCATGGCCGAGCAGCCGCAACGCCCATTCCTGCGGCACATCCGCATCTGCCGTGCCTTGCAGGAAGCGCGTGGGGATCGCGAGCGTGAGCGGCTCGGCAAAGACCAGATTGTTGCGGCCTTCCTCGATCAGGCGGCGGGTGATGACATAGGGCGCGTCGTAGTCGCTGGGGATTTCGACATGGCCGTTTTCGGACAGCATGCGGCGCTGCGCATCGCTGAAGCCCGCCCAAAAGCCGTTCTCGGTGAAATCGGGCGCGGCGGCGATCGTGACCAGACCCGCGACGCGCTCGGGCATGTCGCGCGCGATCAAAAGCGAGATCCAGCCCCCATCGAGGAGCCGACCAGAACCTGCGGCCCCTCGGTCAAGGCGGAGATCGCGGCTTTGGCGTCGGCAAGCCAGTCGCCGATCGCGCCCTCCTCGAAAGTCCCGCTGCTCTCGCCGTGGCCGGAATAGTCGAAGCGCAGGAAGGGACGGCCCTGTTCGCGCGCCCAAGCCTCGAGCGCGACCGCCTTGGTGCCCTGCATGTCCGAACGGAAACCGCCGAGGAAAACGATGCCCACACCTTCGCCCGCCGTGCGGTTATAGGCGATCCGGCGTCCCTGCGGCGTGTCGAGATAATCGGTCATGCTGTACCCCTTGCTTGCCTTGATACCTTGCGCCACAGCGATAGCCGCAATGGGCGGAGGGTCCATTCCCCGCGTAGCGCCGCCGGTGGCTGCACGGGCTTTCGGCCCAAACATCAAGGCCGCGCCCCCTTTCGCGCCCCTTGCGGCGGGTGATCGCGCACTCCGTTTCGCGACGGCATCCGTCACCGCCCGCTGCATTGACTCTCGCGTACAATCTGTCCACAACCCTCAACCGAAATATTCACCCGCAACCGGGCGTTCCGTGGGCGCCAAACCGACGAGGAGCCAGACATGGCCGACCAGATCTCGCTAACTTTTCCCGATGGCAGCATTCGTGAGTACCCCAAAGGGACCACGGCCGGCGCAGTCGCCGCCTCCATCGCGCCAAGCCTTGCCAAGGCCGCAATCTCGGCCAATCTCGACGGCAAGCATATCGATCTGGCATGGCCGATCGAGGCTTCGGGCACGTTGCGCATCAATACGATGAAGGACGAGGCCCCTGCCCTCGAACTCATCCGCCACGACCTTGCCCATATCATGGCCCGCGCCGTGCAGGAGATCTGGCCCGATGTGAAAGTCACCATCGGTCCGGTCCGCGATGCCGGCTGGTTCTATGACTTCGACCGCGCGGAGCCCTTCACCCCGAAGATCTCGGCCAGATCGAGCAGAAGATGCGCCAGATCATCGCCGCCAAGGATCCGGTCCGCACCGAGGTCTGGGACCGCGCCCGCGCGCTCGCCTATTACGAAGAGCGCGGCGAGCCCTTCAAGGTCGAGCTGATCAACCGCATCCCCGAAGGCGAGGATCTGCGGATGTATTGGCACGGCGACTGGCAGGACCTCTGCCGCGGCCCGCATCTGCAAACGACGGGGCAGGTTCCGGCCGATGCCTTCAAGCTGACGCATGTCGCGGGGCCTATTGGCTCGGCGACAGCTCGCGTCCGATGCTCCAGCGCATCTACGGCATCGCCTTCCGCAACCGCGACGATCTCAAGGCCCATCTGACGATGCTGGAAGAGGCCGCCAAACGCGACCACCGCAAGCTCGGCCGCGAGATGGATCTCTTCCATATGCAGGAAGAGGCCCCCGGTCAGGTCTTCTGGCATCCGAACGGCTGGACGATCTATACGACGCTTCAGGACTATATGCGCCGCCAGCAGCGCCGCGGCGGCTATGTCGAGGTCAACACCCCGCAGGTCGTGAACCGCAAGCTGTGGGAAGCCTCGGGCCATTGGGAAAACTATCAGGAAAACATGTTCATCGTCGAAGTCGACGAGGATCATGCCCGTGAAAAAACCGTCAATGCGCTCAAGCCGATGAACTGCCCTGCCATGTGCAGGTCTTCAACGTCGGTCTGAAATCCTATCGCGACCTGCCCCTGCGCATGGCCGAATTCGGTGCCTGCAACCGCTACGAGCCCTCGGGCGCGCTGCACGGGATCATGCGCGTGCGCGGCTTTACCCAAGATGACGCGCATATCTTCTGCACCGAAGCCCAGATCGAGCCGGAAACCAAGAAATTCATCGATTTCCTGTCGATGATCTACAAAGACCTTGGCTTCGAGGACTTCCGCATCAAGCTGTCGACCCGCCCCGAGAACCGCATCGGCTCCGAGGAAAGCTGGGACATCGTCGAGGCGGCTCTGGCCAATGCCTGCACCAAAGCGGGCTATAGCTTCGAGCTGAACCCGGGCGAGGGCGCCTTCTACGGCCCGAAACTGGAATTCGTTCTGCGCGATGCGATCGGGCGCGATTGGCAATGCGGCACGTTGCAGGTTGACCCCAACCTGCCCGAGCGTCTGGATGCCAATTACATCGCCGAAGATGGCGCCAAGCACCGCCCCTATATGCTGCACCGCGCGGTTCTGGGCAGTTTCGAGCGCTTCATCGGCATCCTGATCGAAAGCCATGCGGGCAAATTCCCGCTGTGGCTGGCGCCGCGTCAGGTCGTGGTGGCCTCGATCGTTTCGGATGCGGACGACTTCGTGCACGAGGTCGTGGCGACCCTGCGCGCGGCCGGCATCCGCGCCGAAGCCGATACCCGCAACGAAAAGATCAACTACAAAGTCCGTGAGCATTCGGTCGGCAAAGTACCGGTGATCATGGCGGTCGGCATGAAGGAAGTCGCCGAACGCACGGTTTCGGTCCGCCGTCTCGACAAGCAGGGCAGCGATCACTGGCGCTCGATACGGTGCTGGCACAACTCAAAGCCGAGTCCACGCCGCCCGATCAGCGCTGATCCGCCGATTTATGACCACATGAGTGCGCGGAACGACGAGTTTCGCGCATTTGTACTTGTTTTTTCGGCAGATCGCGCAACCGTTTGCGCGTGAGCACGACTTTCTACCGCCTCCCTAACTGGGCAGCCGGGCTGATGAACGGAAAGGCTGCACGGCCTGGGCTGCAATCTCGCAGACAGGAATTACTAAGGAGAGACGGTAATGGCTACCGGTACCGTAAAATGGTTTAACGCCACCAAAGGCTTTGGCTTCATCGCGCCCGACGACGGCGGCAAAGATGTGTTCGTTCACATCTCGGCTGTTGAGCGTGCAGGTCTGACCGGGCTGAACGACAACCAGAAGGTCAGCTACGAGCTGCAGGCAGGCCGTGACGGTCGTTCCTCGGCAAGCGACATCACCCTGCTCTAATTTTTGGGCCTAAGATTTGGAACGGCCCGTCCGCACGGGCCGTTTTGCTTTTTCCGGGAGGCCGCCACGGCATTGCCGCAGGCTGACATGTCGCCCGGGGTCCAGATCACGGATGTGCCGGATGACCGAGCCCCGATCCAGATGAATTTGGCGCGCCATGTGCTCACAGCTGGCGCAACCACGCCGGACAAGATCGCTCTGGCGGTTCTTCATCCGGCGCTCGAGCCCGAAATCTGGAGCTACCGCCGCCTGATTGCCGCCATTCGCGGCACGGCGAGCGGCTTTTTGCAGGCTGGCCTTGTGCCCGGAGACCGCATTTTGCTGCGTCTCGGCAATAGGCCGGCCTTTCCCATTGCCTATCTGGGCGCGATTGCCGCGGGACTTGTGCCGGTGCCGAGCTCGGCCCAGCTGACCGCCCCGAAATCACCCGCCTCGCCGCAACCATCCGCCCCGCTTTGGTCATCGCGGGCGACGGCATCGCTTTGCCCGACCATCCCGCGCCGGTTCTGCCCGAAAGCGCCCTGAGCGGTTTTGCGGCCCTGCCGCCGGCCGGCTGGCACATGGGCCCGCCCGATCGTCTGGCCTATATCCTCTTCACCTCGGGCAGCTCGGGCCAGCCGCGCGCGGTCGCCCATGCCCATCGCGCGATCCTCGCGCGCCGCATGATGATGGAGGATTGGTCCGGGCTTCGCGCCGACGACCGCCTGCTCCATGCCGGCGCCTTCAACTGGAGCTTCACTCTCGGCACCGGACTGATGGATCCTTGGACCATCGGCGCCACTGCCCTGATCCCCGCCGACGGCACCCCGCCCGCGGCTGTGGCCACGCTGGCTGCCCGCCATCACGCAACGCTTTTGGCCGGTGCGCCGGGCGTTTTCCGCAAGATGCTGCAGACCGGCTGGCCGAACTGGCCCGCACTCCGCCACGGGCTTTGTGCAGGCGAAAGGCTCGAGCCCGCGCTGCGGCAGGAATGGCGCACGCGTACCGGCACCGATCTGCACGAGGCGATGGGCATGTCGGAATGCTCGACCTTCCTTTCGGGTAGTCCCTCCCGCCCTGCCCCCACCGGCACGGCCGGCTATCCCCAACGCGGCCGCAAAGTCGCCCTGCTCGACGATCTCGGCCGGTCGCTCGGCGCGGGTCTTGCGGGGCGGCTCGCGGTTTCCGCCGATGATGCGGGGCTTTGTCTGGGCTATCTCGACCAGCCGCAAGAGACCGCCGCGCGCATCACCAACGGCTGGTTTCTGACCGGCGATCTTGCCGTTGCGGCGGATGACGGCGCGATTGCCATGCTCGGGCGCACGGACGACCTCATGAATGCCGGCGGTTTTCGCGTCGCGCCCCCGAGATCGAGACGCCTTTGTCGCAGGTCGCGCAAGCGGGCGATCTGGCCGTGGCGGAGATCACCCTGCGCGCCGGTGTCTCGATCATCGCGGCTTTCTGGACCGGAACGGCCCCTGAAGAAGCACTTCGCGACAAGGCCGCGAGCGATCTGGCTGGATATAAACAACCGCGTGCCTATATCCATCTCGACGCGTTGCCCCGCACCGCCACCGGAAAAATCAACCGCCGCGCCCTGCGCGAGACCCATTCAAGGACCGCCTATGACCTCTGTTCGCCTCGATATTTTCGCCGATCCCGTCTGCCCCTGGTGCATGATCGGCAAGGCAGAGCTGGACCGCGCCCTTGAAAGCCGCCCCGACCATCCTTTCGCGATCAGTTGGCATCCCTTCCGTCTCGATCCGCAAATGCCGCCAGCAGGCATGCCCTATGTCGATTACATGAAGATGAAATTCGACGACGAAAAAGGCATTCTCGCCGCAATGGGGCCGGTGATGGAGGCATCCGAGCGCCTCGGCCTCTGGATCAACCCCTCGCTGATCGAGCGCGTACCCAATACGCTCAACGCCCACCGCCTGCTCCATTGGGCGGGGATGGAGGGGTACAGACCCCCGTCATGTCGGCATTGATGCGGGCCTATTGGCGCGAGGGAAAACATCTCCAACCCCGATGTTCTGGTCGCAATCGGCGAAGGCGCAGGGCTGGACGGTGCGATGGTCCGCCGCCTTCTGGCGACCGATGCCGATGTCGAACAGGTCGTCGGCCGCGAGGTCCATGCCCGCGGGCGCGGCATTTCCTCGGTCCCGACCTTCATCATCGCCGACCAACATGCGGTTTCGGGCGCACAGCCCGCCGCGCTGTGGCAGCAGGTGATCGACGAGCTGGCGCAAGGCAAACCGCCCGCCTGATTCCGTAGCTTCCGGCCCAAGAGCACAGGTAGAAAAAGCGCGCGATTGGCCTATCTTGACACTGCCCCGCCTCAAACGGAGCGCGTCAAGGAGACCGCCGATGAGCCGCTTCCCCGCCCCTATCGCCGAACAGATCTGGGATATGAAATACCGCCTGAAGGCGGCCGACGGCACGCCGCTCGATCTGAGCGTCGAGGATAGCTGGCGACGCATTGCCCGCGATCTCGCGCGGATAGAGAAAGACCCCGCCCTCTGGGAGGACCGCTTTTACGCCGCGCTCTCGGATTTCAAATTCCTGCCCGCAGGCCGCATCATGGCGGGCGCGGGGACGGACCGCTCGGTGACGCTGTTCAACTGTTTCGTCATGGGCACGATCCCCGACAGCATGGCGGGGATTTTCGACATGCTCAAAGAGGCCGCTCTGACCATGCAGCAGGGCGGCGGGATCGGTTACGATTTCTCGACCATCCGCCCGCGCGGCGCGGCGGTCAAAGGGTTGCCGCCGATGCCTCGGGTCCCCTGTCCTTCATGGATGTCTGGGATGCGATGTGCCGCACGATCATGTCGGCAGGCTCTCGGCGCGGGGCGATGATGGCCACGATGCGCTGCGACCACCCCGATATCGAGGATTTCATCACCGCGAAACAGGACAAGAACCGGCTGAGGATGTTCAACCTCTCGGTTCTCGTCACGGATGCCTTCATGGAGGCGGTGCGCGCGGATGCGCCTTGGGATCTGCGCTTTGGCGGCGCGGTTTTCCGCAGCATCCGCGCCCGCGAGCTTTGGGAAAAGATCATGCGCGCGACCTATGATTATGCCGAGCCGGGCGTGATCTTCATCGACCGCATCAACCAGCAAAACAACCTCCATTACGCCGAGACGATTTCCGCGACGAACCCCTGCGGCGAACAGCCCTTGCCGCCCTATGGCGCCTGCCTGCTGGGCTCGATCAACCTTACGCGGCTGGTTGCGAACCCGTTCACCCCCGATGCCGCTCTTGATCCGGCGGCGCTGGATGATCTGGTGCGGGTGGCGGTGCGGATGATGGACAATGTCGTTGACGCCAGCCGCTTTCCCCTGCCCCAACAAGAGGCCGAGGCCCGCGCCAAGCGCCGCATCGGGCTCGGGGTCACAGGGCTTGCCGATGCGCTGATGATGGTGGGGCTGCGTTACGGCGCGGATGACGCCGCCGACCAGACCCGCCTTTGGATGAAGGCGATCGCGCGGGCGGCCTATCTGGCGTCCAGCGATCTGGCGCGTGAAAAAGGTGCCTTTCCGCTATTCGACGCCGAAGCCTTTCTCGCCTCGGGGTTCATGTCGCGAATGGATGACGACATCCGCGCGGCGGTGCGCGAAAACGGCATCCGCAACGCGCTTTTGACCTCGATCGCGCCGACGGGCACCATCTCGCTTTATGCCGGCAATGTCAGTTCGGGGATCGAGCCGGTTTTGCCTATAGCTACCGCCGCAAAGTGCTGCAAAAGGACGGCAGCCGCCGCGAAGAGGAGGTCGAGGATTACGCCATCCGCCTTTGGCACGAGATCCACGGCGATGCCCCCTGCCCGCGCATTTCGTCAATGCCCAGACCCTGTCGCCGCTTGATCATGTCGCGATGCAGGCGGCAGCGCAGGAATGGGTCGACAGCTCGATTTCAAAAACCATCAACTGCCCCGAAGATATCGCCTTCGGTGATTTCGAGACCGTCTATCTCGCGGCATGGGATCAGGGCTGCAAGGGCTGTACCACCTATCGCCCGAATGCGGTGACGGGATCGGTGCTCTCGCTCGCCGATACGCCCGCCGTGGCCAAGGCAACTATGCCACCCGCCCCCGACCTGACCCGCCCGCTCGACCGGCCCGCCAGCCTTGAAGGCGCGACCTACAAGCTTAAATTCCCCGGTTCGGAACATGCGATCTACATCACGATCAACGATGTGGTGCAGGACGGCCGGCTGCGCCCCTTCGAGGTTTTCATCAACTCCAAGAACATGGAGCATTTCGCCTGGACGGTAGGGCTGACGCGGATGATCTCGGCGGTGTTCCGGCGCGGAGGCGATGTGTCATTCGTCGTCGAAGAGCTCAAAGCCGTCTTCGATCCGCGCGGCGGCGCATGGATCGAGGGGCGTTATGTGCCCTCGATCCTCGCCGCCATCGGCTCGGTGATCGAACGCCATATGATCGCGACCGGCTTTCTGGCGGGCGAAGGCATGGCGCTCAAATCCGATCCGAAGGCTTTGCCCCGCGAAAACCCGCCCGACGCCGAAGGCGCGGTGATGACGCAGCCCCTCGGGCCGCTTTGCCCCAATTGCGGCCAGCCCGGAATGCATATGGCGGAGGGCTGCATGACCTGCCTCAATTGCGGCTATTCGAAATGCGGCTAGGGCACGGCACAGCCGGGCCAAAGAAAAGCGGCGCGAAAACCGCGCCGCTTCTCGTCTATTCTCGCGAAACCGCCGCGTGATCAGTCGTCGACCGCGACATATTTCTCGGCGAGGATGACCACCGGACGCAAAGGCGCGCCGATCTGGTCGAGCACCGAAATATCGGTCAGCGCCAGCTTGTAGCTGCCCGGAGCCAGCAGAACCGGCAGAATGCGCGCATTGCGGCCGTCGTCTGAATCGTCGTTTTCCTGCACCACGCGGCCCGAGGCATCAAAAGCACCAGCTTGGTATCGACGCCCGAGGGCGAACCCAGCGTGCGGATCCCGATCAAGGTCGGCTCGGAGAGTTCGAAACCGAACCAATTGGCCGAGCTGCCCTGAAGGATGACCTCGCCCTGGGTGCGCTTGAACACAAGCGGCGCGACCGGATAGCTGTCGTCGACCGGCGGCAGCTCGCCGCGCGCGGCGGCGCGACGGATGTATTCCTGCGGATCGAGCGTCTTGGCCGAGACCGTGATCGTGCCCTGCGCGCCGCCATTCACCGCACCGACGCCGATGCAGTAACGCCCTGCTTCGAGAACCGGCGAGAAGTCGAGGCGCGAGTTGCGACCGTCGGCATCGTCGTTGATCGCGATGCGCTGGCCGCTTTGGTCGAACAGCGCGATCTGCGGATCGACACTGCCGTCGCCGAGCGCGCGCAGCGAGACCGGCGAAGCCTTGTCAAGCGTGAAGCGCAGATAGCGGTTGCGCTCGGCACTGCCTGCCGACGTGATCTCGCCCTTGGCCAGTGCCAGCTCGAGGATTCGGCTGCGAAAGCCTCGGCCTCGGTGTCGGGGAACAGGTCAGCGCAGTGCTTTCCATCAAGGGCTGCTGGCCGTCGCGGCCGACTTGCACGGTCACATCGACCGTATCGCGCAGCTCGCCCATGCGCAGACAGTAATCGCCCTGCGCGACATTGATCTCGAGCAGCGAATTGAGCGAATTTTCCATATCGTCATTGCTGCCGATCTCGTTGCCCTCGCTGTCGAGCAACGTGACCGAGGGTCGCCGTCGGCATTGGAACGCGCCTCGATGCGGATCCTCTGATTCCCGTCCGTCACGCGGAAGCCGAAGATATTGTTCTCTTCGTCGAGAAAGCGCGCCTGAAGCGGCTCGTCGACCGAGGAAATATCCGATTCCTCTGCCGAAGCGCCCAGCCACGGGCCCGCAATGGAGGGGCCGCATTGTGCCTGACCGCTCGCGGCAACCGCCACCTCGACGGCCGCCACGGCATCGTCGGTCGCGGCATCGGCAGCTTCCGCAGCGGCATCCGCTGCAGCCTGGGCGGCCTCCAGAGCGGCGCGCGCGGCGTTTTCGGATTGGCTCCAGCCGGTACCGGCAGAGATCGCAAGCGCCGCGACCGACAGAGTGGCAAGAAGCTGATGGCGGATTGTCATCACAAAATCCCGTTCCTGATTAAACTGTTGCGTGGTCTTTTTCACAAAGGTTAACCCTCCTGCAACGCCAAACAACGCCGGCGGAGGGCAGTCGTTCCGGCGCGGGGCCGGCTTAGGCGAAAGAGACAGGCCCGCGCTCTACAATGCAAGCCGCGATTGCGGCCACTAAAGGGGACGACAGGCTGCAGGCAGACCGCGCCCAGACCGCGGCCCAGACCGCGCGAGGCGGAACTGCAAAGGATCATGTTCTCGACCGCAGCATTCTGCGCTAGATTGCCGCGGTCACCAGAGCATTCCGTTTTCCCGCAGAACGTCTTTCCCCAAAACAACCGCAGCCGCCCGCCTTTTTCCGGCCGTTCCCGCCGCGAAACTTCCCGCCCCTCTCCGGTGCCGAAAGCGCGCAAACTCGCCCTGACGTTGCGCCGTTTCCAAAGGGAAGGTTGAACTGTGGCTGATCTCGGCTTACGGACCTGCGACCAAACAACGAGTAGGCCATGGCCCAAAACGATTTAGAAGCCCGTCACCTCGAGACGCTCGACCGCGATCTGGGCCGGTTCTCGAACCTGGAAGTGGCGACCGGCTATATCTCCCGCCCGCTCGTCGCGCCGGGGATCGCCTTTGTCTTCATCCTGCTGGCCGGATTGGTCGCAGCGGTCCTTCTGGGGCATTCCAACAATGTGATGATCGTCGTCGTCGCGGCGATCTTCGGGGCCTATATGGCGCTCAATATCGGCGCCAACGACGTGGCCAACAATATGGGTCCGGCAGTCGGGGCCAATGCGCTGACCATGGGCGGCGCGATCATCATCGCGGCGGTCTTTGAAAGCGCGGGTGCGCTGATTGCGGGCGGCGATGTCGTCACCACGATCTCGCGCGGCATCGTCGCGCCCGAAAGCATCGGCACGCAGGCGACCTTCATCTGGGCAATGATGGCGGCGCTGCTGTCTTCGGCGCTTTGGGTGAACCTTGCGACCTGGATCGGCGCGCCGGTCTCGACCACGCATTCGGTGGTGGGCGGCGTCATGGGCGCAGGCATCGCGGCTGCCGGTTTCGGCGCGGTGAACTGGGGCAATGTCACCACCATCGCGGCAAGCTGGGTGATCTCGCCCCTGCTTGGCGGCGCGATTGCGGCCGCCTTCCTGTGGTTCATCAAATCCCAGATCGTCTACCGCGACGACAAGATCGCCGCCGCGCGCCTGTGGGTGCCGGTTCTGGTCGGGATCATGGCGGGCACCTTCTCGAGCTATCTCGCTCTCAAGGGCCTGCGCCAGCTGATCGAGGTCACGCTGACGGGCAGCCTGCTGATCGGCCTCGGCATCGGCATCGCGACCTGGCTGATCATGATCCCCGTGATCCGTCGCCAGTCCGAAGGCGCGGAGAACCGCAACAAATCGCTCAAGCCGCTTTTCGGCATCCCGCTCGTCGTCTCGGCCGCGATGCTGAGCTTTGCTCATGGTGCGAACGATGTCGCCAATGCCGTCGGCCCGTTGGCCGCCATCGTCGAGGCGGCCCAATCGGGTGCGGTCACGGAAAACGTCAGCATCCCGCTGTGGGTCATGCTCATCGGGGCCTTCGGGATCTCGTTCGGACTGTTCCTCTTCGGTCCGAAACTGATCCGCATGGTCGGAAGCCAGATCACCAAGCTCAACCCGATGCGCGCCTTCTGCGTCGCGCTTTCGGCGGCGCTGACGGTGATCGTGGCAAGCGGCATGGGCCTGCCGGTCAGCTCGACCCATATCGCGGTCGGCGCGATTTTCGGCGTGGGTTTCTTCCGCGAATGGGATGCCGAGCGCCGCCTGCGCAAGGCCCGCGTCGCCATGCCGGTCGAAGACCAGCTCGGCCCCGAAGAGCGCCGCCGCCGCAAACTGGTGCGCCGCACCCATGTCACGACGATCGCGACCGCCTGGGTCGTGACCCTGCCCGCCGCCGCGGTGCTGTCGGCGATCATCTTCCTCGGGCTGAACGCGATCTCGGGCTGAGAACGCCCACCGCGCAAGATCTTGCTCCGGCCCGCTGCGGCCGGAGTTTTCATTTGTGCCTCCCGAGAGCACCAGAGCAAATGCCCGCCTTCGACGGCATAAGGCTTGCAACCGGACAGCGACCGCCACATAGTCGCTTGGTCAGAGATGTTGCTTGCAACATGGGAACTGGGTTTCGAACCCGACCGCCCCCGCGACTGTGAGCGGAGAATGCAGCGAGAAAGCCACTGGTGCCACGCACTGGGAAGGCCGCGAGCATGATGATCCGCGAGTCAGGAGACCGATCTCTGACGATCAATCAACCTCCGTCGGGTGTGACGGAAAGGAGCTGACATGTCGCGTATGATCGCAACGGCAAATGCCGTAACTTCCGCCGAACAATCGAGCCCGCGGGCCACGATCATTCTGGCCACGGTCCTTGGTTTGGGCCTCGTTTTCCTCTCGGGCATTGCCCAATCCGAAACCTTGCATGATGCGGCCCATGACCTGCGCCATGCGGCCGGCTATCCCTGCCACTAACCGCACATGGATCTGAAATCTTTGTCCAGCGCCTTGATCGCTGGCGCTGCTGCAGGGCTGATTGCCGCCCTGTTGCAGCTGTGGCTTGTCCAGCCGGTGCTTTTGCACGCCGAGCTTTACGAGGGTGGCGAGCGCGTCCATTTCGCAAGCGCCGCGCCCCACCACCACGGCGAGGCAGAGGACGGGGCGCAGCCCCATGACCATGCGGCCGACCACGCTGCGGACCAAACCGCGCCGACAGCAGCCCCGCGGCTGATGAAGGGGTGTCCGGCGGCATTGACCTCAAGCGCGACGCGCTGACGGTCTTGTTCTCGATCCTGATCTATGCGGGATATGGGCTGCTCGGCCTTGCCGTTCTGCTGATCGCATTGGGTCGCGGCCAAAACCTGCGGCCGCGCGACGGGATGCTTTGGGGCCTTGCGGGCTTTCTCGCGGTGCAATTCCTCCCCGCCTTGGGACTTGCACCCGAGCTGCCGGGCATGTCCGCCGCCGATCTCGGCCAACGCCAGCTCTGGTGGGGTGCGACCGTGCTCGCCTCCGGCCTCGGGCTCTGGCTCATCGCTTTCGGCACAAGCTGGCGGGCATGGGCTCCGGCCATCGCCCTGATCGCGGCCCCCATGTGATCGGCGCACCGGCGGTCCATGTGTTCGAAGGTCCCGCTCCGCCGGAACTCGCCTCGGAATTCGCGAGCCGCGCCTTGGGCGTGGGCCTCGTGGGCTGGGTCGTTCTCGGGCTGGTCCTTTTCACGCTGGTCCTGCCCAAACGCACCGCCTGAGCCGTGGCGGAAAGCCTCTCGCAACTCAGGCCGGCGCCTCTGACAGGGGCGCTGGCCGATCGTTTGGCGCAATGCGGCTGGAGCTTCGCGACCGGCCCCGCGCTGTCGGCCCTCACGCTGCAAACCCCGCCCTTTCCGGTTGACCGCGATTACCGCGTTCAGGCCTACGAGACGATTTCAAGCCTGCCCGCATCGTGCAATTTCGGCCTGATCCTGCTCAAATGCGGCGCGACCGGCCCCGAGCTCCTCCCGCGCCATCTGCAACTGCCGGAAGGTTTCGCGCTTGCGGGCATTGCCGCCGCGAAACGCGCGAGCCTCGGCCCCCATCCTTTTGCCGAGCATTTCGGCCATGCCTATCGCGCGCAACAGCACGAGTTGCGGGACCTGATCCTGAGCGGCGCCGCACCCGAGAGAGCCGAGTTCCGCAAGGCGCCGCGTCTGATGCTGCGCTGCCTGTTGCGCCAGCTCGCGGCCGATCACGCCCGAACGGTCGCGTGCTTTGCCCCGCTCCATGACCGGCCGCTCGCCCTGCATCTGGGGTGCGGTTAAGGTTCCACTCCCGCCAGCGCGAGCATGCGGTCCAGAGCGAGATGGCTCTCGAGATGGTCGGCCAAAGCATCAAGAACCGCGTCGATTTTGGCGTCATAGGCCAGATCCGAGACCGCACCGAAGCCGCCGAGATAGGCCGCGCGGAAACCGTCATCGGCAAACAACCCGTGAAGATAGCTGCCCTCGACACGGCCATCGCGGGAAACCGCGCCTTCCGGCGAAGACCCTTGAGTTTGCCCGATCCGCGCAAAGGGCCGCGCGCGATCGGGGCCAGTGGTCTCGCCCAGATGGATCTCGTAGCCCCGCATCGCGGCACCGCTCGCCTCGTGGTGCGCCCTGACCTCGCGCAGAACCTTGCCCGATTGCAGCACCGTTTCGACCGACAAAAGTCCCAGCCCCGCGCTGCTGCCCGCTTCCCCTTCGAGCCCTTCGGGATCATGGATCATCGTCCCGAGCATCTGGTAGCCACCGCAGACCCCAGAATGCGGCCGCCGCGCCGGTGATGGGCGGCGAGGTCGATATCCCAGCCCTGCGCCCGCAGAAAGGCGAGATCCCCGCGCGTCGATTTGCTGCCCGGAACGATCACAAGATCCAGATCGCCGGGGATCGCCTCACCGGCGCGGATCGCGACCAGATCGACGGCCGGCTCGGCCGCCAGAGGGTCGAGATCGTCGAAATTCGCGACCCGCGACAGCACGAGCCAGCCGATTTTCAACGCCCCGCGAACCGCGCCCCGACCCGAATTTCCTTCGATGTCCTGCGCATCCTCGGCGGGCAGAAGACGGGCCTCGGGGAAGGCCGGAACCACGCCCATCCTCCCAGCCCGAAAGCGCGGCAATCGCTTGATAGCCCGCATCGAACAACTGCGGATCGCCGCGGAACTTGTTGACGATGAAGCCTTTTATCCGCGCTGCATCGTCGGGCGCGATAACCGTTTTCGTGCCCGCGATCTGCGCGATCACCCCGCCGCGATCAATGTCGCCGACAAGAAAAACCGGCAGGCCCACAGCTTGGGCAAACCCCATATTGGCGATATCGCTCGCCCGCAGATTGACTTCCGACGCGCTGCCCGCGCCCTCGACGATCACGATGTCATGGGCGGCTTCGAGGCGGCGAAAGCTTTCGAGCACCGCCGCCATCAGATCGGCCTTCATCCCCCAGTAATCGCGCGCGAAAAGCACCGAGCCGCTTGCCCTGCACGATCACCTGCGCGCCCATCTCGCTTTCCGGCTTCAAAAGGACGGGGTTCATGTCGCTGTGGGGCGCAAGCCCGCCGCGCGCGCCTGCAGCGCCTGCGCCCGCCCGATCTCGCCGCCATCGGCGGTCACGGCGGCATTGTTCGACATGTTTTGCGGCTTGAACGGCGCGACCGAAAGCCCGCGGCGGCGCAAGGCGCGGCAGATCCCCGCGACGATCAGCGACTTCCCGACATTCGAGCCGGTGCCTTGGATCATCAGCGCGGGCATCAGAATTCGATCCCCGCCTGCCCCTTGATCCCCGCCCGCCACGGATGTTTCACCAGCGCCATTTCGGTCACGAGATCGGCCAGTTCGACCAGCTCGGGCTTGGCATTGCGGCCGGTCAGCACGACATGCGTCATCGCAGGCTTTTCGTCGCGCAGGAAGGCGCAGACCTCGGCCGGATCAAGGTAGTCGTTGCGCAAGGCGATATTGATCTCGTCGAGTAGCACAAACCGGATCGCCGGATCGCGGATCAGGGATTTGGCTTTCTCCCAACCCGCCTGCGCCGCAGCAATGTCGCGGGCGCGGTCCTGAACCTCCCAAGTGAAGCCTTCGCCCATCGTGTGGAACTGGCACAGATGCGGGAAATGGGTGGTCAGCAGGCGGCGCTCGCCGGTCTCGCGGCTGCCTTTGATGAATTGGACGACGGCGCAGGGCATCTCGTGGGCGATGGCGCGCATGACCATGCCGAAAGCCGAGGATGACTTGCCTTTGCCCGCGCCGGTATGAACGATGATCAGGCCCTTCTCGCCTTGACGCTCCTCGTTGACGCGATCCTTTGCAGCTTTGATTTTTTGCATTTTTTCCGCATGTTGCGCGTCATTCATCATGTCGAGTATCAACCTTTTCCGGACGGGTTTGCCGCAACGTTCCGGCCTTGGCCGGAGAGGGATCGCCTTTCTGCCTAGTCCGGCACGCGCCCCTCTGGCAAGCCCGCAGCGCTGGTCCGGCGGGGGCGGAATGCGGGCCCGACACCACCGGCACCAATCGGCAACCCGAACGCGGCTTGACTTGGCGCGCGGCTTGGCGGCATCAAGGGCGGGCAATGGTTCCTGTGGCGACACAGGCTAAGAGGGAATGCACCAAGCCCGACAGCGCCGCGTCAAACGCGCGTCCGAAGGCCCGAGTGCAGCCGCCCCCGCGACCGTGACCGGAGAGCTTCTCCACCGCCACTGGGCCTGTCCCGGGAAGGCAGGAGAAGCGCGGGCCCCGTGCCCAGATCCGCAAGCCGGGAGACCTGCCTTTGCGAGATAACCAATGATGCGGACGGGGTGTGCCGCGGATGGATGGCATCGGACCACCCGCCCTTGCCCCCTCCGCCCGCCCTTTCGCAAAACCGAAGGGGCGCTTGTGGAAACCACGCTGTACATCTGCCAGACCTGCCGCATGGGCCAGCCCGTGCCCGAGGACGGCATCGTGCCCGGCGCGCGCCTTTTGGCGGCGGTCGCGGCAGGAGACCTGCCCGAAGGCATCCGCATCGTCCCCGCCTCCTGCCTTCAGGCCTGCGCCGAGGGCTGCGCCGTCGCGCTGAGCCGCCCCGGCGCATGGAGCTATGTTCAGGGCGGCCTTGCCCCCGACGACGCCGGCGAGGTCGCCACCATGGCGCGCCAATACCGCGACAGCGAAGACGGGATCGTGCCGTGGCGCGAACGCTCGGCACTCTTTCGCAAGAATACCGTCGCGCGCATCCCGCCGCTTCCGCCCCCTCCTTATTGCAACCCCGCTTGCGCCCAGCCCCGCAAAGGATCCGGCATGACTTTTCCGACGACCGCCCCGCTTTCCGGCACTGTTGCCGAAACCCGCACCCGAACTCTCGCCAAAACCCCCGTTACCGTGATCACGGGCTTTCTCGGCGCGGGGAAAACCACGCTGATCCGCCATCTGATCGGCAATGCCGGCGGCAAAAGGCTGGCGGTTCTGGTCAACGAATTCGGCACAGCCGGCGTCGACGGCGAGATCCTGAAATCCTGCGCCAGCAGCGATTGCCCGAAAACAACATCCTCGAACTGGCGAACGGCTGCATCTGCTGCACGGTTGCCGACGACTTCCTGCCCGCGATGGAGCAACTTCTGGCCCTGCCCGAGCCGCCCGACCACATCCTGATCGAGACCTCGGGCCTGGCTCTGCCCAAGCCTCTCCTCAAGGCCTTCGACTGGCCTGCGATCCGCTCGCGCATTACCGTCGACGGGGTGATCGCTTTGGCCGACAGCGAGGCCTTGGCCGCAGGCGCCTTTGACGAGGGCGAGACCGAAGGCTCCGGTCACGACAGCCCGCTGGCCGAGGTTTTCGAGGATCAGGTCAACTGCGCCGATATCGTGCTTTTGACCAAAGCCGATCTCGCAAGCGAGGCGGTCAAAGCCGCAGCCCGCACCCGCCTTGCCGCGATCGCCCAGCGCAGCCTGCCGGTGATCGAGATCAGCGAAGGTGTGATCGATCCGCGCGTGATCCTCGGGCTCGAGGCCAAGGCCGAGGACGATCTGGCCGCGCGCCCCTCGCATCACGACGGGGCCGACGATCACGAACACGAGGATTTCGAAAGCATCGTGGTCGATCTCCCCGAGATCACCGATCCCGCCGATCTGGCCGCCCGCATCGAGCGCCTTGCCCGCGAGCAGCATATCCTGCGTGTCAAAGGTCATGTCGCGGTTGCGGGCAAGCCGATGCGGCTTTTGGTGCAGGCCGTCGGAGCGCGGGTGCGCCACCAATACGACCAGCCGTGGCGGGGTCCGCGCCATTCGCAGCTCGTGGTGATCGCCGAGCATCACGACATCGACCCCGCCGCCATCCGCAAGGTGCTTGTCGGCTGATGCATGTCGTCTTTCGCGAAAAGGGCGGGCTTGAAGAAAGCGCCACGCCGCAAGATCTCGGGCAAAGCCCCGCGGATCTTGCCGTGTTGTCCTTTTCCGACAGCGATCTTGGGGCCTTTGCCCAGGCTTGGCACGACGGGCGGGAGCATCTGCCCCCGCTTCGCCTCGCGCCGCTGGCACGGCTGACGCATCCGGTCTCGGTCGATCAGTATATCGAGGCCACGCTTTCGGGCGCACGCGCCATTCTGGTGCGGCTTCTGGGCGGGCAGAGCTATTGGCCCCACGGAGTCATGGCCCTGCAGGATCTCGCCCGCCGTCGCGGCATCCGGCTAGTGCTTTTGCGCGGCGACGGGGGCGTGGATGCGGGGCTGATGGGCCTGTCGAATGTCGATGCCGCCCTGTGGCACCGGCTGAACCGGCTTTGCGCGATCGGCGGGGTCGAGGCGGCAGCCGCCGCGCTGCGGCTTTTGGCGGGTGGAGAGTTCGCGGCCGAGACCGATCCCCTCGCCCAGCCTTTGCCCGAACCCTTGCCCGAAGCGGGCTGGCTGGACCCGCAAAGCTCCGCCACGAAGAGGGCGCAAGGCTGGATCGCCATTCCCTTCTACCGCGCGTGGCTCCTTGCGGGCGACATCGCCCCGATCCATGCGCTGATCGCGGCTTTCGCGGCCAAAGGCGTCACGGCGCAGGGGATCTTCCTGCCCTCGCTGAAATCGGCAGAAGCGCAGCGCTTCCTGCATGCGGCTTTTGCCGAAAATCCGCCGCTTGCCGTGGTCAATACCACCGCCTTCTCGAGCGGCGATCCCGATTGTGCCCTCCGCTCCGGCCCGCCGGTTTTCCAGGCGGTACTGTCGACCGCCGAGGCGCGTCTTTGGGCCGAGAGCAGCCGCGGCCTGTCGCCGGCCGATATGGCGATGCATGTCGTTCTGCCCGAGGTCGACGGCCGCGTTCCCGCGCAGATCATCTCGGTCAAAGAGGCAGGACGCCATGACCCCGATCTGCAAATCGCGCTCCCCGCCACCACCCGCTGCCCGACCGGATCGCGGCGTTGGCCGCGCGGGTGCTGGGCTGGTGCGCATTGCAACCCGAGCCCGCACCTGCGCCTGCGCCCGCACTGGCTTTGGTGCTTTCGACCTATCCGGGCAAGCCGTGGCTGGATGCCCATGCGGTCGGCCTCGATGCCACGCTTTCGGCGGAGGCGATCTTGCGTGGTTTGGGCGAAGAGCCCGAGGCACTCGCACCCTTTGCGCAACCGCACCCTGCACTGGCCGCTCGCCGACTACCGCAAAGCCTTGGCCCGACTACCCAAAGAGCTGCGCAAATCGCTCCGCGACCATTGGGGCACGCCCGAGGAGGACCCACAGATCCACGGCGGCGCGGTCCATTTCCACGCCGTGGCGCAGGGTTCGCATCTCGTCGCGCTCCAGCCCGAGCGCGGCCGGATCGCGGATCGCGAGAGCGGCTATCACGACCTCTCCGCCCCGCCCCGCCATGCCTATGTCGCCTTCTATCTTTGGCTTGCGACCCGCGTGAAAGCGATCCTCCATCTCGGGGCGCATGGCACGCTCGAATGGCTGCCGGGCAAGGCCGTCGCGCAGTCTCGGACTTGCTGGCCCGAGGCGCTGACCGGCGCGCTGCCGGTGATCTATCCCTTCATCGTCAACGATCCGGGCGAAGCCGCACAGGCGCGCCGCCGGCTGGGCGCGCTGACGCTCGGCCATATGCCCCCGCCGCTCAAACCCGCGCAGCTGCCGGAGAAATTCGTCAGCCTCGAGCAGATGCTCGACCGCTATGCCTTGGCCGACGGCATCGATCCCGCGCGCCGCGACCGCTTGGCCGACATGATCCGCGACGAGGCCGAGGCCTTAGGCCTTTTCGCCGAACTCGGGCTTGATCCTGCGGCAGCGCCCGAAGCGCTCGGCTCGCTCGACCGTTTCGTCTGCGAGCTCAAGGAAAGCCGCTATACCGACGGGCTCCATATCTGGGGCGCGGCCGAGGGCGAGGTCGAGGGCTTGCCCGCGCTTTGGCGGGCCGCCATGTCGCGCCCGGCCCGTCGGGCAGCCCGTGGCGCGGCGCGCGCGATGTCGCCCCCACGGGCCGCAACCTTTACGCGGTCGATCCCCGCGCCCTGCCCTCGCCCGAGGCCGAGGCCAAGGGACGCGCCATGGCCGAGGAGTTCATCCGCAGCTATCTGCAAGATCACGGCGACTGGCCGCAATCGGTGATGATCGATCTCTGGGGTTCGGCCACGATGCGCACAGGCGGCGAGGATTTCGCGATGGCGCTGGCGCTGGCGGGGCTTTCGGTGTTGCGCGATGCGGGCACGGGTCGGGTGACAGGGCTGGAGGTCGTGCCGCTCTCGTTGCTGGGGCGTCCGCGGATCGGCTGCATCCTCAAGATATCAGGTCTGTTTCGCGACAGTTTTCCGGTGCTGATCCAGCTTTTCACGCTCGGGGCCAGAATGTTGGCCGCCCGCGTGGAAAACGGGATCGAGACGCCTGCCGACAATCCTTACGGCACGAGCACCGCGCGGGTCTTCGGCCCGAGGGACGGGGTCTACGGCACGGGGATCGCGCTTGACGAAAGCCCCGAACGCATCGGCGCGGCATGGCTCGAAAACGGGGCTTTCCGCCATGACGGCCAAGGCGGTGCGATCCCCGATGCCGCCGGTCTGCGCGCTGCTTTGGGCGGGCTTTCGGCGCATCTGCACAGTCAGGATCTACCCGAAACCGACCTGCTGATGGCCGAGGATTACGCCGCCCATATCGGCGGGATTTCCGCCGCGCTGCGCCTGCTCGACCATGATGCCGCGCTTTATCATCTCGACAACACCCGCGAGGACCGCGTGACCTTGCGCGAGATCGGCGTGGAGCTTGCCCGTATCATCCATAGCCGCGCGGCCTCGCCGCAATGGATCGGCTCGATGCTGCGCCACGGTGCGCGGGGCGCGGGCGAGATTGCCGCCTCGCTCGATCACCTCGCGGCTTTCGCGCGGCTGACCGGTCGGGTGCCGCCGCATCTTTTCGACGCTTTCGCCGGCGCGACCCTGCTCGACGATCACGTTGCGGATTTCATGTCGCGCGAGAACCCGCAGGCTTTGGCGCGAATGATGGAGATTTTGCGCGATCTGCGCCGCTCGGGCCATTGGAACAGTCGCCATAATGCCGTTCTGGCCATGATCGACGGAGGCGACGATGACCGTACGCCCGCCTGATCGGGGCTATATCGTCAAGGGCTGGTGCCCCGCGCCGGGCCGCCCGATGGAAAGCGGCGACGGCTGGCTTTTGCGGCTCAAACCCTTCGGCGGCATCCTGACGGCGCAACAGGCCGCGGCGATCGCTGCGGTTGCGCGGGAACTGGGCAACGGGCAACTCGATCTGACCAACCGCGGCGCGCTGCAATTGCGCGGCATCGCCAGGGACCGTCTCGCCGAGGCAGGCGCGGCTTTGGACCGCATCGGACTGGCGCAGGGCGGCGCGCTTGCGGCGATCACCATCGCGCCGCAGCTCGGGCAGGAGGATGGCTCCGACCCCGGGGGCTCGCCCGCGACTGCGCGGCGGTTCTTGCGGCCTTTCCCGATCTGCCCGCGAAATTCGGGCTCGTCATCGACTGCGGTGCCGCGCGGCTGCTGGCCGATTGCCCCGCCGATCTGCGTCTCGAACGCGCCGCGAGACCGCCCGATAGGCAGGGCGAGACGCGGCTTTTGCTGCGCATCGATGGCCGCGCGCAGGGCATTCCCACCAACCGCGCCGATCTGGCAGGGCATCTTTCGGCCATCCTGAGCGCCTTTTGCGCAAACGGCATCAGTTCGGGCCGCGGCAGGATGCGCGACTGGCCGGGCGCGATAACCGAGAGCTTTGACACTCAAGGCACGACCTTGGACGAAAGCCTTTCGCCGGTTCTTGCAATCACGCCCCAAGCCGGCCGCTTTGGCGACAGCGTTCTTCATGCTGCGGCCTTCGGGGCGCTGGATGCCGATCTGCTTGCTCTGGCCGCCGAAACCGGCCCGATCGTCCTGACCCTTGGCGCATGATCGCACTTGGACGAAAGCTCGATCATCCCGCGCTGATCTCTACCCCCGACGCGCCGCTGGCCCGCGTTCAGGCCTGTGTCGGCGCGCCCGCCTGTGCGCAGGCCCATGCACCGACGCGGGGCTGGCCCGACGGCTGGCGGCGACGCTCGGGCGCGGGGAGAGCCTCCTTGTCTCGGGCTGCGCCAAACATTGTGCGGGTGGCGGCAAAAGGGCCGGCCTGGTTCTGACCGCCAGCCCTGCGGGCTTCGCATTCGCGACCTCCGACCCCGCGCCCCCGTCCTTTTACCCTTTCCCCAGCGGATAATACCATGCTCCACAGCTATGAAACCAACGGTCAGACGATCTATGACCAATCCTTCGCGATCATCCGCGCCGAGGCCGATCTGGCGCGTTTTCCCCGATCGAGGAACGCGCCGCGGTGCGCATGATCCATGCTTCAGGGCTGGTCGGGATCGAGCGCGAGATCGCCTTCACCCCGGTTTCGGCGCGGCGGCAGCGGCGGCGCTCAAGGCGGGCGCACCGGTGCTTTGCGATGCGCGCATGGTCTCCGAAGGGATCACGCGGGCGCGGCTTCCGGCGGAGAATGCGGTCATCTGCACGTTGAACGACCCCCGCGTTCCGGCGATGGCGGCAGCAATGGGCAATACGCGCTCGGCGGCGGCGCTCGAATTGTGGCGGCCCCATCTCGCGGGCGCGGTGGTGGCGATCGGCAATGCGCCGACCGCGCTTTTCCATCTGCTGAACATGCTGACCGATCCCGATTGCCCGCGCCCCGCCGCGATCATCGGCTGTCCGGTCGGATTTGTCGGTGCCGCCGAATCCAAAGCCGCGCTGATTGCCGCCCCGCCCGTCCCCGCCCTTGTGGTCACCGGCAGGCTGGGCGGATCGGCGGTGACGGTTGCCGCGGTGAACGCGCTCGCCTCGGAGAAAGAGTGATGGGCCGCATCATCTGTGCGGGGCTCGGCCCCGGCGCACAGGACCTCATGAGCCTGCGCAGCGCCCGCGCGATCGGGAATGCCCGCCAGATCGCCTATTTCCGCAAACCCGGCCGCAAGGGCATGGCGCGCATGATCGTCGAGGGGATGCTTCACCCCGAGGCCGCCGAACATGCGATGGAATATCCCGTCACGACCGAGCTGCCCTTTGCCTCGCCGGAATACCGCGCGCTGCTGGCCGATTTCTACGACCTCTGGGCCGACAGGCTGGCCGCGCTTGCCGCCGCGCAGGATGTCGTCGTGCTCTGCGAGGGCGACCCCTTCTTTACGGCTCCTTCATGCACTTGCACGCCCGCCTGCAGGACCGCGTGCCGATCGAGATCATCCCCGGCATCACCGGCATGTCGGGTTGCTGGACCGCGACCGGCCTGCCCGTGACCTGGGGCGACGATGTGCTGACCGTCCTGCCTGCGACGCTCCCCGAGGCCGAGCTGGCCCGCCGCCTCGCCGATAGCGATGCCGCCGTGATCATGAAGATCGGGCGCAACCTGCCGCGGTTGCGGGCGGCCCTGAGCCGCGCGGGCCGGCTGGAGGACGCATGGCTGTGCATCAAGGGCACGATGGAGGGACAGCGCGTCCTGCCCCTGACCGAGGCAGGCCCCGAAGAATGCCCCTATTTCGCGACCGTCATTCTCCACGGCAACGGCCGCCGCCCGATGCGCGAGGTGCGGTCGTGAGCGGGACATTGACCATCCTCGGGACCGGTCCCGGCGCCGAAGGGCTGATCGTCCCCGAAGCCGATGCGGCTTTGGCGCAGGCAACCGATGCTTTGGGCTATATCCCTATCTGCGCCGCCTTGCGCCCCGCGCGGGTCTGAGGCTGCATGAAAGCGACAACCGCGAGGAACTGGACCGCGCCCGCCATGCGATCGCTCTGGCGCAGGCGGGCGGGCGCGTGGTTGTGGTCTCCTCGGGGATCCGGGGTTTTCGCGATGGCCGCGGCGGTTTTCGAGGTGCTCGAGGATCTCGCCCCCAAACCCATCCCGAGATCGCGGTCATCCCCGGCATCACCGCCATGCTGGCGGCGGCAGCGCGGATCGGCGCACCTTTGGGCCATGATTTCTGCGCGATCAACCTGTCGGACAATCTCAAGCCCGCCGAGACCATTCGCCACCGCATCCGTCATGCCGCTTTGGGCGGCTTTGCCATGGGCTTTTACAACCCACGCTCGGCATCGCGCCCCGACGGCTTTGCCCGCGCCCTCGACGTTCTGCGCGAGACCTGCGAGCCCGAACGCATCGTGATCTTCGCCCGCGCCGTCTCGACACCCCAAGAAGAGATCACCGTAACGACATTGGCCGAAGCCCGCGACACGATGGCCGATATGCGCACCGTCGTTCTGGTCGGAAATCCCGAGACGCGCCGCATTGCGGGCAAGGGGCGCGACTGGGTTTATACGCCGCGCAGCTGGCCCGCATTATGAGCCGCGCCCAAAGCCGCCCCCTGCGCCAGCCAGCCCATCACGCCGGCCACGGTCGCAAAGCTCAGGCGCGGCGCGATCTGCGGACGCGCGACCATGACCACCGGCAGGGACAAGGCGCGGGCCGCCTCGATCTTGGCATAAGCGCCGCTGCCGCCCGCATTTTTGCTGACGATGCAGGTGATGTCATGGGCACGCAAAAGCGCGAGATCGCCCGCGAGCGTGAAGGGGCCGCGCGCCACCACCCAATCGGCATTGGCCAAAGGGGGCTTTGCGGCGGATCGACCAGCCGCAAGAGAAAGCGGCGCGCGCGCGGACCGCTGCCGGCCTGTGCGCCGTCCCCCCGCCGAAGGCCGCCAGCTCGTTGCGTCCGATCCCCAGAAAGACGCGCCTCCCGACCAGATGCTGCGCTGCCTCGGCCATCGAGGCGACCCCGATCCAGCGGTCGCCCGCAACCGGCTGCCAAGGCGGGCGCTCCAGCGCGGCCAGCGGCAGGCCGAGCGCAGCTGCCGCGGCGACCGCGTGATTGCTCATCTGCGCGGCGAAAGGATGGGTCGCATCGATGATCGCGCCGATCCCTTCCGCGCGGCAATAGGCACAAAGCCCCGCGATGCCGCCGAAGCCCCCACGCGCACCGGAAGAGGCTGGCTGCGCGGCGCGGCAACCGCTCCGGCATAGGAATAGACCGCCGCGATCCCCGCGCCCGCCAAGGCCTGCGCCAAAGCGCCCGCCTCGGTGGTGCCGCCCAGAAGAAGGATGCGTGACATGGATGCTCCCGCCAAGGCTTGGCTTACAATCATCGGCTTGCAGGAAGACGGGATCGAGGGCTTTCGCCCCGCGCCCGCCGCGCGCTCGACGAGGCCAGTACCATTTTCGGCGGCCCGCGTCACCTCGAACTCGTCGGCGCGGGTGCCCGGGGGCGGGCATGGCCCCTGCCCTTTTCGATCGCGCCGGTTCTGGCCGAACGCGGCCGCCCGAGCGTGGTGCTGGCCTCGGGCGATCCGTTCCATTTCGGCGCGGGCCGCGCTTTGGCGCAGGCGCTGCCCAAGGGCGAATGGCTCAGCCTGCCCGCGCCCTCGACCTTCGCGCTGGCAGCCAATGCGCTCGGCTGGCCGCTCGAGGATTGCCTGTGCCGCGCGCTCCACGCCGCGCCCGCGCAAACCATCCGCGAAGATCTTGTGCCCGATGCGCGGCTGATCCTCTTGATGCGCGATGCGCAAGCGCCCCATCAGCTCGCCCGCCAGCTGGCTGCATGGGAGATCACCGCCGAGATCACCGTGCTCGAACGGCTGGGCGGGCCGCATCAGCGCATCCTGCCCTATCGCGCCGGCGACAGCTTTGCCGCGCCGGTCGCGGTGGCAGTCGCGGTCATGGCGGGGGCGGTCTTTCGCGGGCCGCCGGTCGCCCCGAGACGAGCTATGCCCATGACGGCCAGATCACCAAAGCGGCCATTCGCGCCGTGACCCTGGCCGCGCTTGCTCCGCGCGAAAACGAGATGCTCTGGGATCTCGGGGCGGGCAGCGGCTCGGTCGCGATCGAATGGTGCCGTCTGGGCGGCCGCGCCACCGCCGTCGAGACCCGTGCCGACCGCGCCGCCAATATCGCCGCGAATATCGCCGCTTTCGGGCTTGGCGCGCGGATGAGCCTGACGCAGGGCGACCATCTCGGCCGTATCGGAGACCTGCCGCGCGCCGATGCGGTTTTCGTCGGCGGCGGCTTTTCGCAGCCCCTCTTCGAGGCGCTTTGCCGCCATGCCGAAGGCGCGCGGCTGGTGGTCAATGCCGTCACCCTCGAGACCGAGGCCCTGCTGATCGCGCTCGCGGCCAAGGGCGGGAGGCTGATGCGCTTCGATCTCTCCGAGGTGCAGCCTCTCGGGCCGATGCGCGGCTGGAAAAGCGCCCGCCCCGTCACGCAATGGGTGACGACATTATGAGCGCGCGGCTGATCGCTGGGATCGGTTTGCGCGCCGGTGCCTGCCTTGCCGATCTCGAGGCGCTGCTCGCCTTGGCCCCCGCCCCCGTCGCGGGGCTCGCCACGCTTTCGGACAAGGCGGGCCACGCCGCTTTGCGCGAATTGTGCGACAAAACCGCTCTGCCGCTGACCCCGATCGCGGGGCAGGCAATTGCCGGCATCCCGACCCCGACCCGCTCGCCCGACCAGATCGCACGCTTCGCCACCGGCTCTCTGGCCGAGGCTTGCGCGCTGGTCGCCGCCGGAACCGGCGCCCGTCTTCTCGGCCCGCGCCTCGTCTGCCCGAACGGCCGCGCCACCATCGCTTTCGCCGAAAGGAAGCCCCTATGACCGTCCATTTCATCGGCGCAGGCCCCGGCGCGCCCGATCTTCTGACCCTGCGCGCCGCGCGTCTGATCGCCGCTTCGCCGGTCTGCCTTTACGCGGGTTCCCTGATCCCGTCCGAGGTGCTCGACCATTGTCCGCAAGGCGCGCGCATCATCAACACCGCGCCGATGTCGCTGGACGAGATCATCGCGGAAATCAGGGATTCCCATGCGCAAGGCCATGATATTGCGCGGCTTCACTCGGGGGACCTGTCGGTCTGGTCGGCCATGGGCGAACAGCTGCGCCGTCTGCGTGCGCTGGCGATCCCCTATGATGTGACGCCGGGCGTTCCGTCCTTTGCGGCGGCCTCGGCCGCGCTCGGGGTCGAGCTGACACTGCCCGGCCGCGCCCAATCGGTGATCCTGACGCGGGTGTCGGGCCGCGCTACCGCCATGCCCGAGACCGAGCGGCTCGAAACCTTTGCCCAAAGCCGCGCCACCCTTGCGATCCACCTTTCGATCCATGTCGCGGCCGAGGTGCAGTCACGCCTTTTGCCCCATTACGGCGCGGATTGTCCGGTGGCCGTGGTCTGGCGCGCGAGCTGGCCCGACCAGCAGATCGCGCGCGGCACACTCGCCGATCTTGCCGCGATAGCCGCCTCGGGGGCCGAGCGGACCGCGCTGATCCTTGTCGGCGAAACCCTTGCGGCCGAGCCCGAAGACTTTCTCGAAAGCCGCCTTTACGCCGGCGATTACGACCGCCGCTTCCGTCCCAACGGCGCCGAGCCGCGTTTCCCCGAGGGCACGGCATGACCGCGGGCCTGTTGATCGCCGCCCCCGCCTCCGGCACCGGCAAGACCACGGTGATCCTGGGCCTCCTGCGGGCCTTTCGCGACCGCGGCCTGACGGTGCAGCCCTTCAAATGCGGCCCCGACTACATCGACCCCGCCTTTCACCGCGCGGCTTCGGGACGCGAGAGCCTCAACCTCGACGGCTGGGCGATGGAGGGGCGATGCTCGACGCCCTGAGCCTCTCGGCGCGCGGCGCGGATCTGGTCATCGCCGAGGGCTCTATGGGGCTTTACGACGGGGTGATCGCCGCCGGAGCCTATTCCAACGGCTCGAGCGCCAGCATCGCGCGGCGCATGGGCTGGCCGGTGGTGCTGGTGATCGACGCCTCGGGTCAGGCACAATCTGCGGCGGCAACGGCGCTTGGCTTCGCGACGCTGGAAACGGGCTTGCCCTTTGCGGGGGTGATCCTCAACCGCGTGAACTCGCCGCGCCACGAAAGCCTGCTGCGCCATGCGATGGCGCAAGCGGGAATCACGGTTTTCGGCTGCCTGCCGCGCCGCGCCGATCTGACTCTGGCCGAGCGACATCTGGGGCTGGTTCAGGCAGCCGAGCATCCTTCGCTCGAGGCGGCGATCCGCGATTATGCGGCCATGCTGGCCGGTCATGTCGATCTCGATGCGCTGCGGGGCGCGGCGAATGCGTCGGGCAGCAAGGTCTTGGCTCTGGGCACGCGGATGGCGCCGCCCGCCCAAAGGATCGCGGTGGCGCGGGATCTGGCCTTCAGCTTTCTCTATCCCCATCTCGTGCAGCTCTGGCGCGATCAGGGGCCGAGCTTGTGCCCTTCTCGCCCCTTGCCGACGAGGCCCCGACCCCGCCTCCGATCTGGTCTGGCTGCCGGGCGGCTACCCCGAGCTTCACGCCGCCAAAATCGCCTCGGCCGGCCGGTTCCTCGCGGGATTGCGCACCTTTGCGCAAAGCCGTCCCGTTCACGGCGAATGCGGCGGCTATATGGTATTGGGCCGCTCGCTGACCGACAAGGACGGCATCAGGCACGAGATGGCGGGGCTCTTGGGCCTCGAAACCTCTTTCGCCAAGCGCAAGCTGAACCTCGGCTACCGGCTCGCGACTCTGGCCGCGCCGGTCGGGGCGCTGCCCACAGGCGCGCGGCTGCGCGGGCACGAGTTCCATTACTCCTCGATCACGGCCCAGCCCGATCCACCGCTGGCCCGCGTGGTCGATGCGACCGGCACCGAGGTCGCGCAGAGCGCTCGCGGCGCGGCAATGTCACCGGCAGCTTCTTTCACCTCATCGCCGAGGAGAAACCATGAAGCTCACGCTTATCGGGATCGGCTGCGGTAATCCGCAGCATCTCACGCTCGAGGCCATCGCGGCAATGAACGGCGCCGATCTGATCCTGCTGCCCGACAAAGGTACGGAAAAGGCCGCTTTGGCCCATCTGCGCGAGGATATTCTGGCGCGTCATCTGACCAATCCATCCGTCGAAATCCGCCGCATTGCGATGCCCGCGCGGCGCAAGGACAATGGCTACCGCGCCGGTGTCAACGACTGGCATGACGAGATCGCGCGACTTTGGGCGGGGGCAATCGCGCAAGCAGGCGCGCCCGCGCATGTGGCGCTTCTGGTCTGGGGCGACCCCGCGCTTTACGACAGCAGCCTGCGCATCGCCGCGCGGCTCTCGCCCGCGCCCGAGATCCGCGTCATCCCCGGCGTGACCTCGCTCTCGATGCTGACGGCGGCGCATCGGGTGCCGCTCAACGATCTGGGCGAAAGCGTGGCGATCCTGCCCGCGCGGGTCCTGCGCGAGCGGGGCTGGCCCGAAGGGGCGGCCACACTTGCGGTCTTTCTCGATGACGGCTCGACGCTGGCGGGCCTGCACGATGATTGCCGGATCTGGTGGGGAGCCTATCTCGGCATGGAGGAACAGGCGCTGATGGCGGGCAGGCTGGGCGACATCCGCGGCGATCTGGCGGCGACCCGCGCGGCTTTGCGCCAAAGACATGGCTGGATCATGGACCTCTACCTCTTGCGGCGGGGCTAAGGCGCGCGAGCAGATCGGGGCGGTGCAAGCCATGGCCCGCCCCGATTTCCCGTTTTCCTGCCGCGCGTTCTTCTTTAGCCTTGGCGAGACCAGCCGGAGCGCGCTCGCATGGAACTGAAATGGCTCGAGGACTTTCTGTCGCTTGCGACCACGCGCAGCTTTTCGCGCTCGGCCGAAGAGCGAAACGTCACCCAGCCCGCCTTCAGCCGCCGCATCCGTGCGCTGGAAATCTGGCTCGGCCGCGACCTTCTGGACCGCAGCGTCTATCCGGTGGCCCTGACGCCCGAGGGCAAGCAATTCCTTGAAACCGCCGAAGAGGTCGTCGGCGCGCTCAATGCCGCGCGCGAGAGCTTCCACGGTACGAAAGGCGGCGGGCGGGTCCAGAGCCTCTCGATCACGGCGTTGCACACGATCGCGCAATCGGTGCTGCCGCGCTGGATCTCGGTGCTGCAGGACGCTCTCGGTCCTTTCACCAGCAAGGTGCTGCCCGACAATTTCAACACCTGCCTCCATGCGCTGACCGATGGCGGCTATGATTTCTTCATGACCTTCTATCACGCGCAGGTGCCGATCAACCTGTCGGAGCAGGCCTACCCCTATCTGACGATCGGGACCGACCATCTCGTCCCCGTCGCCACCCCGCTCTGCGCGACGCCTTGGCCGAAAACGGCGCGGCCCTGCCGCTTTTGCAATATTCGCGCGGCTCGTTTCTCGGGCTTCTGGCAAAGATCGCCCACGGCCAGCAGAAATCCGTTCCGACCTATCTGAGCCATATCAACGAGAACTCCATGGCCGAGGCCCTGCGTGCGATGGCGCGGCAGGGTTTGGGCATGGCATGGCTGCCGCAATCGCTGATCGCGGATGATCTGGCGCTCGGCCGCCTTGTGCGCATGGGCGAGAGCTTCGAGATGGAAATCCGGCTTTACCGCAATCTCGAACGCGCACGCGGCTTTCTCGACCGCGTCTGGGAAACGACGCGCAAGGCCGCCCCTTCGGCGAAGAGGCCGCGGCCCAGCCCTTGGCTTCGCCCCAGCCCTTGGCGTCGCCCTAACCCTTGGCTTCGCGGCTCTCGACCGGATGGCCGGCGGCCTTCCAGCCAGAAATGCCGCCCTTCAGGCTGCGCGCGTCCAGCCCCATCTCCTGCGCGAGCTTTACCGCCAGCAACGAACGCCAGCCCGAGGCGCAGTAGAAGACATAGGTCTTGCCCTCGGCGAAACGCGGCTTGTGATAGGGACTTTCGGGATCGATCCAGAATTCGAGCATCCCGCGCGGCGCATGAAAGGCCCCCGCGATCACGCCTTCGCGTTCCAGCTCGCGCGGGTCGCGGATGTCGACCATGACGAGATCGTCGTCATCGAGCCGGTTGACGATCTCGTCGGGGAGCAGCGAATGCACGACCCGATCCGCCTCGTCCAGCATCTCCTGATAGCCTTTGACCATCGCGCCCTCCTGTTCCGTCCGGCTTGGCTTCCTGTCGGTCCCAGCCTAACCCTTAGGGCGGCGCTTCTCCAAGCGGATGTCGCCGCCGCCGATGTCTTGCTCGTTGCCCCAGCCAAGCGCGCGGTAAAACCCCGCCGCCCGCGTTGCCGCGCCGGTTTCAAGCCATGCGGCGGGATGGCGCGCGAAAAGGGCATCCTCGGCCAGAAGGACCAGTTCGCGCCCGATCCCCTGCCCCTCGCTTTCGGGCAGAACGAAGGCCGCGAAAAGCGAGCCCTCGTCCAGATCGACCATCGAAAAGCCCATGACCGCATCGCCCGTGACCGCATCGCCCGTGACCGCGACCCAAGCGCAGGGCTGCGAAGCGATCATCCCCGCGACGGCCGCTTCGGTAATACCGGCGCGGGTCAGCTCGTCGCGGCTCATGTGGTTTTCGCGCACATGGGTGCGGACATGGAAAATGCCGGCAATATCGTCGGTGGTGGCGGGGCGGATCTTGATCGTCATGGTATCGTCCTTGGGGGCCTAACGGGCGAAGCGTCGCCCCTATTCCGCCGCCAGTCCGGCAAGGGTCGCGCGGGTGTGTTCCATCGCATCGGGCGCGCTTTCGCCGTAATGCTCGATCCGCACAAGGCAGGTATGCGCCGCGCAGCCCTGACCAAAGCGCGAGGTCGGGATATCGGGCGTCAACACATTGGGGTTGCCCGACAGATCCAGCCCCGAATTCCCCGAAGGCGCGAACCATGCGCCGGTCGGCAGGACCAGAACCCCTGCCGCACCGAGGCGCTGGTGCGCACCGTCGCCAGACAGGCCCCGCGCCCGTTCCAGAGACGCGCGATATGGCCGTCGGTCAGACCAAGCCGCAAAGCGTCCTCGGGATGGATCGAGACTTGCTCGCGGCCGTTGCGCTTGTCGGCCATGCTGGCGGGGCCGGTTTCCAGCTGGCTGTGCAGGCGGCCCGCCGGCTGGTTCGACATCAGGTGGAATTCGTCGTCGTGACGCGCCGCGCCCAGCCATTCGTCGGGCGCGATCCACGCGGGATGGCTCGGGCAATCGTCATAGGCCAGCCGCGCCAAAGTCGCGCTGCCCAGAACGATACGCCCGCTTTCGGTGGCCAAGGCCGCGCCCTCGGGATCGGCGCGGAAATCGGCGAGATAGACATGATCGTCCGTCACCGGCACCTCGGCGAAACCGGCCTGCCAAAAGGCGTCGAATTCGGGCAGATCGACCCCGAACCGCGCCTTGCTGTCTTGCCGCGTGCCCTCGTACAGATGGCGCAGCCAGCCCATCTCGTTACGGCCCTCGTTGAAGGCGGGGCCGACGCCCAGCTTGCCCGCGATCAGGTCGAAAATCGCGTAATCCGAACGTGCCTCGCCCAACGGTTCGATCGCCTGCTGCATGGCAAGGATCACATCCATGCGCCGGTTGCCCGCCAGATCGTTGCGCTCGACCGAGGTCGAGGCCGGCAGCACGATATCGGCACGCTGCGCGGTGGCGGTGAACATCGGATCCTGCACGATGATGGTCTCGGGGCGCGTCCATGCCTCGTTCAGGCGGTTGAGGTCTTGGTGATGGTGGAAGGGATTGCCCCCGCCCAATAGACCAGCCGCGTATCGGGATAGTGCCGAACTGCGCCCTCATAGGTAAATTCCGCACCGGGGTTGAGCAGCAGATCGCTGATCCGCGCCACCGGAATGAAGCTGTCGATGACATCCGCGCCCGCCGTGATCGCGGGCGAGCGGCCGCTGTTGATCCCCGCGCCGACCCCGCCGAGCGAGGCATAGCCGTAGCCCACCCCGCCGCCCTCAAGCCCGATCTGGCCGATGACCGCAGCCAGCCCCAGCGCCGCCCAATAGGGCTGCTCGCCATATTGCGCGCGCTGGAGGCTCCAACTGACGCTGAGCATCGAGCGGGTCTCGACCAGCTGGCGCGCAAGCGCACGGATCGCCGCCGCATCAAGGCCGGTGATCCCTGCCGCCCAATCGGCATCCTTGCGCTGGCCGTCTTCCTGCCCGCGCAGATAGGCCAGATAATCGCCCGAACCGCTGGTATAGCGGGCAAGGAAATCCGCATCATGGCGTCCCGCCGTGACGATTTCGCCCGCAAGCCCCAGCATCAAAGCCGTGTCGGTATTCGGGCGGATCGCCCACCAGTCGGCCCCGACCCAATCGGGGATGTCGTCGGCCAGAGGCGAGACCAGCACGATGCGCATGCCGCGCTCCTTCATGCGCCTCAGGCGGGTTTCCAGCATATGGCTGCCGATGCCGCCCGCCTCGTTTTGCGCGGTGCGGGGCGAGAGCGCGCCGAAAACCACCAGCGTCTCGCTGTGTTCGGCGATCGTATCCAGCGTGCTCGCCCGCCCGACACAGGCCGCATCACTGCCTAAAGCATGGCGCAAGATCACCGGCCCTGCCGCGATCGAATAGGTATCGACATGGCCGGTATAGCCGCCCACCAGATTGAGCATCCGCTTGAGCAGCGTCGGCGCGTGATGGAACCGCCCGCAACTCGTCCAGCCGTAAGAGCCCGCAAAAATCGAGGCATTGCCGTGATCGCGCGAAACGCGGGTGATTTCCGATGCAACCAGCTCGGCGGCCTCGTCCCAGCTGACGGGGATGAACCGGTCCGAGCCGCGCCCCTTCCGGTTCAGCGCGGCATCGCCGCTTTTGCGCGCGGCCAGCCAACCCTCGCGCACCATCGGCTGTTTGATGCGGCGCTCGGGATTGCCCCATTCCTTGACCGAATGGATGATCGACGAGGGGCCGGATCGCGCGAGAAAGGTTCGGCCCCGATGATCTTGCCGTCTTTGACCAGCAGCGAATATGCGCCCCAATGGCTGCAATGCTGAACCCTTTTCACGCCGTCCATTTCGCTCTTGCCCATCGCCTGCCCTCTTGCCCGACCCGTCAGAAACCGCCCGCGCGGGGCCCCGTCAAAGGGGCAATCGTCCGCGCGGATCTTGCGCCGAATTCGCACAGTCCAAGCGGCCCGCGTCAAGGCCTCCGCGCGATGAAAACCGCAAATCATGCCGATACGTGCAGGCCGGTCCGATGGCGGGCCGCAGAGCCCTGCGCGGCACAACCGACGCGGAATTTCCCCACCGGGCGTCTTTCTTGCGGTTTTCTGCCCCGATCCGGCATCTTTGTGGCGCTTTCGCTTTGACAATCAGCGCGAGAGTAGATAGGGCCGCCTCTCTGGCTCCGGATTCCGGGGCGGCGGGCATTGGGAGGCCCTGCCGCGAAAGGGACATGGTGCCGTTCATCGGGTAGTTACACCCCCTTTTCCTGGCGAAGTATATGACCACATTCGATATTGCCGCACCTTTGGCTGCGGCGCTGGCAGCCAAAGGCTATGCCAGCCTGACTTCCGTGCAACAAGCCGTTCTGGCCGAAGATGCCGCAGGTCGCGACCTTCTGGTTTCGGCGCAGACCGGCTCGGGCAAAACCGTTGCTTTCGGGATCGCGATGGCCCCCGAAGTTCTGGGCCACATGGACCGCCTGATGCCCGCAGAGCGCCCGCTTGCGCTGGCGATCGCACCGACGCGCGAACTCGCGCTTCAGGTCGCACGCGAACTGCAATGGCTTTACGGCGAGGCCGGTGCCCAGATCGCCACCTGCGTCGGCGGCATGGATTACCGCACCGAGCGCCGCGCGCTTGATCGTGGCGCCCATATCGTTGTCGGCACCCCCGGCCGTCTGCGCGACCATATCGAGCGCGGCAGCCTGAACCTGACCGGCCTGCGCGCCGCGGTTCTCGACGAGGCCGACGAGATGCTGGACCTCGGTTTCCGCGAGGATCTGGAATTCATCCTGTCCGCGGCCCCCGAAGACCGCCGCACGCTGATGTTCTCGGCCACCGTGCCGCCGGCGATCGAAAAGCTCGCCAAGGACTTCCAGCGCAGTGCCCTGCGCATCAGCGCGGTCGGCGAAGCGCGCCAGCATGGCGACATCCAGTACCGCGCCCTGTCGATCGCGGCACGCGACCGCGAGAACGCGATCTTCAACCTGCTGCGTTTCTACGAGGCGCAGACCGCGATCATCTTCTGCAAGACCCGCGCCAATGTGAACTATCTGCTCTCGCGCATGGGCAACCGCGGCTTCCGCGTCGTGGCGCTGTCGGGCGAGCTGAGCCAGCAGGAGCGCATGCATGCGCTGCAGGCTTTGCGTGACGGCCGTGCACGCATCTGTATCGCGACCGATGTCGCGGCGCGCGGCATCGACCTTCCGGGTCTGGAACTGGTGATCCATGCCGATCTGCCGACCAACTCGGAAACGCTGCTCCACCGTTCGGGCCGGACCGGTCGTGCGGGTGCCAAAGGCGTCTCGGCGCTGATCGTGCAGCCGTCGGAATACAAAAAGCCCAACGCCTGCTGCAAGGGGCAAAGGTCGTCGCGGAATGGGGCACTGCGCCCAGCTCTGACGAAGTCCGCGCCAAAGACGATACCCGCATGCTCGAAACGCCCTCGCTGACCGAGCCGATGGAAGACGAGGCCGCGATGGCCGCGCATCTGGTCAAGCGTTTCGGTGCCGAACAGGTCGCCGCGGCCTTCATCAAGCTTTGGCGCGAAGGCCGTCCGGCCCCCGAGGAAATCAACGAGACCGTGACGCCGGCGCAGCCTTCGGCTCCGCGCCAGCGCGAGGCTTTCGGGGCTTCGGTCTGGTATCTGCTGACGGTCGGCCATTCGGGCCGCGCCGAAGCGCGCTGGCTTCTGCCCAAGATCTGCGAAGCGGGCAACATCACCCGTGACGCCATCGGCGCGATCCGCGTCAAGACCAACGAGACCTTCGTGCAGATCGCGGCCGAAATGGCCGACCGCTTCCACGACGGCGCCGAAATCGAGGAAGGCATCGTCATGCGCCGCCTCGCCGACGAGCCGGTCTTTGGTCCCGAGACGCGCGGCGAGCGCCCCGAGCGCGCCCCGCGCCGTTACGAGGACCGTGGTGATCGCGGTGGTGATCGCGGCGAGCGTTACTCGGCTCCGCGCGCACGTCGCGACGACGACGGCGACAGCCGTCCGCCGCGTCCGCCGCGTGGCGAAAAGCCTGCCTATGTCCGCAAACCCTCGCGCTTTGTCGAGGACGACGGCCAGGGCCATGACGCGGCTTCCGCCCGCAGCGAGCGCAAATCCTATGATCCGGCCGCCGAGAACGAGAAGCTGAAAAAGCCGCGTTGGTCCGCAGCCGACCGCGCCAAGAAAGACGGCGAAGGCTTCAGCCGCGACGACCGCGCCGCACCGGCGAAGTTCGGCGGCAAACCGGCCTCGAAATACGGCAAGCCCGCGGGCAAACCGGCTCCGGCCAAAGCAGGTTTCGCAAAACCCGCGCGCGCCAAATCCGGCGATGCCGGCACCAAGCGCAAGCCGGCGAAATACTGAGGCGCGACCTTGGTGCAGGCAGCGCCGCCGCTTGCACCGAACCACCGCATTCTGGGTGAACAACGCGAAGCCGCTCCGAAAGGGGCGGCTTTCGACTTATTGGTCTGCCGTCATTGAACCAGTCGGGACCACAGGACGTTTCCACCCCGTCGCAGGGCATCGGGCCCGGCTGCGGCACGTCCCTGGAGAGAATGATGAGCACTGATCGCAAAGTCGCAGTTATCGTAGGCAGCCTGCGCAAGGATCGCATAACCTCAAACTGGCCAAAGCGTTGGTCGAGGCGGCGCCGGCAGGCCTTTCCTTCACCTTCATCGAAATCGGCGATCTGCCGCATTACAACGTCGATCTCGACCCGACCCCGCCCGCCAGCTGGACCCGCTTCCGCGAGGCGGTCGCGCCGATCGATGCGGTGCTCTTCGTGACGCCCGAATTCAACCGCTCGGTGCCCTCGGCGCTCAAGAACGCGCTGGATGTCGGCTCGCGCCCCTATGGCCACAGCGTCTGGGACGGCAAACCCACGGCAGTCGTCAGCGGCTCGGCCGGTGCCATCGGCGGCTTTGGCGCGAACCATCACCTGCGCCAGTCGCTCGTCTTCCTCAACATGCCCTGCATGGCCCAGCCCGAGGCCTATATCAGCAGCATCAACGACATGTTCGACGAAAACGACAAGGTGAAATCCGAGGGAACGCGCAAATTCCTCGGCAGCTTCATGCAGGCCTACAGCGCCTGGATCACCACGAACGCCAAGAAATAATCCGCGCGTCCCGCCCTGCGCCCGTGGCAAAAGAAAGGCGCGGCCCCGCAGGGTCGCGCCTTTCGCACGCGTTTCGCCGCTTTGGCCCGAAGGCGCTAGCCCGCGATGAAGAGGTCGCGGTAAACAGCGGGCTGGCTGCGCAGATATTGCGGCACGACCTTGACCTGCGCCCCCAGTTTCGCCGCCGCATGCCAGGGCCAGCGCGGATCGTATAGAATGGTGCGGGCGAGCCCGATCATATCGGCATCGCCGGTCGCCACGATGGCCTCGGCCTGTTCGGGCTCGGTGATCAGCCCGACCGCCACCACCGGCATCGAGACCGCCGCCTTGACCTGACGCGCCAGCGGCACCTGATAGTTCGGACCGACCGGAATTTTCTGCTCGACCGCCAGCCCCGCGCTGGAGACATGGATGCCGTCGCAGCCGCGCGCCTCGAGCGCTTCGGCAAAGGCGACGGTCTGGGCGATATCCCAACCGCCCTCGACCCAATCCGTGCCCGAGACCCGCACCGTCACCGGACGGTCGGAGGAAAGGCCGCCCGTACCGCATCATAGATTTCGAGCGGGAAGCGCATGCGGTTTTCCAGCGAGCCGCCGTATTCATCCGTGCGCCGGTTCGACAAGGGCGAGAGGAATTCATGCAGGAGATAGCCGTGCGCGGCATGGATCTGGACGGCATCGATCCCCAGCCGCGCGGAGCGGCGGGCGGCATCGGCAAAGGCCTCGCGGATCCGCACCAACCCCGCCGCATCCAGCGCCTCTGGCGGATTGTCGGTTGCGGCGAAGGGCACGGCCGAGGGGCCTCGGTCTGCCAGCCGTCGGCATGGTCGGGGGCGATCTGCGCGCCGCCCTTCCACGGCAGATCGGTCGAGGCCTTGCGGCCGGCATGGGCAAGCTGGATCGCTATGGGCATGTCGGACCAGGCGCGCACACCGTCGAGAACCCGCTTCATCGCGGCCTCGGTCGCATCGTCCCACAGCCCGACATCGCGGTAGCTGATGCGGCCCTCGGGAGTGACTGCGGTGGCCTCGATCGTCAGGATCGCCGCCCCCGACATCGCCAGCTGGCCGAGATGGATGAGATGCCAGTCGGTCATCTGCCCGTTCTCGGCGGAATAGGTGCACATCGGCGCGATCACGATGCGGTTGGCAAGCGTCTTGCCCCCACCGTGACCGGTTCAAAGAGCTTGGAGCGCGGCATCAGCTTCGTCCTTTTTGATGGGCTTGTTTACGGTACCAAACACTTGGCCCGAGAGTGGAATTTAGGGCCGGATGCGCGGCAGAAAAGCCCCTGCCGCCGCTTTGGGCGGGAAAAGGCGCGACAGATCCGCCGCGCCTTTGCCGAAAATCAGATCTTGCGGGTCACGAAACGGGTCTCGAGATAGGCCTCGAGCGCTTCCGAGCCGCCTTCGGTACCATAGCCGGAATCACCGATCCCGCCGAAGGGCACTTCGGGCAGCGCAAGGCCGAGATGGTTGATCGTGGTCATGCCCGCGCGCACCTCGGCCCCGATCCGCGCCGCGGTCGTGCTGTCGCGGGTGAACGCATAGGCGGCAAGGCCGTAGGGCAGACGGTTGGCCTCGGCAATCGCCGCATCGAGGCTGTCGAAGCGGTTGATCACCGCAACGGGGCCAAGGGCTCCTCGTTCATGATCCGCGCATCGACCGGCACATCGGCGAGAACCGTCGGCTCGAAGAACCAGCCCTCGTTGCCGATCCGGCGCCCGCCGGTGGTCAGCCGCGCACCGCGATCGACCGCATCGGCAATCAGCGCCTCGAGCGCGGGAATGCGGCGCTCGTTGGCCAGAGGCCCCATATCGACGCCCGCATCCATACCGTTTCCGACCCTCACCGCCTTGGCCGCTTCGGTGAAACGGGCGGTGAAATCATCGGCCAGACGGGTCTCGACCAGAAAGCGCGTGGGCGAGACGCAGACCTGCCCCGCATTGCGGAATTTCGACCCCGCCATCAGCGCCACCGCCTGATCGAGATCGGCATCCCCGCGATGATCACCGGCGCATGACCGCCCAGCTCCATCGTCGCGCGTTTCATGTGAAGCCCCGCCAGCGCCGCAAGCTGCTTGCCCACGGGCGTCGAGCCGGTGAAGCTGATCTTGCGGATCACCGGATGCGCGATGAGATATTCCGAAATCTCGGCCGGCACGCCGTAGACGAGGTTCATCACCCCCGCAGGCAGACCGGCATCGGCGAAGGCGCGGATCAGTTCGGCGGGCGAGGCCGGCGTCTCCTCGGGGGCTTTGACGATGATCGAGCAGCCCGCAGCCAGCGCCGCCGACAATTTGCGCACGACCTGGTTGATCGGGAAGTTCCACGGAGTGAAGGCCGCAACCGGACCGACCGGCAGCTTCACCGTCATCTGCAAGACATCGGGGGCGCGGGCGGGAATGACCTGACCATAGGCGCGCTGCCCCTCGCCCGCGAACCAGTCGATGATATCGGCACCCGCCGCAGCCTCGGCCACGGCCTGCGCCAGTGGCTTGCCCTGCTCGAGCGTCATGATCCGCCCGATCGCGGGGCGCGTTCGCGCAGAAGATCAGCGGCGCGGCGCATGATGCGGGCGCGTTCGTAGGCCGAGGTCTGCGACCACAGCGCGAAACCGCGTTCCGCCGCCGCCAGCGCCGCATCGAGATCGGCGCGCCCGGCCCAGGCCACAGCGCCGATCCCGAGGCCGGTCGCGGGGTTCACCACATCGATGCTGCGCCCGTCCGAGGCATTCTGCCAGCGGCCGTCGATGTAAAGCTGGGTATCGGGATAATCGCTCATGATAGGCTCTCGCTTGCGGAATGGATGAGGCCGGAGGCGATCGCGACCGGCTGCGACTTGCCCAAAGACATATAAGCGTGATCGCGAAAGGTCGACCTCCCTCCCCCGAATACCGCCGCAATGTCGCGCAAATGCATGATCGACAAGGAAAATCTACGACTTTTATCCGCGACACAACGCCACCTTGCCATTTTTCCTTTTCGCAAACTTTCCCGACTATTTCTGTTGAACATTCCCGCCACTCCGTCATATCTGGGCCAATCGACTGCGTTCGGCCGGAGTTTTTGCGTGTTCGCTCCTTTTCTCATCATGCTCCGCGAGGGGCTCGAAGCAGCTCTGATCATCGGCATATTGGCAGGCTATCTGACGCGGACGGGCCGCGCGGCGCAGCTTCCCGCGATCTGGGCGGGGATCTTCCTCGCGCTCTCGGTCGCATTGCTGACCGGCGCGGCGCTGATCATGCTCGACGCCTCCTTTCCGCAAAAGGCGCAGGAGCTGCTCGAGGCGGGAATCGGCGTCATCGCCTATGTCTTCCTCATCACCATGGTGCTCTGGATGCACAAATTCGGGCGTTCGGTGAAATCCGACCTGCAAGGCCAGATGGACAGCGCCTTCAGCGGCGGCTCGATCTGGTCGCTGGTGGCTTTGGCCTTTGCGGCTGTCGCGCGCGAGGGGCTGGAATCGGTCTTTTTCCTGCTCGCGATCTTCCAGCAAAGCAGCGGCTGGCATGCACCGCTCGGCGCGCTCACGGGCGTGCTGGTTGCGATCGTGCTGGGCTGGCTGATCCATCGCGGCGCGCTGAGCGTCAATCTGGGGAAGTTCTTCCGCTGGACCTCGATCTTCATCATTCTGGTCGCTGCCGGAATCGCCGCCAGCGTGCCGCGCGCGCTGCACGAGGCGGGGATCTGGAACCATCTGCAACAGCCGGTCTGGAACCTGTCCGAGACCCTGCCCGAGTCCTCGCTGTTCGGCACGCTGCTGTCGGGCTTCTTGGGCTACCGCGAAAGCCTCGTTCTGGGCGAGCTGCTGGTCTATCTGGTGGCGCTGGTCGTGCCGCTTTTGTGGATCTTGCGCCCGCGCAAGGTCGTGCCCTCGCCCCCACCAAACCCGAGGCGCGCCATGTCGGCAACTGATCCGCTCCAACCGATCCCGCGCCTGCTGTTTCCCGCAAGCCTCGCGCTTTGCGTGGTCTCCGCCGGCCTGTTCGTTACGGCCTTGGCTGTTGCCGAACGCGGCGCGACATCCGGCCAAGAGGCGCTGACCGAAATCCGCGTGACCGAGAAGGTCTGCGATCCGATGTCGCTGACCCTGCCCGCCGGACGCCAGAGCTTCCGCATCCATAATGCCGCGCAGACCCGCCCGCTCGAATGGGAGATCCTCGACGGTGTCATGGTTGTGGCCGAGCGCGAAAACATCGCGCCGGGTTTCAGCGCCGATCTGGCGGTGCGCCTGATGCCGGGCGAATACCAGATCACCTGCGGCCTGCTGTCCTCGCCGCGCGGCACGCTGACCGTGACCGCGACCGACCAATCTCTGGCCGAACAAAAGCAGCCTCCCGTCCGCGCCATGATCGGGCCCTTGTCGGAATACAAGGTGCGCATGATGCGCGATGCGGGACGCCTGCAAAAGACGCTGGCCAAGCTGTCTGCGGCGATCGAGGCCGGTGATCTTGCCAAGGCGCGCGAGCTTTACGCCGAGGCGCGCGGCCAGTGGCGGCGCATCCAGCCGGTTGCGGGGCGTTTCTCGGATCTCTCGCAACGCCTCGATCCCTCGCCTCGCTATCTGGCGGGCGGCGAGGACGATCCGGCCTTCACCGGCTTCCACCGCCTCGAAGGCGCGCTTTGGGGCACCGCCCCGAAGATGCCGCAACGGCGGATGCAACGGTCACGGCAATGGTCGCGGATGCCGCACTTGTGTCGGCGCGGATGAAGGATTTCGCCCCCGCTCCCGCCGATATCGCCGAGCAAAGCGCGCAATTCGCGGCCCATCTCGCCGATGCCGTCATCCCCGAGGGCGACAATGCCCATAGCGGTCAGGACGGCGCGGAGCTGGCGGCGGCGCTGGCGGGGCTTCAGGCATCGGCGGGGCTGCTCGAGCCCTTCCTCTCGACCGGCCACCCCGATCTGCAGGCCGGTCTCGGCCAAAGTTTCGCCGCGCTTTCCCAGCGCATCGCCGCCCTTCCCGCCGATTACCGCGAAACCCCGCGCGCAGATCGCGCCGCGCTGGCGGCAGGCTTTACCCAATTGTCGGAGCTCCTGCGCGAAGCCAATCGCGCGATGGGGCTGGAGGCGTGAGATGACCAAAGAAATGCCGCCCCAAGGCGGATGTCCCCATTCGTTCAACCGTCGCGGCCTGCTGATGGGTCTGGGTGTGGCCGGATTGGGCGCGGCCATGACAGGGACCGCGCATGCCCAAGTGCCGGCACAGCAAGGCGATCATGCCGTGACCAACGCGCCCTCGGCCACAGTGGCCTCGGGTCCGGTCTCGCCCTATGGCACCCATCAGGCGGGGATCGTGACGCCGCGCCCCGCACACGGGCTTTTCGCCGCATTCTCGGTCCTTGCCCGCGATCCCGCCGAGCTCGAAAACCTCATGCGCCGTCTGGGCGAGCGTATCGCGACGCTGACCCATGGCGGGCCGGTGCCGCAGCTCGACGCCAACCTGCCGCCCTTCGACAGCGGGCTTTTGGGGCCGGTGATCGCGCCGGATGCGCTGACGATCACGCTGTCTTTCGGCGCCTCGCTTTTCGACAACCGCGACTGGCTGGCGCCGCACCGGCCCAAGCAATTGCAGCGCATGACCTCGTTTCCCAATGACGCGCTGGTCGCCGATCAATGTCATGGCGATCTGGGCGTGCAGATCTGCGCCAATACCTCGGATGCGGTCATCCACGCGCTGCGCGATCTGATCAAGAACATCCCCGACCAGATGGTACTGAAATGGAAGGTCGAGGGCTCGGTCCCCGTCCTGCCCGCAGCAGCCGACGGCACGGTCGAAAGCGCGCGCAACTTCCTCGGTTTCCGCGACGGCTCGGCCAATCCCGATGCGGGCGACGACGCGCTGATGGGGCGCATCCTGTGGGTCAATGCACCCGCCGAGCCCCTTTGGGCCCGTCACGGCAGCTATCAGGCCGTGCGCATCATCCGCAATTTCGTCGAACGCTGGGACCGCACCAATCTGGGCGAGCAGGAACGCATCATCGGCCGCCTGAAAATGTCGGGCGCGCCGCTCGACCAGCCCGAAGCGGGCGAATTCGTGCCCCCGACTATGGCAGCGACCCCGAGGGCAAGGCCACGCCGATGGATGCCCATATCCGTCTGGCCAACGACCGCAAGGCGGGCTCGGAGGCGCGTCTGATGCTGCGCCGCCCCTTCAACTATTCGCTCGGGGTGACGAAATCGGGCCAGCTCGATCAGGGGCTTTTGTTCATCGCCTATCAGGCCGATCTCGAACAGGGCTTCATCGCGGTCCAGAACCTGCTCAACGGAGAGCCGCTCGAGGAATATATCAAGCCCGTCGGCGGCGGCTATTTCTTTGCTTTGCCCGGCTACGGGCAGGGCGACTACCCCGCCAGCCAGCTGATTGCGAGCCTGTGATCCCACACATCCCCAAGGGCCGTGCGCCCGCTTCCTTGCCAAGGAGACCCTGATGAAACGCCTGCTACTGACCTGTGCCTTCGTGCTGGCCGCCCCCTTGCCCATGCGCAAGAGCCGAGCCTCGATCTTGTCGGCCCGATCGCCGAATACAAGCTTTATGTCGCGGAGAACCTCGACCAGCTGGTCGAAGACACCACCGCCTTCACCACCGCCGTCAAGGCCGGCGATATCGAGACCGCCAAGGCGCTTTTCGCCCCGACCCGCCTGAGCTACGAGCGGATCGAACCGATCGCCGAGCTGTTCTCGGATCTCGACGTCTCGATCGACAGCCGCGCCGATGATTACGAGCTGGCCGAGAAGGACCCGAAATTCCCCGGCTTCCACCGCATCGAATACGGGCTTTGGGACCAGAATTCGACCGAGGGCCTCGCTCCGGTCGCCGACAAGCTTCTGGCCGATGTCACCGAGCTTCAGGGCCGGATCGAGGGCCTGACCTTCCCGCCCGAAGTCGTGGTCGGCGGCGCGGCTGTTCTGATGGAAGAGGTCGCGGCCACCAAGATCTCGGGCGAGGAAGACCGCTACAGCCACACCGATCTTTGGGACTTCCGCGGCAACTTCGACGGCGCCTATAAAATCGTCGAGCTGACCCGCCCGCTGATCGCCGAAAGCGAGGCCGAATTCCTCGCCAAGGTCGACGAGAACTTCAAGACGATCGACGTCACCCTCGACAAATACAAAGAGGGCGAAGGCTATGTCTCCTACGACAAGCTGACCGAAGAGGACCGTCTGGTTCTGGCGACCGGCGTGAATACGCTGGCCGAGGATCTCTCGACGCTGCGCGGCAAGCTCGGCCTCGATTGATCCCAGCTGATACCCAAACAAAAACGGCCCGGGGATTGCCTCGGGCCGTTGTCGTTTTGGCGTGTTTGGCTTGTGGCGGCCTCAGATCAGCCCGTCGAGCAGCAGGAAACCCGGCAGCCAGCCGGTGAAAATGCCGGTGAACAGCGTGACCCAGGCGGTCTGGCGCTGGATCGGGCGGCCAAGCGCCAGAAGCAGGAAATACATGAACCACAGCCCGCACCAGACCACCCAATTGGCGGCCAGCCACAGATCGGTCGCGCTGGCGGCCTCGGCGAAACCGCGCAGGAAGACCGGCACGGTGGTGATCGCGACAAAAGGCTGAACCAGCCCAAGCCGCGCCCGTCGACGCCCGACCAGCGGTTATAGGCCACCCAAAGATAGGTCGTCGCAAAGAGCAGCGACAGCGCCGCATTGCGGATGCTGCCCGCCGTGCCCACGACAAAGCCGTCATGGACGACCACGCCAAGCGAGACCAGCGCCGAGATGATGTTGATCACGACGATTTCGCGATCCTCGATTTTGCCCATCAGCCACAGGCCGTTGAGGCACAAAACCGCGCCGACATAGAAAAGAACGAAGCCGGTAAGCATCGCACGAACTCCGAAAATGGCCCGAAAGGGCGAAATGACAGGGGACAGGAGCTTCGCGCGTCGATCCGGCTACCTGCCGCATCGCGAGACTTTTCGACCGACCGCCCGCAAAGGGGCGTTTGTCGCCGAAGGAACCAGCCAAAACCGCCTATTGGGCAAATCCGCGCCCCTGTCAACGCCCTTCCGGCGGGGCGAAAGCGGCACGGATGTTGGCGCATGCGGAGACTACGGCGTCCCGCCTGCCGCATGGCTGCCTTGCACGGATACCGCGCGGGCGCCGCGCATCCTATCCGCCCCTAGGCGCGCCGTTTTGGCCAATGAAATGAGATGCTTCCGCCCGATTCCCGATGGATTTCCGGCACTTTCTCGTGGCGTTTTGCAAATGCGTCTCAAAAACAAGTCATTGTTTTTATTGACATTACCGCTCGCAGCCTTATTTCGGGCGCTTCGGGGAGTAGCGACCGCAGCAATGCGGGGGCGTGTCAACATTCTCGCGGGTAAGTCCCCGCGTGGCGCGACCAGCCGGAAGGCCTTGCAAGACCGTACATCATGTTTTGGGCGGAGCTTCGTCCCGCCAAGCCAAGGAGAAATCCGATGTCCCCGATTGCAATCGGCGTTCTGGCCGTCGGCATGTCCGTCGACGCATTCATTGCCTCGCTCGGGCGCGGGGCGAGCGGGAGCCGCCCGAGCTTCGCCCTCGCGCTGCGCACCGGCGCGGTTTTCGGCATTATCGAGGCTCTGACGCCGCTTTTGGGCTGGACCCTCGGCGTCGCGGCCAGCCGCTATGTCGAGGCTTTCGACCACTGGATCGCCTTTACCCTTCTCGCGGCTGTCGGGCTGCGCATGGTGATGCAGGCGCTGCGCCGTCCCGAAGACGAGACACCGGCTCCCGCCTCGTTCTGGATGCTGGTCGCAACTGCGGTCGGCACTTCGATCGACGCGATGGTGGTCGGGGTCTCGCTGGCCTTTCTCGAGGTCAATATCGTGATCATCGCCCTTGCCATCGGTCTGGCCACTATGGCCATGAGCACGACGGGCATGCTCGCGGGGCGATTTCTGGGCAGCCGTCTCGGCCGCATCGTCGAGATTCTGGGCGGCCTCGCATTGGTCGCTTTCGGCACGACCATCCTGATCGAGCATCTGAGCGCCTAGACCGCGCGCCCCTGATCCAGACCGAAACGCCGGATGCGGCGATGGATCGTGGTGCGGTCGACCCCGAGCCTGCGCGCGCAGAGCGAGATATTGCCGCCAGAAGCGACCAGCATCTGCGCGAGAGCCGCCGCCTCCGAGGGCAGGACCCCGACCGGATCGTGCTGGGGCGCGGGCCCGAGCAGGGCCAAGGCAGCCTCGGGCGCGATGGTCCCGCCGCGCGCCAGAACGGCCAGCCTTTGCGCCAGAAACGCGAGCTCGCGCAGATTGCCCGGCCAGCTTCTTTGCGCAAAAGCGCGCAACAGTTCTGGCGGCAGAACCACCGTGGCGGCAGCGGCCTTGCTGGTCAGATGCTCGGCCAGCCACAGCAGATCCTGCCGTTCGGCAACGCGCGGCAAGGCCAGATGCGCGCCGCAGATCCGGTGGTAGAAATCCGGCCGGAGCCTGCCGTCGCCCGCCAAATCCGCTGCACCAAGGCCCGTGGTCGCGATCACCCGCAGATCCAGCGGCACCGGCCGCAAAGCGCCGAGCGGAAGAAAGCTGCCCTCGGCCAGAAGGCGCGACAGACGTGTCTGGATACGCTCGGGCAAGGCCTCGATATTTTGCAAGACCAGCGTCCCGCCATCCAGTTCGCCCAGATGGCCCGATGCCGATTTGCGCGCGCTTTGGCGGCCGAAAAGAAGGGCCTCGGTCTCGGGATCATCGAGGTCAGGGCACGAGAGCACCGAGAATGCACCACTGCGGCGCGAAAGCTCGTGGATCTTGCGCGCCAGCGTCAGCTTGCCCGTTCCCGTCGCCCCCGAAATCACCAAAGGCAGCTTTGAAGGGGCCAAAGCCGCCGCCTGCGCCAGCAATTCGGCCATGACGGGATCGTCGCCCGCAAGGCTGCGCAGGGCATCCGGCAAGGGCGCGGGCGTCATCGTCCGGGGTCTTGCGGTCCGGCGCGGAGGTGTCGGCGGGCGCGGTTCGATCGCATGGGCAAACAGACGGTGGCCGTCGCGGGTCTCGATCAGGCGGTCGCGGGCGGGGCGCTGGCGCGTCAGATCCTCGAGCCTGCCAAGGCCGATATCGAGGAAATCCGAGACCGGCCGCCCCATCACCCGCCCCGCCTGCCGCCAGTCCAGCCCTGCTGCCCGCGTCAGAGCTCGCATCGCGCCATGGGTTGCGCCGATCACCCGTCCCGCGCCATCGAGCGCCACCGCGGCCTCGGGATCGACATCGAGAAAATCGGGACTTCCCGCCAGCCGCAGCACCCATTCGCGCCGGCTTTCGGCCATGAGATTGGCCATCTCGATCCGCCGCACGGTCTGGCCGACCAAATTGAGTGCCATCGACTGGCTCGCGCGCGGCAAAGGCGAGGAAAGCAGCGAAATATCGAGCGCCGCAACCAGCGCGCCCTGGCTGTCGTAGATCGGTGCGGCGGTGCAGGAGAGCCCGCCATGGGTCACGTCGAAATGGTCGGTCTGGTGGATGATCAGCGCCTCGCCGGTTTCGAGGCACGCACCCAGAGCGCAGGTTCCCGCGCGCGCCTCGGACCATTCCGCGCCGAGATAAAGCCCGCTTTTGCGCAGCGCGCTTTTGGGCCTCGTCGCCCAGATATTCGACGGTGACACCCGCGCGATCCGACAGCATCAGCACATAATTCTGGCCCGCGACCAGAGCGAAAAGCTGCTCGATCCCCGAACGCGCGATCGCCACGAGATCGCTGGCGCGCTGGCGGTGCTCGCGCAATTCGGCATCGGTGACGATATGGGCCGCCGCGCGCTGGCTCGGGTCCAGACCATGCTGGTTGAGACAGCGCAGCCAGCTGTCGACCACGATCGGATCGCGTCCGACCCCGCGCCCCTGCGAGACATGTTCGATCTCGCGGATATGGTGGCAATCGCTCGCCATCGCGCCCCTTCCTCCACCCGAGATGCCCTGCTGCGGACGGGCCTCGACAAGGCTAAACCCGCGCGCCCCCTCCCGCAAAGGCACTTTGGTCGCAGAAGATCGATCACCGCCGCACCTGTGGCACGCGGCGCCACAGGTGATCCGCACAAGTCTTTGATTTCGTTGAGACGCGTTTTTCTTTGTCGCACTGCCGCCGGCAGAGCAGCATCACCCTATCTCAAAGCGCGCGGCATCAGGGGGAAGGAGGAGCCCCCGCCGCGCGCCCGATCACCGCAAGGGAGGAACCATGCTCGACCAACACTCACCCCAAAGCCAGCTTGCCGCGCTGGTTGGCCAACTCAATGACGCGCTTGTGGCCCAAGATGCCGACCGCGTCGCGGGCTCTTCCTCGACGACAGCTATTGGCGCGATCTGGCCGCTTTCACGTGGAACCTGAAGACCAGCGAAGGCCCTGCCCAGATCCGCGACATGGCAAAGGCGCAGCTGTCCCATATCAAGCCGCAGTCGATCGCGCTTGACCCCAAGGAGAGCGTCTCCGAGGGCGGGGGCGTCACCGAAGGCTGGCTGGTTCTGGAAACCGAAACCGGCCGCGGTGTCGGCCATATCCGCATGAAGGACGGCAAGATCTGGACGCTGCTCACCACGCTCCACGAGCTGAAGGGCCATGAGGAACCGCGCGGCCTGCGCCGTCCGATGGGCGCCGAACACGGCCATGACCCCGAGCGCAAGACGTGGAAGGAAAAGCGCGCGGACGAGGCCGCGACCCTCGGCTTCACCGAACAGCCCTATGTCTTGGTGATCGGCGGCGGTCAGGGCGGCATCGCGCTTGGCGCGCGTCTGCGCCAATTGGGCGTGCCCGCGATCATCGTCGACAAACATCCGCGTCCGGGCGATCAGTGGAGGAACCGCTACAAATCGCTCTGCCTGCATGATCCGGTCTGGTACGACCACCTGCCCTATATCCCCTTCCCCGACAACTGGCCGGTCTTTGCGCCCAAGGACAAGGTCGGCGATTGGCTGGAGATGTATACCAAGGTCATGGAGCTGAATTACTGGTCCTCGACCACCGCCAAATCCGCGAAATACGACGAGGCCAAGAAGGAATGGACAGTCGTCCTTGAACGCGACGGGCGCGAGATCACCCTTCACCCGAAACAGCTGGTGCTGGCGACCGGCATGTCGGGCAAGGCTAATGTCCCAGACATTCCCGGTCAGGACATCTTCAGGGGCGAGCAGCAGCATTCCAGCCAGCACCCCGGCCCCGATGCTTACCGCGGCAAGAAGGTCGTGGTGATCGGCGCGAACAACTCGGCCCACGACATTTGCGCGGCGCTTTGGGAAGGGGGCGCGGATGTGACGATGATCCAGCGCTCCTCGACCCATATCGTGAAATCCGACAGTCTGATGGATATCGGTCTGGGCGATCTCTATTCGGAAAAGGCGCTGGCCAACGGTATCACAACCGACAAGGCCGATATGATTTTCGCATCCCTGCCCTATGCGATCATGGCCGATTTTCAGGTGCCGGTTTACAACGCCATCCGCGAGCGCGACGCCGATTTCTACAAGGCGCTGGAAGGCGCGGGCTTCATGCTGGATTTCGGCGACGACGACAGCGGGTTGTTCATGAAATACCTGCGCCGCGGCTCGGGCTATTACATCGACGTAGGCGCTTGCGATCTGATCATCGACGGCTCGATCAAGCTGAAATCGGGCGTCGGGATCGAGCGTCTGACCGAAACCGGCGTTCTGCTGGATGACGGGACCGAACTGCCCGCCGATCTGGTGGTCTATGCCACGGGCTATGGGTCCATGAACGGCTGGGCGGCGGATCTGATCAGCCAGGAGGTCGCGGACAAGGTCGGGAAATGCTGGGGCCTTGGTTCCGACACGACCAAAGACCCCGGCCCTTGGGAGGGCGAGCAGCGCAATATGTGGAAACCCACCCAGCAGGAAGGCCTGTGGTTCCACGGCGGAAACCTGCACCAGTCGCGCCATTATTCGCGCTATCTGTCCTTGCAGCTGAAAGCGCGGCTCGAGGGGATCGAGACGCAGGTCTACGGCATGACCAAGCCCCATCACCTGCGCTGAAACCCGCCCCTGAAAACGCGAAAGGCCGGAGATCCTCCGGCCTTTTCCATGCGCGATGACGGCTCCTTACGCGCGCCCCTCCGCGCGAGAGGTCACGACCGAGGGGCGCAGTTTCAGCAGCGTCTGGGTGATCAGCCCCGCCAGAACCGCCTTGATCGCGTCCCCCGCAAGGAACGGCAGCGTCAGTAGATAGGCCTGAGCGAAGCTTTTTCCCAGAATGATCGCCATGCCTGCCGCGCCGAAAACCGAAAAAAGCAGCACCGGACCAAGGATCGCACCCGCAAAAGCCGAGACGCTGACCGGCACCTTGCGCCAATGCTCGACCACCAGCCCCGCGACAAAGGCCGCAAAGGGAAAGCCGATGATATAGCCCGCCGTCGGACCTGCCAGAACGCCCAAGCCCCCGCGCCCGCCCGAGAATATCGGCAGGCCGATCAGGCCGAGGACCACGAACAAAAGCACCGCCAGAAAGCCGCGTTTCGCGCCCAGCACCGTTCCCGCCAGCGCGACCCCCAAGGTCTGCAACGTGATCGGCACGCCCGAAATCAGGTCGATCCGCGGCATCATCCCCAGAACGGCGATCAATGCGGCAAACAGGGCGATATGGGCGATACTGCGTTCCATCAGGCTTTCCTCGGGCGGGATCCGCGCACTGCGAATCACTTGTGGCGGGGCGAGATGCCGCCGCGTGCGCGCAAGGCTTCCGCGACCTGATCGGCCTCGTCAAGCGCCGAGAGCGTCAGCGGAAGCGCGGTCCGCCAGCCCGGACGGCGATGCGAACGTGCGCGCCATGCCATCGCGATCCCGCGCTGCCGCTCCAGCAAAAGCGGCGCGAAGCGGATGACCAAAGCCATCGCCAAAGCCACCGCGCGCGGATCAAGCCCGAGGCGGCGGAGCGGCGAAAGCAGCCGCTCGATCACCGCGATCATCTCGGAGAGGGAGGTGGTCAGCGTCACCAGATTGGCTGCGGCAACCGCCAGCATCATGCGTAGGATCAACAGGCCGCCCAGCGCCAAGGTCCCGCCAAAAGCGTGCCAGACCGCGAGCACGAGAACAAAGGGCCACAAGGGCAGCAAGGCCCGCAGCCCCGCCCGCGCCAGATCACGCCCGAGCGCGAGGTAGATCCCCGCCAAGGCCAACGCCGCCAAGGCCAGACCGGCCGGCGGCAGGCGGAAAAGCAAGAGCGAGGCCGCCGCCAGCAGCGCCAGCTTGACGCCCGCGGGCCAACGGTGAAGTACCGTCCTACGCGGATGGGTCAGGGTCAGCATCAAGCGCCCCCAGCTCGGCCATCGCCGCATGAAACTGCGGCAGGATCAGCGCGGGCGGGCCATCGGCCGCAACCAGACCGCGATCGATCCAGATCACGCGATCGACGCTTTCGGCATGGATCGGATCATGGGTGATGGTGATCAGCCGCTGCTTGAGCCGCCCGAGCTGACGTGCAAGCCGCAGGCGCGTCGGCAGATCCAGCGCGGCAAAAGGCTCGTCGAGCAGAATGGTGCGCGGCGCCATCAGCAAGATCGCCTGAAGGCAAAGCCACTGTTTCTGGCCGTGGCTCAGCGTATGGACGAGCCGGTCGTGCCAATCGCTGCGCCCCTCCTGCTCGAGATGCGCCCTGACCTGTGCCGCCGCATCGGCCGCATTCACGCCCTGCTGGCGCAGCCCGAAGGCAAGCTCTTCGTGAACGGTCGGGAAGATGATCTGGTGGTCGGGATTCTGGAAGAGAATGCCGATCGCCGCCAGCATCCCCTCGCGCTCCTTGACCGGATCGAGCCCGCTGATACGGACCTGCCCGCGGGCAGCCCCCACCAAACCGGCGGCAAGCCGGAGAAAGGTGGATTTCCCTGCCCCGTTGCAGCCGATGACGGCAATGCGCGCCTCGCGAATATCGAGCGTGATCGGGCCGAGCAGACGCTGGCCGTTCTGCTGCACCTCCGCAGCCTCGAAAATCAGGGAATCGTCGCGCCACTCGCTCATATGGGAAAGATTTAGCCCCGCCGCCGCCAAGATGCAAAAGGGAGTTCGCCTTGATTCTCCGCGACTTTCCCGTTTTCCGACAAATATCCTTCTGCCGTTGCGCAAGGCCGCGTGCCGGCCACGGCGCAATCACGACCGGATCGGGGGCAGGCATGCCTCGCCCCCGCACTTCTCCGTGCTTCACCATCGCGTCCCCTTTGTCCGCAAATCCGCGCACGCCCTTGCCTCAAACCCTCCCCCACCCTAACGCAGACATGTTAAGCAATTGATAACAAAAAGCCTCTTTCACGGTCCCGCTGCCGGCCTGCCGGAAAGCCCCTCCACGATTGCGCCGATCCGCCTGCGATCACGCCTAAGCCGCTGTTTCCTTGCGCTCCGATCGGGTCGGGCGCAGCGCCGCAGGGCTGGTCAAACCCATCCCGACTTTGCATGATGCCGCGGGATCCACCCTTGCGGTGAAACTTTGAAGGACTTGTCATGATCACGCTTTTCTACGCGCCTGGCGCATGCTCTCTCGCACCCCACATCGTTCTGGAATGGATCGGTGCCCCCTATAAAGCCGTGAAAACCGCGATCGGCTCGCCCGAGCTTCTCGCCCTGAACCCCGCAGGCGCCGTTCCGGCGATCAGCGAGGAGGACGGCTGGCACCTGACCCAGGCTTCGGCCATTCTCGACTATATCACCCAGCTCCACCCCGAGGCCGATCTGGCCGGCGGCAGCAGCCCGCGCGAAAAGGCCGAGGCGCATAAATGGAGCGCCTTCCTGACCAGCGACGTCCATGCCTCCTTCTGGCCGATCTTCATGCCCGACCGCTACAGCACCGATGCCGAGAAGAAGGCGCAAGATCAGGTCGTCGAGGCCGGCAAGATCATGGCCGCCAAGAAATTCACCATCCTGAACGCCCATATGGAAGGGCGCGACTGGATCCTTGGCGAAGGCCGCGGCAAGCCCTCGTATCTGGACGCCTATGCCTTCCCGATGCTGCGTTGGGGTGCCTCGAAACTGCCCGAGGGCCTCAAGCCCTGGCCGAACCTGCTCGAGCTGACCAAGCGCCTCTATGCCGATCCGGCTGTCGACCGCGTTCTGGCCGTCGAAGCAACCGCCTGATCACAGGCGAGGAACCACCGCCCGCTCAGGGCAGCGAAGAAGGGCCGAAAGGCCCTTCTTTTTGTTTCGCGCCCACGTCGCCCGCTTGCGGTCGCCCGACGCATCGCAATTTTATCTATTATTTACCAAAACATCATTTCCGTTTCCCAAATCCTCCCGCTTTTTATAGACAATCCTTGTTGATTCCGACGAAACAGAGCACGGGGCAGTAAAATGGATCAGACGGCAGCAGAAATTATCTACAATCTGCCATTTATGGAGCTTCTAAATCGCGCCCATCAGACCCATCGCGCGCATTTCGACCCCAACTACGTCCAGCGCTCCAAGCTTTTGTCGATCAAGACCGGAGGCTGCCCCGAAGATTGTGCCTATTGCTCGCAATCGGCGCGCAACGGCTCGCAGCTTTCGGCCTCCAAGCTGCTCGAAGTCCAGCGCGTCATCGCCGAGGCCCGCGCCGCGCGCGATCAGGGGGCGACGCGCTATTGCATGGGCGCGGCCTGGCGCTCGCCCAAGGAGCGCGACATGCCCGCGATCATCGCGATGGTCCAAGGCGTCAAAGCCCTCGGGATGGAGACCTGCATGACGCTCGGCATGCTCGACGCGGAGCAGACCCTCGCGCTGAAAGAAGCGGGGCTCGATTATTACAACCACAATATCGACACGTCGGAACGCTTTTACCCCGAGGTCATCACAACGCGCAGTTTCGCCGACCGGATCGAGACGCTGGAGCGGGTGCGCGAGGCGGGGATCAATGTCTGCTCGGGCGGCATTCTGGGTATGGGCGAGACGGCGGAGGACCGCATCTCGATGCTGGTGACGCTCGCCAACCTGCCCGAGCCGCCGCAATCGGTGCCGATCAACATGCTGATGCCGATGGCCGATACGCCGATGGCCGATGTCGCGCCGCTCGATCCTTTCGACTTTCTGCGCAGCATCGCGCTGGCGCGGATCCTGATGCCCAGATCCCATGTCCGCCTCTCCGCCGGCCGCAGCAAGATGAGCGACGAGATGCAGGCCCTGTGCTTCTTTGCCGGCGCCAATTCGATCTTCGTCGGCGACACGCTTCTGACCGCCGACAACCCCGAGGAGGACCGCGACGCACGGCTCTTCGCGCGGCTGGGTCTTCATAGCGGCGAGGGCCTTCCGGCAGATCCCGCGAAAACCGCTGCCGCAACCGCGAAGGCCAAGCGCGCAAACCGCCCCGTCCCAATCCTGACATGAGCCGCTTTCCGGCCCATCAGGCCCAGCTTGCCGCGCTTGAGGCGCGCGGGCGGACGCGGGCCCTTTCCCCGCGCAGGGGCTCGACTTCGCCTCGAACGACTATCTCGGGCTTGCTGGGTCGGAGCTGCTGCGCGACGCCGCGCATCAGGCGCTGGCGCGCGGGGTACCGCTTGGTGCGGGGGCTCGCGGCTCCTGCGCGGCAACCATCCCGAATTCGAGGCTCTCGAAACCGAGGCCGCCGCCTTCTTCGCAAGCGGGGCCGCCTTGTTCATGGGCGGCGGGTTTCAGGGCAATCTCGCGCTTTTCGCGAGCCTGCCCCGCGCCGGCGATCTGGTGCTGCACGACGCGCTCATCCATGCCAGCGCCCATGACGGGCTGCGCCATTCACGCGCCGAGCACCGCCCCTTTCGCCACAACGACGCCGCCGATGCGCGCGCGGTCCTGCAGGGCTGGCGGCGCGCGGGCGGCACGGGGCGGATCTGGATCGCTGTCGAAAGCCTCTATTCGATGGATGGCGATTTCGCGCCGCTGGATGCGCTGGCCGATCTCGCGCGCGAAAACGATGCGGTGCTGGTCGTGGACGAGGCCCATGCCACCGGACTCTACGGACATCAGGGGCGCGGCCTGTCGCATGCAATCGACGATGTCGCGCTGATCGCGCTGCATACCTGCGGCAAGGCCCTCGGAGTTTCGGGGGCGCTGATCACGGCCGACAAGGTCGTGATCGACTGCCTGATAAACCGCGCGCGGCCGTTCATCTATGCGACTGCGCCCTCGCCCCTCAATGCGGCGCTGGTCCGCGCGAGCCTAGCCGCCCTGCAGGAGCGCCCCGCTCTGATCGCCCGAGCGGGCGCGTTGCGCGCCCATGCCGCAAAAGAGGCGCGCGACCTATGCGGCCTCGATCCCGCGCCGAGCCAGATCATCCCCCTGCCCGTCGGCGACGATCACGAGGCGCTTACGCTGGCCGCCCACCTGCAGGCCGCGGGTTTCGACATCCGCGCGATCCGCCCGCCCACCGTACCAAAGGGGACGGCACGGCTGCGCATTTCGATCACCGGATCGCTTGACCCCGCCGCGATCACCGCGGCTTTCCGCACAATCGCCGCGACAAGGAGCTGACATGCCCGCAATCATCGTCACCGGAACCGATACCGGCATCGGCAAAACCCTCTTCAGCGCGGGGCTGACCCAGGCGCTGAAAGCGCGATATTGGAAGCCCGTCCAATCGGGCCTCGACGAGGAAACCGACAGCGAAACCGTCGCCCGTTTGACGGGACGCCCCGTCTTGCCCGAGGCCTACCGCCTGGCCTTGCCTGCCTCGCCGCACCTGTCCGCGCGGATGGAAGGCACCGTGATCGAACCCGCGCGCCTCGCCATTCCGCCCCATTCCGGCCCTCTGGTGATCGAGGCGGCGGGCGGGCTGATGGTGCCGCTTGCGCCTGATCTGCTTTACATCGACCAGATCGCGGCATGGCGCGCACCGGCCGTCCTTTGCGCGCGTACGAGCCTCGGGACGATCAACCATACGCTGCTGTCGCTCGAGGCCCTGAAGGCGCGCGACGTGCCGGTTCTGGGGTGGTCTTCGTCGGCATCGCCCATCCCGAAAACGAGCGCATCATCCCCGCGCTCGGCAAAACGCGGCGGCTGGGCCGGATCGATCCGCTGGCGACGATCACCGCGCAAAGCCTTGCCAAGGCCATGACCGGGATCGATCTGGCGCCCGTCAAAGCCGCGCTGGCCGATGGGGCCGCCGCATGAGCGCCCCCTCGCCGCCCTGCCTCGACCCGCCGCACCCGAGGAGTCCGCGTCGGGCGCGCTCGCCCCCGTGACCTCACCCCCGAGGAATTCGACCGCCGCCATCTCTGGCACCCCTATGACAGCCCGCGCGCTCCCGCGCCCGTCCACCGCATCGCCCGTGCCGAGGGGATCATGCTGCATCTGGCCGACGGCGGCCGGATGATCGATGCGATGTCGTCATGGTGGTGCGCGATCCACGGCCATGCCCATCCCGCGATCCGCCAAGCCATGCACGCCCAGATCGAGCGCATGCCCCATGTCATGTTCGGCGGGCTGACCCATGATCCGGCGATCGAACTCGGGCGGGCACTGGTCGCGCTTTTGCCGCCGGGCCTCGACCGGATTTTCTACTCTGACAGCGGCTCTGTCGCGGTCGAGGTGGCCCTGAAAATGGCGCTTCAAGCCCAGCTCGCGCGCGGCGAGCGCCGCCGCACCGGCTTTGCCACCATTCGCGGCGGCTATCACGGCGATACATGGAAGGCGATGAGCCTCTGCGATCCGGTCACCGGCATGCATGGCCATTTCGGCTCCGCGATCCGTGTCGAGCATTTCCTGCCCGCGCCGCCGGTGGACTTTCACGAGGTCTGGCCGCCCGACCCCGCCCACAACGGTCTGGCCGAAATCGAGGCGCTGTTTTCGCGCAAGGCGCACGAGATCGCGGGCTTCATCCTCGAGCCTGTGGTGCAAGGCGCGGGCGGCATGCGCTTTTACCATCCCGCCTATCTGCGCGGGTTGCGGGACTTGTGCGACCGCTACGGCATCCTTCTGATCTTCGACGAAATCGCCACCGGCTTCGGCCGCACGGGGCGGATGTTCGCGATGGATCACGTACAGGTCACGCCCGATATCCTGTGCCTCGGCAAGGCGCTGACCGGTGGCCATATCACTTTTGCCGCGACCATCGCGACGGGGCTGTCGCCGAAAGCATCGCCTCGGCCGCACCCGGAATCTTCATGCATGGCCCGACGTTCATGGGCAACCCTCTGGCCTGCGCCGCCGCCTGCGCAAGCCTTGCGCTGCTCGGGCAGGGAGATTGGCGCAAGGATGTCGCGCGGATAGAGGCGCAGCTTGCGGAGGAGCTCGCCCCCGCCCGCAAGATCGCAGGTGTCGCCGATCTGCGCGTTCTGGGTGCAATCGGCGTAATCGAGATGGATCATCCGGTCGACACCGCCAAGGTCCATGCCGCCGCGCCGCGCATCGGCGTCTACCTGCGCCCCTTCGGGCGGCTGCTCTATACCATGCCGCCCTATGTCACCGGCGCGAAGGATCTGTCGCGCATCACCTCGGCCATGCTCGCGCTTCTCGGCGAGGGGATATGAGGGCGCGCTGGCTCAGACGCGAGGGCGCGGAGGGACTCGTCGTGATCTTCGGCGGCTGGTCCTTGGGGCCTGCCCCCTTTGCCCATCTCTCGGGCGCGCAGGATGTGCTTTTCCTCGACGATTGGCGCGAGGTCCCGCCGGATTTGGCCCTGCCGCAGGGCTACCGCGAGCGGGTCCTTCTGGCCTTCAGCTTCGGCGTTGCGGCCGCCGGTCACTGGCTGGCGCAGGCCGGACGGGATCCCTTCACCCGCAAGGTCGCGGTCAACGGCACGCTTGCCCCCGCCTGCCCGCGACACGGCATCGCGCCCGAACAGGTGCGCGCCACGGCCGACCAGCTCTCGCCCCAAAGCCTCGCGCGTTTTGCCGCGCGCGCCGGAGCCGCGCCGCCCGAGGCACCCGATCTCGATGCGTTGCGGAGCGAGCTCCACGCCACGCTTGATCGTGGTGCCGCGCCCGAGACGCGCTTCGACCGGATCCTGATCTCAAGGCGCGACCGGATCTTCCCGCCAAGCGCCATGTATCGGGCGTGGCAGTCCCAAGCGGCCGCAATCCGCGACATCGACGCCCCGCATTGCCCTTTCGCGCGATGGTCGAATTGGGCGGAGATCGCGGAATGACCGCCCTCCCGCTCGAACGGATTGCCCGCAGTTTCCACCGCCACCGCGCGAGCTACGACGATCATGCGACGCCGCAAAGCCTCGTTGCCCGCGACCTCGCGCGCCGCCTTGATCGCGCCAGCGGCACGCGGCATTTCGATAGCGTCTTCGAATTCGGCTGCGGCAGCGGCCATCTGACCCGCGCCTTGGCCGCGCGCTTTGCCATCGGGCAACTGGCGCTGAATGATCTGGTGGCCCAAGCTTTGCCGCAAGACCTGCCCTGCCCCGCGCGCTTCCGAACGGGTCCGGTCGAGGATGCCGAACTGCCCGCGCGGATCGACCTGCTTGCCTCGGCCTCGACAATCCAGTGGTTGGCCGATCCGGCGGCCACCTTGGCGCGGCTTTGCGCGCGGGTGGCGAGGGGCGGCTGGCTTGCGGTATCGGGCTTCGGCCCCGCGCAGTTTCGCGAGCTCTCGGCGCAAAACGGTGCGGGCGCCCCCTCGCTGATGACGCCCGAGGCGATGGCGCGCCTTCTGCCCGAGGGCTGGCAGGTCGCGGATTGCGGGCAAAGGGTGTTGCGGCAATGGTTCGCCGAGCCGCGCGATCTCTTGCACCACCTGCGCAGGACCGGCGTCAACGGGCTTGCGCGGCGCGGTTGGACCCGCCGCGATCTGGCCGGCTTTTGCACCGATTTGCGCGCCGCGCATGGCGATGGAACGGGGCGCGTGCCGCTCAGCTGGCATCCGGTCTGGCTGGTCGCGCAAAAGCGGGACTAGGGCCCGACCTGTCGCCCCGAGCCCTCAAGCCAGTCGCGTCAGGTGGCGTTCCAGAACCTGCGCCGCAGCTTGCGCATCGCGGTGACGGATCGCGGCCATGATGGCGCGGTGGTCTATATCCATCCGCTTGCGCCAGCGGTCGCGATAGCTGCTCAGCATATGGCGCGCGGCCAGCATCTGGAGGTTTGCGACCTCCTCGATCAGGCGCGGCATGCCGCAGGCGGCGATAGTGGCGAGGTGGAAGGCGCGGTTCATCGCCTCCCATTCGAAAATATCTCCGGCCTCGTCGCAAAGCAGGCGCAACTCCTCGGCCCGCGCGATCTGGGCGGCATCGAGATTGGGGACCGAATGGGCCAGAGCGACCGGCTCGAGCGCCTGACGCATCACCCGCAATTCCTTTTGCGCGGCATCATCGAGCGGGGCGACGCGCATGCCCTGACGCGGACGGCTGACCGCCAAACCCTTGGCCTCGAGCCGCAGCAAAGCCTCGCGCACGGGGACATGGCTCAGCCCGAAAGCATGGGCGATATGGTCCTGACGCAGCTTTTCGCCCGGGGCAAGCTCGCCGCGCAGAATTTGCAGGGCCAGCGTTTCGGTCAGCGTATCGGATGATTTTTCGGACATGGGGCCTTCGGGATTGGGCCTGCCGGAGACGGCGCGGGCAGTTCTGGTTAGGCCATCGGCCCGCGCGCGGCAAGAAGTGCAAAGCCGCGCCGCAAATCGGCCGCGCGCCCCAACTTCGGCCCCCGCCCCGTTCGGGCACCAGAGCCGGTTTCAGCGCTCGGTCAGCTTCAGCTCGATCCGGCGGTTCTGGGCACGGGCCTCGTCGCTGTCTCCAGCGGCAACCGGACGGGTATCGCCAAAGCCGGTCGCAGCGAGGCGGTTGGCCGGAAAGCCCAGATCATCCACCATAAAACGCACCACCGCCAAGGCCCGCGCCTGCGACAACTCCCAGTTGTCGCGGAAACGCCCCTGCCCCGAAAGCGGCTGGTTGTCGGTATGGCCGTCGACGCGGATGATCCAGTCGATCTCCGGCGGGATCTCGCCCGAGATCTGCGACAACATCCCCGTCACATTGCGGATCTGGTCGCGCCCCGCATCCGAAAGCGTGGCCTCGCCGGTCGGAAACAGCACCTCCGACGAGAAAACGAAGCGGTCGCCCACCACCTGCACCCCTCGCGGCCCTGAAGGATCTGCGACAGGCGACCGAAGAACTCCGAACGGTAGCGCGAAAGATCGGCGGCCTCGGCCTCGGCCTTTTCACGGGCGGCGCGTTCGAGATCGCTGCGCATGCGTTCTGCCTCGCCGCGTTTGCGTTCCTCTTCGGCGGCGCGCAGCAGCGCGATATTGAGCTGCTCGCCCAGATCGCCGATGCGCAGATCGGAGGCCTTTTTCTCTTCGCCCGCCGCATCAAGCACGGCCTGAAGCGCGCCCAACTGGCCGGTCAGCTGACCGACCTGCTGGTTCAAAAGCGCGACACGGCGCTGGTCCTCGGTCGACAGCGCCTCCTGTGTCGAAAGCTTTTGCTGAGCCAGCGCCAAAAGCGCCGCCTGTTTCTCGCTTTCGCCGAGTTCGGTCTGAAGCCGGTTGCCGAGTTCGGCCTTGGCAGCCTCGGCCGCGGCCAGAATGGTCAGGGTTTCTTCGGCCTTGCGGCGTTCGTCCTCGAGGCGCATCGTCATGGCGCTCAGCTCGGCCTGCGAGCCATCAAGGCGCTTTTGCAAAAGCTCGGCTGCGGCTGCATCGGCGAGACGCGCGGCCTCGGCCTCGGTCAGGGCGGTTTGTGCCTGACCCAAGGCGCTCGCCGTCTCGGCATTGTTCTTGCGCAGATCGGCCAGCAATGCCTCGAGCGCGGCGCGACGGCTGGCTGCAAGTTCGGCCGCGGTGGTCTGACTCTCGATCTCGGATTGCGCGGCGTCGAGATCGGCCGTGGTCGCGTTCAGGCTGTCGCGCGCTGCGGCAAGATCGCGGTCGAGCCCTTCGGCGCGGCTCTGGCTGGTCGAAAGCGCACCCGAAAGCGCCGCCAGCTCGGCGCCCAATTCGTCAAGCTGGCTACCCTGATCGGTAATCTGCTCGCGCAGCACCGCCTGCACCACCATCGCGATGGTCAGGGCAAACATGATCACCATCAACAGCGTGGTGACCGCATCGACATAGCCGGGCCAGATATTGGACGAGAACCGCCCGCCGTTGCCGCGACTAAGCCTCATCGCCCTGCCCCAAACGGCGGATGGCGCGGGTCAGCGCCGCCATATCCTCGCGCAGATCGCCGATCAGATCGGCGCGGGTCGAGGCCATTTCCTCGGAGAGCCGCGCCAACTGGTTGTCGATCGAGCGCAGATGCATCTGCGATTCGTAAAGCGGCCCTTCGGCGAAACCGGCGGTCTGATCGCTTGACGGGGCGGCTTGCGGCGCGGCGAGAGCGATCAAACGCCCCTGTCCCTCGACCAGCTGCGCCAGGGCTTGGGCGGCGACATCGCTGTCGCGCCGCGCCCCTTCGATCCGCGCCAGAAGCTGTCCGGCCAGTTGCTCCTGTCCTTCGGCCAGACGGGCGAGCAGCGCCTGATCCGCGCCGCTTTGGGGGCCGGTGCGGCGAGCCTGTCCTCGATGGTGCCGGCAAGGCGCATCTGGCCCTCCGCCATGCGTGCCAAAGCCGCACCGGCGCCTTGCGCCTCGGAGAGGCTCGCGGCCATGCCGCTTTGGATCTGCCCGATCAGCTGGTCCTGCCCCTCGGCGAGACGCGCCAAAGCGGCTGCCGCCTGCCCGTTTTCGGCGCGACCCGCATCGAGTGCCGCAGCCTGCGCGCCGGCCAGCCGCTCGCTGCCCTCGGCAAAACGCGCCAGCGCCGCGCGGCCCTCGCTCGCGTCCTGCGCCGAGGCGCGGCTTTGTTCGAGGATCTGCGCCGCCAGCGTTTCCACGCCCTGCGTCATCGCCAGCATCCGCGCCTCGGAGGCGGCGCTTTCTGCCTCGCGCGAGGCGTCGCGGGTCAGGTAATATTCGTGCAGATCGGCCATCTGTCCGGTGATCTGGTCAAGAAAGCTCGCGACCGTCGCCTGATCCAGACTTTCGCCATCCGCCCCCGTCAGACCGACACGGGTAAAGCCCGACATCCATTCTTCCAGCTCGCGGTAAAAGCGGTTCTGGCCATGGGTCGCGAAAAGTTCGAGCAGCCCCACCACCAGCGATCCCGCCAGACCCAGAAGCGAGCTGGAGAAGGCGGTGGCCATGCCGCCGAGCTGGCCTTCCAATCCGGTCATCAGCTTGTCGAAGATCTGGAGCCCGCTTTCGCCTTCCTGCGGATTGAGCGCGCGGATCGTGTCGACCACCGCCGGAACCGTGGTGGCCAATCCGTAGAACGTCCCGAGAAGTCCAAGGAATATCAGAAGGTTGGACAGATAGCGCGTGATGTCTCGCGCCTCGTCGATCCGGGCGGCAACCGAATCGAGGATCGAGCGCGAAGAAGCCGTCGAGATCACCCGACCGACCGGCCCGCGCGCACCCAAAGTGCGGCCAGCGGCGCCAGAAGCCGCGGCGCATCCAGCGCCTCGCCCTCGTAGCCGACCGGCACGCCGTTTTGCAGCGCGTTACGGCGGCGAGCGGCGAAACGCTCGATCCAGTTGACCGAGTTGATGAGCTGCCCGACCTGCCAGAAACAGGTCACCACGCCGAGCGCGAAGACCACGAGAATGAGCCCGTTGAGATAGGGGTTCGCGTCGAAAACCGACAGGATGCGGCCATAGGCGAACCAGCCCCCAGCGATCACCAGCCCCAGCACGATCAGCATCATCACGACCTGACGGACGGGCTGCGAGAAGGCGGGTTGGTCCGAGGGATCGGCTGTGCCGGTGCTGCCCCTGATGGCGCGGATCCTCTGGTCGCGCATCTGGCCCGCGGCCTCGTTTTCGCCGGATGTGGCAGTGCCCCGGATATCGGCCTCTGACATGATCGCGTCCCGTATCAATGCTTTGGGCATAAGTGTAGAAAGCTCGCGCCCGCTTGCCAAGCAGACCTTGAAGACAGGTCGAAGGAAAGGCGGCGGGCGGCAACAAGCATTGCCGCAGGTGCCAGTTTGCGCGCGCGACCGGCTTGCGCCGCGCTCAGCCCCCGGGTTCGATCAGCGCGCGCACCTCGCGGGCCAAAAGGTCGAGCACGGGATCGGCCACTCCGATCTGGGCGAGATGGCGCGTGGTGTTGAAGAGGTAATCGGCATTCGGGCCGCGCCCGCCCACCGCACGCGCAATAATGCGCGCCTGTTCGCTGATACCGAGCTGGCCGACATATTGGCTGTGGTCGCGCCGCATCACATAGCTGACCGCATCGACGTGACGCCCGTCGCTCAGGGTGATCGGCAGGGTTTCCTCGCTATAGGCATAGGTCGCAAGCTCCGCTCGCGCAGGCCCGCCAAGGCCTCCGACCAGTCGCGCGGCGCGACCCGCAGCGCGAGCCCGTCGCAAAAAGCCGCCGGTTCGGCATCAAGCGCCAGCACGAGGCCGGGGTTTTCCTCGGTCCCGCGATAGACCACCGACTGCATGCAGAAGCTGCGTGAAAAGCCGTTCACCCGCCCCCTCACGCATTCCGCGACGGCAAAGCCCGGATCCCACATCAACGAACCATAAGCGAAGACCCAATGTTCGGGCTCCATGCGCAGAACCATACTTTTAGCCGTTCGAACCATCTATCTCTTTAGAGAAAGTTAGGGCAGGACTTGTAGGGTTCCAAGATGGACAGAGCGGACAGGACGGGAAAGTTGCGCATATTGGTTATTCCTGCGGCAGTTCTTGCCCTGATCGGCGGTGCCTGGTTCGGGGGCGAGAGCTATCTTGCCCGTCAGGTCCAATCGGCACTGGCCCAATCCCCGATCTCGCCGTCGAGACGGTCAGCCCCCTGCGCGATCCGACGCGCTTCGGCCTGTCCTTGGCCAATATCAGCTTCAACGACGGCCGATCCGTGCTTACGGCACCGGAAACGCGGCTTTGGATTTCGCCGCTGTCGCCCACGACCCTGCGCGCGGACCTGCCTCCGGCTCTGGAAATCGCGCCGGTTTCGGCAGTCAGCCCCGACAGCAGCCTCTCTGGCATGAGCCTTGCGCTGAGTGACGGCACGCTTTCGGCCAAGGTTTCACCGCTTCACGACCTGCAATTGACGCGGCTTGATCTGGGGACCGGCGCGGTCGCCCTGAACGGGCGGGATCTGGCGCAGGCGCTTTCGGGGCGGGCGGAGCTTGCGGCTCTGGCCCATGATTCGCCCAAAGCGGCCGGTGCGGCCTATGATCTCGATCTGGCTTTGGCCGCGCTTGATCCCGAAGGCCTGCCCGCGCTTTCGCAGCTGCGCCTGCCCGAGGGGATGATTTCGGCCGATGTCAAAGGGCGGCTCTGGCTCGAGGATGCGATCTCGCCCCTTGGCGGGAGCGCGCCGGTTCTGGTCGGGCTGCGCTCGGATCACACGGTGCTCAGCATCGGCGATCTGAAGGCGCGCATCATCGGGCGGCTGCAAGAGGACGAGGCCGGCTTTGTCGAGGGCGCGGTCATGATCTATACCGCCGATGCGCGTCCCCTGCTCGAATTTCTCGCATCTCTGGGCGTCATTCCCGAAAAGACCATCCCGCTCGGCATGACCTTGCTGCGCGGAATTTCCCGCGCCGGTGTTGGGGCGGGCTTGCCCGCGGCAAACGACGCGGCCGACAGCACGCCGGTCGAGGCAGCGCCCGAAGAAGGCTTCCCCTGCCCGCCGCAAACGAGATCCGCCTGCCGCTTACATTTCTCGACGGCAAAGCCATGCTCGGCCCGATCGCTTTGGGACCGGCCCCGCGTTTTCCGCGCTGAGCGGGCAATTTTGACGAAAGGCCGGTAACCGGCACGGCGCGGAAAACGCGGTGCCGGTCGCCGGAGAATCCCGCTGTTCCGCATCAAGCGGCGTAACTGCGGATTGTGCGAGGCGGCGGAGCAGGCATTGCGCCCCGCCCCGCCCGTCCCTCACTCGGCTGCCGGCGTGCTCCCTGCGGCAGCGGCAGGCGTGGCAGGCGTTGCGCTACGGCCGAAGTCGGGCGCGGCGGTGTCCTGTCCCGCTTCGATAATGCCGCGACGGATCGCGCGGGTGCGGGTGAAGTAATCGTGCAGATGCTGGCCGTCACCCATGCGGATGGCGCGTTGCAGCACGAAAAGCTCTTCGGCGAAACGGCCGAGAATATCGAGCACCGCATCCTTGTTTTGCAGGAAAACATCGCGCCACATCGTCGGATCACTGGCCGCGATCCGCGTGAAATCGCGAAACCCCGCGGCGGAATATTTGATCACTTCGCTTTCGGTCACGCGTTTGATGTGATCGGCCACACCCACCATCGTATAGGCGATGAGGTGCGGCGTGTGGCTGGTGACCGCCAGAACCGTATCGTGATGGGCGGCGTCCATCGTTTCGACATTCGCGCCGATGCCGCGGATCAGACCGGCGAGACGCTCGACCTCGGAGACATCCGCGCCCTCGGTCGGGGTCAGAAGCCACCAGCGGTTGCTGAAGAGGCTCGCGAAGCCGGCGCGCGGGCCGGAATGCTCCGTCCCCGCCAGCGGGTGGCCGGGGATGAAATGGACGTTTTCGGGGATATGGGGGCGACCGCCTCGATCACCGCCTGTTTGACCGAGCCGACATCGGTCACGGTCGCGCCCGCCTTGAGATGGGGCGCGATTTCGGCGGCGATCTCGCCCATGGCGCCGACCGGCACGGCCAGAACCACGAGATCGGCATCCCTGACGGCCTCGGCGGCGGTTTCCGCGATACGGTCGACAAGCCCGATCTCGAGCGCGGTCTGGCGCGTTTCGGCACTGCGAGCATAGCCCACCACTTCGCCCGCAAGCCCCGCCTGACGCATCGCCAGCGACATCGAACCCGCGATCAGGCCAAGCCCGATCAGCGCCACGCGGTCATAGATCACGCTCATGCGCCCGCCCCTGCCGCAGCGGCGCGCTCGGTCATGAACATGCCGATGACATGGGCGACACGGCGGCACGAAGCCTCGTCGCCCACGGTGATGCGCAGGCAATGGGGCAGCCCGTAGCCCGCGACGCGGCGCACCAGCAGACCTTCGGTCTGGAGATAGGCGTCGCAGGCCTCGGCGGTGGCGGTATCGGCAAAGCGCGCGAGGATGAAGTTCCCGCAGGAGGTATCCGAAGGCACGCCCTTTTCGGCCAGAGCCTCGGCAAGCCATGCGCGCATCCGCGCATTCTCGCTGCGGCAGCGCGTGATGTAGTCCTGATCACGCACGGCGGCCTCGGCACCTTCCAGCGCGACATTGGACAGATTGAACGGCCCGCGGATGCGGTTGAGCACGTCGATGATCTCGCGCGGGGCATAGCCCCAACCGACGCGCAAACCACCAAGCCCGTAGATCTTCGAGAAGGTCCGCGTCATGACGACATTCGGCAGTCGGCCCGCGAGTTCCGCACCGCCGTCGTAATCGTCGACGTAATCGGCATAGGCGCTGTCGATCACCAGAATGGCCTGCGGGACGGCCCGCGCCAACCGTTCGAGATCGGCCAGACCGATCATGGTGCCGGTCGGATTGTTGGGATTGGCGACAAAGATCAGCCGCGTGCGCTCGGTCGCACCGGCAATCAGGGCGTCGATATCGGTGACGCGCTCGTGCTCGCGCACGGAAACCGGCGTCGCACCGGCGGCAAGCGCGCTGATGCGGTACATGAGAAATCCGTGCTCGGTGAAAAGGACCTCGGTTTCGGGACCGGCATAGGCTTGGCACAGAAAGTGAATGATTTCGTCCGAGCCCACGCCGCAGATGATGCGGTCGGGATCGAGGCCGTGGACCTCGCCGATGGCCTGACGCAGGCTGGCATGGTCGGTATTGGGATAACGGTGGAGGCTGTGGGCGGCGCGGATGACGGCATCACGCGCCTTCTCGCTGGGACCAAAAGGGTTTTCATTCGACGAAAGTTTGATCGCATCCGTGCGACCGGCAATTTTCGCCGCACCGCCCTGATAGAGAGCGATATCCATGATGCCCGGTTGTGGGGCGATAGCATTGGCCATTGACCAGCCTCCGATTTGCAGCCCCGATTTCATAGCGGCGCACCTCGGGCAAGGAAAGGGCCGTCAACCCTCGTCGGCCAAGGCCTTCTGCAACTGTGGCAGGAAACGGTCGGTGTAATCGTCGCGGATCAGGGGACCGGCGTGGCGGTAAAGGATCTTGCCTTCGCCGTCGATGATGAAGGTCTCGGGCGGCGCGGTCACACCCCAATCGATCGCGGTGCGCCCGCGCGGATCGGTGGCAAGCGCGTGGAAGGGGTCGCCATGTTCGTCGAGAAAGGCGATCGCGCCGCCCTCGGGGTCTTTGAGATCAACGCCGTAAACCGGCATGGTTTTCGACAGCTCGGTCAGCGTCGGATGTTCGGCGCGGCAGGGCGGGCACCAGCTCGCCCAGAAGTTCACCAGTTTCACGCCCGGCTGTTTGAGGAGCTCTGCGGTGAGCTGGGTCTTTCCGGGCAGCGTGGTTTCGGGAATGGGCGGGGCCTCGCGACCGACGAAGGTCGAGGGGATCGCATTCGGATCATCGCGGAAAAGTGCGAGCCCGACCATGCCGGCAAAGCCCACGAAAGCCACAACCGGAATGACCATGAGCGGGGAAAACTTAGCCATTCTTCTCATGCGCCTCCAACGCGCGGCGGGCACGGCTGTTCGAGACGATGGTCGCGACGACCAGCCCTCCCAGCAAAGCGAAGGTCGCGCCATAGGCCGAGAGGACGACGGCGGTATATTTGCCCAGATCAATCATGAACGGTTCTCCCGCGCCAGCAATGCGGCAAGGCGCCGCCGGCGGATCTCTGTGCGCGTGCGGATCAGCATCAGCGCGACGAACAGCAAGAAAAAGCCCAGCATCGAGAGGTAAAGCGGATAGCGGTAGACCGCCGACATCCGCTCGCCCGGCGCGACCGAAAGCGAAGCCCCTGATGCAGACCCTGGTTCCAAAGAGCACGGCATAGCGTGACAAAAGCGCGAAGACAGAGCCGACAAGGCAGAGAAAGCCCGTCAGATCGGCGGCATTATCGGGATCTTCGACCGCGTTCCACAAAGCCATATAGCCGATGTAGAACAGGAACAGGACGAGGAAAGAAGTCAGCCTCGGATCCCATTCCCACCATGTCCCCCACATCGGCTGGCCCCAGACCGCGCCGGTGATCAGCGCGATCAGCGTCATGACCGCGCCGATCGGGGCGGCGGCCTTGGCGGCAAGGGCGCTGACATGGTGGCGCCGGATCAGCCAGATCAGCGAGGTCACCAGCATCATCAGCCAGATGTTGATCGCCATCAGCGCGGCGGGCACATGGATGAAGATGATCTTGACCGTCGAGCCCTGCCGGTAATCGTCGGGCGTCATCAGCCCCCAGGCGACGCCGCCGATCGTGCAGATGGCAGCCGCCGCGACCGTGACGGGCAGAACCGCGCCCGACAGGCGCATGAACTTCGTGGGGTTGGCATATTCCCAGATCGACATTCGTCGTCCCTATCCTTCGCGACTTGCGCGATCAAGCCCGCGAGGGGGCGCCTTCACCGTAGATTGACCCGCAATGCGCCGGCCGCCACGAAGGGTACCAGCGCGATTGTGGCCAAAGTTATTGCCGCCAGAAAGACCAGCGGACTCGAGATATCGCTTCCTGCGGCGCTACGCCGCACGGCCTCGGCCCCGAAGATCAGGGTCGGGATATAAAGCGGCAGGACCAGCAGCGACAAGAGCAGACCGCCCCTGCGCAGGCCGACCGTGACCGCCGCCCCGAATGCGCCGAGCATCGACAGTGCCGGGGTTCCCAGCGCCAGCGACAGCATCAAACCGAAATAGGCATCGCTCGGCAGATGCAGAAGAAGCCCGAAGACCGGCGCGGCCAGCACCAAAGGCAGGCCAGTCGTCAGCCAATGCGCCAAAGCCTTGACCGCGACCGCCCCTCCAGAGGCAGCGGCGAGGTCGCCAGCAGATCGAGCGTGCCGTCCTCGTAATCCAGCGCGAAAATGCGGTCGAGCGAGAGCAGGCAGGACAAAAGCGCGCCGACCCAAAGGATGCCCGGCGCGATCTTGGCCAGCGTCCCGCCCGAGGGCCCGACGCCGAAGGGAACGAGGGTGCAGACGATCAGGAAGAAGGCCAGCGCCAGCCCGAAACCGCCACCCGCGCGGGTGGCAAGGCGCAGATCGCGCGACAGAAGACCGATCATGCGAAGGCCTCGTTGAAGCCGACCGGCCCGTCGCCGCGCGGCGCTTTGCGCGCGGGGTCGGCACGAAAGGGCGTCAGGTCGAGAATGCGGCCCTCGGGCAGGCCCAGATCGATATGGGTCGCGATCAGCGCCGCACCGCCCGCGCCCAGATGGTCGCGCAGCACGCCCGCAAACAGCGCGACCGATTGCGTATCCAGCGAGACCGTCGGCTCGTCGAGCAGCCAGACCTTGCGTCCCGTCACCAAAAGCCGTGCCAGCCCCAGCCGGCGCTTTTGTCCTGCCGAGAGCATATGCGCGGGTCGTGCCGCGAGATTTGAAAGGTTCATGCGCTCGATCGCGGGGCCGACCTCCGTCCGGCCGAAAACGCCCGCCCAGAAGCGCAGGTTCTCGGTCACGCTCAGCGCCGATTTCAGCCCGTCGGCATGGCCGGCATAGGCCAGCGCCGATGGTTCGTGGACCACCTGCCCCGCCGCGACCGGCTGAAGCCCCGCCAACGTGCGCAGCAAGGTGGTTTTGCCCAGCCCGTTCGGCCCTCGCAGGATGATCGCCTGACCTTCGGCTAGAGCGAAGCTCACGCCTTCAAGCGTGCGCAACCCCCGCGCAACCGCGAGATCCTGAACGGAAAGCAGCGTCGTCATACCGGCAGAAGGGCGCAGGCGACGCGGCGGCCCTCGGAAAGGGTGACGTTGTAGCTGCGCGCGGCGCTCGGCGTGGTCATCGGCTCGATGGTGATGCCGATGGCCTCGAGCGCGGCGCTCATGGCTTTGGGAGGATAGCGCAGCTCGGTCCCCATTCCGAGAAACAGCACGTCGACCAGCCCAGAAAGCGCCAGCAGCGGGGCCAGATCCTCGAGCCCCTGCCAGTCCTTGCGCCCCGTCCCGTCGACCAGCACCGGCCCGTGATGGACCGTGCCCGCGACGCGGAAAAGCCGGGGCCGTAGCCGTCTACCGGCACGGCCCCGTCATAATCGGAGGGGATCAGACCCGCCATCAGGGGCGTCCCGGAATGCGGACGGAACGCCGTCCTTGTCGACCTCGGGCTTGGACCAGTCACGCTTCACGCCCAGCCAGAGCACGACGTTTTTGGCCATATAGAGCGTCGAGTAACAGCCTACGAACACGCCCCAGAGCATCGCGAGGATGAAGGTGCGGATCACGTCGCCGCCGAAGACCAGCATGGCCGTCAGCGCGATACCCGTGGTCACGGCGGTCATGACGGTGCGCGAGAGGGTCTCGTTCACCGTGAGGTTCATGACGTCGATCAGCGGCATGGTCTTGAACTTGATCAGATTCTCCCGAAGCCGGTCAAAGACCACGACCGTATCGTTGACCGAATAGCCAAGGATGGTCAGTAGTGCCGCGATAGTCGTGAGATCGAATTTGATCTGGAACAGCGAGAACAGCCCGACGGTCAGCAAGATGTCGTGGATCATCGAGACCACGGCGCCGATCGCGAACTGCCATTCGAACCGCGCCCAGATATAGATCATGATCCCGATGGTCGCCGCGCCCACCGCGTAAAGCGCGGTCTTGACCAGCTCGCCCGAGACTTTGGGGCCAACCGATTCCACCGCTGCGAAACGGATGGCGGGATCGACGACTTTCAGCGCGGCCTCGACCTTTGCCAGCTCGTCGGGGGTGACGGCGGCATCGCCCTCGCCCGCGGCAAGGCGGATCTGGGCGACATGGCGGTCGGCTCCGAAGGTCGGGTCGAAGACCTCGGTGATGACGACATCGTCAAAGCCGAGCGTATTCATCGCCTCGCGATATTCGCCGATCGAGACCGGATTGGTGCTCTCGGTGCGATCGTGGTGCCGCCGCGGAAGTCGATGCCGAAGTTCAGCCCCATCATCATGATGACCACGACAGAGGCCACCATGAGGAAGGCCGAAATGCCGAAGGTCAGCCATTGGACGCGGAACCAGTTGATATGGGTCTCGTCGGGGACCAGTTTGAGACGGAATGCCATAACGGGTCTCCCTTACAGAACCAGAGTTTTCGGTTTGCGCCACTCGAGCCAGAGCACGATCAGCAGACGGGTCAGATAGATCGCCGTGAAGACCGAGGTCACGAGACCGATGGTGAAGGTCACGGCAAAGCCTTTGACCGGGCCGGAGCCGAGGAAGAACATCACGAGCGCGGCGATGAAGCTGGTGAGGTTGGCGTCGATGATCGCGCTCATGGCGTCGTTGAAGCCCGCATCGATCGCCTTGACGACGCGCGTTCCCTTGCGCAATTCCTCGCGGATCCGTTCGTAGATGATGACGTTGGCGTCAACCGCCGTCCCGACCGTCAGCACGATACCGGCGATACCGGGCAGCGACAGCGTCGCCCCCATGGCCGACATGATGCCGAGAATCATCGCGACGTTGACCAGCACCGCGACCGAAGCGAAGACCCCGAAGAGGCCGTAGCTCGCGATCATATAGGCGACAACGCCGACGGTGCCGATGATCGAGGCCAGACGGCCCGCATCGATGCTGTCCTGCCCCAGTTCGGGGCCGATGGTGCGCTCTTCGAGGAAGGTCATTTCCGCCGGCAGGGCACCCGCGCGCAGCAGGACCGCAAGCTGGGTCGATTGCTCGACATTCATCGCGCCCGAGATCTGGCCCGAACCCGTGGTGATCGCGCTGCGGATCACCGGAGCCGAGATCACCTCGTTGTCGAGAACGATGGCGAAGGGCTGGCCGATATTGGCCGAGGTGAAGGCACCGAAACGTTTCGCCCCTGCGGGGTTGAAGCGGAATTCGACGGCGGGCGCGCCGTTCTGGTCGAAACTCGGGCGGGCATCGGTCAGATCCTCGCCGGTCACGACCGGACGTTCCTCGAGAATGTAGAAAACGCCGGGCTCGTCGATCGAGGGAACGAGGAAATTCCCCGAACCCGGACGGGCATTGGCGTCGGTGACGCGGCCGACGACCGGATTGAAGGTCAGTTTCGCGGTGGTCCCGATCAGGGCCTTCAGCTCTTCGGCCGAGCCGATGCCGGGCACCTGGATGACGATGCGGTCGGCGCCCTGACGCACGATCGTGGGTTCGCGCGTGCCGACTTCGTCGACGCGGCGGCGAACGATTTCGAGCGTCTGCTGCACGGTGCGGTCGGCCATGGCCGATTTCTCGGCATCCGAGATCGCGACGGTCAGGCGGTTGCCCGTGCCGGTGATCGTCAGATCGTTCTGCCCCGCGCCCGCGAAAGTCGCGACCGGCGTGATATAGGTGCGGGCGATTTCGACCGCTTTGGCCATCTGGTCGGCATTGCCGATTTCGACGATCAGCTGGTCGTCGGGGCCGGCCACGCGACGGACGGAGCCGATCACGTCGCGTTGTGCCGCCAGATCGTCGCGCATTTCCGGCCAAAGGCTGTTCATGCGCGCCTTGTAGACATCCTCGAGATGGACCTGCCCCAGAAGATGGGCGCCGCCGCGAAGATCGAGACCGAGGTTCACGAGACCCGAGGGCAGCCATTCGGGCCAGCCTGCGATATCGGCCTCGATTTCGGGCGTGAAGACGCCCGTTCTCTCGACGGAGACTTTGGCGTCGTTATGAAGCTCGACGCGGGAGTAGAAAGCATTGGGCATCGCCAACAGCAGGCCAACGGCGACCAGCCCGAGAATGACAATGCGTTTCCAGAGCGGGATCTGCAGCATGCGACGCCCTATTCTCAGCTATTCGCCGCGACCGGAGCCGAGCGGACGACGACCGAGCTGATGGTGCTTTTGATGACGCGCACTTTGACGCCGGTTGCGATCTCGACCTCGACCTCGCCGTCACGGACGCCGACGACTTTGCCGATGATGCCGCCCTGGGTGATCACTTCGTCGCCCTTCTTGACCGCTTCGACCATCGCGCGATGCTCTTTCATGCGCTTCTGCTGCGGGCGGATCATCAGGAAATACATGATGACGAAGACGAGGATCAGCGGAATGAAAGAAGCCAGCCCGGCTGCGCCGGAGGTTCCGGCGGCCTGCGCGTAAGCGGGGTAACGAACATTGATCTATCCCTGTATCAGTTCAGCTTGGGGCGAAAACTCCGCCCGGATTGGCGGGCAAACTATCGACGCTACCGGTGAAACGCAAGAAACAGCGACGCCGACCCGCAACCCTGTGATGAGCCCGCACGCGCGACGCGTCGTTGGGCGCGCATCCGCCCGCTTCCGGCAAGTCGCGTTTCGGGCCGGAGATGGACAAGCGGGGCCTGCTGTGGCAGGTCAAAAGAATGGAAATCGCATCACGGAAAGGCGCAAACGTGACCGGAAGCGGCAAGATGACACAGGCGCAAATCCAAGGCGGAGCAGCCCTCGACGGGGCAGGCAGGCTCGCGGCCATCAACGCCATCCCCGACCAGATCGAGCGTCTGCGCGCCATTATGGCGGCGCTGCGCGATCCGCAGACCGGCTGCCCCTGGGATATCGAACAAACCTTCGACACCATCGCCCCCTATACGATCGAAGAAGCCCACGAGGTCGCCGATGCGATCGCGCGCGAGGCCTGGGACGAATTCCTCCGAGCTGGGCGATCTGCTGCTGCAGGTCGTCTTTCAGGCGCAGATCGCCTCCGAGGCCGGTCTGTTCGATTTCGACGATGTGACGCGCAAGATCTCGGACAAGCTGATCTTCCGCCATCCGCATGTCTTCGGCGAGGAAAGTCGCGACAAATCCGCGGAGCAGCAGGTCAAGGACTGGGAGGAGATCAAGGCCCGCGAACGTGCCTCGCGCGCGGAAAAGGCGTGCTCGACGGGGTGGCGCTTGGGCTTCCGGCGCTGACCCGCGCGGTGAAGCTGCAAAACCGCGCGGCGCGTGTCGGCTTTGACTGGCCCGGCGTCGGCGATGTTCTCGACAAGCTGGTCGAGGAGACCGCCGAAGTCGTCGAGGCCCGCGACCACCTGGGCAAAGAGGCCCTGACCGAGGAATTCGGCGATCTGATGTTCGTCATGGCCAATCTCGCGCGCCATCTCGAGATCGACCCCGAAGAGGCCCTGCGCGCCGCCAATACCAAATTCACCCGCCGCTTCGGCGCGATCGAGGCCGCGCTGGCCGCACAGGGCCGCCGTCCCGAAGACAGCGACCTGGCCGAGATGGACGCGCTTTGGGATGCGGCCAAAGCCGCAGAGCGCGCATGAGCCTGCTTGTGCCCGCCCCGATCGGCAACGGGCTTTTGCCCGATCACCCCGATCTGGCGGGCATGGTCGTGACCGAGGTCTTGCGCGACCGTCCCGGCCATGCGGTCTTTGCCGTCCGCTGGCGGGAGCGCCCCTATTTCGTCAAGGTTTTCCGCCATGCCGATGCGGCCGGTCTGGTGCGCGCGACGGTCGCGACCCTGAGCCGCGCCGCGGAGGACCTCGGTCAGGCGGAAAATGCCGTAGTCCGTCTGCGTTTGGTTCTGCCAGAGGCGGGCGTCATCGTGCTTGATCCCGTCGCGGGCGAGCAGCTCACCAATGTGCTCCTGCCCGCCACGCCCCAGCGCCGCGCGACGCTGATCGCCCGTGCCGGCTGCTGGCTGGCCGCCCTGACCCACGAACGCGAGCGCGCGGCCTTCGGGCCGCAATACTGGCTGGAGGGGCTGCGCAAGCAGCTCGGGGCTCAGGCGACAAGCGATCCCGTCCTTGTCCGCCATCTTTCCGCGATGCGCGAGGCGGGTCGGGAGATCAAGGGCATCGCGGTCGAGCGCGCGGCCTCGCACGGCGATTTCACCCCCGACAACCTTTATCTCGACGGGGCGCGCCTTGTCGGCATCGACATGCAGCGCAGCCCGCAAATGGCGGTGGCGCGGGATGTGGCACGGTTTCTGGTCTGGCTGCACAGCCGCCGCTTCGAGATGCCCGCCGTCACGCGCCACGGCGTCTCGGCTGCCGATTATGCCGCGCTGGTGTCGGTTCCGGGCCTGATTCCCGCCGATCAGGAACCGATTCTGCGCTTCATGATGGGCGAGATCATGGCGGGCTATTATCATCAGGCGCAAGGCAAGCCGCAGCGCCGCGAGCTGCTGGCCGGTGCCATGGCGCATTGGGCCAAAGCCTGAGCGCAGGCTGGAGGTATGGGCTCAGGCCGCCTCTTGCCGCGTCTGGGCAAGGGCCGCGTCATAGACCTCGATCCCGCCCTGCGAGGCCCTCGGAGAGCGTACGCCGCCAGCCGCGCGCACCGGCGCGGCCGTGAAACAGCCCCAGCATGTGGCGCGTGAACTGGTGGAGCCGCCCGCCGGTTTCCAGATGGCGGATGATGATCGGGCGCATGGCCAGCGCCACGTCATGGGGATCGGCAAAGGGGGCCTCGTCGCCCCACAGCGTATCTGCCGCGCCCATGATGTCCCAGGGCTGGTGATAGGCCGCGCGACCGACCATGACCCCGTCCATCACGGCCAGATGTCCGCGCGTTTCCTCGAGGCTGGCGATGCCGCCGTTGATCGACAGATGCAGCTCGGGGAATGCGGCCTTCATGCGGTGGACGAGCGGGTAATCGAGCGGCGGGATCTCGCGGTTTTCCTTGGGCGACAGCCCCTGAAGCCAGGCCTTGCGGGCATGGATCGTCAGGCGGCGGATGCCCGCATCGCGCATCGTGGCGATAAAAGCGGGCAGCATCTCTTCGGGGATCTGCTCGTCGACGCCGATGCGGCATTTGACGGTGACCTCGACCGGCGATTGCGCCTGCATCGCCTGAACGCATTCGGCCACCAGCTCGGGGCGCGTCATCAATATCGCGCCGAAACAGCCAGATTGCACGCGGTCGCTCGGGCAGCCGACGTTGAGGTTGATCTCGTCATAGCCCCAGTCCGAGGCGATGCGCGTGGCCTCGGCAAGCTGCGCGGGCTCCGAGCCGCCGAGCTGCAGCGCCAGCGGATGTTCCGCTGCGTCATAGTCCAAAAGCCGGCCGCGCTCGCCGTGAACGATGGCGGCGGCGGTGACCATTTCGGTGAAAAGCAGGCTCTTGCGGCTCATCATGCGGTGGAAGACGCGGCAATTGCGGTCGGTCCAATCCATCATCGGCGCCACCGAAAGCCGCGCTGCGCTGCGGATGTCCGAGGCGGAGAAGTGTTCGCGATTGGCCATTCGATCCCCGTTTCCCGAGCCTGCAAAGGGGCAGAAGCTCGATGCGTCCAGAAGGCGGCCTCTGCCGCAACGGGGCGCTTGGGCCCCTGCCCGCCACTTGGCGGGCCGCCCCGATATGGGGCCGGATGCGGGCTTTGTCAGCCCGCGTGGCCCAACCCCGCCCTAAGGCAGGCAAATCGGGACCCCGTCATGAAAAAACCGCGCCAGTGGCGCGGTTCATCCGGTCTTGGAACCAAAGGGCAATTACTTGATTTTGCCTTCTTTGTATTCAACGTGTTTACGAACGACCGGATCGTACTTGTTGACCGTCATTTTCTCGGTCATCGTGCGGGCGTTCTTCTTGGTGACGTAGAAGTGCCCAGTCCCGGCCGTCGAGTTCAGACGGATCTTGATCGTCGTCGGCTTCGCCATGCTTCGTTGCTCCTGCTATGGGGAGGCAGCGCAAAGCCGCGAGTCACCCCTGTAATTCCTGTGAAACAGCCTTTAGAGACCAGACGTCCGGTGTCAACCGCAAAGCAGCCGCAAAACCGCGAAAACCCTAGCCTTCGCGCAGAATGCACAGGATCTTTGCAACCTCTCCGCGCGAATCCTCGAGCGGAACGAAGCTGATGCGCCAAAGCGTGACCTCTCCGTCATCGCCGAGACCGGGCAAGGAGACGTCATTCGACTCACCCTCGCGGGCCTGCGCCATGAGATCGCGCAGCACCGCTTCGGAGGCTTCCGGCCACAGATCGCACCAGCTGCGCGTCCGGCCGCGCGCGCCCCGCGCGAGATGGTTGGCGGCGGCGGGGTTCATATAGGTAACGCGGCCGTCGGGATCCATCAGGAAGACCGGATCGCGCAAGGCTCGCAATAACGCCAAAGCAAGGGCCGCATCGTTTTCGCCCACTTCGGCCGCGGGCAAGCCCGTCGCGCCGGCAATCGCCCCAACCATCGACATTACGCGCAGATCGGTGCCGGAAAGCGTTGACGGATCGGGAGCGGGCGAACGCGCCGCCGCCCCGTTGGCATATCCGCTCGCGATGGATTGTGCGCCCGGCCTGTCCGCTGCTGCCGTAGCCGGCAAACCGCTCTGCGCAGTTGATCTGGTCAGGCTCATATCGTCACCCACAAGTTGAAGATGGCAGTCGACAACACCTGACGATAAAGACATATTGCGTAATATGTCAACCAGCCCGACCCGCGCGGGAAGCTAGTGTTTATTAAGCTTTATGCCTGCACCGCACGCATTCCAGCCCCGGGGCGGGATGCGGAAAGGACGGTTCGGGAAAAGACGCGCGGACGGCCTGTAAGCCGGATTTTGTCCAAGGGTTGCCCCTCTGTATGACCATTCCTCTAGGCCCGCCATTACTGACGGGCTCAAGCTGCCAACCCGGATCTTTCAGGCGAAGACGGCCCTGCGGGTTGCCCCGCGCAAGATCCCTATTCGGCATTGCTCCCGGTGGGGCTTGCCTTGCCGGTTCGGTTACCCGTCCCGCGGTGGGCTCTTACCCCACCGTTTCACCCTTACCCATGCAAGCATGGGCGGTCTGTTCTCTGTGGCGCTTTCCCTAGGGTTTCCCCGCCGGGCGTTACCCGGCACCGTGTCTTCATGGAGTCCGGACTTTCCTCGCGGGCCGAGGCCCCCGCGGTCATCCAGCCATCCGCGCATCTGCCGCATAAAGCCGCGCAGGCGGGCGGTCAAGCGCTAGTCTGACGCCGATTGTGCGGCCCGTCACCGGCATGGGGCCCGCATGGCGGTGGCCCGTTCGCGCGCCTGCCCTATCCCCGCGCCTCGGCCCGCGCTTCGGCATCCTGCCAATGCGCGGCGAAGCGGGGCATGCTTTCCTCGATCCAATCGGCAAGATCGGTGACCTTGACCGCCGCCTGCTCGCCCAAAGGCGTCAGCGAATATTCGACATGGGGCGGCACCGTGCGGAAATCATGGCGCAGCACCACCCCGTCGGCCTCGAGCCATTGCAGGGTCTGGGCCAGCATCCGTTCGCTCACGCCGCCGATGCGGTTGCGGATCGCCGAGAACCTGTGCGGCCCCTTGGCCAGCACCATCAGCACCAGAACGCCCCAGCGGCTGGTGAGATGTTTGAGCACCTCGCGAGAGGGACAGGCCGCCGCCAAAAGCTGGCCGCGTCCGTTTTCGTCTCCAAGGGAATCGGAAAGTTTCATACTTACATTCCTGTGCGTACTTACGAAAAGTTCGTATACCCATATATGGTGTTCCACAAGGCACAGATGCAAGCGGCCGACGCGCCGCAAGCCGCCATAATCGCGGGGCAACCCGCCAAACAGAATGGAGCATGTCCCATGACGATTGCAGTAACCGGAGCAACCGGCCAGTTGGGCCGCCTGATTGTCGCCGCTTTGAAAACCCGCGCCCCCGGCGAAACCCTTGTCGCTTTGGTCCGCGATCCCGCCAAAGCCGCGGATCTCGGCATCGAGGCGCGCCGCTTCGACTATGACACCAGCCCCGAGGCCGAGCTTGAGGCAAACCTTGCAGGCATCGACAAGCTCGTCCTGATTTCGGGCAACGAGGTCGGCAAACGCACCGCCCAGCACCGCCGCGCGATAGATGCCGCGAAAGCCGCAGGCGTCGGCGAGATCATCTATACGAGCCTCCTGCATGCCGATCACTCGCCCCTGAACCTCGCCGAGGAACATGTCGCGACCGAGGCCATGCTGAAGGCCTCGGGCATCCCCCACACCGTTCTGCGCAACGGGTGGTATGCGGAAAACTATACCGGCTCCATCGGTGCGGCGATCGAACATGGCGCGGTGATCGGAGCGGCCGGAGCGGGCAAGATCGCGGCCGCCGCCCGCAAGGACTATGCCGAAGCGGCAGCAGCGTTGCCGCGGGCACTGGCCATCAGGGCAAAGTCTACGAGCTGGTCGCCGACCAGCCCTGGACGCTGGCCGATTATGCCGCCGAGATCGCGCGCCAGACCGGCAAGGAGATCGCCTATGTGAACCTGAGCGAGGCGGATTACGCCGCCGCTCTGGTCAAAGCCGGCCTGCCCGAAGGCTTTGCCGCGATGATCGCGAGCTGGGATGTCGGGGCCAGCCAAGGCGCCCTCTTCGACGAGAGCCGCGCCCTTTCGACGCTGATCGGCCGTCCGACCACGCCGCTTGCCGAAGTGGTCAAAGCGGCGCTGCAATCCGCTTGAGCACGCAAAGCCGGAACCGGCGGGAAAGACGGAACCGGCGGGAAAACGGAAAAGGCGGCCCTTCGGGGCCGCCTTTTTCATGCGCGGACGGGGTGGCGCCCTTCAGAACGGCACATCGTCGCCGCCGGCAGAACCGATCGGCTCGACATAGCCCGCCTTGATCGTCTTGAAGCCGGTACCGAATTCGATCGTCAGCGTATCCTCGGCAATGCCCATGACGCGGCCCTTGCCGAATTTCTGGTGGAAAACCTCGTCGCCCACCGAGAATGCCGACGTGACCTTGGCGTCGATCGTCACCGGCTTGCGGATGGCGGGCGCATGATGCTGGCTGTTTTGCTGCATCCGCTTCCAACCGGGGGAATTATAGACATCGGCCTTTGCGGCGCGGTCATGGATACCCGATTGCGCGAAATGCTGGGCCGCAGCACCGTAGCCGCCGCCGTAAAGACCGGGGGCGTCAGCACGTCGACGTGATCTTCGGGCAGCTCGTCGATGAAGCGCGAGGGCAGCGAGCTTTGCCACTGCCCGTACATCCGCCGGTTTCCGGCAAAGCTGATCGTCGCCAGTTCCTCGGCGCGGGTGATGCCGACATAGGCAAGGCGGCGTTCTTCCTCGAGGCCGCGATTGCCCGATCTGTCCACGCTGCGCTGGCTGGGGAACAGACCGTCCTCCCAGCCCGGCAGGAAGACGATCGGATATTCGAGCCCCTTGGCACCATGCAGCGTCATGATCGAGACCTGCTCGGCTGCCTCCTGCTTGTCGGTATCCATGACCAGCGAGACATGTTCGAGGAAACCCTGAAGATTCTCGAATTCCTCGAGCGCCTTCACGAGTTCCTTGAGGTTGTCGAGCCGGCCGGGTGCATCGGGCGATTTGTCGTTCTGCCACATCGCGGTATAGCCGGATCTGTCCAGAATACGTTCGGCCAGAGCGACATGGTTGGCGGTGCTGTCGATCGCATCGGCATGCCAGCGGCCCATGTTCTCGGCGAATTGGCGCAAAGCCGCGCCGCCCTTGCCGCCCATGATCCCCTCTGACACGACCGCCGCCGCGCCGAACAAAAGCGGCAGCCTCCGGTCACGCGATCTGCGCTGGATGGTCTGGACGGCTTTGTCGCCAAGGCCGCGTTTGGGCAGGTTGACGATGCGCTCGAAGGCCAGATCGTCGTCGGGGCTGACCGCGAGGCGGAAATAGGCCATCGCGTCGCGGATTTCCTGCCGCTCGTAAAAGCGCGGGCCGCCGATAACGCGGTAGGGCAGACCGATCGTCATGAACCGGTCCTCGAAAGCGCGCATCTGGTGGCTGGCGCGCACGAGGATCGCGATATCGTTGAGGCTGCGCCGCCCCATTGCGGCGCGGTGGCCGCCCTGAAAAGCCTCGATCTCCTCGCCGATCCAGCGCGCCTCGGCCTCGCTGTCCCAATGGCCGATAAGGCGGACACGCTCGCCGCCCTCGGCCTCGGTCCAAAGCGTCTTGCCCAGACGGCCCTGATTGGCTTTGATCAGCGTCGAGGCGGCCGCGAGGATATGCGCCGTCGAGCGGTAGTTCTGCTCGAGTCGGATGACCGTCGCACCGGGAAAGTCGGTTTCGAAGCGCAGGATGTTGCCGACCTCGGCCCCGCGCCAGCCATAGATCGACTGGTCGTCGTCGCCCACCACGCAGATATTGTGATGCGACTGCGCCAGCAGCCGCAGCCACAAATATTGCGCGGTATTGGTGTCCTGATATTCGTCGACGAGGATATAGCGGAAGCGGTCCTGCCACTGGCGCAAAAGGTCGGGATGGGCCTGAAACAGCGTCACGCAATGCATCAGAAGATCGCCGAAATCGACGGCGTTCAGGGTCAAAAGCCGGTCCTGATAGGCCTGATACAGCTTAACGCCATACCCGTCGAAGGCCATCGCATCCGATTTGGGCACACGCGGCGGCGTCAGGGCGCGGTTCTTCCAGCCGTCGATCAGACCGGCCAGCATTCTGGCGGGCCAGCGTTTCTCGTCGATGTTTTCCGCCGCGATCAACTGTTTCAAAAGCCGGATCTGGTCGTCGGTATCAAGGATTGTAAAGCTGGGTTTCAGATGAAGATCCGCATTGCCGATCAACTCGGCATGGCGGCGCAGGATCCGGACCGAGACGCTGTGGAAGGTTCCGAGCCAGGGCATGCCCTCGACCGCCTCGCCAACCAACCGCCCGATCCGCTCGCGCATCTCGCGCGCGGCCTTGTTGGTGAAGGTCACGGCGAGGATCTGGTTCGGCCGCGCCTTGCCCAAGGTCAGAAGATGCGCGATCCGCGTGGTCAGCGCCCGCGTCTTGCCCGTCCCCGCCCCCGCAAGCAGCAGGACCGGCCCGTCCAATTCCTCGACCGCCGCGCGCTGCGCGGGTTGAGCCCTCGAGATAGGGCGTGGGTCGCGCCCCATCGCCCGCTGGGACAGGGGAACCGGCGGCGCCGAGGCGGCCTCGAATGGGTCGAAATCGTCGAATTGGCTCATGCGGTCAGCATAGCGGGCCGTTTCCCGTATGAAAAGTGAATGTTCACGCCTTGTTCACGGGCAATCCGCTAAGAACCGCCCGTAATTCGTCAGGCACGCGCCCGCTCAGGCCCGCAGACCCGAGAAAGTCGCGGGATCGAGGCTCGATTGCGCGAAGGTCGGCCCCGAGGTCAGCAGACTGACCGCATCATGGGAATGCAGGCTCTCCTGATGGCTGGCGATGACGCGGAAGTCTCCGCAGCGCGGATCGGCCAGCAATTGCTCGGCAAAGGCGCGGACCGCATCCTCGACGAAAATCGGATTGGCGGCATTGAGTTCGGCAAAGGCCTGCTCGTCCTCGCGCTTGACCATAACCTGGGTTTCGGTCGGAACGGCGGCGCGGCAAAGCGCGACCATATCCTCGAACCAGAGCTTTTCCTCGCCCTGCATCACCACCGAAATCCGCGCAACCGAACGCTGCGAATGCGGCGTCGCAAGCTGACCCCGCGTGTTGCGGGCATGTTCGGAGAGCTCCAGCGAACAGGGGCAGGTCGAACTGTAGACATAGTCGAAATGCATGATCCGCAGCCGCTGCCCCGCCTGTTCGATCAGCTCGAGCGCGATATCGTAATATTGCCAGCCCGAGAGGCCCGAGCGCAGCGAACCGACCTTCATCGGATAGCTGAACCGCATCTGGATGCGCGCGTCGAAACTGTCGAGATCGGTCTTGTAGGCATCGAGCGCCGAGGACAGCACATCCAGCGAAAAACGCTTGTCTGCATAGCCGTAAAAGCTGCGCATGATGCGGCTCATGTTGATGCCCTTGCGGTCCGCCTCGAGGCTGACGCTGCCGGTGATCGCGGCCTCCAGCTCGGTTTCGCCACCATCCTTCTTCTGGAAGCGAATCGGCAGACGGAAGTTCGAGATCCCGACATGCTGGATCGGGGCATTCGCGCCCACGATCAGGCTCGCCGGACCGTTCTGAAGATCGGGCAGCGTGTCGCGATACGCTTCATCCACCTTGAAATCGGCGGGATAGTCCCGGCTGTAGACGGGCTGGGCGGTGTTCACGGGCCGAACATGGGTCATGGCACTCTCCTCGAACGGAACGCTGAATATGGGCATTCGGGGCCGCGGTTGGAAGCCCCGAGGTTGCGACATCATACCGACGGCCCATCACGGGAACATGGCGGGCGCGGTTTCGAGCCTTCCGGCCCCGATCATGGCACAAAGGGGCCGGAGCCCCCTTGCATTCCGATAAGATCAGGCTTGCCCGCGGATCAATCCGCAAGGGCCTGACGCAGATCGGCAATCAGATCGTCGGCATGTTCCAACCCGACCGAGATCCGCAGCAGGCCCGCGGTGATGCCCAGAGCGAGCTTGTCCGCCTCGGGGAGGCGCTGGTGGGTGGTGGTCGCGGGATGGGTCACGATCGATTTCGCATCGCCGAGGTTGTTCGAGATCTTGGCGATCTGCAGGCGGTTGAGCGTGCGGAAAGCCTCTTCCTTGGTTCCGACATCGATCGCGATCATGGTGCTGCCGGTCCCCATCTGGCGCATTGCCAGATCATATTGCGGGTGGTTGGGCAGGCCCGGATAGACCACGCGCGAGAGTTTCGGGTGATCTTCCAGCGCCTGCGCCAGTTTGAGCGCCGAATCCGACATCGCACGGACGCGCAGGTCCAGCGTGGTCAGACCGTTCAGCATCAGCCATGCGTTGAAGGGGCTGATCGCCGCGCCGGTATGTTTGAGATAGGGTTCGAGAACCTCGCGCACGAATTGGCGCGTGCCGCAAACCACGCCGCCCAAGCAGCGACCGCCGCCGTCGACATGTTTGGTGGTCGAATAGACCACAACATCGGCGCCCTGCTCCACCGCGCGCGAAAAGATCGGCGTGGCGAAGACGTTGTCGACCACGACCAGCGCGCCGACCTCATGGGCCAGTTTCGCGACGCCCTCGATATCGGTGACTTCGAGGCCGGGGTTCGAGACGCTCTCGAAGAAGACCGCCTTGGTGTCGGGACGCAGCGCGGCCTTCCACTGGTCGAGGTCGGTGCCGTCGACATAGGTCACCTCGACGCCGAATTTCACCAGCAGATCGAGGATATAGATGCAGGAGCCGAACAAGGCCTTGGCGGAAACGATATGGTCGCCGGGCTTGGTGATCGACATGAGCACACCGTTCACGGCCGCCATGCCGCTTGCGGTGGCGAACGCATCCTCTGTGCCTTCGAGACTGGCCATGCGGTCCTCGAACATCCGGCTCGTGGGGTTGGCATAGCGCGCATAGATGAATTCTTCGGGGCCCGACTGGATGAAACGCGCCTCGGCCTGCTCGGCGCTGTCATAGACGAAACCCTGCGTCATGAAGAGGGCTTCGGCCATCTCGCCATATTGGCTGCGGCGCGAACCGGCATGGACGGCGCGGGTGCGTGAATGAAGCTCGAGAGCGGGTTGATTGGTCGTTTTATCGCTGGACATGGCGGATCCCCGTGATTGTGCAATCCGCAGTTACTCCTCGGGGTGAAGAGGTGCAAGTTCAGCTTGCCGCTTTGCGCGGCGATCGCGCGCCAAATCACGGATTGCGGGCACATCCGGCCCGACCGCGCCAGAGGGACAAGGGCGTGCGGGCGGGGGCGGCCGGCCTGCGCCCGCCCCGCGGCTGCCGGACCTCAGGCCCTGGTATCGCCGCTGCCGTCCTCGCCCTCTTTGGGCAAGGCGTAGCGCTCGAAAAGTTTGGCGTTGCCGATGAAGAAGGCGAACATGATGATCATCAGGCCGAAGGTCTTGAAATAGACCCAGGCCGACTGACTCATGGTGCGGCGCACGAATTCGTTCAAAAGCGCCATGACGATGAACAGGATGACCAGCCGGATCGTCAGGATGCGCCAGCCTTCCGGCTTCATCGGCAGCGCCTCGGACAGCACCATCTGGAGCCAGTTCTTGCGCAGGATCAGGCTGAGGCCGAGGATCGCGGCAAAGAAGAGATAAAGGATGGTCGGCTTCATCTCGAGGAATTTCGGATCATTGAGCCAGGCGGTCATGCCGCCGAAGACCACAACCAGCACCAGCGTCATGATCTGCATGGCCGAGATCTTGCCGGTCAGCCGCCACAGGACCAGCGAGGCCAGAGCCTGCACCGGCACGAAGACCATCGTGGCGATGACGAAGCCCTGATAATCGGTTCCCCAAAGCGCGATGGTCTTGTCGCGCAAGGCGATGAAGACCACGAGAAACAGCAACGCCGGTCCGAATTCGAGCGCGGGCTTCACCCAAGGTGCCATTTTGCGGGGTTCGGTCATCTTGCCTCCTTGGCGTGCGGCCTTGTGGTGCGGGCCGGTCATGCGGCCGTTCGAGCCTGCGGATCGTGCGGCCGGTTGGAGAGCCTTGTCGCGCAGCTTCGGGTCTTGGGCAAGTGTGCACCAACAGGGATGCGACACCACCGCGCCTGCGCCGCGCGCAGCTGGCCCCTGCCGACGGTCCCTAATTCAATCGCTCAGTCGAGCTTGACCGCCGCCAGAATGGCGCCCGAGGCCACGCCCTTGCGGCCGACCTGCTGCGCGAGGATCGCATGGCGGGTATCGGCGGGATAGCTCGCCCCCGAGGCGGTCGCATCCGAGACCTTGAGCCGCAGAGGCACCTTGCCGTCCCATGTCGCGATCTGGTCGACGCCGATGACGATATTGCGGTAGCTGAGCACCAGACCGTGGTTCTCGCCGGATTTGACCTCGACCTCGCGCAGGGGGCATAGCGCACGAGCAAAATGGCTACGCCGCGCTTCATCTGGGCGCGGGGCGTCAGCTCGATCTGATAGGCATTGCCCATATCCTGCGCCGTCACCGACAGGGCGACCGGACGGGCCAGCTGGTTGTTGATCATCGCCATCAGCTCGGCGGGGCGCAGGTCGATCAGCGTATCCGTGCCGCCGATCAGGATTTGCGGCGTGTAGATCGAACGCTCGCCCGCCGCGCGCGCATATTGCTTCTGGCGCGTCGTGAACTCGGGTTTGGCGAATTCGTCGGCCCAGCCGAGATAGTCCCAGTAATCGACATGCCACGACAAGGCGAGCACATCGGGACGATCGGCCAAGCCCGCCAGCATATCGTCTGCGGGCGGACAGGACGAACAGCCCTGCGAGGTGAAAAGCTCGACCACCACCGGCGAATGCGCCAGCATGCCGAGATCGCGGCGCGTACTGCGCGCAGCCGCGACGGGCTCGGCGGGCGCCGGTACGGCCATATTGGGCGCGATCATCTCGGGCGACGCCATTTCGGGGTTCATCATCACCCGTCGGCGGCCGCCTCCGTGCCGGCGACAACCGCGGCTGTCGGACGGGCGGCTCGCCCTCTGCCGAAGGCAGGAAACTGTTGCCGTAAAGGCCGGGCTCGAAACCCTGCACGGGCGCTTCGGCCTCGGATGTCATGCTATAGCCGCTGCCGCCCTCGGGCGCTTTGATCACGCCTTCGGCACCATCGGGCGCGTCGAGCATCGTGCCGACCATATCGCCCGCGACATCCTCGTAACCCTCGCCGGAGAGATGGGCACCATAGGCGCTGTCGCCGCTGTAAACTTCGGGCGCGACATAGGGGTTGCGGGCGGCGCATCGCGGAAAAGCCCTCGCCCGACATGCTCTGGCCCATGCGGCCCGCGCCGGAATAATCGGAGGAACTGCCGATGCTCCCCGAGCCCTCGGTCTGGCGCGCGCCATGGCCTGGGCCCCCTGCCCTTTGCCCTGACGCTCGCGGCCCTCGCCGCCTCTGCCTTCACGTCCGCTCCGGCCGTGATCACTGCGCTCGTGCGCCTCTCCACCATGTTCCTGCGCATGGGCCGAGGGCACGAAAACGGGCTGGGCCAAGGTCATCACTGCAGCCAGAGCCGCGCACCCGAACCGCAGCGACCGCCAAAAGCGACCGGTCTGGCCGTCGTTCCGAGAGTGATACAAAAGCGCCGTCATCGATCGTTATCCTGGGGGCAGTTCGCCGCGAGACATTGGGGTCAGAGAGGCCTTCTTCCTAACGCCGGCTTGTGCTGCGTGACAAATCAAGGCTTTGTTAGAAGGCCCACAAGCAGCTTGCAACGTGTCTGCATCGCAACAGCTTGCATCTGCCCCGATTTTCTTGCATACAATTGCATACATTTCACTGCCACGCCCTTGCACCAGTCCTGAAAAAGGCGCAAATGACGTGCAGACAGCCTCACAGCCACCTTAGCACCGATAGGGAGCGAGCCATGCCCATCGAAACGGGAAAAGACACTTCCAAAACCCGCCGCAGCCTTCAGGCCGCCGGGAAATCCTACGCCTATTACTCGATTCCGGCCGCGACCGAAGCCGGTCTGGGTGATTTTTCGAAACTGCCGGCCTCGCTGAAGGTGGTGCTGGAGAACCTGCTGCGTTTCGAAGATGGCGGCAAGACCGTTTCGGTCGAGGACATCAAAGCATTCGCGGAATGGGCCAAGCTTGGCGGCCAGAACCCGCGCGAGATCGCCTATCGCCCCGCCCGCGTGCTGATGCAGGACTTCACCGGCGTTCCGGCCGTGGTCGATCTGGCTGCAATGCGTGACGGTATCAAGGCGCTTGGCGGCGATCCACAAAAGATCAACCCGCTCAACCCCGTCGATCTGGTCATCGACCACTCTGTCATGATCGACGAATTCGGCACGCCGCGCGCCTTCGAGCGCAACGTCGAGCTGGAATACGAGCGCAACATGGAGCGTTACACTTTCCTCAAATGGGGTCAGAACGCCTTCAACAACTTCCGCGTGGTTCCGCCCGGTACCGGCATCTGCCATCAGGTGAACCTCGAATATCTGGCGCAGACCGTCTGGACCGACAAAGACCAGAACGGTGAGGAAGTCGCCTATCCCGACACGCTGGTCGGCACCGACAGCCACACCACCATGGTCAACGGCCTCGCCGTTCTGGGCTGGGGCGTCGGCGGGATCGAGGCCGAGGCCGCGATGCTGGGTCAGCCGGTGTCGATGCTGATCCCCGAAGTCGTCGGCTTCAAGATCACCGGCGCGCTGAAAGAAGGCGTGACCGCGACCGACCTCGTGCTCAAGGTCGTGCAGATGCTGCGCAAACACGGCGTGGTCGGCAAATTCGTCGAATTCTACGGCGAAGGCCTCGACCACATGCCGCTGGCCGACCGTGCCACGATCGCCAACATGGCGCCCGAATATGGCGCGACCTGCGGCTTCTTCCCGATCGACAACGAGACCCTTCGCTATCTGCGCCAGACCGGCCGCGAGGAAGACCGTATCGCACTGGTCGAAGCCTATGCCAAGGAAAACGGCTTCTGGCGCGGTGCCGATTACGCTCCGGTCTATTCCTCGACGCTGGAGCTTGATCAGGGCGATGTCGTCCCCGCGATCTCGGGCCCGAAACGTCCGCAGGACCACGTTCCGCTGACCAATTCGGCTGAAGAGTTCCGCAAATATATCTGCGGCACCCGCGAGCTGCCCGAGCCGACCGAAAAGGCCGAGCGTCGCTGGAAGGAAGAAGGCGGCGCCCCTGCTCCCGACTACCTGCCCGGCCACCACGACGGCTACAAGGCCGGCAATGTCGACGGCTATGACTACAAGCTGCATGACGGCTCGATCGTGATCGCCTCGATCACGTCCTGCACCAATACCTCGAACCCCTATGTGCTGATGGCCGCGGGTCTGGTCGCCCGCAAGGCGCGCGCCCTTGGCCTGACCCGCAAGCCTTGGGTCAAGACCTCGCTCGCACCCGGCTCGCAGGTTGTGGCGGAATATCTGGAGGCCGCAAACCTTCAGGAAGATCTGGACGCGCTCGGCTTCAACCTTGTCGGTTTCGGCTGCACGACCTGTATCGGCAACTCCGGCCCGCTGGAGCCCGCCATTTCGAAGTCGATCAACGACAATGATCTGGTCGCGGTCTCGGTGCTGTCGGGCAACCGCAACTTCGAGGGCCGCATCAGTCCCGATGTGCGCGCGAACTATCTGGCCTCGCCGCCGCTGGTTGTCGCTTACGCGATTGCAGGCGATATGAACATCGACCTGACGACCGAGCCGCTTGGCTATTCCAACGAAGGCAAGCCGGTCTTCCTGAAAGACATCTGGCCGTCCTCGAAAGAAGTCGCGGAACTCGTCGACACCATCGTCACCCGCGAGATGTTCCAGTCGAAATACGCCGATGTCTTCAAAGGCGACGAGCGTTGGCAGGCCGTCAAGGTCACCGACAGCGAGACCTATGACTGGCCGGCCGGTTCGACCTATATCCAGAACCCGCCCTATTTCCGCGGCATGTCGAAAGACCCGGGCGAGATCCACAATATCGACGGCGCACGCGTTCTCGCGCTGCTCGGCGATATGATCACGACCGACCACATCTCGCCGGCGGGTTCGTTCAAGCCGACCACGCCCGCGGGTGTCTATCTGACCGAGCATCAGGTCGCGCCGAAGGACTTCAACAGCTACGGCTCGCGCCGCGGCAACCATGAAGTCATGATGCGCGGCACCTTCGCCAACATCCGCATCAAGAACGAGATGCTGGACGGGGTCGAGGGCGGCTATTCCAAAGGCCCGAACGGCGAACAGATGGCGATCTATGATGCGGCCATGGCCTATGAAGCAGCGGGCATCCCGCTCGTGGTCATCGGCGGTATCGAATACGGCGCAGGCTCCTCGCGCGACTGGGCGGCGAAGGGCACGAACCTGCTCGGCGTCAAAGCCGTCATCGCCGAAAGCTTCGAGCGCATCCACCGCTCGAACCTCGTCGGCATGGGTGTCGTTCCCTTCGAGTTCACCAATGGCGACAACCGCAAAACGCTGGGCCTGAAGGGTGACGAAGTCATCTCGATCGACGGTCTGGCAGGCGACTTCAAACCGCTGTCGCTGGTCGATTGCACGATCAAATATGCCGATGGCCACACGCGCACCATCAAGCTGAAAGCCCGCGTCGATACCGAGGTCGAGATCGAATATCTCGAAAACGGCGGCGTGCTGCATTACGTGCTGCGCAATCTCGCCAAAGCCTGACCGGCGCCAAACAGATCCGAAAGCCCCGCAAAAGCGGGGCTTTTTTATTGGCCAAGAGGCCTGCCACCTGGGGCGCGACCTGATGCTCCGCCGGATCGATATTCCCGCGGGTCGCTACCGCAGGAAGCGCGATCCATTGACTTTTGCCCCGTCCCTTCCCGCAATCATGCCCGCGACCACCACCCTGCGGACCAGAAAAGCTGGCAGGCCCCGCAGGAGCCGTCTCGATTATAATTCCCGCTGCACACAAAGACTGAATGTCAGGGAAGCTTCGGACACACTGCGATGTCGGGCCTAGGCTCAGGACTCGTTCTGGATCACAGCCGGAACAAGACGGTTGCTGCGAGCATGATCGTCTTGTGCTTGGCCCTCTTGGCTGCAACGCCAACCATGATCCGAGCGAAGACCCCGTGTTCGTGGCTTCTCTTGAGCCGGTGGTGTTCAGCCACTCACCTCCAGCGCTTCCTGCGGCTATAGAGGACCTTGGCAGGCCCCTATTCCCTTAGCGCGTCACACCACCGCAAGCCATTGCGATTGATGAATGTTATCCCGCTGGGGACGCGGCGATCATCGACGCGGGGCCTGCCAAAACCCTTTGGAAAGAACGGCTTCAGGCGCTCCATTTGGGCATCCGTCAGCCAGTAAAGATTGCTCATTGATCAGGTCTCCCACCGGAGCCTGAATCGCGCCAAAAACCGGAAATCAGCGCCGATCTCGCCTAACAGGCCGACAGGGATCCGAGCGAAGCGGAAGTACAACCCGGGACGATCGCCAATTCAGCCTCAGCGGTTCCGGCCTCCCTGTACAAGCATTCCTCCCCAAGGCCGACCAAGATGGCTCCCACAAAAAGGTCGATCCGGCGTTTCATACGTTGATACCCGCGCTGCAATGCGGGCGTTGCAAAGAGGATCGCCAAAAGGCTATGCCAAATCCCCGACAGGACCGTCAGACCTGTCACGGCTGCCAAATGATAGTGCAGTGTAGGCTGCAAAGGCGCGCTCAGGGCGAATGCGCTACCAAAAAGGCCAGTGCCTTGGGATTTGTGGCGCTGGCGATGAAGCCTTTTGCAGGCGCAGATTTTCGAGAAAGGCTGATGCGTGCAGGGGCAGTCTGGCCAAACAGGCTGCTTCGTATCATGCCGAGCCCCAGCCAAAGCAGATAGATGCCCGCTCCCAGCCGGATTGCCGCCTGCGCCCAGACGACCGAGGCCAGTATCGCGCCCAATCCCATCACCGTTAAGGACGACCACATAAAAGTGGCAGCGGCCACGCCCAGAGCCACGCGCACTCCTCCGCGCGGCCGTGATCGGCCGCGGTCGAGGCAATCAGCAGAAAAACCGGTCCGGGGCTGCAACATGCCAGAAGAAAGATCCCGCCAAGGGCGAGCAGACTTTGCGCAATGGTCATCGTGGTGCTCCTCCGCATGGAGAGGCTAACAGCGCTTCTCGGCCAGTCAACGACCGCCCCGAGAGCGAGCCTGCATCCATCCTTGTTCGCGGCCCGCCCTATGGCCACCCCCGAGGGGTGTCCTGCTCCCCTTCAAAGCCGCTCTCCGGCTGCTTCATGGCAAGGCGCAAAGCCCCCAACCCGCACAGTGGTGCAGCGGGCGCAGAAATCACGATCAGGGCGCGGTTTGAGCCGGAGGCTCCCGGCCGCAGGCGGCAAAGGGGCGGCTCCGACCGGTGTTGCGGCATCGGGAGCGGCGGCCTCGACCGGCGGGGGTAGCGTTGTGGCCCAGACCGCGCTATCCGCCGGATCCTCGCCGGGCGCGAGGCCGAGCGGCATATCCTCTTCACGCGCGACATAGGGCTCGGGCGCGGCCAAAGGCTCGGCTGCGGTGGTGTCGGTGCCGGTCCCGTCGGCGCAATACCACAGCGCCCCGCCGGTTGCCGCAGCACCGACCAGAACCGCACCCACCGCCACGGGCGAGGAGGCAAGCCCGCCGCAGCGGCCCCCGCCCCTTCGATCTTTCCCGCCATCGGGCCGGTCGCGGCGCTCAGGATCGCGGCACCCGGCCGTTGGGTCACAGCTTCGTAGCCAGCATTGGCTGCCGCGCGGCCCTCCTGCAGGGCGGCGGCTTTCGCGCCGTTCACACGGTGGCAGAAGGTCTTGCCGCAGACCGCGTTGGCCTTGCGCGGCCCTTTCTGCGCGCCGACGAAGGTATCGCTGGACTGGTCCCAAAGCAGACAATAGCTGCCGTCGTCGACCATCTCGTTGCGGCGCAGGATCTCGCGCAGGGTGACATAGCCCGGACACGTGACCTTGCCGAAACGCGCGAACCGCGATTCCATCTTGCCGACATTGGCGCGGTAGGCCTCGTCGCGCACATAATTGACCGAGATCCTCTCGCCCGAGAGCGAGGTGTCGCAGCTCCACAGACGCTCGTCTTCGGATTGCGCAAAGCCGGGTCCGGCAGAGGCCAGCCCCATCACCAGAAACGCCGTCACCAATCGCATGCCCGCCTCCGTCGTCCAATCGAGAACAAACTATGCCAATCCCCACCGCGCGCCATCTTACAAGGCGCACCCGCGCGAAGTCGCGCCGGATTGATGTCGCGTGAGCCACGCCTCGCAGGCGGCGCAGAGGACTGCGTGGCGGGCAGCGCGGCGACGGGCGGGTCAGGCGCCGGAAACGCAAAAGGCCGCCCCCGAAGGAGCGGCCCGATCTTGCAACCAATCCGGAAGGATTAGTTCTGAGCGTAGAATTCGACGACCAGGTTCGGTTCCATGACCACGGCGTAGGGGACATCGCCCAGAGCCGGGGTGCGCACGAAGGTCGCGGTCATTTTGTTGTGGTCGACTTCGACATAGTCCGGAACGTCACGCTCTGCGAGAGCGACGGCTTCCAGGACGATGGCGAGCTGGCGCGATTTCTCGCGGACCGAGATGATGTCGCCTTCTTTGACGCGGTAGGACGCGATGTTCACGCGCTTGCCGTTCACTTCGACATGGCCGTGGTTCACGAACTGGCGTGCGGCAAAGATGGTCGGAACGAATTTCGCACGGTAAACGATGGCGTCGAGGCGGCGCTCGAGCAGACCGATCAGGTTTTCACCGGTGTCGCCCTTGACGCGCTCAGCTTCCGAGTAGATGCGGCGGAATTGCTTCTCGGTCAGGTCGCCGTAGTAACCTTTGAGTTTCTGCTTCGCACGCAGCTGGGTACCGAAGTCCGACAGCTTGTTCTTGCGGCGCTGGCCGTGCTGGCCCGGGCCGTATTCGCGGCGGTTGACCGGCGATTTCGCGCGGCCCCAGATGTTTTCGCCCATGCGGCGATCGAGTTTGTACTTGGCAGCTGTGCGTTTGGTCACGGCTGATCTCCTTCACAAATGTTGCTTTGACGGCGGTTCCGGGACCGGTAGCATTCCCCGGGCCGTCCAAGCATTCGAAGGGCGTTGTCCTCTGGCTTGCGCCCGACAGGAATCCTTGCGGGGGCCACCAACACCAATGAAAACGCGCTTATAGCCGCGTCCGGCCCCGAGTCAAGCAGGCTTGTCGCATCGAGGCCCCCTCGTCGCCGGCAAGCGGGGTGCGCAGGCAAAGCATCACGCGACCGCCATATCAGGCACCGACACCGCCCGCAAATCGGACGCACCGCGACAGGCAACAGGGCGTGCACGCCCCCCTGCGCGTTGCCTATTTGATATCGGGGCATTACTCGGTGATTTTTCTGCGATCGCTTACCTTTTGTTTAGCAATTCAATCTAACCTTCATTTGGTTGACGAAATCTGACAAGCGGGCAAATCTTTGTTGTTTTCCGGCAGGGAATCACCTTCGCTCCGAAAGGAATCACTATGCGCCTGACCCTTGCAGCGCTCGGCATTGCTTTCGGCGCCCATACCGGCTTCGCGGCCCCGCCCGCATGGGACGACACACCGCGGATCGCCGTCGTCTCCGCCTTTGAGCCCGAATGGCAGGCCATTCGCGCGGCGGTCGTGGCCTCGGGAAGCACCAATGTGAACGGAACGGAATTCGTGACCGGCACTTTGGCGGGCAAGGATGTGGTTCTTTATATGTCGGGCGTCTCGATGGTGAATGCCGCGATGACGACCCAGCTCGCGCTCGACCGCTACAACATTTCCTCGGTGGTCTTCACCGGCATCGCGGGCAGCGCCGATCCCGCGCTCCATATCGGCGATGTCGTGGTGCCCGAACGCTGGGGCCAGTATTTCGAGGTGATCGCCGCCCGCGACCGCGACGGGCACCTGACCATCCCGCGCTATTTTTCCTCGACCCACACCAATTTCGGCGTTTTCGTGCCGCGTGATGTCGATGTGATCTCCGCGGTTCCCGATGCGCCCGAAACCAAATTCTGGTTCGATGTCGACCCGTCCCTTTTCGAGATCGCAAAGGGCGCGGTTCTTGATGTCGAGCTGAACAATTGCAGCAAGGGCAAGGCTTGCCTGACCCATATTCCGCAGGTGCATGTCGGCGGGAACGGCGTGTCGTCCTCGGTCTTCGTCGATAATGCCGCGATGCGCGAATGGGCCTTTACCAACTATCAGGCCGAAGTGCTCGATATGGAAAGCGCGGCGGTGGCGCAGGTCGCCTGGAGCAACCAGATCCCCTTTATCGCCTTCCGCTCGGTCTCGGATCTTGCAGGCGGCGGCGCGGGGCAAAACGAGATGGGGACCTTCATGGATCTCGCCTCAGAGAACTCGGTCCGCGTCGTCAGCCGTTTCATCGAAGCCATGCCCCGATCCGGCACGCAGGCGCCGGCCAGCGCTGCACCCGCTCCGGTCGCGCCTGTCGCCGCCAATCCCTGACAGCCGCGCCGGAACCCGACTGTGCAAGGGCCGTTACAGGCCCCCTGCCCGCCTCGCCGCCTCCGACTTCGGGCTTTCCCCTTCTCGGGGCTTGAGTGCCCCAGTCCGAGGCCCTATCTTCAAAGGCACGAAAGGCGGTTTCCCATGTTTTCCATTCCCGGCAAGTCCCCCGTCACCATCACCCCCGCGGCAGAGCGCCAGATCGCCAAGCTCATGGCGGGCAAATCGGCCGTCGGGCTGCGCATCGGCCTGAAGAAGGGCGGTTGTGCGGGTATGGAATATACGATGGAGATGGCAGAGGCCCCCAACAGCGCCGACGAGGTCGTCGAACAGGGCGATGCCCGCGTGCTGATCGCGCCGACCGCGCAGATGTTCCTTTTCGGGACGGAAATCGACTATGAAACCGGCCTGCTCGAATCCGGCTTCAAGTTCCGCAACCCGAATGTGACCGAATCTTGCGGCTGCGGCGAATCGATCCGCTTCGAGCCTTTGGCCGGTGTTCCCACCGCATCCTGAGCCCCGCTTCGGCCCCTTTCCGCCATGTTGGCGCAAACAGACGAAACCATAGTCTGAAACCGGCGCGCGGCGCTTGAACGGCTGGCGCGAACCTCCTAATCCCTGATGAAAATCAGTCATGAGGGATGGATATGGCTCCGCGCAAACTGGCCGCCGGCAATTGGAAGATGAACGGGACTTTGGCCTCGCTGGCCGAGATCGACCAGCTTCTGGCCGACCACCCCGCCCCCGCCTGCGACGTGCTGATCTGCCCCCTGCCGTTCTGGTCCATGCGATGGCGCAGCGGGCCGATGGCTCGAAACTGATGGTCGGAGGGCAGGATTGCCATGCCAAGACCTCGGGCGCGCATACCGGCGATATTGCGGCCGTCGAGCTGAAGGATGTCGGTGCAAGCCATGTCATCCTCGGCCATTCCGAGCGCCGCGCCGATCACGGCGAGAGCGATGCGGATGTCGAGGCGAAAGCCCAGGCCGCCCATGCGGCGGGCCTCGTCGCGGTGATCTGCGTCGGCGAGACCGAGGCGCAGCGCGATGCCGGCCAGACGCTCGATCTGATCGCAAGCCAGCTTGCCGGTTCGGTTCCCGCAGGCGCAAATGCGCAGAACACCGTCATCGCCTACGAGCCGGTCTGGGCGATCGGCACCGGCCGCACCCCACCAACGAGCAGATCGCCGAGGTCCATGCCCTGATGCGCGACAAGCTTTCCGCACGTTTCGCGGATGGCGCCGATTTCTCGCTGCTCTATGGCGGCTCGGTCAAACCCTCGAATGCGGCCGAGATTTTCGCCATTGCCCATGTCGACGGCGCTCTGGTCGGGGCGCGAGCCTCAAGGCTGCCGACTTCGGCGGCATTATTTCGGCGCTCGCTGCGTAGAATAATCTTTCAAATCAACGCAAATTTCCGCAATCCGGAACGCCATTCCCGCTTTTAACGCAAAGTAGGGATGGTGTTTCGGATATTGCCTATAGAGTCCTCTTGCAAAAGTTGACCGTGCAAGCGTAGCTCTGCGCTCATTGACAGGGTTTTGTGATGACCGAGGCTGCGGGCCGGGCTGATCCGGCGATCTCTTTCCAAGGCGTGAGCCGCCGCTATCCGCAAAAGGCGGTGGCGGCGATGTGACGGCGCTTGACGATGTCTGGCTGGATGTGCCGCAAGGCGGCATCACCGGCATTATCGGCGCTCCGGCGCGGGCAAATCGACGCTTTTGCGCATGGTGAACGGGCTTGAACGTCCTTCGTCGGGCAAGGTCATCGTGAACGGCCGCGATGTCGGTGCGGCCGAAGGGGCCGAGCTGCGGGCGATCCGCCGCGAAGTCGGGATGATCTTCCAGCATTTCAACCTGCTCGCCTCGCGCACGGTTCGCGACAATATCGCGCTGCCGCTGGAGATCGCGGGCGCGCCGCAAAGCGGCATCCGCGCCCGAGTCGATGATCTGGTCGAGCTCGTGGGCCTTGGCGCGCAAGCCAACCGCTATCCGGCAGAGCTTTCGGGCGGCCAGAAGCAGCGCGTCGGCATTGCCCGTGCGCTCGCCACCAATCCGCGCGTGCTGCTGTCGGACGAGGCGACCTCGGCGCTCGATCCCGACACCACGCGTCAGGTTCTGGAGCTGCTGCAAAGCATCAACAAGGAGCTGGGCCTGACCATCCTGCTCATCACCCACGAAATGGCGGTGGTGCGCGATATCTGCAGCCATGTCGCGGTGATCGAGGCGGGCCGGATCGTCGAGGCCGGCGAGACCTACGGCGTCTTCTCGCATCCCAAACATCCGACGACGCGCTCCTTCCTGACCGGCGTCACCGGCGTCGCCGTGCCGAGCTTTGTCGCCAACCAGATGCAGCCCGCACCGCAAGGCGCGGCCTCGCAGGCCGTGGTCCAGATCACCTTCATCGGCGATCACGCCACCGATCCGATGCTGTCGCGCCTTGCCGTCGAATGCGGGATCGAGACCAACATCCTTGCCGGCGCCATCGAAGAGATCGGCACCAATCCTTTCGGCAGCCTCATCGTCTCGCTGCCCGCCGCACGGACGACCGAGGCGCAGGGCTTTCTCAATGACCATGGCATGATGACCGAGGTACTTGGCTATGTCGGCTAATCTGATCAACCTGCTCTGGGTCTCGACGCTGCAAACGCTTTATATGGTCGCGCTTTCGACCATCATCGGCACGCTGATCGGCGGGCCTTTGGGGATCTTTCTCGCGACCTCGAAAAAGGGCGAGCTGTTTTCCGCGCCGCTGGTCAACCGCGTGCTCGGGCTGGCCGTGAATGCCGCGCGCTCGACGCCCTTCATCATTCTGGTTGTCGCGATCATTCCGCTGACCCGTTTCATCGTCGGGACCTCGATCGGTACCAATGCCGCGATCGTGCCGCTGACGATTGCCGCCGCCCCCTTCATCGCACGTCTGGTCGAAGCCTCGATCCGCGAAGTCGACAGCGGCCTGATCGAGGCCGCGCGCTCGATGGGGCAACGCCTGCCCAGATCGTGCGCAAGGTTCTGGTCGCAGAGGCCATGCCGGGCATCGTTTTGGGCCTCACCTTGGCCGTGGTCAGCCTGATCGGTTATTCGGCCATGGTCGGCGCAGTCGGCGGCAAGGGATTGGGCGATCTCGGGATCCGCTACGGCTACCAGCGCTTCATGCCCGAGGTGATGCTGGCCGTCGTCGTGATCCTGATCGTCATGGTCCAGCTGGTGCAATCGGCCGGTGAATGGATCGCCGCCCGTTTCGACAAACGCGCGCCCCGCAATCAGGGCCGCTGACAGAGTTTTTCATAGGAGAGAGCACATGAAAAAGCTTCGCTTCACTGCTATGACCGCTGCAATCGCACTGGTCGCTGGTATGGCTTCGGCCGAAGACATCAAGGTTGGTGTCTCGGTCGGCGAACATGCCGAGATCATGGAACAGGTGGTTCCGGTCGCCAAGGAAAAGGGCCTGAACATCGATCTGGTCGAGTTCACCGATTACGTCATGCCGAACCAGGCTTTGGCGGATGGCGACCTCAACGCCAACATCTTCCAGCACAAGCCCTATCTCGACCAGCAGATCGCGGATCGCGGCTATGATCTGACCCCGATCGGCCTGACCTTCACCACCCCGATGGGCGCCTATTCGGAAAAGCTGAAATCGCTCGAGGAACTGCCCGAGGCCGGCAAAGTCGCGATCCCGAACGATCCGACCAACGGCGGCCGCGCGCTTTTGCTGCTGGCCGACAAGGGCGTGATCACGCTGAAGGACGGCGTCGGCCTGACGCCGAGCCCGCTGGACGTCGTCGACAACGCCAAAAGCTCGAATTCCTCGAGCTGGACGCAGCCCAGCTGCCGCGCTCGCTGGCGGATGCGGATGTCGCGATCATCAACACCAACTTCGCGATCGAAGCCGGTCTTGATCCGAACACCGACGCAATCGCGATCGAGAACGCAGAAGGCCCCTATGCCAACCTGATCGTCGTGAAAACCGCCGACAAGGATGCCGAATGGGCCAAGCAGCTCGTGGAAGCCTATCACGACGCGCGCATCAAGACCTTCATCGAAGAGAAATACAAAGGCTCGGTCATCCCGGCTTTCTGATCCTTCACAGGTCGTCCGAATGAAAACGCCCCGCGGTTTGCGGGGCGTTTTGCGTTCGGTGATTATGCCTCGGGCTGCATCGAGCCGGTGCGGCGGAGCCGGTCGTGCCAGCTCAACGCCTCTTCGAGCAGATGCGGAGTATGGCCGCCGCGCGCCACTGCGCGCTCGAAGTAGTCCGAGATCTGTCCGCGCCATTCGGGATGGACGCAATTGGCGATCACAAGCCGCGCACGCTCGCGCGGGGCAAGGCCGCGCAGATCGGCCAGCCCTTGTTCGGTCACCAGAATATCGACGTCATGCTCGGTATGGTCGACATGGCTGACCATCGGCACGACCGAAGAAATCCTGCCGCCCTTGGCCACGGATTTCGTCACGAAAATCGACATGAAGGCATTGCGTGCGAAATCGCCCGAACCGCCGATCCCGTTCATCATCTGCGTGCCCATGACATGGGTCGAGTTGACGTTGCCGTAAATGTCGAATTCGAGCGCGGTATTGATCGCGATGATGCCCAGACGGCGCACGATCTCGGGGTGGTTCGAGATCTCCTGCGGGCGTAGCATCAGGCGCGATTTGTACTCGTCGAGCCGCGGCATGACCGAGGCGCTTTTCGCGGGCGAGAGCGTCATCGACGAGCCCGAGGCAAAGACCATCTTGCCCGCATCGAACAGATCGAAGGTCGAATCCTGCAAGACCTCGGAATACATGGTCAGATCGTGGAAGGGGCTGTCGATCATCCCGTGCAACACGGCATTCGCGATCGTGCCGATCCCCGCCTGAAGCGGCTGGAGCTGGTTGGTCAGACGGCCGGCCGCCACTTCGCTTTTGAAAAACTCGACCAGATGGCCGGCAATCGCGCGGGTCTCTTCGTCGGGTTCGAGAATGTTCGAGGCGCTGTCGTGCTTTTGCGAGATGACGATGGCCGCGATTTTCTCGGGCGGGATCGGGATATAGGGCAGGCCCACACGGCTTTGCGGCGCGACCACCGGCACCGGCATCCGCGCGGGGCGATAGGTCGGGATATAGATGTCGTGCATCCCCTCCAGCGTCAGAGGCTGGCTGGTGTTGATCTCGACGATGACCTTGGGCGCGAGGATCGCGAAACTGGCCGAATTGCCGACCGAGGTCGTCGGAATGATGCCGCCCTGCTCGTTGATCGCGACCGCCTCGATGATCGCTATGTCGACAGCGGGAAGCTGGTGGGTGCGCAGCTGCTCGACGGTTTCCGAGAGGTGCTGGTCGATGAACATGACCTCGCCCGCATTGATCTCGCGGCGCAAGGCGGGGTCGGATTGAAAGGGAATGCGGCGCGAGAGCGCATGGGCCTCGGCCAGGGTCTTGTCGAGATCATTGCCCAGGCTCGCGCCGGTCATCAGCGTCACCTTGAGCGGATCGCGCTTTGCGCGTTCGGCCAAAGCCATCGGCACTGCCTTGGCCTCGCCCGCACGGGTAAAGCCGCTCATGCCCAGAACCATCCCGTCCTTGATCAGCGCGGCAGCCTCGTCGGCGCTGACGACGCGGTCACGCAAGGCGTGGTTTCGGATGCGTGAAAGATAATCCTCGGCCATGGCACTCCTCCGGCTTTTTCAATCCAAAAATGAATGAATCCTTCCCAATTCTTTCGGCTTACGGCTTTCGGATGAAGGTGACAAATCAAGGCAGTCATGCCCCCAACGCAAAGCGGCAAACAAAAGGGCCTTTAGCGTTGCCGCCAAAGGCCCTTTTCCATTGGAATATCCGCGCCTTCGCAGGGATTTCAGCCCGGTTTGCGTTCCAGAACGAACCGCGTCCCCCAAGGATCGCGCAGATCTTTTTGCACGGCCGCGTCATAAAGCGCGGGGTCGAGCTGCAATGTGACCGAAGCCAGTCCCGCCTCGCCCTCGGGACGGGGGCTGTTGTTCACCCCCAGGCATTGACCGCGAGATGGTGGTGATAGCCGCCCGAGGCATAAAACATCGAGCCGCCGTCGCCCTGAACGATCTCCATATTCAGGGGCCGGTGATGAAATCCGTCGCGGCCTCGATCCCGCCGACCTGCATATGGACATGGCCCACCACGGTCTGTTCGGGTGCGCCGCGCCAAACGCCCGCCGCATCATCCGCAACCGCCCGCAGATCGAGCCCGCGCGCGTACATCGCGATACGGCCGTTGCGGCGCGGCCAGAGTTCGCGCGGGGTATCGGCCGTGACCTCGATCCCGTTGCCCTCGGGGTCGCTGAAGTAAAGGGAATCGCTGGCACCGTGATCCTCCGCCGCGCCAAGGCGGTGACCGAGCGCGGTGAAATGGCGCAGGAAGGCGCCCAGATCTCCGCGGCCCGGTACAAGGAAGGCCGTATGGTTGAGGCCCGAACCACCGCGCGAGCGCCTTGCGGCCTTGTCGCCCCGCAGCTCCAGCAGCACCCGACCGCCCGCCCCCAGACGGATCGTCCCGCGATCCGCCGACAGCTCTTCGAGACCCACGACCGAGCGGTAGAAATCGCCCAACTTGTCGAGATCGCGCACGATCAGGGCCACATGGCCCACCACCACCGGTGCGTCGTTCGTTGCCATCAAACCACTCCCTTAGTTACCCTTGGTTACCGCGAAGCGCCCCCGCCCAGAGCCGCCAGCGCGACCATCACGATCGCCCAGAAGACGGGATATTCCCAACCACCGCCGGGATTGCCGAAGCCGAAGCCGTTGGCGACATGGCCGAACCAAGCCGCGCCCAGCAAAACCAGAGCCATCACCAGCGAAACGGCGCGCGTCGCCGCCCCGAGAATAAGGGCAAGGCCGCCGAGGATTTCAACCGTCATGGTCAGATAGCCGAGCGCGCCGGGCAGGCCGAGCGATTGGAAATAGCCCGCAGTCCCCGCCGGCGTGAACACGAAAAGCTTGGTCAGGCCGTGGATCAGGAAAAGCCCGCCGGTCGAGACCCGCAGGATCAGCGCGGCAAGATCGCTCGAATTGGTATCAACAGTCGTATCGGACATGATTTGTGCTCCATTCATCATTGGAGCGAAGATGGCACTTCTGATATCCCTCGATAACGGATATATTGAGCGAAATATTGCCGCCATATTGTGGATAGTCATGGACAGGATCGACCGTATCCGCGCCTTTGTCACCGTTGTCGATGCGGGCTCTTTTACGCAGGCCGCCGCGCGGCTGCGGCTCTCGAACAAGCTGGTGAGCAAATATGTCGCCGCGCTCGAGGCCGATCTCGGGGTGACGCTGCTGCACCGCACCACCCGCGCACTGTCGCTGACCTCTGCCGGAGAGCGCTATCTCGAGGGGGCGCGCCGTTTGCTGCGCAGCTATGACGAACTCGAGGCCGGACTTCACGCCGAAGACAATATGCTGAGCGGCCGGCTGAGGATCACCGCCCCCACCACATTCGGCGAGATGTTCATCACCGAGCTGACCCATGCTTTCGTCGAAAAGTACCCGCGCGTCACCATCGATCTCGACCTGACCGACCGCTATATCGACCTCGCGGCCGAGGGGTTCGATGTCGCGATCCGCATCGGCAATCTGCGCGATTCGAGCCTGATCGGGCGGCGCCTAGGGCGCACCCGCTCTTGGGTCGTGGCCTGCCCCGCCTATCTCGCGGCCAATGGGCAGCCCCAAAGCCCCGCCGATCTGAGAAGCCACCGCGCCATCCGCGACAACAATGACGCCCAGCTCAACCGTGCGGCTTTCATCATCGACGGCGCGCCGGTCAGCGTCGGTCTGCATAGCCGGATCGCTGTGAACAGCGCCGAGGCGGTGCGGCGGCTGGCGCTGGCGGGCGAAGGCATCGCCTTTACGCCGCGCTTTGTGGTCGAGGAGGACGTGGAGGCGGGCCGGCTGATCCGGCTCTTCCCCGAGATCGCGACGACGCCGATGGACATTCAGGCACTGCAGCTGCCCCAACCCTTCCCCGTGCCGCGCGTGAGCGCCTATCTCGACCATCTGCGCGCGGTTTTGCGCCCGCGCCTCAGTCCCGACCAGCCGCCAGAACCGCGCCCGGATTCATGATCCCCAAAGGATCGAGCGCCGCCTTGATCGCGCGCATCGTGGCAAGCCGGACCGGATCGCCCCAACGCGCCAGCTCGCCGACCTTGAGCCGGCCGATCCCGTGCTCCGCCGAAAAGGATCCGCCGCGCGTCACGACCATCTCGTGGACGGTCGCGGACAGACGCGCGCGCTCGCCGTCATAATCCTCGCGCTTGCGGCCGGCGGCGGGAAAGAGGTTGTAATGCAGATTGCCGTCGCCGAGATGGCCGAAACAATGGACCCGCATGTCGCCCTGCGCCGCCAAAGCCGCGCCGGCATCCCTGATGAACCCCGCGATCTCGGACAGAGGCAGGCTGATGTCGTGGCTCGCGATCGCGCCGATCTTGCGGTTCGCCTCGGGCAGGCTTTCGCGCAGGGTCCAGAAATCCGCTGCCTGCGCGCCCGATTGGGCGATGACGCCGTCCAGAACCAGACCGCGCTCCATCGCTTCGACCAGCAGCCCCTCGAGCGCATCCGCCGGATCGAGCCCTTCGGGCAGGCCGACTTCGAGCAGGACCGACCATTGCGCGCGCGGCAGGGGCTGGCGCAGCTCGGGCATGACCTCGGACAAAAAGGCCAGCCCCTGCCCCGAGATCAGCTCGAAGGAGGTCACGCCGCCCGCCAGATGCCCCTCGGCCAAAGCCAGAAGCGAGAGGGCCGCCGCAGGGTCCGGCACCTGCAACATCGCGGTCCCGACACCCGCCGGCGGCACGATCAGGCGCAGCGATGCGGCGGTGATGATACCGAGGCTGCCTTCCGCCCCGATCAGCAGATCGCGCAGATCATAGCCGGTATTGTCTTTGCGCAGCCGCTTGAGATCGCGCAGGATGCTCCCGTCTGGCAAAACCGCCTCGATCCCCAGACACAGCGCCCGTGCCGTGCCGTGGCGCAGCGCGGTCACTCCACCCGCATTGGTCGACAGGCACCCCCGATCGCGGCGGTGCCCTGCGAGGCCAGAGACAGCGGAAAGACCCGCCCCACCCCTTCGGCCGCCTGCCGCACGCCCGCAAGCGTGACACCGGCCTCGGCGATCAGGACATTCTCCTCGGGCCAGAGCGCGCGCACCGCAACCATGCGCTCGAGCGACAAGACAAGCGGCGCGGGACCGGTCTCCATGACCTGCCCGCCAACCAGACCTGTGCCGCCGCCACGCGGAACGATCCCCACACGCGCCTCGGCGCAGGCCCGCACCACCGCCGCGACCTCCTCGACCGAGCGCGGCGCGGCAACCAGCCCCGCCTGCCCGTGATAGCGCCCGCGCGGCTCGTCGAGATAGCGTTCCTGAACCGGACGCAGAACCCCTTCGGGAAGCCGCGCCGCCAAGCGCCCGTCTGCCGCCTCAAGCATCAACCCGTTCCTCGCTTTGACAGAAATACCTTGGGGGTGCGGGGCCAGCCCCCGCTTTGTCACAAATCCCGCGCCGCGCCTGCCCCATCCTGCACCTGCCTCAACCGGCATCGGTGCGGCCGCGCCGGTCGCCGCGCAGATTGGAGTAAAGGATGTGGTTGCGCCAGCGCCCGTTGATCTGGAGATAGCTTTGCGCAACGCCTTCATATTTGAAACCGCTCTTTTCCAGGACCCCGCGCGATGCGGCATTCTCGGGCAGGCAGGCCGCCTCGATCCGGCTCAGGTCATGTTCGGTAAAGGCGTGATGGACGACCGCACGGATCGCCTCGCGCATATAGCCGTGCCGCGCGAAGGGCTGGCCGATCCAATAGCCGATCGTCGCACTTTGCGCCGGACCGCGCCGGATATTGTCGAGCGTGATCGCCCCCAGCAAAACCCCGTCATGGCGGACCATGAACAAGGGCACCGAGGTCCGCGCATGGCTGGCGCGCTGCGCCCAATAGACGCGGTTGGTAAAACTCTTGCGCAGAAGATGGTCGGCAGCCCAGGTCGGCTCCCAAGGCGTCAGGAAGGCGCGGCTTTCCTGACGCAGCGCCGTCCAGGCCTGAAAGTCGCCATGCGCCGGAAGACGCAGCACCATCCGCTCGGTTTCAAGGCGAGGCGGACGGCGCCGCCCCAGCATCAGGCGGCCAACCATTCTGCCAATCGGTCACGCTCGGGCGCAGCCGTCACCGGCCCGTAAAGCGCCAGCGCCGGTCGGGCGGCAGCCAAAAGCCGCGCTGCATGGTCGCGCACCTGCGCCACCGTAACCGCATCGATACGCGCCGCGACATCTTCGGCATCGGGAACCTTGCCCCAGATCGCCAGAGACCGCGCCATGCGCTCGGCCTGACCCGAGGGGCTTTCCAGCCCCATCAGCATGCCTGCCTTCATCTGGACCTTGGCACGGTTGACCTCGGCCTCGCTCAGATCCTCGGCGCTGCGCTTGATCTCGTCGATGGTGATGCGCGACAGTTCGGCAACCTGCTCGCCCGAGGTGCCCGCATAGATCGTCACCATGCCGGTATCATCGTGAAAGCCCGATTGCGCGAAGATCGAATAGCACAGGCCACGCTCTTCGCGAACTTTCTGGAACAGGCGCGAGGACATCCCGCCGCCAAGCGCATTCGTCCAGATCTGCGAGGCGAAGTAATCGGGATCGCTATAGCCCGGCCCCTCCAGCGCCAGCGCGAAATGCGCCTGCTCGAGGTCCTTGACGCGGCGCGCTTCGGCACCCTGCCAGCGGGCCGCTTCGCGCGTGACTTTGACCAGTGGCGAGAGCGAGCCGAAAATCCCGCTCACCTGCGCGAGGATCGCGTCGTGATCAACCGCGCCCGCAGCCGCGACGATCATCTGGCCCGGCCCGTAATGCTCGCCGACAAAGCCCGCGAGATCCTCGCGGGTAAAGCTGCTGACCCGTTCCGCCGGACCCAGAATGCTGCGGCCCATCGGCTGGTCGGGATAGGCGGCCTCCTGCAGCCAGTCGAAAATCACATCGTCCGGCGTATCGAGCGACATGCCGATTTCCTGCAAGATCACCCCGCGCTCGAGATCGATCTCGCGCTGGTCGAAGACCGGATTGAGCACGATGTCGGAGATCACGTCCAGCGCCAGCGCGACATCATCCTTGAGAACGCGCGCGTAATAGGCCGTCACATCGCGCGACGTATAGGCGTTGAGATAGCCGCCGACATCCTCGAGCGCCTCCGCGATCTGGAGGGAGCTGCGCTTTTCGGTCCCCTTGAACGCCATATGCTCGAGGAAATGCGCGATGCCGTTCTGCTCGATCCGCTCGTCGCGACCGCCCGCATTCACCCAAAGCCCGACCGAGGCAGAATGCAGCCCCTCCATGCGGTGGGTGACGATACGCAGCCCGTTGGCGAGTGTGGAAATCCGGATATCGTTCACGCGTTGGACCTCCGTTCGCGGATCAGGGCCTTGATGTGTTCGACATCGTTGGGAACGCGGGTGATGCGCTCGGCACGTTCGAAAAGATCGGCCATATGGGGCGGCAGCGGCGGGCGGATGCCGAGGGCATTCTCGACCGCATCGGGGAATTTCGCGGGATGGGCGGTCGAAAGCGACACCATCGGCACGCCATCGCGCAGGTTCTCGCGCGCGACCTTCACCGCCACGGCGGTATGGGGACAGATGATTTCGCCGGTCTCGGCGCGGATGGTGCGGATCATCGCGGTGGTCTCGTCTTCGAGGCGCGGCCCGAGACATAGATCTCGCGCAGATGCTGCAAGGCGCCCTGACTGATGGTGAAACCGCCGGTTTTCAGTTCTTCCATCAGCTGGCGGATTGCGGCCGCATCGCCGCCATAGGCCAGATACAGCGCGCGCTCGAAGTTCGAGCTGACCTGAATATCCATCGAGGGCGAGATCGAGGGCTCGACCGTGCCGGTCCGGTACTCGCCGCTCAAAAGCGCGCGGTGCAGGATGTCGTTCTGGTTGGTCGCGATCACCAGACGGCCGATCGGCAGCCCCATCGCCTTTGCGATCGAACCTGCGAAAATATCGCCGAAATTGCCGGTGGGCACGGTGAAGTCGATCTCGCGCTGCGGTGCGCCAAGGCTGACGGCGGCGGTGAAATAGTAAACCACCTGCGCCAGAACCCGCGCCCAATTGATCGAGTTGACGCCGGCCAGACCGACCTCGTCACGGAAGGCGTGATCATTGAAGAAATCCTTCAGACGGGCTTGCGCATCGTCGAAATGGCCGTCGATCGCCAGAGCATGGACATTGGCCTCGGCGGGAGTCGACATCTGGCGGCGCTGGACTTCGCTGACGCGGCCATTCGGATAAAGAATGAAGACATCGACGTTCGAGAGGCCCTTGAAAGCCTCGATCGCCGCCGAGCCGGTATCGCCCGAGGTCGCACCGATGATGGTGATGCGTTCGCCGGTCCGCGCCAAAGCGATCTGGAACAGCTGGCCGATCAGCTGCATCGCGAAATCCTTGAAGGCAAGCGTCGGGCCGTGGAACAGTTCAAGCAGGTGATGGCCCGCATCCAGCTGGACAAGCGGCGCACGGGCGACATGGCCGAAATGGCCGTAAGCCTTGTCGATGGCCTGACGCAGCTCGGCATCCGAGAAGCTGTCGCCGACGAAAGGCGCCACGACGCGGCGCGCGACCTCGCCGTAAGGCAGGCCGGAAAGCGCCGCGATTTCGTCGGCGGTAAAGGTCGGGATGGTCTCGGGCAGGTAAAGGCCGCCGTCGCGCGCCAAGCCGGTCATCATCGCCTGATCAAAAGTCAGCGCCGGGGCCTGACCGCGGGTCGAAACGTATTTCATCATCATCCCTAGAATTTACGCTGCCTGATACGCCAGATCAGCCCTACTGTCATTCCTGCCCAAATCACAGCGAGCATGAACCAGGTCGCTGCATATTCGAGGTGATTGTTCGGCACGCCCGAGATCGAAATCGGTATCGGCTGCACGCCTTGGGTATCGCCGCCCACGCGCGAAACAACGACCAGAAGCGGTTCGGTGTCGAGAACCTTCGCCATTGCCGGCACGTCGCGGGCGAACCAGATCCCCTCGTCGAGGTTCGGCTCGGGGTCGAGCTGTTCTTTTCCTCGGGCCAATGCAGGTTGCCCTGAATGCGCAGATCGACCGGCGGACGCGGGGCATGACGGTCGTCTTGCGGCACGAAACCGCGGTCGATCATGATGCGGCGCCCGTCGGCGGTCTCGAAGCCCGAGATCACCTGATAGCCCCCGCCCAGATCATGGGTGCCCGAGAGGATCAGGATTTCCTCGCCGGTGGTGCGGCCGACAAAATCGACCGGCTCGTATTTCATCTCCGGCGCGAAAGCGGCGGGCAGCGCTTTGGGCGGGCTGTCGATGCGCAGCTGGATCTCGGCCAGCATGGCCTCCTTCCAGGCGAGACGGCGCATTTGCCACGTCCCGAGGCTGATCAGGATCGAAAAGCCGAGAATGCCGATGACGAGGGAAAGAGATAGCGGCGCATTGAGGTTCTTCCGAAAGGCTGCAGAGAGGATGGCTGGCTCGAAACGTCCCGAGCGCCATCAGCCCGGCGGCGATCCCAAGGGGGTCCGATATCGCGAGGGGATCGTCAAGGGGTGCGGCCCCGTCCACGCGGTTTTGCCTGCGGATGTGCCCGCGGTTTTGTCCCGGGCTTCGGCGGCCTCGGTGCCTGATGCCCTGCCCCGATGCCCGCCATGAAAAAAACGCGCGAGGTCGGGCCCCGCGCGTTTTCGGTCTTTCTTGGTGATCCTGACAGATCAGCGACCCCAGACGTAGATCGCGAAGAACAGGAACAGCCAGACCACGTCGACGAAGTGCCAGTACCAGGCAGCCGCCTCGAGGCCGATGTGGTTTTCCTGGGTCATCTGGCCGCGCATCAGGCGGATGAGGCAGACGAACAGGAAGATCGTGCCGATGATGACGTGGAAGCCGTGGAAGCCAGTCGCCATGAAGAAGACGCCGCCGTAAACGGTATCCGACAGGCCGAATGCGGCATGGCTGTATTCCAGCGCCTGCAGGCCGGTGAAGAACAGGCCCAGCAGCACTGCAACGGCCAGACCGTTGATCGCGGTCTTGCGGTCGTTCTCATGTGCGAAAGCATGGTGCGCCCAGGTCACGGCAACGCCCGAAAGCAGCAGGACCAGCGTGTTGATGAAGGGCAAGTGCCACGGATCGAAGGTCACGATGCCTTCCGGCGGCCAGATGCCGTCCTTGATCGGGCTGTCAGGCCCCATCGGATACATCGCGTTCTTGAAGAAGGCCCAGAACCAGGCGACGAAGAACATGACTTCCGAGGTGATGAACAAGATCACGCCATAGCGCAGACCGATGCGCACGACCGGCGTGTGATCGCCCTCGTTGCCCTCGTGGGTGACATCGGCCCACCAGCCGAACATGACGTAGAACACGCCAATCAGGCCGATCAGGAACATCCAAGGCCCCTCGACCGGCATGCCGAGGAAGGTGACCCCCGCATCCATGCCACGCCGCCAACCAGCATGACAAAAGTAGCAACCGCAGCTGCAACCGGCCAAATGGACGGGGGCAAGATGTGATAATCGTGGTTCTTAGCGTGCGCCATTGTCAAATCCTGGCTGTTGGTTCGTCATCGTGTAGCGGGGTTAGTTTACAGTCGGTTGGACTGTAACGTCCAGAGCGGCCTGTGCCTTTGCGGGCGGATCGGTCCGGTGGAACGTATAGGACAGGGTAATGTCGCGGATCCGGCCTGCGTCAGCATCTTTGACCAGCTCGGGGTCGACAAAGAAGTTGACGGGCATCTCGACGCGCTCGCCCGGTTGAAGCGTCTGCTCGGTAAAGCAGAAGCATTCGATCTTGTTGAAATAGTAGCCGGCGATATCGGGGGCGACGTTATAGCTCGCGGTGCCGGTGATCGGCTCGTCCGAGATGTTGATCGCCTCGTAGAAGGCCATTGCCTCTTCGCCGATGCGGAGCGTCATTTCTTTCTGCATCGGGCGGAAGGTCCAGCCCATATCGGTATCGACGTTGGAATCGAAACGCACGCGCACCAGCTCGTCGAGCACCACATCCGGCGCCACGGTCGAGACGTTGGTCGTCCCGCCATAACCCGTCACGCGGCAGAACCACGAGTAGAACGGCACGGCCGCCCAGGCGAGTGCGCCCATGACGAACACCACGCTGAGAAGGGTGATGACCGTTTTCGAATTGCTCTTGTCGTTGGTGCTGCTCATTGCTGCGTCTCCGTTCCTTGCGCCTGCGGAGAGACCTGAGGCGCGGAGGAAGGCGTATCCACAGGCGTCACTGCCGGTTGGGCAGGTGTCGCGGCTGTCGGATCAGTCGACGCATTCGGCGCGGGCAGCGGCTCCGTAATGGGCAGGGCCGAGGCGCGCAGCGTATGGTCGAAACCCTCCATCAGATCTCCCTGGGTGATCTTGACCACCGACAGCGCAAAGACCAGTGCGACAAAGAGAAGCAGCACCGCCAGCAGCCCGAGATTGCGGCTGCGGCGACGTTTGTGAAGCTCGTGTTCGACCTGAAGTGCCATTACCAGCCCCCGACCCAGTGCTGCACCATGAGTGCGAGGAAATGGAGGAAGGTGTAATAGAGCGAGAGTTTGAAAAACTGACGTTCGACCTTGTAGCCATCAGCCTCGGCCGCAGCATCGTCACGGCGCAGGATTTTCCAGCCGCCGTGGATGAACAGAACGTTCAGCACCACCGCCACACCCATGTAGAGCGGGCCGCCGACCGAGGTTACCCCCAGCCAAAGCGCGAAAGGTGCCAGAACAAGCGTATATGCAAAGATGTGCCGGCGCGCCGAGGTGCGACCATGGGTCACCGTCAGCATGGGAACGCCCGCATCCGAATAATCGGCCTTGGTGAACAGAGCCAGCGCCCAGAAGTGCGGCGGTGTCCAGAAGAAGATCAGTGCGAACATCAGCAGGGATTCGATACTGATCCCGCCGGTCGCACAGGCCCAGCCCACCATGGGCGGGAAAGAGCCCGCCGCGCCGCCGATCACGATGTTCTGCGGGGTCAGGCGCTTGAGCCACATCGTGTAGATCACGACATAGAAGAAGATGGTGAAGGCCAGAAAGCCCGCCGCGAACCAATTGGCCGCGAGGCCCAGCATCATCACCGAGAGAACCGAAAGCGCAATGCCGAGGCCAAGCGCTTCACGTCCTTGGATCAACCCGGCCGGGATCGGCCGGGTTTGGGTCCGGCGCATCTTGGCGTCGATATCCGCGTCATACCACATGTTCATCGCGCCGGAGGCGCCGCCCCGATGGCGATGAACAAGATGCAGCAAAAAGCCACGAACGGGTTCATCGACACCGGCGCGACCACAAGCCCTGCAAGGGCCGTGAACACCACCAGCGACATCACCCGCGGCTTCAGCAGGGCGACGTAATCGCCGAACCCTGCCTCTGCCGGACCTTCATATGCGTTAATCTCAGCCACAGCGTTTCCTAGACCTTACTGAGCCGAAGCCAGCTGGACGGGAGCTGCCGGAAGGTAGTCCGAGGCATCAGCCGCGAATTCCTCTTTTGCACCCGCAAGCCAGGCGTCGTATTTCTCCTGGCTGACCGCCTTGACGACGATCGGCATATAGGCGTGGTTCACACCACAGAGTTCGAACACTGACCGAAATAGATGCCTTCTTTGTCGGCTTCGAACCAGAGCTGCGCGATACGGCCCGGAACGCCGTCCTGTTTCACGGCGAAGGCCGGAACGGTCCAGCTGTGGATCACGTCGGCAGCGGTAACCTGCACGAGGATCTCTTTGCCGACCGGAACGACGACGGCGTTGTCGGTTGCGAGCAGATATTCCTGTTCGGTGTAACCGGCATCGGCCAGATCTTCTTTTTCCAGCATGATGGCGTCGAAAGCGATGCCGTCATTGGGGTATTCATAGGACCAGTACCACTGGTGGCCGGTCGCTTTGATCACCAGAGCCGGATTGTTCGGCATTTCCTGGCTGCGGAACAGGATCGGCAGCGAGTAGGCGCCGATTGCCACAAGGATCAGCACCGGAACCAGCGTCCATGCGATCTCGAGGGGCGTGTTGTGCGTGAAACGTGCCGGAACCGGGTTCGCGCGCTTGTTGAAGCGCAAGATGCAGTACAGCAGCATAAGGCAGACAAGAACCGTCACCACCGAAATGATGATCAGAACGAAGTGGTCCAGCCACTGCTGGTCGTGCGCCAAGGGCTTGCCGCCGGCTGAAAATTCATGCCGCCGTCTACCGGAGTCCCGATAATCGGCAGGTCGCCCAGCACGTCCTGCGCCAAAGCAGGAACTGCCGTCGCGGCTGCCAGTCCCGTCGCTGTCATTGCCGCCAGCGCGCGGCGCATTGATGCAATTGCCATCATCCCATCCCGTTGCCTACAGTCATACCGGCCGCCTCGCAGGAAATGCGATCAACCGACATTGGTGCGGACTTCACAACCATATCTTGGCCGGACGGGCAAGCCATACCTATCGACTTTGGGTCAAAAACCCCATACTCGACCACTTCAGAGAGGGACCGCACACATGACCGAAGCCCAATTCGCACCCTTTGACGATCTTCTCGACCGCGATCAGGCCCTGAGCATTCTGCGCTCCGCCGTGGCCGGTGGCGAGGACGGAGAACTCTTCCTCGAACGTTCGCGCGCGGAAAGTCTGGTTTTCGACGACGGACGGCTGCGCAATGCCGGATACGAGGCCGATCAGGGCTTTGGCCTGCGCGCGGTCAGCGGCGAAGTCACGGGCTATGCCCATTCGACCGAAATCAACGAGAAATCACTGCGAAACGCGGCGGAAACCGCGCGTTTGGCGGTCGGAAACGGCGGCGCGACGCTGGCCGCGCCCCTCGGGCGAGACCCCTGCCCTCTATGGCGCCTTCGATCCGGCCGCGAATGTGGGCTTTGCCGACCGCGTCCAGCTTTTGCGCGAGATCGACGATTACGCCCGCTCCAAAGACCCCGCGTCGTTCAGGTCAGCGCCTCGATTTCCAGCGCGGTTCAAGAGGTTGCGATCCTGCGCCCCGAGGGCGGGCTCTGGACCGATTTCCGTCCCATGGCGCGACTGAATGTCACGGTCATGGTCGAATCGAATTCGCGCCGCGATCGGGCAATGCCGGCGGCGGCGGACGTATTGCGCTTGACGGCCTTGTCGCGCCCCAACATTGGCGCGCTCTGGTCGACGAGGCCCTGCGCATCGCCCTTGTAAACCTGCGTTCCGTGCCCGCTCCTGCCGGCGTGATGGATGTGGTTCTCGGGCCGGGCTGGCCGGGGATTTTGCTCCACGAGGCCGTCGGCCACGGACTCGAAGGTGATTTCAACCGCAAGGGCCATTCGGCTTTTGCAGGACTAATGGGCCAGAGGGTCGCGGCCAAAGGCGTCACCGTGATCGACGACGGCACCATTCCCGACCGCCGCGGCTCGATTTCCGTCGATGACGAGGGCACGCCCCGGGCCGCAACGTGTTGATCGAGGACGGCATTCTGACCGGCTATATGCAGGACCGCCAAAGCGCGCGATTGATGGGGGTTGCGCCCACCGGCAACGGCCGCCGCCAGAGCTACGCCTATGCGCCGATGCCGCGCATGACCAATACCTTCATGCTCGCAGGGCAGGACGATCCGGCGGCTATGCTCGCCGATCTCAAGGACGGGATTTATGCGGTCGGCTTCGGCGGTGGTCAGGTCGACATCACCAACGGCAAGTTCGTCTTTTCCTGCACCGAGGCCTACCGTGTCAAAAACGGCGTCGTCGGCGATCCGATCCGTGGCGCGACACTGATCGGGGACGGCGCGACCGCGCTCAACCATATCCGCGCGATCGGCAATGACCTCGCGCTGGATCCCGGCATAGGCAATTGCGGCAAGCAGGGCCAATGGGTGCCGGTCGGCGTGGGCTTGCCCTCGCTGTTGATGGGTGGGCTGACCATCGGCGGCTCGGCAGCCTGAGGGCGCACCCTGCGCTTTCTCGGACGGGCGGTTGCCGCAAGGCATCGCCCGCAGCCCGAAAACTAACCGATCCTTAAGATTTCTCCGCCATTCTCGGCGCGAGAAGCAAAAGAATCGGCGCAATGTTCAGAAAATCCCCCCGAGAGGCGGCTTCCGGCCGGCACGAAACGCTGATTCCGGCGCGGCCTTCGACGCTTTGCGGCTGATCCGCTCGCGCAGGGTCGGGCCTGCGACCTTCTATCGCCTGCTCGAAGAACACGGCAGCACTCAAGCCGCCCTCGCCGCCCTGCCCGACATCGCTCAAGCCGCGGGAATCGCCGGTTACGCCCCTGTCCGCTGGCCGCGGTTCAGGCCGAGCTTTCCGCAGGCCGGCGCGCGGGCGCACGGCTGCTGAGCTGCTTCGACGCGGATTACCCGCAGGCATTGCGCGATATTCCCGAAGCCCCGCCCGTCATCTGGGTCAAAGGCGATCTTTCCGCGCTGAACAGACCGCAAATCGCCGTCATCGGGGCGCGCAACGCCTCGTCTCTGGGGTTGCGGATGGCGCGCACGCTGGCGGGCGGGCTCTCGCGGGCGGGGATCGTCACCGTCTCGGGCCTCGCGCGCGGCATCGATACCGTCGCGCATGAGGCCAGCCTTGCCACGGGCACGATCGCGGTCATGGCGGGCGGGATCGACGTGATCTATCCCGCCGAGAACACCGAACTCGCCGCGCGGATCTGCGAGACCGGCCTGTTGCTGAGCGAACAGCCCCCAGCCTCGCCCCTCTCGCGCGCCATTTCCCCGCCCGCAACCGCATCATCTAGGCGCTCAGCCTCGGCGTGGTCGTGGTCGAGGCGGCAGAGCGCTCGGGCAGCCTGATTACCGCCCAAAACGCGCTGGATCAGGGGCGCGAGGTCCTCGCCGTGCCCGGCCATCCGATGGATTCGCGCGCGAGCGGCTGCAACAATCTGATCCGTGACGGCGCGACATTGGTCCGCTCGGCGCAGGATGTGCTGAATGCTCTGGAACTGGCGGACCACCCTCCGCCGGAACGCGGCGCCGCCCGGCGTCCCCGTTTTCGAGGAAACGGCCCCCGCTCCGCACGGATCCGGCTCGCCCGCCGAGGAAGCGGGCCGCCAGAAATCGATCGCGCGCGCATTCTCGCGCGGCTCAACCTCAGTCCGACCGACGAGGATGCGCTTTTGCGCGATCTCGGCATTCCCGCCGCGGAAGGTGCTCAAGAACTGCTGGCGCTCGAACTCGGCGGCGAGGTCCAACGCAGCGGCGGAGGCTTCATCCACCGCAATTAGGCAGGAGCGCCACAGACCAATCGTGCCAAAGCTCCTGCTTTGCGCCGGTTCTCGCGCGAAGCCCCGAAAGCCGTTAGCCGGAAGCCGCCGATCACGCGGCTCTCACGCGGCTGTGCCCGTCCGTTCCGGAACCTGCGCTGGACCGCATCGTTCGTTTCCAGTCTGGTGATGGCGATAAGGCCGAAAGGAAGTTTGATGCGGCATATTTTGAAGACATCCACAGCGATCGTCATGGTCCTGTCCCTGATGACCCCGATGACGGCATTGGCCCAGAACCAGGCGGCGCCGGAAGGCGAAGCCTCGGCGCAACCGGCCGTCGATCCCGCAGCCGCCCCGCCCGCCGAGGCCGCTCCCGAAACGGCGCCCGAAGCAGCGGACGCCCAGGCCGAGCCCCAAGCCGAAGCCGTTGGCGACACCCCGCCACCGCCCCCTCCCCAAGCGGTCGAAGCGGAGGCCGGACAGCCCGTGACCGCCGACGCGCCGTCCGCCAAGCCCGAGGTCGTGGAGGCCCCGCCCCCGAGGCCAAGCCCGAAGATGCGCAAGCTCAGGCGCAAAAGGCCGAAGCCCTCGCCGCCGAGGCAGAGAAAAAGCCCGAGCCCGCCCCGCGCGAGGCCGTCATGGATGCTGCGCCAGAGACCAAACCGGATGATGCCGCGTCCGAAGCATCTGCCGTCGCGGCCGAAGCGGAAACCGACATGGAACGCGAAGCGGATCCCGTCGTGACCCAGCCTGCAGTGGAAGCCCCTACGCCCAAGCCCGATGACGCTGCAGCCAAAGCCGCCGCCGTGGCGGGCGAAGCCGAGACCGAAATGGAGCGCGAGGCCGATCCCGCCGTGGCCGAACCTGCGGACACCAAGCCGGCAGAAAAACCGGCGGCGAAACCTGCCGCAAACGCCGAGCCGAAGGCGGAGGCCGCGCCGGCCGAAACATCTGTCGGCGACAATCCGGATGCGCTGAAAGACGCCCTCGCGGCAGAGGCGAAAGCCGCGCAAGGGCAAACCGCCACGCCCGAGGCAGAGGCAGAGACAGAGACAGAGACAGAGGAAGCGCGGGCAAAAGCCGAGGCAGAGGCCGCGAATATCGCCAATCTGGTCGAGAACCTCGCCCCGCCCGAAGCCGCAGCCGAAGAGACCGCCGCCGCGGTCGAGGCCGCCGAAGCCAAGGCCCCGCCGCCAATGACGCGCTCAAGGCGCTTGCCGATGGCGCGACGGCTGCCGCTGCCGGTGGTCAGGTCAGCGAAATGACGGTCAGCGCCGATGATGCGCGCCGCTCGGACGAGGATTTCACCACCTCGGTCGCGAAAAGCATCGCCGATGCGGTTGGTGCCCAGAAGACGGAAGGCGAGGCCAAGGCAAAATCGGACGACAACAAGGGCCGCGACCTCGCACGGCTTGCTCTGGTCGGCATGGCCGGAATGGCGGTCGGCTCGATGCTGTCGAACAACCGCGAGGTTGCGCTCAACACCGGCGACCGCGTGGTCGTGACCCTGCCCGACGGCTCGCAGCAGCTGATCAAGAATGACGACACCCTGCTTTTCCAGCCCGGCTCGAATGTCCAGACCGAGAAATTCTCGGATGGCTCGACCATCACCACGGTGACGCGCGCCGACGGCAGCAAGGTCATGACGATCCGCGACGCCAATATGAACGTGTTGCGCCGCACGGTCCAATCGGCGGACGGAACGCAGACCGACCTGATCGACGACACGGCCGAAAGCGAACCGGTGCGCGTCTCGGAGCTGCCGCCGCCGGCACGGCCGATCGTCTACCAAAGCTCGATGAGCGAGGATGCCTTGCGCGAGGCCCTGATGCAGCAATCGCGGGTCGACCGGCATTTCACCCTCGACCAGATCCGCGACATCGCCCAGGTCCGCGCCTTGGTGCCGCCACTCGATATCCAGTCGATCACCTTCGAGACCGGCTCGGCCGCCGTCCAGCCGGATCAGGCCCGCCAGCTTTCGCTTTTGGGCCGCGCCATCGCGCAATCGATCCGTGACAACCCGCGTGAGATCTTCCTGATCGAGGGCTACACCGATGCGGTGGGCTCGGATGCCTCCAACCTCGCGCTGTCGGATCGCCGCGCCGAATCGGTGGCGCTGGCGCTGTCGGAATATTTCGCCGTGCCGCCCGAAAACCTCGTGGTTCAGGGCTATGGCGAGCGGTTCCTCCGCATCCAGACCGATCAGGCCGAACGTGCGAACCGCCGGGTCGCGATCCGCCGAATCACGGAGCTGATCGCCCAGAACTAAAGCGCCACCTGCCGAAACGCGAAACGGCCTGCGGAGAGCGATCCCCGCAGGCCGTTTCCTGTTCTGACGCGCGCCTCAACCGAGGGCGTAGCCCGTGCCGCGCACCGTACGAACCGGATTTTCGCCGCCGTTCACCATCAGCGCCTTGCGCAGACGCCCGACATGGACGTCGATGGTGCGGGTATCGACATAGACGTCGCGCCCCCAGACCCGGTCGAGCAATTGCTCGCGCGTCCAGACACGGCCGGGCTTTTCCATCAGGGTCGAGAGCAGGCGGAACTCGGTCGGGCCGAGATGCAGCGTCTGCCCGCCGCGAAACACCCGATGCTCGCCCGCATCGAGGATGATGTCCTCGAAGCTCAGACGCTCGCCCATCGTGGTCGGACGGGTACGGCGCAGCTGCGTGCGCAGACGCGCCATCAGCTCGACTACCGAATAGGGTTTGACGACGTAATCATCGGCACCCGTTTCCAGCCCGCGCACGCGGTCGACCTCTTCCGAGCGCGCCGAAAGCATGATGATCGGGATATTGCGCGTCGCAGGATCGGCCTTGACGCGGCGGCAGACCTCGATCCCCGAAACGTTCGGGAGCATCCAGTCGAGCACGATCAGATCGGGCTGTTCCTCCTGAACCAGCAGCATCGCCTCGTCGCCGTTTTCGGCGAGAACCACATGGAAGCCCTCGGCCTCGAGATTGTAGCGCAGGACCTCGCGCTGTGCGCCTTCATCCTCGACGACCAGAACGCAGGGTTGTTGTGCCGATGCCATGCCTCAGTCCTCGCCCTCGTTGAGGTTGGTGCGCACCACGCTGTCGCTTTTGGGGCGGGCCTCTTCGGGGAGTTCGCCCGTGGTGAGATAGATCACCTGCTCGGCAATCCCCGTCGCGTGATCGCCCATGCGCTCGATGTTTTTAGCGATGAAATGGAGATGCATGCAGGCGGTGATGTTGCGCGGATTTTCCATCATATAGGTCAGAAATTCGCGGAAGAGCGCATTGTACATCTGGTCGACTTCGAGGTCGCGCTGGCGCACATCTGCAGCCAGAGCCGCATCGCGCTGGATGAAGCTGTCGAGCGCATCCTTCATCATGCCCTCGACCGTGGCCGACATGCGGCGCAAGGCAATGCCCGAGCCGTTGATCACCGGCATATGCGCCAGAACATGGCTGCGTTTGGCAATGTTTTTGGCGTAATCGCCGACCCGCTCGAGGCTGGCGGAGATCTTGATCACCGTCAGCGCGGTGCGCAGATCCGAGGCGATGGGCGCGCGCAAGGCGATCAACCGCGCGGCTTCCTCGTTGATTTGCGCCTCGAGCGCATCGATGGCCTTGTCGCGTTTGCGCACGTCCTCGGCCAGCTCGTCATCGCGGGTTTCCAGCGCGCGGGCCGCGTCCTGAATGGCGGTTTCGACCATGCCGCCCATTTTGACGACCAGCGCCTGAACGGTTTCGAGGTCGCGGTCGAAGGCGGAAGCAATGTGCTTTTCTGAAATCATCGTCATAATCTCGGCTCCTCGATCAGCCGATCCGGCCGCTGATATAGCTTTCGGTCCGCGGATCGCGTGGGCGGGTAAAGATGTCGTCGGTATCGCCGTATTCCACCAGATTGCCCAGATGGAAGAAGGCGGTTTTCTGGCTGACGCGGGCGGCCTGCTGCATCGAATGGGTCACGATCACCACCGAGTAATCGGCGCGCAGCTGGTCGATCAGCTCTTCGACCTGACTGGTCGCGATCGGATCGAGCGCGGAACACGGCTCGTCCATCAGGAGAACCTCGGGCTGGGTTGCAACCGCGCGCGCGATGCACAGACGCTGCTGCTGGCCGCCCGACAGGCCGGTTCCGGGTTCGTGGAGGCGGTCCTTGACCTCGTTCCAAAGCGCGGCGCCGCGCAAGGATTTCTCGACGATCTCGTCGGTCTCGGCCTTGTTGCGCACCAGCCCGTGGATGCGCGGGCCGTAGGCCACATTGTCGTAGATCGATTTGGGGAACGGGTTGGGCTTTTGAAAGACCATGCCGATCTTGGCGCGCAGTTGCACCGGATCGACGCGGCGGTCGTAGATGTCCTCGCCCATCAGATCGATGCGGCCCTCGACGCGGGCGATGTCGATCGTGTCGTTCATGCGGTTGATGCAGCGCAGAAAGGTCGATTTGCCGCAACCCGAGGGGCCGATGAAGGCCGTCACGGTTTTGTCGAGGATATCGACATCAACGTCTTTGATCGCATGTTTCTCGCCGTAATAGACCTGCACGGCCCGGGCAGAGATCTTGACGTCGTTTTGGGTCACGGCGCGCTCCATGATGCTCATGTCGTTCATATCAGAATTCCTTTCTGGGATCACCACCGGCGCTCGAAGCGGCGACGCAGGAAAATGGCGAGAAGGTTCATGCAGAGCAGGAAGACCAGAAGCACGATGATCGCGCCGCCGGCCCGCTCGAAAAAGGCGGGGTCGGCGCGCTGGGTCCAGTTGTAGATCTGGACCGGCAGCGCCGAGGCGGGATCGCCCAGACCGCCGAGGCTGTTGATTCCTCGGCGGGCCAGGGCGCACCGGGGAAGTTTTTCACGAATGCGACCATGCCGATCAGCAGAAGCGGCGCGGTTTCGCCCAGAGCCTGCGCCAGACCGATGATCGTGCCGGTCAGGATGCCGGGCAGAGCCAGCGGCAGGACATGGTGGAAGATCGTCTGCATCTTCGAGGCACCGATCCCCAAGGCCGCATCGCGGATCGAGGGCGGCACGGCCTTGAGCGCGGCGCGGGTCGAGATGATGATGGTCGGCAGCGTCATCAGCGTCAGCACCAGACCACCGACGATCGGCGCCGATTGCGGCAGGTGCATGAAGTTGATGAAAGCCGCGAGGCCGAGGATGCCGAAGACGATCGAAGGCACCGCCGCGAGGTTCGAGATATTGACCTCGATAATATCGGTCAGGCGGTTTTTCGGCGCGAACTCTTCCAGATAGATCGAGGCGGCGACCCCGATCGGCACGGCGAGAAACAGCACGATCAGCATCATGTAGAGCGAGCCGAGGATCGCGACGCCGACGCCGGCCGCCTCGGGGCGCTGGTCGGAGGCATCGGGATTGGTGAGGAAGGACCAGTTCCATTTGGTCTCGACCAGCCCGTCATCCTTGAGCTGTTGCGCCAGCGCAAGCTGCGCGGGCGAGGTATTGCTGTCGCGGGCGGCGGCCTCCATCGTGACGCGGCCCTTGAAGAAACCGTCGACGCGGCCATTGGTCAGGAAGCTCGAATCGATGGTCTTGCCGACCAGCTCGGGATTGGCGAGCACCATGGCGCGCAGCTGCGCGGGCGCCTCTTTGGAGATGAGATCGCCGATATCCTTGTCCGAGAGCCCTCTTCGCTGATGCCGTTCGCGGCCAGCGCCTGACGCAGCGCCGCATCGACCACGCGACCGTAACCGATCGTCGTGACCTTGCGCAGATCCTCGGGATTGCGCGCGCCTTTGGGATCGACGATCTGCGTATCCAGCGTCACGGGATGGTGATATAGGTCTGCCGGAAGGCACCCATTCCGCCCGAAAGCACGGTATAGAGCAGCGCGATGAGGCACAGGACGGCGATGACGATCGCTCCCATCCCATAGGCGCGAAAACGGGCTTCGGCGCGGTGGCGGCGGCGGAGGTTGGCATCCGCCTGCATCAGCGAGCCGTGACGACGCGCCGGCGCGGCTGCCGGGGCCGCTCCCATATTGGTTGCGTCGGTCATTCGTACTGCTCCCGGTATTTGCGCACGACATAGAGCGCGAGGATGTTGAGCCCCAGCGTGATGATGAACAGCGACAGGCCGAGCGCGAAGGCCACGAGGGTCTCGGGCGCGCGGAAGTCGGTATCGCCGGTCAGCTGCGAAACGATCTTCACGGTGATCGTCGTCATGGCCTCGAAAGGGTTGAGGTCCATTTTCGCGGCCGCCCCCGCCCCCATGACCACGATCATGGTCTCGCCGATGGCACGCGAGGCCGCCAGCAGGACGGCGCCGACGATGCCCGGCAGGGCTGCGGGCAGAACCACCTTGCGCACGGTTTCCGATTTGGTCGAACCAAGGCCGAGCGCGCCGTCACGCAGGCTTTGCGGCACGGCGTTGATGATGTCGTCCGACAGCGAGCTGACGAAGGGGATGAGCATGATGCCCATCACGAGGCCTGCGGTCAGCACCGAGGAACCCGAGCTTCCGAGGTTCAGCGGCTGGGCGAAATAGTCGCGCAGCATCGGGCCGACAGTGATCAGTGCGAAAAGGCCGTAGACGATGGTCGGTATGCCTGCGAGCACTTCGATCACCGGCTTGACCACCGAGCGCAGGCGCGGGCCGGCATATTCCGACATGTAGATCGCGGCAAACAATCCGACCGGCACCGCCACAACCAGCGCGATGAACGAGACGTAAAGCGTGCCCCACATCAGCGGCAGCATGCCCAGCTGCGAGCCGCCGCCGAAGCGCGGCGACCAGGTGGTGCCGAAGAGGAACTCGGTCCAGGCATATTGTTTGAAGAAGTTGGCAGTCTCAAAAGCATCGACAAGACGATGCCGAGTGTCGTCAGGATCGCGATGCTCGAACAGGCGATCAGCAGGCCTTTGACATAGGTCTCGACAAGCGCGCGTGCGCGGAAATCGGGGTCATCCGTCTCAGCGTGGTGATCAGGCCGAAAACGGCAACCGCAAGCACGATCAGCGTCAGCGTGAGGCGCGCGCCTTGCCCGACCTCGCCCGGAACATCGACCGCCGAGGCGGGATCGACGATGGCCGCCTGGATGATCGCGATCACGATCATCGCCAGAAACGCCGGAAGCGCGGTCGAAAGGGCAACGCCCCAGCCGTGATAGGGCGGGCGCGAATTCAAGCGGCGGCTGTCGCCCCCGCGAGGGAGAGCGCGCGGTTGACACCCAGAACATAGCCGATGACGGCCAGTCCAAGGATTGTCAGCACGATCCAGATTGTCGGCATAAGGGCCTCGGGCTTTCGTGAAAAATACGGACGGAACGGAAGAATCTGGTGGGTAGGATCGGGTCGTTAAGGAGAAGCGGGGCCATTTCTGACCCCGCTTCCGGTAAGCGCTTATTGTGCCAGCACCGTTTCGTCGGCGACGGCTTTCTGGACTTCCGCCAGCGCCGGATCGGCAACCAGCCCGTATTGGGCCAGCGGGCCCTCGGCCCCTGCGATATCGTCCGAAACGAAGAATTCCGCGAACTCCTTCAGGCCCGGAACCGTGCCGATATGGGCTTTCTTGACGTAGAAGAAGAGCGGGCGCGACACGGGATAGTCACCGGCCGAGATGGTCTCGGTCGAGGGCGCGACGCCGCTCATCGTGGCGACTTTCAGCTTGTCGGTGTTGTTTTCGTAAAACGACAGGCCGAAGACGCCGATGCCGTTCAGCGACGAGCCGATGCGGGCGAGGGTTTCGGTGTAATCGCCGTCGATATCGACCGATTTACCGTCGGTGCGCAGGGTCGAGCAGGCTTCTTTGCCCTTCTCGTCACCCAGCTCGGTCTTGAGAGCCGCAGCCGCGCCGCTTTCCTCGCAGCCTGCCGCGATCACCTTTTCGTCAAAGACTTCGCGGGTGCCGTGCTTGGTGCCCGGAACGAAAGCGAGGATCTCCTGATCGGGCAGATCGGCGCGGATCTCGTTCCATTTCGTATAGGGGTTGGCGACAACCTTGCCGTCCTTGACCACCTGCGCCGAAAGGGCGTTGAACCAGTCGGCGGGGTGAATTCAAAGGAATTGCCGTTGATGTCGCTGGCAAAGACGATCCCGTCATAGCCGATGCGGACTTCCACGATGTCGGTCACGCCATTGGCTTTGCAGACTTCGATCTCGCTGGCTTTGATCGGACGCGAGGAGTTCGCGATATCGATCGTATTGTCGCCGACACCGTCGCAGAACTTCTTGAGGCCTGCCGAAGAGCCGCCCGATCGACGACCGGCGTCGGGAAGTCCGAGTTCTCGGCAAAGGCTTCTGCGGCGATGGTCGAATAGGGCAGCACCGTGGACGAGCCTGCGACCTGGATCTGGTCGCGTGCTGCAGCAGCCGTTGCGGTCGCTGCGATGATGGCCAGAGCCGAGACGGTGAGTTTCGCGGAAGTCATGGATCTCTCCTGAATGTCGTGCGGTCGGGTTCGACCATGGCTGTGACCTAGGCCCTCGACATGTCGCTTCTGCTAAAGTTTTGTGTCACTTGCGTGACGTTGTGCGCGACCCCGATCAAATCATTGAAAACGCTTAATTATGTCGCGGAAATTTGGCGTAATTTTTCTCGGGGCGCTGTCACATTCGGGCAAATCCCTCGACAACAACCCGATTCGTCTAGCCGCGATCGCCCGAATGTGACGGCTCTTGTCACAAAACCCGACCGGATTGCGCCCGCCGGACGGCCGCGCGAAAGCGTGCCCCACAAGCGAAAGCCGCGCCCGAGGGCGCGGCTGGTGCAGGTCGTTCTCTGTCCGAATACGTTCGGGCTTAGCGGCCGATCGGACCGCGCTGCCCGCCGGTCTGGGCGCGGTCGAGCAGAAGATGGTCGAGGATGACGCAGGCCGCCATCGCCTCGGCGATTGGAACGGCGCGGATGCCGACGCAGGGATCGTGGCGGCCCTTGGTGATCAGTTCGATCTCCTCGCCCTTTGGTTGATCGTGCGGCGCGGGGTCAGGATCGAGCTGGTCGGCTTGACCGAAAAGCGCACCACGATGTCCTGTCCGGTCGAAATCCCGCCCAGAATGCCGCCTGCATGGTTCGACAGGAACACCGGCCCGTCATTGCCCATGATGATCTCGTCGGCATTCTCGGTTCCGGTCAGGCCCGCTGCCGCCATGCCCTCGCCGATCTCGACGCCTTTGACCGCATTGATCGACATCATGGCCGCCGCGAGCTCGGTATCGAGCTTGGCATAGATCGGCGCGCCGAGGCCTGCGGGGCAGCCCTCGATCAGGACCTCGACTGCCGCGCCGACCGAATTGTGATCCTTGCGGATCGCGTTCAGATAGCTTTCCCATTCGGGGACGGCACCGGCATCGGGCAGGAAGAACGGGTTGTTCAGGATCTCGCTCGCGTCGAATTTCGTGCGGTCGAGATGCAGGCTGCCCATCTGGGTCATATAGCCGCTGATACGCAGGTCCGGCACGAGATCGCGCAGCACCGCCTGCGCCACGCCACCCGCCGCGACCCGCGCCGCAGTCTCGCGCGCCGAAGAGCGCCCGCCGCCGCGATAATCGCGGATGCCGTATTTCATCTGATAGGCGATATCGGCATGGCCCGGACGAAAGGCCTGCGCGATTTCGCCGTAATCCTTCGACCGCTGGTCGGTGTTCTCGATCATCAGCTGGATCGGCGTGCCGGTCGTCTTGCCCTCGAACACGCCCGAGAGGATGCGCACCGCATCCGGCTCTTGACGCTGGGTGGTGAATTTCGACGTGCCCGGACGGCGACGGTCGAGGAATTGCTGGATGAAGGCCTCGTCCAGCGCGACACCGGGCGGGCAGCCGTCGACCGTCGCGCCAAGCGCAGGCCCGTGGCTTTCGCCCCAGGTGGTGAAGCGGAACAGATGGCCGAAAGTGTTGAAGCTCATGGATCGCCCTGCCTGAAGGTAGTCTCGCCCTGCGATAGCCGCCCGCCCCGCAGGGGGCAACGGCAAACTGGTCTTAGCCGAAGCGCGCCGGATCGATCGCGCGGCGCAGCTGTGCATCCGTCGGGCGTCCCGCCGCGATATCGGCGATGAAGCGCGCCGCCGCGACCGAGCTTTGGAAGCCGTAGCCGCCCTGCCCCGCAAACCAGATGAAATCGGGCTGGTCGGGATCGCGGCCGTAGACCGGCGCACCGTCGGGGGCAAAGCTGCGCAGTCCCGCCCAATTGGCGATGAGGCGATCGACCGGATAGAGCATGAGCGCCTCGTAACGCGCGAGACCCTCGGCCAGCACCATGTCGTCGGCCCAGGCGTCATGGGCGGTGGTCGGCTCCGCATCGGCGGGCGAGACGATCAGCGCCCCCGCATCGGGCTTGGCGTAAAAACTCTCGTTCACGCCCAAAAGCATCGGCCAGCTCGCGACATCAAGCCCCGCGGGTGCCGGAATGCGTGCCATCGAGCGGCGGTGCGGCACGATGCCTTTGGGGGCAATGCCCGCCATTTGCGCCACCGGATCGGCCCAGGCCCCCGCCGCATTGATCAGGACTTTCGCGGAGAAAACGCCCTTGGGCGTGGTGACAACCCATTGCCCGTCCTGCCGCGCGATCGCGGTTGCGGGGGCTGAAAAGAGGATCTCGGCTCCCCGTGACCGCGCATCGCGCTGATAGCTCTGGATCAGCAGATCGGTGTCGATATCCTGCGCCCTTGCCCCCATCGCCGCCCGCGCGACCTTCGCGGGATCGAGCGCGGGAAAGGCCGCGACGGCGGCATCGGGCGCGATCTCCTCCATCCGCATCAGTTCGGCCTCGTGATCGAAATGGTCGCGCTCGTCATGCCCCGCGACCAGCATCACGCCGCGCGGCGAGAGCACGCCTGCCGCAGCGAGCCCCTCCCCGAGGCAAGGCTGAATTCGACCATCGGCGGCGGGCCGTAAAAGGGCTCGTAAAGCGCGGCCGAGCGCCCAGAGGCGTGGTAGGCGGCATGGGCCTCTGCCTCGATCAGGCGGCAGCTGCCCAGATGCGACAGTTCGGCCGCGGCGGATACGCCGGCGATACCGGCGCCGATGATAAGGAAATCAGTGGTGGTCATGCTCTTGCTCCTGCCCCCGTCCGCGCGCGGCGGCTCCGGTCGCGCAGGGGTCTTTCTCCACTTTCAACAAATGCTTGCAGAAGGTTCAAGCAATCCCTTGGGCCGAGTTTCGGGATTTCGGCGGGCCAAGCGGGAAACTCTGCTCTAAGCTTTGCCCAAGCCGCCCGAAACCGCATAAGGATGACGCAGTGACCAGATCCAACCGCCCGCTATTGCTTGCCATTTTGCTTTTGTCGCTCAGTCTGCGGCCGGTGATGGCGGTTCTGGGTCCGGTGGTCGATCTGATCGAGGACTACACCGGCCTGAGTTCGGCCCAGGCGGGGCTTTTGACGACGCTGCCCATTCTCGTCATGGGGATCGTGGCGCTTTTCGGCGGGCGGGTCAGGCGTCTGATCGGCGAAAAGCGCGGCATTGCGCTCGGGGCCTTGTGCCTGACCATCGCCTGCGCCATGCGCCTTCCGGTCCATAATGCTGCCGGAATGCTGTTCAGCGCGGCTCTGGGCGGGCTCGGGATCGCGCTGACGCAGGCGCTGCTGCCGGGGCTGATCAAACGCCATTTCGGCATGGCGACCGGAACGGTCATGGCGCTTTACACCACGGGCATCATGACCGGATCCGCACTCGGGGCGGCGAGTTCGGCCGATATGGCGCGCCTGATCGGTTGGCAGTCCTCATTGGCCTTTTGGGCGCTGCCGGCGCTGGCGGGGCTGATCGTCTGGAGGCTGATCGCGCCTGCCGACCCTGCGCCCGCCAAAAGCGCGACACGGAGCCGCAAGACCGGCTTTGCCGGTGTCGCGCGGGCGTGGCAGCTGGTGGCCTTCTTCGGCCTCGGCACAGGCTCCTATACGCTCGTCCTGGCCTGGCTTCCGCCCTATTACCAAGACCTCGGCCTCGGCCGCGAGGCCAGCGGCTATATGCTCGCGGGCCTGACCATCACCGAGGTTTTCGCAGGCCTCGGCATCGCGGCTTTCATCGACCGCTTCCCCGACCGCCGCGCGCCGCTGATGGCGGTTCTGTCGTGTCTGATGCTCGGGCTGATCCTGCTGGTCTGGGTGCCGGTCACGATGGCGGTTCCCGCGATGATCCTGCTCGGGATCGGATCGGCTCGGTCTTCCCGCTCGGGCTGATCGTGACGATGGACCATGCCGCCAATCCCGAAACCGCCGGAGATCTGGCGGGATTCGTGCAGGGCTGGGGCTATGTTCTGGCCAGCACGCTTCCCTTTGTCGCGGGTGCGATCAAGGACCACTTCGCCTCGCTGACGCAGGCTTGGTATCTGATGATGCTGGGCGTGGTGGTCATGGGCGCGGTCTCGCTCGGCTTCAGCCGCAAGAGCTATGCCGCGTTCGACGCGCGGATCTCGCTGCAGGACTAGACGGAGCGAAACAGGCGGGCGGACCGGCCAGTCCCGGACGGCATGAGGCACAAAGAAAAAGGGGGAAGGCTGCGGCCCTCCCCCTTTTCATTGTCCCGATAGGGCGCGCGCTCAGGCTTGCAGCGGCCGCACGCTGATTTCGCCCTCGCCACGCGATTTGATCGCGGCAACTGCGGCGATCGAGCCGGCAGCCGTGGTGAAATAGGGCGTCTTGCCGTGAAGCGCGACCGCACGCATTTCGCGCGATCGGCGATGGCCTGCTTGCCCTCGGTGGTGTTGAGCACCATGGCGAGCTCGCTGTTTTTCAGGCGGTCGACGATGTTCGGGCGGCCTTCGTAGACCTTGTTCACCAGCTCGGTCGCAACACCTGCCTCGCGCAGGAATTCGGCCGTGCCGCGGGTTGCGACCAGAACGAAGCCCATATCGACGAGATCACGCGCGGCAGCCGCGAGATCGGCGCTCTTGTCGGCATCCTTGACCGAGATGAAGACGCGGCCTTCGCTCGGCAGTTCCACGCCCGCACCCAGCTGCGCCTTGAGGAAGGCGCGCGCGAACGAGCGGTCCCAACCCATGACTTCACCGGTCGAACGCATCTCCGGCCCGAGCAGCGTGTCGACGCCGGGGAAGCGGGCGAAGGGCAGCACGGCTTCCTTGACCGAGAACCACGGCGTGTTCGGATCGGCCAAAGTCATCGGATCGGCGAAGGGCAGATCGGCATCGGCCGCAATGCCTTCGGGATAGGCCGGACGCTCGGGGAAGCTCGCCAGCGTTTCGCCCGCCATCAGACGCGCCGCAATCGAAGCGATCGCGCTATCGGTCGCTTTCGCGACGAAAGGCACCGTACGCGAGGCGCGCGGGTTCACTTCGAGGACATAGATCGTATCGCCCTTGATCGCGAACTGGACGTTCATCAGACCGACCACGTTCAGCGCCAGCGCCATTTTGACGGTCTGCGCCTTCAGCTCGGCCACGACGGCAGGGGTCAGCGTATGGGGCGGAAGCGAGCAAGCACTGTCGCCCGAATGGACGCCGGCCTCCTCGATATGCTCCATGATGCCCGCGACATGGACGTTCTTGCCGTCGCACAGCGCGTCGACATCGACCTCGATCGCGCCCGAAAGGTAGCTGTCGAGCAGAACGGGGCTATCGCCCGAAACCTGCACGGCCTCGCGGATATAGCGGTGGAGCTGCTCCATGTCGCGCACGATTTCCATCGCGCGGCCGCCCAGAACATAGGACGGACGGATGACCAGCGGGAAGCCGATGCGCTCGGCAATCTCGATCGCCTGCTCGTCGGTATGGGCGATGCCGTTGATCGGCTGCTTGAGGCCCAGATCGTTGAGCAGCTTCTGGAAACGCTCGCGGTCCTCGGCAAGGTCGATCGCGTCGGGCGTGGTGCCGAGGATCGGGATGCCTTCGTCTTGCAAAGCATTCGCCAGTTTCAGCGGGGTCTGGCCGCCGAACTGGACGATCACACCGTGAAGCGTGCCGTTTTCTTTCTCGATGCGCAGGATTTCCAGCACATGTTCAAAGGTCAGCGGCTCGAAATACAGGCGGTCCGAGGTGTCGTAATCGGTCGAAACCGTCTCGGGGTTGCAGTTGATCATGATGGTCTCGTAGCCGACATCGGACAGCGAGAAACATGCATGGCAGCAGCAATAGTCGAATTCGATCCCCTGACCGATCCGGTTCGGGCCGCCGCCGAGGATGACGACTTTCTTGCGGTCGCTCGGGCGCGCCTCGTTTTCGACATCGCCCATCGCGGGGGCTTCGTAGGTCGAATACATATAGGGCGTCTGCGCTTCGAATTCGGCGGCGCAGGTGTCGATGCGCTTGAAGACCGGATGCAGCTGCAGCGCGCGGCGGGTCTTGCGGACCTCTGCCTCGGCCTTGCCGGCCAGTTTGGCCAGACGCGCATCGGTGAAGCCCATCATCTTGAGCTTGCGAAGACCTTCGACATCCGAGGGCAGGCCATTGGCGATCACGCCGGCTTCGATTTCGACGATCTCGCGCAGACGGGCAAGGAACCACGGATCGAACGAGGTCGCCTGCTGGATCTCGTCATCGCTCAGACCGTGACGCATCGCCTGGGTGATCAGGCGCAGACGGTCGGGCGTCTGGACCGAGATCGCCTTGATGACGGCGGCTTTTTCCGGCGCGCCGGGGATCTCGATATCGTCGAGGCCGGTCAGCCCGTTCTCCATCGAGCACAGCGCTTTTTGCAGCGATTCGTGGAAGGTCCGGCCGATCGCCATGACCTCGCCTACCGATTTCATCGCCGTGGTCAGCTCGGCCTTGGAGCCGGGAATTTCTCGAAGGCGAAACGCGGGATCTTCGTCACGACATAGTCGATCGAAGGCTCGAAGGACGCGGGCGTGACTTTGGTGATGTCGTTGTCCAGCTCGTCCAGCGTATAGCCGACCGCCAGTTTCGCGGCGATTTTCGCGATCGGGAAGCCGGTCGCTTTCGAGGCCAGCGCCGAAGAGCGCGACACGCGCGGGTTCATCTCGATCACGACCATGCGGCCGTCGGCAGGGTTGACCGCCCATTGCACGTTCGAGCCGCCGGTTTCCACGCCGATCTCGCGCAGAACCGCGATCGAAGCGTTGCGCATCGCCTGATATTCGCGGTCCGAAAGCGTCAGTGCCGGTGCGACGGTGATCGAATCGCCGGTATGGACGCCCATCGGATCGATGTTTTCGATCGAGCAGACGATGATGGCGTTGTCGTTGCGGTCGCGCACGACTTCCATCTCGTATTCTTTCCAGCCGAGCAGCGATTCATCGACGAGGATCTGCGCCATCGGCGATGCATCCAGACCCGAGCGGCAGATCGCCTCGTAATCGTCGCGGTTATAGGCCACGCCCCCGCCGGTGCCGCCCAGCGTAAAGGCGGGACGGATGATCGCGGGCAGACCGATGTGATCAAGCGACTTCATCGCTTCGGCAACACCGGCCGAGATGTCGAACTTGCCGTTGGGCAGTTTCGGCGCGGTGATGATGTCGGCTTTGGGGTTCTCCAGACCGATGCGGTCCATCGCCTCGCGGAACAGCTTGCGGTCTTCGGCCATTTCGATCGCGGCGCGCTGCGCCCGATCAGCTCGACGCCGTAGCGGTTGAGGACGCCCATATCGGCCAGGGCAAGCGCGGTGTTCAGGCCGGTCTGGCCGCCCATCGTCGGCAAAAGCGCGTCGGGGCGCTCTTTGGCGATGATCTTTTCGACGACGGCCGGGGTGATCGGCTCGATATAGGTCGCATCCGCCATCTCGGGATCGGTCATGATCGTCGCGGGGTTGGAGTTGACCAGAATGACGCGGTAGCCTTCTTCGCGAAGGGCCTTGCAGGCCTGTGCGCCCGAATAATCGAACTCGCAGGCCTGCCCGATCACGATGGGACCTGCGCCGATGATCATGATGGATTTGATATCAGTTCTTTTCGGCATGGCTTTGTCCTCGGGCGGTTGGCGGCAGATAAATCGTCCGGCGTTATAGCTATGGCAAGCCCGCGCGCAAGGGTAGAGGCAGCTTTTCCGTACGGAAAAGCAGCGCCTCCTGATCGACCCCGCCTCCCGCGCAAGCCGTTTGCCGACGCAGGGCGGGCTGTTTCCCCAAGGATCGGGGCACCGCCGCCTGCGGCAAGCGCCCAACATGGCGGGGTCACACCCCAAGGTCAAGACCGCCCCCGCCCCCACGGCGAAACACGGCAAAGCCCCGCAAAACAAAGACGGAAAAATGCCGGAGGCTGACCTCTTTCTTCATCACCCCAATACCCGAATCCACAGCGCAACCGGCACCCGCCCCGCAGAACGGAAGGGTACCGGCGACAGGACCTCAGGCGTCGATGAAGCTTTTGACGAATTCGGTCGCGGGCCGCGCGCGGATATCTTGCGGACGCCCGACCTGCTCGATCCGGCCCATCGACATGACGACCACGAGATCGGCAAGCTCCATCGCCTCTTCCTGGTCATGGGTCACGAAGATCGAGGTCAGGCCGGTGGAATCGTGGATATCGCGCAGGCCCGCCCGCAGCTCCTTGCGCACCCGCGCATCCAGCGCCCCGAAGGGCTCGTCGAGCAGCAACATCCGCGGTTCGATCGCAATGGCGCGCGCCAGAGCCACACGCTGGCGCTGGCCGCCCGAAAGCTGGCTCGGGAAGCGCTTGCCGATATCGGGCAGCTGGATCAACTCGAGCAGCTTGTGCACGCGGCGGTCGATCTCGGCATTGGTCGGTCGGCTCCGGCGCGGACGCGCGCGCAGCCCGTAGGCGATATTCTCGAACACCGTCATATGGCGAAAGAGCGCATAGCTCTGGAACACAAAGCCCGCGCGGCGCTCCTGCACGGTCAGGCCCGTCGCATCCTGCCCGTCAAAAGCACCCGCCCCGAGGTCGGAAACTCCAGCCCGCCCAATATGCGCAGGAGCGTGGTCTTCCCCGAACCCGACGGCCCCAGCAGCGCCACCAGAGCCCCCGAAGGGATCTTGAGGCTGACCGGATGCAGCGCAGAGGTCACACCAAAGCTTTTCGCGATTTCGTCGATTTCGATATGCATGTGCAAACCTTTCATCCCCGGCCCCGGGGCCGTGTCATGATGGGAGGGCGCGCCTCAGTGGCGGCGCCCCGAAGCAAGCTGGTCGGCAAAGCGCCATTCGAGAACGGTTTTGAGCAGCAAGGTCACCAGCGCCAGCGCGGCAAGCACCGCCGCCATGCTGAAAGCCGCGACCGAGAGATACTCGTTATAGGCCATTTCGATCGCGATCGGCATGGTCGCGGTCTGGCCGCGGATCTTGCCCGAGACGACCGCCACCGCCCCGAACTCGCCCATCGCGCGGGCATTGCTCAGAAGCACGCCGTAAAGCAGCGCCCATTTGATATTGGGCAGGGTCACGGTCAGAAACGTCCGCCAGCCCGAGGCGCCAAGGGTGAGCGCGGCCTCCTCCTCGGTGCGGCCCTGCTCGATCATCACGGGGATGAGCTCGCGGGCGACGAAGGAAAGGTCACGAACATCGAGGCCAGCACGATGCCGGGCAGCGCAAAGATCACCGGATAGCCCATGCCGACCAGCCAGCCGCCAAACAGGCTGTTCACCCCGAAAAGCAGGACCAGCGCCAGACCCGCAACCACCGGAGAGACCGAGAACGGCAGGTCGATCAGCGTAATCAGAAAGGCCTTGCCGCGAAAATCGAACTTGGTGATCACCCATGCCGCCGCCAGTCCGAAGACCGCGTTCAAAGGCACGGTGATCCCCGCGACCAGAAGCGTGAGCCGGATGGCCGAGCGCGCCTCGGGCGCGCCGAGCGAGGCCAAAGCGGCACGACCGCCTTTGGCCAAGGCCTCGGCAAAGACCACGGCAAGCGGGGCCACGACCAACAGGGCAAGCAGCACAAGGCAGATCACGATGAGCGCGATACGGAAGGGCCGCTTTTCTTCGGTGACGGGCTGCCATTTGCGCGCGGGCACAGCGGGATGAAGAGAGGTCTCAGACATTGCCGATTCTCCGTCTGCTCCAGATCTGGATGAGGTTGATGGCCAGCAGCATGCTGAACGAGATCGCGAGCATGGCGATCCCGATCGCCGAGGCTCCGCCATAGTCGAACTCTTCAAGCCGGATCACGATCAGCAGGGGCGCAATCTCGGTTTTCATCGGGATATTGCCCGCGATGAAAATGACCGAGCCGTATTCGCCGACCGCACGCGCCAGCGACAGCGCAAAGCCCGTCAGCGCGGCGGGAGCCAGCATCGGCAGGACGACGCGGCGCAGCGTATAGGCGCGCGTTGCGCCCAATGTGGCCGAGGCCTCCTCGACCTCGCGCTCGATCTCGCCGATCACCGGCTGGACCGTGCGCACGACGAAGGGCAGGCCGACAAAGATCAGCGCGATCAGGATGCCCCATTGCGTATAGGCGATCTTGCCTGAAAACTCGATGCCGAAGACCCCGAAGACGCTGTTGGCCGCCGGCGCGAGATGGTTCTTGACGAAGGCGCCAAAGACTCCGTTCGGCGCGTAAAGCGTCGTCAGCGCAATGCCCGCAACCGCCGTCGGCAGGGCGAAGGGCAGATCGACAACCGCATCGACAATGCGCCGACCGGGGAAGTCGTAACGCGACAGGACCCAAGCCAAAGCAACGCCGAAGACAAGGTTGAAGACCGCCGCCATCAGCGAGATCCGGAAGGACAGAAACAGCGCCCCCAAACCCTTTCGGTATTCACGACCCGCCAGATTTCCGACGGGCCGAAGTTCAGACCAAAGAGCAAAAGCGCCCCGATCGGCAAAAGCACGACCAGCGACAGCATGGTCAGGGTAATGCCCATGCCGAGGCCGAAACCCGGCATGGGGGATTTTGCACGAGCGCTTTCATGACCGTAGCGCCTTACTTCGCGGTATAGATCTGGTCGAAGGTGCCGCCGTCGCCGAAATGCTCGGCCTGCGCCTGTTTCCAGCCGCCGAAATCGGCGATCGTCACCAGATCGAGCGCGGGAAGCGGGCGACATCAGCCGGATCTGCCTTGGAGGCGTCCCAGCCGCGATAAAAATTCTTGTAGATGATCGCCTGACCTTCGGGCGAATAGAGATAGTCGAGATAGGCCTTCGCCAGTTCGCCTTGGCTTTCGCTGGTGATGTTCTTGTCGACAATCGCCACGGGCGGCTCGGTCAGGATCGAGACGGACGGTGCCACGATGTCGAACTCGCCCTCTCCGAGCTCCTGCAGCGCCAGATAGGCCTCGTTCTCCCATGCCAGCAGGACGTCGCCGATACCGCGCTGGGTGAAGGTCGTGGTCGATCCGCGCGCCCCGCTGTCGAGAACCGGCACGTTTTTATAGATCGCGCCGACGAATTCCTTGGGGTCCTGGCCGTTCTTTTGCGCCCAGGCCCAAGCTGCAAGGTAGTTCCAGCGCGCCCCGCCCGAGGTTTTCGGGTTCGGCGTGATGACCTCGACGCCCTCTTTGGTCAGATCGCCCCAATCCTTGATGCCCTTGGGATTGCCCTCGCGGACGAGGAAAACGATCGTCGACGTATAGGGCGAGGAGTTGTGCGGCAGGCGGGTCTGCCAATCTTCGGGCAAAGGCCCTTGGCCGCGATCTGGTCGATATCGGCACCCAAGGCCAGCGTGACGACCTGCGCGCCAAGCCCGTCGATCACCGCCCGCGCCTGCGAACCGGAGCCGCCATGCGAGCTTTCGAGCTGGGGCTTTTCATGGCCGTCGGCCTCCCATTTCGCGGCAAAAGCCTCGTTCACGGCGCGGTAGAGCTCGCGGGTCGGGTCGTAGCTGACGTTGAGCAGGCTGTCGGCGGCGCTGGCGGTCTGGGGGCCGAGCGCAAGCGTGAAAGCGGTCACGACACTTGCCACGAAACGGCGCAAAGGCCTGTGGGCGCGCGGCTGCGCATGGGGCGGAACGGGCGCGGTCTTCGAGCGGTCAGAGCGGATCATTCTGGTCTTCCTTCCTGCGTTTTCCGGGCTGCCGGTGGCGGCGCCTCTTGCTGGACATAAATATCGACCGACTTACTCGCGTTTATCAAGAAAATAATTACGCTAAAACTTATCGTGTTTAAGATGTTTTTATTTTCCCGCCTTTTCCGGAACGTCCTCCCTGCCCCGCACTGCCGTCCCACGACAATATTCGCCAATGATTGGAGATTTCGCGCCCGACCCCGCGCCAAAAGCACCGCGAATCACTTTCGGTGGCCGGAATCGACGGGAAAGGTTCTTGTCGTCACACAGGCCGAATGCGGAAAAACCGGCCGCAGGTACGAAGGTCACACAAAAGGGACTGCCGGACGTCATGCCAAAGAAAAGGCCGGACTTCCGTCCGGCCTTTTCTCGTGCGGGATATCAAAGGCGGGACTGCGCCCGCCCGTCCCGTCCTAACCCTGTTTCAGGCTATCTTCGGCCTTCTGCGCCAAAGCCTCGGCCCTTGCGGCCAGATCGGCCAGCGCATCGGCCACGCCCTGCGGCACGACCGGCACTTCGACCCGCGCCGGATTGGCCTTGAGACGGGCCAACTCGCGTTCTGCCGCAACCGCGCGATCCTCGAGCGCCGAGGTGCGGTCGGCGAGCATCAGCCCCGCCAGCAGCAAAAGCCGCGGCTCGGGCATGCGGCCGGCCTGACCAAGGATCTGCTGCGCCTCGGCATCCAGCATGCCCGCGGCGCGTTTGAGCAGACGCTCCTCGCCCTCCTGACAGGCCACGGTATAATCCTTGTGGCCGATGGTGAAATCGACTTCAGCCATTGCTAGCGCCCCTCATCCGTTTCCTGATCATCCGTCCGGCTCTCTGCCGAAAGGCTGTCGCCGGGCAAAAGCAGGCTGTCGGCGGCGCCTTCGCCCAACATTTCGTCCAGAGCAGCAACAATGGCACCGATCCGGTTGATCTCGGCCTCGCGCGCCAGACGCAATGCGGCGTTTTCGGCCTCGAGCGCGGCCCAAGCCTCGTCGGCACCGGTAGAGCCGCTATCGGCGCGCAGCAAAAGCTGGTGGTTGGCCTGTGCGAGCGCTTCGTTCGCGGCCGAGAGCTCGGCCAGTTGCGCCGCTGCGATGGCGAGTTCGGCCTCGAGCGCGGCATTGCGCGCTCCGGCAGCCGCAAGCTCCTCCGCCAGACGCCGGTTTTCTTCGGCGGCTGCGGCCGCTTCGCCGTCAGACGCACCGCCTTGTGTGCGGGACCCGGCATCCGCCGCCGCCCCGTTGCGCAGATCCTTTGCCGCGCGTTCGATCGAAGTATCGATCCTGTCCAGTGCGGCCAGAAGACGCTTCTCACTGGTGGTCAGGTTGCCGATCATGGTCTGCATCCTTTCAGATAATCCCGAACTTTTTGGCATCCTGCGGCCCTTATGACAAGGATGCGCGGCAAGAGAGCGGCCGCTGGACGCGAAAACCCGCGACTTTACGGGGAAAGCGGTGCTTTTCAGGGCGGTCGGAGCGACCTATAAGGTGGCGTCACATCATGAGGGATTGCCGATGCGCCGCGCCACGATCATCCGCGAGACAGCCGAAACCAAGATCGAGGTCACGCTCGACCTCGACGGGACCGGCCGTTACGACAACCAGACCGGCGTGGGCTTTTTCGATCACATGCTCGACCAGCTGGCACGCCATTCGCTGATCGACATCAGCGTCCGCGCGACCGGAGACCTCCATATCGACGATCACCACACGGTCGAGGATACCGGCATCACCATCGGTCAGGCACTGGTCAAGGCTTTGGGCGACAAGCGTGGCATCCGCCGCTACGGCGCTTTCAACCTTGCGATGGACGACACCCAGATCCGCGCGGCGCTGGATCTGTCGGCACGGCCCTATCTGGTCTGGAACCTCGATTTCCCGACCCAGAAAATCGGCCAGTTCGACACCGAGCTGGTGCGCGAGTTCTTTCAGGCGCTCTCGACCCATGGCGGGATCACGCTCCATATCGACCGCATCCACGGCTTCAACAGCCACCACCTTGCCGAAGCGACCTTCAAGGCGGTGGCGCGGGCCCTGCGCGAGGCGGTCGAGCCCGATCCGCGCATGGCGGGCGTGCTGCCCTCGACCAAGGGTGCTTTGTGATGCGGGTTGCGCTGGTCGATTACGAAAGCGGCAACCTCCATTCCGCGGCAAAGGCGCTGATCCGCGCGGGCAACGAAGCCGGTGTGACGGTCGAGGTGACAGCGGATCCGCGTGTCGTCGCCGCTGCCGACCGCATCGTTTTGCCCGGTGACGGCGCTTTTCCGGCCTGCCGCGAGGCTTTGGGCGCGGTGCCCGGCATGATCGAGGCGCTCGAAGAGGCGGTTACCCGCCGCGCAGTACCCTTTCTCGGGATCTGTGTCGGCATGCAGATGCTGGCCGAGCGCGGGCACGAGTACCGCCTGACCGACGGTCTGGGCTGGATCGGTGGCGAGATCGTCGCAATCGCGCCGGCAGATCCCGCGCTGAAAGTGCCGCATATGGGCTGGAACGATCTGCACCTGCACCGCCCGCATCCGGTTCTGGACGGGATCAAGGACGGCGATCACACCTATTTCGTCCATAGCTGGCAGTTCGCGGTCAGCGATCCTGCCGATCTGATCGCCTCGGTCGATTATGGCGGACAGGTCACCGCGATCGTCGGGCGCGACAATGTCGTCGGCATGCAGTTCCACCCCGAGAAATCCCAAGCCGTCGGCTTGCGGCTGTTGACAAATTTCCTGCGCTGGCAGCCCTGACGAAAAGGCCGGAGGCTTTGCGCCCCGGACCCCGCAGGATATTTCGCCATGAAAGTTGGTTTGGACGCGCCGGCTTATTGCGCGCGACGCCAGGTCTGGGTCTTGCAGAAGACCGTGACACAGCCCGAAACGCTGAGCGTATTGCCCTTGAGCGTCATTTTCGACTTGTAGGTCTTGTCGGCGCCCGGGTCCCAGATCGTGCCGCCCGAAAAGAATTGTCGCCGTTGTCGTTCATATTGGCGACGATATTTTTGCCCGTCGCATTGCTCGCGATCTCGTTGCCGCTCTTGTCGAAGGAGCGGACGAGCTTGCCGCAATACTTGCCGCCGCAATCGTAGAATTCGACCATGCCGATATGGCCCTGGTCATTGGCCTGTGTCTGGAAGATCCCGCTGATTCCATCGGCTTGCGCCATGCCTGCGGTCAGCGCCATGACGGCTGCGTAAAGATAAGCTTTCACGATTTCCTCCCGATGAAGCCTTCCCTGACAGGAAGGATGCGGCTGCTGGCGGCTTGCGATCAACTGTAACGTCGGGTCCCGCAAGCGCGCCAAACGCGACAATCGCGGCGGCGGGGGTTTGATGAAGGCGCGGGGATGTGGCAAGGGGATTGAAAAGGGGCCGTGGCCCTTGCCGCAAGGCATTTTCAGGAGAGATGCGATGATCCTTTACCCCGCGATCGACCTCAAGGACGGCAATTGCGTGCGGCTCTTGCGCGGCGAAATGGATGCGGCGACGGTTTTCGGGACCGATCCGGCAGCTCAGGCACGCGCGTTTCAGGATGCGGGCGCGGAATGGCTGCATCTCGTCGATCTGAACGGCGCTTTCGCGGGTCATCCGGTCAATGGTGCGGCAGTCGAGGCCATTCTGGCCGCGACCTCGATCCCCGCGCAGCTGGGCGGCGGCATTCGCGATATGGCCACGATCGGGGCATGGATCGAGCGCGGCCTCTCGCGCGTCATTCTGGGCACGGTCGCGGTCGAGAATCCTGCGCTTGTGCGCGAGGCGGCGGGTGCCTTCCCCGGCAAGATCGCGGTGGGCATCGACGCGCGCAAAGGCAAGGTCGCGACGCGCGGCTGGGCCGAGGAGACCGATGTCGATGCGACCGATCTCGCGCGGCAGTTCGAGGACGCGGGCGTCGCCGCGATCATCTATACCGACATCGACCGCGACGGCGCGATGGGCGGGCCGAACACCGCAGCGACCGAGGCTTTGGCCCGTGCCGTCTCGATCCCCGTGATCGCTTCGGGCGGGGTATCCTCGATGGAGGATCTGGCCGCGCTCAAGGCAACCGGCGTGATCGCGGGCGCGATTTCGGGGCGCGCGCTTTACGACGGCGCGATCGATCTCGGCGCGGCGCTCGCCTTTTGAAGTAAGGCTCGGAGATGGTCGCCCTTCTCGAAGTGCTGGCCGTCACCTCGCCGATCTGGATCATGTTGCTGCGCCATTTCGCGCTCGCGCGAGTGGCGCGGCTCGGGCTGGCCGTCATGGCGGTTTGCGCGGGTCTCACCTTTTCCTCGATGGTGTTTCTCGGTGCGGTCTGCGCGCCCGCGCAAGACCTGACCTATGGGCCGGCCCAATGCCCGAGCCTGCCCGTCCCGCTGATCAACGCGCTGGTCTTCCCGATGCTGTTCGGGATCATCGCCTTCGTGATCTGGGCGCCCGCCCTGCTCGCCCTCGTCCTTCTGACCGAGGGTCATGCACGATATACCGCCCAAAAGCGGAACGCCGAAAAGAGCGGCGATGCCGCACCATCCCTTTCCCCGACGCACCGAAGGATTAAGTCAGTCCTGTCAGGAGGCCCCATGCTGAAAACCCGCATCATTCCCTGTCTCGACGTCGCCGACGGCCGCGTGGTCAAGGGTGTCAATTTCGTCGATCTCGTCGATGCCGGTGATCCGGTCGAGGCCGCGCGCGCCTATGACGCGGCGGGTGCCGACGAGCTCTGCTTCCTCGACATCCATGCCACGGTGGAGAACCGCGGCACGATGTTCGATCTGGTCACCCGCACCGCCGAGCAATGTTTCATCCCGCTCACCGTGGGCGGCGGCGTGCGCAGCCACCACGACGTGCGCGACCTGCTGCTCGCCGGCGCCGACAAGGTCAGCTTCAACTCGGCCGCCGTCGCCAATCCCGATGTCATCGCCGAGGCCGCCGAGCGGTTCGGCAGCCAATGCATCGTCTGCGCCATCGACGCCAAGACCGTCGCCCCCGGCAAATGGGAGATCTTTACCCATGGCGGGCGCAAGGAGACCGGCATCGATGCCGTCGAATTCGCGCGCACCATCGCCGCCAAAGGCGCGGGAGAGATCTTGCTGACCAGTATGGACCGCGACGGGACGCGCGCGGGCTTCAATCTGCCGCTGACCCGCGCGATCGCCGATGCGGTCACGATCCCCGTCATCGCCTCGGGCGGCGTCGGCACGCTCGACCATCTCGTCGAGGGCGTGACCGAGGGCCATGCCAGCGCGGTTCTCGCCGCCTCGGTCTTCCACTTCGGCACCTTCACCATCGGCGAGGCCAAGGCCCATATGGCCGCCGCCGGCATCCCCATGAGGCTCGCATGAGCGACAATGCCCTGACCCGTCTGGCCGCGACCATCGACGCGCGCCGTGGCGCCGATCCCAAGGAAAGCTGGACCGCCCAGCTTCTGGCGAAAGGCCCCGAAAAATGTGCCGAGAAATTCGGCGAGGAAGCGGTCGAAGCGATCATCGAGGCCGTCAAGGGCGACCGTGGGCGGCTGACCTCCGAAGCGGCCGATGTGCTCTACCACCTGCTGGTGATGCTGGCCGCGCGCAATGTCTCGCTCGACGCGGTTCTGGCCGAGCTCGAACAGCGCGAGAGCCGCTCGGGCATCGCCGAAAAGGCCGCGCGCTGATCATCAGCCGCGCCGCTGCCCCTCGCGTCAGTTGAGGAGCAGGCGAAAGCGCATGCCGCCAAGGCCGTCGCGCAAAGCGTCGGTGTTGGTCGTGCCTTCGCGGGTGTCGGGAAGCGGGCGGACCATGACCGGCCGTTCGGCGACAAAACCCGAATGCAGGAACAACCGTCGCGCCGCGCGGTTTTCCATGGCGACATCGGCCCAGATCGAACCCAAAGCATAGCGGTCGCCAAGCTCTGTGCAGACGGCGGGCAGCACTTCGGTACCGATGCCGCGGCCGCGGATCTCGGGGACAGCCAGATCGCCAGTGCTGGCTCGCGCCCGGACCGATTTCGATCAGCCCGACCGGCCGCCCGCCGGAGCTGATCCTGAGCATGCTGGCGCCCTGCATCCCCGAGAAATGCGCGACCATGCCGCGCGCCTGTTCCGCGGCCTTGAAGTCCAAAAGCCCGCCGAGCGCGAGGCCCGGCACGATCCGCGACAGCCCGCCGCCGCTCGGGACTGCGACGCGCTCGATGACGCAGCGCGGTGTCGAGATGATCAGGGCCGCCTCGCCGCGAAATCCGCAGCTTCCAGACGGTGGAGCAACAGCAGCCCGTCCTGTTCCGGATCGACCGTCCCGCTGGCCCCCTCGAGCTTGAAGCCGAGACGCTCGAGCGTGGCGCGCATCGCGCTGTTCGACAGCTGCGTGCGCGCATAGGCGACCTCGGCCCCGCTGGCGAAATAGCGCGACAGGGCCAGCGTGCCCGCGCGCAGGGCCACGCCTTTGCGCCGGTAAGGGCTGCCCACCCAGAAACCGACCTCGGGTGCGGCTATCACCAAACCGGCAAAATGCCCGTCCACCCTGATCGCGAATTCCCCACGCCCGAGGGATCGGGCGCGGGATCTTTCTCGCCGCGATCATGGGGAAAGGGAAAGGAGCTGAGCCAGCTCGAGAAAAAGGATCCGTCATCGCAAGAGCGATTGCAGACGTGTCGGCTGCCTGAGGTCGAGCAAGCGTTACACGCATCTGACGGATCCTTCGCCTCCCAGCTAACTCATTTTCCGGGGACCGCGACGATCTGGACCTGCCCGCCTTCGGCCGAAAGCGCGATCTCGCCGCGCGCCAGACGCAGGGCGTCATTGCCGAAAACCTCGGCGCGCCAACCGGCAAGGGCCGCCAGATCACGCCCGCCCGAGGCGATCGCATCAAGATCCGAAGCCGAGGCGATCAGCTTGGGCGCAACATCCGCCGCATCCGATTTCGCCTTGAGCAGGACGCGCAAAAGATCGGCAAGCGCAGCATTGCCCGGACGGCCCGGCTCTTCTTGCGTGGCTTTCGGCATATCCTTGGATCTGATACCCGCCTTGACCGCCGCCAGAATGCCGTTCGCGATCTCGCCCTTGCGGGCCTCGCGCAGCAAGAGCCGCGACTTGCCGAGATCGGCCTCGCTTTGTGGACGGGTCGAGGCCAGCTCGATCAGCGCATCATCCTTGAACACCCGCGAACGCGGGACATCGCGTTCCTGCGCATAGGCCTCGCGGAAGCGCGCCAGCTCGCGCACCACCGAAAGGAACTTGGGCGAGCCGGACCGCGTCCGCACCCGCTCCCACGCCTCTTCGGGGCGGTTGATATAGGTCTCGGCATTCAGCAGAACGCCGACCTCTTCCTCCACCCAGGCCGAGCGGCCGGTCTTGACCAGCTGGGCGGCAAGGAATTCGTAGATATTGCGCAAATAGGTCACATCGGCCAGCGCATAGGTCGCCTGGTCATCCGACAACGGACGGCGCGACCAATCGGTGAAACGGCTCGATTTGTCGAGCTGGTGACGCGCGATCTTCTTGACCAGAGTCTCGTAGCCGACCTGCTCGCCAAAGCCGCAAACCATGGCCGCGATCTGGGTGTCGAACAGCGGATCAGGCAGAACGCCGGCGTCGTGGAAGAAGATTTCCAAATCCTGACGCGCCGCATGAAAGACCTTCACGGTCTCGCGGTGGCGGAAAAGATCATAGAGCGGCTCGAGCGAGATATCGCCCACCAGCGGATCGATCAAAACCGCGCGGCCTGCCGAATTCTTGCCGGTGCCCGCCGGCGGCAGTGCCGCCTGAATGAGACAAAGCTTGGAATAATAGGTCCGCTCGCGCAGGAATTCGGTATCCAGCGTGACATAGGGCTGCTCTTTGGCCTGCGCACAAAACGCAGCCAATTCCTCGGTCGTGGTTATCGTCTCGACTTCTTGTGCGGACATCCGCCGTGGCCTTTCGAATTTGGGCGGGTCGTCCGCCAACTTTTGCTCAATTCGCGCTCGTGCAAAAGCAGATTTGATCAACAAATATCAAGAAGGCCGTGCGCGTGACCCGCTTTTCAACTCTCAGATGTCGGCGCAGTGGTGATTTCCCGCAACAGCCACGTTGCGGAATTGTGACGACCGGCGAAGCAATGCCCCGCCGGTCGCCAGATCTGTTCGCTTAGCCCGATACCTGCCCGAGCGGCTCGATATCGCCCTCGTCACGTTGTCGGTGGAATTCGGCGACGAAAGCATCAAGCGTTCCCCGGCAATCGCACCGCGCAGCCCCGCCATCAGCTCCTGGAAGTAATGGAGGTTGTGCCAGGTCAACAGCATCCCCGAGATCATCTCGCCCGAGCGGAACACATGGTGGAGATAGGCGCGGCTGTAGCCCGTACAAGCGGGGCAGCCGCAATGCTCGTCCAGCGGACGCGGGTCGTCGGCGTGGCGGGCGTTCTTGATGTTGACCTGACCGCGACGCGTCCAGGCCTGTCCCGTGCGCCCCGACCGCGAAGGCAGAACGCAATCCATCATATCGACACCGCGCACGACCGCGCCGACGATATCGTCGGGCTTGCCGACCCCCATCAGATAGCGCGGGCGGTCATGGGGCAGATAGCCCGGCGCGTAATCGAGAACACCGAACATCGCCTCCTGCCCCTCGCCGACGGCAAGACCGCCGATCGCATAGCCCTCGAAACCGATCTCGCGCAACGCACCAGCCGATTCCTCGCGCAATTCGGGGTGACGCCGCCCTGCATGATGCCGAACAAGGCATGGCCGGGACGATCGCCGAAGGCATCGCGCGAACGCTGTGCCCAACGCATCGACATGCGCATGGATTTCGCGACTTCCTCTTCGGTCGCCGGAAGCGCCGGACATTCGTCGAAAGCCATCACGATATCCGATCCGAGCTTGCGCTGGATCTCCATGCTGGTCTCGGGCGAAAGGAAATGTTTGGAGCCGTCGACATGGCTCGAGAAGGTCACGCCCTCTTCCGTCAGCTTGCGCAGCCCCGCGAGCGACATGACCTGAAACCCGCCCGAATCGGTGAGGATCGGACGTTCCCAGTTCATGAACCGGTGCAACCCGCCCAGCCGTTCGATGCGGTCCGCGCCGGGGCGGAGCATGAGGTGATAGGTATTGCCCAGCAAAATATCCGCGCCGGTCGCGCGTACCGATCGGGCATCATCGCCTTCACCGTCGCGGCAGTGCCGACCGGCATGAAAGCAGGGTACGGATCTCGCCGCGCGGGGTCGAAATCACGCCTGTCCGGGCACGACCATCCGTGGCCGAAATCGAGAAGGAAAAGTTTTTGCTCATGGGCGCAACAGATACTCCAGCGCCGACAGGATGCAAAGATGCTCCGTTACGACCCGAAAGCCCTGCGCAAAACGCACCGGCACGCGCACTGGCGGCCACGGACGAAGGGCTTCTTCATCACTCAAATACCCGTGTTTCCGCCTCAACCGGCGGCTGCGCGCATCAGCTGGGCCCGCGCAGGCGGAATGGCCGCTATCTCGAGGCCGGTAAACACATGGAGCGTGTTCATCTGGCGATCGACCACCGCATGATCCGAGACCCAGCCCCCATCAGAAGATAGCTGCGCAGCAGAGGCGGCATCACCGCCATTGCCCGTTTGGGATCGGCCTTGCGGGCCCTGAGCGCGCGCGAAGCGGAAAATTTGCGGCGCCTTGACCCGCGGCAGCCAGCGCTTGGGCGCAAGATGGCGTTCGCGCAGCATGGCGAAAGCATCTTCGTAATCCTCGGTCGCTGTGCCGTGAAAGCTCGAACAGCCGAAAAGCATGCCGATCTGGTGCTCGTCGACATGGCGCGCCAAAGCCCCCAGGCGAGCCGCACGATATCGGGGTCGTGCCATTCGGGATGCAGGCAGAAGCGCCCGATCTCGACCATGCGCCCGTTATAGCCCTGCAAAAGCGCGAGGTTGTAATATTGCGCCGAATAGCTCTGCCCGATCTCGGCCCCGCCCGTCAGGGTCAGCATGCGGAAACAGGCGACCAGACGCCCCTGCGCGGCTTCCTCGATCAGGACATGGGTGCAGCGCGCGTCGTAATCATCGCTGTCGCGCGCCTCGGGCAGCCCCTGATCACCGCGAAAGCTCAGCCAGCGCAGGCGCTGCGCCGCAGCCAGATCCTCCGCGCTTGCAGCGATCCGAAGATTGTAGCGGCCTTTACTCATCGACTGCATGGCTGACCGAATCCGCTCTGACTGAATGCGCCCCGAGCCCCGAAAGCCGCTCCGGCGCGAGGGGCACAAGCGCCTGTCTTGTTCCCCACAACTCTAGGCTTATGTTGTAACAGGACCGCAACAAGATGATAGGGGCGAGATGTCCGAGATATCCGGCAAGATCACCAAATCCGACGCGGAATGGCGCGCGCTTCTCGATCCGAGACCTATCGCGTCACCCGCCAGGCAGGGACAGAGCGTCCCTTTTCGCATCCCGGCTTCCCCGAGGGCGAGGGCCATTACGTCTGTACCTGCTGCGGCGCGACTTTGTTCGACGGCAATGCGAAATTCGAAAGCTATTGCGGCTGGCCCAGCTTTTCGTCGCCGGGCGGCGCGATCGACGAATATCGTGACGCCAGTCACGGCATGATCTGCACCGAAGTCCGCTGCCAAGGCTGCGACGCGCATCTGGGCCATGTTTTCAACGACGGGCCGCCTCCGACGGGATTGCGCTATTGCATCAACGGCGTGGCCCTGAAATTTGTGGCGGATGCCTGACAGCCGAGCCGTCGGGCGAGTTTTCCGATCAAGCCCGAGACGAGCATGCGACAGAAGATAGACCCCAAGGACTGGTGGGCGCTCCCCGCCGGTCCAAAGAATTCGATTTGCGACATTGCGGGCGTCAGCGCCGGCCATTCCACCATCGACCAGACCGAGATCCAGACCGGCGTCACCGCGATCCTGCCCCATCAGGGCAATCTCTTTGCGGATCCGGTTCCGGCAGGCGCGGTGGTGCTGAACGGTTTCGGCAAAAGCGCGGGGCTGATCCAGCTCATGGAGCTGGGCGAGATCGAGACCCCGATTCTTCTGACCAACACATTCGGCGTCGCGGCCTGCACCGAGGCGCTGATCCGGCAGGCGATTGCCGGAAATCCGGCGATTGGGCGCACCACCTCGACGGTGAATGCGCTGGTGCTCGAATGCAATGACGGGCGGGTGAACGACATTCAGGCGCTCGCGGTCACCCCCGCCACGGCGCAGGCGGCGATTGCCGCAGCAGGGACCGGCCCTCTGGCACAGGGAACCGTCGGCGCGGGGCGCGGCATGAAGACCTTCGGGTTGAACGGCGGTATCGGCACGGCCTCGCGGCGCGTGGGCGATCACATGCTGGGCGCACTCGTGCTGTCGAACTTCGGCCAGCGTTCGGAATTGCGCGTCATGGGCGAGCGCGTGCCGCTTTCGGGACCCGAGACCCGCGATCAGGGCTCGATCATCATTCTTTACGCCACCGATGCGCCGGTTGATCTGCGCCAGCTGACGCGGATCGCGCGGCGGGCGGCGGCGGGACTCGGACGTCTGGGCAGCCATCTCGGTCACGGCAGCGGCGATATCGCCATCGCTTTCTCGACCGCACGCCCGAGCAAGACCGAAGCCGGCCTGCTGCAGTCCGAGCGGCTGGACGACGATGCGCTCGATCCTTTCTTCCTCGCCGCGGTCGAATCCGTCGAAGAAGCCGTGCTGAACGCGATCTGGCACGCCGAACCCCTGCCCGGCCGTGACGGACAGGCAGGCATGACCCTGCCGCAAATCCTGCAGGGCTGATCCATCGGGGTCGAGCTTTGGGGTCAGATCCTGCCCACATAGGAAAAGCCCGACCGCAAGGCCGGGCTTTTCCATTTTCCCTGTCGGGCAATCCTTGGGGCGATCTGCGTGCGGCGCCGATCCGGCGGCCGCGCGAAGCATCCGCTCAATTGTCGAGCAATTGCCCCGCCGAGACGCGGCCGATGCTGCCCATCAGCTGGCGCACGATGCTGACATTGGTGATGCCCGATCTGGTGGTGCGGCGCGACAATTCAATCACGCGGCCGTCCTCGAGCCCAAAGGTCTCGACATTGGACACCACATTTTGGTCGTTGAACGAGATGGCGACGACGCGCCGCTCGATCTCGCGCGGCTCGCGGGCGCCGTAGTAATCCCAACGCGATCCGACATAGTACCATGCCGAGCCGGTCAGAACGCCCTGCGCGCTCGGGCGACCGATCAGCGAATCAAGCTCGCTCTGGTTGGTTTGCCCGATCTGAACCTGCGCCAGATCGTGCTCCGGCGGAACATAGCCATGGTTGCGATAGACATGAGTGCAACCGGCAACGATAAGTGGCATGATAAAGGCGAGCGCGCGGATATGCTGCCGGAAACTGGTCATCGTAATCGTCTGCCCCCAAATGCGTCTGTTGACGCCTTGAACCCGACTTAGCAAACTCGGACCCTGCGCTCAAGAATATCCCTAGAGTCTAACAGACTTGTAAGCAAAGACTTGAATATGACCCGCCAAGACGACCGAAATACACGCTTCCGCGTCGCCCATCTGAATCCCAGACAGCCGACCGAGTTCCGGATCGCCCCCGATGCCGAGACCCGCAAGGCTTTGGCCGCGGAGCTCGATCTGATCGATCTGCCCAATCTGCATTTCTCGGGCCGCATCACCGCCGAGGGATTGGATGCCTGGAAAGTGACGGGCAAACTGACCGCCCGCGCGGTTCAGGCCTGCGTCGTGACGCTCGCGCCCGTGACGACGGCCATCTCGGAAGAGGTCGAGCGCTTCTATTCGCCCCATGTGACCCAATCCGAAGAGGAAGAGGTCGAAATCCCCGAGGATGATGTCGAGCCGCTCGGGCAATATATCGACGTGAATGCCGTCATGGCCGAGGCTCTGGCATTGGCTTTGCCGCTTTATCCGCGTGCCGAAGGCGCAGAGCTTCCGGCCCCGTGGCAGATGACGCAGAAGACGACAACACCCGCCGTCCCTTCGCCGGTCTGGCCGATCTGCTGAAAAAGCCGAACTGATCCGCCACAGGCGCGGAAAATGCTGTCGCGGCCCGACTTTCCGCGACAGCAAAACGCATCCCAAGCCGCTTCAGCCCGAGCGCTGCATCCGGTCCCAACCGGCCGCCATCTGCGGCCCGAGGTTCTTGGGTGCAAGCATCCCCGCCCCAAGAATATGGTCGGCCGCCTTTTCGCCGGTCATGATCGAGGGCGCGTTGAGGTTGCCGTTGGTGATGCGCGGGAAGATCGAACTATCGGCGACCCGCAGCCCCTCGACGCCGATCACCCGCAATTCGGGATCGACCACCGCCAAAGGATCATCCGCCCGTCCCATCCGCGCCGTCCCGCAGGGATGGAAGGCCGATCGGCATGTTCGCGGATGAAAGCGTCGATTGCCTCGTCCGAGACCACATCCTTGCCCGGCTGGATCTCGTGGCCTTTATATTCGCTGAAGGCCTTTTGCTCGAAAATCTCGCGGGTCAGGCGCACGCAGGCGCGGAATTCGGCCCAATCGTCGGGATGGGACATGTAGTTGAAGCGGATCTCGGGCGCTTCCGCGGGATCCGCGCTGCGCAGCCGGACCGTGCCCCGCGATTTCGAGCGCATCGGCCCGACATGGGCCTGAAACCCGTGCCCCTCGGCTGCGGCCTTGCCGTCATAGCGCACCGCAAGCGGGATGAAATGGTACTGGATATCGGGATATTCGACCCCGCACCGGACCGGATGAAGCCGCAGCTCTCGAACTGGTTTGAGGCCCCGAGCCCCTGCCCCGTCGCCATCCACTGCGCCCCGATCGAGCCTTTGCCCCAAAGATTCCAGTGTTTGTACAGCGTCACCGGCTGGGTCGCGGTATATTGCATATAGATTTCAAGGTGGTCCTGCAGGTTCGCACCCACGCCCTGCCGGTCGGCCAAGGGGGTGATTCCGTGTTCGATCAGGTGGTCCGCCGGACCGATTCCCGATTGCATCAGCAGTTTCGGCGTATTGATCGAGCTGGCGGAAATGATGACTTCGTTCGCGGCAAGGACGGCCTCGGTCCCGCGTGCATTCTTGATCTCCACGCCGACGGCGCGTTTGCCCTCGAACAAAACCCGCGTCGCAAGGCCGCGCCGCAGACGCAGCAGGCCGGTTTTCAGCGCGGGGCGCAGATAGGCATTGGCGGCGGACCAGCGGCGGCCCTCCCAGATCGTGGCCTCCATCGCGCCGAAGCCTTCCTGCTGGGCCCCGTTGTAATCTTCGGTCGTGGGATAGCCGCTTCGCGGCCCGCACGGATGAAGGCGTTGAAGAGCGGGTTCTTGCGCTGGCCCCGCGTCACATGAAGCGGACCCTCGGTGCCGCGATAATCGCTGACCGCGCCATGCGAGGTCTCCATGCGGATGAAATAGGGCAGCACATCGGCATAGGACCAGCCATCCGCACCCTGATCGGCCCAGTGGTCGTAATCGCAGGCATGGCCGCGCACGAAAACCATGCCGTTGATCGAGGACGACCCGCCGATCACCTTGCCGCGCGGCGTCACCAGACGGCGGTTGCCCAGATTGGCCTCGGGCTCGGACGAAAAGCCCCAATCGTAGCGGCTCATGTTCATCGGATAGGACAAAGCGGCGGGCATCTGGATGAACGGCCCGATATCCGAGCCGCCGAATTCGACCACATCGACGCGCTTGCCGGCCATGACCAGCCGGTAAGCCAAGGCGCAGCCGGCAGAGCCGGCCCCGATAATGACATAATCAGCCTTCATCTTTTCCTCCATGACCGATGCGTTGCGGGGCTGGGGCGCCTTAATAAGGTGCCTCGACCGAGCCCAGACCGACGTAAACGGATTTGATTTGCGAATAATGGGCGATGGCGGCGGCGGAGTTCTCGCGGCCGACACCCGATTGTTTGACGCCGCCAAAGGGCGCTTCGACAGGCGTCAGGTTATAGGCGTTGATCCAGCAGGTGCCCGCCTCGAGCTGGCCGATCACGCGATGGGCGCGCGCCAGATCGCGGGTGAAGACACCGGCGGCAAGGCCGAAGCTGGTGGCATTGGCGCGGGCGATGACCTCGGCCTCGTCGGTGAAGCCAAGGACCGTCATGACGGGGCCGAAGATCTCGTCGCGCGCGATGGTCATCGAATCATCGGCATCGGTGAAGACGGTCGGCGGCACGAAGCGCCCCTCGCCCGGACCACCGCTGACCAGCCGCGCCCCTTCGGAAATCCCCGCCGCAATCGCCGCGCGGACCTTTTCGGCCTGCGCCATGTTCACGACCGGCCCGTGCTGGGTCTCGGGGTCCAAAGGATCGCCCATCCGCACATCCTCGAGGCGCTCGGACAGACGGGCGAGGAAGGCCTCGCGCAGCCCTTCCTGAACGAAAACCCGCGTCCCGTTCGAGCAGACCTGACCCGAGGAATAGAAATTCGCCAAAATCGCCGCGCTGACCGCATCCTCGAGGCTCGCATCCTCGAAAATGATCAGGGGGATTTGCCGCCGAGCTCCATCGTGACATGGCGCATGCCTTCAGCGGCTGCCGCATAGACGCGCCGCCCCGTCGGCACCGAGCCGGTCAGCGAAACCTTGGCCACGCGCGGATCGGTGACCAGTGCTGCACCCACCGCGCCACGGCCCTGCACGACGTTGAAAATCCCTGCGGGCGCGCCGGCCTCGATCAGGATTTCCGCCAGTTTCAGCGCGCCGAGCGGGGTTTCCTCGCTCGGTTTGAAGACCATCGCATTACCCATGATCAGCGCGGGCGCGGCCTTCCAGCAGGCGATCTGGCTGGGATAATTCCACGCGCCGATGCCAGCACAGACGCCCAGAGGCTCGCGGATCGTGTAAACGAATTCATCGCCCAAAGGCACGGTTTCGCCCGTCAGGGTCGGGCCGAGACCCGCGAAATATTCCAGCGCATCCGCCCCCGAGGGCCAATCCGCGACCTCGGTTTCCTGAATGGGCTTACCGGTATCGAGGGTTTCGAGCCGCGCGAGCTCCGCGCCGCGTTCGCGGATGATCGCGGCGGCGCGGGCCAGAACGCGGCCGCGCTCGACCGGACGCAGGGCCGCCCATGCCTTTTGCGCGCGTGCCGCCGATTCGGTCGCGCGGGCCACCTGTTCGGGCGTGGCCTCGCGCAAAGTCGCGATGACCCGGCCGTCATAGGGATAGAGGACCTGCAGTTCCGGCCCTCGCCCTCGACAAATGCTCCGTCGATGAAAAGGCTGGCCTTGGGTTGGGCGTTGAGCGTCATGACAGGATCTCCCGCAGAAAGTCTTGAACGATGCGAACGGCTGCGCCGGCATCTTGTTTTTCGGACAAAGCGGCGCGGATATAGACCCCGTCGATCAGCGCGCCCAAAGTCTCGGCGACGTCGCTGGCGCGGTCGGGGACCAAAGGCAGCAGCGCCACCAGAAGGTTCGAGCGCAGACGCTTGCGGTAAACCCGCAAAAGCCGTGCGGCTTCGGGGTCGACCAGCGCCAAAGCGTAGAAATTCAGCCATGCCGCGATGGTGTTGCGGTCGAAGTTCGGCAAGGCGAAACTTGCGGTGACGATGGCCTGAAGACGCTCTTGCGGGGTCTCGACCGAAGCGAGCGCGTCACGCACCGCATCACGGTACTGTGTCAGGATCTGGCGCATCGCGGCCAGAAAGATCCGGTCCTTGGACCCGAAGTAATGATGCGCCAGCGCCGAGGACATTCCGGCCTCGCGCGCGATCTGGGCGACCGTCACATCCAGCGACCCCGTGCGCCCCACCATCGTGATGGCGGCGTTGATTAATGCCGCCTTTCGGATAGGTTCGACACCTAGTTTGGGCATCCAGTCCGGCCTTCTTCGAAAAAATCGTTGCCAGACTGGGGTAGCTCATTCTTAATTGACTCGTCAATCAACAACAACAGGGAGAACACTATGACCGTTCGCAGCACGATGCTGGCAGCAGCCGTCGCGATGCTTGCAATGCCGGCATTCGCGGCCGAACCCGATCCTGCAAGGACATCGTCTTTTCCGATGTCGGCTGGACGGACATCACCGCGACGACGGCATTGTCGACCTCTGTCCTCCAGGCGCTCGGCTACAAGACCGAGATCAAGATCCTGTCGCTGCCGGTGACCTATACGGCGATGGCCAAGGATGATGTCGATGTCTTCCTCGGCAACTGGATGCCCAGTCAGGAAAACGATCTGAAGCCCTATCGCGATCTGGGTACGGTCGAGACGGTGCGCACCAACCTGACCGGCGCGAAATACACGCTTGCCACCAACGAGGCGGGCAAGGCGCTCGGCATTGCCGATTACGCCGATATCGCCAAGCACAAGGCCGATCTCGACGGCAAGATCTACGGGATCGAGCCGGGCAATGACGGCAACCGCCTGCTGCTGGAAATGGTCGCGTCCGACAAATTCGGCACCGGCACGATGGAGGTCGTCGAAAGCTCGGAACAGGGGATGCTTGCACAGGTGGCTCGCGCAAGCGCGTCGAACAAGCCCGTGGTCTTCCTCGGCTGGGAGCCCCATCCGATGAACACCCAGTTCCAGCTGACCTATCTGACCGGCGGCGACGATATTTTCGGGCCCGACTTCGGCGGTGCACGGGTCGACACCAACGTCCGCGCGGGTTACGTAAAGGAATGCCCGAACGTCGGAAAATTCCTCGAGAACCTCGAGTTCACCCTGCCTATGGAAAGCGAAATCATGGGCAAGATCCTGAACGACGGGGAAGAGCCTGCAAAAGCGGCGCTGTCCTGGCTCAAGGCCAATCCGGATGCCGCGAAGCCCTGGCTGGCCGGCGTGACCACCGTGGATGGCGGGGATGCGCAAGCCGCGCTGGATGCGGTACTGGCCAAGTGATGCGGGGGTCCGGCAGAGAAGCCTTCGCCCGTCTGTCGGCCCCTCTCGCGATCGGGGCAATCGCGATCGCGGGTATTCTTGCGGGAGGGCTGGCGCCCTCTCCGCTCTCGGCCGCCCCCGTCGCTTTGCCCGATCAGGCGGGCTGGAACGATGCCCGCCAGCTCATCGCCACGCCGGATGGGCAGGACATCGCCTATGTCGAACTGGGCGAGGATCCCGAAACCGCCAGCGGCGTGCCGGTCATGCTCATCCACGGCTATACCGACAACAGCCGCAGCTGGTCCCTGCTCGCCCCCGCGCTGCGCGAAGCTTTGCCCAAGCGCCGCATCCTCGCACTCGATCTGCGCGGACACGGCTATTCGGCGAAACCCGCGTGCTGTTACGGCATCGACAGTCTGGCCGGTGATGTCGGCGGGCTGATGGCCGCGCTTAATATCGAACAGGCCGATCTGGTCGGCCATTCGCTCGGCTCGATGACCGCCGCCTATCTCGCCGCGACCCGACCCGAAAAGTCCGGCGCGTGGTTCTGGTCAGCAGTGCGACCCGCCTTCCCGCCGAAAGCGCCGCCTGGCTGTGGGAAAATGTCCCCGCCCTGCCTGATCCGATCGACCCCGACAGCGCCTTCATGCGCGACTGGTACGCCAATCCGACCCCGTCACCGAGGATTTCCTGAGCCGCGAGCGCGCCGAATCGGCCGCCTTGCCGCGTGAGGTCTGGATGGGTGTCCTGCAATCGCTGAGCGCGACCGACTGGAGCTCGCTTGCCCCCGCATCACCGCACCGGTCGCGATCCTCTGGGGCGATCAGGACGGGCTGTTCGGGGCGCAGTCGCAAGACGAACTGCGCCGCGCCCTGCCCCAAGCCCGCCACCAGACCTTCGAGGGGCTTGGCCATAACCTTTTCTGGGAGCAGCCCCAGCGCGCCGCCGAAACCATCTCGACCTTCCTTACGGACTGAAACCACGGCCAGCCGGTCACCCTTGCCAGCGGGCCGCGCGCCCGAACGCCGGAGTAACAAGCATCATGGATCAACTGACATCCATCTTCACCGACTGGAAAATTCCGGTCGGCAAGACGGCTAAAACCATCTTCGACTGGCTGAACGCCCACGCGTCGGTCGTGTTCAACACCATTTCGAAAATCATGGAATCGCTGATCGGAGGGATCTTGTGGCTGCTCGAACTGCCGCATCCGCTGATCTTCACCGTGATTGCCGTGGTGCTGACCTGGGCCTTGCAGCGCAACTGGAAGGTCTGCTTGCTGATCGGGTTGGGATTTTTGTTCATCCTCAACCAAGGCTATTGGGACGAGACGATGCAATCCCTAACGCTGGTCTTGTCGGCCTGCGTGGTCTGTATGGTCGTGGGCGTGCCGATCGGCATCGCCGCCGCGCATCGCCCGACGCTTTACGCGTGGATGCGGCCGGTGCTCGATCTGATGCAGACGCTGCCGACCTTCGTCTATCTGATCCCCGCGATCGTCTTTTTCGGCATCGGCATGGTGCCGGGCCTGATCGCCACGGTGATCTTCGTGCTGCCCGCGCCGGTGCGCCTGACCTATCTCGGGATCAGCTCGACCCCGCCCGCACTGGTCGAGGCCGCCAAATCCTTCGGCGCGACCCCGCGCCAGCTTTTGTGGAAGGTCGAGCTTCCCAGCGCCATGCCCCAGATCATGGCGGGGATGAACCAGACCATCATGCTATCCCTGTCGATGGTGGTGATCGCGGCGCTGGTCGGCGCCTCGGGTCTGGGTGTGCCGGTGGTGCGCGCGCTCAACAGCGTCAACACCGCCCTTGGTTTCGAAAGCGGCTTCATCATCGTCGTCGTGGCGATCATGCTGGACCGGATGCTGCGTGTGGGGAAAAACAATGACTGAGCGCAACGCCGTCGAATTCGACAATGTCTGCATCGTCTTCGGAAACCGCCCCGAGGATGCCCTGCCGCTGATGGATCAGGGCGAAAAGCGCAGCGTGATCAAAGAGAAAACCGGGCAGGTCCTCGGCGTGCACAATTGCTCGCTCTCTGTACGCGAGGGGGAAATCCTCGTGCTGATGGGGCTGTCCGGTTCGGGCAAATCGACGCTTCTGCGCGGGGTCAACGCGCTCAACGAGGTGGTGCGCGGCGAGGTCCGGATCTGGGACGGCAAGGAAATGGTCTCGGTGACCAAGGCCAATGCCTCCAAGCTGCGCAAGATCCGGCTCAACAATATCGCGATGGTCTTCCAGCAATTCGGCCTGCTGCCTTGGCGCAGCGTGCGTGAAAACGTCGGCCTCGGGCTTGAACTCGCCGGCATCTCCGCCGCCGAGCGCCGCGAGCGGGTCGACAACCAGCTTGCAACCGTGGGCCTTGCCGAATGGGCAGAGCGCAAGGTCGGCGATCTTTCGGGCGGGATGCAGCAGCGTGTGGGTCTTGCCCGCGCTTTCGCGACCGAAGCGCCGATCCTGCTGATGGACGAGCCCTTCTCGGCGCTCGATCCGCTGATCCGCTCGCGCCTGCAAGACGAGCTGCTCGAGCTTCAGGCCAAGTTCCAGCGCACGATCATCTTCGTGAGCCACGATCTCGACGAGGCCTTCAAGCTCGGCAACCGCATCGCCTTGATGGAGGGCGGACGCATCGTCCAGATCGGCACCGCGCGCGAAATCATCGCCAATCCGGTCGACGAATATGTCCAGCAATTCGTGGCCCATATGAACCCGATGGCTGTTCTGCGCGCCGAAGATGTCGCCGAAGAGGGCATAGCCCCAGGCCAGCCGCTTCCCGCGACATGCCGGTCAAAGAGGTAATGGCGGCGCTGGCTACGGCCGAATATCTGCCGCTCGAAGGCGGTGGCCGCGTCTCGCGCGAGGGCGTGCTTGCCGCTCTGGTCGATCCGCGCGGCTAAACCACGGCTTGCGGAAAAGCCGGCCCGCCCTTTGCGACAGGGGCGGGCTTTTTTGTTGCGCTCTCAGGCCTTTGCGGCCCGCCCGCGCAGACCGGCCTCGCGCCAGGTGATATAGCAGATCGAGCCGATCATCAGCCCGCCGCCGACCAACACCCAGATATCGACCGGCTCGGAAAAGACCAAAAGTCCGAGCAGGCTCGCCCAAAGCAATTGCAGGAAAGTCACGGGCTGGGTCACCGTCAAAGGCGCGATCGCGAAAGCCCGCGTCATCGCGTAGTGGCCCGCAGTGGCGCAAAGCGCGGTCAGGCCGAGGGTCAGGACCTGAGACGGACTGGGCGTCACCCAAACAAGCGCCGCAACAGGCGCAAGCCCGATGGTCACGGTCAAAGACAAAAGCGCCACCACCACCGCCGCCGGCACCTTCTGCGAGAGGTTCTTGGCGATCAGATAGGAGCAGGCAAAAAACATCGACGCGCCGATTTGCGACAGATGCCCCGGCTCGAGCTGGCGCAGACCCGGCCTCAAAACGATCATCGCACCGGCCAAAGCCACGCCAATCGCCAGACCGCGCCGCCACGAGATCCGCTCGCCCAGAAACAGGGTCGCCGCGATGGTGACAAGGATCGGGTTGAGATAGCCGATCGCGGTGACCTCGGCCACGGTGATGCGGGCCATGGCAAAGAACCACAAGATCACCGCCACGGTATGGAGCGCGCCGCGAACAGCCACAAGCCGCCAGACCGCAGCCGGCAATCCCCGCCTTATCGCAGGCAACAGGACCGGCAGCAAAAACGTCAGCCCCAACGCGAAACGGATGAAGGCCGCCTCGGGCGCGGGCAGGCTCGTGCCCAGCCAGCGCACCGAGCCGTTGACCGCGACAAAGCAAAGCCCCGCCGTCAACATCCACAAGATGCCGCTGATGTCGTTACGGGTTTGCGCCGGATTGCTCATTGCCGCCGCTTGCCCTGTCGCTCGGGCAAAGGCAAGGCTCAGCCGCCGCGTATAAGCGAAAAGGCGATGGTCCACATCATGGCCCCGACCAACGCGTCAAGAATGCGCCAGGACAGCGGCTTGGCAAAGACCGGCTGAAGCAGCCGTGCGCCGTAGCCCAAAGCGAAGAAGAATGAAAACGAGGCCGTAATCGCGCCCAAGGCAAAGCCCGCGCGGCTTTCGGCCTTGGCCGAGATCGCCCCCAGCAAGATCACCGTATCGAGATAGACATGGGGGTTGAGCCAGGTCAGCGCCGCCGCCGTCGCCAGCACCGAGGCCAGCGTCGCGGCACCCGTCTCGGCCGCGCGCAACGCATGCCCGCCCTCGCGGGCCGAGCGGAAGGCGCGCAGCCCGTAAAGCAGCAGAAAGGCCGCGCCCCCAACGCATGGCGAGCAAAAGCCGGGATGCGCCCCAACGATCGCCCCCGCCCCCGCAACCCCCGCCGAGATCAGGATCGCGTCCGAACCCGCGCAGAACAGACAGACCGCCCAGACATGCTGACGCAGGAGCCCCTGCCGCAACACGAAAGCGTTCTGCGCCCCGATCGCCACGATCAGGGATAAGGCAGCGCCCAGACCGGCCCAATAGTCATGCATCGTCTTCCCCTTCTTTGAGGCCGTCTTGCAACCCTGCGCAACATCAATCAAATTAATTCGGATAACCGTAGTTAAGGAAAACTGATGCACGACTACCCCGCCCTCGAAGCTCTGGCCGAAATCATCCGCCTCGGCTCTTTCGATGCGGCGGCGGCAAGGCTGGGCATCACCCCTTCGGCGGTCTCGCAAAGGATCAAAGGGCTCGAGGACCGGCTCGGTGCGGTGCTGATCCATCGCGGCCCGCCCGCAAGCGGGACCGAAACCGGCCTGCGCCTGATGCAGCATCTCGATCAGGTGCGGCTGCTCGAACAGGGCCTCGACAAACACATCCGTCCGCAATCGGGACCGGCGGTGCTGCGGATCGCGGTCAATGCCGACAGCCTCGCGACATGGTTTCTGCCCGCCATGACGGCGCTGCCGGTACTTTATGATCTCGTCGTCGACGATCAGGACCACGCACGCGACTGGCTCAGAAGCGGTCAGGTCAGCGCGGCGATCACCTCGAACCCGCAGCCGGTCGCAGGCTGCGACGCAAGCGCGCTCGGCCATATGCGCTATCTCGCCCTCGCCTCGCCCGCCTTCATCGCGAGCCATTTCGCCACGGGCTGCACCGCCGAAACCCTCAGTGCCGCGCCGGCCGTGATCTTCAACAGCAAGGATGCGTTGCAAGCGCACTGGGCCGAGCGCGCCACCGGCCAGCGCCTGCGCCTGAGAGGGCATCTCATCCCCGCCTCCGAGCCTTTCGCCCGCGCGCTGGCCCTCGGCCTTGGCTGGGGGATGGTGCCCGAAACCATGGCCCGCAGCGCGATCGCAAACGGCGAGCTGCGCCCGATCCTCCCAGATCTGCCGCTCGACGTGCCGCTCTATTGGCAAGTCAGCCGCGCCTTGGCCCCCGCGATCCGTCCGCTGAGCGACGCGGTAAAGAAAAGGGCCGCAGAAAACCTGCGACCCTGACATCTTTCATGCTTCAAGTATCCCCGCCGGAGGCTCCGGCAGTGCCGTCACAGCTGTGCGGCGATCTCTTCGGCGATGTCGAAATTGCCGGTGACGGTCTGGACGTCATCGTCGTCTTCCAGCGTATCGATCAGCTTCATCAGCTTCTGCGCGGTCTCGAGATCGGTGATCTCGGTCGGCGCCTGCGGCTTCCAGACCAGCTTCGCATGCTCGGATCTGCCCAAAGCGGCCTCAAGCGCTGCGTTGACCTCGAAAAGCGTAGTGTCCGAGGTATAGATCCAGTGACCTTCTTCGTCGCTTTCGACATCATCGGCACCCGCTTCCAGCGCCGCCATCATGACGGTATCGGCATCGGCGATATCGGCCTTGAACAAGATCTCGCCCTTGCGGTCGAACATGAAGCTCACCGAGCCGGTCTGGCCCATATCGCCGCCCGATTTGGTGAAATAGCTGCGCACGTTCGAGGCCGAGCGGTTGCGGTTGTCGGTCATGGCCTCGACGATGATCGCGATGCCGTTCGGGCCGTAGCCTTCGTAACGGATCTCGTCATAGTTCTCGGCGTCGCCGCCGACGGCCTTCTTGATGGCGCGGTCGATCACGTCCTTGGGGACCGAGTTCGACTTGGCTTCCTTCACCGCAAGACGCAGACGCGGGTTCTTGTCGGGGTCGGGGTCGCCCATTTTCGCTGCGACGGTGATCTCTTTCGAGAGTTTGGAGAACAGCTTCGAGCGGATGCCGTCCTGGCGTCCTTTACGGTGCTGAATGTTCGCCCATTTTGAATGGCCTGCCATTTTGCGGGGTCCCGTTTTTCAGATATGCGATGGTTTCAATGGCGCTTTTATGCGCCCGAAGGCGTCGCCGCAAGCGTTGTGCCTGCCTTGACCTCGGCCAATACGAAAAGCCGTACCGCCGTTGCCAGCCCGACGTCGGGAGGGCGGGCGTGGTCGATCGCCGCGATCAAACCCGCCGGAGAGGTGGCGCGCCGCTTGGCGATCTCGCGCAGATCACGCCAAAACGCATCTTCCAGACTGACGCTGGTGCGGTGCCCGTCGATCGTCACCGACCGTTTGAGCGGCGGCCCCATCGCGGGCAAGGCAAGCGGTGCGGGATCAGGCATCGCCGCCATCCGCGCCGCCGGGGAGCCTCGATCCGGTGGCCGTCGAGACGGCTTTCGGCCTTGGCGGCCTGCGCCCCGTTCAGCTGCCTTCGGCTTTCGTCCGGCCGAATTTCGCCGCATTTTCATCGCCTTTTGCACGGTTTTTGGCCCGTTCGCGGTCCTTGCGGGCCTGCCGCAGATTGATCACGCCCATCGCGAACCCACGCTTTCTCCGGAATGAAAATACCCCCGCGGCAGAACCGCAGGGGCAAAGATCCGCATCCGCACCAAAGACGGGCCACAGGCGCCGTCCAATCGTTGCGGATGCGGGGCTTGTCGCATGGATCAATCCTCGGGGCCGACCATCTGTTCGGGCCGCACCACGCGGTCGAAGGTCTCGCCGTCGACGAAGCCCAGATTGATCGCTTCCTCGCGCAAAGTGGTGCCGTTTTTATGCGCGGTCTTGGCCACTTTGGTCGCGTTGTCGTAACCGATGGTCGGCGCAAGCGCGGTAACCAGCATCAGCGATTCCTGCATCAGCTTTTCGATCTGCGGCTTGTTGGCCTCGATCCCCACGACCATGTTGTCGGTGAAGGAACTGGCGGCATCGCCCAGAAGCTGCATCGACTGGAGCACATTGTAGCTCATCATCGGGTTATAGACGTTCAGCTCGAAATGGCCCTGCGAACCGGCAAAGCCGATGGCCGCGTCATTGCCCATGACATGAGCGCAAACCATGGTCAGCGCCTCTGCCTGCGTCGGGTTGACCTTGCCCGGCATGATCGAGGAGCCCGGCTCGTTTTCCGGCAAGATCAGCTCGCCCAGACCCGAGCGCGGGCCGGAGCCGAGCAGACGGATGTCGTTGGCGATCTTGAAGAGCGAGCCCGCAACGGTTTTCAGCGCTCCCGAGAAAAAGACCATCGCGTCATGCGCGGCCAGAGCCTCGAATTTGTTCGGCGCGGTCACGAAGGGGAGATCGGTGATCTCGGCGATCTTCGCGGCAATCGCGGTATCCCAACCCTTTTGGTGTTCAGCCCCGTGCCGACGGCCGTGCCGCCCTGCGCCAGCTCGTAGATGTCGCCAAGTGCCAGCTTGACGCGCTCGATGCCTTTTTCGACCTGATGGGCATAGCCGCCGAATTCCTGACCAAGGGTCAGAGGCGTCGCATCCTGCGTATGGGTCCGGCCGATCTTGATGATGTCCTTGAACTCTTCCGCTTTCGCGACCAGCGCCTTGTGCAGCTTTTCGAGGCCCGGAATCAGGACGTCGCGCGACTGCATCGCGATGCCGACATGCATCGCGGTCGGGAAAGTGTCGTTCGATGACTGGCCCATGTTCACATGGTCGTTGGGGTGAACGGGCTTTTTGCTGCCCAGCTCGCCGCCCAGCATTTCGATCGCGCGGTTCGAGATGACCTCGTTGGCGTTCATGTTCGACTGCGTGCCCGAGCCGGTCTGCCAGACGACCAGCGGGAAGTTGTCGTCGAATTTGCCGGCAACGACCTCTTTGGCGGCTGCAACCATCGCATTGCCGATCGCCGGATCAAGATTGCCGGTCGCCATGTTCACTTCGGCAGCGGCCTGTTTGATCACGCCCAAAGCGCGGATGATCGGAACCGGCTGCTTTTCCCAGCCGATCGGGAAGTTGATGATCGAGCGCTGCGTCTGCGCGCCCCAATATTTGCTGGAATCGACTTCAAGCGGGCCGAAGCTGTCGGTTTCGGTGCGGGTCTTGGTCATGACATTCATCCCTCACGGTTTCGCCGAGGTTCTAGGCCGTCGGGCAAAGATCTGCAATCTGTATGCAGTCGCATGCAGAAACATGGAAACCGCCCTACCGGAACGCCGCAATGAAAAGGCCCGCGGATCCTTGATCGCGGGCCGGATGCGGTGTGCCTATTTGCGCCACTTGTCGAGGCTGACGACCTCGGCGCTGGTTTTTGGGGCCTCTTCGACCTCCTCCATCTCGAGATCGTCTTCTTCGTCGTCGTCGTCATCAAAATCGTCATCGTCGGAATCATCGCCCTGCGTTTCGAAGCGCAGGCCGAATTCGACCGAAGGATCGACGAAGGTGCGCAGGGCGTCGAAGGGAATATGCAGCGGCTCGGGCGAATTGCCGAAGTTCAGCGTGATTTCGAAATAATCATCCTCGATCACGAGGTTGTCGAACCAATGCTGGATGACGATGGTCATTTCCTCGGGATAGCGCTCGCGCAGCCAGTCGGCCATCTGCACGTCCGGATCGCGTGTATCGAAGGTGATGAAGAAATGGTGCTCGCCCGGCAGACCGTTTTTCGCAATGTCGCGCAGGACATTCGCAATCAGCCCCTGCATGGCGCGGTGCATCATTCCGCCGTAATCAATTCCGCGTGCCATGGTCGCCCCCTGATTCAAATCGAGGCCAGAATAGGGAAATGGCGGGGATGAAAAGCCCCACCGCGCTCCTGCTTCCACCTGATCCATCATCGGCGAAATCGGGCGGCTTTAACAGCGCAACTTTTGCACGGATTCGGGCAGAGGGGCGAATACGGTCGGGAATCGGGAGCCGGAAATGACAAACGGCCCCCGAAGGAGCCGTTTTGACATTCAAGGTTTCCTTGAAAGGATAAATGGCGCGGTTGACGGGGCTCGAACCCGCGACCCCCGGCGTGACAGGCCGGTACTCTAACCAACTGAGCTACAACCGCGCATTTTATCTGGCGAATTTGTTTATGGTAGTGGCGCGGTTGACGGGGCTCGAACCCGCGACCCCCGGCGTGACAGGCCGGTACTCTAACCAACTGAGCTACAACCGCGTATACCATCTCCAGATCGCCTCTGGAGTAAGGCGGTGTCTAAGAGGAGTGGCTGGGACCGTCAAGGGCCGATCTGCGACAAAGATCACGAAAAGTGAAAGAGGCGCCCGAGGGCGCCCCAAATAGCCAGCATTCCTTGAGAAATCCTCATTTCAAAACCGTGGCCGGATTGAAGTCCGGCAGGGCCTCCAGCTCCGCTTTGGTGAAATTCGTGGCGTAGAAGCGCTCGGAACCAATCTGAATCAGGTGAATCGCCTCTGTGCCGAGCAGAACCTTCTTGGCGCCGATTCCAGAAAGCCGCCGATATCGGCGATATAGCCGACCAGCTGCCCCTGATCATCAAGCACGATGTCGTCCACCTTGGCGATGTCCTGCCACGTCGCGGGGCGCGCGGTCAGAGCGGTATCGAGCGCCGAATCGTCCCAAGGCGTGCTCGAGGGCTCGTTGGTGGTCCAGATCCGGCGGCTGGTGATCCAGGAGGCCAGAACGCCCGGCTCCGCCTCGGAGATGGCGGGCGGGCGGACATCGGGAGCGACGACCTCGGGCTTGGCGGCAGCTTCGCCTTCGGCGGCAGCCTCTTGGGCGGGCTTGGCGGCTTCGGGGGCCGAGGCTGCGGGTTTGGCGATATTGGCCTTGCGGTCGAGCTCTTCATCCACGGCTGCAGCAGCAGCGGCTCCGGCCTCTTTGGCGGCGGCCTCTGCCTCGGCAGCGGCGCGGGCGGCCTTTTCGGCGGTGCTTTGCGCGATATCGCCGGCAGCCTCGGCTGCCGCCTCTCCAGCGGCTTCCGCCTTGGTCCCGGCCTTGGCGGCTGCATCTTTGCCGGCCTCGATTACGGCGCCCAGCTCTGCGCCCAGTTTCGTGCCCTGTGCGCCGCCTGCCTCTGCGGCGGGGGCGGCTTGGGGAGCGGGGTCCTGTGCGCGGGCCGGTCCCGTCACGGCTAGGCCCGTGAGGGTGAAGGTCGTCGCTGCGATGACAAATGCTTTCATGCGCTTTGTCCTTTTCGGTCGTTTCTACTGGCGGCCCGTCTCGGGGCCGGTGGAAAGCTCAACCCCAAGGCGTGTCACATCGTTCCCCGCCTCGGGCCTGTCGCCCTTCACGGATAGCTGATCCGCCCGCCGCACACAGGTGCGGGCGCGCCCGTGGTTTCGGGCCCCGAGGTCGGCAATCCGCGCAAAACCCGAACGGCCAGCCAGCCGAAGGCCTGCGCCTCGATCATGTCGCCATCAAGCCCCGCCGCCTCGACGGGGACGACTTCGGCCGCGACCCTGCGCGCCAGCGCCGCCATCATGGCGCGGTTGTGCCGTCCGCCGCCGCAGACCAGAAGCGTCGCCGGCGGTCGCGGCATGAAGGCCATGCCCGCGCCCACGGCAGCGGCTGTGGCCTCGGTCAATGTCGCTGCGGCATCGGCATCCGAGAGATCGGCCACAGCCGTAGACAGACTGCTGAAATCGTCGCGATCGAGCGATTTAGGCGGCAGGCGCGTGAAATAGGGATGGGCGAGAAACCCGCCGATCACGCTTTCCGAGACAGTGCCCGACAATGCGAGCGCCCCGCCCTCGTCACGCTCGCGGCCCAGACGCGCGCGCATCAGATCATTGACCGGCGCATTGGCGGGACCGGTATCAAAGGCAAGGCAGGCACCCGGCGCCTCGGGGCCCGCGGCCGACGGATCGACCCAAGTGATATTGCCCACCCCGCCCAGATTGAGAAAAGCGACCGGCGCTTGGGGCAGATGCCCTTGTCCCACAGCCCAATGCGCGCAGGCCCAATGGAAGAAGGGGCAAGCGGCGCTCCCTCCCGCCTTGGCGGACATCTTCCGAGCGGAAATCCCAGACCACCGGACGGCCGAGCGCGCGCGCAAGCGCCGCGCCGTCGCCCGCCTGATGCGTGCCGCGCCCCTTGGGGTCATGGGCCAAAGTCTGGCCGTGATAACCGACCAGCTCGGCCTCGGGGAAATCGGCGGCAAGACCGGCATGGGCCGCAACCGACAAGGCGGCGGCCTCGGCCACGCCCTCCCCACCCTGCCAGCGCCCCAAAGCGGCATGAAGCACATGCGCCTCGTTGTCACCATAGGCCGCATAGGCGCTGCGTCCAAAGCCCGCGATGCGGATTCCGTCGGTTTCGATCATCGCGGCATCGACGCCATCCAGCGAAGTGCCCGACATCATGCCCAAAGCGCGTATAAACCCGTCCATCAATGGCTTTCCTTGATCACCCGCATCGGTATACCCGTCACGTTCGAAAGGAAAAGACCATGACATACCATGCCAAGTCCGAATTCATGCGCGTGATGATCGAGCGCGGCTATCTGGCCGATGCGACCGATATCCAGGCGCTTGACGAAGCCCTCAAGGACGGTCCGGTCACGGCATATATCGGCTATGACGCGACCGCGGCGAGCCTGCATGTCGGGCACCTGCTGAACATCATGATGCTGCGCTGGTTCCAGAAGACCGGCCACAAGCCGATCACGCTGATGGGCGGCGGCACGACCAAAGTGGGCGACCCTCGTTCCGCTCGGACGAGCGTCCGCTGCTGACCGAAGACCAGATCCAGTCGAATATCGACGGGATGCAGAAGGTTTTCGCGCGCTACCTCGACTACGGCGAGGATAAAGCGCGCATGCTCAACAACGCCGAATGGCTCGACAATCTGAACTACCTCGAATTCCTGCGCGACATCGGGCGGCATTTCTCGGTCAACCGGATGCTGTCCTTCGATCGGTGAAATCGCGTCTGGATCGCGAACAGTCGCTGAGCTTCCTCGAATTCAACTACATGATCCTGCAGGCTTACGATTTCTCGAGCTGAACCGCCGTTACGACTGCAAATTGCAGATGGGCGGTTCGGATCAGTGGGGCAATATCATCAACGGGATCGACCTGACGCGCCGCGTGCTCGATCACGAGATCTGGGGCCTGACCTCGCCGCTGCTGACCACCTCGGACGGCCGCAAGATGGGCAAATCGGCGGGCGGTGCGGTCTGGCTGAACGGCGACATGCTCTCGCCCTATGATTTCTGGCAGTTCTGGCGCAACACCACCGATGCCGATGTCGGCCGCTTCCTCAAGCTTTACACCGAGCTTCCGGTCGAGGAATGCGACCGTCTGGGCAGCCTTGAAGGTCAGGCGATCAACGACGCGAAGATCATCCTCGCCAATGCGGTCACAACGCTGCTGCACGGCGCGGAAGCCGCCGCTTCGGCCGAGGCGACCGCACGCAAGGTCTTTGAAGAAGGCGGCGCGGGCGGCGATCTGGCCGAGGTTTTCGTGACCATCCCGCCCGAAGGCATCACGGCCAATGCGGCTTTGGTCGAAAGTGGTCTCGTCGCTTCGGGCAAAGAGGGCAAGCGCGCCTTCCAGGGCGGCAGCGTCAAGTTCAACAACGAGAAAAAGACCGATCCGCAAGAGATCATCGCGACCGAGGATCTTCTGGCCGGCATCAAGGTCTCGCTCGGGGCCAAGAAGCACTTCATGCTCAAGGGCAAGCAAGCCTGAGTCGGATCCGCGATCAAGCGAACCAGAAGGCCGGAGGAGACCCGGCCTTTTTGCTGCGCCAAGGGACGCGAGGGGCCGCTAAAGCGCGCCTTGCCAATCGCGAATCGCGTCGACCGGCCAGACCAGCATCACGATGTTCAGCGCCAACCCGTCGCGGATCACAATGGCCAGCATCACCTCGGAGATCACGGCCAGCGCGAGGGACAGCCGGACGGGCAAGCGATAGGCGAGCCAAAAGCCCAGCATCATCGCCCCCATATCGGCCACCGAATTGATCACGCTATCGCCGTAATAATCGAGCGAGATGGTGACCGCACGGTAGCGCTCGATCACCGCATCCGAGTTTTCGACCACCTCCCATACCGCCTCGATCAACGTGGCGACGACCAGCCGCCAGCCGAAGGACAGCGGCGTCTGCTCCCTGCCCCGCACCAGCATGGCCAGCCAGATCAGGGCATAGAACAGGAAGCCGTGGGTGATATGCGAAAAGCTGTACCAATCGGCGAGATGCTGCGAGTTCTCTGAACTGAGCACGGTGCCGTGCCACAGCTTGACCGTTCCGCAGGTGCAGATCAGCGGTCGGCCAAAGCCCCAAAGCACGAGCGCGGCCGCCAGAACGATTGCCGCGGCAATGCCGAAGGGCAGCAGGCGGCGGGGGCCTCGGCTGTGGTCGGGATTGGGTGGCAGGGGGCGGTCATGTTCATGATGACGACAGAGCATCTCTGGCCCGCGCCGTCTACCGGCCTTCGCGCGGGTGCCTTAATGGCCCCGCATTTTGCGCCCCGACAGCATCGGGCCGGAAACATCGCGCCTGCCGGATGAAACAAGCCCCGCCGGAGGTCCGACGGGGCTTGCCGAATGGTCTTTGCCGGAAAACTTATTCCTGAACGGTGACCTTCACCATGACATCGGGCTTGTCGACCAAACCATTGGCCGCCTCGTCGCCCTTTTTGATGGCGTTGAGCACGTCCCAGCCGTCAACCAGCTGACCGACGACCGTATATTGGCCGTTCAGGAAATCCGCCGGTGCCAGATCGATGAAGAACTGGCTGTTGGCGGAATCGGGGTTCTGCGAACGCGCCATGCCGACGGTGCCTGCGCCGAAAGGCACATCGCTGAACTCGGCTTTCAGGTCGGGCAGTTCCGAACCACCCATCCCCGCACGCGAAGTGTCGCCGTCTTTTTGCCGTATTGCACATCGCCGGTCTGGGCCATGAAGCCGCCGATCACACGGTGGAACACAACACCGTCATAAGCGCCCGATTTTGCCAGCGAAACGATCCGCTCGACGTGTTTGGGGGCTTTTTCGGCGTTCAGATCCAGAACGATCGTGCCTTTGGACGTGCCTGCGGCATCGGCGACCTCGATCACGAGATTCGGGCCCGGACCATCGGTCACACCCGGCAGACCTTCGGCGAATGCGGCCGGAGCGGCAAGCGCGACAGCGGAGGCGAGAAGAAGCTTACGCATTGTCTTCCACATCCTTCGCGACCTTGACCGAGATCATGCGGTCGGGGCTCGCCGGCGGCTCGCCGCGGACGATTTTGTCGACATGCTCCATGCCCGAGATCACGCGGCCATAGACCGTGTACTGCCCGTTCAGGAAGTGGTTGTCGCCGAAGTTGATGAAGAACTGGCTGTTGGCCGAGTTCGGGTTCTGCGAGCGTGCAGCGCCAAGGGTGCCGCGGTCATGCGGCAGGCGCGAGAGTTCCGCCGGCAGGTCCGGCAGGTCCGAGCCACCCGTGCCGGCGCGGCGCGGGTTGTAGTCTTTTTCCATATTGGCGTGTTCGACATCGCCGGTCTGGGCCATGAAGCCGTCGATGACACGGTGGAAGGCCACGTTGTCGTGCGCCGGCGCGGGCCAACTCTTTCATGCGCTCGGCATGTTTGGGCGCCACGTCGGGCAGAAGTTCGATCACGACCGGACCGTCCTTCAGCTCGATGATGATTGTGTTCTCAGCGTCTTTGATCTCGGCCATCGAGGGTTCCTCTTTACTGGTCTGTGCCAGAGTTAAGCCTTTCGTCCGTCTTGGACAACGGCTGACAGCGGTTTAGCGAACCCGAGGGGGAGCGTCAGTTGACGATAATGTCAACATGATAGAAAAACCGCAGTGACAGCGAAAAGTCGCGGAGAGGACCCGAACATGGCAAATTTCAAAACCATTGACGACATGGATCTCGAGGGCAAGGTCGTCCTTGTGCGCGTCGACATCAACGTGCCCGTCGAAAACGGTCAGGTCACGGATGCCACCCGGATCGAAAAGATCGTCCCCACCGTCAAGGATATCCAGGCCAAAGGCGGGATTCCGGTGCTTCTGGCGCATTTAGACCGCCCCAAAGGCCAAAGGGTCCCCGCGATGAGTCTGGCGCAGCTGCTGCCCGCGCTGGAGAAAGCCATGGGACAGCCGGTCAAATTCTCGGAGGAGACCATCGGCGGTCCCGCCAAGCGCGCGGTTGCCGATCTCAAGGCGGGCGACATCCTGCTTTTGGAAAACACCCGCTTCTATCCGGGCGAAGAGGCCAATGACCCTACTTTCGCGGCTTCGGTCGCGGCTCTGGGTCAGGTCTATGTCAATGACGCCTTCTCGGCGGCGCATCGCGCCCATGCCTCGACCGAAGGCATCGCGAAACTGCTGCCCTCGGCGGCCGGTCGCCTGATGCAGGCCGAACTGACCGCGCTCAATGCAGCCCTCGGCGCGCCCGAGCGTCCGGTGGTCGCCATTGTCGGCGGCGCGAAAGTCTCGACCAAGCTCGAACTGCTGACCAACCTCATCGAGAAGGTCGACCATCTCGTGATCGGCGGCGGCATGGCGAATACCTTCCTCGTCGCCAAAGGCATCGAAGTCGGCAAATCCCTTGCCGAGCGCGATATGGCCGATACCGCCCGCGACATCCTGACGAAATCGGTGACCACCGGCTGCACCATCCACCTGCCGGTCGACATCGTTGTCGCGCGCGAATTCAAGGCACATGCCGCGACCGAGACCCTGCCTGCCGACCAATGCCCCGAAGATGCGATGATCCTCGATGCGGGTCCGGCGACCGTAGCCGCGATCGCGCAGGTCTTCGAGGCCTCGCGCACGCTGATCTGGAACGGCCCGCTCGGCGCGTTCGAGATCCCGCCCTTCGACATGGCCACCAATGCCGCGGCCAATGCGGCGGCCGCGCTGACCAAAGCGGGCAAGCTCGTGACCGTCGCAGGTGGCGGCGATACGGTGGCGGCGCTGAACAAGGCCGGTGTGGCGGATGATTTCACCTATATCTCGACCGCAGGCGGCGCTTTCCTCGAATGGATGGAAGGCAAAGAATTGCCGGGCGTCGCAGCCCTGATGCGCTGAGCAAACAAGCGGGATAAAAAGGGGCGCGGTTTCGCGCCCTTTTTCAATCGTGCCGCCGCGTCGTTTGCGGCTTTTGCGAACTGCTTGGCCACAGGCGGCAAAACGCCGCCCCGATCACCTCAGGCACGACCTCCGTGCCCCGAGCCCGCTTGCGCCATGCGGACCAGAACCGCGCGGCGTATGCGGGCGCAGGGTTAATTGCTTGTCGCCGGAGCGGCCGGCGCGGGTGCTGCCGTCTCTGGGGTCGTGGTCGCTGCATCGGGCGTGGCGGCGGGCGGCGTGACCAGCGCGGCGGGGGATCGGTGCGCTCGAGATCGTTTTCGTTCACATCCTGCGACAGGATCCACAAAAACGTGCCGATCCCGACCACGAAGGCAATCGCCAGCGCGATCATGAAGGGACGGGTCTGACGGATCTGTTCGGGAATGCCGGAAGGGTCTTCGTTTGCCATCGGATATCCTCGCAACTATGCAAGAATCAAACGCAGATCGTGTGACGGGGTTCCCGTTAGCGCAACCTTGATTGCCCTTCCCGAAGGGTCTGCTATCAGCGCGTCAATCTGGAAAGGGGAGCTTCCAATGCAAATGACAGATACGGTTCGCAAAATCCTCGCCAATTACGAAGGCGAAACGCCCGGCGTGAAGGCACAGCTCGCCCGAATGATGATGACGGGTAAACTGGCCGGCACCGGCAAGATGATCATCCTGCCCGTCGATCAGGGCTTTGAACATGGTCCGGCACGCAGCTTTGCCGCCAACCCGGCAGCTTACGACCCCCATTATCACTACCAGCTGGCGATCGACGCGGGGCTGAACGCCTATGCCGCACCGCTCGGCATGATCGAAGCCGGCGCGGATACCTTCGCAGGCCAGATCCCGACCATCCTCAAGGTGAACTCGGCAAATTCGCTGATGTCGGAAACCGCCGGCAAGAACCAGGCGATCACCGCGACCGTCGACGACGCGTTGCGTCTGGGCTGCTCGGCCATCGGCTTCACCATCTATCCGGGCTCGGATATGGCGCTCGACATGTTCGAGGAAATCTCGGCCATGCGTCAGGAAGCGGCTGCCAAAGGCATCGCGACCGTGATCTGGTCCTATCCGCGCGGCGAAGCGATCACCAAGGACGGTGAAACCGCGATCGATATCGCAGCCTATGCCGCACAGATCGCGGCTCTGGTCGGCGCGCATATCATCAAGATCAAGCTCTCGACCGACCATCTGATGCTGCCGGAGGCCAAGAAGGTCTACGAAGACAAGAAAATCGAGATCGAAACCCAGGCGAAGCGCGTCGCGCATTGCATGCAGGCTTCCTTCAACGGCCGCCGCATCGTCGTTTTCTCGGGCGGCGCGGCAAAAGGCGCGGATGCGGTCTATGACGACGCACGCGCAATCCGTGACGGCGGCGGCAACGGCTCGATCATCGGCCGCAACAGCTTCCAGCGCTCGCGCGAGGACGCTCTGGCGATGCTTCAGCAGCTGGTCGACATCTATCTCGGCAAGGCCTGATTTAGGGCTGTCCGCGCCGGATCCGGGCCTGCCGCCCCGCACCCCCGCGGGTATTTCCCTGATGAAGAAAAGCGGATCGGAAAGGGCGTCTTCGGGCGCCCTTTCTTTGCCTCCTTTCCTTTCAGGCGGAAAGCCCTAGGTTCTGGGGCGAAGTCAGAAGGATTGCCCATGTCGTTTTTCTCGAAGCTCCGCGAGCGTTTGACCCGGTCCTCGTCGAAAATCGGCGAAGGGCTTGATGATCTGGTGAAGGAAGGCGCGCAAACGCCGGTTGTGCCGCCAGTTGCCCCGACGGTCGATCGGCCTGCCGAACAGGCCGTTGCCGAAACGGCCGAGCCGCAGGCCCCCGTGCAACAGCCCGAGGTTCGGGCCGAGGTGGCCCCTGAAGCGCCCAAGGCGCCTGTCGCACCTGTGACCCAAGCGCCGGAGCCTGCCGCACGCGCAGCGGCTATGCCCCTGCATCCGTGCCGGTCCCGCCCCTGCCCCGACCGCTGCGCCCGAAAGCGCCGCCGCCAAGCCCGGCATGATCGGGCGCCTCTTTGGTCGTGGCGACAGCGAACCGCGTCGGGAATTGAACGACGAGATGCTGGAGGAGCTCGAAGAGATGCTCATCCAGGCCGATATGGGCGTCGAGACCGCCTTGCGCGTCACCGCCAATATCGCCGAGGGGCGTCTTGGCCGCAAAATCTCCTCGTCGGAGCTCAAGGAGCTTCTGGCCGAGGAAATCGCGCGCATCATGGCCAATGTCGCCAAACCCTTGCCGATCTATGCCAAAAGCCGCAGGTCGTGCTGGTTGTCGGCGTGAACGGCTCGGGCAAGACCACGACGATCGGCAAGCTGGCAAGCCAGTTCCGCGCTGCGGGCAAGAATGTGATGATCGCGGCGGGCGATACTGCGCGCGGCGGCGGTCGAGCAGTTGCAGGTCTGGGGCAAGCGCGCGGGCGTTCCGGTTCTGACCGCGCCCGAGGGCAGCGACCCCGCGAGCCTTGCCTTTGACGCGATGTCGCGGGCCGAGGCCGAGGGCATCGATCTCCTGATGATCGACACTGCCGGACGCCTGCAGAACCGTCAGGATCTGATGGAGGAGCTTGCGAAAATCGTGCGCGTCATCCGCAAGAAAGACCCGTCGGCACCGCACAACACCCTGCTGGTTCTGGATGCGACCACCGGCCAAAACGCCCTGCTTCAGGTCGAAACCTTCCAGAAGCTCGCCGATGTATCGGGCCTCGTGATGACCAAACTGGACGGAACCGCGCGGGGCGGCGTTCTGGTCGCGCTCGCCGACCGTTTCGGCCTGCCGATCCATGCGATCGGGGTGGGTGAGCAGATCGACGATCTCGATGCCTTTGATCCGAGCGATTTTGCACGCGCACTTGTCGGGCTGGACCATTAAGCGCCAAGCCGCGTTAACCCATTCTTACCATATGGCGGGCTAGCTTGCAGGGAATCATCTCTTTCCCTGCAAGGAGCACTCTCGTGAAGCCCCATCTTCCGCTGATCACCGCATGGCCCTGATGCTGGCCGCTTGCGCGCCTCCGACCGCGACGGTCGCCGATTTCAACGGCGACAGCGTCAAGATCCAGACAAACCAGATGGCCTCGAATGCCGAAGAGGCCAAGGCCAATGCACAGACCGAGGCAGACCGCGTCTGCCAGAAAGGGCATCGCAAGCGGGCCGAATATGCCTCGACCCGCGCTTTGCCGAATTACATCAACGAGCATCTCTTCCTCTGCCTGAGCTAACCGGGGCAAAGAAAGAAGGGCGCGGTCCTGCTAGCGGCTGGCCGGCAGTCCGATCTGGGCGAGAAAAGCGTCCAGCTCGGGCTGGCGTGCCGAACGGCTGGCGAAGAGCGTCGCTTGCGAGCGCAAGATAGGGTCCGCGTCGATGATCTTGAGGTGGTTGGCCCGCAAGGTCTCGCCCGAAGAGGTGATATCGGCAATCGCCTCGGCGGTGAGATTGGCTACGGTGCCTTCGGTCGCGCCCTGGCTGTCGACCAGTTGGTAATCGGCAACCTCGTGATCGGAGAGCCAAGCCCGCACCAGACGATGGTATTTGGTGGCAATGCGCAGACGGAAGCCGTGGGCGATGCGGAAATCGCGGGCAATTGCCGCGAAATCGTCGAGGCTGTCGCAATCACGCCAGCAATTGGGCACGGCGAGGATGAGATCGGCATGGCCGAAGCCCATCTGCGCGACCTCGACCACATCCGAGCGCCAGCCGGCCAGTTTTTCGCGCACCAGATCCGTGCCCGTCACACCGAGCTCGATCCGGCCCGCGGCCAGTTCGCGCGGGATTTCACCCGCCGAGAGCAGGACGAGCGAGACGCCCTCGGCCCCTTCGACGCGGCCCGAATATTCGCGGTCCGAGCCTGTGCGCGACAGTTTGACGCCGCGTTCGGCGAACCAGTCGAAGGTCTGCTCCATCAGCCGTCCCTTGGACGGAACCCCCAGACGGATCATGCCTGCGCCTCCAGTTCTGCCAGAAGGCCGGGGCGGATGATCCGCCGACTGCCGGAATTTCGCGGCCCTGCCCCAGCACCTGGGTCAGCGCGTCATAACGCCCGCCCGAGGCCACAGGCGGCCAATCGGCGCGATGGGTAAAGAAGGAGAAGGTCATGCCGTCGTAATATTCCATCGACTGCCGCCCGTGGCTGGCATCAAAGCGGATCGCGGCGGTATCGACGCCCAAAGCCGCGATCCGGTCCAGACGTTTGGCGAGCCGCTCGACCGCAGGTGCGATCTGGGAAGCTCGCGGGCGACCCCGCGCAATTCGGCCAGGGCGCCGGGGGCGGAGCCGGTGATCGACAGCAGATGCTGAAGACGCCCCGACCATTCGGGCGCGAGCGGAGTTTCGTCGGCAATCGCATCCAGACGCGCGATGCGGGCCTGCATTTCCTCGGGGCTGCGCAGACCGGTCCAGATTCCGGCTTCCTCGCCGAAATCGCGGCGCGGGGCGGGACTGGAAAAGCGGGCAAGGCAGGCGCGGAACCGTTTGGGCTGCCAGATATAGTGCAAGAGCATGTCGCGGCGCGCCGGAGAAAGCGGCAGGCACGCACCGCCTCGAGAACGAGGCTCATATCGCCCATCACCGCCGACAGGCGATAGGGGCGCAAAATGCCGGCAAAGAGCGTGAAGACCTCGGCATCGGCATCTTCTTCGCGGGCGAAAAGCTCGAAACCGGCCTGAAGATATTCGTTCTCGCGCGGGTGCTCGGGACGGGTATCACCGTGGTCCTGCTTGCGGAAAACCTCACCCAAGTAGCAATAGCGCGCGGGCTCCGCACCCTCGGCCATATGCATCTGGACGACCGGCACGGTGAAGTCGGGGCGAAGCATGACCTCGCCCCGGACCGGATCATGGGTGACATAGGCGCGGGCACGGATATCCTCGCCGTAAAGGTCGAGAAGCGTCTCGGCCGGAAGCAGGATATCGGGCGCGACCTCGATGGCACGGGCAGCGCGAAACTCCGCGAGGACGCGCTGACCGATTTCCTGACGCAGACGCTTGTCGGTCATTGGCCGATGATCTTTCTGACGCCGGCGACGAGATCGGTTCGCGCCACTTCGGTCTGGGCGGGCTGGGCCTTCCATTCGTCAAGGCTGGCTTCGGCTGCGATCTTTGCGCCGAGGATCAGGTCCTTGACCTGAACGACACCGCGCGCCGCCTCGTCCTCGCCCTGGATGATCGCGACCGGAGATGCGCGTTTATCGGCGTATTTCAACTGGTTGCCGAAGTTTTTGGGGTTGCCGAGATAGACTTCGGCGCGGATCCCAGCCGCGCGCAGCTCGGCGGCCATGGCCTGATAATCGACCATGCGCGCCTTATCCATCACCGTGACGACGACCGGCCCGTGGTTGTCGCGACCGGCCAAACCTTTGGCGCGCAGCGCGGCCAGCAGACGGTCGACCCCGATGGAGACCCCGTCGCGGGAACCTTCTGGCCGGTGAAGCGCTCGACCAGACCATCGTAGCGACCGCCGCCCGCGACCGAGCCGAACTGGCGCTTGCGCCCCTTTCGTCAAGGATTTCAAAGGTCAGCTCGGCCTCGAAGACGGGGCCGGTATAATAGCCTGCCGCGCACGATCGACGGATCGATAACGACACGGTCGGGGCCCACGCCCTGCGCGGCCAGAAGATCCGCGATCTGGGCCAGCTCGTCCACACCCTCGGCCCCCATTTCGGAGGCACCGACCGCGGCGCGCAGATTGGTCAGCGTCGCGCCGTTGTCCGCACCTTTCGAGGTCAGGAAGGCCAGCACCGGATCTGCGGCCTCGGCGGCAAGTCCGATCCCGTCGATAAAGGCCCCGCTGTCGTCCTTGCGGCCGGTCGTGAGCAATTCGCGCACGCCCTGCTCGCCGATCTTGTCGAATTTGTCGATGGTGCGCAGGACCGCATCGGCCTGCTCGCCCGCCGTGACGCCCATCTCCTCGAGGATTCCGTTCAGGACTTTGCGGTTGTTAACGCGCACGAGATAGTCGCCGCGCTGGATGCCCACCGCCTCCAGAGCATCGGCCAGCATACCGCAGATCTCGGCATCGGCCGCGACCGAGGCCGAGCCGACGGTATCGGCGTCGCATTGATAGAACTGGCGGAAGCGCCCCGGTCCCGGTTTCTCGTTGCGCCAGACCGGCCCCATCGCATAGCGGCGGTACGGGCTGGGCAGATCGTTGCGGAACTGGGCCGCGACCCGGGCCAAAGGCGCGGTCAGGTCGTAGCGCAGGGCCAGCCAGTCGCCCGAGCCGCCGCCCGGCACATCGGCTTCCTGCCAGGCAAAGACCCCGCATTGGGACGGTCGACATCAGGGAGGAACTTGCCGAGCGCCTCGACGGTCTCGACGGCACTGGTTTCCAGCGGATCAAAGCCATGGCGATGGTAGATTGCGGCGATGCGGTCCAACATCTCCTTGCGTTCCGTGACATCCGCGCCGAAATAGTCGCGAAAGCCCTTCGGCGTCTCTGCCTTGGGACGGGGCTGTTTTTCTGATCCTTGGCCATCGCTGTGCCCTCTGGTGATTGCAGGCAAGGATCTAACGGATGGAGGCTTTATGGACAAGCCAAGGCAAGACCAGATCGAGCGGCTGGAAGAAAACGTGGCGCATCTGACGCGTCTGACCGACGACCTTTCGGCGATCGTGGCGCGGCAGGAACGCGATCTCGAGCGTCTCGCCCGCCGCGTCGGCATGCTGATGGAGCGCGAGGCCGAGCGCGAAGCCAATCAGGAAGGCACGATCCGCTCGCCGATCAGCGCCCGCCGCATTGGTAATCCCCAAGCGGCGAGGCTTTGACGATCAGGAAGCCTCGTCGTCCTTGGCCGCAGCCGCAGCCGGAGCAGCGACGGGTGCCGGAGCCGCAACAGCTGCGGGCGTGACCGCCTGCATCGGCTGGCTGAAGGGGCGTGCGCTCGCCGCTGCGACCGGCGCGCCTGCAAGCGGGCGGCGGAAGACCAGAACATTGTGGTAAACCGTCGTGCGGCCTGTCAGACCGCTGCGCTCCTCCGAGGGCAGGGTCTCGGCGCGGATATATTCCCAGCCCTCCGCCGCCATTTCGTTCAGCGTCGTGGTGAAGGCGATCGAGAACCGGTCCGAGGGCGTTTTCGCACCGCGCGCCTTCTCGCCGCGATCGGGGGCGGGAATGACGGAATATTCGAAGCTCATCGTCTGTGTCCTGCTGTAAAACTTGGACAAAACGTAACGGAGATCGCGCGGAAGGGAAAGATAACTCTGCCGGTCAATTGTCCATATGCGCAGGAAGCAACCGGCTTGCGGTCGCGAGCCCCGAGCGTGGGCCGCGTCCATCCCCGAGATCATGAAATGACAGGAACGCAGAACCTCGGCCTTTTCGCCAAAGCGGCCAGAAGATCGTCGCTTGTCGGGCCGGAAGGCGCCAGTCTGCGTCGCGCAAGAACCGCGGAGATCGCGCATCATTCCCGTCCATTGCATCGCCTGCACCACGACCGGCACCCAGAAGGCGCGCGGAAGTTGCTGCTTGCTTTCGGGCAGCAGCCTTGCCGGATGAAAGATTACCATAAAGGCGGCGCGGCAACGGCGGAAGCACCCGAGCCGCGGGCGGGTCAAAGAGCGCATTCCGCGCCCTGCCCCGCAACCGGAAAAAGCGGCGCGAGGGGCACAACGGGATAATCACCGTCGCGCCCCGCGCCGCCAGTCGTTACTGTTCGAGCTTCTTCGCGACCAGCTCGTTGACGGCGGCCGGATTGGCCTTGCCGCCGGTGGCTTTCAGGACCTGACCCACGAACCAGCCCGCGAGTTTGGGGTTCTGCTTGGCCTTTTCGACCTGATCGGGGTTCGCGGCGATGATTTCATCCACCGCTTTTTCGATCGCGCCGAGGTCGGTGACCTGCTTCATGCCGCGCGCCTCGACGATCTCGGCGGGGTTGCCGCCTTCGGTCCAGACGATCTCGAACAGATCTTTCGCGATCTTGCCGGAAATATCGCCCTTGGTGATCAGATCGACGATCGCGCCAAGCTGGTCGGCCGAAACCGGCGAGGTGGCAACCGAGAGGCCCTCTTTGTTCAGACGGCCGAACAGCTCGTTGATGACCCAGTTTGCGGCCTGTTTGCCGTCACGACCCTTGGCGACCGCCTCGAAGTAGTTCGCATTGTCGACCTCGGCCGTCAGAACGCCCGCGTCGTAATCCGAAAGACCCAAAGCGGTGATGAAACGCGCTTTCTTGGCATCGGGAAGCTCGGGCAGGCTGGCGGCGATATCATCAACCCACGCCTGCTCGATTTCCAGCGGCAACAGATCGGGATCGGGAAGTAGCGGTAATCATGCGCCTCTTCCTTGGACCGCATCGAGCGCGTCTCGCCCTTGTCGGGATCGTAAAGGCGCGTTTCCTGATCGATCTTGCCGCCGTCTTCGATGATCGCGATCTGGCGGCGCGCTTCGTAATCGATGGCGGCCTGAATGAAGCGCAGCGAGTTCATGTTCTTGATTTCGCAGCGCGTGCCGAGATGGCCGAAATCGCCGGTCTCGATGAATTTCTCGTAATCGCCCGGACGGCAGACCGAGACGTTGACGTCGGCCCGCAGGTTGCCGTTCTGCATATTGCCGTCGCAGGTGCCCAGATAAAGCATGATCTGGCGCAGCTTGGCGACATAGGCGGCAGCCTCTTCGGGGCCGCGGATATCGGGACGGCTGACGATTTCCATCAGCGCGACGCCGGTGCGGTTGAGATCGACGAAGGACATGGTCGGATCCATGTCGTGGATCGACTTGCCGGCATCCTGTTCAAGGTGGATGCGCTCGATCCGGACGCGGCGGGCGACGCCCGGCCCCATTTCGACGATCACTTCGCCCTCGCCCACGATCGGGTGATAAAGCTGGCTGATCTGATAGCCCTGCGGCAGGTCGGGATAGAAATAGTTCTTGCGGTCGAAGGCCGAGCGCAGGTTGATCGCGGCCTTGATGCCAAGACCGGTCCGCACCGCCTGTTCGACGCAGAATTCGTTTACGACCGGCAACATCCCCGGCATGCCGGCATCGACGAAAGCGACATGGCTGTTCGGCTCGGCCCCGAAGCCGGTCGAGGCCCCAGAGAAGAGTTTGGCATTCGAGGAAACCTGAGCGTGGACTTCAAGCCCGATCACCAGTTCCCAATCTTGCTTTGCACCCTGAATGACCTTGGGTTTCGGCGGGGTAAAGCTGAGTAGATCAAGCATCGCGATATCCTTGCATATTAACTGGCGTTCTAGGGCCGCGAGCGCCTTTGGGCAAGAGCGTGGCGCCGCATTCGCCCGCCAAGCACCGCCTTTGCGCCGCGAAAACGCGCAAGAGGCGCGTCCGTGAGCTGTCCGGTACGCCCGATGAGGGCGGGGCCGGTCCGCGGCAGACCGGAAAAACGATTGCATTTGAACGAATTCGTCGCCGGATCGCCCTTCTCCAGCGTTTTCTTGTGCGGGAATGTCCTTAGGCCTCAGCGACAGGGCAAATCATCGCGCAACGGGGGCCGCCGTTCCGGCACTTTCTCCGATCCCCCTTGACGAGGCGAAAAGTGACCAGCTTTGGGTCAAATAAAACCGGATTAATAACCTGTTTTAAATGGAAATAATTTTAATACACAAGAATTCGAACCCTCTTCAAATCCGGCATCGATCTTACGGATTGCGCGTCTGATCGGCGGATTCCTCTCATGCCTTTCGGCAGCTTTGGCAAGTTCCCGCCCGCGCGCAAACAGTTAGGTTTTGCGAAAGGCTTTGCCGCGATACCTCTGTGCCAGCGAAACGGCTATGGAATTGGCGAATGCAGGTTAAATTCGGCGCAAGGGCGCTCGCAGCGGCGGCACTGGTCACCATCATGGGACTGTCCGCATGCGACACGACCGCTACCGCAAATGGAGCGAATGTCGCCCGACTGGCCGAAGCACCCTCGTCCGCGCCGGATATGCGCTGGGGCAATCGTGCAGGCTCCGACGCCTGGACCAAAGCCGCGCTTTCCGCACTCGAATCCGAAGGCGTGACGCTTTTGTCGACCGTACCTTCGGATGTCGGCAGTTTCTGCCCGGGCTATGCCACGCTCAACCGCGAGGAGCGCAAGCATTTCTGGGTCGGGCTGCTCTCGTCAGTGGCCAAGCATGAAAGCGGCTACAATCCGGCAGCGAAGGGCGGCGGTGGCCGTTACCTCGGGCTGATGCAGATCTCGCCCGCGACCGCGAACCATTACAATTGCTCGGGCAGCATGCTCGACGGCTCGAACAATATGGCCTGCGCGGTCAAGATTGCCGCCCGCAATGTCAGCCGCGACGGCGCGATCGTCAGCGGTCAGGGCAAGGGCTGGCGCGGTGTTGCGCGCGACTGGATGCCGCTGCGTTCGGGTGCCAAACGCGCCGATATCGCGGGCTGGACCAAGAGCCAGAGCTTCTGCAGCAACGGCTAAGCCCGCCTGCACCGCCAAGCCCTCAAACGACAAACGGCCGCTCGCGCGGCCGTTTTGCATTTGCGGTTGCCGGTTTCCCGTCAACGCCCGTCGAGCAGTTTCAGCTCGTGGGTGCGACCCGACTTCACATAGGTCACGCGGCCGTCACCGATCGAGTTGATCGTGCCGCCATCGATCTTGTCGCCCAACCGCACCGTCACGATCTTGCCGCTGCGCAGCCGGATCAGGGCGCGGCTGGCATTGCCGGCCCCAATGATGCCGATGATCGTTGTCCGGCCCAGATCGATCGCACGTTTCTGGGTGGCCGCGCTTGCAACGCTTGCCGTGGTCTTGCCACCCGAGGCGCGGCGGCAACTTCGGGCTCGTCGTCGATTTCCTGCGGTTTATAGCGCTGGCGTTGCGCGGCGGCCGTGCGCTCTTCGGCGGCGACTTGCGCGCGTGCCCGCGCCTCGGCCTGGGCACGGGCCTGCGCTTCGGCAGCAGCATCGGCTTGGGCGCGCGCGAACCCGTGCCTCGGCCTGCGACTGGAGCTGCTCGTCGAGGCGGCGACGCTCGGCCAGCTCGGCCTCGTTCGGGCCTTCGGGAGCGGCGGGTTGCGCCGAAGTCGGGGCCAAAGCGGCGATGTCGCGCTCGGGCGCAGCTGCAGCGGCCGCGACCGCTTCGACCGCGCTTTGAACGGCAGCACCGGCAGCACGGCGCGGCGGCAGCGGCGACGATGCCAGCGCCGTCAGCGCTACCCCGCCCGCACTGACCGGCGCGCTCGAGACCGCGCTGGCGACAGCCGCCTCGACCGCGTCATTGGCCGCTGCGGCACCCGAGGCGGCAGCGCCCGCACGCGCCGCAAGCGGGCGGGCATGGGGACGGCTGGAAGAATGCAAAAGCCCGCCCGAATTCTGGGCGGGCATGGCAGAGCCGCGATTTGAGCTGGCGGGCGGCGCATTGGCCGCGCGAACCGCCGCATCGACGGAACCCGCATCAACCGCGCCGCCCCCGCCCTGAGCCCCACGCGCCGTGATCGCGGCAGGCCTGCGGGCCGGTCGCGCTTCGGCGTAGCGCTCGAAACGGATATCGCGGCTCAGCGCGTAATCGCGATTCTGCCGGACGGCTTCCGCACCGGGAAAGCTCGCCCGCAGATCCTTGATAAGCCCGTCGAGATGGTGCTGTTCGGCGGGTGTCAGTGTCTCGCGCATGCCCTCGGGATCGGGGGCCGCACCTTCGGGACGCGAGGGCGGGCGGTTCGAGGCGCGCAGATTGGGACGCGCCGCGCTCGGCTGAGCCGCGGCGGAGGCCGGCTGGGCCTCGCTCTGGGTCGCAGCAGGGGCGCGCGGCGCAGGCGTGGCGGCCGGACGCGCCGAGGGACGGGTCGGCGGGCGAACCGCAGCGGGCCGCACGGTTTCGCGTTGCGCGGCCTCGAAGGGGATCGGATTGCTCGGCACGTTCGGCGGCGTATCGACGCGCGGCTCGGTAGCACGGCGGCGCGGCGCGGTGGCGCTTTGCGGACGGGCGGAGCTCGCCAAGGCGCGGCTGCGGGCCGGAGCGGTGGCGGCAGTAGCCGGAGCACGGCTCGGCGCGGCAGCAGGTTCGGCTCTGCGCGCGGGCTGGGCTGCAGCTGCGGGCGCAGCTGCCGGCGCGCTTTGGCGCGGCTCGGTGCAGGGGTTGCCGCCGCTTGCGGAGCGGGGCTCGGGGTTTGGGCAGGCGCTGCAGGGGCCGGTGCCGCTTGCGGGGCCGGAGCAGCAGGCGCCGGCGATGCGGGCAGCGGCGCGGCAGCGACCTCTTGCGGTGCGGCGGGCGCAGGGGCGACGGGCGCAGGAGCTTCGGCCAGCGGCGTTTGCGCGGGAGTTTGCGCTTGGGCCGGTTCTGTCGTTTCAGGCGCGGTCGCGGGCGCGGAGACCTGCGCCTCGCCTGCCGGATCGAGAACCAACAGGCTTCCCGAAGGCTCGGTCGCCGCGGCAATTACCACCGCGCGCTCGACCGGCGTCATTGCCGAGGATGCGGGCATTGGTGCCGGCGTGGTTGCGGTCTGACCGGTGCTTTGCGGCGCAGCGGTTGCGGATTGCTGCGCCTCGCCGGCGGGCGGCACAATGCCGCGTTCGACATTGCGCATCGCGGTTTCGGCCGGACGTTCGCCCGGCGCGAAGAAGGCCCAGACCAGAACCAGACCGACGAGCAATGCACCCAGCATCACCACCAGCTCGCCCTTGCCGCTGCGGGCGCGGCGACGCATCGGCGCAACCGGACGCGCGCCGGCCGAGGGGCGCCATTGGGATTGCGGCGGGCCTCTTCGGCCCGTTCGCGGACGGCGCGGGCGCGCGGGTTGAGCAAATGGGCGGGCGGCGTGCCATGACGCACCACCGTAGGACCAGAGGCCGCACCGGCCGCAGCTTCGGCCGCAGCCACTTCGAGAGCGGCAGCGGCGAGAGCCTCGCGCTCGGCCTCGGTCAGGTCGTCGTCTTCCTCGGCAGCCTCGCCGGTACCGGTCTCTTCGGCGAAACCTTCGGCGTCGGGGCCTTCGGTCTCGGTGCCGGTGTGCTCTTCGGCCCCGGTCTCGGGCAGATAATCTTCGGCATTTTCAGCCTCGAAAACTTGGTCGGCTTGCGGCTCGTCAGCTTGCGCCATTTCGTCGTCGGCGCCCTGCACTCCGGCTTCCGCATCACCATTTTCGGCGAGGAAGTTTGCTTCATCCTCGTCCGATGCAGACCCGCTTGCGACGGCGTCCGCGGCATCGCCTTCGCGTTCGGGCTGGTCCATGTCGATCGCGGCCAGGGACTCCGCATCGGGAGTTTCCACCGCAGCCGTTTCATCTTGCTCGTTGGCGGACACTTGATCCGCGACCGCGCCCCATGCCTCTGCGACGACAGCCGCATCGGCTTCGGAAACGTCGGCGCGTTCCGATAGGCTTTCTTCCGACGGATCCGCCGCCGGTGCCTCGGTCGCGATGTCTTCGACAGGCGACGGTGCAAAAGCCTCTTCGGCTTCGGTCGCGGGCAGCGTTTCCTCGGCGAAGGCCGCATCCTCGACATAGGGCCCGACATCGGCATCGTCAGGAACGGTAGCCTCTTCCGCCTCCGGTTCGGACGCTCCTTCGGATCGGGGCAGATCCTCGATCTGGGCATCCTCGACCACGAGGGCCGCGAGGGATTGCGCATCGTCCTCGGCGGCAGCGTCGGCAACCAAAGCGCCCTCCGCTTCCGGTTGGCCGTCGGCTTCCGCCCCTGCAGACTCTTGCGTCAGGCTTTGGCCGAGCTCGGTAAAGGCCACATCCAGGATCACCTCGACCTCGGGGGCAAGCGCCTCATCAGCTTCCGCCACACCATCGACATCCGCAAAAGCTTCGTCGCCCAAATCGGCGTCGAGATCGAGATTGAGACCGGAATCTACGGTATAATCATAGTCTTCGCCCGGTTCTTCCGGCGCATAGTCCAGTTGATGAAGGCCGGCGATCGGCAGATCTTCACCGATGGAATCGAAGTCGGTCTGGGCCTCGGACAAAGCGAAAACCGGCATGCCCGGATAATCGGCATCGGCAGGGCGGGCGGTATATTCGCGACCGTCGAACCCGTGCCGATTGGCGAATTCCTGCGCTTCGAGCAGCGTCTGGCGGGCGACGGCGGCAACGCGGATATCGGTGCCTTCGCCGCGCCAGTCAAAGGCGAGCTGGTCGATCGGGTAGGGGTCAGCCCGTCGAGCGCGGCGCCCACGGCCAATTCGCGGCCCTCGCCGGTCGGAACCTGAAGATCGGTATAGAGGATCTGGTCATCGGGGATCACCAGAACCACCGGCAAAAGCGCATCGCCCTGCTCCGGCTGGACCGCCGCGCGAAGGGCCGCCAGATCCTGACGGAAATTCGGCGAGGAGAACGCGGCAGAGCCCAGAACCTCCCAATCCTCCTCGGGCCGGGTGGCCTCTGCAGGCTGGATACTCGGGCTGCGACGCAAAAGGTGGACCGCGTCGGCGCTGAAGGAAAGGGCGTGGTCAGGATGAAGTTCAGGCTGCATGCGACTGCTGATCGTCCGGATTATAGGGCTGCTCTTATGATTATTTATTCTCGGAGTAGCGCAGAAACGGCCGCGTGAAAAGCTTTACACCGTATTGTTATGCAAACCTCGGTCGAGTTTCGCGTTCCCTTTGCACAAAATCCGGTATCGATCGAGCAGAGCGGTCGGTGCCGCCGCAGAAATCTTTGAGGAGCAGAAGATGAAACCCGAAATGATCGCCCCTGCGCATCCATCCGCACGGTCCCTTCAGGCCATTGGCGCAAAGCAAGCGCGGCTCGGGACGGGCGCGCCTTCCCGCCGGATCCATGCGGGAATCGCTGCGAAAGTCGCGGCGGGAATCACCGCGCTCGCCTTGGGAGCCGCCGCCCTGCCCGCACTCGCCCAGACGCCGCCCGTACCGGCCGACGCACCGCAACCGCCCCATCAGATGGGCCACGACAAGAAAGCCCACCCCGCGATGGCACGCCTGACCGTGACCGCCGAGGGCGAATCCGCCGCCCAGCCCGATCTTGCAACGATTTCGCTTGGCGTTTCGGTTCAGGCCGAAACCGCCGCCGCCGCCATGGCGGAGAATGCCACGCGCCAGCAGACGGTCATCGACAAGCTGAAGGCCGAAGGGATCGAGGCCCGCGACATCCAGACCTCGGGCCTCAGCCTTTCACCGGTCCAGAATTACTCGCAAGACGGCAAGCCTCCGGTCATCACCGGCTATATGGCGCAGAACATGGTGACCTTGCGCGTGCGTGATCTGGCGCGGCTGGGGCCGGTTCTCGATATGCTGGTCGAGGCGGGAGCAAATGAAATCAACGGGATAAACTTCACCCGCGAGGATACGACCGAGGCCGAGGATGCCGCGCGCACCAATGCGGTCGCCGCCGCGCACCACAAGGCCGAAGTCATGGCCGAGGCCGCAGGCATGAAGCTTGGCCGCCTGATCGCGCTGTCGGACGGCGCGGTCTCGAACGGGCCGCGCCCGATGATGATGGCGACGGCGAATGACGCCAAAGGCCGCGCGACGCCGATCGAAGCAGGCGAGTTGAGCATCTCCGCCTCGGTCTCGGCGACCTATGCACTGATTGCGGCGGATGGAGCGGCCGAGTAAGCCGCGCCACCCACCCGAATGACAAAGGGCAGGCATGGCGCCTGCCCTTTTCTTGTTCGCGGACCCTTCGACCGGTGCGTCAGGCCGTGGCTGCGGCCAAAGCCTGATCGAGGTCGGCCAGAAGATCCTCGATATTCTCGATGCCGATCGAGAGGCGCACGACATCGGGGCCGGCCCCTGCCGCGATCTGCTGCTCGACGGTGAGCTGGCGATGCGTGGTCGAGGCCGAATGGATCACCAGCGAGCGCGTATCGCCGAGGTTGGCGACATGGCTGAAGAGCGCGAGGTTGTCGACCAGCTTGACGCAGGCCTCGTAGCCGCCCTTGACCGCGAAGGTAAACAGCGCACCCGCGCCTTTGGGATAGACCCGCGCCGCCGTCTCGTGCCAGGGCGACGAGGGCAGGCCCGCATAGGTCACGGCCGTGACGCGCGGGTCGTTTTCCAGCCATTGCGCGACTTTGACCGCATTCTCGACATGCTTTTCCATCCGCAGGCCAAGCGTCTCGATCCCCATCAGCGTGTAATGGGCCGCCTGTGGGTTCATCGTCATGCCGAGATCGCGCAGACCGATGGCGATGCCGTGGAACGTATAGGCCATATTGCCGAAGGTCTGGTGGAAGGTCAGGCCGTGATAAGCGGGCTCGGGCGCGGAGAGCGAGGGGAACTTGTCGCTAGCCGACCAGTCGAACTTGCCGCTGTCGACCACGACGCCGCCGGTGACGGTACCGTTGCCGGTCATGTATTTCGTCAGCGAATGGACCACGAGGGTCGCGCCCATCTCGATGGGTTTGCACAGGAAGGGCGTCGCCAAAGTGTTGTCGACGATCAGGGAATGCCCGCCGCATCGGCGACTTTCGCAACCGCCGGAATATCGGTGACATAGCCGCCCGGATTCGAGATCGATCTGCAGAAGATCGCGCGGGTATCATCGTCGATCGCCGCCTTGACCGCCTCGAGATCGTCGAGATCGACGAATTTCACCCCCAGCCGAAGCGGCGGATGGTCTGGCTGAACTGGGTGATCGTGCCGCCGTAAAGACGGGTCGAGGCGACAATATTGCGCCCGGGTGCCATCAGCGGGAACAGTGCCATGATCTGTGCGGCATGGCCGGATGAGCAGCAGACGGCGCCGACGCCGCCCTCCATCGCCGCAACGCGCGCCTGCAAGGCACCGACCGTCGGGTTGGTCAGGCGCGAATAGATATAGCCCACTTCCTGAAGGTTGAAGAGACGCGCGGCATGGTCGGCGTCTTTGAAAACATAGGCCGTCGTCTGGTAGATCGGCACCTGACGCGCGCCGGTCGCCGGATCGGGCGCGGCGCCCGCGTGGATGGCCAGCGTGTCGAAACCCCAAGTCTCAGTCATAGGTTACTCCCCAAGATCATTTCGCGCCCACCCTATGGCTGGGTGTGGCGCGAGGCAATCTCTGCTTGCCGGCCACGAGGCGCGGTTCGGGCGCGGGCTATGCTACGGCTTAGGCGCGGGATGCCGGGGCCCTGCCCCGGACCCCGGGATATTTCGACATGAAAGAGAGGTTCAGCCGCGCATCTCGCGGACGAGTTTCGCGAGATGGCGCGTCGAGCTGTCATGGCCCGCGACCTCCTGCCCCGCAAGCAGGGGTTCGACCTGAAGGGCGAGCTCCTTGCCGAGTTCGACCCCCATTGGTCGAAGCTGTTGATCCCGAGAATCACGCCCTCGGCAAAAACGCGGTGCTCGTAGAGCGCGACGATCTGGCCGAGCGAGAACGGGGTGAGCTGTTCGATGAGCAGGGTCGTCGAGGGCCGGTTGCCGTGAAAAACGCGGTGACGGGCCTGACGCTCGCATTCCTCGCCGGAGAGGCCTTTGTCGATCATGAGGGCACGCGCCTCGTCAAGGCTGCGGCCGCGCATCAATGCCTCGGATTGCGCGAGGCAATTGGCGACGAGCAGGAGGTGGTGATGGGCCAGCTCGGGTTCGTGGCCGCGGGCGGCGAGAATGAATTCGCAAGGCACGACCGCGGTGCCCTGATGGATGAGCTGGTAGAAGGCGTGCTGGCCGTTGGTGCCCGGCTCGCCCCAGACCACGGGGCCCGAAGCGCGCGGCAAGGGGCTTCCGTCCATAGCGACGCTTTTGCCGTTCGATTCCATCTCGAGCTGCTGGAGATAGGCCGGCAGGCGCGCGAGGCGATTGTCGTAGGGCAGGACCGCACGGGTGGCGTAGCCGCAGATCTGATGGTGCCAGATCCCGACCAGAGCCAGCAGGATCGGCAGGTTCTCACTGGCCGGAGCCGTGCGGAAATGGCGGTCCATCGCCGCGCCGCCCGCGAGGAAGCGGTCGAAATCCTCGGGGCCGATCGCGATCATCAGCGAAAGGCCGATCGGGCCCCAAACCGAATACCGCCCGCCGACCCAATCCTCGAAACCGAAGACGCGATCGGCGTCGATCCCCCATTGCGCAGTCCGCCCCTCGGCCGAGGAAAGCGCCGCGAACTGGGTCGCCGGCGCGGTCACGACCTGCCCCATCCAGTCGCGCGCCGTTGCGGCATTGGTCATGGTCTCGATGGTGGTAAAGGTTTTCGAGGCGACGATGACCAGCGTGGTTTCCGGATCAAGCCCTTGCAAAGCATCGGAAATATCCGCGCCATCGACGTTCGAGACGAAATGGATGCGCGGCCCGTCGTGATAGGGCGCAAGCGCCCGCACCGCCATGGCCGGCCCGAGATCCGAGCCGCCAATCCCGATATTGACGACATCGGTGATCTTGCCGCCCTGCCCGCAATAACGCCCGTCACGGACCCGCGCTGCAAAGTCGCGCATATGCTCGTGCGTATCGCGCACCAGCCTCATGACGTCGCGCCCGTCGACGAAAACCTCGCCATCGAGGTTGCGCAAAGCGGTATGGAGCACCGCGCGCCCCTCGGTCTCGTTGATTTTCTCGCCCGCGAACATCGCATCGCGGCGCGCCGGCACGCTTTCGGCCAATTGCAGCAAAAGGGCGCGCGCCGTCCCGTCGATCAGGGTCTTGGACCAATCGAAAACCATACCGTCGAAGACTGTGGCGTAATCATCCGCGCGCGTGCCGTCCTCGAGCAAATCCGCAATGCGCAGATCACCCTGCGCGGCGCGATGGGCAGCGAGCGCTGCCCATGGATCGGCTGAAATCGTCATGTCTTGCCTCTGGCCTATGCGGCCCAATGAACGGTGATATCGCCCAGCAGGGCACGGATCGGAGCCTCGATCGGGTCGAGTGTCTGGGCACGTTCCAGAGCCTCTCGTTTCTCGGGGCCGGTGATCAACAGATGCACGTTGATCGCATTCTTGAGCGCGCGGGCCGACAGCGAAATCCGCGGCTCCTCGCCGCCGCCACGGATCGGCACGACCGCAGGCGCATCGGGCGAGAGAGCGGAGATCGTGTCGGAAAGTCCGGGAAACAGGCTCGCCGTATGCATATCGTTGCCCATGCCCAAAAGCAAAACCGTGATCGGCAGCTCGTCCTCGATGGCGGGCGACAGCAAAGGCGCCGCGGTCGCCGGATCTGGATCGCCGGTGAAGAGGTCGATGTATCGCGCAACCTCGGCACGGTCGCGCAAGAGATGCCGACGCAAAAGCCGCGTATTCGAGCGCATATGTTCGGAATCGACCCAACGCTCGTCATTGAGGAAAACCGTGACCCGCGCCCAGTCGAGATCGCTCCCCGACAACGTGTCGAAGATCGGCGCAGGCGAAGTCCCGCCCGGCACACAAAGCGACGCACGCTCGTTCACGCGCAGATGCTGGGCGAGCTGGCCCGCCATCTGGTTAGCCAAGGATAAAGCCAGCATCTCGCGATCGGGATATTCGACGAATTCGAGCGTCATGACCGGATCTCCCGCCAGCGGCGATTGTCGCGGTGAAGCAGACGCAGAGCTTCGTCCGGCCCGCTCGATCCCGCATCATAGGGCTCGGGGCGCGCCTGCCCCGCCTCCCATTCCGAAATGATCGGATCGGTCCAGGCCCAGGCCGCCTCGACTTCGTCGCCGCGCATGAAAAGCGTCTGGTTGCCGCGGATCACATCCATGATCAGCCGCTCGTAGGCATCGGGCATATCGGTGCCGTCCTGCCCCAGGGCATCGGCGAAACTCATGTCGAGCGGCACCTGAACCAGCCGCATTCCCCCGGCCCCGGCTCCTTGATCATCACGGTCAGATGCATGCCCTCGTTGGGTTGCAACTTGATCACGAGCTGGTTGGCCTTGGGCGCCTCGGTCTCGTCAAAGATCGAATGCGGCGGTTCCTTGAAGGTGATGACGATCTCGCTCGTGCGCGCGCGCAGCCGTTTGCCGGTGCGCAGATAGAAGGGCGTGCCGGTCCAGCGCCAATTGGCGATGGACAGCTTGAGCGCCACGAAGCTTTCCGTGCGCGAAGCGGTGTTTTCTACATCATCCAAATACCCCGGCCCGTCCGGTCCCGCGAGATACTGGCCGCGCACGATCTCCGAGCTTTTGAGCGGCTCGAGCGCGCGGATCACCTTGAGCTTCTCGTCGCGCACGGCATCGGGGTCGAAATGATAGGGCGGCTCCATCGCGATCAGACACAAGAGCTGCATCATGTGGTTCTGGATCATGTCGCGGATCGCGCCGGAATGATCGTAATATTCGCCGCGCCCGCCGACGCCGACCGTCTCGGCCACCGTAATCTGGACGTGGTCGACATATTGGGCGTTCCACAAAGGCTCGAACAGGATATTGGCGATCGCACCGCCATCAGGTTCTGCACCGTCTCTTTTCCGAGATAGTGGTCGATCCGGTAGATCTGCTTTTCGTCGAAATAGCGCGCGAGGGTCGCGTTCAGCGCCTTGGCGCTGGCGAGATCGCGGCCGAAGGGCTTTTCGACCACGATGCGGCTGCTCTCGTCGGCCATGCCGTGACCGGCCAGACGCTCGGCAATATCGCCGAAAAGCGCCGGCGCGACCGAGAAATAGAAGGCATGGACCACGCCCGGGCGGATCTTTCCCTTGAGCTCGTCCCAACCGTTGATGCCGCGCGCATCGATCGAGACATAGGAAATCAGCGCGAGAAATTCGGCCAGACGCGCCTCTTCGCCGAAGCCGGGCAGGAATTCGCGGATGGCGCGATCGACCTCGTTGCGGAAGGCCGCGTCGTCTTGTGCGGTGCGCGCCGCACCGATGATGCGGGCGGTTTCGGGAAACTGGCCTGCCACGAAGCGCCGGAAGAGGCCCGGGAAAATCTTGCGATGTGCAAGATCGCCGGTAGCCCCAAAATGACGAGGTCGAAATCCTCGACCGGAATGACCCGCGAAACCATAGGTTCCTCCTGTTGCACGATCAGAGGCTTACCCCTTGTTAGCGCTACCATCAAGCCCGTCCTCCGGTTACGCCCGATCCAGACCCTTCCCCCGCGCTTTTTGACAGGAATTTGTTCAAACGCGGTAAACGCGCCCGCGCCAGCATGTCGCGCTGGCTGAGCCCCGTACCGCCCGCCGCATGGGCACGCGCCAAAGCCCTGCGCACCGCGCTCCCGACAAGATCGGGATCGCGCCGCGCGAGATCGGTCAGAAATTCGTCGGGGTGAAGTGCCGAAAGGCCGAGCTGTCGCAGGGTCCGCGCGGGAAAATCACGCAAATTCAAGGTGACGATCACATCCGCCCTACCATCCAGCGCAGCCTTAAGCACATGGAGATCACCGGCATCGGGCAATTGCACGCCCAGCTCCGACTCTCTCCCGACTGCGACCATCGCATTAGGGAAGCGGCTCTGCAACAGGGCCGCCTCCGCACCCGCGATCTCCTGCTGATCACGCCCCAATTTGGCCGTGGCGTGACGCCATTCCTGCAAGATCCGCTCCGACCACAGCGGGGTATAAGCCCCCGCTGCAGCCACATCCGTCAGGATTTCGCGCAAAATCGTCGGGAAAAGCACGCAGGCATCGAGAAGGGTTCTCATCCATCCAGCCGGAAGAACAACGCCTTGAGATAGCCGGTCTCGGTCAATTGCGGCAAAGTCGGATGGTCCGGCCCCGCCTGACCGCTGTGCAAAAGCTGCATCCGCCGCCCACCGCGCCCGATCCCGCGCGCCGAAGCATTGCGGAACGAGGTCATATCGGCCGCATGCGAACACGAGCACAGCCCGAGATAGCCGCCCGGCGCAACCAGCCCCGCAGCCAGACGCGCGACCCGTTCATAGGCACGCAATCCCGCCTCGAGCGCCTGTTTCGAAGGAGCGAAAGCCGGCGGATCGCAAATCACCATGTCGAACCGGGCGCCCTCTTCGGCCATGGCCTCCATCACCGCGAAAGCATCGCCCTGACGCGTGGCAAAGCGGTCCTCGGCACCCATGCGCTTGGCCCCTTCGGCCGCGAGACCCAGCGCAGCGGCAGAGCCGTCAACGCAGATCGTATGGCTCGCACCCCCAGCCAAAGCGGCAAGGCCGAAGCCGCCGACATGGGAGAAGACATCGAGAACCCGCCGCCCCTTGGCCATGCGCTGCGCGAAAGCATGGTTCGGCCGCTGGTCATAAAACAGGCCGGTCTTCTGGCCGCCGATCAGATCCGCCAGATAGGTCGCGCCATTCATCGGCACCTCGACCGGCGCATCAACGCCGCCCGACAGAACCGCGCTGCGTTCGTCCAGCCCCTCAAGACCGCGCGCACGACCATGGCCGTTGAGGATGACAGTGGTGACGCCGGTCACGTCTCGCAGGGCTTCGGCCAGTTCCTCGACCATTTTGTCGGCCCAGGCGGCATTGGGCTGGATCACCGCCGCATCGCCGAAACGGTCGATAATCGTACCGGGAAGGCCGTCGGCCTCGGCATGGATCAGGCGGTAAAACGGCTTGTCGAACAGACATTCGCGCATAGCCAAAGCCCGCGCGATCCGCGCGCGCAGCCATGCGCCGTCGATTTCAGCCTCGGGATCGGCATCCATCACGCGCCCGATGATTTTGGAATTGGGATTGACCGTAACCGTGCCCAGCGCGCGACGCTCGGCATCTTCGAGCGTGGCAAATGTGCCCGGCGCGATGGCCCGCGTTCGTCGATCCGTCACGACCTCATCGGCGAAGACCCATGGAAAGCCATGGCGGATGGCTCGGGCGTTGGCTTTGGGGCGAAGTCGGATCGTCGGTCGGTCTGCGGGCATTGGCACCTCGGGTTTGATCAAAGAATTGCCACGAGTACCGCAGCGCGGCAAGGGGCACGTGGTTGCATTGTTATCGCTAACAAGTTAAGGACGGAGATAGCGAAAGGAAGGATGCCATGACCCTGCATTCCACCATAGATCGCGTGACCGACCGGATCAGAGAAAGATCCGCCGCCTCCCGCGCCGCCTATCTGTCGAAAATCGCAAAGGCTGCGGAAGACGGGCCACGCCGCGCACATCTGTCTTGCGGCAATCAGGCTCATGCCTATGCGGCCATGCCCAACAAGCAAGACTTCGTTGCAACGCGCAAACCCAATCTTGGTATCGTCACCGCATATAACGATATGCTGTCGGCGCACCAGCCCTATGAGCATTATCCCGAGCTGATCCGCACAGCCGCAGCCGCCGTCGGCGCAACCGCGCAGGTCGCGGGCGGCGTCCCCGCGATGTGCGACGGAGTCACGCAGGGCCGCGCGGGAATGGAGCTGTCGCTTTTCTCGCGCGATGTCATTGCCCTAGCGGCGGGCGTCGCGCTTTCCCATGACACATTCGATGCGTCGCTTTATCTCGGAATCTGCGACAAGATCGTTCCCGGTCTTGTGATCGCTGCGGGGACATTCGGCCACCTGCCTTCGGTTTTTCTGCCTTCGGGACCGATGACCTCGGGCCTGCCCAACGACGAAAAAGCCAAGGTCCGCCAGCAATATGCGACCGGAGAGGTCGGGCGCGAGGCGCTGATGGCGGCCGAGACCGCGAGCTATCACGGCCCGGGCACCTGCACTTTCTACGGCACCGCCAATACCAACCAGATGCTGATGGAGTTCATGGGCCTCCACCTGCCCGGCTCGAGCTTCGTCAACCCCGGCACGCCCTTGCGTCAGGCGCTGACCGACACCGCGGTTGCGCGGGCGGCGGCAATCACCCGTCTGGGGAACGACTATCTGCCGGTCGGCCGGATCCTTGACGAGCGCGCCTTTGTGAACGGTCTGGTCGGATTGATGGCGACGGGAGGCTCGACCAACCTCGTGATCCACATGCCCGCAATGGCACGTGCGGCGGGCATCCAGATCGACCTGCAGGATTTTCACGATATTTCCGAGGCCGTGCCGCTGATGGCGCGGGTCTATCCAAACGGCATCGCCGATGTGAACCATTTCCAGGCGGCCGGCGGTCTCGGCTTCATGATCCGCGAATTGCTGAAGGCAGGGCTGCTGCACGAAGACGTCGAGACGATCATGGGGAAGGCCTCTCCCACTATACGCGCGAGCCGCGCTTGACCGGGGGCGGATCACCTGGGTCGACGGGGCCGAAACTTCGCTGAACGACCGCATCCTGCGTCCCGCGTCCGAGCCTTTCGCGCCGATCGGCGGCCTCAAACAGCTCGACGGCAATCTTGGCCGAGGCGTCATCAAGGTTTCGGCCGTGGCACCGGAACGCCACATCATCGAGGCTCCGGCGCGGATTTTCGACAATCAGGACGATGTAAAGCTCGCATTCAAGAATGGCGAGTTCACGTCGGATTGCGTGGTGGTCGTTCGCTTTGAGGGCCCGCGTGCCAACGGCATGCCCGAGCTTCACTCGCTGACGCCCACGCTGGCGGTTCTGCAAGATCGCGGACTTCGGGTCGCCCTGGTGACCGACGGCCGGATGTCGGGTGCTTCGGGCAAAGTTCCCGCCGCCATCCACATTTCCCCGAGGCGGCAGATGGCGGGCCCCTCGCGCGTTTGCGGGACGGTGACATTATCCGCCTCGACGCCGTTGCCGGAACGCTGAGCTGCCTTGCGCAGGATCTCGAGACGCGACCCGTTTCCATCCACGACGGCGCAGCGAGCCATGAAGGGATGGGACGCGAGCTCTTTGCTGCTTTCCGCAAGAACGTATCCGCAGCCACCGACGGAGCCTCGGTGGTGGTCTAAGCCCCAAAGCTGGCAGTGCGCGCGGATGCACGCCCTGCCAGCTTATTCGGCGTCGACGTCCTGGTAGCGAATAATGGAAGCGGGAGAAGCGATCCGTCCCCACGCTTCCGTCTGCTCCATGCCCCTCGGTCAGGCGGAAAGAGCGTGATTATGCGACCTTGCGCGAGGAACCCAGGCGGTTGCCGGAAGGACGCGATGCTGCGGGGATTTCTTCGCCGGTATTGAAGCGATCCATCATCGCGCCAAGTTCCTCCACCTGCGACGAAAGCGATGCTGCGGCAGCGGCATATTGCTCGGACATCGAGAGGTTCGCTTGGTTGACGCTATCCAGCTGCGAAAGCGCTTGCGAGACCTCGCGCACGCCGGTTGCCTGTTCGGTCGTGGCGTGGGCAATGCCCGCGATATTTTCGACCATACCGGACACCGCCTCGCGGATCTGATCGAGCGAGCTGCCGGCGTCACGCACCAGTTTCACGCCGGCTTTGACTTCGGTTTCGCTTTTGCTGATCAGATCGGCAATGCTTTGCGAGGCTTTGGCCGATTGCTGCGCGAGGTTGCGCACCTCGTTGGCGACAACCGCAAAGCCGCGACCGACCTCGCCGGCTCTGGCGGCCTCGACAGCCGCGTTGATCGACAGAAGATCGTCTGGAAAGCGAACCCTTCGATCACGCGGGTAAACTCGCCCATCTGCTTGGTATGCTCGTCGATACGCTCGATCGCGGCAATCGCTTGCGAGACGACCTCCGCGCCGCGTAGAACCACCGCCTGAGCATCGCGCGCCGCCGATCCGCGTCATTGGCCGATCGCTGGTCATCGCAATATTACCCGAGATCTGTTCGACCGCCGAGGCGGTTTCCTCGAGCGAGGCGGCCTGGCTTTCTCCGCGGCGTGCCAGATCGCCGGCACCGCGCGCAATTTCGCCCGCCTCGGTATTCATCAGCTCGGCCTGTTTGCGGATATCCTCAACCATCTCGGTGAAGGATCTGAGCGTCAGGTTGAAGCTTTCTCGGACCGATCCGAATTCCGCGCTGATCCCTTCGCTGATGCGGGGAGTGAGATCGCCATGGGCCAACTTGTCGAGGCCGACAATCAGTTCGTTGACCGCGTGCTTGCGCGGCGTGACATCGGTTGCGTATTTGATCACGCTCGAGACATTGCCCTGATCGTCGAGGACAGGGTTGTAGCTTGCGACAATCCAGACTTCGCGGCCACCTTTGGCCACGCGGCGATATTCGCCGGTCTGATAGCGCCCCCTCCAGCTCTTGCCAGAACTGGCGGTATTCCGAGGTTTGGGTATAGGCGGGATCACAGAACATGCTGTGATGGCGCCCGACGATTTCCGGCAGGGTGTAGTCGAGAGCGGTGAGGAAGTTTTCGTTGGCGCTGATGATCTCGCCGGTGGCTTTGAACTCGATCACCGCCTGCGAGCGCGACACGGCCTGCTGACGCGATTCGGCCTTTTCCAGCAGAGCGCGTTTGCGCACGGTCACATCCGCCGCGTATTTCACCACGCGCAGCACATTGCCGCATTTGTCGATAACTGGGTTGTAGCTGGCAACGATCCAGACATCGCGACCGCCCTTGGCAAGGCGGTGGAATTCACCGGCATGAAAATAGCCGTTTTCAAGGTCCGTCCAGAACTGGCGATATTCCATGCTGTTGGCATAGGTCGGTTCGCAGAAAATGCTGTGGTGGCGGCCTTTGATTTCGGCGGCGGTATAGCCGAAGGTTTTCAGGAAATTCTCGTTGGCCGAAATGATTTCGCCATTGGGCTTCATCTCGATCACGGCTTGCGAGCGCGAAACGGCATCCTGGAGCGCGAGATGTTCCTTGGCGCGCAGGTTCATTTTCGTCTGGTCCAACGCGAAAATGATGACCTGCTCGAGCTGGCCGTCGGAGCTCATGACCGGCACATGGGTTTCGTAAACCCAATAATTGTCGCCGTTTTTGGCGACATGTACGGCCTCGGTCTTTTGCGCGGCTCCACGGCAGAGCGCCGACATGAAGTCGACGGGCGCGATCCGGTCGGTATCCTGATCCTCGTTGAGCATCATCAACGGTTGGCCGACCAGCTCTTCGCGGCGATAGCCGCAAATATCGAGATAGCGCTGGTTCACATCGGTGATCCGGCCATCGAGATCGTGAACCAGAACGGCCTGAACCTTTTCAATCGTGGTCAGGGCCTGACCTGGGTAGGGGTGGGTAATCGACATCGGCAACTCCTGTCCGGTTTCCCGCAGGGTTAAATCGGAATGGATAAGATATCGTTAGCGTTGCACCGACCAAGGCGATCGCCCTAGCGCAAAATAGCTAAAATGCGCTCAGCCCGAAGCGCCATCCGCAAGCAACGGCGGGCCGAAACGCGCCAGCATGCGGGCCTGGATCTGGTCGCGCGTCTCGCGGTAGGCGGCGAGTTTGGCCTCGCGCCCTCGGCCAATCCGGTCGGGTCCATGATCGGCCAATACTCGACGTCGAGGTGATAAATACGCGTCAATTCAAGCGCCTGACGCTGGCTGGCGGGCGAGAGCGCGACCACGAGATCGAAACCGCCCAGATCGTCACCCCAGGCCTGCATTTCCTCGAAGGAGCGCGAGCGGTGCTGGGCGATCTCGATCCCGATCTCCTGACAGACCGCGATCGCGAAACCGTCGATTTCGAGGTCGTTCTTCACGCCGGCCGACTGGACATAGGCCGAGCGACCGTAAAACTTCTTCATCATCCCCTCCGCAATGGGAGAGCGGATCGCGTTGTGATCGCAGCAGAAAAGAACCGATTGGGGTATCTGCTGCGCCACTTACTTCCCCGGTACCAGCGCGCAGATCAGGGTGAAAAGACGCCGCGCCGTGTCGATATCGATCACGGCCTTGCCGTCGAGACGGTCCTGTAGCGTACGGGCCCCCTCGTTGTGGATGCCGCGCCGCGCCATGTCGATCACCTCAATCTGGGCAGGAGGCAGCTTTTTCACGGCATCATAATAGCTGGCGCAGATCTGGAAGTAATCCTTGACCGTCTGGCGGAACGGCCCGAGCGAAAGGTGGAATTCCGCCACTTTGTCACCGGGATCGGTCGTCAGATCAAAGACCAGACGCCCCTCGCGCAGGGCAAGGACCAGCGCATAGGGGCCGGCCGGAACCGGCGAGCCGTCACGTCCGGGCAGGGTGAAGCTGTTGTCTTCGAGCAGATCGAAGACCGCGATGCGGCGCTCTTGCTCCATCTCGGGCGAAGGCGCGGTCAGGCCCGCTTCGTCAATGTCGATCCGTATCAGCCGGGCCGTCTCCTGCCCTGCCGCCGCGCTGCCGTTCATTTTCCTGCCTCGTTCAAAGTCCTGAGCCGAGCCGAAACCGAAAGTCCGTGCGCGTCAAGCCCTCCGAGGCGGCAAGGCGCACCGCCGCCGGTCCGATCGCCGCCAAAGCGCCAGGCGAGAGCTGGGCAATCGTCGTGCGCTTGAGGAAGTCAAGTGCCGACAACCCCGAGGAAAACCGCGCCGAACGTGCCGTCGGCAGGACGTGGTTCGGACCCGAAACGTAATCGCCGACCGCCTCTGGCGTGTAGCCGCCAATGAAGATCGCGCCGGCGTGGCGGACTTTGTTCGAGAGCGTCTCGGGGTCCTCGACGCAAAGCTCGAGATGTTCGGGCGCGATCTGATCGGAAAGTGCCGCCGCCTCGTCGAGGTCGCGGGTGATGATGACCGTGCCGTAATCGCGCCAGCTTGCGCCCGCGATCGCGGCGCGGGGCAGCGTCGGCAAGAGACGTTCGACCTCGGCCACGACTCGCTCCGCCAAAGCACGGTCGGGCGAGATCAGGATCGATTGCGCATCGGCGTCATGTTCGGCCTGCGCCAAAAGATCGAGCGCCAGCCATTCGGGATTCTGGTCGCCCTCGGCGATCACCAGAACCTCGGACGGGCCCGCAATCATGTCGATGCCGACACGGCCGAAGACCTGACGTTTGGCCGCCGCGACATAGGCATTGCCCGGTCCGGTGATCTTGTCGACGCGGGCGATCGTATCGGTGCCGTAAGCCAGCGCCGCAATCGCCTGAGCGCCGCCGATGCGGTAGATCTCGTCGACGCCCGCAAGCTGGCAGGCCAGAATGACCAGAGGGTTGACGACACCGTCGGGCGTCGGCACGCAGACGACCAGCCGCTCGACGCCGGCGACCCGCGCGGGAATCGCGTTCATCAGGACAGAGGACGGGTAGCTCGCCTGCCCGCCCGGCACATAAAGCCCCGCCGCCTCGACCGGCGTCCAACGCCAGCCGAGCGTCGCGCCTTCGGGATCGGTCCAGCGCACGTTTTCGGGCATCTGGCGGGCGTGATAGGCGCGGATGCGTCCGGCGGCCAAGGTCAGTGCGGCGCGATCCTCGGGCGAGACGCGCTCGATCTCGGCGGCGATTTCCGCGGGCGAGAACGCGAGGGTTTCGGGCGAGAGCTCCAGCCGGTCGAAACGGGCGGTCAGCTCGACCAACGCCGCATCGCCGCGATTGCGCACATCGGCGATGATCGATGCCACGACATCATTCACATCGGTCGAATCCTCGCGCTTGGCACCCAGCATGTCATGGAAGCGCGCTTCGAAATCGGGATCGGTCGTGGTCAGGGTAATGGGCATCGTCGGGCCTCCGGACAAGTTGGCCCTTGTTACCCCTGCCCCTGTCCTGCTCAAGCGAGGAAGGGCCTGCGGCGCGCTTTGCATGTCCGCAATGCCCCGAAGCGGCCTGACGCGGCGCGGTTCGCGGTCGGGATCAGAGGTCGAGGAGCAGCCGGTATTCGGGATGTCCCATATCGCTGACCACCCCTCCCATGCCGCTGTCGACAAAGCCCAGCCGCGCATAAAGCCGCAAAGCGGGCGTATTCGTCTTCACCACATGCAGCCCGAGCGAGGTCATCCCCGCCGCACGCGCATCATCGGCGATATGGTTCATGACCGCTTCGCTATAGCCCTGCCCACGCGCGGCGGGGCGGGTATAGACCGACATGACCCAACCGCGGAGAGGGTCTCCTCGACCAGCCCCGCCTGCCAGCAGGCGACGGCCAGCGGCTTGCCCGCCTCGGCACCCGCCGCGAAATGGCGCGCGTCGATCAGCCGTTGCTGAAAGCCCGAAGGCGGCACATGGCGCCAATCCTCGTAGCGCGAGCCGAAGGCTTCGGCATGGAGAAGCAGGGATCGAGCCGGATCTCGCGCCATTCCGCCGCGCGCTCCGGCCCGATCCACCACAGTTGCACCGGACCGGCCACTCAGGCCGGATGCCCGGGCTCTTGACCCGAGGGCGCGATATAGGGCTGGGTCACGTCGCGCAGGTCGATATTGAGCGCCTCGACATCCAGAGCCAGCGTGCCGTCTCCGGCGAATTGCAGCAACAGCTCGCCACTGCCCTCCTCTGCCGGATCCACACGATATTGAGCAGTTCGAGGACCAGATCCTTGTCGGTGCGGTCGATCCCGTCGCTGCGTACCCGCAGGATATCCGAGATCACCATGAGGCTGCGCACCCGCTCGAAGGGGCGTTTCTCGCGGCGCGCGAGATCGGCATCCTCCCAGCGGAAGCGGTTCAGCAGCAGCGCCAGAAAGCGGCCGCGCCCGTCGTATTTGATCTCGGTCACCGGCAGAACGGCATCCTGCACCAGCGTCGAGACGACCGTCAGATCATCACCATCCGCCACCCGCAAAGCCAGCGGGGAAGGATCGGCATCCGCGAAACGTGCGTCAGTCATCTTGGGCAGGCTCCTTGATCCGTTCGATTTGCGCGCCAACGCCGCGCAGCTTGCGCACGACCTTCTCATATCCGCGATCGAGGTGATAGACGCGGCTGACCACGGTTTCCTCGGCCGCGAGACCGGCGAGAATCAGGCTGACCGAGGCGCGCAGATCGGTCGCCATGACCGGCGCCCTCTCAGCTTCTCGACGCCCGTGACTTTGGCGGTGCCGCCGTGGACCTCGATATTCGCGCCCATCCGCGCCAGTTCCGGCGCATGCATGAAGCGGTTCTCGAAAATGCGCTCCTCGAGGACCGAGGTCCCTCGGCCGTACACATCAGTGCCATCATCTGTGCCTGAAGGTCGGTCGGGAAGCCGGGGAAAGGCTCGGTCACGACATCGACGGCACGCACGCGACCATTCTTGCGCGAGACCTTGAGACCGCGGGCGGTTTCCTCGACATGGACCCCCGCTTCGTCCAGCTTTTCGCAGAACGAGGCCACGAGATCGATGCGGCCGCCAAGACATTCCACCTCGCCGCCGCAGATTGCGGGGCGAGCATATAGGTGCCAAGCTCGATCCGGTCGGTAACGACCGCATGGGTCGCGCCGCCGAGGTTGTCGACGCCTTGGATGGTGATGGTCGAAGTCCCTCGCCCTCGATCTGCGCGCCCATGCGGCGCAGACAGACGGCAAGATCGACGATTTCCGGCTCGCGCGCGGCATTCTTGAGAACGGTCGTGCCCTTGGCCAGAGCCGCCGCCATCAGCGCGTTTTCCGTCGCGCCCACCGAGACGATCGGAAAGTCGACAACCGCACCGCGCAAACCACCCAAAGGCGCCTTGGCCGAGATATAGCCGTCGCGCAGATCAAGTTCCGCGCCCATCGCCTCGAAGGCCTTGAGGTGGAGATCGACCGGACGCGCACCGATGGCACAGCCCCCGGCAGCGACACCACACCCTGCCCGTAGCGCGCGAGCAGCGGGCCGAGAACCAGAATCGAGGCGCGCATCTTGCGCACGATATCGTAATCGGCGGTCTGGCTGGTCAGATCATGGCTCGACATTGCAAGCACCTGACCATCCTGCAGGCTGACGACCTCGGCCCCGAGCGACTGGAGCAACTGCGTCATGGTGCGGATATCCGACAGGCGCGGCGTATTGGTCAGCGTGAGCGGCTGGTCGCTGAGCAGCGTCAGCGGCATCAGCGTCAGACAGGCGTTTTTCGCGCCCACGATCGGGATCTCGCCATGGAGCGGACCGCCGCCCTTTACGATGATCTGGTCCATCTACTTCTCCTGATTGGGTCGATGGGGCGCATCGTCGGCGTCCCTGTCATCGGCCTTTGCCTCTGCTTGCGCCGCGCCCTGCAATTCGTCTTGCGTCTCTTCCTCTGGCTCTCCGCCGCGCGGGCGCGACCCTGGGCCTTGCGGCGGGCAAGATTGGCACGCAATGCCGCCCTGAGGCGTTCATCGCGGCTGGACTTCTCTGTACTGGATTGCGGGCGTTTGCTCATATCTTCTGTTAACCGCCTTGCCGTGAAGCGTAAAGCTGCCGCTCGGCCCCAAAACCCCGCTTCGGCGAAGTCCCGAGCATGTTTATCGCGCGAAAGCGAAAACAATTCGAAAGCGTTGCAAATTTTTCATCTTTCCTCTTGCGCCCCCAGAGCGTCCGGTCTAAATCGCCCTCACACGGCGCTGCAGTAGCTCAGTGGTAGAGCACTCCCTTGGTAAGGGAGAGGTCGAGAGTTCAATCCTCTCTTGCAGCACCATAAAACTTCCCCATGAAATTATCGGAACTTCCCGAACACCGCGGAAATTATTCGAGATTTTATTCGCGAGCCTTTGCTCGCGCGTTCGCCCGAACAACTGGCCCTGCGCAATCGCCGAAGGGCAAAACCGGGCGCTCCGGCGACGAAGCCCAAGACCCCATCCAGCCATATCAGCGGACGCGACACCTCCGGCGTCCCGCCTGCCGGAACCATACCGTAAGGCGCAGAACAGCACGCGCTGAACGCAGGTCGCCGGATGGTCATATGAGGGAAAATCTACGGCCAATCAGCCGGATGATGGTCGGGGCGAGAGGATTCGAACCTCCGGCCTACGGTACCCAAAACCGGACAGGCCTCTGATCATCAATCAGATAATTCGCAAACGATTGGCGATCTGACTGAAACCATTTCAATGGGTTACCCGCAGCTTGCAAACCGCGAACACCCCGTGGGCGACCGTCAACACGTCCCGACCGATCAGGCAGCGCCGGAGCCGCTGCCGTGCCCGCTCTGCGGGGAGAGGTTTCGCCAGCCACCCGTAACGGCACGCTGTGGGTATATTGCATGACCTGCACCTGCGCGACCCGCATGCACCGCAGCTTGGCGGTCGCGTAGCTGTCTGAATAGGCAGGATGATCGGTGAACGACTCTACGCTAAGAAGATCTCTTGTTAACCATCATCTTGTATAAATAGTAGAGTAACGATTTGACACATATCGCACAAAATATGGCTGCCTTAGCCTGCGTGTTTGCTTCTTCGTCCGCATATGCTGGGGGATATGTAGCACCTGTGGTCGCACCAGCACCGATGGTCGCCGCTCAATTTCAATCGGAGAACGCTCAATCCTTTTCATGGACTGGACCGTATCTAGGGGCCGCAATCGGCTATAGCGACCTTAAGCTCAAACGCAGAGTACCTGTCGAGCATCCAGCTGAGGTGATTGAACACCCAGCTATCACTGAAGAAGTCATAATACCGGCGGTAACCGAAGAGATCGCGATACCTGCCGAGACACGTGACGTAGAAATTCCGCCGGTAACCGAAGAACGGGAAATCCCGCCCGTCACGCGCGACGTGGTTCATCCGCCTGTCACCCGAGACGTCGAGATACCCCCGATCACGGAAGATCGTGAAATCGTTGTTGAGCATCCTCCTGTCACGGAAGAACGCCCAGTCATCGACAAAATTTGGAAGCCAACCGACCCGAAAGACCAATTTCCCGGCTGCAATCATGGCAATAACTCTTGCCCCGTGCCCGTTCCTGGATCCGGCGAATGGAACGAAAATGGGCAATGGACTGGCGACTGGGAACGTGGCGAAGTCGGTCGCGAAACCGTCATCATCCGTGATGCTTGGACCGAAACGTCAACCGAAACTGTCATCGTGGCACCAGGGCGCACTGAAACAGAAATCGTTCGTGACAGTTGGACCGAAACCGTGGTCGTCACCCCGGGAGGGTCGAAACTGTGATCGTGGAGCCGGGGCGAACCGAAACTGAGATCGTGAGCGCCGCCCGAAAGGAAACGATCATCGTAGAGCCCGAGCGTCGGGAAACTCGCATCATACGCGAAGCGTGGACGGAGGTCGTACGCGCCGCCTATGCCTCCACTTTCGTGCAGGAAATGAAAGAAAGCGCGAATACTTTCGGCGTTTTCGCCGGTTATCGGCATCAGTTTTCCAACAAGGCTGTTGTTGGCGTGGAGGCAAATTACGCTCGAACAAACAGCGTTAGGACCTCCTTTGAGCGGGAGTCTCACAGGTTTGACCTGAAGACGGCAAGTATCGAAGCACAGCTCGGCTACGCCCACGCAAGGTTTCTACCTTATATCGCTGCCGGTTACGTCAAAAACAGTGGTGATGATGGATGGCTCGCGGCAGCAGGCGTTGACTATGCACTCACTGACAACGTGCTCTTGGGCGTCAAATATACTCGGCACGACTACGACAACTTGCAGGGATGGAAGGCGACGAACGACACGATTTCTGCCCGTGTCGGTTGGAAATTCTGATCTTCAACCGTTTTAACGGTAGTTGCCCGCGCCGCCCTCGTCCTGGCTGGGGAGGGAGAGCGGTGACGGACAGAAGCTATCTCTCGCCAAAGCAGGGTTCAGCGCGGGCAAATTCCCGCGCTGCTTGTGTAACGGCCGCTGCTCTCCATGCATTCAAGAATTAAGCATTCCTGCGGCGCGTCACCACAAAGGCGCCCGCGGCACCCATCAACCCGAAGAAAATCCAAGTGTAAGGAAGGATGTCTGCCTTTTCGCTACGGATCGGAAGGACCGCAATCGTCCCCGCTGAGCTCTCGAATCCCGCTTTTCCCTCTGCCTTAGCCTGAGCGATTTGTTCGGGGGACACCACCCACTCGGCGTTGGACAACTTGTCCTTGATCATTGCGCCACCGCCTATCGAGAGCCCGACGATCAGCGCGACGATGATCCGTTTGCTAAGAGACATTTCTCGTTCCTTCAAAATTCATTCGCCGCACGCCACCTGTGACTTGACGCGCTCATGCAAAATTTATGTTAGGCGCGCTCTGTAGTCTGGGCCGAAAGCAGAATGCAATTCTTTTAAGACAGCTCCTATCCTGCCTCCTTGTGATGGCCAGAGCCCCAAACAGTCACCGTCGCCCTTCGCCGCGTCATTGCGGCCGAGGGGACGCCCGCGATCCAAGACGCATTGGATCGGGTCGAGGAGCATATCGAATTCGCATATGGGCATGTGCCGGAACGGGAGCGCAGCTGCATCCATATAGGCAAAATTACCTAGGTAGAAACGCACTTATCTATTTCGACAAATAGCGAAACCTAACCTTGTGCAGTAGACACAAGGCGTAGTCGCTAGCTTCTGTTTTTACCGAGTTTTTGAGTAACGATCCGGCATTCTGACCGGCCCACGCATTGTTGACGCGGGCCGGTCAGCCAAAGCCTTTCCATCCCCGAACCAGTCCTACATAAATGCCGCAGCTCGCAAGTTCCCTACACTTCGAGCGTGGCCAGTCGCTTCAGGGGTTTGCGTTCATTGTGGTGGCTGGCCACATCTCACGCACGCTAGTCCTTGATCCAGCCAGGCGTCGTGTCATCTACCTCCACGATCAAGCTCTTTGCGCCTTTCCTACCGCACCAAACGCAACGACAGCGCGCCAAGATCTGATCGCGCGGAATGAGCGGCCTGCCGACCCGCGCGTATCCCACATGGCCGCACTCGCATTCGAAGCGGTAGCGATAAGGGAGCGCCTGGGCCGCGTCCGCAGCTGATCGGCTCACCAGCGCCATAGCGGAGGTCCGGCCTTCGAAAGCGGGCTCAGCGGATTGGCCGTGCGCCGAATATCATCGATCACTGTCTGGGGGATGGTCATCACAACCTCGCCGCGCGCGCAGCAGTCCTTGCACCGCAAGGCAAACTGCAGGTCGCGGATGCGCATGTTTGGCGTCGCGACCGTCCGAAGCCGGAAGTCGCCCTGATAGACATAGGTCTTGCCGCAGCCGGTGCAGTGAATCTGCAACGCCACTCCCTCAGCTATCAAATCTCGAATCGTTATGCCCGCCATGGCATGAACATATCGGGAACGATCTTGACGATCCACAGCTAGCTATGCGGACGAAGCTGCCGGTGTGCTTCGCTCGATGCTGCTCTCGTCGGTATCTGGATGCCTCGCTCCATCATCGACGAACCTGATCGGATGCTTTCCGACTTGACCCATACACTTATAGTACCAAGAACATAACCTTCGAGGCAAGCAGTGGAGTTTTGAACAGCATGCGAGACAATCGATATGGGGCGCTCTCATCCTGGGTCTATAATCTCGACAAGCCAGTTGGGCGGTCCTTTGGAGATCTGGAATATTATCGGGATCGTCTCGCAGCCTGTCATGGCCCCATCCTGGAACCCGCAGTTGGCAATGGACGAATTTTTGTGCCCCTGCTGCAAGAGGGCTTTCAGATCGAAGGTTTCGATGCCTCTGAGGAGATGCTGAATTACTGCCGCGATGCTTGCCAGAAGCGGAATCTTTCAGCGGATTTGACCCTGCAGACCTTTGAGGAGTTCTCCTACGGCAAAAGCTTCGCCGCGATCATAGTTCCGGCAGGCTCATTTCAGCTCATCACCGATGAAGTTGCCGCAGCCGCCGTATTGAAGCGCTTTTATGATCACCTGGCCCCCGAGGGGCGATTGATCATCGACCTCGACCCGATTGGCGGCATCCTTGCCCCTCCCGGTCCTATTCGAAGCTGGACCACCGAAGGTGGCGACCTGCTGACTTTGACCGACAATCGGGTCCAGACCAACCACCTCGCGCAGACGACGCTTTCTCACAGTCGCTACGACCTTTGGCGCAATGGGGCGCTGATAGAGACCGAATTGGAATTGTTCAAACTGCGCTGGTGGGGTGTGCATGAGTTCCGGTTGGCCTTGCGGGACGCTGGCTTTGCGGATGTACAGGTTTCTGGCAATTATCAGCATGGACGGGCTCCGCAGCCCGAAGACGAGATTTTTACTTTCGAAGCAAAGCGAGTGACTGCTTAGGGCTCGAAGTGACTATGAGGACCACCAACTGCTAAGCGGGACATTGCTGCCGTTTGCGAGTGCAGAACGGCAGAAAGCTAGGAATCCACAAGATCGGCCCAATCGGAGGGAAGCAGTCTGACGGCGGTGCGGCAATCCAAGGCTCACAGAATACAGGAGAGGATGTTCGTCCCCGACCCAGAAAGGTCGTCGCATGGTTCGTCACGAAGGGCAGAGAACCCAATATTCGTAGCGCAAGCGTATACAACCTCGAACACGCTGCAAGCGGACACTCAATCATTAATGCCGATTGTCACTTAACAACCTAGCTCTGAATGGACGAAACTTGCAGTTTTCGTTGTTTCACGATCGCACGTTAGGCATGAACCTGAACTAGCTGGCGGGATTCTTTATGCCAGACCTTCGGGCCAATCCCAATTGATGTATTTAGTGTAAGCCTCCGCAATTTCGGTGTCTGCATTAGGATTTATCACATTTCCAGAATTGGAGTAAATCTTCTCCTTGACACTTGTGGGTATGTATTTATGGAATGGCTTCTTGATCGCAGGGGTGGTGCCGCAAAGAGCGCGGTAATCGTTTCGCCCCGGAGTTTTTAGCCATGACAAAAGTATCACTTTAGCTCCAGCTGCTTCGAAAAAGGCGCGCGAGGCCTCTAGGGAATACCCTTCAGTGCAGATATCATCTACAACGAGGACCGTCTTACCTTTGATATTTGGTTTATTCACATACCGTCGCTGCTGAGGTCCGGGCTTCGTTGGTGTTGGGTTCAATCTTATGGTCGAAAGCTGATTTTCAGACGACGGAGAGCCGCCGGTAGTCCTGAGGGTTTGCGATTTCGCAGCATCTGTATGCCGATCTATAAAATCGAAAATGTACTGAGCGCGCAGGGAGCCGGACACGACTGCAACTGCATTCATCAGCTTGGTCTTTTGCGATGTTGTTTTGTGGCCCGGGTATGGCGCCACATATTTAATTTCAGATCCGATGCCTGAAAGATGAATTCGGGCGGCCATCAGCAGCCCCCAAAACCTCATGTTTCCCAAATCTTGCTTTACAGCCTGCTTTGCGTCTGTCGAGTAAATCGCCCCTTCTGGATATGCGCGTGAGTATTCCGCAAATGGGGCAATTGAGTAAACTCGCAGGTTCCCATCCTCGATACCCCAAAACCAATCTTTGGGAGTGAGACAGCAACAATCTACAAAGCTTGCGATTGCTCTTGGAGAGTCAAACTCGAAGCCATAGGGTGAGTTGTTACCGTGCCACTTTGCATTTAAGAGGGAAAGCCGCCGTTGGAAGCGGCTATTACGTCTTCTTGCGTATTTCCGACATAAAAAACTTCACAAGCATTCCAGCCCTGCGCCTCAAGTACAGCGCGCATTGCGCTACCGCGCTGCTTGTAATCGATATCCCTACCGCCTTGGTAGTATGGTAGCTTTTGCCCTACAAATTCAGATAGATAATCCTGGTATGGCTTTCTCTCTCCGCCTTTGATGTTAACAATCCACGGATTGTTTGAGATCAAAACCGGTTGTATTCCTTTTGAAAGTAAGAATTTGAGTAACTTGACTGTCTCCAGGAAAAGATCACGGTCGATTGATCCTTTGTGAGCGAGAACATCGCTAAGGGAGAATATTATTCCTTTGAGGCTATGCACGTCGCACCTTTGATCAAAATAGAGTTTTCTGAGCAGGCTCGGAGGAGAGGCTATCTCGAATGAACTTAAGAAATTCGTTATGAGCTTGGGGTAGTGTTATTCTGATCGAATTATGCAGAAGATTTGAAGGTATCCAATCCTGAAGTGGCTGCATAGGAGTTCGAGCGTAGACAATTGGCCTGTTGATCTCTGATGCGAATTTTACAGTGTGAGCCGTGCCACTTTTGATACCCCACTCAATTGGGAACACGACATGCCCGAGAGCGGCCTGAATCCTGTTTCGGCGAACAAAGCTACGTGCGCTGAAAGAGTCTTTGGGCAGGTATTCAGTTACGATACAGCCACCACCTTCGATAATCTCCTCTCTCAAGGCTTCAGAGCCTTTGGGGTAATTCAGAAGAATACCGGTTCCTAGAACTGCAATGGTCGGCAAGCCAGCGGCCAAACTCGCCCTATGCACTATCTGGTCGATACCCTCCGCCAGTCCGCTCACAGTAACGACATTTAAGTCTTTCAAACAGTACCCGAAATAGGTGGCTAGCCACTTGCCATCAGCCGTGACTTTTCGAGATCCAATTGCTGCTACAGCGCTGCTTTGGAGGGCATCGACACACCCTTCAACAAACAACCAATGAGGCGGGTCTTGTAAGTCGGACAAGCGTTTTGGGTATAGGTTATCATTCCGAAAAATAAGATTGATGCCGCGCTGTTCGAAATACTCGAGCTTACGTCGCCCTGCTCTGAGCGCTTCGTCGCGAGCAGACTCAGTGCTAAGAACTTCCAAAATTCTGGAGAATTTGGATCTCAGAGTGTCTTCACTGGACAGCCTTTGCCTTTCTTGAGGATTAAAGAAAGACGAAAACTGTACACGTTCTGCACAAACTTTCTTAAGAGTTTCAAAGCCCACACCACGTAAGTCGCATAAAGCTAAAAATGAGACGTGCTCTTGGTTCATATGTCATTTTTCCTGCTGCACGGGGCGGTCAAATTTTCTTGCGTCAAATGCTACAAACACCAGTAAAAATAGTGAACCCCTTTGAAGAAAGGGCGAAGGGGCTAAGGGTAGACGAATTTGGCCGGGTGGATGTTCTGTTGGGGGGCGACGGTTAACCATGGGGAGGATTACTTCAGCCGCGGAGGTTCGGATCGACGGCGTGCTGGCAGAGTTCTGGCCAAGCCGTACGACGAGGGAACTAGCCGCGTGGGCACAGTCTTGGCCAGAGTGGATGATCGGAGCCGTCCTCGGGGGTAGGCGCCTTTCAGTCGGATTGTTACTTAAGATCCCCCCACGTCCCACCTGAGCACGTGGAGGTTTTGAATGCCTCGTCCACGACCTCGGCCATCCGACGGGCAATATTCTGCGCCACGTGCCGAAAGCCCGCCTCCGAAATTGAGGCCAAGTAGCACCTCTTGGGGTCGACTGGCGGCTATGGGCCGCAACTTCCCGCTGCACCTGCGAAGTACTTCGGCAAGCTGGAGTTTGGTCCAATGACCGCTATGGGCTCAAAGCGACTGCGCTATACGGTCCGTAGCGCCCCGTCCCGCAGAGGCCGCTGCAAGACCTTCGCCTGATCCCATGGCAAACTGAGCCATGCCGCCCATTCGTCCGGTTCGGTCAGGATCACCGGCATCGCCTTGGAATGAATGGCGCCGACCTCCGCATTCGGCGGGCAGGTCAGGAAGCCGAACAAGTCATCGGTCGTCTCGCCGTCCTTGACCTTGCGCACCGAGGTCCAGCCCTGCGTCTGGATTCCGCGAAGAACATCGGCCGCCCATCGACCGGTGCGAACCAGACAGGCTTGTGATCGGCCCCCGGCTCCGAGAAGCGGACCACCGGCACGAGACAGCGATGGTCCGGTCCGAGCCAACGCCGCCAATGCGGGGAGTTGGTGTTGCGGATATTGGTCACCCCGGATCGCGGGCAGTTTTGAGGTATATCGGCGGCGTCGGCATGCCCCAACGGGCGCGCGCAACCGCCAACCCATCGCCGTCATGCCGGATGATCGGTGCGGTGCGGTCGGGATAGACATCCTCCGGCCACGGCTCGTTGCCGGTCAGATCGCGCAGCGGCTCGCGAAAGAGCTGCGCGACGAGATCGGCGGATTTCGCGGTCTGGTAAAGGTTGCACATGAAACCAGGCTAGCGCGTCGAGACGATCGCTCCAGCGGTGCAGCCCCAGCCAGCCTCAGCCTCGCCTTGCGCTCAACTCCTTCAACGCGGCCTCAAGCTTCTGGATGCCTCCTGCACCCTGCGCCACCTCCCGCAGCTTCGCCTGCGCCAGATTGCCCAGCACTTCGGTGCCCGCATCTAGCCCGATCACCGCATCGGGCACGCTGATCTGAACATGCTTGAGGATCTCGCTCACCGCCGCCTGCCCGCCGAGGCCGCGCTCGAGCGCCAGCCGCGCGCCGTTTAGCAGCGCCGAATGCAACGCCTCGCGGTGGCGGGCTTCGATGTCGATGCCCCATTTACTGCGCGCGGCATTGGCGGCCCAGCCAATCAGCGAGGCCAGCAGGATCCCGATGATTTCCAGAAGATGCGGCAGCAGCGCCGCCTTGATGATGTCCATGATCACTGTCCCTTGTTGAGTGCTGCCCAAGTCTGCGGCCCGACGATCCCGTCAGGCTTCAGCTGCTCGAGCTTTTGAAAGATCCTCACCGCGGCATCGGTGCGCTCGCCGAAATCGCTGTCGACCTTGCCGAGGGCATGTCCCTGCCCCGTCAGCCGCTCTTGCAGGTGACGGACGGCCTCGCCCTTGGACCCGCGCCGCAAAACCGGCGTGAAGGCGGCTGCCTCGATCGCGGGCTGGCCCATGGCCGCGAGGATCCGCGCGCGGAGCTTGTCGCCCACCGCGACCGGATCGCCGGGGGCGTCCATGCCGGGCAACCAGCTGATGTCCCATTTCCCGTTCTGCCGAATCCCGAGCGTCGTCTGAACCTCGGCATGGCTCAGCACCGTGCGCCGCGTCACAGGGATGCGGTATTTTTGGCAGAGATCGGCAACAAGGGTCACCAGCACATCGAGCTGCAGCTCGGTGATCGGGAAGCGGCCGGCACGGAACGGGCGCTCATTGGCATCCCCCATGGCATCGAGCGCGACGCCAATGCGGTTGCTGTTGGCATTCAGGGTATGGGCGGCATAGGCTCCCGCCCTAAGCGGCGGGATCTGCGCTTCGGGTGCATGCTTCCCGGGGTGATGGTCCCGTCGCGGCCGATCAGGAAGTTGTAGCTGTCCGCCTCATGCGGCGTCACACCGTCGGCACCCGCCGTCCAGTGCAGGATGATTCCGTCCATGATGTCTCCGGTTATGAAAAAGCCGCCCAAAGGCGGCGTGTCGTGTTAGGATCCGTTCAGGCTCTCGCGATGGCTTAACAGAATCGCTTGATCGAGCCGCCGGCCCCGGAATGGTGACCAATGCCCAGATCCGGGGCCGGCTTAGGTTCCCCGGAAATAGCTCGTCCATTTGCCGGGAGTTGTGATAAAGTTAGTATGACTGGCCTCTCCTGGGAGTTTGGCCGTGTCACGGCCCTCACCCCCACGGCGTGGGGTGAGGGCCGACTAGGTCTCAAGAGAGTACTGAAGTCAGCGCGGCGAAAAAATGCGATCGAAGCGTTTGCCTGCGCCCAGAGAATGAAGTTCCATTAGTACTCTCTGTAGATATCAAAAGCCCCTGCAATAGCGGGAGGATGTGTTATGTTCGATTTGGCTTGCGTCTCTCTCGGGAAATTCCGCAAGCCTCGGCCCCCATCCCTTTGCAGTTTGGGGGCCGACCCTCTTGACTTGGGTATCGGCGGAGATATGAATCCGTTGCCTCGCGTGCAGCTGAGCGAGGATGGGGCCGGAATTTTCGCAACCATGTTGCAGTGTCTCAGCCGGCCCCATTTTTTCCAGAATGGGCCGATTCCTCTCTTCTCGGCCGCGCAGATCCGATGTTTACGAATGCACACCTCACATGATCAGACGACCTTCACCCTTGCCGGCAAGGCTTGGTCGGGCACCTACCCACTTCACGAGCTTCCTAAATGGCTGGCCTTCTATCGCCACCAGAAGGAAAGGTTTCCAAAATCGGGGAGTGCGTATGATTCCGCCATCACCGTGCTCGAGGAGCTGGCCGCGAAGCTCGGAATCGAAACCTGACGCGGTCCCCGTGACGTTCACAGGGCGGAGTGATATCCTTTTTGAGCTCGCGAGTCCTTGGAAACTCCCGCGAGCAGATCGGCCCCAGTTCTTCGCGGTTTTCGGGGCCGATCACCTCGGCGGGCTGGTCTTATCGTTCCAGTGAATTTGATGCCCGCGCCCGAGCAGCAGTTTGATATCCCGCTGCACCTCCCGAAGCAGGTCATGCGTTTCCCGACGGCTGTCCTTGGCATCGCGGCGATCTTCATCCATCTGGATCTCCAACCGAGCGATTTCTTTGGCGTTTGCGTTTACGCGAGCCTCCAATCGAACGAGCCACGCAACAAAGCTGACGCCGCCGATGATCATGGCCCAAAATTCGCGGATTTCCGTCATTGCCCCTCCTAGGCGTCCTGTTTTCGGTATTGCAGCCAGCGGTTGTTTCGCTATTCGTCACCGCGCTCTCCCCGAGCTGGCTGGCGCGGTTTGAATTCGAACGGTGAGCACAGCAGCCATTCCTGCGTAGGGGCAACTCCTCGCTTTAGAGTGTCGCCCCTGCGCAGGAAAAATGGCCTGAAAAGAGCTTCTTGTTTTCCGTCGAAGGCAGGCTAGACTGCAGCCTTGCCGCTCTCTCTGGCGAGGGGCGGCAGGATCGCACCTGACCTTGTGATCTAAAAATCCGCGGGAGGCGTTGTTTGGTAGGCGCGTCCTCCCGCGGTACTTTCCATCAAAGCGGGAGCACTTTCGCGGGGCTACTCTGTCCGATCGGGCGGGACAAAGCGCGTGCCGTCATAGGCCCACCCGATCCCGACCGCGTTCATGGGCCCGATCACGGCCCATCCGTCCGGTGCGACGTAATCATCGGCCTCAACTGTCACCTGTGCGACGAGGCCGTCTTTGATGCGCGCAGCATAAGTCATGTGATCACCACCACCTTTGCGTTTGCCGAAGGGAAGACGAGGACAAAGAGGCCTTCGCCGCCGTTACCGGATCCTTGGTTACTCCCGCCGCTGCCGCCACCGTTTACGGCTGGCGATGATGCAACCCCGCGAGCAGCACCAGAACCGCCATGCGTTGCCGTGCCCTGATCATAAGCTGAACCGCCGCCGCCACCGCCGCAGATATCCATTGCAGGCTCACACCACCCAAGCGTGATGCCAGCGCCTCCAGCCCCGCCAATCTTGGGCAAGCCATCAACGCCAGCACCACCAGCGCCACCGCCCCCGCCGCCACCCTCACTGACCGCACCGACGCCCGCCTCGCCGCCCGACACGGAGTTACCACCACGGTTGCCGGGATTGCCTATACCGCCGACGCGCGGATTTCCGTTCGTGCCAGCCCCGCCGCCGTTTCCACCTGCGCCACCGTTACCGTTTCCGCTTCCCGATCCACCACCGGGGGAAACAGACTGAACGACGCCATCGAGCAGCAAGCGGGAAGGAGAGCCGGGGTTTCCCTGCCCGGTCGTGGCCAAGCCAGCTCCGCCGGCACCGACTTCGACGAGATAGTCGCCCTGCAACATCGTCCCGCTCGAGACGTCCGGCCACGCGGCACCCCCACCGCCCGTGGAGCGCCCTGTATAGCCGCCGGAACCACCCCCACCGACAAGCGCCCAATGGGCATCCGCGACCGGCGCGCTGACGTGGATCGAACCCGACCGGCGGAAAAGAACCTGCGTGAAGCTGACGCCCCCGCGATCGAAGATGGTGACCACCCCACCCGTGACCGTCACGACCGCCGGTCGCACCCATTCGCGACCGCCAGCCCAAAGGCGCTCCAGCTCGGCCCCGCCGTGCCACATGCGATGGGACGTCAGATCGAGGAGCCCGCCCATCACGCGCCTGCAGGTTTGTAGGTAACGATGTCGCCCGGATACTGCGCCGCCGCCGCTTGCGCTGCCGCGAGATCGGTGAAGGACCGAACCGTGACAGAGGTGCCAGCATCGCCTTTCAGCGTCGGCAGCGAGATCAGAGGCATGGTGTAGGTCTCCACCTGCTCACCGGCTCCAAAGATAACGACCTTCATCGACCCACCCCTTCGATTATCTTCAGTGGAATATTGGAGGACGCCGGGATCGGGAGACGTGCGCCGTCCTTGGTGATCCAGACGTCGAACGCGGCCACTCCGGTTCGGCCAGTTTCTTCGGTCAACCACAACCGCGTGCTTGCAGGCGCGGCGGTAACGGTGATTGTTCTTTGTGATGCCGCTACGCTGACCGCGAGCGGGTATCTGCGCCCGCCCTGCCCGACCTCGGCAGTGATTTCCTCCCAAGGATAGATCTCGGCCCACTCTTCGGCATCGAAGATCAGTTGGGCCTTGAAGGTGGCGCCGCGCTTGACTGTTGCTGCCTTCATGGCTGCTCCAATGAAGAAGCCCGCACGAGGCGGGCGGTGTTTCGGAAAATGCGGGCCAGCGCCCAGACGGGCATCGGCCAGTGCCTGCAGCTGAATGATGGCAGTTACGAGATCACGGCGCGGTCGCTAACCCGCCGCCAGGTCGTTCCGTCAGAGAAAGCCGGTGTTGCGCCGCCGCTTTCGTTCGAGACGTAGATCATCGAGCCTGCCCCAGCCGGACCAGCAGCGGGCGCATTGGCGACGGTGAACACGGGAAGTTTGGGTGGCACCAGCAGCTGCACCGAATATCCGGTGAGGCGGATGGCGTTCACCATCGTTCCGCCGTGAATGACGCCGAGCATCAACTGCCCGGTCCGGTTGCCCGTCGCCACGTCGACCAAGGTCCAGGTGATCCGGCCAACGTTCACATCCTGACCAGCATTGTCACGCGCCTGCAGGTGGTTCCAGAACGTGTCGCCATTGGCGGGATTCGCCCGCTGACCGCGAAAGCGGGCAACCTCCTGGCCAGAGGCATCGGATTCATTGACAACCAGAAGCGGCGATCCCTCGCCGCGGTAGACGCCAAGCGTATGGGCATCCTCAGCCGTGTTGCGGCCATCTCGATCCAAACCGGCTGCGGGTCTGGCCATGGCCCCTCGGCGGCGACATTGCCCTTGGCGACCTGCGCGCGCAGGTGAAGATCGTCGCGACCGGGATTGGCAACCTCGACCACCAGCTTGCCGCCGCGCACATCGCCGGAGAGCAGCACAGGCTCTTGCGTCAGGCTGATGCCGGAGATCATCGGCGGAGCCTTGTCCGGCGTCAGGATATCGTTGATCCCCGGCGGTAACGGCTTTTCCTGCGCCGCAGTCCAGCCATAGGGATTGGCGATGCTGGCGACCCCGATCGTGCATTCGCGGGCTTCGATATCGAAGGCATGGGCCGTCACCTCGAAGACCCCGTTCAGGCCGAACTCGGGCGCAACCAGCCGAATGGTATGGATCCCGTCACCCTTCGGGAACCGCGCCTTCAAGCCCACGAGGTTCGTCCGGATCTGGCCGGAAAACTCCCGCCGGTCCTTGGCGAACTTGATCTTCATGAGCCGCTGGAGCTGCGGCGAGGACGGACACATATCGACGTCGAACTGATCGGGGCGCTCGCCTTGCACCGCGAGGGACGCTTCGTCGCGGATCTCGGCAACTTCTGTCGGCTGGTAGGCGTGATCGGGGCTGACGAAGCTGCCCTTGAGAACGTTATAGGCCGTGAAGGGATCAAACCCGTCATTCATCTCGATCGAGAGAATGTCGTCGGCGGTGATGGTTACCTCCGGCTCCGACCATGCGCCGCCCAGAATGCCGATCCGCCCCTCGGCGGTCTCGTAGATCTGGCCGTCGCAGGTCGCGAGCATGCGGCTCGTGACTTCTTTCAGGGCATCATCGAGCGAATAGTAACCGCAAAGGCGATAGCGCGGCTCTGTGCCGCCGGTCGCCAGCGCAACGGGCTCGGCGCAGAGGTTGACGAACCGGGACCATGACGCACTGTCGAGCCGCGGCAGCGGGATGTTCCAGCCGTCCTTGTGGGTCATGAGGTCGCGGATACACAGGCCAGCATTCTCGGAATAGGTCTGCGCTCCGGAAAGGTCGGCCACTAGCGCCCCGCGGAACTCGACCTGTACCTGGGTGCTGGGCCCTTCGGGAAATACTTCATGAAATCTTCGTCGGACGGATCCCCGAGAACCGCATAGAACGTGGCCTGCCCTTGCAGCCGATGGTTCGCGCCCCAAAGCATCGGGAAGTCTGCCGACAGATCCGCCCAGCCCAGCCCGTCGCCCGCAAAGACGCCGGCATAATTGCCGCCCGCGCCGGAGCCGTCACGGAATGCGAACGCGGTATAGCGGTCACGACGATGGAGACCGGCGGCGTTGGGCGTCATGGTCACGCGCTCGCCATCGACCCAGAAGCCGGTGAGCGAGGAAACGCGGCCGTGGTTGAAGACGACAACCTGATGCAGACGGCCATGCTGCGCCTCGTAAAAGACACGCAGCCCGCCCATGAGATTGCGCCCGTAAGCCCGCGTCCGCGCCCGATCCGTTTCCGTCGTGGTCGCCATGACCTGCTGGCGCGGGATCTTGGGCTGGAAGAGAGCGGAGGATGCCAAAGACCACAGGGCCGCGCGACCGGCCGCGATGATCGCTGCCGATATGCCAGGCGACAGGCCGAAGATCGTAACCGCACCGCTCCATGCGGGGAGCATCGCGATGATTGCAGAGAAGATTGCCATTACTTGACCCAAGCCCTTTCGGTCAGGCGGTATCCGAGACGGGAAAGATCGAGGCCTTCCGCGCCGGTTGAAAGCTGGACGAGCACCGCGCCGCGTTCGCGCGCCCATGCCTCGAACACCCGCAACAACCGCAGTCCCGAGCCGTCACGCGCGAACCAGCCCATCTCGCATGCGATCGGCGCGGATTGATGATGGTCGGGCGCAGCGCACCCGCGATGAAGCCGCCCGCGCTGACCCAGACCGCGCCGTCGGGATCGGCAATCAGGCCGGCCACCGTCCGCGCCGTCCATGCGCGATCGACGGGAATGGGGCCGTTGACCGCGGCGCGCAGATCCTCGATCAGATCGACAACCTGCAAGACATCGCCCGCGTCGGCCTTCCGGATCACCGCCACCGCGTCTCGTAGCCCCCGACATAGAGCGGGATCCGCTCGAAGCCGCGATCATTGCCGAAGCGCGCGCGCTGGTCGGTATCGGTCCAACGTCCGCGCGGTGCCATGTTGCGCCGGAAGAACAGCCCCTCCGCCTCGACCTGGACGGTTCGCGAAGTCGGGCCTTCCGCCGACCACGGCATGCGCTGCATGGTCCCGCTGAACAGGGCCATGGGGGAACCGATTGGCTGTCCGCGTTGGACGGTCCCGCCCTCCGGCAAGGCGACATCCTCGACCGCAAACAGTTGCGAATAGACCGTAACCGCGCGATCGCGGACCCGCGCCTTCGCCGCCAGAGCCAGCGCAAGCATTTCCGGGGTCGCGGCGACGGTGAAGGTCACCGCCTCGGCCGAGACCTGATAGGCCGTGCTGATCTCGCTGATCGCGATCAGGTCGCCGACACCTTCCCAAAGGTGCCCGCCCGTCTGCATGTCGCCGAAGCCGCCCCACCAGCGTTTGGGCGTCTCGCGGAAATCCATGTGCACCAGCACCGCCTGCGCGATGCTGCCGTTGCGCAGCACCTCGTCCGGTATGGCCAGAAGATCCTCGCGCGCGCCCATCAGATCGCCTCCACGAATTTGACCTGCGCGCGCGGCAGAACCGGCATGGACTGGTCGAGCAGCCCTCATCTTCGGTCACCATGCGCATGCGACAAACCGGACGCCCCAGCTCGACCCGCGCACCAGCGCCAATCGCCGCGCGCAGAGGCGGCTGGAACATCAGCCGCGATGTCCCCTCGGCGCCGGGCTGCCAATGCGCCTGCACGCGGTGAAGGCGTTCGCCGATCGAGAAGAACTGCCCGGGGCGAAGGCCCGTCGTGTTGAGGTTCCGGACATCGATCTGCGTGGCGCGCAAGGGCGCGGCGGCGGCAACCGTCATGTAGCTGATCAACGTGTTGTCGAAGCCGAAATGTTCATGCGTCTGTGCGTCGGCCAGATCGCCGGTCTGGCAGAACGCGATGGCATGTCCGTCACGATCCCTTGGCCGCCAGCGCGAGCGCGCCGGAACCAGCGTGGTGCCGATGCGCCCTTCCATCTGCGCAAGAAAGGCCTGCCATTGCAATACCGCCCTCGCCCTTGAGCACGAAACTGGCCGAGGCCGACCAGCGCCCGCGCAGCGTCGGGATCACCGTTTCGGCCCCGCTGATGCTTTGCCGACCTTCGAGCGACTGGCCGGTCAGCGAGAACTGCACCTCTTGCCACAGGGCAAGGTGCGGGAAGGTTGCCTGCATATTTGACTCGACTCCAGATTGTGCCCTCGGCACGCTGATATCGTCAGGGAGGCACTCACATGACGAACAAGGAACTTGCAGCCCGGATCTCGCGGCTGGAAACCGAAGTCGAGTTGCTAAAAGAACAGGCGCTCGATGCCGAGAAGCTACGCAGCCTGGTCAAGCTGGTGATCGCGCAATTGAAAGAAGCGGATCGGCCCGTGCCGCTGCGCCTGACCGATCCGCAGCGCGGCCCCAAGAAGCTTACCCCGCTCCTCTGAGCAACGCGGGCCTCAGCCGACCCTCTTGTTGTAGTTGTTCATGATGGTTGGAACTTGCCGCGCCAATCTCTCATCGCGGGCGTCAAGCTCGCGCCGGATCTCGGCCATGGTTTTGTCGTCGGCATTACCTTGGACGACGATGCTGGTGGACGGAGAGAAGGTCATGGGACCGCCCTGCCCTCTTGTGTGATCGAGGACGGTTTCGTTCGGGTGGAGCAATGCCAAGCGCCCGCCCTTTCCATCCAGACCGCCAGAGCGCGGTCCTCCCCACGTAAAGCCGCCCCCGTCATAGCTCGGCACCGCGGCCTGTGTGCCGCCGAAAGCAGCTCCGAGAAGGCTTCCGAGGAAACCGCCACCGCCAGCCGAACCGGAAAACGCGCTCTTCAACGCGTTCTGAATTCCAGCATTCAGGATGTTAGCGGCAATCTGCTTGAAAATATTGGCAAGGCTGTCACGCAGATTCTCGCCCTGAAGAATGGCGTTGCTGAAAGCGGTAGCGATCCCGTCGACCGCCTGATCGAACTGACGCTGTGCGAGTTCGCCCCGCTCGAGCTCGGCAGTCAGCTTGCCGACCTGATCAGCCTGCGCCGCGATGCGCGCGCTCATTTCGTCGGTGACGGTGATGCCAGCCTTTTTCGCTGCATCCAGCATTTCCCTTTCGGCGCGCAGCCTTGCGGTTTCCTCCGCCGATTTCCCGATTAGGGTGATCTGCCGCTCGAGGTTGGTCAATTCCTGCTCGGCATCGGCAAAGATATCGACGGCTTCCTTTTCGCGTTTTTTGCCGCCCCCACCACCGCGACTGCCCTTTGCCGGCTTGCCCGACTCCGAGATGGCCTTGAGCCGCGCCTGCGTCTCCTCCTGAATGCGCGCCAATTCCCTTTCGCCCTCGACATAGGTTTCGCGCCGCGCATCGATGTCGGCCTGCATCTCCTTTGTGAGCGGGCCTTGGTAGGGGTTGGCGGAATCATAGGCGACATCAAAGTCGAGGGCGCCCGTGGCACCAGCCGCGCCGACCTTGTCGCCCGCAAAATCACGAGCGATCTCGGCACGCCGAGCGGCAACTGCCTGCTGCCCCTCCAGCGCGGCGATTGCGGCCATCCCTGAGCGGAGCGCCGCCACAAGCTGCCCTGCCCCCGCGATAGCAATGCTGAAATCGATGCCTGCGACGTTGGCCGCGATAGTGCTGGCGGCATCCGCCGCTTCTTGCTGCGATAACTTCATGTCTTCAGCGCTCTTTGCTATTTCGTAGCCTTTAATGGCCGCAGCCCCAGCTGTCCGCGTCCATTCGATAATTTTCTGATTAGCGTCACCCGAGGCCTTAACTGCACTGTCTAGGTAAATTGCAATTTCGTTGAGGTAGCGCGCTTTCTCTTCAATACTCTGGGCGGCCTGCGCGTCGGACAAAAGCTTGTTGAACGCCCGGGCCTGCTCGATTGTCAGGCCAAAATCATCGGCGATCTGCTTTGCGATAGTCTCTTCGGTCGAAGGCCCAACAACTCCGAACTGCTCAAGCTCCGCGTCAAGCTGGTTGAGATAGCCTTGAAGGTCTTCGAAGTTCTTGGACAGGCTGGTAATGCCATTGCTGACGGCAGACACGGCGTCGATGTAGTTTAGCCGTGCGATACGATCATAGAGATCCTGCGCCTGCGCTGTCGCCGCACCGAACTTGAAACAAGCTCCGCCGCCGTCGCGCCCGAATCTTTCGCAGCCGCATTATAGGCGTCAACGGCCTCTTCCAGTGATTTGATACTGTTGCGCAGTTCCTTGGCCGCGTCCCCTGCGCCGAGGAAATGGGCTGCGAGCGGAACACCGACCGCGACAACCGCGCCGATCACGGCCCCGAGCGCACCAAAGCCGCCGAGAAGCTGGGGCAGTTGCTGGCCCAAAGCGGTGGAGGCTGCCGTGCCCGCAGCAACCTGCACCGCAAAATCCTGCACCTGAAACGAGAAGTTCTGTATTTGACCCCGCATTGCGCGCGAGGATCCTGCCGTCGCTGCGGTAGAAGCTTCGGCGGCGGCAGCAACCTTTTGACCGGAGGCCTGCGCCGCCACGCCCGTGCGGGCATATTCGGCGTTCAGCTGCTCAAGCGCCGCTTCATGCTGCTTGGCCGAGATCGATCCCACCTCCAGAGCCCGATCCAGCGTGGCGAGCGAGGCCTCATATCGCTTCGAGGCGGCATAGAGCGGGTCCAGCTTCATCCGGAGCTGCTCTTTTTCGGTGGCAAGGCGCGCGGTTGCTGCCGCTGCCTCTGTCTCGGCCGCAGCTGCTTCACGTTGTGCTTGTGCAACGCGCTGCGCTTCCTCCGCAGCACGCGCAGTGGCGCCGGATGCGGCATCGATAGCAGCCCGCTGCCTTTGCGCCGCCTGCTCCAGCAAAACGTTGTATCGCTCCTGCGTGATCGCCTTGCCCGCGACGGCACTGTCCAGCCGCTTGACTTCCGCTTCATATTCCTTCGCGGCGCGATAGACCGGATCATATGCTTTCGCGAGCTTGTCCATCTCACGGACGTGCGCGCGCGAGGCCTGCGTATTGGTGACGCGACCCTGCGCATCGTCAAACGCCTTCTGCGCTTGCTGCCCGGTCTTCTCGAAGAGAGCGATCACCTTTCCGGCTTCCCGTGCCAACTTGGCATCGGAGAAGCCGGCAGAAATCAGCAGATCGGAATCATCGGCCATTATTCAATCCCAAGCTCGCGCAACCGCTCAAGGCTCATGGGCTTGCCCGCGCCGCGATCAGCACCGCCGTGGGCTTTTTGCCAACCGTCAAAACAGCAGGCATATTCCCAAGGCGTCATCTGGCCGATTTGCGCGGGCGTGAAGCCCATTACGGCGCCGTTTCCGTAATAGATGGAGAATTTCCATCGTCCGTTTTTGGTCGTCCGGTGTCGGATCCGCCACCGGCATGCTCTCCCCGGCTGGTCATCCGGCGGGCCGTAGAGGCAGGCCGCAAGCACGGCCTGCGCCGGAACCTTGAACGAGATGAGCGGGTGATCCTCGAACGCTTTGCGGCAAGCCTTCAACGCTTCGACATGGGGCATGCCGCCGCCGATCAAACCGTTGCGCAGGATCTCGAACAGATCGGCCGCGGCCCATTGCGCCAGATTGATCCGGTGCAAAAGGTGCTCTGGCCCGAAATCGGTCTTTTCCTGAATGACCTGCAACTCGCGCAGGGCGAGGCGGAAAGGATGCTCCCCGCCCGGCCAGATCAAGACAACCGGCTCCATCATACGGCGTCCGTCAGCTCGACGCCGTCCTTGAAGCTGATGTTGAGCGTGTAGGTGATCACCGCATTATCATCGGTGCTGCCGATGTTATCGAGGTTCAGCTGCGGCAGCAAACCGACGCCGTCGATATATTGGATCTCACCGGCTTCCGCCTCGACCAAGTGGAAGCGGATCGGCAACTCTCGCTGGTCAAGCGCTGCACGGATCAGAGCGTCGCGCCCCAAGCGCGTCAGGCTGGCGTTCACCGTGGCGGCCACGGACTGCGCGCCATAAGCACGGATGACCTGTGCGGGAAGCGCCCAGTCATCGCAATCGGCGACGGTCTGCTCGCTGATGGCGTTCGTGATCGAGAGGCTGATGCCGCTGGCACCGCACCAATTGGTGTAGGTCAGCGGGGTGGCGGCATCCCATGCCACCATGACCACCAGATCCTTGCGGTACTGAAGGTTCGGAATTGCCATTCTATGCGTCCTTGTCGTTATGCTAATCGCTTTAAATCCGATCGCTCGGTCATCATCGCGGATTTCGACGCGCTCACTGTCTCGGCCCGCCTCGACTGGCACGAGCACAACCTCGGCGCGGCTTTCCCCGCCTCTGGCCACAACGCCCACGCCGCCACGTTGAAACTGCGCCCCTCGGAAGAGTTCGCCCGATGGGATGCGATGGAAGGCAAGATCCACCCGCAAGACGAGTTCGCCCGCTTCCTCGAAGAGAACAGCGTCGACATCGGCCATCCCGAAGCGGCGACCATGATCGAGATCAGCCGCGACTTTGAGGCCACGGTCGGACAAACCTACAAATCCGCCCTGCGCTTGGACAACGGCGACCGCAAGCTGGTCTTCGAGACCGATACCAAGGTCCAGAACGGCGTCGTGATCCCCGAGAAGTTCACGCTCTCCATCCCGATCTACAACGGCGAACAGCCGGAAGAGCTGAGCTGCTTGTTCCGCTGGCGCGCCATGGGCGGCGGCGCTGTCGGCCTCGGCTTCCAGTGGCACCGCGTCGAATACCAGCGCCGCGCACACTTCCTTCAGATCGCCGCCACGGCAGCCGAGGAAACGGGCCTTCCGTTCTACATGGGGCGCTTCGCCTGATCCCCAAACGACCCTCCGGTGACCGGCCCCGCGCGGGCCGGCATCCCGAGCGCCAAGAAAGGACACCTCATGAAAAAGCTTGCCCCGCCTGCGCACATCTTTGGGCCGATGCCAAACGATGCACCCGATGACCTCAAGCTGGAGCGCGCGAAGTGGATCGCAGCGCAAGCTTCCGCTGGCTATTCCACGCGCCGGATTGCAACCGCCTTGAACATCAGCCCCACCACCGTGCGCGGTGCTGCCGCAGTTGGTCGCGAGCTTGCGCCAGCCAAGCAGACCATCGGCCTGCCCAGAGCAAGCTGGGAGGATCTGCGCCCTGCGCCGCGCCATGAAACAGAGCCGCGCCCTCATTGGCGCGCACGCCACCGCCCGACCGCCAGACGCAGAGCCAGATCGACAAGGTGATCGGGTTTATCCGCCAGATCCATGCTGAATTCATGGCCGCAGAGGCCAAGACATGACCATGAGCACCCACCGCGGCATCACCATCGTGGAAAGCGACCATCCGAGCGGCGCGCGGACATGGGTGCATGAGGAAACCGGATCCGGTGGCATTGCCCATACCTACGAAGAGGCGATCCGGCAGATCAGCCGTTTTCTCGGGCCGGATCCGGCATGCGCGAGGTGTCGCGGGCACGGCGCGGAAGACTGGGCCTTTTGGCAATCGCGCCTTGCGCGGTCTGCTTTCCGGAGGATCCGGTCGTCGAGGATAAGAGGAGGGTTGGGTGATGGGACGTCGCGCGAACTTCACGGAGGCGCAAATTAAACGCGCGATCCGCGCAGCGCGGGAGATCGACAACCGCGCAATCGTCGAGGTTACAGCAGAAGGAACAATTCGCATCCTTCCCGAAGCGCTACAGAAAAACAGAAGCGATGTAGACGATTGGTTTAGCCAAGATGACTAGAATCATCCTCAAGGGGATCAACAGGGTACGCAAAAAGCTCGCAACAGGCGAAGTGCGCGAGCATCACTATGTGGGCCGAGGAAAGGGGGCCGTCAAATTCTGGGACAACAGCATGCCCTTTCCGGTCGGCTCGCCGGAATACGTCTCGGCGTTTTCTGCGGCCGGATCGAGCACCTCCCCAGCGGTCGGAAAGTTCCGATCGATCATTCTGCGATTCTTGGACAGCTCCGATTTTAACGGGCTAGCCCCACGCACACAAAGCGACATGAAGGTTTCATTTTACCACGACAAGAACGGGATCGATCGCAAGTTCGGCGACGCGCCTTTGGCGGCCTTTGATGACCCGCGCATCCGCGTTCAAGCCCTCGACTGGCGGGACAAGATCGGCGGCAAGGTCGGGGATGACCGATCCGGCACCTGCAAAGGCTGGTCGCCTTTGCTCATGATCGCGGCACCCTTCGCCATCACCACCTTCAGAAGGTGAAATCGGTCTACAAGAGCAATCGGTCGGAGATCTTCTGGACGCCCGACGAAATAGAACGCTTCAGAGCCGGTTCGCCGCCTCATGTCTGGAGGATCCTCGCGATTGCCCTAGAAACGGGCTTGCGTCCGGGAGACCTCGCCGAGTTGACCCGCGATCATATTCACCGGACACCGCACGGCTATCGCATCGTGATCTGCACCAACAAGCGCCAACGGCTCGCCTCGATTCCTGTCACGACGGGGATGTTGGAAATCCTATCCGCGATCCCGCCGAGCCAAGCGACGCTCATCACGACACAGGCTGGGACGCCATTCAAGCACGAGAACTATCTCGGTGACGCAGTCAGCGAATGGCGTGACCGCCTAAACATTCGCAAGGAACTGCGCCTCTATGACGCGCGGGGAACTGCGGCGACGAGACTACTGGAGGCCGGCGCCGACTTGAAAGAGATCGCCACGCACATGGGGTGGTCGCTCAAGCATGCCGCCGAGGTGATCGAGCGCTATGTCGCGCTCTCCGCAGATATGAGCGACAGCCTCGCTGAAAAGCTCAAGACGGCGGAAAAACGAAAAACTTGCAAACCAAGCTGCAAACCGGAGGTCAAAATGAAGGCTAAAACGTGGTCGGGGCGAGAGGATCTGAACCTCCGGCCTACGGTACCCAAAACCGTCGCGCTACCAGGCTGCGCTACGCCCCGAACAAGGCACTCATAGCCGCTGGAATCGAAAGGGGAAAGCCACAATCGTCAGCGGCAGGGTGCGGCGGCCGTGCTTTTCGAAATCCCCGCGAAGGCCATTGCCTGACCCGGCTTCAACCCGAGCCGCGCGGCCTCTCCGCCGGCGAGCTCGACCACATAGAGGCGGTCGGGATCGGGATCTCCGGGCAGGTTTCCCGGCACCGGCGTCTCGTCGAGCGGCTTGGCTTCGGGATGGATATGCCGGATCACGCCGCGCGCATCGAGAAAGATCATATCGAGCGGGATCAAGGTGTTGCGCATCCAGAAACTCGCGGGGCGCGGCGTCTCGTAGATGAAGATCATGCCGTGATCGGGCGCGAGCTTTTCGCGAAACATCAGGCCCTGCGCGCGCTCCGCCTCGTCGTCGGCAATCTCGACCGTGATGCTTTTGGCGCCGGTATCGGTCAGGAAAACCACCTGATCGGGCGGGCAGCTTTGCCCTGCGGCAAAAGCACCGGCAGAGCCCAGCAGCAGGCCGGCACAAGCCAGACCCAAGCGGCCCAACACGGTTCCAAAAGCGAGAGGAGGCCGCTCACAAGACGCCGGCGACAAGCCGCGGCTTGAGCAACAAAGGTACATTCGCGGCAGATTGCGGGCTGCGCTCGGATTCGATGACACGATCCCAGGTCAGGATCTGGGCCGCCATCAGACCGCGACGGCCGTCAACGATGCGGATGGCGATTGCCTCGCCCACGGTCAGATCGGCGAAACCGCCGTGACGGAGCACCTCGATATGCAGGAAAATGTCGCCCTTCTGGCCGAAGACGGTCGCAAAGCCGAAGCCCTTGGCCTTGTCGAACCATTTCACGCGGGCGGGCAACAGGGAAGACGCTCGACGTCTTCGGTGGCTGCACCGCTCAGGTCGGCGATCGGCGGCATGGCACTGGTCGTCGAAGGCTCGATGGACAGAACCTCCACGGCCTGCAGGCCACGGCTGGTTTCCTGGGCGATCAGCTCGACGCGCGAGCCGTCGGCAACCGAGCTTTGGCCGAAGTTGCGCAGCACATTGGCATGCAGCAAGACATCACAGCCTTCGCCTTCAACGACTGACAAAAGCCAAAGCCACGCGCCGCGTCGAACCATTTGATCACGCCAGTGATGGGGCGCTTCAGGCCGCCAGTCTCGTTCATAACTTTACGCTTCCTCTATCGATCCCATTTTAACGACTGGCACATGAAAACCAGCAGGCTGGCTTAGCAAACTACATTCGGGACAGGATCAGAGACTAGTTGGTCAGGTTTTCCATACCATGTGGTCATTGAGGCGCAGAATCAAGGGCTAAGACGCGTCACAACCCAAGGGTTATTGGCGCTTTCTTGCCCATCACGCGGCAGTGTTTTGATTTCCCTGCCAGTTTCGTCGTGAGTCCAGCGAAAGCGGTCATGCAGACGAAATGCACCATCTGCCCAGAATTCAATCTGAACAGGTCGGATTCGGTAGCCCCCAGAACGGCGGCCGCTTCGGGCTCAACCCTTGCGCGAAACCCTGCTTGGCGACCTCGGCGAGCAGCGCGGAGCGGCTTGCCAATGGGCGGCTTTGCGCCGAAGCCCAGGCGCCGATTCGGAATCCAGCGCACGCGAGCGGTAATAGGCATCGGCCTGCTCGCCCTCTTCGCGGATGACATGGCCACGCACGCGGATCTGGCGGCGCAGGGTTTTCCAATGCATCACGAAAGAGGCCACGCCCGTCGCCTCGATCTGGGTGCCTTTGGCACTTTCATAATTCGTATAGAAAACAAAAGAGCCGTCATCGCGCGCGCCGTCGATCTCCTTGAGCAAAACCATGCGCACATCGGGCAGCCCGTCGGCATCGACCGTGGCCAGAGCGATGGCATTGGGGTCGTTCGGCTCGGTCCTGGCGGCTTCGGCAAGCCAGCTGCGGGCGATGGCAAAAGGATCGTCTCCTGCGAAAATACCACTGCGATCGGTCATTTCCGGCATTCTCCTGACACTTGATGCCCCTGCACTCTTGGCCTAATCCTTGCGACATCGAAGAAAATCGCGAGGGACATCTTCATGTCAAGCAATAGCATGCTCGGTCTGATGCAGGGTAAGCGCGGCCTAATCATGGGGCTGGCGAATGACAAGTCCATTGCATGGGGCATCGCCAAAGCTCTTGCGGACGCCGGTGCGGAACTGGCTTTCTCCTATCATGGCGAGGCGCTGAAAAAGCGCGTTGACCCGCTGGCGGCACAGATCGGTTCGGATTTCGTGGTCGAATGCGACGTCTCGAACGAGGCCTCGGTCGCCGAGCTGTTCGAGAAACTCGGCCAGCGCTGGGAGTCGATCGACTTCGTCGTCCATGCCATCGGCTTCTCCGACAAGGACCAGCTGCGCGGGCGCTATGCCGATACGACGCGCGACAATTTCATGATGACGATGGATGTTTCCGTCTATTCCTTCACCACGGTTTCGCGTCATGCAGCGGCGCTAATGCCCAATGGCGGCAGCCTGTTGACGCTGACCTATTACGGCGCCGAGCGCGTGATGCCGCATTACAACGTCATGGGTGTCGCCAAAGCCGCGCTCGAGGCATCGGTGCGTTACCTCGCCGAGGATCTGGGCAAGGACGGCATCCGCGTCAACGCGATCTCGGCCGGTCCGATCAAGACGCTGGCGGCGTCGGGCATCGGCGATTTCCGCTACATCATGAAGTGGAACGAGCTGAACTCGCCTCTGCGCCGCAACGTCAGCCAGGAAGAGGTCGGGAAATCGGCGCTTTACCTGCTGTCGGATCTGGGCTCGGCCGTCACCGGCGAGACCCATCACGTCGATGCGGGCTACCATGTCGTCGGCATGAAGGCCGTCGACGCGCCCGATATCGCGACCGCTCATAAAGAGTAACGAAACCGCGAAAGCGGCAAGACAGCGAAAGTAGCACGCCGGGATGAGTTTTGAACAGTTTTGGAACTCGTCTCGGCGCTGACGCTGGCGATCCTCACCCCGGCCCCGCCATTATCGCCGCCATTCAGGCGGCGTTCCAATCGGGCGGGCCCGCGCCCTGCCCTATGCTTTGGGCCTTGCCGCGGGGGCCTCGCTTTGGTGCATCGTCGCGCTCGTGGGGCTTGCGGTGGTTTTCCGGCTGCACCCCCGCTGTACACCGCGATGAAAATCTTCGGCGGCATTTATCTTCTGTGGTTCGCCTCGGTCTTGTGGCGCGCCTCGACGCAAGCCCTGCCCGAGGCGGCGGGCGGCGCGAGCAAGGGTTTCTGGGGCGGGATCGCCCTCAACCTCTCGAACCCCAAGCCCGCGCTTTTTTATGCCGCATTGATTCTGTCGGTCTTTCCGCAGGCCCTTTCGGCACCCGAGAAAGTCACGGTCTATTTCGTCTCGCTGGGGACGGAGCTGTTCTGGTACGCCATGATCACGGTCACCATGTCGACCGCCATCATGCGCAACCGCTATTTCGCGGCAAAATTCTGGATTGACCGTGCGGCGGCACTGGCGATGGGCTTGCTTGGTCTGCTATTGATCCTGAATCATTAATCAAGGATTTCCCCAATGACCGAGCGCCTCCCCACGAAAAGGGCTTTCACGTCAGCTGGGACCAGATGCACCGCGATGCCCGCGCCCTTGCATGGCGGCTTGACGGTCGGGAGTGGCGCGCCGTCGTCGCCATCACCCGTGGCGGTCTGGTTCCTGCGATGATCGTCGCCCGCGAACTCGACATCCGTACCATCGACACGATTTCCGTCAAATCCTACCACAAGCAGGAACAGGGCGGCCTCGAGGTCCTCAAATCCCCCGATCCGGTGCTGATGGGCGACGGCGACGGCATTCTGGTCATCGACGATCTGGTCGATTCCGGCCGCACCCTTGAACTCGTGCGCCAGATGTATCCCAAGGCCCATTTCGGCACGGTTTACGCCAAGCCCAAAGGCAAGCCGATGGTGAACGATTACGTCACCGAGGTGAGCCAGGACACCTGGATCTTCTTCCCTGGGATATGGCCCTGCAATACGTCCAGCCGATCCGCGGCGAGGATTGATGAAGGCCGCGGGACAACGCTTTCTGCATCGGGTTTTCGAGGCTTCGATCCTGATCAAAGGCGTTTTCGCGGCTTTCGAGACTTTGGTCGGCATCATGCTGACCACACCGCTCAGTGGGCGTGCGCTCCGCTTTCTTCACGAAACGGAGCTGCACCAGCTGATCGCGGACCCCGACGACCGTCTGGCCGGAGTGCTTGTGCGCCACCTCTCGGGGTGCAAAGCGGCCATCTGCACTTCTGGGCGATCTATCTGATCGGGCACGGGCTGGTGAAACTGGTCGTGGTGACGGCTTTGGCGCGCGGCTGGTACAGCGCCTATCCTTTGCAATGCTGGTGCTTGGCGGGTTCATCGTGTGGCAGATGTTCGACTGGTGGCAAACCGGAGGCCCCGTCATGCTCGCGCTGTCGGCCTTCGACGCCTTCGTCATCTGGCTGACATGGCGCGAATGGAAAACGCGGAAGACGTGATGCGCCCCCGCGTTTGAAGTTTTCCCAGATCAGGCCGAAGCCTTAGCTGTTGCCGCCCCGCACGAAACGCGCGGCCTCTTCGGCCGCACGGCGAAGCGCACGGCTTTTGTTCACGGTTTCCTCGAATTCGGCCTCGGGGTCGCTGTCATAGACGACACCGCCGCCCGCCTGGATATAAAGCGTCTCGTCCTTGACCACCGCCGTGCGCAGGGCAATGCACATATCCATCTCGCCATTGGCGGCGAAATAGCCGACCGCACCGGCATAGACACCGCGTTTTTCGGGCTCGAGCTCGTCGATGATCTCCATCGCGCGGACCTTTGGCGCGCCGGAAACCGTGCCAGCCGGCATCCCCGCCAGAAGCGCCGACAGCGCATCTTCGCCCTCGCGCAGCTCGCCCACGACGTTCGAGACGATATGCATGACGTGGCTGTAACGCTCGATGGTGAACTGCTCGGTCGGGCGAACCGTACCGATCTTCGCCACGCGGCCGACATCGTTGCGCCCGAGATCGAGCAACATCAGATGTTCGGCGAGTTCCTTCTGGTCACCCAGCAGATCGGCCTCGAGCGCGCGATCCTCGGCCTCGTCGGCACCGCGTTTGCGCGTCCCCGCGATCGGGCGCACGGTCACCTCGCCGTCGCGCAGACGCACGAGGATTTCGGGGCTGGCGCCCACGATCTGGAAACCGTCGAGGTTGAGGAAGAACATGAAGGGAGACGGGTTCGTCCGGCGGAGCGAGCGGTAAAGCGCGAAGGGCGGCAGGGGAAATCCATCGCCCAACGTTGGCTCGGCACGACCTGAAAGATATCGCCCGCGCGGATATAATCCTTGGCCTTTTCGACCGCGGCCAGATAGCCCTCGCGCGAGAAATTCGAGCGCGGCTCGCCGACCTGCATGTCCTGACCAAGCGTGCGCGGCTCGAACGGTTGGCGGTCGAGCGAACGCAAAGCCTCCATCACGCGCTCGGCAGCTTGGGCATAGGCGCGCGCGCGGGCACACCGTCCTGATGCCATGCGGGAGCGCAAAGCGTGACCTCGCCCTTCACGCCGTCGAGCACCGCGACAACCGTCGGGCGCAGCAGCATTGCATCGGGCAGGTTCAAGGGATCGGGGTTCACATCGGGCAGGTGCTCGACCAGACGGATCATGTCATAGGCAAGGTAGCCGAACAGGCCTGCGCCGACCGGAGGCACTCCGTCGGGCATCTCGATCCGGCTTTCGGCGATCAGCGCCCGCAGGCTGTCCAGCGCGGGACGGTCGTCGCTTTGCCAATCGTTGCTGTAGCGCGCATTGCGGTTCACACGCGCCTTGCCGTCGCGGCATTCCCAGATCAGGTCGGGCTTCATACCCACGACCGAATAGCGGCCGCGGACCTCGCCGCCGGTGACGCTTTCGAGCATGAAGCTCATCGGCGCCGCCTCGGCGAGTTTCAGCATCAGGCTGACCGGCGTATCAAGATCGGCGGCAAGGCGCAGGGTGACCAGCTGGTTCTCCCCGCATTCCAGCCGCGTTCGAATTCGGAAAACTCAGGCGTCAAATCCATGATCACATCCGCGAGTTGACCGCATCGACTGCAGCCTGATTGATCGTCACGCTTTGCTCCGCCAGCAATGCACGCGAGAAATATTCGTACATGTCCTGCTGCAAGGCATCGCTCAGGCGGCGTTCGACGCCGGTTTTGACCTGCGCGGCTTCCTCTGCCCCAAGATCCGCCGGATGGACGGCATCAAGGCTCACGAGGAAGACGCGGTTGCCGTCGGCCACGACCTCGGCATCGCCAACCTCGTTGAGCGCGAAAGCCGCCGCAACCAGAGCCGCCGGAGTGCCTTCGATGAAGCCGTCGCGGGCAAGGGCCGCAACCTCGTGCCATTCGCCTTGACTGACCGCCGCAGGCGCTTCCGTGACCTCGGCGCCCGTCGCGACATCCACCGCCGGCGCGGCCGGAGCGGCCTCTTCGGGCGGGGTCAAGGTTTCGGCCATGACGGCAAGGCGGCGCTCGGCACCAAGGGCCTGAAGCTGGCGCTTGGTTTCGCTGGCGACCCAATCATCGGCCACGCGGTCGCGGACCTCGGCGAAGGGGATCAGCGCGGGCGGAACGGTTTCGGTCAGCTGCAGCACGAAAATGCCGCCGTCGTCGAGATCGTGCAGCTCGAGGAAATCATCGACCTTGAGCGCCTGCGCATAGCTGCGGAAATCGGGATAGGCCGCGATGCTGCCGTGTTCGGGCTGGTCGGTCTCGCTCCATTCGATGCTGCCGAGCTGCATTTCGGTTTCCGAAGCAAGTTCGTCGAGCGTCGCGCCACCTGCGAGAAGATCATCGACCTGACCGCGAAGATCGTCGATCTGGCGGCGCGCACGATCCAGAGCGGCCTCGCCGCGCAGATCGGCTTTGGCCTGCTCGAAAGAGATGTCCTGCGGCTCGAGAATGGCGTTCATCGAGAACAAGGCCGAGCCGAGATCGACCGCGATCGGGCCGACAACGGCCGGCTGGTCGATGGCGAAAACCGCCTCGCCCGCAGTGCCGAGCTCGTCCTTGGTGACTTCGCCCAGATCGATATCATTGAGCGTCAGCCCGCGTTCGTTGACCAAAGCTTCAAAGGTGACTTCGCCGCGATCAAGACGCGCCTTGGCAGCTTCGGCATCGGCGGCATTCTGGAAGACCAGACGCTCGACCATGCGGCGCTCGGGCTTTTGAAACTCATCGATGCGCTGCTGATACAGGTCCCGAAGGGCCTGATCATCCAGCTGGACGCTGCCCTCGATCATGTCCGGCGTAAGCCAGGCATAGGAAATCTTGCGCTTTTCCGGTGCGGTGAAGCGGTCGGCATTGGCCTGATGCCAAGCCTCGAGCGTCGCTTCGTCCGGCACGGCGACCGGCGCGGAAAGATCGGCGGCAACCAGTTCCTGCCAGCGCAGGTCACGGGTCTCGAGCAGCCAGGAAGTCGAGAGATCGGTGAAAGCGGCCGGTGCCTTGACGCCCGAAACCACAGCGCGCTGCAAGATCATGCGCGCCTCGTCCATGCGCAGATCATGTTCGAATTCGCGCACGGTCAGGCCCTCGCGGCGCAACACGTCGGCATAGACCGCCGGATCGAACTGCCCGCTGAGGTTTTTGAAGGCAGGCGCATCCTGCAGCTGTTTGGCGACGACATCATCGCCCACCGAAACCCCGAGACGGTTCGCCTTGTCCTCGAGCGAGGCGACCTGAACCTGACGCGACAGCACGACCTGCGGCAGGCCGATGGATTTGGCCTCTTCATTGGTCAGGTTGCGGCCGGTTTGCTGGGCAAAGCCCTGCATCTCGTTGCGCAGGCCGCGGGCGTAATCGCCATCGGTGATCGCGACTTTGCCGACCTGACCGATCTCGGTCCCGCTGCTCGTAAAGCTGTCGACACCAAAGCCGACCAAGCCGAACATCAGCATCGCCATCAAGACCCAGACGACGAGGGACTTTCCTTTTTCCGGACCTTGCTCATTTTATGCTGCCTGTCTTTTTCATATCGCGCTGTGTTTTAGGGTGCCGTTTTAGGGGCCGGGCCAATCGCGGCAAGTGTCGCGACCCTTCCGCGACACTATGGGACATGGCCGATGGCGGGGAAACGGCGGGCTCAGGGCCGGAAAGCAGCCAAACGCTGCATCAATTCGTCGATTTTCGCCCCCGAGATATTGGCGAAGGCAATACGGACATGGCGCAACCCCGACGAATCGCCCTCGGGCATGAACATCGTGCCGGGCAAAAGCAGCACGCCCGCCTCGCTGACGAGACGCTTGGCCAGTTCGGGCGAGGGAAGATCCCAAGGATGCTCGGCCCAGGCGAAATAGGCGCCGCAGCCCTTGAGCTTCCAGCCGGGCAAAGCCTCCATCCCCGCGCGCATCGCATCGCGGCGGGCGATCACTTCGCGGCGCTCTCCGGCGAGCCAGTCCCCGAGATGGGTCATCCCCCAAAGCCCGCCGATCTGGCCTAGCTGGCTGGTCGAAATCGCCAGCGTATCGAGCACTTTCTCGACCTCGATCATCCGCCTTTCGCTGGCCACCAGCGCGCCGACGCGATGACCGGTCAGCCGGTACGCCTTGGAGAAGGAATAGAGCTGGATCAGCACATCGCCCCAATCGGGATCGCTGAAAAGATCATGCGGCGCGCCCTCGCGGCTGTCGAAATCGCGGTAGGTTTCGTCGACGACCAAAGCGAGGCGGCTGTTGCGGGCCAGCTCGTAAAAGGCGCGCAGGGTTTCTGCGGGATATTCCGCGCCGGACGGGTTGTTCGGCGTGACCAGAACAATCGCGCGCGTCCGTGCCGTAACCAGCCTTTCGGCATCAGCGGCATCGGGGATCATACCCTCGCCGCAAAAGAGAGGCACGGCTTTGATCCCCTGCATATCCAGCCACATTTTATGGTTGAAATACCACGGCACCGGAATGATCACCTCGTCGCCCTGCCCCGCAACCGTGGCGATTGCCGCGCAAAACGCCTGGTTGCAGCCTTGCGTGATCGCGACATTGGCCGGTTCGAGCTTTGCGCCGTAAGCGGCATTCCAGCGTTGGGCGACCGCCGCGCGCAGATCGCCATTACCGAGAACGGGGCCGTAAAGATGCGCCTCGGGGATATTGAGCGAGGCATCCGCAATCGCGCGACGCAACCCCTCTGGCGGGGGATCGAGCGGTGCGGCCTGGCTCACGTTGATCAGCGGCCGCTCGGCGGAAAAGCTGACCCCTTCCAGCCAGCGGCGCGCCTCCATGACCGGAGGGCGGAAGGTCGAGGCAACGGCAGGGTTGAGCGGATGCATGGCGGGCCTGATCGTGAGAGGACATTGGATCGCATGCCGCAGCATGCGCTGGCGACACTTGAGGCGTTCGCGAGGCGGCATTCAAGCACAAAGACGCCCGAGACCGCCTCATTTTGTCGGGTAATCGGGCCGGACCATCGCAGGCCCGCAGGCTCAGCGCTCGGGCGAAAGACCCAAGCCCCCAGATCCGGCGGCAGGCTCAGATCGAGCGGATCCATCCGGATCACCCCCACGGCAACCGATGCGGCAGCTTCTGGCGCAACCACGCCTGCATCCGCGGGCCGGCCGGCAGGGGGCTGTTCCGCCTGAAGCGCGGCCAGATCGTCAAGGCGCGGGCTTTCCTCGGCCCCGCCCTCCTGCGCGATCAAAGCGGGCGGCTGCGGGACAAAAGCACGCGCAGGCGAGCGGTCATCCCCGGCGCCGATTGCGGGCGCATCATCATTGGCCGCGCCAGTTTGGCCCGGGCTGCCCGCGTCACGGGCACTCGCCGCATTCCGCGCAGGCTCGTCAGGACGCGAGGACGTTGCACCATCGCGGCTCTCGGTCGAAACCTGTTCGGGCCGGCGGTCCAGTGCGGGGGTCTGCACCCGTCCCGGAGGCTCGATCGGGATCGGAGCTTCGCGCGCGGGGCTCGGCAAAAGGTCGGAGGGTTCGCTCACAGGTGCCATGGCAACCGGCGCAACCGGAGCCTCGACGCCGGTTTGCGGACGCCCCGCCGTGATCCGCGCGGGGCCGAGGCGGCAGCGTCGGGCGTGGTCATGACTTTCGAGCCTCGCCCTGACGGGCGTTTTCGGGGCGGGTCAAGGGCGCGGGTGCAACCGGCTGGACGTCGTCGCCGCGTGCGAATTCCGATCCGACAGGCAGGCTGATCGCCTCGGCGTCGGGACCGGTGCTGCCCGCGCGATCGCCGCTTTGCGTCGCGACACCGGAGACGGCGGTTCTGCCCGCAGCATCCCCGCATCCGTCGCCTTTTGCGGCAGCGGCACAACAAGCGACAATGCCGCAACCGCAGCAACACAGAGGATCGCCCCCGAAACAGACCTTTCGCGAAGCCCCGAGCCATTCGTCTCTGCCTGTATCCGTCCCTGTTTTTCTTGCCCCGCGGGTTGACCCCACGCGTGCCTTTGGCACATCTATAGCCGCAGAATTGACGGGGTTCACCCCCAAAGCAAGGCGCGACCATGATCCTGCTCATCGACAATTACGACAGCTTCACCTGGAACCTCGTTCATTATCTGGGCGAAGCGGGGGCCGAAGTCGTCGTGCGGCGCAATGACGCTCTGACCGTCGACGAGGCCCTTTCGATGGGCGCGGCCGGCATCCTGATCTCGCCCGGGCCGCGTGCGCCCGCGCAGGCCGGCATCATCGTGCCCCTGATCAAGGCCGCCGCCGAACGCGCAATCCCGCTCTTTGGCGTCTGCCTCGGCCATCAGGCCATCGGCGAGGCTTTCGGCGGAAAAGTCGTGCGCGCCTCGCGCGTGGTTCACGGCAAGACCGACGACATCTCGCATGACGGGACCGGCGTTTTCTCGGATCTGCCGACGCCCCTCAAGGCCACGCGCTACCATTCGCTCACCGTCGAGCCCGAGAGCCTGCCCGACGCGCTGCGCGTCACCGCCACCAGCCCCGACGGCACGATCATGGGGCTGATGCACCGCAGCCTGCCGATCGAGGGCGTCCAGTTCCACCCCGAGTCGATCGCCTCGGAACACGGCCACCAGATGATTGCGAACTTCCTGCGCCGGACCACGAACCGCAGCGGAGACGCAGCATGAGCAATGCCCAAGACATCCGGCCGCTGATTTCGGTCGCGGCCAGCCGCTCGCTGACCGGCGAAGAGGCGCAGGCCGCTTTTACCGCCTTGTTTGACGGCGCGGCGACGCCTGCGCAGATCGGCGGGTTGTTGATGGCGCTGCGCGTGCGCGGCGAAACCGTCGAGGAAATCGCCGCCGCCGCCCGCGCCATGCGCGCCAAGATGAACCGCATCACCGCCCCTGCCGGTGCGATCGACATCGTAGGGACCGGCGGTGACGGCAAGGGCACGCTGAATATCTCGACCGCTTCGGCGCTGGTCGTGGCGGGTGCGGGGTCGTGGTCGCCAAACACGGCAACCGCAACCTGTCGTCGAAATCGGGCTCGGCAGATGCGCTGACCCATCTGGGCATCAATGTCATGTCCACCCCGAGATCGCGCAAACCGCGCTCGATGAAATCGGCATCTGCTTCATGATGGCCACGGTCCATCATCCCGCGATGCGCCATGTCGGACCCGCGCGGACCGAACTCGGCACGCGGACGATCTTCAACCTGCTCGGGCCGCTGACCAATCCGGCAGGTGTCGCCCGCCAGCTGACCGGCACGTTCCACCGCGACTGGAACCGCCCCATGGCCGAGACCCTGCGCGCTTTGGGTTCTGACCGCGCATGGCTTGTCCACGGCAGCGACGGCACAGACGAGCTCTCGATCGCGGGCACGAGCTGGGTGGCCGAGCTGAAAGACGGCAAGGTCACCGAATTCGAGATATCGCCCGAAGATGCCGGACTGCCGGTCCACCCGTTCGAGGACATCATCGGCGGCGATCCCGCACAGAACGCGGCAGCAGCCCGCGCGATCCTGAACGGCGCGAAAAACGCCTATCGCGACGCGGTGTTGCTGAATTCGGCCGCGGCGCTGGTCATCGCCGAACGCGCCGCCGATCTGCGCGAAGGGGCTGCTCTGGCTGCCGAAGCCATCGATTCCGGCAAGGCCTTGGCCAAGCTCGACGCTCTGGCCGGTTTCACCGGCGCACCCGAGGCATGATCCTTCCTGCGGCATGGTCCTCTCTGCCTTTCTTCACCGAAAGCTGGGCGGAGATCCGTAGCCGTCTCGAAGGCGGCAACTGGCTTCCCGGTCCCGAGCGCGTCTTTGCCGCGCTCGCGCTGACCCCGCCCGAAAAGGTGCGGGTCGTCCTTTGGGCCAAGACCCCTATCCGACCCCCGGCCATGCCAATGGCCTGGCCTTTTCGGTCACACCCGGGACGCCCCTGCCGCGGTCGCTGAACAATATCTACAAGGAGATGTCCTCGGATATCGGCGCGACACCGGCCAATGGCGATCTGGGCCATTGGGCACGTCAGGGCGTCCTTTTGCTCAACACCGCGCTTAGCGTTCCACCCGGCGCGGCGGGAGGCCATGCGAAATGGGGCTGGGACCGGCTCGCCCGAGAGGCAGTCACCCATGCCCAATCGCTGCGACCGCTTGCTTTCATCCTCTGGGGCGGGCATGCCCAGAAAGCGCTGGCGGATCTGCCGCGCGATTGCGATCATGTCATTGCAAGCGCGCATCCTTCACCTTTGTCGGCGCGCAAAGGTTTCTTTGGCTCACACCCCTTCAGCCGCGTCAACGACTGGCTGGCCGCGCAGGGCGAGCCCGTTATCGACTGGGCCGGACTTTCCCCGAACCTCCTCAAGGCTAGAAACAGACCATGGATATCCTCGACCGCATCAAAGCCTATAAGATTGAAGAAATCGCTAAGGCCAAAGCCGAACGCCCGCTGAGCGGTGTCGAAGCCGAGGCCCGCGCCGCATCCGCGGTCCGCGATTTCGCGGGCGCGCTGAGCGCCAAGGCCGCGACCGGCCACGCCCTGATCGCCGAGATCAAAAGGCGAGCCCGTCGAAGGGCCTCATCCGCCCCGATTTCGACCCGCCGGCGCTGGCACAGGCCTATGAGGCGGGCGGAGCGGCCTGCCTGTCGATCCTGACCGACGCCCCGAGTTTTCAGGGCGCGCCGGAATTTCTGGTCAATGCCCGCGCGGCCTGCAACCTGCCGGTTTTGCGCAAGGATTTCCTTTACGACACCTATCAGGTCGCCGAAGCCCGCGCCTGGGGTGCCGATTGCATCCTGATCATCATGGCCTCGGTCGACGACAGCCTCGCCGCCGAACTCGAGGATGCCGCTTTCCATTGGGGGATGGACGCGCTGATCGAGGTCCACAACCGTGAAGAGCTGGACCGTGCGTTGGCACTGAAATCGTCGCTGGTGGGGGTGAACAACCGCAACCTCAAGACTTTCGAAGTCTCGATCGAGACCACGCTGGATCTGGCACCGCATATCCCGCAAGACCGTGATATCGTTTGCGAAAGCGGGCTTTTCACGCCCGCCGATCTCGACCGTATGGCCGAGGCCGGAATCGAGCGATTCTGATCGGCGAAAGCCTGATGCGTCAAGCCGATGTCGCCGCCGCCACGCGCGAAATTCTGGGACTGGCCGCATGAGCCTGACGCATTTCGACGAGCGCGGGCAGGCCCATATGGTCGATGTCTCGGGCAAGGTGGAAACCGCACGCACCGCGATTGCCGAAGGGCTGGTCGTCATGGCGCCCGAAACGCTGGCGCTTGCCCAAGGCGGCGCGGCCAAGGGTGATGTGATCGGCGTCGCCCGTCTGGCGGGGATCATGGGGGCCAAGCGCACCTCGGATCTGATCCCGCTGTGCCATCCGCTGCCGATTTCCAAGGTCGCGATCGAATTCGAGCCCGATCCCGCCCTGCCCGGCATCCGTGTCACGGCGACCGTTTCGACCACCGGCCGCACCGGCGTCGAGATGGAGGCGCTGACCGCCGTCTCGACCGCCTGCCTGACCATCTACGACATGCTCAAGGCCGCCCAGAAGGACATGCGGATCGAAGGGATCCGGCTTCTGTCCAAAACCGGCGGAAAATCAGGGATTTCAAAGCAGAATGATCACCGTCGAGGAAGCCACCGCATTGGTTCTGGGTCTGGCGCAGCCTCCGGTTGCCGAGGAAATCGCCCTTCGGGACGCCCTTGGCCGCGTCATGATCGCGCCCGCGCTGGCCCGCCTCACCCAACCCCTTTCGATAGCGCCGCAATGGACGGCTATGCGCTGCGCGACGCCGATCTGCCCGGTCCGCTGCGCGTGATCGGGAATCCTCGGCCGGTCATCCTTGGGAAGGAGCCCCGCGCCAAGGAACCGCGATCCGCATCTTCACCGGAGCGCCGGTGCCCGCAGGCTATGACCGCGTCGTCATGCAGGAGATCGTGACGCGCGACGGTAACGAAATCACCGTCGGCGCGGTGAACGAGAACCTCAATATCCGCGCGCGCGGCAATGATTTCGCCGAAGGCTTCGCCTTTCAGCCCGCCCGCCCCTTGGCGCCCTCGGACCTCTCGTTGCTCGCGGCGATGAATGTCGCGCGGATCACCGTCGCCCGTCGTCCGGTTGTTGCCGTCATGGCAGGCGGCGACGAGCTGGTGCGTCCGGGCGAGGTCCCCGGCCCCGGCCAGATCATCTGCTCGAACGATCTCGCCATTGCAGCCATCGCCCGCGAGGCCGGTGCCGAGGCCCGCATCCTGCCGATCGCCCGCGATACCGAAGACAGCCTGCGCGAGGGCTTCGCCGCCGCGCGCGACGCCGATCTGATCGTGACGATCGGCGGTGCCTCGGTCGGCGATCACGACCTTGTCGGGAAGGTCGCCTCCGACCTCGGAATGGAGCGCGCCTTCTACAAGATCGCGATGCGCCCCGGAAAGCCGTTGATGGCGGGCCGGATCGGCAATGCCGCAATGCTCGGCCTGCCCGGAAATCCGGTGTCCTCCATCGTTTGCGCCATGCTGTTCCTCAAGCCGCTGGTCGCGAAGATGCAGGGGCTAAGCCTTGCCCATCCCTATCAAAGCGCCAAGCTGACCGCCCCCTCCCGCCCGAGGGCGACCGCATGCATTACCTGCGCGCCAAGCTGTCCCTTGACGGCGACGAGCTGGGTATTGCCGCTTTCGACGATCAGGATTCCGCGCGGCTCGGCATTCTGTCGCAGGCCGATGCCTTGCTGGTCCGTCCCGCTTTCGACCCCGCCCGAGCGGTCGGCGAGACGGTGCGTTATTTGCCTCTGCGCGCGTAAAACCCGACAAAAGCGCCCTTTTCGCGAACATAAAGCGTCCGAGTTAACCTTTTGTTCAACTGAATCGGCTCATCTCGTTGACGTGATGAGCAGGTGAAGTTAGAACATAAGCTGAACATATTGCGGCCGTGTCGATCGGGGAACATTCATGCTGACCAAGAAACAGATCCAGTTGCTCGAATTCATTCAGGCGCGGCTTGCACGTGACGGGGTGCCGCCCTCTTTCGACGAAATGAAGCTGGCCCTGGATCTGCGGTCGAAATCGGGGATCCACCGTCTGGTTACCGCTTTGGAAGAGCGCGGCTTCATCCGCCGCCTGCCCCACCGCGCCCGTGCCTTGGAAATCCTGCGCCTGCCCGATGCCCTGAACAAAGGCTCCGATTTCAAACCCCGCGCGATCGAAGGCGGCAAGGCCGCGCCCCATCCCGCCGCACCACGCGATGCGATCCCGCTGGTCGAATCCTCTGCGATCGAATTGCCGGTCATGGGCCGCATAGCAGCCGGTGTCCCGATCGAGGCGATCTCGGAAATCTCGCATCACATCGCGGTTCCGGGCAGCATGCTCTCGAGCCGCGACCACCATTACGCGCTCGAGGTGCGCGGGGATCTGATGATCGAAGCGGGGATCAACGATGGCGATGTCGTCGTGATCCGCGAACAGAATTCGGCCGACAACGGCGATATCGTCGTGGCCTTGATCGAAGGTCACGAAGCGACCCTCAAGCGCTATCGCCGCAAGAACGGCCTCATCGCGCTCGAGGCGGCCAATCAGGCCTATGAAACGCGGCTTCTGCCAGAACATATGGTCAAGGTCCAAGGCCGCCTCGTCGGGCTGATCCGCAGCTACTAAGCCTTGGCAGCACGTGCATCCGGCCTTCCGCCGCCGGTTGTACGCGATTGCGCGGCAATCATCACTTCGGCGAAAACAACCGGCCCGCAGCGTTGCGGCTCAAGGGCGGCTGCTGTAATCATACGGGGAAAAGCGACAGGCAAAGGACATCTCATGCGCGCCCTCCTCCTGGCTTCTGCGCCCTGATCTCTCTGACCGCTCCGGCCACGGCCTTCGACACCAATGCCCGTGCGGCTTGGGTCTATGACGTCGAAACCGGAACCGTTCTGATGGAAAAGAACGCGAACGAGGCATTGCCTCCGGCGTCGATGTCCAAGCTGATGACGATCTACATGCTGTTCGAGGCACTGGAAGAGGGTCGTGTCCAGATGGACACCCGCCTTCCGGTCTCGACCAAGGCCCGCCAGATGCAGGGCTCGACGATGTTTCTCAACGAGAATGATCGCCCGACCGTCGAGGAGCTCATCAAGGGCATGATCGTTCTTTCGGGCAATGACGCCTGTGTCGTCGTCGCCGAAGGCCTTGCCGGAACCGAAGAAGCCTTCGCCCGCCAGATGACCGAGCGCGCCAAGGCCATCGGCCTGACCCATTCCCATTTCGTGAACGCTTCGGGCTGGCCCGCTCCCGGCCATGAAATGTCCGCCCACGACCTTGGCGTTCTGGCGCAGCACCTGATCACCGACTTTCCAGAATATTACAAATTCTTCGCGCTCGAAGAATTCCCCTACGACAACCGCGCGCCCGCGAACCGCAACAACCGCAACCCGCTGCTGCGTCTCGGGATCGGGGCGGACGGCCTGAAAACCGGCCATACCGAAGAGGCCGGTTTCGGCCTCGTCGGATCGGCAGCGCAAGGCGGCCGCCGCGTGATCTTTGTCGTCTCCGGCCTGCCCGACGACCGCTCGCGCGCCGAGGAATCCGAGCGGATCGTGAACTGGGCCTTCCGCCAATTCACCATGCGTACCGTCGTTCCCAAAGGCGACATCGTCGCCGAAGCGCCGGTCTGGCTCGGCAACCGCAGCAAGGTCGGCCTGACCACCGTCGACGGCGTGAAGGTTCTGATCCCGGCCGGGGCACAATCGGGCATGACCGCCGAGGCAGTGTTCAACGGTCCGATCGAAGCACCGATCAAAGCCGGCACGCGGGTTGGCGATCTCGTCATCAACATCCCCGGCACCGGCGAATCGCGCATGCCGCTGATCACCGCCACCGATATCGAAACCGCGGGCATTTTCGGGCGCCTGCAAAGCGCTGCCGTGCGGATCGGCCGCAAGGCAATCGACGCGGCCGGCGGCTGATCGCCAGCGATGTTCATCAGTTTCGAGGGCATTGACGGCTCTGGCAAAAGCACACAGGCGCGGCGTCTGGCCGAGGATCTCGGCGCGCTCGGCCGCGACGTGACCCTGACGCGCGAGCCCGGCGGCAGCCCCGGTGCCGAAGAAATTCGCCGCCTCCTCGTCGAGGGCGGCAGCGAGAGATGGTCGCCCGAGACCGAGCTTTTGCTGTTCACGGCCGCAAGGCGCGACCATATCGAACGTACCATCCGCCCCGCCATCGCGCGGGGTGCGACCGTGATCACCGACCGTTTCGCGGATCTGACCCGTGTCTATCAAGGTGCCGCGCGGGCCGATTTGCGCACGATCGTCGACCAGCTTCACCAGCTGATGATCGCCATCGAGCCCGACCTGACCTTTGTCATCGATATCGACCCCGAGGTGTCCCTGCGTCGCGGCCATGCCCGCAACACGGTCGAGGATCGCTTTGAAGGCATGGGGCTCGACTTCCAGATCAAACTGCGCGCGGGTTTCCGTGCTCTGGCCGAAGAGGCCCCGAACCGCGTCCGCCTGATCGACGGCGCGGGAAGCCCCGATGACGTCGCGGCCCGCATTCGGGCGGCGCTCCCATGAGCGAGGACGCGCTTCCCGAATCCGACCGCGTTCCGGGGCCCCCACCCCCGCCACACCGAAACGCTGATAGGCCATCGCGACGCGATCGCCAGCTTCACCTCGGCGGCGCGCTCGGGCAGGCTCCATCATGGCTGGCTGATTACCGGCCCGCGCGGGACAGGCAAAGCGACACTGGCTTGGGCGCTTGCGCGTTGGCTTCTGGCCGAGGATCTGTCGCTCGAGGTCGCGGAGGCGGGCCGGACCCCGATCGCCCGCCGCATCGCCGCCCTTTCTGAGCCGCGCCTTCAACTTGTGCGCCGCCCCGTCGACGAGAAAACCGGACGCCTTCGCGCAGAGATCACCGTCGACGAGATCCGCAAGCTGCTCTCTTTCTTCCATATGAGCGCTTCCGAAGGCGGCCGCCGCGTCGCGATTATCGACAGCGCCGACGAGATGAACACCTCAGCCGCCAATGCGCTGCTGAAAATGCTCGAAGAGCCGCCGAAAGATGCGGTGATTTTCCTGATCTCGCACCAGCCCGCGCGACTTTTGCCGACAATCCGCTCGCGCTGCCGCGAACTCCGCCTTTCGCCGCTGTCGGGCGCGGAAATCGGTCAGGTTCTCGCCACGCTCGAGGCCGAGGGCGATCCGGAGAAACTCGCCGCGCTTTCGGGCGGCTCTGTGGGCGAGGCTCTGCGCCTCACGGGCCAGAACGGGCTCGAGATTTACCAACGCATCACCGATCTTTTCGCCGATGGCGGACGGATCGACCGTCGCCGCGCGTCCGCCCTCGCCGATCTCGCGGCCACGCGGGCCGGCGCGGATGGCGATGCTTTCGATCTTGTTATTACCCTGCTCGACCGTTTTCTGTCGCGCGCGGCGATGGCCGGACTGTCCGGCCCGCCGCTGCCGCAGGCTGCCGAACGCGAGGCCGAGGTTCTGGCGCGCCTCTCGCCCCATGATCTCGCCGCGCGGCAATGGGCCGAGGCGCAGGCCGAACTTTCGGCGCGGGCGCGCGCCGGTCGGGCGGTCAACCTTGACCCTTCCGCGCTGGTGTTGGATATGCTGATTGGGCTGGCGAACCGGCCCGCGAATTGATCGGATCAGGCGAAGATGACCGCACCCTCCCCTTGCCGCAGCTTGTCGACAGCCATTGCCACCTCGATTTCGCCGATTTCGTCGGCCAGCAGGACGAGCTGATTGCCCGCGCCAAGGCGGCAGGCGTGTCGCGTATGGTGACGATCTGCACGCGCATGAAGAACGAACCGGCGGTCCGCGCGCTGGTCGAGGCGCATGACGGCCTGTTCTATGCCGGCGGCGTCCATCCGATGTCGGTTACCGAAGAGCCTTTGGTCACGGTCGATGCGCTCGTCGCCCTCGCCCGACATCCGAAGTTCGTGGGCATCGGCGAGACCGGCCTCGACTACCATTACACGCCCGAAAGTGCGGGCATTCAGGCCGAAAGCCTGCGCATCCATATCGAAGCCGCACGCCGCACCGGCCTGCCGCTGATCATCCATTCGCGCGATGCGGACGAGGATATGGCGCGCATCCTCACCGAGGAGCATCGCGCAGGCGCGTTTTCCTGCGTCATGCATTGCTTCACGAGCGGCGCGGCTTTGGCACAGGCGGCGCTCGATCTGGGCTTTTACCTTTCCATGTCGGGGATCGCGGCCTTCCCGCGTTCTTCCGATCTGCGCGCGATCTTTGCCGCCGCCCCGCGCGAGCGCATTCTGGTCGAGACCGACGCCCCCTATCTCGCCCCCGCCTTATCGCGGCAAGCGCAACGAGCCGGCCTATGTCGTCCATACCGCCCGCGTCGGCGCCGAGACCTTCGGCATGACCGAGGCCGAATTCGCCGCGCTCACCACGGCGAATTTCGACCGGTTGTTCACGAAGGCCGCAGCATGATCCGCGCGACGGTCCTCGGATGCGGATCGTCGGGAGGGTTCCCCGTCTGGGCAACCGTTGGGGTGCCTGCAATCCCGACAATCCCAAGAACCGGCGGCGGCGCTGTGCGCTTTTGGTCGAGCGCGAGGGACCGAAAGGCACCACCCGCATCCTGATCGACACCGGCCCCGATATGGTACCGCAGCTTCTCGCGGCCGATGTCGGCGAGCTCGACGGCGTGCTCTACACCCATGCCCATGCCGACCACACCCACGGCATCGATGACCTGCGCCAGATCGTCTACAATATGGGTCGCATCATGCCGATCTGGGCCGACCGCGAGACGGCCAACGCGCTGACCGACCGTTTCGGCTATATTTTCGAGACGCCCGAGGGCTCGCATTACCCGCCGATCGGCGAATTGCGCCGCATCGGAGGCCCGTTCGGCGTTGACGGCGCGGGCGGGCGGCTGTCCTTTACCCCTTTCGAGGTCGACCACGGCGGCATCACAGCTTTGGGTTTCCGCATCGCGGGCGAGGATGGCGGGCTGGTCTACCTGCCCGATGTGCTGTCGATCCCCGAAGCGGCCTGGCCCGCGATCGAGGGTTGCGAAGTCTTCATATGCGACGCCCTGCGCCATACTCCGCATCCGAGCCACGCCCATCTCGCGCTTGCGCTCGAATGGATCGAACGCTCGGGCGCCGCGCGCGGCATCGTCACCAATATGCATATCGATCTCGATTACGACGAGGTCATGCAGATGACTCCCGACCATGTCGTCCCGGCCCATGACGGATTGGCAATAGGCTTCAAATGACCATCCTTGTCGACGTTATCCTGCCGGTTTTCATCATCATCGGCTTTGGCTATTTCGTCGCTTGGCGCAACATGTTCTCGGAAAGCTCGGTCGACGGGCTGATGCGCTTCGCCCAGAATTTCGCGGTGCCGGTCCTGCTGTTCGCCAGCATCTCGCGCCTCGATCTCGGCGGAAACTTCAACGGGCTGATGTGGCTGGCGTTCTATAGCGGCGCCTTCCTGTCCTATTTCGTCGGTTGGTTCGTGTCGCGGCGCTTTCTCGGCCGCTCGCCCGAGGATGCCGTGGCCATCGGCTTTTGCTGCCTCTTTTCCAACTCGCTCCTGCTCGGCGTCCCGATCATGGAGCGTGCCTACGGGGCCGAGGCGATCTCGGGCAACCTCGCAATCATCTCGATCCATTCGCCGCTTCTTTACACCTTCGGCATTACGATGATGGAGTTCACGCGGGCGCGCGGACAGGGCATGTCGATCAGCCGTGTCGCCTCGCGTGCGCTGATCGGGGTTATCCGCACGCCGCTGGTGATCGGCATTCTTTGCGGTCTGATCGCCAACGGGCTGCTTTCGGCCGGTCTGGTCCTGCCCGAAGGCTTCTGGGCGGCGGCCGATATGATGGCGCGTTCGGCCCTGCCGGCCGCGCTTTTCGGCCTTGGGGCGTGCTCTACCGCTACCGTCCCGAGGGGGATACCAAGGCCATCGTGCTGTGCTGCTTTTGCTCGCTGGTGCTGCATCCGGTGGTCACCTACGGGCTGGGCACGCTCTTTCAGCTTCAGGTACCGGCGATGCGCTCGGCGGTGATTACCGCGAGTATGGCACCGGGGGTCAATGCCTATCTCTTCGCCTCGCTTTATGGCGCGGCCAAAGGGTTGCGGCTTCGACCGTGTTGGTCGCAACCGCGCTTTCGATCTTTTCGATCTGGTTCTGGCTGGCGCTTCTGCCGTAACGCCCCCAACGGAAAAGGGCGCGCCTGATGGCCGCGCCCTTTCCTCCGTCCCTCGTCGGATTTCGTTTACCGCGGGGTGACGCCCCTCAGCCTTTCGGTTCTTCTTCGCAGGAGCTCGACGGTTGTGAGGAGCGCGATGGAGAAGATCACGAGCAATGTGGCCACGGCGAGGATTGCGGGCGAGATCTGCTCGCGGATGCCGGTCCACATCTGGCGCGGGATGGTCTGCTGGTCGGGGCCCGCGATAAAGAGGACCGCGACGACCTCGTCAAACGAGGTCACGAAAGCAAAGAGCGCCCCGAGATCACGCCCGGCAGGATCAGCGGCATGGTCACGCGGAAGAAGGTCACCCTCGGGTTCGCGCCAAGACTTGCCGCCGCGCGGTTGAGCGATTGATCGAAGCCGATCAGCGTCGCCGTCACCGTGATGATGACGAAGGGGATCCCCAAAGTCGCATGGGCCAAAATCACGCCCAGATAGGTCCCCGCCAGCTTGCCGCAGGAGGGCTCCAGCCCGATCCAGCCCAAAGGCGCGCAGGGGTTCGAGTAGAAAAAGAACATCCCCGTCGCGGTAATGATGATCGGCACGATCATCGGCGAAATCAGCACCGCCATGATGATGCGGCGAAAGGGCATCTCGGGGCGCGACAGGCCGAGCGCGGCCAAAGTCCCCAGCACCGTCGCCACGATCGTCGAGAACACCCCGATGATGATCGAGCTTTTCGCCGCATTCACCCATTTCGCATTCTGCCAGGCATCGACCCACCAGCTCCAGCCGCGCGGCGCGTCCGGATTGGTCATGCCGAAGGTCAAAAGCGTGTCGTACCAGCGCATCGAATAGCCCTCGGGGTCGAGGGACAGCATCTTGTCGGTGAAGGTGAAATAGGGCTCGGCGTTGAAGGACAGCGGGATCACCACCACGATCGGCGCGATCAGGAAGAAGAAGATCAGCCCGCAGAGCACGAGATAGGCGTAATGCCAGACCTTCTCGAGGGGGATGCGTAAGTCGGAAGTGCCATGGTCAGCCCCCTCAGCCCAGTTTCAGATTGTCGATGCCGACGAGGCGGTCATAGACCCAGTAAAGGATCAGCACGCCTCCCAGCAAAAGCGCCGCCAGCGCCGCCGCCATCGACCAGTTGAGCGTCTGCATCATATGCATCGCGATCATGTTCGAGATCAGCTGGCCCGACGAGCCCCCGACCAGCGCGGGCGTGATGTAGTAACCGATCGCCAGAATGAAGACCAAAAGCGCCCCGCCCCCAGCCCCGGCAGGGTCTGCGGGAAATAGACGCGCCGGAAGGCCGTCCAGCTCGTCGCCCCCAGCGAGCGCGCGGCGCGCACATAGCTCGGGTTGATCGTGCGCATCACCGAGTAAAGCGGCAGGATCATGAAGGGCAGCAGGATATGGGTCATCGCGATGATCGTGCCCATCTGGTTGTAGATCATCTGGAGGCGCTGCTCGTTGCCGATCACGCCCAGCCAGACGAGGAAATCATTGACCACGCCTTGCTGCTGCAGCAGCACCATCCAGGCGGTGGTACGCACCAGAAGCGAGGTCCAGAACGGCAAAAGCACAAGGATCATCAAGAGGTTGGACTTGCGCAGCGGCAGGGTCGCCAGCAGATAGGCGATGGGGAAACCCAGCACGAAGGTGGTGAAGGTGATCACCGCCGAAAGGATCATCGTGCGTTTGAACAGCATGACATAGACCTGCTGCTCGGGCGGGGCGGCGACGATCTCGCCCTGATCGTTGCGGGTGCGGTCGATGGCCGCGAGATAAAAATTGGCGGTCAGCGGGTCGGAGGCCTCGCGCATCGCGGACCACAGCTTGGGGTCCTCCCATTTGGGATCAAGCGCGAGCACCGCCTCGCGGAAGGGCGGCTCAAGCCCCGCGCGCGCCTTGCGGCCGGCCGAGGTGAAAAGCGAACGCGAGCCCGGCAGGTCATAGTTGATGCGGGTGCCGACGGTGCCGATGGTGCGCGCCTCGGCCGAGGTCGCGAGATCGGCGGCCAGCGCGGCATAGGCGCTCTCGTCGATGGCGCTGCCGCGGGGGTGGTCGTTGAACCATTGGGTCAGCGCCGGCATATTCGCCGAAAAGCCGTCATTATGGACCGAGCGTTGCAGCATCTGCCCGATCGGCACGACGAAAGTCAGCAAGATGAACAGCAAAAGCGGCAGCACCAGCAAAAACGCCCGCCGCCGCGCCCGACGCGAGGCCCGCGCCAAAGCCCGCGTCAGCGGCTGCCCGTCGGAGGTGCGGAGCGGCCCGCCGGACGAGGCGGACTCCGCATGGGGATCAAGCGCATGGGCCATAGCTTTCCTTCATTCTCGGGGACGCGTTGAACCGCGCCTTGTCATGCAAAAGGGAGCCCGCCGAATCGCAGGAGGAGGTCCCGAAAGAAAAGCGGCCGGCCCCGCAAAGGGCCGACCGGATCTGCGTGGATTATTGTGCCAGCCAGGCGCTGAAACGCTCGTTCAGCTCGCCGTCGTGATCGACCCAGAAATCAAGATCCGAGCCGAGCGCATTGGTCATGTTCGCCGCCGTGGTCGGCAGGTTCGGCCCCATGGCGACATCGGTGCCTTCAAGATTGCCGACGATCGCGGCCGCCGATTTGCGCGGCGGGCCGTAGCTGATGAACTCTGCAGCGCGGGCCTGCTGTTTCGGCGCGGTCGTGAAGGCGATGAACTCTTTCGCGGCCTCGAGATTGGTCGCGCCTTCGGGATCACCCAGCCCTCCATCTCGTAGATCTGGCCGTCCCAGACGATCTTGAAGGGCTTTTTCTCTTCCTGCGCTGCGGTGAAGATCCGGCCGTTGAACGCATAGGCCATTGTCACTTCACCATCGGCCAGAAGCTGCGGCGGTTGGGCGCCCGCCTCCCACCAGATCACGTCTTTCTTGATCTGCTCGAGCTTGGCGAAGGCGCGGTCGACGCCTTCGGGCGTGCCGAGGGTCGCATAGACATCCGCCGCCGGAACGCCGTCCGCCATCAGCGCGAATTCGAGGTTGAACTTCGCGCCTTTGCGCATGGTGCGCTTGCCGGGGAATTTCGCGGTATCGAAGAAATCGGCCGGCGTCGCCGGTTTGGCATCGCTGAATTTGGTGTCGTCATAGGCGAGCACCATCGAATAAACGTCGGTGCCGACGAAGCAATCGGTCACGGCGCCGGCGATGAAATCGTCGGTCGCGGGCGTGCCGTCATCGGCGGCGACCAGAATGGCCGGATCGATCTGCTCGAGCAGGCCCTCGTCGCACAGACGCACCGCGTCGGCATATTCGACCGAGGCCACATCCGAGGTGACGTTGCCGGCTTCGACCATTGCCTTGATCGGGGTCGCGGGGTTATCGGCATCGCTGACCGTGACCTTGATGCCCTTTTCCGCCTCGAAAGGCTTCACATAGGCCTGCACATGGCTGTTGCCATAGGCCCCGCCCCAGGACAGCAGGTTCATCTGCTTGTCCTGCGCCTGCGCACCAAAGGCCACCGTAACCAGCGCCGAGGTCAGAATGAGTGTCTTTTTCATGATTGCTCCCTGTTTTTCAGTCTTCAGACCGGATCCAGCGCGCGCATCCTGCGGGTGCCAGCCGATCTTGATCTTCTGGCCCGCCGAAAGGCGCGTCTGCCCCAGCGTATTGCGGCTTTTCATGACGAAATTCGTGCTTTCCGCCACGCGCAGCCGTGTGCGCAAAATGTCCCCCATATAGACGACATCCAACACTTCTGCGTCGATGGTATGTGCGCCGGGGGCATCATTTCAGGTTTGAATTCAACGCGCTCCGGACGGATTGAGACCAAGGTTTCCTGCCCGTTCTCGCGGATGTTGACCGCCGTGGCATCGATCAACTCACCATTGGCGAGACGAACCAAAGCCTTGCCGCCCTCGAGCTTCTCGATCCGGCCGGGCAGTTTGTTGTTCTCGCCGATGAAGCTTGCAACGAAGCTGTTCTCGGGGCGCTCGTAAAGATCGGCGGGCGGGGCGAGCTGCTGGATGCGGCCGTCGTTGAAGACCGCGACGCGGTCCGACATGGTCAAAGCTTCGCCCTGATCATGGGTGACATAGACCACGGTAATGCCGAGACGCTCGTGCAAGGCCTTGATCTCGAACTGCATATGTTCGCGCAACTGCTTGTCGAGCGCGCCGAGCGGCTCGTCCATCAGGACCAGCTTGGGGTCGAAAACCAGCGCGCGGGCAAGGGCGATACGCTGCTGCTGGCCGCCCGACAGCTGCGCGGGCGGCGGTTGCGGAACTGGCCCATCTGCACCATGTCGAGGGCACGGGTGACGCGATCCTCGCGCTCTGATTTGCCCAAAGAGCGGACCTCGAGCGGGAAGGACAGGTTCTCGCCGACGGTCATATGGGGAAACAGCGCGTAATTCTGGAAGACCATGCCGATCCCGCGCTTGTGGGGCGGCACGTCGTTGATGTTTTTGCCGTCGAGGCGGATCTCGCCCGAGGTTGCGGTCTCGAATCCCGCCAGCATCATCAGGCAGGTGGTCTTTCCCGAACCCGAAGGCCCGAGCATGGTCAGGAATTCGCCTTTGCCGATCGTCAGGTTGAGGTCTTTCACGACAAGCGATTGGCCGTCGTAGCTTTTCTGCACATGGTCATAAACGACGAAGGCGTCGTTGGTCGGTTGGGTCGACAATGCGGGCTCCCTGTTTTGGTTATCATTAGTTACCGCACCTTCAGACTACGCAGCCGCCAATGCGCTTGGCAACAGAACAATGACGACCCGCGACCAACTGACGAAAAAGGCGGCATTTCGGGCATTGGCGCAAGATTTTCGCGGTATCTGCCCGCGGAATGACAAAATGTGCCGATTTTCTGCCGTTTCCTTCGGCACGGGGTCAGGAAGAAATGCGACAGGGGCGGCCCCTTTCGAGGCCGCCCCTGTGCGGAAATTTCCTGTCGTTCCAGCGGATTCCGGTGGGGAATCATCGCCCTCCGGCGTCAGATCCTGACGCCGCTGCGTCCGGCGAGATCGGTAAAGAACTGCCATGCGACACGGCCCGAACGCGAGCCGCGCGTGGCCTGCCATTCGATCGCCTCGGCGCGCAGCTTCTCTTCGTCGGGGTGCATGTCGTAGGCCGCACAATAGCCGTCGATCATCGCGAGATATTCGTCCTGCGAACAGGGATGGAAGCCCAGCCACAGCCCGAAACGATCCGAGAGCGAGACCTTTTCCTCGACCGCTTCGCCGGGATTGATCGCGGTCGAACGCTCGTTCTCGATCATGTCGCGCGGCATCAGGTGGCGGCGGTTCGAGGTCGCATAGAGAATCACGTTCTCGGGGCGTCGGCGATGCCGCCATCCAGAACCGCCTTGAGCGATTTGTACTGGCTGTCGTCATGCGAGAACGAGAGATCGTCCGAGAAAAGCACGAAGCGGCGGTCGGTCGCGCGGCCCAACAGCGCCAGAAGGCGTCCGACCGAGGATAGATCCTCGCGCGCGATCTCGACCAGAACCAGCGGCAGCCCCTGTTTGACGGCCTCGGCATGAACCGCCTTGACCAGCGAGGATTTCCCCATGCCGCGCGCACCCCAGAGCAACGCGTTGTTCGCGGGCAGGCCGCGCGCGAATTGCAGGGTGTTTTGCAGCAAGGTATCGCGCGAGCGGTCGATGCCGATCAGCTGCACCAGATCGACGCGGCTGACCGCCGTCACGGGCTCGAGCCGGTCGGGATCGGGCTGCCAGATATAGGCGCTCGCCTCGGAAAAGCTCGGCGCGGGTGCCGGCGGAGGCGCCATGCGCTCGAGCGCCTCGGCAATCCGCGTGAGAACGGGGGTATCGAGATCAGTCATCGTCAATTCCGTCAAGAAATCAGCTGTCGAGCTCGGCCTCTTCGGCCTCGCGTTTGCGCTCGATGCGGCGGACAAGGAAGATCGAGATCTCGTAGAGACCATAGATCACCGAGAACAGCACCACCTGGCTGATGACGTCGGGCGGCGTCACCATAGCCGAAAGCACCAGGATCGCGATCACCGCATAGCGGCGCACCGAGGCCAGACCTTCCGAGGAGACGAGCCCCGTCTTGCCCATCAGCGTCAGCGCCACCGGCAGCTGGAAGGAAAGGCCGAAAGCCAGAATGAACTTGGTGGTGAGGGTCAGATATTCCTCGACCGAACCCTGGAACACGATGCCCGCCCAAGGGTTTTCCGCCGCAATGCCGACACCGCCGCTCGGCGCGCTGGTGCCGGCCGCTTTCGCGGCCTCGCCCGCTGCAACCGTCGCATCGGGCAGCACGGTCGGGCCCTGCTGGAAGCCGAGGAAGAAGTCGAAAGCCCAGGGCAGAATGACGTAATAGGCGAAGGCCGCGCCCATGAGGAACATCAGCGGCGAGGCAATCAGGAAGGGCAGAAGCGCGTTCTTTTCGCTGCGGTAAAGGCCCGGTGCGATAAAGCGCCACAGCTGGAAGCCGATGACCGGAAAAGCCAGCACGAAGCCGCCGAAGAAGGCGATGCGCATCGCGACGAAGAAGCCCTCCTGCAGCTTGAGCAGGATCAGGCCGCAGGCCTGATTGCGCTTTTCGAGCGCGTGACAGATCGGCTGGGTCAGGAAATCGAAGATCGGATTCCAGATGAAATAGCACAGCACCATCGCGATCACGAATGCCAGCACCGCCCAGATCAGGCGGGTGCGCAATTCGGCGAGATGTTCGATCAACGGTGCCGAGCTATCGTCGATGTCGGTCGGGGCGGTCTTGGCCGATTTCGAAGCCACTCAATCGCCTTTCATTTCGGTGCCGGAATCGCTGCGGCGCACCGCATGGAGACGGCGCTTGCCGGGGCCTCGGCCGCAGGCGGGGTCACCTCGGTCGCGAGGGGCACGGCGGCGGGAGCCGGTGTTTGGGATGCCGGTGTCGAGGAGGCCGCACTTGCGGGCGGGGCACCTGCAGGCGCGGGCGGCGTGACCGCATCGGCCTGACCGTCGCTGCCGGCCGAAGCCGGAGCTGCCGGTTTCGGGGCCGCCGGTTTGAGCGAGCCTTTCGCGTCGTCGGTCTTGGGATTCATCGGATCCCATTTCTCGAAACGTTCGGCCGCACGGTCCAAAGCATCCAGCCCGAGCGCCTTCTTCGACGTCAGGGAATTCACGTCTTTCAACGTATTGGCCGCTTCCTCGAGCCCCGAGGACTTGGCCGCATCCTCCATCGCGCTGGTGAATTCGCGCGACATGGAGCGCGCACGCGCGGTAATCCGTCCCAAGGTGCGGAACAGCTTGGGCAGATCTTCGGGGCCGATCACGATCAACGCAACGACGCCGATGAGCATAAGCTCACTCCAGCCGACATCAAACATGGTAGCGCCCGATCAGGATCAGAGTTTGTTCGGGTCGGTCGGCGTCACGTCGCGCAGGGTGCCGTCAGCAGCCAGACGGGCACGGTCGGCCTCGAGTTTGGCACGTTCGGCAGCCAGCTCGGCGCGGGCTTTTTCGATATCGGCGGGGGTATTGGGTTCGGTGACATCGGCGTTTGCCGCCTCTTCACCACCCTCTTTCACGCCTTTTTGAAGGCGGTGATGCCTTTGCCCACTTCGCCCATCAGGGACGAAACCTTGCCGCGCCCGAAAAGGACCAGCACTACGATTGCGATGAGCAAGAGTGCCATAGGAGAAGGTGCGTGCATGTTATTCCTCCGTTGCAGGGCCTTTGCCGCCCTTGCGATAGAACAGGTGTCTTAGCATATATGGTGTCGGAGCGATGATCGAAACCCCCAAACGCGTGATCCACCCTTGGTCTGGGCCGGTCGGCAGGGCGCGAGTGGCGGGAAAAGGCCCGCCAAACGGGCGAAAACGGGGCAATGCGACCCAAATCGAGCGGATGGACAGATGACTGAAGACCTTCCACGGCTGGCCTACCTGGCTCTTCTTCTGGTTGCGCTGGCCGGTTTTCTGATCGTCGAATTCCGCGCCAAACCGGGGCAGACCATGCGTCAGGCGCTGGCTTGGGGGCTGATTTTCGTCGGCACGATCGCAGTTGCGGGGCTGTGGCAGGACATTTCTCGCAGCGTGGTGCCGCGCCAGCAGATCTTCGAGGGCGGGAGGATCGAGATTCCGGTCAGTTCCGACGGCCATTACTATCTGACGGTCACGCTGAACGGCGAGGAGGTGGATTTCGTCGTCGATACCGGCGCAACCACGATCGCGCTCAGCCGCGACGAAGCCCGCAGAATCGGGGTCGACACCGACAATCTCGCCTTCACCGCGCAGGCGCGCACGGCGAACGGCATCGTCCCGACCGCGCCGGTGATCATCCGCGACGTGCAGATCGGCGATATCCACGACCGCAATGTCTCGGCTGTGGTGGTGGACGGCGATCTCGGGATGCCGCTTTTGGGGATGACCTATCTGAGCCGCTTCGCCCGCGTCAGCATCGAAAGCGACCGGTTGATCCTGCAACGCTAGGTCTGGGTCTGGCCGGGACTGTAGCGGCGCCTGTGCGCGCGGCTACTGCTTGCGCTCCCAGCGGCCTCCTCTTCGCTCCAGTATTGCGCCTCGACGCCGCCCTGTTTCAGCAGCCGCCACTGTGCGCGGGCGTGATCGAGCGCCTGCGGGTCGTTGCCGTCGAACAGTATGCAGGTCCGCTCGAGTTTGAGACATTCCTCGGCCGAAACATCCGCGCCATGCACCGCCATCAGGCAGGAGGCCGCGTTCACGCCGCCTTGCCCGCCTGTCGTCAAAAGCACCGGTTGGAGCGCGTCATGCGGCCCGCCGGCAAGGCCGTGCGGCAGGAAACCTTCGCCCTGCCACAGGCTTTCGTCCAGCCGTTCGAGCGCTGGAAGTTGGGTCCCGCGCAGTTCCACCCGCCAGCCGGCCGCCAGACTTTTGCCGACAAGCATCGGCAAAAGCATTTCTGGGGCGGAACGGGTCAGGTGATAGAAAAGCGCGGAACCCATTGGCTTATTTCGCTTCGTAGCGGTCGCGGATCAGGCGGTCGAGCGTCATGACGCCCCAGCCTGTCGCCCTTTCGGAGCCAAGGTCGTACCTCCCGGCGGCAGGGCCACACCGGCGATGTCGATATGGACCCAAGGCTGGTCCTTGCGGATGAAACGCTGGAGGAACTGAGCCGCGGTGATCGAGCCTGCCGAACGGCCGCCCGAGTTCTTCATATCCGCCAGACGCGTGTCGATCAGCTTGTCGTAAGCCGGAGCCAGCGGCATGCGCCATGCGCCCTCGCCCTCGGCTTTTGCGGCGGAAAGCAGCGCCTCGACCAATGGATCGTCGTTCGAGAAGAGACCGGCATGGTCATGGCCCAACGCCACGATCACCGCGCCCGTCAGCGTCGCGAGATCGATCACCGCCGAAGGATTGAAGCGCTTCTGCGCGTACCAAAGCACATCGGCCAGAACCAGACGCCCTTCGGCATCGGTGTTCACGATCTCGATCGTGTCGCCCTTCATGGATTTCACGATATCGCCCGGACGCTGCGCGCGGCCGTCGGGCATGTTCTCGACAAGTCCGACGAGGCCCACGACATTGGCCTTGGCGCGGCGCAATGCGAGGGTGCGCATCACACCGGCGACAACGCCCGCGCCGCCCATATCCATCGTCATCTCTTCCATACCCGCCGCCGGCTTGATCGAGATCCCGCCGGTATCGAAAACGACGCCTTTGCCGACCAGCGCGAGCGGTGCCTCTTCTCCGCCACCGTTCCAGCGCATCACCACGACTTTCGATGGCGTCTCGGAACCGAGACCCACGCCCAAAAGCGCGCGCATCCCCAGTTTGGCCAGCTCGTCCTCGTCGAGCACCTCGACCTCGAGACCCAGCTCGCGCATCGCCAGAAGGCGGTCGGCGAAATCGGTGGTGGTCAGGACGTTGGCAGGCTCGTTGATCAGGTCGCGGGTAAAGAAGACGCCTTCGGCCACGGCGGCACCGGCTTCGGCCTTGCGGGCCAGCGCCTCGGGATCCGCACACATGAATGTGACATGGGCACGCGCCGATTCGCCTTCGGTTTCGGCAGAAACATCGCCCGATTTCGCGGTTTTATAGACGTCGAACGTATAGCCGCGCAGCGCGAGGCCCAGCGCGAGCTCGGCGGCTTGCGGGTGGTTGTCGGCCAGAACCGTGGTCTCGACCTTGCCCAGTTTCGCACCAATCGCGGCACCGGCCTTGCGCGCTTCAGCGACACCGGCCTTCTTGGGCAGCGAGATCAGCTGGAGCGCCTCGGCCTGAAGACCCGCCGGATAGGCCAATTCAAGCGATCCGCCTGCTTTCACGGCCTTCCAGCCCGCGGAATCCAGCGCACGCAACGCCACGTCGCGCGTCGCGCGCGGCAGGCCCGCAGGCAGGCGGTTGCTCTCGCCGATCAGGATCGCGATGCGCCCTTCCCGCGTGGCGAGGCCAGCGGTTTCGGTTGCGGTAAATGAAATTTCAACAGGGCTTGCCATAAGTCTTCTCGCTCGGAGGAAATTGCCGATATGCAGGAAACCTAGACCTCGCACCGGGTCTTGACCAGAGGCGGGCCTTTTCCAAACTGAACTCAGGCGCTAATCAGACGGTAAGAAGAAGCAGGGACCCATGGCGCGCATCGATCGATATATCCTGTCGCAGTTCCTGACTTTGTTCGGGTTCTTCGCTTTGGTGTTGGTATCCGTCTATTGGATCAACCGCGCCGTTTCCCTGTTCGAGCAGCTGATTTCCGACGGGCAGACCGCGATGGTCGTGCTGGAATTCACCGCGCTGACCCTGCCGCTGGTGATCTCGGTCGTGCTGCCGATCGCGGCTTTTGCGGCCTCGGCCTACGGCACGAACCGGCTGTCGTCGGATCCGAGCTGGTGGCAATGCAGGCCTCGGGCTTTCGCCCGCGCGGCTGGCGCGTCCGGTTCTGGTCTTCGGGCTGATCGTCGCGATGATGTCGGCGGCGCTGGTTCACGGCCTTGTGCCTGCCGCGCGCGCGCATGGCCGACCGCCAGACCGAGCTGGCCGAAAACGTTACCGCGCAATTCCTGCGCCCGGGCAGCTTCCAGTTCCCCGCCGACGGGCTGACGCTCTACATCCGCGCGATTGCCTCGGACGGGCGGCTGCTGGATCTGTTCTTCGAGGATGCCCGCGATCCCGACAACCAGAAGACCTATTCCGCCTCCGAGGCGCTGCTGGTGCGTTCGGACACCGGCCCCAAGCTCGTGATGATGCAGGGCTCCCTGCAGATGCTCGAGCGCGACAACGGGGAACAGCGGCTGTCGCTGTCGCGGTTCTCGGATCTGACCTATGATCTCGGCGCGATTTTGGGACCGGCGAAACAGCGCAAACGCGACATGCGCTCCTATTCGACGACGGCCCTGCTCTGGCCCGACGACGCCTTGCTGGAGGCCACCGGCACCACCCGCGACAAGGCCCGCAGCGAGGCGTTCGAGCGCCTGGCCAAGCCGCTTCTGGCGCCGGTCGCGGCCATGCTGGGCTTTGCCATGCTGCTTTTGGGCAGCTACAGCCGCTTCGGGATCTGGAAACAGCTGGTCTGGTCGACGCTCGCGCTGATTCTGGTGCAGTTTCTCGACACGGCCGCGGCCAATGTCGTAGCGCAGGATTCCGCGCGCTGGCCGGTGGTCTATCTGCCCGCAACCATCGGTGCGCTGATCTGCATCTTCGCGCTTTGGCAGGCGTCGCGGCCGCGCAGATTGAAGCCCGCCCCGCCCCCTCCGCCGGCAATGGCACCGAAGGACTGGCATCATGATCCTGTCAACCTATGTCGCCCGCCGCTTTACCCGCCTCCTGGCGCTGATCGCGCTGATTTTCCTGTCGATCCTGTTTCTGGTCGAGATGGTCGAGCAGGTCCGCCGCTTTGCCGATGACGGCGTGGGCCTTGCCGGAGCGGCGCAGCTCGCCGCGCTCAACATTACCGGCAGTTTCTATTCGATTCTGCCACTGGTGACCGTGCTGGCGGGGATAGCGCTTTTCCTCAACCTGTCGCGCAGCTCCGAGCTGGTGGCGATCCGGGCCTCGGGGCGGTCGGGGCTGCGGGTCCTTGCGGCCCCGCAATCGCTGCGGCACTGATCGGGATGCTCTGCGTCGGGCTGCTCAATCCGATGGTCGCCGCAACCGGCAAGCAATATGACGCGCGCGTCGCGGCGGTCGAAAGCCACGGCGGCGAGGCGATCAGCCTTGGCGACAGCGCCGTCTGGCTGCGGCAGGGCCTTGCCGTTCCGCTGCCCGACGGCTCGACCGAGGCCGGTCAGGTCGTGATCCGCGCCAGCCGGGCCAGCCCCGATGCGACCACGCTTTACAACGCGACCTTCATGCTCTTCACCCCCGAGCACGGCCCGACCGGCCGGATCGACGCGGCCGAGGCCCGCCTCGCCAACGGGGCATGGCAGTTGCGCGACACCAAAGCCTGGCCGCTGACCGCCGACAATCCCGAGACCCGCGCCCGCATCATGGCGACCTACGAGATCCCGACCGATCTGACCGCCGACCGCATCCGCGACAGTTTCGGCCGCCCCGATGCGGTGCCCTTCTGGCAATTGCCGGGCTTTATCGCGGGGCTCGAGCGCGCGGGCTTTTCGGCGCAACGCCACCGCGTCTGGTTCCAGATGGAGCTGGCGCGTCCGCTCCTGATGGCGGCCATGGTCGCGATTGCGGCAGTGTTTACCATGCGCCACATGCGCGGCAGGAAAATGGGCATGCTCATTCTTGGCGCTTTCGCTTGCGGCGTCGGTCTGTTCTTCTTACGCAATCTGGCACAAGTGCTGGGTGACAACGGCTCCATCCCGCGATTCTCGCAGGTTGGGCGCCGCCTCTGGTCGCTCTGCTGTTCGCGCTTGGCGCATTGTTGCAACTGGAGGACGGCTGATGTCGGCGTCAAATCTCGGCCCGTCCGGCCCCGAAGCCCCCGTATCCCGACCCGAATCCCGCGACATCGGCGCGGGATGGCGGCAGCAGGCAACGCCCCCGCCGGCAAGGCTGCGATGCGGGCACGCTATCCGCGCTGGCTCGAAGCGGCGGCGATCGTGGTTTTCGCGGGCCTGCCGCTTACGGCTGCCGCGCAGCAAAGCACGCCCTATGTCGCGCCCCCGCCGGTCGAAAGCGGCAGCACCTTGCCCGCAGCTCCGGCGAATGACGGCTCGGCCTTCGATCCGATCATCGACCTTCTGCCCGATCTCGGCTTCGGTCGCGGCGGGCCCGCGCTTGCGCCGACCGAATCACCCGCGCGGGACCGCCGTGTCGGCGACGGTACCGATGCCGCCTCGCTGACCCGCGCCGTGCGTCCGCCGGTGCGCAGCCTCGACATCTCGCGCCCTGCCCCCGGCGAGGGCCGCGCCGCGACCATTCTCGCCGACAACCTGTCGCTGGACGCAGGGCGCAGCGTCGTGGCCTCGGGCGGGGTCGTGGTCTGGTATCAGGGCGCTCGGTTGGTCGCCTCCGAGGTGATCTATAACGGCGAGACCGGCGCCATGCGCATCATCGGTCCGATCCATCTGACCCAGCCCGCGCGCACCGGAACCGAGAACGAGACCATACTTGTCGCCGAAGCCGCCGATCTTGACCCCAACATGCAGGACGGCATCCTGCGCGGCGCGCGGCTGATCCTCGCCCGCGAGCTGCAAATGGCGGCCAAACAGGTCCGGCGCAGCGACGAGGGGCGCTTTACCACGCTCGATCAGGTCGTGGCCTCGAGTTGCCAGATCTGCTCCAGCAATCCGACCCCTTTGTGGGAGATCCGCGCGCGTCATATCACCCATGACGCGCTCAAGCGGACGCTGCACTTCGACCAGCCGCAATTTCGCGCCTTCGGCTATCCCGTCGGCGCTTTGCCCGCGCTGACCGCACCCGATCCGACCGTCGAGCGCATGACCGGCTTCCTGCGGCCCTTGGTGCGCACGACCTCGCAACTGGGCTTCGGGATGAAGTTTCCCTATTTCGTCACGCTTGGCGATCATGCCGATGTGACGGTGACGCCCTATCTCTCGGCCAACCGGACCTCGACCCTCGAGCTGCGCTACCGTCAGGCCTTTACCAATGGCGCGATGGAGCTGAACGGCGCTTTGTCGCGTGACGATATCGATCCGGGCACGACGCGGGGCTATTTCTTCGGCGCGGCGCAGTTCCAATTGCCGCGCGGCTACCGGCTTGGCGTGCAGATCCAGACCGCGACCGACCGCTCCTATCTGCTCGATTACGACATTACCGATGCCGACCGTCTGTGGAGCGGGATCATGCTGGACCGCGTGATGCGCGACCGGCTGGTTTTCGCGCGGATCGGCAATTACGAATCACTGCGCTCGGACGAGATCAATTCGACCGCCCTCTCAGGTGGCCGATGCGATCTGGATGCGGCGCTGGCGGCCCGGCGGGATGATCGGCGGCGAGGCGGGGCTTGAATGGTCGATGCATGCCCACCGCCGCACCTCGGACGCAGATGTAATCGGACGCGATATGGCGCGCGGCTCGGTCAGCTTTGATTGGCGGCGCAGCGAGATCCTGCCCTATGGCGTGGTCGGCGCGCTCCAGACCCAGATCGACGCCGATGTCTACCGCATCAGTCAGGACAGCGAGTTCGACGATTGGTTCACGCGGATCGATCCGATCTTTGCCGGCGAGCTGCGCTGGCCGCTGATCCGCGCGGCGGGTGCCGTGACCCATATTCTCGAGCCGGTGCTGCAGGTCGTGTGGTCGCCCGAACATGACTGGAGCGACGAGCTTCCGAACGAGGACAGCCAGCTCATCGAATTCGACGAGGGCAACCTGTTCTCGCTCGACCGCTTTCCGGGCTGGGACGAGCGCGAAAGCGGGCTGCGCGCCAATCTGGGCATGACATGGACGCGGATCGATCCCACGGGCTGGTCGCTTGCGCTGACGGCGGGACGGGTTTTGCGCTCGAACCGCGACACCGCTTTCGACGGCACCGGCCCGCTTGGCGCCAAACATTCCGACTGGCTGCTGGCTGCGCATTACAGCGACAGCGACGGGCTGGCGATCGCCAACCGTTCGCTTTTTGATGATTCCTTCTCGATCAGCCGTAACGAATTGCGTCTTGGGTGGCTGAAGCCCGGGCTCGAGGTCTCGGCGGGGCACCTCTGGATGGATTCGGATCCGCGCGAGGGCCGCGACAAGGACGTCTCTGAGCTGACGGCGACGGCGGGCTGGCAGATCACCGACGGCTGGTGGGCCAGCACCGAGACGCGCTACGATTTCACTGCCGAGCGCGCGCAAAAGGCCGCTGTCGGGCTTGAATACCGCAACGAATGTCTGACGCTGGAAATGGGGCTCGAGCGGCGCTTTACCTCCTCCGTCGATGTCAAACCCGAAACCACCTTCGATCTCGGGATCCGGCTTGGCGGCTTCGGCAAGCAGAAAGATCGGCCGGGAACGGTGGCGCGGCGCGCATGTCTGCGTTAATGTCTGCCCAAATCATGCTTCGAGGAACAGGATGCGGCGAGTAATTCTTGGTGTTGCAATGGCCGCGCTTCTGGCCGGCGCTGGTCCGGTTCTGGCCCAGTCGAACCCCTTCAGGCCCGTGCTCTATATCAACGAGTCGGTCGTTACCCAGTTCGATATCGAACAGCGCATGCGCTTTCTCGAGCTGCTGCGCTCGGCCCAGGCCGATCGCGCGACCGCCGAAAAGGCCGTCATCGACGACCGGCTGCGCATGATCGCGGGCAAGCAGATGGGCATCAAACCCACCGACGAACAGATCAATGCGGCGCTGGCGGAATTCGCGGCCCGCGGCAATCTCGATACCGAGCAGTTCAACCAGCTGTTGCGCCAGAGCAATATCGACCCCGCGATCTTCCGCGATTTCATCGTCTCGGGCGTTGTCTGGCGCGATGTCGTCCGCCGCCGCATCGTGCCGATGGTGCAGGTCTCGGATGCCGAGATCGACCAGGAGTTCAAGAAGATCGTCAACACGCCGCGCATCGATGACGTGCTGATTTCGGAAATGGTCATCCCCACCCCGAAGGCGAAGCCGAACGCATGCATGACGAGGTCGAACGTCTGGCCGCCAGCATCCGCTCGGAAAGCGATTTCGCCGCAGCCGCGCGGCAGTATTCCGCGACGCGCTCGGCCGAAGATGGCGGACGCCTTCCTGGACGGCGCTGGCCAATCTTCCGCCCTCGCTGCGCCCGATCCTTTTGTCGCTGCAGCCGGGCCAGATCAGCCAGCCGCTGACCGTGCCGGGGGCGATCGTGCTGTTCTACATGCGAGACACCCGCGGATCGGTCCGCGCGGGCGCTCAGGATCAGGTGCTCGACTACCTGCGCCTGCGTCTGGGCAATCCCGCCGAGGCACAGCGGATCTCGCAGGGGTTGCGCAACTGCAACGACCTCTATATCGCGGCCCAAGGCCTGCCTGCCGACCGCCTTCTGGCCGAAAAGGGCAATCTCGGTTCGATCCCCGCCGATGCCGGTCTGGCGCTTGCCACGCTAGATCCCGACGAGGCGACGGTGCTGGGCGGCGATGTGCTGATGCTTTGCAGCCGCATGCCCGCGCTTCTGGCCGAAGCCGATCTGCGTCCCGCCGTTCCGGTCACGCCTCCCGGTGCGCGTCCGGGTGAAGGCGCGGTGCCCAATGCGCCGGACGAAAATGCCGTCCCCGCCCGCGACGAGGTGCGCGACGAGGTCTTCAACCGCAAGATCGGTGCCGCCGCCGATGCCTATCTGGCGGAATTGCGCGCGGATGCGATCATTCGCCGCCCCTGATCGCGCCGCCTTCGCCGGTGGTCGTGCCTTTGGCCTCCGGCGGTAACGGGTCGCGCCTGTCAGGCGCCGTGACATTGGATATTTGAACATGGAAGAGAAGATGCCGCGCCCGGACCTGCCGATCATCCTGACCTGTGGCGAGCCCGCCGGCATCGGCCCCGAGCTTGCCCCCAAGGCTTTGGCCGCAGGCGTGCCCTTCGTCTTTCTCGGCGATCCGTCGCATTTGCCGCAAGGAACGGAATGGCAGGAGGTCGAGGACCTCTCCGCACCGCTACCGCTACCCCAGGGCAAGCTTGCGGTGCTGCGCCATGATTTTCCGGCGCCCAATCTCTTCGGCCGACCCGAGCCGCGCAACGCACAGGCGGTGATCGATGTCATCGCTCGTGCGGTCGATCTGGCGATGTCCGGCCAAGCCGCAGGGATCTGCACGCTGCCGATCAACAAGGAAGCGCTGAAAACCGGCGCGGGCTTTCCCTTCCCCGGCCATACGGAATATCTCGCCCATCTCGCGGGCGGGGCCGATGTCGTGATGATGCTGGCTTCGACCACCGTCACGCCGCCCTGCCGCGTGGTGCCGGCGACGATCCATATCGCTCTGGAAGAGGTGCCGCGCCAGCTCACGCCCGAGGTGTTGGAGAAAGCAATCCGCATCACCCATGCCGCGATGCGTCGCGATTTCGGCATTGCCGAGCCGCGCATCGCTGTCGCGGGTCTGAACCCCCATGCCGGAGAAAACGGCGTCATGGGACGGCAGGAGATCGACTGGATGCGCGCCCTGATCGCAGATCTGCGCGCCGAAGGCTTCGCGCTGAGCGGGCCGCTTCCTGCCGATACGATGTTTCACGCGCCTGCCCGCGCCCGCTATGATGCTGCGGTCTGCGCCTATCACGATCAGGCGCTGATCCCGATCAAGACGCTCGATTTCTCGGGCGGGGTCAATGTCACGCTCGGCCTGCCCTTCATCCGTACCTCGCCCGATCACGGCACCGCGCTCGATATCGCCGGTCGCGGCATCGCGGACGCCGACAGCGTCATCGCGGCGCTCAGAATGGCCCATGACATGGCCAACCGGCGGTGAGCGCCTCTCCTCTTCCATGTTCCAATATCCTGCGGGGGTCCGGGGCGCAAAGCCTCCGGTTTTTCTTATGAGCACTATCGACGGCCTGCCGCCTCTTCGCGACGTCATCACGCGCCACGAGCTGCGCGCGAAAAAGCAGCTGGGGCAGAACTTCCTGCTCGACCTCAACCTGACCTCCAAAATCGCCCGCTCCGCAGGCGACCTGTCGGGCGCGGATGTGATCGAGGTCGGCCCAGGCCCGGGCGGATTGACGCGCGGGCTTCTGGCCGAAGGCGCGCGCCGCGTTCTCGCGATTGAAAAAGACCCCCGCGCCTTGCCCGCTCTGGCCGAAATCGCCGTCGCCTACCCCGGCCGCCTCGAGGTGATCGAGGGCGATGCGCTGGCGATCGATCCGCTGGCCCATGTCACGCCGCCGATCAAGATCGTGGCCAACCTGCCCTATAATATCGGCACCGAACTGCTGGTCGGCTGGCTCACTCCGCCGGAATGGCCGCCTTTCTGGCAGTCGCTGACGCTGATGTTCCAAAGGAAGTCGCCGAGCGGATCGTTGCCAAGCCCGGCAGCAAGGCCTATGGCCGGCTCGCGCTCTTGGCGCAATGGCGCGCCGATGCGCGGATCGTGATGATCCTGCCGCCCGAGGCCTTCGTGCCCGCGCCGAAAATCCACTCCGCCGTCGTTCACCTGACCGCCCTGCCCGAGCCGCGTTTTCCGGCCGATGCCAAGATCCTCAATCAGGTCGTCGCAGCCGGTTTCAACCAGCGCCGCAAAATGCTGCGGGCGTCCTTGCGCGGCGTTCATCCGCAGATCGAGGCTTTGCTGGAAGAGGTGGGGATCGCACCAACCGCGCGTGCCGAAGAAATCGGGCTCGAGCAGTTCTGTGCCTTGGCCCGCGCGGTCGCCGCAGCGCCGCGCTAGGCCGGATTTTTCGCTTATTCCGCTTTGCTCTCGCCGACAGGTTCGGCGGGGGCTTCGCTTGCGCCTTCGGCCTTCTTACGGCTGCGGGGTGCGGATGCGCGCGGGGTTGCGGGCGTCGTGCGCGGTGCACGGCGGCGCGGGGCCGGACGCTCTTCGCCGGCTGCGGCTTTCTGCGCCTCGGGCGTTTCGACCGGATTGGCACCTTCGTCGTCAGAAGATGCAATCGCGAGCGGAAGTCCCGGCTGCTCGGCCGTCTCAACCGGACGGGCCTGTTCCTGACGGACCTGCGCTTCCTGAACCGGTTGCGCGGCAGGTTGGGCGGTCGGCTCGATGCTCAGCGGCTGGCGATCAAGATTCGCCTCGGGAACGCTGACCAGCTCTGCGGCATCGCCTTCGACGCGGCGCTCGCGGCGGTTGTCGCGGTTGCCGTTCGAGCGGTTGCCATGCTCGCGCTGACGGTTGCCGTCCTCGCGCTGGAAGTCACGCTGCGGGCGCTCGCTACCGGAATGCCCTCGTCGGGCTGGGCGGCAGAGCCATGGGCGTCGCGGTTGTTGCCGCCATTGCCATTGCCGTTGCCGTTTCCGTTGCGCTCGTGCCCGTCGTCGCGACCGCCCTCCTCGTCACGTTGCGACGAGAAATGCTGCTGACGTTCGGCCTGTTCGCGCTGCGCCTCGCCCAAAAGGCGGGTGTAGTGCTCGGCATGCTGAAGGAAGCTCTGCTCGGCGACGCGGTCGTTGGACAACTGCGCGTCACGGGCCAAGGCCAGATACTTCTCGATAATTTGTTGCGGCGTTCCCCGGACTTTGCCTTCAGGACCTGAAGAGTCAAAGACACGGTTAACGACATTCCCCAACGTACGTTGGCGGTTCGACTTGTTTCGCGAACGGGATTTCGATGATCTCATCAATTTTTGTCAGGTTGTCCGGCATAGTCGCCGGCTGAGGTTAGGGCCTGCTTGAACGACCGGATCCCGTCAAAGGGAGGACGCTCGAAAGCTTAAAACAGTAAAGCTGGTAGGCTGACCCGTGCGTGGGCTAATCGCCCCGTCACGAGTCCGAATAAGCATGTCGGAATAGTTGTGACAAGCATAAAGTTGCAATGATCGGCGCGTTTTGCCGAAAATTGGTGAAATATTCGTCAGCTATGCGCCAAAACGACGCGGTCTTTTCCGGAGAGATCGCGGCGGATTTCGACCGCCCCGAAGCCGTTGTCCACGAAAAGCGCTGTGACGGCAGGACCCTGCTCATGGCCGATCTCGACCGCAACGCGCCCGCCCGGACGCAGGAATTGCGCGGCTTGGGCCGCAATCCGGCGGTAAGCATCGAGACCGTCGCCATGATCGGTGAGGGCCGACCAGGGCTCCCATTCGCGGACTTCGGGGAAAGCGCGGGCATCTCGTCCAGCGCGATATAGGGCGGATTCGAGACGATCAGATCGAAATCGCCCGAGACCGCCGTAAACCAGTCGGAGACCGCGAATTCCGCGACGACCCCGATACGGCGCGCGTTTTCCTGCGCCACGGCCAAAGCTGCAGGCGACAGATCAACGCCCAGCCCGCTCGCCAGGACGCGCTCCGCCAGCAGCGAAATCAGGATCGCGCCGGTGCCGGTGCCCAGATCAAGGACGCGCGCGAAGGGCTGCTCCAGCCCGACCTCGACCAGAAGCTCGGTCTCGGGCCGCGGGTCCAAAGTGTCGCGGGTGACGACAAAATCATGGCTCCAGAAAGCGCGGCGCCCGATGATCTGGCTGACGGGCTGGCGCGCGACCCGCGCGGCAACCGCATCCAAGAAACGTGCAGCAGAAGCCGTATCGAGCGGCAGGGCCAGCAGATCGCCCAGACGGTGACGCGGCTGGTCGAGCACATGAAGCAGCAGGATCTGCGCGTCACGCTCGGCACCGGCGACACCCGCGGCTTCGAGGCGCGAAACCGCCTCGCGCAGGATCTCGCTTGCTGTGGCCCCGATATCTCCGTCCCGGCTCTGCCCGATCATCGGATTACCCGGCATCCGCAAGCCGCGCGGCTTGATCGAAGGCCACCAAAGCATCGACGATATCGGTCAGATCGCCCTGCATCACCTTGTCGAGAGAATAGAGCGTCAGGTTGATGCGGTGGTCCGTCATGCGCCCTTGCGGGAAGTTGTAGGTGCGGATCCGCTCGCTACGGTCGCCAGAGCCGACCTGCAATTTGCGGTCGGCGGCGCGTTGGGATCGGCGCGCTGTCGCTCCAAATCGTACAGCCGCGCGCGCAGCACGGCCATGGCGTTGGCGCGGTTCTGGTGCTGGGACTTCTCGGAAGAGGTCACGATAATTCCGGTGGGAATATGGGTGATGCGCACTGCGGAATCGGTGGTGTTGACGTGCTGTCCGCCCGCACCCGAAGCCCGCATCGTATCGATGCGGATATCGGTTGCGGGGATCTCGATATCGACCTCTTCGGCCTCGGGAAGAACGGCGACGGTCGCAGCCGAAGTATGGATGCGCCCGCCCGATTCCGTCTCGGGGACGCGCTGGACGCGGTGGACGCCGGATTCGTATTTCAGACGCGCAAAGACGCCTTCGCCCTCGATCCGCGCCATGGCTTCCTTGACGCCGCCGAGCTCGGATTCGCTGAGTTCGAGCAGCTGGAAGCTCCAGCCCTGCGATTCCGCAAAACGGCGGTACATGCTCAGAAGATCGCCCGCGAAAAGCGCAGCCTCGTCGCCGCCGGTTCCGGGGCGGATCTCGAGAATGGCGGGGCGGCCGTCGGCGGCATCCTTGGGCAAAAGCGCGATGCGCAAAGCCTGTTCGAGCGCGGGCATTTCGGTCTTGAGCCGCGCCAGCTCCTCTTCGGCCAAAGCCCTCATTTCGGGATCGGCGAGCATGGCCTGCGCCTCGGCCAAAGCCGCGACATGGTCGCGCCACAGCGCGATCTGTTCGACGACGGGGCGCAGCTCGGAATATTCGCGGCTGATGGCCGCGATCTTGTCCGCAGGCGGGCCGGCATTCAGCTGCGCCTCGAGATAGTCGAAACGCTGGGTGATCTGGTCGAGTTTGTCTTGAGGCAACATCGCTGTGATTTAACGTCCCGTTTTCGCTCGGGCAAGCATTCCTTTGGCAAAGCGCGGCTCTTGCGTCCCTGCGGCCCCGTCCATGAAAAAGGCGCCCCGAAGAGCGCCCTTTCCGAAGCCTTCCGCACGGTCCGCAAAGCCGGACCGGCGAGGCCGCGCTTACTGCTGCGAGGCTTCGACCGAGATTTTGACCTCGACCTCGTCGCCAACCGCCGGAGCATAGAGGCCCAGACCGAAGTCCGAACGTTTGATCTCGGTTTCTGCTTCGAAGCCGACGGTCGGCTTGTTCAGCATCGGATGCATGCCGGCCTTCTTCAGATCGACGTCGAGGGTGACCTCTTTGGTGACGCCGTTCAGGGTCAGATCGCCCAGAACTTCGGCTTCGTCATCGTCTTTCACGGTGACCTGCTTGGATTTGAAGGTCACGACCTCGGTGCCGTCTTCGTTGTCGAAGAGGTCCTTGCCGCGGGCATGGCCGTCGAGGGTGGCCGCAACGGTGAGCAGCGAGCTCAGCGGGAAGCTGGCTTCGACGCTCGATTTCGAGGATCTTCGGGATCGAGCGTGATCTGGCCGGTGATGCCGCGAACCAGGCCGAAGCTGTTCGAGAAGCCCATATGCTCGTATTCGAAAGCGGCCGCCGAGTGGTCGGGATCGAAGACATAGGTGCCCGCGACCGGCTTTTCGCCATCGGCGAATGCGGGTGCTGCGACCAGGGCGGCTGCGCTCATCATCAGTGCGATCAGTGTCGGCTTCATCAATTCTTCTCCTAATGTCATTCGGATTACCGTCAGGGCTCTGCCGGATCCGATACGCGCCAACGACGGGACTTCCTCCCGTCAGGCTGGTAACGTACTGCGCATAACGCAATCTTCCTGTGACGGTTCCTAACAACTGCGCGAGGAGCGTAAAGCGCAATCGGCGCCTCGCGGGGCGGAAGCGGCTTCCGGTTTTGTCGAACAGAAACGCCTTGCTTTCGGACCATCCCCCGCTATAAGGCACCATTCTTCCGCATTTGCGAAACCGGCGCAGCCTCTCGTGGTGGGACGCGGAAGGATTACCCGCCTATGAAGCCCGCCCGAAACGAAAAGGGTCTGACATGCCGCTTTATGAGCATGTGCTGATCGCCCGCCAGGACCTGTCCAACACGCAGGCCGAAGGGCTGATCGAACATTTCTCCACCGTGCTTGCCGACAACGGCGGCAAAGTGGTCGAGAGCGAATACTGGGGCGTCCGCGCTCTGGCTTACAAAATCAACAAGAACCGCAAAGGCCACTACGCCTTCCTGCGTTCGGACGCGCCTTCGGCAGCCGTGCAGGAAATGGAGCGTCTGGCCCGTCTGCATGACGACGTCATGCGCGTTCTGACCATCAAAGTCGACGAACATCAGGCTGGCCCGTCCATCCAGATGCAGAAACGCGACGAGCGTGACCGCGGCGATCGTGGTGATCGTGGCGACCGCCGTGGCGGCGACCGCGGTGAGCGCAACGACCGTGGTGACCGTGGCGATCGTGGCGAGCGCCGCGAACGCGACGACCGCAACTGAGTCGGGAAAGGACACAAGACATGGCGAACAAACCGTTCTTCCGCCGCCGCAAAGTCTGCCCGTTCTCGGGCGAGAACGCTCCGGCGATCGATTACAAAGATACGCGCCTTCTTCAGCGCTACATCTCCGAGCGCGGCAAAATCGTGCCGTCGCGCATCACCGCCGTTTCGGCAAAGAAGCAGCGTGAGCTGGCCCGTGCGATCAAGCGCGCCCGCTTCCTCGCCCTGCTCCCCTATGCTGTGAAGTAAGGAGAGACCTCAATGCAAGTCATCCTGCTCGAGCGCGTTGCGAAACTTGGCCTGCTGGGCGAAGTCGTGAAGGTCAAAGAGGGCTATGCCCGCAACTACCTTCTGCCCCAAGGCAAAGCGCTGCGCGCCTCGGAAGCCAACATCAAAGCTTTCGAAGCCAAAAAAGCCGAACTCGCTGTCCAGAACGACGCAACCCGTGCAGACGCACAGGCTGTTGCCGAGAAACTCGACGGCCAGCAGTTCGTCGTCATCCGTTCGGCATCGGACGCCGGCGCGCTTTACGGTTCGGTCACCCCGCGTGACGCCGTTGACGCAGCCAACGCATCCGGCTTCTCGATCGAGCGCCGTCAGGTTGTCCTGACCGCACCGATCAAGGAACTGGGTCTGCACACCGTCCGCGTGCACCTGCACCCAGAAGTCGATGCGACGATCCTGCTCAACGTTGCGCGTTCGGTCGAAGAAGCCGAACTGCAGGCAACCGGCAAATCGATCCGCGAACTCGCAGCCGAGGCAGATGCCGAAGCCGATTTCGAAATCGCGGAACTGTTTGACGACATCGGCGCAGCCGGCCGCGACGACGACGGCGAAGACGCCTGATTCGAAGCAGCTTTTGCTGACCGAAATCAAGAATACCGAAACGCGCCGCTTTGCCGGCGCGTTTCTTTGGCCTTTCATCAAGCCTCTAGGGCTGGCTTACTGTCCACGCGCCGGAACATTCCCTTGCGAGCAGGGTTGAGTGGGCGACGCTTGCGCAGCGAAAGGAATGGTCATGACCAATCACAAAGACATTGATCCCGCCTCGCAGAATGGGGATTTCACCGATGATGCCCGCCATGAGGCACAGCGCGACGCGCACCGCGATGCGCCTCCGCGGCATGCCTCCGAAAGCGCGGCCCCGACTTCGCCCCATGAATCGCGCCGCATTCCGCCAAGCGGCGATGTCTCTCCCGACGGCAAGCGGATCTGGCCGCGTCCGTCGCTGAGTGCCAAGATATTGGTCTGGGGCGGGACCGGCATTGCCGCCGCCGCTTTGACCGCAGGCACGATTCTCGCCGCGCGCCGCATCGCCGAGGCTGTCCGCCACGACGGGGACGAGGCCCCTGCCCCGCGCCGCCGACCCCAAGCCCGCCCCCGGTCCGTGAACAGGCAACCTCGGCTGCCGCCCATCTCGCACCGCGCTTTGCCGAGCTTGGCGCCGAAGCACGGGACCAGATGCGCGCCCGCAACCGCCAGCGCGAGCTTGAAGACGCGCTCGAAGCCGCGCATCAACGCGCGGAGGCCGCCGAGGAAGCCCTGCGCCGCGCACGCAAAAGCGCCGGTCGCCGCATTCGCCCGAAGGCGCGAAACCTCATGCACGAAGTCGAGGACAATACCCGCAAGATCGGCCAATCCGCCGAATCAACGATCAATTCGCTCGGCGCGGCGCTGACCGGCTTTCGCGCCGTCGCGGGTCAGGCGGGCAGCATCATCAGCGACTTCGAAGGCGCAGCCAAGCTGATCCGCAGCCTCTTTGCCCAGGGCAAGGAAGCCGCCGGAGAGGCTGCCGGACGCGCGCGCGAGGCCGCCCAGAACGTGGCCGAAGGGGCAAAGGAAAAGGCACAGGACCTTGCCGGAAGCGCCTCGGAACGCGCCAAGGATGCCGCCGAGGAAATCGACCGCCGCATCCACCGTCTTTGAGCCACGCCTTCACGCGCGAGGGCGATCCGTCCCCGCCGCCGGCCGTGTGCCCCAAGCTTCTGGTCCCGTAGCCGTGCCGCAAACGAAAAAGCCGCCCCGAGGGGCGGCTTTTCCTTAATTCGCTATGGCGGAGATCAGATCTCGTCCAGAGCTTCGACGGCTTTCTCGAGCTCTTCTTTCGAGACTTCCTTGTCGGAAACCTTCGCACCTTCGACGATGTGGTCGATGACCTTGTCTTCGAAGATCGGTGCGCGCAGCTGCTGCTGTGCTTGCGGGTTCGACTGGATGAACTCGAAGAACTGGCGTTCCTGGCCCGGGAACTGGCGAGCCTGACGCAGAACCGCCTGGGTCATTTCCTGATCCGAAACGGTCACTTCGGCTTTCTGGCCGATTTCCGCGAGCACGAGGCCAAGGCGGACGCGACGCTCGGCGAGCTTCTTGTGCTCGTCGGTCGGCTCGATCTCGCCGTGGTTGTGGCCGTGATCCTCGGGGTGCTCTTCGTGGTAGAGCTGGTGCGCGATCTGGCCGGCTTCGATTTCGACCAGAGCTTCCGGCAGCTCGAAGCTGTAGAGCGCGTCGAGTTTGTCGAGCAGCGCACGCTTCAGGATCTGACGCGATGCACCTTTGTACTCGGCTTCCAGACGCTCGCCGATTTGCGTTTTCAGCGCAGCAAGATCTTCGGCGCCGAATTTCTTGGCCAGCTCGTCGTCGATCTCGGCTTTCTTCGGTGCTTTGACCGCTTTCACGGTGGTCTCGAAGATCGCGTCTTTGCCGGCGAGGTGAGCCGCACCGTATTCAGCCGGGAAGGTCACTTTGACTTCGACCGATTCGCCGACTTTCGCGCCGACCAGCTGGTCTTCAAAGCCCGGAATGAACGAGCCCGAACCCAGAACCAGCGGATAGTCTTCCGCGGTGCCGCCTTCGAAGGCTTCGCCGTCAACCATGCCTTTGAAGTCGATCACGATCTGGTCGCCGTTCTGGGCTTTCGAGCCCTTCTTGCGGTCGTCGAAATTCTTGGCGTTGTCGGCAAGGTTTTCCAGCGCTTCGGTGACAGCCGCTTCTTCGGCTTTCACGACGAGACGCTCGATCTCGATGCCCGACAGATCGGTTTCCGGGATCGCGGGCAGAGCTTCGTAGGAAACGTTGACGACGACGTCATCGCCCTCTTTCCAGTTCTCGCCGTTTTCCATTTCGATCTTGGGCTGGACTGCCGGACGGTCGCCCGACTTTTCCAGATGCTCGCGCAGCGCGCCGTCAACGGCGTCCTGCATGGCATCGCCCAACACGCGCGGGCCGAACTGCTTTTTCAGCATCGCCATCGGGACTTTGCCCTTGCGGAAGCCCTTCATTTCGACTTCGGGCTGAGCTTCTTTCAGCTTCTCATCAACCTTGGCTGCAAGCTCTGCCGCCGGCAGGGTGAACGTATAGCCGCGCTTGAGCCCTTCGTTCTGGGTTTCCTTGACCTGCATCTGTTTTCCTTCATCCAACCATGATGGGGGTGGAGGGACCAAGCCCCACGCCTTTCGGCGCCAGAACCTTTATGCGAAGGCTCCACGCTGTCAGCGCGTTAGCTAGGGGATTTCGAGGGCTATGGCAAGAACCAACGGGGCGCGTCCAAGCGGCAAATTGCTGGCAATTCCGCCTCTTTTTGTGCCGGATCGCCGCATGCGCCGCGCCCCGCGACAAGGCGGGCGCCGCCCACTTGCGGGCAAATCCCTGTTTTGGGGGCCCGCAGACCGGAAACACTGCCGGACAGAGCACATCTGCGCGCGCAGTTCACATCTTCTCGTATCGGGGCATTTCTTAGGTACGGTGGAGGGGCCTGCCCCACGCTTCAACAATTGAGACCAGTCCCATGACATGAGCTCCCGTCGCGGGGAGCTTGTGAACGGATGTTGAGTACCTGCCGTCGTTCACCCGTGGCAACCCTCGCAACTTCCCGGCTGCACCTGTCGCCGAGAATCCGCTACGCCGGATAAATGCGACCGAGGGCACTCCCGTCAATCATTCTGGCGGGCGCGATCGAAAACGGTGATTCAAAAGAATCCGCGCATCAAAAAGCCAAACGGCACAGTCCGAGATTGGCGTTGACCTCACCTGACCTTCGGGACATGCATCGCACAACCGCAACGTGTGAAGGCATCGAGGAGCATCATGGTAGATCAGAGCGTCGTTGATCGCATTTTCATTCCGGGACTCGATCGGGGGCTTTGGCTGGCCGGCCAGCAAAGCATCCAACCCACGCGCTGCGAAGCTGCAAAAGTCGATGCCCTCTCGTTATGCTCGAATACACTGCAAAGATTGACCGCTCACGACATTTTGGCCACGAAACAGAAATGGGATAAATCGGTTGTCTTCCCGACCATTCTCGTCGTTGCAGAGAGTGTTTCGGTTTCAAAATCAACGCTCAGGATCGGGAAAAAGGTCGTCCTGAACTCGACCAGCGGAGCGAGATTCCGCAATAAAATTCGACAAAGATACAAAGCAACAGAAGCCGCAATCACGGCAAAACTTGATGCGGCAGCGGCTCAAAACATATTCGACGTACCTGTTTATTCTGGCGATTACAAAGATCTCGACCTCGTAATCGAGACCAAAAACTTCTTTAACTTTTATCACTTTGTCAAAGAATCCTTCCCGCTTCTGACGCTCTACCGCAAACATCAACTGCGCGGGAAAATCATTTTCGCGGGTGGCGGCGAAGTATCGGGCTTTATCCGGCGGCTGATATCCACATGGTTTCCGGATCTTTCGGACGTAATTGAAGTTGATGCCTCATCCGGAACGCGCAAATTCGACTTTGCCCTTTTCGGCCTGAACACGTCGCATCTGTATTTCCAGACGCGAAACGCATCCATGCAGGACATCGACGATGTCGGTGTTGCGGTTCCGCGAAGCGCGAGCATGGCGAATTTTGTCTCCCTGACGAACAACAGCATCGAACAACCGCTGCTGGATTTTCGTGATCAGACCGCCGCCAAGGTCGCGTCCGGTGAAAAGCCTACCCGCAGACTCTATGTCACGCGCAAAGCCGAACGGGTCCGCAATGTGGTCGGCGAGGAGCTTTTGTTGGCACGGTTGGTGCGGCAAGGCTTCGAAGTCGTCAGTTTCGAGGATTACGACCAGTTCGGCCAAGCTCAATTGATGTCACAGACCGAGGCGATGGTGACCCTGCACGGGGCGGGCCTCACAAACATGATCTTCATGCCGCGCGGATCGCATGTCATCGAGCTCTCCAATCTCCAGACCCTCGAGAAACGGTTCGGAGATTTTACGCCGTTGGCCACTGCGGCAGGCATTCACTATTGCCACGCTTTTCTCGATCACGACTTTGACCCCAGCGACGAGGTTCCGGTCATCCGAAAGCACGGCCTCCGCGGTGTCCGTATCGATGATTTTCAGGCCGACGTCCTCAGCTCCTGGATTGCCGAAATGCTGGATCAGAGTAACGGCAAAGGCTTCGACAGCATCGACATGAACCTCGCCGAGCTGAGCACCAATCAGCTTTCGCAATTCATTGCCAATAACCGATATATTTATAGCAATATTCCGGAATTCCACCTGCTGGATTTTGACAACAGCAATGTAACCGGAGACGACAAATCTGCAATGACCGCCCTGCAAAGGGCGCTCCTGCTGGATCCAAAGAATATCCATATCCAGAAGAAAATGCTTTCCTTTGCAGCGAAGCTGAAAGACGTCACCGCATTCAAACACGCATCAATTCATGCGAGAAAGTACGGCGGCAGCGAAATTCGGGCATTCTACAGCAAAAAGGGATGGACCTTCCAAGGCTTCTCCGCCGCGCCGGCCGCCAAATCTCCCGCAAGCTCCGCGAGGAAGACCTCCGTACCCGCGTGAATGAACTGGCGCGCCCAATGCCCCATAGCGGCGGGCGCACCCTTTATGATGACGAAGGCGTTTTCACCGCCGAAGCGTGGCAATGCGCAATCAACCAACTGGCCGCGCTCGATCATGATCTATCCGGTCTGGTGGCAGACAATCCTCTTTGGTGATCTTCAAGATGAAGCTTGAAAAGGCCCTCCGAGCAATGATCGCGAATTGGAGTTCATCGATCTCGCAAGCAGACGGATCATCTACAGGTTGCAGATCGCGGCGCGGCCGGAGGTTGCATCGGGGCGGCAACGCAAAGGGGCCTGCGTACAGCGCGCTTGGGCGACGTGGTCGCTGGCTACCGAGCCTGTCAGGGTTCTGTCCGCTCGTCGCCGCCACTCCGCCGACCACGAGAGCGATAGCCCCCGTCGCGAAGATAGCCAAAATCGAGAGCCACGACGTTGAGCTGTGTCCCAATGGCAAGCTTTTGGCGTTCGAGCCGCCCCGTTACGAAATCGTGCAGAAGAACACGCGAGCGGTTTTCAAATTGGGAACTGGCAGCAGACAGCGCCTTTGCCTCTGCATCGCCATGCAATGCTCGGAGTTGGATGGCCATCCACGGCTGACGCTCCACCGCTGTCGGACGCAAACGTCCGCAGGTATCGTACATAGGCCAAGCAGAAGCAGGCATCAAAGCGCTCACAGCTGTGCAGGGGCACAAGGAGAGCGGCGCGCGAACTTGTGAAGGAAACAGCGAAATGTCGGGGTAACGGTCTTTAAGACCACTAAGAAAACAGCCCGCAGTTTAGCCGTCTTCCCTGATAAATCATATGTTTGGTACGGGTGGAGGGACTTGAACCCCACGCCTCACGGCGCCAGAACCTAAAGCTTGCGAATGTCTTTCACATACAGCGCGTTAACGATTCGATTTCGCAGGACATAGTTAGAACCAAAGGTGAAACCGCGAAACGCAGTTTTCGTCCCGTCTGGCTTTGGCGAGCATTGTTGGGGCCGGTTTGTTATGGATAACCGTCAACACGTCTCGATCGATCAGGCAGCGCCGGAGCTGCACCGCTTGAAGATCGACGCGCAGCCGATGAGCGATCTACTGAGCGGCAACAAGACCTTCGAGATCAGGAACGATGATCGCGGATTTTCCGTGGGTAATCACGTTCACCTCGTCTGCGCCGACGGCCGCGAGACTGATCGCACAATCAGCCATATCCCGCGCGGCTACGGCCTGTCCGATGGGCTGTGCGTGCTATCGTATCGCGCGATCTCGCCGCCCCTCTGCGCCTGCCGAGGTCGAGGGGCTGGCAAAAGCTGCAAACGCCGTCCTGCGCAACAAACTGGACGAGATAGAGGCTAAACGGGGGCTGGAGTGCCGCAACTGCGTCATCCCAGTCAAATACGGCAAGTTGATGTGGACGATCGACCGATGAACGGCCAAATTTCGCCACTCTCTACAAATTCAGCCATCCAGAGACCAACCAGTGGGACATTTCTCGATCTGTAATGTACCCGTCAACCACGGCTTAGCCCAACATGGGAACCTTGCCGTTATAAGAAGAGGGAAGCGGTATGAGCGTCGTCTACACAATTGGATATGAGAGCACCGACATCGATCGGTTTGTGCGAACCCTTTCCCTGGCCGGAATACAAGTTCTTGCCGATGTTCGTGCCGTTACCGTCTCGCGGAAGAAAGGTTTTTCCAAGACGAAACTGGCCGAAAGACTAAACGCTGAAGGGATCGAATACAGGCACTTCAGGGAACTCGGCGATCCGAAGCCAGGCCGCGAGGCAGCGCGGGCGGGAGACTTCCGAAAATTTAGAGAAATTTATGGTGCTCACTTTTCTAGGATAGAATCTCAGACAGACTTGACGATCTGATCGAGATTGTCGCGCGCTTTCCTACCGCACTCCTTTGCTATGAGTTCGACCCCAAGAATTGCCACCGCAGCATAGTTGCCGACGCTATTCGAAATGACCTAGGCTCAACTGTACAGAATCTCTTTGCCGATGAGCCCGATCGATATGTCCGCAACGCTTCAAAGCTCCCGCGCTATTATCCTTGTGAAGGCTCTACCGCAGCTGAGTAGTCGCCATGGTGAGACCGTTTGCTGCGCCGGCGTGACTGCCTACGGCGAATTCAAGAGATTGTTTCCCGTAAGGTTTCGTCACCTCAAGGGGGAGTCGGCCTTCAAACGTTGGGATTGGGTCAAGTTCTCGTACCGCGTCCCTACCAGCGATCGAAGAGCGGAAAGTTGTCACGTCGCTGAGGAGTCTATCCTCATCGATGGTGACCTCCCTAGGGGAGAAAGATCTAAATTTCTTGATCCCCTAATTTCCGGATCTGCGAAGCAAGCGGCGGCCAAAGGAAAATCCCTCGCTCTCCTTCGCCCCCGCTCAACGGAATTTTACTATCGACGCAAAAGCGAGAAAACCCTCGAATCTGAGCGCAATGCCTATAAGAAAGCTGTCAGCCAAGGGTCGTTTCTCGATGATCCGCTAGAGGCAATTGAGCCTACACCATATCATTTCAAATTCCGCTTCATAGATGATGATGGCCGGCACGACTATACCAATGCAGACTGGGAGCTTCATGCATGGTTCTTCAGGCTCCAGCGTGAGCTTGGAAATGATCAAGCTGCCCTCGACATGATTTCCCAGAAGATGAACGGCGACTACCCACGAAACGGTATGATGTTTGCAATAGGCAACATCGCAAAACGACCACAGGTTTGGCAACTCCTTGGAGTCCTTCGCGTCGACCATCAATCTCAGTCAAGCCTATTTTAGCTCCCCAGAATCGTCGGCGCACGTCACTCCGGCCCTTTTAAACCTCCACGAGAGAGCTGTGATTATATACGACCTTTTCGAGACTTGGGATCAATCCTTTGGCGAGACCATAATCAACCTAGTGGGCCAGTCCGCAGTTGATTCTCACAGGAAAATGACATTCCAGTACATCCAGGATGCCGGAGATCATATAGCCAATCACACAGATGTATCCACAGCCTCCACTGCTATACAGAGCTGGATAGCGGCGAATGTTTTTTGCGTCTACCATGGGACAAGACTGCTGGGTCGAGAGATCCACTCCATCCGCCAAGACGGACTACGCCCGTTAATTGCGAAAGACAGAGAAAGCCGCCTTAGGGCAATTTTCCACCAGTCCCCCGATGGAGCATCGTAAAGTCTAAACTTGCCCCCGCAATCGAAGATATTGGCTCAAAAGGCAAGTACGGATCTAGGGAGGGACAAATTCATTTCAGCCTTTCACGGTCTGGCCTAGAGAATGACTTTGACCACTACCTTAACTATGGATCAGAATTTGATCAGCATGTTGCTAATGATTTGTTCAATGATCAAACAGGTCTGCAGTTACTAAAATCAGCGACCGTGCCGTTACTATTGCACGTTCAAGTTAGTGGTGACCAGCTTATTAACGGAGCGCACCCAATTTACAGTTACGATGACATTATTGCTTCTGAAGAAATACCAGGACTTGCACGCACCTTCCTAAACACTTGGGCATACAAAATCTCCAACCCAAATTTCGATATCAAAAAATTAAGAACGGACTGTTGCATGATGCTAAAAAACACCATTCCACCTAGTCACATAATAAAAATTGAAGAACTCTCTCGACCCTAACAGGCTGATGCGTAAACGCATTTTAAAATGTGGATAGGTCATGAGCCCCTCGCACCCTGTCCCCAATCCCGCTGCGCAATGCTTTCGCGATACGTTGAAGCTCGGCCGATCGCAGGCCGGGGTTGCCGATACGGAGCCCCTTGGCCCACGCGGTCGCAAGCAGCCTGCCCTTGGGGTGCTGCGAAGCGACAAGGGTAAATGCCGCCTCAAGTTCCGGATCCTCGCGAAGATCGTCGGTGACCGCATCGATGACCGCCCCGTCGACGAGCTGAAGCGCGCGTTCCAGCGCCTCATCAGCAGCAATCTGCTCTGACCATGCACCACCGAATGAAACGTTCCCGAGCTGTTGCTTCCTGTCCATTTCGCCCTCTTGATTGATGAGAACATTTATAGAACATCTAGTGTGGACTTTCTACACGCAGGATCTAGAGCGATGGGCCCCTTCCGCACGCTATACATCGACATGAACTCGTTTTTCGCGAGCGTCGAACAGCAGCTAGATCCAGCGATTCGAGGTCGACCGGTCGCGATCACCGCCATGGAAAATGAGAAAGGATGCTGTGTGGCCGCGAGCTATGAGGCTAAAGCTTACGGCGTCCGCACCGGAACCAGCGTTCCCGAGGCTCGCCGCCTTTGTCCCGAGATCACCTTCCGCGCATCTCGACATCGCGTCTATGTCCGCCACAACCTACGCGTAGCCGCCATCCTAGATCGCTACGCCGAGCTTGAGCGCATCCGGTCGGTCGACGAGTTTCAAATCGCCTTATCGGGCGATGTGACCGATCTGGACGGAGCGCGAGCGCTGGTCACCGAAATGAAACATGCTGTGGCCACCGAGGTCGGGGAGTGCCTGCGGTTCTCGGCGGGTATCGGGCCGAACCATCTCTTGGCAAAGATTGCCGGCAAGTTGGAAAAGCCGAACGGCTTTCAGCACCTCGGCCCGGACAATATGCCGGACAGGATCGCACATCTCGCACTCGATGATTTACCAGGCATCTCGCGAGCCATGGCCGGCCGCCTGCATGCAGCAGGGATCCGCGATATTTTATCGCTCTGCCGCCTCGACCCTAGGCATGCCCGCGTGATCTGGCGCAGCGTGGAAGGGGAGCGTTTCGTACGGTCTCTGCAGGGTGAGCCAATCCCGCTGGTCACCACGCAGCGAGGTGGGTTCGGCAATAGCAAGGTCCTTGCCCCGCAATACCGCGCACCGGCCGAGGCCTATCTGGTGTCGCGCTGGCTGATCGAGAAAGCCGCATCGCGCTTGCGACGGGACGGCCGCGTTGCTGCGAGCTTCAACCTGCACCTCTCGCCCTACGGCAGAAAGACATGGGCTCGCGCAATACGCTGCGCTCCGACCCAAGACACGCTGGAGTTCATGCGGATGAATCGCGCCCTCTGGCGCCAAGCTTGGCCCTACATTCGCGGCCGGCACCTCGCAGCGATCGGGGTGCACCTTGGAAACGTCGACATGCTCGAGGCCCGCACCGGCGATCTGCTCATGCCAATCGGGCCGGGAGAGCAGACCGCAGGCGAGAGGGCGTCTGCTGCTGCCGATTTCATCAACCAACGGTTCGGGCAAGGCACAATCCGCTTTGGCGTGAACCAACCGCATCCGGGGTTCTTTGAGCGGGGGTAGGGTGGACTAATACTTGGCGGAAGGAAATTCTGTTGTCATGCACATCGTTTAGGTTGAATTACGTCGAGCTTTGCGCCCTCAATTGCCAACGCGATGACTCTTAAATCAAACAAATGACAATTGGAGAATACTCACTTCAAATAGAAGCTGAAACCTAATCGCCCGCGACACCAGGACCTCATACCAAACCCAGCTCCAGCTCCAGCTCCAGCCCCTAAAGAGCAGGACCTCAGTAGGCATCCTGGCTTTTTCATGCTTTTCATAGCCGGATCTATGATGCCGAACAAGCCAGCCCTTAGCTACGACAGAAATAGTTTTTCGGCGCTGATCCGTATCCTCCAGCTCCGAAACCACCAACCCAGCTTGCTCCAGTCTCTGAACCTGCCCCCTCATATTCTGAGATGAGTTGAAGCCATAGTCCTTGTGATCTGAGGGACTAATTGAACCGCCCTGCAGACAGATTTCATCCAGAAGCTTCCAGGCACGAGGTGGGACATTGATCGCATCCATGTATGCGTGACTCTGCTCTGCCAGCCAGATCTCGAAAAGTTCGTCCAAATGAGCCTCGTCTTCCCATGATTGATTGCTGTCATGAAGCCACAGCGAAAAGTCTCCACAAAACTTTAGTGTGTCTCTTAGATTCTCATTCAAAACCCGAAATGCATACGCGAATGACTTCGAACTTACCGGCGGAATGGCACTATTATCTATTTTAAACTCAGCGACGCGCGCCTGAATTAGATCTCGAATCGAGTCACCATTGAGGGGCGCGATTTCGATTGGCTCCTGGAGTCGCCCTTGCAGGCGCTGACTGCTTGCAGCACTCCGCACGATCCCCCTCGCCCCGCACAGGACCCATCTAATCCCATGCTTGGAAAACAAGTCATCGCGCAAAGATTCAAGCCTCTGACGCGCAATCTGTGAGGTATTAGAATCTCCAGATTGTCCACGATGCAAATTACACCACCATCCTCATTAAATGCCGCCTTCAGAAGTCGATCAACCAAGGAGAAAAAACCGTGGAGGTCGAAGCCTACAGATTCATTTGGGACCCTCCTCCGCCTAGCCCAAACCCTGCCGCTGCGACCGACCCGCTAAGATTAAGGGGATTCTCCAGCCACGCCTCTAGTGGACCAAGTGAAAACTGCAAATCAAGTTGGGAGCGCATTTTTGCCTCGTGCTTGATAAAATATGAAGCAATTTCCGCATAGACCTTTCTCTTAAAGTCAATTGCACTCTCTTCAGCGTTCAACTGAAAAGGATCAGGCATCAGGACAAGTGACCCCTTACCATTATCCTTCGTATCATTTTCAATCTGATAACCGCCAACCAAAACAACGCTCGTCTTCCCAACACCATTGGGACCTTCAATTGTGACCACCGTCTTAAAGCCAGTGATTCGGCTCTTTATCCGCTTTAGCTCATCCTGCCTTCCAACAAGTAACCGCTCGCCTTGGGCATCCCCAGAGACCGGGTGGGTGTCGTAGAGATTCCTTCTGAAGCCAAAATCTTTCCACATCTCAGCATTCTCCAAGCACTAAAAATCGGCTAGCAACATGCCGATCACTATCTTTGACTGCAGCCAGTTACAACTAAGCACTATGGGCTTGCTTTCTGCATCTCATGCTAATGGAGTGTTTTCATCTCTCCGTGGGGCTCTATCAACCTCGCTGCGTTCACCAATAATCTCGAACAAGAAGAGCTCCCGATCGGCCCGACCCTCGCGCCACCCTTTCGCCGCCGCAGGTAAGCAACGATCGGGCGAAAGTTAGTACAGCCCGTCAGGCGGCAGATGTTTAGGACAACACCCTCGACATATGACAGTCTTGAGGTATTGAGATATTTTGTCGGCACTCCCCATCGCGCGCGTGCAACCACTAGACCGTCGCCGTCATGACGGATGATCGGCGCGTTGCGGTCGGAATCGACTTCCTCCGGCCAGGGCTCATTGCCGGTCAGATCGCGCAGCGGCTCGCGAAAGAGCTGCGCGATGAGATCGGCGGACTTCGGGGTCTGGTAGAGGTTGCACATGAAACCAGGCTAGCGCGTCGAGACGATTCGCTCCAGCGGTGCAGCCCCAGCCAGCCTCAGCCTCGCCTTGCGCTCAACTCCTTCAACGCGGCCTCAAGCTTCTGGATGCCTCCTGCACCCTGCGCGGCCTCCCGCAGCTTCGCCTGCGCCAGATTGCCCAGCACCTCCGCCCGCGCATCCAGCGCAATCACCGCATCCGGCACGCTGATTTGCACATGCTTGAGGATCTCGGCCACCGCTGCCTGTCCACCAAAGCCGCGCTCGAGCGCCAGCCGTGCGCCGTTGAGCAGCGCCGATTGAAGCGCCTCGCGGTGGCGGGCCTCGATGTCGATGCCCCATTTGCGGCGCGCGGTATTGGCGGCCCAGCCAATCAGCGAGGCCAGCAGGATCCCGATGATTTCCAGAAGATGCGGCAGCAGCGCCGCTTTGATGATGTCCATGATCACTGTCCCTTGTTGAGTTTTGCCCAGGTCTGCGCACCGACAATTCCGTCGGGCTTCAGGCCGTCGAGCTTTGAAAGATCCGCACCGCGGCATCGGTGCGCTCGCCGAAATCTCCATCGATCTTGCCGAGGACATGCCCCTGCCCCGTCAGCAGCTCTTGCAGGTGGCGCACAGCCTCGCCCTTGGACCCGCGCCGCAGAACCGGCGTAAAGGCGGCCGCCCCGATCGCGGGCCGCCCCATCGCCGCGAGGATCCGCGCGCGGAGCTGGTCGCCCACCGCGACCGGATCGCCGGGGCGTCCATGCCGGGCAACCAGCTGATGTCCCATTTCCCGTTCTGCCGGATCCCGAGCGTCGTCTGGACCTCGGCATGGCTCAGCACCGTGCGCCGCGTCACGGGGATGCGGTATTTCAGGCAGAGATCGGCAACAAAGGTCACCAGCACATCGAGCTGCAGCTCGATGATCGGGAAGCGGCCGGCGCGGAACGGGCGCTCGTTGGCATCGCCCATGGCATCGAGGGCCACGCCAATGCGGTTACCATTGGCATTCAGGGTATGGGCAGCGTAGGCTCCTGCCCTAAGCGGCGGGATCTGCGCTTCGGGTGCATGCTTCCCCGAGGTGATGGTCCCGTCGCGGCCGATCAGGAAATTGTAGCTGTCCGCCTCATGCGGCGTCACACCGTCGGCGCCCGCCGTCCAGTGCAGGATGATTCCGTCCATGATGTCTCCGGATATGAAAAAACCCCGCACGAGGGCGGGGCGATGTGATATGATTGATTTGCTCGTGTTGATGGGAGTCTCGGCGAGCAGACTGGTCCTGCCGACGCTGTTACACCTAGCCTGGCAGGGCCGGTCACCTCGGCGGGTTGGTCTTATCGTTCCAGTGAATTTGATGCCCGCGCCCGAGCAGCAGCTTGATATCCCGCTGTACCTCCCGAAGCAGGTCATGCGTTTCCCGACGGCTGTCCTTGGCATCGCGGCGATCTTCATCCATCTGGATCTCTAACCGAGCGATTTCTTTGGCGTTTGCGTTTACGCGAGCCTCCAATCGAACGAGCCAAGCAACAAAGCTGACCCCGCCGATGATCATCGCCCAAAATTCGCGGATCTCTGTCATTGCGCCTCCTGCGCTCTGCGCGCGCGGACGGCATAGCCCACGGCGGCGATGATGAAGACGGCGACGACGGCGGCCAGAGCTTGCCGTCGGTCGCCATGAGCGAGATGCGAAGCAAAAGCTACGCCGAGCGTGACCCCGCACCAGTCGAGCAGGCTATCCCATGCCAGCAGCCGAGAGCGGCCCGCCTGCGCCAGCTCGAAACCTGCATAGGCCAGAGCGGCCCACCAACCGGCGAAAACCCAGAGCGCGGCCCCGATGGTGAAGTGCGCCAGCAAGACAGCCGCCCAGACATACGGATCGCGGTGGGCTTCGGATGTGAGAAGGCTTCGGATCATGGCAAGCTGATCCCGTATTTGTCGGCGAGGTAGGTGCGCGCAGCCGAAATGGCGGCAGGCGAACCGGCCCCGAGGGTTACTCCGAGGACATCGCCCATCTGACCGTTGAACGGAACCGTGTTGGCGTTGCCTTGTCCGATCAGCTGCACGTAGAAATTCGACCACGGCAACGGGTCCGTCGAGGTGCTTTGTAGAACCCCGTTGAGAAAAAACCTCGTTTCGGCAACCGTGGTATCCAGCTCCATGAGCATCAAGCCGGATGCAGGGAAGCGAGCGCGAGGACCAAGGGAGCTTACCAGACCTGCGCCGGTGGTGTTCGACCACAGCTGAACGAAGTTGGCAAAGTCTGCCTGTCGGGCAGCTACCCGCACCTCGTAGCCGGTAGCTCCGAAGAACTTGGTCGAGGACACGAGGTAGTCGACGGTGCAAACCCACATCATCCGCACCCCGACAATATCAGCGCGGTTATCAATCCGGGGGTGCCCGTGCTGGAAGACAGCGCAACAGTGCCATTCGTTGCTACGAGCGGAGCGCCTGTAACCGGGGCATCAAAGAAAGCACCACCGCCGCCGCGATTAATCAGCTTGGTGATGGCGGAAGAGGTGCCCTCAATATGTTCGGTATCGAAGTGGACAGCGATTTGTCCCGGACCTACGCCATAGAAATCGGTCAATGGATGCCTGCGCCACGAGAATCCTGCGCCCTTGAGTGCGGCCAGCTCTCCCATGCCACCCTTGATCCGCCTTGCCTTGGTCAGATCGAGCTTAGGCATAGGTCAGCACCGCGAGCTCCAGCGGCCCTGGCGTATAGGATGCCCACGCGGCAGGATCGGTAAAGGCCGTGATGGTGGCGCTTGCTCCAGAGTTTCCGGCATCCCCTTTGTCACCTTTCAGCCCTTGAATGCCTTGAAGCCCCTGTTCGCCGGTATCGCCGCGCTCCCCTGCAAACCGCGATCACCGGTCAGGCCTCGTTCGCCGCGGTCGCCTTGCTCGCCCTTGTCGCCGCGCGGGATCGTCAGCACGTCGTTTTCATAGGTGACGTTGCTTCCTGCGGGGCCGGTTGCGAGGGTGACGGCATCGAGGTCGAGCGCGCCGGACGGCCCGCGAAACCCGATGGTCGTTTTGACGATCTCCATCAGCAGCCTCCTTCAATGTTGAGATAGACCGTGCCGGGCGGCTGCGCCCCGCGCTGGTCGATGTAATAGACGCTGGCGGGGTAGAGCCGTGGCGGCAGGTCAAGTTCCGCCAGATCGACCTCGAAGCCCTCTGCGACCTGCACGCCCTGCAAGACGATGCACTGCCCCTGCGCCGCGACCCGCAGCTCCATGCGCAGAGACCCGCAAGACCCGGCTGCGGAAGACAGGAAACCTCGATCACCTCAGTGATGTAGCGGGAGTTTTTGCCCCAGCTGCCGAGATACTTTCTCTTGCCTGCGGTGACGTAATCGCCCGCGATGAACGACAGCGGCGTGTCGTCGCCCAGCTCGATATCGAACTGGACGTTTACCTTGGGCTTTTCGGCCATGGCTTTGCCAAGGACGCCAGCTAAGAGGTTCGCTCCGAAGCCGACGGCCATCTGAACGAGCGCGCCCATCACCCCGCCAGCGGCGATCGTGCTGCCGACCCAAGCAACAAGCCCAGCCACAGGACCGGCATGCGCAGGCCCGGCGATGCCGATGGCAAGCGCCGCGAAAAGCAGAATTTTCTTCATGGATTTATCCGACCTTGAAGGCCCGCATCAGATCTTCGCGGGGCCTGCGACCGTGGCCGCTTTCCGTCATGACGATCAGGCCGCTTGCGTCGATCACGCAAAGCGCCTCTTTCAACGGCCCGTCGGCCGCGATCACCCCGATATCGCCAATGTCGGCATAGTCGGGATGAACTTCGGGCAAGAGCGAGGCCACCAGCCCCGACAGCGAGGAATACCCTGCTTTGTGCAGTGCCCTGCGCGCGCCGGAGGGCGTCAGGTAGCGGCAGCATCGAGCACGGCGTCAAGGCGCGAGCGCCCGAAGCAAGGCGGGCAGCCTGCGCCTTGGCCTGCTGCCGCGCGATCTCGCAGCTTGCGGTCAAATCCATTTGCGCGGCAGCGCCATTGCTATCGACAGAGAACACAACCTGATCGACGAGCCTAGCCATGCTGCTGACCCTCACCCATTTCTCGACACCGCTGAAGGACCGCAACGCGCTGCGCCCGCCAGTCCTTATCGACCGGACCAAGCTCGCCCCCACGCGCTAGTCGCGCCTCAATATCCTGCAGTCGCCGGATCGCCGTGCCAGCCCCTCGCGCAATTTGCTTAGCGTATAGCTGCCGGGCCAGCGCCGAGTCTTGCGGACTTCCGCAAGCAACTCCGGCGCCCAGCCCTCGGCCACAGCCGCCTGCCCGCTCGCATGCGCGAAGACGGCGCGGATCAGCGGCGAAGCGCTATCCCCGGCGGCTGGATGTCGGCCGCCCATTGCAAGATCTGGTTCGCGATCGGGAAGCGGTCGCGGTCCTTGCCGCCGGGGCTGGCCGCAGCTTGCTCTTCGAGCGCCATCAGCGACCCAGCCGACATATAGGCAAGGCGCTGGCAAAGGCCTTCGATCATCTCATCAAACTGGGCCACCGTCAGCGCCGAAGGCTTGGCCAACCCGCGCCGCTTCAGCGGATCGACAAGCATCTGCATGACCCTCTTTTCACCCTGCGCCTGTTCTTCGCTGTTCATCTCTGTCCCCTTTCTCAGACCTTCCGACTTATCCACAGGGGCAGCGGTTCGGCTGCGCCCTAAGAGGTGTCATGTCTGTGTCTATGTCGGTGTGATGTGTTGTGCTGTCCTGTAGGGCAATAACAGTTGCGGACCTGTTAACCGCTGAAATCGTAACTGTTATTAACTGTTATCATAACAGCGCCTAACAGTTGATTTCAGTTATCTAACAGCACGTTAACACCAACCGACACCGATCAGACCTCGCGTCCGGCCATGGCGACGACCTTCGGTCCGCCCATGACGTCATCCATTGCGACCCGCACGTTCTCGGCCGTGACATAGAGGTCGTTGTCCCTCAGCCAACCGGCGATCTGCTCCACCGCAAATTCGTTCTCGGCGACCTTGGCATGATGGATCTCGCGCAGCTTCGCGCGCACCCGAGACTTCATCATGGCGAAGGCGGCAACTTCACGCCCGCGCTCGCGACCGCGGCGGCGCGAGAACTGATCGCGCGCGATTTCGGCGATCATGGGGTGGCCGAGGCGGGGCGCTGCCCCTTCCGGCGCGTCGTCGATATGGACGGGCCGCCAACCATAGAGCGCAACCGCGCGCGCTTCGCGCCACGCATCGACATCCGCGCCGAAGCGCGCGAACTGGGCCAGCTCGATATCGTCATCCGGTAAGGTGCCTGCGGGATCCTGCTTCATACTGGCCGACCAGAGCAGAAGCGCCGTGCCGATATCTTCACGACGACCTGCGAAGATGGCGGTTGAAACGAACCGCGACGAAAGCAGGCGCTCGGTATAGAGCGGCATCCATTCATAGCCAGGTAGCCGGTCGCCGTGGCGCAGCGGGTAAGCCCAGAACTCAGAGGTTTGCGACATAGGCGCCCTCCCTTGTGAAAGCTTCTTTGCGCTAGGGCGCACGAGAATGAGATGAACGGGATATGGGATCGGCATGCTCATGCGGCACCTGCCTTCGCAGCACGTGCCGTGCGCGCATCAGCCGCCATCAGTCGCGACAAGATGCGATCACAGTCACCCGCCCGCAGCCATGCCGTTGCAGTGCAGCGGTGGACACCGAGGGCGGCGGCAAACGCAGTGACCGATGGCCAATTGAGACTGCCCATCGAAATCGGACGCGTATGTGCACCCGGCTTCCAGTTGCACACTGCCCCACAGCCGAGTCGGTCAAGATTGCCGTAGCGATCGAGATGGTGCGCAACCGTCGAGCAAGTGACGCCTGCTGCCCGCGCAACCGCGCGCATGCCGCGATAGCTCTCGCCGCGCCAGAGGTAGACGGCGGGCTCGGGACCTGGTCGCGTCATGCCGCAACCCTCCCGAAGAACCGGGTCGCGACACTGGAATGGGCATCGAAGAGATACCAGCAGCAGTTGTCCTTGCCGGTCATCTTGGTGTCGGGAAACCATTTCACCCGCCCGACAGAGACGATCTTGCGGAGCAATGGGAAGAATTCTGCCGACTGGCGCGTGTGCACCCAGTCGGCATCAAACAAGAGCCAGGTCGGGCGCAGCGCCGAGAAATGGCGGATCATCGGGTGCAGCACATCGCGCCGCCATGGCGGGTTGGTGATGATGTAATCGACGCCATCGGCCCAAACGGCCAGATCATCGGACAGCGCATCGGCACGCCGCACGTCCCCGTGACGCGGTTCGATATCACCCTCGAAGCGGCAAGACAGACCCGCCTCTTCCAGCGCATTCACCAACGCCATGTTGCCGGCGCAAGGCTCGACAAAGCTGTCGCCGAAACCGAGATGGGGAAGAAGCGGCGCGACTGCCTCGCGCGGAGTCGGATAGAAGTCGCGCGCAATGCGCTCGAAATCGGAACGCTTACCCATGATGCGCCCTCTTCATCGGATAGGCCGCGATCACGGTGCCTGCCGCCTCGCCGCTTTCCCGCAGGTCGGCGTCACGAATACGCCCCACGAGGACTTGGGCAAAGGTTCCACCCTTGCCGAACACGCGGCCAATGTCGGGATACTTCTCGCCGCGACACGCAAGCCGCAGAACCGAAAGGTCGCGCTCATCCTTGGCGCGCGCTGCAACATCAGCAGAAACTGCAATGGTCATCGTCATCACCTGTCTCTTGCGCATTCGCGCTGATTCTAAAAGGCGGGGCGATCGAGCAGCGACCGCCCCGCAGTATCACCGCGCCGCCTAGCAGGAGGAGGATGCGGCGGGTGAAAGGTTGCCCCGACGGTTTTCAACCGCCTCTCGGATGGGCCAGCCGCAGGTTCCGGGGACCGCGTTTATCTCTTCGCCACCAAGGCGGCGCGTCCCCAGCAAGGTTTCAGCCAGGCACTGCGGCCCCGCATGCAACCCGCCCGGTGGACCCTGAAAACCGGACATTCACTTGCCCCACATCACAGCGGCATAGTTCGGTAAGGACTGCGCCGCGAAGTCGACCACATCGCCTGTCGGGGTGCAGAGGCCATCGAACCAGTTGCACGAGGTCTGGAACGTGACCCCGAAATGAACCGCGCAAAGCTCGCGCGTTCCGAAGTTCGAGATCAGCAGCATCGACCAGCGCCGGCGGAAATCCTCGGGCTCAAGTCGACCGACGGCACCGTGATTGCGGCGCCGATCCGTGACCGACCGTCCCCTGCCATCAAAGGGATTGAGGCGGGACGTTTGAGCTCGAGGGATGCGATGATGCGAAAGCTCACTTTTAAGAAGAGATTGTTTCATGGGGCTGCTCTTGGGTTGGGGCCGCAGGTGCGGCGGGGAGGAAATGCAATCACAGATTGGATGCTCCCGCATGTATTCGCGCACCCGATCCATGGTGCGGGGCAGGCACTGCCCACCGCGCTCGAGCCTTGCGAAAAGTCGACTATCCGAAACCGCATAGAGACCAAGGGTCACCAAGGATATTCCCCTGGCGCGAGCGTAATCATGACATTCGTGAACAAAATCGGTGATCATCCACCTATTAGGATTTAAATCCGACAAATGTAAAGGACTATTATCCTATGGTAGGACAAAATTCCTTGCAGCAAACTGTCCGTATGGAAAGCAAAGACCCATTCCTCGAAGGACTCCGTCAGATTTTCGCCGCACGGCAGGATCTGAAACCTGCAACGATTGCTGTCGCTGCGGGCCTCGATAACTCAACTCTGAGAAAGCTGTTGAGCGGCAGCAACTCATCGCCCAGGGTTGAAACAGCAAAGCGCATTGCCGATGCCGTGGGGTATCCGCTTTCGGACATCATAGCGCTCGGCGAAAGCAACGCCCCCTCCAAGACCATCGAGACGGCTGAAAAGCTATACAGGCTTGACCCTACGCTATTGGAAGAGGCACTCAAGTACGCACTCTTCCTTCAATCACAGCAGATCGATCTCAGATCAAAGTCACTGATCAGCCGCAGGAGAGCGCAGGAAAGCGGGTGCTCCTGCGCCCGGACGGCAACAGGATCAGTGAAAGCGTTCAGAAATGAGTCGAGTTCCCTCAGAGCCTCAGGACTGAGGTTAAGGACCAGCCGCAACACTAGTGAACGCTTAGACACGACGCCTCCCAATCGCTTTAGTACCCCCATGGTTGTGCGACGCTTACGGAATGACAAGAACAAAACATGAATTTCAGCCCTGACGCGCACGACCCGATGAGACTCATGGCGTATTAAAATCCCACCAGAATAGGATTTCAATCCTTTTTATGGTTGACTTAGGATTTTTATCCTGCATCCTTCCCTCCATCCCGAACCATTCGGATGGAGCCCGCCCATGCACATTCCCACCTTTCCCACTGCCCAAGACGCCGAGCCGGTTACCCCCGAACACAAAGGCAGCGCGATCGACGCGGTTGCGGCCCTGCCCTGCCTCGGCTTCCTGCGCATCGTCCTGAAATCCGGCGCGATCGAGACCCTGCATCACGTCGACGGCGCGATCTGCCCCGACCTTTTCAACGCCCTGAAAAGCGGCGACGGCACTTTCGTGGTGCCCTATGGCAAGCGCCGGTCGCAAATGGGTTTCATCGACATCGCCAGCGTCGCGTTCATTTCGCACGACCTGTATGACGACGCCGCGCAGGCAGAAGGCGGTGCCGCATGAGCACCGCTCTCGCGCAACCCGCAAAAGCCGCGGCCGCCCCATCCCCTCAGTTTCGCGACGCGGTCTCTGGCGCGTTGCGCGCTGTCGCGATCGGTGCCGCCGTGATCGCAGCCGTCATCATCGCCGCCGCAGTGTGGCGCATCACCTGCAGCGCGATCACTTCCGAGAGCATCCGCGCATTCGCAGCACCGACCACGCTGGAAAGCCAGTCCCGCTCTATCGAGCAGCTGGTCGAGGGCGCGCGATGAAGTCTGCTCTCTTCACGCTCATTCGCCCTCAGGCCTCGAACCGCGCCCTGATGCTCACCGAAGCGGAATTCGCGCGGTTCTTCGACAATCGAGATCCACGCGGTTGGTCCAAGCCCGTCACGCTGTTCGCAGCGGATCGCCCCGAGCCTCTGAACGCCGAGGTTCAGGCCATGCTTGGCCACCCGCAACGCATCTGCCGCGCTCCCGCGTCAAACTGAGCGCGGCAGAGCCGCCGGAGTGGCAGCCTCCGGCGGCGCAAAGATCCGCTGCGCGATCCTCCTTCAGAGCAGCGGGCAGCCCCCGAGGATGGGTGGCCTCGGGGGCACCCTCCCAGATCCGCGTCCGGCGGCACCGGACATTCCCGAAAGGCTTTCAACATGAGCACAATCGACAGCACCTCCGATCAGCGCACCGCCAACAATGCCGTGCGCCACGCCTACCGCACCCTCTCGGAGGCCGAGAAGGCACAGATGCAGCAGGTCAAGGACATGGGCGCCGCCCTCATTGCCAAGCTGCACGAGATCGGCGGGACCGATCCGTCGGGAGACCGCTTGGCCTCGCGCGATCTTTCTCTGGCCAACACCCACATCGAGGACGCCGTGATGCGTGCCGTGCGCCACATCACCGCCTGACGCTCCGGTGACCGGCCCCGCACGGGCCGGCATCCCTCCACCTTTCACAACCTGAACAGAGGCAACCGCCATGGCGCGCAACGAACTCAACTTCCTCGAATTCATTCAGAGCTTTCACCGTGGCGAACTGCTGGAGACCGGAGACCACAAGCTCTCCGAGCTGATCGAGGCGATCCGCGAAACCGGCAATGGCGGCAGCCTGACCATGAAGGTCGGCATCAAGGTCAACAAAGCGGGCCAGCTTGAGGTCGTACCCGATATCTCAATCAAGAAGCCTACCCGCAGCATGGGCACCGGCATCTACTTCGCCACCGATGACGGCCGCCTCACCCGCCGCGATCCCAACCAGATGGACTTCGAAGACGAGCTCGAGCGCCGCCGCGCCATCGACGTCTAACTCTTCCCCAACCCGAAAGGACCAACCATGCCTCAAAGCACCGAACAATTCGGCCAAGTCGCCGCCCTTGCCGCGGATCCGCGCAGCACCTTCGAAACCGTTCTCGAGGCCGCGCGCATCGCATCGCCGACGATCGTCGGCCAGGACGGCCGAGAGTATGCTGCTCTGCCGAACAGCTTCACGCTGCGCGACATTTCCGACCCGAACCGGCTCCCCTCGCGTGTCCAGCAAGCGGTGACGGTCGATGATCGCGCATCGCTCTCCGCCTATGCCAACCGCTTCAAATCCGATCGCTCGGTCATAATCGCGGATTTCGACGCGCTCACTGTCTCGGCCCGCCTCGACTGGCACGAACACAACCTCGGCGCGGCCTTCCTGCCCCTGGCCACAACGCCCATGCTGCCACGTTGAAACTGCGTCCCTCGGAAGAGTTCGCCCGCTGGGATGCCATGGAAGGCAAGATCCACCCGCAAGACGAGTTCGCCCGCTTCCTTGAAGAGAACAGCGTCGACATCGGCCATCCCGAAGCGGCGACCATGATCGAGATCAGCCGCGACTTTGAGGCCACGGTCGGACAAACTTACAAATCCGCCCTGCGCCTGGACAACGGTGACCGCAAGCTGGTCTTCGAGACCGATACCAAGGTCCAGAACGGCGTCGTGATCCCCGAGAAGTTCACGCTCTCCATCCCGATCTACAATGGCGAACAGCCGGAAGAGCTGAGCTGCTTGTTCCGCTGGCGCGCCATGGGCGGCGGCGCGGTCGGCCTCGGCTTCCAGTGGCACCGCGTCGAATACCAGCGCCGCGCACACTTCCTTCAGATCGCCGCCACGGCAGCCGAGGAAACGGGCCTTCCGTTCTACATGGGGCGCTTCGCCTGATCCCAAACGACCCTCTGGTGTCCGGCCCCGCGCGGGCCGGCATCCCGAGCGCCAAGAAAGGACACCTCATGAAAAAGCTTGCCCCGCCTGCGCACATCTTTGGGCCGATGCCAAACGATGCACCCGATGACCTCAAGCTGGAGCGCGCGAAGTGGATCGCAGCACAAGCTTCCGCTGGCTATTCCACGCGCCAGATCGCGACCGCGCTGAACATCAGCCCCACTACCGTTCGCGGTGCCGGCGCGGTCGGCCGCGAGCTCGCGCCCGCCAAGCAGGCCATCGGCCTGCCCAGAGCAAGCTGGGAGGATCTGCACCCTGCGCCGCGCCACGAAACCGCGCCGCGCCCCTCGTTGGCGCGCACGCCACCGCCCGATCGCCAGAAGCAGAGCCAGATCGACAAGGTGATCGGGTTTATCCGCGAAATCCACGCCGAGTTCATGGCATGACCCTTCACCCCCACCTTCCCATGATCATCGACAGCTTCGCGGGTGGCGGTGGCGCATCAACCGGCATCGAGCTGGCGTTGGGACGCTCGCCCGATGTCGCGATCAACCATTCCCAAAGGCGCTGGCGCTCCATGCAGCAAACCATCCGGAGACGCTGCACCTCGACAGCAATATCTGGGACGTCGAACCGCTGACCGTGACGCAGGGGCGGCATGTCGGCTTGCTCTGGGCCAGCCCCGACTGCAAGCATTTCTCGAAAGCCAAGGGCGGAGCACCCCGTGACCGCAACATCCGCGATCTGGCATGGGTCGTGGTGCGGTGGGCAAAGTGGGCCAAGCCAGACGTAATTTGCATGGAGAACGTCGAGGAGTTCACCACATGGGGGCCTGTCGATAATGATGGCCAGCCCATCAAGGAATTCGCGGGGCAGACATTCGACGACTTTATAAACGGCCTGAAGGCTGCTGGCTATCGCGTCCAATGGCGCGAGCTTCGCGCCTGTGACTATGGCGCACCGACGATCGCAAGCGCTGGTTTCTTGTTGCGCGCCGCGATGGACGCCCCATCGTCTGGCCAAAGGCCACGCATGGCGATCCTGCATCGGCAGAGGTCAAAAAGGGCAAGCTCTCGCCTTGGATCGGCGCCGACAGCTGCATTGACTGGTCTCTGCCTTGCCCCTCGATCTTCGACACCAGCGCCGAGGTAATGGAAAAGCTCGGTCTGAAAGCCAAGCGACCGCTGGCCGACAACACCTTGGCCCGCATTGCGCGCGGCATGAAGCGCTATGTGATCGAGGCCGAGCGCCCTTAGCAAAGGAACCCAAGCCAACTACCGCCGTCACTGCGAGGAAATCCGGCTGAAGAACGGGGACAAGGATGTGCGCAGCTTCAGGCGCAAACATGCCCTCGCAGCGCGAGACGCGCTTCAGGCAACATGGTCGAAGGCCAACGAGCGCGTTGCCGTCCTGTCTGTGCTATGCCGCCACGCCGTCGACCTGGAGTGGATCGAGCGCAATCCCGTCGAAGACATCGCCAAGCTCGAGGGGGAGAATACGAACCGTGGCCGTCAGACATGCTCTTGGCTTTCGAGCGCGCATGCGAGGAGCTCGGGCAGAAGACCGCTCGGGCAATCTACGAACTCGGGATTGGGACTGGGCAACGCCTCGGCGACTGCATCGCCATGCAATGGTCAGACTTCGACGGCGAATATATGGCCGTCGTGCAGGAAAAACCGGCGTCAAGATCTGGATCTATTGCCCCTCGCGGCTGCGGACATACCTCGCGACGCTGCCTAAGGCCGGCCGCCACATTCTATCCAAGACGGCAACGGAACCCTTGGGAAAACGCGCAGTCCAGAAGGCCGTCGAAGAGGTCAGGGACAAGATCGGCGCCCGTCACGGCGCGATCGTCTGGTGATCCACGGCTGGCGATACACGGCCGCCGTACAGCTCTCGGATGCCGGGTGCAGCGACGCCGAAATCCAAGCTGTCACGGGGCACAAAACCTTGGAGATGGTGCGTAAGTACCGCGCACAAGCCAACCAGAAGAAGGCGTCGAAGCGCGCACAGCTGCGCAGGGAACAGAAGGAGAGCGAGACGTGAACTTGCGAAAGAAATTGCGAAACTTCGATTTAGAGGCTCTTAAAACCGCCGCGAAAGCCGCTCGCGTTGCTTCTATTTTTCTCGCTAAATCAGTCATTTGGTACGGGTGGAGGGACTTGAACCCCCACGCCTCACGGCGCCAGAACCTAAATCTGGTGCGTCTACCAATTTCGCCACACCCGCATCCAAGCCGGAGTTGGCCAAGCCTGCTCCGGTCGCTGTCTCTTAGCAAAGGGTTTGCACCGATGCGAGAGGAAATCGTCACGAATCCAACGCCGGAACGCAGTCGGCTTTAGCCCGTTTTGCCTTCGGTCCGCGTGGATTCACGTGGATCAGCCGGAAGGCCGAGGCGGGCAGCTGCGGGCCCGCGCGATTGATGCGGGCACCGCCTCTATCCAAAGTCCTCCGCACCGGCGCGACGCGTCACTGCAAGACGACGAATCACCGCAACCCGACAAGGCGGGCACCCATCTCATCCGATGCGGTTTTCGCCAAAGAACCTGGCCCCTACCCAATAATCAACCGCACAAACACCGCCCTCCCCTCCGCATCCCTGCCCGCAAATCCGCGAAGCCAGAGCCGCGAGAAGGCCGCTCCCCGCAGGGCTACGGCCAGCACTTGCCTATAAATTAATCACAAAGCCCGAATTGCAGGCACTCCCCGCGATTCCGGTTTTCCGCCCCGAGCGCCGCCGCATAGAGATGGACGCGCTCCGTCAAAGCGTCCAATCAGGGTTCAGGCAAGTCGTGAGGAAGGATCAGGCGATGAAGAAAGTCGAGGCGATCATCAAGCCGTTCAAACTGGATGACGTAAAAGAAGCGCTGCAAGAAGTTGGCGTTCAAGGTCTCTCGGTGACCGAAGTTAAAGGCTTCGGACGTCAGAAAGGCCATACCGAGCTTTACCGTGGCGCCGAATATGTCGTCGACTTCCTGCCCAAGGTGAAGATCGAAATGGTCCTGCCCGACGATCTGGTCGAGGCCGCGATCGACGCCATCGTCAGCGCCGCCCGCACCGAAAAGATCGGCGACGGCAAGATTTTCGTCACCCCTGTCGAACAGGCAATCCGTATCAGAACCGGTGAAACCGGCGACGACGCCCTCTGAACTCCTCCGCGCGATAGAAGATGACCCCGCCCGAGGCCCCAAGCGGCCCGACGGACCACCCAGAAAGGACAACCATGACCACCGTCTCCGACGTTTTGGCAATGATCCAGGAAGAAGACATCGCCTATGTCGACGTCCGCTTCACCGATCCCAAAGGCAAGCTCCAGCATGTGACGCTGGTCTCGGACCTCGTCGACGAGGACTTTTTCGAAGAAGGCTTCATGTTCGACGGCTCCTCGATCGCCGGCTGGAAGTCGATCGACCAGTCCGACATGAAGCTAATGCCCGATGCGGCTTCGGTCTATATCGACCCCTTCTATGCCGAGAAAACGCTCTGCGTGCATTGCGACGTGGCCGAGCCCGACACCGGCGAAGCCTATAACCGCGACCCGCGCTCGATCGCGAAAAAGGCCGAGGCCTATCTGAAGGCCACCGGCATCGGCGATGCGACCTATTTCGGCCCCGAGGCGGAATTCTTCCTCTTCGACGACGTGCGTTACTCGATCACGCCCCAGAAGGTCTCCTTCGAGATCGACAGCCACGACGCCGCATGGAACACCGATACGATCTACGATTCGGGCAACCAAGGCCACCGCGCGCCCCATAAGGGCGGCTATTTCCCCGTGAACCCGATCGACAGCGCCCAAGACATCCGCGGCGAGATGCTCTCGACCATGAAGCGCATGGGCATCAAGGTCGACAAGCACCACCACGAGGTTGCCACCGCGCAGCACGAACTGGGCATGATCTTCGGCGGTCTGGTCGAGCAGGCCGACAACATCCAGAAATACAAATATGTCATCCACAACGTCGCTGCCGCCTACGGCAAATCGGCGACCTTCATGCCCAAGCCCATGAAGGGCGACAACGGCTCGGGGATGCATGTGAACATGTCGATCTGGAAGGACGGCAAGCCGTTGTTCTCGGGCGACAAATATGCGGACCTCAGCCAGGAGGCTTTGTGGTTCATCGGCGGCATCCTCAAGCATGCGAAAGCCCTGAACGCGCTGACCAACCCCTCGACCAACAGCTACAAACGCCTGATCCCGGGCTTTGAAGCGCCGGTTCTGCGCGCCTATTCGGCCCGCAACCGCTCGGGTGCGGTCCGTATTCCGTGGACCGAATCGCCCAAAGCCAAACGCGTCGAGGCCCGCTTCCCCGATCCGGCAGCGAACCCCTATCTCGCTTTCGCGGCGCTTCTGATGGCCGGCCTTGACGGCATCAAGAACAAGATCGATCCGGGTCCGGCTTCGGACAAGGACCTCTACGATCTGCCGCCGGAAGAGCTGGCCGAAATCCCGACCGTTTGCGGCTCGCTGCGCGAAGCGCTCGAAGAGCTGGAAAAGGACATGGACTTCCTGCTGGCGGGCGACGTCTTCACCCGAGACCAGCTCGACAGCTACATCAAGCTGAAATGGGAAGAGGTCTATGCTTTCGAGCATACCCCCACCCGATCGAATATGCGATGTACTACAGCTGCTGACCGGCAGCCCCCGACAAGAAAGCCGCCCCGAGGGGCGGCTTTTTCGTATCCGGCCGCCCCCGTCTCAGGCCGCCTCGCGGATCGGGAACTCCTCCAGTACCGCCTTCTGCTCGGCGGTCAGATCCTCTGGCAGGATGATCGAGGTATGGATCGAGAAAACCACCGCACCGCTTTCCGGCAGACGAAACAGGCACTGCCTTTCGACACGGATGAAAGGCAGATCGCCCTCGGGCACGCGGCCGATCTCTTCGGTGCGCGGATTGTGCAGCGGGGCATTCGAATGGTGGGCAGTGCCGCGCAACATGCCGATGCCCGGCCGGATCCCGTCCAGCAAACGTTGAACCCTTTTACCGATATCCTCGGTATATTTCGCGACCGGCTTGTGGATGCGCATCATCGGCCGCCCGAATTTCTGCGCCAGCGTCCAGCCCGCCGGAAAGCACAGGATCGCCCCACCCAAAAGATGCTCGCCCGCCCCCTCCGAGCCCTCGGGCACCTCCTGCATCAGGCAGAGATCCTCGGCCACCAGACGTCCCAAAGTCAGCAAAGGCTGTGCAGGATCGGCCCGAACCTCGACACCGTCCGGACGGCGGATCATCCCGCGCGGGCCGATCTCGTAGCCCCGCGCGGGCAGGCCGCGCAGAACCATTGCATAGAGTTCGTCCGCCGCTGCACGCGCCCCGACCGAAAGCCGGTGAACGGCATCTTCACGCTCGGCAATCAGCCGTTCGCGCAGTGCCATCTGGGCGGCAAAGGCATCGTCGACGATCAGCCAATCGGACTCGTCGACAGGGATCACCCCGGCAAACGCCGCGTCCTCGGGTCCATCCACGGCGCAAACCCCAAAGACTTCTGAAAGATCGCTTCCATTTCCCAACCCCTTGGCTTTCCTCCCATTCTTCATCATTCAAATACCCTTAGCCAAGACTGCCGAGCAAGATCACGACGATTGTCGCAATCACCGGAATGGCGACCGAGACGACAAAGATGTCGCTGTAGCTTTTCTTGTGGGTCATGCCGGTAATCGCCAGCAAGGTGATCACCGCACCGTTATGGGGCAGCGCGTCGAACCCGCCCGAAGACAGCGCCGTCACGCGGTGCATCAGCTCCATGCTGATGCCCTGATCGCGCGCCATCGTCGCGAACTGCTCGCCCAGGGTGTTCAACGCAATCGACATCCCCCCGAGGCCGAACCCGTAATCCCCGCCAGCACGTTCACCGCCACCGCGAGCGAGGCGACCGGATTGCTCGGAAACAGCCCGAGCACCGCATCGCGGACAAAAGCGAAAGCCGGAAGCGAGGCGATGACCGCGCCGTAACCCACCTCCGATGCCGTGTTGAAGATCGGCAGAAGCGAGCCCATCGTGCCGCTGTTGATCGTCTCTTTCACCGCGACAAAGCGGCGCCAGTTCAGGGCAACCGCCGCCACGATCGCCGCCGTCAGCGAAATGATGATCGCCCAGATGCCGGCGACTTTCGCCAAAGTCGTCTCGCCGTAAACCGGCTCGGCCAGATATTCGGCGCTCATGTTCGGAATGACGAGATAGGTGAACACCGCATTCAGCGCGATCACCATGACCACCGGCGTGATCGCCGAGGCAAAGCCGGGCAAGTCGGCGTCCTCGGGCAAGGTACTATCGGCCGCGGTCGCGGCATGAACCCCATAGCCCTCGCCCCGCCCTGCAGCAGCAGCCGCCCGCCGGTCGAGCCAAAGCGTGCCGCCGATCAGCATGATCAACCCCGCCAGCGTCCCCAGAAACGGCGCGGCAAAGACATTGGTACCGAAAAACGGGATCGGAATGGCGTTCTGGATCGCTGGCGTGCCGGGAAAGGCCGTCATGGTAAAGGTGAACGATCCCAAAGCGATCGCCGCGGGCAGCAGCCGCTTGGGAATATCCGAGCGCCGGAACAAGGCATTCGCGATCGGATAGATCGCAAAGGCCACGACGAACAGCGAGACCCCGCCGTAGGTCAGAACCCCGCATGCGAGAACCACCGCCAAAATCGCGCGATTGGCCCCGACCTTGTCGACGATCCTTCGGCAATGGTGCGCGCCGCGCCGCCGTCGGCCATGACCTTCCCGAAAATCGCCCCCAGCAGGAACAGCGGGAAATAGGTGGTCACATAGCCGCCCAAAGACTTCATGAAGACCTGCGTATAGGTCGCCAGAACCGGCGCACCTCCCGACATCAGCACCGCCAAAAGCGCCATGAGCGGCGCGAGGATCAAAACGTTGATGCCCCGATAGGCCAGATACATCAGCAAAAACAGCGACAGGAAAATCCCGATTAGCCCCATCTTTCCCCCAATATCGATTTGTCCAATTGACCCGAGCTTGGGCGATTTTCCACGCGGGGGCAATGAACCACGCCGAACAGGCGATCCGCGACCCTCACCCCTCAAGCCGCGGCGAGGGGAATCACCCGAAATCCGCGCCCGTGGGCTGTCTGCGATCCGGAACAGGGAAATTTCCGCGCCTTTCCCGACCGCTTGGCAGGTTTTGCGCCTTCTTCATCACCCAAATACCCCGGCCAAGGTTGCTCAAAAGCGCGTCCCGCGCTAAATCGCGGTCAACTATTTGGAGGCACCGATGATCCCGCGCTATTCCCGCCCCGAAATGACCGCCATCTGGTCGCCCGAAACCAAGTTCAAAATCTGGTACGAGATCGAGGCCTATGCCTCCGACGCCCAGGCCGAGATCGGGGTGATCCCGAAAGCCAGCGCCGAGGCGGTCTGGAAGGCCAAAGACGTCGAATTCGACGTCGCCCGCATCGACGAGATCGAGGCCGTGACCAAGCATGACGTCATCGCCTTCCTGACCCATCTTGCCGAGCATATCGGCCCCGAAGAGGCGCGCTTCGTCCATCAGGGCATGACCTCCTCGGACGTGCTCGACACCACGCTCAACATCCAGCTCGTGCGCGCGACCGACATCCTGCTCGCGGATATGGACCGCCTGCTCGCCGCGTTGAAAACCCGCGCTTTCGAGCACAAGGACACGGTCCGCATCGGCCGCAGCCACGGCATCCATGCCGAGCCGACCACGATGGGCCTGACCTTCGCCCGCTTTTATGCGGAAATGGAGCGCGGCCGTCAGCGTCTGGTCCATGCCCGCGCGGAAATCGCGACCGGCGCGATCTCGGGCGCGGTCGGCACCTTCGCCAATATCGACCCCTTCGTCGAAGAATATGTCTGCGAGAAACTGGGCCTGACCCCGAGCCGATCTCGACCCAGGTTATCCCGCGCGACCGTCACGCGATGTTCTTCGCCACGCTCGGCGTCATCGCCTCGTCGATGGAAAACGTCGCGATCGAGATCCGCCACATGCAGCGCACCGAGGTCCTCGAAGCCGAGGAATATTTCTCGCCCGGCCAAAAGGGTTCGTCGGCGATGCCGCACAAGCGCAACCCCGTCCTGACCGAAAACCTGACCGGCCTCGCCCGCCTCGTGCGCATGACCGTGGTTCCGGCAATGGAAAACGTGGCCCTTTGGCACGAGCGCGACATCTCGCACAGCTCGGTCGAACGCGGCATTGCGCCCGACGCGACCATCACGCTCGATTTCGCGTTGAACCGTCTGGCCGGCGTGATTGAAAAGCTGGTGATCTATCCGGACAACATGCTCAAGAACATGAACAAGTTTAAAGGTCTTGTCATGTCGCAGCGCGTGCTTCTGGCGCTCACCCAAGCCGGTGTCTCGCGCGAGGATGCCTACCGCCTCGTGCAGCGCAACGCCATGAAAGTCTGGGAAAAAGGCGCGGATTTCAAAACCGAGCTTCTGGGCGATGCCGAAGTCACCGCGGCCCTGTCGCCCGCCGAAATCGAAGAGAAATTCGACCTTGGTTACCACACCAAACATGTCGACACGATCTTCCGCCGCGTTTTCGGCGAGGCCTGAGACCCGGGCTAACCGGCCGTTAGCCTTTCTCTGCCAATCTGCCCCCGAGTCGCAAGAATCGGGGGTATTTTCATGTTCATGGACGACGGCTTCGTCACCAAAGTGCTGACCTCGCGCCAGAAGGCCGCGATCGTGGTGCGCTATTTGCTGACGACGGGCGACGACCTCGACCTCTCGGCCTTGCCCCCGCCGCGCAGGCCGGCCTTGCCGAGGAAATCGCCTCGATGGAGCTGATCGACAAGGATACGCGCGATGCGGTGGTCGACGAATTCTGCAACCAGATCGAGGCGATCGGCCTCCATTTCCCCGGCAATATCGACGGGGCGCTGAACCTGCTTCAGGGGCATCTTTCCGACAATACAACCTCGCGACTGCGACGGCTGGCGGCGCTGTCGGGGCGAGCGATCCTTGGGAAAGGATCGCATCGCTGCCGGTCAAGATTCTCGCCGAACTCGCGCGGACCGAAGCCGTCGAGGTCGCGGCCGTCATGCTCTCGAACCTGCCCGTACCGCGCGCCGCCGAAACCTTCGGCCAGATCGACCCCGAGCTCGCGCGCCAGATCGCCTATGCCATGTCCCTGACCAGCTCGATCGAGGCGCCGGCGCTGCACCGCATCGGCATGGCTCTGGTCCATGCCGCCGATCTCGTACCCCAGCCCGCGCTCGACAGCGGTCCGGTCGAAAAGGTGGGCGCGATCCTCAACTTCTCGCAGGCCGCAACCCGCGAGACCGTGCTTGCGGGACTTGACGACGACGACGCCGATTTTGCGGAAAACGTGCGCAAGGCCATCTTCACCTGGGCCAATATCCCCGCCCGTATCGATCCCCGCGACATCTCGCGCATCACCCGCGAAGTGGACGGGATTACCTTGATCAAGGCCATGGCGGGTGCCAAGGGCAAGGACCAGCCGACGGTCGATTTCATCCTCTCGGCCCTGTCCTCGCGTCTCGCCGATCTGATGCGCGAAGAGATCACCGCTCTGGGCAAGGTCACCGCCAAAGATGCCGAAGAGGCGATGAACGCGGTCGTCGCCGCCATCCGCAGGATGGAAGCAGCGGGCGACCTCTTCCTGATCGCCGCCGATGCCGAAAGCGAAGATTGACCCTGCCCTCCTCCGGCCCGAAAAACGCGGCGCAGGGCAATATGCAGGGAGAGGCAAGCGTCGGAACCTGCACGCATGCTGCCTTGCCCCTTTGCGGCGCGACGCGCAGGACTTGCGGACCCGCAGCATATGCGGAAGCGCTTGCGTCACGCGGGCGGCTTGCCTAGCAATCAGCTCGGGCATGGCCAAAGCCTTGCCCGCGCGGCACCCTTCAAGACGGGACGTCGCGCTTGCTGTCCGGCCGTCTCGGGCGGGGTCGATCAAGACAAAGCCGCGGCAATCGCAACCGTGGCGGTCAAGGAGCTGCGATGAGTAATCAAAACGCCATCTGGTTGGCCGCCTTCGTCGTCGCGGTCTTCGTGATCGACGCCTTGGCCTTTGGCGGCCACCTGCCGATTTTTCTTGAAAGCAGTTTGCCGAGCTGATCGAGTATCTCAGCTTCTGGCGCTAACACCCGCCTTCTGGCGCTAACATCCGAGTTCCGTCGCCTTTTCCGCTCATATTGCGATCCCGACATTTGCAATCGCCTTGAAATGCTGGCTATTTGCAGCCGAACCCTGAATCAGCGGCAGAGGAATACCATGACTGTTAAGGTAGCAATCAACGGCTTCGGACGTATTGGTCGCAACGTGCTTCGCGCGATTGTGGAATCGGGCCGGACCGATATCCAGGTCGTCGCGATCAACGATCTCGGCCCGGTCGAGACCAACGCGCATCTGCTGCGCTTCGATCGGTCCACGGCCGCTTCCCGCATGAAGTCAAAGTCAGCGGCAATACGATCGACGTCGGCACCGGCCCGATCGAAGTCACCGCCATCCGCAACCCGGCCGAACTGCCCTGGGGCGATGTCGATGTCGCGATGGAATGCACCGGCATCTTCACCGATCGCGAGAAAGCCAAGATCCACCTCGAGAACGGCTCCAAGCGCGTTCTGGTCTCGGCTCCCTCGAACGGCGCGGACAACACCATCGTCTTCGGCGTCAACGACAAGACCCTGACCAAAGACCAGCTGGTCGTCTCGAACGCGAGCTGCACCACGAACTGCCTGTCGCCGGTCGCCTATGTCCTCAACGAAGCCATCGGCATCACCAAAGGCTTCATGACCACGATCCACAGCTACACCGGCGACCAGCCGACGCTGGACACGATGCATGGCGACCTCTACCGCGCCCGCGCGGCCGCTTTGTCGATGATCCCGACCTCGACCGGTGCGGCGAAAGCCGTCGGCCTGGTTCTGCCGGAGCTCAAAGGCAAGCTCGACGGCGTCGCGATCCGCGTGCCGACCCCGAACGTCTCGGTCGTCGACCTGACGTTCGAGGCATCGCGCGCCACCTCGGTCGAAGAGATCAACGAGGCGATCATCGCCGCGTCGAACGGCAAGCTCAAAGGCGTCCTCGGCTTCACCAACCAGCCGAACGTCTCGATCGACTTCAACCACGATCGCACAGCTCGGTCTTTGCGCTCGACCAGACCAAAGTCATGGAGGGCAACTTCTGCCGCATCCTGACCTGGTACGACAACGAATGGGGCTTCTCGAACCGCATGTCCGATACCGCTGTCGCCATGGGCAAGCTGATCTGATCGCGACTGCCGCATTGCCGCAAACAAAGACGCGCCCCGAAAGGGGCGTTCTTCGTTCGGCCTGTCGCTTGCCGATCCTGATCGGGATCACTTGCGGGGCCTATGTCTTCCTCCGAACCGGACCTGCCGGCCCGACCTCTTTTCCTCGTTCGCCGCTGCGGATCGTTCCGCCCGCGACCGGCCTCAACTCGAGCGGCCTCAGCTCGACTTGCTCAACCGGCGCGCATTGGCCTTGGTGCGGCGACGATAGGGACGCAAAGCCGCCGAAACGACCTGATCGGCGCGTGCGCCGCGTGCCGCAGCCCGCAAGGCCGCCGTCATCGCTTCATTCGCGGCATCGGCCTTTTCCTGCACCATGCGTTGCGGTTCGCCGGCATCTTGATGGACCAGCCCCATGAGGCCCGCGGTCCGCATGGCGATCACAGCTTGCGAGTCCCAGGCGATCTGGGCCATCTGCTGCCAAAGCGCCCAAGGGGCGAACATGGCATTCGGGCCGAAATATCCTGATTTCATCTCTTTTCTTTTCCTTTCCTGTCGCGCAGTTCCAATGCTGAACCTCTAAGATAGTGATGCCAAGTTCCACTTTAGGGCAAGAACCGCCCTTTCATTGTCGCGCGACAACGCAATATAAGGCGAAATCATGACGCATTCATTGACAATCAGCCGCCCCGACGACTGGCATCTGCATTTGCGCGATGGCGCGATGCTGGATGCAGTTTGCGGATATTCCTCACATTTCGGCCGCGCGATCATCATGCCGAACCTTGTGCCTCCGGTCGTGACCGCAGAGCAGGCCGCCGCTTACCGCGACCGGATTCTCGCCGCGCGCCCCGAGGGCATGACGTTGCGTCCCCTGATGACGCTTTACCTCACGGAAGCCACAAATCCGGCCGATATCGTCGCGGCCCATGCGGCCGGGATCATCTCGGCGGTCAAGCTGTATCCGGCGGGTGCGACGACCAATTCCGCCAGCGGCGTGCGCGATTTCGACAAGGCCCGTCCGGTGTTCGACGCCATGGCCGAGGCCGGCATTCCGCTGTGCTTCCACGGTGAAGTCACCGATCCGGAAGTCGATATTTTCGACCGCGAAGCGGTTTTCATCGACCGCGTGCTTGAACCGATCCGCCGCGCCCAGCCTGCGCTGCGCGTGATCATGGAACATATCACGACGAAAGACGGTGCAGACTACGTCCGCTCGGGCGACAATATCGCGGCGACGATCACCACCCATCACCTCGTTATCAACCGCAACCACATCCTCGTGGGCGGGATCAAGCCGCATTACTACTGCCTGCCGGTCGCCAAACGCGAAAGCCACCGTCTGGCTTTGCGCGAAGCCGCGACCTCGGGCGATGGCCGCTTCTTCCTCGGGACCGATTCAGCGCCCCATCCCGATCACGCCAAGGAAAGCGCCTGCGGCTGTGCGGGTTGCTTTACCGCGCCCAATACCATGTCGATCCTCGCCCATGTCTTCGAGGAGGACGGCGCGCTCGACAAGCTCGAGGCCTTCACCTCGCTCAACGGTCCGGCCTATTACGGCCTGCCGGTCAACGCCGACAAGATCCGTCTGGTCAAGCGCGACACTCCTGCGGCATATCCCGCGAAAATCCAGGCCGGCGACGAGACGGTAACCGTCTTTGATCCCGGCTATCCCCTGTACTGGCATGTCGAGGACGCCCAATGACCCTGCCCTTCCCGCCCCGCGAAGAAATCGCCCGCCTTTCCGCCCGCATGCTGCTTGAAATCGGTGCCGTCCATTTCAACGCGGTCGAGCCCTATACCTATGCCTCGGGCCTCAAGGGGCCGACCTATATCGACTGCCGCAAGCTGATCTCCTTTCCGCGCATCCGCTCGACCTTGATGGATTTCATGGCGGCGACGGTCCTGCGCAATGCGGGCTTCGATGCTTTCGACAATATCGCGGGCGGCGAGACCGCGGGTATCCCCTTTGCCGCGCTGGTCGCCGAACGGCTTGAACTGCCGATGACCTATGTGCGCAAGAAACCCAAGGGTTACGGCCGCAACGCCCGTATCGAAGGCGCGATGACCGAGGGCCAGCGCGTCCTTCTGGTCGAGGATCTGACCACCGACGGCGGCTCGAAGCTGAGCTTCGTCGATGCGATCCGCGAAACCGGCGCGACCTGCGGCCATACCGCCGTGATCTTCTACTACGACATCTTCAAGGATACGCCGAAACGCCTCGGCGATCACGGGGTCGAACTGCATTACCTGTGCACCTGGTGGGATGTTCTCGCCGAGGCACGCGAGCAGGGCAAATTCGACAAGGCGACGCTTGACGAGGTCGAGGCCTTCCTGTCCGATCCGCGGGCATGGCAGGCCGCGCATCCCTGATTGATATGCACCGGCGGTCCGGATTGCGCTTTGCATGCCGGACCACCAGATTTGCGAGATAGCCCCAAGCCCCGCTTTGTGAGATAAGCGGGGCTTCACTGACTTGAGGATCGAGAGAAATGACCGAGCTGCGCGCTTTGGAAATCAGACCCCGGCGGAACTCGCCAGCGCAGCAGCCGAGCAGGCCGTCCCCTTCTCGATCGAGGCGGAGCAGCAGCTTCTGGGCGCGCTTCTGACCAATAACGAGGTTTTCGACCATGTGACGCGCATCATCGCGCCGCCGCATTTCTACGACCCCGTGCACCGCCGCATCTACGAAATCTGCGCCGAGCGGATCACCAAGAACGCGCTGGCGAGCCCGGTGACGATCAAAGCCTTCATGGAAAACGATCAGGGCCTGAAGGATCTGGGCGGTCCGGCCTATCTGGCGCGACTGGCGGCAGCGGCGATCTCGTCCCATGCCGCGCGCGATTATGCGCAGATGATCCGCGAATTCGCACTGCGCCGCGATCTGATCGGGCTCGGTCAGGACATCGCCTCGCGCGCCTCGCATGTGACGGTCGACGACAATGCCGAGGACCAGATCAAGGCCGCCGAACAGGTGCTTTACAAGCTCGGCGAACAGGGCGTCGCGGAACGTGGTTTCCAAAGCTTCCTTTCGGCCGTCACCGGTGCCTTGAACGCGGCCAATGCCGCATATAGCCGTGGCGGCGGGCTTTCGGGGGTCTCCTCGGGGCTGGTCGATCTCGACCATAAAATGGGCGGCCTGAACCGTTCCGACCTCATCATTCTGGCCGGTCGCCCCTCGATGGGGAAAACCTCGCTTGCCACCAACATCGCCTTCAACGTCGCCAAGGCGCACCGGATGGGCGAGTTGCCCGACGGCTCGCACGGCACGGTTTCGGGCGGCGTCGTGGGTTTCTTCAGCCTCGAGATGTCGGCCGACCAGCTCGCCGCGCGTATCCTGTCCGAAGCGGCCGAGGTCCCGTCCGAAAACATCCGCCGCGGCGACATGTCCGAGGACGAATTCCGCCGCTTCGTGCAGGCCGCGCATGATCTGCAGAACTGCCCGCTCTATATCGACGACACGCCCGCGCTGCCGATCAACCAGCTTGCAGCGCGCGCGCGCAAACTCAAGCGCACGATGGGGCTCGATCTGCTGATCGTCGACTATCTCCAGCTTCTGCGCGCGGCCACCGCCAAGGACAGCCGCGTCAACGAGGTCTCCGAGATCACCCAAGGGCTCAAGGCCGTCGCCAAGGAGTTGGATATCCCCGTGATCGCGCTGTCGCAGCTCTCGCGTGCGGTCGAAAGCCGCGAGGACAAGCGGCCGCAGCTTTCCGACCTGCGCAGATCCGGCTCGATCGAACAGGACGCCGATATCGTGATGTTCGTGTTCCGCGAGGAATATTACAAGGAACGCGAGAAGCCCGCCGATCACGAGCTGGACAAGATGGCGACCTGGCAGCAGGTCATGGAGGCCTGTCACGGCAAGGCCGAGGTCATCATCGGCAAGCAGCGTCACGGTCCGATCGGCACGGTCGAGCTGAGCTTCGAAGGCCGCTTCACCCGTTTCGGCAATCTCGAGAAACACCGCTCCAACTGGGATCAATGATGTCTCTGCCCATTCCGGCCGTCACCATCGGCCTGCTGCTGGCCTCGAATATCTTCATGACCTTCGCATGGTACGGCCACCTGAAATACAAGGCCGCGCCCCTGTTCATCGTCATTCTGGCCAGCTGGGGCATCGCCTTTTTCGAATACCTGCTGCAGGTGCCCGCCAACCGGATCGGCTATGGCCATTTCAGCGCGGCGCAGCTGAAAACCATTCAGGAAGTCATCAGTCTTTCGGTTTTCGCGATCTTTTCGTGGGCCTATCTGGGCGAGAAGATCACTTGGCAACATGGGATCGGCTTTGCGCTGATCTGTCTGGGCGCGTGGTTCGTTTTTCATGACTGGAGCTAAGGGCGCGGCAAGATCCGCCCCGCATATCGCGACGCTGGTTCTGATCTCGGGGCTGGCGGCGCTGTCGCTGAACGTCTTCCTGCCCTCGCTGCCGGGCATGGCCAGGCATTTCGAGGTCGATTACGCGACGATGCAGCTGTCGGTTTCGGCCTATCTCGGGGTGGGTGCGCTGATGCAGCTGGCCTCGGGGCCGATCAGCGACCTCTTCGGGCGGCGTCCGGTGATGCTGGTGGCACTGGTCGTCTTTCTGCTCGCGACCATCGGCACCGTTTTTGCCCCCGACGCGCAGAGTTTCCTTGCCTTCCGCCTCACTCAGGCCGTGATCACGGCAGGCTTCGTGATCTCGCGCGCGATGGTGCGCGATCTCGTGACCGGCGAGAATGCCGCGAGCCTTCTGGGCTATGTCACGATGGGCATGTCGATCGTGCCGATGATCGCGCCGGTTTTCGGCGGTATCCTTGACGAGGCCTTCGGCTGGCAGGCCAATTTCGTCCTGATGGGGGCCTGCGGTCTGGCGGTCTTCCTGCTGTGCTGGTTCGATCTGGGAGAGACCGCGCAGGTCAGCAGCCAACCGTTCAAAAGCCAGCTTTCCTCCTATGGAGCGCTGGCGCGGTCGGGGTTGTTTTGGGGCTATGCCGCGACCATCACCCTCGCTTCGGGCTCGTTCTTCGCCTATCTCGGCGGCGCGCCTTTTGTTGGCTCCGAGGTCTTCAACCTGACCTCATCGCAGGTCGGCTATTGGTTTGCCGCGCCCTCGCTGGGTTACGCGCTCGGCAACTACATCTCGGGGCGGTTCGCCATGCGCATCGGGATGCGGCATCTGATTACGGCCGGGGTTCTGGTCTCGACCGTCGCGCTCGGTCTGGCGTTTCTGGCCGATCTCTCGGGTCTGCATCAGCCCTTGATCTTCTTCGGATCGGTTGCGGCTTTGGGGCTGGGCAACGGGCTTTTGCTGCCGAGCGCCAATGCCGGCATGATGAGCGTGCGGCCCGAGCTGGCCGGCACCGCCGCAGGTCTTGGCGGCGCGATGAGCGTGGCGGGCGGCGCGGCGCTGGCGGCGCTGGCCGGCGCGCTCCTTCACGACGACAGCGGTGCCTTGCCGCTTCTGGCCGTGATGCTTGCCTCGGCCGTCGCTTCGGTCGCGACCGTGATCTATACGCTCAACCGCAGCAAACGTCCCTGACCGCAGCCTGATCACGCTCTTGCCTTGCCCCTTTGCAAAGCCTATGCGCATTTTGCAAAGAGGGTACAGCAAAGGGCGGAGCAAAGAATGGCCACGCAAAAGATCTATGCCGGTGCCGCCCTGCGCGAAACGCGGGCTCGCGCCAAGCTGACCCAACGCGCCTTTGCCGACCGGCTCGGCGTGTCCCTGCCCTACCTGTCGCAGATGGAGAACAACCACCGTCCGGTTTCGGCGGGGTTCTGCTGAAACTCGCCTCCGAATTTTCGCTGGATCTGAGCGCGATGGCGGTAGGCGACGCCGACCGCATGGTGGTCGATCTGGCCGAGGCTTTGGCCGATCCGGTCTTTGACGCGCCTCCGGGCATGATCGACCTGCGCCTTGCCACCAATAACGCTCCTGCCTTCGCCCGCGCATTCCTCCAGCTTTACCGTGCCCATCGCGAGGGGCAGGAGCGGCTGGCCGCGCTGGACGAGGCGCTGGGATCGGGGATGCAGAACACCGCCTCCTCGCCTTGGGAAGAGGTCCGCGATTTCTTTCACTACACCGACAATTACATCGACGCCGTGGACCGCGCCGCCGAGCATTTCGCCATGGCCGAGCCCGACATGCCCCCGCTCGAGCGCGCGATCCAAGCGCTTGGCCAGCGCGGCATGCGGCTGAGCACCGCCGAACTGGGCACCAGCGTGGTCTTTCGCCGCGAGGGCGACCACATCACGATGAATGCGGCCGCGAACCGCCAGACCCTGGCCTTCCAGCTGATGCATCTGATCGCGCTCGAGACGCGCGGCACCCTGCTCGATGCCACGCTCGAACTGGCGCGCTTTCGCAGCGACAGCGCCCGCGACATCGCCCGCGTCGGGCTCGCGAACTATTTCGCCGGTGCCGCGATGATGCCCTATTCGCGCTTTCTTGCAACCGCACAGGCCGAGCGCCACGACCTCGAGCGCCTCGCGCATCTGTTTCACGCCTCGCTCGAACAGGTCGCGCACCGGCTGTCGACCATGCAACGCGCGGGCAACAAGGGCGTGCCCTTCTTCTTCGTACGCGTCGATCAGGCCGGCACGATCACCAAGCGCCATTCCGCGACGCGGCTGCAATTCGCGCGTTTCGGCGGGGCCTGCCCGCTCTGGACGGTGCATCAAGCCTTCGAGACCCCGACCCGCTTCCTGCGCCAACTGGCCGAGACGCCGGACGGCAAGCGCTATCTTTGCCTGTCGCGCGATGTCTCGAAACCGGGCGGGACATTCAATGCGCCGATGCGGCGCTTCGCGATCTGTCTGGGCTGCGAAATCACCCATGCCCGCGACATGGTCTATGCCGACGGTCTGGATCTGAGTAACCCGAATCTCTTCGAGCCGATCGGGATCTCCTGCCGAATCTGCCCGCGCCAGAACTGCCACCAACGCTCGGTTCCGCCGGTCGACCGCATGATATCCATTCCCGAGGATCGGGCAGGACCGCTGCCCTACAGCTTTTCCTGACCGGCAAAAGGTCGCAGAAAACGTGACGTCTCGGCGCCCGAAAAGTGCTCCGAACCGGCCCTTCAAAGCGCATGAATCGTCGGGTTCCGTCCGGAGGACGCGCTTTCCGTCACCTTTTCGCGCATCGGAATCACCTGCAATCGTTAACCGAAATTGAAATTTCAGGCGGCGCGAACGCGTTTATTGGCATCCGGTTCCCGTATTTCGGCGAAAATTCGCCAGTACCCCCAGATTTGGCGGCAAATTGCCAAATGTTCTATTCGTTCCGATCGTGGATGTTGCAATCAAGGCACAGTTCCGGTTTACCCGTTCCATCAGCGACCGAACCTCTGCTCGGCCCGGTTGCTCCAACAATAATGGACAGTGACCTTGGGCCTCACCAACCGCTTGAACGCGACGCTGGAACGCTGGCTGCCTGAACAGCGTCTCTTTCTGAAATCCGATGCCAATGCGCGATTTGTCCGCTTGCGTCCGTTGACCCAACTGGGCGCCCTGGGGGCGTCGCTCTGGTCTTCGGCTGGACGATCATCGCCAGTTCGATCCTCGTGATCGGCACGGTCAGCGAGGGCTCGTCGCGCGATCAAACGGTTCAAGCCCAACATGCGTTCGAGGCCCGCCTCGCCGCCCTTTCGGCAGAGCGCGACCTGCGCGCCACCGAAGCGGCCGCCGCGCAGAGCCGCTTTGCGGTGGCGCTGGATCAGGTCTCCTCGATGCAATCGCAGCTGCTCGCTTCGGAAAGCAAACGCCGCGAACTGGAAACCGGGATCGGCGCGGTCCAAGCCACCCTCCACAACACCGTTCTCGCGCTCAATGCGAGCAAAGGTAAGGATGCGGCCGAAGGCGAGCAGGCCACGGCGCAGCTCGACGCCGACCGCATGTCGGAATTCTCGGTCGCTTTGGACATTCTCTCGGGCGAGCTGAAACAAGCCGCGTCCGACCGCCTTCAGGCCGAAAGCGATTCCGCCGAAGCCCGTCGCGAGGCACAGGAAATCGCGCTCGAGCGTGACCGGATCGTTGCGCGCAACGACGCGCTCTTTGCCGAGATAGAAAGCGCCGTCACCGTCTCGACCGAGCCGCTGGACCGCATGTTCCGCCGCGTCGGCATGGACCCCGATGCGCTGCTGCGCAAAGTCCGCGCCGGCTATTCGGGAACCGGCGGCCCGCTGGAGCCGGCAGGCTACTCGACCCGCGGCAATGCCGCGATCACCCAGAACGACGCCAAGGTCAAAGAGATCATGGTTTCGCTCGACAAGATCAACACCTACCGCATCGCCGTCGACAAGCTTCCGCTGGCCATGCCGGTCAAGAACGCCTTCCGCTACACCTCGCCTTACGGCGCGCGCTGGGGTCGTCGCCACGAAGGCATCGACATGGCCGGTCCGGTCGGAACCGCGATCTATTCGACCGCAGACGGCGAAGTGATTTTCGCAGGCTGGCAGCGCGGTTACGGCAATCTCATCAAGATCCGCCACGAGCTCGGCACCGAGACACGATACGGTCATCTGTCCAAGATCGGGTAAAAGTCGGGCAAAAGGTATCGCGTGGTGCCCAGATCGGTGATATGGGCAATACCGGTAGATCGACCGGATCGCATCTTCACTATGAAGTCCGCGTAGAAGGTCGTTCCGTGGATCCCATGAGTTTCATCAAGGCAGCCCAAAATGTTTTCTAAGACCCGTGTCACCGAGCCAGGCCCCCGTCAGCAGCCGGCGGCTGAAACTGAAACGACGCCGACCCGCAGCTTTGACACGACGCCAAGCTACGAAGCCCCTCGGCACCCGCTCCGCGTCAACGCGGCACGCCGTCGGTTCTCTCCGCCGACCTGATCGTCACCGGCAACATCAAGACCGCTGGCGACGTCCAGATCGAAGGCACTGTTGAAGGCGACATCCGCGCCCATCAGTTGATCGTCGGCGAAACCGCAACGATCAAAGGCGAGATCGTCGCCGACGAGATCGTGGTCAACGGCCGTGTCGTCGGTCGCGTGCGCGGCCTCAAAGTCCGCCTGACCGCAACCGCCCGCGTTGAAGGCGACATCGTCCACAAGACCATCGCCATCGAATCCGGTGCGCATTTCGAAGGTTCGGTCCAGCGTCAGGACGACCCGCTCCAGAATGCGTCCATGGCGAAACTCGCCCCGCCGCGCACCAGCTCGTCGGATGCCGAATAAGCAGGCTGTGCAAGCGCAAGCTTGAGGGAATGAGGAAAGGGCGGCCCTTCGGCCGCCCTTTTCCTTTCGGATTTTCGGATCCCTGGGCCCATAGGGCCCTCGCCTCAAAGGCTCTCGTCGCTGTCGGGCATCAATTGGCGGTACATGTGCCAACTGGCATGACCCAGAACCGGCAGCACCACCAGAAGGCCCAGAAACAGCGGCAGGATCGCCGCAAAGAGCAGTCCCGCGATGACGATGCCCCAAAGCAGCATCACGCCCTTGTTGTCCAGCACAGCCTGAAAGCTCGCGATGATGGCCGAGATCAGATCGACCTCACGGTCGAGAATCAGCGGCAGCCCCACCACCGTCACCGAAAAGAGCACGCCCGCGAAACCCGCGCCGACCACGGTGCCGACCGCCAGCATGACCAGCCCGCGTCCTCCAGCAGGATCCCGGGCGAGCTGCTGATGTTGGTCAGCGAGGACAGCCCCATGAACAAGGCAAAAGTGGTATGGGCGACAAAGACCCAGAACATGAACAACAGCAGGATGACCATCGCCATCGAAGGCACCTGCCGGTCCTTTGCGCGACCACCACGCGCAGAACGGCGGGCCAATCGAGCGGCTCGCCCAGCTCGATCCGCCGGCTGACCTCGTAAAGGCCGGTCGCGGCGAAGGGGGCCAGCAGGGGAAAGCCAACGATAAAGGGCATGAGCAGCCATTCGTTGCCGAAGGCAAAAGCCACCGCCGCCATCATCAGCCCGCCAAGCACATAAAAGGCCGAGAAAAACAGCCCGAAGGCAGGCGCACGGCGGAAGTCGCGCCAGCCCGCCGCCAAAGCCGAAGGAACGGCGGCCGCGGTGATGACCGCATGATCGGGAATGGGATCGGGCCCACGATCGAGACGGCCCTCGGCCGAAGTTTGATCGCGTCTTTGGTCGCGACCCGACACGGGGCTCTGCGGTTCCAGAACGGTTTTCGACATCTCCACCTCCACGCTGTCCGTGGAAGTCTAGCAAGTTGCCGCCCCGCTTGTCCCGAAAAAGGGCGCGTGACGCGCCCTTGTGCACTCAGCGCGCGAATTGCTCGCGCAGGGCGGTGTTGACCGAGGGCGTCACGAATTTCGTCACGTCGCCGCCCATCCGCGCGATTTCCTTGACCAGCTTCGAGGCAATCGCCTGACGCCGTGCATCCGCCATCAGGAAAACCGTCTCGATGCTGGAATCCAGCGCGCGGTTCATCCCGACCATCTGGAATTCATATTCGAAATCGGCAACCGCCCGCAGGCCGCGCACGATGATATTGGCGCCGACATCGCGGGCACAATCGATCAGCAGGTTCTCGAACGGGTGGACAATGATCTCGCCGCCGGTTTTCGCCATGATCGCGTCACATTCGTGGCGCACCATCTCGACGCGGCGCTCGAGATCGAACAGGGGCTTCTTGTCGCGGTTGATCGCAACGCCGATCACCAGCCGGTCCACCAGCGCCATTGCACGCTGGATGATATCGATATGACCCAAAGTGATCGGATCAAACGTCCCCGGGTAGAGGCCAATGCGCATGTGAAATCCTTTCGCCTCGGTTTCGCAAAAGGTGGAACAGGATTCTGCTGCCGGATGCAAGAGGCGGGCCGCGCGAGAAAGCCGCGATGATGCAATCACAACGCGCGCGGCACCGGCCCCGAAAGGGACCGGCGGACGAGCTTATGCCCCCATGATCATGCCGGTCAGGGCCTCTTTCTCGGCATGAAGCTCTTTGAGGCGCGCGGAAACCGCATCCCCGATCGACACGAGGCCCAAAAGCTCGCCCTTGTCGTTGACGACCGGCAGGTGGCGGAAGCGCCCTTCGGTCATGCGCTCGAGGATGGTCAGCGCATCCTCGCCCGTGGTGCAGGTCACGAGCTTGCGCGTCATCAGCTCGCCGATCGGCCCGTTCAGGATCTCGGGGCCGTTGCGGCCCAATGCGCGCACGATATCGCGCTCCGACAGAATGCCGCTCGCCGTCTTGCCGTCATCCTCGCTGACGACAACCGCACCGATGCGGCGCTCCGACAAGATGCGGGTCGCCTCGGCAACCAATGTATCGGGATGAACCGTCACGATTTCATTCGAGGCTTTCATCGAAAGGATCTGATTTACAAGCATCCCGTCTTCCTCCTGCATGTCTGTGGCGAATGAGCAAATAAGTCAAACCTGCCACATCGGGGCCATGCGTCAAGCCCGACCTTCGCGCGCCGCGTCTTTAGAACCGTGTGGCGCAACCCTGCCCCTGCCCCGCGTCAGGGGCTGACCAGCGCCTCGAGCCTCTGGACCTCGGCGCGCAGCCCTGCCGCGAAAGCATCGGCGAGCCGGTTCATCCGCCCGGAGCGCCGGTCGTCGGCATGGCGGATCAGCCAGAAGCTCCGCGTCAGCGAAATCTCGTCGCGCAAGACCCGCCTCACGCCCGGCGCAAAGGGAATCGCGAAATCATGAACGATCCCGAGCCCGCCCGCCGCGCGGATCGCCTGCAGCTGAACCGACACCGAATTCGAGGTCAGCGCCGCGGTTTCGGCGCCTGTCTCGGCCAGATAATCCAGTTCGGAATCGTGGATCATGTCGGCAATATAGCCGATCATCTGATGACCCTTCAGATCTGCGCGGCTGAGAAGCGGGGATGGGCGGCGAGGTAATCCTCGTGCGCGGCGAGGTGGAGCTTGTATTCCGTCAGCTTCTGCACCGTCAGCCGTCCGCTTTGCGGCGGCGAGACGCCAACCGCCATATCCGCCTCGCGCCGCGTCAGGTTGAAAAGGCGCGGCTGGGCGACGATCTGGACCTCGAGGCCGGGATGATCGGCGCAAAGCCGCGCGCAGACTTGCGGCAAAAGGTAATTGGCGCAACCGTCCGGCGCGCCGATCCGCAACTGGCCGGTCAACTCGTCATGCCCGCTCAGCGCCTCGCTTGCGCCCTGAAGCGCGGTCTCAGCGGCCTCGGCATGGGGGATGAGACGCTGGCCCTCGGCGGCGAGCTCGTAACCCTGCGGCGTCTTGAGAAAGAGCTTTGCTCCCAGCGATTGCTCGAGCCGCGCGATCCTGCGCCCGACGGTCGAGGCATCAACCCCGAGCTTGCGCCCCGCCGCCGAAAGGCTCTCGCCCCGCGCAACGGCGAGAAAGATGCGCATGTCGTCCCAGTCCATTGCGACCCCTGCCGCCGGCCGCGCTTTTTACGCGGCGTTTCAAGCCTCGGCTTTGCATTTATGCAAAACGCTTTTGCCAGCCTTCCTCTTTTCGCAGCAGTTGCGCAAGGCTATCCTTTGGACAACTTTGGAACAGACACCTTTGGGAGGATGCGATGGAAGAGCTTTATCACTGGATCGACGGCAAGGAAGTCAAAGGGACGACGGGCCGTTTCAGCGACGTCTACAACCCCGCCACCGGCGAGATCATCGCCCGCGTGCCGCTGGCCTCGCCGGCAGAGCTCGACGCCGCCATCGCCAGCGCCGAAAAAGCGCAAATCGGCTGGGCCGCGACCAACCCGCAGCGCCGCGCCCGCGTCATGATGAAATTCGGCGATCTCATCAACGCCAATATGGACAAACTGGCCGAGCTGGTCAGCCGCGAGCATGGCAAGACCCTGCCCGACGCACGCGGCGACGTGCAGCGCGGTCTTGAAGTGATCGAAGTCTGCATGGGCGCGCCCGCGATGCTCAAGGGCGAGTTCACCGATAACGCCGGTCCGGGGATCGACCTTTATTCGATGCGCCAGCCGCTGGGTGTGGTCGCGGCGATCACCCCTTCAACTTCCCCGCGATGATCCCGCTGTGGAAAATGGGTCCGGCGCTTTCGGCCGGCAACGCCATGATCCTCAAACCCTCCGAGCGCGTGCCCTCGACCGCGCTGATGCTTGCGAAACTGGCGCAGGAAGCCGGTCTGCCGGACGGCGTGCTTCAGGTCATGAACGGCGACAAAGAGGCGGTCGATACCCTGCTCGACCATCCCACCATCCAGGCTCTGGGCTTCGTCGGCTCGACCCCGATCGCGCAATATATCTATGGCCGCGCGGCAACCAACGGCAAACGCGCCCAGTGCTTCGGCGGCGCGAAGAACCACATGCTGATCATGCCCGATGCCGATCTCGACAAGGCGGCGGATGCGCTGATCGGTGCGGGCTTCGGCGCGGCGGGCGAACGCTGCATGGCGATCTCGGTCGCGGTTCCGGTCGGCGATGCAACGGCCGATGCGCTGATCGAGCGCCTGATCCCGCGCATCGAAAAGCTCAAGGTCGGCCCCTATACCGCCGGCAATGACGTCGATTTCGGCCCCGTCATCACCGCCGCCGCGAAAAGCCGCATCGACGGTCTGGTCAACAAAGGCGTCGAGCAGGGCGCGAAACTCGTGGTCGACGGGCGCAACCTGCGCATCCAGGGCTACGAAAACGGCTTCTTCGTCGGTCCCTCGCTCTTCGACAATGTCACCGCCGACATGGACATCTACAAGGAAGAGATCTTTGGTCCGGTCCTCTCGACCGTGCGCGCGCAATCCTACGAGGAAGCGCTCAAGCTGGTCATGGACAACGACTACGGCAACGGCACGGCCATCTTCACCGCTGACGGCGACACTGCGCGCGATTACGCAAGCCGCGTCAATGTCGGCATGGTCGGCGTCAACTTCCCGATTCCGGTGCCGCTGAGCTACTACACCTTCGGCGGCTGGAAGAAATCGGCCTTCGGCGATCTCAACCAATACGGTCCCGACGCCTTCCGCTTCTACACCAAGACCAAGACCGTCACGACGCGCTGGTTCTCGGGGATCAAGGACGGCGCCAACCTCAACTTCAAAGCGCTCGACTAAGCGCGCCGTCGCATGGGTATTTGGGTGACAGAGAAAGCAGCCTTTCTTCATCACTTAAATACCCCGAACTTCGAAGGGGCAGGTCACGCTGCCCCTTCATCCTTTGACGAGGCGCACACGCAGAGCGCGAAATCGCCGCGATTCACTCGCCCAGAACGGCACAAGCCCGACTTTGCACATCCGGACAAAATGGGGCGCGAGGGGTGACGGGCGGTTGCCCATGATCGCGATTGCGTCGCATAACCGACAAGACGAATTCAACGGAGGAGGGCCGCATGGATTTCGATCTCAACGAAGAGCAGCAGGCCATATTCGAGATGGCGCGGGATTTCGGGGCCGAGCATATCGCCCCCATGCGCTCGATTGGGAGCGGGCGGGCACCATTCCGCGCGCGCTTTGGCCCGAACTCGGCGCTTTGGGGCTTGGCGGGATCTATGTCGGCGAGGAATACGGCGGCTCGGGGCTGAGCCGGCTTGACGGCACCATCATCTTCGAGGCCCTCGCCATGGCCTGCCCCTCGGTCGCGGCGTTCCTTTCGATCCACAACATGTCGGCGGCGATGATCGACAAATTCGGCTCTGACGAATTGCGCGCGCGTTTTCTGCCCGATATCTGCACCATGACGAAAGTCGCCTCCTACTGTCTGACCGAACCCGGCAGCGGCTCCGATGCAGCGGCACTGCGCAGTCGCGCCGAGGCCGGCCCCGAAGGCTGGCGCGTGAACGGCACCAAGGCCTTCATCTCGGGCGGCAGCTATTCCGATCTTTACGTCACGATGGTCCGCACCGGCGTGGACGGTCCCAAGGGCATCAGCGCTTTGGTGGTCGAGGACGGCGCGCCCGGTCTCAGTTTCGGCGCGCTCGAGCACAAGATGGGCTGGAGGGCGCAGCCGACCTCGCAAGTCCAGTTCGACGACTGTCTTGTGCCCGAGGCCAACCTTCTGGGCAGCGAGGGCAAGGGATTTTCCTATGCGATGGCAGGGCTCGACGGCGGGCGGCTCAATATCTCGGCAACGGCTCTGGGCGGCGCGCAGGCGGCCTTCGACGCGACCCTGCGCTATATGGGCGAGCGGCGCGCTTTCGGGCAAAGCCTCGACCAGTTTCAGGCCCTCCAGTTCCGTCTTGCAGAGATGGAGACCGCGCTGCAGGCCGCACGGGTCTTTTTGCATATGGCGGCGGACAAGCTTGACCGCGGCACGGCGGATGCGACGAAATTCTGCGCAATGGCCAAGCTCCATGTGACCGATGCCGCGTTTGATGTCGCCAACCAATGCCTCCAACTGCATGGCGGCTACGGCTATCTCGCCGATTACGGGATCGAGAAAATCGTGCGCGATTTGCGCGTCCACCAGATCCTCGAAGGCACCAATGAAATCATGCGGCTCATCATCGGCCGCGCAGTTTTGAGCGAAAGGGGCTGAGATGAACGACCTCTCGATCCGCAAGGACCGCAAAGCGGGCCGCATCACCTTTACCCGTCCGCAGGCGCTCAATGCGCTGAGCCACGAGATGGCGCTGGCGATCATCGACGCGCTGAGCGACTGGGAGAACGACCCTTCGGTCGCGCTGATCATCATCGATGCCGAGGGCGATCGCGCCTTTTGCGCGGGCGGCGACATCGCGGCGGTCTATCAGGCCGGCAAAGCGGGCGACCACAGCGTGGGTCAGGTCTTTTTCGCCGATGAATACCGCATGAACGGCATGCTCGCCGATTATCCCAAGCCGGTCGTGGCCTTCATGCAGGGCTTCGTCATGGGTGGCGGCGTCGGCGTTGGCGGCCATGTCGCTCACCGCGTCGTCGGCGACAGCACGCAGGTCGCCATGCCCGAGACCGGCATCGGCCTTGTTCCCGATGTCGGCGGCAGCTGGCTGCTGGCGCGTGCGCCGGGCCGGATCGGCGAATATCTCGGCCTGACGGGCGGACGGATGGATGCGGGCGACGCGATCCATGCGGGCTTTGCCGATTTCTACCTGCCCGAGGCGGAATGGCCCGCCATGATCGACAAGCTTGCCGAAAGCGGCGATGCGTCCCTGCTCAAGGGCCGCCCCGCCCCGCATTCGGCTTTGGCCGACCGCGACCTATCGGCATTTGGCGGCCGCAGCGTCGCCGATATTGTCAAGGCGCTCGAGGCTGCGGACAATCAGGAGGCACTCAAGCCCCTGCGCCGCAACTCGCCTTTGTCGATGGCCGCGACTTTGGCGATGGTGCGGGCGGCGCGCGGCGACCAGCGCATGCAGGAATCGATCAGCCGCGAATACCGTTTCACCTATCGCGCCACCGCAGAGAGCGATTTTATCGAAGGGGTGCGCGCCCAGATCATCGACAAGGACCGCAACCCGCAATGGCAGGCCGATGCAAGCCCCGCCAAGGTCGAGGCGATGCTCGCATCGCTCGGGAGCAACGAATTGGCATGGGAGCAGTAAGATGAAGATCGGGTTTATCGGACTGGGAAATATGGGCGGGCCGATGGCTGCCAATCTCGCGAAAGCGGGCCATGAGGTCGCGGGCTTCGACCTGTTCGCGCCGATGCCCGAGGGCGTCGCCAAAGCCGCCAGCGCAGCCGAGGCCGTCGCGGGCGCGGATGTCGCGATCACCATGCTCCCCAATGGCGCGATCCTGCGCAGTGTCGCCGACGAGATCGTCCCCGCGATGGCGGCTGGTGCGGTTTTCTGCGACTGCTCGACCGTCGATGTCGCCAGCGCCCGCGCCGTGGCCGAACAGGCCGATGCCACGGGGCTCGGTGCGCTTGATGCGCCGGTTTCGGGCGGGATCGGGGTGCTTCGGCCGGCACGTTGACCTTCATGGTCGGCGGTTCGGATGCGGCCTATGCCAAGGTTCTGCCGCTCTTCGAGATCATGGGCCAGAAATCCGTCCATTGCGGCGCCTCGGGGCCGGTCAGGCCGCCAAGATCTGCAACAACATGATCCTCGGCGTCACCATGATCGCGACCTGCGAGGCGTTTGCGCTGGCCGACAAGCTGGGCCTCGATCGCGGCAAGATGTTCGATGTCGTCTCGACCTCGTCGGGCTACAGTTGGTCGATGAATGCCTATTGCCCCGCGCCGGGTGTCGGGCCGAACTCGCCCGCGGATAACGGCTACAAGCCTGGTTTCGCATCCGAACTGATGCTCAAGGACCTGCGCCTGTCGCAGCAAGCCGCGCAGGATGCCGATGCCGACACGCCGATGGGCAAGCTGGCAACCGCGCTTTACGGCAATTTTGTCGAGGACGAGGACGGCAAGGGGCGCGACTTCTCGGCCATGCTGCCGCGGTTCGCCAAACGCCATCGCGTGTGATTTCGGCAACAGTTTCTCCCTTAACCGCTTTTGGCGGAAACCCGGGACAAATCTGACGGGTTGGATCTAATACGGCGTCCCCGTGATGCCGTATTCCTTTTGTTCCGTAACAAACAGCACGCTCCAACCCGATGGCACCGTCTCTTATCAAAGCCTGCGTCCGCTTGGTTTTTGCCAGCTCTTTCGTTTTGGTCCTGGCCGTATTCGGCACCAGAACGGATCTGCAGGCACAAAACGTCGCAAAGCAGAGCCTGCCGCAGGCGCATGACAGCGGGCGGCAGTCGCAGAGCGGTGCTGCAGAGGCGCGCGCCCTGTGGACCAGCCTGCACGGCCCCTCCGGACAGGCACATGGCACCATGCAGGGCTCGGCGGCAATGACGGGCAAGGCCGCGTTCCGGACCGACCGCGCTGTGGCGAGCTGTGCCAAATTGCGCGTGGGTGCCGAGGTCGACACCCAGCGTCTCCACGTCGTGACCCGCCCCGGCCTTTACGGCATCGGGGCCGCGCCACGCGGCAGCTCTTATGGAATCGTTGACGGTCGTCTGGTGCGCTTCGACCCCGATACGATGCGCGTGCAATCGGTGGTGCGCAGGGTCGAAGCCATTCTCGACTAGGCCCCGCATCGCGCCCCGAGAGCCGGATCTCAGCCCTTGAGCAGCGCGCGGGCCGCATCTTTGGCGGCATCGGTAATCTCTTCGCCCGCAAGCATCCGCGCCAGCTCCTCGACCCGCTCTTCGGCATCGAGCGCCGCGACTTTCGAGGTGGTCATGCCCTTGGCGACCGATTTCGCGACGCGGAAATGATGGCTGCCCAAAGCCGCGACCTGCGGCGAATGGGTCACGACCAGCACCTGCGCATCGCCTGCCAGCTTGGCCAACCTGCGCCCGACCGCATCGGCGGTCGCGCCGCCGACACCACGGTCGATCTCGTCGAAAATCAGGACCAGAGCCTCGTTGCCGCGCGCAAGACTGACCTTGAGCGCCAGCAGGAAGCGCGAGAGCTCCCCGCCCGAAGCGATCCGGTCGAGCGGACCCGAGGGCGCGCCGGGGTTGGTCGCAACCGTAAAGGTCACGGCATCGCGCCCGTCGGGACCGGCCTCTCCGGCTTCGACGCGGGTCTCGAAAACCGCGCGCTCCATCTTGAGGGGCGCAAGCTCGGCCGCCATGGCCTCGTCGAGCAGCTTGGCACCCGCACGACGCTTGGCCGTCAGACGCTCGGCCTCGCGCTCGAAATCCGCCTCGGCCAGCGACAAGGCACCCTGCAGCCGCGCCAGATCCCCTCGCCCGCATCAAGCGCGGCAAGGCGTTGGCGCAGGGCATCGGCCAGCCCCGCCAGATCATCGGCCAGAACGTCGTGCTTGCGCGCAAGCGCCCGCAGAGCAAAGAGCCGCTCTTCGGTCAGCTCCAGATCGCGGGGGTCGAAATCCATCGCGTTCAGCGCGGCCTCGACACCGGCGCTGGCATCGCCAAGCTCAATCAGCGCGCGTTGTAGCGCGGCGGCCGGTGCCTCGAGCGTACCCTCGGCGCGATCGGCCGCGGATTCGAGCCAGCGGTTGGCGTCCAGCATCGCGCCCTCGGCCCCGTCCGGCCCCAAGGCCTGCAAGGCGCGCGCAACATCGACGCGGATCTTTTCGGCGCCCTGCATGGCGCGGCGGCGGATGTCGAGCTCGGCCTCTTCGCCGGGCTTGGGGTCGAGCTTGTCGAGCTCGGCCACGGCATGGCGCAGGAATTCTTCCTCGCCGCGTGCGGCGGCAAGGCGGGCCTCTGCGGCCTCGAGCGCGGCACCGGCCTCGCGGCGGACCACCCAGGCGCGGCGCGAGGCCGAAAGATCGACCGCCGCGAAAGCATCCAGCAACGCACGGTGGCCGCGCGGGTTGAGCAGACCGCGATCATCATGCTGGCCGTGAAGCTCGACCAGCGTTTCCGAGAGCGCGCAGCACCTCGCCCGAGGCGCGGCGGTCGTTGATCCATGCGGTCTTGCGGCCCTCGGACTGGTTGACGCGGCGCAGGATCAGCTCGTCGCCGACGGGAATGCCCGCCTCTTCGAGAACCGCTCGGCCCGGATGGGATGCGGGCAGATCGAACACCGCCGTGACCTCGCCTTGTGCCGCGCCCGCGCGCACCAGATCGGCGCGCCCGCGCCAACCCAGCACGAAACCCAAACAGTCGAGCAAAATGGATTTGCCCGCGCCGGTCTCGCCGGTCAACACGTTGAGACCGGGATGGAAATCGAGTTCCAGCCGGTCGATCAACAAGACATCGCGGATATCAAGATGCCGCAGCATCGGGGCTTACAGCCACTTGCCTTGAATGACCTGACGATAGACGTTCGTCAGCCAGCTGTTGCCCGCAGCGACAGGTTCGAGCCCGCGCGCGTGAAGCTGGTTATAGGCGTCCTGATAGAAGGGCGAGGACTGGAAGTTGTGACCAAGGATCGCACCCGCCGTCTGGGCCTGATCATTCATGCCAAGCGCCAGATAGGCCTCGGTCAGGCGCAGCAGGGCCTCGGGGGTCTGGGTCGTGGTCTGGTATTCCTCGACGACGACGCGGAAGCGGTTGATCGCCGCGGTGTAATGGCCGCGCTTGAGGTAGTAGCGCCCGATCTCCATTTCCTTTGCCGCAAGGTGGTCGAAGGCAAGGTCGAATTTGAGAATCGCCGAACGCGCATATTCGCTGTCGGGATATTCCTCGATGACTTCGCGCAGGGATTGGAGCGACTGGAAGGTCAGGCCCTGGTCGCGGCCGACATCGTCGATCTGGTCGTAATAGCTCAGCGCCAGCAGATATTTCGCGTAAGCCGCATCCTCGTCACCCGGATAGGTGTCGATGAAGCGCTGCGCCGCGCCGCGGGCGTCTTCGTATTCGCGGGCACGGTGATAGCTGTAGGCCTGCATGATCAGGGCGCGCTTGGCCCATTCCGAATAGGGATAGAGACGCTCGACCTCGCCGAAGTAATGCACGGCATCCTTCGGCTTCTTGTTGTTCTCGAGCTCGAATTCGCCGCGCTTGTAGATCTGCTCGGCGGTGAAGCTCTCGAGTGATTCGGTCTTGCTGGCGCTGCTCTCTTTCGAGCAACCGGCAAGCAGGGCCACGGAGAGTGCCATTGCAACCAAGGAACCCGCCGATCTGAAACCTGCCATCATGTCCTGCCTGTCAGAATCCATTAACTCACCAATGGCCGACGGCCACAGCGCCGATCTCCTAGCACAGAAAATCCGGCTGCGCAAAATGCCAAAGCATTCCAAAGGAGGTGTTTTCCATCGATTGGTCTGGCAATCGCTTACGCGACCGCCAGTTCACCAACCCGCGGGGCCTGACGAAAGACGCCTGCGCCCGGAAGACGCTTGTGCTGACCCTCGGTCAAAGTGACCCATTCCCAAGCGTCCGGCGCGGCGAAAAGCGCACGCAGAAGCTTGTTGGTCATGGCATGGCCGGCGCGGTGGCCCGTATAGCGCGCCAGCAGCGGCGCACCGGCCAGCGCGAGATCGCCGACGGCATCGAGCATCTTGTGGCGCACGGCCTCGTCCTGATGGCGCAGGCCGCCGGGCGAGAGCACTTTGTCGCCGTCGATCACAACTGCGTTCATGAAGGTACCGCCGAGGGCGAGGCCCGATTTCTGCATCGTCTCGACGTCCGAGAGGCGGCAGAAGGTGCGGCTGTCCATCAATTCGCGCACGAAAGCGCCATTGGCCATGTTCAGGCTTTTTCCTGATGACCGATCGCGGCATCGGTGAAGTCGATGTCGAAATGGATCTCGAGGTTGTCGGCCGGCGAAAGGCGGGCAAAGCCTTCGCCGTGATGGACCTCGACCGTGCGCAGAACGCGGATGGCGCGCAGCGGCGCGGCTTGCGCACGCACTCCGACCTCTTCGATACCCGCCACGAATTGCGCGGCCGAACCATCGAGGATCGGCACTTCGGGGCCGTTGATCTCGATCAGGGCATTGGTGATGCCCAGGCCCGAAAGCGCGGCCATGACATGTTCGATGGTCGAGATGGTAACCCCGTCCTCGCCCTCGAGCAGCGTGCAGAGCTGCGAAGGCTTGACCAGATCCCAACGGGCCGGAATGCGCAGACCGCCAAGGTCGGTGCGCGAAAAGACGATGCCATGATCCACGGGCGCAGGCAGAATCGCCAAGCGCACGGCTGCACCGGAATGCAGGCCGACACCGCGGAACTGAGCTTTGCGTGCAATCGTGTATTGCATGATAACCGCCGAATTTCTCTGTCTCACTCCGGCGGCAGGACGATCCTGTGCCGGTATGATCTCAGTTAGGCATGGGGCGGTCAGGTCTCAATTAACGAATTATGACTCGATGTAACAATCGGACTGCATTCCTGACATAACCTTGCCGATGGAAAACAAACCTTTGATTTCAAAATGAAAAAGGCCGCTTGGCGGCCCCTTCCCTCTTATGACTGTCGCGATTTCGTGATCGGATCAGTTTGCCTGACGACGCAGGAAAGCCGGGATTTCGACACGGTCATCGGCGCGATCAGGGCTGGCCAGATCCTCGAATCCGGCGTCGAAACCGCTTTTCTGGCGGCTGGCGACACGCTCGCTGACGCGTTCGGCGATCGAGCTCGGCGCGGGTTTTTCCTGCGGCTGCTCCTGACCACCGGCCATACGTTCGATCATGCGGCCGAGGCCCGCCATACGGCCCATGCCGCGGGCGCTTTCGGGCTGCGGCGCCGGAGCGGCTGCGCGCGGCTGAGGCGCACGCTCGGCCGGAGCCTGCTGCGTGGCACGGCGCATGCGGTCGAGCACTTCCGGCGAGGGCGAGCCTGCCGTCGGGCTCGGCGCGCGGCGCGGAGCGGTGAAATCGGCCGCATCGCCGGTCAGCGGATCGGCTGCCGGACGGCGCTGCTCGACCGGACGATAGGCCGGTGCGGGCATATCCTCGGCCGGAACCTCGGACGCATACTCGTTCGTCTGCGGACGCGGGCTCGGGGCTGCGACCGGCGCATGGCTTGCTTCGGGCGCTGCGCGACGCGGGGGCGGCGGCAGGTCGTCTTCGTCAACCATCGGCGCGGCGGCGGGCTTTTGCGCGACCGGCGGGTTCTGGGTCAGCGGCTCGCGCAGGCTGCGGCGCTGCGGGTCCGAGGCCAGCATGTCTGCCGAGTCGATGCCGGTTGCGACGACCGAAACGCGGATCGAACCGTCGAGGCTCGGGTCCAGCGTCGAGCCGACGATGATATTGGCTTCGGGATCGACTTTCTCGCGGATCTTCTCGGCGGCTTCGTCCATCTCGAACAGGGTGAGGTCGTAGCCACCCGTGATGTTGATGAGCACGCCTTTCGCGCCTTGGAGGCTGATTTCGTCCAGCAGCGGGTTCGCGATCGCCTTTTCGGCTGCCTGAACGGCACGGTTCTCGCCCGAGGCTTCGCCCGCACCCATCATCGCCTTGCCCATCTCGTCCATGACCGAGCGGACGTCGGCGAAGTCGAGGTTGATCAGGCCCGGGCGGACCATCAGGTCGGTCACGCCTTTGACGCCCTGATAGAGCACGTCGTCGGCCATGGCGAAGGCTTCGGTGAAGGTGGTTTTTTCGTTGGCCAGACGGAAGAGGTTCTGGTTCGGGATAATGATCAGCGTGTCGACGACCTTCTGCAGGGCCTCGATGCCCTCGTTGGCCTGACGCATGCGCTTGGCACCTTCGAACTGGAAGGGCTTGGTGACGACGCCGACGGTCAGGATGCCCATTTCACGGGCGGCCTGCGCGATGATCGGGGCCGCGCCGGTACCGGTGCCGCCGCCCATGCCGGCGGTGATGAAGCACATATGCGCGCCCATCAGGTGGTCGACGATGTCTTCGATGGTTTCTTCGGCGGCTTTCGCGCCGATCGAGGGCTTCGCACCTGCGCCCAGACCTTCGGTCACCCGCGGGCCAAGCTGGATGCGCTGTTCGGCGCGCGACTGGTGGAGTGCCTGTGCATCGGTATTGGCGACGACGAACTCAACACCATCGAGCTGCTTTTCGATCATGTTATTGACGGCATTGCCGCCCGCACCACCGACGCCGAATACGGTGATCCGCGGCGACAGTTCCTGATCTTCGTTCAGCATCAGATTAAGGTTCATTGCTCGACTGCCTTTGCCTGTTACGCCGGGCAATGCGGGCCACCCGGACGAATCCCCGTTTATTAGCGACAAGCCTACCCAGAAACTTGGCAAGCGTCACCCGAAAAACACAGTTATCATACAAAATGTCGCGCAAGCAATGTTCCGACTCGGCGGTATATTGCTCATGCAACTTCATATGGTGGGAAACCTCCCACCAGCCACCTTCTGTCGTGGTCGCTTACCAGTTGTTTTTAAACCAACGATAGGCGCGGCGCAGCGAGCGGGCCGGATAACTTTCCGCAGGCATTTCAAAGTCCCACCACTCGTCTTGCGGATGAGCGGTCAGCAGCGCGAGACCGATTGCCGAGGCAAATCCCGGTGCGGTTGCGGAATGCGCGAGGCCTTGAATGCGCAGAGGACGGCCGATGCGGACGTTCTGGCCCAGCATCCGGCTGGCCAAAACATCGAGGCCGGGGATCTGGCTGCCGCCGCCGGTCAGCACGATCTGGCGCGAGGGCAGATGGTCGAAGCCCGAAGCATCGAGAATCGCGCGCACCTCTTCGAGGATTTCCTCGACACGCGGACGCATGATGCCGATCAGGTCGGCGCGGCTCACGGTGCGGCGGTCGCGCTCCCAATCGCCGGTCTCGCCGCCCAGCTCGATCATCTCGGAATCGTCGCGCCCCGTGGCTTCGAGCCCGCCGTGGAGCGTCTTGATGCGCTCGGCGACCTGATGGGGCACGCGCAGGCCCTTGGCGATATCGGTGGTGATCAGATCGCCCCCGATCCGCGTCGCATCGGCGAAGATCATGTGCTTGCGGATGAAGACCGAAACGCCGGTCACGCCGCCGCCGAGGTCGATACAGGCCGCGCCGAGCTCCTGCTCGTCCTCCACCAGCGAGGCGAGCCCGCTGACATAGGAGGCCGAGGCCACCCCGCCAGCTCCAGATCGCAGCGGCGGATACATTGCACGAGATTGCTCGCGGCATCGCCGTCGATCGTCAGCACATGCATGTCGCAGGCCAGTTTCGCGCCGGAATGTTCGCGCGGATCCATCAGCCCCGAACGGGCATCAACCGCGAAATTCACGGGTTGCGCATGGAGAACCTCGCGACCGCGACCGAAATCGGGCACGTCGCAAGAGGCCAGAACCCCCGCGACATCCTGCTCGGTGACCTTGCCGTTATTGATGACGATCTCGCCCGCCAGACCGTAAGAGGCAGGCCGCGCGCCCGAGATGCAGGCGATGACGTGATCGACGCGCACCCCGCGATCTTCTGCGCCGATTGCACGACGGTGCGGATGGCGCGTTCGGTCTCGGCCATGGTCTCGATCTCGCCGAAACGCATCCCGCGCGAGCGGGTGGTGGCGGCACCGATGACGCGGAAGTTGGACTGGCCCGCCATCGGACCCACACCGTCGGTCTCGCGGAACTGGCCGGGGCCGTCGAATTGCAGGATCAGACAGGCGATTTTCGAAGATCCGATATCGAGCACCGCGATCACACCGCGTTGCATCGCCTGACGCCGCATGTTCCGCATGGCGCGCTGGCCTTGATACAGGTCCTTCATTGCCCTTCTGCTCCCTCAACAAAGTGTTTTTATAAAATTTTATCCGTTTTTCTTCTTGGCAGGCGGCGCGGCTTTCGCGGCCTTTTCCTTCTCTGCCTTCTTGATTGCCTCGGGGTCGAGCGGCTGGCCGTCCTGGCCCAGTTCGACCTGACCGCGTGCGCGGCGAATGGCGTTTTGTGCGTCCAGACCAATGCGCACCGAGGACGCCCTCGGAGCGCATGTCGACGACCGCGACATCGCGACCCAGAACATCCTGCGCCTTGTCGAGCGCGATCACCCGCTCCAGCGCCGGCAGCGGGCCGTCAACCGGCAGCATGATGCGCTGGCCGCGATCGAGAACGAGATCCCAGCGGCGCTCTCCGACCCGCTCCAGCCCGCGCATGCGGGGCAGGATGGGACCGGCTGCGTCCAGCAGCAGCATCGCTTCGGCGGCGGCTTTGTCGGCCCCCTCGCCCGCGATCATCGGCAGGTCCTTGCGGACATCGCGCGAGGTCGCCGAGGCGACGCGGTGGCCGGTCTTGTCCAGAAGCTCGATCCCGCGCGAATGGCGCCACAGCACCACCGGCACACGCTCGGTCACGACGGCGGTCAGAACGCCGCCGGGCTGGATGCGCAGCTCGACCGATCGACCGCATCGAGCTTGAGCACGCGGGCCCGGAGCGCCTCGAGGTCGATGTCGAAGCTCGAAGCCGGCAGCGTCACCGGCAGCATGGCGCGCAGGCCCTTGTCGACGACAGGCGACGCGCCCTCGATCGACATGTCATGGACCATGAATTCTTCGCGGTTCTGGATCTTTTCGATCACGCCCGTGATGCCGCCCGAAAGCTGGGCGCGACGGGTCTCGTCGGACAGCCAGATGCCGATGGTCAGCGCGATCAGAAAGCCCGGCAGACCGACATGCATTATCTTGCGGACGAAGGGCGTCAGCCACATCCGGTGCAGTCGGTAAGCCAGCCGCGACGGCGCCGGATCGCGGCGCGGGGCGTTGCGGCTCTGGCCCTGAGGTTGCGGGCGCATCGGCGCATTGCGCGCGGGCGTCGGCCGGCTGCCGAAACCCGAAGTGCCACGCTGCTCGGGAGTTACGCCGAACATAGCGCCTCCTCGACGATCCAGCGGCACAATTCGGGGAAGCTGATCCCGAGATGGGCGGCCTGTTCGGGTGCAAGCGAGGTCGGCGTCATGCCAGGCTGGGTATTGGTTTCCAGCAGGATCAGCCCGTCAAGGCCGCGGCTGTCGTCCCAACGAAAATCGGTGCGCGACAGCCCCTTGCAGCCAAGCGCCGCATGGGCGCGGACCGCGAAGTCCAGGCAGGCGTTGGTGATCTCGGCGGGAATGTCGGCGGGAACCACATGGCTCGAGCCGCCGACGGAATATTTGGCGTTGTAGTCGTACCAGCCCGTCGTCTTGATCTCGGTCACGGCCAAAGCGCGATCGCCCATCACGGCGACCGTCAGCTCGCGGCCCGGCGCATAGGTCTCGACCATGACGCGGGCGGGCATCTCGTCGGACAGCTGCGGCGGGCCGTTCGCGGCCTCGTGCACGATATAGACCCCGACAGAGGAGCCTTCGTCATTGGGTTTCACGACATAGGGCGGCGGCAGAAGATGGCCCCGACGCACCGCATCGCGGTCTGCGATCAGGCTTTCGACGACCGGCAGACCGGCCTGACGGAACACCTCTTTGGTGCGGCTTTTGTCCATCGCCAAAGCCGAGGCGAGAACGCCGGAATGGGTATAACGGCAGCCCAGCCATTCAAGCATGCCCTGAACGCAGCCATCCTCGCCGAATCGGCCGTGCAATGCGTTGAAGCAGATGTCGGGCCGCACCGCAGCCAGCTGCGCAGGCAGATCCTTGCCCGCGTCAATTTCGGTGACCTCATACCCCGCCTGCCGCAGCGCCTTCGCGCATTCACGTCCCGACGACAAAGACACCTCGCGCTCGGCCGAGGGCCCTCCCATCAGAACAGCGACTTTCGGGGCCGTCCTGCTCGACTCGCCCGCCACGTCTTGCCTTTCATCCTGTTTAATCAGGATTTTCTGAAATAGGCGCAGACCCTGCCGCGGTAGATTCCGCGATCATGCCTGCGTTTTTAGATAGTAGCCGTAAAGCCTTTGCCGCAAAAGACCTTTTTCATACAAAATGACCTAACCGGCGGGGCTTGGCTCACCAATCCGGATGACTTCCCACTGCAGTTCGAGACCCGCGCTGGCGCGCACGCGCTCGCGCACCAATTCGCCCAGTGATTCGAGATCGGCGGCGGTCGCATTTTCCGCATTGATGAGGAAGTTCGGGTGCTTCTCGCTCATCATCGCGCCGCCCAGACGGTAGCCGCGCAGGCCTGCGGCATCGATCAGCGACCAGGCCTTGAGCTCGTGGGTGTCGTCCGCGCGTCCGGTCGAGGAAAAGCCCGCCGGATTGCGGAAGGTTGAGCCAGCGGTGCGGTCCTTGGTCGGCTGGCTCGCGTCGCGACGCGCCAGCTGGTCCTCCATCTTCGCATGAAGCGCGGCGGGATCGCCCTTTTCGGCGCGAAAGACCGCGCGGGTCAGCACCCAACCCTCGGGCAGGTTCGAGTGGCGATAGCCGAAGCCCATGTCTTCACAGGACAAAACGACCTCGCGCCCGTCGCGGGTGACGGCATGGACCTCGAGCAGATGGTCGGCGACATAGCTGCCGTAGCACCCCGCATTCATCCGCACCGCCCCGCCGATCGCGCCGGGAATCGTGCGCAGGAAGGTCAGGTCTAGCCCCTGATCGGCCGCTTTGCGCGCGACATGGGCATCAAGCGCCGCCGCGCCCGCCGTGACGCGCTCGCCGTCGAAGGCAATCTCGTTGAAGCCGCGTCCGAGCCGGATCACCACCCCCTGATCCCGCCGTCGCGCACGATCAGATTCGAGCCGACCCCGATCGGAAAGACCGGAACGGAAGGATCGAGACCGCCAAGAAATGCCACGAGATCCGCGCAATCGGCAGGCTGGAACAGCCAATCGGCCGGCCCGCCTACGCGCAGCCAGGTCAGATCGGACAAAGGACGGTCGGCGGTCAGCGCACCGCGGGGCGTGGGCATATCGGTCATGGAGAGCGCCTTAACATGTTCGCGGACAGATCAGAAGCGAAAGGAACGTCGTGAAAAGGACCTCTAGCCCGCGCGCCGGATCATGGCGCGTGCCATCGCGAGCAACCCCGCGCCAAGCCCGCCCAGAATGGCTGCGAAGGCCAGCAGGACGACGAGCAGGAACCAGAGCGAGAGGCCGAAATGGTCAAGAAGCCCCGTCGCGAAATAAAGCCAGATCCCGAAGAGCAAAAGCACGATCCCCGCGCAGAGTCCGTTGACCACGCTCCAGTCGCGCTCGGCGATTGCGCGCAGCAAAAGCGCGCCAACCTGCCAGGCCACAAAAAGCGTCGCGATGGTGATCAGGGGGAAAAGGCGGTCCAAGCGGGATGTCCGGCGGGCAAGGAGATCACTCCGCCGCGGTCGGCGGGACGGAATGGGCGCGGGCATAGGCCTCGCGGCGGCGGCGCCACGCGTCGAGCGGCTGCCAGACCAGAACCGAAAGGCCGAGCGCGAAGGCCAGAACCCCCGGCCCCGGCCCCCAGACAAAGGTCATCCAGCCAAGCGCCGGCACGCCGAGCGCGACGACGACCCAAAAGCCGTCGCCCGCCACCGCAGACGCAGGAAAGGCACGAGGCTTGCGGCAACGGCCCAGATCACGACCATGAGCAGCGCGGCTTCGCCCGCATAGGGCTGGGCGGCCAGCGCCGTCACGCAGCTTTCTCCTGCAGCAGTTGCGGAAGATTATTGGCCCAGGTCGAGATCGTCCCCGCACCGAGGCAGACCACCATATCGCCCGGACGCGCCTGTTCGCGCACGAGGCGGGCAAGGTCGGTTTCGCTGATCACGGCACGGGCATGGCGGTGACCGTGGGCAATCAGACCGGCAACGAGATCGTCGCGGCTTGCTCCCGGAATGGGGTCTTCGCCTGCTGAATAAACCTCGGCGATGGCCACGACATCGGCTTCGTTGAAGCAGGTGCAGAAATCCTCGAAGAGGTTGGAAAGCCGCGTATAGCGGTGGGGCTGGTGCACCGCGATGACGCGGCCCTTGGTCGCCTGACGCGCGGCTTTGAGCACGGCCGCGATCTCGACCGGATGGTGGCCGTAATCGTCGATGATGGTAACGCCGTCGACTTCGCCCACGCGGGTAAAGCGGCGGCCGACGCCCGCGAATTTCGCCAGAGCGTCGCGGATTTCGGAGCGTTTCATGCCCAGATGGCGCGCGACCGCAACCGCCGCCAGCGCATTCGAGACGTTGTGGTCGCCCGGCATCGGCAGGGTACAGCCCTCGATCAGCGGGATCTCTCCGTCATTGAGCGCGGCCTCGCCCTGAAGCGCGATGTCGAAATGCGCGATCCCGTCCTCGTAACGCAGGTTGATCGCGCGCACATCGGCTTGGGCATTGAAGCCGAAGGTGCGGACGCGGCGGTCGGTCAGTTTGCCGACCAGAGCCTGCACCTCCGCATGGTCGGTGCAGCAGACCGCGAGACCGTAGAACGGGATGTTCGACACGAAGTCGAGGAAGCCCTTGCGCAAAGCGTCGAAGCTGCCCCAATGCTCCATATGCTCGGGGTCGATATTGGTCACAATCGCGATAGTGGCGGGCAGGCGGTTGAACGAGCCGTCCGATCTGTCGGCCTCGACCACCATCCATTCGCCCGCACCGGCCCGCGCATTCGAGCCGTAGGCATGGATCACGCCGCCGTTGATCACGGTCGGATCGATCCGCCCGCATCCAGCAAAGTCGCGACCATCGTGGTCGTCGTGGTCTTGCCGTGGGTGCCGGCAATCGCGACATTCGACTTGAGGCGCATGAGCTCCGCCAGCATCTCGGCACGGCGCACGACCGGCAGGCCGCGACGGCGCGCTTCCTCGAGCTCGGGGTTGCCCTTTTGATCGCGGTCGAGATGACGACGACGCCGGCTTCGCCAATGTTGTCAGCGCTTTGGCCTTCAAAGATGGTCGCGCCGAGCCCCTCGAGCCGGTCGGTGATCTTGGAGCGTTTGGAATCCGAGCCCTGCACGCGATAGCCAAGGGTGATCAACACCTCGGCAATGCCCGACATCCCGATGCCGCCAATCCCGACGAAGTGGATCGGCCCGAGTTCGCCGGGAAGTTTCGTTGCTGCATTCATCTGCCAAGTTCCGTCACTAAATCTGCAAGGCGGGTCGCCGCATCGGGGCGCCCGAGAGAAAGGGCCCCGGCGGCCATTTGGTGGCGCGGCCCTCATCGGAAAGGATCGACCGGATGTCGCGGTTCAGGCTCTCGGCGTCAAGCACCGATTCAGGCAGGACCACGGCGGCCCCCGCCTCGGCCAGAGCCCGCGAATTCGCGGTTTGGTGGTCGCCGGTGGCGGCCGCGAAGGGGATGAGGATCGAGGGCCGCCCGATCGCGGTGATATCGGCGATCGAGGATGCGCCCGAGCGGCTGACGACCAGCTGGCAGGCCTCGAGCCGTTCGGGGACATCATCGAAGAAGGGCTTCACCTCGGCGTCGATACCGGCCGCGAGATAGGTTTCCCGACGCGCGCGGCATCTTCGGGGCGGGCCTGATGGCTGATGCGCAGTCGGGCACGCAGATCGTCGGGCAGAGCCGCAATCGCCTCGGGGACGATATCCGAGAGAACGCGCGCGCCCTGGCTGCCGCCGATCACGAGAATGCGCAGCAGCCCCTCGGGGGGCGCATGATAGGGCGCACCGGCAAGGGCAAGCACATTGGCGCGGATCGGATTGCCGGTATGGACGCCTTTGGCGCCCTTGGGCAGGTCGGTCGGCCAGATGCCGCAGGCGACCAGATCGACGCGCGAGGCAAAGGCGCGGTTCACGCGGCCCATGACGCCGTTGGCTTCGTGGATCATGCGCGGAATGCCCAGCGTCAGCGCCGCCGACATCGCGGGAATGGTCGGATAACCGCCGAAACCCACCACGATCGCCGGCCTGTCGGCCTTCATGTTGGCGCGCGCCGCCATGACGCCCGCCGCGATGCGGAAGGGCACGCCCAGCTTTGCCGCCGCGCCGCCGCGCGCCGTGGTCGCGGATTTGACGACCTCGCGCACCACCTCGGCGGGGAAGGCCCCGCATAGCGCGCACCGCGGTCATCGGTCGAAAGCTTCACCCGCCAGCCGCGCGCCAGAAGCACCTCGGCGAGGGCCTGTGCGGGAACATATGGCCGCCGGTTCCTCCGGCGGCGATCAGACACAAGGGTGCCGGCATTTAGTGACCTCGTCCAAGAACGTCGCTGATTTCGCCCTGGGGCCGCGTCCGGGTCAGCGCAAGCAGCATCCCGATCGCAATGCCCGAGGCGATCACCGACGAGCCGCCGTAGCTGACGAAGGGCAGCGTCATCCCCTTCGCGGGCAAAAGCCGCACGGCGACACCCATATTGATCAACGCCTGCACGCCGAAGGCACAGGCAAGGCCGGTCCCTGCGACACGCACGAAAGGATCGCGCTCGCGCGTCAGGCGGTTGAGCGAGCGCACGACAATCGTGCCGTAAAGCGCCAGAATCGCCAGCACCATGATCAGCCCGTATTCCTCGGCGGCGACCGCGATGATGAAATCGGTATGCGCATCGGGCAGCGACCATTTCACCGAGCCTTCGCCCACGCCCACGCCGAAGAAGCCGCCCTCCTGAATGGCGTTGGTCGCATAGCCGAGCTGGGTGCGCGGATCGACCTCGGCCGCAAGAAAGCCGTCGATGCGGCGGGCGAAGTGGTCCGAGGCCTCATAGGCGAAGACTCCGCCGATCAGCGTAGCCCCCATGACGCCGAGCAACAGCATGAGCGGCGCGCCGGCCACGAAATACATCACGCACCACGAAAACAGCACCAGCGACGCCTGCCCGAAGTCGGGCTGGAGCGCGAGCAACAGCACCACGGTAAAGGCCACGACGAAGGAGTAAATCTTGCCCGGAGGCCCGCCCAGCTCGTCCGCCGCCGCGATGAACCATGCGCATAGCGCGACGAAGCAGGGCTTGAGAAACTCGGACGGCTGGATCGACATCCCGCCCGGCAAGCGCAGCCAACGCACCGCGCCCTTGCCGAAATCCGTGCCGATCATCGGCAAAAGCATGATCGCGATCATGGCGAAGGCAAAGCCGATCACGCCCCAGCGCCGCACCTGTCGGGGCGACATCATCGACACGATCAGCATCACGAAAAGCGCCATGGCCCCGAAGACCGCCTGTCGCGTAACGTAATAGAACTGCGGAAGATTGTTCTTCTCGGCCAGCGGCACCGAAGCGGCCAGACCAAGCAGGAGCCCCATTGCAAAGAGCCCCAGAACACAGGCCAGCGACCACCGGTCTACGGTGCGCCACCAGCGTGGAAGAATTGGATCACCTGCCCGAACGGGCGTGGTCCCAAAGACCATCTCGGTCATGGAGGATACCGCCGTCACTGCCTCTGTTTCGCCCGTTTGCCGGGTCTGAGGGCAAGCATAACGTGGAAGTGGCCGCCGTGCTACAGGTGATTTTAGTTTTGCCGAAAATGGCCATGCGGGTTTGACAAGCCTCCGGGGCGGGCCTAGCAACATCGCCTCGCTATTTGCGCGATTTGCATATTGCGGCACACAATGGTTGCGCAGGGGGCAGGATCTGCCCCGACGGCAAGCACGACCGCCCAGCAGCCCCTCCGTGCCGCCCACGTCCCCCTTTCTTCTTGCCCGCGAGGCGACTACCTATCCGTGACGCCATTGCGGCTGCATCCGGCCCCGACCGGCGCGCATCGCCGCACGACAATGACCGACAGGACAAGACCGCCAAGGGGGCATGCATGATTTACAAGACCGGCACGGAATGGCTGGCCGCACCGCACAAGCGCGTGCTGTTTTTCGGCATGTCCGGCTTGGGCAAGACCTATCTTGCCGCCATGCTGCGCGGCTCGGGCGAGTGGTTCCATTACTCGATCGATTACCGCATCGGCACGCGCTACATGGGCGAGCTGATCGCCGACAACTTCAAGCGAGAAGCGATGAAGGTCCCTTTCCTGCGCGAATTGCTGCTGTCGGATCGGTTTATATCGGCTCGAATATCGCCTTCGAGAATCTCGCGCCGCTGTCGACCTATCTCGGCAAGCCGGGCAGCGAGACCAAGGGCGGCCTGCCCTTTGACGAATATATGCGCCGTCAGAACCAGCACCGCAGCGCCGAAATCGCCGCGCTTCTGGATACGCGCCATTTCATCCAGCGTGCGCGCGAGATCTACAACATCCCGAATTTCGTCTGCGATCGGGCGGCTCGATCTGCGAGGTCGTCGATCCCGAAGACCCCGAGGATCGCGTGCTCAACGCGCTCGAGTCCGATCTTCTGCTGGTCTGGATCAAGGGCTCCGACGCCCATACCGCAGAACTGGTGCGCCGTTTCGACCGCGCACCGAAGCCGATGTATTACCAGCCGGAGTTCCTCGACCGCGCCTGGACCGACTACCGCCTTGAAAAAGGCCTGACGGAAGACGAGGTAAATCCCGACGACTTCATCCGCTGGACCTATGCCCGCGCCCTTGCCCACCGTCAGCCGCGTTATGCGGGGATGGCGCGGCGCGGCGTCACCATTCTGGCCGAAGAAGTCGCCGAAATCCGCAGCCCGGAGGCGCTTTGCGCGCTGATTGCACGGGCAATCGACCGAAAGGAAAACTGATGCCGATCACGCTTCATGAAGACTTGCCCGCCTACCGCATCCTGTCGGACGAAGGCGTCATGGTCATGTCGCCTGGTCGCGCAGATACCCAGGACATCCGGCCCTTGCGCATCGGCCTGCTGAACCTGATGCCCAAGAAGATTCAGACCGAGAACCAGTTCGCGCGGCTGATCGGGGCGACGCCCCTGCAGATCGACCTGCATCTGATCCGCATGACCAACCACGAGACCAAGAACACCGCCGCCGACCATATGGCCGCTTTCTACCGCCCCTTTTCCGAGGTCGAGGAATCGGGGCTGAAATTCGACGGCCTGGTCATCACCGGTGCCCCGATCGAGCATCTCCCTTCGAGGAGGTGACCTATTGGGACGAGCTCCAGCGCGTCTTCGAATGGACCCAGACCCATGTGCATTCCACGATGGGCGTCTGCTGGGGCGGCATGGCGATGGCCTGGCACTTCAACCAGTTGCCGAAACATCTGCTGACCGAAAAGGTCTTCGGCTGTTTCCGCCACGACAACCTCGCCCCCGCGAGCCATTTCCTGCGCGGCTTTTCGGACGACATCCTTGTCCCCGTCAGCCGCTGGACCGAGGTGCGCCAATCCGACATCGACCGGATCGACGGGCTGGAGACGCTGGTTTCCTCGCCCCAGTCCGGTCCCTGTCTGGTCGAGGATGCCGGCCACCGCGCGCTCTATGTCTTCAACCATTTCGAATACGACAGCACCACGCTGAAGGACGAATATGATCGTGACGTAGCGGCAGGGAAACCGATCGAGGTCCCCGCGAATTACTACCCCGAGGACGACCCGAGCCGAACGCCCAAGAACCGTTGGCGCAGCCATGCCCATCTGCTCTACGGCAACTGGATCAACGAAATCTACCAGACGACCGCCTTCGACATGGATCTCATCGGGAAAGGGTAAGGATGGCCAAGGACAAGCAGGACAAAGCGGAAACCGGACCGGATGGGCCGGATATGACCTTGCCCTTCGTGGGCGCGATCACCCGCTATCTGGAAAAGGATGCGCCCAAAGAGATGCGCAAACTGATCCGCTCCGCCGATCCCAAGCAGATCCTCGACCCGAGCTTTCCCTATTCCGAAGAGATGAAATCCAAGGAATACGACGCCCATATGGAGGCGCTCCAGATCCAGCTGGTGCGCATGATGTCCTCGATCATCACCACCGGCAAACGTCTGGTCGTGATCTTCGAGGGCCGCGATGCCGCCGGCAAAGGCGGCACGATCGAGCGGGTGCGCGAGAACCTCAACCCGCGCTCGGCCGCGATCGTAGCCCTGCCCAAGCCGACCGAACGCGAGGCGGGGCAATGGTATTTCCAGCGCTATACCGACTGGCTGCCTGCTGCGGGCGAAATCGCGCTTTTCGACCGCAGCTGGTATAACCGCGGCATCATCGAACGCGTCTTCGGCTTTTCGACCGACGAACAGCGCGAGGCCTTTTTCCGCCAGCTCACCCCCTACGAGGAAATGCTGGTCGACGACAAAATCATCTTCGTCAAAATCTGGCTCGATGTCGGACGCGCGGAACAGCTGCGCCGCTTTCTCGAACGCGAAAGCGATCCGCTCAAGCAGTGGAAGCTGAGCACGATGGATGTGCAGGGCCTGTCGAAATGGGACGAATATACCCATGCGATCCGCGACACGCTGGCACGCAGCCACAACAGTTTCGCGCCCTGGACGGTGATCAGGTCCGACGACAAGCGCCGCGCACGGATCGCGGCGATCCAGACCATTCTCCATGCCGTGGATTACGCAGGCAAAGAGCGCGCGGTCATCGGCCATCCCGACGGCCGCATCGCGGGCGGGCCGGAGCTGCTGCAAGGCTGAAACCCGCTCCCGCCGCGGCGCAGGGTCCCGCACCGGAGAGCCGCCGATCCGCCGGCTAACAGCGAAGTGATGCCCCCGAGCCTGTCTCTTGGGGCATCTCGCCCCGAAGCCGCTTGCGAGGGGCAAGCCCCCGTTAGCGTTTGTCAAATGCGCTTTGCTCTGAAAGGCCCAAGGATGACCTTTTTCCGCTCTACTGCCCTTTTCCTCGCCATGTCGGCTCCGGCCTTCGCGGCCGATCCGGAATTCACGGTCTTCGACTGGGCCGGTTTCGAGGAGCCCTCGATTTTTCAGGGCTATATCGACAAATACGGCCAGTCGCCGACCTATGCCTTCTACGGCGATGACGACGAGGCTTTCCAGAAGCTCGCCTCGGGCTTCAAGGCCGATGTCGCCCATCCTTGCAGCCAGATGGTCTCGAAATACCGCGATGCCGGTCTGATCGAACCGTGGGACACCTCGAAAATTCCCGCTTTCGACACGATCGAGGCGCGCTTCCTTGATTCCGAAGTCTTCAAGGACGATGAGGGCGTCTGGTATATCCCGACCGATTGGGGCGCGACCGCCATCGCCTACAACACCGAAACCGTACCGGCCGAGGATGTCTCGACGCTGCAGGTTTTCGTCGATCCGAAATATCAGGGCCGCACCTCGCTGCCCGACAGCGCGGATGATGTCTGGGCCTTGGCCTATCTCGCGACCGGCACCACCGACTGGACCGATGTCACCGACGAGCAGTTCCAGAAAGCGGCGGACTGGCTGCGTCAGGCGCATCAGAACGTCGCCGCCTATTGGTCGGACCCGTCCGAACAGGCGCAGCTGATGGCTTCGGGCGCGGTCGATATCGCATGGTCGTGGAACGACGGCGTCGTCTATCTGCAAAACGACAACTACCCCGTCGGCTTCGAGCGCGCCCCGAAAGAGGGCTCGTCGATGTTCTTCTGCGGCTATGTGAACCTCAAGAACGGTCCGGGCAAAGAAGACAAGGCCTATGACTACATCAACGCATGGCTCGCGCCTTCCGCCGCCAAGGCGCTGCTCGACACGATCGGCTACGGCCATACCTCGACCGTCGCGATGGATACGATCAAGGACGAGCCCGCGGTGAAAGACGGCCTCTCCGAGACCAACGCCCCGATCCTTTCCCAGACCCCGAACTCGCCCGAGCAGCGTGAACGCCAGCTCGCCGAATTCGAGAAAGTCAAAGCCGGCTTCTGATGAAAGCCCCTTGCCCGCCCCACCTGCCCCAAGCCAGTCTCGGGTCAGGGGCGGGCTTTCCATTTGCCGACAGATAATTGCAATGACATCCGCTTCCTCCTGCCTTTCCCGTTCGGGCCGCCGCGCCGCCGCAATCTGCGCGCTCGCCGCGCTTTCGCTGCATCCCGCAGGCGCGCTTTTGGCGCAAACGGCCGAACCGGCGGGAGGGATGACGGGCGCAAAGGCCGCGCAAGACATTGCGACAGATGCGGCGGGCAGCACCTTGCCCGACCTCTCCGCCAGCCTGCCGCCCAATCTGCCCGAAACCACCGCTCCTGCGGGAAAAGCCCGAAAGTGGCCATCGGCGCGGGGCGAGCGGCGCGGGTATGCCGGCAATTTTCGCCACTTTCGCCAATGGCGTGACGCTGCAACCCCATGTGCCCTATTGGGCGCCTTCGGGGTTCCGCCCCCTGACGATGGATATTTATTCGCCGCCGCCTTCGGTCGATAAGCCGCAGGCGGGCTTTCCGATGCTGATGTTCATCCACGGCGGCGGCTGGGCCACGGGCGATGCGCAAACCAGCAATCCGATCGCCGATTTCCCGCAGCTTCTCGCCGAAATCGCGGCGCAGGGCTATGTCGTCTCGTCGGTCAACTACCGGCTCAGCGGCGAGGCGAAATGGCCCGCGCAGGGGCAAGACATCAAGGCCGCGCTGCGCTACCTGCGCTCGACCGCGCACGATTACGGCATCGACCCCGCACGTTTCGCGACATGGGGCGTCTCTGCGGGCGCGCAGCTTTCCGCGATTGCCGCCACCACCTGCGGCGTGGAGGATTTGCAGCCGGAGTCCCAGATTCTGCCCAATCTGCCTGTCCTCGGCGTCCCCGAGCTTGACCGTCACGGCGAGATGCGCAGCAACAACAGCGACTGCGTTCAGGCCGCCATCGCCTGGTCGGGGGTCTACGACATGTCGACCCTGACCGATCAGGCGCGCCTTGCCGGTGCGATGTCTCGCGAATTGGGCACTGCGCCCGAATGGCGGCTTTTGGGCTGCATCAGCGGGGCCTGCCCGCAAGACAAGCTCGCCTCCGCCAGCGCGGTCCAGCGCCTGAGCAACGACGCGCCGCCGATCCTGTTGATGACCGGCAATGCCGACAAGATTATGCCCTATACCCAGACGCTGGAATTCGCGGGCGCGCTCGAGGTCGAAAAGATCCCGCACGAGCTGGTGATCATTGCGGGCGCGGGCCATAATTTCATCGGCCAGAACGCCACAGAGACGCGCCGTTCGACCCAGACCGCGCTCGACCACATGCTGACCTTCCTGAGCATCCACCTCGCACCCAAGCCGCAGGGCTGAGCGCGCGCAGCCGCAGGAACACCACCCGCGCCCCTTCCGCGCCCACCCGCACCGCCCCAAGCCGCCGCCATTCGCTTCCTGCTGCCCGCACCACCTTGCGGGCAGCAGGAAGGCGACCTATATTCAATCTGTTCGGAGCAATCCGGACTATGGACATAAACGCGCATGTAATAAGCGGATCGGACCCGGGGCGGTACCCGGCGACTCCACCAACAATCCCTCGTTGGGGGCGAATGGGGTCGAAACAGGATCGACGAACGTCTAAAGATGTTTGCTTTGTCTCGGTGAGCTACCACCGATATCGGTGCAAATTGTACAGTTGCCAACGACAACCGTGCTCCGGTCGCTCTGGCTGCGTAAGCAGTTCGAGTTACCGAAACTTAAGTCCTTGCGCTTAGCCGCGTAAGGCGGGGCCCGCAGGAGCCTGGCAACAGAATCCTGCACTTTCCCCCTTCACATCTTGCAGCTTGCGCGGTCATGCGCGGGATTATGCTGGTCTTTGGCCCCTCGCGCCCCTATCTCTGGCGCATGAGGAGACGAGCAAGATGAACGACCTGACCCAATCGCCGAGCGCCGGGCTTTCCGACGCGCAAGCCGATGCCCTGATCGCCGAGCTTGGCGCCAAGGCACGCGACGCCGCCGCCGAACTTGCAGAAGCAACCGCCGAACGCAAACACGCCGCCCTGATCGGTGCGGCCGATGCGCTGATCGCCGCGACCGGCTCCATTCTGGATGCCAATGCCGAAGATCTGGTCTTTGCCGGTGAAAAGGGTCTCTCGCCATCGATGATAGACCGACTCCAGCTTGATACCGGCCGCATCCGCGCGATGGCCGACGGTTTGCGCGCGGTGGCCGAGCAGGCCGATCCGGTCGGGCAGGTGCTGGCGGAATGGGACCGTCCCAACGGGCTCCATATCCAGCGCGTCTCGACGCCGCTCGGCGTGATCGGAGTGATCTATGAAAGCCGCCCCAACGTCACCGCCGATGCCGCGGCGCTTGCGCTGAAATCCGGCAATGCCGTGATCCTGCGCGGCGGCTCCGAAAGCCTGAACTCCTCGGCCGCGATCCATGCCTGTTTCGTGCAGGGCCTGCGTCAGGCACGCCTGCCCGAGGCCGCGGTCCAGATGGTCGCGACCCGCGACCGCGCGGCGGTCGGCGCGATGCTGCGCGCGCAGGGCATCATCGACGTGATCGTGCCGCGCGGCGGCAAAGGTCTGGTCGGCCGCGTCCAGTCCGAGGCCCGCGTGCCGGTTTTCGCCCATCTCGAAGGCATCAACCATGTCTATGCCGATGGCGATGCCGATCTCGAAAAGGCCCGCCGCGTCATCCTCAACGCCAAGACCCGCCGCACCGGCGTTTGCGGTTCGGCGGAATGTCTGCTGATGGATCGCGCCTTCTACGACAAGCATGGCGCGGTCCTGATCGAGGATCTGCTGAAAGCCGGCGTCGAGGTTCGCGCCGACGGCACGCTCGCCGCGATCCCGGGGCGAGCACCGCCGCGCCCGATGATTTCGGCAAGGAATATCTCGACATGATCATCGCCGCGAAACTGGTCGACGGGGTCGACGGCGCGATCGAGCACATCCGCCGCTTCAGCTCGGGCCATACGGAATCGATCCTGACCGAGAACGACGCGACCGCCGAACGCTTCTTCAAGCGGCTCGACAGCGCGATCCTGATGCGCAATGCCTCGACCCAGTTCGCCGATGGAGGCGAATTCGGCATGGGTGCCGAAATCGGTATCGCGACCGGCAAGATGCATGCACGCGGGCCGGTCGGAGCCGCGCAGTTGACGAGCTTCAAGTATCTCGTCACCGGCGACGGAACGATCCGTCCCTGATGCGCCGGACCGGAAAGCCCCGCGTCCGCACCATCGCTCCTGCGTCTTGTACGCAGGGGCCGCTCACACCCCGAACCCCGCTTCGCGGCAGGCCGGTTGGTGAAGCCCCCGCCCGCTCAGAAGGCGATTTCGCCGCCGTTTTCATCCATCTCCCAATGGATCGTGCGGCATTCCTGCCCCGCGAACATCGCCAACAACCCGAATTGCACTTCGGATGGCGCAAGGTCGGGCAATTGACCGCTCTGGAGCGGCAAGCCGTCCTTGTCGAGCCAGCTCCACAGCGTCGGATCGACCTTGACCCGCGTCGCCTCCGCGACCAGCCGCCAGCCGCGCGCACCACGGCAGATCAGGACGCGCCCGCCCCAGGGCATCGCCGTTTCCAGACACATCAACGCCAGAATGACCATCCGGCCCTCGCTGCGCGGCAGGTCGCCGGTCGCATCGAAGTTCACGCGCAATCGACCGTTGCGGTCGAAACTGTGCAAAAGCGTGGCCAGTTCGTTGCAGCTGATGCGCTGCCCTGTCGAGGTATGTCCAAAAGCCATGCGGAACAGGGTGATGCGGTCGCGGGCAGCGTCGACGCTATCCGTGATCAACTGCATTTCCGAGCTACGCTGAATTCCCGGAAACTCGCCGGAGAGCTGCAGCAGCTCTACCCCGTTTCCAATGGCACCAAGAGGTGAAATCAAATCATGGCAAAGACGAGACCCGACCAGGGCTGCAATTTTCTCGGCGAGCGTAGAAGTTGCTGGCTCGCCGAAACTCCCGGCTATCATTGTTTCGAACTCCTTTAGGATTTAAAGCTATCCGGTTGCGCTTAGAGATTGGACGATCATGAATCAGATCCTTGAACCAGGCATGTTTGTGCGCCACCCGACCGCACCGGATTGGGGTTTGGGGCAGGTCCAGTCGCGGATCGGCGACCGCATTACGGTGAATTTCGAGAACGCTGGCAAACAAGTGATCGACGGAAGCAAAATAGAGCTTGTCCTCATCGTAAATTGCTCCTCCTAGCTCACATGAATCAGGGTTAATGCAACCTTTGCGTTAGTCAATATGAATGTTAACAACCCCAACACGATCACAGGAGAGCGGTTGAAATGTCACAAAGCGCATCCTTTCCAGCTCAATCCGCAACAAAATGGCCTTCGCGCTCATGATGCCCGACACTGCAAATTTCCAGACAAGGCTTGCGGTCAGCGAAAGCGACCTGCTGGCCGCGCAGCGCTTGCGATACCGCGTATTCGTTGAGGAATTGGGTGCCGACGGGCCCCTCGTTGATCACGAAAACCGCTTGGAACGCGACGAATTCGACCCTTTCGTCGATCATCTCGTGCTGATCGACCCCCGCCGCTCCGAGGCGGATCTCGAGCATGTCGTCGGAGTTTACCGCCTGCTTTCGGGCGAGCGTGCGGCAGCAATGGGACGGTTTTATTGCGACGGCGAATATGACCTTATGACGTTACGTCATTCAGGCCGCCCGATGCTCGAACTCGGTCGATCCTGCGTCGATCCGGCCTATCGCGGCGGTACGGGCATGTTCCTTTATGGAACGCTTTGGCCGAATATGTTCTGAAAAACCGAATCGAGCTGCTCTTCGGCGTGGCCTCGTTCCACGGCACGGATGTGGCCGCTTTGGCCCAGCCGCTGGCATGGCTGCACCACCACCACCTCGCCCCGCCCGAGCTGCGTCCCAAGGCCCTCGCCGAGGGGTTCCAGAGCATGGATCTGGTCGCACCCGAAGCACTTGACCGGCGCGAGGCGATGCTGGCGATCCCGCCCCTGCTCAAGGCCTATCTGCGCATTGGCGGCGTCATCGGCGAAGGGGCCTTTGTCGATCATGCCTTCAATACGACGGATGTGATGCTGGTCGTCGACACCACCACCATGTCGGAAAAGCACCGCCGCTTTTACGACGGACGGACGGCCCGGACATGAGCGGTCAAGACAGCGCGACCCCGCCCTCCGGCGCCGCCTCCGAAACAGGCGCGGAGCCCCGACAAGACAGGCAAACCGCCGGCGCCGCGCCCGCAGCCCGCGCGCCCGCCAACCGCATCACATGGTCGGACGAGGCCCCGCCCGAGCCGCCGCGCCCCGGTTTGTTCGGCTGGGTCCTTGTCGTGATCCGCGGCCTGCTGATCGCGCTTGTGCTGGGCTTGGGCGTTTTGCTGATCATCCCGCTGCGCCTGATCGAGCGCCTGTTCAGCGGCCCGCGCAGGCCCGTCACCGGCCCTTGGGTCCAGATGGTCTGCAAGCTTTGCCTGCTGGTCATCGGACTGCGCACCACGCGGATCGGCAAGCCGATGAAAGGCGCGGGCGCGGTGGTCGCAAACCATTCGAGCTGGCTCGACATTTTCGTGCTGAACGCGGCGATGCCGGTCTTTTTCGTCTCGAAAGCCGAGGTCGCGAGCTGGCCCGGCATCAATATCCTGACGCGCGTCACCGATACCCATTTCGTGACCCGCGACCCCAAGCTTGCCCGCCAGCAGGCCGAGGAATTCGCCGAGCGCACCCGCGCGGGCCATCGCCTGCTGTTCTTCCCCGAAGGCACCAGCAGCGACGGCCGCCGCATCCTGCCCTTCAAGCCGACGCTCTTTCAGGGCTTCCTCGATCCGGCCCTGCCCGAGGGCTTGCGATCCAGCCGATGACCGCGACCTATCATGCCCCAAGGGCCGCGATCCGCGCTTTTACGGCTGGTGGGGCAGTCTCGATCTGGGTCCGCATCTGTTGGCCGTGCTCTCGCAGCCGCGTCAGGGCCATGTGAGCGTAGTTCTGCACGAGCCGATCCCCGTCGCGGGCGAGACCCGCAAAACCCTTTGCGCAGCCGCCGAGGCCGCAATCCACGAGGGCTTCGAGGGCTAGCCCCTTCCGACGGATCAATGCGAAAGGGGCGGGAGATCATCCCGCCCCTTTTCGTTTGTCCTTCGGTGCCGTCCGGTTCCGGCACCCGAGCCAGCGGCCTTCCTGCGCGCGTCAGAGCGGCCAGAACAGCGGGATCGTCAGACAGGCCACCAGTCCGGTGACGATATCAAGCGGGATCCCGACACGGACGAAATCGCTGAACTTATAGCCGCCCGGGCCATAGACCATCATATGGGTCTGATAGCCGATCGGCGTCGCGAAGGCGACCGAGGCCGAGAACATCACCGCCACGACATAGGCGCGCGGATCATGGCCGAGCTGCTGCGCCAATGCGATGGCGATCGGCGTCAGGATGACGGCAACGGCATTGTTGGACAGGATCTCGGTCATCGCGAGGCCGAGGAAATAGACGCAGACCAGCGTCATGAACGGCGGCATCCCCTTGAGGAAGGGCGCGACGAAATCGACGATCAGCTGGACCGTGCCGGTATGTTCGAGCGCCTCGCCGATCGCGAGCATCGAAAAGATCATCGCCATCAGACGCGCGTCGACAAAGGTAAAAGCCTCTTCGGCATCGACGCAGCGCGTGATCAGCAAAAGCGCCGTCGCAAGGAAGGCAAGCGCCATGATCGGCGCGACATTGAGCGCCGCCAGCACCACGACCGCGACCAGCGCGCCGATGGCGATGGGCGCGCGGTCACGCCGGTAAGGCCGTGCCGAGGGCGCGAGACATCGACGAAATCCATATCCGCAGCGAGGCGCGCGATATCTTCGGGCGCGCCTTCAAGCAAAAGCGTATCGCCGACGCGCACCACAAGGTCGTCCATCTGGCGGCCGATATTCTGGCTGCGCCGGTGGGCGGCCAGAACATAGACCCCGTAGCGCCGGCGCAGGCGCATATCGCCCAGACGCCGCCCGACCAGTCGTGCGCCCGGCGTGATCAGCACCTCGACCGTCTCGGTGGCGACAGAGCTGAGCTTGTCGACCAGACGCAGATCCTTGCTGCCCTGCATCTCGAGCAGGTTCGACATCTCGGTACGCAGGACGACGCGGTCGCCCGCCTCCAGCGCCACGCCCGTCAGATCGCGCCGGAGCGAGGCATCGCCGCGCAAAACGTCGATCACCCGCACCGCCTCGCGCTTGAATTGCGGCACCGACATGACCTCGACGCCGATCAGGCTGCTGTCCTCGGGAATGGCGACTTCGGTGAAGTATTTCATCTCGCGCTTTGTTCCGAGGAAGCTGGCAAGCGAGGTCCGCTCGGGCAGAAGTTTGCGCCCGATCAGCGCGAAATAGGCGACACCGGCAAGAGTGACGGCGATGCCGACGGGGGCGATCTCGAAGATCCCGAAGGATTCCATGCCTTGCTTCTGGACAACCCCGTCCACGAGCAGGTTGGTCGAGGTCCCGATCAGCGTGATCATCCCGCCCATGACTGTAAAATAGCTGAGCGGCATCAGCAGCTTGGACGGCGCGATCCCCGCACGAAGCCCGACCTGGATCACGATCGGGATCATCACCGCCACGACCGGCGTATTGTTCATGATCGACGAGGCCACGATGACGAAGGCGAATAGCGCGCAGATCGTCAGGATCGGCCGCTCGACCGCGCGCGACGAGATCACCCGCGTCATCATCTCGAGAGAGCCCGTCCGCAGCAGCCCGCCCATGATCAGGAACATGAAGGCGATGGTCCAGGGCGCCGAGTTCGACAAGACCCCACCGCGCTCTCGAGCGGCAAAAGCCCGAGGATCAGCATCGTCGCCGCCGAGCCGATGGCGATGACTTCGGGCGGGTATTTCTCGAGAACGAAAAGCACGAAGGTGAATGAGACGATCACCAGCGCGGCAATGGAGGCGGTGGTTCCTGTCAGTTCGAATCCGAACATGATGTCTGTCCCCGAGAGAGGCCTTGGGCCCTTGATCCGACCGCGCCGAAGCGGCGCGGCGATTGTTCAATGCATCCGTTGCGGAAAGCCTATTTCGCCGCATCCGTTTTGGGCGCGGGCGATTGTGCCAGACGGCCGCCGCGACGCACCATCTCGATCGAGGTCGCAAGGCCGGTGCGGTCGTTGGTCGTGACCAGCACGCCGCAAAGCGTGGCCTCGCCCTCGGCCGGCGTGAAGCGCTCGCGCGTCATGCCGGTGAGGAAGCGGCGCATCGGCTCGGCTTTGTCCATGCCGATGATGCTGTCGTAATCGCCGCACATGCCGGCATCGGTCAGATAGCCGGTGCCGCGCGGCAGGATCTGCGCATCGCCCGTCGGCACATGCGTATGGGTGCCCACGACAAGGCTGGCGCGGCTGTCGCAATAATGGCCGATCGCCATTTTCTCGCTGGTGGCCTCGGCATGGATGTCGACCACGGCGGCCTGAACCAGACCTCCGGCCGGATGCGCGCGCAACACCGTATCGAGTGCCGAGAACGGATCGTCGAAGGGGCGTTTCATGAAGACCTGCCCCAACACCTGCGTCACGAGGATCTTGCGGCCCTGCGTCGCCTCGAACACGCGCGCGCCCGTCCCGGAGCCTCGCGCGCGAAGTTGAGCGGACGGATGACGCGCGGCTCGCTTTCGATGAAGGACAGCATGTCCTTTTGATCGAAAGCGTGATCGCCAAGCGTGATGCAATCGGCGCCGGCTTCCAGAATGACCTTGGCATGACCGCCGGTCAGCCCCATTCCGCCGCTGGCGTTCTCGCCGTTAACAATTGTGAAGTCGACCCGAAGCTCTTGCTTCAGGGCGGCCAGCCCTTCGGTAATGGCATGACGACCCGATCGCCCTACCACATCGCCTAAATAGAGAATTTTCATTCGCAAAGCGTTAAGGCAAAGCAGGAAACCGCTCAAGCCCCGCAGACGCGGAACGTCTTTGCGTGACGCGATAAGCGCAGATCGCGGGCCGAAGCTGTGATGCAAAAGGGCGCGGGCAAAAGCGCCGCGCCCTGTTCTTGCGGGGACGGGGATCGGCTCAGCTGCCGATCCAGACGCCGATCATACAGGCCGAGACCGCAACCACGGCCCCGGCAACAAAGGTCGCGGCCAAGGCGAAACGGTTGCTTTGCCCCGTCGGCGCGCTTTGGTCCTGACGCAGCAACTGGCCCAGCCGCGTCTCGACGGCTTCGGGGATCAGCGGGCCGTAACGGCCGAGCGCCTGCACCACGCGCAGACCGTCGCGCAGGAGCGCGCGGCCCGAGATTGTCCTTGATGTAGCTTTCGACCACCGGCCGCGCGACCTGCCAGATATTGATCTGCGGATCGAGCGAACGCGCCACGCCCTCGACCACGACCATCGTGCGCTGCAGCAAGATCAGCTCGGTGCGGGTCTGCATCCCGAAACGCTCGGTCACTTCAAAAGATAGGCCAGAAGGTTCGCCATCGAGATCTGGCTCGCATCCGCGCCGAAGATCGGCTCGCCCACCGCCCGCAAGGCCCGCGCGAATTCCGCGCGGTCGCGGTCGGCGGGAACGTAGCCCGCCTCGAAATGGACGCGCGCGACCAGATCGTAATCGCGCTGGATGAAGCCCATCAGGATCTCGGCATAGATGCGGCGGGTATAGGCGTCGATCTCGCCCATGATGCCGAAATCATAGATGATGATCTCGCCATTCGCGCCGACCTTGAGGTTGCCCTGATGCATGTCGCCGTGGAAATAGCCGTCGCGGAGCGCATGGGTCAGGAACATCTGGAGCACGCGCTGGCCGATCCGCGCGGTATCATGCCCTGCAGCCTGAAGCGCGGGGACATCGCCCATCGGCAGGCCCTCGGCCCAGTCGCTGGTCAGAACGCGCCGCCCCGTCATGCCCCAGACCGGCATCGGAACGCTGACCCCGTCGTCGTCGCGGGTATGTTCGGCAAACTCGAAGCCGAGGCCGCCTCGAGCCGCAAATCCAGCTCGCCATTCACGACCGATCTGAAATGCTGGACCACAACGCGCGGGCGCAGGCGGCGGCTGGAAGGGATCAGGAATTCCATCACCCCCGCCGCGAAATGGAAGGCGTCGATATCGCGGCGGAACGCGGCTTCGATCCCCGGACGCAGCACTTTGACCGCAACCTCGCGGCCGTTGTCGGCACGCCGCGCACGGTGGACCTGCGCGATCGAGGCGGCTGCGACCGGAGCCGAGAATTCCGAATAAAGCTCGGAAACCGGACGGCCGATCTCGGCCAGAATGGTCTGCTCGGCCTTGTCGATCCCGAAGGGCGGCAGGCTGTCTTGCAGCATGCGCAGCTGGTCCGCGAGCTCGATCCCCACCACATCGGGGCGCGTCGAGAGGATCTGGCCGAATTTGATATAGGCGGGCCCCAAAGCCGTGATCGCGCGCGTCAGCGGCGGCAGCGCCGGATCGCCCTTGTAGCCCAGCCAGGCAAAGGGCCACCCCAGAACACGCGCCGCCAGCCGCAGACCGGCCGGCGCATTCATCGCATCCAGCGCCACGCGCATCGCGCCGGTGCGCTCGAAAGTGGCGCCGGTGCGGATCAGGCGCCAGATATTATGGGGTCCGCGCATGGCTTACAGTTTCCAGCCGCTGTGAAGGGCTGCAATCCCCATCGAGAGGTTGCGCCACTGCACCCGACCGAAACCGGCCTCGCGGATCATGGTCGCAAAAGTCTCCTGATCGGGGAATTTGCGGATCGATTCGACAAGATATTGATAGCTGTCGCGGTCGCCGGTCACGAGGCGGCCCATCTCGGGGATCACGTTGAAGGAATAGCGGTCATAGGCCCATTGCAGCGCGGGCACGGGAATCTGGCTGAACTCCAGCACGACAATACGTCCGCCCGGACGCAGCACGCGATGCGCCTCGCGCAGGGCATCGGGAATGCGCGTCACGTTGCGGATGCCGAAGCTGATCGTGTAGCGGTCAAAGCTGTTGTCGGGAAAGGGCAGCGCCATCGCATCGCCCGTGACCCAGGACAGCCGGTCCGAGAATTTGCCGGCCTCGGCGCGCTTGCGGCCTTCGACCAGCATGCTCTCGGTCATGTCGCAGACGGTGACGCTCGCCCCCGAGGCGCGTTGCAGGAAGCGGAAGGCCACATCGCCGGTCCCGCCCGCGACATCGAGCAGCTTCTGACCGTCACGCGGCGCAAGCCAATCCATCAGCGCGGTTTTCCACAGACGGTGGACGCCAGCGCTCATCAAATCGTTCATGACATCATAGCGCGAGGCGACGCTGGAAAAGACGCTATGGACCAGTCCGGCCTTGTCGTCCTCGGCCACGGTTTTAAAGCCGAAATGGGTTTGCTTGCGGTCGCTATCGCGGTCTGTCTCGTTCATCTTGCTTGCCGTTCGCCTGTTTCGCGCCCAGTTAATGCAGAACTGCGCGGCGCACCATGCGATGAATGAGGAAGAAATGCCAGAACTGCCCGAGGTCGAAACCGTCCGCCGTGGGCTTTTGCCCCATCTCGAAGGCCGCCGCATCACCCGCGCCGAAGTCCGCCGCCCCGATCTGCGCGGTCCCCTGCCGCCCGATCTGGTGCAGGTCCTGACCGGCGCGCAGGTGGTGACGCTGCGCCGGCGCTCGAAATATCTGCTCGCCGACCTCGGCGATCGCGGCACGCTTTTGCTGCATCTGGGCATGTCGGGCCGCCTGCTGGTCGAGAACGCGGCTTTGGCGGAGTTCCACCGCGACCCGTCGGTCTATGTGCGCCATGACCATGTCGTTCTGGAAACCGATCTGGGCACGACGATCACCTATAACGACGCGCGCCGATCTGGCATGATCGACCTGATCCGCCCCGGCGCCGAAGAGGCGCTTTTCGCGAGCCTCGGCCCCGAGCCCTGTCGGACGACTTCACCCCGAGGTCTTTGCCCGCGTCGTCGCGGGACGTGCCACTCCGATCAAATCGGCCCTGCTCGACCAGAAGATCGTCGCGGGGCTGGGCAATATCTATGTCTCGGAATCGCTTTACCGCGCGGGCATCGATCCGCGCAGGCTGGCGGGGCAAATCACCCCGAAAGAGGCCGGGCTTTTGGTGGGCCATATCAAGGACGTTCTGACCGAGGCGATCGCCGCAGGAGGGTCGTCCCTGCGCGACCACCGGCAAGCGACCGGTGAGCTGGGCTATTTCCAGCACAGCTTCCGCGTCTACGACCGCGAAGGCGCGCCCTGCCCCACACCGGGCTGCAACGGCCATATCGAGCGGATCACCCAATCGGGCCGGTCCAGCTTTTTCTGCGCGACCTGCCAGCACTAGCCTGCGCGTGCCGGCGCGACGGCTTTACCGTCTCGCCGGCCGCGATTCATGCGGGTTTTTGCCGCTTTCCTCTGGGTGCTAGCCATGCGCTCACGCGCCTGTTAGGACTCGCGCCAGACTTCGCGGCCCTGCCAGGCCGAAACTGCAAGGCCGGATTGTTCCGGCCGACACGTCACGTGGAAAGGCAATGTCCTGATGGCATACCAGACCCTTACCGTCGAAATCGACGATTACGTCGCTCTCGTGCGGCTCAACCGCCCCGATGCGCTCAACGCGCTCAATGCCGAGCTGCTGGCAGAATTGGGCACCGCTTTGGAAGAGGCGGACAAGAACGAGAAAGTACGCTGCATCGTCCTGACCGGCAGCGAAAAGGCTTTTGCCGCCGGTGCCGACATCAAGGAGATGTCGACCATGAGCTACGGCGATGTCTTCACCTCGAACCTTTTCGGGACCGAGATCGAAAAGATCCTGCGCACCCGCAAGCCGATCATCGCGGCGGTCTCGGGCTACGCCTTGGGCGGCGGCTGCGAACTCGCGATGGCCTGCGATTTCATCATCTGCGGCGACACCGCCAAATTCGGCCAGCCAGAGATCAATCTGGGGGTGATTCCGGTATCGGCGGCTCGCAGCGCCTGACGCGCTTCATCGGAAAATCCAAGGCGATGGACATGATCCTGACCGGCCGCTTCATGGATGCCGCCGAGGCCGAACGCTCGGGCCTCGTGAGCCGCGTCGTACCTGCCGCCAAGCTGATCCCCGAAGCGATCGGTGCCGCCAAGAAGATCGCCGAGAAATCGACAATCTCGATCATGGTGGCCAAGGAATGCGTCGACCGCGCCTATGAAACCACCCTCTCCGAGGATTCTCTTCGAGCGCCGCTCCTTTGCGAGCCTCTTCGCAACCGAGGACCAGAAAGAGGGAATGGCGGCCTTCCTCGAGAAACGCCACCCCAATTCCGCGACAAATAAGCGGGAAAATACGGGATTTGGCGCTGTTTCAGGCAGAAAGCCGACCCCGGATGTTGACTTGCCGCCGAGCCGGGCGTAGTAGACCGGCCTCAGAGATATTCACCCGTACCGAAATCGGAACCGCACAGTTATGGCCAATACGCCCCAGTCCCAGAAGCGCGCACGCCAGATCGAGCGCCGCACCGCCGTCAACAAGGCCCGCGTCTCTCGCATCCGGACCTTCCTGCGCAAGGTTGAAGAAGCAATCACTTCGGGCAATGCCGAAGCTGCTCGTGAAGCCCTGCGTAACGCCCAGCCCGAGCTGATGCGTGGCGTCACCAAAGGCGTCGTTCACAAGAACACCGCCTCGCGCAAGATCTCGCGCCTCGCTTCGCGCGTCAAAGCACTGGCAGCCTAAGCAAGGCTGGCTCCGGTTCTGCCGGAGCCGAAACGCAAGACCGTTGGGTACGCTTGTAACGAGCGTGCCCTTTTTAATTTTACGTCGCGTCGGCTGACCAACTCACTGTTTTTAATGACAATTTGTGAGTGTCGGCAAAATGTCACGCTTCGGTCAGATCTGTTTGATGAAATGAAGTGTCAAGCATGAAGATCGGTTGCGACATGACGGGGCTTGTTGCTAGCTTCAGTCTTGCGATTCACATCGCGCCTGGGGGACATCGTCCTGATCACCGGTCTGCCGCCGGTCAAGGACAGGCCATAAGCCCGATGATAACGGGCTGGTCGCTAAACTTTTGACGCCGGCTGCCACCGGCTGAATTGTTTGCTGTCTGAACACATCTCCGGCCACAGGATGGCCATGCAGCGCGCTCTTGTCGGGGCGGGGCATGGGCTTTCTGTTCCGCGATGCCCCCTTGGCACGAGAGTTTCGCGTCCTGCCGGAAACGTCCGGCGGGGGTTGGGCCAAGAGAATGGAATAGGGCGAGATGGACAGAATTTGGGGGCAGGCAAGTGCGGAACTCGAGCGGGTGGTTGGTACCGACAGCTATTCGACCTGGATTGCACCGCTCAAACTGACCCGCATCGAGGACGGGACCGCGCTGATCGCCAGCCCGACCCGCTTTCTGTCGGATTGGGTCGCGCGCCATTTCAGCTCGGACATCCTGAGCGTTTTGGAACGGGTGGGCAGCCCCGTGCAGCGTCTCGCCTTTGAAACCGTCGCCCAACAACAGGCCGAGCGTCCTGCGGCCCCCGCCGTCCAGCGCAGCGCCAATCCTTCGCGCGCAGCCATCCGCGGCGAGGACGAGCTGACCGCGCCGCTCGACAGCCGTTTCACCTTCGACAATTTCGTGGTCGGCAAGCCCAACGAGCTTGCCCATGCCGCAGCCCGCCGCGTCGCCGAAGGCGGTGCCGTGACCTTCAACCCGCTGTTTTTGTACGGCGGCGTCGGTCTGGGCAAAACCCACCTGATGCATGCGATCGCGCGCGACATCCAGATCCGCCAGCCCGAATCGCGCGTGCTCTACCTTTCGGCCGAGCAGTTCATGTACCGCTTCGTGCAGGCTTTGCGCGACCGTTCGATCATGGATTTCAAGGAAATGTTCCGCACCGTTTCCGTGCTGATGGTTGATGACGTCCAGTTCATCGCCGGCAAGGATCGACGCAGGAAGAGTTCTTCCATACGTTCAACGCGCTGGTCGATCAGGGCAAGCAGATCGTCATTTCCGCCGACCGCGCGCCGGGCGAGATCAAGGACCTCGAAGAGCGCATCAAATCGCGCCTCTCCTGTGGCCTGATTGTCGACCTGCACCCGACCGATTACGAGCTGCGCCTGTCGATCCTGCAATCGAAGACGGAACAGTTCCGCGCCACCCAGCGCGATCTCGTGATGGCGCCGGGCGTGCTGGAATTCCTTGCGCACCGCATCACCTCGAACGTGCGCGTCCTTGAAGGGGCGCTCCAGCGTCTCTTCGCTTTCGCGAGCCTGATGGGCCGCGAGATCTCGCTCGACATGACGCAGGAATGTCTGACCGATATTCTGCGCTCCTCGGACCGCAAGGTTTCGATCGAGGAAATCCAGCGCAAGGTCGCCGAGCATTACAACATCCGCCTCTCGGATATGATCGGCCCCAAACGGGTGCGCACGGTCGCCCGCCCGCGCCAGATCGCGATGTATCTGTCCAAACAGATGACGTCGCGCTCGTTGCCCGAGATCGGGCGCCGCTTCGGCGGGCGCGATCACACCACGATCATGCACGGCGTCAAGAAGATCGAAGAGCTGCGCGGCACCGACCGCAGCATCGCCGAAGATCTCGACATGCTGCGCCGCCTGCTTGAAGCCTGATCGCGGCCTGATCCAAGAACCGGCGGCGGCGGGTCGGCCTGCCGCTTGACCGCAGGCCAATTTCCATTGAAATTGCCGCAACCAGTAACGAGCCGCATCACCGGCCTGCGGACAGGGAACTGACCAATGAAATTCTCGATCGAGCGTGCAATTCTCGTCAAAGCCGTTTCTCAGGCACAATCCGTCGTCGAGCGCCGCAACACGATCCCGATCCTTGCCAACGTGCTGATCGAAACCACCGACAGCGGCGTCAGCTTCCGCGCGACCGATCTCGATACCGAGGTCGTCGACCGCGCCCCGCCCATGTCGAGCGCCCTGGCGCCACCACGGTTTCGGCCGGCATGCTCAACGACATCGCCCGCAAACTGCCCGACGGCGCGCTGGTCACGCTGACGCTGGAGCCCGAGACCGGCCGCCTGACCGTTCAGGCAGGACGCTCCAACTTCAGCCTCGCGACCCTGCCGCGCGAAGATTTTCCCGTAATGTCCAGCTCGGAATATAGCGCGAATTTCAAAGCGCCCGCGCCACTGCTGCGCCGCCTGTTCGACAAGTCGAAATTCGCGATCTCGAACGAGGAAACCCGCTATTACCTCAACGGCGTCTATATGCATGTGGCCCAGACCGACAACGGTCCGACGCTGCGCTGCGTTGCGACCGACGGCCACCGTCTGGCGCGTATCGATGCCCCCTGCCCGAAGGTGCCGCGGGTTTGCCGGGCGTGATCGTGCCGCGCAAGACCGTCAACGAACTGCGCAAACTGCTGGATGACGACGAAACCGAGATCGCGGTTTCGGTCAGCGAAACCAAGGTGCGTTTCGCCACGCCGACGCTGACGCTGACCTCCAAGGTGATCGACGGGACCTTCCCCGACTACACCCGCGTCATCCCCTCGAACAATACCCGCAAGCTCGAGGTGGATGCCGGCGATTTCGCCAAAGCCGTCGACCGCGTCGCCACCGTCAGCAGCGAGCGCTCGCGCGCCGTCAAGCTGGCGCTGGACGAGGACCGGCTGATCCTTTCGGTCAATGCCCCCGATCGGGTGCCGCCGATGACGAGCTGTCCGTAGCCTATGCCGACGAGCCGCTGGAGATCGGCTTCAACGCCAAATACCTCCACGAGATCGCCAGCCAGATCGAGCGCGAGAATGCCGTCTTCCTGTTCAACGGCTCGGGCGATGCCGCGCTGATCCGCGAAGGCGGAGACGAATCGGCAGTCTATGTCGTCATGCCGATGCGCGTGTGACGCTTCACAGCCTGTCGCTCGCCCAGTTTCGCAGCTGGGCCAAACTTGATCTGCATATCGACACGCGGCCCATGGCGTTTCATGGGCCGAATGGTGCCGGCAAGACCAATATCCTCGAAGCTATCTCCATGCTCTCGCCCGGTCGCGGCCTGCGTGGCGTGCAGCCTGCCGATCAGGCGCGCCAAGGCCCCGATGCAGGCTGGCGTATCCGCGCGCGCATCGACGAAAGCGATGTCGAGACCGGCGCGCGCCCCAATGCCTCGCGCGAGGTCTCGATCGACGGCAAGGCCGCGCCCCAGATCGCGCTCGGCCGCCTGATGCGGGTGATCTGGCTTACCCCGACCATGGACCGGCTCTGGTCGGACGCCCCCGAGGTCCGCCGCCGCTTTCTCGACCGCATCACGCTGAGCTTTCTGCCCGCCCATGCCGAGGAAACGCTGACCTACGACAAAGCCATGCGCGAAAGAAACCGCCTGCTGCGCGACCAGATTGCGGATGCGGGCTGGTATCGCGCGATAGAGGCGCAGATGGCCCAATCGGGAGCCGAGATCACGCGCAACCGTCAAGCGGCCATTGCCGCACTGATCACCGCGCAGGACGGCGCGGCAACCGCTTTTCCCGCAGCGACCCTGACGCTTCTGGCCGGTGAAGGCCATGCCGACGATGCCGATCCCGTCTCGATCGCCGAACGTCTCGCGGCGATGCGCGGGCGCGACATGGCGGCGGGGCGCAGCCTGTCGGGGCCCCATCGCGCCGATCTCGGCGCGCATTGGGGACCGCAGGACATGCCCGCCGCGCTCTCCTCGACCGGCGAGCAAAAGGCGCTACTGCTTTCCCTGATCCTCGCCAACGCCCGCGCGCTTCAGGACGAATCGCCCGTGCTATTGCTCGACGAGGTTGCGGCCCATCTGGACGCCGACCGCCGCGCGGCGCTTTATGACGAGATCACCGCTTTGCCCGCGCAAAGTTTCCTGACCGGCACCGGCGCCGAGCTTTTCACCGATTTCGGCCCGCGCGCCCGCCTGATCGAGATCACCCGCGACGGGCCCGGCTCCATTGCGACCGAAAGGGATTGAGATGACCGCCTCCGCTTTGCCGCTGCCACGCCAGCGCGTGACGCTGATCACGCTCGCAACCCGCGACATGACGCGCGCGCGCATTCTACGAGGCTTGGGGTTGGGAGATGCATCCTCCTCGAATGATGCGGTGACCTTCTACCAGATGGATGGCGCGGCGCTCGGCCTCTTCGGCCATGACGATCTTGCCGCCGATCAGGGCCGCGCGGGTGCGAGCCTCGGCACGGGGGCGGTGACGCTGGCGCAGAACTGCCGCGATGATGGCGAAACCGATGCGGTTTTCGATGCCGCTCTGGCTGCGGGTGCCACGCTGCTCAAACGGCCCGAGAAGGTTTTCTGGGGCGGCTATTCGGGCTATTTCGCCGATCCCGACGGCCATGTCTGGGAAATCGCCACCAATCCGTTCTGGCCGCTCGACGACAAGGGCGGGCTGACGCTGGCATAAGGGGCGCGAGAGGTTTCGGGTGGAATGGTCGGGTGAAGCCAGTGTGATGCAGGCGCGCAGGCATGGCGAGAATGCCGTTATCCTGACGGCTTTCGCGCGCGACATCGGGCTGATTTCGGGGATCCTGCCGGGCGGAGCCAGCGCCAAGCGTGCCGCGATGATCCAGCGCGGCACGGTGGTGGCACTGCGCTGGCGCGCACGGATCGAGGGCCAGCTCGGAACCTTTTCCGCCGAACCCGCCCGCGCGCGGTCGGGCCTTCTGGCCGATGCCCTGGCGCTCGACGGGGTGAATGCGGTCACGGCGCTTGTCGTCTTCGCTTTGCCCGAACACGATCCCCATCCCCGCCTGCACGAGGCGACCGAACAGCTTCTCGATCTGATGGATCAGGGCGTTCCGGCGGGCGAAAGCGGCTGGAGCCACGCCTATCTGGCATGGGAGCTGCGCTTGCTCGACGAGTTGGGCTTCGGCCTTGACCTCACGGCCTGCGCCGTCACCGGCAGGCGCGATGGGCTGGCCTTCGTGAGCCCGCGCACCGGCCGCGCCGTCAGCCGCGAAGGGGCGGGCGAATGGGCCGACCGGCTCTTGCCCCTGCCCTCGCTTCTCGGCGGGACCGGCAATGGCGGGATGCGCGACGCCTTCACGCTGACCGGCCATTTCCTGCGCGCCCGCATGGCCGAGGAGCACGCAGGAAAAAGCCTGCCCCCGCAAGGGACAGGCTGATTGCGCGGCTGTTGCAGCGCGAAAGCGATTAGCCGTCCCTTAGCGGGCGGCGTCGACCGCAGCGGCGGTGGTGTTGACCGCGCTGTTGCCTGCGGCGACCATGCTGGCCGGACGGCCGGGCTCGAAGGTCAGATAGGTCGGGCCGCTGATCTTGAGCACGCCGCCGTCATAGGTGATGCCGGTCGCGCCCTGCAGCGCCTGCAGGTAACGGCCCTCGAGACCCTTGTGCGCGGGGCAAGCCGCGCGCGACGAGACCATCGGGCCAAGCTGGAAGGCCGGCGGAACGGCGGTCTGGCTGGCGCTGTAGCTGTTGCACGGGCCCTGACCCGAGATCGAGCCGTCGGCCGCGATCGTCAGCAGCACGTCGCGCGTCGGGACCGCATCGGCGCCAATGCCCACCAGAACGAAATCGCCGGTCGGAACCGCACCCGGCGCGCCAGCCGTGGTGCCGGTCGGCTCACAAGCGGCAAGGCCAAGAACTGCAGCGGCGGCTGCGGAAAGGGCGAGAATGCGGTTCATTTATGACTCCGTTGCGTCCTGAATTTTTGGCCCAACCTTCGGGCGCTGCGCAAGTTCCCATGAAATCGAACGAAAATCCAGTTATCCCAGCAAACGCCGCGCAATGACTTGCGCCTGTATCTCCGCCGCACCCTCGAAGATGTTGAGGATCCGCGCATCGCAGAGCACGCGGCTGATCGCATATTCCAGCGCGAAACCGTTTCCTCCGTGGATTTGCAAGGCGTTATCGGCTGCCGACCATGCCACGCGCGCGCCCAGAAGCTTGGCCATGCCTGCCTCGAGATCGCAGCGGCGATCGTGGTCTTTCTGCCACGCCGAGTAATAGGTCAGCTGGCGCGCAATCATGATTTCGACTGCCATCAGCGCCAGTTTGTCGGCCACGCGCGGGAAGGCGACCAGCGCTTTGCCGAACTGTTTGCGGTCGAGCGCATAGCGCAGGCCCAACTCCAAAGCCGATTGCGCAACCCCGATCGCCCGCGCCGCCGTCTGGATGCGCGCCGATCGAAGGTCTGCATCAGCTGTTTGAAGCCCTGCCCCTCGACGCCCCCAGAAGGTTCTCGGCCTTGACCTTGAACCCGTCGAAGCCGAGTTCGTATTCCTTCATGCCGCGATAGCCCAGAACCTCGATCTCGCCGCCGGTCATGCCTGCGGTCGGGAAAGGCTCGGCCTCGGTGCCCGGCGTCTTTTCGGCCAGAAACATCGACAGGCCGCGGTAATCGCTGGTCTCGGGATCGGTGCGCGCGAGCAGCGTCATGACATGGGTGCGCGCGGCATGGGTGATCCAGGTCTTGTTGCCCGTCACGCTGTATTCGTCGCCTTCGCGCACCGCCCGCGTGCGCAGGCTGCCCAGATCGGAGCCGGTATTGGGTTCGGTAAAGACCGCTGTCGGAAGGATCTCGCCCGAGGCGAGCGCGGGCAGCCATTGCGCCTTTTGCGCCTCGGTGCCGCCGCCGATGATCAGCTCCGCCGCGATTTCCGAACGCGTCCCGAGCGAGCCCACGCCGATATAGCCGCGCGAGAGTTCTTCCGACACCACCACCATCGAGGCTTTGGAAAGCCCGAGCCCGCCGAATTCCTCGGGGATGGTCAGGCCGAAAACGCCCAACTCGGCCAGTTCGGTGATGATCTCCATCGGGATCAACTGGTCGTCGAGGTGCCATTGATGCGCATTGGGGACGACGCGGTCATCGGCATAGCGGCGGAACTGGTCGCGGATCATCTCGAGATCCTCGTCGAGGCCCGTCGCCCCGAAGGTCGCACGGCCGTGGTTCTCCTGCATGAGGAGACCAGAGCCGCGCGGGCTTGCGGATTGTTGCCACGCATCAGCACCCGCGCATCATTCGAGGGCTGCCAATCGATCCCCAGATCCGAAAGCCGCGCGAATTCGGTCTGGCTCATCGGAATGCCGCCCGCGATCTGGGTCAGATATTCGCCGGTCCCGATCGCGAAAATCAGCCGCTCCATCGCAGCGAACTTGCCTTCGCCGTCCAGACGTTCGGCCCAGGCGACCATCTGGCGCAGCGATCGACATAGGTCGCGAGCCAGGACAGGGCATGGGCGGCATGCTGGTGCTCTTCGATCAGCGCCGCCTCGGGCTTGCCCTTGGGGGCGACGACGGCGAGCAAGGCCTCGCGGCCGCGTGCCTGCAGCGCCTCGACTTCGGGGAGGATGCTCCGCGCCAGCGCCAGAGTTTCAAGATCCGGTGCAGCAGATGCGGCAGGATGGGCGGCAACATTGGTAGTGGCGGTCTGGGCAGCAGTCACGGTCATGGCAATCATCCCTTGCGGCGTTGCAGCAATTTCTAGCCCCTTCGCAACCGCAGCGCAACTATCATGCTAAAATTATATCAATGACGCACGAATATGACTTTCGCGCCACCGCGCCCGCGCGATCCGCCGCCACACTTGGAAGGACCGCCCTGCAGGTGTATCGCTATGACATCCTTGCCCAACCAGCGCGAAAGCCAGAGCCGCCCCATGCATATCGACGCCGCCGACCTTACCGCCCAACTGATCCGCTGCCCCTCGGTCACGCCCGAAGAAGGCGGCGCGCTCGTGCTGCTCGAAGAGCTGCTTTGCGAGGCGGGCTTTGTCACGCATCGGGTCGACCGCAACGGCACGCCGAATCTCTTTGCACGCAAGGGGCCCAAAGGCGCGCCGCGGACCTTCGGTTTCAACGGCCATACCGACGTCGTGCCGCCCGGAGACGCGGCAAGCTGGACCCATCCGCCCTTCTCGGGCGCGGAGATCGACGGGATGATCTGGGGGCGCGGCGCGACCGATATGAAATCGGGGGTCGCGGCCTTTACCGCCGCCGCGATCGATATGGCGGAGAGCCTGCCCGAAGACGGCGCGCTGATCCTGACCATCACCGGCGACGAGGAAGGCCCCAGCCGTGACGGCACCGTGGCGCTTCTGGACTGGATGCGCGCCGAGGGCGAGCGGATGTCGGTCTGCATCGTCGGCGAACCATCGAACCCCAATGTCATGGGCGAGATGATGAAGATCGGCCGGCGCGGCTCGATCAACTTCAAGATCTCGGTCAAGGGCGTGCAGGGCCATGCCGCCTATCCGCATCTGGTGAAGAACCCGCTTCATGCGCTGGTACGCTATCTGGGCGAGCTGACAGCCGAGCCGCTGGATCAGGGCACCGCGCATTTCGAGCCCTCGGGGCTGCAGGTGACTTCGATCGATTGCGGCAACAAGACGACGAATGTCGTGCCCGAACGCGCCACCGCGCTGCTCAACATCCGTTTCAACGATGCCCATAGCAGCGAAAGCCTTGTTGCGGATCTGACCGCCCGCGCCAAACGCATCGAGACCGAGACCGGCGTCGAATTCGCGCTGGAAAGCGATTGCTCCGGCGAAAGCTTCGTCACCGAGCCCGGTCCCTTCGTCGATCTGGTGCGCGCGGTGGTTTCCCGTGAAACCGGCGTGACGCCGGTGCTGTCGACCGGTGGCGGCACCTCGGATGCGCGCTTCGTGCAAAATCACTGTCCGGTCCTTGAATTCGGCCTCGTGGGTCGTTTCATGCATGAGGTCGACGAGCGTGTCCCTGCCGAGCAGGTGCGCCAGCTCGCGCGGATTTATCGCGCGGTTCTAGATGGGTATTTTGCATGATAGAGAAAACCACCGACCTCGAGACCTGCATGGCGATCCGGCTGAAGGTTTTCGTCGAAGAGCAGCATGTTCCGGTCGAAGAAGAGCGCGACGCCCATGACGAGACCGCCACCCATCTGCTGGCCGTGGTCGACGGGCAGGCTTTGGGCACGGCGCGGATCCTGCGCGACGGTACGACCGGAAAGATCGGGCGGGTGGCGGTTTTGCCACAGGCGCGCGGCACCGGACTTGGCGCGGCGCTGATCCGCGCGGCTCTGGTCGAGCTGCGGGCCACGCCCGGCGTGACGCGGGCCAAGCTGGGTGCCCAGACCCATGCCATCGGCTTTTACGAGAAGCTGGGCTTTGCGGCCTATGGTCCCGAATATCTGGACGCGGGCATTCCCCACCGCGACATGGCGCTGGATCTCGCATGATCCGCCCCGCCCTTGCCGAGCAGCTCCGGCCCTGGCGCGAGGTCATCTCGGCGCTTGTCTGTCTGGTTTTCGGGATCTGGGTTTCGCCAAGGGCGGCTATGTTTTCTGGCCGCTCGGCGGGGCAATCATGGCGGTTTCCGCGATATGGGGGCTGAATGCGCGCCGCCAGATGCGCTTTCGTCGCACCATCGCCGCACCCGGTCTGGTCGAGGTCGACGAGGGCGCGGTGCGCTTTTTCGCGGCCCGTGCCCTGGGTGGCGAGATCGGTCTTCGCGATCTGGTCGAGGTCAGGCTTTTGGTCCTGTCGGGGCGCAGCCATTGGCGGCTGAAAAGCGCGGACGGGCAGGCCCTGCTCATCCCCGTCGATTCTGCCGGAGCCGAGCAATTGGCCAATGCTTTCGCCACGCTTCCGGGCGTCGATATGGGGCGATTTTCTGCCGCTTTGCAGTGGAATGGCCCTTCGGTGCAAACCGTTTGGACGAGGCCGGAGCGCGCCCGCTTGACTTGACCGTGCCGAGTTGCCACCTGTGGCCTTAGACGGCAATTGAAAGGCCACCGATGTCCATTCCTCAACAGGGCGGCGGCCCGATCGAACGACCCGAACAGCTTGCTGATTACATCGCCTCGGGCGAAAAGCCGCGCGAAGATTGGCGGATCGGAACCGAGCACGAGAAGTTCGGCTATACGACCGCGGATTACAAACCCTTCCCTATGACGGCGATGCCTCGATCAAGGCGATGCTCGAAGGGCTCCAGCAGCGTTTCGGCTGGGAGCCGGTGCTTGAAGCCGGTCACATCATCGGGCTGACGCGCAACGGCGCCAATGTCAGCCTCGAGCCGGGTGGCCAGCTGGAGCTGTCGGGCGCCCCGCTCGAGACGATCCACCAGACCTGTGACGAGGTGAACCAGCATCTCGTCGAGGTTAAAGAGATCGCGGGCAAGATCGGCGCGGGCTTTATCGGCCTTGGTGCCGCGCCCGTCTGGTCGCTGAAGGAAATGCCGATGATGCCCAAGGGGCGTTACCGGCTGATGACCGATTACATGACCCGCGTCGGCACGATGGGTCAGGACATGATGTACCGGACCTGTACGGTTCAGGTGAACCTCGATTTCGGCTCGGAAGCCGATATGGTCCAGAAACTGCGCGTGGCGCTGGCGCTCCAGCCGGTCGCGACCGCGCTTTTCGCCAATTCGCCCTTCCTCGACAACAAGCCCAACGGCATGAAGAGCTGGCGCGCGAACATCTGGCAGCACCTTGACGACGCGCGCACCGGCATGCTGCCTTTCGCCTTTGAAGACGGCATGGGCTACGAGCGTTGGGTCGATTACGTTCTCGATGTGCCGATGTATTTCGTCTACCGCGACGGCAAATATATCAATGCCTTGGGCCAGAGCTTCCGCGATTTCCTCAAGGGAAACTGCCGGCGCTTCCGGGCGAGATCCCGACGCTCTCGGACTGGGCCGACCATATGACGACGGTCTTCCCCGAGGCGCGCGTCAAGAAATTCATCGAGATGCGCGGTGCCGACGGCGGCCCGTGGCGCCGCCTGTGCGCGCTTCCCGCGCTCTGGGTCGGTCTTTTGTACGATCAGGGTGCGCTCGATGCGGCTTGGGATCTGGTCAAGGGCTGGGATAACGAAACCCGCGAGGAACTCCGTCGCGGCGCATCGCGCCTCGCCCTCGATGCCGAGGTCGGCGCGATCAAGATGCGCGATCTGGCGCGTCAGGTCCTCGACATCTCCGAGGCGGGTCTCAAGGCGCGCGCCAAGCCCGGCGCGGGCGGTTTGGTCCCCGATGAATCACATTTCCTTAATACCTTGCGGGAAAGCGTGGACACCGGCCGCATTCCAGCCGATGAACTGCTGGAAAAATACAATGGCGACTGGGCACGCGACCTGACCCGCATCTATGCGGAGTACAGCTACTAAGGGACTGACGATCATGCGACACTTCTTCATCACCAGTTTCGAACGTCTGATGAACGTGATGGTGGTGTTGACCGGTTTGGCCATTCTTGCTCTCGCGGGCAAGATGGCCATGGACGCCAAGGGAATACCGAGCAGCTGCTTTACGCGGCGCTTGTCCTCTTGGGCGGCTTCGTCGTGCTGATCACCTTTGCCGGTAGCGCCTATCTGGCGATCGCCAACCACAAAACGCTGCGCCGCATGGCCACGCTGGTCGAAACCGGCGGCCGTGCGGCCAAGCCGCTGACCGCGACCCGCAGCCGCGAGCTGCCCGCACGCCGCGTCGCCCAATCCCAGCCCGCCCCCTCCATGACGAGCCCTTCGAGGAAGACGAGGCCGCCGTTGCGCCGCCCGCGGCAGCCCCGCCCCCGTTCGTCATGCGCCGGTGATGCGCGCGCCCGCCAAAGCCGCCGCATCTGCAACTGCGCAGCCTCCCGTCGCAAAAGCTGCAGCCAAGCCCGCCTTCAGCCGCCAGATGCCGGTGATGCGCGCCCAAACCGAAGCGCCGGTGCCCGATCAGCAAATGCCGGAGAGCAACGTCTGGCACGAACCGCAACCGCAACCTGTCGCCCCGAGCCAATCGCGCATGGCGGCCGAGATGCAGGCCTACGACGACAGCGTTCTCGCGGCGCCCCACGTCGCGGCACCGCAGCAGGCCCCGCTCCGCAGCGCCCATCAGCCTGTGCCCGTCTATGACGACGCCTCCCACGAGGCCCAGCCCGCAGCTGTCTTCAGCGGCCGCGCAATGCCCAAAGCGAGAGTGGCCGCCGAAGCACCGGCGCAGTCGCCCGTCTTCAGCCAACCGGCCCTTGGCGCGCATCCGCGTGCGGGCGGCTCGCCCCATGGCCAGCCCTCTGCAGCCGCGCCTGCCGTGCAGGCACCGCACCAGCCCGCAGCAGCCCAGCCGGTCGCGCAGCCGGCCCATCAGCCAGGCAGCACCGCGCAAAAGCGGGCGGCTGGTCGCCGACCGCCGCCCTGCCCGTTAGAATTGCCGCTGAGCGCGGGCCCCTGCAAGCGGGCCCGAGCTGTTCCACGTCCGATCAGCTGGCGCGGGGTGCTTCGATATCGCCGGAGGTTGCGGTCCCGCGCGCCTGATTGCCGCGCATGAACTCGTCGAACTCGGCCTTATCTTTCGCTTCGCGCAGCTTTTGCAGGAAGTCGACGAATTGGTGGTGCTCGTCCTCGAGCCGTTTCAGCGTCTCGTCGCGGTAGGCGTCAAAGGCCGAATTGCCGGTCGTTTGCGCGAAAAGATGGGACGATCCGCGCGCGGAATGGTTGCGTTTCGAACAGAACATGCGCTTGCTCCAGATCAGATAACCGAGAATGGCCAGACCCACCGGCCAGAACAGGATGAAGCCCAGCACCATCGTGGCCAGCCAGGCAAACTTGCCGCGCTCGTCAAGCCAGTCGCGGGCGCGGATAAAGGGCGTCGTCAGTCCGGGTCGCGCGTTACCGACCCAATCCGAGGCAGGGTAGTTCATCGTCAAACCTTCCTTCTTTGCGGGATCACTATGTTAATCACATTAACATAGATGGGAAGGATGCGGACGGGTTCAATAAGTCTGCGCGAAAAAATCGGAGAGAGGATGGAAAACAGCCGCCGGCGGGCGGTAATGCGGCCGTTACGACGGAATGATGCCCAAACCGCGCAGATAGATCAGCACGCCGCTTTCAAGCATCTGCTCGGGGAATCGGGCTGTTCGCACCGGGTTTGCCGCGCGCGAACAGCTCGACCACACCATGGCTCATGGCCCAGATATGGCTGGCGACCATGGTGGCGGGCGGGCGCTCGGCAGCGGGAAAGGGCAGGAAAAGCGCGCGGGCGGCATCGACCAGCACGGCTTGGGCGCGATGGGCCGCCTGCCCCGTCGCGGAATCGCCGCCAAAAGCCATGCCCGATCGAACATCGCCATATAGAGGCCCTTGCGCTCGCGGGCGAAGCGGAGATAGGCCGCGCCGATCCGCTCCATCGCGCTCAGCGCCGAGGGGCGTCCCTCGTCGAAAGCGGCGGTCAGGCGGGTGGCGAATTCATCGAAACCTTGACGCGCGACTTCGGCCAAAGATCGTCGCGGCCCTCGAAATGGCGATAGACCGCCGCAGCGCTGACCCCGGCGAGACGCGCGGCCTCGGTCAGGGTGAAGGCCAGCGGGCCCTTGTCCTCGATGAGGGTGATCGTGGCATCGACAAGCGCCTGCCGGAGATTGCCGTGGTGATAGGCCAAGACCGGCCTACATGCCTTCGCCGAAGTAATCGCCGACCAGCGAGGCCAAAGCCTGCGAGAGCTCTCCGGCCTGTTCGCCCTGTGCGGTGACGCGGATCGTGCTGCCGCGCGGCGCGGCCAGCATCAGCAAGCCCATGATCGAATCGCCCGAGACTTCCATCCCGTCCTTTTCGACCGTCACGCGCGCATCGAAACGCTCGACCGTTTCCACGAATTTCGCAGAGGCCCGCGCATGCAGGCCTTTTCGTTGATGATCTGGAGGTCTTGGGTAACGGCTTCGGTCATGAAACCGCCCGGCTTGCAATGGGGACAACCTCGGCAGGGTCCACATTGTAACTGTTGATATATTTGCGCCCCGCCTCTTTGGCGGCGGCAACGGCATCGCCGACCGACATTTGTCGCGACTTTGCCAGCTTCACCAGAAGGGGAAGGTTTGCCCCATACAGGATGGCGCGGTTCTTGGCCGTACAGGCCATCAGCGACAGGTTCGAGGGCGAGCCTCCGAACAGATCTGTCACGATAACGACACCGTCTCCGCTGTCTACTGAATCGGCAGCAGCGCAGATTTCGGCCTGTTTCAGGCCACGGTCGTGTTCTTCTTCAATGGTCACGGCACGGACGCCGTTTTGCGGCCCCACCACATGCTCCACGGCATGAAGATATTCGCGCGCAAGTCCACCATGACCTACGATGACGATTCCTATCAACTCGATCCACCACGTAGCGACAGCCGGATTACCATCTCGCCGATCCTTCGCGTGACGCATCGTCCGCAGGTGCCGGCGCCGGTTCACGGCGTTCAAGTTCCCTATGACGTTTAGACACCTGCCAGCCGGCTTCCGCAAGAGCAGCGGCCATCCCCTCAGCCAAAGTGACGGAACGGTGTTGCCCTCCGGTACATCCGAAACCGATGGCCAGATGGGTTTTGCCCTCTTGGAGATGGGCAGGCAGGGTAAAAGGATCAGGTCGCGCACTTTCTCGAAGAATTCCGCGATCGCGGATCGGTGGCGACGAAATCCTGCACTTCCGGATCGCGGCCATCTTTGGCGCGCAATTCGGGGATCCAATGCGGGTTGGCCAGAAAGCGGCAGTCGAACATGATGTCGACCCGCGCGGCACACCGCGCTTGTACGAAAACGACTGGACCGAGACCGACAGCCGCTTTCCGGCCTCGGTTTCGAACCAATTGGCGAGCTCGGCCTTGAGATCATGGGGCGACAGCTCGGTCGTGTCCACGAGCACATCGGCGCGGCCCTTGATCGGGGCCAGAAGGTTGCGCTCGGCCATGATGCCGGCAAGCGGATCACCCTCGGCGGAGAGCGGATGGCGGCGGCGCGTCTCGCTGTAGCGGCGCAGCAGCGTCTCGGGTGCGGAATCGAGATAGAGCACCTCGAGCGTGTAATCGGGACGCCGCGTCAGCCGGTCGATCAGCTCGATAAGGTTGGCCGCCGAAAAGTCGCGGTTGCGCACATCCAGCCCCAAAGCCAGCGGCACGGGTCGCGCCGGCCCGTCGAGAAGGCGCGGGATCAGCGTCAGAGGCAGGTTGTCGATCGCCTCGTAACCCAGATCCTCGAGCACGTTGATCGCAGTCGAGCGCCCTGCCCCGAAGGGCCGGTCACCAGAACGAGGCGCTGGCTGGCCTCGCCATGATCGCCGGGCTGCGACGCATCGACGCCTGCATGGTGGTTGCCACCATTCACCGGTCCGGCCGTCACGCCACGTTGCGCATTCTGTTCCATCTTGTCCGTCACGGCCTAGACGGCCCTTCCTTTAAGCAGAAACTGCACTATTACCGCATCAAAATGTGGTCTCATCGGTCCCTGCACAAGGGGCAGGCTTACCCCCAGCAAAGCCCGTTCGCGGCGCGGAGGCAACCGCTCCGGCTCGTCGGAGGAAAGATCGACGACAACTGTGACTTCCGAGCGACCCGCAGCATCCGCGGCAAGGATGCCGACGCCGCGCGCCTCGATCATGCCGCGCAGTGTTTCGGGCGCATCGGCGTATAGGTGGCCGTCTTCGGCATCAAGCAGCGTGCGGTCGTCGGCGACGAGAGCCGCCCCGCGCCATGAGCGCGAGCGCGAGCGTCGACTTGCCCGAACCCGAGGGGCCGAGAATCAAGACGGCGCGACCGCCGATCACCACGCATGAGCCGTGAACGATCATTTTATGCTCCCTGCCCGTGCGGCCCGAGATCCCGCGGGCCGCGCCATCGGACCCGCAAGCGCGGTTGCGCACCGTCGCGCGCTCCGCTGCCGCACGTCCTGCCGTCGCATGCTTTGCCGAGGCATGTCCTGCCGCCCGTCCATTTTCCCTCGACCTTGATGCGGAATGGTTCACCATCCTTCGAGGCCATAGAGGCCCCTCCGGCGCGAATCGACCCTGCGGCCCTCGCGGAAAAGGCGATCAGCCACCCGCGCCGCATTGCGGAAATTCACGATCACTCTAACTTAAACTAAATGATTGCGCTAAACATCTGTGGTTGCGCTAACTGCCCGAACTGCGGCCTTCCTTCATGGAAATGCCATGTTATAGCACGGGCAAAGGATCGGCTTTAGCCGGTCTCCTTCATGCAGGAGCACATGATATGGCCACACCGCGCGTAAACCCGAACTGCCGTCTGGAAGACCAGGGATCACGGGGCTGGGCAACGTCTATTACAACCTTCTCGAGCCTGCTTTGATCGACGCCGCCATCCAGCGCGGTGAAGGCAAGCTGGGCCTCGGCGGTGCTTTCCTCGTTTCGACCGGCGCCCATACCGGCCGTTCGCCCAAGGACAAATTCGTCGTCCGCACCCCTCGGTCGAAGGATCGATCTGGTGGGAGAACAACAAGCCGATGTCGCCCGAACATTTCGACGTGCTCCACGCCGATATGCTCGAGCACATGAAGGGCCGCGACTATTATGTGCAGGACCTTTACGCCGGTGCCGACCCCGCGCTGCGCCTTGACGTGCGCGTGGTGAGCGAGCTGGCCTGGCACAACCTCTTCATCCGCCACCTGCTGCGCCGCCCCGAAGCGGCCGAGCTGGCAAGCTTCCTGCCGCAGTTCACCATCATCAACTGCCCGAGCTTCAAGGCCGATCCGGCCCGTCACGGCTCGCGCAGCGAAACCGTCATCGCGATCAACTTCGACAAAAAGATGATCCTGATCGGCAACACCCAGTATTCGGGCGAAAACAAGAAGGGCGTGTTCACCATCCTGAACTACCTTCTGCCGGAAAAAGGCGTGATGCCGATGCATTGCTCGGCCAACCACGCGCATGGCGACAAAGATGATGTCGCGATCTTCTTCGGTCTGTCGGGCACCGGCAAGACCACGCTTTCGGCCGATCCCTCGCGCACGCTGATCGGCGACGACGAGCACGGCTGGTCGGATAACGGCGTCTTCAACTTCGAAGGCGGCTGCTATGCGAAAACCATCAGCCTCTCGGCCGAACACGAGCCGGAAATCTATGCGACCACGCATAAATTCGGCACCGTAATCGAGAACATGGTCTACGATCAGGACACGCTTGAACTCGACTTCGAGGACAACTCGATCACCGACAACATGCGTTGCGCCTATCCGCTCGACTATATCTCGAACGCATCGGCCGACAGCCTTGGCGGCAAGCCCAAGAACGTGATCATGCTGACCTGCGACGCCTACGGCGTCCTGCCCCCGATCGCGCGTCTGACGCCGGCGCAGGCGATGTACCACTTCCTCTCGGGCTTCACCTCGAAGACCCCGGGCACCGAAGTCGGCATCGTCGAGCCGACCCCGACCTTCTCGACCTGCTTCGGCGCGCCCTTCATGCCGCGTCGCCCCGAGGAATACGGCAAGCTGCTGCAGAAACGCATCGCGGAAACCGGCGCGCATTGCTGGCTGGTGAACACCGGCTGGACCGGCGGCGCTTTCGGCACCGGCAAGCGCATGCCGATCAAGGCGACCCGCGCGCTTCTGGCGGCGGCGCTGGACGGCTCGCTCAACGGCGTCGAATTCCGCAAGGATCCGAACTTCGGCTTCGACGTTCCGGTCTCGGTTCCGGGCGTTGATGTGACGCTGCTCGACCCGCGCGCGACCTGGGCGGATGGTAATGCGTATGACGCGCAGGCCCGCAAACTGGTCGGCATGTTCAGCGACAACTTCGCGCAATATGTCGACAAGATCGACGAGGACGTCAAAGCGGCAGCCATCGGCTGATCCCGCCCGACAAATTCTGCAAAAGGGCGGCCAAAGGCCGCCCTTTTCACGTCGGGGTGATGGACAATCCCCGACCCTCTGGTCACCATCCCTTCAAAGAACCGACCAAAGGGAGAGTCCAACGTGTTGAGAATCCTGTCTCGGCCAGCCACCCGCCTCATGGAGCGCTGGCTGCCTGACGCCTTCATCTTCGTCCTCATTCTGACGATCATCGCGGTGCTTGCCGCCGTCCTCGTCGAGGGCAACACGCCCCTTGCCGTCATGCAGATGTGGGGCGAAGGCTTCTGGAAACTGCTCGAATTCTCGATGCAGATGCTTTTGGTGCTGGTCACCGGCTATATTCTCGCCAGCTCTCCGCCGGTCAAACGCCTGCTGCGCAAACTGGCCAGCGTCGCGACCTCGGCCGGTTCGGCAATCGTGCTGGTCACTGTGGTTTCGCTGGTCGCAAGCTGGCTGAACTGGGGCTTTGGTCTGGTCGTCGGCGCGATCTTCGCCAAGGAGCTCGCGCGCCAGATCAAGGTCGATTACCGCCTGCTGGTCGCCTCGGCCTATTCGGGTTTCGTGATCTGGCATGCGGGCCTTTCGGGCTCGATCCCGCTGACGATCACCACGCCGGGCCATTTCGCCGAGCCGCAGCTTGGCCTGATCCCGACCTCCGAGACGATCTTCGCGCCGTGGAACCTGATCATCGTCGCGGTGCTTTTCGTCGTCATCCCGCTGGCCAACCGCATGATGATGCCCCCGAGCATGAGACCGTCCTCGTCTCGCCCGAGGCACTGGCCGAGAACGAGCCCGCGCCGATGCCGGCCAACCCCACCCCGCCGAGCGGATGGAGAACAGCCGCCTGCTGATGTGGGTCGTGGGCATCCCCGCGCTGGCTTGGCTCGTCTATTACTTCGTGAACGGCGGCGGGTTGAACCTGAACGTCGTGAACTTCATGTTCCTGTTTCTCGGGATCGTGCTGCACGGCACCGCGCGCAGTTTCCTCGCGGCGCTGGATTCCGCGATCCGCGGCGGCGCGGGCATTGTCGTCCAGTTCCCCTTTACGCGGGGATCATGGCGATCATGACCGGCTCGGGGCTGGGGACCAGCCTGTCCGAGTTCTTCGTCTCGATCTCGACGGCCACGACCCTGCCCTTCTGGACCTTCATCGCGGGCGGGATCATCAATATCTTCGTGCCCTCGGGTGGCGGACAATGGGCGGTGCAGGCCCCCGTCATGCTGCCGGCGGCGCAGGCGCTTGGCGCGGATATGCCGCGTGTCGCCATGGCGGTCGCCTGGGGTGATGCATGGACGAACATGCTCCAGCCCTTCTGGGCGCTGCCGATGCTGGGTATCGCGGGGCTGAAGGCGCGCGACATCATGGGCTATTGCGTCGTGGTGCTGCTGATTTCGGGCATCATCATCGGCGGCGGGCTTTTGGTCCTCTGACCTCGGCCCCTGCCCGACCACGCCAAAGTGAAAGGGCGGCCCTAGGGCCGCCCTTCGTCATTTCTGGATGCGGATGCGCTTGCGCTTCTTGGCGCGCTGCACCTCTTTGAGACGCGATTGCACCGACATCTTGCGCGGCCCGCCTTTGCGGCGACCGCGCGGACCGATGGCGAGGCTCTTGCCTTCCAGCTCGATCAGCTCGAGCATCAAGCCGCCCGTGACCGGAGCCGCCTCGCGCAGACGCACGGTGACTCGCTGGCCGACCGCGATTTCGAGGCCGGTTTCCGACCCCATCAGCGTCTGTTGATCAGCGTCGTAGATGAAATACTCGTTCCCGATCTCGCGGATCGGCAGCAGGCCGTCCGCGCCGGTCTCGTCCAGCTTCACGAAAGCGCCGAAACGCTGCACGCCGCTGATGCGGCCCGCGAAATCGGCCCCGACCCGATCCGAGAGATAGGCCGCGAGATAGCGGTCGGTGGTATCGCGCTCCGCCGCCATCGAGCGGCGCTCGGTCTCCGAGATATGCTGCGCGGTTTCCGACAGCGTCTCGACATCCTCGTGCGAAAGCCCGTCCTTGCCCCAGCCATGGGCCGAGATCAGCCCCGATGCACGATCAGATCGGCATAGCGCCGGATCGGCGAGGTGAAATGCGCGTAATTCCTGAGCGCGAGGCCGAAATGGCCCAGCCCTTCGGGCGCATAATAGGCCTGCGTCATCGAGCGCAGGGTCGTGACGTTGATCAGCTCGTCGAAATCGGTGCCTTCGGCCTGCGACAGCAAGCGATTGAGCTGGCTGGTTTGCAGCACCTGCCCCTTGGGCAGAGTGAAACCCGAAGCCTGCGCCACCTCGCGCAAAGCGTCGATCTTGGCGAGCGAGGGTTCCTCGTGGACGCGGAACAAAAGCGGGCGGCGGCGCGCGATCAGCTCTTCGGCGGCGGCGACGTTGGCCAGCACCATCATCTCTTCGATCAGCTTGTGCGCGTCGTAACGCTCGCGGAAATTGACCGATTTGACGCGCCCGTCGGGCGTCAGCTCGATCCGGCGCTCGGGCAGATCGAGATCAAGCGGCTGGCGACGCTCCCGCGCGGCTTTGAGTAGCGCGTATGCATGCCACAGCGGCTTGATGACATAATCGAGATAGGACGCGGTCACCTCGTCGGGATTGCCGTCGGCCGCCGCCTGCGCCTGTTCATAAGACAGTGAGGCGAGCGAGCGCATCATGCCACGATGGAACGTATGCGAGAGCTTGTTGCCTTGCGCATCCAGATGCAGCCGCACCGCGATGACCGGACGGTCGACACCTTCATGCAGCGAGCACAGATCGCCCGACAGCACATCGGGCAGCATCGGCACGACGCGGTCGGGGAAGTAGCTGGAATTGCCGCGATGCCGCGCCTCGCGGTCGATGGGTGAGCCGGGCTGGACATAGGCCGCGACATCGGCAATCGCGACCCAGACGATGGCGCCGCCGTCTTCCTCGATCGTGGCTGCGACCGCATCATCGTGGTCGCGCGCATCGGCGGGGTCGATTGTGACCAGCGGCACATCGCGCAGATCCTCGCGGCCCTTCATACCGAGCGGGCGCGCCGCATCGGCGGCATGGATCACCGCATCGGGGAAATCATCGGGAATGCCGTGCTGGTGGATCGCGATCAGGCTGACCGAGCGCGGTGCCGAAGGATCGCCCAGACGCTCGACAATGCGCGCGATCGGCAGGCCCATGCGGCCTTTGGGGCCCGATTGCTCGGCCTCGACCAGCTCGCCGTCCTGCGCGCCGAACAGGCTGTTCGGGGGCACGCGCCATTCCTTGTCCGACCCTTTCTCGATCGGAAGAATGCGGCCGCCGTCACCGTCCTTGCGGAAAATGCCGACGATTTTATGGGGCGTATGGCCGATGCGGCGGATCAGCCGCGCCTCGTATTGATGATCCTCGCCCTGAACCTCGGCCAGTCGCGCAAGGATGCGCTCGCCGGGGGCGACAGCGGGATCGCCTTTGCGGGCGACGAAAAGGATGCGCGGCTGAAGGCCCTCGCCCTGCCATTCCATCGGCTTGGCGAACAGATCGCCCTGCGCATCGGGATGGAGGATCTGCACCACCGAGATCGGCGGCAGGCGGTCGGCGTCGTGATAATGGCGCTTGCGCCGCTCGAGCAGGCCTTCGGCCTCCAGCTCCTTGAGCAGGCGTTTCAGCTCGATCCGTTCGGCACCCTTGATGCCGAAGGCTTTCGCAATGTCACGTTTCGCGCTCGATTCCGGATGTTCTGCCACCCAGTCGAGAATCTGTTGTCGGGAAGGAATTTGAGCCATGGGCGAAAGTTACCACCGAAACCCGCCGGACGGCAGAGGCAAAACGCGGCTGCCCCCGAAGCGGGGAAACCCGCCTCAGGCCTGCGGGGCCGCCTCGTCGGGAAGCTTGATGAAGGCGATGCTGTCGCGCACGATCGGATCGGCCTCGGCACCGGCCTTGATCTGTTCGATCAGCGAGCGGCGCATCGGATAGTTCCAATATTGGTTGATATGCTCGGCCACGGCTTTGGGCGCCGGCTCGGGCTGGCTGCGGAAGAAATCCGCCATCTGGGTTGCCATGCGGATCAGCTTGTCCGTTGCCATGTTACTGTCCTTGCTTTGCCGCAATGCGCTGCGGATGGGTATAAAGATCGAAATCCCGACCGCGCGCCCGCGCGATCAGCGTCATGCCGGCGGCCTCGGCCCAGGCCAGCGCCAATTCGGTCGGCGCCGAAGCCCCGATAATCACCCCCGCCCCGATCCGCGCCGCCTTCTGCACCAGATCGACCGAGAGCCGCGAGGACATGACGATCGCGCCCCTGCGCCCGTCGATCCCCTGCCGCGCCAAAGCGCCGGCAAGCTTGTCGAGCGCGTTGTGGCGGCCGACATCCTCGCGAACAACCATCGCCTGCCCGTCCCAAAAGCCCGCCGCATGGATCGCGGGGTCCGGCGGCGCAGGATCTGGCCCTCGGAGAGAGCGGCCATGGCGCGCCCCACATCCTCGGGGGCAAGCACCATGCCTTCGCCGACCGCGATGATGTCGGGCAGAGCGGCATCGATGCTGTCGACGCCGCAGAGCCCGCAGCCCACCGGCCCGATCATCGAACGTTTGCGCTCGATCAGCCCGACCGAGAGGCCCGGCTTCAGCCAAAGCCGCGCCTCGATCCCGCCAAGGCCTTGGGCGCTGACCGCAACCGTCTCGAATCCCGTAATGTCCTCGGGCGCGGCGATCATGCCTTCGGTCAGGGCGAAGCCCGTCGCGAAATCCTGCAGGTCATGCGGCGAGGCCATCAAGACCGCCTGCGACATGCCGTCGATGACGATGGCCACGGGCACTTCCTCGGGGCTGGGAGGCAAAGCGGCGGCCCGACCGCGGGCATCGGGCGAACCGGCCTCGAGCCAGCCGCCGTCGCGCCACATCATCGGAGCCTGTGCCACCTTGTCCTTCATCCCCGCACGATCCCGAGCGAACCCCGAACCGGCGCTTATTCCGCCGCTGTCGGCAGAATCCGGCGCGCCAGATCGGAATGCGCCTGATATTCCTCCTGCCAGTCGCTCGGCCCGTTCGAGGGGCTGACCTGAACGGCCGTCACCTTGAACTCGGGGCAGTTCGTGGCCCAGTCGGAGTTGTCCGTCGTGACCACGTTAGCCTGCGTCGTCGGGTGGTGGAAGGTCGTATAGACCACACCCGGCGCCACCCGCTCGGTGATTTCGACACGCAAGGTCGTATCGCCCGAACGCGAGGCCACGCGCACCCAGTCGCCATTGCGCAAACCGCGGTTTTCCGCATCCGACGGATGGATCTCGAGGATATCCTCGGGGTGGAAGACCGTGTTCTCGGTCCGCCGCGTCTGTGCGCCGACGTTATACTGCGACAGGATGCGCCCCGTCGTCAGCAAGAGCGGGAAGCGCGCGCCGGTGCGCTCGTCGGTCGCGACATATTCGGTATGGATGAACTTGCCCTTGCCGCGCACGAAGCCGTCGACATGCATCAGCGGCGTGCCCAAAGGCGCCGCCTCGTTGCACGGCCATTGCACGGAGCCGACCTCGTCGAGCAGCGCATAGCTCACGCCCGCAAAGCTCGGCGTGGTCATGGCGATTTCGTCCATGATCGCTTCGGGATGCGGATAGCTCCAGTTGCCGCCCATGCGGTTGGCCAGAAGCTGGGTGATCTCCCAATCCTCGTAGCCGTTCTTGGGCGTCATGGTGCGGCGCACGCGGTTGATGCGGCGCTCGGCATTGGTGAAGGTGCCGTCCTTTTCGAGGAAGCTCGAACCGGGCAGCAGGACATGGGCGTAGTTGGCGGTCTCGTTAAGGAAGAGATCCTGAACGATGACGATATCCATCGCCGACAGCGCCGAGGTGACGTGCTTGGTGTCGGGATCGGACTGGACGATATCCTCGCCCTGACAATAGAGGCCCTTGAATTTGCCCTGAAGCGCGAAGTCGAACATGTTGGGGATGCGCAGGCCCGGCTCGTCGGACAAAGGCACGCCCCAGACGCGTTCGTAAAGCGCGCGGGTCGCCGGATCGCTGACATGGCGATAGCCGGGATATTCATGCGGGAACGAGCCCATATCGCACGAACCCTGCACGTTGTTCTGGCCGCGCAGCGGGTTCACGCCGGTGCCGTTCTTGCCGATATTGCCGGTCATCATCGCGAGGTTCGCGATCGCCATGACCGTGGTCGAGCCCTGCGAATGCTCGGTCACGCCCAGCCCGTAGAAGATCGAGGCGCGCGGCGCTTTGGCATAGGCGCGGGCGGCCTCGCGCACGAGATGCGCAGGAACCTTGCACAGGGCTTCGACCTCTTCGGGCGAATGTTTGGGCAGGGCCGCGAATTCCATGTATTCCTTGAATTCGTTCCAGTCGCAGCGCTCGCGGATGAATTCCTCGTCATAAAGCTTCTCGGTGACGATCACATGGGCCAAAGCGGTCACGACCGCGACGTTGGTGCCCGGACGCAGCGGCAGGTGCAGCCCCATGCCCATATGCGGCGTATCGAGAATGTCGGTGCGGCGCGGATCGACCACGATCAGCCCCGCGCCTTTGCGCAAGCGTGCCCGCATGCGCGAACCGACGACGGGGTGCCCGTCGGTCGGGTTCGCGCCGATGATCAGCATCAGATCGGTCTCTTCGATCGAGTCGAAATCATGCGTGCCGGCCGAGGTGCCGAAGGTCTTGCCCAGACCATAGCCGGTCGGCGAATGGCAGACGCGGGCGCAGGTATCGGTGTTGTTGTTGCCGAAAACCGCGCGAGCGAGCTTCTGGACGAGATAGGTTTCCTCGTTGGTGCAGCGCGAGGAGGTGATGACGCCGATCGAATCCTTGCCGAAATCGGCCTGGGTCTGGCGCAGGCGGGTCGCCGCGAAATCGAGTGCCTCGTCCCAGCTGACTTCCTGCCACGGATCGGTGATCTTCTCGCGGATCATCGGCTTGAGGATGCGGTCGCGGTGGGTGGCGTAGCCCCAGGCGAAACGACCTTTGACGCAGCTATGGCCGTGGTTGGCCTTGCCGTCCTTGGAGGGCACCATGCGCACGACCTGCTCGCCGCGCATATGCGCATCGAACGAGCAGCCGACGCCACAATAGGCGCAGGTCGTCTTCACGATGCGCTCGGGCGTGCCGATATCGAGGACGGTGTTCTCGATCAGGGTCGCGGTCGGGCAGGCCTGAACACAGGCGCCGCAGCTCACGCAATCCGAGGCGAGGAAGCTGTCCGAAGCCATGCCCGGCGAGACGCGGCTGTCGAAACCGCGACCCTCGATCGTCAGCGCGAAGGTCCCCTGCACTTCCTCGCAGGCGCGAACGCAGCGGTTGCAGACGATACATTTCGCCGGATCGAAAGTGAAATAGGGGTTCGACTGGTCCTTGGGCCGCCATTCGGGGTTCGGGCCTTCGGCCGTGCGTTTGGCGAAATGGTTCTTGCCCGGCTCGTAGCGGACCTCGCGCAGGCCGACCGCACCGGCCATATCCTGCAATTCGCAATCGCCGTTCGCACCACAAGTCAGACAGTCGAGCGGGTGGTCCGAGATATAAAGCTCCATCACGCCGCGACGGATCTGCGCGATCTCGTCGGTCTGGGTGTGAACGCTCATCCCTTCGCTGACCGGCGTGGTGCAGGAGGCAGGCGTGCCGCGCATCCCGTCGATCTGGACGACGCACAGACGGCACGACCCGAAAGAGGCGAGGTTGTCGGTCGCGCAAAGTTTGGGAACCGAAATCCCCGCCTCTGCCGCCGCACGCATGACCGAGGTTCCCGCCGGAACCGTCACAGCGATCCCGTCGATCTTCAGCGTGACTTTGACATCGGACTTGACCGCAGGCGTACCCATGTCGCGGTCGGGAATGATGAAGTCTTTCATTCTGCTGCCTCCCTGCGGGCAGTGCCCCGGTTGGTAAAATCATCGGGGAAATGCGTCAGCGCGGACATGACCGGGAAAGGCGCAAAGCCCCCGAGCGCACAAAGCGAGCCCCATTTCATCGTGTTGCACAGGTCTTTCAGGATCTCGATTCCGTCGAGATCACCCTCGGCGATGCGGTCGATCGTTTCGACACCGCGTGTCGAGCCGATGCGGCAGGGCGTGCATTTGCCGCAGCTTTCGACCGCGCAGAACTCCATCGCGAAACGCGAAAGTTTCAGCATATCGGCGGTATCGTCGAAAACGGTGATGCCGGCATGGCCCAGAAGGCCCTCTTTGGTGGCGAGCTCTTCATAGCCGAAGGGCACGTCGAAATTCGCGACCGGAATATAGGAGCCCAATGGCCCGCCGACCTGAACCGCCTTGACCGGACGGCCCGAAATCGTGCCGCCGCCGATGCCCATGACGATATCGCCCAGCTTCATGCCGAAAGCGGCCTCGTAAAGCCCGCCGAATTTGACATTGCCAGCGATCTGGATCGGAATCGTCCCCTTGGAGCGGCCAATCCCCAGCGCACCATAAGCCGCGCCGCCATGTTCCAAAATCCACGGCACCGCACCAAGCGAGAGCACGTTGTTCACGACCGTCGGACGGCCAAGAAAACCTTCAAGCGCGGGGATCGGCGGCTTGGCGCGAACCACGCCGCGCTTGCCTTCGAGGCTGTTGAGCAGGCTGGTTTCCTCGCCGCAGACATAGGCGCCCGCGCCAACGCGCACCTCCATGTCATAGGCGTAATCCGAGCCGAGCATCTTCGCGCCGAGCATTCCGTAGGCCCGCGCCGCCTTGATCGCATCGTTCATCGCGCGGATCGCATCGGGATATTCGCTGCGGATATAGACATAGCCCTGCGTTGCGCCGACCGCGATACCCGCAATCGCCATGCCTTCGATCAGGCAAAGCGGATCGCCCTCCATCAGCATCCGGTCGGCGAAGCTGCCCGAATCGCCCTCGTCGGCATTGCAGATGATGTATTTCTGCGGACCTGCGGCACCGGCCACGGTCTTCCACTTGATCGCGGTCGGAAAACCCGCGCCGCCACGGCCGCGCAGTCCCGAATCCATGACCTCGGCCACGATCTTTTCCGGCCCTGCCGCAATCGCCGCCTTGAGCCCGTTCAGCCCGCCATGCGCGATGAAATCATCCATCGAAACCGGATCGATCACGCCCACGCGGGCGAATGTCAGACGCTGCTGCCCCTTCATCCAGTCGAGTTCCTCGACCGGACCCAAGGCGCGCGGATGTTTGCGGCTGTCCGCCGTCAGACCGGCCACGATCTCGGCGACCAGATCCGCGACATCCTCAACCTCGAAAGGACCGAAGCCGACGCGGGTGCCGTCCAGATCAACCTCGACCAGCGGCTCGAGCCAGATCATCCCGCGCGAGCCGTTGCGCACGATCTGGGCCTCGACGCCCTGTTTCGCCAGCTCGGCAGCCATGGTTTTCGCGACATCATCCGCGCCAAGCGCACGGGCGGCCGCATCAATGGGAACATAGATCTTCATGCGCGCACCTCGGCAACCAGTCGCCCGATTTTGGCGGCATTCGCCCGTCCGATCAGCTTGCCGTCCAGCTCGGCCGAAGGCGCACAAGCGCACAGGCCCAGACAAAAGACCGGCTCGAGCGTCAGGCGGCCGTCGGGCGTGGTCTCGTGCCAGCCGATGCCCAAAGCCTTGCAGATCTGGTCGGCCAATTCGTCCGCACCCATCGACTGACAGGATTCCGCGCGGCACAAACGCAGCACATGCGGTGCGGTCGGGTGGTCGCGGAAATCGTGGTAAAAGCTGACGACGCCATACACTTCGGCCCGCGTGATCCCCAAAGCCTTGGCCAGAATCGGCTGCGCATCCTCTGGGATCATGCCCCAATCGGCCTGAATATCGTGCAAAATCGGCAGCAAAGGCCCTTCGCGATCGATATGGCGCGCGATGATGGTTTGCAGGTGGCTTTGCGCTTCGGCGTCAAAGGCCCGGTCGGGCGGCATTCGAGTCATGGCTGGATCATTCCGGGCTAGTCTATCTTCTTCAAAGATTAACGCCCGTCGATAGACAACTCAATTGCAATCTATCGTTTATTGATCGACTTTCCCTATCGAACGCGCCGCTTTCCACAGAGCTTCGACCAAAGGGGGATGCGGCTCGCGGGCGGCGGTGACGAGCCCGACCAGATGACCCTCGCCACGCAACGGCCGCGCGTGGACTCCATGGGGCAGCGGCAGCCCTCGGCCAACCCCTGCGGCAGGATCGCCGCCCAATCTCCGCTCGCGACATGGGCAAGGATCGACAGCATCGAGGTCGATTCGACCCGCGGCTCGGCCTCGACGCCCGCCGCAAGCAGATGGCGCATGACAATGCGGCGGTTCTGCATATCGGGCGTGAGCAGACAAAGCGGACGCTGTGCCGCCTCGGACCATTCGGCGGCGCCCTCGGCCGCGCTGCGGTCGACCAGACAATAGGTCTCGCGGTAAAGCGGCATCGACTGGACGCGGCCCAAGGGCTCGCTGTCGAGATAGGTGATGCCCGCATCCAGCTCCAAAGCGTCGATCTGGTCGCGGATCTCGTCCGAGGACCGCGACAGGATGCTGACGGCGGCATTGGGATGGCGCTGCAGGAAAGGCGCGGTCAGCTCGGCAATGCGCGGCATGGCGGTCGGGATCACCCCGATGCGCAAACGACCCGAAACCCCTCGCGCGAGGCTTTCATCTCGGCCTGCATGGCACGCGCATCGGCGACGATCCGGCGCGACCAGCCCAAGACCCGCTCTCCTTCGGGGTCAGCCCCTGAAAGCGCGAGCCGCGCCGGACCAGCTGGACACCCAACTGGTCCTCAAGCGCGCGGATTGCAGAGGAAAGGGTGGGCTGGGTGATCCCAAAGCCTCGGCTGCGCGCCCGAAATGCTCTTCGCGCGCCAGAACCATAAACATGTTGAGCCGGTCAATCATGGCCGCCTCCGGCAAATGGAAAGACAGGCCGCAGCCCATCTTTCATGCGCAAATATCCGGGGTCCGGGGCAGAGCCCCGGTCCGGTTGCCGGTCAAAGGATCTCGACCGAATATTTCTCGATCACGGTATTGGCGAGCAGGCTTTCGCACATTTTCGCCACTTCCGTTTCGGCTGCAGCGCGATCGCTGCCTGCAAGATCAAGCTCGATGACCTTGCCCTGACGCACGCCCTCGACGCCGCCAAAGCCGAGCCCGCCCAAAGCGTGGCGGATCGCCTCGCCCTGCGGATCCAGAACGCCATCCTTGAGCATGATGGTGACACGAGCTTTCATCGGCGGGCCTTTCAGTTGATCAGCGTGGGCTTCGAGAGGGAGGTGGTATTGGCGGGCATCAGCCCCAGCCGGCGCGCCACCTCGGTATAGGCATCGGTCAACGAGCCCAGATCGCGGCGGAAGACGTCCTTGTCCAGCTTCTGGCCGGTTTTGACGTCCCACAGTCGGCAGCTGTCGGGGCTGATTTCGTCGGCGACGATCAGGCGCATGAAATCGCCGTCCCAGATCCGGCCGATCTCGATCTTGAAGTCGATCAGCTTGATGCCGACGCCGTAGAAGACGCCCGAGAGGAAATCGTTGACCCGCAAGGCAAGGCTGACGATATCGTCGAGATCCTGCTGCGCGGCCCAGCCGAAGGCGATGATGTACTCCTCGGAGACCATCGGATCGCCGAGCTCGTCGTTCTTGTAGGAATATTCGACGATCGGACGCGGCAGCGCCGTGCCTTCCTCGAGACCGAGGCGCTTCGACAGCGAGCCTGCCGCGAAATTGCGCACGATCACTTCCAGCGGAATGATCTCGACCTGACGGATCAATTGCTCGCGCATATTGATGCGGCGGATGAAGTGGTTCGGAACGCCGATATTGGTCAGGCCGTTCATGAAATACTCGGACAGGCGGTTGTTCAACACGCCTTTGCCGTCAATCGTGGCTTTCTTCTGGGCGTTGAAGGCGGTCGCATCATCCTTGAAGTATTGGATCAGCGTGCCCGGCTCGGTCCCTTCGTAAAGGATCTTTGCTTTGCCTTCGTAGATTTTCTTGCGCCGTGGTGCCATAATGCGCTTCTCCCGTCAGCAAGTATGTCGCTCTTCGCGCTATAGGCCAGAATGGGGGAATGAGCAATACAGGGTTGATGCAGGAAGCCGCCTTGCGCATATCTGAATTGCAACCAATGATCACGCCAATGCTCGCTCTTGTCTCTCCCGATCCTCAAGGAGGCCCGAATGACGACTTTTGACGACCGCGAACGCGCCTATGAAGCAAAGTTCGCAAAGGATGCAGAGCTGACCTTCAAGGCCGAGGCCCGCCGCAACCGGCTTTTGGGCGAATGGGCCGCAGCGCTTTTGGGAAAAACCGGCGACGAGGCGCGCTCTTATGCGCTGACCGTCGTCACGTCGGATTTCAACGAGCCCGGCGACGGCGATGTTTTCCGCAAACTGGCCGACGATCTTGACGGTAAAGCCGACGAGGCCGGCATCCGTGCCAAAATGGCGGAATTGCGCGTCGAGGCACGCCGCCAGATCCTCGAAGACGAATAAGGAGCACGGCAACCGCCCCTTTTCGGTCCGGCGAGGGCTCGGGGGCGGGGCACCTTCTTCCGGCAGGAAAGTTCCGGGGCGCTGCCCCCGACCCCGGGATATTTCGGCATGAAAGATGCGGGGCCCAAAGGTAGGGCCCTCGGGCCGGACTAGCCGATCGAGGCCTCGACGCGCGGATAGAGCTTTGCCATCGTCACGCCGCGCATCAGGTTGAGCCCCATCAGTGCCGCCCATAGCCCGTGATTGCCCAGCCAAAGCGGCAGGGTCAGGCAGAGCAGCGCGTAGAAAGCGACCGAGACCAGCATAGCATTGCGCATCTCGCGGGTTCGGGTCGCGCCGATGAAAATGCCGTCATACATCCAGCTCGCCACGCCGATCAGCGGGCCGATGGCGAGCCACGGCAGATAGCGCGCGGCCTCGGTGCGAACCTCGGGAGAGGTGGTCAAAAGCGCGATGATCGCGGGACCGAACAGCCAGAAGACCAGCGAGAGCAGCAGCGCGCCGCCGATCCCCCAGCGCATCGAGATCGCGACGGATTGCCGCAGACGGTCCTTGCGCCGCGCGCCCACCGCCTGCCCGACCAGCGTCTCCGCCGAAAAGGCAAAGCCGTCCAGCGCATAGGCGGTGATCTCGAGAAACTGCAGCAGCACCTGATTGGCCGCCAGCGTCACATCCCCTGCCCCGCGCCGAGAAAGATGAAAGTCGTGAAGCTGCCCTGCAGCAGGACCGAGCGGATCAGGATGTCGCCGTTGAGCCGCACCAGCCGGTCGATCTGTTCGCGCGCAAAAAGCTGCGCGAACCCGCGCGCCTGCGTCCATGCTTTGACGATCGCGCCGCGCGCGAACCACAGGCCGGTGGCAAGCCCGGTCCACTCGGCAATCAGCGTCGCCACCGCAACGCCCGGCACCCCCAGCCGAGCCCGAGGACGAACCACAAATCGAGCAGGATGTTGAGCCCGTTGAGCACCAACTGGATCACCAGCACATCGCGGGTGCGCTCCATCGCGATGAGCCAGCCGGTGATCGCATAAAGCGCGATGGTTGCGGGCGCGCCCCAGATGCGGATGCCGAGATAGGAGCGCGCGAGCGTTTCGACCTCTTGCGAGGCGGGAGCAAGGCGCAGGGCCAGCGACAAAAGCGGCCAGTGCAGAGCGACCAGCACCAGTCCCGCCACCACGCCGATCACCAGCGCGCGCAAAAGATGCGCGCCACCCTCGGTCTCGTTGCCCGCGCCGCGGGCTTGCGCGACCAGCCCCGATGTGCCCATGCGCAGAAAGCCGAAGATCCAGTAGATCGAGGCGAGAATGATCGCGCCCAGCCCGACCGCACCGATCGGTGCGGCCTCGCCCAACTGTCCCACCACGCCGGTATTGACCGCCCCCAGAAGCGGCACGGTTGCATTCGACAGAACGATCGGAAAGGCGATGGCGACAACGCGGCGGTTGTCGATCGCAAGATCGGTGCCGGCGCTCACGGCCGCACCGGCATCGGGTCATGCGGGATCATGGGGGCTCAGCCTTCCGAGGGCATCAGGAAATGGCCGGTCGCCTGTGCGAAAAGCCGCTCGCGGTTGTCCTGCCAGGCTTCGACCTGAACGCTGGCGTAACGCCGGCCCGAGCGCACGATCCGCGCCCGCGCATAGGCGTCGCGCGGCAGGCCCGAACGCAGATAATCCACGGTGAAATCGATGGTCTTGGGCAGGCGCAGGGCCTCGTCCCCGCCGCCGACCGGCATGGAGCTGGCCGGACGTGTGCCCTCGGACTGGCTGCGGCCGCCCTCGATATCGTCCCAGGAGCGCGCCCATGCAAGCTGCACCACCGCTGCCGTCTCGAGGAAGGCCGCGATCGCGCCGCCATGAAGGGCGGGCAGCAGGGGATTGCCGATATTGCGCTCGGCGTAGGCCATGACGGCGGTCAGCTCGTCGCCGCGCCGGTCGAAGCTGATCCCGAGCCAAGCGGCATAGGGAATGACCCCGACAATGGTTTGCAGCGCCATGTCGCGGCGCGATTTGATCTGGTGGAGCGGCTCGCTGCGGTCGATCATCTCAGCCTCCCATCGTGAAAGCGCCGGTCGCGGTGGCAACCGGATTGAGCGTATCGTCGTCGCTGGCCCAGGCCCGCACGAAAGCGACCGAGCGGGTGACGTGATAGCAGGTCGCGCGCGCCGTGATCTTCTGGCCCGGTTTGGCGGCGCGCATATAGTCGATGCGCAGATCGATGGTCGCGGTCGCGCCGAGCGCCTCTTCATGGCCCAGAACCGCCGCACCGCAGCAGGTATCCATCAGCGCCGAGACCACGCCGCCGTGGATCACCCCCGAGCGGCTGTCGCCGACGAAGCGCTCGTCCCAGGGCATCGAGATGACCGCACCCTCGGGGCCGACCTCTTCGAGGACCATGCCGAGCGCCTGCGCATGGGGATCGCTTCGACGAATTGTCGGGCAATCCGTGCCTTATGGTCCTCGCCGCCTTGGTTATCCATGGTTCCGCCCTTGCTGTTGCGCCGCGCTGCTGTGGCATTAGGGTTAATCCGGCGCCGCATATCGGGCAAGAGCGGGCGCAGCGGTCCGGCCCGCGCAAAGACCCGCTACTGGCACAAGGGCCGCGCAAAGGTTGCGGCAGAAATCTTGCAAGCTGCGCGGCCGCCACACCGAAAACGGCAAAGAGAATCGCGGCGGCCCAAGTCGCCACACGGTCGGCCGGGGCGTTTCAACCTTGTGCGGACAGGCCTTGTGCCGACTGCATGCCGTTAGGGAAAGCAAAACTGCGGAAATGCCCGCCCGATCATGCATATTAACCTTGTATTCTCACCCATTCATGCCTGCATATGGTTGAGTTCGCCAAGAGCCTCGGCTAGCGTCATCATATTCCAAAGCAGAGACTGATTAATGGTTGAAGACGGTTATATCAGCTTCAAGGACATGTGTGCCCGTTTCGACGTGACCCGAGAACGCTGCGCTATTACGAATATATCGAATTGCTGCATCCCAAAAGGTCGGCCGCACCCGTTACTACGGGCCGCGCGAAGTTGCCCGGATGAAGCTGATTCTGCGCGGGCGGCGCTTTGGTTTCTCGCTCGAAGACATCCGCCAATGGCTGATGATCTACGGCCAGAAGGGCACGGTCGAACAATACCGCGTCTGGATCGAATTGGCCGACCGCCAATACGATCTGCTCGCCCAGCAACAGGCCGAGCTCGAGGCGACGATGCGCGAGCTGCACGATCTGCGCGACGGCACGCAAAAGCTGATCGACGAGATGACCGGCTCCGAAGCGCCCTCGACCTGAGGCTCCGGCTTGCCGCCCCGTGCTCCGGCAGGATGGCGGCCCTTCCTGCGCAGCGGGGCCGATGCGCCCCGCACACAAGCGATCATCTGCCCCGACGGCCGACACGACGGCCCGCGATTGCCGGCACAGAATTGGTGACGCAGCGTTTCCCCTTACGCGCACGTCAACCTAGGATAGTCTGATATCTCGACAGGGCGCAGTTGGGGGAATGTGCAGCAATGTCCGACAAATCGACCAGTTCCGATCCTGCCGCAACGATGCATGAATCGCTGCCCGATCAGATGACGATCCGCGAAATGAGCGAGGCATTCGGCGTCACCGCCCGCGCCTTGCGCTTTACGAGGCGAGCGATCTGATTGCGCCCCTGCGCAAGGGTCAGGCGCGGCTTTACAGCCGCTCGGATCGCGCGAGGCTCAAGCTGATCCTGCGCGGCAAACGCTTCGGCTTTTCGCTCGTCCAGATCCGCGAGATCCTCGAGCTCTACAACCCCGCCGACAAGAACATGGCCCAGACCGAAGCCGCACTGGCCACCGCCCGCGACCGGCTTGGCGATATGGAGCTCCAGCTCAGCGAGCTCGGTCAGGCCATCACCGAATTGCGTCAACAGATCGCGGAGGGCGAGGCATCCCTGCGCCGTCTGCGCGCCACATCTTCCGCAGCCGGCAACTGACGCGGCAGCCCCATTCAGAGGATATCATGACCACATATCTCCCGCCCGTTGAGGATTTCCAGTTCATCCTGCACGACGTTCTGAAGCTGACGGAAAGCGGCCTGCCCGGCCATGACGAGCTCGATGCGGATTTCACCGCCGCCATTCTGGAGGCCGCAGGCAAAATCTCGGGCGAGATCCTCGCCCCCTGAATGCGGTCGGCGACCGCGAGGGCTGCCACCTCGAAAACGGTCAGGTGCGCACCCCGAAAGGCTTCGACAAAGCCTTCGCGGCGATGAAGGAAGGCGGCTGGACCGCACTCGATTGCGCGCCGGAATATGGCGGTCAGGGCCTGCCCTATATCATGGGGCTTGCCGCGGGCGAGATGTTCGTGGCCAACAACATGGCCTTCAACATGTATCAGGGCCTGACCCACGGCGCCTATTCGGCCATCGCCGCCCATGGCACCGAGGATCAGAAAAACACCTATCTCGCCAAGCTCGCCAGCTGCGACTGGACCGGCACGATGAACCTCACCGAGGCCCATGCCGGCACCGATCTGGGCCTGCTGCGCACCAAGGCAGAGCCGCAGGACGACGGCAGCTATCTGATCACCGGACAGAAGATCTTCATCTCGGCCGGCGATCACGATCTGGCGGAAAACATCATCCACCTCGTCCTTGCCAAAGCTCCGGGCGGCGGCGAGGGCACCAGGGGCATCAGCCTCTTCATCGTGCCGAAGTTCCTCGTGAATGCCGATGGCTCGCTGGGAGAGCGCAACGCGGTTTCGGTCGGCAATATCGAAGAGAAGATGGGCATCCACGGCAATGCCACCTGCGTCATGAACTATGACGGGGCAAAAGGCTGGCTGCTGGGCGATCTCCACAAGGCATGCGCGCCATGTTCACCATGATGAACGAGGCGCGGATGGGCGTGGGCCTTCAGGGTTATGCGCTTGCGGCGGGCGCCTATCAAAAGGGCCTCGCCTATGCCAAGGACCGCCTGCAGGGCCGCGCCGTCACCGGCACCGAGAACCCGAGCGGCCCCGCCGATCCGCTGATCGTCCATCCCGATATCCGCCGCAGCCTGATGGAGCAGAAAAGCTTCGTCGAAGGCGCCCGCGCACTGGCCGCATGGGGCGCGCATCTGATCGACCGCAGCCATCTGGCCGATGATCAGGATGCCGAGGGCATGATTTCGCTTCTGACTCCGGTCATCAAGGGCTTCCTGACCGACAAGGGGTTCGATGCGACGGTTCAGGCCCAACAGATCTTCGGCGGGCACGGCTATATCGAGGAAACCGGCATCTCGCAGTATGTCCGCGACGCCCGTATCGCAATGATCTACGAGGGCGCCAACGGTGTGCAGGCGCTGGATCTGGTCGGCCGCAAACTCGCCAGCGATGGCGGCAAACATGTCATGGCTTTCTTCGAGATGGTGAAGAGCTTCATCAAGGAGAACGAAGGCGACGCAACACTCAAGGCCGATTTCCTCGAGCCGTTGAAGGCCGCGTCAAAGGATCTGCAATCGGCAGCGATGTATTTCATGCAGACCGGCATGAAGGCCCCCAATGCCGCCCTCGCGGGTTCCTACGACTTCATGCATCTCTTCGGCCATGTCGCGCTTGGCTTGATGTGGAGCCGCATGGCTGCGACCGCCCAAGCCAAACTGGCGGCAGGCAGCGACAATCCGGCCTTCTACGAGACCAAGCTCGCCACCGGCCGGTTCTACATGCAGCGCCAGTTGCCTGTCACCGCGACCCATCTGGCGCGCATCATCACCGGCGAAACCAGCGTCATGGCGCTCGATGCCGACCGCTTCTGACGCGATCGGGCGCGGCCGTGCAAGCGGCCGCCCTTCCTCGCCTCCGGCGGGGTATTTCGGTGATGAAGAATGAACTGCTCCGGCCTGCGGCGCGGGATCTTGTCGGGTCGCGGGCCGGAGCTTTCTCCATCAGCGGTCATCGGCTCCCCAGCCTGTACCGCAAGACCGATCATCGCAGCGATGAATGAAGAAGAGGTTACGGTCTCGTTCTTCATCATGAAAATACCCATCTTGGTAAACGAAGCAGCCGCGCCTGCCCTGCCGCCCCGAACCAAACAGGAGATCCTTTGTGACAGCACAGCTTTTCTGCTTCGGCGAATCCGGTCATTCCTACAAGGCGGCGCTGACGCTCGAACTGTCGGGCTATGACTGGCAGCCGGTCTATGTCGATTTCTTCAACGGCGAGGTCCGCGCGAACGCCTATCGCGAGATGAACGAGATGGCCGAAGCGCCGGTCTTCCGCGAGGACGGGCTGACGCTGACGCAATCGGCGGTGATCCAGCTGCATGTTGCCGAGAAGACGGGAAAGTTTCTCGACGGCGACCGCAACGAGATTTTGCGCTGGCTGTTTTGGGACAACCACAAACTCTCGAGCGCGATCGGCTCGACCCGTTTCCTGATGAACTTCATTCCCGAAGGCAAACGCCCGCTCGAGGTGATCGCCTTCCAGCAGGCGCGTCTGAAATCGGCCTACAAGCTTCTGGACGGCCATCTTTCGGGGCGCGACTGGATTGCCGGTGACGCTGCGACCATCGCCGACTTCACCTGCTGCGGCTATCTTTACTATCCTGAACCATTCGGCTTCGATCGTGCCGAATGGCCTCATATCTCGGCATGGCTCGAGCGGATCGCCTCGCTGCCCGGCTGGAAGCACCCTATGATCTGATGCCCGGCAATCCCTCCGACCGGGCGCCGAAGGAGGACAAATGACCGAAGCCTATATCTATGACGCGGCCCGCACGCCGCGCGGCAAAGGGCGCCCCGACGGCAGCCTGCATGAAGTGACCTCGGTCGCCCTTTCGGCGCGGCTTCTCGATGCCGTCAAGGAACGCAACGGCCTCGAAGGCCATGCCGTCGAGGATGTGATCTGGGGCAATGCGACCCAGGTGATGGAACAGGGCGGCTGTCTGGCGCGCTCGGCCGTTCTGGCCTCGCAGCTCGACGAATCGATCCCCGGCCTCTCGATCAACCGCTTCTGCGCCAGCGGCATGGAGGCGATGAACCTTGCCGCCAACCAGATCCGCGGCGGATCGGGCGAGGCCTATATCGCGGGCGGCGTCGAGATGATGAGCCGCGTCGCCATGGGCAGCGACGGTGCCGCGATCGCGGTCGATCCGGCGCTGACCTTCAAGACCTATTTCGTGCCGCAAGGCATCTCGGCGGACATCATCGCGACCCAATACGGTTTCTCGCGCGAGGATGCCGATGCGCTAGCCGTCGAAAGCCAGCGCCGCGCCGCCATCGCGATCAGCGAGGGGCGTTTTGCGAAATCGATCGTTCCGGTCCGCGACCAGAACGGCTTGATCATCCTTGATCACGACGAATTCCCGCGCCCCAATACCACGATGGAATCGCTTGGCGCGCTCAAGCCCAGCTTCAAGGATATGGGCGAGATGATGCCCGGATTCGACAAGGTGGCGATGCTGAAATATCCGCATCTGAGCGCCATCAACCACATCCACCACGCCGGCAACTCGTCGGGGATCGTCGACGGTGCGGCGGCTGTTCTGATCGGCAACCGCGAGTTCGGCGAGAAGCACGGCCTCAAGCCGCGCGCCCGCATCCGCGACACCGCGAAGATCGGCACCGATCCGACCATCATGCTGACCGGCCCCGTCCCCGTGACCGAGAAAATCCTGTGCGAAAGCGGCCTTTCGATCGGCGACATCGACCTTTTCGAGGTCAACGAGGCTTTCGCTTCGGTTGTCCTACGCTTCATGCAGGCCTTCGAGGTCGATCCCTCGCTCGTCAACGTCAACGGCGGCGCGATGGCGCTAGGCCATCCGCTCGGCGCGACCGGCGCCATGATCATCGGCACTTTGCTTGACGAGCTGGAACGGCAGGACAAGCAGATCGGCCTTGCCACATTGTGCGTCGCCTCCGGCATGGGTGCCGCGACGATCATCGAGCGCGTCTGAGGGGAAGCGACATGACCGATTTCACCATGAAGAAAGACGCCGACGGCGTTGCAGTCATCACCTGGGACGTGCCGGGCAAATCCATGAACGTGCTGTCGCTGACCGGCGCGGCCGAGCTGGAGGCGCTGATCGACGACGCGCTGGCCGATCCCGCCGTGAAGGGCATCGTCCTGACCTCGGGCAAGAAAGACTTTGCAGGCGGGATGGACCTCAATGTCATCGCGGGGCTCAAGGACCAGAACGGCGCGCAGGGCGTCTTCGACGGCGTGATGACGCTGCACCATGCGCTGCGCAAGATCGAGCTGGCCGGCATGGATCCCAAGACCAAGAAGGGCGGCAAGCCGATCGCCACGGCCATTCCGGGCACCGCCTTGGGCATCGGGGTCGAGCTGCCGCTTGCAACCCACCGCATCTTTGCCGCCGACAATCCCAAAGCCAAGATCGGCCTGCCCGAGATCATGGTCGGGATCTTCCCCGGAGGCGGAGGCACGACGCGCCTCGTGCGCAAACTGGGCGCAATGGCGGCGGCTCCGCTGCTGCTGGAAGGCAAGCTTTCCGACCCCAAGGGCGCGAAAGCCAACGGCATCGTCGACGAGGTCGTGGCCGATCCGGTTCAGGCCGCGCGCGAGTGGGTGCTGTCGGCGACCGAAGCCGATCTGGTCAAGCCGTGGGACGCCAAAGGCTACAAGATGCCCGGCGGCGCACCCTATAACCCGGCCGGTTTCATGACCTATGTCGGGGCGTCGGCCATGGTCCACGGCAAGACGCTTGGGGTTTATCCCGCGGCCAAGGCCCTGCTCTCGGCCGTCTACGAAGGCGCGCTCGTGCCCTTCGAAACCGCCCTCAAGATCGAGGCGCGCTGGTTCACCAATGTGCTGATGAACCCCTCCTCGACCGCGATGATCCGATCGCTTTTCATCAACAAGGAAGCGTTGGAGAAAGGCGCGAACCGTCCGGCGGAACCCGATCAAAGCGTCAAGAAGGTCGGCATCCTTGGTGCGGGCATGATGGGCGCGGGCATTTCCTATGTCGCTGCCATGGCGGGGATCGAGGTCGTGCTGATCGACGCCAAACAGGAGGCCGCAGACCGCGGCAAATCCCATTCCGCGGATCTTCTGGACAAGGCGATCTCGCGCCGCAAATCCACCGAGGACAAGAAGGCCGAAGTCCTCGGCCGCATTACCGCCACCACCGATTACGACGCACTCAAAGGCTGCGACCTGATCGTCGAGGCGGTGTTCGAGGATCCCGCGATCAAGGCCGAAGTCACCAAACGCGCCGAGGCCGTCATCCCTGCGGATGCGATTTTCGCGACCAATACCTCGACCCTGCCGATCACCAGCCTGTCGCAAGCCAGCGCCCGCCCAGAGCAGTTCATCGGCATCCATTTCTTCTCGCCGGTCGACAAGATGATGCTGGTCGAGATCATCAAGGGCAAAAGCTCCGGCCCGCGCGCGGTGGCAAAGGCGCTCGACTTCGTGCGCCAGATCCGCAAAACCCCGATCGTGGTCAATGATGCGCGCTTCTTCTACGCCAACCGCTGCATCATTCCCTATATCAACGAAGGCATCCGCATGCTCGCCGAAGGAGTCGAACCGACCCTGATCGAGAATGCCGCCAAGTTGATGGGGATGCCGCTCGGACCTCTGCAGCTGGTCGATGAAACCTCGATCGATCTCGGCGTGAAAATCGCCAAGGCAACGCGGGCGGCGATGGGCGATGCCTATCCCGACGGCGCGGTCGACGAGGTGATCTTCCGCATGGCTGATCAGGGCCGGCTCGGCCGCAAGGCCAATGCGGGCTTTTACGACTATGACGACAAGGGCAAGCGCGGCGATTTCTGGGAGGGGCTCGCGACCGAATGGCCGGTCTCGAACGAACAGCCCGCCTTCACCGATCTCCAGAACCGCCTGATGTTCATCCAGTCGCTCGAAGCGGTGCGCGCTCTGGAAGAGGGCGTTCTCGAGGACATCCGCGAAGGCGATGTCGGGGCGATCCTCGGCTGGGGCTTTGCGCCGTGGTCGGGCGGCCCGTTCAGCTGGCTCGACATGCTGGGAAGCGCGCGCGCCACGGCAATGGCCGACGATCTCGCGCAGAAATACGGCGAGCGTTTCAAAGCGCCCGCCCTGCTCCGCGACATGGCCGCCAAAGGCGAAAGCTTCTACGGAAGGTTCGGCGCGGCGCAAAAAGCGGCCTGATCTTCGCTTTGACCCAAATACCTTAGGGGTGCGGGGGCGTAAACCCCCGTTCCATTTCACGTGAATCGCGGCTTACAGATCGGCCGGAACCTTGCCGCCGCTGTCTTTGAGCTTCTGGATCACCTGTTTGTGCAGCCAGATGTTCATCGCGGCGGAATCCTCGGCATCACCGCTATAGCCCAGCTCTTTCGCCAGTTCCTTGCGATGGCCGAGGCTGCTGTCGAGGCCGAGCGCCTTCATCAGATCGACAATCGACTTGCGCCAGTCCAGCGTCTGGCCGCTGGCCTTGACTGCCGCGTCCAGAACCGCCGCGACATCAACCGCCGCAGCAGCGCTTGCAGCCGGTGCGGTAGCAGGGGCCGCGCTGGCGGCAGGCGTTGCAGCAGGTGCTGCCGGTGCGGCGCTCGCGGCAGGGGCTGCTGCAGCCGGCGCTTGCGGCGCGGGGGCCGCTTCGGGTTCAGCAGCCTCGGCCGTGCCCCAGATTGCACCTTTGATCTTGTCGAAAATTCCCATTCCGCTCTCCTTCCAGATGTTCGGGCCATTACCGCCCGCGCCAAAGAAGGACGGGCAGCCAACACAACCACAAGGCCCTGTTGCACCGCCCGCGTCAACGCCCCACCGCATGCCGATAAGGCTGCGGCAGGGTTTCGCTCAGATCAGCCCTTCGGCGCGGAAATCGGCCAGAAGGTCGCGTTCGGGGCGCGGCCCGACATGGGCGATGACCTCGGCGGCGGCGATGCAGCCCATCCGGCCGGCGACCGCGAGCGGCGCACCTGTCGCGAGGCCGTAGATCAGCCCCGCCGCAAACTGGTCGCCCGCGCCCGTCGCATCGACCGGCACGATCTTGTGGACCGGCGCGAAAACACGGTCCTCGCCGCGACGGATCAGGATCGCATCCTCGCCCGAGCGGGTGCAGACGATCATGCCGCAATCGGCCGAAGCCTGCAGCAGGGCCGCCTCGAGATCCTCGGTCTGGTAGAGCGAGGTCCATTCATGGGCATTGCCGATGACGTAATCCATCGGCCCCGCCACCAATTTGCGGAAATCGTCGCGGTGACGGTCGACGCAGAACGGGTCCGAGAGCGCGATCCCCGCCTGACCGCCGGCATCGTGACAGGCTTTGGCGGCCTTCATGAATGCGGCCTTGCCCTTGTCCTTGTCGAAAAGATAACCCTCGAGAAACAGCCAGCCCGCACCCTCGAAAACCGCCGGATCGACATCGCCCTCGTCGAGCTCGGCCGAAATTCCGAGATAGGTGTTCATCGAGCGCTCACCATCGGGCGTCACGAAGATGATCGAGCGCGAGGTCGGATCGCCCGCGCCCGCGACAGGCGCATTGACAAAGGCCGTTCCTGCGGCTTCGGTCTGGGCGGCGTAGGACTGCCCGATCTCGTCGGCGGCGACGCGGCCGATGAAGGCGGTCTTGAGCCCCAGCATCCCGATTCCGCCAGCGTATTCGCGACCGATCCGCCCGGCACCAGCCGCGAGGCCGTCGCGCCCGAGGCCTGCGCCGCGGTCAGGACTTCGGCGCGATCACGGTCGATCAGCTGCATGATCCCCTTCTCGATCCCGAGCTGGGCGAGGCGCGCGTCCTCGGTCGGTGCGATCACATCCATGATCGCATTGCCGATCCCGATCACATAGGGGTGGTCATAGGGTCTTCTCCTCGTAGGGGCAGAGGTCAGAGACGACGCAAACCGCGCAACGCGGGCGGCGGGCCTGACAAATGTAGCGGCCGTGCAGGATCAGCCAGTGATGGGCGTCCTGCTGGAATTCGGCGGGGATATTGTCCTCGATGGCGCGTTCGACATCATCGACGTCGCGCCCCGGCGCGATGCGGGTGCGGTTGCCCACACGGAAAATATGGGTATCGACGGCCTGCGCCGGCATGCGGAACGCGGTGTTGAGCACCACATTCGCGGTCTTGCGCCCGACGCCCGGCAAGGTCATCAGCGCCGCGCGCGAGCTGGGCACCTCGCCGCCGTAATCCTCGACGAGGATCTTCGACATGGCGATGACATTCTTGGCCTTCTGGCGAAAGAGCCCGATCGTCTTGATATGTTCGGTCAGCCCCTCGAGACCGAGGTCCAGCATCGCCTGCGGAGTCCGGACCACCTCGAACAGGGCCTTGGTCGCCTTGTTCACGCCGACATCGGTCGCCTGCGCGGAAAGCGCGACGGCGACGACCAACGTATAGGGATTGACGTAGTTCAGCTCTGTCACCGGCGCGGGATTGCTGTCGCGCAGCCGCGAAAAGAATGCGACCTGCGTGCCGAAGGGCAGCGCGGGCGGTATTCTGGAGGAAACGGACGGGGATTTGCTCATGATGATCTGATGCCCTGCCTCGCGCTTCTGTGCAAGACCGGCGCAACGGGCGGGCTTGACGCAGAGGCGGAACCAGCCAAGTTTTCCTATGATTGGTTAAGTGAAAGCGAGGCGCCATGACCCGAACCCTGTTTTCGAGATCGCTGCCCCACTCCGGCCTGTCGGTCTCTGCCGTCGCGAGCCCTCTGATGATCGCGGAGCGGTTCTATGCATCGGGCGGTTCGACACCCCCTCGGCCTCGTGATCGCCATCGGTGCCGAAGGCGTGCTCTGGGCGCTGGGATTCGCGGGCGAGACCCCGAGGACGATGTCCGCCGCGACCTGCAATCGCGCTGGCCCCGCGCCCGCTATGTCGAAGCCCCCGAGGCGCTCGCCCCCGCGATCACCGCCCTGAGCAATGACGAGGGCGACATCCGCGTGCGTCTGGTCGGCACGCCCTTCCAGATGAAAGTCTGGCACGCCCTGCTCGACATCCCCTTCGGCGAGGTCGCGAGCTATGCGGAGCTCGCCGCCCGTGTCGGCCAGGCGGGAGCCGTGCGCGCCGTGGGAACCGCCGTCGGGCAAAATCCGGTTTCCTGGGCCGTGCCCTGCCACCGCGTCACGCGAACCGGCGGCGCGATCGGCGGCTATCATTGGGGCGAGGCCGCCAAACGCATCCTTCTGACCCGCGAAGGCGCGGTGCTCGCGCCGCGCGCCATCGCGAAATCATGAAGCGCAATCAACCGCTCACGCCGCCAAGCGCACTGGAAATCGGTGGGAACCTGTGAGAGGCTTGGGCAGTTTGAACATCATCCGCCCGGATGTGATCGGGTGGCTGGTATAATATGGGGCCAGTGGCGCCTCGAAAGAAAGGTTAACCCGATGAAGACCCGCATCTCGCTGCTTCTTGCTACGGCAGGCGTATTCGCACTTGGTGCTTGTGCCGACCCGAACGCACCGACCGGCCAAATGAGCCGGACCCAGCAGGGTGCGCTTGCTGGTGCGGTTGTCGGTGGCCTGATCGGCGCCGGCGAAAGCAAGCAGAACGCCGTCAAAGGCGCGATCCTTGGTGCAGGCGTCGGCGCTATCGGCGGCTCGATCCTCGACCAGCAGGAGCGCGCGCTCAAGCAGCAAATCACCAACCCGAACATCCAGATCGTCAACCGCGGCGACCACCTCGCGGTGCTGATGCCGGAATCGGCGCTGTTCGCGACGGATTCGGCTGCGGTTTCGGCTGCCGGCCAGAACGACCTTTACGGCATCGGCCGCAACCTGAACCAGTATCCCAACAGCACGATCCAGGTCATCGGCCACACCGACTCGACCGGCTCGCAGGCCTATAACCAGGATCTGTCGCAGCGCCGTGCACGCTCGGTTGCCGGCATCCTGACCGCTTCGGGCGTGGCGCAGAACCGCATCGCGACCGTGGGCCGCGGCTCGTCGCAGCCGATCGCCTCGAACGACACCGCTCAGGGCCGCGCACAGAACCGTCGCGTCGAAATCCTGATCTACGCGAACCGCTAAGATCCAACCGCCGGCTTTCGGCGGCACGAATATGAAAGGCCGGGATGCAGCGCGCATCCCGGCCTTTTTCTTTGGCGCATCGTTAACAAGGCAAAAGCCCCGTCCGAAAACCCGAGCCTCCGAAATGCGAAAAGCCCCCGCCGCGAGGCGAGGGCTTTGATCACTGTCCAAAGTGAAGATGGATCGACCTGCCGCCCGTTCGGGCTTGTGCCGGTCACCCGCCCGGGTCGGGCGGGCTTAGTTCAGGCGGCGGCTCACATCATCGATGGCTTTGTCGATACCGGCGCTGCGGTCGGCTGCCGAACCCTGCTTTTTCAGGATTTCGCCGGCAGCGGCGACAGCAACCTGAATGGCACGGTCGCGAACGGCGCGAACGGCTTCGGTCTCGGCGCTCGAAATCTGCTCTTCGGCTGCTTTCAGGCGGCGGGCGATCGAGACCTTGAGGTCTTCCTTCGCCTTGTCGGCCTGTGCAGTCGCGGCACGGCGGGCATTGGCGACGATCTCGTCGGCCTGACCGCTGACTTCGCGCTGGCGACGCTCGTAGGAGGCATAGATCTCCTGAGCTTCTTCGCGAAGACGACGGGCCTCGGCCAGATCGTCACGGATGCCTTCCGCACGTTTGTCGAGCAGCTTGCCGACAATCGAGGGAACCTTGAAGTAGAGCAGGATCCCCACGAAGACCAGGAAACCGATCGTCACGATGAAATCGGTATTGGCCAGCGAGAAGAACGGCACGTCGCCAGCGGCAAACGCCGGGCTGGCAGCCAGAGCCGGAAGAATGCTCAGACGTTTCATTGCACGCCCCTTCAGACGCTGGTCGATGGCTTCGTTGATCAGGCCCTGATCGGCCGAACCACCAAAAACGCGCACCAGCTCTTCGGTGACATCGCGGGCAACGACACGCGCGTCATCCAGAGCCGAAGCCCGGATCTCGGCGATGCGCTTTTCGGATTCCGAAGTGCGGGCCGCAATTTCGGTATCTGCCTGTGCGATCGCTGCATCCAGCTCTTTCTGGATTTCGGCCTTGTTGGTCGCAACGATTTTCGCAGCTTCCGACCGTGCATCCGCAAGCGCCTTGTCATAGGCGGCTTCCGCGCTTTTGGCCTTCTGCTTGAATTCCTCGGCCGACATCAGATCGCCCGTAATGGCCGATTGACGATCCGCCAGAACGCCGCCGATGCGCGGGAGCGCAATGCGCGACAGCGCCCAGTAAATGATAACCAGCGCGATCAGCAGCCAGAAAATCATGTTGCCATAGGTGGCAACGTCGAGTTGTGGCATCCCGGGGCCGAAGCGCTATGTGCCGCAGCGGCATCAACAGCCGAGGTCGCGTGATGCGCCACGTCTGCAGATTCGGTGATGACCACCGTTTCAGTTTCTTCGACCACGACAGGCGCGGTCTGTTGTAACAGGCTGAACATATCCTACCCCATGCCGGTCGTTTCACAATCGGGTGGGCGCTAAACGCCCCCACCCAACCGCAAGGATGGCAAAAGGATCAGACTGCGAACAGCAGCAGCAGAGCGACGAGGAACGAGAAGATCCCCAGAGCTTCTGCGAAGGCCATGCCGATGAACAGCGTCGCGGTTTGCGAAGCAGCTGCCGACGGGTTGCGCAGTGCGCCTGCCAGGTAGTTACCTGCAACGTTGCCCACGGCCATTGCAGCGCCGGCCATACCGAAGCAAGCGATGCCCGCGCCGAGGTACTGACCGAGTTGAGCGAGTTGGCTTTCCATGTTCGTGCTCCTTGAGGCTTGGAAAGATTGAAACTTGTGTCTGACTGATACTGCGCGGCGCTTAGTGCGACGGGTGCAGCGCGTCCTTGAGGTAGACGCAGGTCAGGATGGTAAAGACATAGGCCTGCACAACAGCCACCAGCACTTCGAGTGCATAGACCGAGACAACAGCCAGAACCGACAGCGGCATGATCATTGCGACCGCACCGAAGGTTGCGAAAACTTTGAGAACCGCGTGGCCAGCCATGATGTTGCCGGCAAGACGGATGGAGTGGCTCACGGGGCGCACGAAATACGAGAAGAGTTCGATGATCGCCAGAACCGGACGCAGGGCCATCGGAGCCGAGCTGACCCAGAACAGGCCGAGGAAATGCGCGCCGTTCTTGACGAAGCCCAGAACCGTGACGCCGACAAACACCAGCACGGCGAGAACCGCGGTCACGGCGATATGAGAGGTCGACGAGAAGGATTTCGGCAGCAGTGCCAGAGCGTTTGCAAAGAGGATGAAGCAGAACAGCGTCATGACATAGGGAAGTAACGGACCCCGTCCTTGCCGCTGACGTCTTCAACCATCTTGTGGACCATGCCGTACATCAGTTCGGCGATCGACTGGACGCGGCTCGGAACAACGGCGCGGCCGCGGGTGCCGAAAACCAGAAGCGCGATGATCGCCAGAACGGTCAGACCCAGCCAGAGGGTCGCGTTCGTCGGCGTATACCAATGGACTGCACCGTCACCAAAAAGCGGCTTGACGATAAACTGGTCCATCGGGTGGAAGTTCAAACCACCGCTTTCTGCTTCTGTCGCCATCGTCATTCACCTCGTGGTCGCCGGACTGCCCCGGCTTCTTTCCAATTTCCGCAGCGGTCCGCATCATCACCTTCACACCGGCCACCAGGCCGAGAAGAACGCAAGTGACCAACATGACCGGCATCGTGCCGAGCACATAGTCGAGACCGTATCCTACTCCGAAACCAAGGACCAAACCGGCCACCAGCTCCGTCACCATGCGCCAGGCCATATTGGCTTGGCTGAAGTGATCTTCCGTACGGGAGGACGACGTGCCGCCTCTCCCCTTCAGTCGGGCTTCCAGCTCTTTCAAACGGGCCGCATCACGAGCCCGTTCGGTCTCGGTGTCGGGTCCATTGTTCAAAGCCGTTGCTCCCTGACTCGATTGCGGCGTTGATAGGTGTCGTAGCCCCTGAGTCAAGCACAGGGAAATATTATAACACATTGATTTTCAATAACCTTGCCAAGCCAGCACCTACGACAAAAGGCGTGATTGCGGTGGTCATGGCCCCCTTCCATATTCAACCCGAAAGTTGAACAATGGTGATATGGCCGCGCAGACGCTTTCTCTGGACACGATTTTCGCCGCACTCGCCGATCCGACGCGGCGGGCGATCCTTGGCATGCTGCTCGAAGACGACATGTCCGTCACCGATGTCGCGACCCCGTTCGAAGTCAGCCTCGCCGCGATTTCCAAACATCTGAGCGTACTGGCCGCCGCCGGCCTGATCCGGCAGGAACGGCGCGGGCGCATCATCTGGTGCATGCTTGAGCCGGACGGGATGCGCGAGGCCTCGGTCTGGATGCAGGGTTCGGCCAGTTCGATCCGGTCGACCTCGACGCATTCGAGCGCTTCCTCAGCCTCGAGCTCGGCTCGGGCGACATGGCCGAAGGAGCGCCGACGCAAACACCCCTTGACGACCCTGCCTGCCGATGCCGGCGAAAGCTGACAGGTTGCCGCCAATAACAACGGAAATTCCGTGAATTTGCGCTGCATACCCCGGCGCTGGCGGGCTCGGTTAACCATTTATAAAGGTTAACCGCGAAAAGGTGATGTCTGAACAAAGACATCAACCAATGATGGCACTTCCGCCCATGGCCCATGAAATCCTGATTGCAACTTTCCCGACGACAGTGCCGACCGTCGGCACAACCGGCATCGATGCCCGTCGGCCCTACTTCAATATGAAGAACGTCCAGCTCGACAATCCGTCTTTGTCCTACATCTCGATCGAGGATGACGAGGAGCGCTACGACTACCTCAGCGCCGCCTCGGGCAACAGGATCGAGACGATGCAGAATCCGACCGTCCCCCTCGATTTCGGCGGGGCCAACGGCACGGTCGCCGTAACCGAGAGCATGTCGGCCACGAGCGGTTCGATCGTCGTGGACTCTGCCGGAAACAGGTTCGTGATGATGTGGCCCGCAAAGTACAATCTCGAAACCGCGCTCACCCAAGAGATCGGCAACCGGATGGTGCTCCTGATCTTTCCGGTCGGAGTCGCGCAAAGCGACGGCACGACCTTTGGCCGACCTTCGATCCGACGCGGACAATCAGCTATTCCAGCAGCTATGGTGCCTCGATCTCGAACCCGGTCCTCTATGGCCCCCAACGCGCGCCCTGCTTCACGCCGGGGACATTGATCGAGACCGAGCACGGGATGCGGAAGGTCGAGGATCTGGCCGTGGGCGACCGCATCCTGACACGCGACGACGGGTTCCAGCCCCTGCGCTGGATCGGCTCGAAGCATCTCACGCCGCACCGGCTCGACCTGCAGCCGAACCTGCGCCCGATCCGTATTGCCGCGGGCGCGTTGGGGCGGGGCTGTCCCGCCGCCGACCTCGTGGTTTCCCCAACATCGCGTCCTCGTGCGCTCGGACATCGCCAAAAGGATGTTCGGCACCGAGGAGGTGCTTGTCGCCGCAAAGCATCTGCTCGATCTCGAAGGGGTTGCTTTGGCGGATGCTGCGGGTGAAGGCGTGACCTATCTCCACCTGCTTTTCGACGACCACCAGATCCTGCGCTCGAACGGCGCCTGGACGGAATCGCTGTTTGTCGGGCCGGAGACGCTGAATGCGCTGCCACCTGCGGCGCGTCGCGAGATCGCCGCGCTTTTTCCCGAGCTGGTCACGAGTATTCTCCCTACTCCGTCGCGCAAGCTCCTGTCGGGAAAAGAGGGGCGCCAACTGACTTTCGTCACACCAAAACCGTCGGGCCATGGCTCCGGAGCGTTAAGCCGCCGGAACCATGGCCCGATGAACGGATTTTGCGATCAGTTTGCGGTCGTTTCGCCCTCGGCCGGTGCGCCCTCCGCGGGTGCGTCCTCTGCCGGTGCGGCTACCGCTTTGACCGTGATGCGTCCGTCGAGCACGGGCTTGAAACCCGAACCTTTGTTGATGAGATATTCGGCCAGAACATCGGCGAGATCGGGGCCGAAGTCATAGGCATTGAGCGCCGCCGTCTCGAAGATCGCATAGCCGTCGCCACCCGTGCGCAGATAGTTGTTCGAGACCACGCCATAGGTGTGATTGCGGTCGATCGGCTGCCAGTCTCCATGCACCTCGACCAGCACATCGCTGATCCGCGCGCCGCGGCGGCGGCCGGATCGACGGTATACTTCAGACCGGCAACCTGCGCGAAACGCCCCGCGCCTTCCTCGTATTGGCTCGCCCCGTTTTCAAGCGCCGTGACGATATCACCGCCCTTCAACTCGAACGTGGACAAGGTGTTCTGGAATGGCAGAACGCTGAGGACCTCGCCCATCGTGACCACGCCCTCGTCGATCGAGGCCCGCAGCCCGCCGCCATTCTCGATCGCGATGCTGATGCCCTGATCGCGCACGCGGTCAAGCATGGCATCGGCGACAGTATTGCCCATCTCGCATTCACGCTGGCGGCAGGTTTCACGGTCCCCCGCAATCGGAGCGGCGATCTGCGCCACGACCTTCTGCTTCAGCGCTTCGATCGGCGCGCCCATTTCCGCGACACGGGCCGCAATTGCCGGATCCGGCGTGACCGACGCATCCAGCAGAACCGGCGCGCCCTCGGCTTTGACCAGCTTGCCGCCATCATCCCAGGTCAGGGTCAGATGGCCAAGATATTTGCCGTAGGCATAAGCGGTAGCGACCGGAACCTCGACACCCGCCGCATCGGTCACCATGGTCGGATAGGGGCCGAGCGCGCCCTCCATTTCGCCCAAAAGCGTATGGCTGTGCCCGCCGATCACCGCAGCGATGCCCGGAACATCCCGCGCGATTTCCAGATCGCGCTTGTAGCCGACATGGGTCAGCGCGATGACCTTGTCGACGCCTGCCTCGTGCAAGGCCTGCGCATCGGCGGTCAGGCTGGCGATATCATCATTGAAAACGACGTCCTCCCCGGCGAGGCGGTCTCGGGCGTATCGGTCGCCAGTGCCGAGACGATGCCGATCTTCTGTCCGCCGACCTCGAGGGTAACCGTGTCGTCGATCTTGCCGCTCAGCAGCGTCGAGCGCGACAGGTCGAGATTGCCCGAAGCCACCGGAAAGTCGACGCCATCCACCAGTAGCGCGAGCCCTTCGGGGCCGTCGTCGAATTCGTGATTGCCGACCGCCATCGCGTCAAAGCCGATCGCCTTCATGAATTCGACGGTCTCTTTGCCCTTGTAGGTCGTATAGAAAAGGCTGCCCTGAAATTGGTCGCCCGCATCCAGAACTATCACGTTCTGGCCATCCGCCTTCAGCTGGTCGCGCAGCTCGCGCAATTTGCTTGCAAGCCGCGCCACGCCGCCAAAGCACTCGCCCTTGGCTTCGGTCTCGGCGTCACAGGTGCTGTCGAAGCTGTTGATCGCCTCGATCCGACTGTGGAAGTCGTTGATATGAAGGATATGCAGCGTGTAATCGGCCTGCGCCGCACCTGCCCAAAGAGCGATGCTCGCGGCCGAGACCAGAAACCAGCGTTTCATCGTTATGTCCTACCTTCAGATACCGAATTTCAAAGGCAGATTGGTTGAAGCCCGTGACGTGGTCAATCGCTGGTGCATGACTTCCCCGACAGAAGTAAGATAACGGCGCGACTTTCGTGCCATGCCGAAACGCGACTCGCCCTTGACCCTGCCACCCGCTCAAAGCAAGAAACCGCCATGCTGATCTATAAAGTCCTTCGTGAACCGGAATTCCGCGACTTCGACACGGCGGGCCGCACTGCCGGCTCTGCGGTCGATCTTGCCGATGGCTACATCCATTTGTCGACCGCCGACCAACTCGCCGGCACGCTCGCCAAGCATTTTACCCGGGAAGAGGGGCTGGTGCTGCTCGCGCTCGAGGCGGATGCTCTGGAGCCGCTGAAATGGGAGCCCTCGCGTGGCGGGGCGCTCTTTCCCCATCTCTACCGCGAGATGACGCGCGCCGACGTGCTCTGGTCGCGCCCCTGCCCTCGGCCCCGACGGCCATGATATCGGAGAGATCGCATGAAGCTGATCGAGAAACTCGGCCTGAGCGCGCTGCACAAGTTCAAACCCGAGACCGCGCATGACCTGTCGATCAAGGCCTTGGCCATGGGCCTCGTGCCGCTTCCGGGCGCCCCTTTCGGCACCGAGCGTCTGGCCTGCGAGATCGCGGGGCTCAAACTTGCGAATCCCTTGGGACTGGCGGCAGGTTTCGACAAGAACGCCCGCGTGCTCAAGCCTTTGATGGGCGCGGGTTTCGGCTTCATCGAAGTCGGCGCCGCCACGCCGCGGCCCCAGCCGGGCAATCCCAAGCCGCGGCTTTTCCGCCTGTCGGCAGAACGCGCGATCATCAACCGTTTCGGCTTCAACAACGAAGGGGTCGAGGCGATTGCCGCAAGGCTCGCCGCGCGTCCCAACGCCTATCCGTCGGGCATTCCGGTCGGCCTGAATATCGGCGCCAACAAGGACAGCACGGACCGCAGCGCCGATTTCGCCGAAGTCGTGCGCAAAGCCGGCAAGCATTGCGATTTCGTCACGGTCAATGTCTCGTCGCCCAATACCGAAAAGCTGCGCGATCTTCAGGGCCCTGCCGCATTGGCCGCACTGCTTGACGGGGTGCTGGCAGCGCGCGACGCCATTGGCAAACCCCTGCCCGTTTTCATCAAGATCGCCCCCGATCTCGAGGCCGATGCGCTCGCCGATCTGGCGGGCGTGGCGATGAATGCGGGGATCGATGCGATCATCGCGACCAATACGACGCTCTCGCGCAGCGAAGTCGCCGATCTTCAAGCCCGCGAGACGGGCGGGTTGTCCGGGGCGCCGCTCTTTGACCGCTCGACGATGATTCTCGCGCATCTCTACAAGCTGACCGGCGGCACCATTCCGTTGATCGGCGTTGGCGGGATTACTTCTTCCGATGATGCCTGGGAAAAGATCCGCGCCGGAGCAACTGTCCTGCAGATCTATTCGGCGCTGGTTTTCCAGGGCTTCTCCTGATCGACGAAATTCTGCAAGAGCTCGACGAGCGCCTCGCCCGCGAGAAAATCTCGCTGCAGGAGCTGACCGGCAGCGGGGTCGAAGACTGGCTCTGAGATCCGGCTCCGATGCGTTGTCCGGGCTTATGAACGACAAAAACGCGCGCGGGACATCCCGCGCGCGTTTTTGATTTCACGGTGAATGAAAAGGCTCAGAACAGCCCTTCATGCCCCAAAAGCTGGTTCATCGACCCCGACGGGTCCGAACAGCCCGCATCGCCGACGATCCGCGCCGGAACGCCCGCAACCGTCTTGCCGGGCGGCACATCGCTCAGCACGACCGAGCCGGCGGCAATGCGCGAATGCGCGCCCACGCGGATATTGCCCAGAACTTTAGCCCCCGCGCCGATCAGAACGCCGTTGCCGATCTTGGGATGACGGTCGCCGTCTTCCTTGCCGGTACCGCCAAGCGTCACCGAATGCAGCATCGAGACATCATTACCGACCACGGCCGTCTCGCCGATCACGATGGAATGGGCATGGTCGATCATGACTCCGGTGCCGATTCTCGCGGCCGGATGGATATCGACGCCGAAGGCCTCCGAGCAGCGCATCTGCACGAAATAGGCCATGTCGTGACGCCCCTCCTGCCACAGCCAATGACCGATCCGGTAGGCCTGCAAAGCCTGATAGCCTTTGAAGAACAGGATCGGTTGCATCATGCGATGGGTCGCGGGATCGCGGTCGAACACCGCCTCGATATCGGCGCGCGCCGCAGCCGCCAGCTCGGCAGAGCTCGCATAGGCCGCATCGGCGATTTCGCGCAAAATCTGTTCGCTCATCTCGCGCGAGGCCAGTTTGAGCGAGAAACGATAGGCCAAAGCGGCCTCGAAAGTGGCGTGGTGCAAAAGTCCGGCGTGAATCAGCGCGCCAAGCAGCGGCTCTTCGCGCACGGCAACCCGCGCTTCGCGCTGGATGCGGGTCCAAAGCGGATCAACCTCCGCTGCGCCGTGCGATGTTGCCACTGCACCCATTTCTCCGTGGAGGTTCATTCGATATGCCCGTCCTGTTTCACATTGTTCTTAACGGAAACGGACGGGCACGGAAAGTCACTGCTCAGTCAGGGATGCGCAGCTCCAACCAATGGGCGACCAGACGGACCTTGCCGGAGGCGAAACTGCCCCCGTCGCGCCCAGCCTGATGGTGGCGGGATCCCAATAGGTCATGGGCTGGGACAGGATCCCGCGCCCCCAGGACCCGAGCCCCTTGCCCAAGCCCTCGCCAAAGCGGTTTTCGGCCCCGACCGTCCCCAACCGCCACGAGGTCAGGCTGCCGGTGATCGCGCCGGTGACCCGCGCCGTCACGCCGAGGACCATCGCTCCCGCCGGAATGATGAGCGTCGAATCCATCGTCGTGCCCGCCGCCAGCGTGACCTCGACGCTGTCTTGCCGCGCAATCAGACCCGATCCGTGCGTGCCCATTGTCAGCGCACCCGTCACCCAGATCTGGCCGGTATGAACAGCCTGCACGCCGCGGTCTGCGACAAAGGCGCGGCTGCCCATGCGCGGCGGCACAAAGACCCAGCCGCCATTCGCGCCGATCGCGATCTGTCCCGCGCGGCCCTCCCAGGCATTGACCGCGCCCTGCGGCACCGCCCAGCACAAGCCGTCCGCGACCGTGGCGGGCGGCGTGCTGCGCTCGGTGCTTTGCAGGACCAGATCGACCATCCCGTCGAGGCGCTGCAACGCCTCGTTCACGGTGACATGCTTTTGCGCCTGCGCCGGCATCAGCAACGGCAAAGCGTGATTCGAGGTCGCGTTCTCAGACATTGATCATTCTCCCGATAAATGGACCCGGCCCGTACTCGTCGGACAATTGGGCAACCTCTGCATGGAAAGCGCCGCCGGCGACGGCCGCCGACCAAAGTGCTGCGGGAATGCTCCAGCGTGGTTCGGGCAGCACCGCCTGCCCCAGAACCGAGCCGTTGCGCACGAGCCGCGCCAGATAACGTTCGCGCGACTCGCCCAGGGGAATATCCGGCCCCTCCCAGCCATCGGCCGCAATCCGGCCGCGCCTGATCCAGCTCATCTCCTGCCCGCTGATCGCGAGATGGCAAGGCGCAAGCGGACGCAGCCCGCGCCGCGGAAGGCTTGCTGGATATGGCGGTAGCTCGGATCGTCCGGCCCCCGTACCGCCGGTCCGATCCGCCAATGCCGCGACTGGTTGCGCACCGAAGGTGCCAGATCGACCTGCTTGGCATTTCCGTCGAGCAGGACGACGAGGCTGCCGACAGGCCAGACCGCCGGCATGAAAGCATCGGTCCCGCCCTGTCCGCGCAGCCGGTGGCTGATTTCCCACAGCCCCGCCGAGACCAGCCGCGCCTGGGAAAACTGCATCAGCTCCCAGCCCTCTGCCGTCCCGTCCCCGATCGCGAGAAGGTTCGCCCCCGCCATCAGCGCCCCCTCGTTTGCCGAACGAAGCGCACCGCCCTTGACCCGCACACGCAGGGCAGGCCCGCGATCCCAAAGACCCGCGCGCGCGGCATCGAGCGGCGTTTCCGTCACCCCCATGACCGAGCGTGCCGCGATGGTCGTGTTGAGCTGGTAGCCCCCGCTCGCCTCCTCCGACATCCAGACCGCCGCCTGCCCCGGCCAGGGCGTGGCCGTTACGGCAAGATGCGGCGCATGCGGGCTCTCGTCGCCCCGCATCAACGGCAGGTCCAAAAAGACCGGCCAGACCGGAATCGCCGGTTTGAAGGCGCGCAAAGGTGCCGCTTCGTCGATGCCGCGCGCGGGCGGTAAACTCCGCTTTCGACCCTCACCGCATCGACGACCGTCACCGCGCCGCGCTCGATCCGGTCGACCCGCCAGCGGCGCGGAACGCCCTTGCCCTCGTCGACCCGCAAGACATCGCCAGCGCCGATCCCCCTGCGCGAGGGCGCCAGCGCGAACCGCATGCTGTCGCGCGCAACTCCTGCCTCGGAAAGCCAGCGCTCGGCCATGGAGCGGCCTTCGGCACGGGTCAGCGACATCGGCAATTCGCTTTCCGAGATAGCTGCGAAATCCGCGCCAGGCAGCATGGCTTCGACGGTCGAGGCCGCGTAATCCGCGCCGTTCTCGACATGGGTCAGACGGATCCGTCCCGCGAGTTCGGCATCCGGCGCGCGCAGGACCTCGATCCCCTGAACATCCTGCGAAAGCGCGAGATCATCGACCCCGACTTCGCCTGCGACCCGTGCATCGCGCATGCGAAAACACAGCGTGCCGTCGCGCTCGACCGCATCGAAACCATGGGCCAGCATCAAAGGCTGAAGCGCTGCACGACCGCTTTGCCCGCCCCCGGCGCATAGCCGCGCACCAGACCCGAAAGCCCCCGGTATCAAGATGGACAATCCCCGCCTCGCGGCAGATCTCGGCCACGACATCGGCGAGGCACCGCGCTCGCGCGACCGTTGAGCCAATGGCCTCGCTCCCAAGCAGGGCCGTCCGACCACAGGTCGGCACGGCCGGGAAAGGCCGGATAGGGCCGCGCGTCCCAGCACCAGACATGGGCCCGCGACATGTCGATCATCCGCCCCGCGCCCGTGCGCCCATGGGCCGGACGCGACGGGTTATGCGCCGGATCGCCCCAATACTCGACCATCGCGCGCAGATAGGCCGCCTGAATGGCGTCATCGCGCCGACCCTCGGAGAAATGGGGCAGCACCGATTCGAGCTCATCGCGTCAAGAAACTTGTTCGGCTGGTTGGTGGCCTTGTCCAGGGCCGCACAGCCCATTTCGGTGAACCAGATCGGCTTCTTGCCCGGAACCCAAGCGGTGGGCTGGGTTTGACGGATGCCGTCGATCCGGTCGTGATGCGGGTTCTGCCACCAGTTGCGGATATCCTTGTAGCGCCAGACCCATGCCTCGCCATATGCGCCATCGGTGATCGGCTCGCGGCTCTGGCGCTCGCGGTCGATCTCGCGCGGGTAATACCAGTCATAGCCCTCGCCACCTGCGACATTGGCGCGCAGATAGGCGGGGTTGTCGATCCGGCCCCAATGGGCGTCGCAGTGCTCTTCGCCGTCGCGCCAGTCGGACAATGGCATGTAATTGTCGATGCCGATGAAGTCGATATTGGCGTCCGCCCAAAGCGGATCGAGATGGAAATGCAGATCGCCATTGCCGGGGTGATGCCCGAAATACTCCGACCAATCGGCAGCATAGCTGATCTTGACACCATTGCCCAAAATCTCGCGTACATCCGCAGCGAGCCTGCGCAACTCGGCGACCGCCGGAAAGCTGTGACCTGCGCCCCTGATCCGCGTCAGCCCCACCATTTCCGAGCCGATGAGGAAGGCATCGATCCCGCCCGCCTCGGCGCAAAGATGCGCATAATGCAGAATGAAGCGACGATAGGACCATTCCTGCGGGCCGCTATAGCGGATCTCGCCACCGCTGCGCGAAAAGTCCGAGGCCCCGGCCGTGCCGAAAAACGCCAGAACTTCGGCCTCCGCCGCAGCCGTACCGTCGGGGCTGCCCTGAACACCTGCCGCGACCGAGCTCGTGATGCGCCCGCGCCACGGCATGACGGCTTGCGCCCCGGCCCCGCCCCATGGATCGGGCAAGGCATTGCCGCGCAATTGTTCCATCAGGATGAAGGGATAGAACACCGCTTTCTGACCCGCAGCGGCAATCGCACGCAAAGCCTCGATCACCGAAGCATCGGCAGGTGTTCCGCCATAGATCGGACGGCCGTTGTTGCGCGCAACCTCCTTGCTTCGCCGCGGGTGATCCCGCCCGCGCGCCATGCCATCTCCTTCGCGCCAAAGTCGCGATCCTCGACCTTGGGGCGGATGCTGCAATGATTGGCGCGAAGATCGTCTCCGAACCACGACACCACAAGTGAAACCGAGCCGACCTTGGGCAGTTCGCGGCGCAAGCTCCGCATGGAAACCGCGAAATCCGTGACGCCCGCGGGCAGGTTGCGGTTGATGACGCGGGTCTCGCCCAGCCCCAGATCGACGCTGACCGGCGTGGTCGCCAAAGCATATTCGCCCGTCGCGGGGATCAGCGCGACCGCCTCTACCTCGCGGGCCAGACCACGGCCGCCCTTGGCCTGACGCAGCACCTCGAAGCTCAGCTGCGGCACACGATTGCCCCAGCGCTCGAGCGCCAGATCCTCGAGCACGACATAGGCAATCCCGCGATAGGCGGGCGCGAAATCGCCCTCTTGCGCGGCAATCGCCGGATCGGGAAGCTGATCCTCCGAGCCGGTATAGACCCGCATGTCAAGGTCATCGACCGAGATCTCCTCGCCATCCGCCCAGACACGCCCGACCCCGAGGATCGGTCCTCGCAAAGCGCGAGGGCGACATTGAGGCGATAGCTGAATTCGGTGACGCGCGGCCCCGCTCCTTGCCGCCGCGCTGTTCGCGCCGGATCTCGGAGAGCGGGCTGGCCCAGATCACATGGGCAGGCATGCGCATCTGACCCCAAAGCTTGGCGATCGGCGTGCCCTCGCCCGCAGTCTGTATGCGCAGGCGGTCGACGCGGCCTGTCTCGACCGCTTTCGAGCCCTGCCCCAGAATGCGCTGGTCAATGGCGCGTCCGATCGTCGCGCCGACCGCCCGACCGATGACCGCGCCGGAAAGCCCGAGCACCGTTCCGCCAAATCCCGCGCCGAGCGAAGCCCCGACCGCTGAAAGCAGTATCGTTGCCATTGCATCCCTCCTTTTCGTTGATCGCTAGAGACGCGGAAAGGCAAAGCGCCCCGCGATTTTCGCCCGCCACGGCCCCGTCAGCGGGCTCTCGACCACGCCATGGCGCTCGTAGGCGTGGACAAAGCTGGCCTCGGGACCGGTTTCGGCCTGAATGGCCAAATGTTTGGCCACCGCCCCGCTGCGCATGGCAAAGACCAAAACGTCACCCGCCTGTTCATGCACGCTCTGTTCAAGAAAGCGCTGTGCACCCGCGAGCAAAAGCTCCTCGCCCCCGACCTCGCCCCAGTCCGGCGTATAGGCGGGGACCACCAGCGGCTCGGCCCCGTAGAGCGCGCGCCAGACGCCGCGGATCAGCCCGAGGCAATTGCTGCCCGCACCAAGGCTCGAGGCCTGATGCACATAGGGCGTGCCGAGCCAGCCACGCGCGGCGGCGACGACATCGGCCCTCATGTCCGCGCTCCCGCCGCAAGATGGGGCGCGAGCAGCCAGTCTTCGGTGGGCAAATGCGGAAAGCCGCGGAAGTTCAGGAAATTGGCGAATTTCAGGCGGCATGTCTCGGCGCGTTTGTCGCAACCCGCGCTCAGCCGGACCTGATCGCCCGCGACAGGCGCAATCCCCAAGGCCGCCCAAAGCTAGATGTCGCGTTGCCCGCCGGCAGTCGGCAGATCGTTCTTGACCATCCCGCTCAACCCCTTGGCCGCGCCGCTGAGAACCTCGAACCGGCCGCGCTCGAACCAGCCCGCATCATGGCCGGAAAAGCCCGAAAGCCGGAAGCGCTGGCCCTCGCCGCCCGAGATGACCCGCCCTCGGCGCGGTAGCCGGGACGGCCAAGGTCCATGCGGCAGGCGCCGTCTCCCAGATCGGCGGCGCAGCGCGGATGGAAGACCCGTCCCTGAACGCGGTTAAGCGGCTCGGACAAGCCGCGCAATTCGGCGCGAAAGGCGGCACCATTACGCGAAATTTCGCCCAGATGGCCGCGAAAGACGAGGTGACGGTCGGCGGGGTTGGCCCAGTCGAGCTCCCACAGACGGACCTCGGCACCATCCCAACGCCCCGCCATCAGGTCGATCTCGGTGATCGCATCATCCGAAAGGATCCCCGCGGCTTCGGTATTGTCGACCGAAAGCCCCGCCCCTGCACCACGGCCGAGGCGCTCAGCCCGCTGTCGGGACGAAAACGCAGCCCCTCGAAGTCAAGGCTCCGGTCGTGGTCGGTAAAGCCCAGCACGAAGCCGTCCTTGCGGGTCACGGCCCAGGCACGCGCCACGGTTTGCGCCACGGTTTGCACCGTCGTTAGGCCTGCTGTTTGAACCGTGCTCATAGCCGCACCTCGATGATCGGAACCTGCGGCAGATCGCCCGCGCGAAACGAGGCGACCGAAACCGCGATGTGATCGGCGTCGAAGCGCACCGGAACGTCGAATTCGAACCCTGCCGTCACCGCCGCCCCTCTCCCGGAGGCGCGGCAAAGGTGATTACCCCCTTGTCGTGATCGACGGTGAAATCCACCGCCTCGCGCATCTGGTCTGCACCGATTCCGACCAGAACCGTGCCCTCGACCGGCTTGGAGATCGGACGCGCATAGCGTCCCGGCCCCGAGGCATAGGTTTTGCTCAGCTGGAAGCTGACGCGCCGACCGTCGCCATAGCCCAGATGCTGGTCTTGGAAATGCGGCACACCGTTGGGCTGGCCGCTTTTGAAATCCGCCCAATCCTTCCAGCGAAAGCCGTGAAGCTGACCCGCGCGTGCCTCGAAAAAGGCGATGAGGGTCGCAACATCGTCCAGCGAGCGCAGCCCGAGCCCCGCATCATAACGCCTGCGTGAATGGGCCCAAGGCGTGCGCCGCTCCTCGTGGCCGTTGACCATGGCGACGATTTCGGTGCGCCGCTCGGGGCCGCCGACCGAGCCGAAGGACAGGCTCGCGGGAAATCTGATCTCGTGGAATGCCATGGTCTCACCCGTTTCTGTCGCCGCGCGCCAAAAGGCGGCCCATCTGGGCGGCGATCTGGCCTTGGCTGCGTTGGAACCCCGCGACATCGGGGTCGAAATATTGATCGTGACATTGGTCGTGCGCGCGCCGCCGCCGTCCATCGAGACGCCCAGACGGCCATCCGCCCCGCGCGAAAGCGGCATGATCGCCTCGGGTCCGGCCTCGCCCATGAGCCCAGTGCCGCCGCGCATCGGAAAGGCCGTGGCATGCGTCACGACGCCGCCGCGCGCGAAAGGCGTGACACGCCCCTGCACGAAAGCCCCGCCATTCGCGAAAGGCATCATTCCCGAAACCATTCCGTTCACACCCTGCGCAATTGCGCCGGCAAAGGCCTGTTCGATCGGCTTCATCGCCACCGAAAACGCGCTTTGCGCGATCGACTGCCCGACGGATTTCAGCGCATCGCCCAGCTTCATCCCGTCAAAGGCCAACCCTTCGAAGGCGCGGCGCAACCCGCCGCTGATGCCCGCGCTCAACGTGCCGACCTCGCGGCCGGTATAGAGCATAGACTGGCGCAGCCGCGCGAGCTCGGCCTCGAAGGCTGCGGTCATTTTGCTGCTTTGTTCGAGCCCCGCCCCGATCGCCTCACCGGGTCGTCGAGCCGGTCAATCCCGTCCTTGCTTGCCACTCTGGGCCTCCTTTCGCTCAAATAAGATCAGTCAGAAACGTCCTCCTCCGATCCGGAGGTCGCGGCACGGGTGCGCCAGCCGGCCCGCTCCGGCGACCTGCCGGTCGGGAAACCGCGCCGAAAGCGCCGCAAGCCGGTCGCGGGTCATGGCACCCGTTCCGGCCGAAACGCCCAGCATCAGCGCAAGCTCGGCCGGGCTCAACGTCCAGAAATCGCCAGGATTCAGCCCCAGCCCGCCCTGCCCGCGCGGCCCCATGCCAACCCGCATGAGGCCCGACCAGTCGAGACTTTCGGCCGGACCCGCCGCAGCCCCTTGGGCGTCGCGACTCATGGTGCAGGCACCTGGAAGGCCCGCGCCAGAAGCTGGGCCGCAAGCTGCGCCGCCTCAATCGGGCCGCCGCGCAGATCGGCATGAGGCAGGTCCGAGGCGCAGCCCTGCCAGCCGCCGCCGCGCAGCCCCGCCGCCAGAACCGCCATCACGTCGCGGCTGCCGAAACGCCCGCTCTCGAAGCGCTCGACCAGCGCGATCATGCTGCGCTCGCCCAGATCCTCCTCGAGCTCGGCGAGCGTTCCGAGCGTCAGTTTGGCGCGGTAGCGCCGCCCGCCCAGCCAGATGCCGACCTCGCCCGCCAGCGGATTGACGGGCGAATTGCCCGCCACCGCGCCCCGCCCGCCACCGTCTGCGCCCCCGTCACAGCGCGACAAAGCTCAGCGCGCCGGCGCTTGCCAGCGACAGCTCGTAGCTCGCCTCGCCGTTGTAATTGCCGGCATATTCAAGGCTGGTGACCTGAAACGGCCCCTCGATCGTGCCGAAATCGGGAACGACCACCTGAAAGCGCGGCACTTCGCCGTCGAAAAAGACCTGCCGCGCGCGCTCGTCGGTGGTGGCATCACGAAAGACACCCGAGCCCGAAATCGCGGCCGAGCGCACCCTGCGCCGCCCAGAAGCTCGCGCCAGCGGCCTTCACTTTCAAGGCTCGTGACATCGACCGTCTCGGCGTTGAAGGCGATACGCGACCTCATCCTGCGCGGCGCAGGCAAGCCAGGCGGCGCCCGATTTCGTCTCGTGCCGCGTCAAGGTCGAGCGCGCCTGCGCCGACACTTCCGGCAGCGTCCTTGCGAAGTTTGTCAACGCGGTTCCTTTCTTCCAAAACAAGCTGCGTTGCCGCCCGCAAATCGCGAACCAGCTTGGCGCTTTCCTTGATCTCGTCGGTCTCGCCCGCCTGGATCTTGCGGCGCAGCCGCGTCAGATCCGCCGCGCAGGCGTGGAACAAATCATCCGCGATGGTCACAACATCCAGCGCGGTCTCGGCCTCAAACGGGCCCTCCGAAGGTCCTGCCTCCGGATCGAAAATGATCGTCATGCAAATGCCCTGCCCCGGTGCCTGTCCGCACGAGCGAGCCATGAAAAAAGCGGCCCGGGGTCAGTGACCCGGCCGCTTGCCCATTTCTCCCAGCATGTAGAAAATCTACTTTCGACCGTTCGCCAAGTCAAAGCTTTCGCCAAAACCCCGTGGCGCATCCGATTATTTGTAAATATTTTCAATACGATAAAACGCGCAACACCCGATGCGCGCGTAGCGCCTTTCTGTTGCGCGCACCTGCGGGAATCACCCTTTCGCGCAACGAAAAGGCCCGCTCCTTGCGGAACGGGCCTCTCGCATCCGATGATCGAAAGAGCCTTACTGCGCGCCCTGAACCGGAGAATCGACCGGCTGGCCGCGCTGCGCCTCGATCTCGCGCCAGCGCGCGACATTGGCGTTGTGCTCCTCCAGCGTGCGCGCGAAAGCATGCCCGCCCGAACCGTCCGCCACGAAGAAGATGTAATCGCTCTCGCCCGGATGAAGCGCCGCCTCGATGGCTGCACGGCCGGGGTTGGCGATCGGGGTCGGCGGCAGGCCCTCGATCATATAGGTGTTGTAGCGCGTGCGCGTGCGCAGCTCCGAGCGGCGCAGCCCGCGATCGAGCACGCTTTCGCCGCGCGTCACGCCGTAGATCACCGTCGGGTCGGTCTCGAGGCGCATGCCGCGTTCAAGCCGGTTCACGAAGACCGAGGCCACCACCGGACGCTCGTCCGCGACACCGGTTTCTTTCTCGACGATCGAGGCCATGATCAGCGCCTCTTCGGGGCTGGCATAGGGCAGCCCTCGGCGCGGCTGTCCCATGCGGCTTGCAGGATGGCGGCCTGGCGCGTGCCCATTTCGGTCAGCAAGGCCTGCCGGTCGGCATCCTTCTTGACCTCGTAGGTATCGGGGGCAAGCGAACCTTCCGCCGGAACCCGCGCGATCTCGCCGCTCATGAAGGTCGCGGCTTTCAGCCCCTCGGTGATCTGCCAGCTGGTGACGCCTTCCGCAATCGCGATGCGCAGACGGGCATCGGGCTTGCCGGCGGCGCTGGTGATGGCCTCGGGCGCGGGCGTGCTTGCGGGATCGTATTTCATCAGCTCGGCATATTCGCCGGTTGCCGGATCCATATCGCGCAGAATGACCGAGTTCTCGCGCACGCCGATGCGCACGGTCACTTCGGTGCCGCAGGTGCTGGGACCGCCCGCCGTGATCGTGGCGACGACCTGCTCCATCGTGGCGCCCGCGGGCATCAGATAGGAGCCGAATTTCAGCCCCCGCGCCTTGCCCGAATAATCGGCCCCGGCGCGGAAGATATAGGCGCTCGAAACGACGCCCTGATCAGCCAGTTGCTGGCTGATCGCATTGAGACTTGCCCCTGGCGCCACCTGCACACAGGAGGCAACCGTGCTCGGGCCGGTCGCGGAATATTGGTGTTTGGCCCAAGCAATCGCACCGGCCGCCACGACCAAGACCAAAACCAGAAGCGACAGCAGGTTGGACGCCAGGTTCCGCCACATCAGTCGGCAACCTTGCCCATGACCAGGCTGGCATTGGTGCCGCCAAAGCCGAAGCTGTTCGAGAGAACATAATCGACCTTGCGACGCACCGCCGCATTCGCGGCCAGATCAACCGGCGTTTCGCGTGCCGGATTGTCGAGGTTGATCGTCGGCGGGCAGATCTGGTCGCGGATCGCGAGGATGCAGAAGATCGCTTCGACCGCACCGGCCGCACCCAGAAGGTGGCCGATCGACGATTTCGTCGACGACATCACGACGTTTTTCGCGTCATCGCCCAGCAGCCGCTCGACCGCGCCAAGCTCGATCGTATCGGCCATGGTCGAGGTGCCGTGCGCGTTGATGTAATCAAGCTGGCCCGGCTCCAGACCCGCACGTTTCAGCGCGGCTTTCATCGAGCGGAAACCGCCGTCGCCGTCTTCGGAAGGCGCGGTAATGTGATAGGCATCGCCCGTCAGACCATAGCCGAGGATTTCGGCATAGATCTTGGCGCCGCGCGCTTTGGCATGCTCGTATTCTTCCAGAACGACGACACCCGCGCCTTCGCCCATGACAAAGCCGTCACGGTTTTCGTCCCACGGACGGCTTGCCTTCTGCGGCTCCGCCTCGCGGTCGGTCGACAGCGCCTTGCAGGCGTTGAAGCCCGCGATCCCGATTTCGCAGATCGGCGATTCCGTGCCGCCAGCGACCATGACATCGGCATCGCCCCACATGATCAGACGCGCCGCATCACCGATCGCATGCGCGCCGGTCGAGCAGGCGGTCACGACCGCATGGTTCGGACCCTTGAAGCCGAAGCGGATCGAAACCTGACCCGATACGAGGTTGATCAGCGCGCCCGGAATGAAGAAGGGCGAGACGCGTTTGGGGCCGCGTTCCTTGATCAGAACGGCCGTATCCGCGATCGAGCGCAGACCGCCGATCCCCGCGCCGATCATGACGCCGGTGCGCTCCTGCTCTTCGACCGTCTGGGGCTCCCAGCCGGAATCTTTCACTGCTTGCGTTGCAGCAGCCATTCCGTAAAGAATGAAATCATCAACCTTGCGGCGATCTTTCGGTTCCATCCAGTCGTCGGGGTTGAATGTCCCGTCCGTCCCGTCACCGAAAGGAATCTCGCAGGCATATTTGGTAATCACGTCCTTCGCGTCAAATCGCGTGATCGGACCTGCTGCGGATTGCCCTGCAAGCAGCCTCTCCCACGTCTCTTCGACACCTGACGCCAGCGGCGTGACCATCCCCAGACCGGTGACGACTACTCTGCGCATTACGGTTCCTTCCACGTTTCGACCCGCGTTTTCTACACGTCACCCGCCTGTCACGCAACGGACAGCCTCTGGCAAGACGGCAACACAGGAACTTTAGCTTTTCCGATGTCGTTGAACTGACTTGAAATCAGCCTATTCTCTGACCGCCGATCGCCCTGAAAGGACCACCGGAATGACCACTGAAACCCAGCGCAATGCGCAGGCCGCACTTGACGAGATCCAGACCGTGACCGCCGTGATCCTGCCCGAACCCGCGTCCCAGGTCGTCCCGCTGGAGCAAGCCGATCAGCCGGTCGCCGAGGAAATCCGCAAGCGCATCAACGAGATCGACCTGCGCGACACCGCCTCGATCGTCCATTTCGGCGCCCGCGCCCAGAACGAGCTTCAGGAAATCAGCCAGGCAATGCTGGCCGATGTGAAGAACAAGGATGTCGGCCCCGCCGGTGAATCCCTGCGCAATATCGTCACCACCATCCGCGGCTTCTCGGTTTCCGAGCTCGACGTGCGCCGCGAGCGCAGCTGGTGGGAGAAACTGCTGGGCCGCGCCGCGCCCTTCGCGAAATTCGTCGCGAATTACGAAGAGGTCCAATCCCAGATCGACAAGATCAGCATGGATCTCGACCAGCACCAGCATGTGCTGCTCAAAGACATCAAATCGCTTGACGTGCTCTACGAGCGCACGCTCGACTTCTATGACGAGCTCGCGCTTTACATCGCTGCGGGCGAAGAAAAGCTGCGCCAGCTCGACGCGACCGAAATCCCCGCGAAGGAAGCCGCCGTCGCCGCCCTCCCCGAGGCCGAACAGGTCATGGGCGCGCAGGAGCTGCGCGATCTGCGCTCCGCGCGCGACGATCTCGAGCGCCGCGTCCACGACCTCAAGCTGACCCGTCAGGTCACGATGCAGTCGCTGCCGTCGATCCGTCTGGTGCAGGAAAACGACAAGTCGCTGGTCACCAAGATCAACTCGACCTTGGTCAATACCGTGCCGCTGTGGGAAACCCAGCTGGCGCAGGCCGTCACCATCCAGCGCTCCTCCGAGGCGGCGAAAGCGGTGAAACAGGCCAACGACCTGACCAACGAGCTGCTGACCGCCAATGCCAAGAACCTGCGTCAGGCAAACCAGCAGATCCGCACCGAGATGGAGCGCGGCGTTTTCGACATCGAAGCGGTCAAGACCGCCAATGCCGAGCTGATCGCCACGATCGAGGACAGCCTGCGCATCGCCGACGAAGGCAAGGCGCGCCGTGCGGCCGCCGAACAGGATCTGCAGGCGATGGAAGTCGAACTGCGCAATACGCTGGCCGCATCGCAGGCCAAGCAAATTCCTCAAACCGGAAGTGCCCCGCGACCGTGACACAAACGCCCCTCTTGACCGCAACCCTGCCGGCTTTTGCCGGCCGGGTCCGTTATTCAGTCGCGGCCACGCTGGCTGCAACCTTGTTTCTGGCCGGTTGTGCCGAATTGAACACGCCTCCCGAGGCGCCGCCGATTTCGGCAGTAGCGCCCGCCAAACGCCCCGATCGCGCCTCGCTCGATCAGGCGCAGTTGCGGCGCGAGCGGGCCGAAAAGACCAAGGCAGCCAACGCCGCCGCCCAGATCGCGGTCGCGACCCCGCCAGCACCAATATGCGCGGCTATCTGACCAATATCGAAGCGGCTCTGCTCGCACGCGGCAAGCTGCGTACCGATGACGGCAGCTCGGTCGGCCCGATCCGCGCCGAACAGCTGGTCGAGGATTTCATCCAGACCGCGCTGCGCGACGAATATTCGCGTCAGGGCGGCAAGCTCGTGCAGGGCAGCACGCCCGCACCGCTGCGCCGCTGGGAAAATCCCGTCCGCATGCAGATCGAGTACGGCACTTCGGTCGCGCCGGTCCAGCGCAGCAACGACCAGCGCTCGGTCGCGGCCTTTGCCGCGCAGCTGCAGGCCGCCACCGGCCATCCGGTCTCGCTGGCCTCGGGGACGGGCAACTTCCACGTCCTCATCCTCTCAGAAGACGAACGCCGCGCCATCGGCCCCCGCCTCGCGGCGATGGTCCCCGGCATTCCTCCCAGCGACATCTCGGCGCTGACCGATCTCGCGCCGCAGAATTACTGCACGGTTTTCGCCTATTCGCGGGGGAACGGCGCGACCTATGTGCAGGCCGTGGCGCTGATCCGCTCGGAGCTGCCGGCCAAAATGCGGTTGAGCTGCTTCCATGAAGAGCTCGCCCAAGGTCTGGGTCTGGCCAATGACAGCCCGACGGCGCGCCCTTCGATCTTCAACGACGACGAGGAATTCGCGCTTCTGACCAAGCATGACGAATTGCTGCTCAGGATGCTTTATGATCCCCGCCTGCGCCCCGGCATGACCGAGACCGAGGCCCGCCCGATTCTCGAACAGATCGCGGCCGAACTGGTCGCCGGCCAGCCCGCACTGGCGGCCAATGCCTCGACCCCGGGCGGCGTCTGAGCCGCCCGCGACCCGACGCGGATGTGACGGAACCCTGTCCGCCCGCCAAGACTTGTTAGGGTAAACCGCCCCGCCCCTGCCCCCACGAGGAACCCCATGGCAATTTTCGACTTCCTCTCCGGCGAGTTCATCGATGTCATCGAATGGACCGATGATACCCGCGACACGATGGTCTACCGCTTCCCGACCGTCGGCCATGCCATCAAATACGGCGCAAAGCTGACCGTGCGCGAAGGTCAGGCGGCCGTCTTCATCCACGAGGGCCAGCTCGCCGATGTCTTCGGTCCGGGCCTCTATATGCTCGAAACCAACAACATGCCGATCCTGACGCGACTCCAGCATTGGGATCACGGCTTCCGCTCGCCCTTCAAATCCGAGATCTATTTCGTCAATACGACGCGCTTCAACGATCTCAAATGGGGCACCCGCAACCCGATCACCCTCCGTGATCCCGAATTCGGCCCCGTGCGCCTGCGCGCCTTCGGCACCTATTCGATGCGCGTCTCGGATCCCGCGAAATTCATGCGCGAAATCGTCGGCACCGACGGCGAGTTCACCAGCGACGAGATCAGTTTCCAGCTGCGCAACGTCATCGTGCAGGAATTCTCGCGCATGATCGCGGGATCGGGCATTCCGGTGCTGGATATGGCAGCGAACATGCAGGATCTTGGCGGGCTGGTCGCCAAAGCCATTGCGCCGACCATTGCCGAATACGGCCTGACCATCCCGGAATTCTACATCGAGAACATCAGCCTGCCCGACGAGGTGGAAAAGATGCTCGACAAGCGCACCTCGATGGGAATCGTCGGCGACCTGAACCGCTTCGGCCAATATGCCGCCGCCGAATCCATGCTCAATGCCAGCAGCCAGCCCGGTGGCGGCATGGGCGCGGGGCTTGGTGCCGGAATGGGCGCGGCCATGGGTATGGGCGCGGCGATGGGTCAGGGCCCTTGGGGTCCGGTCGGCGGCGGCCAAAGCGGTGCCGCGGCCCAAACCCCGCCTCCGATCCCCTCGCAGGCAGCCAAGGAATGGCATGTCGCGCTTGACGGTGCGGCCTCGGGACCGTTCGGGGCGGTCGATCTGTCGCGCCTCGCGGCCGAAGGCAAACTGACCCGCGACACCCTCGTCTGGAGCGCGGGACAAGACGGCTGGAGCGCCGCCGGCAGCCAATCCGAGCTGGGCGCGATCTTCGCTTCGGCCCCTCCGCCGCTTCCCAAAGGCTGACACAAGCCTGCGTCACGGTGGCCCCGCAAGGGCCGCCGTTCCGCCGCCTCCGGCCCCGCGCAAGCGCGCCTCAAGCAGCACCGAGCGATCCATGCCTACGCCCCCGACCCAATACCGCTACCCTTGCGACAATTGCGGCGCGAGCCTGCAATTCTCGCCCGGCCAGCAAAAGCTGATCTGTCCCTATTGCGGCCACGAGCAGGATATCGGCCCCGGAGCCGCCCGCGCGCCCGCACGCCAGAAAAGCGAAGGCCCGTGGGGCGAACGGGCGATTCTCGCCGATCCCGAAACCGGCCGCGCCATTCAATGGGACGCGGGCCATAAAGCCCCCGAACTGGCCGAGATCCCGCTCGAGAGGGGCCTCAAGCTCGACCAGAACAGCGATCTCGCCGAAACCCACCGCCTGCTCTCCTGCCCCAATTGCGGTGCCAAACTCGAGATCACCTCGGAGAAGACCGCCTCGACCTGTCCCTTCTGCGCCACGCCGATCGTGACCGATACGACCAGCGCGCGGATGATCAAACCCCAAGGCGTGCTGCCCTTCGTCATCACCGAAGGCCAGGCCAAAGCCGCGCTCGACGATTGGATGAAGGGGCTGTGGTTCGCGCCCTCGGGGCTGACGGCCTATGCCAAACGCGGGCGGAAAATGTCGGGGATCTATTCGCCCTTCTGGACCTTCGATGCCGATACCCGCTCGCGCTATACCGGCCAGCGCGGCGATTATTACTACGAGACCGAATGGGTCGAGATGGAGGTCAACGGCCGCCGCCAGCGCGTCCAGCGTCAGGTCCAGAAGATCCGCTGGAGCCCGGCTTCAGGCCGGATCGCGCGCCATTTCAACGATGTGCTGGTGCTGGCCGCCAGCTCGCTGCCGCGCCGGTTCACCGATGCGCTGGCGCCTTGGGACCTCTCGCATCTCAACGATTACCGCCCCGAATATCTCTCAGGCTTCATGGCCGAGGGCTATACGATCGCGCTTGCCGACGGCCACCAGATCGCGCGCGAGGAAATGACGGGTGTGATCACCATGGATGCGCGACGCGACATCGGCGGCAACGTCCAAAGAGTGACCTCGCTCGAGACAGATTACAGCGCCGAGACCTTCAAGCATATCCTGCTGCCGGTCTGGACCGCCGCCTATCGCTATAGCGGCAAATCCTACCGCTTCGTGGTGAACGGGCAATCGGGCCGCGTGCAGGGCGAGCGCCCCTATTCGGTGTGGAAAATCGCCTTCGCTGTCCTGCTCGCGCTGATCGCGGTCGCGGTCTTCATGGCGGCTACGCAGGCCTATAGCCAGACGCCCGATCTGTCCGCCCAGACACCCCAGACGATCCTCGCCCGGCCCGAAACCCGAGTCCTGCCATGATCCTCTGCTCGGGCGAATCCCTGATCGACATGGTGCCCCAAGACGGCACCTTCCGCCCCCTCGCGGGTGGTGCGGTCTATAATACCGCCATCGCCCTCGGCCGGCTCGGCGTTGCGGCGGGCTATCTCTGGCCGCTCTCGTCCGACCAGTTCGGCGCCACGCTCCGCCAGCCCCTGCTCGAGGCCGGCGTCGCGACCGACCTCTGCCCGCAAAGCGCCCGACCGACCACTCTGGCCTTCGTCACCCTCGATCGCGGCGAGGCGCGTTATTCCTTCTATGACGAGGGCTCCGCCGGCCGGATGTTCGCGCAAAGCGATCTCCCCGAGCTGCCGTCCGAGACCCGCGCCCTCTTCATCGGCGGCATCAGCCTTGTTCCCGACCCCTGCGGCGCAACCGTCGAAACACTGGTCGACCACGCCCGCGACCGCGGCATTCCGGTGATGATCGACCCCAACATCCGGCCTTTCTTCATCACCGAAATACCCCGCTACCGCGCACGCCTCGAGCGGCTCATCGCCAAGTCGGCGCTGGTCAAACTCTCGGGCGACGACATCGCATGGCTCTGGCCCGATGCCGATTTTGCCGAAGTGTCCCGCGACCTTCTTGCCCGCGGACCCGATGCGGGGCCGAGCGTGATTTTCCGCACTCTGGGCGCCGACGGGGCCGAGGCGACGAGCGCGCGCCACCACATCACCCTTCCGGCCGCGCGCGTCGCGATCACCGATACGATCGGGGCGGGCGATACGTTCAATGCGGGCGTTCTGGCCGCGCTCGATCGCGCCGATGCCTTCGCCCGCCTTGATCATCTGGAACGGGAAACGCTCGAGGCCGCTTTGTCGCTCGGCATCCGCGCGGCGGCCGTCACCGTGTCACGGGCGGGGGCCAATCCGCCGTGGCGGCACGAGCTGGCCTGAGCGGCCAGCCCGAAGCTTGTCACAAAGCGCGGAAGCTCGCCGCCTGACGGGCGGTCCAGCGGACTTTGACGCTGACACCTTCCTCGGTCTGGCGCTCGCCGACCACGACGCCCTGCTGGTGCAGCCAGGCGCGACGGCGGCCGTCCTCGTGGCTCAGCAGAACCGCATCGTCTTCAAGCGGATCATCCAGCGCCAAGGTCAGCGCGGCATCGACCGCATCGAGCAGATCGGGAAGCCCTCGCCGCTCAGCGCGCTGATGGCCTGCACGCCCTCGGTGCGGGCATCGGTGCGGCGCAAAGCCTCGCGGGTCTGCTCGCTCAGCTGGTCGATCTTGTTCCAGACCTCGATCAGCGCGACATCTTCGGCAACGCCCAGACTATCAAGGATATCGCCGACATCGCCGGCCTGCTCCTCGGTCTCGGGATGGCTGATGTCGCGGACATGCAGGATCAGATCGGCCTCGAGCACCTCTTCCAGCGTCGCGCGGAAGGCTGCAACCAGCTCGTGCGGCAGGTCAGAGATGAAACCCACCGTATCCGACAGGATCACCCTGCGGCCCGAAGGCAGACGCATCTGGCGCATTGTCGGATCCAGCGTCGCGAAAAGCTGGTCCTTGGCGACAACATCCGCGCCGGTCAAAACGTTGAAAAGCGTCGACTTTCCGGCGTTGGTATAGCCCACCAGCGCGACAATCGGATAGGGCACCTTGGCGCGCGAGCGGCGGTGCAGTTCGCGGGTGCGAACGACCTTTTCCAGCTGGCGGCGCAGGCGGATCATCTGGTCGTCGATGGCGCGCCGGTCGGCTTCGATCTGGGTCTCGCCGGGGCCGCCGACAAAGCCGAAACCGCCGCGCTGGCGTTCAAGGTGGGTCCATGCCCGCACCAGACGCGTGCGCTGATAGGCCAGCGCCGCTAGCTCGACTTGAAGCACACCTTCGCGAGTATGGGCGCGATCGGCAAAAATCTCGAGAATGAGGCCGGTCCGGTCAAGGATCTTGACGCCCCATTCCTTTTCGAGATTGCGCTGCTGGACCGGCGTCACCGGTCCGTCGATCAGGACAAGCTCTGCCCCCTCGCCATCGGCAACGGCTGCAAGCTGCTCGGCGATTTCGGCGCGTTTGCCCTTGGAAAACAGCATGCCCGCATCGGGGCTGCGCAGACGGACCACCTCGGCGCCCTCGACCGTGATCGCGGGCAAGGCATGCGCCAGCGCCACGGCCTCTTCGAGGGCGAGTTCGGGCTCGCGACGGGTGCGCGAATTTCCCAGATCGGGGTGGATTACATAGGCCCGCGTCGGGCGGGCCTGCGTCTCAGTGGCTTCGGCCAATCATTCCTCGCCTTCATAAAGGCTGATCGGTTGCCCCGGCATGATTGTCGAAATCGCATGTTTATAGACCAGCTGCGACTGGCCGTCGCGGCGGAGCAACACACAGAAGTTGTCAAACCAGGTGATCACACCCTGCAGCTTGACGCCGTTGATCAGGAAGATCGTGACGGGAACCTTGGCTTTGCGCACATGGTTCAGAAAAGCGTCTTGCAGATTTTGTTTATCACCGGCCATTCAGGCAACCTCCCGGCATTTTTCATTTTGTTTTTTTAATGTCTAAGGCAGCCTTAGCGTCCTTGCAAGGCAGCCTTTCTTGCATGATGCATTTGCCGCCACGCCGGTCAACGCCGCCATAATTCCGGATTGAAAAGCGCAAGGATCGCGAGGGTCTCGATCCGGCCGACGATCATCGCCCCCGCAAGAACCGCCTTGGTGAAATCGGGCAGACCCGCCCAGCCCGCCCAAGGCGCGCCGGCAATCCCCGCCGAGCCCTCGAAGGTCGGCGTCAGGGAATGGCACCGGCCAAAGGTCCGGTATTGGTCATTGCCGCGACCGACAGGATCGTCGCGCTTTCGAATTCGATGCGCTGGAGCGAGACCAGCGCCACGACGACCGCCAGCGTAATGGCAAAGAGCATGAAGAAGACGAAGGCGAGAAACGCGCCCTCGGCCCGCAGCCTGCGCCCCATTCTTCCGCCGCCGCCGATCGAGTTGGGATGGACGAGCTTTTCCATCTCGCGCTCGGAATGGCGCAAAAGCGCATAGACCCGCAGCAGTTTGACCCCGCCCGCGGTGGTCGCGACGCCCCCGCCCATCAGGGCCAGCCCCGCGAGGATGAGCCCGGGCGAGGTCAGCCCCGACCAGCTGCGCGCCCCCTGCCATTCGACAGAGTTCCAGCCGGTCGTGGTCAGATAGCTCAGACCGTTGAAAAGCCCGCCCCAAGCCGCGGCCAAAGCGCCGCCCTGACGCGCGCCACCCTCGCCGCCGTGGGCCAGCGTGATCTCGATCGCGCCGATGAAATGGCGGGCGAACAGCGCCAGAGCGACGACGCCCACCACCAATGCGGCAAGGCGCAATTCGGGGTCTTCGCGCCAAGTGTCGCTGGCGCGCAGCTCCCCGCCGCCGGGCCAGAAGCGGCGCGACAAGGCAGGCAGCAGAAACAGGAAAATCACGATCTCGCCCGCGACGCCGCTGGCGACGACATTGTTCGCCCCCGCATTGGTCGACAGCGGAGAGATCCCGCTGGTCGAAAGCGTCCCCATCGCGCGGGTGATCGCGACCAGACCGGTATCGCCCAGCATGAGCAGCAGCACCCAAAGCGCCAGCGTCAGCCCCGCATAGATCGGCAGCACGGTCTTGCCGACGCGGATGATGCGGCTGACGGGATCGGCCAGCTCGGTCTGGAAGGCGGGCGAGGACAGATGCGCCTGACGCTCGCGCTCGCGATCGGCACCGCGCGCACGGTCCGAACCGGGCAACCGCTCGATACGCTCCTCGCGGCCATAGGGCGAGGACAGGATCTCGAAGCCGCCGATGCGCAAGGGAGCGAGGATCGCGGTCGCCGCGACCAGCATGAACAGCCCGCCCATCCAGCCGACCAGTCCGCGCCACAGATGCAAAGGCGCCGGCAGCAGCTCGGCCGAGTAAAGCGAGGCGCCGGTGGTGGTGAGGCAGGACACCATCTCCCACCAGGCGTTGAAAAAGCCGGTATCGGGCAGCGCGAACATCAGTGGAACGGCGAAAAGCGCGGGCAAAAGCGTCACCGTACCCACCACGGTCAAAAGCATCGCCCGCGTCGAATCCCCGAGGGAGCGGCGGCACTGGCAAAGCCCGTCACCACCACGAGAACCAGCAGCAAAAGCGCCGACATCGCGAAAATCGTCGCCAGCTCGTCCTGCCCCAAAGCCGAGGCATAGCCCGCAGGCACCAGCATGGCGAGCGTGCCCAGACCGGCCAGAAGCACCATCAGCGGAAGGCGGTTGAGAAGTGCCACCCCGCAGCCCTAGAAGAAATCGATCGAGACCTGAAGCAGGCGCTCGACCTCGGGCACATCTTTGGCCATTGCGAAAATGACGATGATATCGCCTTCCTCGAGGCGCAGGTTGCCGTGGGGTTTCAGAACTTTGCCGCCCTTTTGCACCGCCCCAAAAGCGCGCCCTCGGGGAATTCGATATCGCGCACCGAACGGCCCGCGATGGGCGAGGTGGACAGGACCTGAGCCTCGATCGCCTCGGCTTCGGCATCGCCGATCGAATAGATGTCGCGCACGCGCCCGTGGCGGACATGACGCAGAATGGTCGAGACCGTCGTGGCGCGCGGGTTGATGAAAGCATCGATATCGAGCGCGCTCATCAGGGGCATCATGGTCGGATCATTGACCAGCGCGATCGCGAGTTTCGCCCCCGCCTGTTTGGCGCGCACGCAGGCGAGGATATTGGTCTTGTCGTCCTGCGTCACCGCAACCACCGCATCGGCGCGCGGAATGCCCGCTTCCTCGAGCAGCTCGGACGAAAGCCCGTCGCCATGCAGCACAATGGTCCGGTCGAGCGCGTCGGCGGCCTCTTCGGCGCGTTCGCGATCCCGCTCGATCAGTCGGGTACGGATGCGCTCGGGGCGGCGCTCGAGCTCTTGCGCGACCGAAAGGCCGACATTGCCCGCGCCGATGATGACGATGCGCTCCTGCCGCTCGGTCGGCTTGCCGAAGATCTCCAGCGTGCGGCCGACGTCATGGGCATTGGTGAAGACATAGATCTGGTCGCCCGCAAACAACTGGTCGCCGGGATCCGGCGCGAAAAGCTTGCCGTTGCGCCGCACCCCGCGACGATCGCGGTCAGGGTCGGAAACATCTCGTCGAGCTGGCGCAGAGGCGTGTTCAGCGCCGCGCAATCCTCGTCCAAAGCGATGCCCAGAAGCTGGAGCTTGCCCTCGAGGAAGGTCTCGGCATCGAAGGTCGAGGGCGCTGAGAGGCGTTGCAGCACGGCACGCGCCACCTCGCGTTCGGGGCTGATCACCACGTCGATCGGCAGGTGGTCGGTGCGGTAGAGGTCCGAATAGATCGCGTCGAGATAGGCCGAAGAGCGCAGCCGCGCGATCTTGCGCGAGACCTGAAAGACCGTATGGGCGACCTGACAGGTCACCATGTTCACCTCGTCCGAATGGGTCGCGGCGATGACCAGATCGGCATCGCGCGCCCCGCGCGGTCCAACACATCGGGATGGCTGGCAAAGCCCGTGACGCCCTGCACGTCCAGCGCATCGGTGGCGCGCCGGATCAGCTCGGCATTGGTGTCGATGACGGTGACGTCGTTGCGTTCGTTCGACAGATGGCGCGCGATGTGCCAGCCGACCTGACCGGCGCCGCAGATGATGATTTTCATGTCCGTTCCGGTCGTTGCGCATTCCGCCCGTCAATCGGGCCCCTTGCCGCCCCTCTTATTGCGGCGTCGAGCTTCCGAAAAGGCCGATCAGGGCATCGAGGCTGATCGGCCCCGGACCCGCAAAGGTGAAATAGAGGAAGATGAAGCAGAAAAGAACCGAAGCCTCGCCGCCGTTGAGCACCGGATAGAAGTCCTTGCGGGCGTGGCCGACGAAATAGGCAAAGGCGCATAACCCCGAGGCGATGAAGGTTGCCGGCTGGGTGAAAAGCCCGATGGTGATCAGACCGCCCGCGACCAGCTCGATCACGCCGGCGACCCAATAGATCGAAAACAGCGTCGGACGATGCTCGGATTCGGGAAAGCCGAGGAATTTCATCGTGCCGTGGCACAGCAAAAGCGCCCCCACCATGATCCGCAGCAGACTGAGCATATAGGGCGTATAGGCACTGAGATCCATGAGCTGCTCCCGGCAAGCAATTGTGGTTTCTGCCACAATTCTCTCACCGAGAGCGCGCTAGCGAAAGGCCTATTTGCCCATGACCTCTTCCTCGATGCGGACACCGCCGACCACACCCAGCGATTTCAGCTTGCGGTGCAGCGCCGAGCGCTCCATGCCGACGAATTGCGCTGTGCGGCTGATGTTGCCGCCGAAACGGTTGATCTGGGCCAGAAGATATTCGCGCTCGAACAGCTCGCGCGCCTCGCGCAGCGCAAGGCTGGTGATCTGGGGACCGAGCGCCAGGGCGTCCCCGCCCTCGGACGAACCGTTCTGCGTCTCCAGCTCGACCGGCTGGATCGGGCCGGTGCCGTCGCCGAGGATCAGCACGCGCTCGATCACGTTGCGCAGCTGGCGGATATTGCCCGGCCAGCGCATCGCCTGAAGCGCGGCGATGGTTTCCTCGGGCAATTCGCGCAAGGGCAGGCCCTGCGAGCTGTGGAAGCCCGCGACGAAATGCTCGGCCAGCATGGCGATATCCTCGCGCCGCTCCGACAGCGAAGGCACCGCGATCGGCACGACATTCAGGCGGTCGTAAAGCTCCTGACGGAAACGGCCGGCGGCGATTTCCGCGGTCAGATCGCGATTGGTCGAGGAAATCACCCGCAGATCGACCCGCACCTTGTCGGTGCCGCCGGCGCGGGTGAATTGCTGCTCGGTCAGCACGCGCAGCAATTTGGGCTGCGTGCCGGGCGGCATATCGGCGACCTCGTCAAAATAGACCACGCCGCCATGCGCCTGTTCGAGCAGGCCGGTCTCGATCCCGCGCTCGGAGGTCTCGCGCCCGAACAGCACATCCTCCATGCGCTCGGGCTCGATCGTGGCCGAGGATACGACGATGAAAGGCTCCTGCGCACGCGGCGAATTGGCGTGGATATAGCGCGCGGCCAGCTCTTTGCCCGCCCCCGGCTCGCCGGTCAGCATCACGCGGCCGTTCGATTTCGCAACCTTGTCGAGCTGGTCGCGCATCCGTTTGAACGAGGTCGCATTACCCAGCATTTCGGCGGCCTTGGTCTCGCCGCGCTTGAGCGTCGCATTCTCGCGGCGCAGGCGGTTGGTCTCCATCGCGCGCGAGATCACCACCATGAGTTGGTCGATATTGAAGGGCTTTTCGATGAAATCGTAGGCGCCCTGCCGGATCGCGGCGACGGCGATCTCGATATTGCCGTGGCCCGAAATGATGACGACCGGCACGTCGGGATTGTTGCGTTTGACCTGTTTGAGGATGTCGATCCCGTCCATCTTGCTGTCTTTCAGCCAGATATCGAGGATCATAAGCGCGGGCTCCGCCGTATTGATCTCGGCAATCGCCTGATCGGAATTCGCCGCCATCCGCGTGGCGAATCCTTCATCCCTCAGGATATCCGAAACCAGTTCGCGGATGTCCTTTTCGTCGTCGACAATCAGAATATCGCTCATTTTACTGCTTCCTGCTCGGTTTTGTTATGCCGCCGGTTGGCCGTCCGGACAGCTTGTCGTTCTCGCAAAAGCCGGACCTCGGCCATGGCCCCATGCCCTTCGGGCGCATCGGTCAGAACAAGGCTGCCGCCATGTTCCTCGACGATTTTCTTGACGATCGGCAGACCGAGACCGGTCCCGCCCTGTTTGAGGGTGACATAGGGCTCGAAGAGCCGCGAACGGTCCTCGGGCAGACCCGGGCCGTTGTCGATGATGCGCACCGAGACATGATCGGGGTAACCGCCATATCGACGCGGATGGCGGGTTGCCATCCATCGGGTGCTTCGGGCGCGAATTCGTCCACCGCCTCGCCCGCGTTTTTGAGCAGGTTGGTAAACACCTGCATCATCATGCCGGGGTCGCAATCGACCTTGACCGGCTGATCGGGAATATCCGTGACCAAAGCGCCGTGCAAAGCATCCTGCTGCATCACCGTCGCATCGCGCAAAAGCTTGGCGAGATCGGTTTCCTGCCGGTCGGGCTCGGGCATGCGCGCGAAACGCGAGAACTCGTCGACGATGCGGCGCAGGTCGTTGGTCTGGCGGATGATGACGCCGGTATATTGGTCCAGCGCCTCGAGATCCTCGCCCGAGGCGAGCTTGCCGAATTTGCGCTTGATGCGCTCGGCCGAAAGCTGGATCGGGGTCAACGGGTTCTTGATCTCGTGGGCCACGCGCCGCGCGACATCGCCCCATGCCGCCATGCGCTGCGCGGAAACCAGATCGGTCACATCGTCGAAGGTCACGACATAGCCTTCAAGCCCGCCCGCCGCGCCGCGCCGGATGGCGATGCGCACCAGAAGGCTCTCGATCTGGCCGCTACGCGAGAGGCGGATCTCGTCCTGCACCACCTCGGAGACGGTCTGGCCCTGTGCCAGCCGCTCGAAAAGGGGCGCGAATTCGGGCACGGCATCGGCCAGAAGCCGGTCGTGGTCGCGCGCCGGATCAAGGCTGAGGACACGCACGGCCGAACGGTTGATGAAGTCGATCTCTCCCGCCGCATCCAGCCCGATCACACCCGCCGTCACCGAAGACAGCACGGAATCAAACAGGCGGCGCTGTTCTTCGGCGGCGCCATAGCTTTTCATCAGCTCGACCCTTTGGGTTTTGAGCTGGCGGGTCATGCGGTTGAAGGACTGGCCCAAAGTCTGGATCTCGTCGCCGGTATCGGCCTCGGGGATCTGGAGATCGAGATTGCCCTCGCCGACCTCGACCGACGCGGCGGCCAGCCGTCCGATCGGGCGCGAGAGGCGCTCGGCGAACCACAGGCCCAGCCAGATCGCGGCTGCGACCAGCAAAAGCGCAAAGCCGAGATAGAGCAGCGAGAAATCGAACAGCACCCGCCCGCGCTCCTGTTCGAGGCGCTGGTAATCGCCGACCGTCTGGCGGGTGTCGTCCAGCAGCCCCAGCAATTTGCCGTCGACATCGCGGGTCACATAAAGGAAGCGGTCGGCCAAAGGCGACAGCGGCACGAGGGCGCGGAATTCGTTGTTGGGCCAATCCTCGATCAGCTCCATCCCCTCGGCCGTGGCGAGGTCGAATTGCTCCTGCGTGGGCATTTCGTACCAGAACTGGTAGCTGCGCTCACCCCGCGCGCGGATCGTGCCGCGACCGTCGATGACATAGGCCTCGCGCAGACCGCGCTGGATCAGCGCCTGCCCCTGCCCCAAGAGCATCCGCATCTCGCCGTCGTCGAGCATGGGATTTTCGCGCGCAGCCTGCCGCAGCGCGCCGGCGAGAAGCTGGGCGTCATTGGTCAGGTCGCGGCGGTGCTCTTCCTGATAGGCCTCGGCCGCGGCAAGCGAGCTCGAGACCACCGATTGCACGCGGTTCGAGAACCAGCCCTCGAGACCGATGGTGAAGGTCAGCCCCGCGAAAACCGCGACCAGCACCGTCGGAAACAGCGCGACCGCCGCGAAGACGCCGACAAGCCGCATGTGGAGCCGCGAACCCGCCGCCGATTTGCGCCGCGCGGCCACGATCTGGACCATGCGGGACGTCACCAGACCTGTCAGCAAAATCAGATAGATAAGGTCGCAAAGCAGGATCAGGCGCAGCGCGATATCGCCGCTGTCCTGCCCGATCTCGCCCATGACGAAAAAGGTCAGCACCGCAAGGACCGGTCCAAGCACGACCAGTCCCAGCGCAGAAATATTCTGAAGCCGGCGTTGGCGCCGCAGGCGCTCCAGCCGGGCCCAGGTTCGTTTCGACAACGTTCCCGACAACTGTTCCGTCTCCGCCACCGCTTTGCGCGGTTCCATTGTGGCCTCAGCGCGACTATTGCGCGACCATCTGTGGCGGTTTTACATCAGCTTGCGGCGTCTTGTCACCTCGATATTAAGCTCGGTGAGCTTCTTGCGCAGAGTATTGCGGTTTATACCGAGCAAATCGGCACATCTCAGCTGGTTTCCGCCGGTCGCATCGAGCGCGATCTGGAGCAACGGACGCTCGACCTCGGTGATGATGCGGTCGTAAAGGCCGGGCGGCGGCAGATGGTCGCCGTGTAGGTCGAAATAGCGCTGGAGGTGCATTTCCACCGATTGCGCCAAGGGCGAAGCCGCCGGATCGCCGGCGCGCGTCCCGGCGGGCGCGAAGACCGTTGGCTCGACCGGCACCGGATAGGGCGCGGCACCCGCCAAGGGGCGCGGCTGATGCGGGCGGGAACCACGGCGGGCGCCGATTGGGCCAGAGCGGTCTCGACCTCGGCCAGCGAGATCTCGTTGCCCGCAGCCGTCAACGCCAACCGGCGCATGAGGTTTTCCAGCTCGCGGACATTGCCCGGGAAAGCATAGGCGCGCACGGCGGCCATCGCCGCATCCGAGAGATGGCGCAGCGGCAGGCCATGGGCGCTGGCGCGGGCCAGCAAATGGCGCGCGAGCGGCGGGATGTCGTCGACGCGGGCCCGCAGCGGCGGCACGGTGATCGTGACCCCCGCAAGCCGATAGTAAAGATCGGCCCGCAGCCTGCCCGAGGCGACATCGGCCTGCGGCTCTGCCGAGGTGGTCGAAACAAGACGCGGCGCATGAACACGGTCCGAGCCCGTCTCCCAGCTTTCGATGAAACCGATCAGCCGCGCCTGTGCGGCGCTGTCCAAAGCGGCCGGATCCTCGATCAGCAGCGTGCCGCCCCAGGCGCGTTCGCGGGCGCGCTGGATCGCGGCCTCGCTGGTATCGGCAGAGGTCAGGATCGCGAAACCCGCATCCTTGCGGTCCGAGAAATCGTGGAAAGAGCGCGCAACCATCGTCTTGCCGACGCCCGCCTCGCCCGCGACGATCACCGGCAGATCGGCATTGAGCACCCGCGCCACCATGCGAAACAGGTTCTGCATCGCGGGGGCATGACCGATCAGCGGCAGCTCGGGATCGCTGACTCCCGCCGCCGCGTCGGAGGGCGCGGGCATCGCCGCTCCCGCATGGGCCGCGCCTTCGTCGGCCGGGCGGAGCTTGCGCGGGCGGCGCGCCAGAGCCTCGCCCGAGCGCGCCATGAGGTCGGGCAGGTCGAAGGGTTTGGGCAGATAGTCGAAGGCCTCGGCCTCGGTGGCGCGGATCGCCGTCACGATGGTGTTTTGCGCCGAGATCACGATGACCGGCAAATCGGGCCGCAGTTTGCGGATCGCGGGGATGGTGTCGATGCCGTTGCCGTCGGGCATCATGACATCGGTAATGACCAGATCGGCGCGGCCTTCCTCGACCCAGCGCAGGAGCTGGGCAAGGCTTCCGGTGGCATGGACGCGGCAACCCGCCCGCGTCAGCGCCTGCGTCAGGACCGTGCGGATGGTGCGGTCGTCATCGGCAATCAGAACGGTTCCATCCATGGCGGTATCCTTAAGCTTTTGCGAGAGAAATTCGAAAGACCGTACGGCCCGGACGCGAGTCCGCATGCAGCCATGCGCCGTGATCGGTCAAAATCTTGCTGACCAGCGCGAGGCCAAGCCCCGTGCCGTTTTCGCGGCCCGAAACGAAGGGCTCGAAGACCTGATCGGCGATCGCGTCGGGGATGCCCGGCCCGTCGTCCTCGATCTCGATCTGGAGCGGCAGCGCGAGGCCGGCCGGACGGTCCTCGGTCGGGGAGATGCGCAAAGTGCCGTCGTAAAAGCTGCGCAGCCGGATCGTGCCGTCCGAGCGGCCCGCGCGTTGCAGCGCCTCGGCCGCGTTTTTGACGAGGTTAAGACAGACCTGCACCAGCTGGTCGCTATCGGCCAAAGCGGGCGGCAGCGAAGGGTCGTAATCGGTCACGAGCCGCATCCCGCGCGCAAATCCCACCGAAGCCGAGCGCCGCACCCGTTCGAGCACGTCATGGATATTGACCGGCCCGAGTCGGGGCGCGGAGGTATCGCCGAACCGCTCGACCTGTTCGAGCAGCGCCACGATCCGGCGCGATTCCGCGACAATGAGATCTGCGAGGTCGCGGTCCTCTTCGGAGAGGTTCATCGCCAGAAGCTGCGCCGCGCCGCGGATTCCGGCCAAAGGGTTCTTGATCTCGTGGGCGAGCATATCGGCCATGCCGATCGCGGTCCGCGCCGCAGAGCGCACAGCGACCCCCCCCAGCCGCGCCGCGCCGTCGGTCTGGGCGATCAGCACCATGACCCCGCCCTCGGGGCTGGCGACGGGGCCGAGATGGACGGTCGCAATATGGTCGACATGGCCGCCGGCGCGGTCGCCGATTTCGAAACGCAGGCCGGTGCGGGTCAGCGCCTCGTGACCGTCGCGCGCCCGTGCCAAAAGCGGCGCCAGCGGCGGCACGATGCGCAGCCGCGAGGTGATGGCCGCGCCTTCAAGCTCCTGCCCGAGCGCGGATCTGGCGGAAAGGTTGAGAAAGGGCTCGGCCAGATCGCTCATCGCGGCAATCCTGCCCTCGCCGTCAATGATCAGCGCCGGAAGCGGCAGCCCGGACCAGTTCGGCCCGATTTCGGCCGGAAGGAAAAAGGCTGCCGGCTTGCGCTCATGCGGAAAGCCTTTCGGGCTGGTTCTGGTCGTTCTCTGCCTCGCCCGCTTCGACAAGCGGATGGCCGGGCGCATCGGCAAAGCCCGCGCGGATCGCGGCAATCGTCGCCTCGATGCTGGGCGTGCGCAGCAATTCGGCACGGTTCGGCGCGCCGTTGGCATCGGCATACCAGCCCAGATGCTTGCGGGCGACGCGCAGGCCGAGCTCGGGCCCGTAAAGCGACAGGATATCGCGGTAATGTTCCTCGATCGCGGCAACCAGCGCCGCGCCGAGCGGGACGACAGGCGCGGGCGTGCCCCAAAGTTCATGCGCGATCTGCGCCAGACGCCACGGCGCGCCCTGCGCGCCGCGACCGACCATTACCGCGTCGGCCCCGGACGCGGCCAGCGCCGCCCGTGCCGAAGCCGCATCGATGATGTCGCCATTGGCGACCAGCGGCACCGGCTGCGCAACCAAAGCATCGCGCACCACGCGGATTGCCGACCAATCGGCATGGCCTTTGTAGAATTGCGCCCGTGTCCGGCCGTGGACCGTGATCATGCGCACACCAGCACCCACCGCGCGCACCGCAAGCTCGGGCGCGTTCAGGCAATCGCTGTCCCAGCCCAGCCGCATCTTGAGCGTCACCGGCAGATCGACCGCGCCGACCACCGCATCGACCAGCCGCAACGCATGGTCGAGATCGCGCATCAGCGCCGACCCCGACAGCCCGCCCGTCACCTTCTTGGCCGGACAGCCCATGTTGATGTCGATGATGCGCGCACCCATATCCGCGACGATTTTCGCGGTTTCGGCCATCGCCCCTGCCTCGCGTCCGGCGATCTGAACCGAGACCGGCAGAACGCCCTCGGTCAGCGCCTTGGCGCGGACGGCGGCGCGGTTCGAGGGCCGCTCGGTCACCATTTCGGACGAAGCGACCATCTCGCTGACCATCAGCCCCGCACCACCGTGACGCGCCACCGCGCGGCGGAAAGGCAGATCGGTGATGCCCGCCATCGGCGCCAAAAAGATCGGCGCGCCAAGCGGGATATCCCCCAGAAGGATCGGCTCGGGCAAAGTCATGGGCTTCTCGTTAATTTTCCGTGAGCGCCAGCGGAAGCGAAGGCAGTCCACCGCAGGCCGCGATTCCGGCTAGACCAACAGATTTGCCCGATTTAAATGCAAATTGCACGAAAAACGGGCAGCTTGTCCCTAACCAAATGTCGCAGCTTTGCTTTGAACCCGTCGCATACGGGCTGGCAAGCCTTAGATAGAATGGGCAGTCTGGCGACTGAAGTGAAGGAGACGCGCAATGTTCTTGTCGGTATTCGACATGTTCAAGATCGGGGTCGGACCGTCCTCGTCCCATACGATGGGGCCAATGGTTGCGGGGGCAAGGTTCCTCGACAAACTCCGGGCGCAGCCCTTCAAGGCCTACGGGCTGCGCGCCAGCCTGCACGGCAGCCTCGCCTTTACCGGCAAAGGCCATGCGACCGACCGCGCGACGATTCTGGGGCTCGCGGGCTTTGTTCCGGCGACGCTCGACGCCGAGAAGGCCGAGGCCGCGCTGGCCGCGAACCGCGAGACGCGCATCCTCGCCCCCGAAGGTCTGGGTGATCTGGTCTTCGATCCCGAAAAGGATCTGGTTTTCGATTACGACCGCGCTTTGCCCGGTCATGCCAACGGCATGATGCTGTTCGCGACCGACAGTCAGGGCGACGTTATCATTCAGGAGACCTATTACTCGATCGGCGGCGGCTTCGTCATGACCGAGGCGGAGCTTGCCTCCAAGGGCGACGACACCCGCACGGATGCGACCCCGCGCGTGCCCTATCCTTTCGCTCTGGCCAGCGAGATGCTGGAAATGGCCGAAAAATCGGGCAAAAGCATCGCCCAGATGAAGATGGAAAACGAGCGCGCCTATCGCTCCGAGCCCGAAATCCGCGACGGGATCCTCAAGATCTGGCAGGTGATGCGCGATTGCATGGACCGCGGTCTGACAACGGGCGGCACGCTTCCGGGCGGGCTCAATATCCGCCGCCGCGCGCCCGCGATCCTTGAAAGCCTCAAGCGAGAGGCGGGGATGAACCTGACTGCGCCCCATGTCATCAACGACTGGATGTCGACCTATGCGATGGCGGTGAACGAGGAAAACGCCGCCGGTGGTCAGGTCGTGACCGCGCCGACCAACGGCGCGGCGGGCGTAGTTCCGGCAGTGATCCGCTATTGGCTCGACCATGTTCCGGGCGCGTCCGAGCGCAATATCCCCGACTTCCTGCTGACGGCGGCGGCGATCGGCGGGCTGGTCAAGCACAATGCCTCCATCTCGGGGCGGAGTGCGGCTGTCAGGCCGAGGTCGGCTCGGCCGCTGCAATGGCCGCGGCAGGGTTGGCGGCGGTTCTGGGCGGCACGGTCGAGCAGGTTGAAAACGCGGCGGAAATCGCGCTGGAACATCATCTCGGGATGACATGCGATCCGGTCAAAGGGCTGGTGCAGGTACCGTGTATCGAGCGCAACGGCCTTGGCGCGATCAAGGCGGTCTCGGCCGCGAGCCTTGCCCTGCGCGGCGACGGCAAACATTTCGTGCCGCTTGATGCCGCGATCGAGACGATGCGCCAGACCGGCGCAGACATGTCGGAGAAATACAAGGAAACCTCGCTCGGCGGGCTGGCGGTCAACGTCCCGAACTGCTGAGAAGGCCGCAGGTGCAACAACGGGCCGCGCGGGCACCATCGCCCGCCGCCCGCCCTTGGCGTTGTGTGCAAGCACCTTGGCGTTGCGATAACGCAGCCGTGAGAGGACGCCAATCGCGCCGCGCATACCCCCGACAATCGGGCAATCGGCCACAAAAGCCGCGGCTGTACTGCGCTTTTGCGGTCGCGCTTTCGGCATGTGCTCGCCCATATGATCTATCTGTTCTTGCTCCACGGCGGGGTTCCTGTAGCGAGGAATAAAACAAAACCCACAGGAACCGGGACACGCGATCATGAAATTCCGCCCAGCATTTGCCGTGCTGTCGATGACCTTGGCGCTTGCCGCATGCGGTGGCGAACTGCCTTGGGAAAAGAAGGCCGCCGAGCCGGAGGCCCAGGGCCATTCGGGCCCGCCGACGGTCTCTCCGATTGATCAGCCGATCGAAACCGGCACCACGGGCGTCGCGATCTCCACCGCCGAAGCCTCGACCATGGCCACGAACATGTTCCGCGCCTCGGGTCAGGGCTGGGTTGCCACCGCCGGTGCCAAGTCCGTCGTCTACGAGCGTCCCGGCCAGAAGTCGGTCGGCGTCGCCACCCGCCGCATGACCTATGGCAAAGGCGTCGAATTCATCGGCGTCATGAGCGGCCGTCCCTTTGCGCTCAACATCCAGGCGGCGGAATGCACCGATGCCTCGGGCGCCAAACAACCCTTTACCGCGCGTCTGAGCACGGCCGGCGGCAAGATGAACGGCTGCGCCTCGGCGACCGATGTCATGCCGAAAGCCCAGACCCAAGCCTCGAGCGCGACCGCCAAGCCGAAAGCCGCAGCCCCCAAAGCCGCGCCGAAAGCGGCAGCGCCGGCAGCAGCCGCGGCCGCAACCACGGACACGGGCAGCACCGAGACGACGACGCCCGCGACCACCACGCCCGCGACGACTCCGGCTCCGGCGACCACCGCACCGGCGGCAACGACGCCCGCACCGGCCGTGACCGCACCGGCAGTCGATGCACCGGCAACTCCGGCGACTCCGGCGACTCCGGCACCCGCAAGCGACGCTCCGGCTGCAGCGGGAACCACCACGACGCCGGCAACCCCGGCACCGGCAACCCCGGCACCGGCGACGACCACGCCTGCACCGGCCGCTCCTGTGGTGACGGCTCCGGTCATTCCGGCACCTGTCGTCACGGCCCCCGTCGTCACGCCCGCACCGGCTGCGACACCTTCGACCGAGGGCGAGGCTGCGGGCAGCGCGAACTAAGCGCCGTCCGTTTTTGTCCGATCCTGTTTGATCCGCGCGGAGCTCCAGACCTTCCGGGCGGATCACCCACTTAAACCACTCTGCCCGGGAACCTGCGCGCCCCGAGAGGACCAACCAATGCCCATGCACTCGCCCCTGATCCGTCGATTGCTGACCTCGGCCCTGCCTGTGTCCATGCTGCTGGCCTCGGCCGCAGGTCCCACCAGTGCCGATCCGATGATCGGCACCGTGATGAACAGCTACGGCCTGCCCGGCGGGGTCGAGACCCCGACCGCCGAGGCCCTTCCCGACGGCACCCTTGGCGGAACGATTTCGGTCAACGAGCTCGCGCGCCGCAACAACCTTGTGTTCCAGCTCCACCCCCGCATCACCGGCGCCCTGCGCTATTCGCGGGTCGAGGGGATCAACGACCACAACGAGCTCGGCGGCCATATCTGGGACCGCTCGTTCGACTTCCGCTACCAGTTCCTCGACGAACAGGGCTGGCGTCCGGCAATGGCGGTCGGCCTGCAGGACTTCATGGGTACCGGCGTCTATTCGGGCGAATATATCGTTGCGACCAAGAACCTGACCCCGCGTTTGCGCGCCACGCTCGGCGTGGGCTGGGGCCGTCTGGGCGGCGACCAGCGCGCGCTCGACTTCGACGAGGGCGGCAAGCCCAATATCGACGACTGGTTCAGCGGCTCGGCCCGCCCCTTCGGCTCGCTGGCCTTTCAGGCAACCGACAAGATCATGCTGGTCGCCGAATATTCCAACGACGAATATGCCCGTGAAACCGAGGCCGGTTTCGAGGAAGCGCCGGGCAATCAGGTCAACCTCGGCGCCTATTACACCTTCGATCAGGGCTATCAGCTGGGGCTTTACACCCTTGGCGGCGACAAGTTCGGCGCGCAGTTCAGCGTCGCGCTGAACCCGCGCAACGCGCCCTATCCCTCGGGTCTGGAGAAAGCACCCGCGCCGGTACGTCCGCGCGTCGCGCCTTCGGCCGATCCCGAAGGTTGGGCAGGCCATTGGGCTCAAGACCCGACCGCACAGCCCGCGATCCAGAAATCGCTTGGCGACGCGCTCGCCGGCGAGGGCCAGCAGCTTGAAGCCATGGCGCTTTCGGCCAACCGTGCCGAGGTCCGCATCAACAACACCCGCTACATCCAGCAGGCCGAGGCCATCGGCCGCACCGCCCGCCTGATGAGCCGTGCGCTGCCGCCTTCGGTGGAAACCTTCGTCATCACCTCGACCAGCAGCGGCATGGCGACTTCGTCGGTGACGCTGAAACGCTCGGATGTCGAGCGGCTCGAGAATACCGAGGCCGGCCAGATCGCCGCCGTCGCGCAACTGACCGATGCCAATCCGCGCCCTGCCGACATGATCGAGACCGAGGATTTCTATCCGCGTTTCCGCTGGCGCCTCGGCCCCTATCTCGACATCGGCATCTTCGATCCGCAGGATCCGCTGCGCTATGAAGCCGGCGCCGAACTCCGCGCCAGCTACGAGTTTTCGCCCGGCCTCGTGCTGAGCGGCGCCGTCCGCCAGCGCGCGCTCGGCAATATGAAGCAGCGCGGCCCGGGCATCCCCGGCCAGCGCGGCGAGCATTACACCCCGAGGAATATGTCGCCAATCCGGCGAACGAGTATTTCAACGGCGTGCCGCGCGTGCGTTCGGATACGCGGATGTATACCGGCAACCACAATCCGACCGTGCCCGAGCTGACGCTGGCCTGGTATGCCCAGCCCAGCAGCACGATCTACAGCCGCGTCACCGTCGGTCTGCTCGAGCGTGCCTATGGCGGTGCTTCGGGCGAGATGCTGTGGAAACGCGCCGACGCGCCCTTCGCCGTCGGCGTCGAGGTCAACCGCGTGCGCAAGCGCGACTTCGAAAACCCTTCGAATTCCGCGATTACGAAGTCACGACCGGCATGGTCTCGTTCTATTACGAGCTGGGCGAGAACTACACCGCGCAGCTTGATGTCGGCAAATATCTCGCCGGCGACAAAGGGGCGACGATCAGCCTGACGCGCGAATTCGCCAACGGCTGGCGCATCGGCGCTTTCGCCACCAAGACCGACCTGAGCGACGAGGAATTCGGCGAGGGCTCCTTCGACAAGGGCATCACGCTGTCGGTTCCGATCTCCTGGGCGACCGGCTCGCCGTCGCGCGACCGCGCCAGCACCGAGCTCAGCTCGCTCTCGCGTGATGGTGGTGCGAAGGTCAATGTCAAAGGCCGGCTCTACGACAAGGTGCGCGACGCGCAATCTGTGAAACTCTACGACGGCTGGGGAAGGTTCTGGCGATGATCTCGGGACGCAAACACAAGCTCGCACTTGCGGCGGCGCTGATCACAACGCTGACCGCCTGCGGCAACGATACCTCGAGCAATGACGCCAATCCGGTGATGATTGCGGGCCAGATCGCCAAGGGGCTTGCCCAGCAGGCCACCAGCAAGGACCAGCCCGCCGCCGCCGCGCGCAGCCCGAACAAATGGCTGCCGAGGCGATGTCGGTCAACAAAGGGCCGCTGGTGCTGGTCGGCTTTGAATCGCTTGGCCGCAATCAGGTCATGGCGATGACCGGGCAGAACGGTCCGACGCGCACCTATGGCCCCCTCGGAAGAGGCGGTCATCCTGCGCGGCGGCATGCTGGTCGGAACGCGCGGCCTCGGCAACGACCTGTCGGTCGCCGAAGCGCCGCAGATCGAGGCTTTGGTGCGCGCGGGCCGTGCGGGTCAGGGCCAGCGGGTGATGCGCTACTTTACCGGAGACGGCAAAGAGCGCCCGCTCATCTTCACCTGCTCGGTCGGACCGGGCCCGAAAGCCGGCGTTCAGGTCGAAAGCTGCGAGGGCCACGGCGCCACGTTCCAGAACAGCTATATCGCCCAAGGCGGCCAGATCATCGTCTCGCGCCAATGGGTCGGCCCCAATCTGGGCTATATCACCGTCCAGACTCTGCGCTGAGCATCAGCAGGCCGAGGCCTGCGGAAACCATAGCAACCAACAAGCAAAGCCGGCCCAAGGGCCGGTTTTTGCATTGCTGCGAGGGGATTTGGTGTTGGTTGAGGCCGCTTGTACCGGTCGGGAGCCTTCCGCTCGGGCAAGGCTCTGCGGCTCTCGTCACGCATAGGCGGATCAGCTGCAACGAGCTGCAAACAAAGAAAAAGGGCCGCCCCGAAGGCCGGCCCTTGTTCTGTACAGAACCGAAGTCCTGTGCAGAGATTAGCTGTCGTCGTCGTCCGAAGCGACTGCAGCGATAACGCCGAGCAGCAGCAGGGCCGGGACAACCAGGCCTGCGTTCGACGACGCCGGTTTTTCTTCGACGACAACCGGCTCGACTTCGACGACCGGGGCAACGTAGCCGCCAGCGAGAGCGGTCGAAGCCGTCAGGCCCAGAGCGAGGGCGAAAGTAGCAAATTTGGTCATGATCATGCTCCGTTCAGAATTTTGAAAGCTGCTATTTCCAGCAACATCAACAGGACACTCGCATAAAGGCATGCAGTTGGAAAGCGGGATTGACTGTATACCTGCGCGGGTTTGCGCCAACTGTTGCATAATGGTCAGCACAGCTAACTGCGGGTTTAGATTGGGAAAAAGTTTCCTCACCTTTCTGTGACCGGCAAAGCACCGCCACCTTAACGAGCCTTCCTCCAACCCATTAGAGATATTGCATAAATTGCCGCCGCAGCCACGATGATCGAGGGTCCGGCGGGGGTATCGAAGCGCAGGCTCGCATTCAGGCCCGCAATCACCGAAACCGCACCAAAGAGGCTCGCGATAAAAGCCATCTGCTCGGGCGTGCGAGCGAAACCCCGCGCAGCAGCCGCAGGAATGATCAGCATGGCCGAGATCAAAAGCGCCCCGACAATGCGATCGCAATGGCCACGACCAGTGCCATCGCAATGGCCAGAACCAGTCTTTCGACGCCCGGACGGATGCCTGCGGCCATCGCGAGCTCTTCGTTGACGGTCACGGTCACAAGCCGCTGCCAGCGCCAGATCAACACGCCCAAGACCGCGATTGCGCCGATCCAGATCCATGCGAGATCGCTCCGCCCGACCGCAAGGATATCGCCAAACAGAAACGCCTGAAGGTCGACCCTGAGGCTCGGAACGAAGCTCACGGCAACCAACCCCAGCGCCAAGGCCGAATGGGCGATCACGCCGAGCACGCTATCCATCGCCTGCCCGCGCCCCGCCAGCCAGCTCACCAGCAGCGCCATGCCGACCGCGACCAGAAGCGTGCCCATATAAAGCGGTACCGGACTGACAAAGCTGAGCGCGACGCCCAAAATCGCGGCATGGGCCAGCGAGTCGCCGAAATAGGCCATGCGGCGCCATACCACAAAAGAGCCCAAAGCGCCGGTCGCCAGCACCAGTCCGAGCCCCGCCAAGATGGCGCGGGTCATGAAATCATCGAGCATTCGTCTGGCCCTGCCTTTCGGGATCGGCATCGGTGGGGGTGTGATTCGCGCCGGATTGAGGCGCATGGCTGTCGTGATCATGGGCATGGCCATGATGGGCATGGCCGTCATGGCTATGGCCGTCGTGGGCGTGCCCGCCATGACCGTGCCCGTCGTGACTATGGCCGTCCGCGTGGTCATGATCGTGGTCGTGATGGTGCTGGTAAAGCGCGAGCATGCCTTGCGATTCCGCGCCGAACATCGCGCGATAGGCGGGCGCTGCACTCACATCCTGCGGCGTGCCCTCGCAACAGATATGCCCGTTCAGGCAGACCACGCGATCGGAGGCCCGCATCACCACCAAAAGATCGTGGCTGACCATCAGGACCGCAACGCCCGTCTCGGCGCGCACATCCTCGATCAGCTTGTAGAATCCGACCATCCCCGGTTGATCGAGCCCCTGCGTCGGCTCGTCGAGCACCAGAAGCTGCGGATCGTTGAGCAGTGCCCGCGCCAGCAAAACCCGCTGGAACTGGCCGCCCGACAGCGCGGCAAGCTGCCGGTTCTCGAGCCCCGGAACGCCCGTCCGCGCCAGCATCGCCTGCGCCTGCGCCGGATCGACGCGATTAGGCAGCGACAGGAAGCGCCCGACGGTCATCGGCATGTTGCGCTCGATATGGAGTCGCTGCGGCACATAGCCGATCCGCAGCCCCGCGCGATGCGAGACCTTGCCGCCCGAGGGCGCGAGATGGCCCAGCAGCGCGCGCACGAAGGTCGATTTCCCCGACCCGTTCGGCCCGACCACCGTCACGATTTCGCCGGGCCGGATCGCGAAAGAGACATCGTGCAGAACCGGCGCGGCGTTGCTTTGCGGACGCACCGTAAGACGGCTGGCCGAGATCAGGGGCTGCCCCCGCCCTGCCCTATGGTTTGCCCCGCGCTCTGGTCCGCAGGGGTTGCGGCAGGCGGCAGGCCCGCGCTTTGCAATGCACTCATGCGTCCCCCGTCCCTGGGGTCGCAGCTTGCTCCTTGGCGGCTTCGGCAGCGCAGACCGAGCAGAGACCCAAGGCCTCGACCGTTGCGCGCTCGACCTGAAATCCGCCCGATCGCCCAGATGGGCCAAGGCCTGACGCAATTCGGGCGCATCCGCTTCGGCAACCTTTTCGCAAGAGCGGCAGATCAGGAAGACCGGCGCGTGATCGCGATCGGGCGAGAGGCAGGCGGCATAGGCATTCAGGCGCTGGACGCGGTGGGCCAGACCGTTTTCGACCAGAAAATCCAGCGCGCGATAGGCCACGGGAGGCTGGTTGCCGAAACCGTCGGCTGCGAGCCGCTCGAGCACCTCGTAAGCGCCCATGGCGCGATGCGATCGAGCAGGATCTCGAGCGCGCGCTTGCGCACCGGCGTCAGGCGCACGCCCTCGGCCTCGCTTTGCAGGATCGCACGTTCCAGCACCCGAATGGCGCAGGCGTCATGGTCGTGATCCTCGAACGGATCAACCGCGGCAGGCGGGGTCGCCGCAGGGGGCGGCACAGGTGGGGCGCTCATAATGTTATACTATCACAATTCTCTTGACTTGTTACTCTATAACATAGAACCATACCACCATTCCGCAAGTTCCGAGACGCCCATGACCCACCTTTCTCCCAGAAAATCCTCTGCTTTCCGCCGCCCGATCCGTGCCGTTCTGGCAGTGACGGGCGCAACGCTCGCGTTGGCGGCTGCCCCTGCCCTCGCCGCACCGCCGCGCGTGATCACCGATGTTCCGGTCACCGGCTCGCTCGTGGCGCAGGTCATGGGCGATCTCGCCACGCCCGAGACGCTTCTGCCCGCCGGAAGCGATCCCCATGACTACCAGCTGCGCCCGAGCCAGGCCGGTGCCTTGCAGGATGCCGATCTGCTGATCTGGGTCGGTCCCGCGCTGACCCCTTGGCTCGACCGCGCGGCGGGTAGCCTTGGCACGAACACCGAATCGCTCCAGCTTTTGGCTGTTTCGGGGTGAAGTTGCGCGAATACGGCAACGAGGCCGCCGCAGCGCACGACCACGACCACGATCACGATCACGATCACGATCACGATCACGATCACGGTGACGCAGGCCATGAAGAGGGTCACGACCACAGCGGGGATCCTGAGGGTGCGCATGTCCATAGCGGCACCGATCCCCATGCCTGGCTCAACCCCGAGAACGGCAAGATCTGGCTTCATGCGATTGCCGATGCACTATCGACCAAAGATCCCGAAAATGCCGCGATCTATCAACGCAATGCCGGTATGGCGGCCGGTGAAATCGGCAGGATCGAAGGCGGGATCTCGGCGCGGCTTGCCTCGGCCCGTGGCAAGAAGTTCGTCGTGCTCCATGATGCCTACGGCTATTTCACCGAGCGATTCGGACTGGAGCCCGCCGTAGCCATTTCGCTCGGCGATGCCTCGACGCCCTCGGCCGCGCGTCTGCGCGAAATCAAGAGCGAGCTGGCCGCGGTGCAGGCGGTTTGCGCCTTCCCCGAACAAGGCCACGACACCCGCCTGATCGTTGCCGTGACCGAGGGTACGGCCACCCGTCAGGGTGCGGCTTTGGACCCCGAGGGCACCGCATTGAACACCGGCCCCGCGCTTTACACGGAGCTTCTGTCCAATCTCGGCAACAGTCTGGCGGAATGCCTCTCTGATTAAAATAAAAATAGTTTCAACGCCTTGCGCCGGATTTCCTCCGATCCGGCAGGGGCCATGAAGGGCGGCCGCAGAGAAATCTGCGGCCGTCTTTCAAATTCCCGACAAAATCCCTTTGACATTCCAGAGTGATTTAGTCAGATTACCCATAGCGCGACATCGAGAGGACAAGGAAATGACCGCGACACGCCCTGCCGACTTTTCCCGCCCCGGGATCACTGCATTGCACCGCCTGCCGGAACATGATGCCAACCAGCTGACCAATGGCGGCAATCAGGCGCTCATCGTCCTTGGCGATCAGGTGTACAACCTGCGCATCACCCGTGCGGGCAAACTGATCCTCACCAAGTGATTTCGAACTCTTCCTGACCGCACCCCTCTGCGGTCTCTCATGGAACGCGCTCCACTATGTCGGGGCGCGTTTCCTTTGTGCGCGTTGCGCGGCAAGCGGCCATGAAAAATGCCGGCAAGGTTTCCCCTGCCGGCATGAACGGTTCAGATGTTTCCCGCCTTAACCGCGGGGCTTGTAGGGTGCCTTGCCGCCCGAGCGCGGACCGTTGGACGGGCCACCCGCACGCGGACCACGCGGCGCGCCGTCACGCGGAGCGTAGGGCTTGCGGTCGCCATCTTCACGCTTCGCCCAAGGCTTGCGGTCGCCATCCTGACGCGCACCGTAGGGTTTACGCTCGCCGTCGCGCGGAGCGTAGGGCTTGCGATCACCATCTTCACGCTTCGCCCAAGGCTTGCGGTCGCCATCCTGACGCGCACCGTAGGGTTTACGCTCGCCGTCGCGCGGAGCGTAGGGCTTGCGATCACCATCTTCACGCTTCGCCCAAGGCTTGCGGTCGCCATCCTGACGCGCACCGTAGGGTTTGCGCTCGCCGTCACGCGGAGCGTAGGGCTTGCGGTCACCGTCTTCGCGTTTTGCCCAAGGTTTGCGGTCGCCATCCTGACGCGCACCGTAGGGTTTACGCTCGCCGTCGCGCGGAGCATAGGGCTTGCGGTCACCATCTTCGCGGCGGTTAAAGCTCGGACGATCGCCGTCTTCGCGCTTCGCCCAAGGCTTGCGGTCGCCATCCTGACGCGCACCGTAGGGCTTACGCTCGCCGTCACGCGGAGCGTAGGGCTTACGCTCGCCATCACGCGGGGCGTAGGGCTTGCGGTCACCATCTTCGCGACGGTTGAAGCTCGGACGGTCGCCGTCTTCGCGCTTCGCCCAAGGCTTGCGGTCGCCATCCTGACGCGCACCGTAGGGCTTACGCTCGCCGTCGCGCGGAGCGTAGGGCTTGCGGTCACCATCTTCGCGACGGTTGAAGCTCGGACGGTCGCCGTCTTCGCGCTTCGCCCAAGGCTTGCGGTCGCCGCCATCACGCGGGGCCCAAGGTTTACGCTCGCCGTCACGAGGGGCGTAGGGCTTGCGGTCACCATCTTCGCGGCGGTTGAAGCTCGGACGATCGCCGTCTTCGCGCTTCGCCCAAGGCTTGCGGTCGCCATCCTGACGCGCACCGTAGGGTTTGCGCTCGCCATCACGCGGGGCGTAGGGCTTGCGGTCACCATCTTCGCGACGGTTGAAGCTCGGACGGTCACCGTCCTCGCGCTTCGCCCAAGGCTTGCGGTCGCCGTCTTCGCGACGCCCGCCAAAGCTGCGGCGCTCGCCGCCTTCGGAGCGCGAGAAGCCGCCACGGTTCTCGCGGCCGTCACGGCTGTCGCGACCTTCGCCGCTCTCGCCGCGATCGGCACCACGGCTGCGGAATTCGCGCGGACGTTCCTCGACATCGCCGGTCAGTAGGCCGCCGAGCTGGTCGCGCAACGAGCGGCGTTTGACTTCGCGAACCTCGTTTTCCTCCATGCCGGTCAGCTTGAACGGGCCGTAGCTGATGCGGATGAGGCGGTTCACGGTCAGGCCGACATGCTGCATCGCACGACGTATCTCGCGGTTGCGGCCCTCGCGGATGCCGACGGTCAGCCAGGCGTTGGCGCCCTGCTGGCTGTCGAGACGGATCTCCATCGGCTTGAAATCTTCGCCATCGATGGTCGGACCGCGGCGCAGCGGATCAAAGGTCAGATCGGTGGGCTGGCCGTTCACGCGCACGCGGTAGCGGCGCAGCCAGCCGGTCGCGGGCAGTTCCAACCGGCGCTTGAGCTCGCCGTCATTGGTCAAAAGCAGCAGGCCTTCGGAGTTGAGGTCGAGCCGGCCGACCGTCATCACCCGCGGCAGATCGCGCGGCAAAGCGTCGAAAACCGTCTGACGGCCCTTTTCGTCCGAAGCCGAAGTCACCAGACCGTTGGGCTTGTAGTACAGCCAAAGGCGGGTTTCCTGCGGCTCGTCGAGCTGCTTGCCGTCGACCTTGATCTTGTCGGTGGGCAGAACGTCGAGCGCGGGGCTCTCGATCTTGCGGCCGTTCACGGTGACGCGGCCTTCGATGATCATGCGCTCGGCCTCGCGGCGCGAAGCGACACCGACGCGGGCCATGACTTCGCGATCCGCTCGCCCTCGGGGGCTTCGGCGGCTTCTACGGGCGCGGCGGCGGGGCGTTGCCGCGGGCCGCGACGGGAGCATCCTCGTCATCGTCGTCTTCGTCTTCGTCGTCTTCGTCGTCGTCTTCATCGTCGGCGTCATCATCGTCGTCGTCATCATCGTCGTCATCATCGCCGTCGACGTCGATATCGCCGTCTTCCTCATCGTCGATGTCGTCGGATTGGTCGGCCTCTGCCTCGGCAGCATCAAGGACGGCTTGCGCGTCAACTTCTGCGGTGATCTCGGTTTGGGCCGGGGTGGTCGCCTCGGTTTCGGGACCAGAATTCGTGCCGGATCCGGCGTGGTATTTTCTTGGGACATTTCACTCTCCTGCGCATCTCTGCGGTGGCAAAGTCGTCGCTCTATACCCAACGCGCGAAAGTGCAAAGCGGTTCTTGCGCCAAAAGCGAATCCGGAGTGAATAGCTGCTATGACCCAGCCGCCCTTCCACAGCCATATGCCCGCAGCCCTTGCCGAGGCCCGCGCCGCCGCCGCGCGAGGCGAAGTGCCGGTGGGCGCGGTTTTGCTGGGTCCGGACGGGCGCGAACTGGCGCGGGCGGGCAACCGCACCCGCGAGCTTTCCGACCCGACCGCCCATGCCGAGATCCTCGCGATCAGGACCGCCTGCGCGGCTTTGGGCTCGGAACGGCTGCCCGGCGCCACGCTTTGGGTCACGCTCGAGCCCTGCCCGATGTGCGCCGCCGCCATCTCCGCCGCGCGGATCGCGACGCTTTACTACGGTGCCGATGACGCAAGGATGGGCGGGGTCGCACATGGGGCGCGGGTCTTCCCCACCCGCAATGCCACCATGTCCCTACGGTTTATGGCGGCATTTCGTCGGGCGATCCAAGGACTTGCTTCAAAGCTTCTTTTCGCAACGCCGCTGACACATTTCTGCTAAGAAAATTTCGCGTCCACCTTTCGCCGCGCTTGCGCTGCATCGCAGCATGATAAAAGATACCCGCACTCAGCCTTAGGGGAGAACGCGCGTGTTCAGGAAAATCCTTGTCGCCAACCGTGGAGAAATCGCCATTCGCGTCATGCGTGCGGCGAACGAGCTCGGGAAGAAGACCGTCGCGGTCTATGCCGAAGAGGACAAGCTGGGCCTGCACCGCTTCAAGGCCGACGAAGCCTACCGAATCGGCGAAGGGCTGGGTCCGGTCGCGGCCTATCTGAGCATCCCCGAAATCATTCGCGTCGCGAAGGATCGGCGCGGATGCGATCCATCCGGGCTACGGGCTCCTGTCGGAAAACCCCGAATTCGTCGATGCCTGCGTTCAGGCGGGAATCACCTTCATCGGTCCTTCGGCCGATACGATGCGCGCACTCGGCGACAAGGCCAGCGCGCGACAGGTCGCGATCAAGGCGGGTGTTCCGGTCATTCCCGCGACCGATGTGCTGGGCGACGACTTCGACGCGATCAAGCGCGAGGCCGCCGAAGTCGGCTACCCCTGATGCTGAAGGCCAGCTGGGGCGGCGGCGGGCGCGGCATGCGTCCGATCAACGCCGAATCCGAGCTGGTCGAGAAAGTCCGCGAGGGCCGTCGCGAAGCCGAGGCCGCCTTCGGCAATGGCGAGGGCTATCTGGAAAAGATGATCCTGCGGGCCCGCCACGTCGAGGTCCAGCTTCTGGGCGACAGCCACGGCGGCCTTTACCACCTGTTCGAGCGTGACTGCACCGTCCAGCGCCGCAACCAGAAGGTCGTCGAGCGCGCCCCGCCCCTATCTGACCGATGCCCAACGCACCGAAGTCTGCGAGCTTGCGCTCAAGATCGGGCGCGCGGTCGGCTACCAGAATGCCGGCACGGTCGAATTCCTGATGGATATGGACAGCCAGCGCTTCTATTTCATCGAGGTGAACCCGCGCGTTCAGGTCGAGCATACCGTGACCGAAGAGGTCACCGGCATCGACATCGTCCAATCCCAGATCCAGATCGCCGAGGGCGCGACCCTGGCCGATGCCACCGGCATTGCCGATCAGGCGGGCGTCCAGCTTCAGGGCCATGCGCTGCAATGCCGCGTGACGACCGAAGATCCGCTGAACAATTTCATCCCCGATTACGGCCGCATCACCGCCTATCGCTCGGCCACCGGCAACGGCATCCGTCTGGACGGCGGCACCGCCTATTCGGGCGGCGTGATCACGCGCTATTACGATCGCTGCTGGTCAAGGTCACGGCCCATGCCCAGACGCCGGAAAAGGCGATCGCGCGGATGGACCGCGCCTTGCGCGAATTCCGTGTGCGCGGGGTGGCGACGAATATCGAGTTCGTCATCAACCTGCTGAAGCACCCGACCTTCCTCGACGACAGCTATACGACCAAATTCATCGATACGACCGAGGATCTCTTCCATTTCCGCAAGCGCCGCGACCGTGCGACGAAGCTGTTGATCTATATCGCGGATATTTCGGTGAACGGTCACCCCGAGACGGCAGGCCGCGCCCAGCCGCCCGCCGATGCGCGCAAACCCGTGCCGCCGGCCCCCAAGGTCGAGCCCGCATCCGGCACGCGCCAGATGCTCGAACGGCAGGGCGCGAAGGCCGTGGCCGATTGGATGCTGGCGCAAAAGCGCCTGCTGATCACCGACACCACGATGCGCGACGGCCACCAGTCGCTGCTGGCGACGCGGATGCGCTCGCTCGACATGATCAAGGTCGCGCCGAGCTATGCGGCCAACCTGCCCGATCTGTTCTCGGTCGAATGCTGGGGCGGCGCGACCTTTGATGTGGCCTACCGCTTCTTGCAGGAAAGCCCGTGGCAGCGCCTGCGCGATCTGCGCGAGCGCATGCCAAACCTGATGACCCAGATGCTTTTGCGCGCCTCGAACGGGGTCGGCTATACCAACTACCCCGACAATGTCGTGCAAAGCTTCGTGCGTCAGGCGGCGGGGTCCGGCATCGACATCTTCCGCGTTTTCGACAGCCTCAACTGGGTCGAAAACATGCGCGTCGCGATGGATGCGGTGATCGAGACCGGCAAGATCTGCGAAGGCACCGTCTGCTATACCGGCGACATCCTCGATCCGGCGCGGGCGAAATACGACCTGAAATACTATGTCGATATGGGTAAACAGCTGCGCGATGCAGGCGCCCATGTCCTCGGCCTCAAGGATATGGCCGGTCTGCTGAAACCGGGAGCCGCGCGGGTTCTGGTGCGCGCGCTGAAGGAAGAGGTCGGCCTGCCCGTCCATTTCCACACCCATGACACCAGCGGCATCGCGGGGGCCTCGATCCTTGCCGCGGCCGAAGCGGGCGTCGACGCCGTCGATTCGGCGATGGATGCCTTCTCGGGCGGCACCTCGCAGCCCGCGCTGGGGTCGATTGTCGAGGCCTTGCGCAACTCCGACCGCGACACCGGCCTTGATATCGGCGCGGTCCGCGCGATCTCCAACTACTGGGAGGCGGTGCGCGAGCAATATGCCGCCTTCAGATCGGGCATTCAGGCCCCCGCCTCCGAGGTCTATCTGCATGAAATGCCCGGCGGCCAGTTCACCAACCTCAAGGCGCAGGCGCGCTCGATGGGGCTCGAAGAGCGCTGGGGCGAGATCGCCCAGACCTATGCCGATGTGAACCAGATGTTCGGCGATATCGTGAAGGTGACGCCCTCCTCCAAGGTCGTGGGCGATATGGCGCTGATGATGGTGGCCCAAGGGCTGAACCGCACGCAGGTCGAAGATCCCGCGACCGATGTCGCCTTCCCCGATCGGTTGTCGACATGATGAAGGGCAATCTCGGGCAACCTCCGGGGATGGCCCGTGGCCCTGCAGGCCAAGATCCTCAAGGGCGAGCCCGCGCTGACCACACGGCCTGGCGCCTCGATGGCGCCGGTCGATCTGGAAGCGGTTCGCGCGAAACTGTCGCAGGAACTCGACGGGATGGAGATCGACGACGAGCATCTGAATGCCTATCTGATGTATCCCAAGGTCTTGCTCGACTATATGGGGCGGCGGCGCAGCTACGGCCCCGTGCGCGCCCTGCCGACGCATACGTTCTTCTACGGGATGGAGCCGGGCGAGGCGATCACCGCCGAAATCGATCCGGGCAAAACCTCGAGATCCTGTTCCAGACCATCGGAGAGACCGACGAAAACGGCGATGTGAAGGTGTTTTTCGAGCTGAACGGCCAGCCGCGCGTGATCCGCGTCCCGAACCGCGCCATCAAGGCCCAGACCAAGGCGCGCCCCAAGGCCGACCCTGCCAATCCCGCCCATATCGGGGCACCGATGCCCGGCGTGATCGCCAGCGTGACGGCGGCGCTTGGCCAGAAGGTCAAAACCGGCGACCTGCTGCTGACCATCGAGGCGATGAAGATGGAAACCGGCATCCATGCCGACCGCGACGGCGTGGTCAAAGCGCTGCATGTCTCGGCGGGCAGTCAGGTCGACGCCAAGGATCTGATGATCGAGATCGAATGATGCGAAAGGGCGCCCTCGGGCGCCCTTCTTCATTGCCGGCCTGTTGGTGACGGGGTGCGCGCCCACCCTATTCGACCGCAGGCCCGGGATCGGCGGGCACGCTCTGCTCCTCCGCGGCAGAGGGTGGCGGGGCCGGAATGTTCATCGCGAAATCGAAACAGCCGGGCTGCCCCTCGACCGCGACAGCGGGGTTGGCGGCGTCACGCTGGCGCTCGGTCGGGAGCTCGAGCTTGGCGCAAAGGCGCAACGATTGCGGCCCGAGACGCTCGTAGCGGTAGGCCTCGCCGGTGGCGGGATCCGCCATACGCGGCAGCTCGCCGCAACCGGCCTGTGCCGAAGGGGTTTCGGGCAGGTTGTTGCCATTGGCCACGCCCTGACAATTGGCATGCCACCACAGGCTTCTGAGATCCGACATCCGCACGAAGTCGCGGTTCTGCGCTCGCGCGGTCAGCGGCCCGCCCGCAACCCAAAGCGCGGCCGCCACCATCACCGCAGCCAATCCCAAAATCGCCCAGCTGGCCGCTTTCTTGCCGTCACGCATCGATCTCGTCCCGATAATAAAGGCTGACCAAGACACCGAGCGCCGCCACCAGCAGGGCTTTGCTCAGGTAGTTCACGCTCAGGGAGCCGTCGAGCATCGTATAGATCGCGAGCACCAGATCCCCGAGCAGCACCAGTGCCGCTATCAGCAGCGTCACCGAAGCGAACCATTTGCGCACCAAAGAGCGCCTCAACCCGGGATCGCCCCGCGTTGCCTTGGCGGCCCGCGCATTGAGAAAGTAAAACAGCGGCCCGAAAGTCAAAAGCGCCGCTGCCGACCAGCGCATGCCGCTATCGCTGCCGTAACCCGGCGTGATGCCGTTCCGCGGCAAAAGACGGTCGATCAGATCAAACCCCATCGAACCCACATGCCAGGCAATGGCGCCAAGCGAAAGGAACAGCAGCCCGTAAAGCAGCGCCTCGCGCGCCGAGACATAGGGACGGGGACGCGGGATAGGCGGAAGGTCCGGCATGTAAAGCCAGCCCGCCATCGCATCGCGGGTCTCGTTCTCGCTCCAGCCCGCCTCGGCCAAAGCGGCGCGGATCGCTTCGGGATCGCGCCCCGAAGCAAAGCCTCGCGGACAAAGTCGCTCAAGTGATCACTGGCGCGCATGATTCTCCCCTGCGATCGGCCATCCGGCCGCGATAGCGTCAATCAGACCGCGAAAGCGCGCGGGTTTCAACTCGCGCAGCCGCGCCAACCCCGCGTTTTTCCGAAACTTTCCGCATCGCAGCACGGTTTTTTCGCGCTTTCGGCCGATCGGCGGCATTTTCCCTTGCACCCCCCGCGCCCTGACCTAAATCACCGCTCACCGGCAGGGAACTGCTGGGACGGAGTGCGGGCGTAGCTCAGGGGTAGAGCATAACCTTGCCAAGGTTAGGGTCGTGAGTTCGAATCTCATCGCCCGCTCCAAAAACAAAAGGCCGGTCCTTCGGGACCGGCCTTTTTGTTTGGAAATTTCTTGAAAATTCCCTCTTGCGACTTCCGGCACGATCCCATAAATCACCCTCACCGAGGCAGAGATGCTGTCGGGACGGAGTGCGGGCGTAGCTCAGGGGTAGAGCATAACCTTGCCAAGGTTAGGGTCGTGAGTTCGATCTCATCGCCCGCTCCAAAACAAAAAGGCCGGTCCTTCGGGACCGGCCTTTTTGTTTGCGCCGCCTGTGACGACGGCAGCATTCGGGTATTTCCGTGATGAAGAAGGGCCTTTGCTTTCTTCATCATGAAAATACCCGTCTTTTGCGGTCAATATTGGCCCGGCAAGACCAGATCGGTCGGGCGGTGGCCGTCGGCGAAAGTCTTGATGTTGATGATGACCTTCTCGCCCATTTCCGCGCGGCCCTCGACCGTGGCCGAGCCCATATGCGGCAGCAGGACGACATTGGGGAGTTCACGCAGGCGCGGGTTGATCTCGTGGCCATGCTCGAAGACATCGAGCCCCGCCCCCGCGATCTCGCCCGCCCGCAGCATCCGCGTCAGGGCATTCTCGTCGATAACCTCTCCGCGCGAGGTGTTCACGATCACCGCCGAAGGCTTCATCAGCTTGAGGCGGCGGGCGTTCATCAGATGGAAGGTCGAGGGCGTATGCGGCGCGTTGATCGAGATGATGTCCATGCGGCTCACCATCTGGTCGAGGCTTTCCCAATAGGTCGCCTGCAACTCGGCCTCGACTTCGGGGCGAAGGCGGCGGCGGTTGTGGTAATGGACCTGCATCCCGAAGGCATTGGCACGCCGCGCCACGGCCTGACCGATGCGGCCCATGCCGAGAATGCCCAGACGCCGGCCTCCAACGCGGCCGCCAAGGTGCAGTGTCGGCGCCCAGCCCTGCCAGTGGCCGGCCTGCATCTCGGCCATGCCTTCGGGCAGGCGGCGCGTCACGGCAAGGATCAGCGCAAGCGTCATATCGGCGGTGTCGTCGGTCACCACGCCCGGGGTATTCGTGACCAGCACGCCGCGCTGGCGCGCCGAATGGACATCGATATGGTCGATCCCCGCACCGTAATTCGCGATCAGCTTGAGCCGCTCGCCCGCCTGCGCCATCATCGATGCGTCGATCGTATCGGTGACGGTCGGGACCAGAACGTCGCTGGAGCGCATCGCGGCCACGATCTCGTCTCGGGTCATGCGGCGGTCATCCTCGCGCAGGACCACGTCGAACAGCTCCGACATGCGGGTTTCCACGACTTCGGGCAGTTTGCGCGTTACCGAAACCTTCAGGCGCGTCCGAGAGGGATTGTTCGCATATGTCATGGTCATCGCTGCTCCTGTCTTCCAATGCCGGTCCGCTTTTGGCAAACTGCCCATGATGCGGGGCAGTGACAAGACCTCGAACAAGGCAGGACTGGCATATGAGACCAATTAAAGCATGGCTGGCAGGGGCTTTGCCGGCGCTTGCGCTGATTCCCTTCGTGATTCCCGCCCATGCCCAGACCGGCTCCCCTCGCAGATCGTCGAAGCCATCGAAGGTCAGGCCGAGGTGCAAGGCGCGGCCCCCAATGTTTCGGCCGATGCCGAGATCAGCCGCCACCAGAACGAAGAGCGCGATCCCAATCGCGGCGCGGTCACCAATCTGCCTGTGCCGCGCTTTGTCAGCCTCAAGGGCGGCGAAGGCAATGCGCGGCGCGGGCCGAGCCTGTCGCACCGTATCGACTGGGTCTTTCGCCACCCCGGCATGCCCCTGCGCGTGGTCGCCGAATTTGGCCATTGGCGCCGCGTGATCGATCAGGACGGCGCGGGCGGCTGGGTCCATTACGCGCTGCTCTCGGGCGTGCGCACCGCGATCGTCCAGCAGGACATGCTGGAGCTGATGTCGCGTCCCGACCAGAATTCCAGCGTGGTCGCCCGCGCCGATCCGGTGCGATCGTGCGGCTGCATGAATGCAACAAGGATTGGTGCCGGATCTCGGGCGGGGCGAGAAGGGCTGGGTCCTCAAGACCACGCTTTGGGGTGTCGATCCCGACGAGATCCGCGACTAACGGCGCCGTTCAAGGGCCCAAACGGGGCAGGACGCCGCCCGTCTGTCCCGACGAGACGATAGAAAAGCGACGCGCGCCGGACCTCGGGTCGGGCGCGCGGCTTGTTTTCATCCATCGGGCATCGCCCGTGGCGCAGTCTTTGGTGCTCACGCCCCGCCGGTCACATCGCTCGAGGCGGCTGCACGGGCGCATTGGAAATAGGTCAGCGTCGTCTGGTCGCGCGTGACCCGCAAGACATCGGGGCGCGATTGCAGGTAGAGGACGCGGTTGCCGTTCAATTCGCCACCCTCGCAGGACAGCGTGACCTCGGTACGGTTCACCTGCACGTTGGAATCGACGACCGTACAGGTCGAGCCGGCCACGAGGAAGCGGTTGCCGTCGATCACCATTCGGGTCGCGCTTTGCTCATTGCCGCAATCGCTCGCACGCAGGTTGTAGCTGCCGTTGAGCGCATTCGAGGCGGCAACCGGACCCGGTGTCTGGTCGGGCACGGGTGGGGCGGTTTTCTCGCAGGCGGCAACAAATCCGGCCAAAGCAATGGCCGCGAGTGGCAGGGCGAGTGTCTTGGTCATCATCTTCGACGTCTCCCATCTGTCAGCGCGCGGCCAATGCCTTTGCCGGTCATAAGCCGGTCAGAGTTCAGTCGCGCGGCGTTGCGGACTCTGCAGCCAGAAGGCCACGTCCATTCAACAAAGCGTGAACCCCGGTTTTCGTTCCCTGAATTTCAGCCAAAGTTCGTCGGCCGGTCGGGAATCGCCCTTGGACAGGATCCATTCCTCAAGCCGTGCCGCGGTTGCGGGGTCGAAAACATCGCCGGTCTCGCGGAAGGCCTCGAAAGCGTCGGCATCCATGACTTCGGACCACATGTAGCTGTAATAGCCCGAGGAATAGCCGTCTCCCGAGAAGACATGGCTGAAATGCGGCGTCGCATGGCGCATCGGGATCGCGGCGGGCGCGCCGAGACGGTCGAGCACCTCTGCCTGTTTGGCCATCGGATCGGCGCTCGGGCTGCCTTGGTGGAAGGCGATATCGACCAGCGCGCTTTCGAGATATTCGGTCGTGGCGAAACCCTGATCGGCATTGCCCGCAGCGATGATGCGGTCACGCAGATCGGCAGGCAGCGGCGCGCCGGTTTCGGCATGACGGGCATGACGGTCGAGCACTTCGGGCTGTTCGAGCCAATGTTCGTAAAGCTGGCTCGGCAGCTCCACGAAGTCGCGCGCAACCGAGGTGCCCGACATCGAGGGCCATGTCACATCCGACAGGATATGGTGCAGGGCATGGCCGAATTCGTGAAACAGCGTATGCGCGTCGTCCCAAGACAGATAGGCGGGCGCGCCTGCGGTCTCGGGCGGGGTAAAGTTGCAGATATTCGTGACGATCGCGCGCTGGCCCGCGCCGATCTTGTCCTGCTGCTGCAAGGACGAGCACCACGCCCCCGAGCGTTTCGAGGGCCGCGCGAAGAAATCGCCCACGAAGATCGCCATCAGCTTGCCGCCGCGCGTGACCTCCCAAGCGCGGGCCTCGGGCGCCCAGAGCGGAGCCTCGAATTCACGCATTTCAAGGCCGAACAGCCGGTTTGCCGTGTCGAAGACCGCGCCGATCATCGCATCCAGCGTCAGGTAGGGTTTGACCTCGGCCTCGTCGATATCATGTTCGGCGCGGCGGCGGCGCTCGGCGTAGAAACGCCAGTCCCAAGGTTCGAGCGCGCCATTGACGCCATCGGCATGGAGCGCGCGGGTGAAGGCCTCGGCGTCAAGATGGGCGCGGGCGACGGCGGGTTCCCAGACCTGCATCAGCAACTCTTCGACCGTGGCGGCATTGCGCGCCATTTCGGGCTCGAGTTTATACGCCGCGAAATCGGCATAGCCCAAAGCTGCGCGCGCTCGTGGCGCAGGGCGAGGATCTCGGTGATGACCGGCAGGTTGTCGGTGGCCTCGCCTCCCGCCCCTGCCCCGAACCGCGTGCGGTCCATGCCCGAAAGGCAATCTCGCGCAGGGCACGGTCTTCGCTATATTCGAGGAATGGCACGATCAGCGAGCGGTTCAGCGTCACGATCTGGCCGTCGAACCCGCGCTCTTTGGCGGCGGCACGCATGGCGCGGACCAACCAGTCCGGCAGACCGGCCAGACGGTCGTCGGGGATCTGCTGGACGTAGTCGCGTTCATCCGTCAGCACGTTTTGCGAGAATTCCGTCGTCAGGACAGCCAGACGTTCGCGGATCGCGGCCATGCGCTCGCGGGCCGCGCCGTCCAGCGCGGCACCGGCGCGACGCAGGCCGCGCAGGGTCAGTTCGGTCAGGCGGCGGTCTTCGGGGGCGAGGCTGTCGGCCGTCGCAGCCACGGTCTCGACACGGGCGAAAAGACGCGGGTCCATGCCGGTTTTCGAGCCGTGAGCCGCCAGACGCGGCGCGACTTCGCGCTGGATCTTCTCGCGCGAGGGGTTCGATCGACGCCGGTGAGATTGTAGAAAACAGAGGCCAGACGGTTCAGGCTGTCTTCGGCGCTTTCGAGGGCGGCGACCGTATTGGCGAAAGTCGCGGGCTCGGGATTGGCGGCGATCGCCTCGACAGCGGCGGCGGCCTCGGCCAGACAGTGATCGAATGCGGGGGAAATCCTCGTCGCGGATCAGGTCGAAGCGCGGCAGGCCATGCGGACCGGACCAATGCGTGATTTCGGGATTCATCGCGGATCTCCTTGCGTGACGGCGGCGGCGCAACCGCGCCACCCGTATGATCAAGGATTTAACCCGCAGCCGCCCTTTGACAAGGCCGCCGCCCGATCATTGCGCCGAAGGGCTTGCCGGATGGATGCCGCCGCAGATCGCGCAGCCTTCGCGCCTGCGCATCGAGATCACGCGGCTTTCGCCCCAAAGCCCGTCGAAAATGAGCATCCGCCCCCGCAAAGGCGCGCCGGCACGGGTCAGGAGCTTGATCGCCTCGAGCGCCATCATCGAGCCGACGACCCCCGGAAGCGCGCCCACCACCCCGCCTCGGCGCATGACGGTGCAAGCCCTTGGGCGGGCGGCTCGGGGAACAGGCAGGCGAGGCAGGGCGCGTTGCGGGCGGGGTCCCAGATGGTCAACTGGCCCTCCCATTGCGCGATCGAGCCCGCGACCAGCGGCACGCCCGCCGCGACACAGGCCCGATTGACCGCAAAGCGCGAGGCGAAACTGTCGGTGCCGTCCAGCACCAGATCGAAGCCCGCAACAAGCTCTGCGTCATCGGCGGTGATGCGGCGGGCCAGCGCGGTGACCCCGACATGGGGGTTGAGCGCGGCGATGGCCTCGGCCGCGGCCTCGACCTTGGCGCGGCCGTTATCGCTGCTGTGGAAGATCACCTGACGTTGCAGGTTAGAGAGGCTGACGACATCGTCATCGGCCAGCGTCATCCGCCCGACCCCCGCCGCCGCCAGATAAAGCGCGACCGGCGAACCAAGCGCACCCGCGCCCACGACCAGCACCTTCGCGCCGCGCAGACGGTTTTGCCCCGCGCCGCCGACCTCGCGCAAAACGATATGGCGGGCATAGCGGTCGAGCTCGGCATCTGACATCGGCGCAGGCTTGCCGTCCGCTCCGATGACGGGCGGCGCAAGCGGGGCAGCCGCTTCGACGGCAACCGGCATCGCGCCTTCGGTCGCCCCATTGCGCGCGGCAACGGCATTGCGCTTGAGATAGCCGATCACCTTGCGGTAGCCGATCACCAACAACACGAAGCCGCCCGCCAGCGCCCATTGCTGCGGCCCTCCGCCAATCAGACGCGCCAGCGCCGATTGCGGCCAAAGCGCGAGGACCGGCATCGAGGCGATCCAGACGCCCAGCACCATTGCCGCCGTATAGCGGCCCGGAATGCGGGCAAAGCGCCAGCTGAGCAGAATGACGAGGATCAGGAGAAGGACGAACATCGCCCCTCCCGTCAGGACCGGCCGGTCGAGCCGAAGCCGCCCGAGGCGCGATCACTCTCCGAGAGGGTCTCGGCCATGACATAGCGGGCCTGAACCACCGGCGCGATCACGGCCTGCGCGATCCGCTCGCCATGGGCGATCACGAAGGGTTCGCGGCCGAGATTGACCAAAATGACGCCCAAAGGCCCGCGATAATCGCTGTCGACCGTGCCGGGCGCATTGGCCACCGTCACGCCATATTTGAGCGCGAGGCCCGAACGTGGCCGCACCTGCATCTCGAATCCATGGGGATTTCGACCCGAAGACCCGTCGGCACCAGCTTCACATCGCCCGGCTCGAGGGTCAGATCGCGACCGGCGAGGTCGGCGCGCAAATCGGCGCCGGCCGCACCGGCCGTCTGATAGTCGGGAAGCGGAAGGGCGGGATCCGCCCCTTCGTCGCGCATGACCAAAATCCGAATATCCGGCATCATGCGCCTTCCTTATCGTTAAGATCACGCCCTTATTTGGGCGCGATCATCATCACCATCTGGCGGCCTTCGAGCTTGGGCATCGACTCGACCTTGCCGGCCTCGCCGACCTCGGCTGCAACGCGGTGCAGCAATTCGAGGCCCAGCTGCTGGTGCGCCATTTCGCGGCCACGGAAGCGCAAGGTGATTTTCACCTTGTCGCCTTCGCCCAGGAATTTCATCACGCTGCGCATTTTGACTTCGTAGTCGTGGGTATCGGTTCCCGGACGGAACTTGATCTCCTTGACCTCGATGACCTTCTGCTTCTTGCGCGCCTCGGCTTCGCGTTTTTGCTGTTCATATTTGAACTTGCCGAGGTCCATGATCTTGCAGACCGGCGGAACGGCATTGGGCGAGATCTCGACCAGATCGAGCCCGACGGCCTGAGCCAGCTCGATCCCTTTGGCCGGGGTCACGACCCCGATGTTCTCACCTTCCGCGCCGATCAGGCGAATTTCAGCGACACGGATACGATCATTGACGCGCGGGCCAGTGTCACGGACGGGCGGTGCGTTATGCGGTCTGCGAGCTATGGTAGTCTTCCTTCAATTGTTGGGAATCTGTGGGCTTTAGATAGCCATGAAGGCGCGGCCTTTCAACCTGTTTCGTCCGCCTCGGGGATTGTCGGGGCCGCAGCCACAAGGGCCTGCGCGCCGCAGTCGCAGCAAAGCCGCCGGCGCGATCTCCCGCGGGTCGCACAAGGGGCCAAGGGTGGACAAACGGGGCCGGACGGAGCGCGACGGGTACACCGCGAGGGCCCGCGCGGCCCATGCGGGGCGGCTCCGGTTGCGCCCTCCGCATCTCGCGAAGGACCGGCGGGAAAAGTCCCGACTCCCCGCGAAACCGGCGCAAAGACCGGAAAACCCTTATCTTCCTCAAGAGATTGGCGGAAACCGCACGGCTTTTTGCCGCTTGCGGGCGCACGGCCCCTGCCCTGCCGCGTCCTTGCTCTGCGCGAAAAGTCCCGATGGGCCGTCCCACGCACTTCCCGCACCCCGTCGGGCATGTCATAGAGGGGCCAAGCATTTTCTGCCACCTTCGCCGCTTTGCCGCGGCCTCATGCCGGAGTCCCTCAATGGCGCGTATCCTGTCGCTTGTCGTGATCCTTGTTCTTGCCGGCGGTGGCGTCTGGCTGTGGTCGGGCGGAGATCTTTCGCGCGTCACCTCGCAAATCGAGGCGCTGACCGGCGGCACTCCGACCGCCCCCGAGGCACCCGCAGCTGCAGCGCCGGCAGAAACGCCCGCCGAACCGGAACCCGCTCCGGCAGCCCCCGTAGCCACCACGCCCGAGGTTCCCGCCGCTCCGGCAGCCGCTCCCGTCGTGACGGATGAAGCTGCGGCCGATGCCGCAGGCAATGCCGCCGATGCGGCCGCCGATGCGGCAGCGACCGCGACCGATGCCGCGGCCGAAGCGGTCGAGGCCGCGCCGACCAGCCCTGCCGCGCAAGAGGCCGAGGCTGCTGCCGAAACCGCGATCGAGGCCGCCGACCGCGCTGCCAATGCCGCTGTCGAGGCCACCTCCAGCGCCGATCCCGCAGCGGCCGCAGGCGTCGCAGCCGAAGCGACCCAGGAGGCCGCCTCCGCTGCCGCCGAAGCAGGCTCCGCCGCCTCGCAAGCCGCCGCCGACGGGGCCGAGATCGCCCGCCTTCTGACCCCCGAAGGCTACGACAAGGCCCGCGTTGCGGCGCTGATCGATGCTTCGACCATCGGCGACGACCAGAAAACCACGCTGAAATCGCTGCTCGACAGCGCCTCGTCCAACCCCGACCTGTTCAAGGCCGCGCTCAATCAGGTGCGGGCCATCCTGAAATGAGCGGCTTTCGCGACCTCAAGACCTTTATTGCGAACAACGGTTTGAAGAAGGCCAAAGGCCCGATCGCCGTGATCCTGATCGAGGATGATGCCGCGATTGCCACAACGCTGTCGCATCACCTCAAGCTGGGCTTTCGCCAGATCATTGCGCTCTCGTCGAACCCCTGCCCGAGGCGATGCTGCCGCTCGCGGCGCATCCGGCGGCAAGCGACGGGGCCGCGCCCCGTCCCGACAGCCGCGTCGTCAACCTCCAGTTCAACACCCGCCATCATCAGGCCCATGTCGATGCGGTGAACATGGTGATCGACGCCGTGCCCGAGGGGACCTGGCTTTACTACTGCTACAACAGCGAATTCCTGTTCTTCCCCTTCTCGGATCGCGCTCGGTCGGCGAGATGCTGGCCTTCCACGCCGAGGAACGCCGCCGTGCCATGCTGACCTATGTGGTCGATCTCTATGCCCCCGATCTGGCGCGCTTCCCCGATGCGGTCAGCCTGTCCGAAGCGCGCTTCGACCAGACCGGCTATTACGCGCTCGGCCGCCGGAATCGCGAGGGCGGCTTCCACGAGCGCCAGCTCGACTTCTTCGGCGGGCTGCGCTGGCGTTTCGAGGAACATCTGCCCGCCGATCGCCGCCGCATCGACCGGATCGCGCTGTTCCGCTCCACCAAAGGACTGAAACTTCAGGCCGACCACCGGTTCGACATCGAGGAATACAACACTTATTCCTGCCCGTGGCACCATAATCTGACCGCGACGATCACCTCGTTCCGCGTGGCCAAGGCGCTGGCCCAAAACCCCGGCTCGCGGGCCGAAATCCGCGATTTCAACTGGCGCAACTCGGTGCCGTTCCGCTGGAATGCCCAGCAGTTGATGGATTTGGGGCTGATGGAGCCTGGCCAGTGGTTCTGAGCGCTACACACTGACGCGGGGGCAAGCATGGCCCCCGATCGGGCGGAAGATGCGACTTTTGCAGGGGGCAAAGGCCCAAACCGCTTCGGAGCGGCGCCCTTTCGGACTATGGTAACGCCGTCGTCAGACTTGCACGCTAGTCCTGCACGATGATAGACGGAACGTCATTCATGACCTGGGGGCATAGCTCCCGCCCAGCACAACAGGCAGGCAAAATATGACAATGACCCGGACCAGTTTCGACAAGGAAGACCTGCTCGCCTGCGCGCGTGGGGAACTTTTCGGGCCCGGTAATGCGCAGCTTCCCCTGCCGCCGATGCTGATGATGGACCGCATCACCGATATTTCGGGCGATGCCGGCCTGCATGGCAAAGGCCATGTCGTTGCCGAATTCGATATCAACCCGGATCTGTGGTTCTTCGAGTGCCACTTCCTCAACAACCCGATCATGCCGGGCTGTCTCGGCCTTGACGGGCTGTGGCAGCTGACGGGCTTCAACCTCGGCTGGCGCGGCTGGCTGGGTCGCGGCTATGCGCTCGGCGTGGGCGAGGTCAAGCTGACCGGCATGGTCCGCCCCGACCGCAAGAAACTGACCTATTTCGTGGATTTCACCAAAGCGATCCAGACGCGCCGCCTGACCATGGGCGTGGCGGACGGCCGTGTCGAAGCGGATGGCGAGACCATCTATGAAGTCAAAGACATGAAGGTCGCCCTTTCGGCAAACTGACCTTTCAGATGAAGGAGGACACCATGCGTCGCGTGGTCATTACCGGGCTGGGGATCGTCTCGCCCATCGGCAACAACGCCTCCGAGGTCACCGAGAGCTTGCGGCTGGGGAAATCGGGTCTCTCGACCGCTCCGGGCTATGCGGAACTGGGTTTCCGCAGCCAGGTTCACGGCATGCCCAAGATCAATGTCGAGGAGCATATCGACAAGCGTAACCTGCGCTTCATGGGTCCGGGCGCGGCCTATAACTTCATCGCCATGGAGCAGGCGATCGCCGATTCCGGCCTCGAGGAGAAAGACGTCTCGAACGAGCGCACCGGCCTGATCATGGGCTCGGGCGGTCCGTCGACCTCGAACCTGTTCGAGGCCCATAAGATCACGCTGGAAAAGGGCGCGCCGAAAAAGATGGGGCCGTTCATGGTCACGCGCGGCATGTCCTCGACCAATTCGGCCTGCCTTGCGACGCCGTTCAAGATCAAGGGCGTGAACTATTCGATCACCTCGGCCTGCTCGACCTCGGCGCATTGCATCGGCAACGGCGTCGAACAGATCCAGCTGGGCAAGCAGGATATCGTCTTTGCCGGCGGCGGCGAGGAACTCGACTGGACGCTGTCGTGCCTGTTCGACGCGATGGGCGCGATGTCGTCGAAATACAACGACACGCCCGAAACCGCCTCGCGTCCCTATGACGTCAGCCGCGACGGTTTCGTCATCGCGGGCGGCGGCGGTGTGGTCGTGCTCGAAGAGCTGGGCCATGCGCTGGCGCGCGGTGCCAAAATCTATGCCGAAGTCACCGGCTACGGCGCGACTTCGGACGGCTACGACATGGTTGCCCCTCGGGCGAAGGCGGCGAGCGCTCGATGCGTCTGGCGCTTTCGACCATCGGCGAGGGTCGCAAGGTCAACTACATCAACGCGCACGGCACCTCGACCCCGTCGGCGATGTCGGCGAGATCGAGGCCGCGCGCCGCGTCTTCGGCGAAGGCAATATGCCGAAAATCGCTTCGACCAAATCGCTGACCGGCCATTCGCTTGGTGCGACCGGCGTTCACGAGGCGATCTATTCGCTGCTGATGATGCAGAACCGCTTCATCGCGGCATCGGCCAATATCGTCGAGCTGGACCCCCGTATCCATCCCGACGAGATCGCGCTGGAACGCATCGACAATGTCGATTTTGACACAGTCTTGTCGAATAGCTTCGGCTTCGGTGGAACCAATGCCACCCTTGCGATGTCTGTCTATAAAGATTGATCTGGAAGAAGGTTGGGCAATGACCGAATTGCTGAAAGGTAAACGCGCGCTTGTCATGGGTGTCGCGAATGATCGCTCGATCGCTTGGGAATCGCCAAGGCCCTGCACGAGGCAGGTGCCGAGCTGGCTTTCTCCTATCAGGGCGATGCTTTCGGCAAGCGTGTCGAGCCGCTGGCGAAATCATTGGGGTCCGACTTCCTGTTGGACCTCGATGTTCAGGACGACGCCTCGCTGGATGCGGGCTTCGCCGAGATCGAGAAGCGCTGGGGCAAGTTCGACATTCTCGTCCATGCCATCGCGTTTTCCGACAAGAACGAGCTGACCGGCCGTTTCATCAACACCACGCGCGAGAATTTCAAAACCTCGCTGACGATCTCGTGCTTCTCGCTGATCGACGTGGCGCGGCGCGCCCATGCGCTGATGAACGAGGGCGGATCGATCATCACGCTGACCTATGCCGGCTCGAACCGCGTGACGCCTTACTACAACGTCATGGGGGTCGCGAAAGCGGCGCTGGAATCCTCGGTCCGCTATCTGGCGAATGATCTCGGCCCCGAGGGGATCCGCGTCAATGCGATCAGCCCCGGCCCGATGAAAACCCTTGCCGGTGCCGCGATCGGCGGCGCGCGCAAGACCTATCGCCACACCGAGGCAAACGCGCCCTTGCGCGCCAATGCCACGCTGGAAGCGATCGGCGGCACGGCGGTCTGGCTTTGCTCGGATTGGGGCGCCTGCACCACCGGCGAGACGATCCTTGTCGATGGCGGCTACCACGTTCTGGGCATGCCGCAGTCGGAAAACCTCTGATGGAGGCGCGCTTTACCGCGCAGCCGACGGAGCCCGCCTCGCTTATCGCGACGAGGGTGACGGGCTGCCGGTACTGGCGCTTTCCGGCCTGACCCGCACGGGTCGGGATTTCGACTATCTTGCGCCGCATCTGACCGGCATCCGGCTGATCCGCCCCGATTACCGCGGGCGCGGAGAGTCGGACTGGACGGGTGCGGCCAGCTATAGCGTTGCGCAGGAAGGCGCGGATGCGCTCGCGCTGCTCGACCATCTGGGCGTCGCGAAAGCCGCGATCCTCGGGACCTCGCGCGGCGGTTTGATCGGAATGTATCTGGCCGCCGTTGCCAAGGACCGCATGACGGGACTTTGCCTCAATGATGTCGGGCCTGTGCTGGAAAAGGCGGGCCTCGACAAGATTTTCGACTATATCGGCCGCAATCCGGTCGGCAAATCCCCGAGGATATCGCCGCCAAAATGCCCAAAGTCATGGCCGGTTTCGCCAATGTCGCGCCGGGCCGCTGGCTTTCCGAGGCGCGGCTGCATTACCACCAGACGCCGGGCGGCATGAAAATCACCTATGATCCGGCGCTGCGCGAGGCCTTCATCGAGGCGATGTCCGGCCCCGTGATCGACGCATGGCCCATCTTCGACGCGACCCGAGACTTGCCGCTCGCGCTGCTGCGCGGGGCGAATTCGGATCTGCTCGCGCGAAACCGCCGCCGAGATGCGCCGCCGCCGTCCCGACATGATCTTTGCCGAGATCCCCGACCGCGCCCATATTCCCTTCCTCGACGAGCCCGATCGCTCGCCGCACTCAGGGAGTGGTTCGCGTTGATGCGCTGAACGCGGCCATTTCGGCATCTTCGCGCGCAACCTCGTCGAGCAGGAATTGCCGGAAGTCGCGGATGGCCGGACGATTGCGCGACCAGCTCGGATAGACCAGCCAGACCGATTTGCGCGCCTTGCCGACATGCGGGAAGGGCTGCACCAGCGCTCCGGTCGCCAGCTCGAAACGGAAGAAGCGTGGCGTCAGCAACGCCACCCCCGCCCCGCCAGCGCCACCCGTGCCTCGTTGACCTGCGCGCCCAAGGCCGGCCATGCCTTCTGCGCGACTGGATCGAAGGCCACCCCCGCATCCGCCATCCAGCACGCCCAATTGGGATCTTGCGGATCGAGAATCGGCAACTTCAGCAGATCCTCGGGGTGGCGCAGATCGATGCTCTCCATCAGTCGGGGCGACAAAAGCGGCGCGAATGTATAGGGCATCACGAAATCGGAGGTGAGGCTGGGCCAGTCGCCATCGCCGGTCCTGATCGCCACATCGATATCGTCATGCATGAAATCGACGATGCTGTCCGAGCTTTCCAGCCGTACCGCCAACTGTGGATGGGCCATCTGGAAATGCCCAAGCCTCTGCGAGAGCCAGTTTCCCGCAAGGCTGATCATCGACGAGATCGCCAATGTCCCCCGCCTGCCCTCGGGCGGCGTATAGGTCGTGCGCAAAAGCTCGAAAGCTTCGTTGGTCGGCCCCGCGAGCCGCGCGCCCAAACGGGTCAGCTTCAGCTCGCGCGGCAGGCGTTGGAACAGCGCGCCCCCAAGCGCTCCTCGAGGATCTTGATCTGATAGCTGACACCGGCCTGCGTCATGCCGAGCTCGACGGCGGCACGGGTGAAGCTGAGATGTCTTGCAGCCGATTCGAAGACGCGAATCGCCGCCAGCGGGGGCATTTCCATAAGCTCTCCTTATGTGTCGCATCCGAGGATTGGTTGGTCACCCGAGGCGGAAGCTAGCATGGTCGCAGCCCAGATCAACGGCCTTAGAGCCCTCGAGGAGCCCCGCCATGACCGCACTCACCAAAGCTGCCTGCAACCACGACCACCGCACGGCCTCGCGGCTGGTGCAATGGCTCCTGCAATGGCGGAGCCGGAAGGCCGGGAAGCTGTCGCGCGATCGTTGCACGCGATCCCGAAAACCTGCGCCACGACCTCGGTCTCGACGGCGGCATCCGCCTCGCCCGTGGAGAGCGTTCGGGCGGACGCAGGCTGGACGATACCGCCAATCGCTGCATACCGAGCAGTTTTGGCCCGTTCTTTCGCTAAGACAGAAGAATGAAAGCCAATCATTTCATCAGGCTGTTAAACCGGATGCATTAATCGGCTTTCATTCGATTCCCGAAACGAACTTCAAGAATATTTAACCGAAAGAATAAACCGTTCTGGACGGCGAAACAGAAACAAAAAAATCGTTCGATTAGACTAAAAAGTCCAACCTGACAAAGGTTATGCTCCAAATCGGCACTCCGCCAGCATGTATGGGCAATACATTATTAACACCGATATTTTATGATCATTTAATATGCAAGCCGTTCGCGTTACCCGAATAACTCCCGGAATACGCATAAATATAAGGGAACGACCCAAACCTAAGTGGCAGACAAATGGGTCAGCATAAATGACCTTTTGCTACGATTTAGTCAGGTGTACTTGGTCATGAAAGTTAATTATTGGTGCTCGTGTACAGAGCATAATGTTTCGTTAATCGCTTTCTTGTTAACCAGTTAAGACTCCGATCGGGCGGTGAATGATCTGCCGTCCGATCGGAATTATTTAGATCGATCCCGCATAAGAACCACTACAGCCGCCCATAAAACGGGGCGGCTTTTTGCATTGTGAACGCAATGAAACGTTATCTTCCCGTCATGAATTTGTCATATCCGGCCAAATCAATAACATTATCTTGATCGATTAATTTTCAAAACTTGATCCAGATCAAAGAAAAGGGGCGAGGTGTTACCCCGCCCCGCTTCATTCAATTCAAACGCCGCTTAGCGCGTGAATTTTTTATATTTGACCCGCTTGGGTTCGATCGAGTCGGCGCCGAGGCGACGGACCTTGTCGGCCTCGTAGGCCTCGAAGTTGCCCTCGAACCATTCGACATGGGCATCGCCCTCGAAGGCCAGGATATGGGTACACAGGCGGTCGAGGAAGAAGCGGTCGTGCGAGATGATGACCGCGCAGCCGGCGAAATCTTCCAGCGCGGCTTCCAGCGCCTGCAGCGTTTCCACGTCGAGGTCGTTGGTCGGTTCGTCGAGCAGCAGGACGTTTCCGCCCGCTTTGAGCAGCTTCGCCATATGGACGCGGTTGCGCTCGCCGCCCGAGAGGACGCCGACTTTCTTCTGCTGGTCGCCGCCCTTGAAGTTGAAGGACGAGCAATAAGCCCGACTGTTGACCTGCGCGTCACCCAGCTCGATCAGTTCCGCCCCGCCCGAGATCTCTTCCCAGACGGTTTTGTTGGGATCAAGCGCGTCGCGCGACTGGTCGACATAGGACAGCTGCACGGTATCGCCATAGCTGACGGTACCGGCATCGGGTTCCTCGTTGCCGGTCAGCATCTTGAAGAGCGTCGATTTACCGGCGCCGTTCGGGCCGATGACACCGACGATGCCGCCCGGCGGCAGGCTGAAGGTCAGGTCTTCGATCAGAAGCTTGTCGCCCATCGCCTTTTTCAGGCCCTCGACCTCGATCACCTTGTTGCCCAGACGTTCGCCGTTCGGGATGATGATCTGGGCACGCGCCAGCTTCTCGCGCTCGGACTGGCCGGCGAGCTCGTTATAGGCGTTGATACGCGCTTTCTGCTTGGCCTGACGGGCTTTCGCGCCGGCGCGGATCCACTCAAGCTCGCGCTCGAGGGTCTTTTGCTTGGCCTTGTCCTCGCGGGCTTCCTGCTCGAGGCGTTTCGCCTTCTGCTCGAGCCAAGCCGAATAGTTGCCCTCGTAGGGGATGCCGCGACCGCGATCGAGCTCGAGGATCCAGCTGGTGATCTCGTCGAGGAAGTAACGGTCGTGGGTGACCGTCAGGATCGTGCCGGGATATTCGATCAGGTGCTTTTGCAGCCAGGCGATGGTTTCGGCATCGAGGTGGTTGGTCGGTTCGTCGAGCAGCAGCATGTCGGGTTGCTCGAGCAGCAGCTTGCAAAGCGCGACGCGGCGGCGTTCACCGCCCGACAGGCTTTCGACATCGGCGTCGTCGGGCGGGCAGCGGAGCGCTTCCATCGCGACGTCGATCTGGCTGTCGAGATCCCAGAGGTTCTCGGCGTCGATCTCGTCCTGCAGCTTGGCCATTTCCTCGGCGGTCTCGTCCGAGTAGTTCATCGCCAGCTCGTTGTAGCGGTCGAGCTTGGCCTGCTTGGCCTTGACGCCTTCCATGACGTTGCCGCGCACGTTCAGCGCTGGATCAAGCTGCGGCTCCTGCGGCAGATAGCCGACGGTCGCGCCTTTCGCGGCCCAAGCTTCGCCGGTGAAGTCCTTGTCGATGCCCGCCATGATGCGCAGCAGCGACGATTTACCGGCGCCGTTGACGCCGACCACGCCGATCTTCACCCCGGAAGGAAGTTCAGACGGATGTTTTCAAAGACCTTTTGCCGCCGGCATAGGCCTTGGACACCCCGTCCATATAGTAAACAAACTGGTATGAGGCCATGACCCATCCTCTTGTGACAAATGTGGACCGTTATTTAGGCCATAGCGGCCCAAAGGGAAAGGCGGGCCGCAGTACAAGCCCGCCCGAAGCATGAGGAAAGCACGCCCGAAAGGCGCCCCTGCCACGCCTTAGCGCAACAGATCGTTGAAGCTTTTGTCGAAGGCCGCTTCGAGAAATTCGAACTGCGGTTCGAGCTTGGCCCGCAAAGCGGCGCGGGCCTCGTCGGGGACCGAAAGCTGCGCATTGCCGGCAAAGACCTTGTCGCGCAGGTTGTTGTATTCATGCGGCGGCAGCCCCAGAAAGCTCTCGACCCTGCGCATAACGTCGAGCGGCGTGCGGCTGATCGCGCCGAAGGGCAGGTAGAGCAGCCGCTGCGGACCGAGCTTGGCGTTCCAGCGCGGCATGAATTCGACGTAATTGCCGCGGTCGAGCAGGACCGGATCCTCGATCTCGGTCATCCAGTCCGCCAGCGTCGCGGGTTTGCGCTTGGCACGCGTGATGTTCATCTTGAGCTGGGAGATCGCGCGATCGACCGGATGGCGCACCAGATAGATGAATTTGGCATGGGGCAGGAATCTCGTGACGAATTCGACGCCTTCTTCGGGCAGGGTCGAATATTCGGGCGTCACATCCATCGGCAACATGCCTTCGGGCGCGGGGCGAAGACCTGCTTATACCATTGGTTGGTGAACATTTTGCCGCGGGTAATCCGCTCGAGATAGGCCTGGACCTCGGCGGGGACATCCTGACCGCGCGCGGCATGGCGCTTTTCGATGCTGGTCCGGCTCATGCGGAAATGCCACGGCAGCCATTTGCGATGCTCTTCGATATAGAGGTAGTTGAAGAACTGGACCTCCTTGAAGGGAGAGCTCCAGACCTTTGGGTGCTGGCCCAGCATCTGGCTTAGCCAGGTGGTGCCGGCCTTTTGCGCGCCGATGCCGATGATCGCCGGCTTTTTCGGCTTGCCCTCGCTATCCCACTTCATACCGACCCCGATCAAAGACTTTCTGACAAACTGTCTAGGCAAAAGACCGGCTTGGCGAAAGGGCGAACTCTGTCAAAAGCCCGATGCCGCAGGCCTTGGCGTGTGGACAGAAGTCGACAAAAATGTCTAAATTGCCTGCATTCGCGGCGCTTCCCGATTTGAGCTGTTTGATTTGAACCGCGCCGCCGACAGGAGTGTTTCATGACGAGTTCCGCCCCGCAAAGAGGCACCACCGCCAATCCCTACAGTGCCGAAGCCCACAAGAACCACCTGACCATCTCGCAGGCGGAGCGCCAGCACCGCATCATGCCGAACCAGATGTGCACCAATTCGCGCATGCAGCTCGACAACATCAACCGGCTGATCGCCGCGGCGGAGAATGAATACCGCCGGACCCTGTCGGATCTGAACACGGAAAACTGGAAAGGTCGCGGCTGGCTGGTGGTGGATTTCATCCACAAAACCTCGATGGCGAGCCTTGATATGGCGGCAAGCCTGCTGCAGATCGCCGCCGGACCTGCGGGCGATCGCGCCCGCGTTGTAGCCGATATCGGCCAGACGGGCAGCGATGTCGCAGGCGCGCTTTCGAGCAAATACCTCTTCGGGCAGGAGCTCTCGACCAAGGACACCGCGCGCACCATGATGGGCCGCGCCCTGACCCATGTGTCGCCGCGCGGCGCGGGCGGGGCTTTTGCCAAAGGGACCGCGGATATCGGCCTGACCGGCTGGAGCAATATCGACAATATCACCGGCGCCCAATCGACCGATGCGCGCAATGCCCGCCTTGCCGAAGCCAGCGTCGACAGCGTGGCCCAAGTGATCCAGCGTGCGGCGGATACGCTCGACAAAGGCACGGCCGGCGGCAACGTGACCGCGCAAAGGGTCGGCGCCGTCGCCCAGCTGAGCCGCTCGATCGCGAGCTACAACCGCGAGGTCGAGGGTGTCTTCGACCGCCGCCTCGAGACCTATACCAGCAACCAAAACAGCCGCGCCTTGGTCAAGGCGGCTTTCGACCGCAACATGACCAACTTCCGCCGTCAGGCGGCCGAGATCACGCGCCTTCTCGCCTCCTGCCAATAGGCGGGGCACAGAGCCAAAGAAAGGCCGCACCTTTCGGGGTGCGGCCTTTTCGTTTCCGGGTTCTGGGATTGGCTTAAAGCTTGCCCCAGAGATCGTATTCGCCGGCTTCGTCCACCGTGACCTCGACGATATCGCCGGGGTCAGATGCTCGAAACCCTCGTCGATGAACAGGTTGCCGTCGATCTCGGGCGCATCGGCCTTGGTGCGGCAGGTCGCGCCTTCGTCGTCAACGCTGTCGACGATAACCTCGATGCGCGAGCCGACTTTCGCGGCCAGTTTCGCTTCGGAAATCGCCTGCGCCTTTTCCATGAAACGCTCGAAACGCTCCTGCTTCACCTCGGCCGGAACATGGTCGGGCAGCAGGTTCGCGCGCGCGCCTTTGACGTTTTCGTATTGGAAACATCCCACGCGGTCGAGCTGCGCCTCGTCGAGCCAGTCGAGCAGATATTGGAATTCTTCGTCGGTCTCGCCCGGATAGCCGACGATGAAGGTCGAACGCAGGGTGATATCGGGGCAGTTATCGCGCCATGCGGCGATTTCATCCAGCGTTTTCGCCGAAGCCGCAGGCCGCGCCATGCGCTTGAGCACGTCGCGATGCGCGTGCTGGAAGGGGATGTCCAGATAGGGCAGGATCAGCCCGTCGGCCATCAGCGGCACCAGATCGCGCACATGCGGATAGGGATAGACGTAGTGCAGACGCACCCAGGCGCCGAGGCTACCCAGATCGCGGGCGAGATCGGTGATATGGGCGCGGTGGCCGCGATCCTCGGCGTATTTCAGGTCGAGCCCGTAAGCCGAGGTGTCTTGCGAGATGACCAGCAATTCCTTGACGCCCGCCTGCACCAGCTTTTCGGCCTCGCGTACGACGGCATGGGCCGGACGGCTGACCAGCTTGCCGCGCATATCGGGGATGATGCAGAATTTGCAGGCGTGGTTGCAGCCCTCGGAAATCTTGAGATAGCTGTAATGGCGCGGCGTCAGCGACACGCTCGTGGCCGGCAGCAGGTCGATGAACGGATCGGGCGCGGGCGGCACGGCACCGTGAACGGCGTCCAGAACCTGCTCGTATTGCTGGGGTCCGGTGACCGCCAGAACCGAAGGATGCGCGCCCGTGATGAACTCGGGCTCTGCGCCCAGACAGCCCGTGACGATGACCTTGCCGTTCTCGGCCAGAGCTTCGCCAATCGCTTCGAGGCTTTCGGCCTTCGCGCTGTCGAGGAAGCCGCAGGTGTTCACGATCACGGCTTCGGCGCCTTTGTAATCGGCGCTGATCGCATAGCCCTCGGCGCGAAGGCGCGTCAGGATGCGCTCGCTGTCGACAAGGGCTTTCGGGCAACCCAGCGAGACCATGCCGATAGTCGGCTGACCCTCGCGCCGCACATCGGGGATGGCGGCATTGGCTAGATCGGGACGGAGATTCGGAGGATTGGGATTGGCGCTCATATTCGCGCATATAACGCAGCCGGAAGTCGTGACAAGACAAAGCGTGGCGTTGCTCGCACGATAGTGCCTTCCCAAGTCAAAAAAGTCGCGGCATGCTGACTTGATGAAAGTTAACCTGCACCCGCTTCGCACCGCCGGACTGATCGTCCTTCTGGCCCTGACCACCCTGACCGGCTGCGTTCCGGACGGGGAGCACGGCCCGAAAACCGCCGGCGACGCCCGCTCATGATCCGAATTTCACGATGCTCTTCGTGCCGCAGTCGCGCAACGAAGTCGTCGTCATCCGCGACAACCGCGGCGGCAATGTCATGCGCGCGATCAAGCGCCGCAACGAGCTGGAACGCTGGGGCGGGCGGGTCGAGGTCCGCGGCTATTGCGGCTCGGCCTGCACGCTTTTCATCACTTTGCCCAATGCCTGTCTTGGTCCGGGGCAGTGGTGGGCTTCCATGCGCCGCGCATTCCCAACACGACCTATATCCCGCCCGGCGTCGACGAGATCATGGCGCTTTACTACCGCAACGGCATTCTGGCGCGCTGGAACGAGACATGGAAGCGCTCGCTCGAGATCAAGAAGATCACCGCCAAGGAATATGTCCGGCTTGACCCCCAAACCAAGCTTTGCCGCTAGGCACGCGGCGGCCACCGGATCTGCAGGCGGTCTTTCCCGCAGCCTTTTCCCAAGACAAGGCCCGCGCCTCGAAAGAAGCGCGGGCCTTTTTCATGCCGCCGGAAAAGCGGGTGCTTTTATTCGCGCAGCCGCCAGCCCGTGGCAAAAATCCAGCGGATCACCGCAAGGCAGATCAGCAGCATGATCGTCACCGCAACCAGCGACGACATCACCGGCACATCCGCCATATCGAAGAACGACCAGCGGAACCCCGAAACGAGATAAAGCACCGGATTGAGCTTGGCGACGCTTTCCCAGAAGGGCGGCAGCATCGAGGCCGAATAGAAGGCCCCGCCAAGGAAGGTCAGCGGCATGATCACCATCATCGGCACGATCTGGAGCTGCTCGAAATTCTTCGCCCAAAGCCCGATGATGAAGCCCAGAAGCGAGAAACTGACGGCGGTCAGGACCAGAAAGACCAGCATCCAGACCGGATGGGCGATATGGACGCCGTTGAACCAGAAGCTGGTGAGCAAGATGATGACCGCGATCAGGATTGCCTTGCTGGCGGCGGCACCGACGAAACCTGCGGTGACCTCGATCCAGCCGGCGGGCGAGACGAGATATTCGTAGATCGTGCCCGAGAATTTCGGGAAGTAGATGCCGAAACTCGCATTCGAGACCGATTGCTGCAAAACCGTCAGCATCATCAGACCCGGCACGATGAAGGCGCCGTAAGGCACATCGTCGACCGTCTGGATCCGCCCGCCGATCGCCGCGCCGAAGACCACGAAGTAAAGCACGGTCGACAGGACCGGCGAGGCCACCGATTGCCAGATCGTTCGGAAAAACCTGTTCATTTCATGCGCATAGATTGCGCGAACCGCGAGCCAGTTCATTCTGCGCCCTCCAGAAGCGACATGAAGACCTCTTCGAGAGAGGATTCCTTGGTGCCGACATCGCGCACTGCCACACCGCGCGCGCTCAGGCCCGCCAGAAGGCGCGCGATGCCGGTGCGCTCGGCGCGGGTGTCGTAGGAATAGGTGATATGGAGCCCGTCCGCCGACAGCACCAGCGCCTCGGCGACCTCGGGATCGAGATCGGCAGGCAGGGCGCTCAGCGGCTCATAAAGATCGACCGTAAGTTGCTTCTTGCCGAATTCGCCCATCAGCTCGGCAGTGGGTTTGACCAGCATCAGCTGGCCCTTGTTGATCACCCCGATGCGGTCGGCCATTTCCTCGGCCTCTTCAAGGTAATGCGTGGTCAGGATGATGGTGACGCCGCGCTTGCGCAATTCGTCGACGACCAGCCACATCTCGCGGCGCAAGGCGACATCGACCCCCGCCGTCGGCTCGTCGAGAAACAGGACCTTCGGGCGGTGCGACAGCGCCTTGGCGATCAGCACGCGCCGCTTCATCCCGCCCGACAGCTCGCGGGTGCGGGCGTCGCGCTTGTCCCATAGCGCCAGACTGCGCAGCACCTCTTCGAGATAGGCGTCGTCGGGGGCCTCCCCGTAAAGGCCGCGGGTGAAGCGGACGCAATCGATGACCTTCTCGAAAGGCTCGAGCGCGATTTCCTGCGGCACCAGACCGATCAGGCGGCGTGCGGCGCGCCAATCCTTGCGGATGTCGTGGCCGCCGACCCGCACCGTGCCCGAACTGGGCGAGACCAGCCCGCAAATCGTCGAGATCAGCGTCGTCTTGCCCGCGCCATTGGGGCCGAGCAAGGCGAGGATCTCGCCTTCGTTGATGTTCAGGCTCACGTCGTTCAGCGCAAAGGTGCCGCTGCCGTAACGCTTGCTCAGGTGATCGACTTCGACAATCGGGGTCATGGGACTTCCTTCCTTGCCTCGCGTCCGAGGCTTTGCCGCAGGCCATCTTCGCCCGCCCCATAACCGTTCCTGACGGGCTGGGGCCAAAGCGGCATGCGGCGCCTCTCGGGGCAGATCAGATAGCGTTACCAAAGCATCGGGGCAAGACAAACCTCTAAAGGGTTGCCAATGACTGTGGTCCGCGCGGCAGATCTGCGCCGCGAAGGCAGGCAAAGCGCCCTGCCCGTCACCACATGGTTTTCGCGGCGCGTTCGGGCCAGTCCTGATCGTAACGCGCCCCGTCGAACGCGCCCCCGCTCAGCCGGTCGAGGATCGCGCCGGCGCTCGGCTGGCCCTCCGCATCGCTGATCCCCGCCCAAAGCCCCGCCCGCATCACCGCGCGGGCGCATTGGAAATAAGCCTCGGCGACCCTAAGGACGACGACCGTGCGCGGGCCTTGCCCTGACGCGCGAAGCTGCCGCAAAGCTCGGCATCATCGGTCACCTGCGCCATGCCGCGCACACGCAGCACATTGTTCGAGCCTCGGATCATGAACATCACGCTCGCGCGCCCGTCGGCCGCGATATTGCGCAGGCTGTCGATGCGGTCGTTGCCGCGCCAATCGGGGATGGCGACATGTTTGGGATCGAGCACCCGCGCCACCGGACCATCGTCGCCGCGCGGGCTGGCATCGACCTCGCGCGGGCCGAAGGTCGCCAGCACGCAAAAACGCGAGGCCTCGAGCATGGTGCGGTAATCGGGGGTGATGTGATCCGTGACCTTATCCAGCGCCGCAGCCCCGGGTTTCCGTAAATCCCCGACAGATCCTCGCCGGTCAGCCATTTCATGATCGCGTCACGCCCCTGCTTCGGCAAGCAACGCATCGCTTGCGGTTTCGATGGTGGTATATAGCTCGGACATGAAGGTTGCATGATCGCTCTCGGGTCCGATTTCGGGGAGAAATTCGATGATCGAGACCCCCGAGCGGAAGGGAAATCCCTTTTTCGGCCAGAAGACCCCGCAATTGACCGCGACCGGCACCACATTCAGGCCGGTATCGCCGCGCACCACTGCTACGCCGTGTTTGTATTTGCGCTTCTCGCCGGGCTGGGTGCGGGTGCCCTCGGGATAGATCACGAGCTGGCCGAGCCCTTCGGGACGGGCCTGCGCGATGCGGATCTCCGCGCCGATCTGCTTCATCGCATCCGAACCGCGCGAGCGGTCGATCGGGATGCAGCCTGCCTTGCGCGCGAAATAGCCCATGATCGGCACATAAAGCAGCACGCGCTTCATGATGAAGGCGCATTGCGGCACGGAATTGGCGATGGCGAGAATGTCGAGAAAGCTCTGGTGCTTGGCGGCGACGATGCATTCGCCTTTGGGCGGCGTGCCGCGAACTTCGACACGGATGCCGAGGATGACGCGCGCCGCCAGCAACAATTGCCCCGACCAGGCGACGCCCAGACGATGCGCGCCCATCTGGGTCAGCATCACGACCGGAAACCACAAGATCCCCATGACCAAGGTTACCAGCGCGATCCAGATGTAGAAAGGATCGCGCGCGGCCAGGCAAGGATGCCGTGTTGGCGCGGATGGTAACGGTCACGGTGGTCGGCGATCCGGCGCTTTTGATCCGGTCGGTCGGGCGCGGCCATTACCGCACCTCGCGCAGGATTTTCAGCGCGGCCCAACGGGTGGCCAGAAAGCCGATCCCAGCCCAGATCACCGGAATGAGCAACGGCAAAAGCCAGCTCCAGCCCTGGAAGCCGAGCCCCGTGAGGAAGCTGCCGGCCTGATCCATCCCCGGCAAAAGCAGCATAGCGAGCATGGCGACAGCCGTTCCGATTGCCGCCCCGTCGCCGCGCGGCGGGTAAAGCGGCGCACAAAGGCGGTCGCGATGGTAATGTCGCGCGCACCGATCTGGCGCAGCACACGGATGACCTGCCCGTTGGCGGCCAATGCCGCTTTGGCGGCAAGGGTGATCATCGCGCCCGAGGTCGCAACAATCAGCAAGAGCGAGAAAATACCCAGCAGTTTCAAACGGCCGGCAGCGCTGACCAGCGGCTGGCGCCAGCGGGTATGGTCATCGACCACCGCACCGGGTGCTTCTGCCTGAAGACGCAGCTGCAGCGCCTCGGAATCGAAATCGGCGGTTTGGGTCACTTCGATCAGCTTGGGCACCGGCAAAGCATCGACCGGCACATCGGGACCGAACCACGGTTCGAGCAGCTTCTCGACCTCTTCGTCGCTGACCACGGCAGTAGCCGTGACGCCGGGGTCGATTTCAGCACATTGAGCACGGCAGAGGTCTGCTGCTCCATTTCGGCGGCGGGGGCCGAAACGCGGATCGTCACGGTCTGGGCCAGAGATTCCGACCAGCGCTCGGCCAGACGGCCGGTGGCCAGCGCCAGAGCCAGCGCGAAAACCGCCAGAAAGGCCATTGCGGCCGCCGAGAAAAGCGTCAATTGCGCGGTGAAACCCGTCGGCGGCACGACACGGTCGGCAATGCCGCCGTCCGAGCGCATCAGGCTGCGCCACAGAGCCGCGAGATCCAGCGATTTCAGATCGGGTTTCTTCACAGATCCGCTCCTGCCAGTTGCAGCGATTTGCCCGCGATCCGCAGCACGCGCGCCGAAACCATCGTCTTGGCGGCGCGGATCAGGTTGAGGTCATGGGTGGCGATCAGCACCGATTTGCCCGAGCGGTTCAGCTCGACCAGCAGCTGCAACAGCCGCATCGACATGTCCCAGTCGAGGTTGCCGGTCGGCTCGTCGGCCAAAATCAGATCGGGCGACAGGATGACGGCGCGGGCCAAAGCCGCGCGCTGGCGCTCGCCCCCGACAGTTCGGGCGGCATGGCGCGGGCATGGCTGGTCATCTGCACCCAGACCAGCAACTGGCGCAGCTCGTCCATGTCGATGGGCTGGCCCGAAACAGTCAAAGGCAGCGCGACGTTTTCGGCAACCGGCAGGTGATCGAGAAATTGCGGGTCCTGATGGACAACCCCGACACGGCGGCGCAAAGCGGCAATCCCGTCGCGGCCAAGCGTGGTCACATCCTGATCGAAGGCCGTCAGCACGCCCTTGGTCGGCAGCAGATCGGCAAAGCACAGGCGCATGAATGTGGTCTTTCCCGAACCGGAGGGCCCGGTCAGGAAATAGAACGATCCCGGTTGAAGGCTGAGCGACATATCCGTCAGCAACTCGCCTCCGCCGTGATACCCAAATGACACACCCTGCATTTCGATCACGATCACCTCCTTTTCCCCGTGCTTCTTGGCGCGGGGGATGTCGCTTGATAGAACAGCTTGGCGGCGAAGGCGAGACGCCAGTGAAATCAACTCTGCGGAATCACGCGCCGATTCGAGAAACGGAAAGAGACCGATGCGGCTGACCTGCCCGAACTGCGACGCGCAATATGAAATCGACGATGCGCTGGTGCCGCCTCAGGGACGGGATGTCGAATGTTCGGCCTGCGGACAGGTCTGGTTCCAGCCCGGCGCGCAAGCCGCATTCCAGCCGAGCTTCCAACCCAGCAGCCCGCCCGCCGCGTTCCAGCCCAGCTTTCAACCCAGTTTCCAGCCGGATTCCGATCAGGCGCAGCGCAGGATGCCGCCGCCGACCAACAGGCCCGTCCGCTGAACCGGCAGCTGAGCGCCTCGGTCCTTTCGATCCTGCAAGACGAGGTCGATTTCGAGCGCCGCGCCCGCGAGGCCGACCGCGAGGGCACGCCCGCGCCGCTGCCGGCCCCCAAGAGCGCGACCAGCCCGAGGACCGCACGGCCGCGGATGACAAAGATGCGGGCGAAGCCTTCGATTTCCCGCTGGTCGACTGGCCGGCAACGACCGTGACCGGCCCCGAACTGGCCGCGCCGCAACCGCAGGACCACCCCAACCCCAAGCGCCCGCCTATCACGTCCCGCCGCTGGTCCTGCCCGATGCCGAAAAGCTCGCGGCGACGCTTCATGCGCCAAGCCAGCCCGCGCCCGCTCCGGAGCCGGCAGAAGCCGAAAGGCTGGCGGATAAAGTCGTGCACCGCTCTGGCGGCGCATCCCATGACGACACTTGGTCCTTGCCCGGCGATACCGAGGAAGAGGTCGGCGACCGCGACCTGTTCGCGCCGAGCGAACCCGTCGATCTGCCGCCCGACCAGCCATACATGGAAATTGGCGCAGGCGCCGACACCAAACCCTCTGCGGCAGCCTTGCCCGATACGACCGCCGCAAGCGCGAACGCCGCACCAGTAGCAGCTCCCGCGCCGCAGGCCCCGACCGAAGAGCCGCCCGCCCACGGCCCGCGCCACTTCCTGCCCGCGACCGTCACCGAGGACGACATTCCCGCAGGTGCCGCCGGCTACCGGACCGGCTTTGCGATTGCGGTCATGCTGATGCTTTTGGCGGTGACCTTTACTTCCTCGCCCCCGCCTCGCCGGTCAGGGCGAATTCGGCGCGCGGATGATGGAATGGCACCAGATGATCGATCAGGCGCGCTTCTGGCTGCGCGACCAGATCGCGGGCCTCTTCGGCGCGGCCTGATACGGGTCGCCCGAAACGCGCTCCGCTCGGCGGGCGGCTCTGACTGCCCCCTTTTCCGCGCTCAGAACTTCTCCAGCAGCCGCCCGAGATAGTCGCGCTCGTCCTCGCTGCGCTCGCGATCGCCCAGACGGCGGCGGATCTCGTCGAGCACGCCGCGCGCCTGTTGCTGCGGATCGAGCCCTTCGGGCAGAGCCCCGTCGCCGATGATATTGTTGCCCTGACCCGAGCGCTGGCGGCCCAGAGGATCGGTACCCGGCTGGCGCGAATAGGGCAGCGCAAGACCGCGCTGGCCCTGCGGATCGCCGTTCTGGCCTTCGGGGCCGTCCTGAGCCTGACCGCTTTGCTGGCCCTGTTGCTGTTGGCCCTGCTGACCCTGCTGCTCGGCCATCATATCGCCCAAAGCGCGCATGCCTTCGCGCATGGCTTGCACGGCCTCGGCCTGCCGCTCCATCGCGCCGACCGCATCGCCGTCGCGCAGGGCCTGCTCGGCCTCTTCCATCGCGCGACCGGCCTGATCGAGCTGGCGTCCGGCCTGATCGCCCTGTTCGGTGCCCTGCCCCGGCAACAGCCCGCGCTGGCGACCCAAAGCCTCGCGCAGACGGCGCTGGCGGTCGGCAAAGCTGCCCTCGCCGCCCGGCTGTCCTTGCTGGCCCGGCTGTCCTTGCTGGCCGGATTGACCCTGTTGGCCCTGCTGCGGCTGGCCCTGCTGGCCCTCGCTGCCCTGCTGTTCCCCGCCCTGCTGCTCGCCGTTCTGCTGCTGGCCGAAGGGGTCCTGCATGAACTGGTTCTGAAGATCGCGCATGATCTCGTCCGAAAGACGCTGCTGGTCGCGCAGGCTTTCCGCAAGACGGTTCATCGGACGACGCCCCACCCCGTTCGCATCCTCGGATCCGAGATCTGGAGGTTTTCCATCATGCGGTTGAACTGTTCGAGCAACTCCTGCGCCTCGGACATGCGGCCTTCGTTCATCAGGCGCTGGATCTCGTCCATCATCTGCTGGATCTGGTCGCCGGTGACCTGCTGGCGGTTTTGCTGCGGCGAGCGGTCGAAGCGTTGCGAGGGATCCTGTCCTGCTGCGCGAGCATCTCGGTATAGGCGTCGGTGGCCGCGCGCAGCTCTTCCATCAGGCGCTGGACCTCGTCGGGGCTCGCGCCGTTGCGGATCGCCTCCGAGAGACGTTCCTGTGCCTGTTTCATCCGCGCCAGAGCATCCGATAGCCCGCCATCCTCCAGCGCGATCGCCGCATCCCACAGCATCTGCGCCATTGCATCGCGCGCCTTGTCGTCGAGCGGCCCCGCCTCGAGGGTCGAAATCGCGCCGCGCAGACCCATGACAAGGGTCTCGTCCATCGCGCCCTCGGGCTGCCATGTCACCGCGCGCAGAACCTCGGCGCCGCGGATGCGGTTTTCGCGCGACCACATCAGGTCGCGCCGCATCTCGATCAGCGCGGCGGCAAGCGGGTCAAAGAAACGCCGCCCCGGCAGGATCGTATGCATCGGCTCGGATTGGCCCTCCTGATCGATCCCGTCGAGGACCTGCAACCGCACAACCACGGGCAGGTTCGCCCACGGGTGCCGCGAGAGATCGGCGACCAGCTGCCCGCGCAGATCCTTGCGCGTGCCGGTCGCAGGCAGGGGCAGATCAAGCGCGATCTCCTCGCGCTGCTCGGGATCGACCGCCAGACCGAAGCGGCGGTCAACCGCGCCGAGATCCAGCGAAATCAGTGCCTTGCCCGCCGCGATACCGTTGTCGTCGCTGGCGGTGAATTCCTGCACCAGACGCCCGTCCGCGCGCCGAGTCGGCTGTGCTCCGGCCGAGACAACCGGCAAGGCGTCGGGCTGGACGGTAACGGCAAAGCGCCGCCCCGAGACGGTGATCACCCCATCCTGTTCCGCAACGAAGGCGGGCGCCATCGGATCGGGTTTGTCCTGAGCGAGCGCGGGCCCGATATCTTGCGAAACGGCCGCATCATCGCCGTAAAGGCGGAAGCTGATCGTACTGCCTTTGGGCAGGACGAGGGTATCCTCCACAGGCAGGGCATTGAGATAGATCGTCGGGCGGCGGGTATAGGCGGGCGGCTGGGCCCAGCCTTCCCAACCGGGGCCGCTTTCGACGGTGGGGGCCTGTTGCGGTAAGGGCCGGAAAGTCGCGCCGAGCGCCGCAATTCCCTGACCGATCTGGCCCGAAGGCGCGAAGACCATGACCATGGCCAACGCCGTCAGCCCGACCAGACGCAGCCCGAAAGGATCGCGCCGTGCAAGCTGGGGATCGGGGGGAATGGGGCTGGCTTGCTCTGCGCCCGCGCGCATCCGCGCCTGATGGGCCTGCCACAGTTCGAGCGAGCCCGCATCCTCGCCGCCCAAGGCCTGACGGTCGCGCAGGGCCGAAAGCGGACGCCCCTCGAGGGTGGCATCGACGCGGGCGCGGGCGGCCTCGCGGCTCGGGCGGCGAAAGCGCCACAGACCCCAACCGGCGCTGGCAGCAAGCGCGAGCCCCGCGAACACGAGGCCCGCCAGCAAAGCATTGCGCGAAAGTCCTGAGGTCAGGCCGAAGGCCAAAGCGGCAAGCCCAAGCCCCACCACCACCAGCAGCGGCCAGAAGGCGCGGGCAAGCTCTTCCCAGATCATCCCCGCCCGCGTCAGCGTGATCGCCGTCGCGACACGGCGGCTGTCGGCTGCCGCCGCATTGCGGCTTTTCGCGTGATCCTCGGGAGCGTTCATGCCCGGCGCATTCCCCTTTACGTCTGCGGCGACTATTCCACGGCCTCGGGCGGGGAACAAGCGCGGCTATCCGCGCCCGCCCCTGCCTTGCCGCGGCCCTGACCTTGGCCGGAGCTTTGGCCAGAGCACCGCAAAACCGGCCTTATCCGGCCATCCACGCGGGAATGCTATCACGCGCAATGATTTCCTCGACCGAGGGACGGGCGCGGATGACGGCGAATTGATCGCCCGAAACCAGAACCTCGGGGACCAGAGGCCGCGTGTTGTATTCGGAAGCCATGACCGCGCCGTAAGCACCGGCCGAGCGGAAGGCGACCAGATCGCCCTCGGACAGGCGGTTCAACTCCATCCCCTTCTCGAAAGTGTCGCCGGTCTCGCAGACGGGGCCGACCACGTCGAAAGCCGACACTTCGGCGGCAACGGCAGGTTCGAGCACCGGCACGATGTCGTGATGCGCGCCATACATCGCCGGACGCATCAGATCGTTCATCGCCGCGTCGAGGATCAGGAAATCGCGGCCCTCGCCTTCCTTGAGATAGACGACCGAAGACAGCAGGATTCCCGCATTGCCCGAGATGTTGCGGCCCGGTTCGATCTCGATCTCGCAGCCGAGGTCACCAACCGTCTCGCGGATGACTTGACCGTATTCGATCGGCAAAGGCGGCGCGTTGTTGTCGCGGCGGTAAGGAATGCCCAAGCCGCCGCCCATATCGAGGCGGATGATCTCGTGGCCGTCCGCGCGCAGATCACGGGTGAGCTGGGCCATTTTTGTATAGGCCTCGCGGAAGGGCTGCAGATCGGTGAGCTGGCTGCCGATATGCATGTCGACGCCGACGACCTTGATCCCCGGAAGCGTCGCGGCATAGGCATAGACGGCGCGCGCCTTGGCGATCGGAATGCCGAATTTGTTCTCCGATTTGCCGGTCGCGATTTTCTCGTGGGTATGGGCATCGACATCGGGATTGACGCGCAGCGCGATCGGGGCGCTGAGGCCCATATCGGTCGCAACGCGCGACAGGCGGTCCAGCTCGGGCTCGGATCTGACGTTGAACTGGCGGATGCCGCCCGAAAGCGCCTGACGCATTTCCTCTTCGGTTTTGCCCACGCCCGAAAAAACGATGCGCTCGCCCGGAACGCCTGCGGCTTTCGCACGGGCATATTCGCCGCCCGAGACCACATCCATCCCCGCGCCGAGATCGGCCAGAACCTTCAGGACGGCGACGTTGGAATTCGACTTCACCGCAAAGCAGATCAGGTGATCCGTCCAGTCCAGCGCCTTCTGGAGCTGCTGGAAATGGCGCGTCAGCGTGGCGGTCGAATAGACATAGACCGGCGTTCCGACCGCTTCGGCGATCTTGGTGAGCGGCACGTCCTCGGCGCAAAGGACGCCGTCGATATAGTTGAAATGGTCCATCAGGCGATCCTGCGAGAACGGATGAAAAGATAGAGAGGCAGCGCGCAACCGATGCCGAGCCACAGGGCCGGCAAGGCGAACAGCGCCGCCCAGTTGCGCCGTATCGAGGTTTCGATCAGGCACCACAAGGCCAGAGTGCCCATAGCCAGCCATTCGGTTGGCCGCACCGACACCGGCTGCGGTCCCGAAGCCCAAAGCCCCAGCACCGCACCGGCAATCGCAAGCCCGAGCCAGACCAGCCGGAGCGGCGTCAGATCAGAGCGAAGAGACGACACCGATCCGCGCCTCGCCGCTGACCGCTATGCCCGGAGGCGGCGTCTCGTGGGTCGAGGAGAGATCGGAGGCCCGTCGACGCCGCAAGCGGCCAGCGCCAGAAGCGCGATCAAGGGCAGAAGCTTCATGCGAGGATGTCCTTCCAGCGGGCGATCTGTTTGCGCACCTGATCGGGGGCGGTGCCGCCATAGCTTTGACGCGAGGCAACCGAATTATGCACGCCCAGAACGGTAAAGATATCCTGCGTGATGGCGGGGTTGACCGATTGCATCTCGTCGAGCGTCAGATCCGGCAGGTCGATCCCCTGCTTTTCGGCCATGGCGACCAAAGTGCCCGTGACATGGTGGGCGTCGCGGAACGGCAGCCCCGCCTCGCGCACCAGCCAATCGGCCAGATCGGTCGCGGTCGAGAAGCCCGAGCCCGCCGCCGCTTCCAGCTTGTCGCGGTTCGCGGTCAGATCGGTCAGCATCCCCGACATGGCGGCCAAGGCCAGCATCAGGTTGTCGGCGGCGTCAAAGACCTGCTCTTTGTCTTCCTGCATATCCTTGGAATAGGCCAAGGGCAGGCCCTTCATCACGACGAACAAAGCGACCGCCGCGCCAAGGATGCGGCCAATCTTGGCACGGATCAGCTCGGCCGCATCGGGGTTTTTCTTCTGCGGCATGATCGAAGAGCCGGTCGAGAAGCGGTCCGACAGCGTGACGAAACGGAATTGCGCCGAGGACCAGATCACCAGCTCTTCGGCCAGACGCGACAGATGGACCGCGCAGATCGCAGCCGAGGACAGGAACTCCAGCGCGAAATCGCGATCCGAGACCGCATCAAGGCTATTGGCCATCGGACGGTCAAAGCCCAGCGCCTCGGCGGTGGCATGACGGTCGATCGGGAAACTTGTCCCTGCCAGAGCCGCCGCACCCAAGGGTGATTCGTTCATGCGCTTGCGGGCATCCTCGAAACGCGATTTGTCGCGGCCGAACATCTCGACATAGGCCATCATATGGTGGCCCCAGGTCACCGGCTGCGCGGTTTGCAGATGGGTAAAGCCCGGCATCACCCAATCGGCGCCCTTTTCGGCCTGCGACAAAGCGGCGCGGATGAGCTGCTCGAGACCCGCGATCACGGCATCCGCCTGATCGCGCACCCACAGACGAAAGTCCGTCGCGACCTGATCATTGCGCGAACGCGCCGTGTGCAGGCGGCCTGCGGGCTCTCCGATGATCTCTTTGAGGCGCGATTCCACGTTCATGTGGATGTCTTCCAACGCGGTTTTGAACGGGAAATCGCCGGCCTCGATCTCTGACAAGACCGTGAGCAGGCCTTCCCCGATCGCCTTCTCGTCGTTAGGGCTAATGATGCCTTGTGCAGCCAGCATGGCGGCATGGGCCCGACTGCCGCGGATGTCCTGCGCGTAGAGCCGCTTGTCGAACCCGATCGAGGCGTTGATCGCCTCCATGATCGCGTCGGGACCTGCGGCGAAACGGCCGCCCCACATGGCGTTGGCGGAGTTGTCGGACTGCTCGGTCATATTCTACCCTTCGGAGGTCACATGCTTCGTTCTCTTCTGCTTTATACGGCGCTGGTTATCGGTGCAAATGCCGCAACGGCCGGAGAGATCGACTTCGATGCCGCCCATGCCAACGGTCTATCCAAACTGACCGCGACCGAGGCGACCCCTGTCACCGATGCGGTCTTTTACGATCCCGAAGGCGGCGAGCACCAGCTTCAGGATTATGCGGGAAAGGTCGTGATGCTGAACTTCTGGGCGACATGGTGCGCGCCCTGCCGCGAGGAAATGCCCTCGCTCGACGCGGTTCAGGCGGAAATGGGCGGCGACGATTTCGTGGTCGTCGCCTTGGCCACCGGCCGCAACCCTTTGCCCGGCATCGAGAAATTCTTCGAAGAGACCGGCGTCTCCAATCTGCCGATCCTGCTTGATCCCAAGCAGCAGATCGCCCGCCCGATGGGGGTCATGGGCATGCCCGTGACCGTGCTCATCGACCGCGAGGGCAACGAGCGCGCCCGTCTGATCGGCGGCGCCGACTGGTCGAGCGAGGCCGCCAAACAGGTCATCCGCGAGCTGCAAGCCCCTGACCGGCGCGTGGCAATCGCAGGTCGTGAGGTGGTCGTTGACCAATCCGCAGGCCTGCATGAAGGCATAGCAGATCACCGGTCCGCAGAATTTGAAGCCGTTTTTCTTGAGCGATTTCGACATGGCTTCGGATTCTGCGGTCTTGGCGGGCACCTCGCCGATGGTCGCGAAACTGTTCTGGATCGGACTGCCGCCCACGAATCCCCACAAATAGGGCGAGAATCCCTCGCGTGATTCGATCTCGAGATAGGCGCGCGCATTGCTGACCGCGCCCTCGATCTTGCCGCGATGGCGAATGATTCCGGGATTGCTTAACGCGGCCTCTACCTCGGCGGTGCCCCAGTTCGCGACCCGTTCGGGGTCGAAACCCTCGAAAACCTCGCGGAAATTATCGCGTTTGCGCAGGATGGTGATCCAGCTCAGACCCGCTTGAAATCCGTCGAGAATCAGCTTTTCCCACAGGCTGCGGCTGTCGTATTCGGGCACGCCCCATTCGGTGTCGTGATAGTCGGTGTAGAGCGGGTCGGTCCCGCACCAGTCGCAGCGTTTCGTCATATCGGGTTAACCTCGAATCCAGATAGGCTCTGCGCATTTACGCCTTTTAAGGGAACATCCTCCAGTCTGCGTGAAGTTGGTAAGGAGTCCCGTCATGTCGATTAATCTCACGCCGCCGGGTGGGCGCAGTTCTCCGCTGGATTTCGCAATGGACCAGCAGGCGCGCAAAACGATGGAAATGGTCCAGCGCGCGGTCTTGCGGCGCGATGCCGTACTGGCTTTTCAGCCGGTGGTGCAGTCGGAACGTCCCAACCGCCCCGCTTTCTACGAAGGGCTGATCCGCGTGATGGATGAAACCGGCCGTTTCATCCCGCTCAAGGATTTCATGCCGCAGGCCGAAACCATCGAACTCGGACGCCAGATCGACTGCCTCTCGCTCGCGCTCGGCCTGAAAGCTCTGGCCGAGGAACCCGCGTTGCGCCTCTCGATCAACATGTCGGCGCGCTCGATCGGCTATCCGGAGTGGATCAAGACCCTGCGCGAAGGCGTGGCGCAGGATCCGCGAATCTCCGAGCGGATGATTCTCGAAATCACCGAAAGCTCGGCGATGGACATGCCCAATGTCGTGAACCGTTTCATGACGGAGTTGCAGGACCACGGCGTCAGTTTCGCGCTGGACGATTTCGGTGCGGGCTATACCTCGTTCCGCTATCTGCGCGATTTCACCTTCGACATGATCAAGATCGACGGCCGCTTTATTCGCGAAATCTCCGAACATCCCGACAATCAGGTCCTGACGCGCGCGCTGCAAAGCATTGCCCATCACTTCGACATGTTCACCGTCGCGGAATCGGTCGAGACCGCAGAAGATGCCGCCTATCTCATTGATATGGGTATAGACTGCATGCAGGGCTTCTATTTCGGCGCTCCGACGATCGTGCCGCCCTGGCGCTCTCCGGAAGCCTCCGCCCGCCGCTCCTGAGTGGCCCGAAGCCGGTAGATCTCGAGCGCTCACGCACGGCTTCACGTGAAATCCTGTGCGCTGTGCAGCCGCCCCATAGGGCCGCGCTCTGCCCTTCGGCACGATCAAGCAGGGACAATTTCGGCAAATCAGCCTTTGGTGCGAGCCGTGATCTTGACGTTGCGCCATCAATAAGGGTCACTTGCTTTCAATGGCCGGACAATCGGCCTTCAAGAAACAGGAGATCCATCCATGACCAAGGCCGTCATCGTCTCTGCTGCGCGCACGCCAGTAGGAAGCTTCATGGGCGCTTTTGCACATGTCCCCGCTCATGATCTTGGCGCTGCCGTCCTGCGTGCCGTCGTCGAACGCGCCGGCATCGATCCCGCCGAAGTCAGCGAGACGATCCTCGGTCAGGTGCTGACCGCAGGCCATGGCCAGAACCCTGCCCGTCAGGCCCATATCAACGCCGGCTTCCCCAAGGAATCGGCGGCATGGCTGATCAACCAGGTCTGCGGCTCGGGCCTGCGCAGCGTTGCGCTCGCGGCCCAGCAGGTGCTGCTTGGTGATGCCACGATCGTCGCGGCGGGCGGTCAGGAATCGATGTCGCTCGCGCATCACTCGGCCTATCTGCGCGCCGGCCAGAAGATGGGCGACATGAAGATGACCGATACGATGATCTTCGACGGGCTGTGGGACGCGTTCCACAATTACCACATGGGCCAGACGGCGGAAAACGTCGCCAAACAGTGGAATATCTCGCGCGAAGAGCAGGACCGCTTTGCCGTCGCCTCGCAAAACAAAGCCGAAGCCGCACAGAAAGCCGGCAGCTTCGTGGACGAGATCGCCCCCTATATCGTCAAATCCAAGAAGGCCGAGGTCGAGATCAACGCCGACGAATATATCCGCCACGGCGCGACCTACGAGGCCATGGAAAAGCTGCGTCCGGCCTTCGTCAAGGACGGCTCGGTCACGGCGGGCAATGCCTCCGGTCTCAACGACGGCGCGGCCGCGGTGCTCGTGATGACCGAAGACGAGGCCGCGCGCCGCAATCTGACGCCGCTGGCCCGCATCGCCTCCTTCGCTACGGTGGGCGTCGATCCCTCGATCATGGGCACCGGCCGATTCCCGCCAGCCGCAAGGCGCTGGCCAAAGCGGGCTGGTCGGTCGGCGATCTCGATCTGGTCGAGGCGAACGAGGCTTTTGCCGCACAGGCCTGCGCGGTCAACAACGACATGGGCTGGGATCCGTCGATCGTGAACGTCAACGGCGGCGCCATCGCCATCGGCCACCCGATCGGTGCGTCGGGTGCGCGTATCCTGAACACGCTTTTCTGAAATGAAGCGCCGCGAAGCAAAAAAGGGCTCGCCACGCTCTGCATCGGCGGCGGCATGGGCGTCGCCATGTGCCTCGAGCGCCCTTAAGTTTGAATAATCCCGTGCGCAACTATGTTGCGCGCGGGAGGCCTGTTTGATAATTGAATTACTGAGCTGATCTTTCTAGGAGGGGGAAATAATGAGCAAAGTCGCAATCGTTACGGGGATCTCGCGGAATCGGTGCTGCCATTTCGAAGGCATTGCATGCTGCGGGATATACGGTAGCGGCCAATTACGCGGGCAATGACGATGCCGCACGCGCGTTCACCGCGGAAACCGGCATCAAGACCTATAAATGGTCGGTCGCCGATTACGACGCCTGTGTTGCGGGCATCAAACAGGTCGAGGAAGAGCTGGGGCCGGTCGCCGTTCTGGTCAACAATGCCGGTATCACGCGCGACACGATGTTCCACAAAATGAGCGTCCAGCAGTGGAAAGAGGTCATCGACACCAACCTGAGCGGGCTGTTCAACATGACCCAGCCGGTCTGGACGGGGATGCGCGACCGCAAATTCGGCCGCATCATCAATATCAGCTCGATCAACGGCCAGAAGGGTCAGGCCGGTCAGGTCAACTATTCGGCCGCCAAAGCGGGCGATATCGGCTTTACCCGCGCTCTGGCGCAGGAAGGTGCGCGTGCGGGCATCACCGTGAACGCGATCGCGCCGGGCTATATCGGCACCGAAATGGTCCGCGCGATTGATGAAAAAGTGCTCAACGAGCGCATCATCCCGCAGATCCCCGTCGGGCGCCTCGGCGAACCCGAAGAAATCGCGCGCGCCGTGGTCTTCCTCGCCGCCGATGATGCCGGCTTCATCACCGGATCGACCATTTCGGCCAACGGCGGGCAGTTCTTCGCATAAGGCACCGTGCCCCGGGCACAAAAGCCCGACAGAAACAAGAATGGCCCGCAGCAATCTGCGGGCCATTCACATTCGGGCTCTTCACATCTTGCGTTTGAAATCTGGTGCAAATGTCGCCGGTAATCAGTGCGACAGACGGGTGATTTCCTCCTTCAGCCGCATCTTTTCCTTCTTCATTTGCGAAATGTTCAGGTTATCAGTGCTGGGAGAGCGTTCCGCGGCCTCAACGGCCAGCGCCAGCGATTGATGTTTACGGCGAAGTTCCTCCACATGGGAAGCAACCGACATGTCGTCCTCCTTCATAAAACCAGTCGAACCTCATCAGTTCACCATAGTTTCATGATTCTGTCACCGGATTTAAGCATCGGGGTGAACGAGCGCCGCCCCTTCGCGCAGCACAGCCTGCGCCTCGGCGGAAAGGTCCTCACCATCCTGTAAATGCTCGCTTTTTCGTGCATCACGAAAGGAGCAAGCAACCGCAGCGGAGTGCGCGCGCCCTTCCGCGCGGTCACAATGATGCGACCGGCATCGCGCCCGTGGCGGGCCGCGACCGGCAGAACGGTAACCGCCCCCGCATGAGGCGAGCGCGCAGAGAACCTCCGACAAGCGGTCCGCGCGCTGGATCAAGGTCAGCCATCCTTTGGGCTTGAGCCGCTTGAGCGCGGTCGAGATCCACAGGTCAAGCGCGGTCGCCTCGTGGCGCGCAGTGCCGCGACCAAGATCGGGGCCGGTGTGCCGCCCAGAAAATAGGGAGGGTTGGCGATAACATGGTCGAAACTGCGCTGGCGCAGCACCAAAGGCATATCCGCCAGATCGCCGGTGACGATCTCGGCGCTCAGCCCGTTGGCTTGGGCATTCTGCCGCGCCAGATCGGCATAATTTTCCTGAAGCTCCAGTCCCGACAGCGCCAGCCCCTTCACCCGCCAACCCAGACACAGCAGCGCCACGCCCGCGCCGCAGCCGAGCTCCAACACGCTTTCGCCCGGTTGTGCTGGACAGGAGGCCGCCAGCATGACTGGATCGGCTCCCGCCAGATAGCCGCCCACGGGCTGCGCGATCCGCAAACGCCCGCCCAGAAAGCCGTCATAGCGCAGGGTCGCGCCCTCGCCTGCCGGATCTTCAGGGCCGCCCGACACGCCGCCGGTCAGGCCTGTGTCCAAACCGTCAGAGGATATCATGATCGCGCAAAATCGCGGAGGCCATGAAGTGGTCGCGATCGGCCACCATCAGGCGTCGCGGCAGGATCCCGATCGAGCCTTCGAGCACGCTCATATGCTCGTCGAGCGGAAAAGCCGTGATCCCTCCGAGGCCAAAAGATCGGCCGCGCGGGTCACAAGCAGGGGTTGGTGGTTCGCAGAACTTCCTTCATCGTGACAAAAGACTAAGCGGAGGTTGCGAAACTGTCCATGCCGTGGCAATTGCTGGCTGCGAAAGGGGTCGCAGATGGGTATGAACGAAAACGTCGCAAAGCCGCTGGATCAGCTTCTGGAGCTGTTGGCAGACGATATGAACGCGGTCGGTACGCTTTTGAGCGAACGGATGTCGAGCCGTCATGCCCCGCGCATTCCCCAGGTCACAGCGCATCTGATCGGCGCCGGCGGCAAGCGTCTGCGCCCGCTTCTGACGGTGGCGGCGGCGCGCCTGTTCGACTATCAGGGCACGCATCACCAGCTTTTGGCCGCGACGGTCGAATTCATCCATACCGCGACGCTTCTGCATGACGATGTGGTCGACGAAAGCAAACAGCGCCGCAACCGCCCGACCGCGAACCTGCTCTGGGACAACAAATCCAGCGTTCTGGTCGGCGATTACCTTTTCAGCCGCAGCTTCCAGCTGATGGTCGAGACCGACAATATGCGCGTCATGAGCATTCTCGCCAATGCCAGCGCCACGATCGCCGAGGGCGAGGTTCTCCAGCTGACGGCGGCGCAGGATCTGGCCACCAACGAGGACATCTATCTTCAAGTCGTGCGCGGCAAGACCGCGGCGCTGTTCTCGGCCGCGACCGAGGTCGGCGCGGTGATCGCGGGTGCCTCGGAAGAGCAGATCAAGGCGCTCTTCGATTACGGCGACGCGCTCGGCATCGCGTTCCAGATCGTCGACGACCTGCTCGATTACACCGGCGCGTCCGAGACGATCGGCAAGAATACCGGCGATGATTTCCGCGAGCGCAAGCTGACGCTGCCGGTGATCAAGGCCGTGGCGAAATCGGACGAGGCCGAACGCGCCTTCTGGACGCGTACCATCGAAAAGGGCGACCAGCGCGACGGCGATCTCGACGAGGCGATGCGCATCATGAACCGTCACGCCGCTCTGGAAGACGCCCGCAAGGATGCTCTGGCATGGTCGGCCCGCGCCCGCGCCGCTCTCGAAGCGCTGCCGCAAAGCCAATTGCGCGACATGTTGAGCGATCTTGCCGATTTCGTGACTGCCCGCGTCGCCTGATCCGGACAGTTTCGGCGCAGGCCACGCCCTCGGCGCGCAAGGCAAGGCGCTGATTGCACGGGGAAAAGCCCGCGAACGGCAAGGCTCCGCCGATTTTCGCGCGCATTCATCACCTGTTCATCACCTCTCGGTCAGGCAGGTTCTCAACCTGCCCGTCTTGCTGTAATGTCCTTTCCAAAGGCCGGATCCACGCGGCCATGCAGGAAAGCAGGCATGAAGAAACCGACCGGCAACAACCGCATTGTTGCGGACAAGCGCCAATTCCCCGAGCAAGCGCCCAAACAAAAGCCCCCGCAAGCCGAAGAAATCGCGGCGTAAAGGCGGCGGTGTCGGCAGTGCGGTTTCGGGCGGCATCGTCGGGCTGATCTCGCTGGTCTGGCGGGTGATCTGGGGCTCGATCTGGCGTTTGGGCCTGACCGTCGCGCTCATCCTTTTGGCCGCGACCTTCTATTTCTACTCGACCCTGCCCGAGGCTTCGGCGCTGTTTGACGGCCGCGCGCGCGGCTCCGTCACGATGCTCGACACCGACGGACGCGTCTATGCCTGGCGCGGCGAGACCTTCGGCATGGTCAGCGCGGACCAGATCGCACCCGCGCTGAAGAACGCCGTGGTCGCGACCGAGGACAAGCGTTTCTACATGCATCTCGGCGTCGACCCGCAGGGTATCGCCAGCGCGATCAAGATCAACCTCGCGCAGGGACGCGGCGCGCTTTCGGGCAACGGCGGCTCGACCATCACGCAACAGGTCTCGAAGCTGCTCTGCCTTGGCGAATCCTTCGATCCGATCAAGTGGAAATCGGAAACCGAATACGAGGCGGAATGCCGCAAATCCTCGATCTGGCGCAAGATCAAGGAAGTGCCCTATTCGCTCGCGATGGAGGCGAAATACTCCAAGGACGAGATCCTCAACATCTATATGAACCGCTCCTATCTTGGTGCGGGCGCGCGCGGTTTCGAGGCCGCCAGCCAGCGCTATTTCGACAAGCCCGCCAAAGACGTCACCCTCCGAGGCGGCGATGCTGGCCGGTCTGCTCAAGGCGCCGAGCTATTTCGCCCCCACCGCCGACCTGCAACGCTCGCAGGATCGCGCTTCGGTGATTCTCGATCTGATGCACGAGCAGAAATATCTCGACGATGCGGCCTATCAGCAGGCCAAAGCAAATCCGGCGGTTCTGTCGCGCGCGGCCTCGGCCCGTGCGGGCGGCTATTTCGCCGATTGGGTGATGGAATCGGGGCCGGGCTTCCTGACCTCGGAAACGACCGAGGATGTCACCATCCAGACCACCTTCGACCAGCGCGTGCAGCGCGCGGCCGAGCGGGCACTGAACCGGATCCTCGACGAAAAGGTCGCCAAAGGCTCCAAGGTGCAGGCCGCCGTGGTGGTGATGTCGGCAGATGGTGCGGTCCGTGCCATGATCGGCGGCCGCGAAGGCGGTGTGTCGGGCGTTTTCAACCGCGCGACCCAAGCCAAACGTCAGACCGGATCGAGCTTCAAGCCCTTCGTCTTTGCTGCCGCGCTTGATCAGGGTTACCGCCCCAACGACATGGTTCTCGATGCGCCGCTGACGATCAATGTGCGCGGATCGGGCCCGTGGTCGCCGCAGAACTACACCCGCAAATACCGCGGCGAAGTGACCCTGACGACGGCGCTGGCCCAATCGCTCAACACCGCGACCATCCGCCTGCAGGAGATCGCCGGCCGCGATGCCGTGCGCCGCGTGGCCGAGGATTTCGGGATTGCAAGCACGCTGGCCAGCGGCCCGTCGCTGGGTCTGGGCGTGTCGGAATCGACGCTGCTTGAGGTTACGGGCGCCTATGCGGGCATCCGCAACGGCGGTTCGGCCGTGCGCCCCTACGGCCTGATCGAGCTGCGCATCAAGGGCGACGACCAGCCGCTGATCGGTCAGGCGGGGGCATCGGCACCCGCGTGATCTCGCAGAACTCGGCGGGCGAGCTGATCGAGATGATGAAGGCCGTGATCCAGAACGGCACCGGCGGGCGCGCCAAGCTTGCGGGCCGCGAGGCTGCCGGCAAGACCGGCACCACCTCGAGCTACCGCGATGCCTGGTTCATCGGCTTCACCGAGCAATATGTGACCGGCGTCTGGATGGGCTATGACGACAACACCCCGCTCAAGGGCGTGACCGGTGGCGGTCTTCCGGCCGAGATCTGGCAGGCCGTCATGACCGAGATCCACGACGGTCTTCCGGCCGAACCGCTTGGCGGCTGGGCCCCGACACTGACCGTGCCGTGCCGCAGGTGATCAATGCGGGCGGCTCGGACGGCAGCGCCGATCCGCTGGCTGCCGCCCTTTCCGAGGCGCTCGGCCAGCCCAATCCCTCGGCAGGCAGCGAAAGAACTGGCACCTCGGATATCGGCACCGTTCCGAACGAGATCCCGCAAGAGGGCGAGGGCATGGCCCCGCGCTTCGAGGGCAGTACCATTTCCTCCGAAGCGCCCTTTGATCAGGGTGCGGGCTTTGGCGAGGCCGGAAACGGTGCGGATCTGGAAATGACGCCCGAAGGCTTCGCCGACAATGGCGGCGGCGAACAGATGGGCGCGCCACCCGAAGACGATGCGCTCAGTCGCGCGCTTCGCGGGATCGAGGGCGTCTATTAGGCCCTCCCGGCAAAGAATGAAAAAGGCGGGCCAGCATTCACGCTTGGCCCGCCTTTTTCATTCCTGAACCGTGATTGCGCCGAACGGGGCGCGTCAGCCGGCCTGCTGCAGATCCGCCGTCAAAGCCGCGATATCGCCTTTGCGGCGCGCCAGCATCGCAGCGATCTCGGTCCGCTCGGTCGCGAGCATATTGATGCCCTCGATGATGATGTTGAAATAGCGCACCGAGCCGGACTTGTCCGAGACATGCCATTCGACCTGCATCGGCGCGCGGCCGTTGAGATAGGCGACCGAATTGACCGCATAGAAGCTTTTGACCGCTTTCGCGCCCTGCACCTCGATTTTCGAGCCGATGAATTCGCGGAAGCGCTTGCCGTATTTGCGGCCGATATAGCCTTGGAACGCGGTCTTGTAGGCGGCGAATTCCTGCGCCCCGACCTGACGTGCCGCCGGACCGAGCGCCGAGCGCGCGATCACGTCGACATCGGCGTAGCGCGCGAAAATCACCTCGAATTCGGCGAGCATCTGAGGCAACGGCTTGCCCGAATTGATCACGGTATAGACCTCGTCGACCGAGGTCTGGATCATCGCCTGCGCCTGATCGGCACTCAGCGCAAGGGCGGGTCGCGCCGCGAGCGGGCTGAGTGCGACCAGCGTGGCCGCGCCAACCAGCCCGAGAAACCGCGACGGGTCTCATTCGGCATAAGGGTCAATTGCCTCTCCTCTTCTCCAAGTTCGTGCCGGCGGTGCTGCAAATAGATCAGCCGGGTCTGCGCATAACTATCAGCACTTCCGTAAAGAACGGAATCGACAGTATCGCCGAAACGCGCCCGTTGACCGACTTTTGATGCGGCGCGGGCACCAAGATCGATCAGATATTCGTCGCGGTTGAGCCACTGCCGCATCGGATCGATCCCGAGATCGACCATCTTGCCGAAAGCGTCGCGCTCGGTCGAAGGACCGATCAGCGGCAGCTCCAGATAGGCGCCTTCGGGGACGCCCCAGACCGCGAGCGTCTCGCCGAAGTCGGTGTCGTTTTCGGGCAAGGCGAAATCCGCGGTCGCCGGATCAAGGAAACCGCCCAGACCAAGGGTCGTATTCACGAAGAAACGGAAGGTATTCTTGATCGCGGGCTCGGGCTTTCCCTGCAAAAGATGGTTCACGACCTTGCCCGGCAGCGACAGGTTCGAGCCGAAATTGCCGACGCCCTGCAAGGCGAGGCTTCCAATCCCTGGCTTGTCATCTGGGGATTTCGCTGGCTTTTCGCTGCCGAAACCCGAGGTCACCGGCTTGACGACATTGGAATCGAGACCCGCGTTGAACGCATGGAAACGCCGGTTCATCCCCTCATAGGGGTCGTTGATCGCGTCGGGCCCCGGGGCGCCGGAGCAGGCAGAAAGGGCGAGAACCGCAAAAATGGTGTGGCGCAAGGATTTGCTAACCTCCGGTTGCTAGAATGAAGGAAGTCGCGTGCGAATCACACATAAAACAGGCTGTTGCCCAATTCGGCTATGGGATAGAGCTATGGGCAATTCTGGGCAAGGCTGCCCATGGTGGGTAAGGGGCAGATCGGCATGGCTACGCCGCCTATGCGTTTCGACGGTAATCAGGAACTGCGCGACGCGCGCGGCTTGACCTGGCACCTTTTTCTTTTCGTCGGGCTTTTCTCGGCAGCGGTCAATCTGCTGATGCTGACGGGTCCGCTGTTCATGCTGCAGGTCTATGACCGCGTCCTCGCCAGCCGCTCGGTCGAGACGCTGACGGCACTGTTCATTCTGGTCATCTTCCTTTTCGTGCTGATGGGCGTCCTTGATCTGGTGCGCAGCCGCATCATGTCGCGCGTCGCCGCCCGCTTTCAGGAGCGGATGGAGGGACGGGTTTTCGCAGCCGCCCTGCAGGACGGCGCGGTAATCGGCAATGACGCGGCGACGCGCGGCGGCATGCGCGACCTCGATCGGTGCAGCGCCTGATCAGCTCGCCGGTCCTGATGGCGCTCTTCGATCTTCCTTGGGCTCCCTTCTTTCTCGCGGCGGTTTTCCTGTTTCACCCGCTGCTCGGCGCGGTCGCCTCTTTCGGGCTTTTCGTGCTGATCGTCGCGACGCTCCTTAACCAGGTGATGAGCAAAGCCCCGCTCCAGAACTCCAACGTGGCCTCGCAGGTCTCCGAGCGGATGTCGGACATGTTCCGCCAGGAGGGCGAGATCATCGGCGCTCTCGGCATGCGCGGCGCGGCCTTCTACCGCTGGCAGGAGGCGCGCGATGTCGCCACCGAAGCCACGATGATCGGCAACGACCGCGCCTCGACCTTCTCGGTCTTCTCGCGCACCTTCCGGCTGTTTTTGCAAAGCGCGCTGCTTGCCGCCGGCGCATGGCTGGTCCTGCGCCAGGAGGTGACGCCGGGGGCCATGATCGCCTCGTCGATCCTGATGGGCCGCGCCCTTTCCCCGATCGAACAGGTCGTCGGCGGATGGCCGATGGTCCAGCGCGCACAGGACGGCTGGAAGCGGCTGACCGGCCTGTTGACGCGCCGGCCGCCGACCCTGCCGCGCACGCCCTGCCCCGCCCCGAGGCGCGGCTCGAGGTAAACCAGCTCTCCGTCGTCCCGCCGGGCCAGAACGTTCCGACCCTGCGCGGCGTCAGCTTTGCGATGAACCCCGGTCAGGCGCTTGGCGTAATCGGCCCCTCCGGCTCGGGCAAGTCGACGCTCGCCCGCGCCGTAATCGGGGCTTGGCAGGCGGCCAGCGGCTCGATCCGGCTCGGCGGCGCGACGCTCGATCAATACGAGCCGGATGTGCTGGGCAAGCTCATCGGCTATCTGCCGCAGCAGGTCACCCTGTTCGACGGCACGATCGCCGAGAACATCGCGCGCCTTTCGCCGACGCCCGATCCCAAACGTGTGGTTGCGGCGGCGCAGGCGGCGGCGGCGCACCAGATGATCCTCGATCTGCCGCAGGGCTACGACACGCCGGTCGCCCAAGCCGGAGGCCGCCTTTCCGGCGGCCAGATCCAGCGCATCGGCCTCGCCCGCGCGCTTTACGACGATCCGGTGCTCTTCGTTCTCGACGAGCCGAACTCGAACCTCGACAACGAGGGCTCCGAGGCGCTCAACATCGCCATCCGCACCATCAAGGCCCGTGGTGGTGCCGTCATCATCATGGCCCACCGCCCCGCCGCCATCGCCGAATGCGAACTTTTGCTGGTCGTCGAGCAGGGCATGCGCCGCGCGTTCGGCCCGCGTGACGAGGTCCTGCGCTCCATGGTCAAAAATGCCGAGCAAATCAGCCAGGCCCAAGGAAAAGGCGGAGGCGTGGCATGAGCAACGACCCCAACCAAACCGGCATTGCGCCGGTCGAAAAGCTGCCGACGCTGACCGGCAACCGCGCGCTGGCCGAAAGGGACTGCGCGCACAGCGCGTCGCGGATGATGCGCCCCGTCCCTGCCGCCCCGCCGCGCCCCCGAGGATCGCTGGTCGGCGCGTGGCGCGATCATCACCGGCTTCGTCTGTCTGGCGCTCTTGTTCGGCGGCTTCGGCGTCTGGGCCTGGAGCGCACGCATCGCGGGCGCCGTCGTGGCCTCGGGTCAGGTCGAGGTCGAGCAGCGCCGTCAGGTCGTCCAGCATCCCGATGGCGGCGTCGTGGCCGAAATCCTCGTGAGCGAGGAGAGACCGTCACCGCGGGACAACCGTTGATCCTGCTCGACGGCACCATGGCCGAAACCGAACTGGCCATCGTCGAGGGGCAGTATTTCGAAATGCTCGCCCGTCGCGGCAGGCTCGAGGCGGAGCGCGCCGATCTCGACGTGATTACCTTCCCCCGAACTGGTCGAAAGTGCCAAAACCAACGCTGTTCTGGCTACGCTGATGGCCGGACAGGAAAACCTGTTCCGCGCCCGCAAAGATACGCTGACCCAGACCTTAGGCCAGCTCACCAAGCAATCCGAGCAGGTCACCTCGCAAATCTCCGGCATTGACGCCCAGATGGAGGCGCTGAAAACACAGGCGGGCTTCATTCAGGAAGAGCTGGGCAACCAGCGCTCGCTCCTGGACAAGGGGCTGGCGCAGGCCTCGCGGGTCCTTGCGCTCGAACGTGAAACCGCAAGACTGAACGGCCAGATGGGCGAGATCACCGCCTCGCGCGCGCAATCGGTCACCAAGCTGACCGAAATCGACCTGCTTGCCCTTGAACGTACTGCCGAGCGTCGCCAGACCGCCGAAACCGAACTTCGCGACATCGGCTACCGCGAACTGGAGCTGGTCGAACGCCGCCGCGGCTTGCAGGAGCAGATCTCGCGTCTCGATATCCGTGCACCGGTTTCCGGCATCATTCAGGAACTGGTTGTAACCACGCCACGCTCGGTGATCCGCCCTGCCGAGCCGATCCTTTATATCATCCCGCAGGATCGCCCGTTGGTGATCAGCGCCAAAGTCGCCACGATCAACATCGACGAAATCGTGCCGGGTCAGGAAGTCGTTCTGCGCTTCTCGGCCTTCTCGTCGCGTACCACGCCGGAAATCGACGGGATCCTGAGCCGCATTTCGCCCGATATCCTGATCGACGAAGCCACCCGTGCGCCCTATTACCACGCCGAAGTCACGATCCCGCCGGAGCAGATCAAGAAGCTCGGCGAGCAGAGCCTCGTGCCCGGCATGCCGGTCGAGGTCTATATCCAGACCGGAGAGCGCAGTCCGCTGGCCTATCTGCTCAAACCGCTGAGCGACTACTTCACCCGCGCCTTCCGCGAGGGGTAACCGCTCGCCACCGCGGTGCGCGTTCACGGATGCGGCCGCGGCAAGCGACAACAAAAGAAAGGCCCGCAGCATTGTCGCTGCGGGCCTTTCTTTTCGTCAAAACCGTCGCGGCTTACATCGCTGCAAGCTGCGCCAAAGCCGCGCGGGTGCGGTTAATGTCGTCATCAAGCGCCGCGAGCTTCTCGCGGGTTTCCTCGATCACTTCGGCTTCGGCATTCTCGACAAATTTGGGGTTGCCGAGACGGTTGCGCAGACCATTGGCATCCTTCTCGACTTTGCCGACAGCCTTTTCGAGACGCGCGATTTCCGCTTTCACATCAATCACATCGCCAACCGGCAGCGCGAAGCTTGCGCCCTGCACGCCGACCGAAATCATGCCCTGCGCCATCGCGCCATCGGCAATCGTCTCGATCCGCGCCATGCGTTCGATCAACGGGCCGTTGGCCGCCAGAGCCTGACGCGCGGCCTCGTCGGCCTCGGTCACGACCAGAGCCAGTTTCGCACCGGCCGGAACGCCGATCTGGGCACGGACCGAGCGGATCGCTTCGATCAGCGAAATCACCCAGTTCATCTGGCGATCAGCCTCGGCATCGATCGCTTCGGCACCGATTTCGGGCCAAGCGCCATGAACCAGCATGCCCGAACGCTCGCCGGTCAGCGACCAAAGCTCTTCGGTGACGAAGGGCATGATCGGATGCAGCATGGTGAAGCATTGATCCAGAACCCAGCCCATCGTGGCGCGGGTTTCCTCGGCATGCTCACCGTCGAACAGCGGCTTGGCGAATTCGACATACCAGTCGCAGACCTTGCCCCAGACGAAAGCGTAAAGGATCTGGGCGGTATCGTTGAAACGGTAGCTCGACAAAGCCTCGTCAAAGGCCAGACGGGTGCGGGCGACCTCGCCCACGATCCAGCGGTTGACCGTATGCGCGGGATCGGGCTTGGCACCACCGCCACGCACGCCGTTCATCTCGGCAAAACGGGTCGCGTTCCAGATCTTGGTCACGAAGTTGCGGTTGGCCTCGACATGTTTCGGGCCGAGCTTGGGATCGCGCCCCATCGCCGCCATCGAGGTCAGCGTGAAGCGCAAAGCATCCGCGCCGAAATCGTCGATCAGGGTCAGCGGGTCGATGACGTTGCCTTTCGACTTCGACATTTTCGCGCCTTTTTCATCGCGCACCAGACCGTGGACATAGACGGTATGGAAGGGCACTTCGCCCACGACCGCCAGCTGCATCATCATCATGCGGGCGACCCAGAAGAAGATGATGTCGAAACCTGTGACCAGCACGTCGGTCGGGAAATATTTGCGCAGCTCTTCGGTATCCTCGGGCCAGCCAAGCGTGCCGATCGGCCAGAGACCCGAGCTGAACCAGGTGTCGAGAACGTCGGGATCGCGCCAGACCGGATAGACCAGCTGGGTCGGGTCCTGCGTCAGATTGTACTGGGCGAGACCTGCCGAGAAAGCATCCTCGGCCGCTTCGCGGTCGGCCACCTCGATCACGCGGGCGATTTGCAGCGGATGGGGAAGACCCGCAATATCGTCGCGGAATTTCGCGACCACATCGGCGAAACCGGCCGCCGCGTGGTGCCGCTCTCCGCCCTGAACCAGACCGTCGGCCAGAAGCTCGAAGATCTCGACTTCGTCCAGCGCATCATCGCCTTCGTCATCCTTGAAGCCGGCGGCGCTCATGTCGAAACCGTACCAGACCGGAATCTGGTGGCCCCACCACAGCTGGCGCGAGATCGTCCAGGGCTCGATGTTCTCGAGCCAGTGGAAATAGACCTTTTCGTGCTGTTCGGGCAGGATTTTCGTCTCGCCCGAGCGCACGGCATCCAGTGCCGGACCCACGATTTTCGCGGTATCGACGAACCACTGGTCGGTCAGCATCGGCTCGATCACCACGCCCGAACGATCACCGAAGGGCTGCATGATCGGCTTGGCTTCGACCAGAGGACGACGCTCGAGATGCTCGGCGCCCGTCTCCTTTTCGATCTCCTTGTGCAGATAGGTGACCGCGAGACCCTCGGCGGTGATTGCCTCGATCACCCGTTCGCGGGCCTCGTAACGGTCAAGGCCGCGCAGCTCTTCGGGAACGAGGTTCACGCTGGAGACGTCACCCACATCCTCGCCACGCGCCGCGCGGCTCGCCACTTCTGCGCTTTCGGCATAGCTCAGACCATCCGTGCGCATCGCGCCTTTGGTGTCGAGCAGCGCGTAAAGCGGGATATTGTTGCGCTGCGCAACGCCATAGTCGTTGAAGTCATGCGCGCCGGTGATCTTCACCGCGCCCGAGCCGAAATCGGGATCGGGATATTCGTCGGTGATGATCGGGATCAGGCGGCGCATTTCCTTGGGCCCGACCGGAATTTCGACCAGTTTGCCGACGATCGGCGCATAACGCGCATCACCCGGATGCACCGCAACCGCGCCGTCGCCCAGCATGGTTTCAGGACGGGTCGTTGCGATCGAGATGTAGTCGCGCGTCTCGCGCAGGGTGACGTTTCCGTCCTCGTCGCGCTCGATATATTCATAGGTCGCACCGCCCGCGAGCGGGTATTTGAAGTGCCACATATGGCCGGGCACTTCGCGGTTCTCGACCTCGAGATCCGAAATCGCGGTTTCGAAATGGGGGTCCCAGTTGACCAGACGCTTGCCGCGATAGATCAGGCCCTTGTCGTACATGTCGACGAAGACCTTGATCACGGCGTCATGGAAATTGCCCTCTTCGCCCGCAGGCGCACCCGGCGCGCCGGACATGGTGAAAGCATTGCGCGACCAGTCGCAGGACGCGCCAAGGCGTTTGAGCTGATTGATGATCGTGCCGCCGGATTCCTGCTTCCAGGCCCAGATCTTCTCGACAAAGGCCTCGCGCCCGATCTCGCGGCGGTTCGGTTCCTGACGCTCGGCCATCTGGCGCTCGACCACCATCTGGGTCGCGATGCCGGCATGATCCTGCCCCGGCTGCCAAAGCGTGTCGAAGCCGCGCATCCGGTGCCAGCGCACCAGAATATCCTGCAGCGTATTGTTCAAGGCGTGGCCGATATGGAGGCTACCGGTCACGTTTGGCGGCGGGATGACGACCGAAAACGTCTCGGCCCCCGGCTTGGCATTGGCGCCGGCCGCAAAGGCCTTGCGCTCTTCCCACTCTGTCGCGATCCGCGCCTCGGCGGTCGTGGCGTCGAAACTTTTGTCCATGCTCATCGGTCAATCACCCGTAAAACTTGCGGATGAAATAGCGAAAACCACCGCAAAGGCCAAGCCCGCATGATGAAAAGGCGGCGCGGGTTAACCCTTCCTTAACTCCGCGCGACTATCACAGGGGTGCTTCCAACGGGGATCATCCGATGAATATGTTTCAGGCTGTCAGCGCGTGCTTTTCACAATTTGCGACCTTTTCGGGCCGGGCACGGCGGGCGGAATACTGGTGGTTCTTCCTGTTCAACGTGCTCGCCGCCTCAATTCTCGCAGCCGTGAGCGAAACGCTTTCTGGCGTCTTCAGCCTCGTTACTCTGCTTCCGACACTCGCGGTCTCGGTGCGCCGGCTCCATGACATCGACCGCAGCGGATGGTGGCTTTTGCTGGTGATTTTGCCGCTGATCGGCCCGATCGTCTTGCTGGTCTGGTCCCTCACCAGAGGTACGGCCGGCATCAACAATTTCGGCGATGATCCGAAGCTGCCGCAAAACGACCCGGGCTCGCTGGTCTCGGCGGAGTAAAGCTGCGCGGCGTCCTCGTGCCGCGCAGCCGGTTGGTGGTTATTCGACCTGTCCGGCCGGAGCTCAGACCGCTTCCAGCAGCGATTCGCCACCAGAGATCTCGCAGGCGCCGGGGCTTTCCTCGAGATGGAGAACCTCGACCACGCCGTCTTTGACCAGCATGGCATAGCGCTTGGAACGGCCCAAAAGACCCGCGGCAGCCGCATCGAAATCCATGCCGATCGCCTTGGTGAAGGAACCGTCGGCATCGGCAAGAACCTCGATCCCCGCTTTGTCGGCGCCGGTCGCTTTGGCCCAGGCATCGGCAACAAAGGGGTCATTGACGGTGATGCAGTAAATCCGGCTCACGCCCTTGGCGCGGAAGGCATCCGCCGTGCGCACGAAGCTCGGCATATGGGCTTGCGAGCAGGTCGGGGTGAAAGCGCCCGGCACCGCGAAAATCGCGACATGACCCGCGCCGATTGCGCTGACGGCGATCTTTTCGGGGCCGTTTCCGCCCAATTTGATCAGCTCGCCCGCGGGAAGCTTGTCTCCGGTAGTGATTGCCATGCTGTTTCTCCGTGAATTGCATCGCCTGCGCCGCGACTATAGGGTCTGCCGCGCATATGGGCCAGCGAGGCAAAATGGAAATCGTAATCCTGGGAGCGGGGCAGGCAGCTGCCTCGATGGCGGCGAAACTGCGGGCATCGGGTCATGACGGCCCGATCACGATCGTGGGCGAGGAAACCGCGCCGCCCTATCAGCGTCCGCCGCTGAGCAAAGCCTATCTCCTGGGCGATATGGCGCTCGACCGCCTGACGCTTCGCGGCTCCGACTGGTGGGACGAACAAAGGATCACGCTCCGTTTGGGCGAGAAAGCGCGGGCGATCGATCCGGCCCGCAAAATCGTCACGACGTCGAAGGGCGAAATCGCCTATGACATGCTTGCCCTGACGCTCGGTGCGACGCCCCGCCGTCTGCCTGCCGATATCGGCGGCGAGCTGCAAGGCACCTTCACCATCCGCAATCTCGCCGATGTCGACCACCTCGTGGACGAGCTGACCCCGGGCCGCAAACTCGTGGTCATCGGCGGCGGCTATATCGGCCTCGAGGCCGCAGCCGTCGCGCGCAAAATCGGGCTCGAGGTGACCTTGGTCGAAGCCGCGCCCCGCATTCTCGGCCGCGTCGCCGCCGAGGAAACCGCGTCGATGATCCGCGATCTCCACCATGCCCATGGCGTGACCGTCATCGAAGGCACGGGCCTTGCCCGCATCACCGGAACCGGCCGCGCCACCGGCGTCGAGCTGGTGGACGGACGCGTGATCCCGGCCGATCTGGTGATCTGCGGCATCGGCGTCACGCCCGACAGCCAGCTTGCGGCTGACGCCGGCCTGAGCATCGACAACGGCATCGCGACCAATGCCTTCGGCCAGACCTCGGACCCCGCGATCTGGGCCGCGGGCGATTGCGCGAGCTTCCCGCTCGAGGGCGACCGGCTGCGTCTCGAAAGCGTCGGAAATGCCATCGACATGGCCGAAAACGTCGCAGTCAACATGCTCGGCGCGACCCAAGCCTACCAACCGAAACCCTGGTTCTGGTCGGACCAGTTCGAGGCGAAACTGCAAATCGCGGGCCTCAATTCCGGCTACGACCGCACCATCCTGCGGCAGGGCGAGACCGCCCATTCCGGCAGCGTCTGGTACTACCGCGGCGCGCAGCTTCTGGCCGTCGACGCGCTCAACGACGCCCGTGCCTATATGGTCGGCAAACGTCTTGTCGACGCCGGCCGCTCGCCCGCGCCCGAGGCCGTTGCCAGCGCCACCGATCTCAAGGCGCTTCTGAAATGAGCCACGCACTGACCGAAATACCTTCGGGGGAATCCTCGCAGAGGATGGGGGCGGACAGCCCCCGCGCGCATGAGGATCGTCGGCGGCAGGCTGCGCGGCCTCAAACTGGCCGACGTCGGCGAGGGCGACGCAGCCGCCCATCTCCGCCCGACCTCGGATCGGGTGCGCGAGTCGATCTTCAACCTGCTGATCAACGGCACCCACGGCAATCCCCTGCCCGATGCCCGCGTCCTCGACCTTTTGCCGGCACCGGCGCGCTCGGTCTCGAGGCGCTTTCGCGCGGCGCGGCCCATGCCACTTTCGTCGACGACGGCAAGGCGGCGCAAAAGCTATTGCGCGCCAATATCGACAAGGCGCGTGCAGCCGAACTGACCGAGCATCTGCGCAGCGATGCCACCGCGCTCGGGCCGAATACCGCGGCCCCGTTCAACGTTGTTTTCCTCGACCCGCCCTATGGCAAGGCGCTGGGAGAAAAGGCCATAGCGGCCCTTCTCAAGGGCAATTGGCTGGCCCCCAAGGCCATGATCATCTGGGAGGAAGGCCGCCCGCCCGCGCTTCCGGCCGGTCTGACGCAGATTGACCGTCGCCGTTATGGCGATACATTCGTCACTTTGCTGCGCCAGCCGGAATAGCGTCAATCGATTGAAAGAACGCGATTAAATTGCGCGGTCAAGCTTTGTCGACAGGTGGATCAGACTTTCGCTGGATTTAACGCCGGTCAAACTGCCGATCTGATCCAGAGCATCATCCAATCTGCTCGTCGATCGGCGGAAACCTGAAGCAAAAGATCGACGCGGCCGCTGGTCGTGTGGATCCGCTCGACTTCCGAGAGGGTCCGCAGACGGGACACGATCGCGGCCTGCGAGCGCGGCTCGATCGTCAAAAGACAGGTCGCGCGGATGCGTCCCTCCTTGGCGGCCTCGCCAAGTCGCAGAGTATAGCCCGCAATCGCACCCGTGCTTTCCAACCGCTCCAGCCGCGCCTGAACCGTCGAGCGCGCAACTTTCAGCCTGCGCGCCAGCACAGCCACCGACATCCGCGCATCCTGCGCCAGCTGCGCGAGTATTCCGCGATCCAGATCGTCCAAAGCGGCCTCCGTCATTTCGTCCGTTAAACGATCAAAATAACCAAATTGATGCCAATTTCCACCCTTTTCGATAAAGGCCGTGCCCGCCGGCCCAAACCGCTGCTCTTAACCTCGTGATAACCGCGTTTGTGGAAAGCGCGCGGAAGGCGGCGCGGTTCATGTTAGCCTCGCGGCATGGAATCAACTCGCCCGCCCCAGCATCTGGTCGTTCTGATTGACGGTACCTTCGCTTCGCTCGACCCCGATCACCGCAGTTCGATCGGCAGGCTTTATGCCGCGCTTTCGGGTTGGTGGGGCCGGTCGACGCACCGATGAAGGTGCGTTACGAGCCGGGCCAGCAATGGGAGACATGGCGCACGATCTCGCGCCTCGCGGCGGGATCGGAGCTCGAAAGCCGAATTCTGGGGGCCTATGCCTGGATCGCGCAGCACTGGCGGCCCGGCGATCCGCTGTTTCTCTTCGGCTATTCGCGCGGCGCTTTTGCCATCCGCTCGCTAGCCGGAATGATCGGACGGATCGGGTTGCTGCACCCAAACGCGGTTTCGGACCATACGCTCGCCCGCGTCTGGCAGCTCTATAGTCAGGGCTGCAGGGAAGACGATCTTGCGGGTTTTCGCCGCGCCCATTGTCATGATCACGTCCCGATCCGGATGATCGGCGCTTTCGATACGGTCGTCGCTTTGGGGATCCGTCTGCCCCTTTTGTGGATGTTGGCAGAGCCGCGCTTCCGCTTTCACGACCACGAGCTCGGCCCCCATGTCGAACATGCCGCTCAGGCACTCGCACTGGACGAAACCCGCGCGGCCTTCGCCCCCTGCTCTGGAGCAGCGGCGGGCAGGACGACATGGCGGCATCACAGGGCGATCCGAGAATCCGGCAGATGTGGTTTCGCGGCGTCCATCCCGATATCGGCGGGCAGCTGAGCGGGGCCGAATATGCCCGCCCGCTCGCCAATATTCCGCTGGTCTGGATGATGGAGCAGGCCGAAGAGGCAGGGCTTCCATTGCCCGAGGGCTGGCGCGAGCGGCTGCCCCGCGATGCAACCGCGCCCTCGGTCGGCTCGTGGCGGCATTGGGGCAAGGCTTTTCTGGCCCGCGCGCCGCGCGTGGCCGGTCATGACCCCAGCGAAAGCCTGCACGAGACCGTGCCCCGCCCCTACCCAGGACCTGCGCTTTTGGTCGGCCGCCTTGGCGATTTCGCCCGCGACCGCCTGCGTTTGCGGCGCCCGCTCGCCAAGAGCCCCGGGATGGGAGCCGACAAAGATGCCGCCGCCAATTCCGCCATGAAACAGGCGGGCGGCACGGCGGAACCTCCCGTCGCAGGGGGAAGAAACCAGGACGAAAGAAAGCCGCCCCCGCAAAGAAAAATCCGTCCCCGACGGTGGATGTCAGGGACGGATGACATGCCTTGGTCCGCGGAAGGCGGAAGGCGGCGAAAGAACCGCGATCAGGCGACTTTGTTGAGGCCCGGGTTCGGCACGATCCCCAAAGCAGCGCAGACTTTCGTGGTCAGATCGGGCTTGTTGAGCGTGTAGAAATGCAGCCGGTCAACGCCGCCCGCGATCAGCTTTTCGCTCAGATCGATGCAGAGATCCAAGGCCAGCGACGCCTCGCCTTCTTTACCGGCGCGGGCGAAAGCCTCGTCGGCCCATTGCGGAACGGTGGTGCCGCAGCGCGCGGCGAAGCGCTTGGTGCCCGCCCAGCCCTGAATCGGCAGGATGCCCGGAATGATCGGCGCGGCAATCCCCGCTGCAACGCATTGGTCGCGGAAGCGGAAATAGGTGTCGGGCGAAAAGAAGAACTGCGTCATCGACGAGGTCGCGCCCGCGTCGATCTTGCGCTTGAGCCAGGCGACATCGGCGGCAGTGTCGGGGCTTTCGGGATGGGGCTCGGGGTAGGCGCCGACGCGGATGGTGAAATCACCGCGTTCCGCAATCGCCTCGATCAGCTCGACCGAGCTTGCGAAACCATCGGGATGGGGGTGAATGTGTCCTGCCCCTGCGGCGCATCACCGCGCAGAGCCACTATCTCGCGAACACCTGCGGCCGCATAATCCGCGACGATCTTCATCGTTTCTTCACGCGTCGCGTCCACACAGGTCAGATGCGCCGCGACATTGAGGCCGTAGTGGCTGGAAAGCGCGGTCACCGCCTCGTGGGTCAGCTGGCGGGTCGTCCCGCCCGCGCCATAGGTCACCGAGACGAAATCCGGCCCGAGCGGTGCCAGCGCACGCGCCGTCTCCCACAGCCGGAACGACTGGTCGAGGTTCCGCGGCGGGAAGAATTCAAAGCTGACAGCAGGCGTTTTTGCGGGCGTCTGGGACATGGTCTCATTCCTTTTTCGTAGGGGCTTGTCGCATGGGCCGCGTCGTGAGACAAATTCATAATCCGCAACATTGTTATGAACCCCGCTCAAGATGTATCTCGAACTCCGCCACCTCCGCCTGCTGCGCGCCATCCATGAACAGGGCGGGCTGGCGCGGGCTGCCGATATCCTGAACCTGACGCAATCGGCTTTGTCGCATCAGATCAAAGCCCTGGAGGAGCAGACAGGGATCGAGCTTTTCCTGCGCCGCACCAAACCCTTGCGGCTCTCGGCGGCGGGGATGCGGCTTTTGCGCACGGCCGAACAGGTCCTGCCCCTGATCGAGGCCGCCGAGGCCGATTTCCGCGCCGTCGAACAAGGCCGCGCAGGCAGGCTTCATGTCGCGATGGAGTGCCACCATTGCTATGCGTGGCTTTTGCCGGTGCTCGACCGGTTCCGCCGCGTCTGGCCCGAGGTCGATCTCGACATCCGCTCGAGCCTGTCGCTCAAGGCCCTGCCCGCGCTGCAAAAGGGGCAGGTCGATCTGGTGATTTCCTCGGATCCCGAAGAGCTGGCGGGCATTACCTTCCAGCCGCTCTTCGACTATGCGCCGACCATGGTCGTTCCCGCAGATCATCCGCTGGTCGCCAAAGGCTATGCCGAGCCCGAGGATCTGCGTGCCGAGACTTTGATCACCTATCCGATGGAGCGCGCGCGGCTCGACGTCTTTTCGCAATTCCTCGATCCGGCGGGCGTCGAGCCCGCGCATGTCCGGCAGGTCGAACAGACCAGCGTCGCCTTGATGCTCGTCGCTTCGGGGCGCGGGGTTTCGGTCATGCCCGACTGGGTTTTGCGCGAACATGCCGGCAATCCGGAGCTTGCCACCCTGCCTCTGGGCAAGGGCGGCACGCTGCGCCGCCTCTACGCCGCGATGCGCCAAGAGGACCTCGCCCAGCCCTATATGGCCTATGTCTTGCGCCTCGCGCGGACCGAGCCGCTGCGGTTCCTGCGCTAAAACGCATCGAATCGCGTGACGGAACGGTGGAAAAGCGACGCAAGCCTTCACTTTGCGCGTTCATGGCATTATGACGCGTGCCTGACCCCGATAAGGACATCTCAAATGGCCAGCGCCAACCTCAACGTCATGATCAAGGCCGCGCGCAAGGCCGCCCGTTCCTTGGTCAAGGATTTCCGCGAAGTCGAGAACCTGCAGGTCTCGGTGAAAGGTGCGGGCGACTTCGTCAGCCGCGCCGATAAAGAGGCCGAGCGCATCATCAAGGAAGAGTTGCGCGGCGCCCGCCCGAACTACGGCTGGATCGGCGAGGAAACCGGCGAGGAAGCAGGCGAGGATCCGACCCGCCGCTGGATCGTCGACCCGCTGGACGGCACCACCAACTTCCTGCACGGCCTGCCGCATTGGGCGATCTCGATCGCGCTGGAGCACAAGGGCGAGATCGTCGCCGCCGTGGTCTATGACGCCGCCAAGGACGAGATGTTCACCGCCGAAAAAGGCGATGGCGCTTTCATGAACAACCAGCGCATCCGCGTTTCGGGCCGCAAGCAGATGATCGAGTCGATCTTTGCCACGGGCGTCCCCTTCGGCGGACGCGGCACGCTTCCGGCCACTCTGGCCGATCTCGCGCGTCTGATGCCGGTCACGGCGGGCGTGCGCCGCTGGGGGCCGCGGCGCTCGATCTCGCTTATGTCGCGGCCGGCCGCTACGAGGGCTATTGGGAGCGCGGCATCAATTCCTGGGATGTCGCAGCGGGGATCTTGCTGGTCAAAGAGGCCGGCGGTTTCGTCGAATCGATCCGCGCCGACCAGAGCCCGATCTATTCGGGCAATATCGTCGCCTGCAACGCGCCGCTGTTCGACACCTTCTCGGGGATCGTGCGCGAGCGCCCCTGAGCGCCCGCCCGCACCCTCTCCACACAGCTTCGAGGGCCGCGCCGTTTGCGCGGCCCTTTCATTTGCATCGCCTAAACCCTTATTGCGACTTGACCTTACGGTTTTGGCGGCGCAGGTCTGATGCTATCAGCCGCGAGTGCCATCATGGATCACCAAGCGCCGAAATCCGGCCCTGTCGCCACACCGGTTGCGACAGCCCTTTCCGCCGAGCCCCTCGCCTCTTCGGCCAATGCGGCGCCGGCCGAACCTCCGGTGGCGCAAACGCCGGCCGAGAAATCCGCGGCGGAGATCGCCCGCAGCCGTCAGGGCAAGGCGATCTTGTTGATGTGCCTCGTGTGTTTCACCTTCGGGATGCAGGACGGGTTCTCGCGTTATCTCGGCGGGAAATACTCGCCGATGTTCATCATCATGCTGCGCTTCTGGTTCATGGCGGTTTTCGTTGTCGTGCTGGCCATGCGCGCGCCGGGCGGGATCCGTGCGGCGGTGCATTCCAAACGGCCGGTTCTACAGGTGATTCGCGGCGTTCTTCTGGTGCTCGAGATCCTTGTCACGATCGAGGCTTTCGTCCGCCTCGGCCTGATCGACACCCATGCGATTTTCGCCTGTACGCCGCTTTTGGTGGTGGCTTTGTCGGGGCCGATCCTTGGCGAAAAGATCGGCTGGCGGCGCTGGGTCGCGGTCGGCGTGGATTTATGGGGATCCTGATCGTGCTCAACCCTTCGGGCGGGGTTTTGTCGTGGGATTCGGCCCTGCCCTTCCTGGGCGCGGTGATGTTCGCGATCTACGGGCTGCTCACGCGCATGGTCGGTCGCGACGATTCCGCAACCGTCAGCTTTTTCTGGACCAGCATCGTCGGCGCGATCACCGCGACCGTGCTTGGGATCTTCTGGCTGCAGCCGGTCGATCTGCCGGATGTGCCCTTGCTGCTCATTCTTTGCGCCGGTGCCGCGATCTCGCATTTCCTGCTGATCCGCGCCTACGAGATGGCCGAGGCCTCCAGCCTCCAGCCCTTCGCCTATACGCAGCTGGTCTGGGTCTCGATCATCGGGGTCTTGTTCTTTGACGAAAGGCTCGCGCCGAATGTGGCGCTTGGCGGGGCGATCGTGGTGGCCGCGGGCCTCTTTACCTGGTGGCGCACCCTGCAAAAGGCGCGTCAGGCGGGCTGAGACGACCGCCTGACGCAACAACCACCAGAGCTAGCGCGCGCCGGCCAGACCGTTCAGCAAACGCAGCTCTTCGGTCGGAAGCACCAGGCTTGCCGCCGCGATATTCTGGCGCAAATGGCTGCGGCGCGAAGTGCCGGGGATCGGCAGGATGTTGGGGCTGCGCTGCAAGAGCCAGGCCAAAGCCACCTGTTGCGCGCTGGTCCCGAGCCGAGTCGCGACCCCGTTCAGCCCCTCCGACTGCAGCGGGCTGAAACCGCCGAGCGGGAAATAGGGTACATAGGCGATCCCGTCTTCGGCCAGAGCGTCGATCATCGCGTCGTCGCCGCGCTGGACAATGTTGTACATGTTCTGCACGCATACCACCGGTGCCACATCGCGCGCCCGCGCCAACTGGTCGGGCGTCACCGTGCTGATGCCGATATGGCCGATCAGCCCTTCGTCCTGAAAAGCCCGCATCGCGCGCATCGGGGCCACGACATCATCCCCGGCCCGCCGATGCGCAGGTTGATGATCGGCACCTGCTCGAGGCCCAGCCGCTCGAGGTTTTCCATCACCGAGCGGCGCAGGAAATCGGTATCGAGGCTCAACAGCCATTCGCCGTGATCGTTGCGGTAGGCGCCGATCTTGCTGACCAGCGTCAGATCCGCCGGATAGGGCGCAAGTGCCTCGCGGATCAGGCGGTTGGTGACATAGGGACCGTAGAAGTCGCTGGTGTCGATATGGTTGATGCCCAAAGCGACCGCTTCGCGCAGGACGGCGCGGGCCTCGGCGGGATCGGCGGGCTCGCCGAAAACATGGGGACCGGCAAGCTGCATCGCGCCAAAACCCATGCGGTTCACGGTGATCTCGGTACCGGGGAAGGTAAAGCGGCCGGCAGCGGCGGGATTTGGATCGGTCATGCGCATTCCTCCTTGGGGCGGCAATTGGGGGCAGGCCTCGAGACAAGGTCTGGGGGCCGCGAATGCTCCGGCCTCCAGTAAGGACGATTGCGGCGCGGATGCAATCTCGGGCGGATGGCGCGGGGCTTAGGGCGTGGCCGTCTGCGGCGCGGGTGTTTCCTCGGCGGCGGCGGTGACGGCCGGTGTATCGGTACCCGTGTCGGGCGCGGCCGCAGGAAGCGCGGGCTGCGTCAGCACGCGGACGCTCGCGCCGCCACCAATCAGCGCCACGATCGCGCGCTGCGAGACCGGCGGGCGCGGCGAAAAAGCGAGACGGACCGGCGGTTGCGGCGGCACGGGCATGAGACCGCCCCCGTCAGATCGAAGCTCGGCACGATCGGAGCGGGTTTGCCCATGATCCGCGCGCGGTAGACGGGCAGGGATTCGGCCACGCGCATGACATAGTTGCGCGTCTCGTCGAGCGGGATCAGCTCGACCCAATCGACCGGATCGGCATGGCGGCGCAGGTCGCCGAAATCGCCGAGCCAGCGCGCCGGACGCCCCGGCCCCGCGTTATAACCCGAGGAAACGAGCGCGATCGAGGTACCGAAACGGGTCTGGAGCCCGCGCAGATAGGCCGCGCCAAGCCGTGCATTGTAATCGGCATCGGTGGTCAGGCGGGCGAAGTCATAGGGCTCGCCCAAAGCCGCGCCATATCCTGCGCCGTGCCCGGCATGACCTGCATCAGCCCCTTGGCTCCGGCATGGGAATTGGCGGCATGGTTGAATTCGCTTTCGCGCCGCGCGATCGCCAGCACCAGCTCGGGCGGCAGGCCGTGATAGCCCTCCTCGAGACCGGTCAGCGGAAAATAGGCGGCGGGGTAGATCGCGCCCTTGGCGGCGGCAGCCTTGGCCAGCCGCAAAGCGTGCCAGGGCATACGCAATTCCAGCATCAGCCGCGACATGCGGGCGATGTCGTCGGGCTCGGCGCTTTCGGCCAATTGCAGGAAGAACCGTTGGCCCTGCTCGGGATAGCCCGCCGCAACCAGCCAGACCCCGCCTGCCACAAAGGGCTTTCGGTGATCGCCGCGCCGCGCCATTCGGGCAGACTGTCGATGGCGGCACCCTGCACCGCCAGCGCCGGAGCCATGACCGCACCGACCTTCTCGGAGGCCAGCTGCCCGTAATAGGCGGTCTGATGCAGCGCCGCTTTGCCGTAAGCCGCCTGCGCCTCGGCCTTGCGCCCGAGCGCCTCATGGGCGCGCCCCTGCCAATACAGCGAGCGCGACAGCGTGATCGGCGTCGCGCCGATACCCTCGAGATGGCGGAAATGGCGCAACGCCTGTTCGGGCTTGCCCGATTTCAGCGCGGCATAGCCCGCAAGCCATTCGAGATCGGTGTAATCCTTGTGATCCTCGGGCAGGAAATGGTTGGCGGCGAAGGCCTCGGCCTTCACCCAATCGCCGGCGCGCATGGCCGCACGCGAGTAGTCGGCGCGAAGGCCCGCCCACAGCGCTGGATCGCGCAAAGCCTCGGCGCTGGTCGAGCGTTCGAGCATCAAGTCGCGCGCCAGATCGCCCATCTTGTTCTTCACGCGCCAGCGGAAGCGGTCGAGCGCGAGACCCGCATCGGCTTGCTGTGCGGCAGGCAGCGCGAGGATCAGCGTATCGACGCCCGTCCGCCCCGCCTGCATAGCGATCCGCGCCCGCGCGAGGGCCTGCGCATCCGCGCTTGCCCGCGGCAGCATCCGTTCGGCCGCCATCCATTCGCCGCGATCAAGCAGCAGCGACAGCCGCGCGTCATCGGCCTCCTCGACCGCTGTGCCGTAATCCATGAGGAAAGCCGCCTCTTCGGCATCGCTCAGGACGACCTCGGTCCAGAAACGCGTGACTTCGGCGCGAACCGCCGCCTGATCCGTCCCCAGTGCCGCGAGATAGGCGCGCTCGGCCCCAAAGTCGCGGGGCGGCGCGTGGCGAACCATGTCAGGATCTCGGCGGCGGGAAGGGTCGGGTTCAGCACCGCATCGCCACGGGTGTAGAACAGCTCCATCCCCGGAAAATCGGGATGGGCGGCGGCGAAATCGCGGTATTCGGGCCAGCTCCCCTGCCCCGCCCGCAGCTTTTGCCAGGCGATCAGGCTTTGCGCGACCGGCCCCGAGCGCGCCGCGGCAGCCTCGGCCGCGACCCAGTCACGCCTTCCGGCGGCGGCCAAAGCGCCACCCATATCGGTCCGGTTTTCGGCCAAAGACGGCGTTGCCGCCAGACAGGCAAATACCAGACCCAGAATTCTGTCACGCAGAGGATACAACATGCCATAGTTGTGACCGGCTGCGGGGCGCGGTGCAACTCACATCCTTGGCAAGGGCGGCTTCGGGTAGTAAGGGCAAAGAAACCACTTCTACAGGAAGCAGTCATGTTCAAAGGCTCGATGCCAGCGCTTGTCACCCCGTTCACCCATGACGGCGAGGTCGATCTCGCGACGCTCGAGAAGCTGGTCGAGTGGCATATCGCGGAGGGCAGCCACGGGCTGGTTCCGGTCGGCACCACCGGCGAAAGCCCCACGCTGAGCCATGACGAGCATAATCTGGTCGTGCGCGAAGTCGTCCGCGTCGCCGCAGGCCGCGTGCCGGTCGTGGCCGGTGCCGGTTCCAACTCGACCCGCGAAGGGATCAACCTGATCCAGAACGCGCAGGAATCGGGCGCGGATGCCGCGCTGATCGTGACGCCCTATTACAACAAGCCGACGCAGGAAGGCATGATCGCCCATTTCGCGGCGCTCCATGACGCCTCGAACCTGCCGATCATTATCTACAACATCCCCGGCCGCTCGGTCGTCGACATGTCGCCCGAGACAATGGGCGAACTGGCGAAACTGCCGCGCATCATCGGCGTCAAGGACGCGACCGGCAAGCTCGAGCGCGTCTCGATGCAGCGCATGACCTGCGGTGCGGATTTCGTCCAGCTTTCGGGCGAGGACGCGACGGCTCTGGGCTTCAACGCCCATGGCGGTACGGGCTGCATCTCGGTCACGGCCAATGTCGCGCCGCGTCTTTGCGCGGAATTCCAGAATGCGACGCTTGCGGGCGATTACGCCAAAGCCTTGGAGTATCAGGACAAGCTGATGCCGCTCCATATCGCGATCTTCCTCGAACCGGGGGTTGCGGGTGCGAAATACGCGATGTCGCGTCTGGGCCTGTGCAACGAGCGTGTGCGCCTGCCGCTGGTGGCGCTGACCGACCAGACCCGCGACAAGATCGATGCGGCGCTGGAGCATGCGGGCCTGCTGTAAGCGGCCCTCTCCTGCCCTGGCAAAGAAAACGCCGCCCCGAGGGGCGGCGTTTTCTTTGGGTCGTTCGGGTTTTGGCAGGGCGGCAAGGCCCGCGCCTCACTCCGGCCTGTCGGTGGGTGCCGAGGGGTCCGAAAAGGTCGCCCACTCGCCCTTGGGCGGCTTGGGATCCCGCGCCGCGCTGGCGCAGATGCATGTCGGCCTTGGCGATGAAATGGCCGGTGATCGGCGCTGTCGCGAGCAGGAAGACGGTGATGAGCAGTTCGTGCCAGCTCCAATGTCCGCCGAAGACCGGAAACCAGATCAGCGCCGCGATCAGGATCAGCCCGACACCCAAGGTCGTCGCCATCCCCGGCCCGTGCAGCCGCGTCATCAGATCGGGCAGCCGGATCAGCGCCAAGGAGCCCACGAGTCCGAAAAAGCCGCCCGCCACCAGCAGGAAGGCCACGATGATTTCCGCAACCAGCATCACAGCCCCCTCATTCGATGATATCGCCGCGCAGGACGAATTTTGCGAAAGCCACGGTCGAGACAAAGCCGAACATGGCGAAAATCAGCGTCGCCTCGAAATAGGCGGTGGTGCCGTGTAGGATGCCGAACAGCGTCAGCAGCGCGATCACGTTGATCGTCATTGTATCGAGCGCGAGCAGCCTGTCCGTCACCCCCGGCGCGATCACCACGCGGTAAAGACAGCACAGCAGCGCCAGACCGAAGCAGCCGAAGGCGAACCAGAGCGCATAGAGGATCATGGATAGATCTCCTTGAGACGGGCTTCGTAGCGGGTTTTGATCTCCTCCAGCACGGCCTCGGGATCGGGGCGTGCAGGCAATGGACCAAAAGCGCGTCTTTGCCCTGCGACAGATCGCAAGACAGCGTACCCGGCGTCAAAGTGATGGCGCTGGCCAGCATGGCGATGGCCTCGGGTTGGCGGATCTCGAGCGGGACCACGACCCAAGCGGGGCGGAGCTGCGATTTCGGCATGAACAGCACGATCTTCGCGACCGCGATATTGGCCTTGATGATATCGACAAAGACCACCCAGGCGAAGCCCGGCAATCCGAGCAGGTTGCGGTAGCGCGTCACGCCCGGCCAATAGGGCGCGGTCGCAACCGGCACCAGCACCGCCAGAATCGCGGCAAAGACCAGCGAGCCCCAGGCGAAGCGGTTAACCAGCATCATCCAGACGACCAGAATCATCAGGGACAGCACCGGATGGGGAAAAATCCTGCGCATCATCGCACGCCCTCCTGCCGGATCAGTACCGCATCGATATAGGCCGCCGGATCTAGCAATTGCGCCGCGACCCCTTGCGCGTATTCCGTTACCGGGCCCGCGAAAACCGTCAGCAGCACCAGCCCGCCCAAAAGCGCGCCGACCGATACCAAGGCCAGCCCGTGCGAGGGCGCATCGCCCACATCCTGCACCTGCTCGTCGGGTTCGAGTTTGATGCGCCCGCCCTGAGCTCCTGCTGCGGTGGATCTTGCGGGGGCCGCGCCCACCTCGGTCGCTTTCCAGAAGACCAGCGAGCCCGCGCGCATCATCCCCGCAATGGCGATCAGCGAAGTGACCAGCACCACGGCCCAGATCACCACCCATTGCGGCGAGCCGGCGGTGGCCTGAAGGACCAGAAGCTTGCCGACGAACCCCGACAGCGGCGGCATCCCCGTCACGGCAACCGCCGCGGCAAAGAACAGCACGCCGATCAGGCCGGCATGGGCGATGGGGGCTCGGGGATCAGCCACAGGTCGCGGCGGCGCGCGCCGATCAGGTCGACGACAAGGAACAAGGCCCCTGCCGCCAGCGTCGAATGGATCATGTAATAGATCGCGGCCGAGACACCTTCGGGCGTGAATTGCGCCATGGAGACAACCAGCGTCCCGATAGAGCCGATCGCCGCGAAGGCCGCCATCCGGCTCAGGCTTTTCGCGCCCAGAACGCCGATCTGGCCAAGCGCCAAGGTAAAGAGCGCGGCGGGAAGCAACAGCTCCATCGCGATGCGCTCGGTCGTGCCGTCGGGCGGGAAAACCAGCGTGAAGAAGCGCAGGATGGCATAGACGCCGACCTTGCTCATGATCGCAAACAGCGCGGCCACCGGCCCCGGCGCATTGGCATAGGTCGCGGGCAGCCAGAAATGCAGCGGCACCAGCGCGGCTTTGACCGCAAAGACCAGCATCAGCAGGATCGCTCCGGCGCGCAGGACGGCGGTCTGGTCGGCCGGCAGCTCGGCCACCCGCGCCGCCATATCGGCCATATTGAGCGTGCCCGTCACCGAATAAAGCGTCCCGAGCGCGATCAGGAACAGCGTCGATCCCGCGAGGTTGTAGACGACATATTGCACCCCTGCCCGCAGCCGCATCGCGCCGCCGCCGTGGATCATCAGCCCGTAGGAGGCGATCAGCAGGACCTCGAAAAAGACAAAGAGGTTGAAGGCGTCTCCGGTCAGAAAAGCCCCGCAGACCCCCATCAGCTGGAACTGCCAAAGCGCGTGGAAATGCCAGCCCTTGCGGTCCCAGCCCGAACCCAAAGCGTAAAGCTGGACCGCGAGCGCCAGCACCGCCGTCAGCAACAGCATCAGCGCGGCCAGCCGGTCGAGCATCAGGACGATGCCGAAAGGCGCGGCCCAATTGCCCAAGCGATAGACCGAGATCGTGCCGTCGGCGGCCAGCCAGTTGAGGTAAAGCGCGACGCCGACAAGCGCCAGCGTACCCGCGATCGAAAAGATGCGCTGCAACACCAGATCGGTGCGCATGGCGAGCAGGATCACCGCACCAAGACAGGCCGGCAGAACCACGGGGGCGATCAGCAGATGGTTCACGAGATCGCTCATGCCTGATCCCCCTTCTTCCCGGCTCGGGCTACGGCTTTCGGCTCGGGGCGCAGATCGGATGCGGGCATGTCGATGCGGTCGTCTCCGCCGGTGATGAACGCGCCAAGCGACATCATCACGGTGACGGCCGTCATCCCGAAGGAAATCACGATCGCGGTCAGAACCAGCGCTTGCGGCAGCGGGTCGGTATAGGTCTCGACGCCTTTGGTCAGGATCGGCGGCGCATTCACCACCAGCCTGCCGGTCGAGAACAGGAACAGGTTGATCGAATAGCTGAACATCGTCATCCCGAGGATGACCGGAAAAGCACGGCGGCGCAGGATCAGATAGGTGCCCACGGCGGACATCACGCCGATCGCGGTTGCGACAAGGATTTCCATCAGTGCTGGCCCTCCGGCTTGGCTTTCGGCTGTTCGGTGCTGGGGACCCTGACGCCCGCCGACATCCGCGCGATGCGGCTGAGCGAGTTCAGCGCCAGCATCACCGCGCCCACGACGCAAAGATAGACGCCGAGGTCGAAGCCCATTGCAGTCGCCAGCTCGAATTCCTCGATGAAGGGCAGTTTCACATAGCCGTAGGCCGAGGTCAGGAAGGGCATGCCCACGAACCACGCCCCGATCCCCGTGATCGCGGCCGAGGCGACGCCCAGACCGATCAGCGTGTGATAGGGGATCTTCTGGCGCTCCTGCGCCCAAGTGTAGCCCGAGGCCATGTACTGCATCACCAGCGCGACCGAGGTGATCAGTGCGGCGACAAAGCCGCCGCCCGGCGAGTTGTGGCCGCGCAGGAACATGTAAAGCGCCACGACCAGCGTCAGCGGCAGGATCATCCGCGTCAGCACCGTCAGAAGCAGCGGATGGATATCGCCAGAACGGCCCGCATCGGGCAGACGCGCACGCATGCGGCGGGCGCCTTCGCCGCGCATCAGGGTTTCGGTCAAAGCAAAATCGCAAGCGCCGCGATACCCAGCACGGTGATCTCGCCGAAGGTATCATAACCGCGGAAGTCCACGAGGATGACGTTGACGACATTGGTGCCGCCGCCGAGTTTGTAGCTGTTCTCGAGCATGTAGTCGGCGATGGTCGGGAAGGCGAAATCGCGACGCATGATCGCATAGGCCAGCCCGCCGAAACCAAGCCCCACCAGCACGGCAAGGAAGGCATCGAAGCCGCGCTTGCGCTGCGAGGTCTCGGCCGGCGTGGTCTTGGGCAGGAAGTTCAGCGCCAGCACCATCAAGATCACCGTGACGACCTCGACCGAGATCTGGGTCAGCGCGAGATCGGGCGCGGAAAGATAGATGAAGGCCCCCGAGGCGATCAGCCCGACGATCGAGATCACGACCAAAGCCAGCAGCCGGCGGTGGTGGAGCCAGCCAAGCGCAAGGCTGCCCGCGACGAGCAGGAACCAACCGGTCAGCGCGACCGGCTGGACCGGCAGCATCGGACGCATGCCCTGCCCCGGATTGCCGCTCGACCAGGCATAGGCGCCACAGGCCAGCACCGTCAGCAGGAAAGCGGCCAAAGCGCGCCCCATCGAGCCGTTGGTGAGGCGGTCCGTGACCAGATTGGCCGCGACCGATGCACCCTTGAAGACCGCATCAAACATCGCTTTGGCATCGGGATGGGGCATGGCGCGATGGAAGGCCGCGAAGGGGCGATAAAGGACGACCAGAACCGCCCCGCCCGCAATCGCCAGCAGCGACAGTTTGAACGCAGTGGTGAAACCGTGCCAGAGCGCGAGATGGGGATGGAGCGCCTCGCCGGCGGTGGCCGAGGCGCTGGCCTCGAGCAGCCAGCCGATCATCGTGTTCGAGAGCAGCCCGATCAGCACCACCAGCACCACCAAAAGCGCGGGCGGACCCCAAAGGCCGATGCCCGGATCATGGGGATGTTGGGGGTAATCGTGACGCTCGGGGCCCATGAAGGTCGCCCAGATCAGCCGCAGCGAATAGCAGACCGAGAACAGCGCGCCGAGCGTCGCGATCCACATGACCGACGGGCTGGTCGAGACGGCCTCTTCCAGCATCAGCTCTTTCGACAGGAAGCCGTTGAGCGGCGGGAACCCCGCCATCGACAGCCCCGCAATCAGCGCCATGACGAAGGTCACCGGCATCAGTCGCGCCAGCCCGCCGAGGCGTTTGATGCTGCGCGTGCCGGTCTCGTGATCGACAATGCCCGCGACCATGAACAGGGCCGCCTTGAAGGTCGCGTGGTTGATGATGTGCAAAATCGCCGCCGTCACCCCGTCGATCGTGCCCATGCCCAAAAGCATGGTGATCAGGCCGAGATGCGAGACGGTCGAATAGGCCAGAAGCGATTTCAGATCGTCGCGGAAAATCGCGATGAAAGCGCCGATCACCATCGTGATCAGCCCCGCACCGCCAACCAGCCAGAACCACAGATCCGTCCCCGACAGCACCGGCCAGAGCCGCGCGAGCAGGAAAATCCCCGCCTTCACCATCGTCGCCGAATGCAGATAGGCCGAGACCGGCGTGGGCGCGGCCATGGCGCGCGGCAGCCAGAAATGGAAAGGGAATTGCGCCGATTTGGTGAAAGCGCCCAGAAGGATCAGGATCAGCGCGGGCGTGTAAAGCGGGCTCGCCTGAATGGCCTCGCGCTGGGTCAGGATCTGCGAAATGTCGTAGCTGCCCGCGATACTCCCGAGGATCATCATCCCCCCGATCATCGCCAGCCCGCCGAGGCCGGTCACGGTCAGGGCCATGCGCGCGCCCTGACGCCCCTCGGGCAGGTGCTTCCAATAGCCGATGAGCAGGAAGGAGGAAAGCGAGGTCAGCTCCCAGAAGACCAGCAAAAGCAGGATGTTGTCGGAAAGGACAATCCCCATCATCGCGCCCTGGAACAGCATCAGATAGGTGTAGAACTGCCCGACCGGATCCTTGCGCGAGAGGTAAAAGCGCGCATAGGTGATGATCAAAAGCCCGATCCCGAGGATGAGGATCCCGAACAAAAGCCCCAGCCCGTCAATGCGGAAATTGGCGTTCAGCCCAAGGCTCGGGATCCAGTCCAGCCGCGTTTCGACCACGCCGCCCGCCAGCACCGCGGGATCTGGACGCAAAGCCCGATCAGCGCCGTCAGCGTCACCGCTCCGCAGGCCAAAGCCGCAACGTCTCGACCCGAACGGATCAACAATCCCGGCAGGAGCGCGCCGAAAAACGGAAGCAATGCAATCAGGGCTGGAGACATGTCACCTCTTTCGATTGCTTGGGGTTTTCCAAGGGGGGCCTGCTTGTCAACCAAAACAGAAAAGGCGCTAGGCGATGTTCGCCTTTCGTGCTAGCCCTGAGCAAAAAGGATAGAGGCATGATCATCCTCGGGATCGATCCGGGACTGCGCAATATGGGTTGGGGTGTGATTTCCGTCGACGGCCCCCGTCTGCGCCATATCGCCAATGGAATCATCCATTCCGATCAAGGGGATCTCGCGCAGAGGCTGGTCGTGCTCTATCGCGGGCTGCGCGCGGTCATCGCCGAACATGCCCCCACCGCTGCGGCGGTCGAGCAAACCTTTGTAAACAAGGATGCGGTGGGCACGCTGAAACTTGGTCAGGCACGCGGGATCGCTTTGCTCGCGCCTGCCGAAGCCGGCCTGCCGATCGGCGAATATGCCCCCAATGCGGTCAAGAAAACCGTGGTCGGCGTCGGCCATGCCGCGAAAGAGCAGGTCCAGCATATGGTCCGCTTCCAGCTGCCCGGCGTGGTCCTTGCCGGACCCGATGCCGCCGATGCCCTTGCCGTGGCAATATGCCACGCCCATCATATCCAAGGACGGTCCATCCGGATCAAGGTAGCGTCATGATTGGAAGAATTGCGGGATCATCATCCATCGCGGGATGGATCATGTCCTGATCGACGTGCGCGGCGTGGGCTATATCGTCCATGTCAGCGAACGCACGGCCGCAAGCCTGCCCCCGTGGGCGAGGCGGCGGCACTTTATACCGAGCTGGTGGTGCGCGAGGATCTGCTTCAGCTTTTCGGCTTTACCACCATGCTCGAAAAGGAATGGCACAAGCTGCTGACCTCGGTCCAAGGGGTAGGCGCGAAGGTCTCGATGGCCATTCTCGGCACGCTCGGCCCCGAGGGGATCGGGCGCTCGATCGCGCTTGGCGATTCGGCGGCGGTGCGCAAATCGCCGGGGGTCGGCCCGAAGCTCGCACAGCGTATCGTCCTGGAACTCAAGGACAAAGCGCCCTCGATCATGGCGATGGGGGCCAGCCTGACCGTCGATACCGGCCCCGTGGTGATCGAGGCGGATGCCGCCCCGCCGCAAAGCCCGCCAAATCGCGCGCGGCCCCTCGGCTGAACAAGCGGCACAGGCGCAGGCCGCCATGGCCGCGGCCGAGGCGCTTTCGGCATTGTCGAACCTCGGCTATGCGCCGGCCGAGGCTGCCGCTGCCGTCGCGCAGGCCTCGGGGCGGAGCCCGCCGCCACAACCTCGACCCTGATCCGCGCCGCATTGCGGGCACTTGCGCCCAAGGAATAGAGGGAAACATGCAAGGCAATATCCGCACATTCATCCTGATGGCCGTGATGACGGCGCTGCTGATGGGGCTTGGCCATCTGATCGGCGGCACCGGCGGCATGGTTCTGGCGCTGGTCTTTGCCGGAGCGGGTAACCTCTGGGCATGGTGGAACAGCGACAAGGCGATCCTGCGCCAACAGGACGCCGTGCTGATCACCCGCCCGCAGGCACCCGAGCTGTTCGACATGACCGCCCGTCTTGCGCAGAACGCCCGCCTGCCGATGCCCGCGCTTTACATCCTGCAAACCGACCAGCCCAATGCTTTCGCGACCGGCCGCGATCCGAACAATGCCGCCGTCGCCGTGACCCAAGGGCTGCTGCAAACCCTCAACCGCGACGAATTGGCGGGGGTGATCGCGCATGAGCTGGCCCATATCAAGAACCGCGACACGCTGACCATGACCGTCACCGCGACAATGGCGGGCGCGATTTCGATGCTGGGTAATATGCTGATGTTTTCGGGCATGAGCGGCGGCAATCGCGACAATCAGGGCAGCGCCTTCGGCGGGATTATCGCGATGATCCTTGCCCCGATCGTGGCGGGTCTGGTCCAGATGGCGGTCTCGCGCACCCGCGAATACGAGGCCGACCGCGAGGGCGCGCTGATCTCGGGCAAGCCCTTGGCGCTGGCTTCGGCGCTTGCGAAAATCGCGACCATGGCGGGGCGCACCGTCAATGTTCCGGCCGAGCGCAATCCCGCCTCCTCGGCCATGTTCATCATCAACCCGCTTCATGCCTTGCGCGCCGACAAGCTGTTCGCGACCCATCCCGCGACCGAAGACCGGATCGCCAGATTGCAGGCGATGGCGCGATGAGCCAGCCCGACCCGACCCTGCGCCCCGAGCCGATGGAAGGCGATCACGAGGATCGCGCCCTGCGTCCGCAGAAGCTTGAAGATTTCGTCGGTCAGGCCGAAGCCCGCGCCAATCTGCGCGTCTTCATCGAAAGTGCGCGCATCCGCGGCAAGGCGATGGACCACACTTTGTTCCACGGCCCGCCCGGTCTCGGCAAGACCACGCTGGCCCAGATCATGGCGCGCGAGCTTGGGGTGAATTTCAAGATGACTTCGGGGCCGGTTCTGGCGCGGGCGGGCGATCTCGCGGCGATCCTGACCAATCTCGAAGCGCGCGACGTTTTGTTCATCGACGAGATCCACCGCATGAACCCCGCGGTCGAAGAGGTGCTCTATCCCGCGATGGAGGATTTCGAGCTGGACCTTCTGATCGGCGAAGGCCCTGCCGCCCGCACCGTCCGCATCGAGCTGCAACCCTTCACGCTGGTCGGTGCGACCACGCGTCTGGGTATGCTCACCACGCCCTTGCGCGACCGTTTCGGCATTCCGACGCGGCTCCAGTTCTACACCATCCCCGAGCTTGACCTGATCGTGCGCCGCGGCGCGCGGCTGATGCAGATCGAGGCCGATCCCGACGGCACGATGGAAATCGCCCGCCGCGCCCGCGGCACGCCGCGCATCGCGGGCCGCCTGTTGCGCCGCGTCGTCGATTTCGCTCTGGTCGAAGGCAACGGTCATCTGACGCGCGAAATCGCCGATCTGGCGCTGACGCGTCTCGGTGTCGACGATCTCGGTCTCGACGGGGCCGACCGGCGCTACATGTCGCTGATGGCCGAGAATTACGGCGGCGGGCCGGTGGGCGTCGAGACCCTCGCCGCCGCCATGTCCGAAAGCCGCGATGCGATCGAGGAAGTGATCGAGCCCTATCTGTTGCAGCAGGGCATCGTCGCACGCACCCGCGCGGGCGGATGCTGGCGCATAAGGGCTGGCGTCACCTCGGCATCGAGGCGCCGCGCAGCCAGCAGGAGACCTTGTTCGATGAGTGACCAGACCACCAGCCCCGCGACCATAGCCCGCATCCGCGACAGCTTCGGCCGCCAGACCATGATGGAGACCTTGGGCGCCTCGATGGCCGAGGTCGGGGCGGGGCGCTGCGTGATCACCGCGCCGATCCTGCCCACCGTCCTGCAACAGCAGGGCGCGGCCCATGCGGGGCTGGCCTTCTCGCTTGGCGACAGTGCTGCGGGCTATGCCGCGCTGACGCTGATGCCCGAGGGCCGAGGTCATGACGGTCGAGATGAAGATCAACCTGATGTCGCCTGCGGTCGGCGACCGTCTGGTGGCCGAGGGCCGCGTCATCCGCCCGGGGCGACGCATCATGGTGGTCGCCGCCGATGTCTGGGCCGAAACCGCAAGCGGGCGCAAACATGTCGCCATGCTGCAGGGGACGATGATTCCGGTCTGATCAGGAAGCGGGAGCAGCTTCAGCCAGACGCTTCGCGGCGGATCGGCCCTAGTCGTCCTTGCCCAGAAGGACGCGGTCCTCCTGCGCGATGAAATGCTCCATCATCACGCGCCAGAGTTTCTCTGCGAGATCGGGGTCGAACCCTCCGGCCTCGGCGTTGCGGCGCGCATTCATCGCGACTTCCTCGACGCGGGAATGGATGCGTGCGGGCAGAACTTCGCGCAACTTGATCTGGGCAGCCTCGTCGATCAGCTGCGAACGCTCGGCCAAAAGCGCGACGAGACGCACGTCCAGCGCGTCGATGCGTGCACGCAGATCATGCATGCGCGAGGAGGCGGGGAGGATCGGATCGGTGCTCATGCCTATCAGATGCACCGTCGCAAGGGCCGGAGCAAGCCCTGAGGCAGCGAAACCCGCTGTATCAATTCCGCCGCAACCCGCCGCCGCCAAAGGCCGCGCCCGCGAAAGTGCTGGCTTGCACTAACGATTCGCTAACCAATTGGTGTCATGGGGGAGGTCAGGGCTGCCGGATCAGGAGGAAGAGGATGAACGCAGCAGGCATTGTGATCTCGTTGGGCTTCGGCCTTGGTCTGGTTCTGGGCGCGGCGCTTTTGCTGGTGCTTTAGATGCCGACCCACATCCGGCCCCGACTGCTTGGGGGCCAAAAAAACCCCGGCCAATGGCCGGGGTTCTTGTTTGTCGCGCGCCCTGCTCAGCCTTGCGGCTGGGCCGCGGCATCGGGAGCAACCCCGCCGCGCGTCGCGTCGACCTTGGGGGTCGAGCCGACCGAGGGATCGACGAGCTGGGCGTATCGTCGTCGCCGCCCAGAGCCTCGCCACGCAGAACTTTGGCGATTTCGTCGCCGGTCAGGGTTTCGTATTCCAGAAGCCCCTTGGCCATGCGCTCGAATTCGACCTCGCGTTCGATCAGGATGCGGCGTGCTTCCTGATAGCCGTTTTCGATCAGGTCACGCACTTCCTGCTCGATCAGCTCCTTGGTGGAGGCACTGACCGAGAAGCCCGCCGTATTGCCCGAATAGCCCTCATGCGCCTCGGCATAGTCGATGGCGCCGACCTTGTCGGACATGCCCCAACGCATCACCATGGCGCGTGCCAGAGCCGATGCCTGCTGGATATCGCCCGCCGGACCGTTCGAGACGCCCTCCTCGCCGTATTTGAGGATTTCGGCGGCCTTGCCGGCCATTGTCATGGCGATCTTCTGCTTGGCCTCGTCCTTGTGGTAGTTCAGCTTGTCCATCTCGGGCAAGCTGACGACCATGCCAAGGGCACCGCCGCGCGGAATGATCGTGGCCTTGTAGACCGGATCGCATTTCGGCAAAGCCAGACCGACAACGGCATGGCCGGCCTCGTGATAGGCGGTCTTTTCCTTCTGCTCGGGCGTCAGCACCATCGAGCGGCGCTCGACCCCCAGCATGACCTTGTCCTTGGCATTCTCGAAATCGTCCATCGCGACAAAGCGGCGACCGATACGGGCGGCCATCAGCGCGGCCTCGTTGACAAGGTTCATCAGATCCGCACCCGAGAAACCGGGCGTGCCGCGCGCGATGATGCGCAGATCGACATCCGGCCCCAGCGGAACCTTGCGGGCATGGACGTTGAGGATCTTTTCGCGGCCCTTGATATCGGGATTGCCGACATAGATCTGGCGGTCGAAACGGCCCGGACGCAGCAGCGCGGGATCAAGCACGTCTTTGCGGTTGGTCGCGGCGACGATGATGATGCCTTCATTGGCTTCGAAACCGTCCATCTCGACCAGAAGCTGGTTCAGCGTCTGCTCGCGCTCGTCATTGCCGCCGCCGATGCCGACACCACGGGCGCGGCCCACGGCGTCGATCTCGTCGATGAAGACGATGCAAGGGGCCGATTTCTTGGCCTGCTCGAACATGTCGCGCACGCGGCTGGCGCCGACGCCCACGAACATCTCGACGAAATCCGAGCCCGAGATGGTGAAGAAGGGCACGCCCGCCTCGCCGGCGATGGCGCGGGCAAGCAGGGTCTTACCGGTACCCGGAGGGCCGACCAGCAGCGCGCCTTTGGGGATCTTGCCGCCAAGACGGCTGAATTTCTGCGGGTTGCGCAGGAATTCGACGATCTCTTCCAGCTCTTCCTTGGCCTCGTCGATGCCTGCGACATCATCGAAGGTCACGCGGCCGTGCTTTTCGGTCAGCAGCTTGGCGCGCGATTTGCCAAAGCCCATCGCGCCGCCTTTGCCGCCGCCCTGCATGCGGTTCATGAAGAAGATCCAGACGCCGATCAGCAGGATGAAGGGCAGCCAGACGCCGAGCATCGACATGAAGCCCGATTGCTGCTGCGCCTCGACGCGGACATCGACCCCCTTGCCGATCAGGCGGTCGGCCACCTCTTCGCCCTGCGGACGGATGGTGGTGAATTGCGAGCCGTCTTTCGTCGTCAGACCGATCCGTTCCCCGTCGATGATGACATTGGAAATCTGGTCGTTATCCACGCGTTGAATGAAGTCGGAATAGCTGATCTGCCGGCTGCTCATCTGGCTGCCGCCGTCGCTGAACAGATTGAACAGCGCCAGGATCATCAAGAACAGGACCACCCAGAAGGCGATATTACGCGCATTGCCCAAAGGCATATCCTCCGCGGGAATGATTGCTTGTCTCTGAAAATAGGGATTCCGGCGCGGGGTTCAATGAGAGAAGAGCAAACCACGCAAATGCAAAGGCCCGCGCAGGGGCGAAAATGCACATCCGGCGGGTTTGGCGGCCCCGACGGGCGCTCCTTTTGCGCGATCGGTGCGGCAATCAGCCGCTGGCCCTGCCAAAGCGCGGGCAAAGAGGCGGCCTCGTCAAAGCCCAAACCGGCCGCGCGCCAGTCGAACGCATTGAGGGCGTCGTGACCCAAGGCGCGCAGTTCCTGCCCGCATCCGGTGCCGCGACCTCGACGCTCCAGCGCCCGTCCCATTCCGCGCGGCCCTGCGCATCCAGCGGCGCGGCCGGCGCGCGGGCGGCGGCGGCGGGCTCGCGGATCAGGCGCAGCCACTGCGCATCGGGCATAAGGATCGACCCCTCCAGCGTCACCTTGCGTCCCATGCCCACCGCATCGAGCGCATGGGCGATCTTGTCGCGGCGCGCAGGGTATTCCTGCCCGTTCATCCAGCGCAACGCCGCGACCAGAAGACGGCGGCGGATCTCGGAGGGGCGGCCAGAAATGGCTGGAGCGGCAGGGCGAGGCTGCCCGAGGCCACCTCCGCCCCTGCGGCGGTCCGGACCGCGATCTCTTGCAGTGCCTGACGGGCCGAGGCGAGGTTGCGGGCGCTGGTGGCAAAACTTTCCGGCGCGATCCCGAGCATTTCCAAGGCCTTGCGCATCCGCACCCGCTCGAAAGCGGTATTGTCGTTCGAGGGATCGTCGACCCAGCCGATGCCCTGCCGCGCGAGCCAGTCGCGCAGCTCCTGCCGTCCGCAGCCCGTCAACGGGCGCAGCCAGACCATGCCTTCGCTTTCGCGGTGGTCGGCCATGGCCGAGAGACCATCGACCCCCGCCCCGCGTGCGAGCCGCATCAGGAATGTCTCGGCCTGATCATCGAGCGTATGGCCGAGCAAAACGGCCTCGAGCGCATGTTCGCGCGCCCAATCCGCCAAAGGCGCAGCCGCGCATCGCGGGCCGCAGCCATGAGATTGGCGCGGTCTTCCGGCCCGCGCTGCCAATGCAGAATGCTGTGGGACAGGCCCAATGTGCGGGCCGTGTCGCCCGCCGCCTCCGCCTCGGCAAGCAGATCGGGGCGCAGGCCGTGATCGACGGTCGCGGCCATGACCACGCGGCCCTGACGCCATCGCGCGGCGAGATGCAGAAGCGCCGCAGAATCGCCACCACCCGAAAAGGCGATGCCGATACGGCCGAAATCACCGGCGAGCCGGTCCAGTTCGGCCTCGACCCGCGCGCGCAGGAGATCGCTCATTCGACGGGGGTGGTCTTGCACGGATCGCCGAAGTCCAGCATATCGGCTTCGTCGAAGGCGGCCTCGGGATCGGTCATGTCCTCGGCCTGCATGTCGGTGCCGGTTGCGGCGGGATCGGTCATGCTGTCGTCGATGACGATATCGGCGGGATCAAAGACCTCGCAGCCGACCGCTTCAAGGCGCTTTGCAGCCTCGGACGCTTGCGGTGCATCGGGGAAACGGACGGAAATTTCGAGAAGGAAGGGGCAGCCGTTCTTGGCATCACCCGTGGTGGCTTCGGCCCGCGACAGGCCCAAAAGCGCGTCAGGGGCCTGAGGCCCGTTCGGATTGGCGGCGAAGCTTTCCAGCCATGCCGCGCCCGCACCTTCGAGATCGCCCGCGCTATCAAGTGCCGCGCCGCGCAGGAACAGGGCTTCGGCGGTTAGCGGACCGCCTGCATGGGTTTTGGCGACGGCCGCGAAGAGGTCCGCAGCAAGACGAAAGTCACCTTGACCGAGCACCTCCCGGGCCCGGTCGAAATCGGCTTGCTCTGCTTTGGTTGCAGCCCCTGCCGCAGGGTGGCGGGGCGGGTGGCCGCCCCTCCGGTCAACATGCCCGACTGGTTGGAGGGGGCAGCGCCGCCCTCCGTTCTGGTCGCCAAGCGTCGGCGTGGTCAGAGAGCCGAGATCGCAGCCCTCCTCCATTTCGCACAGGCGGAACTCGATGTCGCCGATGCGGGTGGTCCCGTCGCGGACCACGCGGTCGATGCGGTTCTGGAGCTGTTCGGTCTGGCCGGTGAGCTGCGCCAGACGCGCCTCCATCGCATTCATGCGGTCGATGGCGCTATCGCCACCCGCCGCCTGAAAGCCCGCCGGACCCGAAGCGACCAGCTCGGCGCGCAGCGATTGCAGATCGCTGGTCAGCTGCCCCAGTTCCGTGCGGATATCGGCCAGCGATCCGGCATCCTGCGCCGAAGCGGAGAAGCCGAAAAGCGCCAGTCCTGCCGCGAGCAGAAGGCTGCGCATCAGCTGCCTGCCCCGCGCTCAGCGCGGTCACGGCACGACGGTTCTTGGTGTAGCAATCCTCGGTCGAGCAGATCGCCAGCGGGCGCTCTTTGCCGTAGCTGACCGTGCGCAGACGTCCGGCCTGCACGCCTTGCGAGATCAGGTATTCCTGAACCGAGCTGGCGCGGCGCGCGCCGAGGGCGATGTTGTATTCGCGCGTGCCCTGCTCGTCAGCGTGACCCTCGATAACCGCGGTATAGGAGGGTTCTGCCCCAGCCATTGCGCCTGACCGGCAAGGGTCGTGCGCGCCTCGGGGTCAGGGTCGACTGGTCGAGCATGAAGTTGACGGTATCGCCAACGGTCGTGCGGAAATATTCGGGGCTGTTCGGCCCGCCCAGCACGCCGGTCCCGACCCCGCCCGCACCGGCGCCGCCGGCGCCTCCGGCATAGGGGTCGTTGACCATCGCGCCCTGCGGCTTGGAGCAGGCGGCAAGGCCAGAACCATGCAGACCACGGCGAGTTTGGTGATTTTCTTCATCGACATATCCATCGCGAACCTTTTACGGCAGCAGCGGCCCCCAGTTCGGGTCCGAGGCCGCGCCATTGAATTGAACGGGTCGCATATTGCGCCCGGTGATGTCTACGGAATGCAGCGTCGACTGGCCGGAATCGCCCGAGCTGGACCGCGTGAACATCACGACGCGGCCATTGGGGGCCCAAGTCGGGCCCTCGTCAAGGAACGATTCAGTCAGCATTTTCTCTTGCGAGCCGTCGGTGCGCATGACGCCGATATGGAAACGGCCTCCGACCTGGCGCGTGAAGGCGATCAGATCGCCGCGCGGCGACCAGACCGGCGTGCCGTAACGGCCGTCGCCAAAGCTGATCCGGCGCGGCTCGCCGCCGTTCGCGCCCATGATATAGAGCTGGGGCGAGCCCGAACGGTCGCTTTCAAAGACGATCTGCTTGCCGTCGGGGCTGAAGCTCGGCGAGGTTTCGATCGAGGGCGCGTTGGTCAGCGCGCGCTGCGCGCCGCTCGAGGCATCCATCTGGTAGATGTCGGTATTGCCGTTCTGCTCGAGCGAATAGACGATCCAGCGCCCGTCGGGCGAGAAGCGCGGCGAGAAGCTCATCGTGCCCTGCTGTTCGCCGAGCGAGCGCGAGGCGAGGCTGTTGACATCCATCACCATGACCTTCGGGAAGCCCGAGGCATAAGAGGTGTAAAGGATGCGGTTGCCGTCCGGCGAGAAGCGCGGCGCCAGCACCAGCGCGGAATCATCGGTCATCCAGCGCGGGTTCGCCCCGTCGTAATCCATGATGCCGATGCGCTTGAGGCGGGCGTTTTCGGGCCGGTCTCGGAGACGAAAGTCACGCGGCTGTCGAAATAGGGCTTTTCGCCGGTCAGGCGGGCATAGACCTGATCGGCCGCCTTATGGGCCGCGCGACGCCAGTTGCCGGTGCCGGCATCGAACTGCATCCCGTCGCCGAGAGGCTGACCCGAGAAGACGTCGAAGAGGCGGAATTTCACCACGACCTTGCCGCCCTGCACGCTGACCGCTCCGGTGACCAGCGCCTGAGCGTTGATCGCCTTCCAGTCGTCATAGGCGATGGGCGCATCGAAGCTTGCCGGACGCGAGATATGCGCGCTTGCCGGAATTTCGCGGAAAAGCCCGGTGCCGGTCAGATCGGCCGCGATCAGCTTTTGAACCTGATCGAGATATTGACCCGCACCGCCTTCATCCTGGAAGGGCGCGATGGCGATCGGCATCGGCTCGATCACGCCATCGGTGATCTCGATACGGAGCGGCCCGTCCTGCGCCTGCACCACGGCAGGCAGCGCGGTCAGAGCCGCGATAACGGAAACGGCAGTCGATACAAGCAGTTTACGAAACATGAAACGTCTCTTTTGCGGTCTTGGTCACAGGATACTGGTTCTGGGTGGTCACCGTCATGCCCTTACTGGATCCGAGCGGAACCGGAAGGGTTGAAGTCGATGATGACGTCTTTCCAGCGATTATATTTTTCGGACGGCAGATTATAGCCGCCTTTTTCGCACATGAGGATAGCACGACGTCCAGCCTCATAGGCTTGTTTCGCTGCGGCATCAGAGCCGCCCGAATGGCTGTGCATGCGCAGGGAGCCTTTGTCGACCTTGCCGTCCTGCCCCATCGAGAAGGCGATCGAGACTTTGGTTTCGCTGGCTTCGGTCGAGAGCGATCCGCGGTTCCAGCAGGCCTCGACGGCGACGCGGAAGCCGTCCTTCTCGCCCTGGCTGAGCGGCGGGCCGTTCGCGGCAGCGCCACCTCCGCCCGAGCCGCCCGATCCGGCGGCCTGTTTCTCGGCGGCTTCCTTGGCGGCCTTGGCTTCGGCGGCTTCCTTGGCCTTGCGCTCGGCAGCGGCCTCTTCGCGGGCTTTGGCTTCGGCTGCGGCCTGTTCGGCCTCTTTCTTGGCCTTGGCCTCGGCTTCGCGCTTTTCGGCCGCTTCTTTTTCTGCAGCAGCCTTTGCCTCGGCCTCGCGTTTGGCCTTGGCTTCGGCCTCGGCCTTCTCGGCTGCGGCCTTTTCTGCTGCGGCCGCTTTTTCGGCAGCGGCCTTCTCGGCCTTTTCGGCCTCGGCGGCAGCGGCGGCGCGGCGTTCGGCAGCGGCGGCACGATCTGCGGCCGCTTTGTCGGCTTCGGCCTTTTCTGCGGCTCTCGGCTGCCTTCTCGGCGTCTTTCGCGGCGGCGGCCTTGTCGGCGGCAGCCTGCTCGGCCCGTTCGGCGGCGCGTTCTGCCGCGCGTTCTTCGGCGGCCCGTTCGGCAGCGGCGGCGCGTTTGGCCTCTTCCTCGCGATCGGCACGCTCGGCGGCGGCAGCCTGTTCGCGGTTGGCGCTGGCGCGGGCTTCGGCGGCGGCTTCGGCCTCGCGGGCCAGAACCTGTTCACGCTCCGCCTGAGCGGCGGCAGCCGCAGCGGCAGCGGCCTGACGGCGGGCGCGGGCAGCCTCGGCCAGACCCTCGGGGCGCGCATGCGGACGCGCGGAATCCGTCGGTGCCAAGCTCGAGCGCGGCGGCTGGACGGCCTCGGGGCGGTTGGCGGTATTGGGCCGCTCGGAGGTCTGCGGCAGCGCGGCCATCTCGGTCGATTGCTCGGGCTGCTGCGGCTGGGGCGCGACGGTCGCAAGGCTTTGCGGCCGCGCGCTGCGCCAGATCGCTCAGATCGGGACGGGCCTCGGCGCTATCGACCGGCGAGGGCAAGGTCGTGGCCTCGGGCGCCGGCGAAGGCGCGGATTCGGCCTCGGGGGCACCAAGAACGGATTCCTCCGAGGGCGGTCGCGGCTGCGCCGGCGTGCTCGCGGCACTGGCCCCGACCGGACCCGCCCCTGCTGCAGCGGCTGCAATCGCCTGGAACTCGGCCTCGGACATGGTCGAGACCTCGGTCATCTGGATCGCCTCGAGCGGCTGGGGACGGAAAAACGCGCCCCGATCGCCGCCCAGCCGATCAGACTGACATGGGCGACCCCGAGATCCAAGCGCCGATGCGATCCGAACGATCCATGATCTAGCCGTCCATCCGCGGGCCACCCGTTTCGGTGACCAGAACGATATTGTGGAAGCCGCCGGCATTGAGCGCGCCCATGACCTCCATCACGCGGGCATAGGGATCGCCCCATCGGCACGCAGATAGATCTTGTCGCTCTGGCGTTCCTCGGCAACCGCGCGCAGGCGGGTGATGAGTTCTTCTTCGGGAACCTCGCTCGTCATCATCATCAGCGGGCCATCGGTCGTGATCGAAACGGTCAGCGGCTCTTCCTGTTCGGCAGGCACGGCTTGCGCCGCAGTGCGCGGCAGCTCGAGCGGCACGCCCACCGTCAGCATCGGTGCCGCGACCATGAAGACGATCAGCAACACCAGCATGACATCGACGAAAGGCGTGACGTTGATCTCGGCCATCGGCTGGCTGCGCCGCCGCGATCCGCGTCTACCCGATTTTTCATGACGCCGCCGCCCATCTTATTCCTCGTTCAACTGACGCGAGAGGATGGTCGAGAATTCGTCGGCGAAGCTTTCGTAATTGCCGATGATGCGGTCGGAATCGGTCGAGAGCTTGTTGTAGAAAACCACCGCAGGAATCGCCGCCAAAAGGCCGAGCGCGGTCGCGATCAGCGCTTCGGCAATACCGGGCGCCACAACGGCGAGACTGGTATTCTGCGACAGCGCGATTTCCTCGAAGGCGATCTTGATGCCCCAGACGGTGCCGAAAAGCCCGATGAAGGGCGCGGTCGAGCCGACGGTGGCAAGGTAGCTGAGGCCGCGGGTCAGCCGGTCGCTTTCGCGCCCGATCGCCACGCTCATGGCGCGGTCGATGCGCGATGAGGCGCCCGCGATCAGCCCGCCGTCATCGCGGTGGCTGCGGCGCCATTCGAGCATGCCTGCCGAAAAGATGCGCTCCGAAGCGCCTTTGGGATTGTCGCCGATGCGGTCGAAAAGATCGTCGAGCGGTTGCCCCGACCAGAAGGCCCGGTCGAATTTGTCCGCATCGCGCTTGGCGGCAGCAAAGGTGATGAATTTCTGGATGATGATCGCCCAGGCCCAGAACGAGGCCACGATCAGCATCAGCATGACGATTTTGACGGTCGGAGAGGCGTTGCTGAAAAGCGCGATCAGCGAGAAATCGAGCGGCTGCGCTGCGCCGAGAATGGGGTCCATATCACTGCCTGCCTGTATTTGGCTCATAAGTTGCCGTTGCTCGGCTTGTTAACAGGGCTTTACCAGAGGGTCAGCCGCCCTGCCTTACACAATGCCTTGATCCCGGGGTGATCTTGCCCGCGTCGGTTGTGCAGTTACGTCGCCGCAACGCGCGCGACAAGCGCCTGCGGCAGGCGGACCGGACGACCGGCGTCATTGATGCAAACAAGCGTCACTTTGGCGCTGAAAAGCAGCTGCCCGCCGCGTTTGACCTCTTGCTCGACGGTGAGCCGCGCGGGCGTCATGCCGGCAAGGCGCGTCTCGACCGACAAAAGATCGTCGTAGCGCGCGGGGCTGATGTAATCGGCCTCGAGATGGCGGACGGCGAAAGCCGTGCCCTCGCGTTTGAGCGCCGCCTGATCCAGCCCGAGATCGCGCAGCCATTCCGACCGACCGCGCTCGATGAATTTCAGGTAATTTGCGTAATAGACAATGCGGGCAAGGTCGGTGTCTTCGTAATAGACGCGGGTCTCGAAGAGATGCATGGCGGATTTCCTTTCGTCATCGGCAATCGAGGCATTGCTTTGCACAGCAGCTTGGCGGTCGCAGCGGGGTTTTCCACCCCGGCCACCTGAACGGCGGCCTCCCCCGGAGGATATTTCCCCATGAAAGAGAAGGTTAGAGCCGCGCCGCCAGCCGCAAGGCATGCGAGGGATCCCTGGCGACGACGGGAAGCGCCGGATCATAGGCCGCGCGCAACAAGGCGGCGAGAGCGGGGGTCGCATTCACCTCGGTCGCGAAGGTCAGCAGCGCGCGCACGGCCACGGTTTCGGCCAGCTGCGCGGGATGTGCTTGGGCCAGACGCGTGCCCATATTGAGGAAGGTCAGGCAGGAGCGGATCGAGCCGTCGGCGTCGAAGCGGAAGAGGCGGTATTCCTCGGCCTGTCGCGCGGCGAGGCGCGCGCCGAGATCGCTTTGCCCCGTCAGCTCGACGAGGTCGGGGACCGCATCCATCTCGGCCCAGTCGCGCAGGAAAAAGACCATGAAATTCGCACCCATCTCGGGGTCGGTTTCCATCATGGGCTGACGGATGTCGCGCAGGACCGCCGAGACCACATCGCGAAAGATCACGAGGCTTTCGTCGGCCAGACCAAAGACCACCGGAGCAACGGGGCGGGCCCATTTGGCGCAGAAATACTGGCCGTCACGGGTGAAAAGCGCGGCGATTTCTTCGAGTGTCATCACGTCGATATCCTGTTTTGCGCGCCTGTCATGCACAAAATCGGCAGCGGGTGGAAGCCGCGAAAGACGAAAGGGAGCGTCAGCTCCCTTTGCCCTGCCCCGGAGAGCGATGTTTGCGCCCCGGCGCGGCCCTTCGCGTTCCGGCTCAGCCGACGATGGTGGCTTCGGTGGCGGCGCGCAGCTCGGCCTCGGTCACGCCATCGGCGATCTGGACGATCTTGAGACCACCCTCGACCACATCGAGCACACCAAGGTTGGTCACGATGCGGTTCACCACCGCCTTGCCGGTCAGCGGCAGGGTGCAGGCCTTGAGGACCTTGGATCTGCCCGCCTTGTTGGTGTGGTCCATGACCACGACCACGCGCTTGACCCCCGCGACGAGATCCATCGCGCCGCCCATGCCCTTGACCAGCTTTTTCGGGATCATCCAGTTCGCGAGATCGCCGTTTTCCGCCACTTCCATCGCGCCGAGGATCGCCATGGCAATCTTGCCGCCACGGATCATGGCAAAGCTTTCGGCGCTGTCGAAATAGGCGGTCTGGGGCAGCTCGGTCACGGTCTGCTTGCCCGCGTTGATCAGGTCGGGGTCTTCCTCGCCCTCATAGGGGAAGGGCCCGATCCCGAGCATGCCGTTTTCCGATTGCAGCGTCACTTCGACGCCATCGGGAATATAGTTCGCGACCAGCGTCGGAATGCCGATCCCGAGGTTCACGTACCAGCCGTCCTGCAGCTCCTGCGCGGCGCGGGCGGCCATCTGGTTGCGGTCCCAGCCCTTGATGACATCGGACATTACGCGGTCTCCTTCTTGCGGGTCGTGCGCTGTTCGATGCGCTTTTCATGCGGACCCTGGATCAGGCGGTGGACATAGATCCCCGGCAGGTGGATCGCATCGGGATCGAGCGAGCCGGTCGGGACGATCTCTTCGACCTCGCAGACGCAGACGCGACCGCTTTTCGCGGCGGGCACGTTGAAGTTGCGCGCGGTCTTGCGGAAAATCACGTTCCCCGATCTGTCGGCTTTCCAGCCCTTGACGATGGCGAGATCGGCGACGATGCCGCGTTCGAGGATATAGGTCTCGCCGTCGAAATCCTTGTGCTCTTTACCCTCGGCGATCACGGTACCGACGCCGGTCTTGGTATAAAAGCCCGGAATGCCTGCTCCGCCTGCACGCAGACGCTCGGCCAAAGTGCCCTGCGGGTTGAACTCCAGTTCCAGCTCGCCCGACAGATACTGGCGCATGAATTCCGCGTTTTCGCCGACATAGGACGAAATCATCTTCTTGATCTGGCGCGTCTGCAAGAGCAGGCCCAAACCGAAATCGTCGACGCCCGCGTTGTTCGAGGCGACCGTCAGCCCCTTCACGCCCGATTTGCACAAAGCCGCAATCAGAAGCTCGGGAATGCCCGAAAGACCGAAGCCACCGGCCGCGATCAGCATCCCGTCATGCACAAGACCCTCTAGCGCTTCTTCGGCGCTGCCATAGACCTTCTTACCCATCGACCCCACTCTTTGCTGAAATCCCCATTGCGGGTCTCCCCACCCGCCAATGGTTAACTTTGCAGGGTTGCAAGCCGCCGCACCATACGTAGGAATACTTAACTGCCTAAGTAACGGATTGGCCCGATGCCGCCCCTTCCCCGATGCCCGCCGGCGACGCCGAAAGCCTGGGCTTTCTTCATGCCCCCGTGGCGACGCTGGTTCTGTCGAACCGGATCGTGATGCGTGCCAGCGCGATGGTCGAGCGCGTCTTCGGCTGGCACCCGTCCGAGATCGAGGGCAAGTCGATCCGCCTGCTCTACCCCGGCCAGACCGATTTCGAACAGATCGGCGAGCGCGCGCTTCAGGCCTTCGCGCAAGACAGCCTGTGCCGCGACGAGCGGCTGATGCGGCGCAAGAACGGCCAGATCGTCTGGATGGAGGGCCGCGGCCATACGCTCGACCGCAGCGATCCCTTCCGGCTCGCGGTCTGGAGCTATGCGCCGCTCGAAAGCCCCTCGCCGCCCGCGCCCTCTTTCGGAGCGATGCTGACCGCGACCGAAAAGCTCATCGCGACCTATCTGGTCAACGGCATGACCAGCAAGGAAATCGCGCAGGCCCTCGGCCGCTCGCCCCGCACGATCGAGGTTCACCGCGCCAATATGATGCGCAAGATGGAGGTCAGAAACGGCCCCGAGCTGGTCCGCGCGCTGCTCAACCTCGAAGCGGGCTGAGCGCCCGCTTTCTTCATCACTTAAATACCCGAAAACGAAAAAGGGCCGGAGCATTGCCCCGACCCTTCCGCTTTGTCTCGATTGTCCGCGATTACGCGTCGGCATCACCGGCTGGCGCGGCGGCTTTCTTGGCCGGAGCCTTCTTGGCCGCAGGCTTTTTCGCGGCGGGCTTTTTCGCAGGCTTGGCCTCGGCCCCTCGACCGCCCCGTCAACCGCTTCGGCATCCGCCTTGGCCGCGGTTTCTTTGCCGCAGGCTTCTTGGCCGCCGTTTTGGTCGTGGTCTTGGCCGCGGCCTTCTTCGCCGCAGGCTTGCCGGTCGCGGCCTTCTTGGCGGCAGGCTTTTTCGCCGCCGTCTTCTTGCCGCCCTTCGACGCCTTGGCCGCGATCAGCTCCAAAGCCTGTTCCAGACCGAGATCGGCAGGCTCCACATCACGCGGCAAGGTCGCATTGACCTTGCCCCATTTGACATAGGGTCCGTAGCGTCCCGCCATGACCTGGATCGGCCCGCCTTCGGGATGCTCGCCCAACTCTTTCAACGGTGCCGCAGCAGCAGCGCGGCCACGCACCTGTTTGGAGGCCAGAACCTCGACCGCGCGGTTCATGCCGACGATGAAAACCTCGTCGACATCGGGCAGGTTGGCATATTTCGTGCCGTGTTTGACGAAGGGCCCGAAGCGCCCGATCCCCGCCAGAACCGGCTCGCCATCCTCGGGATGCGGCCCGATTTCGCGCGGCAACGCGAGCAGATCCAGCGCGCGCTGCAGATCGACCGAAGAGAGCTCCCAGCTTTTGGGAACCGAGGCACGCGGCGGTTTCGGCACGTCTTCGGTGGCCTCGCCGCGCTGGACATAGGGGCCGAAACGACCGTTCTTCAGACTGATCGCCTCGTCGTTGTCGTAGCCGAGGATCAGATCGCCGACGACCTCGCCCTCCGGCCCGCCGATCGGACGGGTGAAGCGGCAGGCGGGATAGTTGGTGCAGCCGACAAAGGCCCCGCCCGAACGCGCGGTCTTGAGATGCAGCTTGCCGACATGGCACAGCGGGCATTCGCGCGGATCACCGCCATCCGCACGCGGAGGATAAAGCGCAGGCGCCAAAGCCTCGTCGATCGCAGTCAACACCTCGGAGATGCGCAGCTCGCTGGTATCTTCGAGCGCCGCCGAGAAATCGCGCCAGAACCGGCGCAACACATCGCGGTAGGCCATATCGCCGGCGCTGATCTCGTCGAGCTCGCCTTCGAGATCCGCAGTGAAATCATAGCTCACATAGCGCGGGAAATAGGTCTTGAGGAAAACCGTGACCAGCCGCCCCTTGTCCTCAGGGATCAGGCGGTTCTTGTCCTTGCGCACATAGTCGCGGTCCTGAATCGTCGTCACGATCGAGGCATAGGTGGACGGGCGTCCAATCCCCAATTCCTCCATGCGCTTGACCAGCGTGGCCTCGGTATAGCGCGGGGGCTTGGGTGAAATGCTGCTCGGGCGTGACCGAGCGCTTGGCCGTGGCCTCGCCCTCGGCGATCTGGGGCAGACGGGCGCTGTCTTCGCCCTCGTCGTCGTCGAGCCCCTGGTCATAGACCTTGAGGAAGCCGTCAAAGAGCATGACCTGACCATTGGCGCGCAGACCGACCTGCCCGTCGGCCGAGCCGATCTCGACGGTCGTGCGCTCCATGCGGGCGGCTTCCATCTGGCTCGCCAGCGTGCGCTTCCAGATCAGATCGTAAAGCGCCTTCTGGTCCTTTTCCGAGATCCGCAGCTTGTCGGGCGACAGCATCATATCGGTCGGACGGATACATTCATGCGCTTCCTGCGCATTCTTGGCCTTGTTCTTGTACATGCGCGGCGATTTGGGGACGTAATTCTCGCCGAACCGCGCCTTGATCGCATCGCGCGCCGCCATCACGGCCTCTGGGGCCATATCGATGCCGTCGGTCCGCATATAGGTGATGAGCCCGGCCTCGTACAAACGCTGCGCCGCCGACATGCAGGCCCGCGCGCCAAGGCCGAGCTTGCGGCTCGCCTCCTGCTGGAGCGTCGAGGTCATGAAGGGCGGCCAGGGATTGCGGCTCGCGGGCTTTGCCGCCACGCTCGAGACCCGCAAATCGCGCGAGGACAAGGCAGCGACCGCCAGCTGGGCCTGTTCGGCATTGGCCAGATCGAAACGCTCGAGCTTCTGCCCGCCGAAAACCACCATCTGCGCATCGAACTCGTCGCCGCGCGGCGTCGCGAGGCGGGCATGGACCGACCAGTATTCGCGCGGTTTGAACGCCTCGATCTCCATCTCGCGGTCGACAATGATGCGCAAGGCGACCGACTGGACGCGGCCCGCCGATTTCGCGCCGGGCAATTTGCGCCACAGCACCGGCGAAAGCTTGAAGCCCACCAGATAATCCAGCGCCCGTCGTGCGAGATAGGCATCGACCAAGGGCTGGTCGATCCGGCGCGGATTGGCCATTGCCTCGGTCACGGCATTCTTGGTGATGGCGTTGAAGGTCACGCGGTTGACCTCGGCACCCTTCTTGAGCGCCGGTGCCAGAGCCTCGAGCAAATGCCACGAAATCGCCTCGCCCTCGCGATCGGGGTCGGTGGCGAGGATCAGGTTCTGGTCGCCCGCAAGCGCGTCCTTGATCGCCTTGAGATGTTTGCGGCTGTCGGCAGCCACCTCCCACTTCATGGCGAAATCATCATCGGGATCGACGCTGCCGTCCTTGGGCGGAAGGTCACGCACATGGCCGAAAGAGGCGAGAACGGTATAATCATCACCCAGATATTTGTTGATCGTCTTGGCCTTTGCCGGAGATTCTACGACGACGACGGGCATGAAAATTCCTTCGAGATGATTCGGCCTGCGAAAATGGGCACGCGACCGGCAACTGTCAACGCTGCCCGTCTTTCATGTAACAATATCCCGCGGGGGTACGGGGGCGCGAAGCCCCGCCGCATCTCGCGTTGCTCGTGGATAGCATGGCCCGCGGGCGATGGGGAAGCCGTCAGATACCGTCGCCGACAAAGGCTTTTTCGACAACGAATTCCTTGGGATCGCTGTTGGCACCCTCGCGCAGGCCGAAACCTTCGAGAACCGCCTTCACATCGACGTTGAAGGCCAGGCTGCCGCAGATCATGGCGCGGTCGGTCGCCGGATCGATCGGCGGAAGGCCCAAATCGGCAAACACCTTGCCCGAGATCATGTTGTCGGTAATGCGGCCCATCAGCGGGCTCTCTTCACGCGTCGTGGTCGGATAATACAGCAGACGCTTGGCGAAATCCTCGCCGTAGATCTCGGTCAGCAGCGGATCATGGCGCAGGTTCTCGACCAGCTCGCGGCCGTAGTTCAGCTCCTCGGCGGTGCGGCAGGTATGCATCATCACGACCTGCTCGTAGCGCTCAAAGGTCTCGGGGTCGCGCATCAGCGAGGCGAAGGGCGCAAAGCCCGTGCCGGTCGCGAGGAACCACATCCGCTTGCCCGGAAGCAGCGCGTCGAGGACCAGAGTTCCGACCGGCTTGGGGCGCAGGATGATCTCGTCGCCCGGCTTGATGTGCTGGAGCTTGGAGGTCAGCGGCCCGTCCGGCACCTTGATCGAATAGAATTCCAGCTCGTCGTCCCAGTTGGGCGAGGCGATCGAATAGGCCCGCAGCAAGGGCTTTCCGTTGTCGCCCATCAGGCCGATCATCACGAATTCGCCCGAACGGAAGCGCAGGCTTGCCGGACGGGTGACGCGGAAGGAAAACAGATTGTCCGACCAGTGTTTCACCGAGGTGACTTTCTGGGCATCGGGCAGGGTTTTCGCGGAAGGTGCAGCGGTATCGGCCACGGGAAGATCCAGAGTCATTTCGAAATTCCTGAGTTATCTAGTCGATTGGCGGGATCTTTGGAACCCCGCCCCCTGCGCCCCAAGAGCGCAGGGATCGTGAAAGCGCCCCCGCGGGGCAAAAGTTCAGCCCGCCAGTTTCGAGCGGTGGTCCCAATCCTGCCAATCGGCGCGGAACAGCCATTGATCCTCGGGCTGGCGGCGGGCCAGCTCGGCGCTGATCTGGACCTCGTCGAAGCCCACGCGGCGCGCCATCGCATATTGGTCGGCAATCAGCTTGCCGACGGCGCGCAGACGGCCCTCGTAGCCCAGCTCGCGCAGACGGCGGGCAAGGGAAAAGCCGCGCCCGTCGGTCATGGCCGGAAAGTCCACCGCGATCAGCTCGCGGTGGAGGTGGTCGACCAGCTCTTCGATGCTGGTATCCGAAGCCAGAACCACCGGTTCCGCCCCGTCATGCGCATGGAAGCCGTCGTCACGGACAAGAAAGAATTCGCTGGTGGAAGCGCTCATGGATTTGCTCCTGCACGGACGGCCTGTCCGCCGATGAAATGGATACCGCATTCGGTTTTCTGGCTCCCGCGCCAGCGACCGGCGCGGGGATCTTCGCCCGGTTTGATCGGCGAGGTGCAAGGCGCGCAGCCGATCGAGGCATAGCCTTTGGCAACCAAAGGGTGACGCGGCAGTTTGTTCTCGGCCATATATTCCTGCACGTCCGAGGCCCGCCAATGCGCCAGCGGATTGACCCGCAGGCGGCTGGGCGGCTCGGGCTCGAAGAATTCGAGCTCCTGACGCTGACCGCCCTGAAAGCGCTTGCGGCCGGTGATCCAGCCGTCGAATTCCGAAAGCGCGCGCTCCAGCGGAACGGTCTTGCGGAAATCGCAGCAGGCATCGGTGTTGAACTGGTGCAGGGTCCCGTCGGGATCGTTCAGCGCGACCTCGCGGTCGGTGGCGCGGATGGTGCGAACATCTGTCAGCTGAAGTTTCCGGCTGACCTCGAGCTGGTAGTCGAGCGTCTCCTGAAACAGCATCTGCGTGTCGATGAACAGCACCGGCGTTCCGGGTGCCACGACCGAAACCATGTGCAAAAGCACGACGGATTCCGATCCGAAGGATGAAACCAGCGCGACCTTGCCCAGATCGGGATCGTTCAGGGCGCGGCGCAGGACCTCGATGGCGGCATGGTGTTTATAGCGTTGGTTCAGCCTTTCAGCTCTATCGTCAAGGGTTCCATCAAGCATGGGCCGCTTCCGGATACAGGGCCGCTTTGAAGGGCGCGGCCCCCAAGCGGCGATAGGCGTCAATGAACCGTTCCTCGGCGTTTTCGCGCAAATCGAGATAGGCTTTGACCACGCGGTCGATCGCGGGGACGACCTCCTCGGCGGGGAAACCGGCACCGGCACGCTGGCCGATCGCGGGGATCTCGTAGCCGTCGCCGCCAAGCGTGATCTGGTAGTTCTCGACCCCTGCCCGATCCAGCCCGAGAATGCCGATATGGCCCAGATGGTGGTGACCGCAGGCGTTGATGCAGCCCGAGATCTGGATGTTGAACTGGCCGATCTCGTCTTCCAGATCCAGCGCGCGGAAATGGTCCGCGATCTCCTGCGCGATCGGGATCGAGCGCGCCGTCGCCAGCGAGCAGTAGTCCATGCCGGGGCAAGCGATGATATCGCTGATCTGGCCGGCATTGGCCGTAGCCAGACCCGCGGCCAGCAACTCGCGGTAAAGCGCGGGCAGGTCCGATTTATGGACATGCGGCAGCACGATGTTCTGGTCATGCGCGATGCGGATATCGCTGTGGCCGTAACGCTCGGCCAGATCGGCGACCAGCGACATCTGCGCATCCGTCGCATCGCCCGGCGTCACGCCCGGTGCCTTGAGCGTCAACGTGGCGCTGGCGTAACCTTCGATGCGGTGCTCTGAGAGGTTGGTATCGGTCCAGCTGCGGAAACCCGCCGAACGCGCGCGCTCGACATCGTAATCGCCGGTGCCTTCGATGCGGAAATCGGGGGCGGCATACTGGCGCTTGAGATCGTTCAGCAGCGCTTGGTCGACGCCGGTGAAAACCGCGCGACGGTTGAGGAACTCCGCCTCGATCTCCTCGCGCATGACATCCAGACCGCGCTCGGCGACGGTGATCTTGATGCGCGCCTTGTATTTGTTGTCGCGACGCCCTGCGAGGTTGTAGGTCATCAGGATCGCTTCGACATAAGGCAGCAGATCCGCCTCGGGAGAAAGTCGCGAACGACCTGACCCAAAAGCGGCGTGCGTCCCAGACCGCCACCGATCCAGACCTCGAAACCGGTCTCGCCGGCGGCATTGCGGACAACGCGAAGGCCGATGTCATGGGCGGCGATGACCGCACGCTCGTGCTTGCCCGCCGAAATGGCGATCTTGAATTTGCGCGGCAGGAACTGGAACTCGCCGTGGTCGGTCGACCACAGACGCAGCAGTTCCGCATAGGGGCGCGGATCGGTGATCTCGTCGGCGGCGGCACCGGCGAAAGCATCGGTCGTCACGTTGCGGATCGTGTTCCCCGAGGTCTGGATCGCATGCAGGCCGGCCTCGGCCAGAGCGTCCAGCATATCGGGAATATCGACCAGTTTGGGCCAGTTGTACTGGATGTTCTGGCGCGTGGTGAAATGGCCGTAGCCCTTGTCCCATTTCCGGGCAAGCAGCGCGAGGGTGCGCATCTGGTCGGGGCTGAGCGTGCCGTAGGGGATCGCGACCCGCAGCATATAGGCATGCAACTGCAGATAGACCCCGTTCATCAGACGCAGGGGGCGGAATTCCTCCTCGGTCAGGCTGCCGTCAAGGCGACGTTCCACCTGCGAGCGGAACTGGGCCGCGCGGTGGCGGTAATAGTCGATATTGGCGGCGCTCATCGTCGGGCGGGCATCAAACATGGCTGGCCTCATCGCTCAGGCGGAAACGGTTTCGGCTTGGATGCCGTGGAAATAGTTCGACGGGCCGCGACGGCGGAATTCCTCGCGGAAATGGGTCGCTTCGGGACCGTTCTCGCCCCGCTTGGCCTGGGCCAGATAGGGGCCGACAACGATGTGGCCCTGCGCCTCGGCTTCGAGCAGCGCGAGATCGGCAATCGCCTCGTCCTCGAAAAGCTGCGCCTTGGCGGGTTCGGGCGTCCAGCCGCCTTCCGTCATCCACACGCAATGGCCCATGCGCAGGTCGTTGGCGGTGATGACTGCCGGAGTTGCGGGCGACGGAGTGAATGATTTCGACATGACTGGGGGCCTTTCGGTTTGCCTCTCCCAATATAGGAAAAAGTTCTGTATTTTGACGAGTAGCTGTGGGAAATAAGGACACAATCCCACCTCACGGAAGGCACAAGGACAGAAATCCGCCATGAGCGCTGAACAACAGACCCAGATCCGGCTGGACGATATCGACCGTAAAATCCTGTCCCTGCTGCAAGTCGATGCGACTCTGTCGCTCGACGAGGTTGCGGCGCGGGTCGGGGCTTCGAAGACCCCTGTCTGGAACCGGATCGCAAGTTGCGCGAGGCCGGTGTCATCCGTGCCGAGGTCGCCATTCTCGATGCCGATTCGCTGGGTCTCGAGGCCTGTTTCTTCGTCCTCGTGCGCACCGCCGAACATGATCCCGAATGGGCGAAACGTTTCCTTTCGGCGGTCCGCGGCCGCCCCGAAGTTCTCGAGGCGCATCGTCTGGCAGGCGATATCGACTACATCCTCAAGGTCCGCGTCCGCAATGCGCGCGCCTATGACCGCTTCTATCAGGCGCTGATTTCCGAGGTGCGCATCCACAACGTCACCGCGCTTTTGTCGATGGAAGAGATCAAGGCCACAACCGCCCTGCCCCTCGACTAAAGGCCCCTGCACCGCGTGGAACACGGGCTTTGCCTGCGATAGACAAAGCCCATCCGCTCGTGCCAGATATCTGCGGACACGACCGCAAGGATTGACGCCGCGAGGGATGATGCCGGACTGGATCAAGCACGAATTGGGCCGATTGAAGAATACCGCCACCTGGTCGTGGCAGGGCTGGCTTACGACTTGGCGCAACGAGAAATCCCTGCGTCAATGGGGTGTCGTGAACCTCATTTCGATCATTCTGGCCTGCCTGATCGATCTGGACGGCGGCGAGCGCGCGCTTTTGATCGCGCTCGGGCTGCTGATCCTCGTAGCCGAGCTGTTCAACACCGCGATCGAGGAAAATGTCGATTACGTCTCGACCGAGCGTGACCCGCGCGCAGGCCGCGCCAAGGATGCCGCAAGCGCCGCAGTGGCTGTCACCGCGATTGCGGGCGGCCTCGCATGGGTCGTAATCCTGATCGGCTAGGGCCCTGCCCGATCTGCCGCGAAAACAGGCAGGCTCCAGCGGCGGACGGCCGAGGCGGCGGGGCTTGATTGACACCCGCACAGAGCGCGAACAATACGGACATATTGAGCGGCGGCAGGCGGTTCCTGCATCCGGATTTTCTATGTTCGAGGTTTTCATGGTTTGGTTTGTCGAGCGGACGACGAGCAGCGGGCGCGCCCGATTTCAAGAGATCAGGATCCAACATGTGGTTCCGACCGAATTCGACGCACCGACAACGATGGCGGCGCTGACGGGCCGCCAAGGCTGGCTGATCGGGGATATCGGCGGGAGCGGCATGACCGCCCATCTTGGTCCCGACTATCTATGGGCGCGCGGCACGACGACCAGCGCGCAAAGCCTTCCGGCCCTGATGCCGGAACTGCGCGCCGCCTCGTCGAAAAACTGGATTGCGGGGCATCTTCTCAATGAAGAGCTGGGCGGCAACGGCACGCTTTCGCAAAACCTGACACCGCTGACCTCGGCCGCGAACAGTGCCCACAAGGTTTTCGAGACCCATATCAAGGCGATGCTGACAGCCTGCGCCCATATCGAGGACGATTTCAAATCGCTGACGGTGACGCAATCGGCGGGTGCGGCAGAACGGCAATTCCCCTATTTTTACGGTGTCAGATACAGGGTGACGGTTTCTCCCGAGCGCTATGCGCAAAACCCCGATCCGCTGGACCTCCACAGCTATGTGGCATCGTATATCGATGTGGATTACAGGTTTTTCAAATACCGCCGCAACCGTCACGCCATGATGACCGGCGCATCGAACGTGCAGCTTTCGGACATCACCGCCAACGCATATCTGGCGCGGCTGCATTCCACCGGCAATCCGCAGTATCAGGCGAACAGCAGTAACGTCGAGGTTTTGCCCGGAGGCGCGCCCCGCTCCACTTCAGGTACAGGATACAGAACGAGGCATGAGGCGCGGCCAAAAGGCGTGCGACCGGAAAGCCTGCCCGCCGCGCGGGGCCTAGTCGAGCCCCGCGAGCACCACGCCCAAAGCCGTGTCGAAACTCTCCAGCTCGGATTTCGGGCCGCAGCTCACACGGATGCAGCGGTCTTGCGGCGCGACGCCCGGCATCCGCGCGAAAATCCCCTGCTCCGCCAGCCCTGCCAGAACGCGGCGGGCGAAATCTCCGTCGCGGCCGCAGTCGATCGCCACGAAATTCGTCGCGGAGGGCAGCGCCGCCAGCCCGTGTTTGCGCGCAATCGCCCCGATCTGGTCACGCGCGATCCGGACCTTGGAGACGGTCTCGCGTAGCCAGGCCTGATCCTCAAGCGCCGCCAATGCCCCGATCTGGGCCGAGCGGTTCATCCCGAAATGGTTGCGGATCCGGTCGAAGCCCGCGATCAGGCGCTTGGGTCCGATCGCGTAGCCGACCCGAGCCCCCGCCATGCCGTAAGCCTTGGAAAAGGTGCGGAAACGGATGACGCGTTCGTCTTCGGGATCGACCTCGGGGATGGCTTCTTGCGGCGCGAATTCGGCATAGGCCTCGTCAAGAACCAGCAGGCTGCCGCTCGGGACGGCCGCAATCATCGCCTCGACCCGCGAGGCCGGATGCCAGCTTGCCATCGGGTTGTCGGGATTGGCGAAATAGATCAGACGCGCGGCGGTTTCCTCGGCGCGCGCGATCAGCGCATCGGGGTCTTCGGCATCGTTGCGATAGGGGACCTTGGACAGAACCCCGCCAAAGCCCGTGACGTGATAGTTGAAGGTCGGATAGCCCCTTCCGAGGTCACCACGACATCGCCCTCGGCCACAGTCAGGCGGACCAGCAGCCCCAAAAGCCCGTCGATCCCCTCGCCGATCATGATGTTTTCGGGTGCGACGCCGTGATGGGCGGCGAGCGCCAGACGCAATTCGCGGTTGTCGGGATCGCCGTATTTCCAGATCTCGGCATCGGCGCTTCTCATGGCGGCAATCGCGCGCGGCGAGGGTCCGAAGCCGTTCTCGTTGGCGCCCAGCCGCGCCGCGAAGGGTGCGCCACGGCGCAGCTCCAGCGTTTCGGGGCCGGTGAAGGGAACCGTCGCGGGAAGCGCGGCAGGAAGCGGGGCAAAGCGGAGGCGATCAGTCATGATGGCCGAGATTTGTCCCAATCGCGGCCACCATGCAAGAGGATGCGCAAGCCGGCCCGCCGCTATTCGCCGGTCTTCGGCGGGCGCTGCTTCAAAAGCGAACGGTCTTCCTGCAGTTCAAGCCACATCGCATTGATCACCGCAAAGGCGGCCGCCAGCGGCAGGCCCAGCATCCAGGCGAAATACCACATTGCAAACCTCCGTTAATAGCTGTGCAGTTCGGGGTCATCCACGTCGTCCTCGGAGACCTTGCCCCAAAGCACGCGGTAGACCCATGCGGTGTAGATCATGATCAGCGGCAGGAAAAAGCAGGCTGCGACCAGCATCACGAACAAGGACAGATGCGAGCTTGAAGCGTTCCACACCGTCAAGGACGATGCCGGATCGGTGGCCGAGGGCAGAATGACCGGAAACATCACCAGCCCGACCGAGGAAATCATACCGAAGATCGCCAGTTTCGTGCCCAGAAGCGGCGCAAGCTCGCGCCCCGACCGCAGCGCAAGCCACGAGATCAGGCAGCCTGCCAACCCCAAAACCGGCGCGATGGTGATCCAGGGCCGCTCGGAATAGGCCAGAAGCCACGAGGCCGAGCGCGTGACCGGATGGATCAGCGGGTTCGAGGGGCCGTCATGGAGGATCGGCGCGGCGTAGTGGAAACCCTCGATCCCGAAGGCCAGCCACAGCCCTGCCAACAGATAGCCAAGCAGCGCGACCAGCGCCGCGCGCTCGCCGAATTTACGGGCGCGGCTTTGGACCGCGCCGGTGGTTTTCAACACCAGCCAGCCCGCCCCATGCGCCACCAGAAGCGCCAGTGAAACCACGCCGCAGAGCAGCGAGAACGGGTTCAACAGGCCGAGAAAACGCATCAACGGGCCCGTATCCGGCATGGCGACCAGATCGGGCGTCAGGTGGAAAGGCAGGCCCAAAAGGACGTTCCCCACGGCCACGCCGAACAAAAGCGCGGGCGCCGCGCCGCCGATGAACAGGGCCCAGTCCCAGCGGCTCCGCCAAGCCGGATCCTCGCGTTTGCTGCGGTATTTGAAGGCAACGGGCCGCAGGATCAGTGCGGCAAGGATCAGGAACATCGCGAAGTAGAACCCCGAGAAGCTGATCGCATAAAGCATCGGCCAAGCGGCAAAGATCAGTGCGCCGCCGAGGATGAACCAGACCTGATTGCCCTCCCAGACGGGGCCGACGGTATTGATGATCACGCGCCGCTCGCGGTCGGTTTTGCCCGCGAAGGGCAAAAGCGCGCCTACCCCCATGTCGAAGCCGTCGGTCATGGCGAAGGCGATCAGCATGACCCCCATCAGGAACCACCAGATCAGGCGCAGCATCTCGAAGGAAATCAGATCATGCAGGATCATTTCGTGCCCTCCCGCGAGAATTGACCGGCCGAAAGATGGTCGCGGTGGTCGGCGAACCAGTCATCGGTCGCGGCGATATCGTCCTGCGGTCCCTTGCGGATGTATTTCAGCATGAGTTTGATCTCGATGATGAACAGGACCGAATAGAAGATGCAGAACCCCGCCAGCGTCAAAGCAACCTCGGTGATGCCGAGCTGGCTGACCGAAAGCGCGGTCGGCAGCACGCCGTCCACCGTCCAGGGCTGACGCCCGAATTCGGCGACGATCCAGCCCATTTCCGCCGCGATCCACGGCGCGGGGATCATGAAGACCGCCAGCCACAGCGACCAGCGCGGGAAATCCATCTGCCGGAACGAGGCGCGCCAGAAGAAAAACGCCATGGTCGCGATGAAGCCCATCCCGAGGCCGACCATGATGCGGAAGGCCCAGAAGACCGGCCAGACCGTCGGGATCGTATCGTTGGCGGCCTGAAGGATTTGCGCCTCGCTCGCCTGTCGCGGGTCGTCGACATAGCGCTTGAGCAGCAGCGCATAGCCCAGATCCGCGCTACGGCTGCGGAAGTCGGCCAGAACGGCGGGATCGACGCCGGTCTGCTTGGTCTCCTGAATGGTCATCAGGAGATCATAGGCGGTGATGCCGTCGCGGATGCGGCGCTCGGATTCCTTTTCCAGCTCGTCGAAGCCCGGAATGGCCTTGTCGAGCGAGCGGGTCCCGATCAGCCCCATGACATAGGGAATATGGATCGCGTAATGGGTCTCGCGCGCTTCGCGGTCGGGAAAGCCGAAAAGGGTAAAGCTGGCGGGCGCGGGCTCGGTCCGCCACATCGCCTCGATCGCGGCCATTTTCATCTTCTGGTTCTGGCCGGTGTCGTAACCCGATTCGTCGCCCAGAACCACGACCGACAGCGCGGCCGCCAGACCGAAGGCCGAGGCGACCGCGATCGAACGCCGTGCCAGCTCGATATGGCGCCCTTTCAGCAGATACCACGCCGAGACGCCCAGCACGAAGACCGCCGCCACGACATAGCCCGCGCTGACGGTATGGACGAATTTCGCCTGTGCGACGGGGTTGAAGATCACCTCGGCAAAGCTCGTCAGCTCCATGCGCATGGTCATCGGGTTGAATTCCGCACCCACCGGATATTGCATCCAGCCGTTCGCGATCAGGATCCAGAGCGCCGAGAAATTCGTGCCGATCGCCACCAGCCATGCCACGATCAGATGGGCCCGCGCCGAAAGCTTCTGCCAGCCGAAGAACCACAATCCGACGAAGGTCGCCTCCATGAAGAAGGCCATCATGCCTTCAAGGGCGAGCGGCGCGCCGAAAATGTCGCCGACGTAATGTGAATAATAGGCCCAGTTCATGCCGAACTGGAATTCCATCGTGATGCCGGTCGCGACACCAAGGGCGAAGTTGATCCCGAAGAGGCTGCCCCAGAATTTCGTCATCTGCCGCCAGATCGGGCGATCGGTCATGACATAGACCGTCTCCATGATCGCGACGATGATCGACAGACCAAGGGTCAGCGGAACGAACAGAAAGTGGAAAAGCGCGGTGGCTGCGAATTGCAGGCGCGATAGCTCGACGATGCCGAATTCCATGGCAATCTCCTGACGGCGCGGGACCAGGTTAACCCAAATCCAGTGTAAAATCAGCCGTTAAAATATCGCCGCGACGATGGGTCGCGATAACGACGGCCGATCGGGGCAGCGCCGCGCGCAGATTGCGCAGCACTTCTGCGGCGGTTTGCGCGTCCAGCCCCTCGGTCGGCTCGTCGAGTAGCAAAAGCGCGGGGCGGCGCAAAACGGCACGGGCGAGGGCAAGGCGGCGGCGCTCTCCGCCCGACAGCCCCTTGCCGCCGTCCCCCAGAACGAGATCGAGCCCGCCACGCAGATGATCGAGCCGGCAGATGCGCAGGGCTTCCGTCATCGCGGCATCATCCGCATCCGGCTTTGCCAGCGCCAGATTGTCGCGCAGGCTGCCCCCGATGACCGCGGGACGCTGCAAAACCAGCGTCACGGCGGCGCGCAGGGCATCTTCGGGCCAAATCGCGGGGGCAAGCCCGCCCAAAGTGATTGCCGGCTGCCCTTCGTCTTCGGGCAGAACGCCCGCGATCCGCGCCAGAAGCGTGGACTTCCCGATCCCGCTCGGCCCGGAAACCGCAAGCATCTGGCCCGCCCCAAGCCGCAACCCGCCGAACGCCAAGGGCAGGGCTGACGCCGGCAGGCCCGTATCGGGCGGCCCCGCCTGCGGCGCGGGCTCGAGCACCACGGCCACGCGGGTCGCCGCATCGCGGATACGGCCGTAATCGGCGACCGCGCGCCGCAAAGGGGCCGTGACCTCTCCCAAAGCAATCGCAAGGAAAAACCCCATCGCCGCCAGCGACTGGTCGAAAGCGCCTAGCGAGACCGCAAGGCTGCCAAGCCCCAAAGCCCCCGCCGCCGCCGCACCGCGCGTCAGATCAAGTGCAAGGCCGGTCGCACGCTCGATCCGGTCCATCGCGGCGGTCAGGGCGCGGGCGCGGGCCTCGGCCTCCTCGATGCAGAGGCGGGCATGGGCAAGGCGGCCGTAAACCGCCAGATCATCGCGCGCCGCGACCAGATCCAGCGCCGCCGTACGAAAGGCCTGCTCCGCCGCGACCTGTCGCGCCGCCAGCCGTCCCGCGCGCGGCAAGGCCCACAGCGCCGCCGCGGCCGCCCCGATCACATGCGCCCCGCAGATCCACAGCGCGAATTCCCAATTCGTCAGCCACAAGAGCAAAACTGCGGCGCAAGCCAGCGCCGCCGCTCCCGCAATCACGGGCTGGACAAGACGCAGGGGCAGCCCGTCCAGCACCTCGGTATCCGAGACCACCCGCGCCAGCGCCGGCCCGCGCCGCAAACCTGCAAGCCCGCGCCAATCCGCTCGGGCCAAGCCGGAAAGCACATGGCTTCTCAACCGCACGATGCCGCGGAGCGTCGCATCATGACCGAACCAGCGCTCGCCGTAACGCGCGGCGGTCCGCAGGATAGCAAGCCCGCGCACGGCGGCTCCGGGGCGGAAGACGTCGAACCGCGCCCCGAGCCCCGCCAGACCGGCAGCGGCGGCGGCCGTAATGAACCAGCCCGAAAGCGCCAGAAGTCCCGCGCCCGCAATCAGGACCAGCGCCGCGAGCACAAAGGCCCGCCGCATCCCCGCACCCTGCGCCATGATGCGCCAGACCTGCGCCAGCGGCGATCGTGAGATGCGCCTAATCATGCCGCCCTCCGATCTCGATCCGCCGCCCCATCAAAGCGGCCAGTGCGGGATCATGGGTCGCGATGATCAGCCCCGCCCCTTCCGATGCGCGGCGACCAGCCCCGAGCCGACCTGAGCCGCCGTTTGCGCATCCAGATCGGCGGTCGGCTCGTCGGCAAGAATGATCCGCGCGCCGCCATGAAGCGCGCGCGCCAAGGTCAGCCGCCGCGCCTCGCCACCCGAAACGCCGGAACCGTTCTCGCCCAGATGCTGCGCCAAGCCTCGCGGCAGAGCCGCCACCAGCGGCGCGGCGGCCGACGCAGCCAAGGCCCCCGCCAGATCGCCCCCGCGCCCCATGCGCAGATTGTCCTCGAGGCTCGCATCCAGAAAATGCGGCACCTGCGGCATCCAGCCCAAAGCCGCGCGCCAATGATCGGCGAGCGCGCCGTCAAGCGGATGCCCGTCGAGCGTGATCTCGCCCTGATCCGGCCGCTCGAGCCCCGCAATCAACCGCAACAGCGTGGTCTTGCCCGCCCCGCTCGGCCCGCAAAGCGCAACGCTTTCATGCGGCGCGATTTCGAGATCGGGGTAAAGGATCCCGTGCCGCATCACGCCGCGCAAAGCCAGAACGCCCGTGAGCGGAGCCATGCACGCCCCAGTCCCCAGGATCTCGCCCGAAGCCGCGCCGGTCCGCGCGTCTTCCTCAAGCCCGAGCGCCAAAGCGTCGGCCGCGGCCCGTGCATGCCAAACCGTCGCCAAATCACGCAGCGGCTGGAAGAACTCGGGCGCAAGGAGCAGCAGGAACAACCCCTGCTCCGGCGTCATCGGCGCGCCCCACATGCCGAAGCCGATCACGCCCAGCAACGAAAACCCGCAATAGATCGCCAGCATCGCGACCCCGATCGCCGCAAAGAGCTCGAGCACGGTCGAGGACAGGAAGGCGATCCCCAAAACCCGCATCGTCCGCTGGCGCAATCGCCCCGCCGCCGCATCGAAACCCGCGACCAGAACCGCACGCGTCCCCAGCAGCCGGATATCGGGCAAAGCCGCAACCCGCTCGGCCAGCTCGGAACTCATCGTGCCCATCTCGTGCAGTTGCGCGCGCGAGACCCGCTCGGCGGCCTGCCCGATCAGGGCCATGAAAACGGGGATCACCGGTCCGGTCACCAGCAAAACCAGACCCGCCACCCAGGAAACCGAAAAAGCCGCCGCGACAATCGCCAAAGGCAGCACACGCACCCGCATCTCGACCGTGAGAAAGCGGGCCGCAAAGGGCCGCAGCATCTCGAGCTGATCGCCGATCAAGGAGGCGAACCCGCCGGCAGACGGCAGACGGGCTTGCCGGTGAGCGCGCGCGAGAACCTCGCCGCGAACCCGCCCCAAAGCGGCCAAAGCCAGATCCTGCGCCCGCGCATCGGCCAGATGGGTCAAAGCCGCCTGCAAGCCCCAAAGTACCGCAAAGCCCGCAATCGGCCACGCGGCAGGCATGTCGCCGCGGATCATCCCCGCCAGAGCCTGCGCCGCGAGCCAGGCCATCGGCAGCCACAAAAGCCCCGCGACAACCGCAAGCCGGGCCGCACGGCGCAGGCCCGCACGCTCGGGCCCGAGCAAATCCACGGCCCGCGTCATTCCGTCCTGCCCGCTTATCCGCCCTGCCACGATCCGCTCCGGCCTGCCTGTCCGCAGCCTAGTCGCGCAAATCCAAAGGGAAAATGCAACAATTCAGCGCAGGCCCGCAAAGCGCCTGCACCTCTCTTTCATGTCGAAATATCCCGGGGAGCCGCGCTTGCGCGGCGGGGCCAGCGCCCCCGTGCAGCCTTCAGCCCTCAGAAGGCCTTGAAGGTCATCGTGGTCAGGGTGCGGTTGATATCGGTGATGTCGAAAAGGTTCTCGGCGAGATAGCGGCCGACATCCTGATCCTCGGGGACATAGACCTTGGCCATCAGATCATATTCGCCCGAGGTCGAGTAAAGCTCGCTCACCACTTCGCGGTCGTAAATCGCATCGGCAACCTCGTAGGTCTTGCCGGGAGTGCAACGGATCTGGACGAAAACGGGACGCATGCCGAGCCTTTCTGCTTCGATGGTGCCAGATTAGCGCGGCTCGCGGGCAATGGTCCAGCCCCGCGCCAATCCGCGCCAAAACCGCGTCATCAGCAAGACCGCCGCGCAGAAAAGCCCCGCCAGCAGCCCGAGCCACAGCCCGCCCGCGCCCCAACCGGCGCGGAAAGCGAGGAACCAGCCCGTCGGCAGGCCGACAACCCAATAGCTGATCACCGCCATGACCATCGGCACCCGCGTGTCCTGCACGCCCCTCAGCATGCCCAGCGCGATGACCTGCATTCCGTCGGCCAGCTGGAACATCGCGGCATAGATCATCAGCCCGCCCACCAGCGCGATGATCGTGGGGGTCAGCGGATCGCCCGCATCGAGATAAAGCGCCGCGATCTGGCGCGAGAGCGTCAGGAAAATCGTGATCGTCACCGCGGCAAAGAGGATCGAGAGCACAATGGCCGCAACCCCGGAATCGCGCATTCCCGAACGATCCTCCTGCCCCGCGAAAGTGCCGACGCGGATCGTCACCGCATTCGAGAGGCCGAGATGGATCATGAAAGCGATCGAGGCCAGCTGCAACGCGATCCCGTGCGCGGCCAGATAATGCGAGCCGAGCCACCCCATCATGACGTTGGTCCCGACAAACATCCCCGATTCCGCCACCAGCGTCAGCCCCACCGGCAGGCCCAGAAGACCGATGGTGCGGAACGCCGCCCAATCGGGATGCCACATCCGGCGCAGCAGGTTGAAGGGCCGCGCCTCGCGCAGGGTGATCGCGCAGACCACCATCAGGACCAGCTGGAAGATATTGACGACAAGGCTCGCGATGGCCGAACCGGCGACACCCAGCTCGGGCGCGCCGAGATTGCCGAAAATCAGCATCCAGTTCAGCAGCATGTTGAGCGGATCCCCGCCATCGTGATCAGCAAAACGATGTTCGCCCGCCCCAGCGCCGCCAGAAACGAGTTCAGCGTCAGCCCCCAAAGCGCCGGCGCCATCGCCCAGCACATGATGCGCAGATACTCCTGCGCATAGGCTGCGATCTCGGGCTTCTGCCCGAGCTTGAGCAGGATCGCCCCGAGAACCACATCAGCGGCAGCACGATCACCGAATGCACCGCCGAAAGCCAAAGCGCCATGCGGGTCGCGCGCCGCACCTCGGTCTGGTCGCCCCGCGCCTTGGCGGTCGCGATCACCCCCATCACCCCGATCCCGTAACCCGAGCCGAGCATGAACAGAATGAAGAAGAACGAGGTCGCCAGAACCACCGCCGCCAGAGGATCGACGCCGTACCAACCGACCATGACCGTATCGGTCACCCCGATCGCCTGACGTGCGAGATGCGAGCCGGTAAGCGGCAGGGCCAATCCGAGAGTGGCGACAAGATGCGGGACATAGCGGAATATCGACATGAGCAAGGCTTAGCCCCGCCCGCAGCTTCCGGCAAGCCGCGCCACGCGGGACCGCAACTGTCTGAAAACTTCCGGTCAAAAGGGCAACAGGGCGGGCGTGGCGACAGGGACAGGCCCGCCCGCATTGCCGCCTGATCACCTCCGCTGCACAGCGGGCAGGCCGGTCCCATGAGGCATCGGCCGATCCGCATGCCGCATCAAGGTGCGGACGCCCCGCCTCAGGGCCGGATTTCGACCTCGGTGCCGATGCGGGTCATGGCGAAGATGTCTTCGATCTCGTGGTCGTCGATCGCGATACAGCCCTCGGTCCAGTCGCCCTTGACGCGAAAGCCCTGTGCGATCTCGTTGGGCTGGCCGTGGATCATGATGTCGCCGCCCGGATCGACGCCCGCTTTGCGCGCGGCCTCGCGGTGCTTCATTTGCGGATAATCCAGCCCGAGCGAGAGGTGAAAGCGGCTCTTGTCGTTCAGCCGGTCGACCTTGAAGACCCCTCTGGCGTACGGCCGTCGCCCTGACGGGTCTTGGTGCCCTCGGGGTGCGGCCCAAAGCGATGCGGTAGGTCATCGCGGGGCCCTCTTTCTGATAGACCGTCATGCGCCGCGCCCCTTCTCGATCAGGATGCGCTCGACCGGCGAGACCAGCGCGGGCAAGGCCGCCGTCGGCGCGCCGCGTGCGGGAGCGTAGCCCTCGCCCGCATCGGGCAGTTCGGGCGCGGCACTCTCGATCCCGAAGCCCGGCCTTGCCGTGGCTGCGGGCGCGGTCGTGGCCGTCGGCGCGGCGGGCCGTCCGTCGGGAAGCGGCAGATCCTTTTGCCAGACCAGCCATGCCGCGCCGAACAGGAAGGCGATGGCAAGAAGCGAAAAGAGCTTTGCGAGACGACGCATCTTTGAACCCGTTATCTGGTTAACACGCTTGGAACGCACCTGCCGCGCCACCTGTTTGAGGTTTGCGGCGCGGCAGGCGTCACGGGTTTTACGTCCCGCTCGCGGTTTTATTCCCGCCTTTTCCGGCCCGCGTTACTGCAGGTCGGAAAAAGCCGCCTGCAGACGCTTGACCGCCTCGACGACATTGGCGCGGGTCGTGGCAAGGTTGAAGCGCATGAAATGCGCGCCGCCCTGCCCGAAAGTGCCGCCGTGATTGGCCGCGATCCCAGCATCCTTCGCGATGCGCGCGGCAATCTCGGCCGGCTCCATGCCGGTGCCCGAGAAATCGACCCAAGCGAGATAGGTCGCCTGCAGGGGCATCGAGCGCAGACCTTTGATCGCGGAGATCCCCTCGTCGAAAATCCGGCGGTTGCCGTCGAGATACTCGACCAGAGCATCAACCCATTGCGCACCCTCGGGCGAATAGGCGGCCGCGACCATATTGGGGCCGAACAACCCCGGCGAGATGCCGCCCGCCGCAAGTTTCGCCGCGAGCTTGGCGCGCAAAGCGGGGTCCGAAACGATCATGTTGCCGATATGGGCACCGGCGATGTTGAAGGTCTTGGTGGCCGAGGTCAGCGTGACCAGCCGGTCCGCCAGATCGGGGCGGCCTTTGCCGTCACGACATGGCGCTCGCTTTCGGGCATGACGAGATCGTGGTGGATTTCGTCCGAGACGAGGATGAGGTCGTTCTTCTTGCAGAAATCCGCGATCTCGCGCAGTTCGCGCGCGCTCCAGACGCGGCCGCCGGGATTGTGGGGCGAACACAGGACCAGCATCTTCTCGTTGCCGTCGAGCAGCTCCTGCCAGTTCAGCCAGTCGAGATGGTAAAGCCCGCCGCGCTCGGCCAGCGGCAATTCGACGACTTCGCGGCCTGCGGCTCGGATGACGCGGGCGAAAGCGTGGTAGACCGGCGTCATGATGATCACGCCGTCACCGGGGTTGGTGAAGGCATCGACACAGATCGCGGTCCCGTTGACCAGACCATGCACGCTCATGATCCAGTCGCGCTCGACCGTCCAGCCGTGGCGGTTGTCCATCCACCAGCAGATCGCATCGAGATAGGCCGTGTGCTCGCCCGGATAGCCGTAGACGCCATGGGCGGCCATGGCCTCGACCGCCTTCTGGACGGCCTGCGGCGGACGGAAGTCCATATCCGCGACCCACATCGAGATTCCGTCCTGCGGATCAACGCCGTAAATCGCCTCCATATCGTCCCATTTCGAGCAAATCGTGCCGACACGGTCGATCGCCTCGTCAAAGTTCGCTACGGTTTTTCCGGCCGGCTTGGCGCTGGAGGAAGGGCTGTTTGTGGTCATCGTCATCTCCTGAACGTGCGGCGCCACAATAGCGGCTTGTTGCGCCCATCCAACCCTTCGCCTAAATGGGTGGGATGTCGCTCAGAAATATTCTCATCCATCCCGATCCGCGCCTCAAAAGACGTGTGAGCCGATTGCCCGCATTACGCCCGAGATCGAAACGCTCGCGGCGGATATGCTGGCGACCATGTATGATGCCCCGGGCGTCGGACTTGCGGCACCGCAGGTCGGCGTGCTGTCGCGGCTTTACGTCATGGATTGCAACAAGGATCCCGAGGCCGAGCCCGAGCCGATCGTCATGATCAACCCCGAGATCACCTGGCGGTCCGAAGCGCTCAATGTCTACGAGGAAGGCTGCCTCTCGATCCCCGACCAATATGCCGAAGTGACCCGCCCCGCCGAAGTCCGCGTCGCGTGGCTGGGTCTGGACGGCAAGGCCCACGAGCGCGAGTTCGACGGGCTTTGGGCGACATGCGCGCAGCACGAGATCGACCACCTCGACGGCAAATTGTTCATCGACTACCTCAGCGCGATGAAGCGCCAGATGATCACGCGCAAAATGGTCAAGCTCAAGCGCGAGACCGCGCGGGGCTGAACCTGCACGGATCGTGCCGCGGGCCCTTGTCGCGGCGGCGATCTTGCCTTGCGCCCGCTGCGGATCCGGCCCTGGGCCAAGACATTCCGCCCCGCCCGCGCCTTAGCGGACAGGGCCGCGCCGCAAGGGCGCGAAGACGACACCGAACCCGCAGAGTTTTCCAGCCACAGGCAGGCGCATGACCATTCGTCCCTTCATCCCCTATACCGATCCGCGCCTTCACCGTGCGGTCGAGCCGGTCGAGACGATCACCGAGACCATCCGCATGGTCTGGGACGACATGATCGACACGATGGATGCCATGCCGGGGGTGGGCCTTGCCGCACCGCAGATCGGGATCATGATGCGTCTGGCGGTGGTCGATGCCTCGGACAAGCGCGGTCAGGCGATCCGCATGGCCAATCCCGAAGTCCTTCACGCCAGCGGCCAGATGCGCGCCCATGACGAGGCGAGCCCGAATCTTCCCGGCGTCTTTGCCCGTATCGAGCGGCCCCGCGCCGTCACGGTGCGTTTCCTCAATGCCGACGGCGAGATCGAGGACCGCGATTTCGTCGGTCTTTGGGCCACCAGCGTCCAGCACCAGATCGACCATCTCGACGGCAAGCTTTATGTCGACCACCTCTCGCCTTTGCGCCGCAAGATGCTGGTCGCGAAATCGGCGAAATTCGCGAAACGCTGAAACCCCGGGTTGGTTGAACCCGCAAGGCATCAGGTATTTGGATCAGAGCGAGGACAAGCGATGCGCGTGATTTTCATGGGAACGCCGGATTTCTCGGTTGCGGCCCTGCGGGCGATCGCCGCCGAGCACGAGGTCGTCGCGGTCTATAGCCAGCCGCCGCGCGCTGCCGGTCGCGGGCAAAAGCCGCGCCCTCGGCGGTGCAGAAAGCTGCCGAGGAACTGGGTCTGCCGGTGCGCCATCCCGAGCGGCTGAAATCGCCCGAAGATCAGGCCGGTTTCGCGGCGCTGAACGCCGATGTCGCGGTAGTGGTGGCCTACGGGCTGATCCTGCCGCAGGTCATCTTGGACGCGCCGCGTCTGGGCTGTCTCAATATCCACGCATCGCTTTTGCCGCGTTGGCGCGGGGCCGCGCCGATCCATCGCGCGATCCTGTCGGGCGACACGGAAACCGGCGTCGCGATCATGCAGATGGAGGCGGGTCTCGATACCGGCCCCGTTCTGGCCGAGGCGCGCACCCCGATCGGGGCCGAGGAAACCACCGCTGATCTGCACGACCGGCTCTCGCAGATGGGGGCCGTGCTGATCGCCTCGGTTCTGGCACGTCTGGCGCAAGGCGAACAGCTTGCGCCCGCCGTGCAGGCCGAAGACGGCGTGACCTATGCCGCCAAGATCGACAAGGCCGAAGCGCGCATCGACTGGTCGCGCCCCGCCGTCGAGGTCGACCGCCAGATCCGCGGCCTCTCGCCCTTTCCCGGCGCATGGACCACGATCGCGGGCGAGCGGGTCAAGCTCTTGCGCTCGCGTCTCGCCGAAGGGCAAGGCAAGGCCGGCACGGTTCTGGGCGGCTTCACCATCGCTTGCGGCGAAGGCGCGGTCGAGGTCCTGCAGGCCCAGCGCGAGGGCAAACGCCCGATGCCCGCCGACGAGGTCCTGCGCGGCCTGTCATTACCGGACTGCTTGGTTTAATCGCGGAACCCGTGTTAGCATCCACGACTTAAGCCATTGTCTTCATTTCAGAGGCTAGGTGTGAGCATGGAAAATCCTGCATTGGGAACTGGACTACAGCCGGCGCTTCGGGCGCTTTCGGAGTATTGGTGGGTTCTGCTGATCCGCGGGATTGCCGCCGTTATTTTCGGCGTCATCGCCCTCGCATGGCCGGGTTTGACCGCCTATGCGCTGCTGCTGACCTTCGGCATTTACGCCATCGTCGACGGCGTCTTCGCGATCTTCACCGGCTTTCGCCGCAAATCGGACGACGATCGGTGGTGGAGCTGGCTCGTCGAGGGTGCTCTCGATCATCATCGGCCTCATGGCGCTGTTCTGGACCGAGAGCACCGCGCTTGCACTGGTGATCTGGATCGCGGCCTGGGCCATGGTTGCAGGCGTCATGCGCATCATCGCGGCCATCCGTCTGCGCAACGAGATCGAGGGTGAATGGGCGCTGGGTCTGAGCGGGCTTTTGATGGTGCTTTGGGGTCTCGCCCTTGCCGTCATGCCGGCCGCCGGCATCCTGAGCCTGACCTGGCTCTTCGGGCTGTTCGCCATCGTGATCGGCGTGGTGATGATCCTTCTCGCCTTCCGCGTCAAAGGCTACAAGGCGGCCTGAACGCATCCGTTTCGCGCGTTCGTCCTGTGCGCCCTAAGTCCCGCGGGGCTTGGCGCGCAGGGTCGGATCCGCCTCGCGCGGGTCCTCCGGCCAGGGTGGCGCGGATAGCGGCCGCGCATATCGCGGCGGACATCGCCATAGCCCCCGTCCAGAACCCCGGCAGATCGGTCGTGACCGCGATCGGCTTGCCCCCGGCGAGAGCATGGTGATCCGCAGGGGACGCACCCCGCCATCGGGTGGCGGGTCACGCCGAACAGCTCTTGCAGGCGCAGCTCGATACTCGGGGTTTCATGGTCGTAATCGATCGGCACCTTGCGTCCGAGCGGGGTGGTGAAATGCGCGGGCACGGCCTCGTCCAGCCTGCGCTGCCCCTCCCAGCCAATGCGCGCCTTAAGCGCTTCGGTCAGATCGAGGCCGCGAAGCGCGGCGAGGCTGCGGCTATTGCCCAGATAGGGCAAAAGCCAATCGTCATCGGCCAGAAGTGTTGCATCGTCGACCGGACCGAGCTCCGGCAATAGCGCGATTCTTGCCCGCATGCGCGCGGCGGCGGGCGTCCATGACAGGCCGTTCTGGCGCAGCCCGTCGAGCGCGGCCCGCGCCAGCGCCTCGGGCGAGGGTTGGTCGAGCGCGCGGTCGGTGAGGACCAGAGCCCCGAGCCGCTCTTGCGCGCGGGCAAGGATGCGCCCCTCGCGTTTCGACCATTCCACGCTTTCGACCATCGTGATGCGATCCGCGAAAAGCGCGCGCAGATCGGCCTCGTCGACGGGGGCCGCCATGCGGATGCGGGTCTCGCGCATGTCGCCGTCCAGATCGCTCGCGACGATCAGGCGGTTCTGGCCCAAGACCTCGCCATCGTTGAAATAGGCCCCTTGCCGCCCGACAGGATGTAGCGCGGCTGATCGCCCTTGCGGCGCAGGCCGATGCGGTCGGGATAGGCCAGCGCGGCCATTGCACCTGCCGACAACGATCCTGCCGAAAGCCCGCCTGCAGAACCTTGGGCGGAACCTTTTGCGGGCGCCATCGCGCGCAGGCGGCGGGCCTCTTCGCGGATGCGCGCGATCACGGCGCGGTTGACCTCGTGGGGGTAGCGGTCGGCGAAAGCCTTGGCATCGCGGATCGCGGCAAGGCGCAGGCCCAGATCGGCGGGTGCGCCCTTGAGCGGGTCGCGCTCGGCCAGAAGCGCCGCCAGATCGGCGGCATCGCGACCGGCGCGCAGAAGCATGTGGCCAAGCCGCGGATGCAGCGGAATCGCCGCCAAGGCCCGTCCGTGGCTGGTGATGCGCCCCGCCGCATCCAGAGCGCCAAGCTCGTGCAAAAGCGCGCGGGCCTCGGTCAGGCCAGCTTCGGGCGGGGGCGTCAGAAAGGCCAGATCGCTGCCGTCCGAGCCCCAAAGCGCCAGTTCGAGCGCGAGGCCAGAAAGATCGGCCACGGCAATTTCCGGCGGGGCGAAGGCCGGTAGCGCGCCCTCTTCGGCGCGTGCCCACAGACGATAGCAAATCCCCTCCGCGACGCGGCCCGCGCGGCCTCGACGCTGCTCGGCCTCGGCACGGCTGACGCGCTCTGTCACCAGCCGCGACATGCCGGAGGCGGGATCGAACCGTGCCCTGCGCGCGCGTCCGGCATCCACCACCACCGTCACCCCCGGAATGGTCAGCGAGGTTTCCGCGATCGAAGTCGCGAGCACGATGCGCCGCTTGCCCTGCGCCGGAGCCAAAGCCGCACGCTGCGCCTTGAAGTCCATCGCACCGTAAAGCGCGACGATCTCGGCAGGAAGATCGCCGAGCAGTGCGGCGACGCGGTGGATCTCTCCTCGCCGGGCAGAAAGGCCAAAATCGTGCCGCCGATCCCCTCGCGGGTCGCGGCCTCGGCCTCGGTGATCAGGCGGGCGGCCTCGGGGACGAGGCGGGCGGCGGCGGGCAAGGGGCGATCAAGCCAGCGCGTCTCGACCGGAAAGGCGCGCCCTTCCGAGCGGATGACCGGCGCGTCGTCGAGCATTGCCGCTACCGGCTCCGCATCCAGCGTCGCCGACATCACCAGCACGGCCAGATCGGGGCGCAATGCGGCGCGCGCCTCCCAGACGAGGGCGAGGCCGAGATCGGCATTGAGGCTGCGCTCGTGGAATTCGTCGAAGATCACGCAGCCGATCCCGTCCAGCGAAGGATCAGACTGCAACATTCGGGTCAGAATGCCCTCGGTCACGACCTCGATACGCGCGCCGCGCAGGGATTCGCCGCGGATGCGGTAGCCGACGCTTTCGCCCAAAGCCTCGCCCAATTGCTCGGCCAGCCGTTCGGCCGCGGCGCGGGCGGCAAGGCGGCGCGGTTCGAGCATGAGGATACGCCCCGCGACCTGCCCCATCAGCGCCAACGGCACCCGTGGTCTTGCCCGCCCCCGGAGGCGCGACAAGGACGGCGCGGCCCTCTGCGGCAATCGCGGCGCAAAGTTCGGGGGTGACGGCATCAATGGGAAAGCTCTGGCTCATGCCCTCCTTATCGCAAAGCCCGCGCGCGGCGGAAAGCGCTACCGAACGGGGCATTCCCGCGAAAATACGGTTGTGGCGGAGGGCGAGCGGAACGGATGGGTGCGGCAGAGGGCGCGCGGGATTGGACGGGGCGCGCATCGGCCTTGCCGGCGATGAGGAGGGAAACGCCCGCCAGAGCGGCTGCAAGGGCCGTTCGGCCGATCCCTCCCCCTCACGGCATATCCCCCGCCTTGGCGCACCACAATGGCGTGACGCAGGCGCTAAATCTTTGCTCCGCCAGAACCATCTGTCGCGCACCGCGTTCTGTGGTTAAGTTGTTGGCAAGAAACAGCGGAGAGGGTGCAATGGGCATTGCCGATGATCTGATGCAGGGCTTGGGCCTCAGCGATCCCGTCCTGCGGATCGGCGTCACCGGTCTGTCGCGGGCGGGCAAGACGGTCTTCATCACCTCGCTGGTCGCCAATCTGCTCGATCGCGGCCGGATGCCGGGCCTGCGCGCGGCCTCGGACGGGACGATCAAGGCGGCCTGGCTGCAACCCCAGCCCGACGACACCATTCCGCGCTTCGACTTCGAGCGCCACCTCGCCGACATGACCGGCGCAGACCCCCATTGGCCCGAAGGCACGCGCCATGTCAGCGAGATGCGGCTGTCGCTGCGCCTCCAGCCGCGCGGCCTGATTGCGGGGATGCGCGGGCAGCAGAACCTGCATCTCGATATCATCGATTATCCGGGCGAATGGCTGCTGGATCTGCGGCTGATGGACAAGAGCTTTGCCGACTGGTCGGCGGAGGTGCTCGATCGGATGGTCGGACGCCCGCGCGACAGCGACTATTTCGCGCTGGTTGCCGCCCATAACCCCGCGCAAAACGGGGCCGAGACCTTTTCCGAAGAGATCGCCCAACGCCTCGCTACCGGCTATACCGACCAGCTGCGCGCCGCGCGGGCGGCGGGCTGGTCCGATTGCACGCCGGGGCGCCTCCTCATGCCCGGAGAGATGGCCGGATCGCCCGCGCTCACATTCGCACCCTTGCCGCGCGACTTCGAGGGCAGCGCGCTTTACCGCGAATTCGCGCGCCGCTACGGGGCTTACAAGACACGGGTGGTGCAGCCCTTCTTCCGCGACCATTTCGCGCGGATCGACCGGCAGGTCGTCTTGATGGATGTCCTCGGCGCGATCCATGCAGGCCCCCGCGGTCGAGGACATGCGCCGCACCATGGCCGACATTCTCTCGGCCTTCCGCCCCGGCCGCGCGGGTTGGCTCTCGCAGCTTTTGGGCACGCGCCGCGTCGAGCGCATCCTTTTCGCCGCGACCAAGGCCGACCATCTCCACCATATCCAGCATCCGCGCCTGACCAATATCGTCTCGGCCATGCTGCGCGAGGCCCGCGACCGCGCCGACTTCGCGGGTGCCCGAACCGAGGCCATGTCGATCGCCGCCCTGCGCTGCACCACCGAAGACATCATCACGCAGGATGGCGAAGAGCTTCCGGCGGTGCGGGGTCGCCTGATGGACGGCCGTCAGGCGAGCTTTTACCCCGGCGAGCTGCCGCTCAATCCCGCCGAGATCCTCAATCCCGCCATGCAGGGCGCGAGCGACTGGCTCGACGGCGATTATGCGGTCATGGATCTCGCGCCCGCGCCCAATACCTTGCGGCCGGGCGACGGGCCGCCCCATATCCGTCTGGACCGCGCGGCGGAATTCCTGATCGGCGACCGGATCTGAGAGGGCAGCACCATGAGCGACGAGACACCCAAACGCCGCGGCCCCGTCATGATCGAGGTCGAGCCCGCGCCGCCGCAGGCCCCGAAAGCCGCGGCTTTGCGCCACCATGACGCGGAAAGCCCCGCCGCAATCCGGCCCGAATCCGCCGCAACCGGCGATGATTCCGGCAATGGCTTCGGTGACAATTTCGGCGACGACCGCCACCGCCGCCCGCCCCGCCCCGAAGGCGCCCCGCTCGAGACCCAGCCCTCGCCCGCCGATGCGCCGCTGATCGATGACGGCGGCTATGGCCAGCCGCAACCGCGCACCATGCGCCTCGTCTCGCGCATCATCGGCGGCAGACCCTCGCGGCTGACGCGGTTCTTCATCAATACGGGTGCGGCGCTTTTCACCTTCCTGCTCTCGGTTGCGGCGATGCGCTTCATCTCGAACCTGCTGGTCAGCTATCCGCTGCTCGGCTGGATCGGCGTCGCGCTTTTCGCGCTTTTCGCGATTGCCGCGCTCTTGATGGCATGGCGCGAGTACCGCGCATGGCACCGTTTCGCCAAGATCGACCAGATCAACCGCGAGGCGGTGTCGGCGCTCGAAACCGGCGATCTGGTGGCCGCGAAAAAGGTCACGGACCAGCTGGCCACGCTTTACGCGGGGCGTCCCGAACTGCAGGGCGGACGCGCCTATCTGGCCGAGCGCAGGAACGAGACCTTCGATGCCGAAAGCCTGCTCGCCTTGGCCGAGACCCAGCTTCTGGCCGATCTCGACCAGCAGGCCCGCCGCGAGATCGAGGCCGCCGCCCGCACCGTGGCCGCCGCAACCGCGCTGATCCCGCTGGCTTTGGCCGATGTCATCGCGGCACTGGCCGCCAATCTGCGCATGATCCGCCGCATGGCCGAAATCTACGGCGGTCGCGCCGGCGCGGTCGGCGGCTGGCGGCTGGCGAAAACCGTCATGGCCCATCTGGTGGCGACAGGCGCGGTCGCGGCGGGCGATGATCTGATCCATACGGTTGCGGGCGGCGGGCTTTTGGCCAAGGTCAGCAAGCGCTTCGGCGAGGGCGTCGTCAACGGCGCGCTGACCGCCCGCGTCGGCATTGCCGCGATGGAGGTCTGCCGGCCCCTGCCCTTCATCCACCAGCGCCGCCCCCGCGTCGGCAATCTGATCACGCGCGGCCTCAAAGGGCTTTTCGGCGAGGACGAACAGGCCCCGACCCGCGCCCGCCGCCCCGATGAATGAGGCGATCCGGCCGAACAGCCCCGCCCGTCCGCGACGGCAGTTGCGGTCTGGTGCCCCGTCACGCCCGTCTGCCCTCCGGCCCCTGTTCCGGTGCGGGGCACAAGACGTGTCGCAAGCCCAGGCACAGCAACCCTCGCGGCACGGGCCGCCTCTCTGTCCAAAGGGGCGCGCGGCGGTTAGGATGGATCGGTCATGATCCGCTTTCCCTTCTCGAACCGCCAAGGCAGGCCGCGCAAGGCCCACGCCGCGCGTGATCCTCGCGCCCTTTCGCTGCCGGTCTTTGCGCTCGCGGGGGTGCTGGCGCTTGGCGCGGGGCTGCGCGACCGGCTGGATGACTGGGTCGCGCGCACCCAACTGCCCCTTCTCGAAGTCCCCGTTGGCACCGAGGTCCTTGCCCGCGACGGCGCGCTTTTGCGGGCCTTTCAGGTTGCGGACGGACGCTGGCGGCTTGCTCCGGGTCCGGTCGACCCCCTGCTGATCGCCATGCTGACGACATGGGAGGACCGCCGCTTCGCCGAGCATAACGGCGTCGATCCGGTGGCGCTTTTGCGCGCGGCGAGGCAATCGCTCAGGCACGGGCGGGTGGTCTCGGGTGCCTCGACCCTGACCATGCAGGTGGCGCGGCTGCTCGAGGAAGGTCCGACCGGCGAATGGCAGGGCAAGATCCGCCAGATGCGGCTCGCGCTCGCGCTTGAGCGCAACCTGAGCAAGGACGAAATCCTCGACCTCTACCTGCGCCTCGCCCCCTATGGCGCCAATGTCGAAGGGGTGCGCGCCGCCTCGCTGCTCTGGTTCGGCAAAGAGGCGCATCGCCTCACCCCCGCCGAGGCCGCGCTGCTCGTGGCTTTGCCGCAATCGCCCGAACGCCGCCGCCCCGACCGCCACCCGCAGGCCGCCAAAACCGCGCGCGACCGCGTTTTGGCCCGCGCCGCCGAGGCGGGGCTGATCTCGGAGGCCGATGCACGGGCCGCGATGGCCGAGCCGGTCCCGACCCGACGCCGCGCCTTTCCCGCCGTCGCGCCGCTTCTGGCGGACCGGCTTGCGCGCAGCCATCCCGGCGCGACGCGGATCGGGACGACGATCGATCTGCGCCTGCAACGCCGCGCCGAAAGCCTGATCGAGCGGGCCTCGAAGGCGCAGGGGCATCGGGTCTCGGCAGCGCTGGTTCTGGCCGACCACCGCAACGGCGAGATTCTGGCCGAGGTCGGCGCGGCCGAATGGGCGGCAGGCCCGTCCTCGGGCTTCATCGACATGACGCAGGCCGTGCGCTCGCCCGGATCGACCCTCAAGCCCTTCGTCTACGGGCTGGCCTTTGACGACGGTATCGCCCATCCCGAAACCCTGATCGAGGATCGCCCGACGGCTTTCGGCCATTGGCAGCCGCAGAATTTCGACAACAAGTTCCGCGGCACGGTCTCGATGCGGCAGGCGCTGATCTGGTCGCTGAACATTCCCGTGGTCAAGCTTGCCGAAGTCACCGGCCCCACCCGCATCGCCCAGACCCTGGCGCGGGGCGGCATCAACCTGCGGCTCTCGGGCGGGGCGGCACCGGGGCTTGCGGTCACGCTTGGCGGCGCGGGCGTCACGCTCGAGGAACTGGCGAACGGCTATGCCGCTTTGGCGCGGGGCGGCACGGGGATCACCCTCTCGCCGCTGCCCGGTGGCGCAGAGCCGCGCGAAACCGCGATGTTCGGCCCCGTCGCCGCCTGGCAGGTCGGCCATATCATGGCGCAGGCCCTGCCCCCGACCGGCCGTCCTTCGGGACGGATCGCGTGGAAAACCGGCACCTCCTACGGCAACCGCGACGCGCTCGCGGTGGGTTATAACGGCGGCTATGTCGTGGCGGTCTGGATGGGGCGGCCGGACGGCACGCCCGTCCCCGGCGCTTTCGGGGGCGATCTCGCAGCGCCGCTTCTGTTCGATGTTTTCGACATCCTGCCCGATATCGCGCTGCCGCCGCCGCCGCCCCAAACGCTGACGGTCCCGAATGCGGCGCTACCGCTGCCGCTGCGCCGCTTTGCCCCCGCCGGAGAGGCCAGCGCCGTCGCCGCCCGTCCCGCGGCACCCGACAGCCTGCGCCTGACCTTTCCGCCGGACGGGGCGGAAATGGACGCCAAAAGCCCGCTGACCGCCAAAGCCCGCGGTGGCCGCGCGCCCTATACATTCCTCGTGAACGGTGCGCCGGTCGCGATCGCCCAGCCCCAACCCAGCGCCGAGATCCCCAATCCGGGCCCCGGCTTTGCCCGCATGACGGTCATCGATGCCGACGGAACATCCGCCTCTGCCTCGATCCGGCTACATTAGTCGATCAAATTGCGGCCATCGGCACCAATTAACCTTTCCTTCGCCAATTTTCCTTACATATTTAAGACATGCTGCGCATCGACGATCATATCGCAATCCAGGAATGGGAGCTCTCCGAGCAATTCACCCGGTCTCAGGGACCGGGCGGCCAGAACGTGAACAAGGTCGAGACCGCGGTCGAACTCCGCTTCGAGGCGGAGCGCTCGCCCGGCCTGACCCCCGCCGTGAAAACCCGCCTGCGCCGTCTGGCCGGCAGGCGCTGGACGGTGGATGGCGCAATCGTCATTCTGGCACAGGAAACGCGCTCGCAACTGCGTAACCGTGAACTGGCACGCGAAAGACTGGCGGAGCTGATCCGCGAGGCCCTCGTCGCGCCCAAGCGCCGGATCGCCACGCGCCCGACGCTCGGCAGCCAAAAGCGCAGGCTGGCGGGCAAGACCCAGCGCGGACAGGTGAAAACCCTGCGCGGACGTGTCTCGGACAGCGAGGCCGCCGAATGATGGATCTTTTCCGCGAGAAGCTCGGCAGGCTTCTCGGACGCCGCCCCGCCGCCCTTCAGGTCGCCGCTTTGTGTCTGCAGCCCGAAACCGGCAAGGTGCTTCTGGTCACCTCGCGCGGGACCGGCCGCTGGATCATTCCCAAAGGCTGGCCGATGGAAGGCCGAAGCCTTGGTCAGGCCGCCGAGCAGGAGGCATGGGAAGAGGCCGGCGTGCGCGGCAAGCTCTCCGACAAGGAATGCGGGCGCTATTATTACGACAAGCAGCAGGATCGCGGTTTCGCCATTCCGGTCGAAGTCCGCGTTTTCGCCATCGAAGTCGAAAAGCTGCGCGAGAAATTCCCCGAAAGCGAAGAGCGCGAGCGGGCATGGTTCACCCCTGCCGAAGCGGCCGAGCGCGTCGACGAATCCGGTCTCAAGACCTTGCTGCGCAGTCTTCCCGCCTATGAAGGGGTGAGATAGCCGCACGGAATGGCCAATTCGAACAATGACTTCCGCATCCTCGACAAGGATCTGAGCCGCGTTTCCAATGCCGAAAGCGCAAGCGTCCAGCTTGGCCAATCCATGATCCGGCTGGGGATTGCGGTGCTGTTCATCGCCTTGGCCGCCCTGATTTCCTTTGGTGCTTTCGGCGGCCACCCCGGCCTCGGCATCATCGTGGCGGGAGTCGCGGTCTCGGCCTATCTGGCACTGTCGATCGGTGCCAACGACGTCTCGAACTCGCTGGGGCCTGCGGTGGGGGCGGGGGCGATCGGCATGACCTCGGGGCTGGTGCTGGTGGGCGTTATGCAGGTCGCGGGCGCGGTTTTCGCGGGAGGCGAGGTCACCAACCGGCTTGGCGACGGCATCGTCATCCCGATGATCCACGGCGAGACCTCGGGGCGGATGATGCTGGCCGCACTTTTGGCGGCCGCGACATGGATCAGCCTTGCAACCTGGGCCTCGGCGCCGGTCAGTACAACCCATTCCATCGTCGGCGCCATCGCGGGCGCGGGGATCACGCTTTACGGCTGGCAGGCGGTGAACTGGCCCAGCATGGCGATGATCGCGACCGGATGGGTGCTCTCGCCGCTGCTGTCGGGGCTGATCGCCGCGCTGTTGCTCGCCTTTTTCCGCAAGCGGATCTACGAGCAGCAGGACCGCCAAAAGGCCGCGCGGCGCTGGTTGCCCTGGCTGATCGGCATGCTCGGCGTGCTGTTCACGCTCAATCTTTTCAAGCTGGCGCTGGGTTTCGCGGCTTTGCCCTCGATGCTTGCCGCGCTTGGTGTCGGCGCGCTTGGCTGGTGGTATGCAGGCACCGCCATTGACCGCCAGTTCGCGCGAGAGCAATCGCCGCGCGCCGCGATGAAGGCGATTTTCGCTTTGCCGCTGGTGATTTCGGCGCTGGCCATGGGCTTTGCGCATGGCTCGAACGATGCGGCCAATGTCATTGCGCCGCTCTCGGCGGTGCTGTTGGCGAGCGACGGGCCGGTCGACAGCATTGCGGCCTGGTCGCCTTTGCTGGCCGGTCTGGGGATCGCGGGCGGCGCCATGCTGTTCGGTCGCAGGCTGGTCCATATGGTCGGCAGCCGGATCACGCGGCTGAACGCCAGCAGGGCCTTTTGCGTTTCGGTCGCGACCGCGGCCACGGTGATCGGCGCGTCGAGCATCGGTCTGCCGGTCTCGACCACCCATGTCGCGGTCGGGGGCGTCTTCGGCGTGGGCTTTTACCGCGAATGGGAGGACCGGCGCGCCCAACGCGACCGCGCCCCCTCCCCGACGAGGAACACAAGCGCCGCCATCTCGTGCGCCGCTCGCATATGCGCACGATCTTCGGCGCCTGGCTGGTCACGGTGCCCGCCTCGGCGCTACTGGCTGCGGGTTGTGCGTGGCTGATCGCCTGAGAGGGCGTCAGGCGCGCGACTGGCCAGCCTCTTGTGCGGCCTCTCCGGCGGCGCGGGTCTGATCGAGCGTCGCGCCGGTCGTGAGCGCCTGAGGGTCAAGCCGCAGCTCGATCACCGCCAAAGTCCCCGCGGCCTGCGCCCGCGCGAAAGCGCCCGCGAAATCCGCGCCGCTTTCGACCCTCTCGCCATAGCCGCCATAGGCCCGCGCCAGAGCCGCGAAATCGGGATTGACCAGATCCGTGCCCGAGACCCGTCCGGGATAGGTCTTCTCCTGATGCATGCGGATCGTGCCGTAGCGCCCGTTATTGGCCACGATCACGATCACCGCCGCGCCATATTGCGCCGCCGTCGACAGCTCGTTCACCGTCATCTGAAGGCAGCCGTCCCCGCAAGGCATACGACGGTGCGGTCGGGATGCTCGATCTTGGCGGAAATCGCGGCGGGCAGGCCGTAGCCCATCGACCCCGAGGTCGGCGCAAGCTGCGTCCCGAAGCGGCGGAAGCGGTAATAGCGGTGCAGGAAGGCCGCGTAATTGCCCGCGCCATTGGTCAGGATCGCGTCTGCGGGAAGGTTGGCGGAAAGCCAGCCCACGACCTCTTCCATGCGGACCGCGCCGGGAGTGGGTTTGGGCTGCTGCCATGCCTCGTAAGCGGCACGGAGCCCTTTGGTCCAGTCGCGCCAAGCGGCATTTTCGGGCGGCGCGGGGCGCTCGGCCAAGGCGGCGATCACGCGGCGCGGATCGGCGGCAAGCCCCGGATCGGGCTGCCAGAGACGGCCCAATTCGTCGGGAGAAGGATGGATATGGATCACACGCTTGTCGGGACGCGCGGGATTCATCAGCTCGTAGCCGCGCGTCAGCGTATCGCCCAGCCGCGAGCCGAGCGACAGGATGCAATCGGATTGCTGCAGTGCCTCGCCCAAGGCGGGGTTCATTCCCACGCCAAGGTCGCCCGCATATTCGGGACGGGCATTGTCGAAATGGCCCTGACGACGAAAGGAGACCGAGACCGGAAGACCCCAAGCCGACGCAAACCGCGCCAGATCATCGGCCGCCTGCTGTGACCACAGCGTGCCGCCCGCGATGACCAGCGGGCGCTTGGCGCTTGCCAAGGCTTCAAGGATCGCGGTGACAGCCTCGGGCGCGACGGCATCAAGGCGGGGGCGCGCGGCAGGCAGGTCGGCGACTTCGGCGCGGGCAGACAGCATGTCTTCGGGCAGCGCCAGAACCACAGGGCCGGGGCGGCCCGACATGGCGATCTGGAAGGCGCGGCTCAGATATTCGGGGATGCGCGCGGTCTGGTCGATCTCGGCCACCCATTTCGCGAGTCCCCGAAAACCGCGCGGTAATTCACCTCCTGAAATGCATCGCGGTCACGGTCGGCGCGCGCGATTTGACCCACGAACAGGATCATCGGGGTCGATCCTGCATGGCGACATGGATGCCCGCGCTGGCATTCGTGGCGCCCGGCCCGCGGGTCACAAAGGCTATGCCGGGGGTCGTGGTCAGCTTGCCGTAAGCCTCGGCCATCATCGCGGCGCCGCCTTCGTGACGACAGACGATGTTCTCGATCCCCGATCGTAGAGCCCGTCGAGCACCGCCAGAAAGCTCTCGCCCGGAACCGAGAACACCCGCTTCACGCGATTGGCCTTGAGCGCCTCGACCAGAATTTGCCCGCCGTGCCGCATTCCGCATCCTCCACCCGTGACCTGCGCCGCCATCCTGCGCGCCATATCTTGTGTCCCATGCTGTGCGAGGCATGGCGCGACGGCAAGCCCGCCTGTCGCCGCGCCGCTTTCCCCCTTCGCGGTCGGGGCAAATGCGCCACGGCAGCGCACGCGCTTTGCGGGGCGGCTTTACAGAAGCGGGCGCGATCACTATCTCGCTTTCATGGCCACGAAATCAGACCCCAATTACAAGATCATCGCCGAGAACCGCCGCGCCCGCTTCGATTACTTCATCGAAAGCGATCTCGAGGTCGGCATCATCCTGACCGGCTCCGAGGTGAAAAGCCTGCGGACGGGGCAGTCGAATATCGCCGAAAGCTATGCCTCGGTCGAACAGGGCGAATTGTGGCTGATCAACGCCTATATCGCGGCCTATAAACAGGCTGGCGTCTTCGGGCACGAAGAGCGCCGCCGCCGCAAACTGCTGGTCTCGCGCAAGGAATTGTCGCGGCTTTGGCAGTCGATCGGCCGCGAGGGCATGACGCTGATTCCTCTGGTCATGTATTTCAACGACCGCGGCATCGTGAAGCTGAAGATCGGCATCGCCAAGGGCAAGAAGAACCACGACAAGCGCGAAACCGACGCCAAACGCGATTGGGGACGCCAGAAACAGCGCCTTCTGAAACAAGGCAGTTCAGACTAAGCGAAGCATTGCAGCGCCGCCCCTTGCCGGTTACATCGTGCAAGGCTTGTTTTGCGGGGAATGCGCATGTCCGACGATCCGAAGACGCTGGTCTCGACCGAATGGTTGGCCGCTCATCTGAACGACCCTGATTTGCGCGTCATCGACGCCAGCTGGCATCTTGATCCGGCGCGCAATGCGCAGGCCGAATATCAGGCCGCCCATATCCCCGGCGCGCGCTTTTTCGACCTCGACGAGATCTCGGACCACCGCAGCCTCCTGCCGCATATGGCGCCGCCGGTCGAGAAATTCGTCAGCCGCATGCGTGCCATGGGCATCGGTGACGGCCATCAGGTCGTGATCTACGACAACTCGCCCCTCCATAGCGCCGCGCGCGTCTGGTGGACCTTCCGCCTGATGGGCAAGACCGACGTCGCGGTGCTCGACGGCGGTTTCGCGAAGTGGCAGGCCGAGGGCCGTCCGGTCGAGGACATGCCTCCGATCCTGCGTGACCGCCACATGACCGTCCAGCGTCAGGCCGCTTTGGTGCGCGACGTGACGCAGGTTGCCGCGGCCTCGAAGCTGGGCGATCACGAGATCATCGACGCCCGCGCCGCCGAGCGTTTCCGCGGCGAGGTTGCCGAGCCGCGCCCCGGTCTGCGCTCGGGCCATATCCCCGGTGCCAAGAACCTGCCCTTCGGCCAGCTTTACGAAAAAGACGGCACGATGAAATCCGTGGCCGATCTGACCGCCGCGTTCGAAGCCGCCGGTGTCGATCTGTCCAAGCCCGCGATCACGACCTGCGGCTCGGGCGTGACGGCGGCGACGCTGTTTCTGGCGCTCGAGCGCATCGGGCACCGCAACCATTCGCTTTACGACGGAAGCTGGGCCGAATGGGGCAGTTTTCCCGACCTTAAAATCGCAACCGGAGACGCGTGATGCTGTCGAATCTGACCCCCAAGATCCCGATAAAATTCTGGCCCTGATGGGCGAGTTCAAGGCCGATCCCCGACAGGGCAAAATCGACCTTGGCGTGGGCGTCTACAAGGATCCGACCGGCCACACGCCGATCATGCGCGCCGTCAAGGCCGCCGAGGCCCGCCTGCTCGAGACCGAGACCTCGAAAAGCTACACCGTTCTGGCAGGCGAGCCCGCATATCGCGAGGCAATGGCCAAGATGATCCTCGCGGATCTCTACAAGCCCGAGCTGACCGCGACTCTGGCCACGGTCGGCGGCACCGGCGCCTTGCGTCAGGGCTTCGAGCTTGCCCGCATGGGCAGCCCCGAGATGCGCGTTTTCTATTCGGACCCGACCTGGCCGAACCACCTGTCGATCCTGAAATGGATGGGCGTCGAGACGATCCCCTACCGCTATTTCGACAATGCCTCGCGCGGGGTCGATTTCGAGGGCATGAAGGCCGATCTGGCGCAGGCCAAAGCGGGCGATGTCGTCTTGCTGCACGGCTGCTGCCACAACCCGACCGGCGCGAACCTGACCGTCGCGCAGTGGAAGGAAATCGCCGCCGTCATCGCCAAAACCGGCGCGACGCCGATGATCGATCTGGCCTATCAGGGCTTCGGCGACGGTCTGGAAGAAGATGCGCAGGGCACCCGCATCATCGTGGAAAGCTTCCCGAAGTGCTGATCGCGGCGTCCTGCAGCAAGAACTTCGGCATCTACCGCGAGCGTTCGGGCGTGCTGATCGCGATTGCGACCGACACCAAATCGCGTGACCTGACGCAGGGCGCGATGGCTTTCCTCAACCGCCAGACCTTCTCCTTCCCGCCCGATCACGGCGCGCGCATCGTCACGACCATCCTGTCGGATGCGGAACTTGCCGCCGACTGGAAAGCCGAGCTGGAAGAAGTCCGCAACGGGATGCTGCGCATCCGCGCCAATCTGGCCTCCGAGCTGCGTGCCCTCTCGGGCTCGAACCGTTTCGACTTTGTCGAGCAGCACCGCGGCATGTTCTCGCGTCTGGGTGCCTCTCCCGAGCAGGTCAAGAAGATCAAGGATGATTTCGCGATCTATCTCGTCGGTGATTCGCGCCTCAATATCGCGGGTCTGAACGACGAGAGCGTGCCGATCCTCGCCCGCGCCATCATCGAAGCCGGCGTCTGATTTCCAGCCGGTCAGAACAGAAAAGGCCCGCATCGCGCGGGCCTTTTTCATTGCGGCAAGGGGCGGGCGAGCGGTTTAGCGGCGCGCCAGCTTGCGTTCGATATAGTCGCGCAGCTCTTCGATCTCGGCGCGGCTTTCGCGCAGCCCGTCCATCGCCGAGCGGAGTTCGCTCGAGGTATGGGACAGGCGTGCGGTCAGATCGGCCTCGCGGTTTTCCAGATCGAGAATGGCGCGGTCGCGGGCCTGTTCGGCATCATGGAGCTTTTGCGAGAGTTTCTCGACCTCGTCCATTTCCGACGGCGCGACGCGGCTGAAGCGGCTGAGCAGGGCATTCACCAGCCAGCCCAACAGGAAGACCGCAAACAGGATGATGGCGGTCGCAATGATGAATTCGGTACGGTTCATGATGCTCGTCGGCTTGGGGCGGGCGTGAAGGGCGGGACTGCGGTTCCGCTCAGGGTGCGGTTGCGGGGCGCGGTTGCGGGCGCGGCGTGGTCTCGTCGGGCGTCTGGACGGGATAGTCCGCTGCGCGATCTTGCAGCGGCGCAAGTCCCGCTGTCGAGGCCGATTGTGCCGGATTGACCGAATGGCCAACCCCGACCAGCGGCGCAATCCCCATAGCCGCGCGGATCCGCGTCCAATCGGGCAGGCCCTGTGCCGTCAAAGCCGTCAGATCGAGCGGATCGAAGACATTGGCGAAAAGCGGATCGCTGGTGCCGGATGCGGGAGTAGTCTCTGCGGAAGGCGTCGCTGCGGGGATGTCGGAAGCAGTCTCGGACGAGGCTCCGGCAATCGCGGTTTCGGGCACCAGCGGCGCCAGAACGGCCTCGGTCGCGGTGACCGGATCGGGGCCGGAGACGCGGGTCAGCGGCGCTTGCGGGCCGGTCGCGCCAGCCGCCGCCGGCGCGGCCCCGCCAGCCTGTGCAGCTTGGGGTTCGGCGCGCGCCGGCGCATTCGCTGCCCCTTCCTGCGTCCCGTCCTGCGTCCCGTCCTGTGCGCCGTCCTCGGGCGCGGCGGGGGCAGCAGTAGCGGCGTCCGCCGCCGCTTCGGGTGCGGTTTCGTCATCAGGGGCGGCTTCACCCTCGCCCGCTTGCTCCTGCTCGCCGTCGAAGGTCAGGCCGCTGCCGTCGACATGGCCCATCTGGACCAGCTCGGTGACAAGGATCGTCGACATCATCTCGGCGTAATCGCGCAGTTCGTCGGGCACATCGGCCCCCTGCGCGACAGGCGCGGCTTGCGGGTCCTGCGCGGCCTCGGGGGCACCCTCGGGCGTGTTTGCGGCGGCGTCGGCAGCGCTTGGCCCGTCCGCTGGCAGCACCGGCCCCACCAGCTCGGGCGCGGGCAGATCCGAGGTCACGCCGCTGACCATTGCGGGCGCGGCGGAGGGGCTGTCCTGCACCGGCTCTTCGGCCAGCAGCTTGAATTCGATGCGGCGGTTGGCCTCGCGGCCCTCTTCGGTCTCGTTATCGGCAATCGGCAGGCTCTCGCCATAGCCGCGCGCCGTCATCAGGCTGGTGTCGATTCCGCTGTCGGTCATCGCCGCAAGGATCGCCTGCGCCCGTTTGCGCGACAGATCGGCATTGAACCCGTCCGAGCCCTGCGATCGGTATGGCCGCCGATCTCGATGCGGAACTCCTGACAATCGGTCATCGCCGCCTTGATCTGCTCGAGCGTCGGCGTCGGATCGCCCGCGATCACCGATTTGTTCGGCTCGAAACCAATGAGCGATTCGCGCATCACCACATTCAGCCGCTCGATACATTCCGCGCCCGAAGGCAGGCCCAGCAGCGGATCGAGGCGGCGGTTGTAGCGGATGGCCAGCTCGTAATTCGCGCCCGCGCCCAGACGTTCGGCCAAAGCGGTCGCAGCGCTGTCCGAGGCGGTCTGGCTACCCGAGACGCCGGTGATGCGGATCAGCTCGGGGCTGACATGGACGGTGCCGTTCTCGAGCCCCGCCATTGCCTCGAGCGCGGCGATCACGCGCACCGTCCAGCCCGCGGGGACCTCGGGATCAAGCCGCAAGGCGCTGTCGATCTGGCCGAAACGCGAGCGGGCAAAGCTTTCGACCGCATCGCGCATGCGCTGATCGGTGATGCGGCCGCGCAAAACGACACTGCCGCTGTCTGCCGCCACCGCCGAGAACTCCGCGGGCCCTGCTCGGCCCCGCCGGTCGCGATGCTGGCCGTCGGGCTGTAAAGCGGCGGCAGCGCCGCCTGCAGCCGCGCCACGATCTCGTCGAGCTTGGCCTGTGTGGTGCCTGCCGGTGCCTGAAGCGCGAGATCGGTGCCCGAAAGCGTGACCTGCCCGCCGCCCAGCCCCTCGACGGCATCGATCGCCGCGACCGCTGCCCGACCCCAATCGCGCGAGGGCGCGCCAAGGCCGAGCTGGCAGGCGGCATCGCCCTTTGCCCCGCACGGGTCGCGGCGGCCAGAATCGTGTCGCGGGCCTCTTCGGTATCGGCGGCGCAGGCATCGAAGCGCACACCCTCGTCGTCTTTGACGAAGCGCAACGTGAAGGGCGAGATCACCGGGCGCGGTGCCGTGACATCGGTGCTCAGCGCGACATTGGCGGGTTTGGCGCGTTTGAGCGCCGCCTCGAGCGCGGTCTTTTCCTCGCGCGATCGGTAATGGCAGTGACCGTCACGCGCGCGGGCGCGATCGAGATCTTGGCGCGGGGGCCAGTTCGGCGGCTTTAAGACCGAAGCCGAAAGCCGCATCCCAGCCCTCGGGGACGGGATAATCGGCGGTCTCGAGCAGGTCGGTGACTTTGGCCGCACCGGTAGCCTTCTTCAGATCGCTGGTCAGATCGGCGCGCTCGACCCCGCCGGCACGAGGCCGATGATCGAGATGCCCTCGTCGTTGCGCAGCAGCTCGACCTCGAAATCGGGAGCCTTGGCGACGGTGCTTTGCGCGACCTCGAACTGGTCGATCACGCGGCCCGCATCGACCGCGCCTTCGGCAACCAGCATGGCGCGGAAGCGCTGGACCTCGTTCGGGGCGGTGCCCTGAAGACGGACCTGCAAGCCCTGCACCTCGACGCTGGCCCAGTCATAGCCCGCCTCCGACAATGCCGCGCGGGCCTCGTTGCCCAGACGTTCCTCGAGAAGATCGGCGGCGGCCGTCGCGGCAAAGACCGACAAACCGCCTGCAGCAGCCAAGGCCAGAACAGTCGCGGCACCGCGCGCGAGGCGCGAGCGCTGCGGTTTCTTGGGGCTTTTGGGCTGCAACGGCTGGGTCATGCGAGGGGACCTAAGGTTGTTTCCGGTCCGCCGGATTTAAACCCTGGGCCCGGATTTCGCAATCAGGCCAGTCCGGCAAGGCCGAAAAGGACAGCCAAAACCAGCCCCGCATCGCGGTTGGAGCGGAAGAGTTTCAGGCAAAGCGCCCCGTCATATTGGTCGAACCGCAAGAGCTGCCAGCCCAGATGTGCAGCAAATCCCGCGAGTCCGAGCCATGCCAGCACCGCCGACAGCCCGCTCGGCCCGACGGCGAGAACAGCCAGAGCCACCAGGATCACAGTTGCGATAGCAAAGCCCAAAAGCCAGCGCGGAGAATCCTCGCCAAAGAAAAGCGCGGTCGATTTCACCCCGATCAGCGCGTCGTCCTCGGCGTCCTGATGGGCGTAGATCGTGTCGTAAAAGACCGTCCAGCAGATCCCCGCGATCCATGCGATCACCGGCGCGGGCGCGAGATTGCCTGTATGGGCCGCCCAGGCCAGAAGCGCGCCCCAGTTGAAGGCCACGCCCAGAAAGACCTGCGGCCACCATGTGAAGCGTTTGGCAAAAGGATAGACCGCGACCGGCACCAGCGAGACCACGCCCAGAATGATCGCGGCCTTGCCGAGCGTCAGCAGGATCACCAGCCCGATCAGGCATTGCGCGATCATCCAGACCACCGCCCCCGTCACCGTCACCTGCCCCGAGGGGATCGGCCGCGAGCGGGTGCGCGCGACGCTGCCGTCGATATGGCGGTCGGTGATGTCGTTCCATGTGCAGCCCGCGCCGCGCATGACGAAAGCGCCGATGGTGCAGGCGATGACGATCCACAGATCGAACCAGCGCGGAGCCGTCGCCATCATCGCCAGCCCCAGCCCGAAGAAACACGGCAGCAACAGCAGCCATGTCCCGATCGGCCGGTCGGCCCGCGACAGCCTTAGCCACGGTCTCCACGCCTCGGGGGCGTAAAGATCGACCCAATTGTCCTTTGGCGCATCTGCGACCGCCTCTGGTATCTGCCCGCTCGTCTGCATTAGGTTGCCCCCATGGCAAAAATCAGGCTGTTCATAGATCACCCGCTTGGCGCAGGACAAGGCATAGCCCTTGATTCCGATCAGGCCCATTATCTTCACGGCGTCATGCGGCAGGGTCCGGGTGACGAAATTCTGGTCTTCAACGGCCAGGACGGCGAATGGCTGGCCCGCATCGAGCGGCTCGGCAAGCGCAACGGCGAGCTGGTCGCCGTGGCCCAAAGCGCGTCGCAGCGCAATCCGCCCGATCTGTGGCTGGTCTTTGCGCCGATCAAGAAAGCGCGCACCGATTTCATCGTCGAGAAAGCCGCCGAGATGGGCGCCGCGCGCATTCTGCCCGTCCAGACCGAGCGCACCAACTCCGAGCGCATCCGTCAGGACCGTCTGCAGGCCCATGCGGTCGAGGCCGCCGAGCAATGCGGAGGTACCTTCGTGCCGCCGGTAGGCGATCTCGTGTCGCTGCAAAAGCTGCTGGCCGGCTGGGACCCGATCGCCGCATCCTTTGGGCCGACGAGGCCCTTGCCGGCCCCGCCGAAACCCTTTCGGGCCTGCCGGAGGGACCTTGGGCCATTCTCATCGGTCCCGAGGGCGGCTGGTCCGATGCAGAAAGGCAACAGTTGGGCTCCTTCCCTTCGTGACCCGCGTCAGCCTTGGTCCGCGCATCCTGCGCGCCGATACCGCTGCGGTTGCGGCAATCGCGCTCTGGCAGAGCCATTTGGTGACTGGAAAGGCTAATGCCCCCACGTCACAGACACATTCCAATGCCGCAGCGCAGAATTCCGCAAGAATATTGCCTTGCTCTCGAAACCGCGATCATGTAAAAGTTTAATGAAATCGGTACCTTATGCGCGGCGCGCATAGCTGACTTGCCTTTGGCGGCCTAGCCTTAGTCATATGCCCGATCTATATCACCAGCATCGAACAACGGCCCAATGATTGGGCAATTTACAAACATAGGTGAGATGATGTCGGCAATTGACACGAACCGCGTCCATGGCGGGACGCGCCAGGCTGGTTTTGTTTCGAAACTCGTGGCTGCAATTTCGGATTGGAACGACGCACGCGTGACGCGCAAGTCGCTCAACAGCCTTTCTGATCGTGAACTGGACGATATCGGTCTGGTCCGCGGCGATATCGACCGGGTTGCGGCACGCCGCTGATCCCAGCGTAGCAAAACCGCCTACGAGAACGGCCCCCGGCAAAACCGGATGGGGCCTTTTTCTTTTCGGGCCAGGTTGCGGGCCAGGTTTCGGGCGAACCGCCCTGCCCGCGCAAAAACTGCACGAAAAAGGGCAGAGCCTCGCGGCCCCGCCCTTTTTCCTTGCCGCAGCCGCGCCGCGCTTATTTGCGCGTCAGCACCAACACCGACCATTCCGCATGGTCGTCACGCTGATCGAGGGTGAAGTTGCGCGCCTCGTAGGCGGCGATCACCTCTTCGGCCTGCGTCGTCAGGATCCCCGACAGGATCGCCTTGCCGCCATGGCCGATATAGCGCGCCATATCGGGCGCGAGATCGATCAGCGGTTGTTTGAGGATATTGGCAAAGACCAGATCATAGGGGGCCGCGCGTTCAAGCAGCGGATGGTCGAAGCCCACCGCCTCGACGCATTCGACGCGGCCGTCGAGCCCGTTGGCGATCACGTTGGCCTTGGCGGTATCGACCGCAACCGGATCGATATCGCCCGCCAGAACCACGACCGGATAGACCCGCGCCGCAGCCATCGCCAGAACCGCCGTGCCCGCACCGATATCGACGATGCGCTCGAACTTCTTGCCTTCCTTGACCAACCGGTCGAGAGCCAGCAGGCAGCCCTTGGTGGTGTTGTGATGGCCGGTACCGAAGGCCATCGCGGCCTCGATCAAAAGCGCCTCGGCATCCTCGGGGACCTGATCGGCATCATGGCTGCCGTAGACGAAAAAGCGGCCCGCTTCGACCGGCGTCAGCTCGCGCTTCACATGGGCGACCCAATCGACATCGGGCACTTCCGAGAGCACGAAAGGCTTCGCACCGAAAGCGGCCGCCAGAAGATCGAGGACGATGCCGTCGGGCTCCTCGGTGAAGTAGACGCCGACCTCCCAGCGATCCGATCCGTCCTCGATCTCGAAAACGCCGGTGCCGACGGGCTCGGGGTCAGGTTCTCGGCCTGCTCGGCCAAAGCTTCGGCGGCCTCGCGGCCGTTGGTATAGGTCAGTGCGGTCCAGGTAGCCATCAGCTCTGCTCGTGTCCTTCGGTTTGCGACGCTCTCACGCCAGTCCCCGCAGGCCGCAATAGCCATCCGGGTAGCGGTCCAGATATTGCTGATGATCGTCCTCGGCCAGCCAATACGGACCGGCCGGAACGATTTCTGTGGTGATTTTCGGGAAACCCTCGACGGCGAGGCGGTTGTCGTAGTCGATTTTCGAGGCTTCGGCCAAAGCGCGCTGGTGATCGTTGGTATACATGATCACCGAACGGTACTGGTCGCCGACATCATTGCCCTGCCGGTTGCCCTGCGTCGGGTTGTGGTTTTCCCAGAAGATGCGCAGGAGCTGCTCGGTCGAGATGCGCGAGCTGTCGTAAACCAGACGCACGACCTCGGCATGGCCGGTGCCGCCGCCGCAGACCTCGCGGTAGCTCGGGTGGTCGACATGGCCGCCGTCGAAGCCGACCGAGGTCATGTAAACGCCGTCGAGCTGCCAGAACAGGCGCTCGACACCCCAATAGCACCCCATCCCCAGAATGAGCTCGTCAAAGCCCGGAGGAACGGGAGCGTCAAGCGGTCTGTCGAAAATGCGGTGGAGCGGGGCTGTCATGTCGAACATATCCTTTCAGCGGTCGGTCCGGCGAGGCGGGCGGGCGGCGGTTGGTGTGGCGGTTGCTGTCGCCATCGCCGGCCGCGCGGCAATCGGGTCGGAACTCTTGTCCAATAGGTAAGGATTGGCCGGGCTTTCTACAACGTCCAAGAGCCGAACCGGTTGCGTGGCCCCCTTGCGGCCCGCCTCATGCGCGCCGATCATGCGCCAAAGCACCGGAAAAAGCGGAATGCGAGGATATGATGCGCCAAGGCCCGAGAAACCTGATCACCGATGTCGCGGGCCTGCTGGTCGGCAATGCCGAGGATCACGCGCTGAAATCGGGCAGCACCGTCCTGACCGCAGAGCGGCCCTTTCGCGCCGCCGTCAGCATCATGGGCGGCTCGCCCGGAACACGTGAAACCGACCTGCTCGCCCCCGACAAGCTGGTGCAGGAGATCGACGCCTTGGTCCTTTCGGGCGGCTCGGCCTTCGGCCTCGACGCCTGTTCGGGCGTCATGGCGGGGCTGCGCGCCAAAGGGCGCGGCTTTGCCGTCGGGCCGGTGCAGGTTCCGATCGTACCGGGCGCGATCGTCTTCGACCTGCTCAACGGCGGCGACAAGGGCTGGGACGAGAGCCCCTATGCCGCGCTTGGAAGGCGCGCCTTCGACGGCGCCCGACCGGAGTTTTCCATCGGCACGGCGGGGGCCGGAACCGGCGCGATGACCGGCAACTGGAAAGGCGGGCTCGGCTCGGCCTCGACGGTGCTCGAAGACGGCACGACCGTTGGCGCTTTGGTCGTCGTCAATGCGCTGGGTTCGGTCACCGCGCCCTCGGGGCAGTTCTGGGCCGCCCCTTGGGAGCTCGGCTCGGAGTTCGGCGGGCTGGGCCTCGGCGGACCCTTTGATGCCGGACACGAGCCGCAACCGCTCAAACGTCTGGGCGAGGCCACGACCATCGCCATCGTCGCGACCGATGCCGATCTCGACAAAGCGGGGCTCTTGCGCATGGCGACGGCGGCGCAGGACGGCATGGCGCGCGCAATCGTGCCCTCGCATACGCCGATCGACGGCGATCTGGTCTTCGCGGTCTCGACCGGCGCACGCGCGCTCGGCGACCCCATGCCCGAGGCCTTCCGCATCGGCCATGCCGCCGCCACGACGCTCGCACGCGCCATTGCACGCGCCGTCCATGCCGCCGAAAGCCGCGAGGGCGATCTGCAACCCGTCTGGCAGACCCGTGCGTGAAACTGGACAAGCCCGCGCCACTTTGCTCTGCTGGCGCAAATCCAGCCGCCAAGGAAGCCCGCATGACTGCCGCCGACCTGTTGAGATCCTCGCTCAAAGACCCTCGCTGCTTGAAACCCGCGCCTATGTTGCGGGTGAGTGGGTGGATGCGGCGGACGGCAAGACCTTTGCCGTGACCAACCCCGCCACCGGCGAGACCATTGCCGAGGTCGCCGATATGGCCCGCGCCGATGTCACCCGCGCGATTGCCGCCGCCCATGTAGCGATGAAGGATTGGGCCGCCCGCCCCGCCAAGGAACGCGCCAATATCCTGCGCCGCTGGTTCGATCTGATGATGGCAAACCAGGACGATCTTGGCCGCATTCTGACCGCCGAACAGGGCAAGCCGCTGCCCGAAGCCAAGGGCGAGATCGCTTACGGCGCAAGCTTCATCGAATGGTTCGCCGAAGAGGCCAAGCGCATCTACGGCGAGACCATCCCCGGCCACGCCTCGGACAAACGCCTCAGCGTGATCCGCCAGCCGATCGGGGTTGTAGGCTCGATCACGCCGTGGAACTTTCCCAATGCGATGATCACCCGCAAATGCGGCCCCGCTTTGGCGGCGGGCTGCGGCTTTGTCGGGCGTCCCGCATCGGAAACCCCGCTCTCGGCCTTGGCCATCGCGGTTTTGGGCGAACGCGCGGGCCTGCCAGCGGGGATCTTCAGCATGGTGCCCTCGTCGCGCTCCTCCGAGGTCGGCAAGGAGTTCTGCGAGAACCCGCTGGTGCGCAAGCTGACCTTCACCGGCTCGACCGAAGTAGGCCGCATCCTGCTGCGCCAAGCTGCCGAACAAGTGCTGAAATGCTCGATGGAGCTGGGCGGCAACGCGCCTTTCATCGTCTTCGACGACGCCGATCTTGATGCGGCGGTCGAAGGCGCGATGGCCTCGAAATACCGCAACAACGGCCAGACCTGCGTCTGCGCGAACCGCATCTATGTCCAGTCGGGCGTCTATGACGCTTTCGCCGACAAGCTCGCGGCGGCTGTCGAAAAGCTGCGCGTCGGCAACGGGATGGAGGCGGGCGTGACCACCGGCCCGCTGATCAATCAGGCCGCCGTCGAAAAGGTCGAGGAGCATATCGAGGATGCGCTCGGCAAGGGCGGAAAGGTGCTGACCGGCGGCAAGCCCAAGGGCGGCCTGTTCTTCGAGCCGACCGTGATCACCGGCGTGACGGATGCGATGCTGGTCGCGACCGAAGAAACCTTCGGCCCGCTGGCGCCCTTGTTCAAGTTCGAGACCGAGGCCGAAGCGATCGAGCGCGCCAATGCCACGATCTTCGGGCTGGCCTCTTACTTCTACGCCCGCGACATCGGACGGATCACGCGGGTCCAAGAGGGCCTCGAATACGGCATCGTCGGCGTGAACACCGGCCTGATTTCGACCGAGGTCGCGCCGTTTGGCGGCGTCAAGCAATCGGGGCTTGGCCGCGAGGGATCGCGCCACGGGATCGAGGATTATCTCGAGATGAAATACATCTGCCTGTCGATCTGACCACAGGCGTCAGGCCGGACAATGCGGGATCGTTGCCAAAGCGACTGGCGGCGACCCCGAACCGGACCCTTTTCGGGGCGATGACCTATCGGAGCAGCCCCGCCCCACGGAACGATCACCGCAAACGCCGGCTGCACGCCATCCGGCGGGAACATTCTGCTGCAAACGGGAAAGACGTTCTGCCGGCCCGAGGGGCGGCGGGCCTGACCGTCACACCGGTCAACGCCATGCCCTTGCCGGACAAAGTGTCGTGCTTTGGGCGACCAGCGACTGATCGCCCAAAGATTGTCTGGGGCCCTCAGGGGACCCCGACCGCCGATCAGCGGCGGTCGTCCTCGTCTTCATCCTCGTCATCCGCATCGGGCAGATTGAAGAAGCTGTCGGCATCAAGCTCGGGTTCGGGCTTGTCCTCTTCGTCGCGCGAGAGGCTGAAGGTCTCGAGACCGGCCATCGAGGACGGCAGGCGCGGCTCTTCGCCCATGGCGAGCGAAGCCTCGGTGCTGACCAGTTTGCGACGCTCGTCGTCGGTCATCACATCACCGGCGGCCGCATGTTTCTTGGCGGCTTTCTGGACGGCCGCATCCAGTTCGGACTGGCGGCACAGACCCAAAGCGACCGGATCGATCGGGGTGATGTTCTGGATGTTCCAATGGGTCCGGTCGCGGATCGAGGCGATCGTCGGCTTGGTCGTACCGACCAGTTTGGCGATCTGCGATCCGCAAGCTCGGGGTGGAACTTGACCAGCCACAAGATCGCGGCGGGGCGGTCCTGACGCTTGGACAACGGCGTGTAACGCGGGCCGCGGCGCTTTTCTTCGCCTTCGGCTGCGGGGTTGTGCTTGAGACGAAGCTTGTAGATCGGGCTTTTCTGGCCCTTCTCGATCTCGCTCTCGTCAAGCTGGTTCGACGCGATCGGGTCGAAGCCCTTCACGCCGACGGCAACATCACCATCGGCAATGCCCTGAACCTCAAGCTCGTGCATGCCGACGAAATCCGCAATCTGCTTGAAGCTCAGCGTCGTATTGTCGACCAGCCAAACTGCGGTGGCCTTGGCCATCAGCGGCTTGCTCATCTGTGTCTCCTTCGCAATAACTCTTTAGGCCGGAAAACGGCTTTTGGCGGGCGCCATTCCATTTTCAGTGGGGGAATTGACATGACATATACTGAGTTTCATGCGCCCGATAAAGCCCGAATCTCATGGTCAAGAGCAAAGCCGGCGACTAGGTTCGCGATATGAAAGCCCTGATCCGCACCCTTGTCGCGACCGCCTGCCTCGCGCTCGCCCTGCCCGCCACAGCGCAAGACCGCCGCCAAAACCGCGCCGGAGAATTCGATTACTATGTGCTCGCGCTCAGCTGGGCCCCGAGCTGGTGCCGCAATGCGCGCGATACCCGCGACAGCAATTCCTGCGATCGCGGCCGCAAGGCGGGCTTCACCGTCCACGGACTTTGGCCCCAGTTCGAACAGGGCTGGCCCAAAGACTGCCCGACAACAGCCTCCGGCCCCAGCCGCAGACAAAGCCGCGAGATGGTCGATATCATGGGCTCCTCCGGCCTCGCATGGTACCAATGGCGCAAACACGGCAGCTGCTCCGGCCTTTCGGCGCCGCAGTATTACGAGACCATCCGCCAGGCCCGCGCAGCCATCATCATCCCCGAGATTTTTGCGCAACTCGACCGCGACGTCTCGCTTCCGGCCAAAGTGCTCGAGGATGCCTTTATCGAAGCAAACCCCGATCTGACGCGCAACGGGATCACCGTGACCTGTCAGGGCCGCGACATCCAGGAGGTCAGGATCTGCCTGACCAAGGATCTCGAACCGCGCGCTTGCGCGCCCGATACGCGGCGTGATTGCACCCGCAGCATGCTGATGTCCCCGCCACTCTGAGCCGCCCGTTCCTTTGCCTCCGGCGGGGATATTTCGGCATGAAAGATCATGGCACAAAGAAGCACACACCCTGCCCGGGGGCCGTGGCCAGGGTGTGGCATCTTCCATGACGGCCATCGGCGTCCCCGCCTGTACCGTAGCCCCACCATGGCGGACAAAGGTTGACGCGCGCTTAACGCCAGCAGGTTTTTCGGTCTCTTTCATGCCGAAATATCCCCGCCGGAGGCAAAGAGCCGCGCCGGCACGCGGCGCGGTGCCGCTCGGGTCGCCGCTTTACTCCGCGACCTTGAGCATGATCTTTCCGATATGCTGGCCTTCCTCCATATGGGCATGGGCCTTGGCCGCGTCCGCCAGCGCATATTCGCTGTCGATCAGCGGCCGGACCTGACCATGTTCGATGAGCGGCCAGAGGTCGCGCAAAGCTCGCGCGCGATCGCCGCTTTGGCCGCATCCGATTGCGGGCGCAGCGTCGAGCCGGTCACCGTCAGACGCCGCATCATGATCGGGGCAAAGTTCATCTCTGCCTTCGCGCCGCCGAGGAAGGCGATCATCACCAGACGGCCGTCATCATCAAGCGCCTTGATATTGCGGGCAATATAGCTGCCTCCCACCATATCGAGGATCAGATTGGCGCCGCCAGCCTGACGCATGATCGCGACGAAATCCTCGCTGCGGTAGTTGATCGCCTGTGCGCCCAGCCTTTCGCAGGCCGCACATTTCTGGACGGTCCCCGCCGTGGCCCAGACCCTCGCGCCAAGCGCGCGCAATCTGGATCGCCATCGTGCCGATCCCCGAGGTGCCGCCATGAACCAAGAACCGCTCGCCCGCCTTCAGCCCGCCGCGCATCACCACATTGGACCAGACGGTAAAGGCGGTCTCGGGCAGGCCGCCGCCTCGCGCAGCCCGAGGCCATGCGGGATCGGCAAAGCGTGATCGGCAGGGCAGAGAACATATTCCGCATAGCCGCCGCCCGGCAGGAGGGCGCAGACGGCATCGCCCTCGCGCCACTGGGTCACGCCCGGCCCGACCGCAACGACATGGCCCGAGCACTCCAGACCGGGCAGGTCCGAGGCCCTGCCGGAGGCGCGTAATGCCCCGCGCGTTGCAGCACATCGGGGCGGTTCACCCCTGCCCAGGCGGTACGGATCAGGATCTGGCCATGGCCCGCGACCGGCACAGGCCGCTCGACCAACTTGAGCACATCCGCCGCGCCCGGGCCCGAGATCTCGACGGCTTTCATCATCATCGGAAGCATCAAGCCCTCCTGCATTGTCTTGGGCGGCGGGCTCGACCTTGTCGGCGGGCCGGATGCGGCCGGGCAGCATGCGCTCGGCCGGTTTGCGGATCCATCCGGTCGCGAGATCGCCAAGCATTGCAACGCCGGGCAGCTTGCGCGCAAAGCTCTTGATGCCCTCGAAGCGCATTACGCCCTCGATGCGGCGATCGAGAAAGGCGCGCGTTCCCGCCAGATCGGGAGTCGTCGCCCAGCCAGTAAAGTGCGGTCGCGCCGTAAACCGCCGAAAGCGTCGCACGTTTGGAGTACCAGTTCACATCCTGCGAGCTGTCGCCCAAACCGTCCCAGACCGCATCCGCCGTCTCCCACAGCAGCTTCGCGCCGAGCGCCGCATGTTGGGGCAGCGCCAGAACCGCCGCGCCGCCGCGCACCAGCTCGCGATCGGCGATCTCGAGGCGGTACATCACCGCTTGCGTGATCTTGTCGCGAAAGCGCCCCGTCGCGCCGCCGTCCGCCAGCCAGTCGCGCAAGGCGGCATCGCCCTGCCGGTGATAGGCCGCCGCGAGATCGGCGCCGCCCTGCGGCAGATAGACCCGCGCCAGATCGGGAGGCATCGCCAGATCGCGCGCCGCCGCCATGATCGCCTTGTCGTTCATGCCGTCGAAGATCGCGTGACCCAAAGCGGCCTCGATGAGCTTTTCCTTATCGGTCCTGATCGCCATCAAGCTCTCCACTATGCTGCTGCCCCGGCCCGAAGCAAATTCTGGACAAAGCCTATTTGCCCTGCTATCAGGCCGCGACCTGCAATTCTGCTCAACTCTAACCTAGGAAGGTGGTGACAACCACATGCAGGTAAGTGTTCGTGACAATAACGTCGAACAGGCACTTCGCGCTCTGAAGAAGAAACTTCAGCGTGAGGGGGTTTTCGTGAAATGAAGCTCAAGCAGCATTTCGAGAAACCGTCGGTCAAGAAAGCCCGTGAAAAGGCCGAGGCCGTGCGCCGTGCCCGTAAGCTGGCACGCAAAAAGCGCAACGCGAAGGCGCGCTGTAAGTCGTCCGTCTGCCGGATGGCAGCCTTTGGACAAAACCCCGACCTTCGTGTCGGGGGTTTTTCTTTTCCGGCCAAGCCGTTGCAGGAAATCAGAAGGGCAGTGCCGTGGTAAAGGCGACGCGGCGCAACGAGAAAGACGAATGCAGCTGTGCCACGCCGGGAAGCTTTGCCAAGCGCTGGCGGTGGATCCGCGCGAAATCGTCGGTATCCTGCGCCACGACCTTGAGCAGATAGTCAGCCGAGCCCGCCATGAGATGGCACTCGAGCACATCGGGAATGGTGCGCACCGCCCGCTCGAAAGCTTCGAGCAGCTCGTCGGCCTGACCCGATAGCGTGATCTCGACGAAGACGGTGGTGGGACGCTCCATCTTGCGGGCGTCGAGCAGGGCGACATAGCCGCTGATGATTCCTCTTCCTCGAGGCGCTGGACGCGGCGATGGCAGGCGCTTGGCGACAGGCTGACTTTCTGCGCCAGCTCCGCATTGGTGATCCGGCCTTCCTTTTGAAGTGCAGCCAGAATGCGCCGATCGATTGCGTCTATTTCCAATTTTGTCACCATTTCTTTCGTCAGAACGCATCATTGCCGAATTGTGTCCCATTTTCAACCATTTCAGACCATTGTTTAGCAAGATTATTCGTTGAATTTGGGCGAAAGCTGATCTCTAAGCCTGCGTTCACAGGCCCTCGCGGATCAAGGAGAATTGGCGATGAAGATCGGTTGCCCCAAGGAAATCAAACCTCAGGAATTTCGCGTCGGGATGACGCCGGATGCGGTTCGCGAAGCGGTCATGCACGGCCACGAGGTTCTGGTCAGATCGGGCGCGGGCATCGGTTCGGGCTTTGCCGATGCCGATTACACCGCAGCCGGTGCGCGCCTCATCGCCGATGCCGCCAGCCTGTACGGCGAGGCCGAGCTGATCGTGAAGGTCAAGGAACCCCAGCCGCAAGAGCGCGCCCTGCTGCGCCGCGGCCAGATCCTCTTTGCCTATCTCCATCTCGCGCCCGATCCCGAACAGACCAAGGATCTTCTGGCCTCGGGCATCACCGCCATCGCCTACGAGACCGTGACCGACAGCCGCGGCGGCCTGCCGCTGCTCGCGCCCATGTCCGAAGTGGCGGGCCGTCTGGCGCCGCAGGTCGGCTCGTGGACGCTGCAGAAGGCCAATGGCGGCTCGGGCATCCTGCTTGGCGGCGTGCCGGGTGTCAGCCCGGGCGAAGTGCTGATCATCGGCGGCGGCGTCGTCGGAGCGGCTGCAGCGCGGGTTGCGGTCGGCATGGGTGCGACGGTCACGGTGCTCGACCGTTCGCTGACGCGCCTGTCCTATCTCGACGATCTTTTCATGGGCCGTTTGACGACCCGCTATGCGACCGCCGCGGCCGTGGCCGAGCAGCTGACCCGTGCCGATCTGGTGGTGGGTGCCGTTCTGGTGCCGGGAGCGGCTGCGCCCAAGCTCGTGACCCGCGCGCAGCTTTCGACGATGAAGCCCGGCTCGGCTTTGGTCGATGTCGCCATCGATCAGGGCGGCTGTTTCGAGACTTCGCGTCCGACCACCCATCAGGATCCGATCTACGAGGTCGACGGCATCCTGCATTACTGCGTGGCCAATATGCCCGGTGCCGTGGCGCGGACCTCGGCGCGCGCGCTCGGCAATGCCACCCTGCCCTTCCTGCTCGCTTTGGCCGACAAGGGCTGGCGTCAGGCGATCGCCGATGACGCGCATCTGCGCGCGGGGCTTGCGGTCGATGACGGCCGGCTGACCTCGCCGCCGGTCGGCGCGGCGCTGGGTCTGCCCGCGATCACACCCGATCAGGTGCTGGCCGGCTAAGGCCGCGTGACCTTTGGACCAAAGGAAACGGCGCCCCGAAAGGGCGCCGTTTTTCGTTTCGGTCATCCATCCCCAAATGGGACGCGACGTCAGGCGCGGGTCGCGCGCAGCTCGTCGCGGATCTGGGCCAGAAGCTCTTCGGTGGTCGGACCGGCCGGAGCCGCTGCGGCCTCTTCTTCCTTCTTCTTGGCGACGGTGTTTTGCAGCTTGTTCACGCCTTTGACCAACAGGAACACCGCCCAGGCGATGATCAGGAAGTTGATGATGGCCGAGATGAACGAGCCATAGGCGAAGACCGAGGCGCCTGTATTGCGGGCGACTTCGAGGCTGGCGTTCGGGGGCACTTCGCCCTTGAGAACGACGTAGTGGCTGCTGAAATCGGTGCCGCCGGTCAGAAGACCGATGATCGGGTTGATCAGATCGGCGACCAGCGAGTTGACGATGGCCGTAAAGGCCGCGCCGATGATGATACCCACGGCAAGATCGACGACGTTGCCACGGGCAATGAATTCCTTGAACTCTTTTATCATATTGCTACCTTCCATCCTGTTCCGCGCGGTGTTTTCTTCGCTTTGGTTAGCACAGATGCACAATTCCGCAACTGTACGAAGGGTTTCCCGAAATGACGTCTTTATCTTCACTTTCCGACTTTCCGGTCACCAAACGCTGGCCTCCGGCCCGCCCCGACGTCATCCAGCTCTATACGCTCAACACGCCGAACGGCATCAAGGCCTCGGTCATGCTCGAGGAGAGCGGACTGGACTACGAATTCCACCGCATCAGCATCGCCAATCCCGAGGACCAGCTGACGCCCGAGTTCCTCTCGCTCAACCCCAACAACAAGATCCCCGCGCTGCTCGACCCCAACGGGCCGGACGGCAAGCCGATGGGCCTGTTCGAGAGCGGCGCGATCCTGATCTATCTCGGCGACAAAAGCGGCAAGTTCCTGCCTCCATCCGGTGCCGCGCGCTACGAGGTCATGCAATGGCTGATGTGGCAGATGGGCGGGCTGGGGCCGATGTTCGGTCAGGTCGGCTTTTTCCACCGCTACAAGGGCCGCGAGATCGAGGACAAGCGCCCGCTCCAGCGCTATCTCGCCGAGGCGCGCCGACTGCTCGGTGTGCTCGACCGCCAGCTCGAGGGCCGCGATTGGGTCGCGGGCGATTACAGCATCGCCGATATGGCAATCGCGCCCTGGCTGCGCACCATCCGCGTCAATTACGAGGCGGAAAAGGAAACCGGCATGGATGGCTTCGCCAATGTGCAGGCCTATCTGGCCCGCTTCCTTGACCGCCCCGCCGTCCAGCGCGGCATCGAGATCGGTGCCTGAAACTCAGGATTTGCGCTGGCCGATCATCGCCAGCGCAAGCCCCGCCGCGATCAAGGCGGCTCCGGTGGCGTGAAAGCTTTGAAAGTGCTCGCCCAGCAGGAAAACCGCCATGAGACTGCCGAAAATCGGCATCAGATGGATGAAATGGCCGGCGGTATTCGCGCCGACCAGTTCGACACCACGGTTGAAGAACAAATAGGACAGCACGCCGGGCAAAAGCGCGACATAGGCCAGCGCCAGAAACGACGGCGCGCTCCAACCCTCGCGCCAATGGCCTGTCCCGCCCTGCGCCAGCTCCAGCGCGTATAGCGGCAGAAGGCACAAAACCCCCACCGCGAAACTGGCCGCAAGGAAGCTGAGCGGATGGACCTGCGGTTTCTTGCGCAGCAAGGCCGAATAAAGCGCATAGGCCAGCACCGCGACCAGCACCCAAAGATCGCCGCGGTTCACGTCCAGCGCCGCAAGCCCCGACCAATCGCCGCGCAGCGCAATCGTCGCGACCCCCAATAGCGAGACCAGCACGCCAAGAATTTGCCGCGCCGAGGATTTTTGCCCGTAAAGCAGAAAGGTCGCGCCCAGAATGATCACCGGCATGGTCGATTGCAGCAAGAGCCCGTTGATCGCGGTAGTCTGGCGCAGCCCCGCATAGACAAGCGTGTTGAACGCCCCGATCCCCAAGGCCCCCAGCACGAAAACCATCGGCCAATGCGCCAGCAAGGGGCGCAGATCGCGGCGCAGATGCGGCCAAGAAAGCGGCAGGATCGCCGCCAGCGCCACGACCCAGCGCCAGAAAGCAAAGGTCACGGGGCTGAGCCGGTCCATCGTCACGCGGCCCACGATGAAGTTGCCCGACCAAAACAGCACGGCAAGGACCAGCAGCAGGTAGGGCGCGCGCCAGAAGCGGGCAAAGAGGCCGGAGTTTCTGCCGCCGTCCGGCGCGGAGGATTGGGCCGTTTTCATCGTCGTCATCGTCTTTTCCGTCATTCCGAGGTCTGCGCCTCAAGGCAAAAGGCCGGCCCAATCAGGACCGGCCTTTGCTGGTTTGCGTCCCGTGCGCCTTAGCCGCGCAGGGTCCCGCCGGTCGCCTTCGAGACTTTCTCGACGATCTTGGCGCTGACCGCCTCGATATCGGCATCGGTCAGGGTCTTGTCTTTGGGCTGGAGCCGCGCGGTGATCGCGATCGACTTCTTGCCGCCCTCGAGGCCGGTGAACTGGTCGAAGACCGTCACGCGCTCGATCAGCGCCTTGTCGGCACCGGCTGCGGCATTGACCAAAGTCAGCGCCTCGATTTGTGCGTCGACCACAAAGGCAAAGTCGCGCTCGACCGCTTGCAGGTCCGAGATGTCCAGCGCCGGACGATCCGGCGTTTTCACCTTGGGCAGCGGCACGTTCTGCAGGTTCACGGTAAAGGCAACCGCCGTGCCCTTGATGCCGAAATGCTTGAGCACGCGGGGATGGACCTCGCCGAAGGTCGCGAGCTTGTTCGGGCCCAACCCCATCACGCCCGAACGGCCGGGATGCCACCATGCGTCCAGCTTGCGGCTGATCTGCACCTTCTGCGGTGCACCGATCGTGGCAAGGATCGCCTCGGCATCCGCTTTGGCGTCATAGACATCGACCGCACGACGCGAGCCGAAGGGATCGCGTGCCGAGGTCGCGCCGACCAGAAGGCCGGTGATCTGGACCGCCTGATCCCCGGTTCGCCACCCGAGAAGATCGGGCCGCATTCAAACAGCGCCAGATCGGCGAAACCGCGCGCCTGATTGCGCGCCGCAGCCGCCAGAAGACCCGGTAGAAGATCGGGGCGCAGATGGGTCATCTCCGAGGAAATCGGGTTGTCGATCCGCGTGGCCTCGGTGCCGCCGCCAAAGAACTCCGCGGCAGGCTGGTCGATGAAGCTATAGGTCACGGCCTCGTTGTAGCCCAAGGATGCAGCCATCCGGCGCGCGGCTTTCTCGCGCACTTGCTGGGTGGTCAGTACCGGCTTCGGCACACCTGCTTGCGGGCGCGGCAAAGGCTGGCCGACCAGCTTGGTCAGGCTGGCGATACGGGCGATTTCCTCGACCAGATCGGCCTCGCCCAAAACGTCGGGACGCCAGCTCGGCACTTGGGCCATGTCGCCCTGCATGACAAAGCCCAGATCTTCCAGCGTCTTGCGCTGCGTGGCTTCGTCGATTTCCATGCCGACAAGGCTTTTGGTGCGGGCCGCATCCAGCTTGTAGGCGCGCGACGTATCGGGCACCGCGCCTGCCGTGACGACCTCGGAGACTTCGCCGCCGCAAAGATCCAGCACCATTGCGTGGCCAGATGCAGACCGGGCAAAGTGAATTCGGGATCCGCGCCGCGTTCAAAGCGGTAGCGCGCATCCGACGAGATCTTCATCTTGCGACCGGCAGCAGCAACCGTGATCGGATCCCAATAGGCGCTTTCGACGAAGACGTTGACCGTCTCATCCGAGCAGCCCGAGGCCTCGCCGCCCATGATGCCGGCGATGCTTTCGGGGCCGTTGTCGTCGGCAATCACCATCACGCTTTCGGGCAGCTGATAGGTCTTGCCGTCAAGCGCGACAATCTCTTCGCCCGCGCGGGCCATGCGCACGGTCAGATTGCCCGCAACCTTGTCGGCGTCGAACACATGCAGCGGACGGTTCAGGTCGAAGGTGAAGAAGTTGGTGATATCGACCAGCGTCGAGATCGGACGCAGCCCGATCGCCACCAGCCGCTTTTGCAGCCATTCCGGCGAGGGGCCGTTCTTGACGCCACGGATCAGGCGGGCGGCGAAATAGGGCGCGCCTTTGGCGGCATCCTCGGCAATCGTCACCGTGATCGGCGAAGGGAAGCTCCCGCGATTTCGACGGCGTTCACCGCTTTCAGCGTGCCCAGCCCCCGAGCGGCCAGATCGCGCGCGACGCCGTGAACGCCAAGCGCATCGGGGCGGTTCGGGGTGATCTTGATCTCGATGACCGGATCAATGCTGCCCGCACGGTTCGCGGCCAGCCAGTCGGTGAACTTCTCGCCGACCTCGCCCGAGGAGCTCGATGATGCCGTTATGCTCTTCCGACAGCTCCAGCTCGCGCTCGGAGGCCAGCATCCCGTGGCTTTCAATGCCGCGGATCTTGCCGACGCCAAGCGTCACATCCAGACCCGGAACATAGTCGCCGGGCTTCGCGAGAACCACCGTGATCCCTGCCCGCGCATTCGGCGCACCGCACACGATCTGCTTCTCGCCCTCGTCGGTCGCGACTTTCAGCACGCGCAGCCGGTCGGCATCGGGATGCTGCTCGGCCTCGAGCACCTTGGCGATGGTAAAGGGCTTGAGCTTGGCCGCAGGGTCCGAGACCCCTTCGACCTCGAGCCCGAGATCGGTCAGCGCCTCGGTGATCTCGTCAAGGGTGGCGGTCGTTTCAAGATGCTCTTTGAGCCAGGAGAGGGTGAATTTCATGGATCGGCTCTCATTTCGGGGAAAGGTGGTTTGTCAGAACCACCGTTATAAATGCAACTACTGCGGGAAGGGCTAAGTTCACGACCACCGCGCCAAGCGCAGTTTTACCAAAACTGGCTAGCCGACTGTAAAAAGTTCTGGTCTGGTGCCAGTCCCAACGATCATAGCCCGCCGGCGTCAATCGCAGTTCTCCGCTGGACCCACCGTTGTGGGTTTGATCTTCGACCCACCCGCGATCAATGGCAACGTTCTTGATGCGGCTAAACTTACGCCACGCCAAATTCGGATCGTCAGCATAAGGCTTTTTGAACAACCCCGTTAACTCATCCGGTATGGTCGGCTTATCATAAACGGCTCCGCCGGAAGGCGCACTCGGATCTGAAACAAAGTCAACAATCCAGCCCAAAAACTGTCCTTCAAGCGTTAAGTCTTCACTCACCGCGACAACCCACCACTCACGCTCGGCACATCACCCGCTGCAAAGCCGTAATGACGCAGCCAGCGCAGGTCGCTTTCGAAGAATGCCCTCAGATCAGGGATACCGTATTTCAGCATGGCGATGCGGTCGATGCCCATGCCGAAGGCGAAGCCCTGCCATTGGTCGGGGTCGATGCCGCCGGCGCGCAGGACTTTGGGGTGCATCATGCCCGAGCCGAGGATTTCCAGCCACGAATCCCCCTCGCCGATGGTCAGTTTGCCGCCTTCCCACGAGCAGCGGATATCGACCTCGGCCGACGGCTCGGTGAAGGGGAAGTGGCTGGCGCGGAAGCGCAGCTCGACATTCGGGACCTCGAAGAAGGCGCGGCAGAATTCCTCCAGCGTCCATTTCAGGTTCGCCATCGAGATGTCTTTGCCGATCGCCATGCCCTCGACCTGATGGAACATCGGCGTGTGGGTCTGGTCCATATCCATGCGGTAAACGCGGCCGGGGGCGATGACGCGGATCGGGGCGCCCTGCTCCAGCATCGCGCGGACCTGCACCGGCGAGGTATGGGTGCGCAAAACATGCGGCGGGCGGTCGTCGCCTTCGGCACGGGCCATGAAGAACGTGTCGTGTTCCTGACGCGCGGGATGTTCGGGCGCGATATTCAGCGCGTCGAAATTGTACCAGTCGCTTTCGACCTGCGGGCCCTCGGCCACGGCAAAGCCCATATCGGCGAAAATCTCGGTCACTTCCTCGATCACCTGACTGACCGGATGGATCGAGCCTTGGCGGCGCGGGCGGCCCGGAAGCGTCACATCCAGCCATTCGGCGGCGAGACGGGCATCAAGCGCCGCATTCTCCATCCCCTCGCGGCGGGCACGAAGCGCGGTGTCGATTTCGTCGCGCAGACGGTTCAGGGCGGCGCCGGTGGTCTGACGCTCCTCGGGGCTCATCTTGCCCAGCTCTTTCATCTTGCCGCTGATCTCGCCCTTCTTGCCAAGCGCGGCAAGGCGGACCTCTTCCAGCGCGGGCGCATCGGCTGCTTCCAAGATGCGGGTCAGGTAGGTGGAGCGGAGGGCTTCGATATCGGACATGGCGGCTTTCCTGAATTGCCCGCGCGGATTAGCACGCGCGGGCTTTGGGGAAAAGCCTTACAGCACTTCGGCGAGGCGTTCCACCGGCCTGCACAACCGCACCCTTTGGGCGTTGCAACGAAGGGACGCTCGACCAGCACGGGATGGGCGACCATGCCGGCGATGATCGCCTCGTCATCGGCACCAATCAGGCCCAGTTCTTCGGCGGGGGTATTTTTGGTTCGCATCGCCTGAGCGGGCGTCAGGCCGGCCGCAGCGAAAAGCCCCAAAGCTGGCCGCGCGTCCAGCCGTCCTTGAGATAATCGATCACGACCGGCTCGTGACCCGCCGCGCGGATCTGGTCCAGAACCTTGCGCGAGGTCGAGCATTTGGGATTGTGGTAAATGACAAACATCAAGGCCTCCTGTTGGCTGCGGTGTTAGCGCGGATGGCGACAAAAGCCTAGCGCGGCGAGACCGCCAGCCAGACCCCGCCATGCGGGCGCAGCGTCAGGATCATGCGCGGCTCGGGGCGTTGTGCGGTCAGGGCAAAGCGGAACCGTGCGAGCAGGCTGGCCAGAATGATGACCGATTCCTGAATGGCGAAACCCGCGCCGATGCAGATGCGCGGACCCGCACCGAAGGGCAGGAAGGCGAAGCGGTCGCGCTGGGTTCCGGCGGCAAAACGGTCGGGATCGAAGCGGTCGGGATCGTCCCAGAGCAGCTGGTGGCGGTGGAGCGCATAGATCGGCAGCATCACCGTATCGCCCGACCGGATCTCGCGCCCGCCCAGCTCGTCCGGCGCGGCGGCGGTGCGCGACAGGAAAGCGGCGGGCGGGTAAAGGCGCAGGGTCTCTTCGACGATCTGGCGCAGATAGGGCAGATTGGCGACATCGCCAGCGCCTGCCACACGCCCGCCCAGAACCGCCTGCGCCTCTTCGGCGGCGCGCTCCTGAATGGCGGGATCGAAAGCGCAAAGATAAAGCGCCCAGGCCAAGGTCAGAGCCGTGGTCTCGTGGCCCGCGACGATGAAGGTCACCAGATTGTCGCGCAGATCGGCATCGCTCATGCGCCGTCCGGTCTCGGGGTCGACCCCCGCCTGAAGCAGGTCGAGAAGATCGGGCACCGGACGCGGCCCCGAGGCGCGCCGCGCCGCGATCGAGCGGTCGGCAACGCCCTTGAGACGCCGCAACGTCGCGCCCTGAAACAGCCGCCCCGGACGCGGGATCCATGCCGGAGCGCCCAGCACATCCAGAACCGAAAGCCGCGCCGTGCCCGCGATATAGCGGTCGACGGCGGTATGAACCTCGTCGCGATCAAAGCCCGCCCCGTCCGAGAAGGTCACATCCGAGATCACCTCAAAGGTGGCGGCAACCATTTCGGCGAAGATATCGATTCCGCCCTGCCCTTCCGCCACACCCGCGCCGATGCGGCGGATCGAGGCCTCGGCTGCGGCGCTCATGACGGGGGCCAAGGCATCGACATGGCGCTGCGCGAAAGCGGGCGCGGCGGCAAGACGCTGCCAGCGCCAATGCGCGCCCTCGGCCACGAACATCGACTGGCCGACCGCCGGCTCCAGCATCAGCCGCGTCACCAGCGATTTCGGGTAATCAGCGACATTCTCCTTGAGCACGCGCCGCAGCGCCGCCGGATCCATCACCATATGCCAGCGCTTGCCGGTCTTGCCCGAAACCATCGGCTGGCGATAGGCGATCTCGGGGATCAGTTCGAGGACGTTGCGCCGCGCGACAAGCGCCGAGCCGATCGGCCCGAGGCGTCTGCGGTTCGGTGTGACGCGGGGCGGAAAATTCTGTGCGGCGAATGTCTTATCCATAGCGGCCCAACCCGCCCCCGCGCGGAGGGTTCCTTAATCAGCGCCTTCGGGGCGCGCGGGATGCACGACGCGGAAGCCCACGGCAAAACGGTTCCAGGCGTTCATCGTGGTGATGACCAACGTCAGATCGACCTGCTCCTGCTCGCTGAACTGCTCTGCCAGCGGCGCGAAATCGGCATCGGCCGCGCCGCTCGTCTCGATCCGCGTCAGGCTGTCGGCCCAGCCGAGCGCCGCCCGCTCGCGCGCGCTGAAGGCCGTGCTTTCGCGCCATGCCGCCAACACATCGAGCTTTTGCTGGCTCACGCCCGCCTTGCGCGCCTTGGGGGCATGGACATCGAGGCAAAAGGCGCAGCCGTTGATCTGCGAGACCCGCAGCTTGATCAGCTCTTGCAGGTCATGGGGGATCGACAGGCGGCGCGTCACCGTCTCGAGGTCGATCATCGCCTTCATCGCCTGGGGAGGCCTTGTAGTAATCGGTGCGATGGGTGGTGATCATATGCGCTGCCTTCTGCCGGATGCGTCCGGAAGCTCCGGACAATCTCGCCTGACCATCACGCAAAAACACCCGCGCAATGCACGGGTGTTTCCAATTTCGTCACGTTCACCTGAAATCAGGCTGCAGCGCGTGCCTTGTCGACGATCGCGGCAAAAGCCTCCGGCTCGTGCACGGCCAGATCGGCCAGGACTTTGCGGTCGACTTCGATGCCCGATTTCGCCAGAGCAGCGATGAAACGCGAATAGGTCAGCGCCGGATCGATCGCGCGGACAGCAGCGTTGATGCGCTGGATCCACAGAGCGCGGAAGGTGCGCTTGCGGTTCTTGCGGTCGCGGGTCGCGTATTGGTTGGCTTTGTCGACAGCCTGGGTCGCGGTACGGAAGTTGCGCGAACGGTTGCCGTAATAGCCTTTTGCCGCGTCAAGAACCTTCTTGTGGCGGGCGTGGGTAACTTTACCCGATTTAACTCGTGCCATGTCCGGTTCTCCTTAGCGGTTGTAAGGCATGTATTTCTTGACGATTTTCGCGTCCGCTTCGCACAGGATCATGGTCCCGGTGACGTCGCGGATGAATTTCGTCGAGCGTTTGATCATGCCATGGCGCTTGCCAGCCGGGCCGGCTTTGACCTTACCCGAGGCAGTGAAAGAGAACCGCTTTTAGCGGCCGCTTTGGTCTTCATCTTCGGCATTTTACTCTCCTTGCGGTCAGAGTGAACGCGCGACTCGGCAATGCCAATTGGCCGGAAGCGCGGGTGGAATGCAGCCTTTATGGGGCGGCACGGAAAAACGCAAGCCCTTACGGCGTGCTGGTGGTGCCCGAATCCGGCGCCTGTTGCAGCGCGCGGTGCTTCGGGCAACCGGACGTCACTGGTGGCCCTGCCCCGCATCGGGAAGGGCGCCCGCGCCTTCGGGTTCCTGCAGGAGATCTGGCCGGCAAAAAGCTTTTGCCATGCCTCGCCCAGACGGATCGGATTGATCGCCGCGGGATCGACCTTGGCTCCGAGCACGAAGAAGATGATCGCCAGCATCAGCCCGATCGCCGCGCCGCGGGCGCGCGCGTCTGCATCACGGCGATGACCGCCAGGATGACCGAGAGCACGCCGAAGGCCGAGCCCGCTATCAAAAGAAGATCGACCATCGTCTCACCCTATGGCTGGAAAACCGCATCCCTGCGCGATTATTCCGGATCGGTGCGATAGATCAAGCGCTCGTCGCAGGGTGCGACACGAAGGATGTTCGTCGTCCCCGAGGTCTTGAAGGGCACGCCGGCGACCACGATGATGTTCTGCGTCTCGTTGGCGAAACCGAATTCGCGCGCGGCTTTGGCGGCATTGACCACGGCCTGTTTGAAGCGCTCCAGCTCGGGCGTGCGCACGCAATGCGCGCCCCAGGTCAGGCACAAGCGGCGCAGGGTGGTTTCCTCGGAGCACATGGCGATGATCGGCACGCGCGGACGCTCGCGGGCGGTCAGGCTGACCGTGGTGCCCGATTTGGTAAAGGCGCAGATCGCGACGACATCGGTGGTCTCGGCGACTTCGCGGGCGGCACCGACGATCGCATCCGCCACACTTTCGCGACTGACGCTGCGCGAGCTTTCGATGACCTCGCGATAGGTCGGATCGCTTTCGACCGAGCGGGCAACGCTATCCATTGTGGAGACGGCTTCGACCGGCCATGCACCGGCGGCGCTTTCGGCAGAGAGCATGACGGCATCCGCGCCCTCGTAGATCGCTGTCGCGACGTCGGAGACTTCGGCGCGGGTCGGCATCGGGCTTTCGATCATCGATTCGAGCATCTGCGTCGCAACGATCACCGGCTTTGCCGCCGAGCGGCAGGCACGGACAAGGCGCTTCTGGATCGGCGGCACGGAATGGACCGGCAGTTCGACGCCCAGATCGCCGCGCGCCACCATGATCCCGTCCGAGACCTTGAGGATTTCGGCAAAGGCACGCACGGCGGCGGGCTTTTCGATCTTCGACAGGATCGCGGCGCGCCCCTTGGCGAGATTGCGGGCCTCGATCACGTCTTCGGGGCGCTGGACGAAGGACAAAGCCAGCCAGTCGACGCCGATGCTGCAGGCGAATTCCAGATCCCCGCGGTCCTTGTCCGAAAGCGCGGCCAAAGGCAGGACCACGTCGGGCACGTTCACGCCCTTGCGGTTCGAGATCGACCCGCCGACCGTCACGCGGCAATTGGCGTAATCGGGACCGAAATCCTCGACGCGCAGGCGGATCTTGCCGTCATTGACCAGCAGGGTCGAACCGGCCTCGAGCGCCGCGAAAATCTCGGGATGGGGCAACTGGACGCGGGTGGCGTCGCCCGGCGCATCGTCGAGGTCGAAGCGGAACGAATCACCGACCTGCAGGTCATGCGCACCATCGGCGAAAACGCCGACGCGCAGCTTGGGGCCCTGAAGATCGGCCAGAACCGCGATCGGACGGCCGGTCTCGGCCTCGATCTGGCGGATGATGTCGAAACGCGCCTTTGCTCGGCATGGGTGCCGTGGCTCATGTTCAGGCGGAAAACGTCGGCGCCGGCTTCGAACAATGCCTTGATCGTCGCGTGGTCGCTCGATGCAGGGCCCAAAGTTGCAACGATTTTGACCTTGCGATGCCGTCTCATCCACGTCTTCCTTTTCATGTTTGCGCTATCGAGCGCGCTATCTATGACCCATTGCCCCCATGGAGCAAGCGGTCGGGCAACTGGCACTTCCATTTCATGCCCGCTAAGCTTGCACCGAAAACGGCGACCGGACCATGACAAAACAGCCCTTTACAATCTTCGGCAAAGACCGCCCTTCGCGCTGGCTTGTGACCTGCGATCACGCGACCAACCATGTGCCCGACTGGATCGGCGGCGGCAGCCTCGGGATCGCGGCCGAAGACATGGCACGCCACATCGCCTATGATGTCGGTGCCGCCGGTCTGGCCGAAGCTCTGGCTTTGAAACTCGATGCGCCGGCGCTTTTGTCGGATTTCTCGCGTCTCGTGATCGACCCCAACCGTGGCGCCGATGATCCGACCCTGATCATGCGCATCTACGACGGCACCGTCATTCCGGCGAACCGCGACATCGACGAAGCGGGCCGCGCCGAGCGTATCGCGCGGCTCTACCGCCCCTATCACGATGCCTATGCCGCGCTGGCCGCCGCCCATCCGGCGCGGGCGATCTGCGCCATCCACAGCTTTACGCCACAATTGCGCGGCCGACCGCCGCGCCCGTGGCAGGTCGGCGTCCTTTATTCGCACCGCGACGAGAGGCTGGGGCCGGAACTGGTCCGCATCAGCCGCGACCAGGGCTGGATCACCGGCGACAACGAGCCCTATTCGGGCCACCTCGAAGGCGATTCCATCGACCAGCACGCGCTTGCCCACGGCCGCCCGAATGTGCTGATCGAGATCCGCAACGACCTGATCCGCGACGCAGCAGGTCAGGCGCTCTGGGCCGCCAAGCTTGCGGATGTCCTGCCCGCTCTGCTAGAGAGCGCGGGAATTTAGCGCATAACCGCTTGTCCGACGCCTGTTCGCGATCCCGATGTCGCGGCGCGGGCGGGTCGAAGAAAGGTCCGCCTCCAAGGCCGCGACCGCTTCGGCCGGAGACAACACCATTCCCGTGCGGCCGCAGACGGCCCCTTTGTCGCCCCGAGCCCCGAAAGCGCCCAAAGCGCAGGCCGGAGCGGGCAAAGATCGGGATCGCCGCCCCGCCACGGCCCCTCCGGCCCCGGCGCGCGGACAGGCACGCCGGTCCTGCGCCCGAAGCGGATGAAGGAAGACGAGCATGAGAACCGAACAAAGCGTCCTGCGCCTCTCGATCGTGGTGACATTCGCGCTGGCGGCTTTCGGCGTGATATACGGCCTGCTGATCAGCTCGGGCTCGATCATTTTCGACGGGATCTATTCCTTGATGGATGCCTCGATGACCATGGTCGCGCTGCTGGTCTCGAAACTGATCACCGCCTCTTTGGCCGAAAGCACGCGCACCAAGCTGGTGCAGCATTTCACCATGGGCTTCTGGCATCTCGAACCGATGGTGCTGGCACTAAGCGGCGTTCTGTTGATCGGCACCGCACTGACCGCGCTGATCGGCGCGCTGAGCAGCCTGATGAACGAGGGCCATCCGGTCGAATTCGGCAAGGCGATGGTCTTTGCCGTGGTCCAGCTGGCGGCGGCGGTCACCATGGTCGTCTATACCCGCCGCGCCAACCGCAAGATCGGCTCGAACTTCATCGAGCTCGACTCCAAGGCATGGACCATCTCGGCGGCGCTGACCGGCGCGCTGCTGGCGGCCTTCATTTTCGGCTGGGCCATTCGCGGCACGACGCTTGACTGGATGGTGCCCTATGTCGACCCCGCCGTGCTGGCCGTGGTCTGTCTTTTCGTGATCCCGATGCCGATTTCGACGCTGGTGCAGTCGTTCTCGGACATCCTGCTGGTCACCCCTGCCGATATGAAGCACCAGATCGACGAGATCGCCGAAAAGGTCGTCGCGCGCTACGGCTTCGTGACCTATCGCGCCTATGTCGCCCGCGTCGGGCGCGGCCGCCAGATCGAGCTCTACTTCATCGTTCCGCAGGGCCTGCCGCCGCGCCGCCTCGAGGAATGGGACCGTATCCGCGACGAAATCGGCCGCGAGATCGGCGACGAGGGCCCCGACCGCTGGCTGACCATCGCCTTCACCACCGATGTCGACTGGGCCGAATGAGCCGCGCGACATGAAAAAGGGCCGGAGGTTCGATCCTCCGGCCCTGTGCATTTCCGTGCCCGATTTGGGCCCGATCCTCGGTGCTCAGGCCTTGGCGGCCAAAGCCGCGTGCCGTTTGGCCGCCGTACGGATCCCGAACCACAGCGAGGCGCGCAGCAGCAGGAACTGCAGGAAGACGACCGTCAGCAAGGCCGCGACGATCAGCATTCTGTCGTCGCCCGCGAACTCGCGCTTGAACTGCCCGACCTCATCCAGTCCGAAAAGCAAAAGAAAGAACATCGCGCCCTGAACGGCGGTCGTCGCGATGCACATCAGCGCGGCCAGCGCCCATTTGCGGCCGCTCGAAGGGACGACCTGCTCGCGGTTGAACCAGATCGTACCCGTCGAATTCGCCGCGACCAGAATGATGACGAGCCCCATCGAGTTGCTCTCGGGGAAGGAGAGGCCAAAGAAGGCTTCTGCCGCATAGACAATGATGTAGAACAAAGCGATGCCGCCGATCAGCAGGGCGATATAGACCAGCAGAAGAAACGACAGCGATGTCGGGCGTGGCGTGGAACGATCCGCCATGGGAACCTCGTGATGAACAAATGTGAACGCGTCAGTCTTGCGCGAAAGGGTCACATTTTTGCGAGATTGCCAAGATCATTCAGACATATTCTTTCGAATAACCCCGAAATCGACCTTGCCGCGCATGGGTCGCGCGCCACCGGCAAAGCCCCTGCGCGGTCCCTTCAGAAGAAGCTTTGCGGGTCGATATCCACGGAAAGGCGCAGGTTCGGCGGATATTTCGGCGCGCGCGCCAGCCAGTCGGTGATCGCCGCCTGCAAAGGCGCCTGACGGGGCGCGCGGATCAACATGCGCACGCGGAAACGGCCGCGCACGCGCGCGATCGGCGCGGGCGCGGGACCGAACAGCTCGGCCCCGCGGCGCGCAAAGGCTCGGCGCGACGGGCGAGCTCGCGGGCGAAGGCCTCGACGACGGGCTGGTCGGGATGGGACAGGATGATCCCCGCCAGACGCCCGAAAGGCGGCATGCCCGCGCCGCGCCGGCTCTCGGCCTCTGCATCCCAGAAATCCTCGTCCTCGCCCGACAAGATCGCGCGGATCACCGGATGCTCGGGCTGGTGGGTCTGCAAAAGCGCGACGCCCGCCGCGCTGCCGCCCTCGCGCCCCGCCCGCCCCGCGACCTGCCGCATCAACTGGAAACTGCGCTCGGCCGCGCGCATGTCCGCGCCCTGAAGCCCCAGATCGGCGTCGATCACGCCCACCAGCGTCAGGCGCGGAAAGTTGTGCCCCTTGGCCACGATCTGCGTGCCGATGATGATATCGGTCTGGCCGTTGGAAATCTCGGCAATCGCCTCTTTCAGCGCCCGCGCCGAATTGAACAAATCCGAGGACAGCACAGCCATCCGCGCGTTGGGGAAACGCTCGGCGACCTCTTCGGCCAGACGCTCGACACCTGGGCCGACCGCTGCGAGCTTGCCCTCGACCTGACAGGAGGGGCAGGCCTGCGGGATGGGCTTCGTCTCGCCGCATTGGTGGCAGACAAGGCGGTTCTGGAAACGGTGTTCGACCATGCGCGCATCGCAATTGTCGCAGCCGATCTGCTGGCCGCAGGCGCGGCAGACCGTGACTGGCGCATAGCCGCGACGGTTGAGGAACAACAGCGACTGCTCGCCCTTTTCCAGCCGCGCATCGACCGCCTTGGCAAGGCTCGGGGAAATCCAGCGCCCCGAGGGCAGATCCTGCGCGCGCAAATCGATCGCGCCCATATCCGGCAACTCGGCCCCGCCATAGCGCGAGCGCAGGTCGATCCGCTCGTATTTGCCGCTTTGCGCATTCACCCATGTCTCGATCGAGGGCGTGGCAGAGGCCAGCACCACATGCGCCCCCGCAATCGAGGCGCGCAGCACCGACATGTCGCGCGCGCTGTAGAAAACCCCGTCATCCTGTTTGTAGGAGCTGTCGTGTTCCTCGTCGACGACGATCAGCCCGAGGTCGCGATAGGGCAGAAAAAGCGCCGAACGCGCACCGACGACCAGCTGGACCTCGCCCCGCCCCGCCATCTGCCACAAGCGGCGGCGCTCGGAGCGGGTGATGCCGGAATGCCATTCCCCTGGCCGCGCACCGAACCGCGCCTCGACGCGGTTGAGAAACTCCGAAGACAGCGCGATTTCGGGCAAAAGCACCAAAGCCTGCCGTCCTTGGCGCAGACATTCCGCGACCGCTTCCAGATAGACCTCGGTCTTGCCCGAGCCGGTCACGCCGCGCAAAAGCGTCGTGCCGTAGCTTCGCCGCGCCAGAGCCTCGCGCATGGTCTGCGCCGCGCTGGCCTGATTGGGCGCAAGCGGTTTGCCGGGCAGCGCGGGATCAAGGCGCGGATAGGGCAGATCGCGGGGGCCGACGTCTCGACCAGAGTACCGGCCTCGACCAGCCCCTTCACGACGCCGGCGGAGACACCGGCCAGCTGCGCAAGTTCCGAAGGGGCGAAGCCCGCGCCGCCGTGATCCTCGATGACACGCAACACGGCCTCGCGCGCCTCGGTCATGCGCTCGGGGCGGGACCGGCGCGATGCAGGATGCGCCGGTTCGCGGGCGGCTGGTCGAGATCGGGCGCACGCGTCGCGATCCGCAGCATCAAAGGCATCGGCGTCAGGGTGTAATCGCCCATCCGCGTCAGGAATTCCATCATTTCGGCAGAGAGCGGTTCGGCATCGATCACCCGCGCGACGGGACGCAATTTCGAGGCGTCGAACCCGCCCTTCCTCGCCCCAAACCGCGCCCATGACGCGGCGCGGCCCCAAGGGCACCAACACAAGCTGGCCCAACCGCACGCCACCTTCGGGCGCAAGATAGTCGAGAATCCCGACCGGCTCCTGCGTCAGGACCGCGATGCGGCTGCCGTGGGGAAGAAGAAAAGGGGATCAGCCATGATGCGGGATAAGGGTCAATAACCCATGGTCGGGAAAGCGGCAGGGACACCGAAAAACTGCGTCATGATGATCGCGGGGAAAGTATGCATGACGACCGCGACGAGCACGGCCCCCGCCTCGAGCATCGTCGGAATGTCGTAAATGCTGCCGGCTGCCGCTTCCATGGGGCCTTCTCCGTCATGGTCAGAATAGGATGGGGCGCGCATCCGGCCGCACCGGCCGCCAAGCCCAAGCGACTGTGCCACGAGCACCCGCCCCACCGCAAGCCATGCGCCCGAAATGCCGCCCTGCGCGCGCTGCCGCGACGTCCGGCGGGCGGCCATCGGACGATTAGGAGCCAGCGCGGTCTTTTCGCGCGGGGCAATCTGCGCTAAACCTCCTGCAAATTTCCGAAAATACAGGGGCCCTGCGCCATGAAATTCTTTGTCGATACCGCCGATGTTGATGCGATCCGCGAACTCAACGATCTGGGCATGGTCGATGGTGTGACCACCAACCCGTCCATCATCGCGAAATCGGGCCGCAATATCGAAGAGGTCACCCGCGAGATCTGCGAAATGGTCGCAGGCCCCGTCAGCGCCGAAGTCGTCGCCAACGACGCCGAAGGCATGATCACCGAAGGCCGCCACCTCGCGAAGATCGCTTCGAACATCACGATCAAGGTGCCGCTGACCTGGGACGGCCTCAAGGCGTGCAAAGTCCTTTCGGGTGAGGGCCACAAGCTCAACGTCACGCTGTGCTTCAGCGCGGCTCAGGCCATTCTGGCCGCCAAAGCCGGCGCGACCTTCATCAGCCCCTTCATCGGCCGTCTGGACGACATCAACCTCGACGGGATGGAACTGATCGCCCAGATCCGCGAAATCTACGACAACTACGACTTCAAGACGGAAATCCTCGCGGCCTCGATCCGTTCGGTCAACCACATCACCGACGCGGCCCGTATCGGCGCCGACGTGATCACCGCTCCGCCGGCGATCATCAAGGCAATGGCGAGCCATGTGCTGACCGACAAGGGTCTGGCGCAGTTCAACGCCGACTGGGCCAAAACCGGCCAGAAGATCGTCTGATGGCAGAGTTCGAAAGCCCTGCCCCTACCGCCGACAGCCAGAACGTGCTTGCCGACGACTTCCGGCAGCTGCTGCTTTCGAACCCCGAACTGATCCTCGCCGACCGCGACCTCATGCGTGCCCTGATCGGCGCGCATGAAGAAGAGATCGGCGGGAATGTCATCGATATCCGGGGCCGCGCGATGGCGGCCCTCGAAGACCGGCTCGAGCGGCTCGAAGTCACGCATGAAACCGTGATCTCGACCGCCTACGAGAACCAGTCGGGGATGAACACCATCCACCGCGCGGTTCTGGCCCTGCTCGAGCCCGCCGATTTCCCTGCTTTCCTCGACAGCCTGCAAACCACGATCGCGCCGATCCTGCGCATCGACACGCTGCGTCTGGTCTTCGAGACCAGCAGCGCCGCCGAGGCACCCACGCAAGCCGCGCTGCAGGTCCTGCCCGCGGGCATGATCGGACGGTTGCTGCAGGCGGGCGGGCGCCCCGTGCGCCGCGACGTGATCACCTTGCGCGCGGCCTTGCCCGCGACCGCCGCGATCCACGGCAAGACCGAAAGCCCGATCCTCTCCGAGGCGCTGATGCCGATCGACCTCGGCCTCGGGCGCTGGCCGGCGCTTCTGGTCATGGGCTCGACCGAGGCAACCCGCTTCATGCCCAGCCACGGCACCGACCTGCTGCGTTTCTTCACGCAGGCCTTCCAGCGCGTACTGATCGGCTGGCTGCGCGAGTGAGCACCGAGCCGCAACTGGCCCTCGCGCCCGCCATGTCGGACAGCCTGTCGCGCTGGCTCGAGGGCGAGCGCAGCACGCGCGACCGCTCGGACCATACGATCACGGCCTATCAGGGCGATCTCCTGGCCTTTCTGGCCTTCATCGGCCAGTATCGCGGCACGCCCGCCTTGCCGTCCAACCTCCACGATCTGACGCAAACCGATATGCGCGCCTTCGCGGCCAGCGAGCGTGGCCGCGGCCTCGGCGCGCGGTCTCTGGCGCGCAGGCTGTCGGCGGTGCGCAGCTTCATCCGCTGGCTCTCGGACCGCGAAGGCTTCGAGGCCTCGAAGATCCTCAATACACGCGGGCCGCGCTATACGCGCACCCTGCCGCGCCCGCTGGCCCCGATCAGGCGCAAGACGTGCTGGACATGGCGGCAACGGGCCACGAGACGCCTTGGGTCGCGGCGCGCGATCTGGCGGTGCTGACACTGCTTTACGGCTGCGGCCTGCGCATCTCCGAGGCGCTCGCGCTTGATGGTCGCGACTGGCCGATCGGCGAAAGCCTTCTGGTGCGCGGCAAGGGCGGGCGCGAACGCCAAGTGCCGGTCCTGCCGGTCGCGCGTCAGGCCGTGGGCGATTACCTGCGGCTATCGCCCTGGCAGCCAAGCGCGGAGGAGGCGCTTTTTCGCGGCGTCCGCGGAGCAAGGCTCTCCCCGGTCAGGTGGCGGGCGTGATGCGGCTTGCGCGCGAAAGGCTGGGCCTGCCGCCGAGCGCGACCCCCATGCGATGCGCCATTCCTTTGCCACGCATCTGCTGGCGGCGGGGGCGATCTGCGCACCATTCAGGAATTGCTGGGCCATGCCAGCCTGTCGACGACACAGGTCTATACCGGCGTCGATGATGCGCATTTGCTCGCGGTCTATCGCGCCGCCCACCCGCGCGCATAATCGCCGCTTTACTTCCCGCGCGGCGCGGCGCAATGGGGCGCCATGCTCGAGCTTTCCTATGACCTCATCGCCATGCTGGTCGTCGCGGCTTTCGCGGCGGGCTTCATCGATTCCATCGCGGGCGGAGGCGGCCTCATCACGGTCCCCGCCCTGTTGCTTGCAGGCCTGCCGCCCGCGCAGGCACTGGCCACGAACAAGGTTCAGGGCGGCTTCGGCGCGGCAACGGCCGCGATCACCTATGCAAGACGCGGGCTGGTCGATCCGCGCAAACAGCTGGGCTCGGCCGCGATCGCCTTTGCGGCGGGGCTCTGCGGCGCGCTGATGGTGAGCTATATCCCGACGCAGGCACTCGGCTACATCCTGCCCGTCCTGCTGATCGGCATTGCGATCTTCTTCGCGCTCAAACCCGGCCTGAACGATCAGGACCGCGCCGAACGCATGCGCCCCGCCCTTTTCGCCGCGATCGTCGTGCCCTTCATCGGCTTTTACGACGGGCTGCTCGGGCCCGGTGCGGGCGCTTTCTACATGCTGGGCTTCGTCATGCTGGCGGGCTACGGCATCCTGAAGGCCACGGCCCATACCAAACTGCTGAACTTCGCCTCGAACCTCGGCGGGCTCACGGCCTTCGCGCTGGTCGGCCAACCGCTCTGGCTGCTCGGCGCGATGATGGCGGTTGCGCAGATCGCGGGGGCGACACTCGGCTCGCGACTTGCCATGAAGATCGGCGCCAAGGTCATCAAACCCTTGCTGGTCGTGACCTCGACCGCCCTCGCCTTGCGGCTCATCTGGCAGATGCTGGCATGAGGGCCAAGGCTTTCTTCATCACGTCAAATACCCGCCAAGGGCCGCAAGCACCCGCTTGCTACGGAAACCCGCGCGAGCGCCGCAGCTCGCCGGTTTTCATGCCGCGCCAGTTGGTCAAAGGCCCGGAGAGATATTTCATCGCCACCGGATGATCCTTTTCGAGCAGGCCGAGATGGACCATCAGCGCGGTGATCGCCGCCTCCGATCCGCGCGTGCCGCCATCGACGACCTTGAGCGCGACGCCCAGCCCCTGTTCGGGCACGATCGCCACGAAAACCGCCTCGGCACCGGTCTTGACGGCGGCGCGACCGGCCATGGCGCGCATCAGCTCCGTGCAGGCACGGCCTTCGCCGGCCACCAGTTCGGGATGGGCGACCATCGCCTCGAAAAGGCGCTGCTGCGCCTTGCCGCGCACCCCTGCCGCAGGTTTGGCGAAACCGGCCATGGCGCGGGCCAGGCCTTCGACCGAACAGGCGAAGTTCGAGCCGAGCAACCGTCGATGCCCCAACCACGCGCCTCTTCGCCGGTCACTTCCTCGAAACTCGCGCGGACGGCTTTCTGGACGGGATGGTCGAGCTCGACATATTCGCTGCCGCCGCGCAAATGCTGGTTCAGCGTCAAAAAGCCCGCATGTTTGCCCGAGCAATTGTTGTGGATCTGGCAGGGCGAGGCATCCGAACAGGTCAGACGCTTTTTCTCCACCGGATCATTGGGCATATGCGCGCCGCAACGCAGATCGCCCTCGGCCAGACCGATCGCATCGAGCCATGCCGAGACCGCGCCGGTATGGATTTCGGCACCCTGATGGCTGGCGCAGGCCAGAGCCAGCTGCCGCGAGGACAGCCCGACCTTGTCCGCCGCACCGCTTTCCAAAAGCGGCAACGCCTGCAGCATCTTGCACGAGGACCGCGGGAAGATCGTGGCGGTGGGATCGCCCCATGCCTCGACGATCCCGTGCGCATCGGCAATGACGACATGACCGAGATGGGTGCTCTCTTTCAGGCCGCCGCGCCACAATTCGATCAGTTCCGCAGCAGATCTAGTCATATTTCCTCTGACATTTGCGCGATTTCTCACTCTCGGGGCTGTTGCCGCGCTCGCGTTTCGCATTATTCTGTCGGCAGACGGTTGAAAAGACCATCGTATTCCGAAACAAGTCCGGTAAACCGGATATTGGCAGGAGGCCAGAGCATGAATATCCCCTCGCTGCGGACCGCAGCGGCTGTAACCCTGATCGCAATCGCTGCAACTTCCGCACCGGTTCTTGCTCAGGATCTGACCAATGTCGTCGCAACCGAAGGCGACTGGACCGTTTTTGCCGCGAATAGCCCCAAGGAATGCTGGGCGGTTTCGGCACCGAAATCGTCGCAGAACACCAAGGACGGCAAGCCCGCACAGGTCAACCGCGGCGACATCCGCCTTTACGTCTCCTATCGCGGCGGCTCGGCCGGCGAGGTTTCGTTCTCGGGCGGCTATCCTTTCGCACCCGATCGACCGTCGAAGTGAATATCGGCGGCAACAAGTTCAACCTCTTCACCGAGGGTGAAAACGCCTGGGCAGGCTCGCCTGCCGAAGACGGCCGTCTGGTCTCGGCACTGCGCGGCGGCTCGTCCGCGGTTGTCACCGGCCGTTCGGCACGCGGCACCGTGACCGCCGACACTTTCTCGCTGTCGGGCATCACCGCAGCCACCAATGCGGCGCAGGCCAACTGCAAATAAGCCCGCGCGGATCGTCTTTCGCGATCACGATTTCAGGCCCCGTCCGCAAGGTCGGGGCTTTTTCCATTGAAAAACGACAAAAGACCCCATATTGGGCTGACCTTCCTTATCCCTTGGGTTTTGTCATGATGCAGGCCGCTCCGATCACGCAGGATGTTCTGACCATCCCGCGCAAGCTTCCCGAAACCGCGCTGAAAAATATCGTGGGCCTGACCCGCGAGGAATTGCAGCAGGCTTTGATCGAGGCCGGCACGCCCGAGAAACAGGCCAAGATGCGCGTCGGCCAGATCTGGCAATGGGTCTATCACTGGGGCGTGCGCGATTTCGCCCTGATGACCAACCTCGCCAAGGATTACCGCGCCCTTCTCGCCCACAACTTCGAGATCGCGATCCCCGAGATCGTGACGCGCCAGGTCTCCGAGGACGGCACGCGCAAGTATCTCTTGCGCATCGCGGGCGGCCACGAGGTCGAGGCGGTCTATATCCCCGAGGACAATCGCGGCACGCTCTGCATCTCGAGCCAGGTCGGCTGTACGCTGACCTGCTCCTTCTGCCATACCGGCACGCAGAAGCTGGTGCGCAACTTGACGGCGGGCGAAATCGTGGGGCAGGTTCTGGTCGCGCGCGACGATCTGGGCGAATGGCCGCAGCCCGGCGCACCCAAGGACGAGACCCGCCTTGTCTCCAATATCGTGCTGATGGGCATGGGCGAGCCGCTGTACAATTTCGACAACGTGCGCAACGCCATGCGCGTGGTGATGGATGGCGAGGGCATCAGCCTGTCGCGCCGCCGCATTACGCTGTCGACCTCGGGCGTCGTTCCCGAAATCGCGCGCACGGCCGAGGAAATCGGCTGCCTGCTCGCGATCAGCTTCCATGCCACAACCGACGAGACCCGCGACAAGCTGGTTCCGATCAACAAGAAATGGAACATCGAAGAGCTTTTGGGCGCGCTGCGCGATTATCCGCGGCTGTCCAACAGCGAGCGCATCACCTTTGAATATGTCATGCTCGACGGGGTCAACGACAGCGATGCCGATGCGCGCCGCCTGATCAAGCTCATTCGCGGCATTCCGGCCAAGATCAACCTGATCCCCTTCAACGAATGGCCGGGCGCGCCCTACAAACGCTCGAGCTGGGAGCGCATTCAGGCCTTCGCCGACATCATCTACAAAGCCGGTTATGCCAGCCCGATCCGCACCCCGCGCGGCGAGGACATCATGGCGGCTTGCGGCCAGCTGAAATCGGCGACCGAGCGCGGCCGCAAGAATGCCGCCCAGATTGCGGCGGAAGCTGCCGGCTAAACCCCGACCGCCCGTTGCGGCGCCGTTTTATCGGGTATTTTCATGATGAAGAAAGCAGGGGCCGAAACGGCACCCTGCTTTTTCTTGCACGGTTAACGGGAACCAGAGGCGGGGGATCACGCTCCTTTGAAGTTTCCGCGCAATCCTTGCCCATATGCGGCACACGTCGTAGAAACCGTTTGACCCATATCGAGGCCCTGATGAGCAATCCCAAACCCGTAGTTCTGTGCATTCTCGATGGTTGGGGATTTCCGACCGTCCCGAACAGAGCGCCCCCGATCAGGCAGAGACGCCGAATTTCGACCGGTTGATGGGGCGTGATCCCCATGGCACGCTGATCACCTTCGGCCCCGACGTCGGCTTGCCGCGCGGCCAGATGGGCAATTCCGAGGTCGGCCATACCAATATCGGCGCGGGTCGGGTCGTGGCGATGGATCTGGGGCAGATCGATCTCGCGATCGAGGACGGGTCTTTCTACGACAATACCGGCTTGACCGATCTGATCGCCAAATTGCGCGCGAGCGGCGGGACGGCCCATGTGATGGGCGTGGTTTCGGATGGGGTGTGCACGGCCATATCGCGCATCTTCAGGCCACGGTTCGCGCTTTGACCGACAAGGGCGTGCCGGTTGTGGTTCACGCCGTCACCGACGGGCGCGACGTGCCGCCGCAATCGGCAATGGGGTTCATGACCGAGCTGGCGGGCACCCTACCGGTCGGCGCGAAGATCGGCACCGTGATCGGGCGCTATTATGCGCTGGACCGCGACAACCGCTGGGAGCGGGTCGCGCGGGCTTTTGGCGCGATCACCACCGGCGAGGGGCTCCATGCACCCGATGCGGCGCAGGCCGTGGTCGATGCCTATGCCCGCGCCGAGACCGACGAATTCATCCAGCCCACGATCATCGCGGGTTATGGCGGGGCCAAGGACGGCGACGGCTTTTTCTGCCTCAACTTCCGCGCGGATCGCGCCCGCGAGATCCTTGCGGCGCTTGCTCAGCCCGATTTCTCCGCCTTCGAGACCGGCCGACGCCCGCAATGGGCGGCGATGCTCGGCATGGTCGATTACTCGACCCTGCACGACACCTTCATGACCGCCGCTTTCCCCAAGCGGCAGGTCGCCAATACGCTTGGCGCCTGGGTCGCACAGAAGGGCCTTCGCCAGTTCCGTCTGGCCGAGACCGAGAAATATCCCCATGTCACCTTCTTCCTCAACGGCGGCAAAGAGACCCCGAGGAAGGCGAGGACCGCTACATGCCCGCGAGCCCCAAGGTCGCGACCTATGACCTGCAGCCCGAAATGGCCGCACCCGAGGTCTCCGAGCGTCTGGTCGGCGCGATCGAGGCGGGTTACGACCTGATCGTGGTGAACTACGCCAACCCCGATATGGTCGGCCATACCGGCAGCCTGACCGCCGCAATCAAGGCCTGCGAGGCGGTCGACAAGGGTCTGGGCATGATGATCGAGGCGCTCGACCGCGTTGGCGGGGCCGCGGTGGTGATCGCCGACCACGGCAATTGCGAGACCACGATCGACCCCGAGACCGGCGGCCCCCATACCGCCCATACCGTCAATCTGGTGCCGGTGATCGTTCACGGCGGGCCTGCGGGGATCAGCCTGCGCGCAGGGCGTCTGGCCGATGTCGCGCCGACGGTGCTCGAACTGATGGGGGTCGACCAGCCTGCCGAGATGACCGGCCAAAGCCTGATCGTGCGCGCATGAGATATCTGGCCCCGCTGCTCGTTCTTGCTCTGGCGGTGGCTCAGGCCCCGCTCTGGCCGCCTCGCCGGTCAATCAGGCTTCGGAAGAGGCCGCCGCAGCCGCCGAGCAGCTGCGCAATGCAACCGCGCAGCTCGACAATGCGCTCAGCGCCAACGACCAGGTCGTGGCCCTGACCGAGATGATCCGCGCCTATGAAAAGGGCCTTGCCGCCCTGCGCTCGGGCCTTCGCCGCGCCGGTGTGCGCGAGCAGCAGATCCTCGAGGAATTCGACGCGCGCCGCGACCGGTTGGGCCGCGTTCTGGGCGTGATGACGGCGATGGAGAAATCGCCCGAAACCGCGCTGTTGCTGCATCCCGCCGGACCCGAGGCCACCGCACGTTCGGGCATGATCCTGACCTCGATCGCGCCTTCGCTCAAGGCCGAGGCCGATCTTCTGGGCGCACAGCTGCGCGAAATCCGCACCGTGCGCGCGCTGGAGGAAAGCGCCGCCAATACGCTGGCGCAGGGCTTGGGCGAAGTGCAGGAGGCGCGCCGCCTGCTGGCCAGCGCCGTCACCGACCGCTCGAACCTGCCTGTGCGCTTTGGCGAGGACCCCGAAGAGCTGAAGCTTCTGGTGCAATCGGTCGACACGCTTTCTGCCTTTGCCGACGGCATCATCAGCATGGAAAAGGACGTGGGCGCGCCCTCGCCGACTTCGAGGGGGCCGAGGGCAGCCTGCCGCTGCCGGTCGTCGGACGCGTGCTGCGCGGCTACAACCAGCCCGATGCCGCCAATGTCAGCCGCCCCGGCCTTGTGATTGCGACCGCTCCGGCGGCATTGGTCACAACCCCGTGGCCGGCAACAATCCGTTATCGTGGGCCATTGCTGGATTACGGCAATGTCACCATACTCGAACCCGCACAGGGCTATTTGCTGGTGGCTGCCGGCATGTCGCAGGTCTTCGGCGAGGTCGGCGACGTTCTGGCCGCAGGCGAGCCGGTGGGGCTGATGGGCGGCAAGGAAGGCTCGGCACAGGAATTCGGGATCGGATTCGTGCAGGGCGCAGCTGCGGGAAATGATGCGGACCTGACGCAGACGCTCTATCTTGAGCTGCGGAAGGGCAAGGAAACACTGGACCCGGCGGATTGGTTCGTGATGAATCCGATTGTTGGTGACACAGGTCAGGACGGGACGACCGAATGAAACACTATCTTCTTGCAGGCGCGATCGGCACTTTGGCTGGCGCTATCGTGACGACGCAGCTGGCCGCGCCCTTGATCGCGCAGGAAGCCGGCAAGGAAGTGTCGGTTTATGAGCAGCTCGACCTTTTCGGCAATGTCTTCGAGCGCGTGCGCGCCGATTACGTCGAGAAAGTCGACGACAAGAAACTGATCGAAGCGGCGATCAACGGCATGCTGACCTCGCTGGATCCGCATTCCTCTTTCCTCGCCGCCAAGGATTACGAGGACATGCAGACCCAGACCCGCGGCAGCTTCGGCGGTCTGGGAATCGAGGTCGGGCAGGAAGACGGGCTGGTCAAGGTCATCTCTCCGATCGACGACACCCCTGCTGCGGAAGCGGGCGTGAAGGCGGGCGATTTCATCACCCATGTGAACGGCGAATCGCTGATGGGGCTGAATCTCGATGATGCCGTCGAAAAGATGCGCGGCCCGATCGGGTCGGAAATCACCATCACCATCCTGCGTCAGGGCGAAAAAGAGCCTTTCGACCTCAAAGTCGTGCGCGACACCATCAAACTGACCGTGGTGAAGTCCCGCGTCATCGGCCATGCGGTCGTGCTGCGCGTCACCACCTTCAACGACGAGACTTTCTCGACGCTGAAAACCGAACTGGCCAAAGCCGTCGAAGAGGCGGGCGGGATCGACAAGGTCACGGGCTTTGTCCTTGACCTGCGCAACAACCCCGGCGGCCTGCTCAACCAGGCGATCGAGGTATCGGACGGCTTCCTCGACAAGGGCGAGATCGTCTCGACCCGCGGCCGCAAAGCCGAAGACAGCGAGCGCTGGAACGCCAAGCTCGGCGATCTGGCCGAGGGCAAGCCGATGGTCGTGCTGATCAACGGCGGCTCCGCCTCGGCCTCGGAAATCGTGACCGGCGCCTTGCAGGACCACCGCCGCGCCATCGTGGTGGGCACGAAATCCTTCGGCAAAGGCTCGGTCCAGACCGTCATGCCGGTGACTTCGGACAGCGCGATCCGCCTCACCACGGCGCGCTATTACACGCCTTCGGGCCGCTCGATCCAGGCGCTCGGCATCAACCCCGACATCATCGTCGAACAGCCGCGCCGCCCGACGACCGAAGAAGCCGACGCCGATGCGCCGCGTTCGGCCTCGAGCTTCTCGAATTCCGAAGCGGATCTGCGCGGGGCGCTCAACAACGACGCGATCACCGATGAAGAGCGCAAGCAGATGGAGGAAGAGGCCCAGCAGGTCGAGGCCACTGCCAAGCTGCGCGACGAGGATTACCAGCTCGCCTATGCGGTCGATATCCTCAAAGGTCTGTCGGCGATCGAAGGCGGCTCGACCGCGGCACCCGCCAATAGCGGCGGCGACACCGCCGATGCCGGCGAAGGGGCTGCGGCACAATGAGCAAGCATGACGAACGGGTCGGGCCGCAAGGCCTGCCCTACCGCCCCTGCGCCGGCGTCGTTCTGGTCAATGACGAAGGGCTGGTCTTTGCCGGCCACCGCATCGACAATCCCTCGGACGCCTGGCAAATGCCGCAGGGCGGGATCGACAAGGGCGAGACCCCGCACGATGCCGCGCTACGCGAGCTGACCGAGGAAACCGGCGTCCCCGCCGCTTTGGTCGAGGTCATCGGCGAAAGCCCCGACTGGCTGTACTACGATCTGCCCGACGAATTGGTCGGCAAGATCTGGAAGGGCAAGTACGGCGGCCAGCGCCAGAAATGGTTCCTGATGCGATTCAAGGGTCGGGACAGCGACATCAGCATCGAGACAGAGATCCCCGAATTCGACCGCTGGCAATGGACTTCGGCCAGCGAGCTGGTGGAGAAGATCGTGCCCTTCAAACGCGATGTCTACGCCGCCATCATCGCCGATTTCCGCAGCCATCTGGCGTAACCGTCAGGGCCCTTGCCCGCAAAGCCGACACGGCGGTCCCCGCGTCAATCGCGCAGGCCGCCGTTTTCACATCCGCCGGATGCCGGTAAAGTTGACCAGACATGCACGGGACGGCCGATCCATCGCGGATCCCGAAAATGGCGCGACAGGGCGATCTAGCGGCGCGCTTCCGTCGCCATTCGCAGAGCAAGACCCGCCAGAACCGTACCCATCAGCCATCTTTGCACGATGAGCCATGTCGGGCGACCGGCGAGAAAAACGGCAATGCTTCCGGCCGCGACGGCGATCATGGCATTGACGCTCACGCTGACGACAATCTGCACCATGCCGAGAACCACGGATTGCACCAGAATGCTCCCGTGTTCGGGACTGATGAATTGCGGCAGAAGCGAAAGATACATGACGGCAATCTTGGGGTTGAGCAGATTGGTCAGAAACCCCATTGCGAACAGCTTTCCGGGGCTGTCCTTGGGGAGGTCCTTCACCTGAAACGGCGATCGGCCGCCCGGCTTGACCGCCTGCCATGCCAGATAAAGCAAATAGAGCGCGCCCGCGAAACGCAATGTGTCATAGGCAAAGGGAACGGCCATGACGATTGCCGTGATCCCCAATGCGGCGCACATCATGTAGAAGACGAACCCGAGGGCGACTCCTCCCAGCGAAATCAGCCCCGCGGTTCGGCCCTGGCTGATGGATCGGGAAATCAGGTAGACCATGTTCGGACCGGGCGTGAGCACCATCCCGAGCGCGATGAGCGCGAAAGCAAGCAGGCTTGTTGTCTCCGGCATTCCGGCCCCTCGTCTTTTCCTTTGCCCCAAAGAATAGACCCGAACTCCGTACCAGCACCAGCCATCCTGTCGCATGTCCTCGCTATCGGCTCGTTCTGTCTCAGGCCCCGCACCGCCTGTTTTTGGGCAATCCGCTTCCCGAACGACTGCCGCAATGGGGCAACCTGTGATTGTTTGGCATCTAAATCCCGCACCCCGCGCAGGATTTTCGTCGCAATAGGCTGAAGTTGCTTAAAACTCTTTGTGCTTTATGCCGCCGCGCCTAGCCTTTTGTTAATCGCGCAAAAGTCTTCGCGCGAGACGGTAAAGGAGCAAGGGATGGAACAGATACTGGCACAAGTGATCGGCGGCGCGCTTGGCGGCACGGCCACCGGCAAAGCGGTCAAGGACGGCGACATGGGCGGGCTCGGCAATGCCGTCGTCGGCGCTCTGGGCGGGCTTGGCGGCGGGCAGCTTCTGGGCGGGCTGCTGAGCTCGGGCACTGCAGCGGCGGCAAGCGGCGTCGATTTCGCGGCCCTCGCGGGCAACCTCGTCGGCGGCGGTGCGGCAGGCGCGGTGGTGCAGATCGTCGTCGGCCTGATCGTCAAGAAAATGCGCGGCGCCTGACGGCATCCGCAAGACGGCGAAAGCGGCCCGAGGGCCGCTTTTGCATTCGCGAGCCCGACCGCTCAGCGGTTCAGCCGCGCCATGATCAGCGCATCACGATAGTGGCCGCGCGTCAGAACGTAATCGCGCAGCACCCCTTCACGCGTGAAGCCCAGCTTTTCATAAAGCGCGATCGCGCCCGTATTGGAGGCATGGACCAAAAGCTCGACACGGCGCAGCCCCAGCCAGTCATCGGCCTGCTCGAGAAGCGCCCGCAACAGACGCTCTCCGATGCCTTGCCGGTGGAAATCGTCGCGCACGACCAGCATGACAGTGCCGGTGTGACGGCGGCGGTGCTGCTCGGCCAGTTGCAACGCGCCATGACCGACGACCAGCCCGTCGACGACCGCGACCAGATCGACGATCGGCTCGAACCCTTGTCGCTTGCGCTCGCGCTCGGCCAGCGAACGGAGCGGCAATTGCAGCGTCCCCTCGACCACCGCGGGCATGTTCAACAGCACGGTCATCGCCGCGATATCGGAGGACTCGTAGGGGCGCAGGGTCACGTCTTTTGCGGTGATCGTCATGACTTCTCCTTTGATCGCAAAGAAAAAGGCGGCACGAGGCCGCCTTTTTGATCCCTCGTCGGCGCGGCTTAGCGGCGCAGCTGATCCAGAAGGATCGAGGTCGGATAGCCGTCCGGCGTCACCCCGATCGAGCGCTGGTAAGCCGAGACCGATTCCATCGTGGCCGAGCCGAACAGACCGTCGATCTCGCCCTGATAGAAGCCCTTCTGCATCAGGCGACGCTGGATTTCCTCGCGCTCGCCGGTCGAAAGGGTGCGGTCGTTGCGCGGCCATGCGCCCTGAATGCCCGGACGGCCCGCGATACGCTCGCCAAGGAAAGCCACGCCAAGCGCGTAGTTGTCCGAGTTGTTGTAGCGCAGGATCGAGCGGAAGTTGTCGAGGATCAGGAAAGCCGGACCACGCGCGCCGGCCGGCATGATGATCGAGCCGGTGCCCGAGGGCAGCGCGCCGCCACCCATGCGCCGCACGCCCTGCGCCGACCAGTCGCGGCTGGATTTGCGGTTGCCTTTGCCGACCTGGCCCATGTTGAAGTTCGAGGGCAGCTGGACCTCGGCACCCCATGCCTGACCGCGCTGCCAGCCGTTGCGCGCCAGATAGGCCGCGGTCGAGGCCAGCGATCCGTCGGATCCTCGGACCAGATGTCGCGGCGGCCGTCGCCGTTGAAGTCGACCGCGAATTGCAGATAGGAGGTCGGCATGAACTGGGTATGGCCCATCGCGCCCGCCCATGAACCCAGCATATGCTCGGGATCGGTATCGCCCGCCTGCAGGATCTGCAGTGCCGCGATCAGCTGGTTCTGGAACATCGCACCGCGACGCCCGTCATAGGCCAAAGTGGCCAGCGACGGGATGATCTGCATCTTGCCGCGGTTCGCACCGAAGTTCGATTCCATCCCCAGACGGCCAGAACGATCTCGCGCGGGACGCCGTAGCGCGCCTCGATCGAGGACAAGGTGCTGCTGAGCTGTGCGGCTTTCTGGCGACCGGTGGTCACGCGCACATCCGAAACCGCGCTGTCGAGATAAAGCCAGACGGGACGCGAGAACTCGGCCTGACGGCGGTCGAGACGAATGACCTCGGGGTTATAGCGCGCGAGGCGCATGGCGCGGTCATAGGTCTGCGCCGAGACGCCCGAGGACAACGCGCGCGCACGGAAGCTGCGCACGAAGTTCTGGAGACCGGCCTCGTCGCCGGCAGCCGCCTGCGGGATCGGAGCCACGACCACCGGGCCGGGATTGGCCATGCTCGGGCCGCGGTTCACCGCAACGCCGCAGCTCGAAAGGGCACCGATCACCAGCGCCGAAGCCGCCATGCGGGAGAGGAAAATCGTCATGTCACTGCCTGTCTGTTTGCTTTTTGCCGTTTTGTCGAAGCTTAACGGATGGTTTTAGGCATGAATAGCACAGAATGGCGTGCTTAATGGATGCGCTTGCGCCCGTTGGGGGTCGTCGGCGGAACTGCGTCGTCTTCTGCGCCGTCTTCGTCGTCATCCTCGTCCTCGGGCGGGTTCAACGGGCCGTAAAGCGGCTCGATCTGGGCGACGATGACCGAGTTTTCCTCGAGTGCACGCTCCATCAGGGCGCGCTCTTCGTCAGGGATCTCGTGACCGTCGGCCAGACGTTCCTCGATCGAGCCGTGACCGGTCACTTCGATCGGATTGAGCCCCGCCTGCTTGATGATCGCGACCGTCTCGCGCAGGGCCTCTTCCTCGTCCTTGCCCGAGGCATAGACCAGCATCGCGCCGCCCGTCGCATCCTTGGGCATGCCGTCGTCTTCCGAGCGCCCCAATTCGACCAGCAGCGTATAGACCTTGTGTTCCGCCATGATTTTTCCTTCCTTGTTGCCCAAGCTTATTCCGCGAGGAGGTCAAAAAACAATGAGCAAGAGCCTGAAACGGGTGGAAGCCGCGCTGGAAACCGCCAAAATTGCGGTCGAAATCCGCGAAATGACCGAAGGCACCCGCACCGCCGAGGATGCCGCCCGTGCGGTCGGCTGCGAGGTCGACCAGATCGCGAAATCGATCATCTTCCGCGGCGAGGACAGCGGCCATGTCGTTTTGTTCCTGACGGCAGGCGGCAACAAGGTCGATCCGGCCAAGGCGACCGAGGTTGCGGGGCAGAAGCTCGGCAAGGCCGATGCCGATCTCATCCGCGCCGAGACGGGATTTGCCATCGGCGGCGTCTCTCCGGTCGGGCATCTGACGCCGATCACCGCCTATTTCGACCCGAGGCTTCAGGATTTCGCGCAGGTCTGGGCCGCAGCCGGCACGCCGCGCCATGTCTTCGCGATCACCCCCGCCGATCTGTTGCGCGTCACCGGCGCGAAACCGGCCGCCTTCACCGCATAGATCGAGCGGCACGCGCCGCGAACAGGCTTCTTTGGGTGGACGCATAGCGGCGGCATTCACACCCTGTACATGTTGTCGCAGCCCCCTTGTGTGCGCCGCTTTCGCTTGCGGTGGGGCCGCCGCGCCGGTTAGGCCCGCCTCTCCATATTCAGGAGATGCCATGGAACGCTTGATCGAACGCAGCCTATTCGCCAGCCGCTGGCTTATGGCCCCGATGTATGTCGGGCTTGCCGGAGCCCTCGGGATCCTTGTCTGGGTCTTTCTGCAGGAATTGTGGCGTTTCGGACTGACGATTCCGACCATGACGGTCGATGATGCGGTCCTCGGCGTTCTGGCACTGATCGATTTGAGCCTGGCCGCGAACCTTCTGCTGATCGTGATTTTCTCGGGCTACGAGAATTTCATCAGCCGTATGGATATCGCCGATCACAAGGATCGCCCATCGTGGCAGGGCGAGGTCGACTTCACCGGCCTCAAGCTGAAACTCGTGGCCTCGATTGTCGCGATTTCGGGGATCCATCTGCTCAAGGTCTTCATGGATGTCGGGAAATATACGCCCGAGAAGATCAAGTGGATGGTCATTATCCATCTGGTTTTCGTGATCTCGGGTGTGCTTCTGGCGGTGATGGACTGGATCGCCCTTCACGGCAAGACGCTGAAAAAAGCAAAGCCTGATCGGACAATCTGCCGAGCCAAAGAAAAACCCGCGCCGGAGCGCGGGTTTTTTTATTCCGTCGATCTGCGCGCCTGTCGCGCAACCGTTCGGCGCGCTTAGCGTGCAATCAGACCTTGGGCACCTATCGCGCCACCGCCCGATAAAGCCAGATCAGGATCACCGCACCCACCAATCCGGCGAGCCCCTGCGCAATCCAGCTTCCGGCAGCGGCATTGATGCCGAACAGGCCGAAAATCGCATTGGCCAGCACTGCGCCGACGATGCCGATGATGACGTTGGTGATGATGCCGGTATCGGCCTTCATAATGTTGCTGGCGATCCATCCGGCCAAGCCGCCGACGATGATTGCTGCAATCCAGCCCAGTCCTTGCATGATGGAAACTCCCTCATATGGAACCCAAATCGAGGGAGTAACGCGGAAAAAGCCGATTTGGTTCACGCAGTTGTCCCGCGTGAACCAAATTTTTGTCTCGGGTCAGTCGCGCAGCAGCTCGTTGATCGAGGTTTTCGAGCGCGTCTTTTCGTCAACGCGCTTCACGATGACCGCGGCATAAAGGTTCACGCCGTTCTTGGAGGGCAGCGAGCCCGCGACCACGACCGAACCGGCCGGTACTTCGCCATACATGACTTCGCCGGTCTCGCGGTCGACGATCTTGGTCGACTGGCCGATGAACACGCCCATGCCGAGGACCGAGCCCTCGCGCACGATCACGCCTTCGACGACTTCGGAGCGCGCGCCGATGAAGCAGTTGTCCTCGATGATGGTCGGGCCGGCCTGCATGGGCTCCAGCACGCCGCCGATGCCGACGCCGCCCGAGAGGTGGACATTCTTGCCGATCTGCGCGCAAGAGCCGACCGTGGCCCAGCCGTCAACCATCGAGCCCTCGTCGACATAAGCGCCGATATTGACGAAGGACGGCATCAGCACGACGTTCTTGCCGATAAAGGCCGATTTGCGGACGATGCTGCCCGGAACGGCGCGGAAGCCGGCCGCGCGCCAACGCGCCTCGTCCCAGCCTTTGAACTTGCTGTCGACCTTGTCCCACCAGCCGGCGTTTTGCGGGCCGCCCTCGAGGATCTCCATATCCTTGAGGCGGAAGCTCAGCAGGACCGCTTTCTTGGCCCATTGATTGACGTGCCAGTCAGCCCCGCGCTTTTCGGCAACGCGCAGCGTGCCGCTGTCCAAGGCCTCGAGCGTGGCCTCGATCGCCTCGCGGGTCTCGCCCTTGGTTGCGGGGGTAATCTGGTCGCGGGTCTCCCATGCGGCTTCAATTGCGGTCTCGAGCGCGGCGTAGGTCATGGCGGGCCTTTCTCACGGGTGGAAAACGAGTTCATCGGGCTATAAGCGTGAGAGTACTCCGGTGCAATGCGCCCCGGCCCCATGTCAGAGGTTTCGATGACTGAAGAAGAAGAACGCAGCCATTCCTTCCGTGACAGTGTGCAGGATGTGAAGGCGGTCCATAATACCCCGATACCGCGCAAACCCGCGCGCCGGCCTATCGGCTGGCCTTTGTCGACAACGACTTCATGCTGCGCGAGGAATTGCGGCCGGTGCGCCTGCAGCTCGAATTGCTGAAGCCGCAGATGATCATGGACGAACGCGGCATCGCGACGACCGTGGTGATGTTCGGCGGCGCGCGCATTCCCTCGCCCGAGAATGTCGCTTCGGCCAAGACCCCCGCCCTGGCCGAGCTGTCGCGCTATTACACCGAGGCCGTGACTTTCGCCCGCGCCATGACCCAGCGCAGCATGGAGACCTATGGCCGCGATTTCGTCATCTGCACCGGCGGCGGGCCGGGCGTGATGGAGGCAGGCAATCTGGGCGCCCATCAGGCGGGTGGCCAGTCGATCGGCCTATCGATCGTGCTGCCGCACGAGCAGGCTCCGAACAGCTATGTGACGCCGGATCTGTCCTTCAACTTCCACTATTTCGCGATCCGCAAGATGCATTTCCTGATGCGCGCCCGCGCCGTCACGGTCTTCCCGGGCGGTTTCGGGACGCTCGATGAAATGTTCGAGGCGCTGACCCTGATCCAGACCGGCCGGATGAAGAAGGTCCCCTTCATCCTCTTTGGCCGCGAGTTCTGGAACAAGGTCATCAACTGGGAGGCTCTGGCGGAGGCCGGCACGATCAGCCCCGAAGATCTCGAGCTGATCAGCTTTGTCGAGACTGCCGAAGAAGCCGTCGCAATCATCGACGGCTGGAAAAGCAACGACTGCGCCTGAGAGAGACGAGAACCAAAACCGGCGGAGCAATTCGTCCCGCCGGTTTTCTTATGTGCGCAAGACACGCTTTACGGACGGATCAGCGCTTCAAAGCGTGAACGAATACGGAGCGAAGCGGGAGTTACTTGGCAAAAGAGCTGATCTCCTGCTGCTGGGCGTCAGGTTATCTCTGCTGGCTCAGACAGAAGCGGCATTGCTTGTCGGTAACTCTCGGTGGCATCGGGATCCCATGGCCAGCGCCCCGATGTATCGGGCCAAATAAGCTGGAACACACGGAAGTCATCCCCTTTGTAAAACCGGCGCCCCCAACCGACATGCTCGGCATAGTGCTCTTTGAGCATAAGGCTGAAGCAAACGGGAAATCCTTCAAGGAAACCCTCGTAGGGCTGGTTGATGTGACGTGGTTTCGATGCCGATTGAGGAGGCGAAAGGCGGCGAGATCAAGCGCTGCTTTCCATGAGAACAAACACAAGCCTACGCCCGCCGCGCCCTTCATCGCCTCTCCGCTCGCACAGGGCCACGGGATGCAATTCAGGCCGCTGACCGTGGAACCGATGGGTCAAAGAGCAGCGATCCGAGCATCTCGTCCAGATCGACAACCGCGTCCTGACGCAGGGATCGGCATTGCACCAGCCCAGCTTGGCGATACGCAAAGCAGCGGCCGGCGGGAAAACCAGACCATTCCGCCTATGCGTTCAGCAGCGCTCCGCACCGCGAAGCTGAAAAACCGCTATTGGGAGAAGCGCTGCCGATCTTGCGCGATGGCCTTGCCGCCATCCGGTCCTCGCACTGCCCTGGCGGCGAAAGTGCGGAGCGGTGGCTGCCTTAGACGCGGTGATACGGTCCGCCGCCGAGGATGGTTGCGGCGCGGTATATCTGCTCGGTCAGCATGACGCGCACCATCATATGCGGCCAGACCATTTTGCCGAAGCTGATCGAAAGATCGGCGCGGGCGCGCAAGGAGGGGTCGATTCCGTCGGCGCCGCCAATCACGAAACAGATGTCGCGGGCCTGATCGCGCCAGGCTCCGAGATGGCTGGCGAATTCCGGCGAGGTGAGCATATGGCCGCGCTCGTCCAGAATGACCAAAACCGCACCATCGGGGATGGCGCGGTTCAAAGTTCTGCCTCGGCGGCCATACCGCCACCGCGCTTGTCCTCGACCTCGGTCAGGGTGACTGGGGAAAACCAAGCGCCCGGCCCGTCTTGGCAAAGCGGGCCAGGTAGTCGGCAACCAGATCGGCCTCGGGCCCTTTCCGCAGCCGACCGACCGCGGCGAGCACAAGACGCATGGCTTAGAACTTCGGCTCGGGAGCAAGCTCGGCGCGGACGAGATCGAGCGTTGCGGCACGCAGGCTATCCGCCGGCATCCACATCTTCTCGAGCTGGTAGAACTCGCGCACCTCAGGGCGGAAGATATGGACGATGACGTCATCGGTGTCGATCAACACCCAGTCACCGGTATCCTTACCTTCGATCCGCACGAGGCGGCCGCATTCCTGCTTGAGCCGTTCGGCCATTTTTCCGCGATCGAGGCGACCTGACGCGACGAGCGGCCCGAGGCGATCACCATGTGATCGGCCATGGCCGAACGACCGCGGAGGTCGATGGTCACGACATCTTCGGCCTTATCATCGTCAAGAGAGGCGAGGACACGTTCAAGCAACTGATCGCTGGTCAGTTCTTGAATCGGTGTGGCGGTCGCTGCCGGCTGTGCGGCCGGCGAGACGATACTGGACAGGGGTCATACTCCGGACAACGCGCCGATCTCCCCGGCGCAGGGTTCCTTATAAAATAGCATCATTTCGGTTTTTCTCAATGCCCCCTGACCGAAGCTTTGACGCGGCGCCGGCCAAACCGCCCGAATGGCGACGAAAACGCCCCCGCGTCACGCCCGTGCCCCCATGCCGAAACGCCGACCCGAAGCCGCGAAAGCCGCCTGCCCGCTCTGCCGTCCTTTGTCGAATCACCCCCGCGCCGACCCTTCGACCATGCAGGAACGGTCTTAAGAAAGGATGAATGCCTAATCGTTGAGGGTCATGATCGCAGGCGGCGGGCTGTCCTCGGGCGCTTGTAGCATGCGTACTTCCATCTGCGGATAGGGCAGCGAGATCCCGTTCTTCTGGAAACTCTCCCACAGCGCGAGAAAGACCTGACCGCGGACGTTGATCAGCCCCGCGGTCGGGTCCGAAATCCAGAAACGCAGCACATATTCCACCGAACGCTCGCCGAAATTGGTGATCCAGCATACCGGCGTGCGCTGTGCCAGCACGCGCTTGACCGTCAGGGAGGCATTGATGGCAAGCTTGCTCACGAGCTGCGGATCGTCGCGATAAGAGGTGCCGAAAGTCAGATCGAGGCGGACGTAATCATTGGTATGGGACCAGTTGACCACCTGCCCCGTAACGAAATCCTCGTTCGGAATCAGATATTCGCGCCCGTCGCGGGTCACCACGCTGACATAGCGCGCGCCAAGATCCTCGATCCAGCCGAACGTATCGCCGATGCTGATGACATCACCGGGCTTGATCGATTTATCCATCAAAATGATGACGCCCGACATCAGGTTCGAGACGATCTTTTGCAGACCGAAACCGAGACCCACGCCAAGCGCGCCGGTGAAAACCGTGAATCCTGTCATGTCGAAACCGGCGGCCTTCAGCCCGATCAGCACCGCAAGGCTGATCAGAACGACCTGAAGGATCTTGCCGATCAGTACCTGGATCGCGGGCGAAATATCGGCGTTCCTCGCCAGCCGCCCCGAGACGATCCGCCCGAAAGAGCGCGACAGCGAGATCAGAAGCACCGTGACCAGAACCGCCTTGAGCACCGTCAGCGCCGAAAGCCGGAAGCTGCCGAAGGTCACCGAAATGCTGTCGAGCAGGTCCGAGGCAGGCTCCAGAAAGCCCAGAAAGTAAAGCGTCACCCAGATCCACGCGACCCAGCTGACGATGCGGCGCAAGAAACGGTTGCGGATCACCCGCGCGAAAAAGCCCACCGCCGCCCATGCCGTCGCGATCATCGCGGCAACCGCGATCATCTGGCTGCGCGACGGCCAAGTCAGCTCGCGCAGGATCCAGACCGTGATCCAGGCGAAAAGCGCAAAGAGAATCACCCTCAGCCTTTGCTGGAACAAGATCCCCAGACGCAGCTTCCATTTCGGCCAGCCCTGCCGCCTGCGCAGCCATGACGTCAGCCAATGGCCCAAGGGTTTCGCGGCGGTGTGCGCCAGAACGAACAGCCCGAGGATCGCCAGAAGCTGGTAAAGCCGCCACGGCAGCAGCATGCCCTTGCCGAAGAGCGCGATCTGCGACCACAGCGCGCCCGCCGCGTCTGAGATATCGGGTGACAACAGGTCCATAGGCCCTCCGCAGGCCCTCGCGGGCACTCGCGGCCCCTCCGCCGCGCGCGGGCAGTTGAACATTCCCGCGCGTCATGGGCAAGCCTGCGGGCAAGGGTGGCGCAATGGCCGCACCATCGTGCGATCACGGTCGCGGGCCCTGCGCCCGAGCCTTGGGATATTGCGCGATAAGGCGATCCGGCCTAAATAATCTTCCATGCGAGGATTCATCTACTTCGACATTCATGACCGCGCCCGTTTGCCCGGGCGGTTCTATGGCGAAAGCCTTTCGGTTACCGCCCGACTTTGATCGGAATGCGGGCCGCTTTCGCGTGCCCTTTCCGCAGACCGCCGTTTCGGGGCTGCGGCTTTTACGTTTCCCAAGCTACTCTTTAAGAAAGAGACAGCCATGACCGGCAACACCAATACGGGCAGCCCCCGTACCCTCTACGACAAAATTTTCGACGCCCATGTGGTGGATCTGGCGGAAGACGGCACCGCCGTTCTCTATATCGACCGCCATCTGGTCCACGAAGTGACCTCGCCCCAGGCCTTCGAGGGTCTGCGCATGGCCGGCCGCAAGGTCCATTCGCCCGAGCGCACCATCGCCGTGCCGGACCATAACGTGCCGACCACCGCCGACCGCGTGAACGGCATCGAAAACCCCGAGGGCCGCATTCAGGTCGCAGAGCTGGACAAGAACGCGCGCGAATTCGGGCTGAACTACTACCCGATGAGCGATATCCGCCAAGGCATCGTCCATATCGTCGGCCCCGAGCAGGGCTGGACCCTGCCCGGCATGACCGTCGTTTGCGGCGACAGCCATACCGCGACCCATGGCGCATTCGGCGCTCTGGCCCACGGCATCGGCACCTCGGAAGTCGAGCATGTTCTGGCGACCCAGACGCTGATCCAGAAGAAATCCAAGAACATGAAGGTCGAGATCACCGGCAAGCTGCGCCCCGGTGTGACCGCGAAAGACATCACCCTCGCGGTGATCGGCAAGACCGGCACCGCCGGCGGCACCGGCTATGTCATCGAATACATGGGCGAGGCGATCCGCGACCTGTCGATGGAAGGCCGCATGACCGTCTGCAACATGGCGATCGAAGGCGGCGCCCGTGCCGGCATGATCGCGCCCGACGAAACGACCTTCGCCTATTGCCAGGGCCGCCCGCATGCGCCCAAGGGCGCAGCGTGGGAAGCCGCGGTGACGTGGTGGAAGACGCTGTTCAGCGATGAAGGCGCGCATTGGGACAAAGTCGTCACCATCCGCGGCGAAGACATCGCGCCCGTCGTGACCTGGGGCACCTCGCCCGAGGACGTTCTGGCGATCACCGACAAAGTCCCCGCCCCGAGGATTTCGAAGGCGGCAAGGTCGAAGCGGCCCGCCGTTCGCTGGAATACATGGGCCTGAAGCCGGGCACGCCGCTGAACGAGATCAAGATCGACGCGGTCTTCATCGGTTCGTGCACCAACGGCCGGATCGAGGATCTGCGCGCCGCTGCCGGCATCCTGAAAGGCAAGCATCTGGCGGACGGCGTGCGCGGCATGATCGTTCCGGGCTCGGGCCTTGTGCGCCTTCAGGCCGAGGAAGAGGGTCTGGACAAGATCTTCACCGATGCGGGTTTTGAATGGCGTCTGGCAGGCTGCTCGATGTGTCTGGGCATGAACCCCGACCAGCTGGCACCGGGCGAGCGCTGCGCCGCGACCTCGAACCGCAACTTCGAGGGCCGCATGGGCCGTGGCGGCCGCACCCATCTGATGTCGCCGGTCATGGCGGCGGCGGCGGGCATCGCCGGTCACCTGACCGACGTGCGCGACGTGATGGGCGAAACCGTCTGATCCTTATGCGGGCTGGCTGTGCCTTTCGGGCGCAGTCACCCGCAGATGGGTCAAAGCGTTCAGGGCGATCATGAGCAAGCCGAGGTTTTCAAAGATGAAATTCAGCGAAATGCTGGCGATCTCCGCTCCGATCAGGCTGTCCATGTGATGGAAGCCCACGGCGCGCACCATGACGAAGGTCACCAGAACGAAGAGGCCCGCAAAGGCCAGACCGTTCTCGCGGACCTTGCCGCGCATCTTGGCCAACATCAGGGCGATGACCGTCGAAATGCCGATGATCATGCCGCCGATGAACAGCTTCTGAATGGTCTGGCGGTCCTCGTACCAGCCCTGGATATGGGACATGCAGCGCCCCGTCGCGGTCAGGGCGGTCTGGAGATCGAGCTGCTTGTTGAGGGCCAGAAACAGCATCAGCCCCGTAATGATGACCCACAAGCCGCGGCCGCGCTGCCCTTTAAGGCGCATGGTCACCATATAGGCCAGACCGAAACAGACGAGATACGAGACCACCGTCAGCCATCCGGTCACGTTGGGATCACCGATTTGCGGGCTCCAATCCTGAGCGACACACGTCCTTAGCGAAACAGAACCCACACTCTCAACCATTGAAACACCACACGATTTGCGCGTTACACCTGAATTGTAGTCTTGTCGAACGAGACGCTGAACGGCAAGTCAAACTGCGAGGACAAAATGGACAAATTCACGACCATGACCGGCATCGCGGCGCCGATGCCGCTGGTGAACATCGACACGGATATGATTATCCCCAAGCAATTCCTGAAAACGATCCACCGTTCGGGTCTTGGTAAAAATCTCTTCGACGAGATGCGCTACGATGCCGAAGGCAACGAGCTGCCCGATTTCATCCTCAACCAGCCCGCCTACCGCGAATCGCAGATCATCGTCGCCGGCGACAATTTCGGCTGCGGCTCCTCGCGCGAGCATGCCCCTTGGGCGCTGCTGGATTTCGGCATCCGCGCCGTGATCTCGACCAGCTTCGCCGACATCTTCTTCAACAACTGCTTCAAGAACGGCATCCTGCCGATCGTGATGCCGCAAGAGGTCGTCGACGTGCTGATGGAGGACGCCCGCAAAGGCGCCAATGCCCGCATCACCATCGATCTCGAAAACCAGCAGGTCACCACCTCGGACGGCCAGAGCTTCCCCTTCGAGGTGGATGCGTTCCGCAAGCATTGCATGATCAACGGCCTCGACGATATCGGCCTGACCCTCGAGAAATCCTCGAAGATCGACAGCTACGAAGACAAGATGGCCCAGTCGCGTCCCTGGGTCTGAGCCGGCCCGTGCGGTTGCGTTCCGCACCTTTGCACCCTCTGTCGGGGGCGGCGCGCGCCGCGGCCCTCGGCCTTCTTTCCCTCCCGCTTTGCGCCTTGCCCGCTCCGGCCGAACCTTTGCGCATCGCGACCTTCTCCCCGATCTCGGCCGCAGGGGGCCCGGCCTTTGTACCGCGACATGTTGGGCGGCAAGGATGCCCAGATTGCGGCGGTGGTGGCGGTAATCGCCCGCGCCGACCCCGATCTGCTGCTGCTGACCGGCATCGATTGGGATTACGACAATCTCGCCCTGAAAGAACTCGCCCGACAGCTCTCGGCTGCGGGTGCCGGTTATCCCCATCTCTACGCAAGCCGCCCCAATAGCGGCATGGATCGGGGCTGGACCTCGACCAGAACGGCCGGCTCGGCACTGCGGATGATGCGCAGGGCTTCGGCTTTTTCACGGGTCAGGACGGAATGGCGGTGCTCTCGCGCCATCCGCTCGGGCCGGTTACCGATTACAGCGCGTTTCTGTGGCGCGATCTGGAGGGCAATCTGATGCCCCCGCCCCGCCCGAGATCGCCGCCGCGCAAAGGTTGTCCTCGGTCGCGCATTGGGATCTGCCGGTCGAGATCGCGGGCCGGAGCCTGCATCTTCTGGCCTATTCCGCGACCCCGCCTGTCTTTGACGGCCCCGAGGACCGCAACGGAAGGCGCAACCACGACGAGACTGCCTTTTGGCAGGACCGTCTGCCCGAGGCCCCTTTGTGCTGCTCGGCAACGCCAATCTCGACATCAACGACAGCGAGGGCCGCCCCGAGGCTTTGGCCGCGCTATTGTCCACGCTTCAGGATCCGCTGCCGCAAAGCGCGGGCGGCAAGGCCTATCCCCAAAACGGCGCGAACAGCCGACACAAGGGTGATCCGGCGCTTGATACCGCGAATTGGCCGGCAGCCGACGGGCCGGGCAATATGCGTGTCGATTACGTCTTGCCCGCACAGAGCCTGCGCATTCTCGATGCGGGCGTCCTCTGGCCCGATCCGCAGGATGATTTCGCCAAAACCGTCGAGGCCGCGTCGCGCCACCGTCTGGTCTGGGTCAACCTCGACTGGCCGCCAACCACCGCCCCGACGACCGAGCTGAGAACCGAAGAGGAAAACGGGCCGGAAGGCGGGGTGAAAAAATGCCGCCGCTTCCCGAGACGGCCGATGGAGGAGGAACCGGCAAGGGAAGGGCGGCAGTGCCATGAACTATCCCCGCGCGATGGGGACGGCCTGAACCCAGACTGTCGTGCCCCCGACCGCGCCGCAACCGTCGGCCCGAAAGCGCGGGCTCGAAAGCCCCGCGCTGCCCGATCGCGCGCCACCCGGGCGCGAATTGCCCGCCTTTTGTCCAATGCGCGCTTGGGCGGGCCGGTCGCATCTGCGCGCATTTGCGCGCGCATCCTCGGAGCCGCGCCATGAAACCGTCACGCTCTTCACAGTCGCGCTGGTGATCAAATTGAATGATTGCAGCACATTCGCCGCCGTGCGACCGTTTCCCCATGTAGCCATTCGCCACACAGAGAGGATCCAAGATGCGCCTTATCGTCACTGCCGCCGCTCTTATCGCCCTTCCGTTCATGGCCCTTGCCGACGAGAAGGTAGAAGACAACGTCAAGGCCCGTCAGGGGTTCTTCGAGATGCTCGCCGCCAATATGGGCCCGCTCGCGGGGATGGCGAAGGGCGAGATGGATTACGACGAAGCCGCAGCGGCGACCGCCGCAGCCAATATCGAGACGCTGACCAAATACACCCTGCCGATCCATTTCATCGCCGGCAGCTCCAGCGCGGATTACGACGACAGCAACGCCAAGCCCGACATCTGGAACAATCTCGACGATTTCGGCAGCAAATTTGCGGCTCTGGGTACAGCGGCGGCCGGTGCTTCCGAGGCGGTCAAAGGCGGTCAGGCCAATGTCGGGCCGGTGGTCCAAAGCTCGGCGCGGCCTGCAAGGCCTGCCATGACGTCTACCGCGAGAGCGAGTGATGGCTGCCGCCTCCGGCCCCGAAAAGGTAAAGCTGTGGGACCCGCTTTTGCGCGGGTTCCACTGGCTGCTGGCGTTTTTCGTGGTGGCGGCATGGTGTCTGGGCCAGTTCGGCCCGCTGATCATGACGCTGCACTTCTGGTGCGGCTATATGGTCATCGCGCTTTTGGCGTTCCGGCTGGTCTGGGGCTTTGTCGGCCCCCTTCCGCGCGCTTTTCCAGCTTCCTGCACGGACCTTCGGCGACTTTGGGCTATATGCGCGGGCTTTCCTCGCGCGAGCCGAGCCATTGGCCGGGGCATAATCCGCTTGGCGGGCTTTCGGTCATCGCCATGATCGCGGCGCTGGTCGCGCAGGTCTCGACCGGCCTGATCGCGGACCCCGACGATTTCGTCAATGTCGGCCCCCTCGCCTCGTCGGTCAGCCGTGCGGCCAGCACAAAAGCGGTCGGCTGGCACCATTTCGGCGCCACCGTCATCCTGATTCTGGTGCTGCTCCATCTGGCGATGATCCTCTACTACCGGCTCTGGAAGCGCGAGGATCTGGTCAAGCCGATGATAACCGGCTGGAAAGACGTGCGTCGCGACTAGTCCTCACGCGCCGGTCACATATTCGCCAGACCAATTGATCGAATAGAGGTGCCGCGTCATAGTTTGAACAGGGCCACGGTCTGACGATCCGCTCCGTTCACGGCTCCGCCACCAGAGATGATCCCTGCCGCCGGTCCCCCCAGCAACCCTAAGGAGCTTTCGACATGAAGATGAAGACCCTCACCGTTGCCTTCGCCATCGCAGCCGCTTCGGCGCTTCCGGCTTTTGCCGCAGGCGGCGACTGCGCCGGCAAAACCGCCCCGCAGCAGCAAAGCTCGATCTCCGCGCCCACGACCTCGGGTACCCAGAGCGTGGCCGTGCCCGGCTAAGGAAAGCCGCCCGAGCCGGCGCATGTCCGCGCGGGTGCATGGGCGCCATGACCGGAACAGAAGGCGCGGCGGGTTTCCCCGCCGCGCCTTTTCGGTTTTGGCCCGAGCCTGCGGCTCAGTTGAACTTGTTGTCCTGCGGGAAGCCGCGCGGGGCCATGCGGCCGGCGGTGCCGCGCTTGCCCAGCCATTCGGAGAGGTCTTCCTCGCGGCGGGTGCGGCCGGCGGGATCTTTCCACGACAGGCCCTGTGCCAGCGTGATGAAGGTCGCGTCGGACAGTCCGCCGTCCTTGAACTTCTGGAGCCGCACGCCCTTGCCGCGCGCCATTTCCGGCAGCTCGTCCAGCGCGAAGACCAGAACCTTGCGGTTCTCGCCCACAACCGCGACATGATCGCCCGAGACGACGCGGCACAAAAGCGCGTCCCCGTTCAGAACCTGTTTGCCGCTGCGGGTCTGGGCCAGAATGTCCTGCGCCGCGACGACGAAACCATCGCCCGCTTTCGAGGCCACGAGATATTTCACGCCGTCGCGCCACGCGAACATGTCGATGACGGCGACATCGTTGGGCAGGTCGATCATCAGACGCAACGGCTCGCCCATGCCGCGTCCGCCGGGCAGGTTCGCGCCCAGAAGCGTGTAGAAACGCCCGTTCGCGCCATAGATCATCAGCTTGTCGGTGGTCTCGGCGTGGAAGGCCATGAAGGGGCCGTCGCCGTCCTTGAACTTGATCTCGGCATCCAGAGCCTGATGCCCCTTCATCGCGCGGATCCAGCCCATTTTCGACAAGATCACGGTGATCGGCTCGCGCTCGATCATGCTGTCCATGTCGATCGGGGCGATTTCCTCGGCCTCGGCGATCTCGGTGCGGCGCTGGCCACCGGGAGCGGATTTGCCGAACAGCTTGCGCATCTCGCGCAGCTGCTCCGAAATCTGGGCCCATTGCTGGCCTTCATCGGCAAGCATGCCCTCGAGGGCGGCGCGTTCTTCCAAAAGCTTGCTGTGTTCGGCGCGAAGCTCCATTTCCTCGAGCCGGCGCAAGGCGCGCAGGCGCATGTTGAGGATGGCCTCGACCTGAACTTCGGTCAGCTTGAATTCGGCCGCCAGAACCGCTTTCGGATCATCCTCGTAGCGGATGATCTCGATGACGCGATCAAGGTTGAGGAAGGCGATCATATAGCCTTCGAGCACCTCGAGCCGCGCCGCGATCTTGGCCAGCCGGAAATTCGAGCGCCGCACCAACACGTCGCGGCGGTGATCGAGGAAAGCGCGGATCACTTCTTTCAGCGAGCAGACCTTGGGCATGCGCCCGTCGATCAGAACGTTCATGTTCAGGCCGAAGCGTACTTCGAGATCCGAGGTGCGGAACAAAGCCGCCATCAGCTGCTCGGGATCGACCGCGCGGGTCTTGGGCTCGAGCACGATGCGGATGTCTTCGGCGGATTCGTCGCGCACATCGGCGAGAATCGGCACTTTCTTGATCTGGATGATCTCGGCCAGACGCTCGATCAGCTTGGATTTCGCGACCTGATAGGGGATCTCGGTGACGACGATCTGCCATTGGCCGCGGCCCAGATCCTCGACCGCCCAACGCGCCCGCAGGCGCAAGCTGCCGCGTCCGGTGCGGTAGGCCTCGGCAATGACGTCGCGGCTTTCGACCAGAACGCCGCCGGTCGGGAAGTCCGGCCCCGGCATGATCGAGATCAGCGTATCGTCGCGCGCATCCGGCGTCTTGATCAGATGCAGGCAGGCGTCGATGACTTCATGCAGGTTGTGGGGCGGAATGTTCGTGGCCATGCCGACCGCGATCCCCGAAGAGCCGTTGGCCAGCAGGTTCGGATAGGCGGCGGGCATTACGACCGGCTCTTCGAGCGTGCCGTCGTAGTTGGGCCGCATGTCGACCGCATCCTCGGCCAGCCCCTCCATCAGGGCTTCGGCGGCGGCGGTCAGGCGGGCCTCGGTGTAACGCGAAGCGGCGGGGTTGTCGCCGTCGATATTGCCGAAGTTGCCCTGACCGTCGACCAGCGGATAGCGCATGACGAAAGGCTGCGCCAAACGCGCCATCGCATCATAGATCGCGCCGTCGCCGTGGGGGTGATAGTTGCCCATCACATCGCCCGAAATCTTGGCGGATTTGCGGAAAGCTCCGGTCGCCGACAGCCGGAGTTCGCGCATCGCGTAAAGGATGCGACGGTGCACCGGCTTCAACCCGTCACGCGCATCGGGCAGCGCCCGGTTCATGATGGTCGAGAGCGCATAGGTCAGATAGCGCTCGCCGATGGCGCGCGACAGCTGCTCGGAGGTGGTGTTTTCGGTCTCGCCCTCGGGGCGGTTCACATCATCTGACATGGCAATGTGAATACGTCTGAGCGCGCGCCCGGTCCAGCCGGTTTTTACGCATGAGCGGCAGTTCAACACCACCTGTCCTAAAGTTCAACGTTCCTTCCGGAACAAATGGCGTCATTAAAGGTTAACGCTGCAAAGGCAGAGCAGGCGGACAAGAACAGATCGTGCTGGGCAGAGCACGGCACAGACGGCCAAAGGCGGATCACGCCGGCCCGGAGCGCGCAACATGTATCGAGTCGTTATTTTGACCCTCACCGGTCTTTTCGTCGTTTTCGTTCTGGCCAGCGCGCCGGAGTTTCGGGGCGGGACCAATGCCGCCTCCTCCAGTCATACGCGTGCCGCCGGTTCCAATGCCCGAAGCGCGTCAGACTTGACCTATCAGCGCAGTTCGGATCAGCTTCGCGGCAATGCGTTCCGGACCATTCCGGTCACCGCGCAGCAATAAGCTCTGACCGCCTCGTTCCGCGTGCCGCCCGGCCGCCGGACGAAGGCCGCGCCTGATGGTAACCGATTGATGAAAACTGTTTTGCTGACGGGATGCTCGTCGGGTATCGGCCGCGATGCCGCCCACCACCTGACCGAGAAAGGCTGGCGCGTGCTGGCCACCTGCCGCAAGGAAGAAGACGCCGAAACCCTTCGCGCTGAAGGCTTCGAGAGCTTCGCGCTCGATCTCGCCTCCGAGGAAAGCGTCAGTGCGGGCGTGGCCCGTGCCCTCTCGCTCGGGCCGGTTCACGCTCTGGTCAACAATGGTGCCTTCGCGCTTCCCGGCGCGGTCGAGGATCTGCCGCGCGGCGGGCTGCGCCAGATCTTCGAGACCAATCTGTTCGGCACCCATGACCTCACCCGCCAGCTGATTCCCCATTTCCGCGCCAATGGCGAGGGCCGCATCGTCACCATCAGCTCGGTTCTGGGCCTCGTGGGCATCCCGTGGCGCGGGGCCTATGTCGCGACGAAATTCGCGCTCGAAGGGCTGACGGATGTGCTGCGCGTCGAGATGGCCGATACGCCGATCAGGATTTCCCTGATCGAGCCGGGCCCGATCGGCACGGCGATCCGCCTCAAATCCATCCCGCATTTCGAGCGCTGGATCGACTGGGAAAACAGCCCGCGCCGCCGGCAATACGAGGACACATTGCTCAAGCGGCTCTACCAACCCGCCGCGAAAAAGGACCGCTACGAGCTGCCGCCAAGCGCCGTCAGCGCGAAAATCGCCCATGCGCTCGGGAGCGCCAATCCGCGCCGTCGCTATTACGTGACGACCCGACCTATCTCTCGGGCTTCGGAAAGCGCATCCTGTCCACGCGCGCACTGGACTGGTTCGCGCGCCGGAGCTAGTCAGAGACATGCAAAACGATCCCTTCATCTATGTTGCCGCCTTCGCCTGCCTTGTCGTCCTCGCGATCCTCGTGATCGGGGTTCTGGGCTTTGCCCAAGGCGGAAAGTTCAACAGCCGCAATGCCAACCGCCTGATGCGTTGGCGCATCGGGGCGCAGGCCGTCGCGCTGCTGGTCATCATCGCTTACGTCTGGTCGCGGGGGGCTGATGGTCGTTCTCAACAAGATCTACACCCGCACCGGCGACAAGGGCGAAACCGCTTTGTCGAACGGCGAACGGGTCGCGAAACATGCCCTGCGGGTCGAGGCCTACGGCACGGTGGACGAGCTGAACGCAACGCTCGGCCTCGCGCGGCTTCATGCGGATGGCGGGATGGCGGCGCAGATCGCCGTGATCCAGAACGATCTTTTCGACCTCGGGGCCGATCTCTCGCGCCCGCGGATGGAAGAAGATGCCGAGGCGCCCTATCCGGTCCTGCGCATCATCGACACGCAGGTCGACCGCCTCGAAAGCGAAATCGACGCGATGAATGCGCGCCTTGCCCCGCTGCGCAGCTTCATTCTGCCGGGCGGCTCGACCCTGGCCGCGCATCTGCACCTTTGCCGCACCGTCGCGCGCCGCGCCGAACGCGCCGCAACCGCGCTGGCGGCCGACGAGGACGCCAATCCGGCGGCGATCAAATATCTCAACCGCCTGTCCGACTGGATGTTCGTCGCAGGCCGCATCGCCAACAACGACGGCCAGGACGATATCCTCTGGATCCCCGGAGCAAGCCGTTAGCGGGAACATGGGGCAAAGCACCGTTCGCGACGTCATCTGGTCGCTTTTGCCTTGTGCAACCGCAGAAACGCCCGCTACCAATTCCACCAACGTCATGACGCAACCAAGGGAGAGGGAACAATGAAGGTTCTCGTGCCAGTGAAGCGCGTGATCGACTATAACGTCAAAGCCCGTGTGAAGGCTGACGGTTCTGGTGTCGATCTTGCGAATGTGAAGATGTCGATGAACCCCTTCGACGAAATCGCTGTCGAAGAGGCGATTCGCCTGAAAGGAAAAGGCGTCGCCGAGGAAGTCGTCGTTGTCTCGATCGGCGTGAAACAAGCCGCCGAAACACTGCGCACCGCCCTTGCAATGGGTGCCGACCGCGCGATCCTGATCGTGGCTGCCGATGACGTCCACACCGATATCGAGCCGCTGGCCGTCGCCAAACTGCTCAAGGCCGTGGTCGATCAGGAACAGCCCAAACTGGTCATCGCCGGCAAACAGGCGATCGACAACGACATGAACGCCACCGGCCAGATGCTTTCGGCGCTGCTCGGCTGGGGTCAGGCCGCTTTCGCCTCGAAAATCGAGATCGACGGCGAAAAAGCCCGCGTCACGCGTGAAGTCGACGGCGGTCTCCAGACCATCGAAGTCTCGTTGCCCGCGATCGTCACGGCCGACCTGCGCCTGAACGAGCCGCGCTATGCCTCGCTTCCCAACATCATGAAGGCGAAGAAAAAGCCTTTGGATGAAAGGACCGCCGCCGATTACGGCGTCGATGTCAGCCCGCGCCTGACCGTGGTTTCGACCAAAGAACCCGAAGGCCGCAAGGCGGGGATCAAGGTCGGCTCGGTCGACGAGCTGGTCGGCAAACTCAAAGAAGCGGGGGTGATCTGATGGCTGTTCTTCTTCTCGGCGAAGTCACCAATGGCGAACTCAGCGTTGATGCGACCGCCAAAGCGGTGAATGCGGTCAAGGCTCTGGGCGATGTCACCGTGCTTTGCGCCGGCGCATCGGCGAAAGCCGCCGCCGACGAGGCCGCGAAAATCGCGGGCGTCGCAAAGGTTCTGGTCGCCGAAGACGCGATCTACGGCCACCGTCTGGCGGAACCGACCGCAGCGCTGATCGTCAGCCTTGCGGATGGCTACAGCCATATCGCCGCGCCCTCGACCACGGATGCGAAAAACGTCATGCCCCGCGTCGCGGCGCTGCTTGATGTCATGGTCATTCCCGATGTCTCGGCCATCGTCGACGCCGACACGTTCGAGCGTCCGATCTATGCGGGGAACGCGATCCAGACCGTGAAATCCTCGGACGGCAAGAAAGTCTTCACCGTCCGCACGGCCAGCTTCGATGCTGCCGGTCAGGGTGGTTCTGCCGCGGTCGAGGCCGTCGCTGCAGCCGCAAACCCGGGCCTCTCGGCTTGGGTCTCGGACGAGGTCGCCAAATCCGACCGCCCCGAGCTGACCTCGGCCGGCAAAGTCGTCTCGGGCGGCCGCGCTCTCGGCTCGAAGGAAAACTTCGCGATCATCGAAAAGCTCGCCGACAAACTCGGCGCGGCTGTCGGTGCATCGCGCGCGGCAGTCGACAGCGGCTATGCCCCGAACGACTGGCAGGTCGGCCAGACCGGCAAGGTCGTGGCACCCGAGCTTTACGTCGCTGTCGGCATCTCGGGGGCGATCCAGCACCTCGCGGGCATGAAGGATCTGAAAGTCATCGTTGCGATCAACAAGGACGAAGAAGCCCCGATCTTCCAGATCGCGGATTTCGGCCTCGTCGGCGATCTCTTCCAGATCGTGCCGGAATTGACCGAGAAACTCTGATCTCCCGCCCCGCCGCCGGTTTTTCTTCATCAGAAAAATACCCGTGGCGGGGTTTGCGGACCCGAAGACGGCGCCTCGGCGCCCAAGCGGACCAGTTGGACCGCCCGCCCCACCGGCGGGCGGTTTTCTCATTGAAACCGGCAGGCCCTTGCGCCATCGTCTCGGCCAAGCGACGAAAGGATGGGAAGATGGCGATTCAATCAGTGGGCATTATCGGCGCGGGCCAGATGGGCAACGGCATTGCCCATGTCTTTGCCCTCGCGGGCTTTGACGTGCTGATCACGGATATTTCGCGCGAATCCCTCGACAAGGCGGTGGCGCTGATTTCGCGCAACCTCGACCGTCAGGTCAGCCGCGAGAAGATCTCGCAGGCCGACAAGGACGCCGCGATGCAGCGGATTTCGACCACGATGCAGCTGTCCGATCTCGGACAATGCGATCTGGTGATCGAGGCTGCGACCGAGCGCGAGACCGTCAAACAGGCGATCTTCGAAGACCTCGTGCCGCATCTGAAGCCGGAAACCATCCTGACCTCGAACACCTCGTCGATCTCGATCACGCGCCTCGCGAGCCGCACCGACCGTCCGGGCAAGTTCATGGGCTTCCACTTCATGAACCCCGTTCCGATCATGCAGCTGGTCGAGTTGATCCGCGGCATCGCCACCGACGAGGACACCTATCAGCAGCTGCTGGCCGTCGTCGAGAAGATCGGCAAGACCGCCGCCAGCGCCGAGGATTTCCCCGCCTTCATCGTCAACCGGATCCTGATGCCGATGATCAACGAGGCGGTCTATACGCTTTACGAAGGCGTGGGCTCGGTCAAATCCATCGACGAATCGATGAAGCTTGGCGCGAACCACCCGATGGGCCCGCTGGAGCTTGCCGATTTCATCGGCCTCGACACCTGCCTCGCGATCATGAACGTGCTGCACGAGGGTTTGGCCGATACGAAATACCGTCCCTGCCCGCTTCTGACGAAATATGTCGAGGCCGGCTGGCTTGGCCGCAAGACCGGCCGCGGCTTTTACGATTACGCAGGCGAAGTGCCGGTTCCGACCCGCTGATCGCCAGCTGCCCGAAATCGAAACCGCCCGAAACGGAAAAGGCGCGCCCAAGTGGCGCGCCTTTCTTTGGGGTTTTTGGGTGATGAAGAAGGCTCAGCCCTTCTTGCCGATCTTCGGTTCGGTTCCCGCCATGATGCGTTCGATATTGGCGCGGTGGCGGATGAAGATCAGGACCGCCATGAAGCCTGCGGTCAGCGCGAGCGGCCAGCCGTCGAGCCAGAGCGCGATGAACGGGCTCAGCGCAGCGGCGACCAGTGCCGAGAGCGACGAGATCCGCATGACCAGCGCCATGACCAGCCAGATCGCGCAAGCCGTCAGACCGAGCCGCCAATCAAGCGCGAGCAGCGTGCCGAGAAAGGTCGCGACCCCTTTGCCGCCCTTGAAGCCCAGCCAGACCGGATAGAGGTGGCCGAGAAAGGCCGCCGCGCCCGCGATCAGGGCAGCATCCTCGCCGCCGAGCCAACGCGCCAGCAGGACCGCAATCGCGCCCTTGCCGCTGTCGAGCAGCAAGGTTGCCAGTGCCGCGCCCTTATGGCCGGTGCGCAGCACATTGGTCGCGCCGATATTGCCCGAGCCGATCTGGCGCAGATCGCCCAGACCCAAAGCGCGGGTGATCACGATGCCGAAAGGGACGGAGCCGAGCAGATAGCCGATCAGCGCCCAAAGGATCACAGTCATGCGGCCTCTCCGAATACGCGGGTGCCAGCGACCCATGTTCCGAGCACCTTGCCCTCCATCCGCGCGCCGTCAAAGGGGTATTCTTCGACTTGGACAAAAGTTTGAAGCGGTCGAGGATGAAAGGTGCATCGGGATCGAAGAGCACCAGATCCGCCGGCGCCCCGACCGAAAGGCGACCCGCATCCAGGCCCAGACGCTTGGCCGGATTGAGCGACATCGCCCGCCACAGCTGCGGTAGGCTGAGCCCGCCCTGATGGTAAAGCCGCATTGCTGCCGGCAGCAGGGTCTGCAGGCCGACCGCGCCGGGTGCGGCCTCGGCAAAGGGCAGGCGCTTGGATCCTCGTCCTGCGGGGTGTGGAAGCTCGCGATCACGTCGATCAGCCCTCGCCCACCGCCTCGATCATCGCCAGACGGTCATCTTCGGAGCGCAGCGGCGGGGTGAAGCGGAAGAAGCTGCGGTAGCCGCCGATGTCGTATTCGTTCAGCGTCAGGTGGTGGATCGAGACGCCCGCCGTCACATCCAGCCCCTCTTCCTTGGCACGGCGCAGCACCGGCAGGCTGCCCGCCACCGTGATCTGGTCGGCATGCCAGCGGCAGCCGGTCATGCGCACGAGGCCGAGGTCGCGGTCGAGCCCCATGACCTCCGCCTGCGGCGAAACCGCCGAAAGCCCGTAGAGCGAGGCGAATTTGCCCGAGGTCGCGACAGCCCCTGCGACAGGCCAGGCTCTTGCGGATGGCCGATGATCAGCGCCTTGAGGCCACGCGCATAGGTCATGCAGCGCGACAGAAGCCGCGTATCGCCGACAACACGCACGCCATCGGTAAAGGCCACCGCGCCACCATCGAGCAAAAAGCCCATCTCGACCATCTCGCGGCCCGCACGACCGCGCGTCAGGCTGGCCATATGGCGGATGTTGACCGGCGCATCGGCCGCGCGGCGGGCGGCGAATTCAAGCGATTCCGGCGCGTCGATCGGCGGCAAGGTATCGGGGCGCGCGATCACGGTGGTGACGCCACCCGCCGCAGCCGCCAGCCCTGCCGAGCGGAAGCTTTCCTTGTGGCGCTCGCCCGGCTCGCCGATCTTGACGCCCCAATCGACCAGCCCCGGAGCGAGGCATTTGCCGCCTGCGTCGATGATGTCCGCACCCTCGGGGGCCTCGGCATCGCGGGCGGTGATGACGCCGTTTTCGATCGTCAGGCTGCCGGTTTCATCAGTCTGGTTTTCAGGATCGATCAGGCGGGCATTGATGAAATGCTGGATCATGGCGCGTCTTTCGCAAGCGGTTGGGTCGCAGCCCCGAAGGCTGCTTTTGGGGCAAGGGAGCGGTCTGGATCTGGCGGATCAGCCGCATGACCTGTTGCGCCTCGGGGATAAGCAGAAAGGCCTCGCCGCGACGCAGGGCGCGGGTCGGCGGGCCGAAGAGGATGGAGCCGGGGTCCCGGCCTCGAGGGTGATCTCGGTCTCGGGGGTAATCGGCACGGTGGTCAGGCGACGGCCGCGCACCGGAATATCGGTGGCGATGATCGCGCGGCGATCGGTCAGCGTGTACCAGGTGCGCGAGCGGATATAGGCGGGTACGATATTGCCCGCGATGGTCTGGCGCGCACCGACGATCAGGAACAGAAAGCCGAAGACCCACATCAGCGTATCGGCCTGCGCGGCTTTGAACATCCAGAACAACGCGAAACAGACCATGACGACGCCCATGATCGTGCTGGTGAAATCGCCGTCGAACCAGCGGATGCCCTTGTCGGGGCGCCCCTGCCAGAGAATTGTCTCGCCCTCGTCCAGAAGGCCCTGCCAGCCGGAGAGATCAGCCATGATGCACCTCGCGGGTCGGGGCGGCCTCCAGCGCCTCCTTGGCGGCGAGCATCTTTGCATGGACCGCCTCCGCATCGGGCAGATGCTCGAAACCGATCACGCGGACGAGGCGGGTGCTGCTCCAGCCCGCGGTTTCGGCAAAGCCGATCGAGCCCGTGCCCTGCCCCACGCCCTTCGTCAGCGAAACGAGCTTCATCGTCGCCAGAGGATAATCCTGCTGGCTCAGGCCCGAAAGCGAAGGGCGCAGAATGATCGCGCGCCGGTCGGTCAGGACGTATTGCGTGCGGCGCGCCAGATAGGGCCGGAGCAGGAAAACCTCGGCCAAAAGCGCAAGGCTGACCAGAAGGCCGATCCCCGCGCCATGCCGCCCGAACGCTCGGCACCGCCGAAGCCGGTATAGAGAAAATAGCCCGCGATCGCGAAAGACAGCAGATCGCCCCGCCGAAACGCGAAACCGGCGGCGGGCCGGCCCTGCCAGAGGATGCGCTCCCCACGGCAAGGGACGGCGCGGCCATCGTCTCGGGATCGGCCGTCAGGCTCATACCATGACCCCGCCCGAGGCGGCGCGGCCGCGCTCGGCGCGCAGGTTGCGGGCCAGAAGATCCATCGCGGCCATGCGGACGGCAACGCCCATTTCGACCTGATCGCGGATGACCGAATGGTTGATGTCGTCGGCGATGGTGCCGTCGATCTCGACACCGCGGTTCATCGGGCCGGGGTGCATGACGATCGCATCCGGCGCGGCCAGCGCCAGCTTTTCGGCATCCAGCCCCCAGCGGTGGTAGTATTCACGCTCCGACGGGATGAATCCGCCGTCCATCCGTTCCTTCTGGAGGCGCAGCATCATCACGACATCGGCGCCCTTGAGCCCCTCGCGCATATCCTCGTAGACTTCGACGCCCAGCTCGCGGGCGCCCGAAGGGATCAGGGTGGCGGGGCCGACAAGGCGCAGACGCGCCTCCATCTTGCCCAGAAGCAGCATGTTCGAACGCGCGACGCGGCTATGGGCGATGTCGCCGCAAATCGCGACGGTCAGGCGGTGCAGACGGCCCTTGGCGCGGCGGATCGTCAGCGCATCCAGAAGCGCCTGCGTCGGGTGCTCGTGCCGCCCGTCGCCCGCGTTCAGGACCGCGCAATTGACCTTTTGAGCCAGAAGATCGACCGCGCCCGATTGCGGATGGCGCACGACCAGCAGATCGGGATGCATCGCGTTCAGGGTCAAAGCGGTGTCGATCAGGGTTTCGCCTTTTTTCACGCTGGAATGGGCGACATCCATATTCATCACATCCGCGCCCAAACGCTTGCCCGCCAGCTCGAAGCTGGACTGGGTGCGGGTCGAGTTCTCGAAGAACAGGTTGATCTGCGTCATCCCCTCAAGCGCGTCCGAGCGTTTGATGGTGCGCCGGTTCAGCTCGACATAAGTCTCGGCCAGATCGAGCAAAGTGGTGATTTCTGCGGGTGCGAGGGGTTCGATCCCCAGAAGATGACGGGCGCGAAACATGGCAATGGTCCCTCGGTGCGGTTCATTCCTCTATCGCAAATGCAGCCGGAGCGGGCAAGCGGCAGGCGGGCATGTCCTGACGGTTCTGCAAGCCTTCCTTGCCCGCATTGCAAGGCGGGCCGCGCGTCTGGTCCCGTCCTTGTCCCGCCCCTTGCCCCCGCGCTTGATCGGGTACCGGCGCGAGGGGCCTTGCATCACCGCGCCATTTCGATCACGGATTTGGCATGAGCACAACGCCCCCTCTGCGCCCACTTCTGCGCCCGCATCCGCCCCCGCGACGGGGTTCGTTTCGTTCGTATCCTCGGGTCCGGCGGATCCCGAGCTTCTGACCGTGCGCGCCGTCAAACGCCTCGAAGCAGCCGAGGTCGTTCTCTACGACGCTTTGGCCGCCGGTCCGATCCTTGAGCTCGCGGGCGCGAATGCCGAACAGATCAGCGTCGGCAAGCGCGCCGGACGTCCCTCGACGAGGCAGGAGGAGGTCAACGCCCTTCTGGTCGAACACGCCCGCAACGGCCGGCGCGTGGTGCGGCTGAAATCGGGCGATGCGGGGATCTTCGGCCGCCTCGAAGAGGAAATCGCGGCGCTTTTGGAGGCCGGCATCCCCTTCGAGATCGTGCCGGGCGTGCCTTCGGCGCTGGCGGCGGCGGCGGCGGCGGGCATTCCGCTGACGCGCCGTCTGACCGCGCGGCGCCTGCAGTTCATCACCGGCGCGGATGTGACCGGCGGCCTGCCCGAGGATCAGAACTGGGCCGCGCTCACCGATCCCCATGCGACCACGGTGGTCTTCATGGGCCAGCGCAACTTCCCCGCCCTTGCCCGCGAACTGGTCGCGCGCGGCCTGTGCGCCGCCACCCCCGCCCTTCTGGCCGAGGCCGTGGGCCACCCCCATCAGCGCATGATCCGCACCTCGGTCGAGGAACTGGCCGCACTTTTGGAACGCGAAGGGCCGAGCCCTCATCCCGCGCTGATCTTTTACGGACCTTTGGCCGAGCTTCCCCCGCAGGGCGCGCGGTTGCACTCGCCCCTCTAGGGCCTATTCTGTCGCCACACGACAGCACAAGAATTCCGCCGCAGAGGCGACAGCAGCAAAAGGGGCCGGATATGCTCGGTTACATCTCGATGAACGGCAGCCCCGGCGAGGCCGACATGCTGCTGACCGCTCTTGCCGCGGATCTCGGCCAACGCGGCGTGCGGCTGGCGGGGGCGGTGCAGAGCAATATCGACCTCGGCCCCGATTGCAGCTGCGAGATGGAGCTGCGCATTCTGGGCGATCACGGCCCGACCGTGCGGATCTCGCAAAATCTCGGATCGGGTTCCGAAGGCTGCCGCCTCGATGCGGGCGCGCTGGAGACGGCGGTGGCGCGGGTGCAATCCGTGCTGGCCGCAGGGGCCGATCTGGTCATCCTCAACAAATTCGCCAAACAAGAGGCCTTCGGGCGCGGTTTTCGCGATGTCATTGCCGCGGCGCTTGAACAGGGCGTGCCGGTCCTGACCTATGTCCCCGAGGGCTACGAGGCCGCCTTTACCGAATTCGCCGGCGATTTCGCCGAAAAGCTCGATCATGCCGGTGCCGGTGCCTGGTGCGCCGCGGTGCTCGACGGCAAAGCCGCATGAGCACGCAGGCATGAGCATCGAGATCGACGCACGCGGCCTGCTATGCCCACTGCCCGTGTTGCGGTTGCGCAAAGTGCTGCTCGCCCAGCCCGAAGGCGGCGTGGTGCGGCTTTTGGCGACCGATCCCGTCGCGGTGATCGATGTCCCGCATTTTTGCAGCGAAGGCGGCCACCAGCTGCTCGGCAGCCGCCCGCTCGAGGGGGCACAACCGAATATACCGTCGCGCGCGGCCCCGAAACGGCGCCGCGACCTAGCGCGGCATTACCCCCGATCCATCCTGATGCCGGCAAAGAACCGACCGCCTGATGCTTGCGATTTTTCTCAAAACCTTGCCGTTCTTCGCGCTGATCGGGCTGGGCTGGTTCGCCGGACGGATCAGGTTTTTCCCGCAGGACGCCACCGCCTGGCTCACGAAATTCGTCTTCTACTTCGCTTTGCCCGCGATGCTTTTCCGCTTTGCAGGCTCGCTCCATATCGCCGAACTCTTCGATTTGCGCCTCGTTCTGGCCTATCTTCTGGGCTCGACGCTGGTTTGGGCGGCGGGCTTTTTCGTCGCGCGCGCACGCAAACTCCCGCTCGCCGAATGCGCGATGGAGGCCCATGCGGGCATGACCGGCAATACCGGATTTCTCGGCATTCCGATGCTGCTGGTCCTGTTCGGCGAGCGCGCCATCGGGCCGATCATGCTGCTGCTGACCATCGACATGATCGTCTATTCGACGCTGGTCACCCTGATCGTGACGGCGGCCAAACACGGGCGGGTAACGCTGGCGATCGTGCCGCAACTGCTGCTGGGCATCATCCGCAACCCGATGATCGCGGCAATGATTGCGGGGCTGCTCTGGTCGGCATTCGGCCTGACCTTCGCGGCCCCCTCGACGAATTTCTTGCCATGTTGGGTGCCGCCGCCACCCCGGGCGCGCTTTTCGCCATCGGCGCGAGCCTTGCCGGAAAATCGGCCGAACGGCTTGGCCCCGCGATCTGGCTGAGCTTCGCCAAACTGGTGCTGCATCCGCTGGCTGTGGGCATCGCGGCCTTGGCGATCTTCAAGGTCGATCCCTTTTCGGCAGGCGTGATGATTTCGGCCGCCGCGCTGCCTGTGGCCGGAAATGTCTATATTCTGGCGCAGCATTTCGGGATCGCTGTGCAGAGGGTCTCGACCGCGATCCTGATCTCGACCGCGATCAGCATCGCCTCGATCCCCGCCGTCATTCATTGGATCACCCAAGGATAAAGCATGAAGAAACTTTCGGATCTGGCGCTCGAGAACCTTTTGCTCGAAGTCGATGCCGACGGCATTGCCACCGTCACGCTCAACCGTCCCGCCAAGCGCAATGCGCTGGATTCCACGACGATCGAAGAGCTGATCGAGGTCTTTTCGCTGCTCCCCGCGCCGGTGCCCGCGCCGTCGTGCTGCGCGCGAACGGCGATCATTTCTGCGCCGGCCTCGATCTGGTCGAGCATTACAACGAGGGCCGCAGCGCTGCCGATTTCATGCATCTCTGCCTGCGCTGGCACGAGGCGTTCAATAAAATGGAATATGGCGGCGTCCCGATTTTCGCAGCGCTCAAGGGCGCGGTCGTGGGCGGCGGGCTCGAGCTCGCCTCCTCCGCCCATGTCCGCATCATGGACGAGGACACCTATTTCGGCCTGCCCGAAGGCCAGCGCGGCCTGTTCACCGGCGGCGGCGCGACGATCCGCGTGGCCGGTCTGATCGGCAAGGCGCGGATGATCGACATGATGCTGACGGGGCGGCTTTATAGCGGAGACGAGGCGGTCTCGGTCGGGCTGGCGCAATACCGCGTCAAGGATGCCGAGGCCAAAGCCTACGAACTGGCGCGCGCGGCGGCCCGGAACCCGCCCTGTCGAATTTCGCGATCTGCTCGGCGATCTCGCATATGCAGAACATGTCGGCGCTTGACGCATCCTATGCGGAATCGGTGGTCGCAGGGGTGGTGAACACGCAAGAGGCCGCGCGCGAGCGTCTGGCCGCCTTCGCCAAAGGCACCGCTGCCAAGGTCAAGCCCGACTAGGCGGCGCTATTCGACCGCGCGGATCAGCTTGCGTTCCAGCACGCGAAGCACCGCGCGCAAATCATGGCCGCGTTTGAGGATGCGGCCATCCATCCCGATCACCGCATAAATCCCCTGCGCCGCCCGAAGCTTGGGGCGCTTTTCGATGCGGTAAAGCGGATGTTCGGTCGCCCGCCGGAAAATCGAGAAAATCGCGACATCGCGCAGGAACGACATGCCGTAATCGCGCCACTCGCCCGCCGCGACCATGCGGCCGTAAACCGACAGGATCACACCCAATTCGCCGCGGTCAAAAACCACGCGGTCGAAATCGGACGAGGGGTTCTGCATGGTCGACATGACCAAATGGTGACAGCCCCGACGCAGCTAATCAACAGGAAAGGGCGGCCTAAGCCGCCCCAAACCATCCGTCCCGTGCGAAGGCCGCGTGCCTCAGTAGCAGGCGACCTTCTCGACCTTGCCGCTTGCGTTGATCTCGATATTGAGGCGATCGACGCGGTAATCGGCCGTCACCGGCATGTTCGGACGCAGAATGCGCGTGCCCGAGGCAAAGCTCATGCGCTCGACCGCGGCGGCAGGCTGACCGATCAGCCCCTGCAGCTTCGCCGCACCGCATGCATCCGAAGCGGCAGGCGGCGTTACCGCAGGCACATCCGTCTGGACGCAGGCGGCAAGCGCCAAAGCAGGGGCCAGAACCATCCAAGGCTTCATCGCGCGCACTCCCGATCAACCGCAGTCGATATTGTAGATATTGCCGGCCTGATCGAGGCGGAACACGATGCGCAACGGATCATATTCCTGCGGCTCGATGCCGCGATATTCGACGACGCGGAAGCTGCGGGTCACGCCGAGGGTCGGAATGACGCTGCCGGGCTGACCCAGCGCCGAGGTGTAGTCTTTGGCGTGGCAGGCATCGGGCTCGCGCGATTCGAGGCCGCTGATCCCCGCGACAGGCGTGAGGACCGGGGTCGGCGCCATCACTTCGGGGGCAATTTGCTGCGGAGCCGGTGCGCAGGCTGCCAGCGGCGCAACCGCCATCAATGCAATGAGAAATTTGTTCATTCTGGACTGTCCATTTCGCGAACGGGTGAGTTGCGCCTTTTATAGAATGTCGCAATCGGGCTGAGAACCCGCAATGCATTGCCGACCTTCAACGCCCCGTCATTGTGACCGGATAACCGCAGCATTTCCGCGAAAACCGGCAAGGCGCGCCTGCGACCCGAGCGCCGGCCGCGCAGGCCCGTTCTTCCCCGTTTCAGGCGATCTCGCGCGTGCCCTGCGGGGCGTAGCGCGACAAAAACATCTGCACCGCGCCCTGATTGACGCGCCGGAGATGCTCCTTGTCGACCGCCTCGGGCCCGAGCAAAGCGGCGCGGTCCTGAATCGAGGCGCATGACAGTTCGATCAGCTGGTCGGCAGCCAGTTCGAAATCGGTGATATCGAGCTCTCCGCGCGCGACGCAGCGCCGGAAATAGCTGCTCAACTGGGCGCGCAGCTGGCCCGGCCCCGCTTCGTAATATTCCTGCGCCAGAGCCGGAAAGCGCTCCGCCTCGCCGATACTGACTCGGTAGACGCGGATGCCCAGCTCCGAGACGACATAGGCCGAGATCTTCTGGACGATGAACGGAAGGACCTGCCCGACCGGCAGATCAACTTCAAGAAATGCGCTGGTATCGGTCGCGTCATGAACCAGCTCGGCGCGAAAGACCTCGATGAACATCAGGCGTTTGTCGGGGAAATAGCTATAGAGCGTCGCCTTCGAGACCCCCGCCTCGCGCGCGATCTCGTCCACGCTCGCCCTCGAAACCATCGCGTAAAAACACGGTCCGCGCCCCTTTGAGAACCTGCGTAAATTTCCGTCCGCGCGTCACCGGCAGTACCTTTGGCATCGAAAACAACCTCCGCTCAATAAAAACTCAAACAATCCATCTGCCCTGATCCGCAGTCATACAAATCGACATATTGGATGCGTATCCCCCAATTCGGACGGGCATCCTCCGCCTCGCCGCAGCACGGCGGACGCTGGTTCGGGACAAAGCCGCGCAAGAAGATAAAATGGACATATAAAACAATGCCCCCTTTTGGTTCCTTCCGGTCCGGTATTCGAGAGGCAAAGCCGACCCCCGTCCGCAAGTCCGCCAAACCAGCAAAATTTGAGCGTAAAGCCGCTCATCTTCGGGGTGACGCTACGGAAATTGCGCGCGGAGAGAGACCAACGCCACCCCGTTTCACCCCGATTTTCGCCGTTTCAACGAACCATCCGCGAATCGCTCACCGGAAATCGGGAAAAGCGGGAGTCGATCGGGCAAGCGATGCCCTGCCGGGTGAACCCGGCGATCCGGCCCAAGGCCCAAGAGAGAAGTCACCTCGTTCGGCGAGCATGCCACATCGTTTTCACGGCGCGCGCTGCGTCGCTAAGGGCGCTTGATCCACGAGAGAGCGTTTCCGGAGGGACATACACCTTGCTTCTCCGCGCCATCGGCCTCCCTACCGCTTGGCTTTCCCGCCGGACCGCCCTGCCGATCTAAGAACGGCGCGATTCTTCGAGGCGCTCCTCTTGTTGCTGGTTGCGCCCGATCTGGCGGATCACCTCGGCCCGCCCGAATTCGCGTATGGCGGCCTGCCGCGCCTGCTCGAACCGCGGCAGGATCTGCGTCAGGCTCGCCTTTTCCTGATCGAGCGCTCCGACCTGGGCCACCGTCATCGCATTGGTCAGCCGCGCCTGAGCCACGGTAAAGGCCTCGGGGTTGTCATAAAGCGCCTGCAAGCGCTCCTCCATCACGGCGATCCGGCTGCGGCTCGCCTCGACATGGGCGCGGAATGCCGAAAAGCGCCGCATTTCGAGATCGGATTTCAGCTGCGCCAAACGGCCGAGCTTTCCAAGCGTCCCGCGATCCTGCCTCATGGTTTCTTCCGTCCCTTCGGCGGGGGCGCATTGCCCCAGCCCTCGCGCACCTTGCGGCGGACATGCTCGGAATAGCGGATCGCCGCGGCCACGGCGGCAAAATGATCGACGTTGATCTCCTCGCCGATCTTGACCGTGGCATGCAGCGCGCGCGCCGCCGGTGGGTCCGACCAAAGCGGGACGTTGTGTTCGGCCGCGCGCTCGCGGATGCGTCGCGCGATCTCGTCCACCCCTTGGCCAGACAGACCGGCGCCACGCCCGATCCACGTTTCCACTGCAGCGCGACCGCGTAATGGGTCGGGTTGACGATCACCACATCGGCCTTTTGTACGTCGTCGAGCATCCGGTTCATGATCATGTCGACGCCGCGCTGCCGTCGCGCCGCTTTGAAATGGGGATCGCCCTCGCTGTGCTTGTGCTCGTCCACCATCTCCTTGCGCGACATCCGGTTGCGCTTGCGGTAATCGAGGTGCTTCCAGAACAGATCGACCCCGCAAAAACCACGGAAACCCCAAAGCGAGATAGATGGTGCGCTGCAGGATCAGGGTCATGCCCTCGACCCATTGCCAGTCGGCCATGAAATTTGCATTGAGCAGCATTGCCATCAGCGACCGGAACAAAAGCACGCCTCCGACGCTCACCAGTGCGACCTTGCCCAAAGAGATCGCAAAGTTCACGAGGCCGCTTTTCCAGAACTTCTGCCCCGCATTCTTGATCGGGTTGAGCCGTTTGAAATCAAAGGCGACTTTTTCGGTGTAAAGGTAAACGAGCGCTGCGCGATCTGGCCCAGCAAAACGCAAAGCCCCATCAAGGCAATCGCGGCGCAGGTTGCCAAAGTCGCATGCAGGAAAATCGCCCGCCCCTGATCCAGCACATCCTGCCCCGCCTGCTCGGGCCAAGGCTCGTCACCTAAAAGCCGCGCGGCCTTGGTCACCCAAGAGGGAACGGCAATCGCACCCAGAGCGGCAAACGCCCCCAAAGGCCGAGATACATCAAGGCGGAGTTCAACTCGAGCGATCGGGGAACGTCGCCCTCGTCCCGCGCTTGGCGCAGCTTTTGCTCGGTGGCGTCGAACTGCTTGTCGTCGTTATCCTCCTCCATCACAGCCCCGGCAGAATGAGGCTCATGAGATGCTCGGACCAGACCGAGAGGATCGCGGGAACCAGCAGGCTCAACGCAACAAGCGCCATGAGGATGGCCGCCGGCGCACCGATGAAGACAACCGGCAGGGCCGGCATGACCTTGCTGATGACGCCGGAGAGCGCCTGAAAGAGTAGGCCGCCCAGGATGAAGGGCGCCGCCAGAACCATCGCCAGCCCGAAGCTTTTAAGAATGATCGCGACGACCGCGGGAAGAAGGACCGCACTATCGGCCCATGCCCCCAGACCGCGCAGAGTAAAGCTGTCGCCCAGAATGTCGCAAACCAGCAGCGGAAAGCCCAGAGCCATCAGCAAGGCGGCGCCCGCCAAATGCAGCAGGTTTCCGATCGGATGGGGCGCGAATTCATTCGTCACCCCCATGATTTGCGACAAGCATGCCGTCGTCGCAATTGTCGAAGCGGCCACGTCCAGGGACAAGGCCGCAAGCCGCACAATCATCCCGAGGGCAAGGCCGGTCACCGCCTCGGCGCCCGCCGCAAGGGCCAATGTGACCGGTTCCGCCCCGATCAAGCCGGCGGGCGGCACCTCGGGCAGAAACAAGGGGTGAGCCCCATCGCCAAGGCGATCTTCAGCCGTGCCGGCATCAGCCTTTCGGCAAAAACCGGCATGGCAAGCAGACAGGCCTGCACACGGCAATAAACCAGAGCCGCCGCAATAACCGTGACTATGGGGGCCCCCGTGAGGTCGATCATGCGGCGACGGTTCCCAAAACGCGGATATTGGCGCTCGGGTCGATCTCGTCGAGCCCCATCACCGGCACCGTTACATCCGAGGTCTCCAGCATCGAGCGCACCAACCGCCGCCTGTGATCGGCCACAGCGAGAACCGGCGCCGCAGTCGAGCCGGCACTGCCGAGCGCAAGCTTGACCGCATCCGAGAGCCTGCGCTGCATCTGCAGGACGGGCAATTGGCTCTGCCGGCCAGCCTCGGATTCGGTGCGCAGGAACTCAGCCTCCCATTGCGGATGCAGCTGGATGATGTCGAGCTGCCCCTCTGAATTGGCATATTGTTCGGTGATCTGGCCGCGCAGCCTGCGGCGGACCATTTCGTAGATCATCGTCGGGTTTTCCGCCCCTTCGTCTCCTGGATCGCATCGACGATCAACATGAGGTTGCGGATCGAGTGTTTCTCCGCGAGCAGGGCGCGCAAAACCGAAAGCAGCAGCTCGGGCGAGACCTTGTCGGGGATCATGCTGTCGAAAAAGCGCTGGTTGACCATCGCCCGCTTTTCGTCCGAGACCTGACGCAGCTCCTGCATCAGGCGCTGCAGGCCGGAAAGCGTCAACAGATTGGGCAGGCTGTTCTTGACGATCTCGAGAAGATGGGTCGAAAGCACCTCCATCGGCGTGACAACGGTCGCACCAAGCACGGCGGCTTCGTCCTGAAGCTCCTCATCGATCCATTTCGCGGGCGTGCCGTAAACCGGCTCGGTGATCTGGGTGCCTGGCAAATCGGCCAGAACCTCGTCGCTGCCCAAGGCCAGCACATCCTGCGCAACCAAACTGCCGCGCCCGCGGATCACGCCATGCACCCGAATAACGTAATCCCCGCCGAGAAACTCCTTGCTGTCGGTGATGCGGACCTCCGGCAGAATGACCCCGAAACTGCGCGCGATATGGAGCCGCAGATTGGTAATCCTGCTCCCCAGCCCCCGCGTTTCACTGAGCGCACTCGCAACAAGAAGCGGGCTGATCTCGACGCTGATTTCGTCCATGTCCAGCACATCGCCGATATGGGTTTCGCGACTTGGCAACTCCGGCTCGATCTCGTCGTCGCCGGACTGGAGCTCGGATTCGCCCGACTTTCCATGTGCGTAATAGGCAACGCCCCCAGAACCGCCGCAAGGAACAGAAAAATCATGCCCGGCATGCCGGGGATAAGAGCCATGACCGCAAGCCCGAGGCCCACAATCGCCAAGGCCTGCCAGTTTCGCCCGACCTGTTGCGACAACATATCGGCGGTATTGCCGGCCGCACCACCGCGCGACAGCAACAAAGCCGCGGCCATCGAGGTGATCAGCGCCGGAATCTGCGCGACCAGCCCGTCACCAATCGTCAGATGCGAATAGGTCGACAAAGCATCCGAGGCGGGCATGCCATGTACCAAAATCCCGACGGCCAAACCGACAATCAGGTTGATCATCGTGATCACCAGACCGGCAATCGCATCGCCTTTGACGAATTTCGACGCACCATCCAGCGAGCCGTAAAGCTGATCTCGCGTTGCTCGTTGACACGCCGCCGCTTGGCCTCCTCGTGATCGATCGCGCCCGAGTTGAGATCCCCGTCAATCGCCAGCTGCTTGCCCGGCAGCGATCCAGAGCAAAACGCGCAGAAACCTCGGCCATCCGGCCCGAACCCTTGGTGATCACCATGAAGTTCACCACGGAGATCACGGCGAAAACCGTCAAGCCGATGAGCAAGGACCCGCCCGCCACGAATTGCGCAAAGCCGCTGATGACATGGCCGGCCGCATCCTTGCCCTTGTCGCCCTCGGTCAGGATCAGCCGCGTCGAAGAAACGGTCAGCGACAGACGGATGAGCAGGGACACGAGCAGAAGCACGGGAAAGGCCTGAAAGTCGGTAGGCTTTTCCACCAACGAGGCCACCACGAGGATCAGCATCGCGGTCGCGATTGAAAAGGCGAAACCGGCATCGAGCAGAATAGCAGGCATCGGTACGACCATGGACATCACGATCATCACCAGCACTGCGGTGATGATCAGGGGCCGCATTCCGGCAAAGGCGCTCATGGCACTACTCATCGCGGGCTCCCTGAGTCTCCGTCGCAGGTCCAAGAATTCGGTCCGCCTGCCAGACGGGGCCCCGCATCATCCCCGAACGGCGCAGGATGATGAGCACCTCCAAACGGTCGGCGGGCGGCAAATCCCTGATCCGCTGCTCGGTTTCGGCCGCAAGCTCTGCGCCATCGCGCAAACGGTCGAGCGCATCGCGGACAATGGCCTCCTTTGCGGACGGCGCCTCGGCCTGCACCGTTGATGCGGCCAGTAGCGGCGCGAAAATGAGTGCGATCATCCCACCCTCTTGATCTCGCGAAGTGCGGTTTCAACGCTGACGAAAGAAGGCCGGAGGTGGCTCGGCGTGGCTTGGCGACCAACTTCGACACACAGGTTGGTGGCATGCTGATGAAGAGCCGCAATCAGGGCGGCCTTGATCACATCAAGAAAGGACTGGTCCTGTTTGACCACGCTGGTCAAACGCTGCGCCAAAGGCGCGACCAGGCCGTAAGCCAGAAACACGCCCAGAAAAGTACCGACCAACGCCCCGCCAATCATCTTGCCCAAAACCTCCGGAGGCTGGTCGATCGAAGCCATGGTCTTCACGACCCCCAGAACCGCGGCGACAATGCCCAATGCCGGCAAGGCATCCGCGAGGTTTTGCAGCGCGTGGGGAACGTGCAAAGCCTCCTCCTTCATGAGACCGATGCGGCGCGAAAGCATCTCTTCGACCTGATAGGGGTCGTCGTAATTCAGGCTGGCCGAGCGCAGGGTATCCGTGACCAGCTCGACCGCTTCGTGATCGGCGAGGATGCGCGGATAGGCTTGAAAAATCGGGGAACTTTCGGGGTTCTCGATATGCTCTTCGAGTTCGACTGGACTGTTTCGCGCCAACCGGAGAAGTTGAAACAGCAGGCAAAGAATATCCTGATAATCGGCCTCGGTCCACTTTCCGCCTTTGAAAACCCGCCCGATACCGGAAACGGTATGTTTGATCGTGCCGCCATCATTCGACAATGCATAAGCCCCTGCGGCGGCTCCACCAATCATCATCATTTCAAAGGGAAGCGAATGCAGGATGACGCCCATCTTCCCGCCCGCCAGAATATATCCGCCAAAAACCATAATAAAAGTCAAAGCGATGCCGATGACGCCAATCATTGCGGGATCCTATTTCTCTCGGGCACGTCGGGCACCCATATATGTCGTTAAAACCGCCGCCTGAGCCGGGTCGACAGAGGCGATTATTCTTGCCCCGTTTTCAGGTTGGACGCGCATCAGGATTTCCGCCGCAAACTCGGGCGGCAAATTCGAGAGAACCGTTGCCGCCTGATCCGGCTTCATTTGATCGTAAACCGCTATCAAACGATCAACATCTTCCGTCACGCCCTTCGAAGCGTCGGTCGCATTGTTTTTCGAAAACTCTTTGGACTTCTTTATCTCGGCCAAACGCTGGGTCAGCTCTGCCTCTGCTGCCGCGACTTCAGCTTTTTTGCTCTCGATATCTTGCAAATAGCGCTCGATCCGGAGCGAACGCTCTTGCAATGTCTGAGCAAGAACCACCGCCTCGGGTACATCATCGCAGCCTTTAAGCAGCTCGGCCGGAGCGGCGAAAGCAGTCAGGCGGCCGGAGCCCAGAGCCAGGATTGCGGCCTGCGCGCCTGCAAGCAAAAGCAAGCTTCCACCCAGCGCCGGAAGGATATGTTTACGCATCATTGCCCTCCGTCTGCCGCATGCGGCGCCGCTTGGTCGTCAGAAGCTTGCCTTCGCGTAGCGGAGCAAATTTCTGTTGGAGCACCCAATAGGCTTTTTCCTGCTTGGCGCGCTCGATTTCCTCGGAAAGTCCGGCTGTCGCCTTCAAGGCCTCGCTTCGCGCGGAGAGAATGGATTTCTCCAAGCGCGCGATCTCGCCGATCAAAACCGCAATTGCACCGCCAATTCCGCTTTCAAGGTTGTTCAGACGTCGAAGCTTTCGGGTAAGGGAAAAGCAAAATCCGGAAAGCAGAAAGCAGGCGACGAAAAGAAGAATCTCGACAAAATGAAGGGTCATCATTGAATTCGAAACTCCGTGATAAGAATGTCATTGAATGCGCCCTCCCCAAAATGAAGGTCAGGCGTGTCGAGAGTTCGTTGCGCACGACATCGATGATCCCCTTCTTTTCGAAGGCCAAAGGGTCAATCTCCGACAAGAACCCGTTGAACGCATCCAGAATACGCGGCTGAAGAAATTCGATCTGCGCCACATTTTCCGGCTTTGCCGCGACTTTCACCGCCAAAGCCAAAGTGCGCGATTTCGGACCCGACAGGGTCAGAGCTATTTGAGGAAGGTCGACGAACACATAGTCGGAAACGAAAGCGATTTCTTTGGGATCTTTTTTTCCATTAGAGAAAGCGGCGAGAACACTCCGAAGAAACCCAACGAGACTCCGGCAAAAAGGGCCAGAAGAGGCACCACGAGAATCAGAAGGCGCCCGCGTTTCTTTGGCGCATCTCCGGCCCCATCCATATCCGCAACATCGCTCATCATGATTCTCCTTTTGATGGGCCATGCTTAGCAGGGATCGGCTAACCGATTATTAATCGCGATCGGGCATTCTTGCTTAAACGACGAACAATCGACCGATTCGAGAGGCCCCGGTTTGCTAAAATTGCAGGAATTTTTGCGTACTCAGACCTTGAGGCAAAAGGCTACGATGGCCGGAGCATTCCTGGTCACCTTCATGGGCATACTCGCATTCGCCTGGTTCGCGAATCGCCCGAATATGGCACTGCTTTATTCGGGTCTGGACCCTTCGCAGTCCGGCGGGGTGATCGATGCCATTTCGCAATCGGGCGCCATCTACGAGATACGCGGCGATCGATCTGGGTGGAACAGCCGCGGCGCGACGAGCTCAGGATGACGCTTGCGGGTCAAGGGCTGCCTTCGACGGGCAGCAGCGGCTACGAGCTTCTGGACGGCATGTCCGGTTTCGGCACCACCTCCCAGATGTTCGACGCCGCCTATTGGCGCGCCAAAGAGGGCGAGCTGTCGCGCACCATTCTGGCCCTGCCGAATGTGAAAACGGCGCGCGTCCATCTCGCGGTACCCGGCGGGCGTGGCTATCGCCAGGAAGCAAAGGCCTCGGCCTCTGTCACGTTAACCACGAATGGGGCCGCCATTACGCCCACGCAGGCGCGTGCGCTACGCTACCTTGTGTCGTCGGGCGTCCCCGGCATGTCGAATGAACAGGTCACGGTGATCGACAGCGAGCGCGGCGTGATCGCCTCGAGCGATGAAATGGCAAGCGAAAATCGGGAAACCGACATGAAGCGCAATGTCGAACGCATTCTCGAAGCGCATGTCGGTTCCGGAAATGCGGTGGTCGAGCTGCATCTCGATACAGTGACCGAGGCGGAGCTTTTGACCGAGCAGCGCTTTGATCCGCAAGAGCGCGCCCTCATCTCGGAAGAAAACGAAGAGAGCACGGACGAAAGCTCGAATGCTGCGGCCGGTCCGGTAACTGCCGCGTCGAACCTCCCCGAGGGCCAGAACAACAGCGACAGCCAGAACCGTTCCTCACGCGCCGAGACCCGCCAGCGCTCGAATTTCGAGGTCAGCCGCGTTACGCGCGAGGTCCGCAAACAGCCCGGAGACATCCGTCGCCTCAGCGTTGCCGTTCTGGTTAACGGCACGACCCAGACCAGCGAAGCGGGCGAAACCACCATCGTCCCGCGTCCGGAGGCAGAGCTCGCCACCATCCGTGAGCTTGTCGCCTCGGCGGTCGGCTTCGACGAAGCGAGGGGCGACCAGATTACGGTCAAATCCCTTAACTTCGTAGGCTTCGGCTCCGAAGGTACCGCCGTCGCCCCGACCCTCGTGGAAAGGCTTGAGGTGAACGCCCTCGCGCGGATCGCCTTGATCGGGATCTTCGCTCTGGCGCTGGTCCTCTTCATTTTCCGCCCGATCCTCAAGGCAAGGTTGGCGGGGGCGCGGCAACGCTGGACAGCAGCCTTCCACTGCCGGCTGCCCTTGCATCGTCCGAGCCAGAAGGCGTGGGATTCACCACGAGTTTCGATGATGATTCCGTGCCCGACATCTCGATGGCGATCCCGGAATTCGACTTCGTCCCGATCGAAGGCCCTCCGCCGGATCCGGTCGCGAGGCTGCGTGAGCTGATGAAATCACGACAGGAAGAAAGCCTAAAAATCCTCTCGAGCTGGATCGAGAAGAAGGAGGACGCCCTTGAGCGCGGCCGCACTGAAACTGGATTGCTTCTCCCGTCCCGAACCCGAGCTCCAACCGCCTGAGCCGGACGATAGCGCGGCCGCATTCGAGCGGGGCTACGCGACAGGGTTCGAGGCCGCCCAAAGCCTGATCGCAGAAAATCTTGCCCGCCAACTCGGGCAGTTGGGCGAGCAGCTTGAGCAGGAGCGGCAGGACGATCTGCGCAGGCGTCGCGATATCCTTGGCGCGATCACCCCGCTTCTGGGCGGCATCATCGACGTGCTCGGACCGGCCGGTGCGCGTGACCAGCTTGGCGCGATGCTGACGACCGAGCTCGCACGGCTGGTGGAATCGGCGCCGCTCAAACGCTGTACGATCCGGTGCCACAGCGAATTCGAAGACACCGTCCAGGCCCATGCCGAAAGCTACGACGGAAAAATGCTGCGCATCGAATCCGGCCCCGACTTCGAGGGCGTCGAACTCTCGGTCGACGGCGGCATCATCGTCTTCGACCCGCGTTTCGCCACCAACAAGATCAAATCGATGATCGAAAACCTACTGTGCGGAGCAGAGCCATGAACGACCACGCAAGCCTTATCGCTACGGACCATATTCAGGTCGAGGTGACCATCCGGCTCGGCGGAACGAAAATGTCCGTCGCAGAAATCGCGCGGCTGCGGCCCGACGACATCGTCACGCTGAACCAAAGCATGACCGAGGGGTCGAGCTTTGCATCGGCGACAAGGTCATCGCGCGCGGCGAACTGACTGCGGTCGAAGGCGAGGATGACCGCCTCTCGGTGCGCATCCTCGGGGCGGCGCAAGAAACGTGAAAACCCGCATTCTCCTTGCAATCGCGGCCCTGAGTCTTTGCCCGCTTCGGGCTTCGCTCAGGATATGGCCGATCTGGACGCGGTCACCAACGGAATCGGCCGCAACGCCATCGGGATGATGGTGCTGTTGACGGCCCTATCACTCGCCCCCGGCATTGCCATCACCGTGACCTGCTTTCCCTTTATCGTGACGGTTCTGTCGATCCTGCGCCAATCGATCGGACTGCAGCAATCGCCGCCAAACATGCTCATCGTCAGCCTGTCGATCTTCCTGACATGGTTCATCATGGATCCGGTCCTGAGCGAGGCCTGGCGTGTTGCTGCCGTCCCCCTGCGCGACGGGCAGATCACCCTCGAGGAGGCCATTGCCCGCGGCATCCCGCCCTTCCGCCACTTCATGGAGCTGCGGACCAATCCCGAAACTCTGGCGCATTTCTCCGAGATCGCGCCTGCTCGGATCGACAATCCCGACAGCCTGTCGATCCTGATCCCGTCCTTCATGATCAGCGAAATCCAGCGCGCTTTCGAGATCGGCTTTCTGATCGCCCTGCCCTTTCTCATCATCGACCTCGTTGTGTCGGCGGTGCTGATGTCGATGGGCATGATGATGGTTCCGCCAGCGGTCGTGTCGCTGCCGTTCAAGCTGGCCTTTTTCGTAGTCGTCGACGGCTGGGAGATGATCGCGGGCGCTTTGGTGCGCAGCTATCAGTGACCGGACGCGGATCAGACACGCGAGCGGACCCGCGTTTGGCTATGCGCCGATCAGATGATGCCAGATGGGGTGGTGGGGATTGGTCAGCGCCTCGATGACGTCGAAATGATGGCGCGCGTCTTCTTGCTCAAGGGCGATCCTTGCGCCGGTTTCCTGCCATGCCGCGACAAAAGCACGGCTTTGGCGAATGAACTCGGGCCGTTCTTCGGCTCCGACCCAGACGGTTGTCGCGACATCCGGACGTGGCCGCGAAAGAATCGGGATCCGCCCGCGCCTCTGCCTCGTCGAGGCGAAGCACCTCGCGCATGGAGGTGCGCAAGAGCGGTCTCAGATCGAATATTCCCGAGATCGGCACGCAGGCAGTGATCCTCTCATGGACCTGCGCCGGCAAGGGGCTGTCCTGACAGATCATCCGCACTGCCAGATGCCCGCCCGCCGAATGCCCGCTGAGCGCAATCGGCCCCGCGACCTGCGCCGCGACCCGTGAAATCGCGCGACCGACTTCTGCGGTGATCTCCGAAATCCTGACCGCTGGCGCGAGACGATAGGACGGCACCGCCACCGCCCACCCCTGCGCAATCGCCCCCTGCGCGAGATGGGACCAATCCGCTCGACCCGTCTCCATCCAGTAGCCGCCGTGAATGAAGACCATCAAGCCTTTCGCCGGTGCCGGGGGCAAAAGACATCGCTGCCGTCCACATCAAGCGGCGGGTGTTTCAGCCGAAACGCCGTGGCCGCTTGCGACCAGAGGGCAGGATATTCCCCGCCACGCGGAATATATCTCGTATTTTCGTAATCCTCGTCCAATTCCGACATTCTTCACCTTTTGCCTCTAAGGTTCAGAGAGAAGCCGCTTTGGTCAAGAGCCTGACGATGACTGAATTTCCTTCGACCCGCGCGGCCTTTCTGATACCGCCCGGGCAATGCTACCTCGACGGTGCCACCTTCGGCCTGATGCCGAAGAACGCGCCCGAACAGGTACAGGCCGCGATGGTGCAACTGTGGTCGGGGGCCGCCAACCATCTGCGTTGCGACACGGTCTGGCACGCCCTGCCCGACCGGATCAGCGCAAGGATCGCGCGGCTGATCGGTGGCGCGCCATCAGAGGTTCTGATCGGGGAAACCCTGTCGATTCAGGTATTTCAGGCGCTGTCTTCCGCGCTGTCGCTCTGTTCGGGGGCACCGCGCAGGATCATTTTGACCGACAACAGCATCGCGCAATCCGACCTCCATGTGCTTCAGGCACACGCCCGAACGCTCGGCTGCAGCCTGCGCGTGGTCGAGCCCGAGCAGATTTGCTATGCTCTGGGCGAAGATGTCGCGGTGCTTTTAATGGCCGAAGTCGACCGCCGCACCGGCAAAAGGCGCGACCTGCCCTGCCTGACGCGACTCGCGCATGACGCGGGGGCCCTGACGGTCTGGGATCTGTCTCATTCCGTAGGGGCAAGCCCGATCGATCTGACCTCGGCCTGCGCGGATTTCGCCGTCGGCGGCACGCATAAATACCTCAACGGCGGGCCGGGCGCTCCCGCCTTCATCTGGGTCGCGCCGCGTTTCGCCGAGCGGATCACTCCGGCGTTGCAGGGCGGCATGGGTCGGCACGGCTCTTGTGGCCCGCCGGAGCATCAGGACCGCGACAAAGGGATCGAGCGGCTGCGTATCGGGGCGACCTCGCTCCTCGGGCTGGTCGCGCTTGATACGGCAATGGCGGTCTGGGAGGAGGTTGAACCGGCGACGCTTTTCCGCGCGGGAGGGGCGCTGACCGGCGCGCTGATCGAAGGGGTGGCCCGACATTGCCCCGAGCTGATGATCGCCACCCCGCGCGAGGCGGGCCGACGGGGCGCGCATGTGAGCCTCAACCATCCCTCCGCCGCCGCGATCGCCCAAGCGCTGGCGGCAGAGAATATCATTGTCGGTCTTTGTCCGCCCAATATCCTGCGCATTGCCTTTGCCCCACTTTACAATAATCTCGCGGAGGTCGAACGGGTGGTTGACGCACTCGCTCGTGCCGTGAGGGCAAACCCTCCGGTCCGCCCTGAAACGCGCGCTGGCCCTGCGCGAACAATCGGCATCGGCCGTCCGAACGTCCGGCCCGAAGCCGTCAGCCAAGGAAAGGCAGAATGCATTTGTCAAAAAAGCTGCCCCTGGCTTTCTCTACTTTCCTTGCGGCTGCACCGGCCTTGGCCCAGACGCCTTTGCCCGTCGAATACGTCACCGCTGCCGAAACCGTTCTGACCTTCGACACGGCGCTGACCGGCTCGATTGCAGCGCGCGACACGATCAATATCGGCTTCAAACAGGGCGGCCGCATTATCGAGGTCGCGGTCAAAGAGGGCGACAAGGTCGCCCGGGGGCAAGAGCTTGCCCGCACCGATCCCACCCAGCAAGAGCAGTCGCTGATGGTGGCGCGCGCCAAGCTGGCCACCGCTGCGGCCCAGCGCGATCAGGCGCGCCAGACGCAGACTCGGGCCGAGGGGCTGCTCGAAGCCGGTGTCGGCACGCGCGCGAGCCTTGATAACGCGCTCCAACAGGTTTCCGCCGCCGAAGGCGCGGTGACCCAAGCCCGCACCGCGCTTGATCAGGCCGAGCGCGCCGTGGCGGATACGACCCTGATCTCTCCGGCCGATGCCATCGTCATATCCAGAAAGGGCGAAGTCGGGCAAATTGTCGGCGCGGCCCAGCCGGTCATCGCGATTGCCCGCACCGAAGGGATCGAGGCCGTGTTCCAGACCCCCGATCTGCCCCATCTCAAGGATGCGATCGGGCTCAGGATCTCCCTGCGCGGCCTTGATACCCGCCTGCCCGCGATGGAGGCCACGATCCGCGAGATCTCGCCCTCGTCGATCCCCATACCGGCGCGGTCACGGTGCGCGCCACGATCAAGAACGCACCCGCCGACGTGGCCTTGCTGGGCGCTGCGGTGAGCGGGACGGTCCATTTTCCCGTCGGACGCGGCATCGCTTTGCCCTGGACCGCTTTGACCTCGGATAGCGCGGGGCCGGCGGTCTGGCTCATCGGCGAGGATATGACCGCGCGGCTGGTGCCGATCACCATTGCGCGCTTCACCACCGATTCCGTCATCGTCGCCTCGGGCGTCAACGTGGGCGATCGCGTAATCGGCACCGGCTCGCATCTCGTCTATCCCGGCCTCAAGGTCGCCCCAGAGGAGGTCGCGCCATGAAAACTCGCCCTGCCCAAGCCGCACCGCACCTGCCTTTCTGCTTGTCGCGCTGGTCTTTGCAACGCCTGCTCTCGCATTCCACTGGCCGTGGCAAAGCGCATCCCGCCCCGAGGTTGCCATGCCGCCCCACCCCGTCGTCAGCATTATCACCGGTGACCAGCCGCCCGAGGCGCGTTCGGTTCCCGGTGTGGTTGCGGCGCGCTACGAGGTCGATCTCGGCTTTCAAACCCTCGGCCGTCTGGTCGATCGTCCCGTCGATATCGGCGATGTCGTCAGCGCGGGGCAAAGTCTCGCCGCGCTCAACCCCGAGGATTTGCAGGGCAATGTCGATGCCGCCCGCGCCGCGCTCGATGCGGCCGAGGTGCAGCTTCGCACCGCACGCGCCACCGCCGACCGCACGCGGGAGCTCGCGCGCCGCAATGTCGCCTCGGTCGCGGTGCTCGAACAGGCCGAAACCGCGCTGACCGCCGCCGAAGCCGCCTATGAACAGGCCGGATCCGAGCTGGTCCGCGCCCGCGACGCCCGCAGTTTCGCGACAATCAACGCGCCTTTGCAGGCGTGATCAGCGACGTCTACGAAGACACCGGCGCCATCGTCGCCCCCGGTGCGCCGGTTCTCAAGATCTCGGCCGATTCCGAGCTCGAGGCGATGATCGATCTGCCCGGAGCCTCGAGCGCAACCGCGAAGGTCGGCGATGCCTACGAGGTCTGGGTGGACGGCATGACGGCAGAAACGCTCACGGCCGAGATCCGCGTGATCGAGCCGGTGGCCGATCCCGTAACCCGCACCCGCCGCATCCGGCTCACGCTGGCGCATTCGGACGATCTTCGCATCGGCACGTTGATCCGCGCCCGCCCGGCAGTCACGCGCGCGCCGGTCCTCACCGTTCCCGAACAGGCGATCGTGATGCGCGACGCGGTCCCCCATGTCTGGGTGGTGTCGCGACCAGAAGCCGCGGAGGCCTTCGTCTCGCTGCGTGCCATCCGAACCGGGGAATCCACCGTCGCCGACCCCTTGATCACCGAACCGTTCCCCGCGGAGCCCGTCACCAACCAGCCCGTCATCGTCACCTCGGGGCTCGAGGCGGGCGAAGAAATCGTCACCCGCGGCATCCATTCGCTTGCCGAAGGCCAGCCTGTCGGAAGAAGTGTCGCCCCATGACCCCCAAGACTCCTCCGGCTTCAATCTCTCCGATTGGGCGCTTCATCACCGCTCTCTGGTCTGGTTCCTGCTGATCATTTCGATGATTGCCGGCACGCTCAGCTATATGCGCCTCGGGCGCGAGGAGGATCCGAATTTCGCGATCAAGGTCATGGTGATCTCGGCCTCCCTGCCCGGCGCCACGATCGAGGATACGCTCAATCAGGTCACCAAACGCGTCGAGACCAAGCTCGAGGAACTCGACCGGCTGAAATTCACCCGCTCCGTCACCATGCCGGGGATCGCGGTGGTCTATGTCGAGCTGGAAGACAGCGTGCGCGGCGACGATGTCGGCGAGACATGGCAACGCCTCCGCTTCATGATGAATGACATCCGTCCGGAATTTCCCCGCGAATTCCAAGGCTTCGCCTTCAACGACGATTTCGGCGACGTCTACGGCAATATCTATGCCTTCACTTCCGACGGCTTTTCGAAACGCGAGATGCACGACCGCGTCGAGGATATCCGCAAGCAGGTCCAGGCCCTGCCCGATGCCGGAAAAACCGTACTTCTGGGGGTCCAGAAAGAGGAAATCCATCTCGAGTTTTCAACCGCGCGGCTGGCCTCGCTCGGGTTGAACCAGAACCAGGTCATCCAGTCGCTGGCCACCCAGAACGCCATCGCGCCCTCGGGCGTCATCCAAACCGGCGCCGAGCAGGTGCTGGTGCGGGTCAGCGGGCAATTCTACAACGCCTCCGCCATTGCCGATGTCAATCTGCGGGTCGGAGACCGCTTCTTCAACCTCGCCGATGTGGCGCGTGTAAGGCGCGGCTATCAGGACCCGCCCGAGCAGGTCTTCCGCTACAAGGGACAAGAGGCGATCGGGCTCCAGATCGGGATGCGTCAGGGCGGCAACATTCTGGCCTTCGGGCAAGAGGTCGACGCGCTGATGGACAAGATCACGCGCGATCTGCCGGTCGGCATCACCATGGTCAAATTCGCCGACCAGCCCCATGTCGTCAAAGAGGCGGTCGGCCATTTCGTGCAGGCCCTCGCCGAGGCGGTGGCGATCGTGCTTCTGGTCAGCTTCGTCAGCCTCGGCCTGCGCGCGGGCTTTGTCGTGACGCTGACCATTCCGCTCGTGCTGGCGATCACCTTCGTCATCATGGATTACCTCGGGATCACGCTGCAGCGGATCTCGCTCGGGGCGCTGATCATCGCGCTGGGGCTCTTGGTCGACGACGCCATGATCGCGATCGAGACCATGATTGCCCGGCTTGAAGCGGGCGACAGCCTTGGCCGCGCGGCCAGCTACGCCTGGTCCTCGATCGCTTTCCCGATGCTCTCGGGGACGTTGGTGACGGTCGCGGGCTTCATTCCGATCGGACTCAACTCCTCGATGGCGGGCGAGTTCACCTTTTCGCTTTTCGTCGTCATCGCGGTCTCGCTTTTGGTCAGCTGGGTGGTGGCGGTTCTGTTTGCACCGCTTCTGGGCGTGACCTTCCTGACCACGAAAATCGCGCGCCACAGCGAAACGCCCGGCCGGCTGCGGCGCGGGTTCCAATGGCTTTTGCTGCATGCGATGCGCTTCAAATGGGCGACGATCATCGTGACCATGGCATTGTTCGCGACCTCGGTCTGGGGGCTGCGCTTTGTCGAGCAGCAGTTTTTCCCAGCTCCGACCGCACCGAGCTTCTGGTCGATGTGACCGAGCGCGCCAATGCCTCGATCGGCAAGACAACCGCCGATATCGACCGGCTCGAGGCCTTCATCGCCGCCAATGACGAGGCGGTTTTCTGGACGAGCTATATCGGACGCGGCGCGCCGCGCTTTGTTCTGGCGCTGGATCTGCCGACGCCGGGGCCGCATATGGGCCAGATCCTGATCCAGACCAGCGACCTTGCCGCCCGCGACCGGCTTCAGGCCAAGTTGCGCGGCTTTGCCGAGACCGAGATGATCGGGACCGACATCTATGTCAAAACCCTCGAGCTCGGTCCGCCGGTCGGGCGTCCGGTGCAATATCGCGTCTCGGCGAAATCGGTGCCCGAGGCGCGCGATGCCGCGCGCGGCCTCGCCGCGATTCTGGCCGCGGAGCCCAAACTCGACAGCGTCGCGATGGATTGGAACGAGCCCGCGCGCATGATCCGGCTGGTCGTGAACATGGACAAGGCACGCCAGCTCGGCATCACCAACGAGGATATTTCGAGCGCGCTTGCCGCCGTATTTTCGGGGTGACGATCACGCAGATCCGCGACGGGACCTTCCTCGTCAATGTCACCGCGCGAGGGCAAGATACCGATCGCCACGCGCTGGAATCGATCCGCGACCTCCAGCTTTCCACGCCCAGCGGCTCGCCCATTCCGCTGGCGGCGCTGGTCACGCTGGAATACGGGACCGAGCAGCCGCTGATCATGCAGCGCGACGGGCGGCCGACGGTCACGGTCATGGCGGGGGTCGCAGGCAGCGACCAGCCCGCGACCCTGGTCGCCGCGCTGGCCGGACGCGTCGCCGCCTATCAGGCCGGTCTGCCCGCCGATGTCTCGATCGCGGTCGGCGGCTCGGTCGAAAGCTCGGCCGATAGCCAAGCCCCGATCGCGGCCGTGGTTCCGGTGATGCTTCTGGTCATGGCGACGCTCGTGATGATCCAGATGCAGAGCTTCCGCCTCAGCCTCATCGTCTTTGCGGCGGCTCCGCTCGGACTGATCGGCGTGGTGGCGACGCTGGTGCCTTTCGGCGTGCCGATGGGTTTTGTCGCGATCTTGGGGATCTTGGCGCTGATCGGCATTCTGATCCGCAACTCGATCATCCTCGTGCATGAAATCGAGGTGCTTCTCGCTGCCGGACAAACGCGCTGGGAGGCGGTCTTTCACGCCTCGGACAGCCGCGCGCGCCCGATCCTGCTGACGGCGGCGGCGGCCTCTTTCGCGCTGATCCCGATTTCGCGGCAGGTGTTCTGGGGGCCGATGGCCTTTGCGATGATGGGCGGTATCGTTGCGGGAACGCTGGTCACGCTGGTCTTCGTACCCGCGCTTTACTGCGCGGTCTTCGGGGTCAAGCCGCCCGCCAAAGACCCATCCGGGCCCGTTGCAGCCTGATCGGTGCTAGTCGGAGGGGCGGTCGATTTCGGCCAGAAATGCCGCGCCGAACCGGTCGAGCCGCGCGGGATCGAGGTAGCGCGCAAGATCGCGCGGGCGGTCCTCGGCGATGCGTTTGAGCGCCGAGGTCGGCACCGACAAAGGCTTCTCCGTGCCCTCTTCGCCGCGACCCAAGCGTTGCTGGGCCGCAAAAGCCGGTCGAACAAGCCCCCGCGTCACGCCCCGCCAAAGCGCGGCGCGCGGGATGCATTGGCGCGACCTCGCCCGCGATCACTTCGAGGAACTGGCGGCCGTAGCTTTCGAGCTTCTTCGCGCCGATCCCGCTGACCCGCGCCATCTGGTCCAGCGTCATCGGCCGGATCGAGACCATTTCGATCAACGTCTTGTCGGGGAAAATCACATAGGCCGGCACGCGCTGCGCCTCGGCCAGCTCGCGGCGCTTGGCCTTGAGCGCGGCAAAGAGCGGCGCGTCCTCCTCCGAGACCTGCTCGCGCACGACGGGCTGCACACGCGCCCGCGCAATGAGATCGCGGCGCAGGATCACCGGCACTTCGCCGCGCAGCACCGGATGGGCGGTCTCGGTGATCACGAGGCCGCCGTGGCGCTCGGGATCGGGGCGCACCAGATCGCGGCCGAGCATCTGCCGGATGATCGCCTGCCAGGCAATTTTGCCGATATCGCGCCCGCAGCCGAAAGTCGGCAGGTTGTCGTGGCCGCGCTGGGTCACCTTGTCGGTCGCATTGCCGGTCAGAACATCGATGATATGGCCCGCGCCGAACATCTCTCCGGTGCGCAGGATCGCCGACAGCGCCTTGCGCACGGGTTCGGTGCCGTCAAAGGTTTCGGGCGGGTTGTCGCAGATATCGCAATGGCCGCAGGGGCCGGATTCCTCGCCGAAATAGGCCAGAAGATACTGGCGGCGGCAGGTCGCGGCCTCGGCCAGACCCAAAAGCGCGTTGAGGCGGGCGTGATCGGCGGATTTGCGTTCGTTGGGGGCAAGCCCCTCGTCGATCTGGCTGCGGCGCAGACGGATGTCCTCGGGACCGTAAAGCGTCATCGTCTCGGCAGGACCGCCGTCGCGACCCGCGCGGCCGATTTCCTGATAATAGGCCTCGATCGAACGCGGCAGGTCGGCATGGGCCACCCAGCGGATGTCGGGTTTGTCGATCCCCATGCCGAAGGCGATGGTCGCGACCACGATCAGCCCGTCCTCGCGCTGGAAGCGGCCCTCGACATCGCGGCGCGCCTCGGCCTCCATGCCGCCGTGATAGGCGACGGCGGGCAGACCCGCTTCGGTCAGGGCATGGGCCAGAGTCTCGGTTTTGGCGCGCGTGCCGCAATAGACGATGCCCGACTGGCCGTCGCGGGCACGCGCGAAATCGAGGATCTGGCGACGCGGCCCGTCCTTGGGCGCGAAGGCGAGATGGATGTTCGGGCGGTCGAAGCCGCGCAGAAAGGCCAAAGGCGCCGCATCCGCAAAGAGCCTGCGGTTGATTTCCTCGCGGGTTTCGGCATCCGCTGTCGCGGTGAAGGCGGCCAAAGGCACGTCGAGCGTCGCCCGCAACTCGCCGATACGCAGGTAATCGGGGCGGAAGTCATGGCCCCATTGGCTGACGCAATGCGCCTCGTCGACGGCGATCGCGGTGACATTGGCACGGCGCAGCATGGCGATCGTTCCGCCCGATGCCAGACGCTCGGGGGCCATGTACAAAAGCTTCAGCTCGCCCGCACGCAGGGCGTCATAGACGGCCGCGGTTTCTTCCTCTGTATTGCCCGAGGTCAGCGCGCCCGCCGCAACGCCCGCCTCGCGCAGGGCCCTGACCTGATCGCGGATCAGCGCGATCAGCGGCGAGATCACCACGGTCACACCCTCGCGCATCAGCGCAGGCAATTGATAACACAGTGATTTTCCGCCACCCGTCGGCATGATCGCCAGAACGTCGCGACCAGCCGCAACAGCGTCGACGATTTCCTGCTGACCGGGGCGGAAACCGTCAAAGCCGAAGACCTGCCGCAGAAGGGGCGCGGCCGTCATCTCAGAAGCTGTAGAACCAGCCGGCGTTATTGATCAGCAGCCGCTGGAGAATGATGATGGCGATGAAGACGACCAACGGCGCGAGATCGAGCCCGCCGGTATTGGGCAGAATGCGGCGCACCGGCGCATAGATCGGCTCGAGCAGGCGCGACAGACCGTTCCAGATCTGCCAGACCATCGGCTGGCGCAGGTTCAGCACCTGAAAATTGATCAGCCAGGACATGATGATATGCGCGATCATGATGAACCAGATCACGTCGAGGATCAGCATCAGGGCTTGGAACAGCGTCGTCATGGCAACCTTTCGGGAAAGACTAGGCGACAGGTAAGCCACGACGGGCCGCCACGCAAGGCACGCGTGACGGATGTGTCTTCGGGTCGCGCTTTCCTCCCGCCTGCATCCTCGGCATGACGGGCGCGCTTGCCGTCGGGTCTCCCGTTGACGCTGGCTGCCGCCGCCGTTAGCCCGTGGCACGAGACAACAAGGAGCAGGCCGATGTATCCCCTCGTGCGCTATGCCAAGGATCTGTGGAAATCGCGCAGCATGTCGCCCCTGCCCCCGACCGGCAGCCATGTCTCGGTGCATCGCTGCTGGCCTTGGGACATCGATCCCTGGATCGAGCTGAACAACGGCCGCACGCTCACGCTTTACGATCTCGGGCGACTGCCGCTGGCGGTGCGTACCGGCATGATCTCGACCCTGCGCGCCAACAACTGGGGCATTGCGGTGGCCGGCAATTCGGTGCGCTACCGCCGCCGCATCAAGCCGTTCCAGCGCTTCACCATGGTCAGCCACGTTCTGGGCTGGGACAACCGCTTCGTCTATATGGAGCAGATGATGTGGTCCAAAGGCGAATGCGCCAACCACATGTTGTTGCGCGCCGCCATTACCTCGAGCGAAGGCATCGTGACGCCCGCACGGATGATGCAGGCCGCAGGCGTCAGCGAACACAGTCCCGAACTGCCCGAATGGGTCAATGCCTGGATCGAGGCCGACGCGCTCAAACCCTGGCCGCCCGAATTGCCGCCCCTTGCCGCCAGCGACACAAAAGTCGATTTGCCTCGGTGACCGAATTCTGGCCTACTGCCCGCGATTTGCGCGACCCGAACAGGCGCGTGTTTCGCGACCCGAATGCGCGCGCATTTCGCGACGGCAACCGGCGCGCGGAGGCGGACAGGGACCACGGAGACCATTTTGCTCGATAAAAAACGCCTCTGGGGCTGGTGGTTTTTCGATTGGGCCAGCCAGCCCTATGCCACCTTGCTGCTGACCTTCATCTTCCCGATCTATTACACGCAGGCGGCGCGCGCGCATTACATGGCGCTTGGCCAAAGCGGGGCCGAGGCCGGCGCAAGCGCGCAAGCGCTTTGGGGCTACGGTCTCGCCATCACGGGGATCATCATCGCGGGCCTTGCCCCGATCCTCGGCGCGATTGCCGACGGGCGCGGGCAAAGACTGGTCTGGGTCTGGATCTTTTCGCTGTTCTACATGCTGGGCGCGGCAGGGCTGTGGTTCCTTATGCCCGACGGCAGCAATCTCGTCTTCGCGATCGCCTGTTTCGGCCTCGGCCTTTGGGCATGGAATTCACCACGATCTTCACCAATGCGCTGCTGCCCGGCCTTGCCGCACGCGAAGAAATCGGCCGGATCTCGGGTACGGGCTATGCTTTCGGCTATCTCGGAGGCGTCGTCGCTTTGGCGTTCATGCTGCTCCTGCTGGCCGAGAATACCGAAACCGGCCGCACCCTGCTGGGCATCAGCCCGATCTTCGGCCTTGATCCCGAGAGCCGCCAAGGTACCCGCGCCGCGGGGCCTTTCGTCGCGATCTGGTATGCGGTGTTCATGATCCCCTTCCTGCTCTGGGTGAAAGAGCCGCGTTATGGCCCTCCCGCGCAAAGCGTCAAAACGGCGCTGAAAGGGCTCGGGACGCTGATCGCGGGGCTGCGGCATCGCCGCTCACTGGCCTCGTGGCTGTTGTCGTCGATGTTCGCGCGCGATGCGCTGAACGCGCTTTATTCGTTCGGCGGGGTCTATGCGGCAGCGGTGCTGGGCTGGCCGGTCTTTCTGGCGGGGTCTTCGGCGTCGTTTCGGCACTCTCGGCAGCGCTGATCACCTGGATCGGCGGTCACGCCGACCGCGCCTGGGGGCCGCGTCCGGTGATCTGGGGAGCCACGTTGGTGCTGATCGGGGTCTGCGCGATCGTGATCGGCATGAGCCGGACCAGCTTTTTCGGCATCGCTCTGGCCGCGGATCGCGCCTGCCGGATATGGTCTTTTCGCCTGCGGCGTGGCGATCGGCGGCGCGGGCGGGGCTTTGCAATCGGCAAGCCGCACCATGATGGTGCTGCACACCACACCCGAGCGCGCGACGGAAGCCTTTGGCCTTTATGCACTTTCCGGCAAAGCCACCGCATTCCTCGCACCGCTTGCCATCGCGGTGATGACGCAGATCAGCGGGGATCAGCGCTTGGGGATTTCCCCTTGATCATGATGTTCCTTCTGGCGCTGATCCTGCTAATCTGGGTCAAACCACAAGGAGAACACGAGCAGTGATCCGCCGTTTCCTGTCCGCAGCCTGCGCGATCGCCGCGCTGGCGCTGCCGCTTTCGCTGGCCCCCGCACAGGCCGATCCGCTGGCCAAAGACGTCTTCGGCGCGGCCCCGGCCCGACCGGAGGCGCCCCCGCCGCTATCGGATTTTACTCCAAGGGCTGCGTTTCGGGCGCGGTGCAACTGCCCGAAACCGGCCCGAGCTGGCAGGCGATGCGCCTTTCGCGCAACCGCAACTGGGGCCATCCCCAGATGATCGATTTCCTCGTCGGGCTTTCGGGCGCGGCGCAAAAGGCCGGTTGGCGCGGGCTCTATATCGGCGACATCTCGCAATCGCGCGGCGGGCCGATGGTCACGGGCCATGCCAGCCACCAGATGGGGCTTGATGCCGATATCTGGATGCTGCCGCCCTCGAGCCTGACGCTTTCGCGCCAACAGCGCGAGAACCTCTCGTCGGTTTCGGTGGTCAACAAGGCCGGAACGCAGCTGACGAATTACTGGAACCCCGGCCATATGTCGATCATCCGCGCCGCCGCCAGCGACCGCCGCGTCGAGCGGGTCTTTGTCGATCCGGTGGTCAAGGTCGCGATGTGCAATATGGAGACCGGCAACCGCAACTGGCTGCGCAAGGTCCGCCCGATCAACAATCACGACTACCACTTCCACGTCCGCCTCGCCTGTCCGGCCGGTTCGGTCTGCCAGCAGCAGGACGCGCCGCCCGCAGGCGACGGCTGCGCCGAGGCCGCGGAATGGATCGAGAACCGCGTCAATCCGAGCCGCGTGAAACCGACGCCGCCTGATCCCAACTATCGCCATCCCCGTAGTTTCCGCCTGAGCGAGATGCCCGCGCAATGCCAGACCGTAGCCACCGCTCGGTAAAACGCCTTCTGCCCAGTCCCGTACTGACGTCCGTTGCCGCCGCCTTCGTGCTGGCGGCAATGGTGACTCATGGCGTGACCGCCGATCCGCGCGCCGGCGACGATCTGGAGACCGCAGCAGAGGCCTCCGCACCCAAGGTCGATTACATCGCGACCTATGTCTGGAGCGATCCGCCGATGATTTCGGCGGCTATTCGGGCATCGAGGTTTCGGAGGACGGTCTGGGCTTTACCGCGCTTTCGGACCGCGCCACCATCCGCTGGGGCCGGATCGAGCGTGACGCCTCGGGCCGGATCCGCGCGATGGAATCGGCTGGCAATGCGCGGCTGCGCGACAGCGACGGCAAGCCGCTCAAACCCGGGCTGCTGGGCGATTCCGAAGGGCTCGCGGTCGGGGCGGACGGCAAGATCTATGTCAGTTTCGAAGGCCTTGTGCGCGTCGTGCGCTACGACACGCCCGACAGTCCGGCAAAAGTGCTCAAGGGCCCGCCGGAATTTCGCAAGATGCAGAAGAATTCCGCGCTGGAATCGCTGGCGATCCTGCAGGACGGCACGCTTTTGACCATGCCCGAGCGCTCGGGCGCGCTCGAGCGGCCCTTTCCGGTCTGGCGCTACCGCGACGGCACTTGGGACCAGCCCTTCGCCGTGCCGCGCAGCGGAAACTGGCTGCCGGTCGGATCGGATATGGGGCCGGACGGGCGGTTCTACCTGCTCGAGCGCGACTTCAAGGGGCTCTTGGGCTTTCTGTCGCGGGTGCGCCGTTTCGATCTGACGCCCGAAGGCTTGGTGAACGAACAGATCCTGCTGCAAAGCCGCCCGCTGCAATACGACAATCTCGAGGGGATCTCGGTCTGGCGCGACGATTTCGGCATCCGGCTGACGATGATCTCGGACGACAATTTCAACCTCTTCCAGCGCACCGAACTGGTCGAATACCGCGTTCAGGACTGAAGCGCGCACGCAAGCGGCCCGATCCCGCCGAAAACGCCCCTCAACCGGACAGTCGGCTTTACATGCCCGCCTCAAGGCCGTTCCATGCGAACAAAAGGGCAGAAAAGGATGACCGTCATGAGCAAAGCCGCCAAAAGCTCCGCCAAAGGCAAGCGCGCCGCGCCCGCGCCGCCCCGTCCGGTGACCACCGCGCTCGATGCCGCCATCGACCGTGCTTTGGCCGAAAAGCGCATCGTCGGCACCGTCGTCATCATGGCCGAGGACGGCGTGATCACCTATCACCGTGCCGCCGGTTTCGCCGATCGCGAAGCCGGTGCCGCGATGCAGCCCGCGACATGGTTCCGCTATGCCTCGGTCACCAAAGCCTTCACCACCGTCGCCGCCTTGCGCCTGATCGCGCAAGGACGCCTCTCGCCCGATGATCCGGTTGCGGAATGGCTGCCCGAATTCACCCCGAACCTCGTTGACGGCAGTCCGGCCGCGATCACGGTCGGCGATCTCATGGCGCATATGGCGGGGCTGGATTACGGCTTCAACCAGAGGGCGGACGGCAGCTATGCGGCTGCCGGCGTCTCGGACGGCATCTCGGAGCGCGAGATTTCCCTGGCCGAGAACCTCCGCCGCATCGCCAGCGTGCCGATCGACATCACGCCGGGCAAGGATTGGCGTTATTCGATGGGCACCGATGTTCTGGGCGCGGTGATCGAGGCCGTGACCGACAGCGCTTTGCCCTTCGCGATGGCCGATCTCGTGACCGGCCCGCTGGCGCTCGATGCGGCCTTTTCGCTGCCGAGCAAACACAACCTTGCCGCCGCCTATGCCGATGCCCTGCCCGAGCCGCGCCTGATGGAGGGCGTGACCCGCGTTCAGGGGCTTTTGCCCGAGGGTCAGGCTTTTGCCTTCGACCCCGAACGCATCACCGATCTCGCGGCCTTCCCTTCGGGCGGCGGCGGGATGGCGGGCACGGCAGAAGCCGCGATAACCCTGCTCGAGACCCTGCGCACAGGCCCCTTCCTCGGCCCCGAGCTGCGCGCCGCAGCCGCGACCGATCGCGCGCATTTCGGCGCCGAGGGCCATCCGCTGCGTGGTCCGGGCTACGGCCACGCCTGGGCGGGGCGGTCCACCTCGACCCCGAGCAATCGGGCGCGGGCCTGTCGAAAGGCAGCCTGGCATGGGGCGGGATCTATGGCCATAGCTGGTTCATCGATCCCGAGCGCAAACGCAGCGTCCTCGCTTTGACCAATACCGCAGTCGAGGGCATGTCGGGGCAGTTCTCGCTCGACATCCGCGACGCGACCGCGCTCTGAGGCAGGCAGGCGCGGCGGACCGGTCCCGCCTCGCCCGCGCCACGTCAGGATTGACTCGCTCGGGCCGAAGGCTTATGCGCCCGTTTGCCTGCATCGGCGGGCCGAGTTCTCCGCTACCTTGTCAAAACGGAACCTGACATGTCCCGCATTCTTCCCGGCATTCTTGCCATGGCCATCGTTGTTGTGGCCTCGAACATCCTTGTCCAGCACCTTCTGGGCGACTGGCTGACCTGGGGGCACTGACCTATCCGGTAGCCTTCCTTGTCACCGATATCATGAACCGCATCTACGGGCCGCAAGCCGCGCGCAAAGTGGTCTTCGCGGGCTTTCTCACCGGCGTTCTCTGCTCGGTCGTGGCGGCCGGTCTGGACAAGACAACGCTTCGCATCGCCATCGCTTCGGGCGCGGCTTTCCTGTCGGCGCAACTGCTTGATATCGCGATCTTCAACCGCCTGCGCCAACGCAACTGGTGGCTGCCGCCTCTGGCCGCGACGGTCGCGGGTTCCATCCTCGATACGGTGATCTTCTTCGGCATCGCCTTTTGGACCGGCCTGAGCGGCGTCTTTCCCCATGACGACATCAGCTGGGCCAACGAGCTGGTGCCGCTTCTGGGTCAGGGCCCGAACCTGCCGCTTTGGGTGTCCTTGGCGGTCGCCGATTGGTCGGTGAAAATGGCAATGGCGATTTTCGCACTGATCCCGTTCCGTATCATTGTAGGCAATTTGATCGACCGCCGCGCAGAAATCTAATTGACAGAACAATTTATTGTGGCACGCTTCCTTATAACGGCAACATTTTGAAAGGAGGTGGTCCAGTGTCGAGAGTGATAGTGGAGAGAGGTGTCGGGACAGGTAAGGAGGCCGTGGCCTGAGGGCAAACCCTTAGGTTGTCAATCCTTGTCTGGGAGCGGAGGCTTTCCAAGCCCTAACCGGACCATTTCCTTAGATCTCGCGGGTCGTTCGAAAGGACGACCCGTTCTATTTTGCAAGTCCGTCCGGTTTGGCTTTGGCAAAGCCGTTCGGCAAGGCGCGGCCTTTCGGCGTGGCAGGGTTTCGGCAAGCCGCATTTTCAGCCCCGCCATCATGGCCCGAAGGCTTCGACGCATGGCCTGCCGCCGAAATCAGGCCGCAGCGGTAAACGTGTCGTCGCGCAGCAATTGGGCTCCTTGATCCGCCCGACTGTCGCGAAACGAGCCGTCATGCAGGCTCGAGCCGCTTGTCGCCTCCTGCGTCGGACGGGACATCACCTTGAAAATGATCGACAATTACAACGTCGGCCAGCCGCCCCGCGTCGCCGCCCCAGCGATCAGGGCTTGAAAATTGCGGGCCCAAAGGGTCTTGATACGCCATCAGCCGAAAGCCTGATGCGCTTTGTCGCGCGGCCAAGGCCCCAATGATGCGAGGACCTCATGTCGAGAACCGCTCCCTCTCTGTCGCCCTGCTTGCCGCCTTTTGCGCGGCGGCCCCCGCCTTTGCCAATGATCCGGCAAGCTGCGCCACCGTGCGCTCCTCCGATCCCGGCTGGACCGATATTACCGCGACCAACGGCGTGGCGACGGCTCTGCTCAAGGGTCTGGGCTACAAGCCCGATATCCGCACGCTTTCGGTGCCGATCGGCTACGAGGCGCTCAAGACCGGCGAAACCGATGTGTTCCTCGGCAACTGGATGCCGGCGCAGAAATCCTTCCGCGACGATCTCGACGCTTCGGGCCAGACCGAAGAGCTGGTCCAGAACCTCGAAGGCGCGAAATTCACCCTTGCGGTGACGGCTGCCGCCAAGGATCTCGGCATCGCCGACTTCAAGGATCTCGACGCGCATCGCGATGCCTTCGGCGGGAAAATCTACGGGATCGAGCCGGGCGCGCCCGCCAACCAGTCGATCGCCAAGATGATCGCCGAGGACAAATTCGGCCTTGGCGATTGGGAACTGGTGGAATCGAGCGAGCAAGGCATGCTGGCACAGGTCCAGCGCAACGAGGCGGCCTCGACCCCTTCGGTCTTCCTCGCCTGGGCGCCCCATCCGATGAACGTCGCGCTGGATGTGACCTATCTCGCGGGCGGCGATGCGGAATTCGGCCCCGATTTCGGCGGTGCTTCGGTCCATACCATCGCACGCAAGGCATGGGTCGCCGAATGCCCGAACCTTGCCAAGCTTTTCACCCAGCTGACTTTCGACGTCGATATGGAGAACGTCCTGATGGGCAATATCCTCGACGACGGGATGGAGCCGGCGAAGGCCGCATCGGGCTGGATCGCGGCCCATCCCGAGGTTGCCGCGAAATGGCTCGACGGCGTGACCACGCTTGACGGCCAGCCCGGCCTCGAGGCCGTCATGGCTTCGGTCCAGTAAGCGGAAAATGGTCGTGTCCGAGCGTCCCAATATCCTGATCCTCATGGTCGACCAGCTGTCGGGGGTGCTTTTCCCCGACGGCCCGGCCGATTTTCTGAAAGTGCCGAACCTGCGCCGTCTGGCGGAGCGCTCGACGCGCTACCAGAATGCCTATACCGCCAGCCCGCTTTGTGCGCCGGGCCGAGCGGCCTTCATGGCGGGGCAATTGCCGCGCCGCACCCGTGTTTACGACAATGCCGCCGAATTCGCCTCCGACATTCCGACCTATGCGCATCATTTGCGTCGCGCGGGCTATCAGACGGCGCTTTCGGGCAAGATGCATTTCGTCGGCCCCGACCAGCTGCACGGCTTTGAAGAGCGCCTGACCACCGACATCTATCCCGCCGATTTCGGCTGGACCCCGATTACCGCAAACCGGGCGAGCGCATCGATTGGTGGTATCACAACCTCGGCTCGGTCACCGGCGCGGGCGTGGCCGAGATCACCAACCAATACGAATATGACGACGAGGTCGCCTATAACGCCTGCCGCAAGCTCTACGACCTGTCGCGCGGTGCGGACGAGCGGCCGTGGTGCCTGACCGTCAGCTTCACCCATCCCCACGATCCTTTCGTGGCGCGGCGCAAATACTGGGATCTGTACGAGGGCATCCCCGAGCTCGATCCGCCTGCCCCGATCGCCTATGCCGATCAGGACCCCCATGCGCAGCGCCTGATGGATGCTTGCGACTATACCGCGCTCGAGGCGACGGACGAGGATATCCGCCGCTCGCGTCAGGCCTATTTCGCCAATATCTCTTATGTCGACGACAAGATCGGCGAGATCCTCGACGTGCTCGAGCGGACGCGGCAGGAGGCGATCATCGTCTTCCTGTCCGATCACGGCGAAATGCTGGGCGAGCGCGGGTTGTGGTTCAAGATGAACTTCTTCGAACAATCGGCACGGGTGCCCCTGATGATCGCGGCTCCCTCGATGGCGCCGGGTCTGGTGGAGGAGCCGGTCTCGACCATCGACGTCTTGCCGACGGTGACGGAGCTTGCGGGTATTTCCGTGACGGAGATCACCCCTTGGACAGACGGGAAATCACTGGCCCAAGGAGCGGCGGATCGCGGTCCGGTCGCGATGGAATATGCCGCCGAGGGGTCGATCACGCCTCTGGTCGGGCTGGTCGACGGGGCGTGGAAATATATTGCCTGCCCCGCCGATCCCGAAATGCTGTTCAATCTGGCCGACGATCCGCAGGAGCGGCACAATCTGGCCGCCGATCCTGCAGCGGCGGGGCAGCTCGAAAAGATGCGCGCCCTTGCGGCGGAGCGTTGGGATCTGGCCGCCTATGACCGCGAGGTCCGCGACAGTCAGGCGCGACGCTGGATCGCCTACGAGGCGCTGCGCAAAGGCAATTACCAATCCTGGGATTTCCAGCCGGTGATGAATGCCTCGGAGCGCTATATGCGCAACCATATGGACCTCAATATCCTCGAGGAATCCAAAAGGTTCCCGCGCGGCGAATAGCGCGAAGACATGAAAAGGGCGGGGAAATCCCCGCCCTTTGTCGTCCGGTTGACCTGTGGCCTCAGATGCGCTGGATCGCCAGAGCGATGCCCTGACCGCCGCCGATGCACATCGTCACCAGCGCCTTGTCGCCCGAGATCCGCTCGAGTTCGTACATCGCCTTGATGGTGATGATCGCGCCGGTCGCGCCGATCGGGTGGCCAAGCGCGATCGCGCCGCCGTTCGGGTTGACCTTGGCAGGATCAAGGCCGAGGCCCTTGTTCACCGCCAAAGCCTGCGCAGCGAAAGCCTCGTTCGATTCGATCACGTCGAAATCCGAGGCTTTGAGGCCGGTTTTCTCGAGCAATTGCTCGACTGCGGAATCGGGCCGATGCCCATGACCTCGGGGCGCACGCCCGCGACCGCATAGCCGAGCAGGCGGAACTTCGGGGTGAGTCCTGCCGCTTTCGCCGCATCCGCCCGCGCCAGAACGATCGCGCCCGCGCCGTCATTGAGGCCCGAGGCATTGCCCGCGGTCACCGTGCCGTCTTTCTTGAAGGCAGGCTTGAGACCGGCCAGCTTGTCGAGATCGGTCGCCTTGGGATGCTCGTCGGTGTCGAACATGACCGTGCCCTTGCGGGTCTTGATCTCGACCGGAACGATCTGCTCCTTGAAGCGGCCCTCGGCGATCGCTTTGGCGGCGCGGGTCTGGCTTTCCAGCGCGAAAGCATCCTGTTCGGCGCGCGAGATGTTGAACTCGTCCGAGACATTCTCGGCGGTCACGCCCATATAGCCATTGCCCATCGGATCGGTCAGCGCACCGACCATCATGTCGATCATCTTGATATCGCCCATTTTCGCGCCGAAACGCGCGGCAGGCACCGCATAGGGGGCACGGCTCATTGATTCCGCACCACCCGCGACGGCGAAATCGGCATCGCCCAATGCCAGAGCCTGCGCGGCCGAGACGATGGCCTGCGCGCCCGAGCCGCAAAGGCGGTTCACGTTCATCGCCGGCACTTTGTCCGGAATCCCGCATCGAGCATGGCGACGCGGCCGAGATACATGTCGCGCGGCTCGGTATTGAGGACATGGCCGAAGACGACATTGCCGATCTGCTCGGGTGCGACGCCCGCACGTTCAAGCGCGACGCGGGTCACGGTCGTGGCCAGATCGATCGGCGCGAAAGCCGCGAGACTGCCGCCAAAGCCGCCGATCGCGGTGCGCGCGCCGGACAGGATGACGATTTCATTGTCGGACATTGGTTCTCTCCCTGGAAATCGCTGCGAGCTTAACTTGCTGCGCTGCGGCAGGAAGCATTTCCGCAAGGCCCGTCACCTCGGCGTGCCACTTGCCGCAATGGGGCTACAATCGCGGGTTGCGCCTGTGGCAAATCCCGCCAAAGCTGGCGCCATGACCCAAGACATCCGACTCAGCACGTCCGGCGATCCGCTTGCCAACCCCCGCCTCAGTCTGAGGCTCCATTTCGATCAGGGGCTGACCTTTGGTCGCGGCAAGGCCGATCTGCTGCAGGCGATCTGCGACGACGGCTCGATCTCGGCAGCGGGGCGGCGCATGCGCATGAGCTATCGCCGCGCCTGGGCCTTGGTCGAGGAGATGAACACGACCTTCGCCGAGCCTCTGGTCGATAGCGCGCGCGGCGGCTCGGGCGGCGGCGGGGCCGCGTTGACCGACAAGGGCCGCGAGGTGCTGGCGCATTACCGCGCGCTCGAGGCGCTTTTGCGCGAGGCAGGTGCCGACCATCTCGATGCGCTCTGCGGCGCCTTGCGCGCAACCGTGGAACCCGAACCGCCGAAAGGATAGGCCCAAGCGTCCGGTCCGGCGGGAAATAACGCTTGCCCGTCCGATACCTGTCTGGTTATGTCCGGTCAGACACAACGAGCGGAGACCCCCATGCGTTCTTCCTTTATCGCCCTTGCCCTTTCGGCAATGATCGCGACCCCGATTGCGAGCCCCGCTTTCGCCGAAGATTTCACCATCTTCGCCGCCGCCAGCCTGAAGACCGCGCTCGACGAGGTTGCGGGCGAGTGGGAGAAGACCACGGGCGACAAGGTGACGATCTCCTATGCGGGCAGCGGCCAGCTGGCCAAGCAGATCCAGCAGGGCGCGCCGGCCGATCTCTTCATCTCGGCGGCGGTCAACTGGATGGACGAGGTCGAGAAATCGGGCCATATCGACGCCTCCTCGCGCAAGGATCTGCTCGGCAATACGCTGGTTCTCGTCGGCCACGGCGAGGGCAAGACGCTGGATCTCGCGACGCTGCCCGAGGCGCTCGGCGACGGAAAGCTGGCGATGGGCCTGCTGGAATCGGTTCCGGCCGGCCAATACGGCAAGCAGGCGCTGGAAAAGCTCGGTCTTTGGGACAGGGTCGAAAGCCATGTCGCGCAGGCCGATAACGTCCGCGCCGCGCTGACTCTGGTTGCGACCGGCGAGGCGCCCTTCGGCATCGTCTACGGCAGCGATGCGGTCGCCGAAAAAGGCGTCAGCGTTGCCGCGACCTTCCCCGCCGACAGCCATGATCCGATCATCTATCCCGCAGCACTCGTCGCCGGTTCGACCTCGACCCAGGTCGGCGCCTTCTTCGAGAGCCTGCAACAAGAGCCTGCGAAATCGGTCCTCGAGGGACAGGGTTTCACGGTTCTGCCCTGATCGATGGACTGGCTGAGCCCCGAGGAATGGCAGGCGGTTCTCTTGTCGCTGCGGGTCTCCGTCGTGGCGATGATCTGCAGCCTGCCGGTCGCGGTGGCAGTGGCCTGGCTTTTGGCCCGCAAGCGCTTTGCGGGCCATTCCATCGTCAGCGGCATCGTCCATTTGCCGCTGATCCTGCCGCCGGTGGTGACCGGCTATCTTCTGCTTCTGACCTTCGGCACGCAGGGCACGATCGGCTCGGTGCTCAAGGAGTTCGGCATTGTCTTTGCCTTCCGCTGGACCGGCGCGGCGATTGCGGCGGCCGTCATGGCGTTCCCGCTGATGGTGCGCGCGATCCGGCTGGGTTTCGAGGCGGTCGATCCGCGGCTTGAACAGGCGGCGGCCACGCTTGGCGCGCCGCGCTACGCGGTTTTCCTGACCGTCACCCTGCCGCTCATCTGGCCCGCGCTTCTGGCGGGGCTCGCGCTCGGTTTCGCCAAGGCGATGGGAGAGTTCGGCGCGACGATCACCTTTGTCTCGAACATCCCCGGCCAGACCCAGACCATCCCTTCGGCGATCTATGCGCTTTTGCAGGCCCCGGGCGGCGAAGCCCGCGCCATGCGGCTGGTCATCATCTCGGTCGCGATCGCGATGGCGGCGGTGATCCTTTCCGAGGCGCTCGCCCGCCGCGCCAAGATCCGCGATTAGGGCCGCTTTCATGGTTTTGTCGCTCTCGATCCACAAACGCTTTCCCGCCATGGAGCTCGATGTCGCCTTCGAGGCCCCGTCCGGCGTCACGGCGGTTTTCGGGCCTTCGGGCTGCGGCAAGACCTCGACCGTGAATGCGGTGGCAGGGTTGTTGCGGCCCGATCGCGGGCATATCGCGCTGGACGGGCAACCGCTATACGACAGCGCGAAAGGCATCGACCTGCCGACGCAAAAGCGCCGCATCGGCTATGTGTTTCAGGATGCGCGGCTTTTCCCGCATCTCAGCGTTGCCGCGAACCTGCGCTACAGCTGGCGCTGGCGGCGCGGCGCGGCCCGCGATTTCGACCGGATCGTCGAGATGCTCGCGCTCGGCCCGCTGCTCAAACGCTACCCGCGCCACCTCTCGGGCGGGGAGAAGCAGCGCACCGCCATCGGCCGCGCGCTGCTGTCGGACCCCGCGCTGCTGGTCATGGACGAGCCTTTGGCCGCGCTGGACGAGGCGCGCAAATCCGAGATCATGCCCTGGCTCGAACGGCTGCGCGACGAGGTGAACCTGCCGATCCTCTATGTCAGCCATTCGACCGCCGAGGTGCTGCGTCTCGCCACCACCCTCGTCATGCTGGATGCGGGCCGCGTCACCTATGCCGGTCCCTTGGCCGAGGCGATTTCGGATGCGCGGCTTGGTCCGGCCTTCGGCGCACGCGAGGCCGGAGCATTGCTTCAGGGCCGCATCGAAAGCCGCGAGGCGGACGGCATGTGCCGCGTTTCCACCCCCGCCGGACCCCTTCTTCTGCCCGATCAGGGCGAGGCTTTGGGCGCCGAAATCCGCCTGCGCATCCTTGCCCATGAGGTGATCCTCTCGCTCGATGCGCCGCAGGGGATTTCCGCGCTCAACGTGCTGCCCGCCGTGGTCGAACGGATCGAGGGCGGCTATGTCGAGCTGCGCCTCGGCACGGCGAAAATCCTTGCCCAGATCACGCCCCGCTCGGTGGCGACGCTGGGGCTTTCCGCCGGCCGCAGCTGCCATGCGATCATCAAATCGGCGGCAATGGTCCGATCCTAGGCCCGATCTCGGGTTTATGATTGGCGAAAGCGCGGTTTTTCATTATGGTCCATGCAAAAAGACCATGAGGGCAGAATGAACAGGTATCTCAAACTGGCCATTGTCGGGCTGGTCGCATCCTGTGGCGGCGGCGGAAACTACAAGGCTCCCCGCAATCTGGACAATGCTTGCGCCATCAAGGCCGAGCGTCCCGCCTATTTCAAGGCCATGCAGACGACCCAGCGCCGCTGGGGTGTTCCGATCCATGTCCAGATGGCCTCGATCCATCAGGAATCGAAATTCATCGGCGATGCGCGCACGCCGCACCAATATGTTCTGGGCATCATTCCGGTCGGCCGCCAAAGCTCGGCCTACGGCTATAGCCAGGCGCTCGACGGGACCTGGGAAGAATACCAGAAAGAGACCGGCAACCGCCGCGCGCGCCGCGACAATATCAAGGATGCGACCGATTTCATGGGTTGGTACATGGACGGGACCTCCAAGCGGCTCGGCATCTCGAAATGGGATACGCAATCGCAATATCTGGCCTATCACGAAGGCCGCTCGGGCTTTGCGCGCGGCTCGCACCGCAGCAAGCCGTGGCTGATGAATGTCTCGGCCAATGTCGCACAGCGCGGCGAGACCTATCGCGCGCAGCTGGCCTCCTGCCGCTAGGCAGCATACCGGAACCAATGCGAAGGCCCCGCCGAACAGCGGGGCCTTGTTCCATTCGGACCTATTGTTTCACGTGACCCAAGGCTTTTGCCCGAAGCCGGCGCCCAAACCCTCGCACGCGATCACGCGCGGCTTAACGGCCGCGACGCTCCATCTCGCTCTGGATGGCGAATCGCGAGGGGGATGCCCACACCCATCTTCATCTCGCCCAGAATGACGGTGGTCTTGACGCCGGCATCATTGGTCACGACCCATTGGCGCAGCTGCGTCGGATTGGCGGTGAACACCATCTGGATATTGCCGTATTCGGGATGCTGGGGATCCTGCGCGGTCACGACGGTCGCATTCTTGCTTTCGGTATAACCCGTCACCATCCGCGCGGTCGACAGGTTCACATTCGGCGCGAGGATGATCGACAGCGGGGTTTTCGAGAGCGGATATTGCTGCGGACCGCCGTTCGATTTGCCGTCGAACACCGCAACCTGACCGGCCGAGGCCAGCACCAGCGTGCGGTCGCCCTTGTATTCGAAGCGCACGCGGTTCGGGCGGTGCATGAAAAGCGTCCCCGTCGACATCGTGCCGTCGCCGTTCACCTGAGTGAAATCGGCCTGAGCGGTCTGGATGCTGTTGAGATAACGCGAAATCTCGTTCAACGGGATTTTCTCGGCCATCGCCGGAAGGGCAAGACCAAGGGCGAGGACGGGCGCAAGCGCGAGAGACAGAAGCTTTTTCATGAGCCGATTATGACCGTTTTTGCAAAGGCTTGCACATCACGTTCGCCGGATGTGCACAGGCGTAACTCTCGCGGGTTGGTGAGCGTTCCCCGCTGTCGTCACAGTGAACGCCCCGTGAGCAGGCGCGGCATCGGATCAAGGCTCAAGCCCGCCGCCTGCCGCATGAAACCGCGCCGCAGCGCCGGCACCGCATCGACGAGGCCCATGCCGAGCGCGCGCCCCGCCCGCAACAGCGGATTGTCGTTGGAAAAGACCGCATTCACCGTATCCATGCCGTAAGCGAGCAGCGTCGCATCGCCGCGCCGCCATTGCTCGTATCGGCGCAGGACCGCCAGCGTGCCGAAATCCTCGCCGCGACGATGGGCCAGAACCAGCACCTCGGCCAAAGACGCCACATCGCGCAGTCCGAGGTTGAGCCCTGCCCCGCAATCGGATGGACGCCATGCGCCGCATCGCCGATCAGCGCGACCCTCTCGGCCGCATAGTGATCGGCCAGCGTCATCCCCAGAGGATAGGAGAATCGCGGCCCCGCCAGTGAAATCGCGCCCAGAAAATCGCCGAAACGCGGCCGCAGCACATCCAGAAACGCCTCGTCGGGCAAAGCGAGGATGGCGCGGGCGTGGTCCTCGGTCTCGGACCAGACGATCGAGGAGCGGTTGCCCGGCAAGGGCAGGATGGCCAAAGGACCGCTCGGCAGGAACAACTGCTGGGCGATGCCGTTATGGGGCAGTTCGTGATCGAGCGCCGCCACCAGCGCAATCTGGCCGTAGCTGTGGCCGCGCCGTTTGATCCCCGCACGGGTCGCCACGCCCGAGCCGCGACCATCCGCGCCGACCAGCAGCCGCGCGCGCAATACCGTGCCGTCGTTCAGCCCGACGCTCACGCCGCGCGCATCGGTCGTCTGGGAAACGACGACGGTTCCCGCACGATGCAGAATGCGCCCCGCGCGCGGCAGGGCCATCGCGCCCAGAAGCGCGCGATAGAGAAAGCGGTCCTCGAGCATATAGCCCAGACGCCCCTCCTCGATCTCAGCGCTGTCGAAATGGAGGTGGAAATGCCCCGCGCCCTCGCCGGCATGGCCTTGGCTCGCGCGGACCTGATTGATCGGCTGCGCCTGCGCGGCAAGCCCGCCCCAAAGACCAAGCGCGGCCAGCAGCCGCTGCGAGGCCAAAGCCAGCGCATAGGCCCGCCCGTCGAAAGCATCGCTTGCGCGCAGATCGGCAGGGCGCGCATCGACCACGGCCACGCCCAGACCGGCATCCGCCAGCGCAAGGGCAAGGGCGGGACCGTTCAGGCCTCCGCCTGCAATCACGACATCGAATTCATGTTCCATGCCGCGCAGTATCGCTTTGACGCGGCGATTGTCCATGCGCCTTGGCGCGCGGACCGAAGGACAGGACGCCTCCCGCCAAGCCCGCGATTTCCGCCCTGCGCCCCGCCATGCGCCATTGAAGCGCACCCCGCCCCAAGTTAGCCTGAGGGCGCAAATTCCGACGGAGACAGACATGGATTGGTTGCGGGCACCGCTTGCCGAACAAGGGCGCGCCATTATGGCAGGGCTGATCAGCCCGATCGATCAGGCCGAGGCCTATCTCGATGCTGCCGCCAAACATCCCTATGGCAGCCGCATCTATGCCCGCATGACGCCCGAACGCGCCCGCAAAGAGGCCGTCGCCGCCCATGACCGCGTCAAATCCGGTCTGCGCCGCAGCCTGCTCGACGGTGTGGCGATCAGCTGGAAGGACAATGTCGACAGCGCCGGCACGCCCACCGAGGCGGGCTCGCAACTGCTCAAGGGCCGCACGCCGGATGCCGATGCCGAGATCCTGTCCCATGCCACCGGCGCGGGGCTGGTCTGTCTGGGCAAGACCCATATGACCGAGCTCGCCTTTTCCGGCCTCGGGCTGAACCCGATGACCGCGACGCCGCCCAACGCCTATGATCCGGCGCTGGCACCGGGCGGCTCGTCCTCGGGGGCGGCGGTTTCGGTCGCGCTCGGCCTTGCTGCGGCGGCAATCGGCACCGATACCGGCGGCTCGATCCGCCTGCCCGCCGCGTGGAACGGGCTGGTCGGCTTCAAACCGACCCATGGCGCGATCTCGGGCGAGGGCGTCGTGCCCTTGTGCCTGCGTTTCGACACTGCCGGCCCGATCGCGCGCACGGTCGAGGATTGCGCCCTGCTCTTTTCCGCGCTGACCCGCGGCCCCGAAATCGATCTTTCGGAAACCCCCAACCGAAAGCTGCGCCTGCTGGTGCTCGAGGGCATCCCCTTCGACGGCGCGCGCGAAGCCCCGTCGCGGCTTTCGAGGATGCGGTCAAACGGCTGGAGAAAGCGGGGGCCCATATCAGCCGCGCCACCGTTCCGGCCGTGGCCGAGGTTTTCAAACTCGCCGGCACGGTCTTTGCCCCCGAGGCCTACGGCATCTGGCGCGAACAGATCGAAGCCTCGCCCGAGCTGATGTATCCGCTCATCCTCGAACGCTTCCGCGGCGGCCGCGATACGCTTGCGACCGATTATGTGCAGGCGTGGATCCGGCTCGAACAGCTGCGCCGCGATTGGGCGGTGGCGGTGGCGGGCTATGATGCGGTGATCGTGCCGACCGCGCCGCTGCTGCCCCCGATGCCGAAAAGCTGCTGGCCGACGAGGATTTCTTCGTAACCGAGAACCTGCTGGCTTTGCGCAATACCCGCATCGGCAACTTCATGGGTCTGCCCGCGATCACGCTGCCGACCGGACAGCCGGCCTGCGGCATCATGCTGATGGGCCGTGCGGGTGGCGACCGCGCGCTGCTGGTCACCGCCGCCGAGGCCGAAGCCGCGCTGGCCGCCTGAGGCCCGCGCAAGATTTACGGGGCGGGAATTCGGGAGCGAGGCCCTAGGGCCCGCCCCGGACGCCCCGAAGGGTTCCCGCCAGCCCGCAGACACCGCCGATCCGCAGGCGAAAAGCTTAGGCAAATCCCGCCATTGCCCCGCCGAGTGACTGGACGAAACCAGCCTTTGTCAGTAGTCTGCAAGCAAACGGGGCGCAACGACCCCGATCTGAGAGGCAGATATGGCACAGAGCGAGCGGTTCTCGAACCTGCCCGAATACGCATTCCCGCGTCTGCGGAATCTCCTGTCCGGCCTTGAGCCCGGCGGTGATCCCGTCGTCATGACCATCGGAGAGCCGCGTCACGCGCTGCCGGATTTCGTCGCCCCCGTCATGGCGCAAAGCATTGCCGAATTCGGGAAATATCCGCCGAACGAAGGCGCGCCAGAGCTGCTTCAGGCGATCTCGGACTGGATCGGACGCCGCCATGCGATCGCTGTGCCGCCCGCCCAGATCTCGACGCTTAACGGCTCCCGCGAAGGGCTGTTCAACGCGGCGCTGGCGCTTTGCCCGCAAGACAAAAACGGCGCGCGCCCCGCCATTCTGGTGCCGAACCCCTTCTATCAGGTCTATGCCGTCGCCGCCGCAGCCGTCGACGCCGATGCGGTCTTCGTGCCCGCCACTGCCGCGACCGGCCATTTGCCCGATTTCGCGGGCCTTGCGCCCGAATTGCTCGACCGCACCGCCATCGCCTATCTGTGCTCGCCCGCCAATCCGCAGGGCGCGGTGGCCGATGTCGATTACCTCGAACATCTGATCGAGCTGGCCGAGCGCCACGATTTCCTGATCTTCTCGGATGAGTGCTATTCCGAGATCTACCGCGACACCCTCCGCCAAGCGCCTTGGCCGTGGCGAGCCGTATGGGTCTGATCGACCGCGTGGTGATGTTCAACTCGCTGTCCAAACGCTCGAACCTGCCGGGGTTGCGGTCGGGCTTTGCCGCGGGCGGGGCCGAAAACATCCGCCGGATCCGTCTGCTGCGCAGCTACTCCGGCGCGCCTTTGCCGCTTCCGGTCCAGCGCGTCTCGACGCGGGCCTGGTCCGACGATTCCCATGCCGAGGACAACCGCAGGCTTTACCTCGCGAAATACGCCATCGCCGACCGCATCTTCGGCAATATCGAAGGCTATTTCGCGCCGCAGGGCGGATCTTTCTGTGGCTGCCCGTGCCTCCCGCAGTCGGCGACGGCGAGGCTGCCGCCAAGAAGCTCTGGTCCGAGGCGGGCATTCAGGTCCTGCCGGGCGGCTATCTGGCCCGCGACACCGAGGCCGGCAATCCGGGAAAGAATTTCATCCGCGTCGCGCTGGTCGATGATGCGCAAAGACCGAGGCGGCGCTGAACCGCCTGAAAAACTGTTTGTATCAAGGGGGTTGAACATGGCGAGCTGGCAGGCAAAACACCGCGACCCGTTGTTTGACCAAGGCACGCAGGCCGCGCTCGAGCGGCGCGGCAAAGAGCTTCTGGGGCGGGGCTCGTCGTCCTCGGCATCCTGATCGCCATGATGCTTGTCAGCTATTCTCCCGACGATCCCAGCATCATGTCGGCGACCGACCAGCCCGCGACCAACCTTCTGGGACGGTTCGGGGCCTATGTCGCCTCGGCGCTTTTCATGATCGCGGGCTACGGCTCCTATATGCTCTCGATCGGCGCGATCGTCTGGGGGCTGCGGCTTTTGTTGCATCGCGGCGAAGAGCGGCTGATGCGGGGGATCTTCCTTCCGCTCGCAATGGTGCTGGTGTCGGTCTATGCGACCTCGATGGCACCGCCTGCGGGCTGGCGGCAAAGCTTCGGTCTGGGCGGCCATCTGGGCGATATGCTGATGGGCGCGATGCTCTCGGCAATGCCGGTCAAAGCCTCGATCGGGATCAAATTCCTCGCACTTCTGGCGGCAGCGGGTTCGCTGGCCTTTTCGGCCTTCGTTTTCGGCTTCAGCAAGGCCGAAGTCCTGCGCATTGCCGGCTTCCTGCGCGAAGGTCTGGCGACCGCGCGCGTGATCGGCCTGCGCATCGCGGGCCGTTTCGCGGTCCTGTCGGGCAAAGCCGCCTCCGAGATCCGCGACCGCTCGGCCGCGCGCCGCGAGCGCGTGGCGCAAGCCGGTTCGACCAATCTCGGCGCTGCTCTGGCCGAGGATCCCGCACCGCGCGGCATGATGGCGCGCCTGCGCCGTGCCCCTGCCGAGACCGCCGAGCAACTGCCAGAATCCGAGCTTTACGACCGTCAGGGCAATTGGGACGAAACCGAGGCCCCTCGAACGCGCAAATCAGCGCGCGCATCACCGATGCGATCCGCCAGCGCTCGGAAAAGCCCGAGCCCGAGGCGAAGCCTTCGGTCATCGCTTCGGTCACCGCCCGCCTGACGGGCAAGGCGGCCACCCCCGCCGCGCGGATCGAGCCGCCGCTTGAACAGGGCGTGCCCCATATCAATTTCGGCGCGCGCAACGACGAGGGCTATGACCTCGCGGCGGATGATGACGCCGAAGAGGATGACGATTTCACCGATGCGCCGCATGGTTTCGACCAAAGCGACGCTTACGATCACGAAGAGCCCGCCGCGCAAAGCGCACCGCTTTTCGCGCCCCGTCCGGCCGAGCGCAGCGCCCTGCCCAAAGCTCCCCGCGCCGCTCCCGTCATCCATGACTTCGACGAGACCGCGCGTCCGCCCTACGAGCATCCCCGCTCGAGCTGCTGTCCGCACCGGACACGATCGAACGCCACCAGCTCTCCTCGGAGCAGCTGTTGGAAAACGCGCGTACCCTCGAGGCGGTATTGGATGATTACGGCGTGAAGGGCCAGATCACCGAGGTCCGGCCCGGCCCCGTCGTCACGCTTTACGAACTCGAGCCCGCGCCGGGCCTCAAGGCAAGCCGCGTCATCGGTCTGGCCGATGATATCGCGCGCTCGATGTCGGCGCTCTCGGCCCGCGTCTCGACCGTGCCGGGCCGCACGGTGATCGGGATCGAATTGCCGAACGTGCGCCGCGAGAAAGTCGTGCTGCGCGAAATCCTGTCGGCCAAAGCCTTCACCGACGGCAGCCAACCGCTGCCGCTGGCGCTCGGCAAGGATATCGGCGGCGGGCCGGTCATCGCCAACCTCGCGAAAATGCCGCACCTGCTGATCGCGGGGACCACCGGCTCGGGGAAATCGGTGGCGATCAACACGATGATCCTGTCGCTGCTCTACAAGCTCACCCCCGAGGAATGCCGCGTCATCATGATCGACCCCAAGATGCTGGAGCTTTCCGTCTATGACGGCATTCCGCATCTGCTCTCGCCGGTTGTGACCAACCCCAAGAAGGCCGTCGTCGCGCTGAAATGGGTCGTCGGCGAAATGGAAGAGCGCTACCGCCGCATGTCGAAAATGGGCGTGCGCAATATCGAGGGCTACAACGGCCGCGTCCGCGAGGCCCTGTCCAAGAACGAGCTGTTCAAACGCACCGTCCAGACCGGCTTTGACGAGGAAACCGGCGAACCCGTCTTCGAGACCGAAGAGTTCAAGCCCGAGGCCTTCCCCTATATCGTCGTCGTCGTGGACGAGATGGCCGACCTGATGATGGTCGCGGGCAAGGAAATCGAGGCCTGCATCCAGCGTCTGGCCCAGATGGCCCGCGCCAGCGGCATCCACCTGATCATGGCGACGCAGCGCCCCTCGGTCGATGTCATCACCGGCACGATCAAGGCGAACTTCCCGACGCGGATCTCGTTCCAGGTCACCTCGAAGATCGACAGCCGCACCATTCTGGGCGAACAGGGTGCCGAGCAGCTGCTGGGTCAGGGCGACATGCTCTATATGGCGGGCGGCTCCAAAATCACCCGCGTTCACGGCCCCTTCGTCAGCGACGAGGAGGTCGAAGAGATCGTCCGCCACTTGAAAAGCTTCGGCCCTCCGACCTATATGTCGGGCGTGGTGGATGGCCCCGACGAAGACAAAGCCGACGGTATCGATATGGTGCTGGGGCTGTCGACCGGCGAGGGTGGCGATGCCGAGCTTTACGACATGGCTGTCGCGATCGTGGCCAAAGACCGCAAATGCTCGACCAGCTATATCCAGCGCAAACTGGCGATCGGCTACAACAAGGCCGCGCGTCTGGTCGAACAAATGGAAGAACAAGGCGTCGTCAGCCCGGCAAACCATGTCGGCAAACGCGAAGTCCTGATCCCCGAAGTCTAATTTCGAAAGCCGGCCGCCACGGCCGCTTTCACCGAGTTTCAAGCCTGCTCCGTTCAACTCAGGCTGGTTGAAAACGCCCGCACTTGCTGCGGGCGTTTTTCTTTGCGCCAAGCGCCGTGAACCCTGAAGGCCCCCTCCCCTCTTCGGGGCGGTGCCTGCGGCTCTCAGCCCGCGGGCTTTGCATCCGCACCGGAGGCGCGTTTCGTCTCGACATGGGCCACGACGGAAAGGCCTGCCGCCAGATCATCCGCCGCCTCTTGTCCGGCATCGATCGAGATCCGCACCGGCAGACGCTGGGTGACCTTGGTGAAATTGCCGGTCGCATTGGTTCCGGCCAGCAGGCTGAACTCCGAGGCCGTCGCCGGCGAGAAAGCCTCGACATGGCCGCGATAGCTGCGGCCTTGCAGCGCATCGACCGTGAAGCGGACGGGATCGCCGATGCGCATGCCGTGCAGCTCGGTTTCCTTGAAATTCGCGATGACCCAGATCTCGTCGCCAACCAGACTGACAAGCGCGGTTCCCGCAGTGACATATTGCCCGACCCGCGCCCCGACCTGCCCGAGCTGGCCGTCGACCGGCGCGCGCACCACGGTATTCTCGAGATCCAGCCCCGCCAGCTCGACCGCCGCCTTGGCGGCCGCGATATCGGCCTCTTTCGCGCCGAGGCCGACCTTCGCGCCATTGACCGCCTCGCGTGCAACCGCGATCCGGCTTTGGGCTTGGGTCACGGCCGCCTCGGCTTGCCGCAGGCTGAGCGCGGTCTGGTCGGCCGAGCTTTGCGCCGTCACGCCGCGCGATTGCAGCTGGCGGGCGCGATCCCAATCCTGTTTGGCGGTGTCGCGCGTCGCCTCTGCCGCGCCTTGGGCGGCCTCGGCAGAGGTTACACCCGCCTCGGCGGTGCGCACATTCTGCTCGGCGATCTTGAGCGCGGCCTCGGCCTCCTGCTCGGCGGCCTGGGCCTGCGCGAGCTTCTGGCGGTACTGGCGGTCATCGAGACGCGCAATGATCTGGCCCTTTTCCACCCGCGCGAAATCGCCAACCGAAACCTCGGCAAGATAGCCCGAAAGCTGGGGCGCGAGCGCAGTGACGCGGGCGCGGATATAGGCGTTTTCGGTCACCGGCTGCGAGGGTTTGAAAGGCGGCAGATGCCAGGCGAAAAGGATCAGCAGCACGCCGCCAAGTCCGATGGCGGCAGCGATCAATGTGGGGATCAGATGGTTCTTGCTCATGATTGTGGCTTCGCGACGAGGGTTGGTGCGGGAGTGGATGCAGGGGAGGTTTCGGGATTTCCGGCGAGGTTTGTGCCTGTCGGGCCAAGATGCAAAAGCCCGCGCCACAGGCCCCCGCCCTTCTCGGCCAGCCAATCACGCAGCAGGTGCAGAAGCAGTGCCGCAAGCGCCACGATCGCCAGAAGGAACGTCAGGAAATAAGCGTCGTTATAGGCCATGACATAGGCCTGGTTGCTGGTCTCGGTCGCAATGCGCGACACGGCCTGAAGCTGGCGCATCGCGGGGTCGGCGACTTGCGGGGCAAGCGCGCGGCCCGCCTGGGCGATGGCTGCGGTGGTGATCGGGCTGGTGGCCTGCAGCTCCTCTTGCAGGACCTGCATGTGAAAGGCCTGTCGGTGGTTGATCAGCGTCGTGAACATCCCCGAGCCGATCGAACCGCCCACGCTTTGCGTCGACAAAAACACCACGAAGAAAGACAGGATATAGTTCGGCCCGCGCGACAAAGCCGCCATCAGGCCGCGCAGCAGGGCCGGTCCGATGAAGATCGTGCCCGCGAAAGCGATCATCGCCTGGCTCAACATCATCTGCTCGGGGCGGGTATCGACGGTCGAATGGCTGTCGAGCCATGCCCCGTCGCGATCAGGACCAGCGCGACCAGATGGTAAAGCGGCACGCGCTTGAGCGTCATGAACGGGATACAGGCCAAACCGCCCAAAATCCCCGCCGCCGCAATCACGGTGAACAAAGGCACGAGCTGGTTTTGCGTGACGCCCAAGACCTGAAACATCCGCGGCGCGCCCGCGCTTTGCTCGGACAGGATCAGCCGGAAGATCAGCAGCGTGATCGTCAGATGGACGATGGCTGGGCTCGCGAGCCAGCGGATATCGAGCAGCGGCGAGGCGCGGTTCAGCTCGATCATCACCGCGATGGCGAGGCAGGCCACGCCGAGCGCCAGCACCCAGCCGATCCAGGCGGTATCGGTCCACCAGTGGATCGAGCCCATGACCGAGGCCACCGTCAGCCCGCCGAAACCCGCCGCGATGAACAGCCAGCTGACAACATCCATCAGCGCCAGCACCCTCGCCTTAGGCGCGGGTTTGAGCTTGAGCAGAAAGACCAGCGCGAGCGAGATCGCCGCGAGGCCGAGCCCCATCAGGTGCACATCCGTCCAGCCGCCGTCTCCGAAGAGGCTGGGCGAAAGCACGCGCGCGAGGGATGGCCCCATCATCGTACAGGCCATGACCATCGGCATGCCCATCCGCAGCTTCCACTGCGGCGCGAGCGGCTCGATCATGTAGAGGAAGGCCAGCGTCGACAAAGGCGCGGACGCCATGCCGTTGAAGAATTGCACGATCACCGCCGAGCGCAGATCGACGATCCACAACGAGACGAAAGCCAGCACCAGATAGATGATGATCGCGATTTCGGCAAAGCGGCGCAGGCCATACTGCATGCGCATCTTGGTCAGCATCAGGGGCAGCGAGGCGCGCGGAATGAGGTAAGCGGCCATGAGCCAGCTCGCCTCGGTCGTGGTCGCGCCCAACTCGCCGGCGATCTGCTGGATATTGGCGGTGACGAACCCCTGCCCCAGTCCTTGCGTGACCGAGATCACCGCAGCCGCGCCCATATAGGCCAGCGTCACCGGCAAGGGCGGCGCGACGAAAGCGGGTGGCGCGGCGGTTTGGGGAGTGGGGTCAGAGGTTGCAGCCGGAGGAGCATCGGTTTCGGGTCGGGAGGCACCCGCCTTCTCGGCCTCTGCTCCGCGCGCAGCATCCTCTTGCGGGTCGCGGGATTCTTCGGGCCCGTCGGTCAAAGAAGCGTCCCCGGTTTCCGCCTCGCTCGCGTGATCCGCAGGCGCCGCGCCAGCGTCACGCGCGGCCCGCGGCGGGACTGCCGCGCCCGTTCCTTGCCCCTCCTCCGGCGCAACCCTTTGCGGTTTTGCTGCGCCAGTATCGGTCATTGCCGTGCGATCTTTTCGGCATTCTCGGCCATGCGGGCGAGAACGCGGCGGGTCGCCTCGATATCGGCGGTGTCGATGCCTTCAAACATCTCCGCCTCGATCTCCTCGCGGAAACGCACAATGCTGACGAGCCGCGCGGGGCCGGTCAGAAAGATGGTATATTTGCGCGCATCGACCGGAGAGGGCCGCCGCTCGGCCAGTTTCATCGCCTCGAGCGCATCGAGCTGGCGCTTGAGGGTCGGCGTCTCGATCTGCAGCAGTGCCGCCAGTTCGGTCTGGGTCGCGCCCTCATTGCGCGAAATCGTCGCGAGCAGCCTCGCCCGCGCATAGGTCAGCCCCATTTCTTGCGCGCGCTGGTCAAACAATCCGCGCATGACACGCGACAAAGTGAGGAAGTTTTCGAATACGGAATGCTGGGAGGTCGGCATGATCGTTAGCTTGCTAATTTATTCGTTAGTTAGCTAACAATGCCCCGTGCCAGTGTCAAGAGAGCGGCTGTTGGAGCGCTCATAAGACGTCCGTGGGGGCGGCGTGATTGCAGGCGGGAGTGGTGTTTATTGCAAATATCGCGCGGGATAAATGCGACCACCGACGGCCCTCCTTTTAGCAGGGCACCGTCGCGCGAACGACGGGAAAGGTCAGAGCCGCTTGGCACCGGACTTCCGGCTCCGCCCCAGAATATCACCGTGCATGAGGTCAGTTCAGGCAAGTGCGGCGTCTCCCCGCCCCACCCAAGCATCCGGCCCTCCAAAGGGGCCCGCCCCAGAACGCAAAACGGCAACAACCGTCTCCGGATGTTGCCGTCTGGCAGACGGGTTGCGGGGCCTTTTCTGCGGCCTCAGAACCGCATCGAGGCACCCAAAATCGGGCCCGACATACGCAGGTCATAGGACGTGCCGTCGTTCTCGCGGTCGACGTAAAGGGTGCGGTAGCCCCCGCCGATCGTCCATTTCTCGTTGGCTTTCCAGTGCAGCATCGCCGAGACCTGCCAGCTGCGGTCCGAGGTCGAACCGCCGAGGTCGAAGCCGCCGCCATCGAGCCACAGCACGCCGTCCAAGCGCTCGCCCAGCTTTGCAGTGGTGCGGAAGGCGATGACCGGATCAATCCAGTCGTCCGAGATCGACGTCTTGCGGTCCGCAGCAAGATTGCCGTGCAAGGTGACGTCGATCTCGCTCGACATATAGCGCAGACCGCCGCCGGCCTCGACGCGGAGCTTGTCGTCCTCGTAGAAGTTGTAAAGCCCGTAGCCCGCGATCGAGGTCAGGCGGGTGCGCGCCTCGCCACCGGAATAGAAAAGCCCCAAAGGCGAGGATCCTGGAGCGTGAGGTCGAGGTAGAAGACATCGCCGACCAAAGCCCAGTCGCCTTGACGGGCATTGACCGCGAACATCACCCCGACATCCAGCGCGTCGACCGCATCGCCGGCCGAAAGCGAGGTGACCGCGCGGCCGTAGGGCGTCGAGACGCCGGTCTTGCTTTCGGGCAGCCAGAGATAGGCGGCGGCTTCGAATTCCCAGCCGCTTTGGCCAAAGCTCAGGCCGCCATCCGCAGGGGCCGCATCCTGCGCAAAGCCCGGCAAGGCGCCGAGCGCCAGAAGACCGACGGCGGTCAGACACAGTTTTGTGGTTTTCATAGCCATCTCTCCTTGAATGTCCTTGTCTGAATTGATGGGCCGGCAGGATCAGCGGGCAAAGCTGTCGCCCACTTCGATAATACCCTGACCAAAGCTTCCGATCATGAATGCGCCGGCACGACGCAGCCCCTCGCCCGGTCGGCTGGCCGGAGTATGGTCGTAAAGCGCCGCGACCTGCATGAGGCGGCCATGGGCCATCATGTCGGTCTCCATCTCCGAGACGTCGACCAGACGCACGCCGTAGGCCTCGGCCCTGGCCTTGACCGCAGGATCAGCGACATTGATCGCGCCGATCCGCGTGCGCCCGCCCGCAAGTGTCTGCGAGACCAGAAGCGCCTTGTCGTCGGTCGCGGTCATCACGGTGATCGGGACCGGCAGTTTGCCGATCTGCGCCATCTGCTGCCAGAAGAGATCGACATCGATATCGGGATCGGCGAGCACCACCTCGACGCGGTTGAGGATATCGTTGCGCCCCTGCAGGCGCAGTTGCAGCAGGGATTCCATCGTCAGGCGGCCGCCCATGGAATGGCCGATGACGAAGATGCGGCCGTTGCCCGAGGCCTGTTCGAGATCGGCGATCAGATTGGCCAGCGCCGGACGCGAGAAATCCGCGGCATCGCGGTCGGCGACATAGGCGGTGACTTTGGCCGAAGAAGGCCATGCGAACAAAACCGACGCCGCGCCGGCATTGGCATCGGTCGCAATCTGCGCCGCGCGGAAGACCGCTTCGGGCATCGAGGTGTTGTAACCGTGGATAAACAGGCTGACATCACGGCCCCGCCGCCCGTCTCCCCGCACCGCCCGCAGGAAACCGGCCTTGTCGGCGGCCTGCGCTTTGGTCACGAGGAATTCCGTTGCGGGATCGGGGGTCTTGCCCTCTTTGGGCCATTCGATCTCGGAGGCTTTATGGCCCGGCGGGACCGAAAAATCATAGATCATATAGCTGCCCGCCATCGAGCGCGCATCGCCGTAAGCCTGACGGCCGTCTTCGGTCAGCATCAGCCCGCGCGTCGTCGCGACAAAGACACGCTGCTCTTTGGACTGCGCACCGTCGGGGGTCTGCACCGTGCCGCGGCCGAGGGCACCGGCTCGAGGCTCAGTGCGCTCGGACGGGGCTGCAGCCCTGAAGCAGCAACCCCGCAAGGCCGAGGGCCAAGGCATGCCGCAAAGCGAAACGCCCCCGCCGATTTGGCGGGGAAGCGCGAAGGACAGGCCATGCTGCCTGCAGGCATCGTCATTCTTCGATCTTTGCCGATGGCGAAACCCAGCGGCCTTCCAAAGCCTCGGCCTTGGGCAGGTAAAGCCGCATGACCGTGTAGAAGGTCGCGGCAGGTGCCGGCAGCCAGTTCGATTCCAGATCCGCGCCGGGGCTGTCTTTCTGGATATACAGCGTGACATTACCCGCCTCGTCGCGCTTGAGGCTGTCCAGCATCGGCGAGTTGATCAGATAGCGGTTGATCGGGTTGTCGATCAGCAGCTGGCTTTGGCGGTCATACATGGTGATCGACCAGAAGGCATCGACCGGCGGCAGGCTGTCCGCCGCGAAGGTCAGACGGTAATTCGCCTTGCTGCCGTCCAGCGGCTGCTTGTCGCCGTCGACCGCCTCGATCACATAAAGCGCCTCTTGCGCGCTATTGCCGTAAATCCCGCCCTGCGCCGCAGCAGCGCGGGACATGTATTGGCCCTGCATCTGCTCGGGCGTGCCGAAATATTTCGAGGAATCGGTCAGCGCGCCTGCGGTGTCCCAGATTTCCTTGTAGGTCGCCTCGGCTCCGGCAACCATCTCGGGGGTCGCGCTTACGACCTTGCCGCTTTCGACGCCAAGTTTCGCAAGCCCCTCGCGCTGCGCCTCGTCACCCGGCCATGCCGGAGCGAAGGGCAGCAGGAACGCGGCCAGCTGCCAGAAATTCGACACCATCAGCTCGTCCGAGATCGGCATCCAGTCCACGGCCGGAGCGGCCTCCGGCGCGGGCGTGCCGGCCCAGGCGGAAAGCGGGCTGGCCTTGTATTTCGCCTGAATCTCTTTGACCTTGTCCAGATCGTCGGGTGCGAAAAGCTGGGTGCGCATGATGCCCATGGCCAGCCATGTCGGCATTTCGATGACGCGCTTGATGCCTTCCGGCACCTCGCCTTTCCAGCCCGGTCCGGTGATCAGGAAATCGCCGCCGCCATTGCCGTCAACCCGCGTGCCGGGGTAGTCGACGTTGTTGGTGTAAAGATCGATCAGCTGAAGCGAATAATAGCGCTCTTTTTCGATCTCGGGCAGCGTGACGACGACCGGCTCGGCGCGCAGGTCGAAGACCACGAAGGAATAGGGCGTGTCCGAGTTCGGCGTGATGATCGCGGTATCTTCAGGCGTATAGACCCGCGCGATGCTGACCATCTCGTTGAACGGCCCCTTGTATTGGGAGCCGTCCTTTTCCACCGCATATTGATACATGGTGAGGTAATTCTTCACCATCGGATAGGTGTAGATATAGGCTTCGCGGATCGCGGCGGCACCATCGGTCGCGGTTGCGGTCTGGGCGGCCAAGGGCAGCGCGGGCAGAACCAGTGCTGCGGCCGAAAGCGTCAAAAGGGTGCGGCGGTTCATTGGACAGCCTCCAGCTCGGGGAAGGTCCAGCTGCCGTCGAGGATCGCGGCTTCGGGACGATACAGGCGGACCATCCAGTTCCAGTTTTCCGGCACCGGTAGGCAGTTCACCGTCTCGTCGGTGCAGCCGCCGAATTGCAGGTGATAGGAGCCGTCCTCGGCGGGTTTGGCCGTCAGGTTGTTCAGCGTATAGACATTGCGGTCGTTGGGCGCGATGAAGCCGTCGGCATTATAGATCGTGATCGACCAGAAAGCCTGAACCGGCACGTCCTTGACGGTCAGGCGGTAGACCTGCTTGCCGTCGTTGTTTTCCGGAAAACGGTTCAGATACAAGGCGTCGCGGTCGGGGTTGCCGCCCCAGCCCATCGCCGAGCCGATGAGGAACATGATCGGATCAACCTCGGCTTTGGAGCCGAACATCCGCGTCGGGTTCGGCACATCCTCGGCCAGAGCGTTGATCTTGGCGCGGGTCTTGGTGCGGCTTTCGGCATCCCAATCCGGGATCTCGAACACGCCCGGTCCGCCCGGCTGTTCGGATTTGAGCTGATCCTGCAGCTTGTGGACCGCATCCATATCGGCGGGATCTTCGGGGTTCACGAGCGTGCGCAGGGCGACCAGCACATAGCGCGTGCCGATTTCTTCGCGCGTCAGGGTATACTCGCCCGGCTCGTATTGGACGCCATGAGTATATTGATCCTCGTCGATGATCTGCATCGACATGAAGCGGCCGTTGGTTTCGGGAAGGGTGATCGTCACCGGACCCGCATCCAGATCATAGACCGCCGAGGAATACAGCGTGTCGCGGTTCATCCGGATGATCGCCTGATCATCGATCGGCGTCATCGCGCGCTCGTGGCCAAGAACACCAATGCCGCGAGCCGCAACCACTGCCGAGAAATACAGATCGCTTTCGGCGCGGGAGAAGTTCTGCGCATTGACCGTGATCGGCTCGGCCATTGCGGTCGCAGCGAGCCCGAGGGACGAGGCGCCGAGCAAAAAGGCCTGAAAGGAAAGTCTGGCGAGGTGGTTCATGGTAGCTCCTGACCCGAGATTTGCTGTAACTGATTATGTTAATGCTAAAGGTCAACGGCTCAAAAGCCGATGACGTGGTATCCGACCGCCGCGGCCCAATCCGCGGGCCGTTCATTGCCGGCAAAATGCCGGACTTGACATAGACCTGCGCCAAGCGGTCGCCGGCCTTGCCCACCGGTGTGCCCGCCGTGACGGCGAGGCTGCCGTAAAGGCGATCGCCTTCCCAGCTTTTCACCGCGGCCGGATCGTTCGTCATGTTCTGTGCGGGGTCGGGCAGCTTCGGCACATAGTAGAAATGCGGAACCGTCTCGCGGATCTGGTTGTCGTCGCCGATCGATTGGCTGTGGTTGATGGCGGGAACGAAAATGCGCCCCTCTTCCAGAAAGAGCGCGTAATTCGCGCCCGCCCTGAGCGTGGCGCGCTTCACACCATTGTCCAAGTCCATATGCTCGCAACTGGCCCATGCGCTACGGCGCAATTTGGTGGGGTCCGTTCCGTTATCGGCCTCTTGGGCGCCGGCATCCCTACCGGCCGCCATTCCCGCAAGGTCAATGGCGCAGAGAACCGCTGTCGACTTCATCTTCTCCCGCCGTTTTTCAGGTTGATTGAATGACGTGCAATTGAGGCTACACAGCTTGCAATTGAATGGCGAGAAAGATTGCAGCTTTGCGGAAAAACAAAACCGGGCCGTTCAGGCAATCCGCACGGGAAAACTCTTGGTCAATCTGTTGTTCCCAAATGGTTTGACAAGAACCCTGCGCGGGGCTGGTTTCAAACCGTGCCCTTCGCGACACAACCTGAAGATGATATGCGCGGGGTGTCGATCTTTCCCTAACGGCACACGTCGGCGCAGGCAAAGACCGCATTCGATAGGTAATTTCCTCCGGCGACGACGCTCGCCCTGATTGCGGCCATTGACCAATCGGGCCGGTTTCCCGCACAATTCGGGGATAATATATTGCTTTATCCGTTGGGGAGGATCCGTTTTGGCAACACCAGCGGTTCGCGCAAAGCTTGTCGCCGCAAGCTTGCTTTTGGCATTCATCGGAGGTCCGGCCATGGCTGACACGCCCCCGCTTTCGGCGCGGGAATCCGACCCGCGCGTCATGGGCTGGATGCAGGGCTTTCCGCCGCCGCCGGACAAGATCATAACCCAGCCGGATTCGGTTTATTTCAGCTTTCCCAAGCTGCGCTGGTCGGTCTGCCATCTGCGGGAATTCCTGCCGACTACCGGCATCAGCCGCGGCCTTGGCGCGCCGGTCCCGCTTGTCTATCCCGAACCGGCCGCTTTCGCGGATCTGCGCGACGAGATCGACGGCTTGACCTTCACGCCTCTGGGCGGCGCGGAACAGATGAGCTGGGAGGCCTCGCTTTACGCCAATTATACCGACGGCATCCTGATCCTGCACAAAGGCCAGGTCGTCTACGAACGCTATTTCGGCTGCCTCGACGAGACGGGCAAGCATGCGGCCATGTCGATGACCAAATCGGTGACAGGGCTTCTGGCCGAGATCCTCGTTGCCGAGGGAAAGCTGGATGATACGCTCCGCGTCGCCGAGATCATCCCCGAGGTCGAAGCGGGCGCCTTCGGCAGCGCCACGGTCCGGCAGGTCATGGATATGACCACGGGCATCAAGTTTTCCGAGGATTACGCGGATCCGGAGGCCGATATCTGGACCTATTCGGCCGCTGCCAGCCCGCTCCCAAGCCCGAAGGCTATGATGGTCCGGACGGCTATTGGGAATATCTCGCGCAGGTCCAGCCCGAGGGCAGCCACGGCGAGGCCTTTCATTACAAGACCGTAAACTCCGACATGCTCGGCTGGATCATCAGCCGCGTCGCGCAAAAATCTGTCGCCGATCTTGCCTCCGAGCGCCTTTGGCAGCCGATGGGGGCCGAACAGGACGCCTATCAGACCGTCGACGGCAAAGGCGTGCCCTTCGCGGGCGGAGGGCTGAGCCTCGGCCTGCGCGATCTGGCGCGGCTCGGGCAGCTGATGATCGACAAGGGTGCGGTCGACGGCCGGCAGATCTTCCCCGCCAGCGTGGTCGAGAAGATCGCGGCAGGTGGCGATCCGGCCAAATTCGGCGGCTATCCGACTATCCCGGGCGGCAGCTATACGAGCCAATGGTGGAATTTCAACAACGCGCATGGCGCCTATGCCGCGCGCGGCGTGCACGGGCAGACGATCTATGTCGACCCGCTCGCCGAGATGGTCATCGTGCGTTTCGCATCCTTCCCGACCGCGGCAAACGGCGCGATCGATCCGACCTCTCTGCCTGCCTATATGGCAGTGGCGGACTATCTGATGGGGCGTGATTAACGGCAGTCGACGAATGGCGCAGCGCGGTTTTCCGGCCGACATGCCGATGATTCATTCATCGGTAGCAGGGCCGCGCCTTCGCCGCGTGCATTGGTCTGCCGCCCGATCAGGAATGGCGTCGTTTGGCGAACCGCGAACCGCCTGCCGTTGAAAACCATCGCCCGTCGCAGCCCCTTGAAGGACGGGCGCTCTGCGAGGGAAAAACTGGCTGGCGTTCCGGGAATGCTCGACCTGCGCATGCAGACCCTGCGCATGCCGGAATGGAACCCTTGATCCTTGCGGAGAAGCGAGTTCAGGAAGGTACTCCTTTCCTGACGGTCATCTCCGTCGCCAAGCGCCCGACCGGCCGGGCATAACCGAAGTCGAATGCCTCTTCGGCACGCCGGACGGCACCTGTACCTGCAACAAGCGGACCAACCGCTTTCAACGCCGGAAACCGCCCTGCATCGGCGCGGGGAAACCGCAAAGATCCACCCAGTCCCGTGCCCATGAAAAGGCCGGCGCTTGGCCGGCTTTCTTGGTTCATTGACCCAAGCGACACCGTGGCGTCGGCGGCCCGTATGATGAAGATCCCATCGTAGAGGCCTGCGCCCCAAGGGCGGAATGAAGCGCCGGTTGCGGGATGCCGGTCGTGCAAGCATCGATTCTGGACGGCGGGCGCGCCGGATCTGCCGAACGCGATCACAAGTGATGCGCATGGCCAACAGCGCGGCGCGCCCGAAATGATCAGGCGACGACCATGTAGGATGACGGATCGGCCGAGGTTGCAAACTCTTCCATCTTGCTGATCAGGCCGTTGGTAACGGTATAGACCTGAACCCATTTGTTGGAGAGCTTCCCGTCAATTCCGTCCATCACATAGCTTTCCTCGCCCAGAACCACGACCGTGTCGCCTTGTTCGATAAAGGTCAGCGGGCGGAAGTAGTCGATCTTCATCGCGGAAAAGCTGGTGCCGAAGAACTTCTCGGCGCCGCTTTTCCCTTCAAACCGGACCGAGGGCATTTTCTGTGAACCGTGATGGATCCAGAGCGTGTCCTGCGAGACCGTGGCAAGTGCCCCCGGCAGGTCTTTCGCGTTGAAGGCGGCGAACATCTGGTCGACGATTTTCCGGGCGGTGGTCTGGGTCATGATATCCTCTTACGCTTAACAGATGAAAAAACGGGTGGGAAAGCGACGTTTCCCACCCGGAAACCACGATACTCGTTGACAATTCGGACTATGCGAAACGGCTCAGGCGAAGACTGCACCGAGCATCTCGTCGAGCGATTGCGGCTCTTTGCCGAGAAGCGTCGCAAGATCACGCGAGGGCAGGTCATACTGGCCATCGCGGATGTCGCGGATCGTGCCGAGCGTCAGCCAGATCACGAATTCCGGCAGCCCTGCGGCGCGCAGGCCATCTGCCAGCGCCGCCTCGGGAATGTCCTGATAGACAAGCGGACGGCCGGCTCTCCGCGAAAGGGCCGCCACGATATCGGCATAGCTCCAGGAGCTGGGGCCCGTAAGGGTGTAGGTCTTGCCCTCATGCCCCTCCTGCAACAGCATGTTGGCTGCGGCTTCGCCCATCTCGCGTCGCAGGGCGTAGGGGACGCGGCCCGTCCCTCCCGGCAGAAAGACCCCTCTGCCGGCGCTTTCGGCCCCGCGATCTGGGCAATCGCCTCGGCGTACATGGTGTTGCGCAGGAAGGTCCATCTCATGCCGGAGGCGCGGATCCTGTCTTCGGTCTCGAAATGGCTCTCCATCAGCTCGCGAACGCCCGAGGTCGCGATGTCGCGGATGGCGAGACCGGTATAGGCGACATGCCTCACACCGGACGCCCTTGCCGCATCCACCACATGGCGCTGCTGCTCGCCGCGGTTTTGCGACATGGTAGAAATGAACAAAAAGCGGTCTATTCCGGCAAAGGCAGGACCGAGTTCCGACGGACGGTCGTAATCGCCGTAGCGAACCTCGATCCCCTGATCCGCGTATGGTTTGGCCTTTTCCGGATCGCGGGCGAGGACGGCAAACAGTCCCTTCGCATTGCGGCGCAGCAACTGGGCGATGACCTCTTTACCAAGTTGTCCGGTTGAACCGCCGATCAGGATCATGACACACTCCACATGCTATGGCCCCGCTATAGTGTCGACGAATGGTTTAGGAACTATCAACTTGTATAGCGTTTTCTCGCCTGTTTCAGGCGCCGCAGGAGGGACGGAATAGTGCATCAGATGGAGCTGGAACCCGAAGAGCACGACCTTTGCAAAAAGGCCTTCGTGCTCGCCATTCGCGATGCGCTTAACGTGGTCAGCGGCAAGTGGAAGCTGGCGATCGTCTGCACCCTGCTCAGCGGTCCCAAGGGATTCGCCGACATAGAGCGGCTGCTGGCGACGATCTCTCCGCGCATGCTTGCGCGCGACTTGCGCGAGCTGGAGATCAACGGCGCCATTACGCGAACCGGATCCGGATCGCGCGGCAATGGCGCAAAATACATGCTGACCCCATCGGGCGCGAAACTGGAGCAAGTGGTGTTCATGCTCGCGGAATGGGGGCAAGACCACCGGAGGCTTTCGGCAGAGGCATTGCAGCCTTTGGGCTGATATCCCGCGCTTTCCGCGTTGATCCCCGAGTTTTTCCACATTTAGCGACCAGCGGCCCGAGGTCGCGGCTTGCGCCTTTCCCTGCATGGCTCCCGCCGGCGGGAATCGCGGGCCGCGCCCCGTTTCCCCGCGCCGAAGATCCGGCCGCCGCTCAAGCGACCTGGCGGCGGAATCGGCCATGCTTGTCACGTCGCTGCGCCCCGCCCGGCTCTTGACGACCAAATGCCTTATATGTCTATTTGGTCTGCGCGACTTGCCCAATCAGTCGAACCACATACCCAGCAGTTCCACAGCCCGTGGCGCTTGCTCCGGTCAAAGGTGTGCTCCGAGTGGCAGACCCGAGATCATCCAAGCCAAGACTTTGAAAGCTAACGGAGACGCAGATGCAAGGTAGGGACAAGGGCCGCGGGGGCCCCGAGAGGGATGTGCCCGACACTTCCCGCAGAGGTTTGCTGAAGGGGTCTCGCTGCTTCCGCTTGCGGCGGCATCGGGTGCGCTTGCCCTCGATGCGGGTCCGGCGCCCGCCCAAGAGGCCCAACCGGCCTATCAGCCGGTCTTTTTCACCGCTGACGAATGGGCCTTTCTGACGGCGGCCTGTGACCGGCTGATCCCATCGGACGAGGTCGGCCCCGGTGCGGTCGAGCTGGGTACGGTCGAATTCATCGACCGCCATATGCAGACGCCCTATGCCAGTGGTGCGATCTGGTACATGGCGGGGCCGTTTCAGGACAGCGACGACCCCAATTTCGGCTATCAGGGCCGCCTGACCGTCAAGGAAATCCTGCGCGCCGGTATCGGCGACACCGATGCTTGGTGCCGCGCCAACCGCGACGGAAAAACCTTTGCCGAGCTGAGCCACGAAGAACAGGAAGCGATCCTGACCGAGCTGCAGGAACGCAAGATCGAGCTGCCCAACGTGCCGGTGCGCTATTTCTGGCAGCATCTGCTGGCCGAGACGCGCTACGGCTATTTCAGCGACCCTATCCACGGCGGCAACAAGGGCATGGGGTCGTGGAAGATGATCGGCTACCCCGGCATGCGTGCCGATTTCACCGACTGGGTCGGTGTTCGTGACAAGCCCTACCCGTTCGGGCCTGTCGATCTGATGGGCAGAAGGGGCTGAGATCATGGCGATCATGAAAGATGAAGTCGATGTCGTCATCGTCGGCATGGGCTGGACCGGATCGATTATGGCCAAGGAAATGCTCGAGGCGGGGCTGAAGGTCGTCGCCCTCGAGCGCGGGGCCGACCGCAACGCGCAACGCGACTTTTCCTATCCGCGCGTGGTCGACGAGCTGGAAGGCTCGGTCCACCGCCGCTATCTGCAAAGCCTCTCGCAAGAGACGCTGACAATCAGGCACGGCGTCGGCGATCTGGCGATGCCTTACCGCCAGATGGGCTCGTTCAAGCCGGGCACGGGTGTCGGCGGCGCGGGCGAGCATTGGTCGGGCTGCAACTTCCGCCCCTTGCCGGAAGACCTGAAACTGCGCTCGATGCTGACCGACCGTTTCGGCGAGAACTTTATCCCCGAAGACATGACGATCGCGGATTTCCCCGTCACCTACGAGGATCTGGAGCCCCATTTCGACAAATTCGAATATGTCGCGGGGATCTCGGGCAAGGCCGGCAACATCAACGGCGTCATCCAGGAGGGCGGCAACCCCTTCGAGGGGCCGCGGTCGCGCGATTACGCCTTGGGTCCGCAGCGCGAATTCCTCGGCTCGGAAATGTTCCGCAAAGGCGCGCAGGAGCTTGGCTGGAACCCCTATCCGATCCCCTCGGCGAACCTTTCGGCCTCCTATGTGAACCCCTACGGGATGCAGATGGGGCCGTGCAACTTCTGCGGTTTCTGTAGCGATTACGGTTGCTTGAACTATTCGAAATCGACGCCCGGTGCCTGTATCATTCCGGCGCTGCGGATCGATCCGAATTTCGAGCTGCGGGTGAATTCGCAGGTGCTCAAGGTCAATCTCGACGACACCGGCAAGAAGGCCACGGGCGTCACCTATGGATGCGCAGGGCCGCGAGACCGTGCAGCCGGCGGGGATCGTCCTGCTCTGCGCCTTCTCGTTCTACAACGTCCATCTGATGCTGCTGTCGGGGATCGGCCGCCCTTACGATCCGCGCACGGGACAGGGCGTGGTGGGCAAGAACTACTCCTACCAGAACCTCAGCCGCATCACGATGTTCTTCGGCAAGGATGTTCAGGCGAACGGCTTTGTCGGGACGGGCGGCAGCGGCCAGACCATGGACGACTTCAACGGCAAGCAGGTCGATGCCTCGCAGACGGGCTTCATCGGAGGCGGTATCGTCTGGGCACGCCAGCCGGGTGCGGGTCCGATCCGCGGCATTCCGGTTCCCTCGGGCACGCCGGGTTGGGGCAGCGAGTGGAAACAGGCGATTACCGACAGCTTCCGCCACAACTTCTATTTCGAAGTTCAGGGCGCCTGCATGTCCTATCGCGACACCTATCTCGATCTGGACCCGACCTATAAGGACCCTTCGGCCGTCCGCTTCTGCGGATGACCTTCAACTGGCACGACAACGAAATCCGCGGCTCGCAATTCTACTTCGAAAAGGGCGAGCAGCTGGCATCCGTCCTGAACCCGCTTTCGACCACGGGTTCGGCGAAGCAGCCGGGTGCGCAGTATAATACCACCCAATACCAAAGCACCCATGCGGTGGGCGGCGCGATCATGGGCGACAGCCCCGAGACCTCTGCCATCAACCGCTATCTCCAGTCGTGGGACGTGCCCAACGTCTTTGCGGTGGGCGCGAACGCCTTCCCGCAAAACAACGGCTACAACCCGACGGGCCTTGTCGGCGGTCTCGCCTATTGGACGGCCAATGCCATCCGCGAGATCTACCTGAAGAACCCGGGTCAACCGATGGTCGATGCGTGAGGTGAGCTATGAAAATCGGTAAAATCATTCTCGGCGTCGTTGGTCTGGGCGTTGTCGGCGGAGCGGGGGTCCTGGGCTTCGCGCTCTGGCCGACCTCGACGCGCGAGATCACGCTTGAGGTCGATCTCGACGATCCTGCCGCGCTGGAACGCGGCCGCTACATCGCGACCGCCAGCGATTGTGTGGCCTGCCACACCGCGCCGGAGGGTACGCCATTCGCGGGCGGGCTCCCCATCGCTTCGCCGGTGGGGACAATGTATTCGACCAACATCACACCCGACAAGGCTACCGGCATCGGCAATTTCAGCCTGAACGACTTCGATCGTGCCGTGCGTCACGGGATCGCGCCGAACGGGACTTCGCTTTATCCGGCGATGACCTATCCGTCCTATGCGATCATGTCCGATCAGGACATTGCGGACATGTATGTCTACTTCATGAAGGGCATCGCGCCCGTCGATCAGGCCAACAAAGCCGCCGACATCGCTTTCCCGATGTCGATGCGCTGGCCGGTCGCGATCTGGCGCAAGGTCTTCGGGCCGGGCGAGGTCACCTTTGATGCGGCTGCCTATGGCGACCCCGAAATCGCCCGTGGCGCCTATCTCGTGCAGGGCGCGGGGCATTGCGGGGCGTGCCACACGCCGCGCAGCGAGACCACAATGGCCGAAGTCGCGCTCAACGAACAAAGCGACCTGTTCCTTGCCGGTAACGGCGGGGCCGCGCCGAGCTTGCGCGGCGATGCCGACGGGCTCGCGCTTTGGAGCAAGGAAGACATCGCCGAGACGCTGAAAACCGCACGCAACCCACATGCGGCTGTCCTGCCGGGCGGTATGTCCGAGGTTGTCCTTCACAGCACGCAGCATATGACCGACGAGGATTTGCTGGCGATGGGGGCCTACCTCAAGTCGCTCGGCGCGTCCTCGGCGAACCCCTCGACCAGCTTTGCCGCCAACGAGACGACGGCGAATGCGTTCCTCGACGGCTCGATCACGGGGCGCGGCGCAGAGATCTATATGGATAGCTGCGCGGCCTGCCATATGACGAACGGTCAGGGAGCCAAGGATGCTTTCCCGCGTCTTGCCGGCAATGCGAGCCTGCTCGTGCCCGAACCGACTCCCGCGATCAGGGCGGTGCTTGCGGGCGCGGCGGCCCCTTCGGTGCCGACCCGCCCCGCGCCGATCGGCATGCCGGGATCGCCTGGCGCTATTCGGATGCCGAGATCGCCGATCTCATGACCTTCATGCGCTCGAGCTGGGGCAACAACGCGCCAGCGATCACGACGGCAGAGGTCAAGGCGGTGCGGGACAGTCTCGCGGCCCGCGAAGCCCCGGGAACGAGGTTGCAGGGGTTTATGACCCGCGTCGCGCGGCCGAGATCACCGAGGAAACGGCGGAAGCTCCGGCAGCGGCACAATAAGCCCGCGCCATAGCCCTGCCCCTTAGCAACACCCGCGGATCTGCCCTCAAGCCGATCCGCGGGTGACTTTTTGCAGTTTAACGGGGCGCAGCAGGAGGCGTCAGGCAGCCAACTCCGGTTTGGGCGGGCCTGATGCCACCGGACCCGCCAGCGACCTCGGCCCCGATTGCGGCACGCTTTTTCATTGGCCCCGGTCGACGTCACGGTCTAGTTTGCCCGCGGCAAGATATTGAATAGGTAGAAAATGATCCGGCTCATGAACCTGGCCGCCTCTGGCGCTTGTGCATTTTTGCTTGGCAGCGCCGCCTTCGCGCAAGAGGCGGTCCCGCTCACCGAAGAGCTTTTCACCCTGCCTTGGGTGATTGCCGATTTCGAGGGTCGGAGTGACATCGAATACGTGACTCCTCCAACCTTCGGCATCTTTGAAGTCGCGGAGCGTGACGTGGGAGGCGACACCCTTGCGCTCATAGCTGGAACGGCAAAATCGATCTTGATCTACCTGCGGTCACCATTTCCGAGGTCGAGGCTTTCCATAGCGACGAGTGCCCCGCCGATCGCGATACCATGACCCTCCTCAAGCTGTTCGAGCAGGTTGCAGCGGCCAGAACCGGTGTCGACGGGCTTGAACTGGTTGCCTCGGACGGGCGGCGGTTGATGCTTCTGGTTGCCGGCGGGTAGGTACGGGTGCCGCCCTCACCGGCGGCCGCGACCATTTAGCTGGCAGCCCCGCAGGCTCGGGGCGGCTGGGTGACGGATCACGCCGAAAGGCGGCGTCGGCGCAAAGTCAGGCCAATGCCGAAGCAGATTGCGGCCAGCACGAGATAGACAGCCGAAAAGAGGGCAACCAACAGGACCGCCATCGCAGGACCGCCCGGATCGGTCGCTTGCTGGTCGAGGGCGAATTCGTAAGCCATGACCCCGATGATGCAAAGGACCGCAAAGCAGAAAAGCAGACCGGCGGTCAGCGTGGAATATTCGGCGATCATGCGCGGCCCGCTTTGCTTGTTCATCCAAAACGCGAACCCGATCAGCAAGAGAGCCATTGCCCCGAGAAGAACCGGCAGCGCGGTCGCCTCGGCCATTCCGGTCACCTGCAAAATCGTGAAAAAGAGCATCGTGACCGGCGTCTTCGCCGCAAAGGCCACCAAAGCCGCCCCTCCGGCAACAGCCAGCCAATGGATGATCTTTTCTTTGATTGTCAGGGACATGCCTATGCTCGATCTCGATTTCCGTGCTCCGGGATGGAGTGCCGAAGGCATTTCATGGACCGGATACCTACATGTTTCAACCTTCGGCTTATCTCCGCGCCAAAACCAAAGCCTCGCGAACGACGCCGGCACGCTGTAGCGAGTGCGCTCGAAGCTGATCAGACAGGTGGGAGAGACGCGCTTGCTCCATTCGATGAAGCCATCGAAGGCCGGCGGCACCGGCATCAACGCGGCCTGTTCCTCAGCCCAGGCATCGGCCACAGTCCCAGCCAGACGGCCATGCGGGATCTCCTGCCAGAGCGCCTTGCAGCGCTGTTCCAGCCAATCATTCAGCGCCGCGAGATCGGGAAAGTCCGGCATCGGCTGCCAAAGCCGCGGTCGTGCATCCTGGACGTTCTTCTCGACCTGACCCTTCTCCCAACCTGCGGCCGGATTGCAGAATTCCGGCTCGAAGACATAATGGTTGGCCATGGCGAGGAAGCGCATGTTGACCTGTCGCTCCTTGCCGCGCCCGATCCGATCCACCGCTGTCTTCGTTCGGCATGGCCTCGGACCGGTGGCGGCTCACGCCTCACTATCGTAGATGCCACGTTCCGGCACACCGCCCAGAACACGGAAACCGTGCCAGTGGGCATCGAACAGCATCTCGTGGGTCTGAAGCAGATATGCCCGCACGAGGAACGCCCGGCTGTGAGACAGCTTGATATGCGCAACCTGCAACTTTGTGCGCTCACCGCCAAAAACCGCGTAGTCTTCGCTCCAGTCGAACTGGAAGGCTTCGGGAGTTGCGGCAACGCAGCATGGGTCGAGCCCGACCGTCGGCTATGGGCCGAGGGTGTGTCAAAACCTGCTGCTATGCTACGATTCCGCGATGGCGGGAGAGTGGCATGGCGGGTTTCATCGAAGGAGTTCAGCGAAGTCAGACGGTGCTTTTCCCGGATCGGCTGGAGGACTGGATCGACGAGGATGATCTTGTTCGCGTTGTCGATCTGTTCGTCGATGAGCTTGATCTGGCAGAGCTTGGTTTCGTGCGCTCGACCTCGGCCCGCACTGGTCGTCCCTGCTACCATCCCGCTGTGCTGCTGAAGCTGTTCATCTATGGCTATCTGAACCGGACCCCATCGAGCCGGAGGCTGGAACGCGAGGCCGGGCGCAATGTCGAGGTGATGTGGCTGATTGGCAGGTTGGTGCCGGACCACAAGACCATCGCCGAGTTCCGCCGCGCGAATGGCCTGGCCATCCGCAAGACCTGCGCGCAGTTCGTCGAACTGTGCCGCCGGATTGGCGTGCTGAAGGGCGACTGCGTTGCGATCGACGGCAGCAATTTCAAGGCGGTGAACAACCGTGACCGCAACTTCACGAAGAACAAGATCGCCAGCCGTCTTGCCCATCTCGAAGCTGATGTGGAGCGCTATATCGACGAGATGGTGCGCATCGATCGGCAGGAGGAAGGCGAGGCACATACTCGGAAGGTCCAGCATCTGGCTCGGCGTTATGGTCGTATCCGACAGGAGATTGATCGGCTGAAGGCAATGGACAAAGCCCTGGTCGAGGTTCCCGACGGACAGATTTCCTTGACCGATCCGGACGCCCGCGCCATGGCGACCAGCGCCCGCCACAGCGGTTTGGTCGGCTACAATGTCCAGACCGTCGTCGATACCGAGACCCATTTGATCGTCACCCACGAGGTCACGAACCAGGGCTTTGATCGCGACCAGCTCAGCCCGATGGCGATTGCGGCCAAAGACGCCCTGCAGCGCGATGACCTCCACGCCATTGCCGACAAGGGCTATTTCAGTGGCCCCGAGATCCTCGCCTGCCATGATGTGGGGATCACCACGACCATGCCGCGCCCGGCCACCGCGGGCAATGCGGCCAAGGGCATGTATGTGAAGGCCGATTTCGCCTTTGATCCGGAGCGCGACATCTATGTCTGCCCGGCAGGGGAAGAGCTGATCTATCGCTACACCACCGAGGAGCGCGGTGTTCAGGTCAGGCGATACTGGATCAACGCCTGCCAGAGCTGCCCATTGAAAAGCCGATGCACCACCGGTACGGAGCGCCGGATCCCCCGATGGGAGCATGAGCATCTGATCGACGCGATGCGCGAAAGGCTGAGCCGGGACACGGATCCCATGACACAGCGCCGCTGCACGGTCGAACACCCTTTCAGCACGATCAAGGCTTGGATGGGGCATACCCACTTCCTGACGCGAAGGCTGAAAAATGTCCGCACAGAGATGTGCGCTCAACGTGCTGGCCTACAATATCAAGAGGGTGGTCGCCTTGATCGGCATCCGGCGCCTGATGCAGGCCATTCCGGTCTGATCAGGCCTTTTCAGCCCAACCTCCTGCGTTCCACTTCGCTTTACAGGGCCTCCAGATCCGGCCCTGACAACCGCGCGCGCAACAGGCCAACTTGACGCTGAAGCGATCCACCGCCTCGGAAAACCGCGATCAGGCGGACCTCGCCAGCCAGTTTTGACACAACCTCAGCCGATCACGACTGTGGTCTATGGGTTTCCGGGAGGGTTGATCGCCTTCTGGCTTGGTGCGCGCCATTGTAAATGAGCATGCAACGAACCGGGCGATTTCTTGACGAGACAGGCTGCCTAGTGAAACAAAAGGCAAACCTTTCTGAAACGCCAAATCGGGTATGGAATTTCGCCAAGTCTTGCTCTGTTCTCCTAAGAATCTTGTACGAATCCAACGTCTTTGGCCAGTATGTTTTTTACCGGCTACCTTCTGTTTCATTTTAAGCGCGCCGCACGCGTCTGGCTGGCGCATCTTTCAGACCGCCTTAAAGTTGCGACCTCCCAGCGTTTTCATTCGCGTGGGATCGCTTCATGTTTGTCTCACTCAGGCGCCGAGGTTCTCAACATTATTTGCGGGCTGTAAAGTCCGTCTCGTCATGCGATGGATTGATATGATCTCCGGTCTGCAGCCGGCGAACTGCCGTGAGGAGTTCCTCGATTGCCTGTTCCGCGGCAGCGAGCTTCAAACCCACCATTAATCCCTGCCGTCCGGCCATCACGAGGAACATTCCCAGCACCTCATCTGAATGCCTTGCCAAGGCGACCAGATGCTCTCCGCTGGGACCGTATCTGCCGGCGAACCAGTTTTTCACTGTCTTTTCATTTGCTCCCGTCCAAGAGGCGACGACCTTTGCCCCCGCCCGACTGCTTCCGAGAGATCGCTTCAAGGCTGATGCGATTTCATCTGCGAACCAATTGTCGGCCAAATCCTGGCCGTCCTCAGCATACCCGTTTTCGTTTGGAAAGAACTTGCCCTTTTTCGGAAACGACATTCCGACCTCCCTCGCGTTACATGGATGAGGGAATCCAACCGAAGTTTCGCGCGAATTGGATGAATTTGCTTGAAATAGTGAGGAACAGGCGCTTGAGCAGTCGATCGTCGATCAATTCCGCGAAGAGCGACGCGCCTCCGGATACGGATGTGCCTGCGGTTGCCTATGTCCGGATGTCGACCGATCATCAGAAGTACTCGACTGAAAATCAACTCGACGTCATTCGCAAATATGCGTCAGATCGCGGGCTACAGATTCTGCGCGTATTCGAGGATTCCGGTCGGAGCGGCCTTCGCCTTGACGGTCGCGAGGCGCTGCAAAATCTTATGGCCGAGGTTCAAACGGGCCATGCCGATTTCAAGGCGATCCTCGTCTACGACGTCAGCCGCTGGGGCCGGTTTCAGGATGCCGACGAAGGCGCGTATCACGAGCATGTCTGCTCGCGCGCCGGGATCCGCGTCCACTACTGCGGCGAGCAGTTCGAGAATGATGGCAGCATCGGCTCAAACCTGCTGAAGACCGTAAAACGTGTGATGGCGGGCGAATACAGCCGCGAACTCTCGGTAAAGGTCTTCGCGGGCCAGTGCCGCCTCGTCGAACTCGGTTTTCGCCAGGGCGGCGCGCCCGGATACGGATTGCGCCGGGTGCTGATCGACGAGAATGGCGTTCCTAAGGGCGAGCTGTCGCGCGGTGAGCAGAAGAGCCTCCAGACCGACAGGGTCATTCTGGTTCCCGGTCCCGAGAACGAACAGCAGGTTGTTCGACGCATCTATCGAATGTTCGTCGAAGACGGCCGATCCGAGCGGGAAATCGCGGATATCCTGAACGCCAGCGAACTTCACACCGATCTCGGCCGGCCTTGGACGCGGGCGACGGTCCATCATGTTCTGACCAGTGAGAAATACATCGGCAACAACGTCTTCAACAAGATCTCCTTCAAGCTGAAGCAACGCCGGATGGTGAACCCCCGCGAGATGTGGATCCGCGCCGAGGGCGCCTATCCCGCTATCGTCGATGAGGCGCTGTTCCTGCGCGCCCGGGAAATCGTCGATGCGCGTAGCCGCCATCTTTCCGACCAAGACCTGCTGGACGGACTACGGGCCTTGCTTGCCAGCAAGGGCTTCCTTTCCGGACTGGTCATCGACGAACACGAGGACACGCCATCATCGAGCGCGTTCCGGTCCCGGTTCGGCAGCTTGCTGCGCGCCTATGAGATGGTCGGATATCAGCCCGACCGTGACTACCGATACATCGAGATCAACCGCAAGCTCCGCGAGGCCCATCCCCAGATCCTCGCGGAAATCATTGCCGGCATCGAAAACGTCGGTGGCAGTGCCGTTCAGGATCCCCTGACCGAGTTGCTGACCGTCAACGGCGAGTTCACGGTATCGGTCGTGCTATCGCGATGCTTCGAGACTGCGGCTGGCTCGCTGCGCTGGCGGATCCGCCTCGACACGGGGCTCCTGCCTGACATCACCATCGCCATACGCATGGACGAGCTGAACGCGGAGCCGCGCGACTATTACCTGCTCCCAAGCATCGACATGACCGCGGATCGACTTCGATTGGCCGAGCAAAACGGCCTGTCTCTCGATGCCTATCGTTTCGACACGCTCGATTTCTTCTTATCAATGGCCGGTAGGGCCAGATTTGCGGAGGTGGCCTGATGCCCGACGACATCCCAACCGATGCCCACAAGCATGTGACGCTCATACCGACCGACATGATACGGATCCTCAATCCGCGTGTGCGCAACCGGCGAACATTCGAGGAAATGGTCGAGAGCATCGCGCGGATCGGCCTCAAGCGGCCGATCACGGTCACCCGGCGCGCGGACACGGAGCCAGCAGAATACGATCTTGTCTGCGGTCAGGGGCGGCTCGAAGCTTTCATTGAACTGAAGCAGGACGCCATCCCCGCCATCGTGATCGATGCTGACGAGAGCGATTGCTTAGTCATGAGCCTCGTCGAGAATTGCGCCAGGCGCCAGCATCGCGCGATCGATCTGATGCAGGAAATCGGCACCCTTCGGCAACGCGGCTATAGCGATCGCGAGATTGCCAACAAAATCGGGGTCAGTTCCGAATACGTTAACATGATCGCCGGACTGCTGGAGCGCGGCGAGCAGCGCCTCGTATCAGCAGTCGAAACCGGAATCATGCCATTAAATCTCGCGATCGAGATTTCCAAAACTGATGACGAAGGGGCTCAGCGTGCCCTCATGGATGCCTATACCGAGAAGAAGCTGCGTGGGAAAAAGCTGACGGCTGTGCGGCGCCTGCTTGAGAGACGCCAGCGGCAAGGTCGGCGCATCGATGAAACGCCTTTCGGCCGCAAGGTTAACCGTAGCGAGCGTCCTTTAACCAGTGATGCCCTCGTGCGAGCCTACCGGCAGGAAGCTGACCGCCAAAAGGTGATGATCAAGAAGTCCGAACTGGCCCAGAGCCGGATCCTCTTTGTTGCGGAAGCGTTCCGTGCGTTGCGGAGCGATGAGAACTTCCTGACGCTGCTGCGCGCGGAAAATCTCGAAGCTATGCCCACATATCTGGCAGAGCAATCGAGGACGAACCCATGACGCGAAAGGATCGCTCCAACCGCGACGCCGTCCTCCACAGCTTTGAGGATACCTGCGTGATGCTGCCCGTCAACGCGCTTTTGCCGGTTCGGACGCTCAGGAACGCAACAAAATCCAGCAGAAAATATCAACAGATCGCCGCTTCGATCCGCGAGGTCGGTCTTGTGGAACCGCCTGTGGTCGCTCGCGCCCCGTCAAATCCGGGCACCTTCCTTCTGCTGGATGGGCATGTTCGTATCGAAGTGCTGAAGGACCTTGGTATTGAAACGGTTGAATGCTTGATTTCCACCGATGACGAAGCCTTCACCTATAACAAGCGGATCAGTCGGTTATCGTCGATCCAGGAACACAGAATGATCCGGCGCGCCATTGAGCGCGGGGTTCCTGAAGAAAAATCGCCAGAGCGCTGGACGTCAATCCCCAGACCGTCCGCCGCAAGTTCCGCATGCTGAACGGAATCTGTGACGAGGCGGTTGCCATCCTGAAGAACAAGGCCTGTCCTATGGTGGTGTTCGAAACCCTCAGGAAGATGAAACCACTGCGCCAAGTCGAAGCTGCCGAACTGCTCGTTAATGCCAATAATTACTCGGCCGCTTATGCCTCTGCGATTCTAGCCGGAACCCCTCAGGCACAGCTGATGGAAGGCGCGAGGCCCAAGCGCCTAAAGGGCATTTCGCCCGAGGCAATGGTCCGGATGGAAAACGAACTGGCGCGCCTTCAGGAGGCGATCACCTCTAGCCAGGCGACTTACGGTCAGGATCACCTGCATCTGACCATCATCAAGGGCTACCTTGCAAAGTTGCTCGGAAACGCACGGGTGGTGCGCTATCTGATGCAAAATCGTCCCGAGTTCCTGGCCGAGTTTCAAACAATTGCAGATATGACATCCACGCTTCCGCCCGAGGCCGCCGCCTGACCACGCCACGACGACCGACGGGGACCCGGACCCATATTAAGCGCGGGGACCGCAGGAGACGCCGCACTGTGGGGCGGATCGAGTGCGGTGGTGGGGATGGCGGCGAACCCGTTCGGAGCCCACCGGGCTGGTTCGAGTTTTCGCCGGCCGCGTGACCGGCTTGTGGTCAGTCACGATATGATGTGGGCGTGCCGAGAAAGCACTGATGGATCCCGGCACGCCCAAGTGCTTGTCGCCCATGCGATTGCAACGCTTCGTCATTGCCCGCATGCCACCGGTCCAACCTGCTGACAGGGCAACGTGTTACTCTCGGTATGAAGCAATTGCCTTAGCTTCGGTCTGCTTCGGCAGATGGTTGCGCGGAATCGGGACGGTACTGACCCATTCGTTCTCGCCACGCTCTCGGAATGTATGGACAGCACGCTCAATGATACCTTGGTCGATGACCGGCGCATCCACTACCATATGCAGTCCTACCCCATAGCTGTACGAACGATCAATTTCAAAGGACTCATAGATATCTGGCGGGGAATCTTTCAGAATCTGCGATGCTGTGCGTTCCTGGTGCTCTCGTACCGTCAGGCCGTCGAGGGAGACATAGCGACGCGGTTCGGGAAAAATAACCCGATGCATTTTCTGACCACGCACCGACGGCACCGGTACGGTTTTCCAAGCAAATTCTGCGCTAAATTCGTCCTCTGTCAGCAGGGACTGGGTTTGCTCCCAAGCCAGCTCGCTGATCTGGTCCCAGAATGCCATCTGGCCCGTGATGATCTCAGCATTCCAAATCGTATGGCCATCCATGCTAAGAAACAGGAAATCGAACCACTGATTATAGATATCGGGTCGTCCGGGCTCATCCAGCGTTTGATGACTGGTGAATATACCGCCATAGCGCGGCGTATCGCACAGGATCCGCCACCGCAATTGAACGAAGGCGTCGCGCTGCCGGCGGCGGGAAAGCTCGCCAAACGGAAGCTGGGACCTGCGACCTTTACTGAATCTTGCCATGGTTTTTCAGTCCTGTTGAGGCTGTTGACGCCAGCGCAGCCCTATTTCTGGGGAAAATGCGCAACCTTTCCAATACCGCAGCTGAGTCCTTCTCCGCGATGCCCAACGCGCCGAGTCCCTGTTTCCTGCGATCATATGTGAAGTTAACCTCAGCGGCATCAGCCGCCAGCAGGACATGCGATGTTCGCGTCCGGTGTGCGCGAGCGAAGATTGTCAACGGTTTGCAAGCTACTTTCCGCCGTGTCTTTCGAATTTTTGTTGGAGCCATCCAGGTGCCCAGGAATGCATCCAAAGTCTCTGGCCTGAACCCCATCATTCTATTGTTGAACCGGAAATCTGGCAGCAAAAGCTGGTCCGCAATGAGTGTCCGCAAGACCTCGACACATATGCCCAAGTGACGCCCGGCATCTTGAGCGTTGAGGAGGTCTTTGAGCTTTGGTGCAAGCTCAGCGATCAGCGCTGGATCGACAACGTGGCTTTCCCCGGCCCGAATGTCGTATTGTGCTTTTAGCACAAGTGACGTGATCTTCGTTCCAATGCCGTGCTGCTTGCAGAGAGAGCGCAGCGTTGTCGGTTGAATGCCACGCGTCAGAATGCCGAAAACCTTCTCTTGCCCGGTAAAACGAAAATTCTCGCCGACATATTCGGCCATGACTTCGCATATCGGCCGGTAAGCGGACTGGTCTTTTCGAAAATAAAACTGATCAAATGCCTTTCCGAATGCCTTACGATAATCGTTGCCATGCCGGCCCCGACCAATCTGATCGTGCAGAAAATCCTTCACGGCCGCTGGCCCCTTAGTCAGAACGTCTGCTCCAACACATCCATGTTGCCGTCGCTCGTCAGGGAAATATCTTGCCAGCTTGCGTTGGCGCCACGCGAGGCCATCGCGCCAAACACCTCGGCCGTGTGGATGATGACATCGAGCTGAAGATCGTCGATCCATCGGCCTGCATGCATCCCGCCCAACCGCTCTGCTATATAGCACTCCATCGAGGTTGGGCGATCAGGTTGCCACATCGCCTTCTGTGCTGCCGTCAACTGCAAGACCAAGGACGACAGATCCGGCTGGATGCGCGAAGCTTTGCGGGGGTTATCGTCATCAGACGGATCTCGTGCTCAGCGCAAACGTGGTTCGCATCGATCAGCCAATCCGTGCGAGCAAGGCAAGCTGATCTTAGATTTCCATCTGCTAAGTTACCCAGACAAGCCGGGCAAAATCGGAAGCGATCCTTGGCGCACATGACCTTGTCCGGGGATCGGCGCCGAGTTGCAGCCGTCGGGGATTGCTAGCGTCGAGCGCCCCATTGCCGAGAGCGGCAGGGTCACAGCCCGTGTATCTGGCCAGACGCTCGACGCTGTGCCTGTCCCCCATCAGCAAGGCGCGGAGGTCCAGATCGAATAAGTAGGCCATCTCGGGAAGGGATGAGAGGCCTGACAGGCGAGCGATGCGATATCCATAGGAAGCGACGGTTTCTCGGGTGTGCGGGGCAGGAAAGATCATCTCACCGCTTCCCCTTGGCTTTCGTGGACGCCCTTGCAAGCCTGCTGAAACAGCGGGTTCAAGCGGTGCGCGTCCGGTGTTTACACTCCGGAAGTCCGACACAAGAAAGGGGTTTCGGAGAGCACCTTCACCGCTGCGCTCGGCGTAGAACCGTGCGAAATCCTGAATGCCGACCGCTGGGTGTCCGTCAGCCAGGGCGCAAGTAATCGCACCGATGATCAGTTCGACCACGATGCCGAACTGTTCGCGCCCCGCATGGAGCAGACGGGGTACGAACTCCACGTCCGCGAGATCTGACGCCATTGGCAGGTCCGCAAGTCCTGCATACCCGGCTACCAACTCGGCAACATCATCGCGGGCGTCGAATTCGGTCACAGGAAGAAAGCGGGTGATGAAAAAGCGGCGTGACAGCTGCGGGTCTTGGGTCAGCAGCTCATGGAGCTCTGGCGTTCCGCTGACAACCAGATTGGTCGGCCAAGAAGGAATCTGCATGAGGCTTTTCAGGGCGTTGATCACCCCCGCCTTCTCCGCGTCTGAACCCCGGCCTCCAAGCTCTTGCCCCTCATCAAGGTGGATCAGCCAGCATTTCCTCAGTTGCAGGTGAAAATTGACCAATTCCCACATACGCGACGCTGTGGTGTCGCGAAGCAGCTGGAAATCCAGCGCATGCAGGATCGCGCGAGCCAGGTCCTTCTGGGTGGCGGGCGTTGGAACCCGGATGGAGATCCAGCGAAATTCGCCGGGCTCGGTGCCCGAGGTGTCAATCCGACTCAGAATTCTCTGGATAGCCGTGGTTTTGCCGCTACCGGATTCCCCGATCACAGCGATTCCACGACCTTCAGCCGTCAGGCCAAGGTCCAGTTCGGCCTGTCGCTTATCCATGACCTCACCAAAAATCCGCCTGACGGTTTCGTAGCCCGGATGGGCCACGAAGTTTTTGCGCAGGGATACGGCGACGCGCGCGATATGCTCTGGAGCTGTTCGTAGGTCACTCGTCATCTTCGAACCTCCAGCCCTTACGCGACGGTGGGGGCCATCAGCAGGAGGATCTTTCAGTGCTGGAGGTGCATCGGCACTGTCGGCATCGGCACTTCCAACCTCAAACCCACCTTGCAACCACCCCGAGCCGCTTGGCTGTTGATCCGTGGAGACTGCGGGTAACAGGTGCAGTCCAAGGCCGAGCTTTTCCTCTGCCCTGTCGATTTCCTCAGCGGAGTACTTCATCCGCCCAAGCTGCGCGGCGTTGGCGGCATCGGTCGAGAGCTGATCGAGACGGCGCAATCCGTCGTGTAAAATTTCCGCCGAAACGGCAGCGCGTTCACGATTATGCTCCATGACGGTTTGGGCAAAAGCCGACCATTGGTAGAATGATATTCCCGCCAGCGCCCCGGACAGATCATGAGCCGGATACCAGGTTCCGTCGATTTCGACGGCGATCCAGCCGAGATCCATTTGGTCGAACCGGAGGCGCACTTTCCGCTGGTGACGATGCTTATAAGCATCGCGCAGCTCGTCGCAGGTGAAGTCGGCACCGAACACGCGAACCCCGCGACCAGAAATTGTGCGTTCAAGCTCCACACCGAAGATGGCCCGGCGATCCATCGCATCTACCGGGATAGACAGGCCATATTTGTCGACCAGTCGGTCCCAACAAGCTGCCGGCGTTTCGCCCTGAAGACCGGCGTGAGGGCGTTGGTGATAGACGTCGACAACATAGGTCACGAGTGCCGCCAGCAGGTCCTGATCGGTGAGGGACACTTCGGCTTCTGCGTTGTAATCGCTCCGCTGCACGGGGTTTGAGAATGTCCGCCCGCGAAAACGGCTGACGAAATGCGACGAAAACGTGCTGAACAAGCGCTCAATGCGAGGCCGGAGTTTAGCGACACCTCCGGGCGGATTGATCAATCGGGCATGCAATCCAGCGGTGGTGACCTTGAAATCATCGCTAACGAATGCGGGGCCCATGTCGGCGGCGATGGACTCCGGGCGTCCACCCTGATGCCAGCCAGCCCGACAGCCTAAGCTAAGCGCGATGGCAGTTTTGTCGGACGTCGCCATTTCCAGCGTCCGGATAGCCGCTTGCGAACTGGTCGATCTGGACAAGGTGAGCCCAACAACGCAGCGCGTTGCACAGTCGATGGCAACGCAGACGATCAGGCGCGTCACTTCGAGAGCGGTGGCCTGCTGCGCCGTCAGCTGGTCAAGCAGACCTGCATCAGAGATCAAAGTCATGAGATCGACCTCCCACTCATCGATCTCGACCCGCTCCATCGGCCGAAGCACTTGAACGCCGTATTCGATGATGGCGAATTTCTTGTTGGCGGCATCCACGCCGTGGCGTTGAAGGTAGATCTCGTAGGGGTCCATCCGTCTGATCGCACGATAGACCGAGGAGCGGGATGGCGGTTGCAGTTTGGGAAGGTGATGTTCCGCACGTCCTCGATTGAAATCCGCATAAAGGTTTGTCGCCCTCTCGTGGATGCCGTCGATGCTCGGACGAAGCGGAGAAGCATATTCAGCGATCAGCGCATCGAAGGCGCCGCGTTCGCCGGGCAGCATGTGACGTTTGTTGCCGCAGCGATGCGTTTTGGGAACCAAAGCCATGATGTTAAAATCGCTGTTCACGTAGTCTCGTGTCCAGGTGAGTAACGTTTTGGCGCAGGGCGGTGTGTTCAGGGCCTCTTTGCGCCCCGCGCGCTTTACAAGCCCACGCCGGCGTTTGCGGATCGCCATCTCCACAGCCCCGATTATGGCGGGCAGAATGGCATTTACGGATGGTTCGCTGCGCTTGCTCAGACCAGCGTGGACGTATCGCAGCAGTTCTTCCACATACAGTTGCCTCCACAGCGCTGTGTCGCGCTTGGCTTCCGGGAGGTCACGGAAATGTTCTGGAAACCCGATCAGCGCCCGCTCAGCGACAGCGCGTGACGCTCCTTTTGCGACATAACGGAAGCGGGGACTTCGGAGCAGCTCTTCTAATTCACCGTGTGTGATGCTGCGGGTGATTTGCGGTGCCGATATGCCGACCAAGACGATACCGTCAGTATCATGTGAAGAAACTCGATATTCGGCACCATCAAGGATGATAAGATCGAGGCGGTTAAAATCGCTGTGTTTCATCGCGGCCCCCTCAAGCGAACATCATGTGGGAGAAAGGGGGAACAGCGGGCGCGCCCAGCTCTTTGGCGCGCTCAATCAGACGTGTCGTCGGAGCGTGCGGAACGATTGTCTGTCGGGGCACGTCCGCATCGGTGAACAGCAGCACCCGTGTCGCGAATGATCTGGGCAGTTGCGCGGCGATGAGCCTCAGCGTGTCTTCGAACCGGTACTTGCAGACACGGGTCAACGGACGAACGGCCACGGCACTCGCTGTGCCATCGATATGTTTCGCCAAGAAGTCGAAATGATGACTGACGCGCTTGCCCCGCGTGTCGACGTAGCTGATGGCAGGGGTTGCGCCTGCACCTCACGAATGTCGGGGTTCGCAACCAGCTGATCCCAGCAATGGGCTTCCAGTCCAGATTCAAGCCTGCTGATGACAGGTCGGGGCAAAAAATATCGCACATCAACGACCTGTACGCGCGCACTCGCCTTTGAGCGCGCCGGAACGATACGGCTGGCCTCGGCCAGCACGGGAAAACGGAAGAAGGGGTTCATGTCACATCCCTGGCAAAGTTTTGACAGGTGTCCGCCCGCGGATTCGGGCGAACACGATAGATGCAGGCAATACGAAGACTTTGGTCGACGCAGGCTGCGCCGATCCTTGACTTCGTATGCGAGGTTTGGGATGCTCAGGGTGTCGGGATTCCAAATCGACAAACCTAAGCAAGGTCCCGGGGCTCGGCCTCTGGGGCCTTTTGCTTTCTAAGGCTTCACTTTTCTCTCCTTCGTATAGCGGGCGGGCCAAATGATTTCAGGCTGTGTCTGAAGCTTACTAGCTATGGCCCTTTCTACTTTCTCAGACCGCCTGTGGCCTTGCGATACAAGGCTGACCGATGAAGGCGTGATACCCAACTCACGAGCGATTGCGCTGAAGCTTGAGCCTGCGAGTCTCAGGCGAGCTCGTAACATCTCATGGCAGCAATCGTTCATGGCGAAGCCTTTTGCAGGTGATTCGCGAATCACCATTGCACACAACGAATCACTAGGCGAGCAGTAATTATTGCTATGTCATTGAAAACGAATTGTATTTAGATAGAGTGGCGTGCCGAAATCCGGTGATTTTTGCAATTCGCGCTCGGGCCCGACCGCTATTGCGCGTTCCCCGTCAGATACGGCTTGATCGCATCCAGTGCCGCCGCCGATCCTGCCAGATCGAAGCGGTGCTGCATGCCGCCAAACCCGATCTTGACCCATGCTGCCCGGCGCAGATTGTGGACGAACAGGTTGGTCGCCCCCATTCCGGCGGTGCTGTAATTACTCATCAGCGCCTGGCTGCCGCTGGCCGCGAAATCCAGCCGCTCGCCGTTCGAGAACAGGATGCTGACCTGCTCCCCGGCCGCAGGCCCGCGCCCAGCCAGCGTGACAGTCACCGTGCAGTTGTTGGAATCGCAGGTGCCATTTTCGTCCAGCCCATTCACCTCATCGGTACGGGTGATCCAGATTTCGTTGCCGCGCTGGCGGCGCGGGCTGACATCGCCGGTCTCGTTGGTGAAAGTCCAGAACTCGGTCCCACCCTCCAGCGAGGCCTCGAAATACCAGCCATCGGCCAGAGCCGGGCTGGCGAGCGCCATCATGAGGGCGGCGAGATGTGCCTTCATTCTTCCAGATCCTCGGCCGGGATATCGACGCCTGCATCGGCCAGCGCCTGCGCGATCAGCTGGCTCATGGTCATGTCGCGCCGCAGGGCCTCGATACGCAAAGACTTATGCGCCTCAGGGCTGAGGCTGATCGAGGTGCGTTTGGGGCCGCCCATCTGCCGTTTGCGTCGCAGGCTGCTCATCGGAACCAGCTTTCCTGCATCCGGGGAATGAAGCGGTGCATCACCAGCCCTGCAATGCCGAAAAGCAGCATGAACGGGCTGAGCAGCATGAACATGAAAAAGCCCACGCCCCAGTTTACCTGCCACGAGCTCGTGGCCGCTGAATAGCCCAGAGCGAGGCCGATCAGCGCGGCGAGGCCTGCGCCGATGAACATGATCTGCGCCGCACCTCGCCATCGTTCAGCCGACCAGCCCGGCTTCAGGATGCCGCGTTGTGCGCCGCAGCTCGGGCAGGTTGTCGCTTCAGCGTGAATCTCACTCATGCAATGCGGACATTGTTGGGGCATATCAGGCTCCTGAATGTCGAATGAATGTTAAAACAGGTAGAGTTAAAAACGTCGGCGCACAATAGCATTGTGCATGAAAACGACCCCCAGAAGCCCCCTGCGAGACATCGTAGCGCGCAACATGCGCAGGCTTCGTGCCGAACGCGGCTGGTCGCAAGAGTATCTGGCGAATGAGTGCGGGTTGAACCGGACCTATCTGAGTGCGGTCGAACGGTCGGAGCAGAACATCTCTATCGACAATCTGTATAGAGTCGCTCAGGGGTTTGGGGTAGAAAGCTGGACGCTACTGAAGGCCGAGTAAACCGCAGTTTGTCGGGAAGAGTTGCTGATATGGCCTGCTTCGGGCTCTTACCGTCATGGCTTCATCAATCGGACTGGATGGATATTCCGTTGCTTTTGCAAGACGATGCTACCAAAACATGGTCATGGGACAGTCGATAAGCAATTTTGATTTTCTGGAGCGCGTGGACGGTGAGCTGGCCAATCTGGGGCGATTGGCCGAGAGCTATTTTCAGGACGACCCAAGCACCAGCCTGATAAAGCTGAGGCAGTTTGCCGAGCGCCTGACGCGTCGTCACGCTGCGCTCGTTGGCGTGGAATTTCAACCTGACGACACGCAATCCGACATTTTGCGGCGCCTGAAGTATGAGCGTGCAGTGCCGGAACGCGTACTCGATGTCCTCCACCATATCCGCAAGCTCGGGAATACGGCGGTTCACGAGAGCGGTGGTGATCATCGTGAGGCGCTTGCCTGCCTCAAGATGTCAGTGCAGTTGGGGGTTTGGCACATTCGGACAAGCACGGCCGATCGGAATTTCTCTGTAGGCTCCTTCATTCCGCCACGGTCGCCGGCGAACCCCACCCAAGAACTGCAAGATGAGCTGTCAAGACTGCGATCGGACAGGGACGCAGCGCTGACAGTTGCGCAGAAGGCAGAGGAAGCGCGACGGCAGGCCATGCGGGATGCCGAGAGCGCGAAAGAGCGCCATCAGCGCGAGGTCGAGGAACGGCAAATCTGGGAAGCATTGGCGCAGGATGCCGATCGCCAGCTTCAGGAGTTCATCACCGAGGCGAAGAAGCAGGTGCCGGCGACCATGGCGCTCTTTGTGCAGGCTGCCAATGATGCCGCAGGTGCGATCGACCTTGATGAGCAAGCGACCCGCGCGCTGATTGATCAACAATTGCGGGACCGTGGCTGGGAGACGGACAGCGTCGATCTGCGCTATGGTAAGGAACCCGGCCCGTCAAAGGGCGGAACATGGCGATCGCCGAGTGGCCCACAGCGTCAGGCCCGGCCGATTACGCCCTGTTCGTAGGGGAAACCTGCCTCGGAATTGTCGAGGCCAAACGGTACCGCAAGAATGTTTCTGCGGCTGTCGATCAGGCAGAGCGGTATTCAAAGGGTTTTGTCTCGGCCGCAAATGCCGACCAATGGGATGACGGGTTTGTCGTTCCGTTCGTGTTCGCCACCAACGGGCGTCCCTACTTGAAGCAGGTGGAGACCGAAAGCGGCATCTGGTTTCGTGATGCCCGACTTCCCAGTAACTTGCGACGCGCACTGATGGGCTGGTTCCGTCCGGACGAACTGCTGTCAATGCTGGAGGTCGACAAGGAAAAGGCACAGGCCTCTCTGGCCGCGCGCTCTTTCGATTTTGGCTTCCAGCTGCGCCCATATCAGAAGGCTGCAATCGAGGCCGTCGAGAACACGCTTGCGACCGAAAAGCGCGAGATGCTGGTGGCCATGGCGACGGGCACCGGCAAGACCAAGCTCGCCATCGCCATGCTTTATCGACTACTGGCGACCAAGCGGTTCCGCCGCATCTGTTTTGTGGTTGACCGTTCTGCCCTCGGGACGCAAACCACCGACGAATTCATGAGCACGGCCATCGAGGGGCCGAAGACCTTTGGCCAGCTTTTCGGCATCAAGGGGCTCGAGGACATCAAACCCGATCCCGAGACTCGCGTGCATATCTGCACGATTCAAGGACTGGTAAAACGGGTTCTCTACAACAATGATCCTGCCGATGTGCCTCCGATCGGCCAGTATGATCTGATGGTGATCGATGAATGCCACCGCGGCTATCTGCTCGACCGAGAAATGTCGGACGCCGAGCTGAGCTTTCGGGGGCAAGATGACTATATCTCCAAATACCGCCGGGTTCTGGAGTATTTCGACGCGGTCAAGATCGGCTTGACGGCCACGCCCGCGTTGCATACCGCGCAGATTTTTGGTGACCCGATCTATACCTATACCTACCGTGAGGCAGTGGTGGACGGCTGGCTGATTGATCACGAGCCACCGATCCGCTTCCAAACCGCGCTGTCCAAGGCCGGAATCACCTTCGACGTAGGCGATACTGTCGAGGTGTTGGACAGCCATACGGGCGAGGTACAGAATACAGTTGCCCCTGACGAATTGAACTTCAAGGTAGAGGATTTCAATCGAAAGGTGATTACCCAGCCTTTCAACCAGGTCGTCGCCGAAGAGCTGGCAAAGCATATTGACCCGAGTCTCGAAGGCAAGACGCTGGTCTTTGCGGCAACGGATGCCCATGCCGATATCATCGTGAACGAACTGAAGAAGGCGTTTGCCGCGCAATATGGCTCAATCGAGGATGCCGCAATCCGCAAAATTACCGGCAGCGTGGACAAGGTCGGCACACTAATCCGGTCGTTTCGCAACGATGCCTTTCCGCAGATTGCCGTGACAGTTGACCTGCTGACCACGGGCATCGACGTGCCCAAGATCACAAATCTCGTGTTCATTCGCCGCGTGAACAGTCGCATCCTCTACGAACAGATGCTGGGCCGGGCGACGCGCCTCTGCGATGAGATCGGCAAGGAGGTATTCCGGATCTTCGACGCGGTGGATCTTTATGCCACGTTGCAGGACCTGACGCAGATGAAACCTGTCGCCAGCAATCCGAAACTGACCTTCGAACAGCTTTTCGACGAGTTGGCGACCGTAACTGAGGATGACCAGCGCGAACTTGTTCGCGATCAGGCGCTGGCCAAACTGCACCGCAGGCTGCGAAAGTTGCCCAGCAAAGTCGCACAGGCCGTCGAGGATCTGACCGGCGAGACGGTCGAGCACCTCCGCGACCGCCTCAAGCAAGGCTCCCCGGCAGAGGCCGCCGCCCATGTCCGGAAGTTCCCCGAACTTGGCAAGGTTCTCGACTGGAACCCGGATGGCAAAGGGCCGATATGGATTCCGATATCGCATCACGAAGACAGCATGCACGCCGTTACCACGGGCTATGGCGAATACGAGAAGCCCGAAGATTTCCTCGATACCTTCACCTCCTTCGTGAAGAACAACCAGAACCGGATTGCCGCGCTCTCGGTCGTCGTTCAGCGCCCGCGCGATCTGACGCGCGCCGAGTTGCGCAGCTTGCGCCTCGAACTCGACAGGATGGGCTTTTCGGAAACCAGCCTACGCCGGGCTTGGAATGACGCCTCGAATGAGGACATTGCCGCCTCGATCATCGGCTATGTCCGGCAGGCCGCACTTGGCGACCCGCTGATCCCGTTCGAAACCCGCGTCCAGACCGCGACCCGCGCGATCCTTGCCAAGGGCAAATGGACGGAACCGCAAAAGCAGTGGCTGCGCCGGATCGCTGAGCAGATCACGCGGGAAATAGTGCTTGATCGCGACAGCATCGACCAGGGCAACTTCGCCGCCCATGGGGGCTTCAATCGCCTCAACAAGGTCTTTAACGGTCAGTTGGAATCCATCTTGCACGATTTCAACGAAGAACTCTGGAAAGTCGCATGAGCCCGAACACCAATGACATCGTCGCCAAGCTATGGCGCGAGGCCAAGACGCTGCAAGGCGCGGGCATCTCGATCCTGCACTATGTCAACGAACTGACCTACCTTCTCTTCCTCAAGATGCTGGAGGAAACCGGGCAAACCACGCTCATCCCCGCCGCCTATAGCTGGTCCGAGCTGTCAAAGGCCGAGGGTGGCGACCAGCTTCGTTATTACAAGAAGCTGCTGCTTGATCTTGGTGACCCCGAAATTGTCCACAATGTGATGGTTCTGGCGATCTTCACCGATGCCGTCACCCATCTACGTGAACCCAAGGACCTCAAAACGCTGACCACCAATATCGACAAGATCGACTGGTTCAGCGCGCGAGGACGGCCTTGGCGACATGTATGAAGGCCTGATGCAAAAGGTCATGTCGGACAGCAAGTCCAAGGCGGGCCAGTATTTCACGCCGCGTGCCCTGATCGACAGCATCATCCGCCTGATCCAGCCACAGCCGGGCGAGATCGTCCAGGACCCTGCCGCCGGCACCGCCGGCTTCCTGATCGCCGCCGACCGCTACATCAAGGACGCGACCGACGACCTGTTCACGCTTTCCGAAGACCAGGGCAACTTTCAGCGTCGGCAGGCTTTCCGGGGCACGAATGGGTGCCCGACACCCACCGCCTTTGCGTGATGAACATGCTGCTGCACGGCATCGAAAGCCTTGTCGGCTGCGAGGATAGCTGCGCACCTGCGGGTGAGGCCCTTGGCCGAGCTGATGTGATCCTGACAAACCCGCCCTTCAACAAGATGCCATCGAACGTCAACCGTCCGGACTTCACGCTGACAGCGGGTGAGCGGGTCGGCCCGATGCCCTTCCTGGAACACGCGATCCGTATGCTGAAGCCGGGCGGGCGCTGCGCGATCGTCATGCCCGACAACATCCTGTTCGGCGACGGCAGCGGCACCGCGCTGCGCCGCTTCCTGATGGTGAACTGCAACCTGCATACCATCCTGCGCCTGCCGACCGGCATCTTCTATGCTCAGGGTGTCAAGACCAACGTGCTGTTCTTCACCCGTGTCACCGACCGCATCTATCCGCCCGATCACGCGACACAGGCGACCGAGGCGGTTTGGTTCTACGACCTGCGCACCAACATGCCGTCCTTCGGCAAGACCAACGCCCTGACCGCCGCGCATTTCAAGGAGTTCGATGCGCTGTTCGGCCCCGATCCCCTTGGCGGTTCCGCGCGGGAAGAGGGTGGCGAGACCAACCGCTGGCACAAGTTGACGCGCGAGCAGATCGCCGCGCGCGGTGACAACCTTGACTGGACCTGGCTGCGCGATGAAAGCGGTGACCCCGAGGACCAGATGACCGAGCCGGACGAGATCGCCGCCGCGATCATCGGACACCTGCGCGCCGCGCTGGAGGAGATCGAGGGGCTGGCCGAGGAATTGGACGCAGCGCCGATGGTCGAGGCGGCGGAATGACGGGGCTGCCGCAGGGGTGGGTCAGGGCACCACTCATGGATATCATCGAGTTGCACGACGCGCGCAGGATTCCTCTTAATGCAACCGAACGAGCGTCGCGCAAGGGCCCTTACCCTTACTACGGGGCCAATGGACAGGTGGACAGCGTTGATGACTATCTGTTCGACGGTGAATTCGTTCTGTTGGCCGAGGATGGCGGCTTCTTTGACAACCCAGCACGCGGCGTAGCTTATGAGGCAAAAGGTCAGTTCTGGGTGAACAACCACGCCCATATTCTTTCAGGGCGTGGGGATATTGAAACAAGTTTTCTGAAATCGTGGCTGAACAGCCTCGATTGGATGCAGTACGTTTCCGGATCGACCCGCCTGAAGCTTACGCAAGCCGGAATGAGTGGTGCCGAAATCCCCCTTCCGCCACTCCCCGAACAGCGGCGGATCGTGCGCAAGTTCGACACCCTCAGCGCCCGCAGCACCACCGCCCGCACCCACCTTACCGCCATCGAAAAACTGGTGCAGCGGTACAAGCTGGCCGTCCTTTCTCGAACTCTTTTCCGAAATGAAATGCCGGTGAAGCGGCTCAGGGACGTGCTGACGGACATCCGATATGGGACAGCGGCCAAATGTAGTTATGACCCAACCGGCACACCGGTTCTACGCATTCCTAACATTCAGTCACGGAGGATCGATCGGTCTGACCTTAAGACCGCGCATTTCGCTAAGAAAGAAATCGAGCAACTTGCATTGAGGGCTGGCGACATACTGGTAATCCGATCAAACGGCAGTCCTGATCTCGTTGGCCGCGTCGCGCTTGTGACAGAGCACGAGACAGATTGCCTTTTCGCAGGATACCTTATCCGGCTGCGCCTGTCCGCAACCGAGGCGCTGCCCGAGTATGTTCGCCTTTGCTTCGAAAGCGATGAAGTGCGGGCCATCATCGAAGCGGCATCCAAATCGACCAGCGGCGTAAACAACGTTAACTCCACCCAGTTAAAAGAGATCGAGCTTCCACTGCCCGCAGTCGACGAACAACGCGAAATCGTCCACCGAATCGAAACCGCCTTCGCCAAGATCGACCGCCTCGCCGCCGAAGCCGCAAAGGCCCTGAAACTGCTCGGCCACCTCGACCAGCGCATTCTGGCGAAAGCCTTCGCAGGCGAGCTTGTTCCGCAGGACCCCACCGACGAACCCGCCGAAGCCCTCCTCGCCCGCATCCGCGAAGCTCGTGCCGCCACGCCCAAACCCAAACGCGGCAGAAAGGCCCGCACATGACCTCACTGTATCAAATCCGCGATGGGCAATTGCGCCCCGCCATTCGCCGCGCGCTGTCGAAGGAAGAGATGATCGAGGGCTGGGTCGCCGCGAATCCTGGCCTTGTCGGCATCGACGCCATGATCATTGGTCGACAGGTGCCGACCGACCACGGCAAGTTCATCGACCTTCTGGCCATGGACGCTACCGGCGGGCTGGTCATTATCGAGTTGAAGAAAGACCGAACTCCGCGCGAAATCGTCGCGCAGGTGCTTGATTACGCCTCATGGGTCAGAACCCTGACGACGCCCGAAATCTATGACCGGGCCGAGAAATACCTGGGAACACGCCTGGCCACTGCTTTCCTAGACCGTTTTGGCGAGGCGATCCCCGAACGGCTTAACGCCAGTCACTCCATGCTGATCGTCGCCAGCGAACTCGACCCAGCCTCTCGCCGGATCGTTGAGTACCTGTCTGAAGAACATGGCGTCGCGATCAATACCGTCTTCTTCAACGTCTTCGAGGTCGATGGCCAAGAATGGCTGACGACCGACTTTCTGCTGGACCAGGAAGCGGTGGAAGAGCGGTCGGAACGCAAGGTCCGCGCGCCGTGGTCGGGGTATTACTTCGTCAATGCGGGTCTGGGCGAGCATCGTTCCTGGGCAGACATGAAGCGATATGGGTTCATCTCGGCTGGAGGCGGCGAATTCTACTCGAAACGGCTATATCAACTGAGCGTGGGTGATGAGGTTTTCGTCTATGACAAGGGCAACGGCTACATCGGTTATGGTATCGTGACAGCCGAGGCCCGTCCTGCGGCCGAGTTTATGACGCCTGACGGTCCACTCTTCGAGCAACCGCTGTCCGAACCCCGAATGAAGCGCCTTGGCGAACCGCAAGAAAACGCAGAGCACGCCGTCGGCATCGAATGGCGCAAAACGGTTGATCCTGCCCAGGCCAAGCGCTTCAAAGGAGCATTTGCGAACCAGAACATTGTCTGCAAGCTACGGGATGAAGCGACAGTGGATTTCCTAACAGAGCAGTTCGAGGTCATTCGACCAACTATGACGTAAGGGGCGGAAAGCTGCAGTTCGCGGCGCGTGCTAACGCAACTTTTCCACACCACCGAAGCGGACATTCCGCAAGGATCATCCCGTCGAGCCGTGCGTGATCTACACAAAGGGTGCAATGTGGTCTCAGCTGTCGGGGCGTTGACGGTGAGATGCTCCGGCACATAGTGTGTTCGGTTCGCCGGGGGAAATTATGTATTATTATGTCGATGAAAGCGGAAACACAGGGCTGCATCTATTCGACCCTGCCCAACCACTACTCTATTATGGGGTTCTCGGAGCCCGCGCCAATCTGGACGTGATTTCCGCTCCACTATTACGGACGCTTGAAAAGAGCTTGGTGTGAAGCGAATTCACGCCAATGAGCTTGGCGTTGCAAAGTTGACGACAATAGCTGAGCGGATCGAGAAGTTTAGCAAGAAAAACGACCTTCGGTTTTCGATTTTCACGGTCGACAAGAGAGATCATGCGATCATTAGCTATTTCGACCAAGTCTTCGATGCGGGCTTGAATGACGCAGTCGCGTGGAATCATTACTGGACTCCACTGCGTTACCCCTTGCTGTTCAAAGTTGCGCACCTTTTCGATGAGGACATCGCCAAAGCTGCGTGGAAGGCGAGGCTGGAGAAAAACCCTGCACGCTGCGCCAAGATGCTCCAGGATGTCCACGGGCGGCTACTTGCCAACATCGACAGGCTGCCTGATGTCCGTTCTCGGGAACTCATTGATGGTGCTATCCGCTGGGCAGGTGCAAATCCCGACGAGATAAGCTACGGCGTGGGCAACTACGATACCTCGTTGCAGATCTCTCCAAATTTGGTCGGCTTCCAATCGGTGCTTTACGGAATCGGAACGCAGGCAACGGCCATGGGGCAGAAGGTTCATAAAATTACTGTCGACCGTCAGACTGAGTTCAATAAAGCACAAGCCGAGTTGGCAGAAATTTACCAGAAGCTTCGCGGCCATGACTCTTGTCTCGGACCTGGCATGCCCGAGTATGATTATTCGAAGCTCCCGGAAATTCCACCTGAATACAAACCTGGCGATGAAAGTGCTGGGCTCGAGCTTGTCGATATTACGCTTTGGACAGCGAAGAGGATGCGCGAGGGTAAGCCCGTGTCAAATGAGCTGAGAAGCTTATTCCATCGGCAAACGCGGCGCGGTCATACCGATGAGGTATCGCTTGCTGCGCTCGATCGCCGCTGGCGGTTCCTGGCCGACCTGCCGCTGCCAGGACCAGAGAATCCTATATCGCCGGACCTCGAAGCCGCTATAAATAATATGGAGCTCAAGCGCCGAGAGGCGGTAGCGTCCCTCGAATAAAGCGAAACGTGCGATATCTGCTAACTGCGCCTGAAATGGTAGAGACGTTTTCCAGGCTGACCTCCGTGCCCGCCGCAGCATCACGCCAAGCAGCTGCACGGTGGGACGGGACCTAAATGGGCAGTCTTTATCACGCGCAGAAACGGACCTTCGTTCGCAAGATTCTTGGCAGGGAGGATCCTGAGCATGGCTTGGCAATGAAGCGCAAGACTTGCAGTGAGATGGGTCAGTGCCCCTGCATCTGACCTTCAATAATATCGGCAAAGTCGCTCGAATTCTCTTCAGTTACAACGTTTCTGGCCCCGGTGATCTTCTCCAAATATTTCTTCGCCCTATCGAACGAATCTTCAAGATTAGGTTTGCGGGGATGCCCAAGTACAAAATGAGATTGCACGCTGCCTTGGCTGTAGCTCTTCACCGCTTGTGCGTAACCTGCCCACCTAGCAGCCTTTGATCCAATTTGTTCCTCATCTTTAAGGTCAAAGGAAAGGGCTGAATAACGTGAAGTGCTCCGTTCCTATATCCCGCGTGAAACTTTACAGGACCTAGATCTGTGGTAACGGTCTTGTCCACTTCAATAAATCGATCCAACTTGCGCTCTGATAATTTGGAGCTGAAAGTTGACCAGACTTGGCTATCACTGCGATTCGTATCATTCCTAGGCTTGTCATAAGAAGTGACGAAACGATGGAAAAGCTGATCAAGCTTCTCTGAGGGCGAACTGCAAACTCCAACTCCACCAGCCTCCCATCGGTAGCTAGTATCCATATCGGGAGACAGCAGTTGAGCTATCCGCAATGCGCCATATTCGCTCTGATCGATTGAAGGTAGTGACTTGAGGCTTGGGAGCAGACTTGGCTGCTTGAAATCTGTGCGCAGAAATATCTTAATGCTCCGCGCAATCTGATTAAGGTCTTCTGTGAAAGACGCCTTTTCAATATTTGGGTAGGACTGCAGGATGCGACCGTCCCAGCTTCGAGTTTCAAGCTGAAGAAAGTTAGCTGCTTCGCTATACAGTAGCACGCCGATATTGAGGCGTTCCTTAAGCCACGGGTTATGTTCGTACTGCAGGAGGCAGTAGTCGAACTTGAAATTACGTTTCACAGTAGCACCTCCTTCGCTCGAGTTGAGAATCCATCCGCGTTGTCGCGCGCGTCTAACAGATAGTCCACGATCTTGCACGCGCATTCATCCCCACGCAGGAGGCACTATGGTAACATAGTCCTCGATAACGTTGTCTGACAGCCCTGACAGGTTCGTCGTGAAGTCGTCTATCATCTCCTCGGTCACATCTTTAAGGCCACTCAGCAGCACGTGCTGCATGTTTCCGGGGAAGTGGTTGAAGATACCTCCATGCTGCCAGGGAATGCCCCAGCATTGTAGTCCGAACCACCGTGGCAGCGCTGAAAGCTGTGTCCGAAGTCTATCACCTTGAAATCGTGGCCCAAGGCTAGAAGGTTCGTATTCCCAACGCCCCTGTCCGAGTTCTCAACGATGGTATCGAACAGGTAGAGCTGGGTCGCTTGGCGAAGCTGCCCCTATGGACGATGTTGGTGGGGCCCATCTTCTGTTCGCGCTAAAGGCTACTGAGCCGAACGCGATGCCGCCGATTGCGTCGAACGCTGCTCGGAGTGCGTCGCCCTCCTCGTCACGTGGAAGAGCAGCCAGAAAATCTTGATCGACGCACACGAGACAAGGCGTGGCTGCGGGTAGGCCCAGATCTAGTGCGAACTGATTTGCGACCAGTTCGCCCACAAGGTGGTCGAAGACGAGGTCTTCGTGAAAGTCCTTGTATTTGACATAGACCTCCTTCTCGCTTCCGTCTTCGCATTCGCACATGCATTTCATCGGATGCGACCTGCCGGTCTCAGTCCTTCCGAGATATTCCGATGCGCTAACACTTAAGATCGTCAAGCGTAAACCCCATGCTCCTTTGCTCTAACTGTGCGATTAATGGGAGAAATGCTGTTTGAGGCAAGGGCCCATGCACGCTTCTCTAAACTCCGAGGCATATAGGGCCTTGTTGCAACAGTAATGTTATGGATTTTCAGAAGATTCTATAGCTGAGCCGCCTTGTCGCCCAGCTGTTCTGAGACATTCATCTCGGGGTTCCGAGGTAACAGCTCGGTTATATCGCAGCACAAAGCTACGGATGACTTGCTTGGGAAACGCGAGCACCGATGGCCAGCCTGGTGAATGTCCGGAAAGGGGAGCTGCGCCGCAGCGCGGCCAGCTAGGCGAACGTCGGCTATGGGTCGTGACCGACGATCGGCTCTGGGGTTACACGGCAAAGTTGCATGCAAGCGGGCCGGGCAGGCGAACTCAGCCGCGAAGCTCTTGACCTCACCAGAGGGTCGCCTTTTGACACAAAAGGCAAGACTCTCTGAAACGCCACATCGGGAAATTGGTCGGAGCGAGAGGATCGAACCTCCGACCCCCTGCTCCCGAAGCAGGTGCGCTACCAGGCTGCGCTACGCTCCGACCGTGAGGGGCAGATACCGCTTGCGAGGGGGAATGCAAGGGGAAAAGTGGTGAAACTTGGTAATCTTCGGGATGATGCGGAAATTCTTTGCAACCCAGGCGCAACCACGACGATGGCCTCCTTGGCAAGGTGTTCCCGCAAAGGCTGCGGCAGTGTGTGGATCCTGCGTAAGGCGGGGAACCAGAGCCGCCAAGCCTGCGTGCCCCCACGACAACCGCTCGCCGCGTGACCTTGACGCCGCTTCCTTCCGCCCGCCCGCCGATGCACGCGGCCTGCGGCTGAGTCTCTCCTCCCGCCCTCAGCCGTTGGCGAGAGCGATCAGTTCGGCCAGAGATTTGACCCCGAGCTTTTCGAGGATGCGCGCGCGGTGGTGGTCGACCGTGCGGTGGCTGATCCCCAGAAAGGCCGCGATTTCCTTGCTGGAGCTGGCCGAGGGGCCGCGATGATGCGGTTGACGATTTCTTGTTCGCGCGCGGTCAGACGGTCGAAACGCGCGCGCTGCTGCTGGGATCGCGCATCGAGCGAATTGCGGGCCCGCGCCATTTCAAAGGCGATCTCGATCCGCTCGATCAGATCGGCCTGGCGGAAGGGCTTTTCGAGAAAGTCGATCGCGCCGCCCTTGATCGCCTGCACCGATTCCGCACCCCGCCGTGGCCGGTGATGAAGATGATCGGGATCGGAAGGTTCTCGGCGTTGAGATGGCGCTGGAGCTCGAGCCCGTTCATATCCGGCATGCCGTAATCCAGAACCAGACACCCCAGCCTTTCGGCGCTATAGGCCGCGAGGAAGGCGGTAGCGGATTCGTATGCCTCGACGAGATATCCCCTCTTGCTCAATCCGCGGACGAGCGATGTGCGGATATCGGCATCATCATCGACCACGAAAACGGTCAGGAGGGATCTGTCGGTGAATTGGGCATCAGGCTTGCTTCAACAATTTGGCAGGTCACGGTCACGGGTTGCATCGGTGCGCAGGAACGAAGCTGTCGCAAATAAGTGCGCGAAACGTCATCTTGTTCCCCACCTCATGCAAACTGGTAAACAGGAAGGGTGAACCAAAAGACCGCGCCGCGGCCCTGCGGAGGCTCGTTCCCGAGCTCGCCGCCATTGGCCTCGATGATCGAACGGCAGATCGAAAGGCCGAGACCCATGCCCGCCGGTTTGGTTGTCTCGAATTGCGAAAAGAGGTTGATCGAAGGATCGACGCCCGGGCCGGTATCCTCGACCGAGACGCGCAGCTTGTCGCCCTCGCGACGGACGAGGATGCGGATATCGCGCTCTTCGGCCTCGGCACCGGCAATCGCCTCGATGGCATTGCGCAAGAGATTGACGATGACCTGCGCGATCTGGACGCGGTTGCCCAGAACCTTCGGATCTCGCCCGCGATCTCGGTTTCGATGGTCACGCGGGCATCGGTCGCCTCGGCCTGCAAGAGCTGGAGGGTCTGCGACAGGAGCACGGGGAAATCAAAGGCGACACGCGCGCCTTCGTCCTTTTTGATAAAGCTGCGCAGGGCGCGGATGATCCCGCCGGCGCGCAGGGATTGCTGCTCGATCTCGGCCAGAATGTCGCGCAATTCGCGGTCGTCCTGGGCGTTCTGGTCCAGCACCAGAAGCGCGGTATCGGCATTCTGGGCAATGGCGGTCAGCGGCTGGTTCAGCTCGTGGGCAAGCCCCGCCGCCATCTGGCCCATCGTATTGCCGCGCGCGAGATGCGAAAGGTCCTTGTTGAGACGCTCGATCTGGCTTTCGCTGCTTTTGCTTTGGGTGATGTCGTCGACCGTCAGCACCGCATGGAGCGGCTTGCCGCGGGAATCGCGGATGACGAAGGCGTTGACGTTGATCCAGAGAATCACCCCGTCCTTGCGCACCAGACGCAGCTCCTGCACGCGCCCGAAATCGCTGGAATCGGGCGCGCTGGTCTTGTGCCACAGCGCCACATCTTCGGGGCAGAGCAGATCCGCAAAGGTCTTGCCCTCGAGATCCGCCGCGTCATAGCCCGCGATCTCGCGGAAACGGGCATTGGCGCGGATGATCAGGCCGGTATCGGCCGAGGTCTGGGCCATGCCGCGCGAGGCCATGTTGAAGGTCTGGCCGTATTCGTGTTCGGCCTCGCGGCGAGCGACGATCTGCTGGACCAGCGCGGCATTGGCCCTTTCGAGCTCTTTATAGGTTTTGGGCAGAGGCTCGTCGGGATCAAGTTCGCCCTGAGAGACCAGCGCGGTCCGCACGGCAAAGGCGCGCACGGGGCGGTAGATGTAATCGGCCAAAGCCAGCCCGACCGCGCCGGTCGCCATTGCCACCAAAGCCGCCAGCCAGATGTTCATGGTGCGGTTGCGCTTGATCACCGCGGTGAAGTCATCCTCGGGGCGTAGACTGCGATCGTCCAGGGCAACTGCTCGCTGATGACCGGCATCACGGTCGAGACATAGCGCGAACCGGCATGGATGAAGTCCGAAGGGGTTTCCTTGGTGATCCGCTCTTTGCCCTCGTAGCCGAGCTCGCCAAAGGCCACGCGCGCGATCGGATCGTCGATCTCGCGGATATTGGCAAAGCGCAAGGTGCCGTCGTCGCTTTGGGTCTTGATCAGCGCGGCATTGGGGTGCGCGATCACGTCGCCGTTGCTGTGGATGATCAGCGCCTTGCCGTTCGCCCCGATATTGAGGCGCGACAGGAAATCCGAGATCATGCTGATCTCGATATCCACCCCGACCGCGCCGCGAAAGCCGTCGGCGCCGCTGGCGACAGGCGCCGAAAGCGTGATTCCCGGCTGCTTCGAGGAGTAGAAGATATAGGGGTCGGTCCAGATCGTCGTCAGCTCGGCCTTGGCCTTGAGATACCACGGCCGGTTGCGCGGATCGTAGCTGTCGGCGGGATCGAAGACATGTTTGGCGACCGAGAAATCGTCGTTGCGCCAGATCAGCTCGGTGGTGCGGCCCAGACCGTCGTTGGTGATGATCTTGGTGCGGAACTTCGCGATGCCGTCGATGTTGCGCATCACCATGACGAAATTGCCGGCCTCGTTGCCGTAATAGACGCCGGCGAATTGCGGCGTGATCTGGAGCTGCTGGAACAGAAGCTTTTCAAGCAGCTGTGAATCGTCGCTCGAGATGACCTCGTTCTGCGCGAGCCGCGCCGCCAGCTCCGCCGCGCCCTGCGCGGGCTCAGGAAGCCTTTGGAATGCTCGATCGTATTGATGCCGACATCGCGCAAAAGGTCGCGCGCATGTTCGATCAAGGCACGTTCGGAGGTGACATAGGACGAGAACACGACCGCCAGAACCGCAACGAATTGCAGTCCGGCAAGGCCGAAGGCCAGGAGTACGCCGAGCGACTTCTTCATCCTGTTCGTTCTCCGGTTGCGACACACGGCATGCGCCGGCGCAACGATACGACATCATTCTTAAGGGGCAGTTGATTGCGACGCCTCCTTACACAGCTTGGGGCGGAAGACACAGCAATTTCTGTGAGATCGCACGGGCTGTTGCAGCTCTGCCGCAGGGATGTGGCGGATTGAGCGCAGGGCATAGGTAAAACTGCCTAGGCAATGCTGCGAATTTACCGATGAGAACATTTGTGAAATAACCCGTTAACAAGATGTTACCAACTACCGTCCGGCTTTTACCTGGGGACGGGCGGCGGTTGTTCCTTTGGGTTAATGAGTAAGGGCTTTGCCCTTCGGGTTCGGATGTGCCGGCGCGTGAGGAATTTTTCCGATCCGCCGGAGCATCTGGTTCCGGAACTGGTTCGGCACACGTTAAGTAATTTTGCAAGATTTCGAAGCTCCGGAACATTCCCGACCGGAGGTTCAAACCAAATCTACGGTGTCTGGCTGTTACGCTTTGGACAGGTGCGCGCTTCGGCCCGATATCAAGCGTAAGATCTTGCCCGCTGCGCCATCCGCGCGGACAAGGAAGCAGAAACGATATGACCGGTTGTTTATCGCCGGTCCTCGATGACTCAAAGGATCGCCCCCATTGGTTTGCCGGTGGGGGCATTTTCATTGGCTGGATCTTGATCGAGGCCGGGACCGCCGTCGCGGTCTTCAGCCCTTGCCGCGCAGCAGGCGCCGCAAGAGGATCGAGCGCGGCGCCGTCACGCTTTCGGCACGCAGACGCGCCTCGGAGGCGGGTTGGTTGACCGAAGGGCCGCGCCGTTCGCGTGCGAGAATGTAAAGTCCCGAGCCGATGATCAGAGCCGAACCCAGTCCCATCGCCAGATCCAGCTTTTCGCCAAAGAGAAACCAGCCATAGGCGGTGGCCCAAAGCATCTGGGAATACTGCATCGGTGCAACGACCGCCGCTTCGCCGGTCTGATAGGCGACGATCAACAAAAACCGCCCAGAAGGCCCAGCACGGCGATCACCCCCGCCAACGCCAGATCACCCAGCGCCATCGGCTGGTAGTCGAGCCCCAGAGAGGCCCCCGTCAGCACGAAATTCCCCAGCATCGGCCAGAGGATCAGGATGACCGTGCGCTCGGACCGGCCCAGTTTGCGCACGGAGATCGCCGCAAGCGCGCTACAGACCGCACCGCCAAGCGCGGCGAGATGGCCAAGCGCGAGCTCGGTCTGGCCGGGGCGCAGGACGACAAGCACGCCCGCCAGCCCGACCAGAACGGCCAGCCAGCGATGCCGCCCGACCTTTTCGCCCAGAAAGGGGATCGAGAGCACGGTGATGAACAAAGGCGCGGCAAAGAGGATCGCATAGACCTGCGCCAGCGGCAGTACGGAAAAGGCGTAAAAGCCGCACATGCCCGAGATCACGATCGCGGCGGAGCGGAAGCCGACCCAGAACGGATTGGCGGGTCTCAATGTCCCGTGCGTCGGATCGCGCAGCAAAAGCGCGGCGATGAAGGGGAAGGACAAAAGCGAGGAGAAGAAGAGGATCTGAAGGGCGGGATAATCCGCCCCCAGAATTTTGATGATCACGTCATGGGTCGCATAAATGCCCATGGAGGCCAGGGCGACCAACGCTCCGCGAAGGTTGCCGCCCTGCCGCATGGCTTATTTCAGCGCCGCGAGGGCCGCGACGATCGCATCGCCCATGCCCGAGGTCGAAACCGGCACGCCGCCTTCGGGGCCCATCAGGTCGCCGGTGCGCACGCCGTCGGCGAGCACTTTCTCGATCGCGCTTTCCAAAGGGCGGCATTGTCGCCCTCGTTGTAGGAATAGCGCAGAGCCATCGCGAAGCTGAGGATACAGGCGATCGGGTTCGCCTTGCCCTGCCCCGCGATATCGGGAGCCGAACCGTGGACGGGCTCGTACATGGCTTTCGGACGGCCGTTCGCCATCGGCGCGCCAAGGCTGGCCGAGGGCAGCATCCCGAGCGAGCCGGTCAGCATCGCCGCCGCATCCGACAGGATGTCGCCGAAGAGGTTGTCGGTCACGATCACGTCGAACTGGCGCGGGTTGCGCACCAGCTGCATCGCGCCGTTATCGGCATACATATGGGTCAGCTCGACATCGGCATATTCATTGTCGTGGACCCACTGGACTTCCTCGCGCCACAGAATGCCCGATTCCATAACGTTGGCTTTTTCCATCGAGCAGACGCGGTTGTTGCGCTTGCGGGCCAGCTCGAACGCGGCGCGCGCGACGCGGCGGATCTCGCCGCTGGTGTAGCGCTGGGTGTTGACGCCGACGCGGCCACCTTCGTTGCCGGGGGTGTTGTCTTCGGAAATGCCGCGCGGCTGGCCGAAGTAAACGCCCGAGGTCAGCTCGCGCACGATCAGGATATCAAGGCCCGCGACCACATCGCGCTTGAGCGAGCTGAAATCGGCCAAAGCGTCAAAGCACTGCGCGGGGCGCAGGTTGGCGAACAGGTCCATCTCTTTGCGCAGACGCAGCAGGCCGCGCTCGGGCTTCACGCTGAAATCGAGATTGTCGTATTTCGGGCCGCCGACCGCGCCGAGAAGGACGGCATCGACTTCTTGCGCCTTCTGCATGGTCGCATCCGACAGCGGGATGCCGTGGACGTCATAGGCCGCACCGCCGACCAGATCTTCGCTGACGTCGAATTTCAGGCCCTTGTTGGCCTCGAACCAGCCGATGACTTTGCGGACCTCGGTCATGACCTCGGGGCCAATACCGTCGCCCGGCAGGATCAGCAAGGAATAGGTCGTCATCGCAATTTTCCTCCGCATGCATATGTCGCAACCCGCGTATCGCCGCGATCCGGCATCGTCAAGTGGAGCCCCTATCTGGCATACCATGCTCTCAAATCGGAAAGGAAACCGCGCTTTTCCTGCATCCCGACGGGGCCGCAGAGCTGCGCGGGCGGCAGGCATATCGGGTCAAACCCCGCCCAAAGCGGCGGGGCTTCACGCATGATGCAAAGGGCGGGGATCAGCGGCGCGCCAGCTGCTCGACCGCTTCCGCGGTGCGCCGCGTGTTGTTGTAGATGCCGAGGCCGAGATAGATCGAACCGCCCAGCAGCACGAGATAGAGCGCGCCGAAGAGCAGCACGCCTATCGCGGCAAGCAGCCCGCCCTGAGGCGCAAACAGCATGACGACCGCACCGGCAAGCACCGCAACCGCACCCAATACGATGATCACGTTCACCGCGCGTTCCATCCAGAGGATGAAGAATTCCCGCATGATTAATCCCTCTTTCAATAAATCATTATGTTCGCGCTTGGTGACATGCCGCACCCATTTGTTCAATTGGTCGCGCACCTTCTGCCGCAAATTCGCATATGCGCCATGCACGGGGGTCACGCGGCAAAGCGCGCCCGCCGGCAGGCAGACCCCGACAAGCCGATGATTCCGGTACGGAAATCGGGACCTGACGCGCGCCCGCTCACTTCTCGCTCACTCCTTCTCACGGCTATTTTGGTTGCTTCCGTGCCGCCCATGAGGCCGTTTGGGGCCACAGCCGAAATTGAAGGAGCCCCGGAATGCAAAGCTGGAGGGTCGCAACAGGCGCATTCGCCATAAGCGTGATTGCAGGACTGGCCGCAGCCGATGGCGGCATGACCGTGAAACTGCCCGATGTCGCGGGCCTCTCGGAAGACGAGGCCAAAGCCCTGATCGCCGATCTGGCCGAGGTCAATGTCATCACCGCCAATTGTCCGGGCTACGAGATCTCGAACGGCGAATGGACGCTACTGACCGGCACCGGAGACCGGCTGGCCGACCGGCTGCAGCTTGATCCCTCGGCCTATGACCGCAACTATTACGGGCCGGCCTTCAAGCTGCTCGACGATCCCGAGGCCTGCGACAGGGTCGGCCCCAAAGCCAAGCCGTTGATTGAAAAGCTGGTGGGCATGGGCGGCGGCACCACGCCTTTGACCCAGTCGCAATAGCGCCCGATGTCCGCCCTCGGGCAACGCGCGGCCTTGCCCGCAACCCTGCGCGGCCTTAGCTTGCGGGAATGAACGACCTTAGCTATCGGGGATCGCGCTCGACGCGGAAACGGCGCTGGCTCTGCTGCAATGGCAAGCGGAGATGGGCGCGGACGAGGCATGTCTCGACGATCCCATCGACCGCTGCGAAGAAGCGATTGCCGAGGCCGCCAACCGCGCCGCCGAACAGGCCGCACGCGCGCAGATGCTGGCCGAGGCGCAAAAGGCCAACAAGGCCAATATCGGCGCGGCCGGCGGCTTTCCCGGCGCAACCTCGACCGCGCCGCGCCCTGCGGCCGCGCCCTCCGGCCCCGATTACACCGAAATCGCCGCCCGCGCCGCGCATGGCGCGCAATCGCTCGCCGATCTTTCCGAGGCATTGCAGGCCTTCGACGGGATGGATCTGAAAAAGGGCGCGCGCAATTTCTGCTTTGCGGACGGCAATCCCAAGGCACGGGTCATGGTGATCGGCGAGGCGCCCGGCCATGAAGAAGATCTGGCGGGCACACCCTTTGTCGGGCGCGCGGGCCAGCTGCTTGACCAGATGTTTGCAGCGATCGGGCTGACGCGCAGCGCGCCCGATGCGGAAAAATCGATCTATATCACCAATGTGCTGCCGTGGCATCCGACCGGCAACCGCACGCCCCAGCCCGAGGAAATCGCCATGATGCGCCCCTTCCTCGAGCGTCATGTCGAGCTGGTCGATCCCGATTTCATCGTGCTGATGGGCAATACGCCCAGTCAGGCGGCTCTGGATCAGGGCGACGGCGCGGTCCCCGGCATCATGCGGCTGCGGGGCCAATGGCAAACCGCCTTCGGCAAGCCCGCCCTGCCGATGACCCATCCCGCCTATTTGCTGCGCACGCCCCTGGCCAAGCGCGAGGCTTGGGCGGATCTTCTGTCCCTTCAGGCGCGGATGGCGGCGAAAGCGGGGCATAACCCGCGCGCCCTTCGGACCCGCGCCCCGCCGGACCTCCCTGCCGCCGGTCAGGGACAGCCCTCGAATTCCCATGCCTCGCTGGTCCCGATCAGGGTCAGCCGCACGCGCGACATGTCCAGCGCGAAGGGCTTGCCGCTTTCGTCGATGAAATCGGCCGAGGCGGTCAGGCGGCCTCCTCGACCTGGACGACCGGCTCCGAGACCCAGATCCCCCGCTGTCCCCGCCGCCGTCGAATTCCAGAGCGGCGGCGCTGGCCTCCTGCTCGCTTGCGACCGGCACCTGCGCGCTCAGGCGCAAACCGTCGCGGATCTCGTCGACGCGGCATTCGCCGATCGCGCCTTCCGGGAGCGGCGCGGCAGCCAGCGCGGCCTCGATCAGCGGATCGGGCTCCTGTCCGATCGGCGGCGCGCTCAGGACCAGATGGCCGGGCACGCAGATCGTCTCGCACAGGCCCAGATCCATGCGCAAATTCACCGCGATCGGCGCATCGGGATCATGTGGCGTGATTTCCAGCGGCAGGACCAGCCGCTCGTGATAGCCCAGACTGCGCAACCCGCCGGAATCGATCACCTCGGGCATGGGCCAATGGATCTGGACCGCCTCAAGGTTTTCCGAGCCCTCCCAGTCGAAATCGGCCGGAATGCCGCCGTCGCCGGGATTGCGCCAATAGGTCTTCCAGCCGGGCTGCAATTCGAGATCGAGCGCCGTCATCCGGCTGCCGTTCGGCAGCTCCCACCCCGCCAGCAACCGCGCCGACACCACACCGGGCGGCAGGGCACCGGCCAGCGCAGGCTGATGCTCGGCCCCGATGCCCAGCGAAAAGCGCGCCGCAGGTGACGGGGTCTCGGGTGAGGGGGCTCGGTTGAGGGCCGCGCTGCCGGACATTGCCCCCGAGACGGCGGAAAGGCCGCTCGGCAACGGGGTTTCGCCATGCGCGAAGGCAGGCAGGGCAAGGGTGCAGATCGCAAACAGGGGGACAAGATTTTTCATACCCCTCCTACCCCCTTCTCCGGCTCGCGGGAAATCAAAAATTCGCCAATCCCTTGCGGAACTTCGTGAAAGTGTCGATCTTCAAGGGAAGAAAAAGGAGAGCAGCATGGAGCCGTCCAGCAACCTTACGGGCAAATTCCTGATCGCTATGCCCGGCATGCAGGATCACCGCTTCGAGCGCACGGTGATTCTGGTCTGTGCCCATTCCGATGACGGGGCGATGGGGCTGGTGGTCAACCGCGCCCTGCCCGAGGTGGATTTCGGGCAATTGCTGAACCAACTCGGCATCGATACCGATTTCGACACCACCGAGATCCGGTGCGTTTCGGCGGTCCCGTAGAGCCCGGCCGCGGCTTCGTGCTCCACCATGTCGCGCAGGGCGAAAGCGCGGCCGAGGGCTCGATGCGGATCGGCGAGGATCTGGCGATGACCACCACGCGCGACATTCTTGAAGATTTCGCGATGGGCCGCGGTCCGCGCCCCGCAATGCTGGCACTGGGCTATGCCGGCTGGGGGCCGGGGCAGCTCGACAACGAAATTCTGGCCAATGGCTGGCTGACCTCCGACCGCTCGACCGCGCCGCGCGACGAGATCATCTTCGGCACCGACAACGACAAGAAATGGGTCGCGGCCCTGCGCGGCATGGGGGTCGATCCGCTGCTGCTTTCGCCCTCTGCGGGCCACGCCTGAGATCGTCGGACCAAGGCGAGGACGACCGGAGGCGCGGGCCGAAGCCGCCCCGCCCTAACGGGGCGCGGCGGCGCGGCGCAGCCGGTCGTTGATCGCGGCACCCAGACCCGTCTCGGGGATCGGCGCGACCGCAATCGCGCGACCCAACAGATCGGCGCGGCGCAAAGATCGAAGAGCTGCGCCGCCGCCTCGGTCAGATCCCCGCTTTCGCTCAGATTGAGCGCATGGGAATGATCGCTCGGCCCGAAGGCCAGATAGGTCTCGTGGGGCGCGGGATCGCGCACCTCCATCCGCAGCCCGACACTTGGCGCGTAATGGCTCAGCAATTGCCCCGGAGAGGTCGGCGCATCGTGATTGCTCTCGGGATGCAAAAGCCGGACACCCAAAAGCGCCTCGATCGCCTCGGCAGGCAGACCGCCCGGACGCAACAGCGCGGGCTGGCCGTCGTCGCTCCAGCCGATGATCGTCGATTCGACCCCGACCGGCGAGGCCCCGTCGTCGAGCACGGCGGGAATGCGGCCGCCAAGCCCGCTTTCGATATCGGCGACATGCTGGGCCGAAGTCGCGCTCACACGCCCCGACGGATTGGCCGAAGGCGCGGCCAGCGGCCCGCCGAAGGCCCGCATCAGCCGTTGCATCCCCGCATGGGATGGCACGCGGATCCCGACCGTATCCAGCCCCGCCGTGGTGATCGAGGCGATCCCCGATTGCGCGCGCAACGGCAGAACCATCGTCAGCGGACCCGGCCAGAACGCCTCGGCCAATGCGCGCGCCTGCGGCCGAGCGTCGCGATCTTCGCGACTTCGGCCAGATCGGGCAGGTGGACGATCAGCGGATTGAAGGAGGGCCGACCCTTGGCTTCGTAGATGCGCGCCACCGCTTTGCTGTTGCGCGCGTCGGCGGCAAGGCCATAGACGGTTTCGGTCGGCACTGCGACGGGCATGCCCTGCGCGAGCCAGTCACATGCGGTCTTGATGCCGGCGGCATCTGCGGACAGAATTTGCGTATCCATTCTTGACGTCGGGTCTGTGTTGCTGCTCTGCAGAATGCGGATAAACTTTGCTAATTCACTCCCCAGACCGCCCTATTTCGGGCGGTGACCCAGAGAAAGAGAGCTACTATGGCATATCAGTCCCCGGTCGAACAGATCCGTTTCATTCTGAACGAGGTCGTGGACTTTGCCGAAGTCGGCCGCACCGAGCTTTTCTCCGAGGCCACCGAAGAGACCGTGAACGCCGTCCTGACCGAGGGCGGGCGCATCGCCGCCGAGGTCTATGCCCCCTGAACCGCGGTGGCGACCTTCAGCCCGCGCGGCTCGAGAACGGCGTCCTGCGCTCCTCGCCCGGTTATGGCGAAGGGTTCACGGCCTTGGCTGAGGGCGGCTGGATCGGTCTGGCCTCGGATCCCGAATACGGCGGGATGGGCTTGCCGATCACGCTCAATATCGCCGTGAACGAGATGCTGTCTGCGGGTTGCCTCGCGCTTCAGCTCAACTCGCTTTTGACGCAGGGCCAAATCGATGCGCTCGAGCATCACGCCAGCGACGCGATCAAGGCGCTCTACCTGCCCAAGCTCAATTCCGGCGAATGGTCGGGCACGATGAACCTGACCGAACCGCAGGCCGGCTCCGATGTCGGCGCGCTGACCTCGCGGGCGGAGCGCGCCGAGGACGGCACCTACCGCATCACCGGCCAGAAGATCTTCATCACCTGGGGCGACAGCGACGTCACGCAAAACGTCTGCCATCTGGTGCTGGCACGCTTGCCCGACGGCGGTGCGGGAACGCGCGGCATCAGCCTTTTCATGGTGCCGAAATACCTGCCCGATGCCGATGGCAACCTTGGCGAGGCCAACAGCCTGCGCGTCGTGAGCCTCGAGCACAAGCTCGGCATCCACGGCAGCCCGACCTGCGTCATGAGCTTCGAGGGGGCCAAGGGCTGGCTGGTCGGCACCGAGCATAAAGGCATGGCGGCGATGTTCACCATGATGAACAGCGCCCGCCTTGCAGTCGGCGCACAGGGCGTCGGCATTGCCGAGGCCGCGCTTCAGCAGGCGGCGGCCTATGCCGCGGAGCGCAACCAGATGGGCGCAATCATCAACCACCCCGACGTGCGCCGCATGCTCGCCACCAGCCGCGCCGAGATCTTTGCCGCCCGCGCGATCTGTCTGGCCTGCAGCACGGCGCTTGATCTGGCACGCGCCACCGGCAGCGCCGATTGGGCCGCGCGCGGCGCGTTCCTGACGCCCATCGCCAAAGCGCACGGCACCGATGTCGGCTGCCGCGTCGCCGATGCGGGTGTCCAGATCCACGGCGGCATGGGCTTCATCGAGGAAACCGGCGCGGCGCAATATCTGCGCGATGTCCGCATCACGCCCATCTACGAAGGCACCAACGGCATTCAGGCGATGGACCTCGTCGGCCGCAAAATGGCCGATGACGGCGCGGTTGCCGTGGTGCTGCTCGACGAGATCCTCGACAATGCCAAAGCCGCGCAGGCGGCCCATGCCGAGCTCGCCAATCAGGTCTGGCAGGCCGCCGAGACCCTGCGCGAGGCGCTCCACGAGGTGCTGGCCCAGGAGATGACCGACCGTTTTGCCGGCGCCGTCCCCTTCCTTGCGGCTTTTGCCCGCGTTCTGGGCGCGCATTACCATCTGCGCGCCGCAATGGCGGGCGGGGCCGATCAGGTCACTTTGGCGCGCATCTACATCACGCGTGTCCTGCCGCATTTCGCCGCCGATCTGGCCGAGGCGCAGGCCGGTTTCGCCGATCTGGCCCAGCTTGGCGATGCCGCCTTCTCGGGCCATTTCGCCTGATGATCGAATATCCCTACCCGGAGCCGCCCCTACCCGGGGCGGTTCTGCCCGTGGCCGAGGGGATTTTCTGGGCGCGCATGCCGCTGCCGATGAAGCTTGACCACGTCAATGTCTATATCCTCGACGAAGGCGACAGCTGGACCGTGGTCGACACGGGTTTCGACAGCCGCAAAAGCCGCGCCCATTGGCAGGAGCTGCTGGAGGGCCCGCTGGCCGCAAAGCCCGTCGGCCGCATCATCGCCACCCACCACCACGCCGACCATATCGGGCTTGCGGGATGGTTCCAGTCCAGAGGCGCTGCGCTCTGGACCAGCCGCACCGCCTGGCTCATGGCGCGGATGCAGCTTTTGGACGTGCAGGAACGCCCCACCCCCGAGGCTCTGGCCTTCTGGCGCAAGGCGGGCATGGACGCCGAAACCTACCGGCAGCGCGAGGCCGAGCGACCCTTCAACATGGCCGACATGTGCCATCCCCTGCCGCCGGGTTTCACCCGCATCAGCGAAGGCGCGGTGATCCGCGCGGGCGGGCGCAACTGGACGGCCCGCATGGGCAACGGCCATGCCCCCGAACATGTCACCCTGTGGTCGCAAGACGACCACCTCGTGATCGGGGGCGACCAGCTTTTGCCCTCGATCTCGCCCAATCTCGGGGTCTATCCGACCGAGCCCTCGCCGATACGGTCGGCGACTGGATCGACAGCTGCGCCGCGATGCGGGTTCATGCGCATGACGACCAGCTCGTGCTGCCGGGCCACAACATGCCCTTCACCGGCCTGCCCGACCGGCTCGGCCAGCTGATCGAGAACCACCAGTCCGCGCTGAGGCGAATCGTCGCGGCCCTGCAGCAAGAGCCGCGCACCGTCGCGGGATGTTTCGACATTCTCTACCGGCGCAAGATCGATGCCGGCAATTACGGGCTGGCCCTCGCCGAGGCTGTCGGCCACATCAATCACCTCTCGCAAGCCGCAAAAGTGTGGCCTGTGGGCACAACAGGGTCCGGCGCGGTGCTTTGGGGCGTGACAGCCCCGCCGTCATAGGGTAACGCTTGGGCTGAAATTCTCTACCGCCGAGGGACAGGACATGGCCAACCAGAACGATAACACCCCCTATGTTGTGGGCAAAATGGATATCCGCGAGCAGGAAAAGACCTTTGCGGGCTTCATCCGCGGCGCGATCTGGGTCAGCGGCCTGTCGATCGCCACGCTTGTTTTCATGGCGCTGACCAACGCCTGAGCCGACCTGCGGGGATCTGATTGATGCAACGGCGGACCTTTCTTGCGCTGACGCTGCCGGCCGTGCTGGCGGCTTGTGGAGCCGATAACAAATGGGCCAGCGACGAGAGCCTGCGCCGCGTGCGTTACTCCGATCCCAACGAGCCGACTGCGATCACCCTTCTGACCGTGATGGGGATCCCGCGCGGCGAGGGTGCGCATTCGGCCCTGATGATCAACGGCAGCCAGCGCGTCATCTTCGACCCCGCCGGCAGCTGGGAACATCCCTCGATCCCCGAGCGCCACGACGTGCTTTACGGGATCACGCCGAACTTCAAGAACTTCTACATCGACTACCACGCGCGCGAGACCTATTGGGTCGCCGATGACACCAAGCTCGTGTCGCGTGAAATCGCCGATCTCGCGATCCGCTCGGCCGAGCAGCAGGGTGCGACCAACAAGAGCTTCTGCGCGGTCTCGACCGGACAGGTGCTGCGTCGCATTCCCGGTTTCGAAGGCGCCCCCTCGGGCTTCTCGCCGCTCAAGCTGCGCAACTGGTTCGTCACCCTGCCGGGCGTGACCTCGAGAAAGCATATGGACGGCGATCCGGCCAACAACCATGACGTGCTGCTGCGCCAGAAGAACGGCGTCGTCGCGGGTTACGGCAAGGACGGCCAGCTTCACGCGAACGCCCAGTAAGCGCGCCAAAGGCGTCATGGACATTACAAGACCGCAAACGGCTCCGGACCTTGGTTCGGGGCCGTTTCGCTTTGCGCCGCCCTAGCCGAGGATCTGGAGCATCCCGAACATGGTGAAACCGCCGGCCAGAATCGCGGCGAGGGTGTTGCGGGTCAAAAGCCCGACCGCAAGCGTTGCGATCGCTGCCGTCAGCCGCGCCGGATCGGTCTGACCGCCGGTCGCGGGCGGCCATGCGACCATCGGCGCGACCAGCGCGGGCAGGACGCCCACGGCGGTGTAGCGCAGGAGCCGCTCGGCCCAGACCGGAATCGGACGGTCTCCGATCGCGCCCAGAAACGACCAGCGCAGGGCATAGGTGCCCAGACCCAAAGCCAGAATGATCGTCCAGATCTGCCAATCCGCCATGGCTCACACTCCGCCAAGGCGCGCGCGGCGCCGTTCGGTCAAAACCTCGACCCAAGCGCCGGTCGCCATCGCCAAAGGCGCGGCGATCAGCAGTCCCAGCCCCGAGGGCAGGAAGGAAAAGACCAGAGAGGCAAGGATCGAGACCAGCACCGCAGCAATATGGGCGGGCGTGCGCAGCATCGGGGCGATCATCGCCAGAAAGGTGATCGGCACCGCGAAATCCAGCGCCCAGCTTTCGGGAATGGCCTTGCCGATCCGCGCGCCGATCAGGCTGACCACGACCCAGGGCGCGCCCATCGCCACCGATGCCCCGAGGAAATAGCCGAGCCTCTGGTCCAGCCTCAGCCGCGGATTGCGCTCGTAATGCTGGACCGCAAGCCCGTAGGTCTGGTCGACCAGCAGATAGGCGATCCAGCCCCTTTGCCGCGCCGAGGCCCCTCCGAGCCAAGGCACCAGCGCCGCGGAATACATCGCGAGCCGCAGATTGACCGCCAAAGCCGAGATGATGATCACGATCATCGGTGCCTGATCCAGCATCAGCTGCACCGCGGTGAATTGCGAAGCCCCCGCCAGCACGAAGACCGAAAAGCCCGCGACCTGCACCAGATCCAGACCCGCCTCGACCGAGACGACACCGAACAGCAGGCCGAAAGGCACCAGAACCAGCAGAAAGGGCAGCGACTGCACCACCGCATGCCAGAAACATTGCGCCGGTGTGCGGGCCAGCGCGCGCGCTTGTGCAGGCGTCAAGGCGGGCTCTGCACCATTTGCAGAGAGGGGGAAATCGGGGACAAGGCGGGAAAGGTCTTTTCGGCTGGGGGATATGTCCCAGCTTGACGCTTTCGCTCGGGCAAGACAAGGGATCGCCCCATGTTGACGACTGGCTCATTCCAGCCCCGTTTCGCCGTCGGGCTGGGGCTTCGCCCGAACACCGCCCCGAGGCCGCGCGGCTTTACTGGCAGGGCTTCGGCCGCGAGATCCTGCCCTTTGCACTGGACGATGCACGCGGCGCGGCGCTGGTCGCGGCCAGCCTGCGCCCCGCGATGGCGCTGGTCGCGCTGTCGCCCGATGGCGGGCTGGCGGCGATGGCGGGGATCCGCGATGCGGGGCGGTTTTCTCGCGCCCGATCGCGCCGCAGTGATCCAACATTGCGGGCCTTTGCGCGGGCGTATGGCGCTCTGGGCGAACCGGCTCCACCGCAGCGGGCCGGCCACCAGCGACATGGTGCTCGACGGGCTGATCGTGCGGCCGGAACTGCGCGGGCGCGGCTATGGTCAGGCATTGGTCGCAGCGGCGGCAGAGCTTGCGCAAGAGCGCGGCTATGCCGGTTTGCGGGTCGAGCTGTCGGCCACGAACGAGGCGGCGCGCGCGCTTTACAAGATGCTCGGCTTCGCGCCGGTCGGCCGCGCGCGCATCGGCTGGCCCTGGAGCGGGCCGGCCGAGATCATGCGTTTTGCTCGCCCTGCGGCTGGTAGTTCCCGATCATCCCCGTCGCCTGCGCCAGCAAGGTAAAGGCGCGGCCCGAACGGGTATAGGTCATCGCCAAAAGCAGGCGGTCGTCCAGCTCGGGCGCGGCGCGGCCGATCAGCTTGTCGTAGCGGCGCAGAAAATGCTGGGCAACGTCGCGGAAAACCTCGTCGAAGCGCATCATGTCGGATGCGGTATCAAGAAACTGTGCATCCACATCGAGCGTCAGCCCCTGCAGCGAGGCCCCGCGCGTCCCTTCGGCAAAGCGCCGCCAGCCGGCGGCATCGGGCTCGCGGGTGTAGAGCTCTTCCATATAGACGCCGCGCTTGGACAAAAGCGTGACCACATCCTGTGCGGCGCGGATCAGCCGGGCCAGCTCGGGATCGGCAAGGGCCTTGCGCAAAGCCGAGATCGCCTCCTGATCGTCCGGCCCGTCGGGAAAGTTGATCGCGGCGATCAGCTCGTATTCGTCGAGCGCCAACGCGCCTTCATCCTCGGGCGCGGCCTGTTGCCCGGCCTGTGCCCCCGCCTGCCCTGAGGCTGCTTGCGCGCCCTGCGCCTGCGCGCGCGGGGCGGGCGCTGCAGGGACATGACGGATCGCAGGGGCCTGCGGCACGTCATCGCGCCCGATCAGCGCAAGGCTGGCGCGCAGTTCGATCGCTTCGGCCTGAAGGCCCGCGATCGCGCGGCCCAACCCGACCGCAAGCCAGATCAGCGCCAGCGGCGTGACGAGGCCCGCGAAAGACAGCAATTTGCTGACGGCGCTGGTTTCGACATCGGCATCGCCACTCGCGCCGAACAGCTTGAGCAGCACAACGAGCACGAGCCAGACGACCGTCGCCGCGCCCCCTATCAGCACCAGCCGGTCACGAGATTGCTCGGCTGCGATGCGGCGAAGGTTTTCGCGGATGTCGTTCATGTGACCCGGGCTCGTTGTTGTTTTTATTGGGGTAGTTATTGGAATACGACCGAGAGGATCTCGTAGGATTTGCCGCCGCCGGGGTCACAACTTCGACGCTGTCACCTTCGTCCTTGCCGATCAGGGCACGGGCAAGCGGCGAGCGGATATTGAGAAGACCGCGCTCGAGATCGGCTTCGGCCTCGCCGACGATCTGGAAGGTACGCTCTTCCTCGGTGTCCTCGTCCACGAGTTTCACGGTCGCACCAAATTTGATGCTTCCGGAAAGCTTGGCGCAATCGATGACATCGGCGCGCGAGATCAGGCCTTCGAGTTCCTTGATGCGGCCCTCCAGAAGGCTCTGCTTTTCGCGGGCGGCGTGGTATTCGGCGTTTTCGGACAGGTCGCCATGTTCGCGGGCTTCCGCAATCTCGCGGATAACGGCAGGGCGGTCTTGGGTGCGGAGCACGCGCAACTCTTCATCGAGTTGATCGAAACCCGCACGGGTAATCAGAATCTTCTCCATTCCAGTCCTTTCCGCGGCCCTTGCGCGAATACTATTCGAACGCCCCCGACCGGAAGGCTGGGGCGCTCTGTAAAACCAAGCAGTATCGTGGCTCGTTCTGAGGCCGCATGCAAGACTGCATGGCAGGACAAAGCCCTGTCCGCGCGCTTCATTGCCGATGGATTGACGCCCCCGATAGCGCGGCCGAACCCCGTGCAGGGCGGATCATAGGGCCGATGAAAGAAACGCAACGCCGCAGTTGCATTGCTGCGCTGCGTGAAGATTGCGAGCAATAATAATACGCGCTAGGTGTTGTCGCGAAAGTCACGCGCACGAAACATTCGCCAGGGGGATACCAAGCATGGATCAAGTGAGCCGCGAGTCGATGGAATATGACGTCGTGATCGTCGGCGGGGGTCCTGCGGGTCTTTCCGCCGCGATCGCCTCAAACAGATCAATCCCGAGCTTTCGGTCGTCGTGCTGGAAAAGGGCTCCGAAATCGGGGCGCATATCCTGTCGGGCGCGGTGCTGGACACCTCGGGTCTCGATCAGCTGATCCCCGACTGGAAGGACAAGGGCGCGCCGATCCATACGCCGGTGATCGAGGACAACTTCTACCTGCTCGGCCCCGCAGGCCAGATCCGCGTCCCGAACTGGCCGATGCCGCCGCTGATGTCGAACCACGGCAAGTATATCGTCTCGATGGGCAATGTCTGCCGCTGGATGGCCGAACAGGCCGAGGCGCTTGAGGTCGAGATCTTCCCCGGCATGTCCTGCTCGGCGCTCGTCATGGACGGCGACCGCGTTGCGGGCGTCATCGCGGGCGAGATGGGCCTGAATGCCGACGGAACGCCGGGTCCGCAATACGAACCCGGCATGGAGCTGCGCGGCAAATATGTCCTGCTGGCCGAAGGCGTACGCGGATCGCTGTCGAAAGAAGTCATCGCGAAATACGACCTTTCCAAAGGGCACGAGCCGCAAAAATTCGGCCTCGGCATGAAAGAGATCTGGGAGATCGACCCCGCCAAAGCCAAACCCGGCACCGTGACCCATACGATGGGCTGGCCCTTGGGCAAGAATGCGGGCGGCGGCTCTTTCGTCTATCACCTCGAGGGCAATCAGGTGCTGGTGGGCTTCGTCGTCCACCTCAACTACGCCAACCCGCATCTTTATCCCTATATGGAATTCCAGCGTTTCAAGCATCACCCGCTGGTCGCCGAACTGCTGGAAGGCGGCAAACGCGTCGCTTACGGCGCGCGCGCGATTTCCGAGGGCGGCTGGCAGTCGATCCCGAAAATGACCTTCCCCGGCGGCGCGCTTCTGGGCTGTTCGGCGGGACTGGTGAACGTGCCGCGCATCAAGGGCAACCATAACGCCATGCTTTCGGGTATTGCCGCAGCCGAAGCCGCAGCCGAAGCAATCGCCGCAGGCCGCAAGGGCGACGAGCTAGTGAGCTACGAGGCCGAGGTCCGCTCGGGCCCGATCGCGCGCGACCTCAAGCCGGTGCGCAACGTCAAACCGCTTTGGTCCAAGCTCGGCCTGACCTCCAGCCTCGTGCTGGGCGGGTTCGACATGTGGGTGGCCAATATCACCGGCTGGAACCCGCTCGGGACGTGGAAACACGGCAAAACCGATGCGGCAGCGACCGGCAAGGCCAAGGATTACAAGAAAATCGACTATCCGCGCCCCGACGGCAAACTGTCCTTCGACCGGCTCACCAACGTCGCGTTTTCCTTTACCAACCACGAGGAAAGCCAGCCGAGCCACCTGAAGCTGAAGGATGCAAGCATCCCGATCGCGGTCAACCTGCCCGAATATGACGAACCGGCACAGCGTTACTGCCCCGCCGGCGTCTACGAGGTGCTCGACGGTCCCGAGGGTCCGCGCTTCCAGATCAACTTCCAGAACTGCGTCCACTGCAAGACCTGCGACATCAAGGATCCCTCGCAGAACATCAACTGGACGACGCCGCAGGGTGGTGACGGGCCGAACTACCCGAATATGTGATCACGACTTTATGCACTTGGAGGGGCGGCTGATCGGCCGCCCGCCGTTGCCGATTACCCGCCTGCTCGTTAGGGTCGGCGCAATGACATGATTGATCGGGCTGGATTTCGTGACCAAAAGACTGATCCCGCTGGCGCTGATGGCGCTGCTTGCTGCCTCGCCGCTGAACGCGCAGGAACCGCCTGCGCCCAAGCCCGACGTGCCCGAAAGCGGCACCGGCGGGGCGGAAGCCACGGCCGAAGCCGATGCGATCACCCCGAGGTGGAGCTGACCCTCAGCAATGCCGGCCCCTATCTCGCGGCGCGTCAGGCGGCGCTGGACAGCGATTTCGTCGCGGCCTCGCGCTATTATGCGCTGGCTTTGGGCCAGAACGGCACCGATCCCTACCTGCTCGACAGCACGCTTGTCTCTATGATTTCGGCGGGCGAGATCGCCAAGGCGGTCCATCTGGCGCAGCAGGCGACCGTGGACGGAAATCCCGATACCGGCACCGAGCTGTCGCAGCTGGTTTTGCGAGTCGAAATGGCAAGGACCGGCGATTGGGACGGCCTTCTGGCGCGCAGCGAAGCCGCGATGCAGGGCAGCCCCAACGACGATGCGACCGGCGAGGGCCGTCTTCTCGACGGGATGATCCACGCCTGGGCGCTGCTCGGCGCGGGCAAGGCCGGCGATGCGATCGCCGCATTCGAGCGTCTCGCGCGCATTCCCGGTGCGCAGGGGATCGTACAATATCACCTCGCGCTGGCCAAAGCGAAGGTCGGCGATTTCGAGGCCGCCAATACCCTGCTCGCCGATGATGCGGCGGGCGGGCATATCCTCGGGATCATCGCCCGCGCGCAGGTTCTCTCGCAGCTCGAACGCAATGACGAGGCCGTGGCCATGCTCGACGCGCTGCCGCGTTTGGCCGACGAGCCGACGCTTCTGGCGCTGCGCGACAGGCTGGCGGCCGGCGAGACCCTGCCCTTCGATTCCATCAAGACCTCGGCAGACGGGATCGCGCAGGTTTTCCTGACCTTCGCCACCGCCCTTGCCTCGACCGAAGAGCCCGATCCGCTCTCGCTCATTCAGGCCCGTTTCGCGGAATATCTCGCGCCCGATCTCGGCGAGGCGCGTCTTCTGACCGCGCAGCTTTTGCAATCGGTCGGGCAATTCGATCTGGCAGAACAGGAATTCGACGCCCTGCGCGAGCAAGGCGAGATGCGCCCGATCGCCGAGCTTGCCCGTATCGATGCACTGGCCCGTGCGGAACGTCTCGATGATGCCGAAAAGGCGGCGCTCGCGCTGACCTCGGCCCATCCCGAACTGGCGCAAAGCTGGATCGCCTTGGGTGACCTTCTGCGCCAACAGGAGAAATTCGCGCAGGCCGTGCCTGCTTACGACAAGGCGCTCAGCCTGCTCGACGGCGCGGGCCGCGCCCGCTGGTTCCCGCTTTACGCACGCGGCATTGCGCTGGAACGCTCGGGCCAGTTCGACAAGGCCGAGGCCGATATGCGCGCCGCGCTGGAGATCCAGCCCGATTCCGCGCCTGTGCTGAACTACCTCGGCTATTCGCTGGTCGACCGCAACATCCAGCTCGACGAGGCGCTCAAGATGATCCAGCGCGCGGTCGAGCTGAGCCCCGACGACGGCTACATCCTCGATCGCTGGCTTGGGCCTATTACCGCCTTGGCCGCTACAACGAGGCCGTCGCGCCGATGGAACGCTCGATCGCCTCGATGTCGGACGATCCGCTGGTCAATGACCATATGGGCGACATTTACTGGATGGTCGGACGCCATCGCGAAGCGGAAATCCAGTGGAACCGCGCGCTGAGCCTCGATCCGGAAACCCCAGAAGAAGAGACCCGCATCCGTGCCAAGCTGGAACGCGGCCTTGATGCGGTTCTGACCGACGAGGCTGCGCGCGGCATTGCGCCCGGTGCCACGCCCGGTGCCACGCCCGCACCCGCGCCCTCGGCCCCCGCCGATAACGGAGCCGGTGCCGACACCGATGCCGACTGACGACCTGCTGCAGGCGACGGGCAAAGCCCTGCCCGTCACCCAAGCCGCGCCCGCCAAGATCAACCTGACGCTCCATGTGACCGGACGGCGCGACGACGGCTATCACCTCCTTGATTCTCTGGTGGTTTTTGCCGATGTGGGCGATGTCGTCCACCTCTCCGAAGGCCCCCTGTCGCTGTCGATCAGCGGGCCTTTCGCGGCCGGCCTCGCGGCCGATGCGGACAATTTGTGCCTGCGCGCCGCCCGTCTCGCGGGGGTCGAGGTCGCGATTGCGCTGGAAAAGAACCTGCCCGTCGCCTCGGGGATCGGCGGAGGCTCTGCCGATGCGGCCGCGGTTTTGCGGGCCTTGGGAGCCAATCCCGCCCGTCCCGAAAGCCTTGGGGCCGATGTGCCGGTCTGCCTCGCGGGCCGGCCGGTGCGGATGCGCGGTCTTGGCGAGATCCTCGATCCCGTCCCGACCCTGCCGCCCTTGGCGCTGGTGCTGGTCAATCCGGGCAAAGGGCTTTCGACGCCCGCGGTTTTTCGTGCCATGACCAGGCGCGACAATCCCGCGATGCCGGATCTGCCCGAATTTCGCGATACCGCGGCGTTGGTCGATTTCCTGCAAACCTGCCGCAACGATCTCGAGGCGCCCGCAATCTCGCTCCTGCCCGAGATCGCGACCTGCCTTGACGCGCTGCGCGACAGCGGCGCGCTTTTGGCGCGGATGTCGGGCTCGGGCGCGACCTGCTTCGGGATTTTCGCGGATCCCGCAGCGGCCCGCGCGGCTGCACAAGCCCTTGCCCGACCGCAGTGGTGGGTGGTGGCGTCGGGACTCGCCCCCGCGCGCCCCTTGGGCTAGCCTGTCCTTTACATCTCCGGAGGAAATCATGCTTCGCCTTGGCGTCAATATCGATCACGTCGCAACCGTCCGCAACGCGCGGGGCACGCCTTGGCCCGACCCGCTGCGCGCCGCGAAAATCGCCGAGGATGCCGGCGCGGACGGGATCACCGCCCATCTGCGCGAAGACCGCCGCCACATCTCGGATGCCGATATCGAGGCGCTGATGGCAACTTTGCGCAAACCGCTCAATTTCGAGATGGCCGCGACGGCCGAAATGCAGGCGATCGCGCTGCGCCACCGTCCGCATGCCGTCTGCATCGTCCCCGAAAAGCGCGAGGAGCGCACGACCGAGGGCGGTCTTGATGTCGCCCGCGACGAAGCGCGTCTGGCCGATTTCATCGTGCCCTTGCGCGAAGCGGGTTGCCGCGTTTCCATGTTCATCGGCCACGAGCCGCGCCAAATCGAGGCCTCGGCCCGCATCGGTGCCGCGGTGGTCGAGTTGCACACCGGCGCCTATTGCGACTTCGACACCGAAGGCCGCATTCAGGAACGCGACGCCGAGCTTGTCGGTCTCCAACGCGGGGCGGAACTGGCGCACGAGCTGGGCCTCGAAGTCCATGCCGGTCACGGCCTGACCTTCGACACCGTCGGCCCGATCGCGATGATGCCGCAAATTGCCGAGCTCAACATCGGGCATTTCCTGATCTCCGAGGCGCTTTTCCTCGGGCTCGGCGATGCGATTGCCGAAATGCGCCGCCGCATGGATATCGCGCGGGGCCTTGTGGAATGATCCTCGGGATCGGGACCGATCTTTGCAATATCGAGCGGATCGCCGGCGTTCTCGAACGCCACGGCGACCGCTTCCGCAACCGCGTTTTCACTCCGACGGAACTTGCCAAAGCCGCGCGGCGCAAGGACGAGGCGGGCACGCTCGCCAAGCGTTGGGCCGCAAGGAGGCCTGCTCCAAGGCGCTCGGCACAGGCCTTGCCATGGGCATCTCGTGGAAGGATATGGCGGTAACAAACCTGCGCAGCGGCCAGCCGACCATGGGTCTGACCGGCTGGGCGGCAGAGCGTCTGGCCGAAATGACCCCGAAGGTCACCGCGCGGTGGTCCATGTCACTTTGACCGACGACCACCCCTGGGCACAGGCTTTCGTGGTGATCGAGGCCCTGCCGGAGGCCGGCCCGCCTGCGCTTTCGCGGTAACGCCTTCTTGCGCAGGCTGCGCCGCGCTTGACTTTTTCCCGCGGGGACCATGAACAGCCAGCAACCCCGACACAGGAATGGCGGAACATGGCCGACAAGACAGCGCGCAAAGAAGGCGGGATCTGGGAAACCGTCAAGACGATCTTCTGGGCGCTGCTCATTGCCGGAATTTTCCGCACGCTGTTTTTCCAGCCCTTCTGGATCCCGTCGGGGTCGATGAAGGACACGCTGCTGATCGGCGACTTCCTCTTCGTCAACAAAATGGCCTATGGCTATTCCGCAGTCTCCTGCCCCTTCTCGGCCTGCCCGATCTCGGGCCGCATTCTGGGTTCCGACCCCGAGCGCGGCGATGTCGTGGTCTTTCGCCACCCCAGCAAGGATGTGGATTTCATCAAGCGGCTGATCGGCCTGCCGGGTGACCGCATCCAGATGAAGGAAGGCATTCTGTGGATCAACGGCGTCGAGGCACCCCAGCAGCCCGCGCCGCAATTCGTCGAGAAAAAGGAACCGCAGGGCCCGCAGGGTCTTGTGCCGACCTGCTCGAACGATCCGGTTGCGCCGGGCGGCGATTGCCTCGTCGACCGTTATACCGAGACCCTCCCCAACGGTCGCAGCCATGATGTGCTCAACCTCACCGATGGCTGGATCGTCGACAACACCCCGAATTCACGGTGCCCGAAGGACAGTATTTCTTCATGGGCGACAACCGCGACAATTCCGAGGATTCGCGTTTCTCGCCCGCAACCGGCGGTCTGGGCTTTGTCCCCGCCGAGAACCTCATCGGGCGCGCGGATCTGATCATGTTCTCTGCGGCAGGCAAATCGCTGCTCTATTTCTGGACCTGGCGGCCTGATCGCTTCCTCAAGGCGGTACATTGAAGCTCTCTGAAGACATTCGCGCTTTCTCGGCCAAGCTCGGGCATGATTTTTCACGGCCCGAGCTTCTCATTCGTGCATTGACCCATGGTTCGGTCGGCAGCCCGACGCGGCCCGACAACCAGCGGCTGGAATTTCTGGGCGACCGCGTGCTTGGCCTGACCGTGGCCGAGGCACTGGTTTTCGCCGATCGCGAGGCCTCGGAAGGCCAGCTTGCGCCGCGCTACAACGCGCTGGTGCGCGGCGAAACCTGCGCCGATGTCGCGCGGGAAATCGGGCTGGGCGCGGTGCTCAAACTCGGGCGGTCGGAGATGCTTTCGGGCGGTCGCCGCAAAGAGGCGCTTCTCGCCGACGCGATGGAGGCCGTGCTGGCCGCCGTTTACCTTGATGCCGGTTTCGAGACCGCCCGCGCCGTGATCCTGCGCCTTTGGGCCAGCCGTCTGGCCTCGGTCGATGCCGACAGCCGCGATGCCAAAACCGCGCTTCAGGAATGGGCGCAGGCCCATGGCATGAAGCCGCCGCAATACATTCAGACCGGCCGCTCGGGTCCCGACCACGCGCCGCAATTCGAAATCACGGTCCGGCTGGATGACGGCCGCACCGCCAAGGCGCAGGGCGCCGGAACCAAACGCAGCATCGAACAGGCCGCCGCAGCGGCTTTGCTGGAACAGATCGAGGCGAAAGCATGACCGAAGAAACCACCACACGCGCCGGTTTCGTCGCCCTGATCGGCGAGCCGAATGCCGGCAAATCGACGCTTCTGAACCAGATGGTCGGGGCGAAAGTCTCGATCGTGACGCATAAGGTCCAGACGACCCGCGCCCGCATCCGCGGCATCGCGATGAAGGATCAAAGCCAGATCGTCTTCGTCGACACGCCCGGCATTTTCCGCCCGCGCCGCCGCCTTGACCGCTCGATGGTCGCAGCCGCCTGGGGCGGGCCGCCGATGCCGATATCGTCGTCATGCTGATCGAGGCCCATCGCGGCCTGACCGAGGGCGCTCAGGCCATTCTCGACGCGCTGAAGGAACGCAGCGACGGCCGTCCGGTCGCGCTGGCGATCAACAAGATCGACCGCGTGAAGGCCGAGACCCTGCTCGCGCTGACGCAAAAGATGAACGAAGCCTTCCCCTTCGTGCGAACCTTCCTGATCTCGGCCGAGAAGGGCTATGGCTGCGACGATCTTCTGGGCTGGCTCGCCGAAAGCCTGCCCGAGAGCGAATGGCTTTACCCCGAGGATCAGGTCGCCGATCTGCCGATGCGCATGATCGCCGCCGAAATTACCCGTGAAAAGCTGACGCTGCGCCTGCACGAGGAAATCCCTACCAGCTCACGGTCGAGACCGAGAAATGGGAAGAGAAAAAGGACGGCTCGGCCCGCGTCGACCAGATCGTCTATGTCTCGCGTGACGGTCACAAAGGCATCGTTCTGGGCAAAGGCGGCGAGACGATCAAAGCCGTGGGTCAGGCCGCGCGTCAGGAGCTGACCGAATTCATGGGTCGCCCCGTGCATCTGTTCCTGACCGTCAAGGTCCGCGAGAACTGGCAGGACGAGGCCGAGCGCTACAACGAAATGGGCCTCGACTTCAAAGACGGCAATGCCTGACGCAGGCGGCATGCACCTCTGCCGCTCCCCCTTTCCCCGAACCGAGCGGGCGCGGCCTTGACCGAGGCGCGTCTGGCCTCGGGGATCTGGGTTTCGGCCTATCTCGCCCGCCTCGGGCTGGCCAATATCCCCGCCTATATCGCGCGGCGCGGTGACGCCACCGCCGGTGCTGTCATGGTCAAATGTGCGACCCTGGACGGGCAGGCCGCACTCTGGTCGCGCGAATGGGATTTCGACAGCGACAGCCGCCCCTGGGTTTTGCAGCAGAGCGGTCCCGAGGCCGAAATCGACGCGGCAATCCGAAAGCAGGCGGGCTATGACCCCGACCTCTGGGTGATCGAGATCGAGAGCCGCGAGGGCCGCACGCTTCTGGACCAAGAGGGGCTGGCCTAGCCGCTTTGCGGCGCCCTCCGCCCGCGTTTGGCCCCCACCTTCCGCATGTTTCGGCGCGGCTTTCGGCACCCCTTCGAAACCTCTTTCGGGACGCCTTGCAGGACGTCTTTCACGACCGCCCCCGCCCCCGCCGACACATTGAATTTTCTGGGCTAAATCCCCATATCTTGGGTCTTTCCCGTGACATTCCCGCCCCGAGCCCCTATAAGATGAGGGTCCAAGACAGGATGATATACGCATGAGCGCAGACGAGCAGCAGCCGAACGAATACGGCGCCGATTCCATCAAGGTTCTCAAAGGCCTAGAGGCGGTCCGCAAACGGCCCGGCATGTATATCGGTGATACCGATGACGGCTCGGGCCTGCATCACATGGTCTACGAGGTCGTTGATAACGGCATCGACGAGGTTCTGGCCGGCCATGCGGATTATGTGAAGGTCAAAATCCACGCCGACGGCAGTGTTTCGGTCCGCGACAACGGCCGCGGCATTCCGGTCGACATCCATGCCAGCGAAGGCGTTTCGGCGGCCGAGGTCATCATGACCCAGCTCCATGCCGGCGGCAAATTCGACCAGAACAGCTACAAGGTTTCCGGCGGCCTGCACGGCGTCGGCGTTTCGGTCGTGAACGCGCTTTCCGACTGGCTCGAGCTGCGCATCTGGCGCAACGGCAAAGAGCATTACGTCCGCTTCGAACACGGCGACACGGTCGAGCACCTGCGCGTGGTCGGCGACGCCCCGAGGGCGAGACCGGCACCGAAGTGCGCTTTCTTGCCTCCAGCAAGGAAGACGGCGCCGAGGGGACCTTCTCGAACCGCGACTACGTCTTCAAGACCCTCGAAAACCGCCTGCGCGAACTCGCTTTCCTGAACTCGGGCGTGCGCATCTACCTCGAGGACGAACGCCCCGCAGAGCCTCTGCGCACCGAGCTGCATTACGACGGCGGCGTGCGCGAATTCGTGCGCTATATCGACCGCTCGAAAACGCCGGTCATGGCCGATCCGATCTTCATCATCGGCGAAAAAGGCGGGATCACCGTCGAAGTGGCCCTGTGGTGGAACGACAGCTACCACGAAACCGTCCTGCCCTTCACCAACAACATCCCCCAGCGCGACGGCGGCACGCACCTTGCGGGTTTCCGAGGGCGCTGACGCGCGTGATCAACGCCTATGCGCAAAGCTCGGGGATCGCGAAGAAGGAAAAGGTCGAATTTACCGGTGACGACGCCCGCGAAGGCCTGACCTGCGTGCTGTCGGTCAAGGTGCCGGACCCGAAGTTCTCGTCGCAGACCAAGGACAAGCTGGTCTCCTCCGAGGTGCGTCCGGCGGTCGAGGGGCTGGTCAACGAAAAGCTGTCGGAATGGTTCGAGGAAAACCCGAGCCAGGCCAAGCAGATCGTCGGCAAGATCATCGAGGCCGCTCTGGCCCGCGAAGCCGCCCGCAAAGCGCGCGAACTGACCCGCCGCAAGACCGCGATGGATATCGCCTCGCTGCCGGGCAAACTGGCCGATTGTCAGGAAAAAGACCCCGCGCTCTCCGAACTCTTCATCGTCGAGGGTGACTCCGCAGGTGGTTCGGCCAAACAGGGTCGTTCGCGCAAGAACCAAGCGGTTCTGCCGCTTCGCGGTAAAATCCTCAACGTCGAGCGCGCGCGTTTCGACCGGATGCTCAGCTCGGAAATGATCGGCACGCTGATCACCGCGCTTGGCACCGGCATTGGTCGCGACGAGTTCAACCTCGACAAGCTGCGTTACCACAAGATCATCATCATGACCGATGCGGACGTCGACGGCGCCCATATCCGGACGCTGCTTTTGACCTTCTTCTTCCGTCAAATGCCGCAGCTGATCGAGGCGGGACATCTCTATATCGCCCAGCCGCCGCTGTACAAAGTCGCGCGCGGCCGCTCCGAGGTCTATCTCAAGGACGAGGCCGCCCTCGAGGATTACCTGATCCAGCAGGGTACCGAAGGCGCGACCCTGCGCCTTGGCTCGGGCGAGGAAATCAGCGGTGCCGATCTGGCCCGCGTGGTCGACGAAGCCCGTCTGGCGCGGCGCATCCTGCGCGCCTATCCGACGAACTACCCGATCAGCATCACCGAACAGGCCGCCATCGCACAAGCGCTTCTGCCGGGTCGCGTCGATGCCGACGCGCAGGGCGTGGCCGATGCCGTCTCCGCTCGCCTCGACATGATCGCCGAGGAATTCGAGCGCGGCTGGCAGGGTCGTCCGACGCAGGACGGCGGCATCCGGCTGACCCGCATGTTGCGCGGCGTCGAGGAATCGCGCCTGCTCGACGGGCCGATGCTGCGCAGCGGCGAAAGCCGCCGCCTTGGTGCCATGTCCGAGCAGCTGCTCGAGGTTTACGGCAAGACCGCCCATCTCATCCGCAAGGACCGCGATGTGGTGATCAACGGCCCGCTCGGCCTGTTGCAGGCGATTTTCCTCGAAGGGGAAAAGGGTCTGTCGCTCCAGCGCTACAAGGGTCTGGGCGAAATGAACCCCGAACAGCTGTGGGAAACCACGCTCGACCCCGAGGCGCGCACCCTGCTTCAGGTCCGGATCGAGGACCTCAGCGATGCCGACGACATCTTTACTAAACTTATGGGCGATGTCGTTGAACCGCGGCGCGAGTTCATCCAGCAGAACGCGCTAAGTGTCGAAAATCTCGATATTTAATCGTTTTGTCTGCGGCGCTTTCTCGCCGCATTGTGATGGTTTCGCGGTGTAATGTTGCCCATATGCCGCGACCGTTCGGTATAAAGCGGTTCGGGGTGCGGAAAAACTTGATGCGTTTCCGCACCCCTCCTATTTATGCTTCAACAGAAATAACGGAGGCAACCGATGTCCAATCGTGGCCAAATTCTCAAAACGCTCGCTCTCTCGGCTCCGCTGGCGCTGGCTGGCGGCTTTGCTGCGAATGCAGGTGGCTATATCGCACCGATCGTCGAAGCAGAGGTTGCTCCGATCGTCGAAGTGACCCCTGCCGGTGATTGGGCTGGTGCTTATGCCGGTGTGACCCTGGGCTATGCCTTCAGCGGCGAAGACCGCGTCGGCCTGGAAAACCCGACCATTGCGGGCGACCAGCACAACTACGGCAAGCTCGACCTGAGCGGCGCGAATGCAGGCGTCCGCGTCGGCTACCGCTGGCAGAAAGACAAATGGGTCTTCGGTCCCGAGCTCGGCTATGAAGCCGGCAACATCGAAGATTCGGTCAGCGAAGGCGGCTACAGATCGCATTCGAAAATCAAAGACGTTGTCGCTCTGCGCTTCGTGACCGGTTACTCGGTTCGCCCCGACATGCTGGTTTACGGTGTTGCCGGTGTTGCACGCGGCAAAGTCGAATACTCGGTCACCGGTGACGGCGCCAACGGCCCGTCGGATATCGAAGACACCTTCAACCGTACCGGCTATATCGTCGGTCTCGGCGTCGAGAAAAAGCTGACCGACCGCGTCTCGCTGACCGGCCAGTACGAATATGCCAACTTCGGCAAAGAGACCCTGACCAGCTCGACCGGTCTCGATACCGAAGCAACCGCGAAATACAACAACGTCAAAGTCGGTCTGAACTTCCGCTTCTGATCGCGACTGCGTTGACGACAATCGGGCCGCCCTTGGGGCGGCCCTTTCTTTGGCCGAACGCCGTTTCGCCGAGACGATTGCCGCAAGATCCCGCCGCGAACGCGCAAAGTCCGCGACATTGGCCGCCAGCGCGTGAGCCGCACCGCACGGTCGCGTCACAGCCGTCAAACCGCCCTCTGCCCGCTATGGCCTCAGGGCGGGACAGCCAAAGCCCCTCCTCGGCCCTCCTTACGCTCCGCTGGCCGGCAGCTTGCTGCGCTGGACCATCAGGATCCCTGCCGCGACGATCAGCGCGCCTGCGACATCGGTCACGCCGAAACGCTCGCCCAGAATGATCGCGGCGATGGCCACACCAAAGAAGGGCGACAGGAAGTGATAGGTCGCGGCACGCACCGCGCCGATGCGGTGGACCAGCATGAACCACAGCCAGGTTGCGAGAATCCCCGGCGCGATCACCGTATAGATGAAGGCAAAGGCCAGCTTGCCGCTCAGATGGATCGGCTGGCCCCATTCGAGAAACAGCGCGACCGGCAGAAGCGTGACCGCCCCCACCGCCATTTGCAGGCCGACAATCATGAACATGTTCGAACTTCCCCCGCCCGCGCGCGCTCAGCGTCGCGGCGGCAAGCGCCACGGCAGCGATCAGGCACAGGACCGTACCGGGAATGTTGAGCCCGTGCTGAAGCCGCACGCCCATGATGATCGCGACGCCTACGATCCCCGTGACCAGCCCGACAATGGCCATCGGCCTCAGCCGGTCGCCGAGAAAGGCCCAGCCCATCACGGCCACGATCAGCGGCATCATCGAGGCGATGATCGCGGCGGCAGAAGCCTCGACCCATTGCATCGCGATCCAGTTCAACCCGAGGTAGAGCGCGTTCTGGCAGATCCCGAACAGGATCACCGTACGCCATTCGGCGCGGCTCAGCCGGAAGCTCTGGCCAAGCGCCAGCGCGATCGGAATGGCGATTACGGCGGAGAGGGCGAAGCGGATCACCAAAGCCGTCAAGGGCGGCGAGACGGTCACGATCATCCGCGTGGTGGTGAAGGCCGATGCCCAAAGAAAGGCGAAAGCCACGCCCATACCGATCGCGCGGATATCCATCCGGTCACTCCCCCAATGTCTCTTGTGCGACATGTGGTCGCGTCACGGGGCGGAAAGGTCAAGGCGTGAAGCGCCGCGCGGAAGCGACAAAAACGAAAGGGCCGCGCATCGCTGCACGGCCCCTCACGCATCTCGAAACGAAACGATCAGGCGTTGACGCTGTCTTTGAGCGCTTTCGCGATGGTGACTTTCACGACTTTATCTGCCGGTTTCGTCATCATTTCCTGGGTCTGCGGGTTGCGGACCTGACGCTCGGGGCGTGCGCGGCAAGCAACTTTACCGATCCCCGGCAGGGTCACGGCACCGCCTTCAGCGACAACGCGCGCAACAACGGCCGAAATCGCATCCAGAGCTGCGGTCGCGGTTTTCTTGTCGCTACCCATTTCCTCGGCCAGAGTGGCGACGAGCTGAGTTTTCGTCATCGGTTTCGTAGTGGCCTGAGCCATTCTCTGTCTCCTCGTTGTTCCCTGTTGGGAAATTCCGGGCGCCACCTTGGCGGCACTCCTATCGCTACACAAGTTTTTAAATGGTTTTTCAAGTGAATTGCGCGCAAAAGCGCGGTTTTACGCTGCTTCCCGCACGGATATGTTCACAAGAATGCCGTTTCGTTGAAAGAACGGAGCTTGCGCGAGTGAATCCGGTCTAAAGGCATCTCGCGCAGCTTCTCCATTGCCCTGATTCCGATCATCAAGTGGTTGGAAACCTGGGTGCGGTAGAACTCCGTCGCCATGCCGGGAAGCTTCAGCTCGCCATGGAGCGGCTTGTCCGAAACACAGAGCAAAGTCCCGTAAGGCACGCGGAAGCGGAAGCCGTTCGCGGCGATCGTGGCGCTTTCCATATCCAGCGCGACGGCACGCGATTGCGACAACCGTTGGACGGGGCCGGAGTTGTCGCGCAACTCCCAGTTGCGGTTGTCGATCGTGGCGACGGTGCCGGTACGCATGATGCGCTTGAGCTCGTAGCCCTCGAGCTTGGTGACTTCGGCAACGGCCTCCTGCAGCGCGACCTGAACTTCGGCCAGCGGCGGGATCGGGACCCAGACCGGCAGGTCGTCGTCGAGAACATGGTCTTCGCGCAGATAGGCATGGGCGAGAACGAAATCGCCGAGTTGCTGGCTGTTGCGCAGACCCGCGCAATGGCCGACCATCAGCCAGGAATGGGGACGCAGCACCGCGATATGGTCGGTCGCGGTTTTGGCATTCGACGGCCCCACCCCGATATTGACCAAGGTGATCCCGCCGCGGTCGGCCCGCTTGAGGTGATAGGCCGGCATTTGCGGGGTCTTGGCACCGGTCGCGATCAGATCCTCGGGACGTTCCAGCACCTGGTTGCCCGGCGCGACAAAGGCGGTATAGCCCGATCCGGATCGGCCAGCGCCTTGCGCGCGAAGGCCTCGAATTCATCGACATAGAACTGGTAGTTCGTGAACAGCACGAAATTCTGGAAATGCTCGGGCAGCGTCGCGGTGTAATGCGACAGCCGCGCCAGCGAATAGTCGATGCGCTGCGCCGTGAAGGGCGCCAGAGGATGGCTGCCGTCGGGATAGGTCGTCGCCGTGCCGTTGACGATATCGTCATTGGTCGTGGCAAGGTCCGGCACGTCGAAGACATCGCGCAGCGAATAATCGAGCACGCCTTCTTGCGGCACATTCAGATCGCTCTTCATCGCCACCGCGAAATGCACCGGCATCGGCGTGTCGCTGAATTCGACTGCGACAGGGCCGCCGTGGTTCTTGATCAAAAGGCCGATCTGCTCGATCAGGTAATCGCGAAACAGGTCGGGCCGCGTGATCGAGGTCGAATAGCTGCCCGGAAGCGCGACATGGCCGAAAGCGAGGCGCGATCCGTGACCGAGTGGCGCGTCGTGGTCAGGCGCAGCTCGGGGTAGAAGGCGCGGTAGCGCGCCACCGGCCGGCCGCCCTTGAGCGTGGCCATGAAATTGTCGAGCAGGAAATTCGTCGAGAGATCGTAAAGCGCGGTCAAACGGTCGACGGCCGCAACGGGATCATGGAACAGCTCGCGCTTGGCGGGCTCGGGTGTCACAATCGGCAGGACACGGCTATCATTGGGCATTTTTCGCTCCTTCGCTTTCCACGGACAGTGCCAGCCGCTCGGGGAACTGGCAAGCCGGGGTCACGCACCTTATCTGTTGGTCAAAGACAGGAAAGTGACAGATGAAATTTTCGCTTCTCGATCTCGCCCCCGTCGGCGAGGGCTCCGATGTCCGTCAGGCGATGGGCAATGCCGTCAGGCTGGCGCAGGCCGCCGAGGCCGCAGGATACCACCGCTACTGGCTTGCCGAGCATCACAACATGTGCGGCATCGCCTCGGCGGCGACCTCGGTGATGATCGGCCATGTCGCCTCGCAGACCAAATCGATCCGCGTCGGCGCGGGCGGCATCATGCTGCCCAACCACGCGCCTTTGGCGATTGCCGAGCAATTCGGCACGCTTTACGCAATCCACGGCCCGAGGATCGATCTCGGGCTGGGCCGTGCGCCGGGCGGTGACGGCGCGGTGATGCAGGCCCTCCGCCGCGGCATGGCCCGCAACGACAGCTTCCCCGATGATGTGGTCGAGCTGCTGCATTATTTCGGCCCCGAACGCGTCGGCGCCGCGGTCAATGCCTGGCCCGGCCAAGGCAGCGAGATCGACGTCTGGATCCTCGGATCCTCGCTTTACGGCGCGAGCCTCGCAGCGGCACTTGGTCTGCCCTACTCCTTCGCAAGCCATTTCGCGCCGGGCGATCTGAACGAGGCGATCCGCATCTACCGCATGCGCTTCCAGCCGACCGAATTCGGCAGCAAGCCGAAATTCATGCTTGCGGTCAATGTCATCGCTGCCGAGACCGATGCCGAGGCCCATCACCTGCGCACCAGCCAACAGCTGCAATTCGCGCGGCTCCGTCTGGGCAATCCCGGCCTGCTGCCGCGTCCGGTCGCCGATGCTTCGACCGAAATCCCGCCCCAGATCATGCGCAATGTCGATCAGGCGCTCTCGGTCAGCGCCATCGGTTCGCGCGACAGCGTGCGCGAGAAACTCGCCGAGCTCGTCCAGATCTACGAGCCCGACGAGCTGATCCTTGTCGGCAACATCCACGACCCCGAGGCCCGCATCCGCTCGTTTGAAATGGCCGCGGAAATCGTGAAGGATCTGGCATGAGCGCGGCCCCGGCCGCCGCGCCCAAAGGCCGGATGCTGGTCTTTGGCCACGGCTATTCGGCGGGTTATCTGACCCCGCTCCTGCTGGCCGAGGGCTGGCAGGTCATCGGGACCACCCGTTCGGATCGCGGGCGGGTCGCGGCGGCGGGCGCGATTGCGCTGTTGTGGCCGGGCGAGGATGACGCCCTCGCCTCAGCCATCGCGCAGGCCGATGCGATCCTGATCTCGGCCGCGCCCGATGCCGAAGGCGATCCGGTTCTTGCGGCTTTCGCCGATCGGATCGCGGCATCCAAAGCGCGCTGGATCGGCTATCTCTCGACCACCGGCGTTTACGGCGATCGCGGCGGCGGATGGGTCGACGAGGACAGCACGCTCGTACCCAGCACCAAGCGCGGGCGCGAACGCGTCAAGGCAGAGGCCGATTGGCAGGCTTTGGCCCGCGCCCATGACCTGCCGCTCCACATCTTCCGTCTGGCGGGGATCTACGGACCCGATCGCGGCCCGTTCGCGAAGCTCGCCAACGGGACAGCCCGCCGCATCATCAAGCCGGACCAGATCTTTTCGCGCATCCATGTCGAGGATATCGCACAGGTGTTGCTGGCATCGATCAAGGCCCCGCGCGCCCATGCGGTCTATAATCTGTGCGACGACGAGCCCGCGCCCCCGAGGATGTCATCGGCTATGCCGCCGGACTTCTCGGTCTGGAGCTGCCTCCGGCCGAGGATTTCGCCACTGCCGAGATGACGCCGATGGCGCGGTCCTTCTATGCCGAAAGCAAGCGTGTCTCGAATGCGCGGCTGCACGGGGAGCTGGGCGTGAACCTGCGCTATCGCGACTATCGCGCGGGCCTGGAAGCCTTGGCCCGCGCCGAGGGACGCCTTTAGCAGCCTCCCGAACCGGCCTTATCGCTGCGCGACCGAGCAGCAGCCCGACAGCATCCGCGACGGGCTGTTCGCGCCGTCCAGAATGACGATCGTCGAAAGGCCGAAGCTGCGGTCCGACATCCCGTCCGAGCAGATCTCGGGCTGGATCACCGCCGTCACGCGGCCCGCCCCGTCGCCCGCGATCAGCGCGCGGGTCGCATCCTCGGACAGGCCGCGATCCATGACGCGGCGCAGCTCCAGCTTGCGCGGCGCGCCGTCGGGGGTCGAAAACTCCATCCCCTCGGGGGTGCGCTTGAGGTTCCAGAACGGCTCGGTGCCATAGCACGAAACCGTCGCCGGCAGCTCGCCCGCTTTCCAGGTATCGCTGCGCAAACGCAGGAATTTCCCCGAGGCCCAGCCGGTCGTCTCGCCACGGCTGATCTCTGCCCAAGCGCCGGTCTTGTCGAAACCGATGATCTCGATCCCCTTGGCATCGGGGGCCAAAGTGCCGCGGACCGCGGCCGAGGCATTGGGCTCGGCGCGCACGTTCAGCGTGTCGTTGGCCGCGACATCCACGACATCGGCAAGGCCGGGCAGCAGCGCCTCGGGCGTGGCAAAAGCCGGAGCGGCGATCATAAGCGCCGAAGCGACGAGCAGGGAACGCAACATGGAAACTCCAATCCTGTCAGACAGAAACGCCGAAAATCCGGCTGATGAAAGCGGTGATGGCCATGGCCGCCACGCCCCAAAAGAGAACACGAACCAGCGCGCGCCGTACCGGCGCACCGCCGGCCTTCGCGCCGGTCGCGCCAAGCGCCGCCAAAGCCAGAAGCGTCATGACCAGCACGACCGGAATGACATGCTGGGCGGGCGCGAACACCGCGCCCAGCAACGGCACGGCCCCGCGACCGAAAAGGTCACGCCCGAGGCCAGCGCCGCCGCCACGGGATTGACCGAATGGATCTCCGAGAGGCCCAGCTCGTCGCGCAGATGCGCGCCCAAAGCGTCGTGCTCGGTCAGTTCGACCGCGACGATCCGCGCGGTTTCCGGGCAAGCCCTCGCGCGAGATAGATTTCGGTCAGCTCCTGCAGTTCGATCTCGGGATCGGCATGGAGCGCACGTCGCTCGCGCCGGATGTCGGCATGTTCGATATCGGCCTGCGAACTGACCGAGACATATTCCCCCGCCGCCATCGACATCGCGCCGGCAACCAGCCCCGCAACCCCGCCATCAGCACCGCCTCGGGGTCCGCCGCGACCGAAGCCACCCCGACGATTAGAGAGCCGACCGAAACGATCCCGTCATTCGCCCCCAAAACCGCAGCCCGAAGCCACCCCGAGCGGCTGACGTAATGGGGGTCATGGGGATGGGCTTCGGGATGGGTGAAGGTCATGGAGTTAAACCACGTCGAAGAAGTTCGCGTCGATCGAACGCAGCACATAGGTCTTGTCGGCCTTTACCCCGACCCCGTGATCAATCATCAGCCGTGCAAGACGCTTCCCGTCGATCAGGACAACGCGCTGTTGGACGCGGCGGATGTATTCGCGCGCCTCCTTCGAAAAGGTCGAGGTCGTTACGAAAACGCCCTTAGTGGCGCTTTCTCCAGTCATGGAGCCGATAAACGCCTGAAGCGCGGGACGGCCAACCGTGTTGTCCAAGGCATAACGCTTGGCCTGAATGTAAACCGCATCCAACCCGAGCTTATCCTCGTTCACGACCCCATCAATGCCGCCATCACCCGACTTGCCGATCGCCTGCCCCATCTCAGAGCGGCCGTCGCCATAGCCCATCGCCAGCAGCAGCTCGACGATGAGCTGTTCGAAACGAGCAGGGGTGAGCGAAAGGATAAGTTCGAGGAGATCATCGGCCAACTCGCCATCGAGCTGCATATACGCGGTTTCGATCCGCTCCTCGGGAGTTTCGACCTCGACCATCGCCCTCCCCGTCAATCTCGACGGAGGTCTCGCGCGCTTCCAAGGATCGCCATGCTTGATAGAGAGGATAGGTCTCGAGCAAATGCTTGTTGATCCGCTCCGGTTTCCTGTGGAGTAGAGCCTGCCCCAACTCCGTTACCCTGTAACGGCCACGCGCAAACGACGCAACCAACCCGGCATGCTTCATATAGCTTCGAGCCCAGTGAGCACGATTGGCGATGTAGGTTTTCGATCCGCTTGGCACTAAGCGATCCATCTGCTCCTCGCTCAACGAGAAGTACCGCTGCAGTCCGGGCAAACAGTCCGCAATCGTCGTGTTCCCCTCCGCAGTCAACGTCAGGATCGGCAGCATCATATCTTGATAGCTGGGCAAATCCGCCCCGCTCACGCCCGCTTTTCCCCGATCCGCGCCACGCCGAGAACCTCGAGAACCTTGGTCTCGATATCGGCGGCGTTCATGCCGGCGTCGCGGTACATCGCCTTGGCATCGGCATGGTCGATGAACGTGTCGGGCAGGACCATCTGGCGGAATTTGAGGCCGCCGTCCAAGGCACCCTCCTCCAGCAGAAGGTTCGCGACATGGCTGCCGAAACCGCCCAATGCGCCTTCTTCGATGGTGATCAAAGCCTCGTGGTCGCGGGCGAGGCGCAGGATCAGGTCGCGGTCCAAAGGCTTGGCGAAACGCGCATCGGCAACCGTCGGCTCGATCCCGCGGGCGATCAGCGCCTCGCGGGCCTTCATCACCTCGGAGAGGCGGGTGCCGAAGGACAGGATCGCGACGCGTGCGCCTTGCGCGATCATGCGGCCCTTGCCGATTTCCAGCGGGATGCCGCGCTCGGGCAGGTCGACGCCCGTGCCCTCGCCGCGCGGATAGCGGAAAGCGATCGGGCCGTCGTCATGGGCGGCAGCGGTTGCGACCATATGGACCAGATCGGCCTCGTCGGCGGCGGCCATGACGACCATGCCGGGAAGGTTCGCCATGAAGGCGATGTCGAAGGCGCCCGCATGGGTAGCCCCGTCGGCACCGACCAGACCGGCGCGGTCGATGGCGAAGCGGACCGGCAGGCGCTGGATCGCGACATCATGGACGATCTGGTCGTAGCCGCGCTGCAGGAAGGTCGAATAAAGCGCGCAGAAGGGCCGCATCCCGCCCGCAGCCATGCCCGCCGCGAAGGTCACGGCATGCTGTTCGGCAATGCCGACATCAAAGGTGCGGCGCGGGAAACGCTCGGCGAAAAGGTTCAGGCCGGTGCCGTCGGGCATGGCGGCGGTCACGGCCACGATCTTGTCGTCTCGGCTCGCCTCGTCGACCAGTGCCTTCGCGAAAACCGCCGTATAGCTGGGCGCATTGGATTTCGCCTTGGCCTGCGCGCCGGTCAGCACGTTGAAACGCGCGGTCGCATGGCCACGGTCGGCGGCGGTTTCGGCAGGCGCGTAGCCCTTGCCCTTTTTCGTCACGACATGGATCAGCACCGGCCCCGTCGCGCGCGCCTTGAGCGTGCGCAGCAGCGGCAGAAGCTGGTCGAGATCATGGCCGTCGACCGGCCCGATATAGGAAAAGCCCAAAGCCTCGAACAAGGTCCCGCCGACAGCCATGCCCTTGAGCATTTCCTTGGCACGGCGCGCACCCTCCTGCAGCGGCGAGGGCAGCAAGCCCACCGCGCCCTTGGCGACCGATTTCAGCTCGTGAAAAGGCCCGTCGGCGTAAAGTTTGGTGAGATGGCGCGACAATGCACCGACCGGCGGGGCAATCGACATCTCGTTGTCGTTGAGGACCACGAACAGCCGTTTCCCGACGCCGCCCGCATGGTTGAGCGCCTCGAAGGCCATGCCGGCCGACATCGCGCCGTCGCCGATCACCGCCACCGCATCGCCGGCATCCCCGCCCAGCTCGCGCGCCATGGCAAAGCCCATGCCCGCGCTGATCGAGGTCGAGCTATGGCCCGCGCCGAAGGGGTCGAACGGGCTTTCCGACCGTTTGGTGAAGCCCGACAGCCCGTCCTCCATCCGCAGGGTGCGGATGCGGTCGCGGCGGCCGGTCAGGATCTTGTGGGGATAGCACTGGTGGCCGACGTCCCAGATCACCTTGTCGCGCGGCGTGTCGAACACGGCATGCAGCGCCACCGTCAGTTCGACCACGCCAAGCCCCGCGCCCAGATGGCCGCCCGTTACCGAGACGGCGCTGATGGTCTCGGCGCGCAGCTCGTCGGCGAGCTGGCGCAATTGCGCATCGCCGAGCCCTTTGAGGTCCGAGGGCAGGTTCACCCGGTCAAGAAGCGGCGTCTTGGGCCGGTCCTGATGGCTTTCGTCAGTCATTGGCTTCCCCATCCGGTGGCAAATCTGGCGCGTCGAGGCGCCGCTCAGGCGTGTCGTTCGATAACGAAACGCGCAAGGTCCCGCAAGTTTCCCGCGCGATCACCATAGCGTGTCAGCGCCGCATCGCTGGCGGCGACAAGCTCGCGGGTCATGGCGCGCGCACCATCGAGACCCAAAAGCGACACGAAGGTCGCCTTGCCCGCCGCATCATCCTTGCCGACGCGCTTGCCGGTTTCGGCCTCGTCGCCGGTCACATCCAGAATGTCGTCTGCGATCTGGAAGGCAAGACCCAGATTGCGCGCATAATCCGCCATCGGCGCGGTATCGGCCCTGGCAAGGATCGCGCCCGCCTTGGCGGAAAACTCGATCAGCGCGCCGGTCTTGCCCTCCTGCAGCCGGGTGATTTCGGCCAAAGTCAGCGGAACATCCGCACTTTCCGCAGCAATATCAAGCATCTGCCCATAGACCATGCCGCGCGCACCGACCGCATCGGCAAAGGCCGCGATCAAAGAAACGCGCACCTCTGGAGAGCCGATCGCCGCATCGGAGAGCAGCCCGAAGGCCATGCTCTGCAGCGCGTCACCGGCAAGAATCGCGGTGGCCTCGTTGAAGCGGATATGGGTCGTGGGCTGGCCGCGGCGCAGATCGTCGTCGTCCATCGCGGGCAGATCGTCATGAACGAGGCTATAGGCATGGAGCGCCTCGACCGCGCAGGCGACCGGCAGGGCGGCGCTTTCGTCGACGCCATGCAGCCGCGCGCTTTCCATCACCAGATAGGCGCGCAGCCGCTTGCCGCCGTTGCAGGCGTAATGCATGGCGTCGCGCAGCTCTCCGGCGGGATGGGCAGCGATAGCCCCGTCCAGCGCAGTCGCGACCTGCGCCTTCACCGCATCGATCCGCTGTTGCATTCAGAGACCCTCGACCGGAACCGTACCGTCGGGCTGGCCGTTGGCCGCGAGGGTGATCTTTTCGACCCGCTCCTCGGCCTCGCGCAGACGCTTTTCGCAATGCGCCCGCAGCTTCGCGCCGCGTTCGTAAAGCTTGATCGATCCTCGAGCGTGGCATCGCCGTGTTCCAGCTTGCCCACGGTCGCCTCCAGCTCTTTCATCGCTTCTTCGAAGGACATGGTTTCGATTTCGGTCATCAGGCTACCTCGGTCAGGACATCGACATGGGCGCGTACCGAGCGCCCCAGCGCGTCCAGATCATAGCCGCCTTCGAGCGCGGATACCACCGGAGCCGAACAGGCCGCCGCCGTGTCGCAAATCATCCGCGTGATCGCGGTAAAATCGCTTTCGTCCCAAGCCAGACTGGCCAGAGGGTCGGCGCGATGGGAATCGAAACCGGCCGATACGATCACCAGTTGCGGACGCCAGTTTTCCAGACGCGCGCAGATCGCTTGCCATGCCGCGCGTGCCTCCACCCCGCCGGTTTGCGGCGCAAGCGGCAGGTTCGTCACCTGCCCGAACGCCCCCGTTTCCGACGCCTTCCCCGTTCCCGGAAACAGCGGCATCTGCTGGGTCGAGGCGAAAAAGGCACGTTTGTCGTCCCACAAGAGATCCTGCGTGCCGTTGCCGTGATGGACATCGAAATCGAGCACCGCCACACGGTCGAGCCCGTGATGGTCAAGCGCGCGTTTCGCGGCAATCGCGACAGAGCCGAGGATGCAAAAACCCATCGGCGTCTCGCGTTCGGCATGATGGCCGGGGGCCGCATGGCGACGAAAGCATTGGGCGCCCGCCCCGCCAGCACCGCATCGACCGCCGCACAGACCCCGCCGACCGCATGCGAGGCCGCCGCGAAACCGCCATGCGAGCTATAGGTATCGCCGTCGAGCATGGTGATGCCTTCATCGGGGAGCGCGGCACGGATGCGGTCGAGATAGGCTTGCGGATGACAGCGCAACAGATCGCCGTCGGTCGCGGCGGGCGCGGTCAGCCGCGTGACCGGCACGCCGTCGAGCGCATCAAGCACCGCTTTCATCCGCGCGATCTGTTCGGGATGGCCCGCAGGGGTGACATGGTCGAAGGCGGAAGCATGGGTGTAAAGCAGCGTCATCGCCCGCCCCCTTGACCAAAGCCCGTCGCAACGAATGCACCCATCACCCATCCCTCCTTGCCCCAAAGCAGGGCAAGCCGCCCGCCCATATGCCGCGAAAGGCTAGGCCGGCGGATCGCCTTTGGGCAAGCGCGCAGATGGGCTGAGGGTAATGCCCCTCAACGGGCCGGTCAGGCGGTCAGGCGGTGCCCGTCATGGCCTGTGATGGTGACTTCCATCAGCGTGCCCTCGGGCATGTCGCGATCAAAGGAGACCTCGGTGAATTGCTCGGTCCGGCCAAGGCGCGGGCCTTCGGTCAGGATCAGGCGGGTCCGGCCGGTCTGGCTTTGCAGATGCGCCAGAAGCGCGGCATCGCCCTTGGCGCGCAGACGCGCGGCGCGGTCCTTGATCGCCGCGCCCTGCACTTTGGGCATCCGTGCGGCGGGCGTGCCCTTGCGCGCGGAATAGGGAAGACATGCAGGAAGGTCAGGCCGCAATCATCGACCAGCTTGAGGCTGTTTTCGAACATCTCTTCGGTCTCGGTCGGGAAACCGGCAATGATATCGGCACCGAAAACCAGATCGGGGCGCAGCTTGCGCGCATCTTCGCAAAAGCGGATCGCATCATCGCGCAGATGGCGGCGCTTCATCCGCTTGAGGATCATGTCGTCGCCCGCCTGCAAGCTCAGATGCAAATGCGGCATCAGGCGCGGCTCGGTCGCAATCGCCAGCATCAGGTTGTCGTCGGCCTCAATCGAATCGATCGAGCTGATGCGCAGGCGCGGCAGGTCGGGGATCAGGCGCAGGATGCGCATGACCAGATCGCCCAGACGCGGCGTGCCCGGCAGATCGGCCCCCAGGAGGTCAGATCGACGCCGGTCAGCACGACCTCGTTGAAGCCGCGATCGCGCAGGCGCTTGATCTGCTCGACCACGACGCCCGCCGGAACCGAGCGCGAATTGCCGCGACCAAAGGGGATGATGCAGAAGGTGCAGCGGTGGTCACAGCCGTTCTGGACCTGCACATAGGCACGGTGACGGCCAAAACCGTCGATCAGATGGCCGGCGGTTTCCTTGACCGACATGATGTCGTCGACGCGGATTTTCTCGGTCTCGCCGATCAGGTCGGGGGCCATGTTCGGGGCGCGAAGCTGCTCCCACATGGCGGGCTGCATTTTCTCGTGATTGCCGATGACTTTCGTCACTTCGGGCATGGCCGCGAAGGTCTCGGGCTCGGTTTGGGCCGCGCAACCCGTGACGATCACCGGAGCGCCGGGGTTTTCCCGTGCCAGACGCCGGATTTCCTGCCGCGCTTTCCGCACGGCCTCGGCCGTAACGGCGCAGGTGTTCACCACGACCGCCCCTTGCAGGCCGGCCGCTTCCGCCATTTCGCGCATGGCTTCGGTCTCATAGGCGTTCAGCCGGCAGCCAAGCGTCGCGAATATGGGGGATTTGCGCTCATCCGCGCCACACTCCGTCAAAGACATGGGCGGTCGGGCCGGTCATCCAGACCCCGTCCTCGCGCCAGTCGATTTCCAAAAGCCGCCCTCGGGGACGTTCACCTTGACGCGCCGTCCGGTCAGACCGCGCCGCGCCGCAGCCACCGCCGCCGCACAAGAGCACGAGCCCGAAGCCAAGGTCGGCCCCGTCCCGCGTTCCCAGATCCGCAGCTTGATCTCGCTGTCCGAGAGAACCTGCACGACCTCGACATTGGTGCGCTGCGGGTAAAGCGGGTGATGTTCGAAACGGGGACCGAAGCTCTCGAGATCGACGGCATCGGCGTCGTCCACGAAGAAAGTGATATGCGGATTGCCCATGCCGGTCGCGACCGGATCGCCCTCGACCGGCAGGTGCAGCGTGTCGAGATCCTCGGCAATCGGGATCGCGCGCCAATCGAGCACCGGATGTCCCATATTGACCCGCGTGAGCCCGCCCCCGCATCCTCGGCCAAAAGCACGGCATGATCGGTTTCCAGCCGCAACTCGGTCGCGCCCGACTCGTCCATCAGATAGCGCGCGATGCAGCGCGTGGCATTGCCGCAAGCCGCCGAAAGCGAGCCGTCTGCGTTGAAAAAGGTCAGCCGCGCATCGGCATTGCCGTCCTTGCGGATCACCGCCAACTGGTCGAATCCGACACCGCGATGACGGTCGGCAATGCGCGTCACCACCTCGGCCGACGGCATCTCGCCCCGTCGCGCAGGTCGATGACCACAAAATCATTGCCAAGCCCGTGCATTTTCATGAAGGGGAGGCGCGTTTTTTCCGTGTTTTCCATGTCCGCGATATAATCCCGCGAAAAAGATTCCGCCAGAGTGTCGTTTTGCGCTTGACCCTGCCCGCCGCTAAACCTAATCACCGCCACAAGATGTGGGCCCATAGCTCAGTTGGTAGAGCAACTGACTTTTAATCAGTGGGTCACAGGTTCGAATCCTGTTGGGCTCACCATCTTTATCCGCTTGGCAGATTGCAAGCAAACGCTGAAAAATCAGCAAAAACAATCAAATACACTGACGCAAGACGAGACCGACAGGCGCTTTCGCCCTGCTTCGGACCTGGATTTTCGCCTGCCTGAAGATGGCGGATTGTGCGGACCGCCTGCCCCGCATACGGCCGTTTGCGCGCAGATCGCCGCTCAGGCCGTGAAGGTCATCACCACCTTGGCCAAACCGTTTTCCATCGAGAAGCTCAGGCCGATTCCTCTTTGCCCGTGATTTTCTGCACGATGCCGAGGCCCAGTCCCGTCCCTGCGCTGCGGGCCGATTTTTCGAATGTGCCGTGGCGGAACGCGGCGCCCTCGGCGACGGGGTTGAGGATGCTCAGGACGGGACCCGCCTCGAGGAGGACCCGCACCCGTCCGGTGCCGTGATCGCGCGCGTTGCGGAGCAGGTTTTCAAGGATCAGGGCCAAAGCCTCGGGATGGATCGCGACAAAGGCGCTTTCGACATCGCCGTCGTCAAAGACGATATCGCCACGCATCTCGGCGATCACCATGCGCGTGACCTGCACCAGATCGCTTTGCGCGCCCGCCGCCCCGCCGCATCGGCGCGCGACAGATGCAGGAGCCGGTCGACCAGCGCGCCCAGACGCAGCAGGGAATCGGCAATCCGTTGCGGCGCGGCGGGATCGGCCACCCCCGCCATCAACGCCTGCGCCTGCGCCGAGGCCGCCGCGACCGGCGTGCGCAGCTCGTGGGCGGCCTGCACGGCGAATTGGCCCTCGGCCTCGATATGGGCGCGGATGCGCTCGAGATAGAAATTCATCGCATCCCGGATAGGGCAAGTTCCTGCGGCAGATCCATCTGCCCGCTTGGGCTGAGATCGCTGGCCTTGCGCTTTTGCAGATCCTGCGCAAAGCGGTTTGCAGGCCGCAGGGTTGCGGTGACCACGCGGCTTACCGACCACAGCGCGACCAGCAGCACCGGCAGCATGATCGCGACCAGCCATGCCACGCTTTCGGCCAGCTCTTCGCGCCGCCACTTATCGCTTTGACCGACCTCGACGCTAAGCGAGCCGTCCGGATCGGAAAGGCGATACACCCGCCATCCGGCCAGATCATGGCCGCCGTTCGTGCTTTGCACGGGCAGACGGCGGGCAGAACCTCCTGCCCGTCCGCAATGATGCGGATGCGGACATCGCCCAGTTCCGCGGGCAGGTTCAGCCCGCCGCTCTCGCGATAGGCCGACAAAACGAACTGAGCCGAGCCCTTGAGGCTTTCATCGACCAGCTCGCCCATTTCATGGTTGAGCGCGCCGATCGCGAGCCCCAGCCCGATCGCCCAGCTCAGGGCGATCCCCAAAAGCACGCGCCGCAGCAGACGTTTGCGCAGGGACCAGGTGCTGCTCATTCGACGAGATAGCCCAAGCCGCGGCGGGTCTGGATGACATCCGCGCCCAGCTTTCCGCGCAGGCGCGAGATATAGACCTCGACCGCATTCCCCGCGATTTCATCCTCGAAAGCATAGAGCCGTTCCTCGAGAACGCGTCGCGACAAAACCCGCCCCCGCGCCGCCAGAAGCGCATCGAAAACCGCCCATTCGCGCGAGGTCAGCCGGATCTCCGCATCCTCGCGAAACAGCCGCGCGCCGGCGCGGTCGATGCGCAACTCGCCCAAAGTGGTCTCGGCCGAAGGATCGCCGCCCGCGCGGCGGCCGTGAGCGCGCAGACGGGCCTCGAGCTCGCCCAGATCAAAGGGTTTGACGACGTAGTCATCGGCCCCCGCATCCAGCCCCGCGATACGGTCGGCGATCTGGTCGCGCGCCGTGGCGATGATCACCGGTACGCGATTGCCGCGCCGCCGCTCGCGCCGCAAAAGCTCGAGCCCCAGCCCGTCGGGCAAAGCGAGATCGAGCAGAACCGCATCGAATTCGGCAACGGCAAGGATGGCATCGGCATCGGCCAAAGTCGGCGCGAGATCGACCGCATGACCCTGCGCCTGCAGGAAACGCTGCACCGCATCCGCAATATCGGCCTCGTCCTCGATCACCAGAACGCGCATGGCTCGGCTCCGTTTGGTCCGCCTCCTTCATGCACGCACCGGCCGGCGGAGACAACTGTGGCGTTACCGGCTGGCCTTCGCCGTAGCGGACGCGCCGGAGGCATCGGCGTGACGCGGACAAGGCCTTTGTAAGGTTAGCGAAAGAATCGGGTGATCAAGAGGGGGCAACGACACCGATCGAGGGAAGTTCACCCATGTCCGACCAGACCTTCTGGCTCAGCATCGGCCTTTGGGCCAGACCCTGTTCAGCGCCCGCTTTCTGGTGCAATGGCTGGCCAGCGAACGGGTGCGCCAAAGCATTGTGCCGACCGCCTTCTGGTGGCTGTCGCTGGCGGGTGGCGCGACGCTTCTGGCCTATGCGGTCTGGCGGCGCGATCCGGTCTTCATCATCGGGCAAGCAAGCGGGCTGCTCGTCTATATCCGCAATCTGATGCTGATCCGCCAAACCGGCCGCACCACTGCGCTTGCGGCAGGCGACGGAAGCGCCGCATGAGGCTGTCCGTTCTTTCCGCCACGCTGCTGTTCGCGCTCGGCCTGCTGGTTCTGGTGCTGCTGCGCCCGCTGATGCCCATCGACGAGACCCGCTATGTCGCCGCCGCATGGGAGATGCATCAGGGCGGCTCGCTTTTCGTGCCCCATCTCAACGGCGAGCTTTACGGGCACAAACCGCCCCTGCTGTTCTGGCTGATCAATCTGGTCTGGCTTTTCACCGGCCCGAGCGGTCTGGCCGCACGCCTTGTCGCGCCCGCTTTCGCCGTCGGCGGCGTCGCCCTGACAGGGCTGCTGGCGCGCAGGCTCTGGCCGGGCGAGCCGGAGCGCGCGGGCATTGCGGCACTGATCCTCGCCTGCTCGCCGGTGTTTTTGTTCTTCGGCTCGACCACGATGTTCGACACCATTCTGGCGGTCTCGACCCTGCTTGCGATGCTGGCGCTATGGCAAGCGGCGCAAGAGCCCGACCTCGCGGGCGGCACGGCGTCGGGCCGCCGGAGCTGGCTGCTTCTGGGGGCGGCGATCGCTTTGGGCGTCTACGGCAAGGGGCCGGTGATCTTTCTCCATGTGCTGCCTGTCGCGCTGACCATGCCGCTTTGGGCCCCCGCGCCGAGAGCGCCTGTGAGCAAATGGTTTCGCGGGCTGGCGCTCGCCCTTGGCGTGGCGATCGTGCTGGTCGCGCTGTGGCTTCTTCCGGCGCTGGTCATCGGCGGCGAGCCCTACCAGATCGAGGTCCTCTGGCGGCAAAGTGCGGGGCGCATGGCGTCGAGCTTTGCGCATCAACGGCCGGTCTGGTTCTATCTGGCCTTGCTGCCGATGCTGATCTGGCCCTTCGGCTGGACCCGCTCGGGGCTGGGCGCACTGGCGCCGCGCGCCCTTGCCGCCCGACCCGAGACCCGTTTCCTGACCATCTGGTTTCTCGGCGCGCTCATCGCCTTTTCGGCAATCAGCGGCAAACAAACCCATTACCTGCTGCCCGAAATACCCGCTCTGGCCCTGCTGCTCGCGCGCGGCCCCGCCCAAAGACAATGGACAAGCCGCGATCTGTGGCTGGCACTGCCGCTTGCGGGCCTTGCCCTCGGGCTGGTGGCGGCGGGCCTGCGTCTGGTGCCTGCGCTCGAGGCGCTCGATTTCCGCCAGCCGCTCTGGGCGGCCGCCTTGGGGCTCTTGTGCCTCGGAGCGGGCATCTGGGGCTTTTTGCGCCTGCGCTCTGGGCTGATCGGGCTGGGGGCATTGGCGCTTTCTTTCGTGATCGCGCTGCATCTCGCGGCCAGCCCGTTGCTCTTTGCGCGCTACGACCTGACCCCGCTCGGCGCAGCGCTTGCGCCCTACCGTGATGCAGGCATCGCCATCACCGACGGCACCTATCACGCCCAGCTCAACTTCGCCGCGCGGCTCGACCATCCCGTCGCCCGTCCGACCACGCCCGAGGCCGTCGCCGACTGGGCCGCGAGCCACCCCGGCGGCGTCCTGCTCGACCTTTCGGGCGCACAGATCGCGGGCCTGCATCCGGTCGCGCGCCTTCCCTACCGCAGCGACACCTACACCCTCTTCCAACCCAACGAGGTCACACCATGACTTTCGACATCTCCATCGTCCTGCCCGCCAAAAACGAGGCCGGCAATATCGAGGCCCTGCTTCTCGACATCTCGCGCGTCATGGCCGATGCCGATCACGAAATCATCGTCGTGGATGATGCATCGACCGACCAGACCCGTGATGTTCTTGCGCGGCTCAGACGGCGGATGCCGCAGCTACGGGTGGTCTGCCACCAAAGCTCCTGCGGGCAATCGGCGGCGATCCGCAGCGGCATTCTGGCCGCCAAAGGCCGCATCATCGCAACCTTGGATGCCGACGGACAAAACCCGCCCGAGAACCTGCCGGACCTGCTGCGCCCCTGCTCGATGCCCCCGCGGGCGACCGTATCGGGCTTGTGCAGGGCCAGCGGGTCGGGCGCAAGGATACACGTTCGAAACGATGGGCCTCGAAGCTCGCGAACCGCATTCGCGGCGGGCTTTTGGGCGACGGGGTCAGCGACAGCGGCTGCGGGCTCAAGGCATTCCCGCGCGAGGTCTATCTGAATCTCGCCTTCTTCGACCATATCCACCGCTTCATGCCCGCCATGATCAAACGCGAGGGTGGACGGTCGTGACCGTACCCGTCACCCATGCCGAACGGGCCTCGGGGCGCTCGAACTACAACAATTTCCAGCGCGCGCGGGTGGGTGCGGTCGATCTTTGGGCGTGGCATGGCTGATGCGCCGCCGCCGCTTGCCGGTCGTGCGCGATCTGCCGATGTCCGCGGGGCTAGACGCGCCGGCGCGCAGCACCGCCTCCAGCGGCCACAACCCCGCCTTCGGGCAATCCACAACCGTGGAGGCCGCGCTGTGAGAGTTCTGATCACCGGAGCGGCAGGTTTCATCGGCGCGACGCTCGCACGGCTTTTGCTGCGCGAGGGCTGCGAAGTGGTCGGGGTCGACGATCACAACGCCTATTACGACCCCGCCCTCAAGGCCGCGCGCGAGGCGCAGCTTCTGGCCAGCCCGAATTATCTCTCGATCCGCGCCAAGATCGAAACCCCGGCCTGCTGCGCGACCTTTTCGCGGCCAACAAGCCCGATGTGGTCGTCCATCTCGCGGCTCAGGCCGGCGTGCGCCATTCGATCACCCATCCCGAGACCTATCTCGCCTCGAACCTGCAAGGCAGCTACGAGCTGCTTGAAGCGGCCCGCGCCCATCCCCGCGCCATATGCTGATGGCATCAAGCAGCTCGGTCTATGGCGGCAATGCCCAAATGCCCTACCGCGAGACCGACAAGACCGATCTGCCCCTGTCCTTCTATGCCGCGACCAAGAAGTCCAACGAGATGATGGCGCATTCCTACGCCGGCCTCTTTGCGCTGCCGATCACGATGTTCCGCTTCTTCACGGTTTACGGCCCTTGGGGCGGCCGGATATGGCGCCGCATCTCTTTACCTCGGCGCTGTTCGAGGGGCGCGCGATCAAGCTGTTCAACCACGGTCACATGATGCGCGATTTCACCTTCGTCGACGATCTGGTTGCCTCGATCCGCGCGCTGATGGATGCGGTCCCGCCTGCGCCGAATGCGGCCAGCCGCGGGCCTGCCGCGGAATTCGACAGCCTCTCGCCCTGCGCGCCCTGGCGCGTGGTCAATATCGGCAACGGCCAGCCCGTCCCGCTGATGGGCTTTGTGCGCGCGCTCGAGGCGGCCTCGGGGCGCGAGGCCCTGTTCGAGATGCTGCCGATGCAGCCCGGCGACGTCGAGGCGACATGGGCCGACACCACCTTGCTCGGGCATCTGACCGGCACGGTGAACCGCACCGATATCCGCGAGGGTGCGGCGCGTTATGTCGGCTGGTTTCGCGATTACTACGCTCAGGACAAGGCCATGACGCCAGTTTGGCAGCCGGCCCATCAGGCGGCCATCCGCAACCCGCCCTCGCGCGATTGGCAACGCCCTCTCCTGAGGCCGCGCAAGGGATTTACCCAAAGGCGCCGTTCGGGCTATGTTTCGCGGGTCTGGTGCCCGCGCGATCGGCCGGGAGAATCGGGAATGCGGCGAACATCCGCAACGTGCCCAACGCTGTAAGGTGGACGGGCGGCATGGTCACTGGCGCAAGCCGGGAAGGCGCCGCGACCGGATGAAACCAAGTCAGAAGACCGGCCAGACGGCATAGACTGCGCCATGCGGACGATGGCGCGCTCGCAGGTCTGTCAGACGAGGGACGTCATGCAACCAAACCGCCCCCTTCGGGTCACAACACGGCGAATTCCGACCAAACGGCACATAGCCCGTCGGACCATCCCGAACCCGCGCGGCCCTTTTCGCAGGCCGAGCGCGCGGCGATCTACCGCGCCATCAACGAGCGGCGCGACGTGCGCAGCCAGTTTCTGCCCGACCCCATCGCCCCCGAGGTCCTGCGCCGCCTGCTCGAAGCCGCCCATGCCGCGCCCTCGGTCGGGCTGATGCAGCCGTGGAACTTCCTCATCATCGAAAGCACCGCCGTCCGCCAGCAGATCCGCGCCGCTTTCGAGACCGCCAATCACGAAGCCGAAGACATGTTCGACGGCCGGAAACGGCAGCTTTATTCCGAGCTGAAACTGCAAGGCATCACCGATGCGCCAGTCAATCTGTGCATCACCTGCGACCGCGATCGCGGCGGCAAGGTCGTTCTCGGGCGCACCCACAACCGCGACACCGATCTTTATTCGACGGTCTGCGCGGTCCAGAATCTGTGGCTGGCAGCGCGGGCCGAGGGGATCGGCGTCGGCTGGGTCAGCATCTTTCACGATGCCGATCTGCGCCGCATCCTGAACCTGCCTCACCATGTCGTGCCGGTGGCCTATCTCTGCCTCGGCCATGTCGCCGAGTTGTACGAGCAGCCCGAGTTGCAGGCGCGCGGCTGGGCCGAACGCCGCGTTCTGGACGATCTCATCCTGCACGAGCGTTGGCCCGACGAAGAGACCGCGCCGCAAAACCGCGAAAGCTGACCGCAGAGAGGGCCGGAGGGCTAGGCCGAGAACAAACCCGAAGGGGCCGACCCGAAGGCGGGAATTGACCCTGCTTTCGGGCCGCCCTATCGATGGGCGGCGCAGAGATCACGCGCCTGTCTCCTTTCCGCTTCGGGACTCCCAGATGACCTTTGCCAACGGCCGAACCACGCTTGCCATTCCCGGCCCCTCGCCCCTGCCCGACCGCGTTTTGCGCGCGATGGCGCGGCCCTCGCCCGATATCTATTCGGGCGAATTGCCCGCGCTCAACCTCCGGCTCATGGCGGGGCTCAAGCGTTTGGCGGGCACGCGGGCGCATCTCGCCGCCTATATCGGCAACGGCCATGCCGGATGGGAGGCCGCGATTGCCAATCTCTTCCACCGCGGCGAACGAGCGCTGGTCCTGACCTCGGGCCATTTCGGCCACGGTTGGGCGCGCGGCGCAGGCGATGGGGGTCGAGGTCGAGATCATGGATTTCGCCGCCCGCGCCGCCGATCCCGCGCAACTGGCGGAAAGGCTGGCTGCCGACAAGGACCATCTCATCAAGGCCGTGCTGGTCTGCCATATCGACACGGCAACCTCGGTTCAGGCCGATCTGATGGCGCTGAAAGCCGCGATCGGGGATCATCCCGCGCTGTTTGCGGTGGATGCGATCGCCTCGCTCGGATGTGCAGAGCTCTGTATGGATGATTGGGGAATCGATGTGCTGGTCTCGGCCAGCCAGAAAGGGCTGATGTCTCCGCCCGGCGCGGCATTCGTGTGGTTCTCGGAACGCGCGAAAGCCATGGGTCCAAGCGATATGGCCACGCCTTACTGGAACTGGCACGCCCGCGCCGAAGCGACCGAGTTGTGGCAATTCTGGGACGGCACCGCGCCGGTCCAGATGATCTATGCCGCGAACGAGGCGCTGACGATGATCCTCGACGAGGAAAGCCTCCCCGCCGTCTGGGCGCGCCACGAGGGCCTCGCCCGCGCGGTCTGGGCCGCTTTCGAGGCATGGGGCAAGGACGGATCGGGGATCACTTTGACCGTGGCGGAACCGTCCGAGCGGGCGCGTTCGGTCACGGCGGCGACCCTGCCGCGCGCCGATGAGCTACGGGCATGGTGCGACCAGAAGGCGGGGCTGGTGCTGGGCCTCGGTCTGGGCGCGGAGGATGCCGCCAATGCGCTGCGCGTCGCCCATATGGGCCATGCCAACGCCCACCAGATCCTCGGCACGCTGGCCGTGATGGAGGCGGGCATGACCGCGCTTGCCATCCCGCATGGCGCGGGCGCGATCGAGGCCGCGGCGCGGGTCATCGCCGAACGCGCCTGAGCCCATTCGCCGATTAAGCAAATGCGGACGGGTCGCGCCTTGCGGTGCGACCCGTTGCGGTTTTCACGTGAAGCAAAGCCTTCAGGCGGCGGCGTGGGGCAGGATCCAGATCCCCTCGGCCGGCACGGTATTGACCGCCAGCGCGCAGCCGTAGGCCTCGGAAAGGCGCTGGTTGGTCAGCACTTCGGCGGGAGTGCCCTGAGCTACGACCAGCCCCGCTGTGACCAAAGCGATACGGTCGGCAAACATGGCGGTCAGGTTCAGGTCATGCATGACCGCGACCACCCCGCCGCCGCGTCTGGCGTAATCGGCGGCCAGCCGCATCACCGTAAGCTGATGCGCGATATCGAGGCTGCTGACCGGCTCGTCGAGAAACAGCCAGCGCGGCCCCTCTTCGCCCAGAGGCTGCCAGACCTGCACCAGAACGCGGGCAAGCTGGACGCGCTGCTGCTCTCCGCCCGAAAGCTGCTGGTAATAGCGACCGGCGAAACCGCCTAGATCGACCCGCTCCAGCGCGCGAAGGATCAGCGTATCCGCCTCGGGACCGCGCGCCTGCGAGCCCAGACGCACGACCTCGGCCACGGTGAAGGGAAAAGACAAAGCCGTCGCCTGCGGCAGAACGCCCCTGATCCGCGCGAGGGTTTCGGGCGGGGTCTTGGCGATCTTGTGGCCGTTCAGCGTGACCTCGCCGCGGCAGGGCAGCTCGCCGGTCAGCGCGCGCATCAAGGTGGTCTTGCCCGAGCCGTTCGGCCCGACGATGGCGGTGAACTGGCCCGCCTCGGCGCGGAAATCGGCACCGTGCAGGATTTCCTTGCGCCCGAGGCTGAGGTGGATGGTTTGGGCGATCAGGCTCATAGGTCGACAATCCCGCGGTTGTGCAGAAGGATCCACAAGAAGACCGGCCCGCCCAGAATCGCGGTGATGATCCCGATCGGCAGTTCGGCCGGCGCGATGATCGTGCGGCTGACGATATCGGCAAGGATCAGCATGGTCGCGCCCAGAAGGCCCGAGTTGATCAGCAGCCAGCGGTGATCCGGCCCCGTTGCAAGCCGCAGAAGATGCGGCACGACGATGCCCACGAAACCGATCCCGCCCGAGGCCGCAACCGCCGCCCCCGTCGAGGCGGCAACCGTCAGGATCGACAGGTTTTTGACCTTCTGGACGCGGATGCCGATATGGCCCGCGGCAGCCTCGCCCAAAGCCAGACCGTTGAGCCCGCGCGCCAGCAGCGGCGCAAAGGCCAAAGCCGCGCAGATCACCGGCGCGGCCGCCATGACCTTGAGCCAGTTCGACCCCGCCAGCGAGCCCAGACCCCAGAAGGTCAGATCGCGCAATTGGCTGTCGTCGGCGATATAAACGAGCACGCCCGAAATCGCGCCGGTCAGCGCGCCGAGCACGATCCCCGCCAGAAGCATGGTCGCAATCGAGGTCCGCCCGCTGCGCGTCGCGATCCGGTAAAGCACCATCATCGAGACCCAGCCGCCGACAAAGGCCGCGACCGGCACCAGATACCAGCCGAAAAACCCCGAGACCGCCGCAGGCAGCATCCCCGCCAGAACGATCGCCGAGATCGCCCCGAGCGAAGCTCCCGCGCTGACCCCCACCAGACCGGGATCGGCCAGCGGGTTGCGGAAAAGCCCCTGCATCACCGCGCCCGACACCGCGAGCGCAGCCCCGACCAGAATGCCCATGATCAGCCGCGGCAGGCGGATATCGAGGATGACGATCCGGTCCTGCAGGGCAATCTCTCGCCCAGCCAGAAGATCGCCGAGAAAGCGCGACAGCGATGTCCCCGCCGCGCCCCAGCCGAGCGAAAGGAGCGAAGAAGCGCAAAGCACCGCGACCAGCACGAAACAGACGAGCCGCGCGCGATGCGTGCGGTCGCCCTCGAGGCGCGTGATCGTCTCCGGACTGATGGCCACCATCAGTTCACCGCATAAAGCGCGTCATGCAGCTGGCGGGCGGCCTCGCCCGTGCGCGGGCCGAAGCCCAGAAGCAGCAGGCCGTCCATAAAGACGATCGCGCCGTTCTTGCCTGCGGGCGTGGTCTGGATGACCGGCATCGCCAGCGCGCCCTCTTTGGCGGCACCGTGATCGGCGCTGCCGTTGGCGGTCGCATCGGCCGAGGCCTCGCCGCGGTCCATCATCAAGATGACATCGGGCTGGGCGGCAATGATCGCCTCGTCGGTGACGGGTTTGTAGCCCTCGATCCCGGAAACCGCGTTCTGGCCGCCGGCAAGCGTGATGATCGCATCGGCCGAGGTGCCCGCGCCGCCCGCCATGATCCGGCCGCCCTGCAGCGACAGGATGAACAGGACTTTCTTGGGGGTCTCGACCCCGGCGGAAAAGCCCGAAACTTCGGCGAGATCGGCCTTGACCTTCTCGGAGAGCGCGGCCCCTTTTTCCGCCACGCCAAGCGCTTCGGCGACGGTGGTGATCTTGGTTGCGATCCCTTCGGCGGTATAGGCTTCGGGGACCTCGACGAAGGGGATCTTCGCGCCTTGCAGCACCGAGATCGCCTCGGGCGGTCCGGCGCCTTCGTCGGCGATGATCAGATCGGGGCCGACCGAAAGCACGCCTTCGGGGAGAGGGCGCGGACATAGCCGACATCGGGCAGAGCCGTCGCCTCGGGCGGAAAGCTCGAGGTGGTGTCGCGACCGACCAGACGGCCCTCTTCGCCGAGAGCATAGATGATCTCGGTGATCGAGCCGCCGATCGACAGGACTTTGCCCGCATCGGGATAGCTTTCAGCCATGACCGCGGCGGGCGCGGCCATGAGCATGGCCGCGAGCGCCGCGCGGATCATGCCGCGACCTCGACCAACTGCGGCAGGCTGCGCGCCAGCGCGTCCCATGCCGCCGCATCGCCGCCTTTTTCCTCGCGCATGCCGAAGCATTGGAAGATCAGCATGCCTTCGGCGTCGAAAGCCTCGACCGAGAGGGCCGCGCCGCGTTTGGTGGGCTTTTCGACCAGCCAGACTTCGGCGACGTGGTCACCGCGCAGATGCAGGTTGAAGCGCGGGTCCATGACGTTGATCCACGGTCCCATCGGCTTGACCGAATGGATCGGGCCGGAATGGATCTCGATGCAGCCCATATTGCCGACGAAGAACATGACCTGCACGCCCTCGGCCAGAAGGCGCTCGAACAGCTGCGGAACGGCCTCGACGGCCAGAGGCTGGGCCCAGGGCGCGCCCGCAATGCGGTATGCGCCGAGGCGGTTCATCTTGAGGCGGCGCATCAACCCGTTGAACTGGTGCGTATCGGTCATCGCAGCCCATTCCTCGCGCAGGGCAGCGGCCTGGTCGGCTGCGGCTTTCGCGGGTTCGACCGGCTTGCGGGCCGCAAATTCGATCTCGTCGCCCTGATCGGCAAGCGCCAGATCACGCTTGAGAGCCTCCCATGCGCCGAGATCGGAGGTCTCGCGCAGGTGGATCTTGTGGACGGCATCGCCCGCCGCGTCGAAAACCTGAACCGAGCGGCGCACGCCTTTGTCGCCGGCCACTTCGACCGCGAAAGCATGGACCATCTGGCTCGGGAAAAAGCGCAGGTCGATTTCGGGATCCAGCGTCATCGCGGCATGATCGCCGTCGTGGAAATTGTTGTAGGTGCCGACTTTTTCGATGACGCAGGAACGGTTGCGCGTCAGTGCCATGACTTCGCCAAGCGCCTGGACCGCGGGGATCAAACGCCCCGGAGCCGCCTCGATTCGGATGGTGCCATGACCCACTTCGGCCGCAACGAGTGCCGCCTCGGGCACATCAAGTTTCCCCGCCAAATCAAACGGGCGGCCAGTGTCTTCTGCTTTTAGCTGGCGAAGTTCGGCTGCAGAATATCGCGTCATGTCATTCCCTCAATTGGCATTTTTCAGGCGCTGGCTGGGATTGTGGCTGATGCGCTGTGCTTGACAGATTTACTAAGGTTTCTTATGCGACGCAAGATCGCCAGCATCCTTGCCAGCCAGAAACACGAATTTTCGCCAAGCAGGGAATGATGATTCACACCACGATACGCACGGCATTGCTGGCCAGCGTTGCGGGCATGGCGCTGAGCCCCGCCCTTGCGCAAGACGCTCTCGACCCAGCCAATCAGACCGCGCCACAGACTGCATCGCCGGCCGCGCCGCATGGCGCCTTCGTCCTCGATCCGGTCGTGATCCGCGCGGGCAAACCCAAAGTCGCCTCGGATGTGCCGCAATCGGTCACGGTCGTGGGCGGCGAACAGCTCGACGACATCGACCCGACCCATATCGGCGAAGTGCTGGCCACGGTGCCCGGCGTTGCCGGCTCGGGTTCGGGCAGTTTCTTCGGTCAGGGCTTCAACATCCGCGGCTTCGGCGCTTCCGCCGCAGGGACCGCCGGTGCGGAAGCGGGCATTGTCCAACTGATCGACGGCGAAAAGAAATACTACGATCCTACCGTCAGGGCTCGCTTTTCGTCGAACCCGACTTCCTGCGTCAGGTCGAAGTCCTGCGCGGCCCCGGCTCGTCCACGCTTTACGGCTCTGGCGCGCTCGGCGGCGTGATCGCGATGGAGACGATCGAAGTCGACGACCTGCTGGCCGATGGCGCGACCTCGGGCGGGCGGGTGAAGCTCGGCTATGCCTCGAATGCGAAATCGCTTTTCGGCAGCATCGCCTACGGCTGGCGTCCGACCGATGATTTCGAGGCCCTCGCCGCTTTCGCCTATCGCAAACTTGGTGACAGCAAGGATGCCGACGGCGATGTCATCGTGCGCTCGAACACCGATACGCCGAACCTGCTGCTCAAGGCGAAAAAGACCTTTGGCGACCAATATGTCGCTTTCTCGTACCAGCATCTCGAAGCCAAGGGCGACGATCAGGACTTCAACCAGATCGAGGGCGCGCAAGTCGGCGTCTTCTATCCGGGCTTCCCGGGCTGGGGCGTCGGCGACATCACCACGCGCGACCAGACCGCGCGTCTGGTCTGGGGCTGGAAGCCGGCCGACAACCGCTACATCGACCTGACCGCGACCCTGTCTTATACCAATACCATCAAGGACATCCGTCAGGGCGACGATCCGTCCGAGCCGATCATGACCTCGCTTTTGGGCAAGCGCGACTACGGCATGTGGAAATTCAAGGTCAACAACGTCGCCGATCTGTCGGGCGAGGGTTACGACCACTTCCTGACCGCCGGCATCGAAGTCTTCGAGCAGGACCGCACCTCGACCGCCCCCTCGGCCTCGCATCCCGAAGCCAAGACCCGCTCGTGGTCGGCCTATGCGCTTTCCGAAGTCACCTGGGGCAACCTGACGGTCAATTCTGGCCTGCGTTACGAAAAGCAGCGCAGCCAGCCCAAGGACTCGCTCGGCTTCCAGACCAACGAGCGCCGCTTCGAGGCGACCGAGCCCCAGGTTGCCGCGATCTACCGCCTCAACGACCAATGGGCCGTCTTCGGTTCGGTCGCCTTCGTGAGCCGCATGCCTTCGGCCGACGAGCTTTATGACGGTTCGATGGCCGGTGCGGCCAACCCGAACCTCAAGAGCGAGAAGGGCAAGAACGTCGAATTCGGCGCCTCGTACCGCGCGGAATCGCTGATTGCGGATGGCGACGAACTAGTCGCGAAGGTCACCTATTTCCGCAACCATATCGACGACATGATCACGCGCTCGGGCGGCGGTCCGAACGATCCCTTCATCAATATCGCCCGCGCCTATCTGCGCGGCGGCGAGCTCGAGGCCAATTACCTGATCGGCGCTTGGGAACTCGGCGCGGCCTTCTCGGTGGTGAACGGCGAGGATCAGGACGGCGTCATCCTCGATCGCTGCCCAACAACCGCGCCACGCTGTCGGCCAACTGGCGCGCCACGGACGAGCTCAAACTGGGCGTCCGCTCGACGCTGGCCGTCGGCCGCGACAAGCTCAACGGATCGCGTCGCGGCGGCTACGGCACCCACGACATCTTCGCGACCTACGCCCCGCAAGAGGGCTTCGCCAAAGGCATCGAGGTGCATTTCGGCGTCGATAACGTCACGAACCGCGAATATGTGCCCGCGACCTGGGTGACCGGTCCGGCACCGGGGCGCAACTTCAAGCTGGCGCTCTCGCGCAACTTCTGAGGCACCCTTGCCATCCACGGGCCGCCCCGTCATCGGGGCGGTCTTTTCATCCGGCAGCCGCATCCGCACCGCTACCCGCTTTTCTTTTCCGGACGCGCGGATTTATTCTGGAACCCGAACCGGCCCACGGCGCCTTCGCCGAACCGGCCGCGTTTTCCAGGACCATCCGCACAGCCCCTGTTCCAGCGGAGCCGACCATGCGCACCAGCCCCCTACCCGAATTCCAGGCCGAGGCCACCCTGACCGACACGCCTTTCCCCCGATCGAGGCCGCCTTGCGCGATCTCGCGGCGCGGCGCGGGCTCGATCTGCACGAAGGTCATGGCCGCTCGATCTGGTGCGAACTGCCGGTCGGCGAATTCGGCGCGAAAAAGCGCGGCGAGGGAACGCTTCTTTTGCCCGCGCCCATCGAGCGCAGGATCTGGCTGCGCTTCAATCCGAAATCGCGGCCCTGAGCGCAGAAGCGCCCGCTTGGTCCTCGGGTTTGGATGCGGGGCGCTTTCCGCCCAACTTCAGTCTGGCACGCGTGCATTCGGTCACGCGGATCGGCGAGAGTTTCGTCCGGCTACGGCTGGAAAGCGAAGGGCTGGAGCGGCTCTCCCACGACGATTCGATCCATTTCCGGCTCGTGCTGCAACCTTCGGGCACCAGCGAACCCGTCTGGCCCAGCATCGGTGAGAACGGGCAGACGCAATGGCCCTCGGGCGGGCAGGCGCTCCACCGTCCGCCCTATACGACCCGTGCGGTCGATCTCGCGGCGGGTTGGGTCGATACGGATATTTTCCTCCATGAAGGCGGACGGATCACCGACTGGGTTCTGGCCGCCAAAGCGGGCGAGCGCATCGGCCTAGCCGGACCCGGCGGCAGCGGCATCCCCGAGGCCACGCGCCTCTTTCTCGCCGGAGACGAGACCGCCTACCCCGCCCTTGCCCGCATGATCGAGGCCCGCCCCGATGCGCGCGGCCATCTGTGGCTATTGGGCAAAAGCGCCGATTATCCGATGCCGCAGGCCGAGGGATCACCACGAGCCACCTGCCGCAAGACACACCCGCCTTGCTGCAGGCACTGCGCCTTATCGCCGCGACGCAAGGGCCGTTCGACGACAGTTTCTTCTGGATGGCGGCCGAGCGCGGTGCGGTCTCGCAGCTGCGCGGGCTCTTGCTCGACGAGTTGGGGATCGACAGCAAGGCCACGCATCTTTCGGCCTATTGGAGCGATCCCCACAGCCCTGCCGAACGCCCTGCCCGCCGCAGTGGCGGCCGCGTTTCCCGCCCCGACCAGAGCGCCAACCCGAGCCCTCGATCCGCCGCCCTCGCGACCGGAGACGACCGGACCGGCGGCTGATTGCCCGAAAAGCACCATCTTCCACGGGATAATAATTCCAGACTAAAACCGTCACCCAGAATAGTTGACAATTTTACACTGACAGCCGATAGAACCAAAAAGCCGCCTTCGCGGGTCAGATCCCGTTGCAGAAAAATGGGGTGACACCGGGCTTTCGGGTCTCGGGACTGCCACAAGGAAAAGGAAGACCATGCCTGACCTGCCGAAATCACCTGTACGCGCCAAGGTTCTCGCACCGACTCTTGCGAGCCTCAGCCTGGCCTGTCTGATGATGTCGCCGGCATTCGCCCAGGATAGCACGACGCAAACTCCGGCCCCTGCCCAAATCGAAACGCAAGAGACTGCACCGGCGACCCCTGCCCCCGCTACGCCTGTTCCCGCGACGCCTGCCCCAGTCGTGGATGCGCCTGTCGTGGATGCTCCTGCCGCACCCGCTGCGGGAACGACGGCTCCGGCGGCAACGGCCCCTGCAACTCCGGCAGAGACCGCCCCCGCGGCAGCAGCCCCTCCGCCAGCGATGCACAAACCGCGCCTGCAACGCAAGCGCCTGCCCCCGCAGAAGCCGTAAACGGCACCGCGCCGGCAGCGGCAGCGCCGGCAGCAGCCTCGACCGACACGCCGGCACCTGCACCGAACACCGCACAAGCCCCCGCCGCACCCGCGAACGGTACGCCCGCCGAGGTCTCCGCGACCGAACCAGCACCCGCCCCGGTTCCCTTCGAGCCCGATGCAGATTCCATGCTGCCCGATCGATCCAGCGCATGATCGCGCCGGTTCTGGAAAGCGGGCAGCGCGATCCGAACCTGCCCCATGATCTCTCGCCCGTCGGCATGTTCATGGCCGCCGATATCGTGGTCAAAGCCGTAATGATCGGCCTTGCGATCGCCTCGGTCGTGACATGGACGGTGCTGGTGATGAAGCTTCTCGAACTCGGCCGCGCCTCGGCAATGCCCGTTCCGCCGCGCGCCGCATCGAAAATGCCGCCTCGCTCGCCGCAGCCGTCGAAGCCACCGGACGGCGCAACGATCCCGCGTCGCGCATGATCAAATCGGCGATGGCCGAGGTCGAGCGCTCGACCCCGCGCTCGACCGCGCCGGAGACGAGGGCACCAAGGACCGCGTCGGCTCTCTGCTGTCGCAGATCGAGGCCAATGCCAGCCGCAACATCAGCCGCGGCACCGGCGTTCTGGCGACCATCGGCTCGACCGCGCCTTTCGTCGGCCTGTTCGGCACGGTCTGGGGCATCATGAACAGCTTCATCTCGATCTCGGATCGCAGACGACGAACCTTGCGGTCGTGGCGCCGGGCATCGCCGAGGCGCTGCTAGCAACTGCGATCGGCCTTGTCGCGGCCATTCCCGCGGTGGTGATCTACAACGTCTTCGCCCGCGCCATCACCGGCTACCGCCTGCGCCTCGCCAATGCTTCGGCCGGCGTCCAGCGGCTGGTGAGCCGCGACCTCGACTTCCGCAAGGAGGCCTGAACATGGCTGGCGGCATCCGCGAATCGCATGGCAGCGGCGGCGACGATCTGGTCGAGAACCACGAGATCAACGTCACGCCCTTCATCGACGTCATGCTGGTCCTGCTCATCATCTTCATGGTGGCCGCGCCGCTGGCCACGGTGGATGTGAATGTCGATCTGCCGGTCTCGAATGCGACGCCGGTGCAGCGGCCCGACCAGCCGATCTATCTGACGATCCAGCCCGATCTGACCGTCAATCTCGGCAATGATCCGGTCGCGCGCGACCAGTTGCAGCAGGCGCTTGATGCCCAGACCGGCGGCGACCGCGAGCAGCGCATCTTCCTACGCGCCGACAAGGTCGTGGCTTACGGCGACCTGATGGAAACCATGAACGAACTGCGCCGCGCGGGCTATCTCAAGATCGCGCTGATCGGCCTTGAATCGGCTGCCGCCGCTGCCGCCCCCGCCGATGCTCCCGCAGCAGCGCCGGTAGCCGCACCAACAGCACAGGGAACCACGCCATGAGCCTGAAATCCGCTGGACTGCAGAGCGCAACCGTCAAAGCCGGCTGGCTGCGCGACAGCTTCGCCTGGGGCACGGCAGGAGCCGTGGTTCTGGCGGCCCATGTCACCGGCGCCGTCTGGTTGATGCAGAAAGCGGAGGCCTCGCAGATTTCGGGGCTGCCCGATCCGGTTTATGTCGAACTCGCCCCCATGCCCGAGGCCGCGGCCCCGCTGGCCGAAGAAGAGGCCATCGACCAGAAGGAAGCTTCGGGGCCGCAGCCGAGCCGGAGCCGGAGCCGGATCCGAGCCTGAAGAGTTGGCCGAGATTCCCCTGCCCGAGCTGCCCCAACTCGAGCCGCTGCCCGATTTGAGCACCAATGTCGCCGTGAACGACGCGGTCGTGCTCAACCGCTCCGAGCGCCCGCCGGAACGCCCCGAGGTCAAGGAAAAGCAGCCCGAGCGCGAAATCGCCAAGCGCGAAGAGCCGAAAAAGGAAGAGCCCAAAGAGCGCAAGAAGCCCGCCGCTTCGGCTGCCGCCTCGAACCGGACCACGCGTCTGGATGCGCAGCAGGGCCAGCGGACCGCCGCGCCTCGGGCGCAGCAGGGCTCGCCCAGCAGCCCGCGTCAGGTCGCGAGCTGGCAAAGCAAGGTCAATGGCGCGGTCGCGCGCCACATGAAACGCACGCGCCTGCCGAACGGCCGCCACGGCGCGATTCAGGCCACGCTGCAATTCACCATCTCGGGCGGCGGACAGGTGACGGGGATGCGCGTGACCAGCTCGACCGGCAATCCCGCGATGGACAGCGCGATCGACCGGCAGGCCGGACGGATGCCGCGCCTTCCGGCCCACCCGTCCGGTACGTCGCAGACCTTGGTGCTGCCGGTCCTGATCAACTAAGCGGCCGCATACCCGAACACACGAACGAAGCCGCCCTGCCCCGCGCAAGGCGGCTTTCTTCTGCGCCGCCAGCCAAGCCGCCGTTTGACAAGGCGGGGCGCTTGGGTTTGGCTGTCCGCCTGACGGGAGGGCTCATGACACATCCGCACACCCATGCCGCGACCGGACGCGAGGTTGCTTTGGTGACGGGATCGACCTCGGGGATCGGGGCCGCAATCGCGCACCGTTTGGCCGACGAGGGCTATTTCGTGATCCTCCATTCGCGCGGCTCGACGGAAGACGGTGCGGCGCTTGCGGAAAAGCTGGGCCATGCCGCCTATCTTCAGGCCGATCTTTCCTGCGAGGCCGACCGGCTCCGGCTAATCGCCGATGCGCTGGCACTGACCGGCAGACTGGACGTTCTGGTCAACAATGCCGGCATCAGCGGGCTGATCCCCACGGCGATCTTGCTGCGGCAAGTCCCGAGATCTGGCGCAGCCTCTACGAGGTCAATGTCATCGCCCCTTCCAGCTTGTCGGCTTGGCCGAAGAGGCCCTGCGCGCCTCGGCCGGTCGCGGCGGGCGGGCTTGCGTGATCAATATCAGCTCGCATGCCGGCGTGCGTCCCAAGGGCGGCTCGATCCCCTATGCGGCGACCAAGGCCGCGCTGAACCATGTCACCCGCCTGCTGGCCCGCACGCTCGGCCCCGAGATCCGCGTGAATGCGGTAGCGCCCGGCCTTGTCGACACGCCACTCACCGCGGATTGGACCGAGGCGCAGGCCCTGTGGCAAACGCAATCGCCCATGAGACGCGGTGCGCGCCCCGAGGATATCGCGCAAGCGGTCATGGCGCTTTTGGCCTCGGATTACATCACCGGCGAGGTGCTTTTGTCGGATGGCGGCCTGAACCTGACCTGAGTCCGTCCAAGCGGTGCGAAGGCCCGAACGACGGTTCAGTCCAACCAGATCTCGAAGCGCCGCTCGCCTTCGGGGTGAAGCTGATGACGCGGAATCGGGCATCCGCCGCGCCCAGTTCTGCGCCAGAACCCGCTCCAGCACGGCTTTTCCCAGACGACCGGCGAGATGCTGGCGGCGCTGGCTCCAGTCAAGGCAGGCACGGCACAGCGGGCGGTTGCTGGGCGGCAAGGCGTCGAGGCTCAGGCCGATCTCGGCAAGCTTGCCTTTGCCGTGATCCGAGACGCTCAGATCCTCGGTCAGCCATTGGCCGGCCTGCATCCGCTCGAAAAGGGCGACCCCCATTTCACCGGCCAGATGGTCGTAGCAGATGCGCGCCTTGCGCAAAGCCGGATCGCGCGGCCCCGTCCGCAGACCTGGCCGCCCGCGCAGGTCGGGCGCCGCACCGGCGGAAAAGACCATCATCGCCTCGAGCAGGCCCGCGACATGGCTGCCCGCCAAACGGAAATAGCGGTGACGCCCCTGCGCCTCGAGCGACAGAATGCCGCCATCGACCAGCTTGGCCAGATGCGTGCTCGCGGTTTGTCTGGTGATCCCGCCCGCTCCGGCCAGCTCGGTCGCGGTCAGGGCGCGCCCGTCCATCAGCGCGATCAGCATCATGCTGCGCGCCGGATCGGCCACAAGCGCGGCCACGCGGGCGATGTCCGGACCCTCTGTCATGGTTCGATCCTAACCGAACCATAAGCCTCCTCCAATCATGTAGTCTTTCGGGCAGAGGAAAAGCCCAAGACGACGAGGACCTGCGTGACAACCCCAAACACCGCCCCGAACCGGCGCGACCGCCTTGAAACCAGCACCCCCGCCCGAAGCGGCGCATTGATCCGCAACACAAGCCGGCACGTCGTCAAACCGGCATCGACACTTTCCGGAGGACGGGCATGATCGCGGTCATTTTCGAGGCCTGGGTCCCCGGCGAGGCGCAGGCCGATTATCTCGACTTTGCGGCAGAGCTGCGGCCGCTGCTTGCGCAGATCGACGGCTTCCTTTCGATCGAGCGGTTCCAGAGCCTCTCGGAGCCTGGCAAGGTCCTGTCGCTGTCGTTCTGGCGCGACGAGGCGGCGGTTGCCGCTTGGCGCAACCTGCCCGAACATCGCCGCGTGCAGGCGGCGGGGCGCGATCATGTCTTTGCCGATTACCGCCTGCGCATCGCCGAGGTCGCGCGCGATTACGGCAAGACCGACCGCGATCAGGCCCCGCCCGACAGCCGCGCCGCGCATCAGGTCACGGGGGCACAGGACTAGGGCCTCGCGCTAAGTCGCGGCCTCAATCCGGCGAAACCGCCGCGACCTCGACGCCATCCGCAATGCCGTCGACGACGCGGGCATCGGGGCCCAAAGCCTCGACGCCCAGCACATCGGCAAGGCCGCGCAGGATCCGCGCCAAGGCCTGCGCATCCGCGCCCGAAGCCCCGTCCTTGCGCCAGATGATCGCCAGATCACGGGCGGGCGCGGGCGCGGCAAAGGGCACGATGCGCAGCCGTCCGTCGCGGTTTTCATCGGCCAGCGCCAGCTTGGGGATCAGCGTCATCCCCATGCCGGCCGCCACCATCCGCATCAAGGTCGCCATCGAGGTCGCCTCGAGGTTCAACTTGCGCCGCGCCTCGCCGCGACCGCAGACCGCCAGCGCCTGATCGCGCAGGCAATGGCCGTCGGCGAGCAGCAATAGCCGCTCGACCTCGATCGCATCGGGCTGGGCGGGGCCGGCCAGATAGGTCGTGTCGTCCTCGGCCAGAGCAATCAGGAAAGCGTCGCGCAGGACCGGCTCGGCGCGCAGCCAGGGGCCGCGACCGGCAGGGCCACGATACCGGCATCCAGCCTGCGCATCTCGATCTCGTCGATGAGCGCATCGGTCGTGGCCTCGTGCAGCTCCAGCGCGGCATCGGGATGGGCGCGGCGCAAGGCGGGGATCAAGGCGGGAATCAGATAGGGCGCGACGGTCGGGATGATCCCGAGGCGGATCGGCCCCGAAAGCGGCAGGCGCGGCGCACGCGCGGCCTGATCAAGCCGCCCCGCCGCAGCCATCAGCTCTTGCGCCAAGGGCAAAAGCTGGCGGCCGAGCTGGGTCAGCACCACCCCGCCCGCTCCGGCCGAGCGCAGGAACAGCTGCCCGCCCAAACGGTCCTCGAGCTGGGCGATCTGGCTCGACAGGCCCGGCTGCGAGACATTCACGCTTTCGGCGGCAAGGCGGAAATTGCCGAAACGGCTCACGGCAAGGAAGTAGGTGATCTGGCGCAGGGTAAAGCTCATAACATCTACTTATCACCCCATGAATAAATAACAACTTTTCATTTGGAAAATTAAGGGCCAGTCTTGCTGCACAGCTTCCAGGAATTTCCCAGAAGGATCCGAATATGACTGACCGGCCGAAACTGACTACCACCGCAGGCGCCCCTGGCCGAACAATCAGGACAGCGTCACCGTCGGCCCGCGCGGCCCCGTCCTGCTGCAGGACTACCAGCTGCTTGAAAAGCTCGCCCACCAGAACCGCGAGCGCATCCCCGAGCGCACCGTCCACGCCAAAGGCTGGGGCGCGCATGGCTCGCTCAAGATCACGGGCGATCTGTCGAAATACACCAAGGCCGCCGCTTTGCAGCAAGGTGCCGAGACCCCGATGCTGGCGCGCTTCTCGACCGTTGCGGGCGAAATGGGTGCGGCGGACCATGAACGCGACGTGCGCGGCTTCGCGCTGAAATTCTACACTTCCGAGGGCAACTGGGACCTCGTGGGCAACAACACGCCGGTGTTCTTCGTCCGCGACCCGCTGAAATTCCCCGATTTCATCCATACGCAAAAGCGCCACCCGCGCACGCATATGCGCTCGACCACCGCGATGTGGGATTTCTGGTCGCTCTCGCCCGAGTCGCTGCATCAGGTCACGATCCTGATGTCCGACCGCGGCCTGCCGATCGATCCGATGCATATGAACGGCTACGGCAGCCACACCTATAGCTTCTGGAACGATGCCGGCGAGCGCTATTGGGTCAAGTTCCACTTCAAGACCCAGCAGGGCCATGCCCATTACACCAATGCCGAGGGTGATCAGGTCATCGCCCGCACCCGCGAGGGCTTCCAGGAAGCCCTGTTCGGCGCGATCGAGGAAGGCCGCTTCCCGCGCTGGACGGTTCAGGTCCAGATCATGCCCGAGATGGACGCCGAAAAGACGCCCTACAACCCGTTCGATCTGACCAAGGTCTGGCCGCATGCCGATTATCCGCCGATCGAGGTCGGCTATTTCGAGCTGAACCGGAACCCCGACAACTACTTTGCCGAGATCGAGACGGCCGCCTTTTCGCCCTCGAACATCGTGCCGGGGATCTCTTATTCGCCCGACCGCATGCTGCAGGCGCGCCTCTTCAGCTATGCCGATGCGCATCGCCACCGTCTGGGCACGCATTACGAGCAGATCCCCGTCAACCAGCCGAAATGCCCCGTGCACCACTATCACCGCGACGGGCAGATGAACGTCATGGGCGGCCTGCAATCGGGCAATCCCGATGCCTATTACGAGCCGAACTCCTTCGGCGGGCCGCTGGCCGATGCGGGTGCGCAAGAGCCGCCGCTCAAGGTCTCGGGCGATGTGTCGCGCTATGACCACCGCAACGGCTATGACGATTACACGCAGGTGCGCGAGCTCTTCACCCGCGTTCTCGAGGATGACGAGAAAGAGCGCATGTTCGGCAATATCGCAGGCATGTGGGAAACCGTGCCCGAAGTCATCTGCGAGCGCGCGATCTCGGAATTCACCAAGGTTCACCCCGATTACGGCTCGGGCGTGCGCCGCGCCTGGGACAAGATCAAGGCCGAGGGGCGCTACAAGCCCACGATCGTGATCCCCGACCCCGATCCGGCCATCGTCTGATCGCGCCCTCGGCGGCTTGGGCCGCATGATCCGAAATCACACCCCGTCCGGAAATCTTCCGGGCGGGGTTTTGTTTCGCCCCGCGCTGTGCTGATCTGGTGCAAATCTTTGCCGGATAGGGAAAGTTCTGATCGTGACCTCGGATCTCTTCATCATCGGCGGCGGCATCAACGGCTGCGGCATTGCCCGCGACGCGGTCGGACGCGGCCTGTCCGTGACCCTTGCCGAACAGGGCGATCTGGCGCAGGCGACCTCGTCGAAATCGACCAAGCTGTTTCATGGCGGGCTGCGTTACCTCGAATTTCTGGAAATCCGGCTGGTGCGCAGATCCTTGCAGGAGCGCGAGGTCCTGTTGCGCGCCATGCCCCATATCGCGCGGCCGATGCGCTTCGTGCTGCCGCTCGATCCGGCGATGCGCTTTGATTCCGACACGCCGGTCTCGCGGATGCTGTCGCGGCTGATGCCTTGGGAAAAGGGCCGCCGCCCCGCCTTGCTGATCCGCGCGGGGCTGTTTCTTTACGACCATCTCGGCGGGCGCAAGATCCTGCCCGGCACCCGCGCGCTCGATCTGACCCGCGCCCCCGAGGGCGAGCCGTTGCAGAACCGTTTGACGCGCGCCTATGAATACAGCGATGTCTGGGTCGACGATGCGCGGCTGGTGGCGCTGAACGCACGCGATGCGGCCGAGCGTGGCGCGGTGATCATGACCCGCGCGCCCGTGACCGAGGCACGGCGGGAAGGAAATCTATGGCGCGTGACGCTGGCCGATGGTTCGGTCCATCACGCCCGCGCGCTGGTCAATGCGGCGGGGCCTTGGGTCGGACATCTGATCCATGACGTGATCCATCTGGATACCAAACAATCGGTGCGGCTGGTGCGCGGCAGCCATATCGTCGTGCCCAAGCTCTACGACCACAACAAGGCCTATTTCTTTCAGGGACCCGACGGGCGGATCATCTTCGCGATCCCCTACCAGCGCGATTTCACGGTGCTGGGCACCACCGATATCGACCATCAGGAAGCGCCCGACAATCCGGTCTGCACCCCGAGGAAGAAGAGTACCTCTGTACCTTCGCCAGCCGCTATTTCGCGAAGCCTGTAACGCGCGAGCAGATCGTCTGGACCTATTCCGGCGTGCGCCCGCTTTACGACGACGGCGCGAAATCGGCGACGGCGGCGACACGGGACTATGTGCTCTCGCTCGACGACAAGGGCGCGCCCTGCCTCAATATCTTCGGCGGCAAGATCACGACCTATCGCCGTCTGGCCGAACACGCGCTGGAAAAGCTCGCGCCCTTCTTTCCCGATGCGCGCGCGGCATGGACGGCAGGCGTGCCGCTGCCGGGCGGGGACTTTCCGGTGGACGGGGTCGAGGCCCAGATCAAGGCGCTACGCAAACTCGGCGTTGCAACCGATCGGGCACTGCGTCTCGTCCGCGCCTATGGAACCGATGCCGCCCATATCATCGCGCGACCGCAGGGCCGCGAATTCGGCGCGGGCCTGACCGAGGCCGAGCTGGAATGGATGATCGAACACGAATTCGCCCGCTCGAGCGAGGACGTGCTCTGGCGTCGCTCGAAACTGGGACTGAAGCTCTCGGCCGCCGAGGCAGAGGCCGTGGATCTGTGGATGCGCGACCGGATGGGCGGAGCCATCTGATCGCGCCTGCTCAGAAGGGTTTGGCCAGCGAGGCGACCGAGTTGCGCTTCATCCGCAGCTTGTTCGACGAGATGATCCCGAGGATGATGATCGTCACCAGATAAGGCATCGCCGCCAAAAGCTGCGAGGGCAGATGGACGCCCTTGGCCTGTGCGGCAAGCTCTGCCAAGGACAGCGCCCCGAACAGGATCGCGCCCGCGAAAACGCGACCCGTGACCCAAGTGCCGAAGACGACCAGCGCCAGCGCGATCCAGCCGCGACCGGCGATCATGCCGTCGGCCCACATCGGCGTATAGACCGTCGCGGCATAGGCCCCGCGAAACCCGCCATCGCGCCGCCAAAGGCAATCGCGCCATAGCGGATCGCGATCACCGGATAACCGATGGCGCGCGCGGCATGGGGGTTCTCGCCCACCGCGCGAATGACCAGACCCAGCCGCGAATGGCGCAGAACCAGCGCAATCGCGAGGGTCGCCGCCAGCGTAAGCCAGACCACGATATCCTGGGTGAACAACCCGCCGACCATCGGCAGATCGGACAGGAAAGGCAGGCGGATCTTGTCGATGCCGGTGGTGATCAGGCTTTCGTAGGGCTTGCCGATCAGCGCGGCCAATCCCTGCCCGAAGATCCCGATCGCAAGCCCCGTCGCGACCTGATCGGCGCGAAACTCCAGCGCGAGCACGCCGAAGACCAGCGCAATCGCCACTCCGGCAAAGCCAGCGCCGACAAAAGCCAGACCGTGCGATGCGCCGTGGTAGACGATGATGAAGGACACCACCGCCGCCAGCGACATGATCCCCTCGATCCCGAGGTTCATGACGCCCGATTTCTCGACCACCAGCTCTCCCAAAGCGGCGAGCAGGAAGGGTGTGGCGGCGGCCAGCATCCCCGTCAGGATGAATTCGATGCCGCTCATGCCTTGGCCCCTTTCGCGCGTTTGCGCCAGACGACGCGGTAGCGGATCCAGGTCAGCGCCGCGAGATAGGCGATGAGCACCAACCCCTGGAACACCCGCACCGAGGCCACCGGCAACTCGGCCGAGACCATGGCGTTATCGCCGCCGATATAAATCACCGCGAGCAGGAAGGCCGAGAACACCATGCCAAGCGGATGAAGCGCGCCCAGATAGGCCACGATGATCGCGGCAAAGCCGTAACCCGTCGAGATCGAGCGTTGCAGCTGCCCGACCGGCCCCGCGACTTCGGCCGCGCCCGCCAGACCGGCAGCCAGACCACCCACGACAAGCGAGATCCAGACCGCGCGGCTCTCGCGGAAACCGGCATAGCCCGCCGCATCGGGGGCCAGCCCGCCGACCATCAGCTGATAACCCGAGAAGCTGCGTTTGACATAGACCCAAGCCAGCAGCGTCGCGGCAATCGCGAAGAGGAACGAGACATTGACCCGCGTGCCCGAAATCAGCGTCGGCAGCATCGCCTCGTATTGGAACATCACGCTTTGCGGGAAATTGAAGCCCATCGGGTCCTTCCACGGCCCGAGCAGCAGATAGTTCAAAAGCTGCACCGCAACGAAACCGAGCATCAGCGTGACAAGGATTTCATTGGCATTGGTGCGCACGCGCCAGAAGGCCGCAAGCCCCGCCCATAGCCCGCCGCCGACAGCGCCCATGACCATCATCGCAGGCCAGAGCCAGATCGAGGTGCTCTCGGGGAAGTAGACCGGCAAGGCCGAGGCGAAAATCGCGCCCAGAATGAACTGCCCCTCTGCCCCGATGTTGAAGATCTGTGCGCGAAACCCGATGGCCAGACCCTGCGCGATCAAAAGCAGCGGGCCCATCTTCAGCAGGACCTCGGAAATCGCCGAGCGCGAGGTGAAGGGCTCGACCAGCAGCGCGTAAAGCGCCGCGCCTACGGGTTTGCCGGTCAGCGCGAAAAGCCCCGCACTGGCGATGGCGGCCAAAGCCACCGCGATCACCGGCACCAAAAGCATCAGCGCCGTCGAAGGGCGCTCTCGCCGGATCAGTTCAAGCCACATTCTCTGCCTCTTTGGACGCGCGGCCCAGCATATATTCACCGATTTCGGCCGAGTTGGTGCGCGCCGTCTCCAGCGAGGGCGACAGCTCGCCGTGATAAAGCACCTGAAGGCGGTCGCAGATCTCGAACAGCTCGGACAGCTCGTCCGAGAGGATCAGGATCGCGGTCCCCGCATCGCGAAGCGCGACCAGACGGCGGCGGATCTCCAGCGCGGCACCGATATCGACGCCCCAGGTCGGCTGCGAGCAGACCAGAAGCTTCGGCCCCAAAAGGATCTCGCGCGCCATGATGAATTTCTGCAGGTTCCCGCCCGACAGATTGGCGGCCTCGACATCGGGACCGGCGGTGCGGACATCGAAATCCGCGATGCAGCGGCGGGTATAGTCGCGCTCTCGGGCGCGGTTGATCAGCCCGCCGCGGACCATGCCGCGCGAATGGGCGGTCAGCAGCGTATTGTCGGCCAAGGACATGTCGGACACGGCACCACGGCCCAGACGTTCCTCGGGGACGAAGGCAAAGCCCAAGGCCCGCCGCGCCGCCGCGCCGAGATGGCCGACTGGCCGGCCCATCATGCGGACCTTGTCGCGGGCCGTGCCCGAAAGGCGGGTCTCGCCGGAAATCAGCCGCACCAGTTCTTTCTGGCCGTTGCCGGAAATGCCCGCGATGCCGAGGATTTCGCCCGCACGCAGGTTCAGGCCGACGCCTTTCAGCGTCACGCCGTAAGGATCGTCGGGCGCATGGTCGAGCGCGTCGATGACCAGACGTTCCTCGCCCAGATCATGCGGCGCGCCGGGCGTCGCCGCAATCATGTCGCGCCCGATCATCATCCGCGCGAGATCGGCCGAACTTGCCGTGCGCGGGTCGATCCCGCCCACAACCTGTCCGGCACGCAGCACCGTCGCCGCATCGCAGATCGCGCGGATCTCGTCGAGTTTATGCGAGATGAAAAGGATCGAGACCCCCTCGTCGCGCAGCAGTTTCAGCGTCTCGAACAAGCGCAGCACGCTTTGCGGCGGCAGGACCGAGGTCGGCTCGTCGAGGATCAAAAGCTTGGGATTGAGCATCAGGCAACGGATGATCTCGACGCGCTGGCGCTCGCCCATCGACAGCGAGTGGACCAATGCGAGAGGATCGACCTCGAGCCCGAAGCGCGCGCCGAATTCACGGATGCGGCGCGCGAGGTCGCTGCGCTTGCCGGGGACGACAAGCGCAATGTTTTCAACGACATTCAGCGTCTCGAACAGCGAGAAATGCTGGAATACCATGCCGATTCCAAGGCGGCGTGCCGCGGCGGGGCTGTCGATGCGGACCTCTTGGCCCTGCCATTCGATCCGCCCCGCATCGGGTTGCTCGACCCCGTAGATCAGCTTCATCAGCGTCGATTTTCCCGCGCCGTTTTCGCCCAGCACGGCATGGATCGACGCCTCGCCGACCGTCAGGTCGATGGCTTTGTTGGCGGCGACCGTCCCGTAACTTTTCGAGACGCCGTGCAGGCGAAGCAGCGTGGTCATGGCGGATTACTTCGGCAGCGGCGTGACGATGCCCTGAACCTGCCAATCCATCGACCAGATCTGCTCGTCGGTCAGATTGGTGCCGGCGGCGGCCAGCTCGGTGCCGTCATCCTTGACCACCGGACCCGCGAAAGGCGCGAGGCTGCCGTCGGCCATCGCGGCTTCGGCGGCCTTGATCTTGTCCATGGCCTCGGCCGGAATGTCCTTGCTCCAATCCGAGCATTTGATGACGCCGTCCTTGATGCCCAGCCAATGCGAAGCGCCGGTAAAGGTGCCTGCGATATGGGCCTCGATCTCGGATTTGAAATAGGGGTCCAGTCGGTGCCGACATTGCCCAGATACTTCGTCGGCGCGTAGCTGACCATCGTCGAGTTCAGGTTGCAGCTATAGACGCCTTCCTTTTCGCACAAAGCGACGACCGAAGGGTGTCCTGCGCATTCGAGAAGATCACGTCGCAGCCCTGCGAGATCAGCGCTTTCGCGCTGTCTTGTTCCTTGGCCGGATCGAACCACGAGTTCACCCAGATCACCGAAACCTCGATCGAGGGATCGACCGCGCGCGCACCCAGCGCGAAGGCGCTGTTCGAGGCGAGCAATTCGGGGATCGGGAAAGCGCCGACGACGCCCAGTTTCTTCGATTTCGTGACAGCCGCCGCAGCCATACCCATGAGGTAGGTGCCCTCATAGTTGCGCGCCGTGAAGTTCGAGAAATTCGGCATGGTCTTGAAGCCCGAGGCATGCAGGACCGAAACATCGGGGTGACGGCGGGCAAGCTGCATCGCCCCGTTCATATAGCCGAACGAACCCGCGATGACGACTTTGTTGCCGTCCGCGACCGCCTTTTCCATGATGCGGTCGGCATCGGGGCCTTCGTTGATCTTGTCGACCATCGTGATCTTCATGATCCCGCCCAGCTCGGTATTGAGCTCTTCGAGCGAGGCCGCCAGCGAGCGCGACCAGCCGACATCGGCGATGGGCGAAGGCGTGATCAGCGCGACATTGAGCGGCTCGGCTGCGCTTGCGCGGCTTAGCCCCAGACCAGCCAATGCCGCTACGGCAGAAGCTGCGCCCAGAAAATCGCGGCGGTTCAGGTTCATTTCGGTCTCTCCTGTCGGACCCGTCCTCGGCTTTCGGCTGGGGAAGCGGGTGGTTTTGTATGGGGTCGCAGTTTCCTTGCGGGATGTCCGGTCCGGCGGTTTGCGGGGCCGGACATCACTTCAGGAGCGTGTCATGTCGCGCCGTGGTGGCTGGGCTCCGGCTCGGCATGCAGGTCGTGCAGACGGTGGATGCCGGGCATTTCGACAAAGCCCGGCAGCGCGCGCACGGCCCGCATCCACAACCGGATCGCGGGGTAAGCGTCGATCAGAACTCCGCCGTCCCCGCGAGGGCGACATGCGGGAAGCAGGCGATATCGGCGATGCTCGGCTTGTCGCCCAGCAAGAAGGCGTGGCCGGCAAGGCGTGCCTCGTAAAGCGCGGCCTCAAGTTCGCGCAGGCAGATGATGCCCGCAGCGCGCGCCGCCTCGATATCGAGGGGCACGTTGAGCATGTCGTGCAGACGCGCCTTCCCGAGGCTCTCGGAAAGCCGCGCGGCAAAGGCCAGCCAGTTTTGCAGACGCGCCGCGCCGGCCGCAGTCTCGTCGCCCAGCCAATCCCCGCCCGCGCGTTTCGCGAGATAGACGAGGATCGCGGCGGAATCGGTCAGGGTCAGCGCGTCATCGACCAGAACCGGCAAGGTTCCGGCGGGGTTGATTGCAAGGAACGCAGGCTGGCGATGCGCATCGCCCGGATAGATATCCAGCGCTTGCGATTGCAGTTTCTGCCCGCTCAGCGCCGCCATCAGGTGGGCTTTGTAGCAGTTCGGGCTCAGGACGTAGTCATAAAGGATCATGCCGCCACCAATTGCGCGCCATAGGTAAAGCCGCGTTTCTTGAGCCAGCGCCGATAGGCGATCGAGGTCATGTCGGCGCGGGTCGGAATTTCGAGGCCGGGGTCCAGCGGCAGTTTGCGCGGCAGCTGGTTTTCCAGAATCGAGCGGTCCTGCAGGAAGATCATCTGCTGGAACTGGATCATATCCGCCATCGAGGATTCATCGTCGAACAAAGCCATCCACGGCCATGCGTCGCACAGCTCTTCGGTCAGCGGCTGGACGAAAATCCCGATCACATCCATCTCGGAAGGACGCGGCGGGCAGGTCTTGTAAAGCACCGCGCAGGTCGGCGCGGGCACACGGTATTGGTAATCGGTATCGATCCCGCCCTCGGCCGATTTCGCGGCCTGCGGCTGGTAGAAGCTGATCTTGGTCGCCCAGACCTCGTCGACATCCTCGCGGATCTCGACCTGATAGCGATAGACCTCGGTATGGGGCTCGGCCCCAAAATATCGGTATGGACGAAGGGGAAATGCGCAATATCAAGGAAATTCTCGACCGCGCGCAGCGGCGAGCACTTCACCCGAACCGAGCCGACATCGACCAGACGACGGCCTTCCTGAACCGCCTCGGAATCGCGAACAGCTCGCCCGGCGTGCCGAGGCAGGCCCAGACATGGCCGTAGGCGATCTTGACCGCCAAAGCCGTGCCGTCGGTCTTTTCGACGGCCGAACCGTTGGGGCCAAGAAAAACGCGGATGTCCTCGCCCAGAAGCATCGTCAGACGCTCCTGGCCCTTCTCGACCATGGCGGCGATCGCGACCGGATACCATTCGTTGCGGATGACGGGATCGGTGATCATGCGGCACTCCTTGCGGGATTGGCCTCGATACGCAGGCGCAGGATTTCCAGATCGCGCGATGCGCGGATGCGCTCTGCGGCCGTAGCGCCCTGTGCGATCAGCGCGTGGATCATGGTCAGATCCTTCGCGGGCTGGACCAGCAGGGTCAGATCGTTGTGGCGCAGGATTTGTGCCTCGGGCTGATCGCAGGTCGTGGCGATCCATGCAGGGGCCGCCGAAACCGGCACCGAGCGCAGCGCGGAAAGTCCGTCCAAAGCCGGCGGCAGGGCCGCGCCTTCGGCATCGTCCTGCGTCGCGACCCAGATCACGCCGTCCTGCTCGATGGCGCGCCAGGCGGTCGCGCGGATCGTCGCAGGCGGTTCGAGATCGGGATGGGCGGGGATCTTGCGGCAGATACCCGCGCCGTCATAGCGCCAGCCGTGATAGATGCAGCTGAGCAATTCGCCGCGCACGAAGCCGTGCGACAGGCGCATGCCGCGATGCGGGCAGCGGTCGATCCATGCCTGCACCTTGCCGGATTCACTGCGCCAAAGGGCGAGATCCTGATCGTTGCAGGTGACCGGGATCACCAGTCGAGGTGGCAAATCGCAAGCGAGCGCGATGGGCGTCCAGACCGTAGAAGGCATTTCAATTCCGTCCAGCTTATTCAGGCTCTGCCCTACGTCGAAAGGGCGAGAATTTGAAGATGACAGTTTCGTATATCAGCATCCCGCCGAAAAACTGCCCGAGAGAAAGGGCGCGGGCCTTTTGCGCCGCCCGCGCCCGTAGCGGAGCGCGCACAGGGCCTAAACCTCGGGCCGGCTATTGAGCGGCAGGCGGTCGATCTGGTCGACCCAGACCTGAATCGGCCCCAACAGGCAGGCCATTTCCATCGCGTCAAGCAGCTCTGGCGGGCCGGAAATCACCGCTTCGAGACGGTCGCCCCGCTGTGCCTCGATCCGGCACAAAAGGCCCAATTTCTGCGCATGTCGTTCAATCCACGGGGGAAACCTGTCGGAATCCACACGTCCCTCGATCAGGAAACGTTCGCTGGCGAGGGAGCAGGAGCAGTCACGGCTGATCTTTCGCTTGTGGTGCAGGGGTAAGACTGCGCCAGCCCATGCGGCAAATCAAGGCGCAAGGTCAAGCGCGCGCCCTGCCTTAGGGCAGTTCCCTCGCCGTTGCAGCCGCTTGGATCCGGTTCCAAACGCCCTGTCAGGCGGCCCCACCTGCGGCATTTCCGCAACATATTTCGCGAGAAATTCACCGCAGTTTAACCGGATTGCGCATGTTAACGATGCCTTAACCGGCGGGGGCCACCGTGGGCCTCGGTGATTTGCTGCGGCAGGACGCCGCATCATCCGCAACCGGCACGCCTTTGCGGCCCCACCGCATCCGGAACAGATCATGAGCCACGACACCCCCGTCGCAATCGCGATTCCCGTGCTCGACCGTCCCGCCCAGATCGGCCCCGCGATCGAGGCCGCCTTGGCGCAATCCCATCCCGATTGTCTTGTGATCGCCATCGATGACGGATCAAAAGGCGGTGCGGCGGGCGCGACCTGGGCCGCGATGCGGCGCTTTGCCCCCATCCCCGCGTGGCGCTGATCCGGCTTGCCCGCAATCTCGGAACAGGTCGGGCCAAGAATGTGGCGATTGCTTTGGCGGGGCGGCGCGCGATCAGCTTTCACGATTCCGACGACCGCCCCCACACCGACAAGCTGCTGCGCCAGTCGCGCGTGCTCGCCCTGCGCGGATTGCGCGGCGATGCGGGGCTGAATTGGGGGTGATCGGTCGCGCGGCGGGAGCGGAGCTGCAAATCGGCGCGGTCTTTTGCCACCACGACCTCATCCTGCCCGACGGCTCGCGGCGTACCATCCGGCGCGAGATCTCGATGGTCGACGACCTCTTTCCCAATGCCCAGCCCGAACCGGCGGCGGGCGATTGGCTCCATATCAACTCGGGGCTTTTCGCGCCGGCAGTCTTTCGCGAGCTGGGCGGCTATGCCGACAGCGTCGAAGAGGACCGTGACCTGCGGAACCGCCTGCTGATGTCGGGCCAGATCCTGCGGGTGATCGAAGAGCCGCTGCTCACCAAAATCGAAACCGCGGGCTCGCTGACCCTCTCGCCCGAAACGGGTTACGACAGCCCCCGCCGCAGAGCCGACCGCCACGCGATCTGGCGCGCGGTCGAAGACTGGTTCGCCACCCGCCGTATCGCGCCGCGCCCGATCGATCTGCCGCACGACTGTCTGGCCGAAATCACCAATCCCGCCGCCCTTGCCCTTTCGGAAGCCGCGATGACCGCGCCATGCCGTGCCATGCTGGCGGCCATGCTCTCGGCCATGCTGGCGGAGGCGCCGGCCTCCCGCGCCCCGCTGCGGGTTCCTCTTTCCCGCCGCCCCGCTCCGGCCGCTCCGCGGCGGGCCCCACCGCCGAGATCGAAGCGGCCCTCTGAGGGGCAAAGCAGGCCAAACCCTGTGACAAGGGGCCGCAGGGCCCTCAGCCTTCAGTCGCAATTCGGGCGGCGGGCCGCAATCTCCGCTTGCCGTCGGCGCAAAGCTTCGCGAGAATATGTCTAGTGATATTCAAATTCAAACGATCCGGTTCGCCCTGCAAACGCTTCGGCGCAAGGGGCCGGGCCCTTCCTATCCAGAGCAACTGATGGCACATGCACTCATTATCGGCGCGGGCGTAATAGGCTGCGCAACCGCCTATGAATTGGCGAAATCGGGCTGGCAGGTCACCGTCGTCGACAAGGCGCCCGAGGCAGGCTACGGCTCGACCTCGAACTCTTCGGCCGTGATCCGCATCAACTATTCGGTCTACGAATCCTGCGCTTTGGCCTATGAGGGCTGGAATTACTGGAGCAACTGGGCCGATTACGTCAAACTCGACGAGGGCCGCCCGCTCGCGATCTATCACGAGACCGGCAATCTGGTGATCAAATCAGATTCCAACGGCTATCTCGAAAACGTCATGGCGATGATGGACCAGATCGGCTGCGCCTATACGCAGGTCGCGACCGCCGATCTCGGGACCTATCTGCCCGGCGCCGATCCCCAGCGCTACGCCCCCGCCAAACGCCCCGAAGACGACGGTTTTTGCGAGCCGACCGGCGGCGAGATCGCTGGCGCGGTGCATTTCGCGCAGGCGGGCTATGTCAACGATCCCAAGCTTGCCGCGCAGAACCTGCAATGGGCGGCCGAGGCCCATGGCGCAACCTTCCGTTTCCGCACCAAGGTCGAAGCGATCGAGACCGCGAACGGCCGCGTCAGCGGTCTGCGGCTGGACGACGGCACGGTTCTGGCGGGCGATGTCGTGGTGAACGTCGGCGGGCCGTGGTCGGCGGGGCTGAACCGCATGGCGGGCGTCACCGAAGGCATGACCGTCCATACCCGCGCCAACCGCCAGGAGGTCGCCTATATCGCCGGTCCGGTGAATATGGACTACCGCAAGGACGGCATCATCGTCGCCGATGCCGATACCGAGATCTATCTGCGCCCCGATCCCGTCGGCATCTGCATCGGCTCGACCGATCCGCAATGCGACGAGCGCATCTGGGTCGACGACCCCGATCAGGTCGATACGCGCTTCACCGACGAATGGACCACGATCGTGATGCGCGCCGCGCAACGTCTTCCCGAACTGCGCATCCCCGGTCAGGCGAGCGGTGTGGTCGCGATGTACGACGTCTCGGACGACTGGCTGCCGATCTACGACAAATCCGATCTGCCGGGCTTTTACATGGCCTGTGGATCCTCGGGGAACCAGTTCAAGAACGCGCCGGTTGCAGGCAAGATCATGGCCAAGATCATCGGCGAATGCGAGGCGGGCCACGATCACGACGCCGATCCGGTCCGCTTCCATCTCGAGCATATCGACCGCGAGATCAGCCTCGGCACCTATAGCCGCAAACGCGCGATCAATACGGAATCGAGCTTTTCGGTGATGGGCTGAACGCAAAGGGCCGCGCTTTCCGCGCGGCCCCGATTGCCTGGGGTATTGTTTGACAGCCCCTTCAGACGAGGGTGAAATCGTCCTTTTCGCCGTCATATTGCCACAGACCGCCATCGCCGATCTCGTGCAGGACGCCGTGGAGCGACAGCTCGCCCGCCTCGACCGCCGCTTTCACGAAGGGGAAGGTCATCAGGTTTTCCAGCGAGATCAGAACCGCCTGACGCTCGAGCGCGCGGATCTGCTGTTCCTCGGGCAGATCGACCACGCGGTCGTAACCGGGGCGCAGAACATCCATCCAGCGGCCGACGAAGCTGGTCTTTTCCTCAAGCTCCGGCGCGCGACCCGAGCACATGTCGTGACAGCCCTGGACGCCGCCGCAATTGGTGTGGCCGACGATCACGAGATGCGCAACCTTCAGCGCCGTCACCGCATATTCCACCGCAGCCGAGGTCCCGTGCTGCAGCCCGTCGGGCGCATAGGAAGGCACGAGGTTGGCGATATTGCGGTGGATGAAAAACTCGCCCGATTCAGCGCCGAAGATCGAGGTCACATGCACGCGCGAGTCGCAGCAGGCGATCACCATGGCCCGCGGACGCTGTCCGTCTTCTGCCAAACGTCGGAACCAGGCCTTGTTCTCCATGAAGCTGGTCGCCTTCCAGCCGTGGTAGCGCTGGACAAGGTAATGCGGCAGCAGATGTGCGTCTTTCATGGCAGACTCGCTTTCTTTTGCCATGTTGATAGCCCCCGGATGGATAAAGTTCGAGCCTTTTATTGGGGCAGACATAACGTTTTCTTGACGCTCTGCTGTCATCTCTGGCCCGTGAATGCGAACGAAAAACGGTGATGAGTTGACTACGCATGTGGCAAATCTTGCAGTCGAAGAGGAAATCCAGGTTGATCAGCAGCGCGTCAAAGAGATCGTCGCCGAGCTGGGGAAATGGCCGCATCCAACCTGATCGTCGCCGCGATGGAGCAGCTTTCGCTGGCCCTGCGGCAAGCCTTGCGGGCGGCGGCGCAAAACGACAAGGCGCAGATCGCGGCCCATGCCGACCGGCTCTCCAAACTCGCCTGGCAGATCGGATTGGTGACCTTGGCGGGGTGGCGGTGGATGTCGGGCGTTGCTCGGAAAGCGGCGACATGCAGGCACTTTCGGCAACTCTGGCGCGGCTCGAACGCGTGGCGAACCGTTCCCTGACCGAGATATGGGACAGCGATCTCGAACCATGACGGCGCAAGCGGAGGAGCGGGTCCCGCAGTGGTCCGGCCGCAAGGCATGCTGCCGCCAAACCGGTGCCGCAAGGGCTGTCTGAGGCCCGCCCTTGCAGCAGGCGGGGACCGGACATGCGCGGGCAGCCCCTTCTCTGCCCTTGCAGCCGGATATGGTGGCGCTACCCTGTCGCTCTCGAAAAATCTGACCGAGGTCTGCCATGACACCCGAATTTGCCCCCGCCTCTTCGTCCAGCCTGCCGCTTTGGCTGGTGCACAGCGACAGCGACGGGCCGCTCTACCCGCAGGCCACCCCCGCCGAGGCCGCAATCTGGGGCAAAGCCAACGGGTTTACGGCCAAAGCCGGCCAGATTCTGGTTCTTCCTGCGGCGGATGGCAGCATCAAGGGCGCGTTTTTCGGCCTTGGTCCGATTGATCAGGCCCGCCCCGCGCGCGAACGCTATCCTCTGGCCCGTGCCGCCGATGGTCTGCCCGCAGGCGATTGGCATATCGCCGATGCCCCCGAAGGCGTCGATCTGTCGCTGGCGGCATTTTCATGGCTTTTGTCGGCCTATCGTTTCGACCGCTACAAATCGGCTGCGCCCGCGCGCGCCCGTCTCGTTTGCCCCGAGGGCGTGGATGCCGGGCGCGTCCTTGCCATGATCGCCGGCGAATATCTGGCGCGCGATCTCATCAATACGCCGACCTCGGATATGGGGCCCGACGATCTCGAGGCAGCCGCCCGCGCTTTGGCGATGCGTCACGGCGCGAGCATCTCGGTCATCGCGGGCGATGATCTGCTGGCGCAGAATTTCCCGATGATCCATGCGGTCGGCCGCGCCGGTGCGCAAGCGCCGCGCCTGCTCGATCTGCGCTTCCCCGGCACCGGCCCCAAGGTCACTCTGGTCGGCAAGGGCGTGTGTTTCGACACCGGCGGGCTGGATATCAAGCCGCCCTCGTCGATGTTGCTGATGAAGAAGGATATGGGCGGCGCGGCCTCGGCCATGGGACTAAGCGAGATGCTGGCCCGCCTTGGCCTGACCGCGAACATCAGCCTGCGCGTGCTGCTGCCGGTGGTGGAAAACGCGATTGCCGGCAATGCCTTCCGTCCGGGCGACGTCCTGACCAGCCGCAAGGGCCTCACGGTCGAGATCAACAATACCGATGCCGAAGGCCGACTGATCCTCGCCGATGCGCTCGCCCTCGCCGAAGAGGAGGCGCCCGATTTCCTCGTCTCGATGGCAACGCTGACGGGCGCGGCGCGTGTGGCGCTCGGCCCCGATCTTCCGCCGTTTTTCTGCGATGACGACGCCATTGCCGCCGCGATCCAGGCGGCCGGCGCGCGCGCCTATGACCCTGTGTGGCGCATGCCCTTCTGGGAGCCCTACGAAAACCTGATCGAGCCGCAGATCGCCGATCTCGACAATGCGCCTTCGGGTGGCTTCGCGGGCGCGATCACCGCCGCGCTTTTCCTGCGCCGCTTTGCAGGCAAGGCACGCCATTACGCGCATTTCGACATCTACGGCTGGCAGCCCGCAGGCGCGCCCGCACGTCCCAAAGGCGGCACCGGCCAAGCGATGCGTACCCTGCTCGAGGCCCTGCCCGAGGTGCTGAAATGACTGCGCCTGCCGTGAACACCACCGACCGCCGCCTGACCCCGCGACAGATCGCGTGGCGCTCGAAAGCCTGCGCGGCCTGCTCGAACGACCCGCCTATACTGCGGGCACGCCCGCACGACTGGGCGTTGCCGTGGCCGATCTTTGCCGCGAAATCGGCGGCGCACGCGACCGCCAGACCAATTTCGGCGCCGATCTGACCGTGATCGAGGAGCGTGGCGACTGGTCCTTTGTGCAGGCCGCGCTCGACGGCTATTGCGGCTGGATCGAGTCCCGCTTTCTCGGCCGCGACCTGCCCGCGATCACCCACCGCGTCAGCACCCCGCGACGCATATCTACCCCGAAGCGATCTGAAACTGCGCGAGATCGGCTCGCTGTCGATGGGGGCGCGGGTCTCGGTCACGGAAACGCAGGGCAAATTCTCGCGGCTCGCGAGCGGCGGCTGGGTGCCCTCGATGCATCTTGCGACCCATGCGGCAAGCGATCCTGGCGCTTTGGCCGAAAGCCTGATGGGGACGCCCTATCTTTGGGGCGGAAACAGCCGCTGGGGGATTGATTGCTCGGGGCTGGCGCAGGCCTCGCTGATCGGCGCGGGCATCGCCTGCCCCGGCGACAGCGACATGCAGCGCGACACCTTCCCCGTGGTCGAGGGCCCCTATCAGCGCGGCGATCTGCTGTTCTGGCCGGGCCACGTCGCCATGGCGCTTGATGCCGGGCGGATGATCCATGCGACGGCCTTCGTCATGGGCGTCATCATCGAGGATATCGAGACGGCGATTGCGCGGATCGATGCGGGCGGCGACGGCCCTTTCTCGGCGCGCGCCGCCCCGACCGCACCGATCACGCCGCCTTCCCGTAAGAACAAGGCATTGATGCCAATCATGAAAAGACCCGGTTCGCGCCGGGTCTTTTGCATTTCGCCCCGGCGCGCAAGCCGCGACAATCTGCCTCGGAAATCGCGGCTGGCTTTTGTCTGTTATATCTGCTCATCTCTCTTTTTCAGCCCATTTTCCCCGAGGAGGATCAAAGGATGAAACTCGCAACCGGTCTTGCACTGGCAGCTTTGATTGCCACGCCCGCCCTTGCCGATTTCAACGATGCGCCCCCGAACGTGCCTTCGCAGAAACCCGCTTTTGAAGGGCAGACCCGCGCGCCGGTCCTGCCGGCCGCATTCGAGCTGACCGCCACCAAACGCGTCGACGGGCTGAGCCACCCCTGGGGCATGGCGATCCTGCCCGATGGTGCGGTTCTTGTCACCGAACGCCCCGGCCAGCTGCGCCTGATCGGCACCGACGGCACGCTCGGCGCGCCGATTACCGGCCTGCCGCCCGTCGATGCCCGCGAACAAGGCGGCCTTCTCGACGTGGCGATCGGCCCGAATTTCGCGAGCGACCGCCAGATCTGGTGGAGCTTTGCCGAACCCCAGGCCGACGGCACCAACAATACCGCCGTCGCAACCGGCACGCTCTCGGCCGACAACAGCGCCGTCGAAAACGTCCGCACCATCTTCAGCCAGCAGCCGAGCTGGGATCTGACCAAGCATTTCGGCTCGCGTCTGGTCTTCGACCGCGACGGCATGCTGTTTGTGACGACCGGCGAGCGCTCGGAGGTCGAGGCCCGCCCGCTGGCGCAGGATCTGACCACCCATCTGGGGAAACTTCTTCGCATCGACCCGCAGACCGGCGCGGCGGCCCCCGGCAACCCGACCTTCACCGGCGTCGAGGCCAAGCCCGAGATCTGGTCATACGGCCATCGCAGCCTGCAGGGCGCGACGCTTGACGCGCAGGGCCGGCTCTGGACGGTCGAGCACGGCCCGCAGGGCGGCGACGAGCTGAACCGCCCCGAAGCAGGCAAGAACTACGGCTGGCCCACCATCACCTATGGCGAGGAATATGCCGGCACGCCGATCGGCGAAGGGCTGACCCAGCAGGACGGCATGGAGCAGCCGCTCTATTACTGGGATCCGGTCATCGCACCTTCGGGCATGAGCTTCTATGACGGCGCGATGTTCCCCGAGATGAAGGGCGACTTGCTGATCGGCGGCCTGCGCGGTCAAGCCTTGGTGCAACTGCGTCTGGACGGCGACAAAGTCGTGGGCGAGCAGCGCTATCTGCAGGACGAAATCGGCCGGATCCGCGATCTCGAAGTCGCGCCGGACGGCTCGATCTATCTGCTGACGGATGAAGACAACGGCGGCCTGTATCAGGTCACGCGCAAGTAAATCCGCCTGTCCGCAACAAGAAAACCGGCCCCTCGGGCCGGTTTTTCCATGCCTGCGACAGGATTTGCGGCTTAGACCGGACGCAGGATCGCCTCGGTCTCGTCCTCGGGGAAAAGCCCAAAGCCTCCATCCCGCTTTCGAGGAAATCGGCCAGCTGGGGCTCCGCGATCAGATAATCGTCGGGGCGCTCGCCGCGTTCGGCGCGGGCCGTCCGGACGGCCTCGGGCAGCTCTTCGGGGGCAAAGGTCTCGCGGCCGATCCACATCAGCGCGATCAGCCCCGCCTTTTCGTCCTCGTCCAGCCCTTCGAGAAATTCGCGCAGCTCGCTGCGGGCCGAACGCAAGGGCTGGTCCGCCCCATCTCGCGCGCGAGCAAAATGACATAGGCAATTTTGTCGGTCGTAATCTCGTCCATCGCCATCCCCCAGCCGATATGATGCGCCACGGGGGCGATCGTCAAGCGGCGTGACGGCGGGGCCTCAACGCCCGAAGAGCCTTTCGATATCCGCAAGCTTCAGCTCGACCCAGGTCGGGCGGCCGTGGTTGCATTGGCCGGAGCGCGGTGTGCGCTCCATCTCGCGCAAGAGCGCGTTCATCTCGTCGCCGTTCATCCGCCGCCCCGAGCGGACCGATCCGTGGCAGGCCATCGAGGACAGAACCGCATCGACCCGCGATTTGAGCCGGTCGGAGCTGCCCTCGTCGCTCAGGTCGTCAACAATGTCGCGCAATAGCCCCTTGGCATCGACATTGCGCAAAAGCGCGGGCACTTCGCGCACGGCAACCGCGCCGCCGCCGAAAGGCTCGATCACGAGGCCGAGCGCGGCCAGATCATCGGCAATCGCCATGAGCCTCGCGGCATCGCCTTCGGAAAGCGCGACGATTTCGGGGATCAGCAGCGCCTGCGAGGCGATGCTGCGGGTCTCGGCCTGCGCCTTCAGACGCTCGTAGACCAGACGCTCGTGCGCGGCATGCTGGTCGACGATGATGAAGCCGTCCTTGGTCTGGGCGATGATCCAGTTCTCGTGAAGCTGGGCGCGCGCCGCACCCAAAGGCGCATCCTCGGGGACGGGGATCGCGGGCTCGGCCTCGATCCGCGCGCTGGTCATGCCCATCGGGCCGATGTCGCGGGGATCTGCTGAAACCGGCGGGATCCGCCAGCGGGGACTGCCAGTCATGCGCCGCGCCCAAAGCCTCGGCCGAGGGACTCGGGGGCCGGGTCCATGACCGGCCCGCGCTGCCGTAATCGGCCTGATAGGCGGGGCGCAGAAGCGGTTGATATGCGGCAGGCTCGACCCGCGCGGCATTCAGAACCGCCGCGCCGCCCGTGGTCGAGGCACGATGCCCCGCCCCGCCAAAGCGTGCCGCAACGTCGAGACCACCAGCCCGCGCGCGATGTCGGGCTCGCGGAAACGCACCTCCGCTTTCGCGGGATGGACGTTCACATCGACCTGATGCGGATCGCAGGTGATGAACAGGACCGCCGCCGGATGACGCCCGCCCGCGAGCACATCCATATAGCCCGCCCGCAAGGCGCCGGTCAGAAGCTTGTCGCGCACCGGACGGCCGTTCACGAAAAGATGCTGCGCAACCGCCGTTCCGCGTGAATAGGTCGGGAGCGCGGCAAAGCCGGTCAGCGTGATCCTCGCGGGTCGCGTCGATCGGGATGGTGTTCTCGATGAATTCGCGCCCCATCACCCGCGACAAACGGGTCTGCAGCGCGCCGAACAGTTCTCCCTGTTCGGCATCGGCGCGAAACAGAACGCGGCCCTCGTCCTCGTCGGTCAGGGTAAAGCCGACATAGGGCTCGGCCATCGCAAGGCGGCGGATGACCTCGGCCACGGCTTGGGTCTCGGCGCGCTCGCTGCGCATGAATTTGAGCCGAGCGGGCGTGGCGAAGAACAGGTCGCGCAATTCGACCACCGTGCCGCGATTGCCCGCCGCCGGTTTCACCGGCGATGCGCGTCCGGCCGAGACGGTGATCGAGGCGGCCTCGTGACCCTCGGCACGGCTGGTGATGGTCAGGCGGCCGACCGCACCGAGACTGGGCAGGGCCTCGCCGCGAAAGCCGAAGCTGCGGATGTCGAGCAGATCCGATCCGTCGATTTTCGAGGTCGCATGTCGCGAAAGCGCCAGCGGCAGGTCTTGGGCCGTCATGCCCCAGCCGTCGTCGCTGACACGGATCAACGCTTTGCCGCCCTGCGCGATCGCGACATCGATGCGGCTTGCACCGGCATCCAGCGCATTCTCGACCAGTTCCTTGACCGCCGAGGCGGGACGCTCCACGACCTCGCCCGCCGCGATGCGGTTGGCGGCGGTTTCGTCAAGCTGGCGGATCTCGGGACGCATCCCGGCCGAGCGCATATTGAGGGGATCTGTCATCATACCCCCAGATATAGCAGCCGATCAGCCCGCGGAAAAGATTTCATGCTGATTTTCACCAAGAGGGAAACCATGTCCGAGGCTTTGCGGTTGAGGCTTCAGGCAGTTCTTATTCAAGGAGAAATTCCATGGCCTGTACTGTCACCGCATTGATCTGCGGTCTCACTTTGACTTTGGCCGCTTGCGGCCCCAACACCGCGACCCGCGCCACGACCGGCGCGGCAACGGGCGCGGTTGTGGCCGGCCCTGTCGGCGCGGTTGCCGGCGCGGCGCTTGGCGGCACCGGCGCGGTGCGGGTGAACACGCCCTGAGCCGCAGCCCCTGCAGCATCACGAAAAACGCCCGCAAGGAAACCTGCGGGCGTTCTGCATTTCCGGACGGTCCGGCCTGCCTTATTCGGGGGCCGCGACGGTCTCGGCATCCGGCCCCAGCCCCTCGGGGCGGCCGACCATGACGAAGCGCAGCTGGTCGGGATGAAGCAGCCGCGCGGTGACGCGTTTGACATCCGCCGCGGTCACGGCCTCGATCTTCGCGTTGCGGGTATTGACGTAATCGGCGGGGAATCCGGCGAGCTGCATCCCCGCGAGGATATTCGCGATGCGGCCGTTGCCGTCGAAGCGGAGCGGATATTCGCCCGTCAGATAGGTCTTGGCATTGGCCAGCTCCTGATCGGTGACGCCGCTTTGGGCCATCAGCGCCCATTGCTCGCGCACGAGGCCCACGGCTTCGGCAACCTTGTCGTTGCCCGAAGCCATCCCGCCGATCCAGCTGTCGCCGTAAAGCCCGTTGGACAGCCCCGTGCCCACACCATATGTCAGGCCGCGCTTTTCGCGGATTTCCTCCATCAGACGGGCCGAGAAACCGCCGCCGCCGAGGATATGGTTGGCGACGAAAGCGGCGAAGAAATCGGGATCGTCGATCGGCAGACCGGCCTGCGCGAAGGAAACGACGGTTTGCGGGCTGTCCCAGTCGATGACGGTATCGCCGCCGGTCAGCTGGAAGATCGCGGGTTGCGGTAGCGGGGCGGAGCCCACCGAGGGCAGATCGCCGAGCACGCGGTCAAGGAACAGACCGAGATCCTGCGCCGTGATGTCGCCAGAGGCGGCAACCACGACGCGGTCACGCGCCAGCACCAGATTTTTCGCATCGATCATATCCTCGCGCGTCAGCGCAGTGACCGATCTGACCGTACCGCTGGTCGAAGTGCCGTAGGGGTGGTCCCCCACATCAGCTTGGCCATCTCTTTCGAGGCAATGGTCTGCGGATCGCTTTCGCCCGCGCGGATGTTCGAAAGCACCTGCGCGCGCACGCGGTCCAGCGCTTCCTGCTGGAAGAGAGGCTCGGTCAGGGAAAGCTTGGCCAGATCGGCCAGCTGGTCGCGGTTCTCGGTCAGCGCCCGCGTCGAGACGACCAGCGCATCATCGCTGACGTCGAAGCTGAGCGCGGCACCGAGCGATCTGAGCGCCTCGGCGAATTGGGTCTGGTCCATCTCGCCCGCGCCCTCTTCGAGCGTGGCCGTCATCAGATTGATCGCGCCGCGTTTGCCCGGCAGATCCAGACTTGCGCCGCCCTTGAACATCATGGTGACGGCGGTGAAGGGGATCGAGTGATCCTCGACCAGCCAGGCATTGATCCCGCCCGGTGAAGTGATCTGCTGGATATCGATGGCACGGGCGGGCAAAGCCGCGAGCAGCACGAAGACGACGGAAGCAAAAGCGCGGCGGATCATTGGGTGACCTCTTCGGATGCGGGTTTCGGGCCACCGGCGGACGGGGCGATTCGGTCAGGACACCTTCTTCGGCCGCAGGATCGGCGACACCAACGGCACTGGCATCCGCCGCAGCAGGTTCTGAGGCTTCGGTTGCGGCTTCGGCGGGTGCGGAAGCCGTATCCGGAACGACCTCGGGTGCGGTTTCGGGCAGGCCTTCAGCGGTCGCGGCGGCCGGATCGGCCACGGGTGCGGCAGCGGCGGCAGCCTCGGGGAGAAGCCAGCCGGTGACGCTGGCCTTGCTGGTCAGCACCTCTTGGGCGGCGGTCTTCACATCGTCGATCGTCACCGCCGACAGGATCTCGGGCCAGGCGTTCACGTCCTCGACCGTCAGCCCGACCGAGAGCCCCTGCCCATATTCATAGGACCGGCCATGGGCGGAATCCTGTTTATAGACTGTCGCGGCATGGATCTGGCTTTTGACACGCTCGAGCTGCGCGGGATCCGGCCCTTCGGTCAGGAATTCGGCCAAAGCCTGATCCAAAGCGGCTTCGGCATCCTCGTTGGCGACACCCGGCGCGGGGATCAGCGAGAGGTTGAAGGTCGTGGCATCGACCGAAAGCCCGTCATAGCCCGCATAGACGTAAAGCGCCTTGTTGGTCAGCACGAGCTTTTTGCCGAGAACCGAGGTCTGGGCCGAGCCGCCGAGCAATTCGGCCAGAACCGTCAGCGCGGCGGCCTTGGTCTGCTCGCCCGCATTGCGTTCGGGCGAGAGGATCGAGCGGCTCAGGACCGGCTGCGGCACGCGCGCATCGCTGCGCTCCATCCAGCGCGGCGAATGCTGCTCGGGCTCTTGCGGGCGCGGCTTGCGCAAAGCGCCTTCGCGGGCGGGGATGGGGCCGTAGTATTTCTCGGCCAGCTGACGGACCTTGTCGGCGGTGACATCCCCGCGACGATCAGAACCGCGTTATTGGGCGCGTAATGGCTGCTGTACCACGCCAAAGCGTCGTCGCGGGTCAGCCCCTCCATCTCCTGACGCCAGCCGATCACCGGACGGCCGTAGGGATGGTTGTAATATTGGGTCGCATTGACCTCTTCGCCGAAGAGCGCCGAGGGGTCGCTGTCGGTGCGCTGCGCGCGCTCGGCCAAAACGACCTGACGCTCGGCCTGCCAGTCGTCGGGACCGATGCGCAGGTTTTCCATGCGGTCGGCCTCCATCTCCATGACCAAAGGCAGGCGGTCGCTGGCGATGCGCTGGAAATAGGCGGTGTAGTCATAGCTGGTGAAGGCGTTATCCATCCCGCCATTCGCCGTGACGGTCTTGGACAGCTCGCCCGGCGCCATCTTTTCGGTGCCCTTGAACATGAGATGTTCGAGGTAATGCGCGATCCCCGATTTGCCCGGCGCCTCGTCGGCGGAACCGACCTTGTACCACACCATCTGGACCACAACCGGCGCGCGGTGATCCTCGATCACGACGGCTTCGAGGCCGTTGGAGAGGGTGAAGTGGCTGATCCCTTTGGGCATCTCGGCCAGCACGGGCGCGGCAGAGAGCATCAGGGCAAGAGCGGCATAACGCATGAAGAGGCTCCGGTTCGGACAAGCTCCCCGACCCTGCCGCGCCCGTGCTGGCAGGGCAAGGGGATAGGCTGTCATGAAAGCGTGAACCGAAGGGTGCAGCACGCCAAAGCGGCGGCAGACAAACCGGTGGCAAAAGGAAAGGGGCGCGGTGATGCGCCCTTTGCCCGAAATCGTGGTTAATTGTGCATCCGGTCCGGCTGCTCTTTGGCCTTGGACGGTTTGTAGACGCCCGTCGGGCTATAGCCGCGCGGCGGCGAGGCCGGCGTCTGGGCGCCTGTGGCGCGCCAGCGCTCGACCTCGGTCCAGCTGTCCAGCGTCATCGGCTCGTAGGCGCGATAATAGACGTTCGTTTCCGCCAGAATCTCGAGGAAGCGGCGCGAGTGGCGGCTGCGCCACTCGACGTCTTCCTTGGCGGTGACCTGACGGATGTTGCCGTCGCGGCCCAGTCGGGCGGTATAGGCCAGCAGCGCGCCATCGGCCGCGCCGACGCCTTGCTGCGCCAAATGGCCGGGGTTGCCGCCAAGCGCGGCGATCGCATCGGCATTCGGCGTCGGATCGGTGATGTTGCTGCCGCCCGGTGTGGGCGTCGGAAGCATGTTCAGATCCGGCGGCATCTGCAGCGCCTTGGTCGGGACAATGGCGAATTCGTCAGGGCTTCTCTGTCCACTGTCGATATTCATCAAATGCGGATCGGTGCTGCACGCAGCCAGCGTCAGCACGGTCATTGTCAGCACAGTTGCCCGCAGCCGCATTTTCATCCCCTTACGCCCGTTTGAGCCCTTCTAGCGTCATTTGTTCGCCTCGTCACGGGTCTTGTCGCTTGGCTTCTTGCGACGGACCGGCTCTGTGCGAAGCTCTGCCACCGCCTCTTTTTGGCGGGCGGTTGCAGGAAAAGACCGAAGGCCCCGATGAAAATCGCGATATCGGCCACGTTGAAACTATAAGGGTTTTGCCAGTTCGGCAGCGACATGTTGAGAAAGTCGGCGACCGCGCCGTAAGCGATGCGGTCAATGACATTGCCCAAAGCGCCGCCGATCAGGAAACCCGCAGCGACCTGCGCGAATTTGGAATGCTCGGTGCGGCGCAGCCAGACCCATACCCAGATGCAGACCGCTGCCGCCACCGCGATCAGCACCCAACGCATCAGGTTCACATCGCTGGAGAACAGTCCGAAATTCACCCCTGATTCCACGCCATGCGCAGATTGAGCCAAGGGTCGAGAAGGTCGATCTCGCGCACGCGGTCGAGCCGCATGACATGGACCACGACATATTTCAGCGCCTGATCGAGCAAGATGATGGCGAGCGAGACGTAAACCACCAGCCGCATCGACAAATCGCGCGGCGCACCGTCCGCGACAACGGCAGCGGCGGCGGGCGTCTTGCCCCCGCGACCGGAGCACCGCTTTGGCTCGCCTTGCGGGCGCGCGGTTTGGGCGTCGCGGCAGAATTGGCCTCGGCCACCGTCCCGTCAGCGGGGAGGGTGGCCTTTTTCGCACGCGGCTTGCGGGGTTTGGGCTCTTCGTCGCTCATTCAGTGCCTGAAATGCCTTTGACCAGTGAAGACCATCGCCAGACCGCGCTCATCGGCGGCCGCGATCACCTCGTCGTCGCGCATCGAGCCGCCCGGCTGGATCACCGCGACCGCGCCCGCATCCGCCAGCGCCAGAACGCCGTCGGCGAAGGGGAAGAACGCATCCGAGGCAACGACTGAACCCGTCGTCAGCGGCTGGGCGAGACCCAGAGCGTCGGCCATGTCCTGCGCCTTGCGCTGACCGATGCGGGTCGAATCGATCCGGCTCATCTGGCCTGCGCCGATACCGACGGTCGCCAAATCCTTGGCGTAAACGATCGCATTCGACTTGACGTGTTTGGCCACGGTCCAGGCAAAGAGCAGATCGCGCAGCTCGGCCTCGGTCGGCTGGCGTTTGGTCACGACCTTGAGATCGGCCGGAAGGATCACGCCGTTATCGCGGCCCTGCACCAGAAAACCGCCTGCAACCTGACGGAAGGTGTCGCCCGCAGCCGCCGGATCGGGAAGACCGCCGGTGGTGAGAAGGCGGAGGTTCTTTGGCGGCAAAGATTTCGCGCGCCTCGTCGGTCGCATCGGGGGCGATGACGACTTCGGTGAAGATCTCGGTGATCGCTTTCGCGGTCTGGCCGTCCAGCGTCGTGTTCAGCGCGATGATGCCGCCGAAAGCCGAAGTGCGGTCGCAGTCGAAGGCGCGGCGGTAGGCTTCCTCGGCCGAGGCACCGGTCGCCACGCCGCAGGGGTTGGCATGTTTGATGATCGCAACCGCCGGACCTTTGTCCGCGCCGAATTCGGCCACCAGTTCAAAGGCGGCATCCGTGTCGTTGATGTTGTTGTAGGACAGCTCTTTGCCCTGCCACTGCTTGGCCGTGGCCACGCCCGGACGGTTGGTGCCGTCGGTGTAGAAGGCCGCCGCCTGATGCGGGTTCTCGCCGTAACGCAGGCTCTGCGCCAAAGTGCCGGCAAAGCTGCGGCGGCGCGGGGTTTCCTCGCCGATCGCCTTGGCCATCCAGCCCGAGACCGCCGCATCATAGGCCGCAGTGCGGGCATAGGCGTTCTGCGCAAGCTTCTGGCGGAAGGGGTAAGAGGTCGCACCGTCATTGGCATTCAGTTCCGCCAGAAGCGCGGCGTAGTCCTGAACATCGGTGATGACGCTGACGAAAGCGTGGTTCTTGGACGCGGCACGGATCATCGCCGGACCGCCGATATCGATGTTTTCGATACATTCGTCATAGGGCGCGCCCTTGGCGACGGTTTCCTCGAACGGATAGAGGTTCACGACCAGCAGGTCGATCATGCCGATATCATGCTCGGAGGCCGCGGCCATATGCGCGTCATTGTCGCGCAAGGCCAGAAGGCCGCCGTGGACGACGGGATGGAGCGTCTTGACGCGTCCGTCCATCATCTCGGGGAAGCCGGTGACATCGGCGACATCGACCACGGTCAGACCCGCCTCGCGCAGCGCCTTGGCGGTGCCGCCGGTCGAGAGGATCTCGATCCCCGCGCCGAAAGGTCTCGGGCAAACTCGACCAGACCGGTCTTGTCAGAAACGGAAATCAACGCGCGGCGCATCGGGACGCGGTCACTCATCGGCAGGCCTCCAATTTGTGTTGCGTTCACCTAACCGCCAGACGCGCCAAGGTCCAGCCGATCTGTATCGCCCGACCGCCCAGAACCGCCGTCAAAACGATCTGACGCGTCGGAAGCGGCCCTGCTTGGGCGGGATCCAGCCAACAGGAGGGCTCGATCTGCAGCTCGGCAGTGCCGTCATGGCTGAAAAGCCAGCGCTCGCCATTGGGCAGCGAAAGCGTGACCTGACCCGCCTCGACCGAGGGGGTAACATCGGGATGGAGATGGAAGCGGATGTCGAAACCGATCCCCGCCCCCGTCCGGCGGCCCGATCACATCGGCCAGACGGTCCTGCGCACCCTCGTCGAGCGCCGCCAGCGAATCCTCGCCGTCCAACGTGAAGCCGTCGGGATCCAGCCACAATTCGCGCAGATGGGTCAGGCCGTGGCTGTGCAGCCAGCCGTCGTGGCCGGCAAGCATATGGGCGGTGGTGCCGGAATGGGGAAGGCCGAAATCGGGCGCGACCAGCTGGCCGTGGCCGTCGTAATCGCCGGCCCAGACATTTTCGGGCCGCTCGGTCAGGATATCGGGCGCATCTCCGGGCGCGCCCGCACCGGGTGCAAGCCGCGAAGACGACAGCCCTGCAAGGCAAAGCGCCGAATGGCAGGGCGTGGCACGGCTGGCGCGGGCCCAGATCGGCCCGAAGCCCTGCCCCGGTCCGCAAGAGACGATCAGCGGCTGGCGTGCCACCGTCATCTCGAAGGCCAAGGTCGAGGCATGGGCATTGGCCACGGCCTCGGGCGCGACATCGGGCGCGGGCGGCGGCGCGGCATCGACGATCACCGTCGTGCGCCCCCGCACCATGCGCGCAAAGCCCAAGGCCATGCCGCGCGCGGTGGTCGCGGGACCGGGTGTCGCGCGCAGGCAGTGGTCGAGCCGCCCCGGCGCGCCGCGGCCGCCACCGTGAAACTGCGGCAAGGCCCCGTCGGCATGACGCATCGCGCGCAGCATTGGGGCGATCTCGCCGACGATCGCCATCAGCTGCGGCGGCGCCTCGATCCCCGCCTCGGTCGCGACCTCGACGGTCCAGACCAGAAGCGCGCAGGATTCCAGCAGCGATTCGGGCGAGCGCGGGCGCGAGAGCAGTTCGGTTCCCATGGCCTCGGCCTCTTCGGCCAAAGCGATGAGCGAGGGCATCACCAGCCCTCGGCCCCCGCCAAGGACATCGCGGCCACCGCCAGCCCGACAAGCGTTTCCAGCCGCGCCTGCCCGTCGGGGCTGGTGTGCCAATGCGCGGCAAGGTGGTTCACATGGGTTTGCAGCGCCGCGAAATAGGGCGCGCTGCCCTCGCGGTCCAAACCGGGCAGGATCTGGCCCGAATGGAAGATCCAGCGCAAAAGCCGCTTGCCGGTGACCTCGGGTGCCCATTCGACCGCACCTTCATCGGCATGCGGATGATCGGCGATCCAGTCGAAGACGCGCTTTTGCGCCAGTCCGCGCGCCGGATGGGTCCCGAGCGCAGCCAGATCGTCGAGCCAGCCGAAGCCGTGCAGCTCGGCCGCAACCGCATCGGGCTGCGGCCCGCCTGCAAAGGGATCGCCCTTGAGCACATGGCCGGCCAGCTGCAATTCACCGCCCAAAATCTGGGCGCCGCGATCGACATTGCCGATCGCCTTGGGGTCCGGCCTGCGCAGAAAACCGCGTGCCGCTGTCTGGTTCGGAGGCATTTCGCTCATGGCCGCCCGGTCGAGTAAGATGCGCTAAGCTTAGGTCGCGTCAGCGGAATTCCGCAAGCACGCAATGAAAAATCCGTCCATCCCGCCGGTTTCGGGCCAGTAATCGGGCCGCAGACGCAAACCGCCCTCGGGGTGATCCAGCCGGCCTCGATCCCCGCGACCTGCGGAGGCTCGACGCGGATCCGCGGATTGCGTGCCAAAAGCGCGGCAATCTGCTCCTCGCCCTCGGCCGGCAAAAGCGAGCAGGTCGCGTAAACCAGCCGCCCGCCGGGTTTGAGCAGGCCGAGCGCATGGTCGATCATCGCCGCCTGAAGCGCGGTGATCTCGTCGAGGCCGCTGCCGTCGCGGATCAGCGGCAGGTCGGGATGGCGGCGGATCGTTCCGGTCGCCGAACAGGGGGCGTCGAGCAGGATCGCGTCGAAGCCTTCGTCGGGCGCGAAGGCCAAGGCATCACCCGCGACGATCTTGGCTGTGAGACCGCAGCGCGCGAGGTTTTCCTCCATCCGCTCCAGACGTGCCTCGGAAATATCGAGCGCCGTGACCTTTGCCCCTGCCGCGGCAAGCTGCATGGTCTTGCCCCCGGCGCGGCGCAAAGATCGGCGATGCGTTCGCCCGCTTTCGGCGCGAGCACCTTGGCGGCAATCGCGGCGGCGGCGTCCTGCACCCACCAATCGCCCTCGGCAAAGCCGGGCAAAGTGGTGACGCGCGTGCCGGAAGGCTGGCGGAAAGAGCCGGTGGGCAGCGCCTCGCCGGGTGCGACAAGCGCGGGCTTCGCGGTCAGATCCAGCGGGGCTCCGGCCTCATGGGCGGCCTCGATCTTGCGGGCGACCTCTTCGCCCCATGCGGCGACGACGGGTTCGCGCAGCCAGTCGGGCATTTCCTGCGGCGCGAGCGCCTCCCATGCCTCGCGGTCGCCCGCGACCTTGCGCAGGACCGCATTGACCATACCGGCAGCCGCAACCCCTTGGGCCCGAGGCTGCGCGAGAGGACGACGGCGGCGTTGACGACACCGTGGGGGCCTCGTCCAACGCCAGCAGCTCGACGGTGGCGAGCCGCAAGAGCATCAGCACATCGGGGCGCGGACGGCGGGCGAGATGTTTGTCGAGAATGGGCTCGAGGCGGGCCACGCGGCGCAGCGTCTCGAGAGCGAGGCGGCGGGCGCGGGCGCGATCGGCGGGCGCGAGACGCTCGATCCGGACGGCGGCCTCGTCCAGCGTCGCCCCTGCCTCGACCGCTTCGAGCAGGCGCAAGGCACCAAGGCGGGCACGGTCGGGCCGGTTGTCGGGGCGGCTCTCTGCCGGCTTGCCTGCACGGTTGTCGCGGTTGTCGCGATTGCCGCCGCGCGGCCCTTGCCGCGACCGCCCGCGTGATGACGTCCCTGATTGCGACCGCCTTCGGCGCCGCCCTTCTGCTGCTTGTCCAAAGCGCACCCTTGCCTAGATTGGGCGTATCTAGCCCCAAGCGGAAGAAACCGCCATGACCGACCATACAAAGCCCGCAACCGATCTGCCCGAAGATCTGGACAAGGTGACGGCGGCGGCATCGCCCGAGGCTGCCGCGAGCGAAATCGCCGCCGAAATGGCCGCTGACGCCCCCCGCGAGATCCCCAAAGACATCCCCCGCCGCCCAGCGCGCCTTGGCCGAAGCCGAAGAGCGCCGCCGCAACGCCAAGCCGCTGGACCTGCCGGTCGAGCTGGGCGGCCGCGACGGGCCGGAACCGATCCGTTTCGGCGATTACGAGCGCCGCGGAATCGCCGTCGATTTCTAAAGGCCGCCGCTGCCGCCAAATGGCGGGAAGCCGCAAGACACAGGCCCGCTTCGGCGGGCCTTTCTCTGCGTGTGCCCTTTCTCTCGCGCCTCGCCAGCGCACACAGGCGGCGTGCCCCGCCCGCTAACGGTTTTTTCAGCTTTTCCCGACAATCTCGCAAAAGCGTGACCGCGCCCGTCACGCTCGTTTACTTGCCATTGGGTATCTCGGTAGAACATTGCATTGAAAATGCGCGCGTCCCCAAAGGGCGGCAGACACGAGGAACGAGGCAGTATGCTACGCACCAAATCAACTTCTTGGGCTCTTGGTGCGGCGCTTGTCGTTCTGCTTTCCGCCGGCCAGACCATCGCGCAGGGCGCAGCGGGCGGGCGCGGCCAGCCACAGGGCCCGCGCGAGGTCGGGGTCATGCCCGTCACGCAGGAAAGCGTACCCTATGTCGTCACCCTGCCCGGTCGCGCCGTCGCGGTTCAGGAAACCGCCATCCGGCCTCAGGTCGGCGGCGAGGTCCGCGAGATCGTCTATAATCCGGGCCAGCCGATCAAAACCGGCGACACGCTGTTCCGCCTCGACCCCGAGACCCTTGCCGCGGCCCTCGCCGCAGCCGAGGCCGGTGTTGCGGGCGCCGAAGCCAGCCTGACATCGGCCACCGCCATGGTCGAGCGCTACCGCAAGCTGGAGCGCTCCAGCGTCAGCTCGGTCGATCTGTCGGATGCACAGGTGGCTCTGGCGCAGGCGCAGGCCGATCTCAAGGCGGCCGAAGCCGCGCGCGACACCGCCGAGCTTGCCCTGCGCCGCACCACCATCCTCAGCCCGATCGACGGCGTGCCCGATGTTGCCGCCGTCTCGATCGGCGATCTGGTGACCGCGAACCAGAGCGAAGCGATGACCACGATCACGCAGCTCGACCCGATCTATATCGACGTGAACGAATCCAGCGCCCGCATCCTGCGCAACCGCGAGAAAATCGAGGCGGGCAATCTGTTGACCAATGCCGGAGGCGAGACCTCGGCGCGGCTGATCCTCGAAACCGGCGAGCCCTTCAACGGGACCGGCCGCATGGTCAGCCCGGGCGTTACCGTCTCGCCGACGACCGGCACCGTGCCGATCCGTCTGGAGTTCCCCAATCCGCAGCGCCTCATCCTTCCGGGCCAGTTCCTGCGCGTCGACATGACCATCGGCACCACCCGCGCCGTGCTGATCCCGCAACGCGCGACGCGGCGTGCCTCGGACGGCACGCTGACGGCTTTCGTGGCGCGTGACGGCACCGCCCAGCAGGTGACCTTGGCCGAGGCCGGAAGCTACAAGAATTCGTGGATCGTGACGCAGGGCATTACCGAGGGCGAGCTGGTCATTCTCGACGGGCTCGAGAACCTGCGCGCCGGGGCCGAGATCAAGCCGGTTCCCGTCGAGCTTGACGCCAATGGCGTCGTGCGCAACCTGCCTGCCTCGGATCAAAGCGCGAATGCCGCCACCCCTGCCGCATCGGCAGGCGGCGCCGCGCAAGCTCCCGCGACGGCACCCGTCGCAGAGCACCAAGCTCCCGCCGAGGCGACACCAGCCGAAACTGCCCCCGCCGCAACCGCAGCCGGTGCAGCACCTGCAGAAGGCACGCCCACAGAAGAAACAAGCGCAACCACAACGGAACCGGCAACCCGTCCTGCCGCGCGCCCCTCGACCGCCGCACAGCCCGCCACTCCGCCCGCCACCCCGCCCGCCACCCCGCCCGCAAGTCAGGCGGAGTAACCGCGCATGGCCCATTTCTTCATCCATCGCCCCGTATTTGCATGGGTTCTGGCAATCGTGACCATGCTTGCCGGCGGTTTCTCGATCTTCACGCTGCCGGTCTCGCAATATCCCGATATCGCGCCGACCACGGTGCGCATTAGCGCCAACTACTCCGGCGCCACCGCCGAGGCCGTCCAGAACTCCGTCACCACGCCGATCGAGGATGCGCTGACGGGGATCGAGGGGCTGCTTTATACCGTTTCGTCATCCTCGACCGGACGCGCGACGATCACCCTAACCTTCGACGATACCGTCGACCCGATCGATGCGCTCAACGAGGTGCAATCGAACGTGCGTTCGGTCGAAAGCCGGATGCCGACGCCGGTGCAGACCTCGGGGATCACGGTCACGCGCTCGACCTCGTCGATCCTGATGGTCGGCGCGATTGTCGACACCACCAACCAGGCCAGCCGGATCGAGCTCGGCAACCTGCTCGAAGAGGTCGTCGAAGGCCCGATCCGCCGCGTCGAAGGCGTGGGCGGGGTCAATATCTTCGGCTCGGGCTATGCGATGCGGGTCTGGCTCGACCCCTTGCGACTGGCGCAATTCCAGCTGACGCCAGAGGACATCACCTCGGCGGTGCGGGCGCAGAACATGACCGTCTCGGTCGGCTCGCTCGGTACGCAGCCGGTCATGACGGGCCAGCAGTTCACCGCGACGATCACCGCGCAAAGCCAGCTGACCTCGACCGATGATTTCCGCAACATCTTGCTGAAAACCGGGTCGGACGGGGCAACGGTCACGCTTGGCGATGTCGCCGATATCGAGATCGGGCAGGAACGCTACGGCTCGGATCTGCAGTTCAACCGCATGAGCGCATCCGGTTTCGGCGTGAACCTTGCCAATGGCGCCAATGCCGTTTCGACCGCCGAGGCCGTGCGCGCCGAGCTGGAAAACCTCAAATCCGCGCTCCCGCAGGGCATCGAATTCCGCACCGCCTACGACACCGCGCCTTTCGTCGAAATGTCGATCGAGAAGGTCTACCACACGCTGATCGAGGCCGTGGTTCTGGTCTTCCTCGTGATCTTGCTGTTCCTGCAGAATTGGCGCGCGACGCTCATTCCGATCATCGCGGTGCCGGTCGTCTTGCTGGGCACATTCGGGGTGCTCGCGGTGCTGGGCTATTCGATCAACACGCTGACGATGTTCGCGATGGTGCTGGCGATCGGCCTTCTGGTCGACGACGCCATCGTCGTGGTCGAGAACGTCGAACGCGTCATGGTCGAGGACAAACTCGACCCGCTGCAAGCCACCGAGAAAAGCATGTCGCAGATTTCTGGCGCGCTGGTCGGCATCGTGGTCGTTCTATCGGCGGTGTTTCTGCCGATGGCTTTCATGGCCGGCTCGACCGGGGTGATCTACCGGCAATTCTCGGTCACGATCATCACGGCGATGGTCCTGTCGCTGGCGGTGGCGCTGATCCTGACGCCCGCCATGTGCGCGACGATCCTCAAACCCGCTCACGGGCCGGTCCGCTTTGCCCCCGCGCGCTGGTTCAACCGCTGCTTCGACCGCATGACCGAGGGCTACGGCGCGACCATCCGCGCCACTTTGCGCCGCCCTCTCATCGTCATGCTCGTGCTGGGAGCAATGGCTTACGGCGTGGTCGACCTGCTTGGCCGCATGACCTCTGGCTTCATTCCGACCGAGGATCAAGGCGTGTTGCAGGTCCAGATCAGCCTGTCGGAGGGCACCACCTCGCAGCAGACCGCCGCCGTCGTCGAGCAGATCGAAAACTACATGCTCGAGGACGAAAAAGACACGGTCGCCTCGGTCTTCGCGGTGCTGGGCTTCGGCTTTTCGGGCACGTCGCAGGCGCGCGCTATGATGTTCGTGCGCCTGCACGATTTCGCCGACCGCACCACCGAGGAGCAGACCGCCCGGGCGCTTGCCTCGCGCGCGACCGCCAAATTCGGCAACAACCGCGCGGGACGCATCACCTTCATGCAGCCGCCCGCCATTCCCGGCATGGGCAACTCTTCGGGCTTCAGCATGTATCTGCTCGACCTGCCCAGCTCGGGCGTCGATGCTTTGGGGCAAGCCTCGGATACGCTGGAAACGCTGGCGGCCGCCGATCCGCGCCTGCAAAACGTCGAGGGACGCGGCACCGATGACGAGGCCGCCTTGCGCATCGATATCGACCAGCAAAAGGCCGAAAGCTTCGGGGTGAGGGTCGCGGATGTGAACTCGATGCTCTCGACGATCTTCGCGGGGACCGAGGTCAACGACTTCGCGCTCGGTGCGCAGCTGCGCCCCGTCATCGTGCAAGGCAGTGCCGCGAACCGCATGCAGCCCGACGATGTCGACAAATGGTACGCCCGCAACACCGCCGGCGAAATGGTACCCTTCACAGCCTTCATGACCACCGAATGGGAGCCGGTCGAGCCGAGCCTCGCCCGTATCGACGGCATCAACGCCATCGAAGTCACGGGTCAGGAAAGCGATATCGCGAGCTCCGGCACCGCCATGATCGCGATGGAGGAGCTGGTGGCCGAAGTACCCGGCGGCTACGGCACCGCATGGACCGGCCTTGCCTATCAGGAGCGTCAATCGGGCAGTCAGGCCCCTATCTCTACGCGCTGGCGGTGCTGGTGGTCTTCCTCTCGCTCGCCGCGCTTTACGAGAGCTGGTCGATCCCCTTCTCGGTCATGCTGGCCGTGCCGGTAGGGGTTCTGGGCGCGATCATCGCGGCTCTGGTTACCGGCCAGTCGAACGACGTCTACTTCAAGGTGGCGCTGCTGACGACAATCGGCCTCGCCGCGAAAAACGCCATTCTCATCGTCGAATTCGCGCGCGAGCTTGAGCAGGAATCCGGCAAGCCCCTGATCACCTCGGCGATCGAGGCCGCCAAGCTGCGCCTGCGCCCGATCCTGATGACCTCGCTCGCCTTCATCCTCGGCGTTCTGCCTTTGGCGATTGCGACCGGCGCGGGGCTGCGGCGCAGAACTCGATCGGGATCGGGGTGATGGGAGGCATGCTCGCCGCGACATTCCTTGGCATTTTCATGGTCCCGGGTTTTTATGTCGTCGTCCGTCAGGTAACGATGTGGCGCAGGAAAAAGGAAAAGACGGCATGAACGACCTCTCTCCGCGTTTGACCTCGCTGGCGCATGGCGGCGGTTGCGGTTGCAAGCTTGCACCCTCGGTGTTGCGCGATCTTCTGTCGGATCAACCGATTGCCCAGATGTTTCCGCAGCTTCTGGTCGGGACCGAGACCGCCGACGACGCCGCCGTCTGGCAGATCGACGACAATACCTGCGTGATCGCGACCACGGATTTCTTCATGCCGATGGTCGATGATCCGCGCGATTTCGGGCGAATCGCCGCGACCAACGCCATCTCCGACGTCTATGCGATGGGCGGACGGCCGATCATGGCTTTGGCCATTCTGGGCATGCCGATCGACAAGATGGACCCCGCCGATATCCGCGCCATTCTGGCCGGCGGCCGCGAGATCTGCGCCGAAGCAGGTATTCCCGTCGCGGGCGGCCATTCGATCGACGCGCCGGAACCGATCTACGGCCTCGCCGTCATCGGCTTGTGCCATCCCTCCGAACTGCGCCGCAACGCCAGCGCGAAAGCGGGCGACAAGCTGATCCTGACCAAGGGGATCGGCGTCGGCATCTATTCGGCAGCGATCAAAAAGGGCCTGCTCGATGAGGCGGGTCAGGCGGAAATGGTCGCCTCGACCACGCTTTTGAACAAGATCGGCACGGATCTCGCGAAACGCCCCGAGGTCCATGCGATCACCGATGTCACGGGCTTCGGCATCCTTGGCCACGGGTTGGAGCTTGCACGCGGTGCGGGCCTCCATCTGGATCTGAACCTCTTCGATCTGCCGCTGTTGACGCGGGCATCGGAGCTTGCCGAAAGCGGGCTGCTGACGGGGGCCTCGACGCGCAACTGGGCGGCTTACGGCCATGACGTGACCCTGCCCGAGGGCCTGCCGCTGTGGCAGCGCAATCTTCTGACCGATCCGCAAACCTCGGGCGGTCTGCTGGTTTCCGTCGCGGCCGATGCCGCCGAAACGACCTTGGCAATGATCCGCGAGGCGGGCTATCCTTTGGCTGCGATCATCGGCGAGGTCCGCGAAGGCGCGGCAGGCATCACCGTTTCCTGACCCCGCCACTCACGAACGGCGGTCCCGCTGCGGGGCCGCTCCTTTCCTCTACATCGGGTCCGCATGTTCAACTTCCGCAACATCTTGGGCAAAGGCGAGCGCCTTTTGTGGGAAGGCCGCCCGCCGACCGGCATCCGCCTGACCAAAAGAGACAAGCTTTTCGTGCCATTCAGCATCTTCTGGGCCGGATCTGCGGTTTTGTGGAATGTCGGGGTCTGGGTCGCGGATGCGCCGCTTCTCTTCCGGCTTTGGGGCCTGCCGTTTCTGGTGATCGCGGCCTATATCACGGTCGGCCGTCTTTGGTGGGACAGCCGGCAGCGTGCCCGCACCCGTTACGCCGTCACCAACCAGCGCGTCATGATCGCGACGGGGATGGGATCCTCGGTCAAAAGTCTGGACGTGAAAAACCTGCCTGCGCTGATCCTCGACGAAGACGGCAAAGGCAGCGGCACCATCAGCTTCAGCCATGAATCGCAAGCCACAGGCCGCCCGAGCTTTACCGCTTTCGTGAACGGCCTGCCGGAGTTTCGCGACATCGACGGCGCGCGCCGCGTCTACGAGATCATCCGCAAAGCGCAAAGCACCCGCTCGCCCTTCGACGAGGCGGATCAGGCTTTCGGCTCTGCCGCGATCACTCCGGACGAGGCGGACTGGGCGGGGAAGCAACCGCGACCAGCAATATCCCCCGCGTCTAGCCCGTTCAGCGCCCGATCGAGCGATCAAGATGCGTGTAACCGCCGTCGGGGAAGATCCATTGCCCCGTCGTATGGCTCGCGCGGTCCGACAAAAGGAAGGCGCAGCTATCGGCAATCTCTCGGGCCGTGGTCATGCGCTGGCCCATCGGAATGCGGCGCGTGATCTCGGCCAAGGCGCCCTCGGGGTCTGGCATCGTATCCAGCCAGCGGCGGTAAAGCGGCGTCATCACCTCGGCCACGACGATGGCATTGACGCGCACGCCGTCGGGCAGAAACTCGACCGCCCATTCGCGCGTCAGCCCCAGCTCTGCCGCTTTCGCCGCGACATAGGCCGAGGTTCCCCCTGCCCCGTCACCGCCGTTTTCGAGCTGATATTGACGATCGCGCCACGGCTCGCGCGCAGATCATCCGCCAGCAAATGAACCATCGTGTAATAATGTACGAGATTCTGGTCGAGGCTGGCGCGGAAGGCATCCGGCCCCGCATCCAGCCCGACCCCGTCATTCGCACCGGCATTGTTGACCAGCCCGTGAACCACGATATGGCGGTCGCGCAGGGTCTGGACCGCGCGGCGGCAGGCCTCGTCATTGCTCAGTTCGACCTGAATGAAATCGGCACCGGTGCGCGCCAGCCAGTCGGGATCGGGCGGCGTGCGGCCGAAGATCACGGGAACCGCGCCCTCTTCGGCGAGAACCTCGACGATCCCCGCCCCGATCCCCGAGCCTCCGCCCGTGACCACGACAACCTTGTCCTTGAGATGCAGGTCCATCAGTCGGGAATCCGGTAGGTTTCAAGGCTTTCGGGCTTCATCTGGATCGAATAGCCGGGCGCCGTCGGCGGCATATAGGCGGCATTCTCGATCACGCAGGGGTCAAGGAAATGCTCGTGCAGGTGGTCGACATATTCGATCACGCGGCCCTCGCGGGTACCCGCTACACAAACGTAGTCGATCATCGAGAGATGCTGGACATATTCGCACAGCCCGACGCCGCCGGCATGCGGGCAGACTTTCAGATCGTATTTCGCGGCCAGAAGCAGCACGGCCATGATCTCGTTCACGCCGCCGATGCGGCAGCTGTCGATCTGGACGATGTCGATCGCGCCCTCGGCGATGAACTGTTTCCACATGATCCGGTTCTGGCACATCTCGCCGGTCGCAACCTGCACCGGCGCGACGCCCGCGCGGATTTTCTTGTGCCCCGCGATATCGTCGGGCGAGGTCGGTTCCTCGATGAACCACGGGTTCACGAAGGACAATTTCTTGACCCAATCAATCGCCTGATCGACCTCCCAGACCTGATTGGCGTCGATCATCAGGTTGATGTCGGGACCAACCTCGTCGCGGGCGATGGTCAGGCGGCGGATGTCGTCATCCAGATCGCGGCCGACCTTCATCTTGATGAATTTGAAACCGGCATCGACAGCCTCGCGGCACAGGCGGCGCAGTTTCGCGTCGTCATAGCCCAGCCAACCGGCCGAGGTCGTGTAGCAGGGATAGCCCTCACGGAGCAAAGTCTCGATCCGCGCGGACTTGCCGGCGGCCTGCTTGGTCAGATGCGCCAGCGCCCATTCGGGCGTCATGACATCGGTGAGATAGCGGAAATCGATGCAGCGCACGAATTCCTCGGGGGTCATGTCGGCGACGAGACGCCAGACCGGCTTGCCCTCGATCTTGGCCCAAAGATCCCAGACGGCGTTGACGACCGCGCCCACTGCCAGATGCATCGCGCCCTTGTCCGGCCCGATCCAGCGCAGCTGGCTGTCGCCGGTCACATAGCGCCAGAAGCGGCCCATATCGGCGGCGACCCAATCCATCTCGAGGCCGACGACCAGATTGCGCAAAGCCTCGATCGCCGCGATGCAGATCTCGTTGCCGCGCCCGATGGTAAAGGTCAGCCCGTGGCCCTGATGCGGCCCGTCGGTCTCGAGGATGACATAGGCCGCCGAGTAATCGGGATCGGGGTTCATCGCATCCGACCCATCAAGCGCTTTCGAGGTCGGGAATCGCACATCAACCGTGCGCAGGCCGGTAATACGGGTGGTCATTGGGGGCTCCGCAGGAAAGCGGGCCGAGGCGAACGCGCCCCGGCCCCGATTGGATCAATCGTAGAGAACAGCCGAGATTTCGGGGCTGTCGATGTTGGTTTTGTCGTACCAGAAGAAGCCGGTATCGATGTTCTTCTCGACCGCCTCGCCCTTGGCTGCAGCCAGAGCCGCCTTGACGGTTTCATAGCCGATGCCGACGGGGTTCTGGGTGATCGCGCCCGCCATCAAGCCGTCGCGGATCGCCTGTTTCTGCGCCGCGCCCGAATCGTAGCCGACGATGACGACTTTCGCGTTCATCTCGCGCACGCCGTTGACGACACCGATGGCCGAGCCTTCGTTCGCGCCGAAAATCCCCTTGAGGTCGGGGTTGGCCTGAAGGATCGCTTTGGTGATCTCGGTCGATTTCAGCTGGTCGCCGTCGCCGTATTCGGTGGCGACGATCTCGATCTCGGGGTGCTTTTCCTTCATCTGGTTGAGGAAGCCGTCACGACGGTCGATCCCCGTGCGCGAGGTCTGGTCATGAACGACCAGCGCGACCTTGCCCGAACCGCCGATCAGCTCGGCCATCTTGTCGGCCGCAAGCGCCGAGGCCGCGAGGTTGTCGGTCGAGGCGGTCGCCACCGGAATGTCGCTGTCGACGCCCGAGTCGAAGGCCACGACCGGAATATTGGCCTCTTGCGCCTGTTTCAGCAGCGGAATCGCCGCTTGGCTATCGAGCGCGGCAAAGCCGATCGCGGTCGGTTTCTTGGCAAGCGCGGCGGCCAGCATGTCGATCTGGCGGTCGACCTGTGTCTCATTGTCCGGCCCCTCGAAGGTCACGGTCGCGCCGAATTCTTCGCCCGCCTTGTCGGCTCCGGCCTTCACGGCCTGCCAGAACTGGTGCTGGAACCCCTTGGAGATCAGCGCCACATAGGGCTTGTCCTGCGCGGCAGCAAAGCCGGTCGAGAGCATCAGGGCAGCAGCAGCGGCCCCCATCAGCATGCGTTTTGTGAACATCATTGCCTCCCTGGTCTGGTTCACTTGAGTTTGCCGCGTCGCAGTTGGTCCGCGTAAACGGCGATAATGATGATCGCGCCGGTGACGACGGTCTGCCATTCGGGCGCGACCGACAGGATGCGCAGGCCGTTGGTCAGCACCGACATGATCAGCGCCCCGATCAGCGTCCCGAGGATCGTCCCGCGTCCCCCGCAAGCGAGGTTCCCCGATGACCACCGCGGCAATCGCGTCGAGCTCGTAGCCCTGCCCCAAAGCGGGCTGGGCAGAGTTCAGGCGGCTGGAAATCAGCAGACCCGCGATGCCGCAGATCGCGCCGGCAAGCGCATAGATCGCCATTTTCCAACCATCGGTATTGACGCCCGACAGGCGCACGGCCTCTTCGTTGGAACCCAGCGCGAAAGCGTAGCGGCCCAAAAGCGTGCGCGACAGGATCCATGCCGCGAGGCCTGCGACCACGAACAGGATCAGCACGCCGTTGGGGACCGGCAGGCCCGGAACGACGGCTCCGATCAGCGAGCCCTGCGAGATCTGCGTGAAGCCCGGCGTGTCGTTGAAATAGATCGGTTTCGTGCCCGAAATCACCAAGGACAGGCCCTTGAGGATCAGCATCATGCCCAAAGTCGCGATGAAGGGCGGGATCTTCATCTTGGCCACGAACGTCCCCGAGCAAAGCCCGCAGAACGCCCCCGTCAGGATCGCGGCCAGAACACCGACCAGCAAAGGCATCCCCAGCCAGGTCAGCACCACGCCGGTCATGACCGCGCAAAAGGTCATCAAAGTGCCGACCGAAAGGTCGATGCCGCCTGTGATGATCACCAGGGTCGCCGCCACCGCCAAGACCCCGTTGACCGAGGTCGCCTGCAGGATCGACATCATGTTCGTGACTTGCAGGAACTGCGGCGAGGCAAGGCTGAAGACGACCAGAAGGACGATCAGGCTGGCGAAGGCCAGCAGCTTTTGCTGTGCACCGCCTGTGAAAAACGCGCGGGGGCTGCTGGTCATGCGGCATCCTCTTTGGTCATGCTGTCGCGGCGGGTGGCAAGGGCCATGATCGCCTCTTGGGTGGAATGGGCGGGCAGAATGCCGGTCAGACGGCCCTCGCACATCACGGCGATGCGGTGCGACAGGCGCAGGACCTCGGGCAGCTCGCTCGAGATGACGATGATGGCTTTTCCGGCGGCGGCCAGCCGGTTCAAAAGCGCGTAGATTTCGGATTTCGCCCCGATGTCGATGCCGCGCGTCGGCTCGTCGAAGATCAGGATGTCGCAATCACGCAGCAGCCATTTCGCGATGACGACCTTCTGCTGGTTGCCGCCCGAAAGCAGCCGGACCTCTTGGCGGTCGCCCGGCGTGCGGATGCCCAGACGCTTGATGTAATCCTGCGCGATGGTGCCCAAGGCCTTTTCGTCGATGCGGCCCAGCCGGTCGGAATGGCCGTCAAGGCTTGCCATCGCGATATTGGCACGCACATCCATCCCGAGCGCGAGGCCGTAATGTTTGCGGTCCTCGGACAGATAGCCGATCCCCGCGCGCACGGCATCTTTGGGCGAGCGGATCGCCAGCTTGGCGCCCTTCACCGCGATCTCTCCGGCCTCCAGCGGATCGGCGCCAAAGATCGCACGCGCGACCTCGGTACGGCCTGCGCCCATGAGACCGGCAAAGCCCAAAATCTCGCCCGCGCGCAGATCAAAGGACACGTCGCGGATCTCGCGGCCGCGCGACAGGCCGCGCACCGACAGCATCACCGGATTGGCGGAGGTGTCGGGAAAATCGGTACTGTCCTCGCCCAGTTCGCGCCCGACCATCATCGAAATGATCGTCTCGATCGGGGTTTCGGCAGCCTGAACCGTGCCGACATACTTGCCGTCGCGCATCACCGTCACGCGGTCGGAAATCCGGCGGATCTCGTCCATCTTGTGGCTGATATAGACGATGCCCACGCCTTCTGAACGAAGCTGGCGGATGATGGTGAACAGCTCGGCAATCTCGGCATCATTGAGCGCGGCGGTCGGCTCGTCCATGATCAGGACGCGCGAATTGAGGTTCAGCGCCTTGGCGATCTCGATCATCTGCTGGCGCGCGATGGTCAACCCGCCGACCCGCGCCTTGGGGTCGATGTCGATATTCATGCGCTTGAACAGCTCGGCCGCGCGGGCATTCAGCGCCTTTTCGTCGATCCGCCCGAACGACAGGCGCGGCTCGTGGCCGATCATGATGTTTTGCGCCGCCGTGAGGTCGTTCATCAGGGCAAGCTCCTGATGGATGATCCCGATGCCCAAAGCCTGCGCCTGACGCGGCCCGTCGATGGTCACGGCCGCGCCGCCCACCTCGATCGTGCCGCTGTCGGGGGTATAAACGCCCGAGAGGATCTTCATCAGCGTGGATTTCCCGCGCCGTTTTCACCCATCAGCGCATGAACCTCGCCGCCGTGCAGATCGAAGGACACCCCGTCCAGCGCCTTGACGCCCGGGAAGCTCTTCGAAATCGCCTTCATCCGGACCAGATCGCTCATAGGGATATCCCGTAAAATCGCGCGGCATTGCCGCCCATGATTGCGGCGCGCTCGTCATCGGTCAGCTCGGCGAGAAGCTGGTCGGTCAGGCTGCGCCAAAGCGCGTAATCGCCGGCAAGGTTCAGCACCGGCCAATCGCTGCCCCAGATCAGCCGCTCCGGCCCGAACCAGTCGAGCAAGCGCCCGACAACCGGCCCCAACACCGCCAGAGGATCGGCAAGCTGGGCGGGCGACACCTCGGTCAGAAGGCCGGAAAGCTTGCAATGGATGCGCGGATCAGCAGCCAGCGCGGCCATGCCCGCCAGCCATTCCTCGTCCTCTCCCCCACCGCAAGACGCGGCTTGGCGGCATGGTCGATGACAATGGCGAGGTCGGGGTTTTGGGCCGCGAATGTCGCAAGCACGCCCAGATGGCGCGGCGTGACCAAAGCGTCGAAGGTCAGGTTCATCCGCGCCATAGTCGCCAAAGTATCGGCACGCGGCGCGGTCAAAAGCCAATCCGTCTCGGGGATGTCCTGCAGCATCGGGCGGATGCCGCGAAAGCGCGGATTGATCGCCAGATCCGAGATCTGGCCGCAGGTGCTTGGCGCGGCCAGATCGACCCAGCCCACCACACCCGCAAGGCGCGGATGTTTGAGGCGCAGGAGATAGTCGGTTTCGGCCGAGCTCGGCGCGGCCGAAACCGCAATGACCGGCGCCGTCCCCGGCATGTCGGAGGGGCAAAATCGCGGCGGATCGGGGCAAGGGGGCCACCCTCGCCCTCGAGCCAGCCGTAATCGCCGCGTGCGAGCGACCAGAAGTGGCAGTGAGCGTCGATCTCGGTCATGTCGCGCGGCCCTCCCCAACCGCTTGTCAGCCCTTATCGTTCGGTTTGCGCCCTCAGATCGTGACGCCGCCATCCACCGACAAAGCCTGCCCCGAAACGAAGCGGCTGTCGTCGGACAGCAGATAGACGACCATCGGCGCGATATCCTCGACCGTGGCGAGACGCCCCATAGGCTGGCGCGCGATGAAGTCCTTTTCCGCCTGAACCGGGTCGGCGGCCGAGGCGATGCGGCCGCGCAGGCTGGGCGTATCGACGGTGCCCGGGCAAACCGCATTGCAGCGCAGGCCCTGTTTCACGAAATCGGCGGCAATCGCCTTGGTCAGGCCGATCACCGCGGCCTTGCTCGCGCCGTAAGCGGTGCGGTTGGCGAAACCTTTGATCGACGAGGCCATCGAGGCCATGTTCACCACCGAAACCGCGCCGGTTTCCTTGGCGCGTTCCAGCATCCCGGGCAAAAGCGCGCGGATGGTGCGCATCATCGCCTTGACGTTCAGGTCGAAAGCGAAATCCCAATCCTTGTCCGCGATTTCGAGCACATTGCCGTTGTGGACCACGCCCGCGCAGTTGAACAAACCGTCAAGCGCGCCGACCTCTGCGGCAAGGGCGTCGATCGCCTCCTGGCTGGTAACGTCGAAAGCGCGCGTCTCCATCCCGTCCAGACCGGCCAGCAGCGCGGGATTGACGTCGGTTGCGATGACATGGGCTCCCTCTGCCGCGCAGGCGATCGCCGTGGCGCGTCCGATCCCCTGCCCCGCGGCGGTGATCAGGATCCGTTTTCCCGCAAGCCTTCCCGTCCGAGCCATCTGTCCCTCCCTTGACGTGTGGTTCATATATGGACAGTCTATTCACATATGAATTTTTCTGGCAAGCAGAGATTTCGCCATGTCCGAAACCACCGATCAGCCGCCCGAAAGCGACGCGGGCGCCGCGCGCTACCGCGCCCCTGCCCTCGACAAGGGCCTTGATATCATTGAGCTTCTGGCCAAGCAGCCCGACGGGCTGACCCGCGCCGAGATCCAGCGCGACATGGGACGCAGCCCCTCGGAAATCTACCGGATGCTCGAACGTCTGGTGGCGCGCGGCTATGTCTCGCGGCTGGCCTCGGGCGATCGCTACATGCTCTCGCTCAAGCTGTTCGTGCTGGCGAATGCCCATCCGCCTTTGCGCCGTCTGGTGCATCAGGCCCTGCCGCTGATGGACCGTTTCGCACGCGAGACCCGCCAATCGCTGCATCTGGTGATGCCCGACCACGAGGCCGCGGTGGTGGCTGCGCAATCAAGCCCCGGCACGACATGGGAGTTCCGCGTGCGTGTCGGTGCGCGGCTCGATTTGCTCGATACCGGCTCGGGGATCACGCTTCTGGCCTTTCGCGACGCGGAATCGCTTGCGGCGACCCGTGCGCTTTGGGACGAGCCTGCCCGCGACGCCCGACTGGCCGCAATGGCCCCCGAGCTGGCACGCATCCGCGCCGCCGGTCACCGCATCGGCGATTCGCGGCAATTGGTCGGGGTTCAGGACATTTCGGTGCCGATCCTGTCGCCCCTCAACGAGGCGATTGCCGTCATCACCTGCGCCTTCATCGCCCATCCGGAGGGCGGCCCCGAGGATGCCGTCGCCCCGACTCTGGCGCGGCTTCAGGCTTTGTCGCGCGATCTGGCTGTGAAATAGAAGCGGGCCTCAGCCGGGGATAATTCCCTTGCGCAACAGAACATTGCCGTAAATCCGCGCCTCCTGGCAGTGCAGGATCGCAAAGGCGTTGCGGGCGCGCTCGTAAAAGGCGAACCGCTCGACCGTATCCTGGCCGACCCCTTCGGCGGCGATCAGCGGCGTGATTTCGGCCACGGTATCGGGGATCATGGCGGCATCGCCCACGACCTGCATCGTGGTCGCGGCCGCAGTCACGAATGTATCGAGCGGCAGCAAGGTCAGCACCGCCTGAACCGAGCGCGTGAGATTGGCGCCGATGGTCAGGACACTCCCGTAGCTGGTGTGTTCGGCCATGGAATAAGCGGGAAATTCGTATCCACGATCGCCAATTCGTCGCCATGGCCCATCATGGCCAGCACATGCAGAAGCGAGGGCGAGATCAGCGGATCAATCTGTTTCAGCATCGGGTCGTCATCCTGTTTGCCGGCGCGCGGCAAAGGGCACGCGCGCGGGCGGTGGCGGTTCTAGATCATCTCGAGCGGGCGCGGCCCGTCCGGCGCGGGAAAATGCGGTCGAGCGCGAGCAAGACATCCTCGTGCACGACCAGATCCAGCGCGGCGGCGGCATGGTTTTGCGCGACGTGATCCAAGGTCGCGGCTTTGGGAATGGCGATGGTTCCGGCGCGGTTGAGAACCCAGGCCAGCGCCAGCTGCGCCGCCGTCACGCCAAGCCCCGCCGCCAGACCGGCAAGGCGGCGATCGCCCGCCAAACGCCCCTGCTCGACCGGACTATAGGCCATCGCCGGAATCGCGCGCCCGCCCATCCACGGCAGCAGATCATATTCGGGACCGCGCCGCGTCAGATTGTAGAGGACCTGGTTCGTGGCGCAGCGCGTACCGCCCGCCGCGATCAGATCCTCCATGTCTTCGGCATCGAAATTGCTCACGCCCCAATTGCGGATCAGCCCGCGATCGCAAAGCGCCTCCATCGCGGAAACCGTCTCGGCCAAGGGGATCTCGCCGCGCCAATGCAGCAGGTAGAGATCAAGCCGGTCGGTCCCGAGGCGGCGCAGGCTGGCCTCGCAGGCGCGGGGCAACGCGCTGGCCGAGGCGTTCCACGGATAGGCCTTGGAGACCAGAAACAGCCCGTCGCGACGGCCCGATATCGCTTCGCCGACAAGGGTCTCCGCTTCGCCGTCGGCATACATTTCCGCGGTGTCGATCAGGGTCATGCCCAGCTCGATCCCGTACCGCAGCGCCGCAATCTGGGCCGCGCGGAGCGAGGGGCTCGGCCATTTTCCACGTTCCCTGCCCGAGGGCCGGAACGCTGTCGCCGGATGGAAAGGTGACTGTGGGTTTCATGCTCCGATCCTGCCCCGCGCATCCGCCCCGCGCAAGCGGCGTGATTGCCCCCGCAAGCGCGCCATGCCACTTCTTGGCCGAACGAGCACAGGAGAGACCATGACGGACGCGCGCGAACGGATGGAAGACATCGCCATGGACCAGCCGCCTTTCTCGGTGCTGCTGGGGATCAGGATCCTCTCGGTCAGCCCCGACGAGGTGGTCGCGGAAATGCCGGTCACCCTTGATCTGAGCAACCGCAACGGCGTCCTGCACGGCGGCGCGATCATGAGCTTTGCCGACAATGTCGGCGGCACCGCGACCATGATGAACCTGCCCGAAGGCACCACAACGACGACGGTGGAAAGCAAGACGAATTTCCTGCGCCCGATCCGCATCGGCGATACCGCCCGCGCCACCTCGATCCCGCTCCACAAGGGGCGCACGATGATGGTCTGGCAGACCTCGATCACGCGCGGCGACGGCAAACTGGCGGCGGTGGTGACCCAGACCCAGCTGGTCATGGTCTGGGAAGAAGGCAGGGCTAAGCGCCCCGCCTCCGCCCGCCTGCCCGCTTGCCGCGCCTATTCGGCGGGCCCGACCTCGAGGACCACTCCGGCCAGCCCGTCGATCCCGCCCTCCAGCCGGTCGCCCGCCGTCACCGCGCCCACGCCCGCAGGCGTGCCGGTCATGATCAGATCGCCCGGCGAGAGGTGATAGAGATGCGAGAGATCCGAGACGATCTCGGCGACGCTCCAGACCATGTCGGACAGCAGCGCATCCTGCCGGACCGTGCCGTTCTGCGCCAAGTGGATGCGCTGCGCGCCGACCGCGCCTAAAGCCTCGCGCCGCGTCAGCGCGCCGAGAACCGCCGAGCCCTCGACGTCTTTGGATGTGTCCCAAGGCTGGCGCTTGGACTTGGAGCGCGCCTGAAGGTCGCGCCGCGTCATGTCGAGCCCCGAACCATAGCCGAAGATCACCCCTCGACCTGATCGGGGGCGATGCGGAAAGCGGGCGCACCGATCGCGATGACCAGCTCCATTTCGTAGTGGAAGTCCTCGGTGCCGGGCGGATAGGGCAGAACCGCACCGCTTTGGGTCACGGCATGCGGAGCCTTGGTGAAATAGAAGGGCGCCTCGCGGTCGACCTCATTGCCCATTTCGGCGGCATGGGCGGCATAGTTGCGCCCCACGCAAAAGATGCGGTTGACCGGATAGCGGGCGGTCTCGGCCAGCACGGGGATTGATCGGGGCGCGGCCGGCGCGAAGAGATAATCGGTCACAGTGGTCTCCTGTTGGGGGCGGGGATAGGCGAACTCCGGCAAATTAGCCTTATGCTAACGAATTTCACGCAACCAGCGCCGTTGCCCGCGCCCAATTTTCGTGGCATTAGATGGCGAAAGCAACCGAGGGCAGGGTCCGGAAATGACCGATTTCGCGCAACGCCGCACCATGATGGTCGACACTCAGGTGCGACCCAACGAGGTGACAAGCTACCCTGTCATCGACGCCATGCTGACCGTTCCGCGTGAGCAATTCGTCCCCGACGCCCTGCGCAATGTCGCCTATGCCGGCGAGAACATCGAACTCGCGCGCAACCGCGTCGAGCTGGAGCCGCGCACCATCGGCCGCATGCTCGAGGCGCTCGACCTGCAATCCTCCGACCTCGTGCTGCATGTCGGCTGCGGCTACGGCTATGCCACCGCCCTGATGGCCCGCATTGCCGAGGCCGTCGTCGCGACCGAGGAAAACCCCGATATGGCTGCCGAGGCGCAAAGCCGCCTTGCCGCGCAAGACATCTATAACGTCGCCGTCACGCAGGCCGATCTGACCGCCGGCTGGCCCGGTCAGGCGCCCTATGACGCCATGCTGGTCGGCGGCGCGATCGAGGCCCTGCCCCAAGCCATCGCCGATCAACTTCGCGAGGGCGGCCGCATTGTCGCCTTGTTTGTCGAAGGCCAGCTTGGCACGGTGCGTCTGGGCCACAAACTCGACGGCCAGATCAACTGGCGTAACGTCTTCAACGCTTTTGCCCCGATCCTGCCAGGTTTCAAACGTGTTTCGAGCTTTGCGCTCTGACTGCATCAGAAAGGCTCGTTAATGATTGGACGTACATTCAAGGCCCTGCGTCGCCCGCTTTTCGCCGCGCTGATCGCAGGGGCCTCGGCCCTGCCCGCGATGGCCGAAACCTTGGCCGATACGATGGTCGCGGCCTATCGTCATTCGTCGCTTCTCGAACAGAACCGCGCGGTTTTGCGTGCTGCCGACGAAGATGTCGCCACGGCAATGTCGGCGCTGCGTCCGGTCGTGAGCTGGATCCTCGAGCAGAACTACCAAAACATCGAAGGTTTCGACGTCCGCCAGACCGCCCTGTCGCTGCAGGCGCAGATGACGATCTATGATTTCGGCCGGAGCCAGGTCGCCATCGACGGTGCCAAGGAAACGGTTCTTGCCACGCGCTCGGCGCTGGTCGGCGTCGAACAGGACGTGCTTTTGTCCGCGGTCGAGGCCTATCTGAACGTGCGTTCGGCCCTCGAACAGGTTGACCTCCAACAAAACTCGGTGCGCGTTCTGTCGCAGGAACAGCAGGCGGCAACCGACCGCTACGAGGTTGGCGAGATCACTTTGACCGACGTGTCGCTGGCCGATGCCGCCCTTGCCGCGGCCCGCGCCAACCACGCCGCCGCCGAAGGCAGCCTCGAAGTCGCGCGCGAAGCCTATCTCGCCGTGACCGGCCGCATGCCCAACAACCTTCGGCCCCGCCGCCGACGCCGACGCTGCCCCCTCGCTGGATCAGGCACGCGGCATTGCGCAGCGCACCCATCCGGGCATCCATCAGGCACAACATTCCGCAGCCGCATCCGAGCTCGGTGTGGCCGCTGCCGCGGCGGAACGTCGTCCGACCATCACCGGCAGCGTCGGCATCGCCAGCCAGCGCGGCAACTCCCTGGGCATTCGCGACGCCGATACCCGCGATACCGGCTCGGCCTCCTTGTCGATGTCGCAGACGATTTACTCGGGCGGCCGCCTCTCGGCGCAGCACCGCAAGGCCATGGCGCAGCGCGATTCCGCGCGGGCGCAGCTTTTGGGCACCTCGCGTCAGGTCAGCCAGGCGGTCGGGACCGCTTGGGCAGGGATCGACGTGGCCCGCGCCCAGATCCGCGCCATCGACGAGCAGATCGTCGCGGCGCAACAGGCCTATGACGGCGTGCGCGAAGAGGCCACTTTGGGGGCGCGGACCACCCTGGACGTGCTCGATGCCGAACAAAGCCTCCTCGAGGCGCGTGCAAGCAAGATTTCGGCCGAGGCCGATCTCCAGTTAGCACATTATCAACTTTTGGCTGCTATGGGTTTGCTGACGGTAGAAAACCTGAAGCTCGGGATCCCGACCTATGACCCATCAGCCTATTACAATGCGGTGCGCAACGCGCCTTCGACCAGCAGCCAGGGCCAAAGCCTTGACCGCGTGCTGCGCGCAATCGGCCGGGGCGAATAACCCGACCGGATGTCTTTCTGCCAAATCGGCCTGGCGGGGTGCCCGTCATGGCTGATCTTGGTGAAAACGCCTCCGCCAGCGAAATCTCCGAAAATATTGGTGATGTTCTTGCCTCGATCCGTCGCCTGATCGCGCAGGACGAGGCCAACCGCAGCGTGACGGACCCCGGCCAACGCCTCCGTCAGGTCGCGATCGATCAGGCGGAGGTCGCGCGGAACCAGCCCGTGCAAGCGTCACAGGCCGCGCCGCGCCACGCGCCCCAATCGCCACCCTTGATGCTCGGCGATCCGGATATGGTCCCCCCGCAAGGCAATGCGAAGCCGCCGATGCGCCCGCGTCCCGCGAATGAATCCCGACCGCTCCGCATCGCGCCCGAGGGCGGCCCGACCGCCCCACCGCCGCTTTCGCACGGCCAACAGGCGGCAACGCCCCACCGCATGACCGAGCGGCGCTTTCCCGCGCCGCCCCCGATGCAACCGGCCACGCTGCGCCCCGAGCACCTGACCATGCCGGAGCCGCGCCCCTTCCAGCAACGCGAGATGCGGCCCGATCTCGGAGCACAAACCGCGCCGGCGGCCCTCGCGCGCTCACCGGCGACATGGCCGGTTCGCTGGTGATGCGACGGCGCCGCGCGATGATGCGTCTGTCGAGGCAGCCGCGCCCTGTACGACGAGACGCGCCTTCCTGAACCCGAGGGTTTTGCCGCAACCCCCAGCACTGCCGCAGCCGGATCGGGACATGCGGGATGACGAGGGACTGTCCTTCGTGAGCGTCGAGGAGACTGCCCCCGCACCCGCCTCCGTCGAAGAGGAGCTGCACCTTTTCGCCGCCCCGAAGACGAGATGACGACCGACCGGCTTTTGCGCAACCTGATCCGGGACGCCGTGCGCGAAGAGCTTCAGGGCGAGCTCGGCAGCCAGTTCAGCCGCAACCTCCGCCGCCTCGTGCGTTCGGAAATCGATCTCGCCCTGCGCCGGATCCGCAAAAGCGCCTGACCACCGCCCAAAGAAAACGGGGCACGCTGGTGCCCCGTTCTCGACAGATGTGATGCAGGAGGCCCGGCGCGCGCCGAACCCGTCGCTCAGTTGAGGTATTTCTCGGGATCGACGCTTTCAAAGCCGTCGCGGACTTCGAAGTGGACGATACCCTGATTACGGGCCCGACCCAGCGTGGTGCCGGTGCTGACCTTGTCGCCCTTGTTCACCGCGACATTGTCGAGCCCCGCGTAAACGGTCATCAGATTGCCGTCATGGCGCACCACGATGATCGGAACGTTGTCGACATCGCGCGTGATCGCCGCGACCGTCCCGCTGCCTGCCGCCGTCACTGCCGAGCCGGGCGCAGCGGAGATGTCGATACCCTCGTTCGTGCCCTTTTATAGGTCCGCGCGATAGCGCCGTTGGCGGGCATCCGGAACTTGCCCGAACCCGAGGCCGCCGTCCGCGTCTTGCCCAGATCGGGCGCGTTCGGCGCGGCCACCTTGGTGGCGGCAGGGATGGTTTTCTCGTTTGGCAGCGGCTCGGCTGCCGAAGGCGGGCGCGGCGTCGGGCTCGCGGTCCCCGGCGCATTCACCACCTCTGCGGTTTTCGCCGGAGCCTGACCCGCCACCGGTATCAGCAGACGTTGGCCCGGACGCACCGCCATATCGGGGGTCAAGCCGTTCCAGCTTGCCAGATCATTGACCGTCACGCCGTATTTGCGGGCAATCGACCAACCGGTTTCGCCCGAAACAACCACATGCTGTTTGGGCTGCGGCGCCGGTTGCTGCACGGTTTTCGCGGTGCTGCCCGACAGGGTTTTCGAGGTGACTGCCGCCTCTTGCGTCGGCACATTGGGCTTGCGCACGCCTTGGCCGGCAAAGGGATCGCTGACCTGACCGGTCGAGGAAACCGGCACCGTCACCATTGCCGGCGCGGCTCCCGCCACGCGGGTCGGCAGCGCCACAACCGCACCGGCATTCAGCACACTGCTCGCGTCAAGCGCGTTATATTGTGCGACCTGCCCCGCATTCAGCCCCAACCGCGAAGCGATCGAGGCGATCGTATCGCCCTGGCGGGCAACCGCGACCTGATAGCCGGGATAAGAAATCACGCCGCGCTGGTCGGGTTGCGGCCGCGGTTGCGCGGCAGCGGCGGCATCGCTGGTCTTCAGCCCGCCGGTCCGCAGATCGGGATCGAAATTCCGGAGATCGAAGCCGGTATATTCGCCATTCGGCCCGCATGACGCCAAGGCCAACAGGGTCAATGCGCCCGCTGCGGAAAGTCTGAAACCCGTCATTTGCCCGTCCTTATTTGCCTCGGCTTGCGTCGGGGGTCATGTCTGTCCCAACCCCTCGACCAGCGGCACGAAACGCACCTGCCGCAATTCGTCATAGTCGAAACCCGTCTCGGAGCGGCGCACGCGGATCAGCGTCTGCACCGCATCGGACTGGCCGACCGGAACCACCATGATACCGCCGATCTTCAACTGCGCCAAGAGCGGGCCAGGCGGATCTTCGGCCGCGGCGGTCACAATAATGCGGTCGAAGGGCGCCTGTTCCGGCAACCCGAAAGAGCCGTCGGCCACGCGGGTGGTGATATTCGTCAGCCCGAATTGCTGGAAGATCTCTTCGGCCTCGACCACCAGCCTGCGGTGGCGGTCGACGGTATAGACCCGCCGGCACAGCAGCGCGAGGATCGCGGCCTGATAGCCCGATCCCGTCCCGACCTCGAGCACCTTGTCGCGCGGACCGACCTCGAGCGCCTGCGTCATCAGCCCGACAACCGAGGGCTGGCTGATCGTCTGGCCGCAAGGGATCGGCAGCGGCGTATCCTCGTAGGCGCGATCCTCGAAATGGCCGCGCACGAAGGGGCCGCGGTCGATCCGCTCCATCGCCTCGAGCACACGCGGATCCGTCACCCCGCGCGAGCGGAGCTGGAAGAGGAAGCGCATCTTGCGTTCCGGGATGTCATCGGGGTCACTCATCCCTGGTCAAATACTCCGCGCAATTGCGACAGGCTGTCGTAGCAGGTCAGATCCGGCCGCATCGGCGTCACCGAAATATAGCCCGCCATGTTCAAATCAACATCACTGCCCGGCGTCGCGTCAACATTTTGCGACCCTCCGACCACCCACAGAAAACGCCGTCCGGTGGGCGAAATATAGGGTTCGACCTCGAAGCGGGTGCCCCGGCGGCGGCCTTGCGGCGCGGCGCGTGTGCCTTTGACCTCGGCGGCCGGACAGGCGGGGAAGTTCACGTTGTAGAACAGGCGGAAATCGACATCCGATTGCCAATCTCCGTGATCGAGAAGCTGGCGGATGATGCGGGGGCATGTTTGCGCGCCGCCTCGAAGGGGTCGGCCAGACCGGCCGTGCCCGCGCCCAGATATTGCGACAAGGCGATCGCGGGCAGGTTCTGGAGCGCCGCCTCCATCGCGCCGCCGATCGTGCCGGAGTACATCGCGTTCTCGCCGGAGTTGTTGCCGCGGTTCACGCCCGAGAGCACCAGATCGGGCGGACAATCCTTCATCACGTCCGAGATCGCGGCCAGAACGCAATCGGCGGGGCTGCCTTCGGCGGCATAGCGGCGCTCGCCGAGCTTCGCGATCATCGTGGGGTGGGTATAGCTGATGCAATGGGCAACGCCCGATTGCTCGAAAGCGGGGCGACGGTCCAGACCTCGCCAGAGGGCCCGGCGATCTCCTGAGCGATCTCGGTCAAAGCCTCGAGGCCCGGGGCGTTGATCCCGTCGTCATTGGTGATGAGAATCCGCATCTTCTGTCCCGCTTCCTGCTTTGCGCCGCTTGGCAATACAATTAACCGTCACGAGAGTCGGCGACAAGCAGCCGATAAGGCCAGCACCAATTGACAAAGATGCCGCCCTGTTCATTTGACCTTACCGAGCCGCGCAGGCACTATTGCCGCAGGCCTTTGTTGCGGAACCGAAATGCAGATCTATCTTCCCATCGCAGAGGTCGTGGTCAACGCGCTGACCCTGATCGGTCTGGGGGCGTCGTGGGCGTCATGAGCGGGCTGTTCGGCGTCGGCGGAGGTTTCCTGATCACGCCCCTGCTGTTTTTCATCGGCATCCCCCGCGATTGCGGTGGCGACCGGCGCCAATCAGGTGGTGGCCTCGTCCTTTTCCGGCGTGCTCGCCCACCTCAAACGCAAGACCGTCGATTTCCGCATGGGCTGGGTGCTACTTGCAGGCGGGCTTGTCGGATCGTCCGTGGGGGTCATCATCTTCAACATGCTCGAAAGACTCGGGCAGGTCGATCTGGTGGTGCAGCTTTGCTACGTCGTCTTTCTCGGGCTGATCGGGACGATGATGTTCAAGGAAAGCCTCGGAGCGCTGCGCCGCGCCAAGGCCGGACCGATCAAACCCGCGCGCCGCAACCAGCATGTCTGGGTCCACCGCTGGCCGTGGAAGGTGAAATTCCGCGCCTCGGGGCTGTACATCAGCATCTGGCCGCCCCTGATGGTCGGGGCCGCAGTCGGGGTTCTGGGCGCGATCATGGGGTCGGCGGCGGCTTCATCATGGTGCCCGCCATGATCTATCTGCTTGGAATGCCGACGAAAGTCGTGATCGGGACCTCGCTTTTCCAGATCACCTTCCTGTCCGCCTACACTACGCTGATGCATGCGGTTTTCTCGAATACCGTCGATGTCATGCTGGCGATCCTGCTGATCGTGGGCGGGGTGATCGGCGCACAGATCGGCGCCAATCTCGGAGCGAAACTCAGGGCCGAGCAGCTGCGCATCCTCATGGCGCTTTTGGTGCTTGCGGTCTGCGGGCGGCTGGCGCTCGATCTCTTTCTGCGCCCCGAAGAGCTTTACTCGATCACGCCGGGGCTGATCGGATGAGGGGCGGATTCTGGGCCGCTCTGGCGCTTTGCGCGACCGCATGGGCCGCGACGGCGCAGGATACGACCTATCCCAATTTCGGCGACCCCAAAGCCCGCCGCGCGGAGTCGCGACTTTCCCCATGTTCCGGCCGAACAGGTCGTGGCGGGGCTTTCGCATAACGACGTCGATATCACGACAAATTTCGACGGCTCCGAGATCATCATCTACGGCGCGATCAAACGCGAAAGCGCAATCCCGCCCGGGCCGCCGCTCGATGTGATCGTCACCGTCGAGGGACCGCCGCAATCGGTCACCATCCGCAAGAAAGAGCGCAATCTCGGCGTCTGGATGAACACCGAAAGCCTGCGCATCGGCTCGGCACCGGATTTTTACGTCATCGCGACCACGGGCCCGCTCGACCGCATTCTTCTGCCCGAACAGGATGCGAGCCACCGCATCTCGATCCCGCAGGCGATCCGCGCTTTCGCAGGGCCGGTCACGGTCGAGAATACCGTCCCCTTCACCGAGGCCTTCGTGCGGCTGCGGCAGGAAAGCGACCAGTACCGCCTCGACGAACATGCGGTGCGGCTGGTCGAGCAAACCCTGTTTCGTGCCGATGTCCGACTGCCCTCGAGCATCGTCGAAGGCACCTATTCGACCCGCATCTTCCTGCTGCGCAACGGCGTGGTGATCGACACCTATCGCGCGCCGATCATCGTCCAGAAGGTCGGGCTGGAGCGTTGGCTCTATCGTCTCTCGCTCGAACAGCCGCTGCTTTACGGGATGATGTCGCTCCTGATCGCGGTCGGCGCGGGCTGGGCGGCCTCTGCGGCCTTCCGCAGCTTCAAGCGCCAGTAGATGCGCCGCCTCCTGGCCGTCCGGCCTAATGCCCCGTGACCTCGCCGCGCCGGAAGGGGCCGAGTTCGGTCAGGATCTCGATATCGTTTTCGACCGCATCGCGTTCGCGACGCAGATAATCGGCGACCGCATTTCGGAAACCGGGGTCGGCGATCCAGTGGAGTGAATGGGTCTCGACCGGAAGATAGCCGCGCGCAAGCTTGTGCTCGCCCTGCGCACCCGCCTCGACGCGGGCGAGATCATGGTCGATCGCCCAATTGATCGCCTGATGGTAGCACAGCTCGAAATGGAGGAAGCGGTGATCCTCGAGGCAACCCCAATAGCGCCCGTAGATCGTATCGCCGCCCAGAAAATTCAGCGCGCCCGCAATGGGTTCGCCGTCGATTTCGGCCAGAACCAGCAAGCAGTCGTCGCGCATCGTCTCTTGAAGCCGGTCGAAAAACGCCCGCGTCAGATAGGGCCTGCCCCATTTGCGCGAGCCGGTGTCCTGATAAAAAGACCAGAAGGCATCCCAATGTTCGGGGCGCAGATCCTCGCCGGTCAGAAGCCGGATCTCGCCGCCGAAAGCCTGCGCCCGCTCGCGCTCCTTGCGGATGGCCTTGCGTTTGCGCGAGGACAGTTCGCCCAGAAAATCCTCGAAAGAGCCGTAGCCGTGGTTGAGCCAGTGATATTGCTGGGTCACGCGGGGCAAGAAGCCCACCTTTTCGCCAAGTGCCGCCTCGGCCTCGGTGCAGAAGGTGACATGGGCGCTCGACATGCCCGAGCGGCCCGCAACCTCGGCCATGGCCTGCAAAAGCGCGGCCTGCACCTGCGGATCGCGCGCGAGCAGACGAGGGCCGGTGACCGGCGTAAAGGGCACGGCGCATTGCATCTTGGGGTAATAATCCCCGCCCGCACGCATATAGGCTTCGGCCCATCCGTGATCGAAGATATATTCGCCCTGAGAGTTATTCTTTAGATAACAAGGTGCTACCCCGACAACAACGCCGTCGAGCCGCGCAACCAGATGGCTCGGGAACCAGCCGTTAGCCTCGCCGACCGAACCCGAATCCTCGAGCGCGGCCAGAAAGCGGTGGGTGACAAAGGATTGCCGCCATCGCCGCAGCCGTCCCATTCGGCCGCGGAAATACCGGAAATCGCTGAGAGGACGGAAACAGTCAATTCGCTCATATCAGGCAAGCTAGGCCGAATTCGCGCAAGCACAAGGGGCGGTTGAGGGTTGGCGCGGCAAGGCGGCCGAACCGCCCGCCCCAACCATCCCGCGCATACACAACCCGCGCGGGGTTACTTCGCGGCGCGGTAATCCTCGAAGGTGATGTTGTCGGCGACCTGACGGGCCGCGCCCTCTTCGGTCTCGTTGCGGATGGTCCAGCACAGGACCGGCACGCCCGCCGCTTTGAGCTTGCCCACCGCCGGATTGGCGAGGTCGACATGGTCATGCGAGATGAAGCCCGAGCCGGTGCGCTCGTAATCGGCAATCGCGCCCAGATGCGCGCGCTCTGCCGCATCCAGCATCGGCCATTCTTCCCCGTCATAGGCGCAGGTCGTCAGCCCGACCGCGATCTCGGGGCCTCCGCATGGAAGGCCGCGACGGTTTCGGGGTTGAAGGACATGACGGCCACCGGCCCGTCATAGGTCTTGAGCTCGTCGGCGACGCGCTTTTGCAGATCGCCGATATTGCTGCCCAGACGCCCGTCCTGATCCTTGATCTCGATGAGCAAAGGCACCTGCCCCGCGACAAGGCGCAGCATTTCGCCCAGGGTCGGGATGCCCTCGTTGGTCTTGAGCAGACGGAAATCCGCCAGATCCTCGAGCGTCAGATCGGCGACAAAGGATTCGTCGCCGGCCATCCGGCTCAGGTCGTAATCGTGGAAAACCACCGGCGCGCCATCGACGCACCGCTGGATATCACATTCGATGGCATAGCCCGCCTCGATCGCGGCACGGAAAGCGGCGAGGCTGTTCTCCGGCACGCCCGGCCCATGCAAACCGCGATGGGCGATCGGCATGGTCAGGAAGTCAGCGGGCAATGCAGCCATCATGCAACCTCGAAAATCGCTTCGATTTCAACAGCAACGCCGCGCGGCAGCGCGGGGCCGAGACGGCTGCGCGGGCGTGGCGGCCCTTGTCGCCAAAGACTTCGACCATGAGATCCGAGCAGCCGTTGATGACTTCGGGCTGGTCGGTGAATTCCGGCGTCGAGTTCACAAAGCCGTTCAGCTTGACGACGCGGGTGATGCGGTCGAGCGAACCCAGCGCCGCACGCGCCTGCGCCAGAAGCGCCAGACCGCAGGCCCGCGCGGCTTCAGCACCGGCTTCGGCAGCCATATCCGCGCCCAGACGGCCGGTGATCAGACCGCCCGGACCCGAGCTGATCTGGCCCGACACGAACAGCAGGTTGCCGGTCTGCACATAGGGCACATAATTCGCCGCAGGTGCCGGCGCTGCCGGAAGCGTGATGCCCAATTCTGCGAGTTTGCTGTCGATGCTCATGCCTGTCCCTCGGCTCAGATAAAGATTTCACGGGATTGTCGCCGCCAGCCCGCCCCAGCGCAAGGGGTCTAGTGGCGCGATTGTGCCGCGGCGCACCGGCCGCGACAGGCAGCCACCGGCCGCCCGCCGCTTTACGCGACCAGAGCCTCGGCGCGTTTGAGATCGACGCTCACCAGCTGGCTCACGCCCTGCTCGACCATGGTGACGCCGAACAGCCGGTCCATCCGCGCCATGGTGACGGCATGGTGGGTGATGACCAGGAACCGCGTACTCGTCCGGCGCGTCATCTCGTCCATGAGATCGCAGAACCGCGTGACGTTCGCGTCGTCAAGCGGAGCGTCAACCTCGTCGAGCACGCAAATCGGGGCCGGATTGGCCAAAAACACCGCGAAGATCAGCGCCATTGCCGTCAGCGTCTGCTCGCCGCCCGACAGAAGGCTGAGCGTCGACAGCTTCTTGCCCGGCGGCTGGCACATGATCTCCAGTCCGGCATCCAGCGGATCATCGGATTCGACCAGAACCAGTCGCGCCTCTCCGCCACCGAAAAGATGGGTGAAAAGCGTCACGAAATTGGCGTTGACCGTATCGAAAGCCGACAAGAGGCGCTCTCGCCCTCGCGGTTGAGGCTGCCGATACCGGCGCGCAGCTTGCGGATCGCCTCGGTCAGATCGTTCTTTTCGCCCGCCAAACGGTCGCGTTCGGTTTCCAGCGCCTGCTTGTCGTCATCGGCGCGCAGGTTGACCGCGCCAAGCGAATCGCGGGCCTGACGCAAACGCGCGATTTCGGCTTCAAGCTTGGCCGCATCGGCCATGACGGCGGGATCGAGATCCAGCGTTTCCAGCAGGGCCTCGGGCGACCCTTCCGTCTCTTCGAGGATGCGCGCGCGGGCTGCCTCCTCGCCTTCGCGGGCGGCCTCCGAGCGGGCCTCGCGGGTGGCGCGGAGCTCGCGCGCATCGGATGCGGCGCGGGCGCTGTCGCGTTCGGCATCGCTTTTGGCGCGCAGATCGGCATCGGCTTCGGTCAGAACGGCGCGGGCGCGATCCAGACGGTCGCGGGCCGCAGCCTCGGCTTCGGTCAGGATCACGCGACGCTCGGCGAGAAGCTCGGGCTGGGCGCGCGCCTCCTCGAGATCCTCCATCGTGGCGTCCCGACGTTCGGCCAGTTCGCGGGCGCGGGCATCGGCCTGCTCGAGCCGCAGGCGCCAACCCGATTCCTCTTTGGTGATTTCCTGCAAGCGCTTGGTGCGCGCCAACCCGTCGCGGCGGATTTCCTCCAGCGCGGAGCGGCGCGACATGGTGGCAATGCGCGCGGCCTCGACGCCGGTGCGGGCGTAATCGAGCGCATCGGCTGCTGCCGCGCGGTCGGGCAGCTCGGCCAATGTCCGCTCCGCCTGCGCCAGACGCGAGCCCGCGTCACCCGCATCAGCGCGGTGGCGGGCAAGTTCGGCGCGCGCGGATCGGCGCGGCTGTTGGCCAAAGCCAGCTCGGATTCGGCGCGGGTCGCGGCACGCACGGCCTCGGACAGGGCACGTTCGGCCTCGCGGCGCGATTCACGCGCACGCTTTTCGGCGTTGGTCGCGGTATCGAGTTCGGCGCGCGCCTCGGCATGGCTTTCGGCGGCAACCGAGGCCCGTTCGCGCGCGGCTTCGGCCTGTTCGGAGACTTCGGAGAGCTGGTTGACCTTTTGCAGATGCAGCGCCGCCGCCGAAGAGGCATCGCCCGCATTGACCCGCATTCCGTCCCAACGGAAAAGATCGCCCTCGCGCGTGACCAGCCGCTGGCCGGGGCGCAGAGCGGGCTGCAAAGCCGCGCCGGTTTGCGCATCGGCCACCAGACCGACCTGCGAGAGCCGCCGCGCCAAAGCCTCGGGGCCCTCGACATGGGGCGCGAGCGGCGACGCGCCTTGCGGCAGCGCATCATCCGCACCGTAGCCGGTCAGAAGATACCAGCCCGATCGACCATCCTCGGCCAGACCCGCGTTCAAATCATCGCCCAAAGCCGCGCCGAAAGCGGCTTCGAAGCCTTTGGCCACGCGCACCGCATCAAGGATCGCCTTGCCGCCGGTCTCGCCGCGTTCGACCAAACGGCGCAGCGCCGCCATTTCGGAGGCGAGCGCCGAAGACTCGCCCTCGGCCTCGGCCCGAAGGGCGCGCGCGGCGCTTTCGCGGATTTCCAGTTCGGCGCGGGCAGCCTCGGCGTCGATCAACGCCTCTTCGGCAGCCTCCGCCCCGTCGCGCGCTTGCGCCTGACCTTCTTCGGCCACAGCCAAAGCGGCCTCGGCCTCCTGACCGGAAGCAGCGGCGCGTTCGACCGCCTCGGCGGCGGCGGTCGCCGCCTTCTCGGCACGTTCCAGCATGGCGCGCAGATCGGCGGCGAGACGTTCCGCCGATTGGTAGCGCGCCGCAAGGCGCGCGGATCTGTCGGTCAATTCGGCAAGGCTCGCCTCGACCTCGCGCAGGGCCTCGGTGGCTTGCGAAGCGGTATCCGCCGCCGCCTCGAGACGCTCGTCATGGCCTTCGGCCGCCTTGCCGATCTCGGTGCGCTCCCAGACCAGACGCTCGACCACCTCGCCCGCATCGCGGTTGAGCGCGCCTTCGCGTTCGAGGTCATGCTCAAGCTGGGCGATGCGCGACAGCAGCGTGTCGATCGCCTGACGGGCGCGGTTTTCCGCTTCGTCGAGGGCCTCGCGCTCGACCGTCGCGCGGGACAGGATCGCGGTCGCGATCTGCTCTTCTTCGCGCAGGGGCGGCAAAGCAGCTTCGGCGGTCTCTCGGTTTTCAATCGCGATACGGGCGACGGTTTCCGCCAAAGAGGCCGCTTTGATCGCCTCCTGCAAGGCACCCGCCGCACTGGCGCGGGCGGCATCGGCCTCGGACCAGCGCCGGTAAAGCAGCACGCCTTCGGCCACGCGCAAAGCCGCGCCGATCTCGCGATATTTCGCGGCAGCACGCGCCTGACGCGCCAAAGAGGCCGCCTGCGAGGTCAGCTGGTCAAGCGTATCGTCCACGCGCGTCAGATTGGCCTCGGCGCCGTTGAGCTTGAGCTCCGCCTCGTGACGGCGCTGGTAAAGCCCTGAAATCCCGGCAGCTTCTTCGAGAATGCGGCGGCGAGCCTTCGGCTTGGCATTGATCAGCTCGGCAATCTGGCCCTGACGCACCAGCGCAGGCGAATGCGCGCCGGTCGAGGCATCCGCGAACAGCATCTGCACATCGCGCGCCCGCACTTCCTTGCCGTTGATACGGTAGGCGGAGCCGGCATCGCGGGTAATGCGGCGCGAAATATCGAGCGTCGACGCCTCGTTGAGCGCCGCCGGCGCGAGGTGGTCGCTATTGTCGATGGTCAGCGTGACTTCGGCATGGGCGCGCGCTCCGCGGCGGGTGGTGCCCGCGAAAATCACATCCTCCATCCCGTCGCCGCGCATCGCGGTCGGGCGGTTTTCGCCCATGACCCAGCGCAGGGCCTCGAGCAGGTTGGATTTTCCACAGCCATTCGGCCCGACCACACCGGTCAGACCTTCGCGGATGACCAGATCGGTCGGGTCCACGAAACTTTTGAACCCATTGAGACGCAGCCGGTCGAAGCGCAAAAACTTATCCATAGAATCAGGTTATGATCGGCGGATAATCTTTCACCCCCGCAGGCACGTCAACCAATAGCGCTAAATCTGGGGGAAGTGTATTAAGGTTTCCACAACATTTGAGGGATAAACTCGGTCCGGACCGACTGCTAGGATGGCACCATGATACTTGCGCTCGCGACCATTCTTTGTTTCCAGCTCATCGGCGAGACAATCTCGCGCGGGTTGGGGCTGCCTTTGCCGGGGCCGGTGATCGGCCTGATGCTTCTGGTGCTGTCGGGGATCATTCGCCCGCAGCTGATCACTTTCCTGCGCACGGCCGCGAATGGCTTGTTGAGCCAGCTTTCGCTGTTTTTCGTGCCCGCAGGCGTCGGCATCATCACCCATCTCGCGCAGTTTCGCGAAAACGCTTTGGGGATTTCGGTGGCGCTCGTCGTCTCGACGGTGCTCGCTATCGCGGTGGGGGCTCTGGCCTTTGTCGGCGTCGCCAAGCTGACCGGCCAGTCCGAGGTCGACCAGATCGATACCGGAGGGGACGGGGCATGAACAACGCCGCTCAAATCTGGACCTATCTCTCGCAAGAGCCGCTGCTGTGGCTCTGCGCGACGCTTTTTGCCTATGCGACCGGCGATTTCGTCTTCCGCAAATCGGGACGACGCAGCGTCGCGAACCCGGTTCTGATCGCGGTCACCATCCTCGCCTTGCTGCTTGGCGCGACGAAGACCGACTACAAAACCTATTTCGAGGGCGCGCAATTCGTCCATTTCATGCTCGGGCCGGCGACGGTCTGCCTTGGACTGCCGCTTTACGACAACCTCGACCGGCTCAAACATGCGGTCCTGCCTCTGGTTGCGGCGCTGCTCGCCGGATCGCTGACGGCCATCGTTTCGGTGCTGGCGCTGGCGAAATTCTTCGATCTCGGGCCGGTGATGATGGCCTCGCTCGCGCCGAAATCGACGACGGCTCCGGTCGCGATCGGGATCTCGGAGAGCCTCGGCGGCGAGCCCACGATCACGGCGGTTCTGGTCATTCTCACGGGGATCATCGGGGCGATCGTGGTGACGCCGCTTTTGAACCTGCTGCGCATCCGCGACTGGCGCGCGCGCGGCTTTTCGGTCGGCGTTGCCGCCCACGGGATCGGCACCGCCCGCGCGCTTCAGGTCAACGAGACCGCAGGCGCATTCGCCGGTATGGGCATGGGACTGAACGCTGTGCTGACCGCGATCGTCGCGCCGCTCGTGCTGCGGCTTTTCCAGTAAGGCGTCGATAACACAACAAAAAAGGCCGCCCCGAAGGACGGCCCGGCAACGCCATTGATCGCGGTCGCTTATGCGGCCTCGGCCTCTTCAGCTGCGTGGCGACGCTCGCTTTCCTCGCGCGACAGCGCGACAGAGGTGCGCACACCTTTCGCCACAAATTCCATCAGGCCCTTCACCACGCGCTCGTTGGGGTCGATCCCCGCGCAGGACAGGACCTCGCGGCCGTCGCGCGAACGCGCCCAGCGGGCGATCTGGTCAGGACCATTGCCGTATTTCTTGTCGTCGGCGATCGCATCATCCAAAGCTGCCAGCACCACGGCGGCAAACAGTTTGCGGGCACGCTGCCCTTGTTCGAAATTGAAAGCCGAACCATCAACGAAGTCGCGCATTTTTTCATCCTGTTCATTGCCGGCGGCCATGCGCCGGATGCGGGCATAAATTGCCCCGTATTTATCAAAGCCTTTCAGGCGGTAGTCGGGGCATAGCCCTTGTGGAGCTGATTCGGTACGCCCGCCGCCGCATGACCGCCATGCAGCCCGCGCAACCCGAGCCAAAGTTAAGCAATATGGGGCTATCACAAGAGTTTTATGACAGTCTTTTAACCATTCCCGCGCTTGACAACGCCCGAAACGCGTTTCGGTTGCCAGAATTAACCATAATAGATATAGCTTCGCGCAATCCGGGTTCAACCTTTGAACCGGCCAAAATCATTAAATATCATCAAGGCCTTACACCATGCCCAAAATCAACGGCAATGAAATCAAGCCCGGCGCGGTCCTCGAACATGACGGCGGGCTTTGGGCTGCCGTCAAAGTGAACCACGTCAAACCGGGCAAAGGCGGCGCTTTCGCCCAGGTCGAGCTGAAGAACCTGCGCGACGGCCGCAAGCTGAACGAGCGTTTCCGCTCGGAAGACAAGGTCGAGAACGTCACGCTCGAGACCAAGGACCAGCAATTCCTGTACGAAACCGACGGGAAACTGGTGTTCATGGACAACGAGACCTTCGAGCAGATGGAGCTGGACGCCGACCTTCTTGGCGACCGCCGCCCCTTCCTGCAGGACGGCATGACCGCGACGATCCAGTATTACGGCGACGAGGCCCTTCTGGTCCGCATCCCGCAAAAAGTGATCTGCACCGTCGCCGAGACCGAGCCGGTCCTGAACGGCCAGACCGCCGCGAAAAGCTTCAAACCGGCCATTCTCGACAACGGCGTACGCGTCATGATCCCGCCTTTCGTCAGCGTCGACGAAAAGATCGTCGTGAATACCGAGCTCTTCGAATATTCCGAGCGCGCCTGATCGCGGCCCGCCCCGACCCGACAGATCGAAAGGCCCGGATGCGCTCCGGGCCTTTTGCTTTGCGCCTTGCCGCAGGCACCTTGGCACCAAAACGCGGCTTTCGGCGTTAACCATTGTCACAGGAAAGGGTTGGCCATGGTCGAGTTCAAAGTGCAGCGGGAAAAGAACGACGAAGGGGGCCGCTATTTCGTCACCCTCCCCGGTCATCAGGAGGCCGCAGAGCTGACCTGGCTCGACATCGGCCCTCGCTCATCGCCGCCAACCATACTTTCGTCCCCGAAACGATGCGCGGCCAGGGCGTCGCCGAGGCGATGGTGCATCAACTCGTCTCGGATGCGCACAACGAATCGATCCGGATTTTGCCGCTTTGCACCTATGTCCAAGCCCAGTTCGCGCGCCATCCCGAATGGGAGGATGTGCGCAAAGACCTTTGACCGGCGACGCGACGCGCCCGAAAAGCTCCGGCGGGGTCGCGAAATCAGAGCTTGGTCCGGCCGGAGCGCCCGAGGTCGCTGGACGCTGCGGCAAGACGCCAAACCGGCCGAAACGGGCTGTCCGAAACGGTTGTTTCACGCCCGACCCTGCCCACCCTGCGACGGCGGAATCCCTTGGTGAAGCATGATTTTTCCGGAATTTTGCGAAAAAATCGTTAGCTTTGCCAGTTGGTTGCGGGTGCTAACGCTAACGGTTTCTGCCTCCGGAATATCCGTCCAAAATCCCTTTCGGCCATAGAATTTCCGTCTTCTATCAAAAATGGCATACCATTTTGAGAAAACGACAATTGACGGTTATGTTGCAACCTGTCTAGCTTTCGCCTGTGCGGCACAGTCCGCCGGCAACGCGCAAGCGTCTGCAACAAGGGGAGGACAGAGGAACGGGTCGGGCGGGCAAAAAGCCTGCGGCACCGGATCCTCTGCTTGTGTATCGACAGGGAGAACACATGAAAAGCTTCAAGAAAATCGCCATTGCCTTGGCCTCGGTCGCGACTTTCGCGCTGCCCGGCATTGCATCGGCCGACGGTCTTGTCGGGATCTCGATGCCGACGAAAAGCTCGGCGCGCTGGATCGACGACGGCAACAACATGGTCAAGCAGTTCCAGGACGCCGGCTATCAGACCGATCTGCAATATGCCGATGACGATATCCCGAACCAGCTGGCCCAGATCGAAAACATGATCACCAAGGGCGTGAACGTTCTGGTGATCGCGGCCATCGACGGCACCACCCTGTCGAGCGCGCTCGCCAATGCCAAAGCCGCCGACATCAAGGTCATCGCCTATGACCGCCTGATCCGCGACACGCCCGATATCGACTATTACGCGACCTTCGACAACTTCAAGGTCGGCGTCGAGCAGGCCACCACGCTGGTTGACGGCCTCAAGGCCAATTTCCCCGATGTGAAGCCGTGGAATGTCGAGCTCTTCGGCGGCTCGCCGGACGACAACAACGCCTATTTCTTCTATGACGGCGCGATGTCGGTGATCCAGCCGCTGATCGACGACGGCTCGATCGTGATCCCCTCGGGCCAGATGGGCATGGACAAGGTCGGCACGCTGCGCTGGGATCCGGCGACCGCACAGGCGCGCATGGATAACCTTCTGTCGGCCAATTACACCGACAAGCAGGTCAACGGCGTGCTCGCCCTATGACGGGCTCTCGATCGGGATCATCTCCTCGCTCAAGGGTCTGGCCTATGGTTCGGGCGATCTGAAAATGCCGGTCGTGACCGGTCAGGACGCCGAGATCCCCTCGGTGAAATCGATCCGCGGCGGCGAGCAGTATTCGACCGTCTTCAAGGACACCCGCGAGCTGGCGAAAGTCACCGTCGGCATGGTCAACGCCATGCTCGAAGGCAAAGAGCCCGAGGTCAACGACACCACCACCTACAACAACGGTGTCAAAGTCGTGCCGTCCTACCTGCTCCAGCCGGTTCCGGTCACCGCCGCCAATATCGAGGATGTTCTGGTGAAATCGGGCTATTACACCGAAGACCAGCTGAAATAATCGCGAACCCAATCAGGCCGGGGCGGGGCATGGCCCTGCCCCGGCGACAGCATGAGGCAAGCGATGGACAGCATCCTTGAAATGCGGGGGATCACCAAGGAATTCCCCGGTGTCAAAGCCCTGAACAACGTCAATCTTTCGGTCCGCCGCGGCGAAATCCGCGCTTTGGTCGGCGAAAACGGCGCAGGCAAATCCACCCTGATGAAGGTTCTGTCGGGGGTCTATCCCCACGGCAGCTACGAGGGCGAGATCCTTTACCACGGCAAACCCATGGCCTTCCGCGGCATCCCCGACAGCGAAGCGCAGGGCATCGTCATCATCCATCAGGAGCTTGCCCTGGTGCCCCAGATGTCGATCGCCGAGAATATCTTTCTGGGCAACGAGATCGCGAAAACGGCGTCATCGACCGCCGCGAGACCAACCGCCGCACCGTCGAGCTTCTGGCCAAGGTCGGGCTCAACGAGAACCCCGCCACAAAGGTGGGCGAGCTGGGCATGGGCAAGCAGCAGCTGATCGAAATCGCCAAAGCCTTGTCGAAGAAGGTCGAGCTTCTGATCCTCGACGAGCCGACCTCCTCGCTCAACGAGAACGACAGCGCCGCGCTTTTGGAGCTGCTCGCCGGTTTCCGCGAAGACGGCATGACCGCGATCCTGATCTCGCACAAACTCAACGAGATCTCGCAGGTTGCCGACAGCATCACCGTCCTGCGCGACGGCGCGACCGTCGCCCACCACGACCGGCTGGTCAGCGAAGAGCAGATCATCAAGGATATGGTCGGGCGTTCGATGGACGACCGCTACCCGCCGCGCGATCCCAAAATCGGCGGCACGGTCATGACCGTGCGCGACTGGACCATCGAAGATCCCGTCAACAGCCAGCGCCTGCTGGTCAAAGGCGCGAATTTCGAGCTTCGTCAGGGCGAGGTTCTGGGGATTGCGGGCCTGATGGGCGCGGGCCGGACCGAGCTTGCCATGAGCCTCTTCGGCCGCTCGATGGGCAAATTCCGCTCGGGCGAGGTCACGATCCACGGCGAGCGCCGCGATCTCTCGACCGTGCCCAAGGCGATCGAGGCCGGTCTGGCCTATGTTACCGAGGACCGCAAATCGCTCGGCCTCGTGCTGATCGACACGATCCGGCGCAACATCCCGCTCGCCAATCTCGACGGCATTGCCAAACGCAGCGTGATCGACCGCCATCAGGAAGGCGATATCGGCCGCGATTTCCGCAAGAGGCTGAACATCCGCTCTTCCTCGATCGAGCAGGAAACCGTGAACCTTTCGGGCGGCAACCAGCAAAAGGTCGTGCTGTCGAAATGGCTGTTCACCAATCCCGAGATCCTGATCCTCGACGAGCCGACGCGCGGCATTGATGTCGGCGCGAAATACGAAATCTACACGATCATCCGCGATCTCGCGGAAAGCGGCAAATCGGTGATCGTGATCTCGTCGGAAATGCCCGAGCTTCTGGGCGTCACCGACCGCATCCTCGTGATGAACGAAGGCCGTCTCGTCGGCGAGCTTCCTCCGAGGAAGCCAGCCAGGAAAAGATCATGGCGATGATCATCCGCTCGGCCGGCAATGGCGCTGCCAACACCGCCTCCGGCACGCCCTCAATCACGGCCGCCCAGACGCCCGTCGCAGAACAGAAGGCAGAGAATCCGCATGTCTGACACCACCCCGAAAAGCGCCAGCACATTCGGCTTCATCCGCCGCAATATCCGCGAATACGGCATCCTCTTCGCGCTTGTCATCATCATGGCGCTGTTTCAGGTCCTGACCGGCGGCATCCTGTTCCGGCCGGTCAACCTGACCAACCTTTTCCTGCAAAACAGCCATATCGTCATCATGGCCGTCGGCATGCTTCTGGTGATTGTCGCAGGCCATATCGACCTTTCGGTCGGCTCCGTCGCGGCTTTCGTCGGAGCACTTGCCGCCTATATGGTGGTCAAAATGGGCCTGCCGATCCCGCTGGTTATCCTGCTCAGCCTTGTGGCGGGCGCGATCATCGGCGGGCTTCAGGGCTATTGGATCGCCTATTGGAAGATCCCCTCCTTCATCGTGACTTTGGCGGGGATGCTGGTGTTTCGCGGCCTGACCATGCTTTTGCTGCAGGGCCAGAACATCAGCCCGCTCGGCGCGGATTTCCAGCTGATCTCTTCGGGTTTCATTCCCGATATCTTCGGCGTCGGCAAACCCAACGTGCTGTCGCTGGTTCTGGGCTGGGGCGCGGCCATCGCGATCCTGCTTTTGCAGATCCGCAACCGCAAACGCGAAGAGGCCACCGGCACCGTCGACGAGCCCTTCGCCTTTTTCGCGGTGAAGAACGCGCTGATCTTTCTCGCTTTGTCGTGGATGACCTGGACGATGGCCAATTTCCGCGGCCTGCCCAACGTCTTCATCGTCATGGCGGTTCTGGTCGCAGTCTATGCCTTCATCTCCGAGCGCACGACGATCGGCCGCCGCATCTATGCGATCGGCGGCAACGCCAAGGCCGCCAAGCTCTCGGGCATCAACGCCGAGCGCGTGGTCTTCCTCACCTTCGTGAACATGGGGATGCTGGCGGCGCTGGCCGGTGTCGTCGTCGCCGCGCGTCTGAACGCGGCAACACCCAAAGCGGGCGTCGGCTTCGAGCTCGACGTGATCGCGGCCGTCTTTATCGGCGGCGCCTCGATGGCGGGCGGGATCGGTACCGTGATCGGTGCGGTCGTCGGCGCCTTCATCATGGGTGTGATGAACAACGGCATGTCGATCCTCGGGATCGGCATCGACACCCAGCAGATCATCAAGGGTCTCGTGCTTCTCGCCGCGGTGATCTTCGACGTCTCGAACAAAAGCAAGGGCTGAGGGGAAACCATGTCCGATACTGATACTTCCGGCCTCGCCATCATCGGGCTGGGCAAAATCGCGCGCGAACAGCATGTCCCCGCGCTGGCCGCCAGCCCCGCCTTCCATCTGGCGGCGACGGTGGATCCCGTCTCGTCGCGCGAGGATACACCCGCTTTCACCGATATCGGCACCTTCCTGCGCCAGATGCCCGATGTCGGCGCGGTCGCGCTTTGCACCCCGCCGCAGGTCCGTTTCGCCGTCGCCCGAGAGGCGCTTTTGGCAGGCCGCCACGTCCTTTTGGAAAAGCCCCCGGCACGACAGTCAGCGAGGTCATGACGCTGGAGCGGATCGCGCGCCAGCAAGGCCGCACACTCTTCACCGCATGGCACAGCCAGTTCGCACCGGGCATTCCGGGCGCGAAGGACTGGCTGTCCACGCGCCGCGTCACCGCGATCACCGTGACATGGCGCGAGGATGTGCGGCGCTGGCATCCCGGTCAGGACTGGATCTTCCAGCCCGGCGGCACCGGCGTTTTCGACCCCGGCATCAATGCCTATTCCGTCCTGACCGAGATCCTGCCCGTTGCGCTTTACACCACCGAGGGCACGCTGGAGTTTCCCGCAAACCGCGAAACGCCGATCGCCGCGCAGCTGAAAATGCTCACCGAAGAGGGCGCGCCGGTCGATCTCGACTTCGACTTCCGCGAGACCGGCGTCCAGACCTGGGACATGCTGATCCGCACCGACGACGGCGATATGGAACTGTCGCAGGGCGGCGCCAAGATCGTTGCAGGCGGCTCGCTTTTGTCGGATGAAGGGGCGCTGGCCGGCGAATACGACCGCATCTATGCGCGCTTCGCCCAATTGATCGCCAAGGGGGAAAGCGACGTCGATCTTGCGCCCTTCCGCCATGTTGCCGATGCGATGATGCTGGGCCGGCACCGGAAAACTGACGCATTCGAATGGTAAGATAGTGACTGACGAAAAAACGAGCCCCGATTGGATTGCGGTCGATTGGGGCACCACAAGACTGCGGGTCTGGGCGATGGGCGACACGGGTGCCCGCGCTGCCCGTTCGGCGGATCGCGGCATGGCGGGTCTTTCGCCCGAAGAATTCGAGCCCGCGCTCTTCAACCTGATCGAGGACTGGCTGCCCGAAAGCGAAGCGATCGAGATCATCGCCTGCGGCATGGTCGGTGCCCGCACCGGCTGGATCGAGGCCGATTACCGCGCCATCCCCTGCCCGCCGCTTGATCCGCATCGCGCCATCCGCCCCAAGGTCCGCGACCCGCGCCTGTCGGTACGCATCCTGCCGGGCCTGTCCCAAGCCAATCCGCCCGACGTCATGCGCGGCGAGGAAACCCAGATCGCGGGCTTTCTCGCTGAAAATCCGGGCTATGAGGGCGCGCTTTGCCTGCCCGGCACCCATTCCAAATGGGTCCGCATCAAAGACGGTGCGGTGACTTCTTTCCAGACCTTCATGACCGGCGAGCAATTCGCGCTGATGTCGCAGCAATCGGTGCTGCGCCTCTCGATCGGTGCGGTCGAGCCCTCGGCCGAGGCTTTCGACGCCGCCGCCGAAGCCGTGCTCGCCGACCCCATCTGGCGATGCGAGGCCTGTTCGGATTGCGCGCCTCGGCCCTGCTCGAAGGCGCGACCGGATCACAGATCGCGGGCCGCCTTTCGGGGCTGCTGATCGGCGCCGAAATCGCCGCCGCGCGCGAATTCTGGGAGAGCGGCCCCGTCACCCTGATCGCCGCCCCCGCGCTGACCGCGCTTTATGCCCGTGCCCTCGGCTTTGCCGGATGCACGCCTGCCGTGACCGATGGCGGGGCACTTGTCCTTGCCGGTCTCACCTCCGCCTACCGTCAACTACAGGACGCCCAATGAGCCTGCCTCTCATCGCCATTCTTCGCGGCATCACCCCGCCCGAAGCCCTGCCCGTCGCCAAAGCCCTGATCGAGGCCGGCATCACCAAGATCGAGGTGCCGCTGAACTCGCCGCAACCGCTCGACAGCATCCGCGCGATGGTCGAGGCCTATGGCGACGCGGCCCTGATCGGCGCAGGCACGGTGCTGACAGTCGCGGATGTGAATGCGGTCCATGCGGTCGGCGGCAAGCTGATCGTCTCGCCCAATGCCGACCCCGAGGTCATCGCCGAAACCCGCCGCCTCGGCATGGAGAGCTGGCCGGGGGTCTTTACCGCCACCGAATGCTTTGCCGCGATCAAGGCGGGGGCGACGGGGCTCAAGCTCTTCCCCGCCGATCAGGCCGGTCCGGGCACGGTCAAAGCGCTGCGCGCCGTCCTGCCCCGCGACATGCCGTTCTATGCGGTCGGCGGCGCGGATGCCGGCAATTTCGGGCAATGGCTCGCGGCGGGTGCGGATGGTTTCGGCATCGGCTCGGCGCTTTATAAACCCGGCGACAGCGCCGAAACCGTCGGCACACGCGCGGCGGCGCTGGTTGCGGCATTGAAGGGCTAACAACATGGCGGCGTCGGTCTCGGTTTTCGATCAACGGATCTGCACCTTGGGCGAAGGGGCCTTTTGGCACCCCGAGCGCAATCAGCCCTTCTGGTTCGACATCCTCGGCCGACGCCTCCACAGCCTTGATGGCGACCAGCCGCGGACATGGCAGTTCAACGAATTCGTCTCGGCTGCGGGCTGGATCGACCATGACCGCCTGCTGATCGCCTCGCAAAACGCGCTGTTCGTCTTTGATCTCGCGACCGGCACGCGTCAGGATCTGCTCCCGCTCGAGGCGGATGTGGCGGGCAACCGTTCCAACGACGGGCGCGCCGATCCGCAGGGCGGGTTCTGGATCGGGACGATGGCGCTGGATGCAAGCGAGGGCGCGGGCGCGATCTACCGCTATTTCAACGGCACGCTGCGCAAAATCGTGGACAAGGTCTCGATCCCGAACGCGATCTGTTTCGCGCCCGACGGCAGCCTTGCCTATTACGCCGATACCGCGCGGCACCTGATCTGGAGCCAAGCGCTTGACGCCGAGGGATGGCCCAAGGGCGAGGCTGCGGTTTTCGCGGACCTGTCTGCCGAAGGCCTTCATCCCGACGGAGCCGTCATTGACGCCGCCGGAAACCTGTGGTGCGCGCTTTGGGGATCGGCGCAGATTGTCTGTTTCGACCCGACCGGCGCGCGCATCCAATCGGTCGCCCTGCCCGCCAAACAACCGACCTGCCCCGTCTTTACCGGCGCGGCGCTCGACCGGCTGATGGTCACCAGCGCCGCCGTCGGCCTGCACGGCGACAACAACCCCGAGAACGGCAAAACATGGGCCGTGGATCAGGCCGGATTGCGCGGCCTTCCCGCCCCTCGCGTAAGGATCGCATGATGAGCAGCAGCACCTTCGGCACGATGCCCGACGGCGAAACCGTCACCAGAACCGTGATCTCGGGCCACGGGCTGACCGCCTCGATCGTGAGCTTCGGCGCGCGGGTGCAGGATCTGCGCCTTGACGGCGTGCCCCATTCGCTGGTGCTGGGTTTCCCCGAATTCGAGCCCTATCTGACCGAGGGCAAGCATTTCGGCGCGATTGCCGGACGTTTTGCCAACCGCATCAATCAGGGCCGTGCCCCGATCAACGGCGAGACCGTGCAGCTCGACCGCAATTTCATGGGCAAACACCTGCTGCATGGCGGGGCCAAAGGCACGGCGACCAAGAACTGGACCGTCTCGGCGACCACGCCCGACAGCGTGACCCTAACCCTGTCCCTGCCCGACGGAGAAATGGGCTTTCCCGGCAATCTCGATCTGTCGCTGACCTACCGCATCCTTGCGGGTCCCAGCCTGCAGATGGTTTTCGCGGGCAAGACCGACAAGCCGACATTGTGCAATCTGGCCCAGCACAGCTATTTCAACCTCGACGGCTCGGGCGATATCCGCAACCACGAGCTGACGATTCTGGCGCGCGGCTATACCGTCGTTGATGCGGATGCGATCCCGACCGGCGAGACCGCCCCGTGGCAGGCTCGATCTTCGATTTCCGCAATCCGGTGCGGCTTGACGACCCCGAGGTCCTCGAAACGCTCGACCACAATTTCGTCATCGCCGATGCCCGCCTCGCCCATCCGGTGCTGGCCGCGCGGCTTTCCGGCGGGGGCATCACGATGGAGATCCGCTCGACCGAACCGGGTCTTCAGGCCTATGCCGGCGCGAAACTGCACGAGCGCGCCACGGGGCTTGGCGGCTTCGCCTATGGGCCCAATGCGGGGATCGCGCTGGAATCGCAGCTGTGGCCGGATGCGCCGAACCATGCGGACTTCCCCTCGGCGCTTCTGATGCCCGATACGGAATACCATCAGGAAACCCTGCTCGACTTCCGTCGCAGCTAAGCCGTTAACCTGCTTGCCGATTCCGCGGCGGAAGCTAACCTCCGCCGCGACATGACCGGAGGGGCGAATGACGATACTGGGCTGCATCGCGGATGATTTCACCGGCGCGACCGATCTGGCGGGACTTTTGGCGCGGAGCGGCGTCTCGGTCTCGTTGCGGCTCGGCCTGCCCGAAAGCGCGCCGGACGGGATCGCCGATGTCGAGGTCGTCGCGCTGAAATCGCGCATGAGCCCCGTGGATGACGCCGTGACCGAGACCCGCGCGGCGCTGGACTGGCTGCAGGCCTCGGGCGCGCGGCAGTTCTACTGGAAATACTGCTCGACCTTCGACAGCACCGCGACCGGCAATATCGGCCCCGTCGCCGAGGCGCTTTTGGCCGATCTTGGCGGCGCGCAGACGATCTATTGCCCCGCATTCCCCGAAAACGGGCGGCGGGTCTTCATGGGCAATCTCTTCGTGGGCCGCCAGCCCTTGGCGGAAAGCCCGATGAAGGACCACCCGCTGACGCCGATGCAGGACAGCGATCTGACGCGGCTGCTTGCGCCGCAACTTGGCGGCGCGCCGGTCGGGCTGATCGACTGGCCGACGGTGGCCAAAGGCGCGGATGCGGTGCGCGAGGCCTTGGCGGACCTTTCCGCGCAGGGCGTCCGCCATGTCGTGACCGATGCGGTTTCGGATGCCGATCTCGAGGTGATTGCGCGGGCGACAAGCGACCTGCCGCTTTTGACCGGCGGCTCGGCGCTTGCGCGTCCCCTGCCCGCGATCTGGCGCGAGGCGGGGCTTTGGACGGTGCCGCCACGGGCTTCCAGCCGCCGGTCCTGCCGAAGGGCGCGGTCGTTCTGTCGGGAAGCTGTTCGGCCATGACGCGGGCGCAGGTCGCGCATTACAAGCCGTTGGCGCCCAATTACCGGCTTGATCCGCTGGCCTTGGCCAAAGACGGCTTTGCCGCCGCGCGGGACTGGTTCGCCGCCCAAGACCCCGATGCGGCGGTCCTGATCTATGCCAGTGCCGAGCCCGACGAGGTGCGCCGCGCACAGGCCGAGCTTGGGGTCGCTCGCGCCGGTGACATCGTCGAGGAAGCCTTGGCCCAAATCGCCCGCGATGCCCGCGCATCGGGGCGAGCGCGCTTTGTCGTGGCAGGCGGCGAGACCTCGGGCGCGGTCGCGCGCGCCCTTGGCGTGACGCGGCTGATGATCGGCAAGGAAATCGCGCCGGGCGTGCCTTGGACCTATGCCGAGGATAGCCAAGGCGCGCTGGCCCTTGCCCTCAAATCCGGCAATTTCGGCGCGGAAAGCTTTTTCGCCGACGCTTTGGCGGCATTGCCCCCGCTTAGACGCTGCGCAGAACCGGCAACCACCCCAGCGTCTGATCCGTCGGTTGCTGGGGTTTGTATTCCGCCCCCAAGGGCCGCTCCCAACCCAGATCGCGCAGCACGGCCATGATATGGCGGTAATCCAGCTCTCCGTGATCGGGCGTGCCGCGATCGGGGACCGAGGCGATCTGGACATGGCCGATGATCTCGCGATGGGCGGCAAGGCGGCGGGACAGATCGCCCTCCATGATCTGGAGATGGTAGCAATCGAACATCAGTGCCAGATTGTCGTGCGGGATCGCGGCAATGATTGATGCGGCCTGATCCGAGGTCCTCAGGAAATAGCCGGGCGCGTCATAGCGGTTGAGCGGCTCGATCAGGATGGTGATCCCGTGCGGACGCGCGGCGCGGCAGGCGTAATCGAGATTGCCGAGAAAGGTCTGATGCGCCTGATCTCCTTCGGCGAAACCGGCCATGACATGGACCGAACCGCAGCCGATGCGGCGGGCGTAATCGACAGCGCGGTCGATCTCGGCACGGGCCTCGGGCTCACGGTCGGGAAGGGCTGCCAAGCCGTTCTCGCCCGCTTTGCCGCGCAGGGTGTTCAGGCCCAGCATGGTCAGGCCGGTCTCGGCCAAAGCGGCTGCGACATGCTCGGCGGGGGTGTCATAGGGCCAATGGCATTCGACCGCGTCGAAACCGGCGGCTTTGGCGGCGCGGATCGCATCGGGAAGCGGCAGATCGGCCCAGAGAAAGCCGAGATTGGCGGAAAAAGTCGTCATTCGTCACCCCAGGCGATGTCGTGGATCTTGACCAGCTCGTCGACCTGAGCGGGCGTCAGCATATTGGGCGTCTGGCCGCGCAGCAAAAGCGCCAGCCGCGCGGTCGCCTCGAGCTCCTCGATGGCGTTGCAGGCGGCCTCGACATCGCGGCCCGCGACCACCGGCCCGTGATTGGCCAGCATCACCGCCGAGCGTTTGCCCGCAAGGCCGCGCACCGCATCGCCGATCGCGGGATCGCCGGGGCGGAAATAGGGCAACAGCCGCACGCGCCCGAGCTGCATGAAAGCGTAGGGCGTGATCGGCGGCAGAAAATCTTCGGCCACCGCATCGGGCAGAACCGAAAGCGCGACCGCATGACAGGAATGGAGATGGACCACCGCCCCCGCCCGCGCCCGCGTGTCGTAAAACGCGCTGTGAAGCGGCATTTCCTTGGTCGGGCGGTCGCCATCAATCTGGCGACCGCTTGGGTCGAAGCGCGCCAGCCGCGCGGGGTCCAGCCGCCCGAAACTGGTGCCGGTCGGCGAGACCAGAAGCCCCCGTCCGGCGTTCGGGCCGAGATGTTCCCCGTCGATCCCGCCGTCAGGCCGCGGTCGAACATCGACCGCGCCAAAAGACAGATCTGCTCGCGCAGGCGCGCTTCCTCGCTCATCAGGCGCGGGTGACCTTCTGGGTCTGGTCGCCCAGGCCTTCGATCCCGAGCGTCATGACCTCGCCGCCTTTCAGGTAAACAGGCGCGGGCTTCTGGCCCATGCCCACACCCGGAGGCGTGCCGGTGGTGATCACGTCACCCGGCATCAGCGTCATCAGCTTGGAGCAATAGGCCACCAAGGTCGCGACGTTGAACACCATCGTCTTGGTCGAGCCGTCCTGATAGCGCTTGCCGTCCACCTCGAGCCACATTTTCAGATTGCCCGGATCGGTGATCTCGTCCTTGGTCACAACCCAGGGGCCGATCGGACCGAAGGTGTCGAAACCCTTGCCCTTGTCCCAGGTCGCGCCGCGCTCCAGCTGCCATTCGCGCTCGGAGACGTCGTTGACGACGCAATAGCCCGCGACGGCATCCATCGCCTCGGCTTCGGACAGGTTGCTGCCGCCCTTGCCGATGACAACGCCCAGCTCGACTTCCCAGTCGGTCTTGGTCGAGCCCTGCGGGATCTTCACATCATCGTTCGGGCCGACGATGCAGCTGGTCCATTTGTTGAAAACGACCGGCTCGGCAGGAACCGCCATGCCGCTTTCGGCGGCGTGGTCGGCATAGTTCAACCCGATCGCGATGAACTTGCGCACATTGCCGACGCAGGCGCCCAGACGCGGATTGCCGGTGACTTCCGGCAGGCTCGCGGGATCAAGCGCGGCGAGTTTGGCCAGACCGGCGGGGGTCAGCGCATCATCGGCGATATCGGCGACATGGGCCGAGAGGTCGCGGATTTTGCCCTCGGCGTCCAGAAGACCCGGCTTTTCCTGACCCACGGGGCCGTAACGCAGCAATTTCATATGTTTCTCCTCATCAATAGTGTCAATCTGGCATCAATGGGGGCAGAAGTCCCGCCTCGTCAGCCTGCGGATTTCTTGAAGCTGATTACATCACCGCGCCGATTTGCCACGGCACGAATTCGTAATCGCCAAGGCCCTGCGCCTCGGATTTCGACTGCTCGCCCGAGGCGACACGCAGCAGCAACTCATAGATCTCGCGGCCGACATCCTCGACGGACTTGCCTTCGGTCAGGATCGAGCCAGCGTTGACATCCATGTCCTCGGTCAGGCGGCCGTACATCTCGGAGTTGGTCGCGATCTTGATCGAGGGCGAAGGTTTGGCGCCAAAGGCAGAGCCGCGCCCCGTGGTAAAGGCGATCAGGTTGCAGCCCGAAGCGATCTGGCCGGTGACGCTGGCCGGATCATAGCCGGGGCTGTCCATGAAGACGAAGCCGCGCGCGGTCACCGGCTCGGCGTATTTGTAGACGCCGGTCAGCGGCGAGGTGCCGCCCTTGGCCGCCGCACCCAGCGACTTTTCAAGGATGGTCGTCAGCCCGCCCTTTTGTTGCCGGGGCTGGGGTTGTTGTCCATGCTGCCGTTGTTGCGGGCGGTGTAATCCTCCCACCAGCTGATCAGATCGACCAGTTTGGTGCCGACTTTCTCGTTGATCGCGCGACGGGTCAGCAGATGTTCGGCGCCGTAGATCTCGGGGGTTTCGGCCAGAACGCTGGTGCCGCCCTGCTGGACCAGAAGGTCCGAGGCATAGCCCAAAGCGGGGTTCGCGGTGATCCCCGACCACGCATCCGAGCCGCCGCATTGCAGACCCACCATCAGCTCGGAAACCGGACATTCGCTGCGCTCGAAAGCGTTCACGAGAGGCAGCATCGCCTCGACCTTGGCGATACCCGCCTCGACGGTTTTGCGCAGGCCGCCGACATCCTGGATATTCATGGTCTGGAACAGCGGGCCGGGGTCAGGCCGAAAGCCTCGATCAGCCAGTCGATCTGGTTGGCCTCGCAGCCCAGCCCCGCCATCAGCACGCCGCCGACATTGGGGTTGCGCGCATAGCCCCACATCACGCGCTGGAGCGTCTCGAACCCCTCGCCATTGCTGGCCATGCCGCAGCCGGTGCCGTGGACAAAAGCCACCACGCCGTCGACATTGGGATAGGCGGCCAGCTTTTCCTCGGTGAAATACGCCGCGATCTTGCGCGCGGCGGTGGCCGAGCAGTTCACCGAAGTCAGGATCGCGATGAAATTGCGCGTGCCGACCTTGCCGTTCGCACGGCGATAACCGCGGAACGTGTCGCGCAGGGCCGGTTCGGGAACCTCGCGCAGATTGGTGCCGAAGTCGTAATCATGGCTGATGTTGCGGAATTCGAGGTTGTCGGTGTGGACATGTGCCCCCGCCGGAATGTCCTGCGAAGCCCAGCCGATGATCTGCGCATATTTCAGCACCGCCTCGCCTTTGGCGATATCGCGCACAGCCAGCTTGTGGCCGCGCGGGATGGGTGTGGTCGCCCCGCTTTCGCCCGCCTCGAGGGCGCGGAGCGCGGTTTCGACATTGTCGGAAGGGTCGAGGCGGATCGTGTCGTTCATCGGTCTGGCTTCACAAGTTGCTGGTGTGGCGGTTTACGGGTTTGCGGCATCATCGTCCGAGGGCACGCCCATCTCGCCGACTTCGCGGAAATGGTCGCGGATATTGAGCACCATATCGGCGAGATGGGCGTCGATCTCGGCCTTGACGCGGACGGGATCGCGGGCGCGCAGGGCGTCCAGAATGGCCTCGTGCTGGCGGATCACGCGATCACGCGACTTCTTGCGCCGCGCCGAAAGGTACCGCGCGCGCCACAGCCGCGCCATATAGGCGCCGTGGGTCTCGGCCAAAGCGCCGTTATGCGAGGCGGCGACGATGGCCGCGTGAAACTGCATGTCGAGCTCGAAGACATCGAGCGTATCGGCCTCGCCGTAGATCAGCTCGATCCGGTCCTTGAGCGCGGAGATCCGCACCAGATCCTGATCGGTTGCCTTTTCGCAGGCAAGTTCTCCCGACAGAAGTTCGAGCGTATGGAGCACGCGAATCTGGTCCACGATTTCGTCCAGCGAGGGATCGGCCACCACCGGACTGCGCAGCGGCCGCAGCTGCACCAGCCCCTCTTTGGCGAGAATGCGGATCGCCTCGCGCATGGGCGTGCGCGAGACGCCCTGACGTTCGGCATTGTCGCGCTCCTTGATCGGCGCGCCCGGCGGCAAGCTCCCGCGCAGGATCTCGCGGCGAAGCTCGTAGGCTATGCTTTCGGCCAGCGTATCGTCCTGCGGGGCCATGTCGTCAAACCTTGTTCACGGGGGTCACGGCAGCCGCGCCCGACAGAACCGCCGCAAGATTGCGCCGCTGGAGCGCGCCCATTTCGGCGCGGGTCTCGACCGTGGCCGAGCCGACATGGGGCAGCAAAAGCGCGTTCTCCAGCGCAAGGAAGCGGCGGTCGAGGTCGGGTTCCTTGCGGAAAACATCCAGCGCCGCGCCTCGGATCACGCCCTTTTCCAGCGCCTGGATCAGCGCATCCTCGTCGATGACCGAACCGCGAGAGATGTTCACGATCACCCCGTCCGCGCCAAGCGCCGCGATCACCTCGGCCGAGACGAAACCCTCGGTTTCCGGCCCGCCGACAATCGCGATGACGATATCGTCGACCGCTTGGGCAAGGCTGACGGGATCGGCGTGATAGGTCCAGCCGGCGGGGTCTGCTTCGCTGCGCGACTGGTAGTGGATCTCGCATTTGAAGGCCGCCAGACGGTCGGCGATCTCGCGCCCGATGCGCCCCATGCCGAGAATGCCGACGCGGCGGCCCGACATTTTGCGGGCAAGCGGCAGGTCCTTGCCGTGCAGCCAATTGCCCTCGCGCAGCCAGTTTTCCGCGCGCGGCATCTGGCGGGCCTGCGCGATCAGCATGGCGACGGCGAGATCGGCCACATCGTCGTTCAGCACATCGGGCGTATTGGTCACGACAATCCCGCGCGCGGTTGCCGCCGGAACCTCGATCGCATCATAGCCCACACCAAAATTCGCGATCACGCGCAAGGCGGGCAGCAGGTCCATATGCGCGCCGGTCAGCGGCGGATGGCCCTTATAGGCCAAAGCGGTAAAGCCCGCGCGCTGCTCCTCGGGCAGGGCCGCAATCGCATCGGGTCCGGCCAGCGCCACGGCATCGAATTCTGCCGTCAGTGCAGCGCTGTCGTTGTCGGTATATTGCCCGATGGCGAGAACCTTGGTCATGGAATTGGGGCCTTTCAAAGCGGTCAGACAGTCGCGGTGATTCCACCGTCGACGTAAATGGTGGTGCCGTTCACGAAAGACGAAGCCTCGGAGGCAAGGAAGACGCAAGCCCCCGCCAATTCGTCGACTTCGCCCCAGCGACCGGCAGGGGTGCGACGGGTCAGCCAGTCGTTGAACTCGGCGCTTTCGGTCAGCGCCTTGTTCAGCGGCGTGCGGAAGTAACCCGGCGCGATGGCATTGCATTGCAGGCCCTTGCCCGCCCAATCGGCGGCCATGCCTTTGGTCAGATTGCCGACCGCGCCCTTGGTCGCGGTATAGGGCGCAACGCCGGGCCGTGCGAGGCTGGTCATGACGCTGGCGATATTGATGATCTTGCCCGCACCCCGCGCAATCATATGACGCGCGACGGCTTGGGAGACATGGAAAACGCTGGCGACATTGGTCTGGAGCAGCTGGTCAAAGGCCTGCGCGGAAAACTCCTCCAACGGCGCGCGATGCTGCATTCCGGCATTGTTGACCAGAATGTCGATCGCGCCCGAGCCCGCCTCGAAACCGTCGATTGCGGCGCGGGCGGCGTCGTGATCGGTCACGTCGAAGGGCAGCGTCTCGACATCGAACCCGCTTTGACGCAGGCGGTCCGCCGCAAGCGCAAGCTTGGCGGGGTCGCGGCCGTTCAGAACGACCGCCGCCCCGCAGCGGCAAGCCCCTGCGCAAGCGCGAAACCGATCCCCTGTGCGGAACCGGTCACCAGCGCGCGCTTGCCGCCCAGATCGAAGCGGGACATCGCGAAAGCCGCCATCACCCGCGCCCGACGAAGGGCATATTGGTCGCCATGACGGTCACGGTCTGGATATTGGTGCCCTCGGGCATGGTCGCCATGAACCAGACGGTATCGGCAACCTGCGCCGCATCCATCACCGGCTCGACCTTGACCGAGCCGTCGGCCTGCGGCACGCCCTTGGTCATCGCCACCGCCATATCTGTCAGCGCATTGCCGATATCGATCTGGCCGCAAGCGATGCCAAAAGGACGCCCGTCAAGGCTCAGCGTCTTGGTCAGGCCCGAGACCGCATGCTTCGACACGGTATAGGGCACCGAGCCCGGCCGCGGCGCGCTCGCCGAGACCGAGCCGTTGTTGATGATGCGCCCGCCCATCGGGCTTTGGTTGCGCATCTGGCGGAAGGCGGCGCGGGCGCACAGGAACATGCCGGTGATGTTCACATCCGTCACGCGCTTCCATTCGGCGACCGAGATCTCGTCGATCAACTGCGAGATCAGCACCGCCCCCGCATTGTTGAAGAGCACGTCCAACCGGCCCCATGCGGCGGCCGCCGTGGCGAAGGCCTGATCGACCGCCGCCTCATCGGTGACATCGCAAGGCAGGATCAGCGCATTGGCATGACCCTGCGCCGTCTCCTCCAGCGCATCCTTGCGGCGGCCGATCAGACCGACGCGCCAGCCCTCGGCCAGAAAGCGCCGCGCGGTGATGCGCCCGATGCCGCTGCCGCCGCCGGTGATCAGGATTGTCTTGGACATGCTCTCCCCTCTGCCCTGTGGTTCCGCGCGATTAGTGGTTATCGCGCGGCAGCTTGTTTGCAACCCGTTGATATTTGGTCGCAAGCTCGATGCAACCACCTTGGGCAAGCTGGCCCACCGTCGAGCGGTAGATCTCTTCCCACGGCGTCTGGTTTTCCAGCACCGGCGCAACCCAGGCATCCTTGCGCGCCTGCCATTCCGCATCCGAGACCAGCGCGTTCAGCGTCCCCGCATTGAGATCGAGCCGTACCATATCGCCGGTCTGGAGATAGGCAAGACCGCCACCGACCACCGATTCGGGGCTGGCGTTCAGGATCGAGGGCTTTCCGACGTCCCCGACTGGCGACCGTCACCGACCGTCGGCAGGTGCTTGATGCCCTGTTTCAGGACCGAATCCGGCGGCTGCATGTTCACCACCTCGGCGCTGCCGGGGTAGCCGACGCAGCCCACGCCGCGAATGAACAGCATACAGCGCTCGTCGATCTGCAATTCGCCGTCATTGATGCGGTTGTGGTAATCCTCGGGGCCTTCGAAGACGATGGCGCGGGCCTCGTGGATGCCCTCGTTGCCCTTGTCCGACAGGAAGCGGTCGTGGAAATCCTTGGAGATCACCGAGGTCTTCATCAGCGCGCTGTCAAACAGGTTGCCCGACAGCACGAGGAAGCCCGAATTCGGCCGCAACGGGTTGTCATAGGGGCGGATGACATCCTGATCGACGCTGTTCCAGCCGGTCAGGTTCTCGCCCATGGTCTTGCCGGTCGCGGTCATCGCGCCTTGACGGATCTTGCCCGCCTTCATCAGCTCGCCCATCACCGCAGGCACGCCACCGGCGCGGAAGAAGCCCTCGCCCAGATATTCACCGGCGGGCTGCATGTTCACCAGAAGCGGGATCTCGAAGCCGATATCTTCCCAGTCCTTCACGTCCAGTTCGATGCCGGCATGGCGCGCGATCGCCTGAAGATGCGGCGGCGCGTTGGTCGAACCGCCGATCGCCGCATTCACGACAATCGCATTCTCGAAGCTTTCGCGCGTCAGAATGTCCGAGGGCTTCAGATCGGCATAGACCATCTCGACGATGCGCTTGCCCGTCTCGTAGGCCATGGCCATACGCTCGCGGAAGGGCGCGGGAATGGCCGAGTTGCCGGTCAGCGACATGCCGAGCGCCTCGGCCATCGCGTTCATGGTCGAGGCCGTGCCCATCGTGTTGCAATGGCCGAGCGAGGGGGCCGAGGCGCAGACGCGCTCCATGAATTCCTCGTAGTCGATCTTGCCTTCCGACAGCAGGCGGCGGCTTTCCCAGACGATCGTGCCCGAACCTGCGCGCTTGCCCTGCCACCAGCCGTCCAGCATCGGCCCGCCGTTCAGCGCGATCGCCGGAATGTCGACGGTCGCCGCACCCATCAGCATCGCGGGCGTGGTCTTGTCGCAACCCGTGGTCAGGACAACACCGTCCAGAGGATAGCCGTGCAGCACCTCGACAAGGCTCAGATAGGCAAGGTTGCGGTCGAGCGCCGCCGTCGGACGCTTGCCGGTTTCCTGAATGGGATGGACCGGAAATTCCATCGGAATCCCGCCCGCCGCACGGATGCCCGCCTTGATCCGGTCCATCAGGAAAACGTGGATCTTGTTGCAGGGCGAAATGTCGCTGCCGGTCTGCGCCACGCCGATCACCGGCTTTTCGGACTGCAGCTCCTCGCGGGTATATTCCTGATTCTGGTAACGCTCGACATAGAGCGCGGTCATCCCCGGATTGTTCGGATTGTCGAACCATTCCTGCGATCTGAACCGTTTGTTCGCGCGGGTATCGCTCATTGCAGTCACTCCTCCTGGCGGTGCCGATACGGCTGGCTTGAACTTGGTATACCAAAAGAAAGGCACTTGGGAAGAGCGAAGGTGGAGCCGCCAGAACCGACGCTGCAGGCTTGCGACAAAGGTCTGAGCGGGCCTCCGCCAAAGGTCGCCCTGCCCCGGAAAACCGGCGCGCATAATTTTCGCGGGCGTAAATCCGGCCATTGCATGCGCGAAAATCTGGTATACCATCCGCGCAAATCCGAGGAGGAGCTTATGGCGAAGTACAAGGGAATCTGGCCGGTCGCGCCGGTCGCGTTTCACGATGACGGACGGGTCGATGATGAGGGCATGCGCCGCATCCTCGATTGCATGATCGATCAGGGCGTCGACGGGATCTGTATTCTCGCCAACTATTCGGAACAATTCCTCATCTCGGATGCCGAGCGCGAACATCTGACGCGGCTGTCCCTTGACCATGTCGCGGGCCGCGTGCCGGTGATCGTGACGATCAGCCATTTCGCGACCCCGATCGTGGTCGAGCGGGCGAAACTGGCGCGCGCGCTCGGTGCGGATATGGTCATGATGATGGCCCCCTATCACGGCGCGACCTTGCGCGCGACGCCCGAGCAGATCTTCGAGCAATTCGCCAGCGCGGGCGATGCCGGCATCCCGATCATGGTGCAGGACGCGCCGATGGCGGGCACCGATCTGACCGTGCCCTTGCTGGTCAAAATGGCCCGCGAGATCGAGATGGTGAAGCTGTTCAAAATGGAATCCGCAGGCGCAGCGGCGAAACTGCGCGCGCTGATCGCCGAGGGCGGCGATGCGATCGAAGGCCCCTTTGACGGCGAAGAGGGGATCACGCTTCTGGCCGATCTTGACGCGGGCGCGACGGGGACGATGACCTCGGCGATGATTCCCGACCAGATCAAGCCGATCCTGACCGCATGGGAGGCAGGCGACCGCGCCGGCGCGACCGCAGGCTATGCCCGCATCCTGCCCGCCGTGAACCACGAAAACCGCCAATGCGGCTTCCGTGCCGCCAAGGCCGTGATGATGGAGGGCGGCGTCATCCGCTCCGACTTCTCGCGTCATCCGATTGCGCCGCTGTCGGATCCGACCCGCGCGATGCTGCTTGATCTGGTGCGCCCGCTTGATCCCGTTGCACTGAACTGGGGCAAGTGATGGCCGCTTTTTCGCTTTCCTGCCCGAAGACGGCACTTTCGTCGGCCGCGTCTGGCGTCCGGGCATCGGCCCCGCGCTGGTCGTGGTGCGCGACGGCGTGGTCCACGACATCACCTCGATCGAGGCGCCGACCATGCGCGACCTGCTCGAGCTGGAAGACATCGCCGCCCATCTGGCACGACACAGCGGCGAGCCGATCGGCCCGCTTTCCGATTTCGAGACCCCTCGGACGATCCCGACGCTTTGCGGCTGCTGGCCCCGTCGGATTTCCAAGCGATCAAAGCGGCCGGCGTGACCTTTGCCGCCTCGATGGTCGAGCGCGTGATCGAGGAACAGGCCGCCGGCGATCCCGACCGGGCCGAGGCGATCCGTAACCGCATCGGCGCAACCATCGGCGCCAGCCTCAAAGAATCGTGCCGGGCTCGGAGCAGGCGGCGGCGGTGAAGGCCGCGCTTCAGGCCGAGGGGCTCTGGTCGCAGTATCTTGAGGTCGGAATCGGCCCCGATGCCGAGATCTTCAGCAAGGCCCAGCCGCTTTCCGCGGTGGGTTGGGGCGCGAAGGTCGGGCTGCATCCGGTCTCGCGCTGGAACAATCCCGAGCCGGAAATCGTGCTGGCCGTCAGCTCCAAGGGCCGTATCCGTGGCGCGACTTTGGGCAATGACGTGAACCTGCGCGACGTCGAGGGGCGCTCGGCGCTGCTGCTCGGCAAGGCCAAGGACAACAATGCCAGCGCCGCGATCGGCCCCTTCATCCGCCTGTTCGACGAGGGCTATACGCTCGACGACATGCGGCAGGCCGAGCTGACCCTGCGCGTCGAAGGCCGCGACGGTTTCGTTATGGACGGGCGCTCCTCGATGTCGCAAATCAGCCGCGACCCCGAGGATCTCGTGTCGCAAATGATCGGGCGCCACCACCAATATCCCGACGGCGCACTGCTGTACCTCGGGACGCTGTTCGCGCCGACGCAGGATCGCGGCGAGCCCGGGCAGGGCTTTACCCATCATCAGGGCGATATCGTCACCATCGCGGAACCCAAACTGGGCGCTTTGATCAATGAAGTCGCCTTGTCGACGGAATGCCCGGAATGGCGCTTTGGCACGACGGCATTGATGCGCAACCTCGCCAGCCGGGCGCTTTTGTAAGCGCCCCGCCACAGCAGTTAAACACAAGGGATTGAAGCAAAGATGAACATCCTCATTCTTGGCGCGGCTGGCATGGTCGGGCGTCGTCTGACCAAGAAACTCATCGCCGACGGCGCGCTTGGCGGCACCGCGATCAACCGCATCACCACCTTCGACGTCTTCCCGTCGGAAATCCACAGCGACACGATCCGCATCGAGGATATCGCGGGCGACATCGCCGATCCGACCACGATCGAAAGCCTGATCGCCGACCGCCCCGACGTGATCTTCCATCTGGCCGCCATCGTCTCGGGCGAGGCAGAGGCCGATTTCGACAAGGGCTACCGCATCAACCTCGACGGCACCCGCCTGCTGTTCGAAACCATCCGCCAACAAAAGGACTATCGCCCGCGCGTGGTCTTTACCTCGTCGATCGCGGTCTTCGGCGCACCCTTCGAGGACAAGATCTCGGACACGTTCCTCAGCGCGCCGATGACCAGCTACGGCACGCAAAAGGCGATTGGCGAGCTGCTGCTGAACGACTATTCGCGCCGTGGATTCTTCGACGGCATCGGCATCCGCCTGCCCACGATCGTCGTGCGTCCGGGCAAGCCGAACAAGGCGGCCTCGGGCTTTTTCTCGGAATCATCCGCGAGCCGCTGGCCGGTCTCGAGGCGATTCTGCCGGTCGACGACAGCGTGCGTCACTGGCTGGCCTCGCCCGATGCGGCGGTGGGCTTTCTGCTCCATGCGGCGACGATGGACCTCGCGCCCGTCACCGCGCCGCTGCCTGAACATGCCGGGGATCTGCCTTTCGGTCGGCGAAATGATCGAGGGCCTGCGCGCCGTCGCCGGTGACGAGGTCGTCGCCCGCATCAAGCGTCAGCCCGACGAGACCATCCGCACCATCGTCTCGGGTTGGGCCGAAGATTTCGACCCCGCCCGCGCGATCGAGCTGGGCTTCACCGCCGATGCCGATTTCCAAAGCATCGTGCGCGCCCATATCCGCGACACCCAGGCGGGGAAAAAGGCATGAACCAGATTGATCTGAAAGGCCGCCATGCCGTCATCACCGGCGGCGCGCAGGGCATCGGCTTCGCCACCGCCGCCCGTTTTCTCGCCAGCGGGGCCGAGGTCGTCCTGTGGGACGTGAACGGCGATGCGCTGGCGAAAGCCGTGGCCGAACTGGGCGCGGGCGCAAGCGGCGTGACGCTGGATCTGACCGACGAAGCGGCGGTTTCGGCTGCGGCCAAAGCGGCGGGCACGGTCGATATTCTCGTCAACAACGCCGGCATCACCGGCGGCAATGCCAAGACCTGGGATCTTGATCCGGCCGTCTGGCGTCAGGTCATGGCCGTCAACCTCGAGGCGCCGTTTCTGACCTGCCGCGCGCTGGTGCCGGGGATGATCGCGCGCGGATATGGCCGCATCGTCAATATCGCCTCGATCGCGGGCAAAGAGGGCAACCCCAATGCCGCGCATTACTCGGCCTCGAAGGCGGGGGTCATGGCGCTGACGAAATCGCTCGGCAAAGAACTGGCGGGCACCGGCGTCATCGCCAATGCCGTCACGCCTGCCGCCGCCCGCACCCCGATTTTCGACCAGATGAGCCAAGAGCACATCGACTATATGCTGTCGAAAATCCCGTTGAACCGCTTCCTTGAAACCGAGGAAATCGCGGGCATGATCGCTTGGCTCTCGTCCGAGGAATGCTCGTTCTCGACCGGCGCGGTCTTCGACATCTCGGGCGGCCGCGCAACCTATTGATGCCTTTCGGCCCTGCCGCGTTACAGCGGCGGGGCCGGACCTCGCGCGGCGTGTATCGCGCGGTAGCCGCTTAACGCGCCAACCATCCCCCATCGACATTCAGAACCGCGCCGTTGACGTAATCCGAAGCCGGAGCGGCAAGGAAAACCGCAGCCTGTGCGATATCCTCGGGGCGACCCCAGCGACCGGCGGGAATGCGGGCGCGGATCGCCTCGGCGCGGGTGGCGTCCTGATGGAGCGGGCGGGTGTTCGGCGTCTCGATATAGCCCGGCGCGATCGCATTGACGTTGATGCCGTGGGCCGCGAGCTCGTTCGCCAAGAGCTTGGTGATCCCCGCGACGCCGTGTTTCGCGGGCGTATAGGCCCCGACCTCGACCCCGCCCTGAAAGGACAAAAGCGAGGCGATATTGACGATCTTGCCCGAGCCGCGCGGCAGCGCCGCCTTGGCGAAAGCCTGCGCGGTGAAAAACACCGATTTAAGGTTGAGATCCATCACGTCGTCCCAGTCTTTCTCGGTCACATCCAGCGCCTTCGACCGCCGGATCGTGCCCGCGTTATTGACCAGAATGTCGATCCGACGTGCCGCAAACACCTCTTGTGCGGCCATGGGATCGGACATTTCGATGCGCAATTCCTCGCCCTTGGTCAGGGCCACGGTTTCGGCGCAGCTCGAGCGGCCCGCAGCGATCACATGCGCTCCCGCCTGCGCCATGGCGACCGCAATCGTCTGACCGATGCCGGAATTCGCGCCGGTCACCAGCGCCACTTTGCCCGCGAGCGAAAAGGAGTCATCGCATTCTCTCGTACAGGGGCCGCATCCATCATGGCGGCGGTCGAATGAAAAAGGCCGCCAGTTGTGCTGGCGGCCCGTTGGTCTTCGCGGCTTCTCAGGCTTCGGTATCCCAGCCCGAGATCTGCTTGCTGTCCATGAACTCTTCGATGCCCCAGACGCCGCCCTCGCGCGCGCGACCCGAGGCTTTGACGCCCCCGAAGGCCGAGCCGCGGCCGCGGCTGACGCCGTTCATCTCGACCATGCCGGCACGCAGTTTGCGCGCCAGACGGTTGCGGCGCGCGCCGTCCTGACTTTGGACATAGTTGGTCAGGCCGTAGATCGTGTCGTTGGCGATCGCGACGGCCTCCTCTTCGGTGTCGAAGGGGATGATCGACAGGACGGGGCCGAAGATTTCCTGACGCGCGATGGTCATGTCGTTGTTCACATCGGCAAAGACCGTCGGACGCACGAAATAGCCGCGGTTCACGCCCTCGGGCAGGCCGGTGCCGCCTGCAACCAGACGTGCACCCTCGTCGATGCCCGCCTGAATGAGGCCTTGAATCTGGTCCCACTGGCGCTTGCTGACAACGGGGCCGATATGGCGGCCGGGCTGGTGCGCCGTGGCAACCGCGGTTTCCTCGGCGACCTTTTTGGCGATCTCGACGGCTTTGTCGTAATAGGAACGCTCGACCAGCATCCGCGTCGGCGCGTTACACGACTGGCCCGAGTTATAGAACACATGCCGCGTGCCGCGCAGAACGGCCTTTTCATCGGCATCGGCGAAGACGAGGTTCGCACCCTTGCCGCCGAGTTCGAGCATGACCTTCTTCACGGTATCGGCTGCCGCTTTGGTGATCGCGATACCGGCGCGGGTCGAGCCGGTGAAAGAAATCATATCGACATCGGGATGGGTCGAAAGCTGCGTGCCAACGCCCGCGCCATCACCGTTGACCATGTTGTAAACGCCCGCGGGCAGACCCGCCTCGTCGATGATCTCGCTCCAGACCATCGAAGAAAGCGGCGCGATTTCCGAGGGTTTCATCACGATCGTATCGCCCGCCAGAAGCGCGGGAATGACCTTGAGCGTGACCTGGTTCATCGGCCAGTTCCAGGGCGTGATCAGGCCGACGACGCCGACCGGCTCCCATGCGACCATCGAGCTGGGCGATTGCGGACCCAGCGGGCGGATGAATTCGAAGCTCTTGAACGCCTCGATGAAGTTCTCGATGTGGTAGGTGCCCGCCTCGGTCTGGTCATTGAGCGACATATCGGCAGGCGCGCCCATCTCGTGGCTGATCGCCTCGGCCATATCGGGCGCGCGGCGCTTGTAGACCTCGAGGATCTTCTCGACATGTTTCAGGCGCTCGGCCGGAGCGGTTTCCGACCATGCGGGAAAAGCGGCTTTCGCGGCGGCGACTGCGGCATCGGTATCGGCCTGATCCCCGAGCGAGATCACCGCGACGGGCTCCTCGGTCGAGGGATCGATCACGTCCAGATCATTCGGCGTGACCGGATCAACCCATTGCCCGTTGATGTAGAATTTGCGCTTGTCGGCAAGACCGGACATTCGCTGCCCCCTGTTTTCAATCGGCGACAGGTTGGCACCCAATGCCGCGCAACGCAAGCAGCAGAGAATTTTCTTGCTGCTTCGCGGCGAAGGAGAGACTGGCAATCATGCGCCCGATCTTTATGTTAACGCCAGACCTACAGAGGAGAGGACCAATGTCCCTGCGCATCAACGATATCGCGCCCGATTTCACCGCCAACTCCACCGAAGGCGAGATCCGTCTGCACGACTGGATCGGCGACAGCTATGCGATCCTGTTCTCGCATCCGCGCGATTTCACGCCGGTCTGCACCACTGAATTCGGCGCGGTTGCCCAGCTCGTCCCCGATTTCGAGAAGCGCAACACCAAGGTTCTCGGTGTCTCGGTCGACAGCGTCGAGGATCACGCAAAATGGAAGCGCGACATCGAAACCGTCGCCGGCACCCCCGCGAATTTCGCGATCATCGACGACACTTCGCTGGCCGTCGCCAAGGCCTATGACATGCTGCCGGCGGAGTTCTACCTCCCGACCGAAGGCCGCACCCCTGCCCATTCGGCGACCGTGCGCACCGTTTTCATCATCGGGCCGGACAAAAAGGTTCGTCTGACCATGACCTATCCGATGTCGGTCGGCCGCAACTTCGCGGAAATCATCCGCGCGCTCGACGCGATCCAGACGACCGACGGCGTGCCGCTGGCCACCCCCGCGAACTGGGTTCCGGGTCAGGACGTGATCGTGGCGCTGGCGCTCGACGACGCGGCGGCCGAGGCGAAATACGGCGCTCTCGACAAAAAGCTGCCCTATCTGCGCTTTGCCAAAGACCCGAAAAACGGGTGATCCACACGAAAGGGCCGTCATTGACGGCCCTTTTCCGTTGCGCCTTTTAGCGCCTTAACGCCCGACCGGCCGCGACAGCTTGCGCCGCAGCAGGCAGCGCCAATACTCTGACCGCAGATAACGCATCGGATCCTTGCCGAGACGTTTGGAAACCGTGCTGCGGCCCGCATCAAGATGCGACGGCCCCACGCCGGGCGGATTGTGCAGGACCACGCGCGGCACGATCAGTTCCGCCCCGAACTCGTACAGATCGATCGGCCAATCCGCGACAAAACTGACCGGAGTCGCCGCCGCCAGAAGATCCTCGGCCCCGTGGCGCGAGATGGAATAGCCCGAAGTCAGCGTCGCCCTTTGCGCCGCGCGGTAAGCGCACCAGCGGCCCAGAGCGCGCTTTTGCCACAAGAGCGCGCGTCCGAAACGATAATCCAGCAAAGCGATCCGCGCCACGCGGTGATGGCCCGCTTGCAGGAAAGCCGCGAAATCGGGGTCAGGATCGCATCATCCTCGAGCACGACGGCGCCCGAGAGCCCTCGTCCAGCACGGTTTGATAGATCTGGCGATGCGACAGGGCACAGGCGAATTCGGCATCGACCATCGCATAGCCCAGACGTTTCGAGGCAGCTTCGCGGTCGATCAGCGCAAGGCAATGCTCTTGCAGGCCACGCCGCCCGTCCACGCCAAGAATGATGCGCCATTCAAGACCCGCTTCCGCAAGTTGGTCCAGCAAAGGCTGGCGGCGCTGCTCGTCGCCGGCCAGCGACAGGATGAAAATTGGCCAATCATCTTGCATCAGGGCAATCCGCCAAGATTGAATTCAACCATCACGTCTATGCCATAGATTGCAGAAGACAAGAATAATAAAGCTCACGCGCCTTCTGTTCGGACGACGAGTGGGTTCCTATGAAAAGGCCCCGCGATGCGGGGCCTTTCCAGTCAAAAGGTCGGCGATTACTCGGCCTGGTCTTCTTTTTTCGGCTCGGCGATTTCTTCGCCGGTTTCCTGATCGACCATCTTCATGCCGAGACGGACTTTGCCGCGGTCGTCGAAGCCAAGCAGTTTGACTTTGACTTCCTGACCCTCTTTGAGGATCTCGTTCGGATGGGTCAGGCGCTTGTTGGCGATCTGGCTGACGTGGACCAGACCATCGCGCTTGCCGAAGAAGTTCACGAAAGCGCCGAAATCGACGAGTTTCACGACTTTGCCGGTGTAGACTTTGCCTTCTTCCGGCTCTGCCACGATCGAATAGATCATGTCGTAAGCCTTCTTGATCGAATCGGCATTGGCCGAAGCAATCTTGATGACGCCGTCGTCGTTGATGTCGACTTTTGCACCCGAAACTTCAACGATTTCGCGGATGACCTTGCCGCCCGAACCGATCACTTCACGGATCTTGTCGGTCGGGATGGTCATGGTCTCGATGCGCGGAGCATGAGCCGAGAATTCGTTGCGGCCTTCGGTCAGCGCATTGGCCATCTCGCCGAGGATGTGCATCCGGCCGTCTTTGGCCTGAGCCAAAGCCTGCTCCATGATCGCGGGCGTGATGCCTGCAACCTTGATGTCCATCTGCAGCGAGGTGATGCCGTTCGACGTACCCGCAACCTTGAAGTCCATGTCGCCGAGGTGGTCTTCGTCGCCGAGAATGTCGGTCAGGACCGCCCATTTCTCGCCTTCGAGGATCAGACCCATCGCAACGCCTGCCACCGGAGCTTTCAGCGGAACGCCCGCATCCATCATCGCCAGCGAGCCGCCGCAGACCGAAGCCATCGAGGACGAACCGTTCGATTCGGTGATCTCGGAGACGACGCGGATCGTGTAGGGAAGTCGGTCGCAGCCGGCAGAACCGCCTGAAGCGCGCGCCATGCCAGCTTGCCGTGACCGATTTCACGACGGCCCGGCGAACCCACGCGGCCAACTTCGCCAACCGAATAGGGCGGGAAGTTGTAGTGCAGCAGGAAGTTCGAACGCGAATTGCCGTGCAGCGCGTCGATGATCTGTTCGTCGTCGCCGGTGCCGAGCGTGGTCACGACCAGCGCCTGCGTTTCACCGCGGGTGAACAGCGACGAACCGTGGGTGCGCGGCAGAACGCCGACTTCGCTCACGATCGAGCGCACGGTCTTGTTGTCGCGACCGTCGATGCGTGCGCCGCCATTGATGATGTCGCCGCGCAGGATGCCCGATTCCAGCTTCTTGAGCGCGGAACCAAGGTTCGCATCGGCCAGATCCTCTTCCGAGAGACCGGCTTTGACTTTGGCTTTCGCCGCTTCGACCGCATCGTGACGGGCCGCTTTGTCGCGGATGCCGTAGGCTGCGCGCATATCGGCTTCACCGATGGCGGCAACGCGGGTGTAAAGCGCGGAATAGTCCGGCGATTTGAACTCGAAGGGCTCTTTCGCGGCGTCTTCGGCAAGCGAGATGATCAGGTCGATGACCGGCTGCATCTGCTCGTGGCCGAATTTGACGGCGCCCAGCATTTCCTCTTCGGTCAGCTCGTAGGCTTCCGATCGACCATCATCACGGCGTCTTTGGTGCCGGCGACAACCAGATCGAGGCGCTGCTCGGGGTTGTTGCGCAGATGGTCCATGTCCTGGACTTCGGGGTTCAGCACATAGGCGCCGTCGACGAAGCCGACGCGTGCCGCACCGATCGGGCCCATGAAGGGAACGCCCGAGATGGTCAGCGCAGCCGAAGCGGCGATCATGGCGACGATATCGGGATCGTTGACCAGATCATGCGACAGCACGGTGCACATCACCAGAACTTCGTTTTTGAAGCCCGGAGCGAACAGCGGACGGACCGGACGGTCGATCAGGCGCGCGGTCAGCGTTTCCTTTTCGGAAGGACGTGCCTCGCGCTTGAAGAAGCCGCCCGGAATCTTGCCGGCGGCATAGTATTTTTCTTGGTAGTGAACGGTGAGCGGGAAGAAGTCCTGGCCGGGCTTCGGTTCCTTCGCAAAGGTCACGTTCGCCATGACGCTGGTTTCACCCAGCGTCGCGATGACCGAGCCATCCGCCTGACGGGCGATTTTGCCCGTTTCCAGCGTCAGGGTCTCTTGGCCCCACTGGATCGATTTTTTCACTTCATGAAACATCGGTTATCCTTTTCGACGCGGCCCCTGCCACGTCATGCAGCATCCAGCCCCATTGCCGGACGCGTAAAGAAACGCGCCCCGCGAAGGGGCGCGTAGCGTCTTAGCGGCGCAGACCCAGCTTGCCGATCAGCGCGGTGTAACGCGCTTCGTCTTTGCCCTTGAGGTAGTCCAGAAGCTTGCGGCGGGTTGCAACCAGCTTCAGCAGACCACGACGCGAGTGGTTGTCTTTTTTGTGGGTTTTGAAGTGCTCGGTCAGAGCGACAATACGGGTGGTCAGGATTGCGACCTGAACTTCCGGAGAGCCGGTATCGCCTTTCGCCGTAGCGAATTCGGTCATGACGCGGGCTTTTTCTTCAAGAGTGATCGACATCGGGATCTCCTTTCGGATTAGAGAAAATCAGGCTCCGGCCGGGATGTCGTCCAGCACGGGTCCGCAGAAACCGCCGGATTCGTGCCGACGGATGGTGGCCTATAGCCAGAATCGCCAAAAATTGGAAGACTTTTATGCCAATGCCCTCCGGAGCGGCAGAAGGATGCGCAAGCATCAAGCATCGCCCCCGACCGGGCCTATGGGCTGCGCGCCAGCCGCGTCACGATGACATCACGCGGATCGACCATCGCGCCATTCTGCAAACGACCGACTGCCGCCCCGTCGACGCGGATCAGGGTCATGCCGTCGCCGTCGCGCTCGAAACGGATCTCGGGGCGCGCGCCGTCGGCAAGGCCTTCGATGCGGATTTCCAGCCGGTCCTCGCCGGGGGTGAAATCGCCGATCACCGGCACCGTGGTCCCCGGTTCGGCCAGAAGGACAAAGAGATCGTCGCCGGCACCGCCTTCGGCAAAATCGCCATCGCGTGCATGCAGCGTATCCTCGCCCGCTCCGCCATGCAGCCATGCCCGCGCCGGATCGGACGAGCCGATCAGCAGGTCGTCGCCGTCATCGCCGCTCAGATCATCCTCGCCCGGACCGGCGATCAACGTGTCGTTTCCGGCGCCGCCCGACAGATAATCATTGCCCGCCCCCTTCGAGGCGGTCGTCCCCTCGCCGCCGAACAGGGTATCGTCGCCCGCACCGCCGGTCAGCCGGTCGTTGCCGCCATTTCCGGCCAGCATGTCGTTGCCCGCGCCACCGTCGAGCAGATCGTCCCCGCCCGGGCCGTAATCGCCGTCGCCATGGATCCAGTCGTCGCCCGCGCCGCCGTCGAGCGTGTCGTTGCCCTGACCGCCGAACATGTCGTCACGCCCGTCACCGCCGAACAACGCGTCATTGCCGCCGCTTCCGGCAAGCCAGTCGCCCTGAGCCGAGCCCGAGATGGTTTCGCCCGCGACACCAGATCTGCCGCCGCCATCACCATCTTCCCCATCACCGGAGGGCTCACCCTCGCCGTCGCCCTCGCCGTCGCCGTCCTCGGGATCCCCGTCCCGCAGATCCTCGTCATCGCCGGCCTGCGCGATCGCGTCCAAAGCGATTCCGGCCAACAACAGACAGATAATTCCGCCGACCATCAGCATGGCGACCCCATTCAAAGCGAGCAATGACACAAATATACCCGCTTTACGGGAAACGGCGATGAATTCGTTAGGAATGAGTTAACTGCCGGACGACGGGAGCGTGCCCCGCGTCCGGCGATCTGCCCACCGATCCGCCTTGATCGCCTGCGCCTCAGATATGCAGGCCGAAACGCAAAGCATCATAGATCGCGGCATGGATATTGCGCGCCGCCACAGCATCGCCGATGCGGTAAAGGACAAAGCCGCCTTCGGGGTTGCGTGTCTCGAAGGGATTTCGCCCCTGCAAAAGCGCGCCGTAATCGACCGCACCCAAATTGCTGCTCTGCGGTTTGAGGTCGAAATAGACATCCTCGAGCGGCAGCGTCCCGCATTCTGCAAAGATCTGGTCGGCCTCGCGGCTTTCGCTGTGCTCCGCATGGAAATCCGAGCCGAAATGTGCCGCGATCCCGTTGCCCGCGCGCTCGATCGCGGCCAGCCGCGTGTTGATCGTCACGCGCACCTTGTTGCGGTGGAAGGCGCGCATATAGGGGACGTGGTTCATGCCGCCGATCTCGGGGGCAAGGCTGCGCTCGGGGGTGACCAGCTCGACCTCGGCACCGGCATCCGCGGCGATTTCGGCGGCCGTCATTCCCGCATGGCCCGCGCCGTCATCCCAGATCACCACCCGCCCCGAGGGCTTGATCGCGCCCGAGATCAGATCCCAGCTCGAGATCGCAAGCTCGCCACCCGCGACCGGCAGATCGGGCGGCATGCCTCCGGTCGCGATCACCACGGCATCGGGGCGGGCGGCGATGATCTCGTCGGCTTCGGCGTAATGGTTGGTGTGGATGGTGACGCCCAGACGCTCCAGCTCTTCCAGCCTCCAGGCGATGATCCCGTGCATCTCGCGCCGGCGCGGCAGGCGGGTCAGCAGATTGACCTGACCGCCGGCCTCGTCCGCAGCCTCGTAGACGGTAACGTCATGACCGCGTTCGGCGGCGACGCGCGCGGCCTCGAGCCCGCCCGGACCCGCGCCGATCACGATGACCTTCTTGCGCGTGGCGGCTTTGGGGATGTCGTGGGGCATCGTCTCTTCGCGCCCCGTCGCGGCGTTATGGATGCACAAAGCGCCGCCGCCCTCATAGATGCGGTCGAGGCAATAGGTCGCGCCGACACAGGGCCGGATGCGGTCCTCGTCGCCCGAACGGATCTTTTTCGCGATATGGGGATCGGCAATATGCGCGCGGGTCATGCCGACCATATCCAGCTTGCCCGCCGCAATCGCATGGCGCGCGGTCGCGACATCGGGGATGCGGGCGGCGTGGAACATCGGCAGACCGCTCGCCTGCCGGACCTCTCCGGCGAAATCGAGATGCGGCGCCGAGGCCATGCCCTGAATCGGGATCACATTGGTCAGCGCGGCATCGGTGTCGATATGGCCGCGGATGAGGTTCAGGAAATCGACCTTGCCGCTGCCCGCAAGCCTGCGGCTGATCTCGAGCCCGTCCTCGCGGTCAAGCCCGTGTTCAAGCTGCTCGTCGGCGACCAGACGCAGGCCGACCAGAAAATCCGGCCCGCAATTGGCGCGGATCTCGTCCAGAACGCGCCATGTAAAGCGCAGCCGGTTGTCCAGATCGCCACCCCATTCATCCTCGCGTTTGTTGGTCGCGGGCGACCAGAAACTGTCGAGCAAATGGCCGTAAGCCTCGAGTTCGATCCCGTCGAGCCCCGCCTCCTGCATCCGCGCGGCGGCGGTACCGTAATCGGCGGCGATCCGGTCGAGATCCCAATCCTCCATCGCCTTGGGAATCGAGCGGTGGGCCGCCTCGCGCACCGCGCTGGCCGACAGGACCGGCAGCCACTGGTTCGAGGCGAAACCGCCGCGCCGCCCCAGATGCGTGAGCTGGATCATCACCGCGCAGCCCATCTCGTGGCAGTCGTCGGTCAGCGCGCGCATCCACGGGATGATCGCATCGTCATAGGCGTGAAGGTTCCCGAAAGCCGACGGACTGTCCGCGCTGACCAAGGCCGAGCCCGCCGTCATCGTCAAGGCGATCCCGCCCCGCGCCTTTTCGCGGTGATAAAGCCGGTAGCGGTCCTTGGGCATGCCCTCTTCGCCGTAGGCCGGTTCATGCGAGGTCGACATGATGCGGTTCTTGAGCGTCAGATGCTTGAGCTGATAGGGCTGGAACAACGGGTCGTTCGTGATCTTGGACGATGTCATTTTCTGGCTCTCTCGTGGCGGCTAAAGCCATGAAACGGAAGCGGCACCGCTGCCGCAAGCCCCCGCCTTTCGTCTCAGCCAAAGATATGACGGCGCCGCCCGCTTTGCCCGTACACAAGGCAGGGCCGTGCCGGTGGCGGGCTGGCCTGCCCATGCCGGCTGCACTCGCGCGCGGAGGACGGCTCGGGGGCGGACTCATCGGCCCGTGCTTGCCCCGCAAGTCACCCGAAAGACGGGTGAAAGCCCGAAAAAGGGAACTTTGGCGCGGCTGGGGAATTTTTACCTGCGACATTGCGCCACACGGCCTTGCACGCGGCATGGATCGCGACCGCCCGCATTCGGGAGCGACCGCAAAGACCCGCGCCGCATCAGGCCCCCGCGGATCTGCCACGGGCCGGAGCCGCGACCACGAGCAGGAGTGATGATGAACACGATATTGCGCTCGTTTCTGGAAAAGACCGTCACCACGGGCAATCTGACGCTGCTGGGCTGCCAAGGCGACCGCTTCACCATCGGCGACGGCACCGGCGCGCCGATCACCCTGCGCTTCAAATCCGCTGCCGCCGAACGTGCGGTCGCGCTCGATCCCGCGCTGAAGCTGGGCGAGTGCTATATGGAGGGCGAGATCGATTTCGAGACCGGCACGGTCTACGACCTGATCATGCTGATCTACCGCAATGCCGGCCGCCAGCTGGTCTCGGCTCCGTGGATGCGCGCGCTCGAACATCTGCGCATCGCCTGGCGGCGGTTCCACCAGCTCAACACCCGCATCCGCGCCAAAGGCAATGTCCAGCGCCATTACGACCTCTCGGCCGATCTCTACCGCATGTTTCTTGATCCCGACATGCAGTATTCCTGCGCCTATTTCTCGAATCCCGACATGGGTCTGGCCGACGCCCAGCTTGCAAAGAAACGCCATATCGCGGCCAAGCTGCTGCTGCGCGAGGGGCAGGATGTGCTCGATATCGGCTGCGGCTGGGGCGGGATGGGGCTCTATCTCGCGCGCGTCGCGGGGGCGGATGTCTCCGGCGTCACGCTGTCGGTCGAACAGCTCGCCGTAGCGGAGCGCCGCGCCCGTGCCGAGGCGCTGGCGGAGCGCGTCGATTTCCGGCTTCAGGATTACCGCGACATCACGGAAACATTCGACCGCATCGTCTCGGTGGGCATGTTCGAACATGTCGGCATCAACCATTACGACACCTTCTTCCACAAGGCCGCCGCGATGCTGCGGCCGGGCGGGTCATGCTGTTGCACACGATCGGGCGCGCCGATCCGCCCGGCGCGACCAATCCCTTCATCCACAAATATATCTTCCCCGGCGGCTATATCCCCGCTTTGTCCGAGGTCATGCATTCCGCCGAGAAATCGGGCCTGATCGTCACCGATGTCGAGATCCTGCGTCTCCATTACGCCGAGACGCTGAAGGCTTGGCGCGAGGCCTTCATGGCACGCCGCGACGAGGCCCGCGCGCTTTACGACGAGGCCTTCTGCCGGATGTGGGAATTCTACCTTGCAGGAAGCGAAGCCAGTTTCCGCGAAGGCGGCCTCTCGATCTTCCAGCTCCAGCTGGCGCATCGGGTGGAGGACGTCCCGATCACCCGAGACTATATGCTCGAAGAAGAGGCGCGCCTCGGCCAGCGCGAGGTGGTGAACGGCATCCCCGCCCCCGCCTGGCCCGAGGATTGGCCGGATGGTCGAGACAAGGGCCCTGCCCCGCAGCGCCCGTCGCGGGTGACGGGCAGTTGACGCTTGGCGAAGCGCCGGTTCCCGCCCGCCCGAGCGCCGCCAATGCCGACAACGCCTTGGGCCGCGAGGGCGCAAGGCCTCTGCGAACGGGGCCTAAAGGCGGCTGAACGCGTTGGTTCCGGCCAGATCATCCTCCATCGCGAACAGCCGTTCGAGCACGCGCGGCGAGGCGCGCAACCCGTTATGCTCGAACTCGTTCGTCAGCCACAGACGGACATTCCCGAGGCCCTTGGCAGTGCGCAAGGACAGGCCCTGATCGACATACATATCGTCGGTATAGACCGCCGCCGCCACCGGAACCTCGTTCGCGGCCAAACGCGCGCGGTCGTAAAGCGGCGCGTCCAAAGGCATCCGCGCAAGCGCCTCGGCGGCCTGCGCAAAGGGCCGAAGGGCGCGGATCTCGTCGAACATCCACGGATAGATCATCTCGCCGGTCAGCATCAGCGGACGACACGCCGCGTCGAAGGCCGGAAACTCGGACAGGACACGTTCGGCCGCCCAATCGGTCGCCTGACCGTCTTGCGCATAAATCGCCTCGTGGATCGCGCCGAACAGCGGGTTCTGCTCGAAGCCCGTCGCCTCGCGGACGGAGGCCAGAAAACCGTCCGAAAGCCCGCCGTCAGCCGCGAAAGCCTCGTCCAGAAGCCAATGCAGGCTCTCGAACCCGTCAGACATGCCAAGCCCCATGCCAAGGTATTGCAACCGCCGCAGGCTGAGCCGGTCACCGTCGGGCAAGCGGACATCGGTCGATGCCACAACATCCGCAATCCGGTCGAGGATCGCCTGATCCTGCGGATAGCGCGCGTGATAGATGCGGTTCTTTTCGAGGGTGCGGGGATAGGTGTGGCGGTAGATCTCGGCCGCAGAAGCGTCGATCCCCGCCAGTCCACCGGTGACATAGCAGGCCGACAGCGCCTCGGGGGCGTGGGAGAGATAGCTCAGCGTCAGGAAGCCGCCATAGCTTTGCCCCAACGTCGCCCATTTGCGCCCGCCAAAAAGGGTTTTCCGGATATGTTCGGCATCGCGGATGATGCTGTCGGCACGGAAATGCGACAGGTAGCGCCCGCCTTCCGCGCCCCCCATCGCGCCGATCATCCGGCCTTGCACCGGCGAAGACCGCCCCGTGCCGCGCTGGTCGAGAAACAGGACGCGGTAGCGTTTGAGCGCGACCGCCAGCCATGACGGCGCGCCGCCTGCGGGACGCGGCGATTTACCCCCGGCCCGCCCTGAAGATAGACCAGAACCGGCAGATCCTTGTCCTTCTGCCCGACTGCCGCGACCTCGCGCGCGAAGACGCGGATCGTCGCGCCCCGGGGCGGACCAGTCAAGCGGGACGGTGACGGTATGGTCACGCAGGCAAAGGCCGGGGATGCGGTATTCGGGGTGCTTTCGGCAGCGGACATGGCGGCTTTCCGGTGGTGGGTTTGCCCCGCCATAACGCAGACGCGCGGGAATGTCGAAACTCCCCGCGCGCCTTTCGTCGGTCGTGGCCGTCGCGGCTACAGATGCAGCCCGCGGTCCAGCGCCTTGAGACAGGCCTCGTGCAAGGCCTCGCCGCGGGTCGGATGGGCGTGGATCGTGCCGATGACATCGCCCAGACGCGCGCCCATTTCCAAGGCGAGCGCGAAGCCTGCGGCCAATTCGGAAATCCCCGCGCCGACGGCCTGGATGCCGAGGATTTCCTCGTTGTCCTTGCGGGCGACGACGCGGATGAAACCATCCTCGCGCGCGGCAGTCATGGCACGGCCGTTGGCGGCAAAGGGGAATTGGCCGGTGATGACCTCGTGCCCCGCCGCCTGCGCCTCCGTGGCCGACAACCCGACCGAGACGATCTCGGGGTCGGTGAAACAGACCGCCGGAATGGCCCGGTGATCCCATGCGCGGCGGTGCCCCGCGACGATTTCCGCGACCATCTCGCCCTGCGCCATGGCGCGATGGGCAAGCATCGGCTCTCCGGTGACATCGCCGATCGCAAAGACCCCGCGCATCGAGGTCCGGCAATGGTCATCGACCGCAAGGTAAGGCCCGTTCATCGCCAGTTGCAGCGCCTCGATCCCCGCCTCGCGCGACAGGGGACGCCGCCCGACGGTGACCAGGATCTTCTCGGCCGCGATCTCGATGGCGGCATCGGTGACGGCGACGCGCAGCGCGCCCTGATCCGACAGACCGCCCGCGCGCGCGCGGTCATGACCTTGATCCCCAAAGCCAGCAGGCGCTGCGCCACGGGACGGGTCAGCTCGGCGTCATATTGCGGCAGGATGCGCGGTCCGGCCTCAAGCACCGTCACCTCGGAGCCGAGCTTGGCGAAAGCCGTGCCCAGCTCCAGCCCGATATAGCCGCCGCCGACCACGGCGAGGGTTTTGGGCACTTCGGTCAAAGTCAAAGCCTCGGTCGAGGAAATCACCCGCCCGCCGAAGGGCAGCGGCGGCAACTCGACCGGCGCGGAGCCGGTAGCCAGAACCACGGCCTCGGCGCGCACCAGAACCGGCCCCTCGGGGTGTCGACCAGCGCGGTCTTGCCGTCGCGCAGCGTCGCCGTGCCGGTGATCAGCCGCGTGCCCGCCTTGCGCAGCAGGGTCGAGACGCCATTGTTCAGGCGCTCGACAATGCCGTTTTTCCAGCCGACCGTCGCGCCCAGATCAACCGAGGCGCCTTTGGCCGAAATCCCCATCTCGGGCGCGGCGGAGAGCGTGGTGATGCGGTGGAATTCATCGGCGGCATGGATCAGCGCCTTCGACGGGATACAGCCCATATTGAGGCAGGTCCCCCCGGCGGCTGCGGATCGACGATGATCGTATCGACCCCGAGCTGGCCCGCGCGGATCGCGCAGACATAGCCGCCGGGGCCGGCACCGATCACCAGAAGGCGGCAGGAAATCTCGCGCATCTCAGGCCTCCACGAAGATCAGCAGGGGTTTCCAGCAACTCTTTCAGACGCTGGACAAAGACGGCCGCATCCCAGCCGTCAATGACGCGGTGATCGAAGCTACTGGAAATGTTCATCATTTTTCGCGGTTCAAAGGCGGTTCCGTTCCAGAAGGGCCGCACCGCCAGACGGTTGATGCCCAGAATGGCGACCTCGGGCGGGTTGAGGATCGGCGTCGTCGCAATCGCGCCCAAAGGCCCCAGCGAGGTGATGGTGATGGTCGAACCCGACAGCTCCTCGCGCTTGGCGCTGCCGTCGCGGGCCGCTTGGGCCAGCCGCGCGATTTCCGAGGCGGTATCGCGGACCGAAAGCGCCTCGGCATGGCGCAGGACCGGCACCATCAGCCCGTTCGGCGTCTGGGTCGCAATGCCCAGATGGACCGCGCCAAAGCGCCGCGCGATGCCTTCATCGGGCAGGTAATGCTGGTTGATTACCGGATGATCACGCAAGGCGCGGGTCAGCGCGCGGGCGATGAAAGGCAAAAGCGTGAGCTTCTGGCTCTTGTCGGCGGCATTCATCCGCGCACGCAGATCCTCGAGCGCGGTAGCGTCGACCTCCTCGACAATGGTGATCGAGGGGATCCGGTTGGCTTGCTCCATCCGCTCGGCGATGCGGCGGCGCAGGCCGATGACCTTGACCTCTTCGATGCGGTTGTCGGCGCGCGGACCGCTGGCTTGCGGCAGACCGCCCGTCGCGATGAAAGCGTCAAGGTCCTCATGGGTGATGCGACCCGCCGGACCGGAGCCGCGCACCAGACGCAGATCGATCCCGCCGTCACGGGCCGCCCGCGCACCGAAGGTGCGGCGATCGGCCTTTCGCCCTCGGCCCGCAAAGGTGCGGTCGGCGGCAGAGAGGTCGCGGCCGCTTTCGCCTCGGCCTTCGGGGCCGGAGCAGCGGGGGCAATTGGTTCGGGCTTCGCCACTGGGGGCTCGGGAGTGGCTTCGGCTTTCGCCTCGGGCGCTTTCGCGGCAACCGGCGCGGCAGCGGTCCCGTCACCCGCGACATTGCCCGCGCCATCGACCTCGAGCCGGATCAGCTCGGCGCCGACCGCGATCTTGTCGCCCGGCGCGCCGGCCTGCCACAACACGGTTCCGGTCACCGGCGAGGGATCTCGACCGTCGCCTTGTCGGTCATGACCGCGACCATCGGGTCGTCTTCGCGGATGGTCTGGCCGATCGCGACCAGCCATTCGGCGATTTCGGTTTCGGCGATGCCTTCGCCGATATCGGGCATGCGGATCGAATGGATTCCCATCTCAGACCTCCTCGACCAGTTCGCGCAAAGCCTCGGCCACGCGGGCGGGGCCGGGGAAATAGATCCATTCATGGACATGCGGATAGGGCGTGTCCCAACCCGCGACACGGCGCACCGGCGCCTCCAGCTGGAAGAAACATTCCGCCTGCACCTGCGCGGCCAGTTCCGCACCGAAACCCGAGGTCTGCGTCGCCTCGTGCAAAACCAGACAGCGGCCGGTTTTCTTGACCGAGGTCACGATGGTTTCCAGATCCAGCGGGACCAGCGTGCGCAAATCGATGACCTCGGCGTCGATGCCGGATTCGGCGACGGCGGCCAAAGCGACATGGACCATCGTGCCATAGGTCAGGATCGTCGCGGCCTTGCCGAAACGGCGGATGAAGGCGCGACCGAGCGGGACCTGATAATGCCCCTCGGGGACCTCGCCCAGCTCGTGGCCCTTCCACGAGCTGACGGGGCGGTCGTGATGGCCGTCGAAGGGGCCATTATAAAGACGCTTCGGCTCGAAGAAGATCACCGGATCGGGGTCGGCGATTGCCGACAAAAGCAGCCCCTTGGCGTCATAGGGGTTCGAGGGCACTACGGTTTTCAGCCCCGTGACATGGGTGAAAAGCGCCTCGGGGGACTGGCTATGGGTCTGGCCGCCGAAGATCCCCCGCCCGACGGCATGCGGATCACCATCGGGCAGGTGAATTCCCCGCCGAGCGATAGCGCAGACGCGCCGCCTCCGAGACGATCTGGTCGTAGCCGGGGTAGACGTAATCGGCGAACTGGATCTCGACGACGGGGCGCAGGCCATAGGCCGCCATGCCGATCCCCGCACCGACGATGCCGCTTTCGTTGATCGGCGCGTCGAAACAGCGGGTCTTGCCGTATTTGCGTTGCAGGCCGGCGGTGACGCGGAAGACGCCGCCGAAATAGCCGACATCCTCGCCAAAGACGACGACGCGGTCATCGGCACCCATGGCGGTGTCCAAAGCGTCGCGGATGGCCTCGATCATGGTCATGCTGGGCATGGTTCAGAACCCCGCTTCATGGCGTTGACGCAAAAGGTGCGGCGGCATTTCGGCATAGACTTCCTCGAACATGTCGCGCGGGCTGGGGCGCTGTCCGTGATGAAGGGTGCCGATCGCCTCGGCCTCTTTTTGGGTGGCGGTGACAGAGGCCATGATCTCGGCCTCGGCCTGCGCATGGCGGTCTTCGGACCAGATACCGCGCGCGATCAGGTGGTTCTTGAAGCGCAGGATCGGATCACCAAGCGGCCAGGCCGCGCTTTCCTCGGCGGGGCGATAGGCCGAGGGATCGTCCGAGGTCGAATGCCCGCCCGCGCGATAGGTCACATATTCGATCAGCGTCGGGCCGAGATTGCGCCGCGCCCGTTCCGCCGCCCAACGCGCCACCGCGCAGACGGCAAGGTAATCGTTGCCGTCCACCCGCAACGCCGGAATGCCGAAGCCCAGACCACGCGCCGCGAAGGTTCCCGCGCCGCCGCGTGCGATCCCCTGAAAGGTCGAGATTGCCCATTGGTTGTTCACGATGTTCAGGATCACCGGCGCCTTGTAGGTCGAGGCAAAGACCAGCGCCGCGTGGAAATCGCTTTCCGCAGTCGAGCCGTCGCCGATCCAGCCCGCAGCGATCTTGTGGTCGCTCGAGATCGCCGAGGCCATCGCCCAGCCCACCGCCTGCACATATTGCGTGGCCAGATTGCCCGAGATCGAGAAGAAGCCGAACTCCTGCGAAGCATACATCACCGGCATCTGGCGGCCTTTGACCGGATCTTTCTCGTTGGAATAGATCTGGTTCATCATGGTCGAAAGCGGATAGCCGCCCGCGATCAAAAGCCCCGCCTGACGGTAGGTCGGAAAGTTCATGTCGCCCTTGCGCAGCGCCAGCGGAAGGCGCAGGAGACCGCCTCTTCGCCCAGATGCTGCATATAGAACGAGGTCTTTTGCTGGCGCTGCGCCATCAGCATCCGCGCATCGAAGGCGCGCAGGGTCATCATGTCGCGCAAGCCCTTGAGCAGCGTGTCATTGTCGAGATCCAGCCCCTCGGCCCAAGGCCCGACCGCCTGTCCGTCACGGCTGAGCACGCGGATGATGGTAAAGGCGAGGTCGCGGATCTCCTCGGGATCGACATCGACCGGCGGGCGGCGCACCGTGCCCGCCTTGGGGATCTGCACCTTGGAGAAATCCGGCTGCCCGCCCGGGCGCACCTCGGGTTCGGGGACATTCAGGCTAAGGGGTGCGAATTCACCCTCCGAGCGGTCATCCATCGGTATCTCCTCCTTTACCGTGGTCGTCGTGCTGGGTCGTGGTCTTGCTTGGACGCGGCAAGGGCCGCGCCACCGTCGTGATTGTGGGCGCGATCGTCCGGACACCGCCCTCGCGGCGCCCGTCAGGCGGCGCTCGGACCGTCCCGAATGTCGCGCACACCCGGCATGCGGGCGATGCGTTCAAGCAGCAATCGGGGCGAAAGCGCCCCTTCGGGTCGGAAGTCGATGCGGATGTCGGCCAATGTCTCTGCCGGCGCGTCCCGCCCGTCAAAAGGCGCGTCGCCGACCGAGACGGATACTGCACAAAGTCCGAAGCCTACGCGTCGCAACTCGTCCAACCCACGAGAAAGATGATCCAATGGTATGTCGGATCGGAAATGAATGAAATGCACTGACTGCTCCCCCATGGCCCCGCCAAAACACGAAACCATGGCAGCAATCCTGCCCTAGCTTTCACAAAATTTCTTTTCGTTCTTTTGAATTTTTGACCTTCATGCAAAAATATCTGCTGTGAAACTGCAAAATCTGGAAATCCTGTGCCGTCAGAAACCAAGCCCATCGACGCGATCGACCGCAAGATTCTCCGCGCGTTGCGCCGCGACGGGCGCCTGTCGAACAACCAGCTCGCCGAAGAGGTCGGTCTGTCGCCCTCGCCCTGCTGGCAGCGTACCCGCAGGCTCGAGGCCGAGGGCTATATCCGTGGCTATACCGCGCTTCTCGATCAGGAAAAGCTCGGCGCGCCCGAGACGGTGATCATCGACATCATGATGGACCGCCATGACGAGGCCGCGCTCGACAATCTCGGGCGCGCGATGGCCGAATTGCCCGAGGTGCTCGAGGTCTATCTGACCAGCGGCGAATACGACTATTTCATCAAGGTCGCGGTAAACGGCACCAAGGGCTACGAGGAGTTCCTGCGCAACAAGCTCTACCGCATCCCCGGCATCCGCCATTCGCGGTCGAGCTTCGCTTTACGTTGCCTCAAACAGGGCGGCGCGCCGATTCCGGACTAGGATCGGGATCGGGGTCGGGATCGGGATCGGGGGCCGGCCGGTTGCGCGCTCAGTCGCGCAGCAGGGCCTCGCGGAAGGACCGCCCGCCGATCTGGACTTCGAGCGTGCCCAAGGCCTGCGCATCGGCGATCGCCATGCCGGTCAGGGCCTGCGCCTCGTCCACCGCCCGCCCGAGGCTGCGGCCGCGACCAAGGCCGGCCACGACCAGCGCGGTAAACAGATCGCCCGTCCCCGACAGGGCCACCGGCAGATGGCGCGCGGGGTGGCGGCTGATGCCCTCGGGTCCGAGGATGACGCTTTCGATCATGCCCGCCTCGGTCTCGGCCAGAACGCAGCCGGTGCCGATGATGCGCGCACCCTCGGTCACGTTCAGCCTTTCGCGCAAGCCCTCGAAATCGGCGAGGGCGGCAACCTCGATCCCGCCGAGATAGGCCAGCTCGAACTGGTTGGGCGTCGCGAGATCGGCCAGCGGCAGCAACCGGTCGCGGAAGATCGCGGCGATGGATTCGGGGACGTAAAGGCCGGTGCCGGTATCGCCCATCACCGGATCGCACAGATAGATCAGCGCGGGATTGGCGGCCTTGGCCCTTTCGATGAAATCGGCGGTCAGAAGCGCCACTTCGGGCGATCCGATATAGCCGGTGACCAGATATTTCGCGCGTTCGGGCAGTCCGCGTTCCTCGGCACCCAGCAGCAGATCGGCAAAGAAATCGGGCGGCATGGCCCGGCCGCGCAGGGTCGGATGGTTGGGGGTATTCGACAAGATCACCGTCGGGATCGGCGCGACCTCCATCCCCACGGCCTGCATCGGAAAAACCGCCGCCGAATTGCCGACATGGCCGTAGACCACCTGACTTTGGATCGAGATTACCAATTCCGGACGGCTCATGGCCCTTTTCCTTCCCGCATCGTGTTGGCAGGCAGGGCGAACCCGGCCATTTGCGCCTAGGTTAAAGCGCCAGTGCAGGGAAGGTTCAATCGTTAACGGCAGCGCCTTGCGCCAAAGCCCTGCGGCGGCTCCGCATTAGGCGCCGCGCGCCATGATCCGGCCAAGGAAGGCCGCGCGGTCAAAGGCCGTGCCGCCTTCGCCCTTCACGGGGTTGCCCGCAGACTGGGCACCGGCAGACTGGGCACCGGCAAACTGGGTACCCCCGCCTGCGGCCCGTAGATCGCGCGGTCGAGATCGGCCAAGGCCCCTTCGTCGACCGCGCGGCCAAACGCGCGCTCGTGGGCGGCGTAATCGCGCGCGGCATGGCGCAAAGCCGCAAGATCGCCGCCCGCCGCCGCAGCCTTGAGCGCGCGCAGATTGGGATTGGGAAAGCGCGCCTTCAGCCCGCGTAGAGCCTGACGCCAACCGCCCGCCCTTTGGCCCGGAAGGGCGACCAGCAGCGCGAGGATCAACCCGCCCGCCAAAGCCAGACCCGCATTCAGCCCGAAACGGGCGGGCGGCGCGGCGGCCCCCGCCATATTGTCGCCGAAACCGCCCAGCCCGATCTGGACCGGCAAGGTCACAGCGCCCCGCATCTCGCGGATCAGCGTGTTGAACCACGGGAACTGGATCGGCATGAGCGAGCCGACCTCGCCGGTATGGGGGCGCATGCTCCATTCCCAGATCGCGACGGCGACGGGCCTTCGGCGGTCAAGCGGGTCTCGCGGATCTCGGGGGCGGTGAAGCTGATCAGCCAGGGCTCGCGGATCTCGGGGCGCGCGGGCAGCAGATGCGCCATCGTGCCCTCGGCGGTCAGGGTGATGCGCCGCGTCAGGGTTTCGCCCTCGCGCAACTCGGCGGGATCCTTGGAGAACTCGTCCTGCACCGTGAAGTGTCGCGCGGCCAAGGGGCGACCCGCGCCGGGATAGGGCGCGACCGTCAGCGTGACCGCTCCGGCCACGACATCGAAAGTCGGGCGGGTCATGCCCTCGGCCTTGGTCAGGTGATGGGTGACGGGGCCGATGGTCAAACTGCCGGAAACACGCGGGAAAACCGCGATGCGGCGCTCGAAGACGCCGACCAGACGCCCCTCGACCCGCTCTTGCGCCCAACGGTCGCGGGCGACCTGTATCCAGTCATAAGCGGGGAGTCGGGAAAGGTGATCGAGGACAGCGAGATTGCGCCGGTATATTCGCCCCTGATGGTGACGGGGATCATCTCGCCCACCACGGGGCGCATGTCGGGGATGACGAGCCGCAGGGTATCTTCGGCCATGACCGGCCGGACAAGCGCGGGCAAAAGCGCGACGAACAGGACGATCAGCAGGCGCAGCTTTACCATGGTTCCGCCTCGCGCGGGCGGATCAGGCCCTGACTGGCGCGGCGGTCGTATTCCGCCTTGAGCCGAAGTTGCAAAAATTCGCCCGGATCGTCCGAGATCGTCGCCAGCCAGTCGTCGCTGGCCGCGATCCCGCGCGCCTCGATCGCGCGTTGCCATTCGGGCTCTTGCGCGCCCGCGGCATTGAGCATGACCGTCGGTGTGCCCGCCGCCCCTCCAGCCCGCCATGACCGGAGATCCGGCCCGGCACGACACTGTCGCCCTGATGGGGCGGATACATGGTCAGGACCAGCTCGCGGTTGCGGCGCGCCTCGGCATCGGCCGGATTGACGAACAGTACCGCGTCGAAATAGGCGACCGAAAGCGGGTACTCCCCGACCGCCGCCAGCGAGAGGCCGCGGTTGTAGGTCTGGCTGCGCCCCGCCTCGGCAAAGGCTGCATCGGCAGCCGCGTAGTCGCCCGCACGATAAAGCGCGACACCCCGCTCCAGCGGACTGGCCAGAAGCGGCACGGCCAGTGAAGGCAGGCCCGCAACCAGCGCGAGCCGTCCCAAAGCCGCAGGTCCCGCCACCCCGAGGCACAAGACCGCCAGCGCCAGCAAAAGGATCAAACGGCGCTTCATGCCTGCCTCCGCAGCTGGGGCAGAAGGCCCAAAAGCGCGAACAGCACGAAAAACGGCCCGAGATCGCGATATTGCAGCGCGGTCATGGCCGCGTCGCGCTCGCGTCCCGAACCGGCCAGAGCGCGCACCACCGGCGCGGGCGCCTCGTGCCCCGAGACCGCGCCATCCGCGACCAAGGCAAGCCGCGACAGATCGCTGGCCGGATTGCCCGCCACACTCAGCGCCGAGATCCGCACCCTGCCGCCTGAAGCCGCGCCGCTTCGGCCAGCGCGGCGTCGTCGATCCCGCCGCCGTCCGAAATCAACACGAGATCGGCCCGTTTGAGCCCCGCAAGCATCTGCCCCGCCATCGCCATCGCCGCGGCAGGCCGCGAGCTTTCATCGGGCATCGTCTCGGGCGAGAGGACCGCGATCTGGCTTTCGAGCGTCGCGGGATCGGCGGTGGGGCGGCGACCGAATAGGCCTCGCCCGCATAAAGGATCAGCCCGACCGGACGACCGGCCAGCGCGCCCAGAAGGCCTGCGGCAGCGGCTTGCGCATCCTCCAGCGCGGGACCTTCGGCGACCGAGGGCGACATGTCGATCGCGATCACCACGGCATCGCTTTGCGCGAAAACCGGCGCATCGGCGCGCGGCACGGCCGGACCGGCAAGACCCACAACTAGCGCCGCCGCGCCGGCGATCGGGGCATAGGGCAAAACCGCGCCGCCCCTTTGCCGCCGGTACCGAGCTGGCCCAAAGCCGCAAGACCCGCCAGCATCACGGGCGACAGGACGGCCTCCCATCCGCCCGCATCGGGGCCGCGCCGCCAACGCAGAACGGCCAGAGCCGCCAAAGCCAGCAGCGCCAAAAGCCAATAGGGCCGCAACAGGATCATCGCCGCCTCCAGCCGATCAGGCCCAACAGAAAGAGCGCCGCACCCGCCGGCCAGATCCAGAGCGGTTGCTGATACATCATCGGCGGTCGGGTCGAAGGGTTCGGCTCGATCTGGTCGAGCGTTGCCGCCATCGCCATGAGATCCTCCATCCCGCGCACGCGGAAGGTCGCGCCGCCGCTGGTCTCGGCGATCTCGCGCAGGGTCTTGGCATCGACCGCATCACGCGATTTGGGCTGGTTCTCCAGATCCTCGGGGCCAAGCGCGATCGTATGGATGCGGATCCAGTGTTCGGCGGCCAGCCGCGCGGCATCGACGGCGGGAACCTTGCCCGAGGTATCAACCCCGTCCGACAAGAGCACCACGACGCGGCTGGTCTGATCGCTCGCGCTCAGGCGCTTCATCGCGAGGCCGAGCCCGTCCGAAATCGCCGTTGCGCGACCGGATATGCCGATCTGGGCCTCGGCGATCGCGCGGGCAACGGCATCGACATCGAAGGTCACGGGCTGGGCGAAATAGGCGCGATCACCAAAATCACCAGCCCGATCCGGTCGCCCCGCCGCGCCGCGACAAAGCGCGCCGCCACCGTTTTGACCGCATCGAGCCGCGAGATCGCCTGACCGTCGAGCTGGAAGTCCTCTTTCAGCATCGAGCCGGACAGGTCGATCACCAGCACGATATCGCGCCCCGAAGCCGGCAGCATCGCGCTTTGGCGGCTGATCTGCGGACCGGCCAGCGCCGCGACCAAAAGCACCCATGCCAACGCCGCAAGGGCAAATCGCCCGCCCGCGCGCCGCTCGGGCGTCAGAGTCGCGAAAAGATGTTCGGGCAGGCGCAAGCCGCCCTGCGCCTGTAGCGGCGGCAAAAGGCGCAGCAGAAGGACCGCAGGCAACAAAAGAAGCGCGAGAGGGAAGGCAAAATTCATCCGCGCTTCCTTGCGGAAAGGGCGGCGGAACGGCTGCGGCCGGCGGCTTTGGCCTGCCGCACGATCTCCGCATCGTCGGGGACGGGGGCCGCGCCGTAGGCGGCGGGGCGCAGTCCCTCGGGGAGCTGGCCGATCAGACGCGCGAGAGCCAGAAGACGCTCTTCCCCGTCTTGGGCTTTGGTGTCGTGCAACAGGGCGCGCAGTTGCGCCGCGCGCGAGCGCCGCCGCGTCAGGAAGGGAGATGCCAGCCACAAGAGCACAAGCCCCGCCAGCAGGCCGAGCCCGACCAGCGCCAGCGCGGCGCGCCAATCCAGCACCAGAACCGAGGGCGGCAGGCGGCTGGGCGACAGGGTTGCGATCAGCTCATCCGGCGTCATCGGCCTCGACCATCACGGCTTCGGCCCCGAGGCTGCGCAGATGGCGCAGAAGGGGCGCGGGATCATATCCGCCAAGTCGGCCAAAGCGCGAGGCGCGCCCGTCGCTGACCGAAAGCGCGGGTTCCGGCGGGGCGGTTTCGGCGCGGTCGAGCAGCAGATGGACGGTGACCGCGCGACCCTTGGCCAGACGCGAAAGCGCCGCATCGCCCGAACCCAGCCCCTCGGGACCGGTCGCGAGATGGATCTGCCCGCCCGGCGGCACCATGCGTTGCCCCTGCGCAAGAATGGCCGAAAGATCATGGGCTTGCACGGGCCCAGCCCCCGCCGCCATCTGCCGCAACAGCGCCGCGTCATGGGCCTGCGCCAGCACCAGCGCGAGCGCCTGCATCTGCTCCGCCCCCATGCCCGCCGCGCGCGAAAACGGCGCCTCGCCACCCGCCGCGAGAAGCGCGACAGAGCCGCCGCGCCCCACCGCCTCCCAGCCGAGCCGCGCCAAAAGCCTGCCCGCACGGACCGAACGCAGGCTGTTGCCCGTGCCCCACAGCATCGCGGGGCGGAAATCCGCGATAAGCAGCGTGGTGTCGTCGCGGTCCTCGAAAAAGCTGCGGACATGAAGCTGGCCGGTACGCGCCGTCGCCGCCGGATCGATGCGGCGCAGATCGTCGCCGTCGGAAAAGGCACGGATCTCGCGCAGATCCATCCCCTGCCCCGCTACCCGCGCGGCGATCGCGCCGGGGCGGCGGCTGGCGGGGCGGTGCCGGGCTGGCCGCGGCGCGGGGCGCAAAGCGATCAGTTCGGCCGCGGTCAGGCGCAGACCGGCGTGATCAAGAGCGGAGCCCTTCAGCCCCGCATTGGACGAAACCGGCGCGTTCATCGTGCTACCAAGGCCGGACCCCGGCGAGAACCTCGGCGACCAGACGCCGACCCGTGCGCCCCTCGCTGATCGCCTGCCAATTGGGAACCATGCGATGGGCCAGCGCGTCCTCGGCCAAGGCCTCGACATCTTCGGGCAAGGCGTGGTCGCGACCCGCAAGCCATGCCCGCGCCTTGGCGGCCGAGGCCAAAGCCAGTGTGCCGCGCGGCGAAACCGGATGCTCGACCCATTCGGCCACCAGCCCGCCCGCGCGCGTCGCCATCACCAACCGCACGATGTAATCCTTGAGCGCGGGCGCGAGATGGACCGAAGCCACGGCCGCTCGGGCAGCATGGATATCCGCCTCGGCAATGATGCGGGCGTCTTGTGCGGGAGGCGTCTGGCTTTCGGCCTCGACCAGATCGAGGATCGCGCGTTCGGCCTCGGCACCGGGCAGATCCAGCGCGAGATGCAGCAGGAAACGGTCCATCTGAGCCTCGGGCAGCGGAAAGGTCCCCTCGTGCTCGATCGGGTTCTGGGTCGCGACGACCATGAACGGATCGGGCAAAGCGCGGGTGACGCCGCCGGTGGTGACCTGATGTTCGGCCATCGCCTCGAGCAGGGCCGATTGGACCTTGGGCGGCGCGCGGTTGATTTCATCGACCAGCACCAGCGAATGGAAAAGCGGCCCCGGCACGAAGTCGAACCCGCCCTGATCGGCGCGGAAGATCTGCGTTCCCGTCAGATCCGAGGGCAGAAGGTCGGGCGTACACTGGATCCGCGCCGATTTTCCGGGCAAATGGGCCGCGAGACGTTTGACCGCGCGGGTCTTGGCGATGCCGGGCGGCCCTTCGAGCAGGACATGCCCGCCCGCCAGAAGCGCGATCACCAGCCGCTCGGCCATGCGCTCGTGCCCGACCAGCCCCGCTGCGACATCGGCCACCAGCTGCGCAACCGGATGTCCGGCAATCCGTTCGTGATGTGTCATCTTGTCCCCCCGCCCAAGGTTCACGCCGGTCGGGGACTGAAACCTAATGGAAAAGCGGCCCTCTCAGACCTTAGTCTGGGGAAATTTGCCCGCACCCGCGCGAGGAAAAGGCCGCATCGTCCCGACAAGACCGGCCCGATGCGGCCAGTCAACGCCGCCGGTCAACGCGACCGGCCCGATGGTGCCGCGCGACGGGCTAGCGCACCCAGCCCCGCGCCGCCTCCTGCACGATCTTGGTGAAGCTGCGCACCTTCAGCGAGCGGTGAAGATCGACATGGGTCACGAGCCAGATCTTGACCTCCCATTCGGGCGGATGCTCGTCGGGAAAGAGCTCGACCATATCGTCCGAGGCCAAAGCCAGCGGCAAAAAGCCGATCCCCATGCCGTTGTTCACCGCAGACCAGCCCGAGCTTGATTGGGCGGTGCGCAGGACAACATTCTGCTCGGGCACGCGTTCGAGCAGCCACAAATGGAAGGGCGCGCGGTCGTCGTCGACCTCGAAGACCACGAAACGGTGCTTGGCAAGGTCGGCAACGGTTCTCGGGCGGCCGTGTTTGCGGATATATTCGCGCGAGGCAAACAATCCGACACGGAAATCCATCAAGGGAACGACGACATTATCGGGATGCGTCGGCTCGGTTCCTGCGCGGAATGCGACATGGGCCTCGCCGTAAGCCAGATGGAAGGTACGGACGTCCGAGTGGTAAAGCACTTGAACCGAAGGGAATTTATCCTGAAACGTCTTGATGACCGGAAGAACCAAGGGGCTCATGATCGGGATTGCGGTCACGATCAGTTGACCCGCCACCTCTTCGCGCGAGGTCTCGATACGGTCGAGCATCTGCGTCAGCTGGTCGATCACTAGATTCGAGGTCCGCAGCAGCTCCTGTCCGGCCTCCGTCGGGGTATATCCCCGCGCATGTCTTTGAAATAGCTTGGTATGCAGGCGTTCTTCAAGCGCGTCGATATGGCGGATAACCGTCGAATGGTGCATCCCCAACGCTTGTGCGGCAGCGCTTACTCGCCCCAGTTGGGCCACCAAAGAGGCTGTTCTGATTTCTGTCCAGAGGTTTAGCCTCATAGTTCATCTCACTCGTGCACAGTCACTGTTTGCTCGGGGCAATTTAACGCGAAAGTTTTGTGAACATATAGGACCCAGAACAAACAAAAACGGCATTAACGCCTGTTAACCTGGAGATTTGATATGTTTGCTAAACTTGCAGTTGCTGCCCTTGCCCTGACCGTTGCCGCTCCGGCTTTCGCCGACACCAACCCGGGCAACGCCATGATCGCCCGCCTCGTGAACGTTGACGTCAACGAATTCAACACCAGCGAGCTCGGCGACATCGTCGGCGAAAAAGGTTCGGTCAAACAACAAGCCCGCGCCCGCTACATCCTCGAGCAGCGCGCTCGTGGCGTGAACGAAGCCGTCGCCGACGACAGCACCACCAACTACTTCGGCCTGAGCGCTCTGAACAGCCGTCGCGGCCACGACAACTAATCCTCCCGAATGTCGGGAAAACGGCGCGCGGCCTGACGGCTGCGCGCCTTTTTCTTGCCTCGGCAGCCTCGTCACATGCTGCTGTCAGGCAAAGGAAAAGGCTGCAGATTTCTCTGCAGCCTTTTCTTTTCTGATCGCCGTGACGCTTATTCCGGCAGAACGCGGATCGCGCCCTTGTCGGCCGAGGATGCGAACTGCGCATAGACCTTGAGCGCGGTCGTGACCTGACGCTGGCGCGGCGCGGCCGGTTTCCAGCCTTTCGCATCCTGTTCGGCACGGCGGGCGGCCATTTCGGCATCCGGCACGGCGAGGTGGATGGTGCGGTTCGGGATGTCGATCTCGATCCGGTCGCCGTCGCGTACCAGACCGATCGCGCCGCCAGCCGCCGCTTCCGGCGAGACGTGACCGATCGAAAGACCCGAAGTCCCGCCCGAGAAACGGCCGTCCGTCAGCAGCGCACAGGATTTGCCCAGACCTTTCGACTTCAGATAAGAGGTCGGGTACAGCATTTCCTGCATGCCCGGCCCGCCTTTCGGCCCCTCGTAGCGGATGACGACGACGTCGCCCGCCTCGACCTTGCCGGTCAGGATCGCGGAAACGGCAGCATCCTGGCTCTCGTAGACCTTGGCACGACCGGCAAAAACGTGGATCGACTCGTCGACGCCCGCCGTTTTCACCACGCAGCCGTCCAGCGCGATATTGCCTTTCAGCACCGCAAGACCACCATCCTTGGTGAAGGCATGTTCGACCGAACGGATCACGCCGTTCTCGCGGTCGGTATCAAGGCTCGGCCAGAGCGAATTCTGGCTGAAAGCGACCTGCGTCGGCACGCCGCCCGGCGCTGCAAGGAACAGTTCGCGCGCAGTGGTGTCGTTCGAGCGCGCGATATCCCATTGGTCGATCGCCGCACCCAGTGTCGGCGCGTGCACGGTCGCGCAGTTGCGGTCCAAAAGGCCGCCACGGTCCAGCTCGCCCAGGATCGACATGATGCCGCCGGCGCGGTGGACGTCTTCCATATGCACATCGGCCTTGTTCGGTGCGACTTTGCACAGGCAGGGAACCTTGCGCGACAAAGCGTCGATATCGTCCATGTCGAAATCGATGCCGCCTTCCTGCGCCGCAGCCAGAATGTGCAGAACCGTATTGGTCGAGCCGCCCATCGCGATATCCAAAGCCATCGCGTTGTTGAACGCGGCCTTGTTCATGATGTTGCGCGGCAGGACAGAGGCGTCGTCGCCCTCGTAATAGCGCTTGGCCAGACCGACGATGCGCCGGCCCGCCTCGAGGAAGAGCGCCTTGCGCGCGCCATGCGTCGCCAGAGTCGAGCCGTTGCCCGGCAGCGAGACGCCGAGCGCCTCGGTCAGACAGTTCATCGAGTTGGCGGTAAACATCCCCGAGCACGAGCCGCAGGTCGGGCAGGCGTTCTGCTCGATCGCGAGCACATCCTCGTCGCTCATTTTGTCGTCGGCGGCGGCAACCATCGCATCGACGAGGTCCATCGCAACCGTGCGGCCGTCGCCGAGCGTGACTTTGCCCGCTTCCATCGGGCCGCCCGAGACGAAGATGACCGGAATGTTCAGGCGCATCGCGGCCATCAGCATGCCGGGGTGATCTTGTCGCAGTTCGAGATGCAGACCATCGCGTCGGCGCAATGGGCATTGACCATATATTCGACCGAGTCCGCGATCAGCTCGCGCGAGGGCAGCGAATACAGCATGCCGTCATGGCCCATCGCGATGCCGTCATCGACCGCGATCGTATTGAATTCCTTGGCGATGCCGCCATGCGCTTCGACCTCGCGGGCGACCATCTGGCCCAGATCCTTGAGGTGGACGTGGCCGGGTACGAATTGGGTGAAGCTGTTGACGATGGCGATGATCGGCTTGCCGAAATCGCTGTCCTTGACGCCGGTTGCACGCCAAAGCCCCCGAGCGCCTGCCATATTGCGGCCATGGGTGGTGGTACGGGAACGATATGCGGGCATTGGGCTGAACCTCTCGGACTGGCGTGCGGAACAGGTTGTGGGGATTTGCGCCGGGAATTGCAACACCAGTTGACGCGGTTATGACAGGTTCTCGGGCCTTTTTTGTAATATCTACAACTTTGGTGAAATATTTGCGCAACAATCCGTCGCAAACTGCATACCAGCAGCGGGCATCGCGACCTTTGCGGCAAAAGAAAGCCCCGCGTCGCGCGCGGGGCTTTCTCCTTCTGCCGGACCCTGTCCCTCGTTCTTCTTGTTCTGAGTAGCGGGTGCGGCCTTGTGGCTGTCCTCAATCCTCGTTGGCGGCCAAAGCCGACAGGGTGTCGCCGCGTCCGCGCCAGCGCAGATACATCGGAACCACCAGTGCCAGCGTCGCGCCGATCAGCAGAACCGCCGCAATCGGGCTGGCGAAGAGATAGCCGACATCGCCCTGCGAGATCGACAAGGCCCGCCGCAACTGCTGCTCGGCCATCGGGCCAAGGATCAGCCCGACCACCACCGGCGCAATCGGATAGTTCATCAGCCGCATGACAAAGGCCATGATCCCGAAGACCAGCAGCATCGTCAGCTCGCCAAGCGAGGGTTGGCCCCGATCGTACCGAGCGTCGCGAAAAGCAGGATGCCCGCATAAAGCCAGGGGCGCGGAATGGTCAAAAGACGCACCCAAAGCCCGATCATCGGCAGGTTCAGGACCAACAGCATCAGGTTGGCCACCAAAAGCGAGGCGATCAGCCCCCAGACCAGCGTCGGATTGGTCGCGAACAGAAGCGGACCCGGCTGCAAGCCGAACTGCTGGAAACCCGCCAGCATGATCGCGGCCGTCGCGGTCGTCGGCAGGCCGAGCGTCAGGAGCGGCACCAAAGTCCCAGCCGCCGAGGCGTTGTTGGCGGCCTCGGGACCGGCGACACCTTCGATCGCGCCATGGCCGAACTCCTCGGGATTGGGGCTCAGCTTCTTTTCGGTGGCGTAAGACAGGAACGTGCCGATCTCGGCCCCGCCGGCGGGCATGGCGCCGATCGGGAAGCCGATCGCCGTGCCGCGCAGCCAAGGCTTCCACGAGCGCTTCCAATCCTCGCGGTTCATCATGACCGAACCTTTGACGGCCTCGACATGCTCTTGACCGGCGGGCCCGCGCGAGGCGACGTAAAGCGCCTCGCCCACCGCGAACATGGCGACGGCCAAGGTCGTGACCTCGATCCCGTCAAGCAGGATGGGCTGGCCGAAGCTCAGCCGTGCCTGACCGGTCAGCTGGTCGATCCCGATCATCGCCAGCGCAAGTCCGACGAAAAGCGAGGTCAGGCCGCGCAAGGCGGAATCGCCGAATGCGGCGGAAACCGTGACGAAGGCCAGCACCATCAGCGCGAAATACTCGCGCGGACCAAACAGGAGCGCGAATTTCACGATGAAGGGCGCGATGAAGGCCAAGGCAAGCGTCGCGATCAGGCCGGCCACGAAAGAGCCGATGGCCGCCGTCGCCAGCGCCGGACCGCCGCGTCCCTTGCGCGCCATCTTGTTGCCCTCAAGCGCGGTGATGATCGAGGCGCTCTCGCCCGGGGTGTTGAGCAGGATCGAGGTGGTCGAGCCGCCGTACATCCCGCCGTAATAGATGCCCGCGAACATGATCAGCGAGCCGGTCGGGTCGAGCTGGTAGGTCACCGGCAGCAAAAGCGCCACGGTCAGCGCCGGACCGATCCCCGGCAGAACGCCCACCGCCGTACCGAGCGTCACGCCGATCAGCGCATAAAGCAGGTTCCACGGCTGGAGCGCCGAGCCGAGACCATGAAAGAGATAGGAGAATGTATCCATCGGCTTCTCCTCAGAAGATCAGGTTTTCCAGCCAACCCGCAGGGAGAGTCAGACTGAGAAGCTGCGAAAAGACCGCAAAAACAAAGAAGGACAGACCGAAACCCACAGGGAGCGAGAGGTGCCAGCGTTTCTCGTCGAAGGCGCGTGCGACACAGGCGAACATCAGGCCGGTCGCGATGGTGAAGCCCGCCGTTTTCAGCAAGACGATCTGCAGGACCAGCCCCAGAACGATCCAGCCGACCGCGGCGGGGGACTGGATCTTTTCGGCCTGGGCGGTGCCTTTGAAGGCATTATACCCCGTCAGGGCCGCCAGCAGCAAAAGCACATAGGCAATCCAGCGCGGAACCGTCGCGGGACCGACCTGCGAATAGCCCGCCGCGCTCGAGAGGCGCGTCATGTCCATCAAGATGACAATGGCGACGGCCGCAAGAAAGACGGCCACGCCAAGCGCCGCCCAATCGGGGCGGCGCGAGACAGGGCTTGTGCTCATTTGACCAGACCGATGTCTTTCAGGATGGTCTCGGTCGAGGCAATATCGGCATCGAGCTGCGCGTCGAAAGCGTCGCCTGCCAGATAGGTATTCGCCCAGCCTTTGGTCGCGAGCTGCTCTTTCCAGCTGGCCGAATTCACCATTTTCTCGATATCGGCGGTGATTGCGGCTTTCTGCTCGGCGCTGATGCCCGGAGCGGCGGCAACCATGCGCCAGTTCTGGATCGAGGTATCAAGGCCCGATTCCTTCAGCGTCGGCGCGTCGATCCCTTCGACCCGCTCGTCCGAGGTGATCGCGAGCAGACGCAGCGCACCGGCCTGAACCTGTGCCTCGAATTCGCCGTAGCCCGAGATACCAGCCGTCACCTGGCTGCCGAGAATCGCGGCCAGAGCCTCGCCGCCGCCCGAATAGGCGATGTAGTTGATTTTGGTCGGATCGACGCCGGCCGCTTTTGCGATCAGCCCCGCCGCGATATGGTCGGTGCCGCCTGCCGAACCGCCGGCCCAGCTGACCGCGCCCGGATCGGCTTTCAGCTTCGCGACCAGATCGGCCATGGTTTTGATATCCGAGGCAGCCGGAACGACGACCGCTTCGTATTCGCCCGTCAGACGCGCGATCGGCGTGACGTCTTTAAGCGAAACCGGCGAGGCGTTGGTCAGGATCGCGCCGACCATGACATAGCCGCCGACGATCAGCGCCTTGTCGTTGCCGCTGTTTTGCGCGGCGAATTGCGCCAGACCGATGGTGCCGCCCGCGCCCGGAACGTTCACAACCTGCACGGATTTCGAGATGCCTTCCTGCTGCAGCACCGTCTGCATGGTGCGCGCGGTCTGGTCCCAGCCGCCACCCGGCGCGGCGGGCGCGGTAATCGTATAGTCATTCGCGAATGCCTGCGTGGCGAGAACCGCCGAAACCGCTGCCGCTGCCAGTGAAATACGGATCATGCGTAAACTTCCTCCCATGGGCGGCAGATTTGACTGCCTGTCCTTTGTTTCGAGCTGCCCGCCGCTTCTCCCAAAGCCGACGGAATCGACCCTTCCTCTCGGGCCATGTCCAAGTTTGCACATAGAATCCTGTCACAGACCTGACATAATGGGATAAATTTTCAGCACCCCTGCCCGAATTCCGGCCACAACGAAAATGACCCCGTCCCGCGCCGGTCCTGCTTGGGTCTTGCAGGCGGCCTACCGGGGCTTGGCGGCGAGCGTCCGGTTCCAGCGCTCGATCAAGCGCTTGCGCGAGGCCTGGTCGAGATAGGCCAGAAGCCCCGGACTGACCGGCACCGGCTTGAGGCGCAGCCCCGACAGATCGCCCAAGCCGCCCGCAGGGCCGGGTTGGCCCGCAACCTCAAGGCTGACGGCGGGCAGGCGCAGGGTTTGCGACAGAAGGCTTTGGCCCTCGGGCGACATCAGGAAGGCCAGAAACGCGCCGCCGAGTTCGGGCGAGCGCGCGGCCTTGGGGACCACGGCCACCCGAGAGACCACCACCGTAAAATCGCGCGGCAGGATCAGGCCGATATCGGGGTTCTGCCGTGCGGCCTCGGCGGCGTAAGAGCCCAGAAGGTTATAGCCCAAGGCCAGCCGCCCGTCGCCGATCCGCGCCAGAAGCTCGCCCGAGGTCGGGAATTGCTGAACACCCGCTTGGCCCATTGCGGCGACGATCTCCCAGATCTTGGGGAAAAGCTCCTGATCGCGGGCAAGAAAAAGATAGCCCACCCCCGAGCGCGCGATATCGTAAGTCCCGATCCGCCCCGCCGCCTGTTCGGGACGGCCCGAAATCCATGCCACCAGCTCGGCACGGGTCGAGGGCGGCGCGATCCCCGCGAAGCTGGGGATATGATAGGCGAAAACCGCAGGCTCGTAGGTCAGCGCATAGGCCGTATCGCGCCAGTTCGCCCAATCGGGCCAATCGGCGGTATCGGGGGTCTCGACCGCTTGGGCAAAGCCGTCATTGGCCAGTTTCACCTGCAAATCCATCGCCGAGGAAAAGGCGAAATCCGCGGTAACGCCCCCGTCGCGCCATCCTGTCTGCTTTCGGCAACGATGCGGTCATGGAGCGTGCCGGTCAGCAGATCCTCGTAGACGACCGCGACATCGGGATTGCCCTGCTGGAAAGCCTCGATCAGCGGGCGCGCGAGACCGGTATCGAGCGAGGAATAGATCACCAGCCGACGGGTTTCGCCGCCCGCGTCCCGCGCCGCGAACAGGCTGGGCTCGGCCCGCGCGGCAAGCGGGGCCAGACAGCAAAGAGCAAGGCCGAAGAGGGTCGGAAACAGGCGCATGGCGAAACTCTGCCCGAGGCCCGCCCGCCGCACAAGCATTTGCACAAGTCTTTGCGATACCGCTAGGATACAGGCGAACGGAGGACCCATGCGCATCCTGCTGGTCGAAGACAACCTGGCCCTCGCCGATGGTCTGGCTGCGCTTTTGCGCCAGTCGGGCTATGCGGTCGATATGGTCCATGACGGCGCCTCGGCCGAGGCTTTGGCTGCGGCCGAAAGCTTCGATCTGGTGATTTTGGACCTCAACTTGCCGCAGATGGACGGCCTTGATGTGTTGCGCGCCATGCGCAGCCGCAAAAACGCTGCCGCCGTGATGATCCTGACCGCGCGCGGCGCGCCGAAGAGCGTGTCAAAGGGCTGGATCTGGGGGCGGACGACTATCTGATCAAACCCTTCGATATCGGCGAGTTCGAGGCCCGCGTCCGCTCGCTTTTGCGCCGTCAGGCGGGGCTCAAGACCTCGAGCGTGAGCTTCGGCCCGCTGACGCTCGATCTGACGACCCGCAGCTTTTCCACCCAGACCGCGCCGCTCGATCTGCCCGCGCGCGAACGGGATCTGCTGGAGCTTTTGATCGTCAAGGCGGGCCGCGTGGTGACGCGCGACGCGATCGTGCAATCGCTGACCTCGCTGGACGACGAGCTCTCTGCCAATGCGATCGAGCAATATACCAGCCGCCTGCGCAAACGCCTTGCACCGCTGGGGCTGACCATCCGCTCGGCACGGGGTCTGGGCTACTTTCTCGACCGGGACGCAAGGTGAGGGGCCGCAGCTTCTCGCTCCGCAACAGGCTTTTGGCGTGGCTTTTGCTGGCAACCGCGGTACTGGGCGTGCTGGCGCTGATCGATACATGGCGCGAGGCGGTGCGGACGGCAAATGCGCTGGCCGACCGCGTGCTGGCGGGCTCGGCCCTCGTGATTGCCGAGCGCGCGGCGCTTGATACCGACGGCACGCTTTTGATCGACATTCCTTATGGCGCGCTGCAAATGCTCAGCTCCGCCGCGCAGGACCGCGTCTTCTACCGCGTCGACAGCCCGCCCGGCACGTTGATCACCGGCTATGCCTCGCTGCCGGTCGCGGCCGCGGTACTGGACGGCCCGCCCGCCTTTTCGGACGGGCTGTTCGAGGGCGAAACCGTGCGCGTGGCCAGCCTGACGCGGGCCGCCTCGACCGGCATCGACGAGCTGCCCTTTGTCGTGACCCTCGCCGAGACCACGCAGGCGCGGCAGGAACTGACCCGCACCATCCTGTGGCGCTCGGCGCTCAGGCTTTTGGGGATGATCGCGGGGGCGGCGCTGATCGCATGGATCGCCGTCACCGTCTCGCTGCGCCCGCTTTACCGTCTGGGCGAAGAGATCTCGGCCCGCAGCTTCAACGATTTGCGCCCGATCGAGACGCCGGTTCCGACCGAGGTGAGCGGGCTGGTCGAGACCGTCAACTCCTTTATGCGCCGCCTGCAATCGGCGGTCGCGGGTCTGCGCAACTTCAGCGGCAATGCCGGTCACCAGCTGCGCACGCCGATGACGGTGGTGCGCATGCAGCTAGCGCTGGCCAGCCGCGCCGAGGACCCCGCCGAGGCCCGTGCCGCCACCGCCAAGGCCGACGAGGCCGTTGCCCGTGCCCAGCAGATCCTCGCCCAGCTTCTGCTTCTGGCGCGGGTCGAAGCGACGGGGGCGACGGGCCGCGCACCGCGCCGCTGGATCTGAGCGCCTTCGCCCGCGCGCTGACCGCCGATCTCGTGCCCGAGGCGCTGGATCGCGGCATCGATCTGGGTTTCGAGGGAGAGGACCCGCTGACCGTCACCGCCGAACCTCTGCTTTTGGGCGAGGCGCTGCGCAACCTGATCACCAATGCGCTGCTTTACGCGGGCGCGGGGCAATCGTCACGGTGCGCACTCTGGGCTGCGCCGAAGGCATCTGTCTCGAGGTCGAGGATAACGGCCCCGGCATTCCCGCCCCTGCCCGCGAGGCCGCGATCAACCGCTTTGCTCGCGGCGAGACATCGATGCCGGGCACGGGGTTGGGGCTGGCGATCGTGCAGGAAATCGCCGCGCTTTTCGAGGCGCAGATGTCCCTGAGCGAAGGCGCCGAGGGGCGCGGGTTGCGGGTCCGGCTGACCTTCCCAGCGCCCGCAGCCGAGAGCGCCTAGAGATAGCGACCGCCGCGTTGCAAGACCTCGATCTCGTAGCCGTCTGGGTCCTTGATGAAGAAAAACCGCGCGATCACCTCGCCCGCAGGCGCGAAGTCGACCAGTTTGCGCGGGGCAAGACCCAGATCGGTCAGGCGGGCATGTTCGGCGGCGACATCCTCGACCGAAACCGCGAGATGGCCGTAGCCATTGCCGAGATCATAGCTTTCGGTCCCCTTGTTCACGGTCAATTCCAGCTCGAACGTGCTTTCGGGATTGGACAAATAGATCAGGGTGAAGCTCTCGAAATCCAGCCGCTCGGCAACGTCGAGGCCGAAAGCCGCTTTGTAGAAGGCGAGCGAGCGCGCCTCGTTCGCGACGCGGATCATCGAATGGATCATCTTGGCCATAGGGGGCCCTTTCGGTCTGAAATGCCGGCGCCATGCCGCTTTGCCCCGCGATAGCACGAAAGGCCGCGCGCCAAAGGAAAGGCCGCCCGACGAAGCGGACGGCCCTGAAAATGCGGTTTGCCCCGAAGGGCCGCGATCAGCTTTTCGCGCGTTCGACGTAGGAACGATCTTCGGTGTTGATCACGACCTTGGTGCCGACATCGATATGGGGCGGAACCATGACGCGCACGCCATTGGTCGCCAGCGCGGGCTTGTAGCTCGACGATGCGGTCTGGCCTTTGACGACCGGCTCGGTCTCGGCGATTTCCACGACGACTTTCTGCGGCAGCTCCATCGCGATCGGAATGCCGTTATAGACGCGCAGATAAACGCGCACGCCTTCGCCGAGGAAGACGTTGTCGTCGCCGACCACATCCTTGGGGGCAACCAGCTGCTCGTAGGTCGCGGGCTCCATGAAGTGGAAGCCTTCGTCGTCTTCGTAAAGGAAGTCGTATTCACGCTCGTCGACATGGGCGCGCTCGACCTGTTCGGTGGTTTTCCAACGCTCCGAAACCTTCACCCCGTCCGAGATGCGGCGCATGTCGACCTGCGTGGTCGGCGTGCCCTTGCCGGGGTGGAAGCTGGCGGCGGTCAGAACGACATAGAGCTTTTCGTCGAGTTCGACGACATTGCCCTTGCGGAGGCTTGAAGCGATGACTTTCAAGGTGTTTCCCTTGGCTGCAATTTTGATAAACCGTGGCCGGCGCGACAATTGGGCCGGCGATTGTGCCGTCCCTTAACGCATTCCGCGTCAAATCGCCAGCCGCAAGAGAGTTTGCCATGTCCCGCCCGCCGATCCCTGCCCCGACCGCAAGCCCGTGGTGGGACCGCGACCGCCATGCCGGACGCCGCCCGCTGCTGCTGGCAAGGAACCGCATCCGGCGCGCGATCGGCGATTGGCTGGAGGCGGACGGCTTTCTCGATGTCGATCCGGCGGCGCTTGCGATCAGCCCCGGCAACGAGGCGCATCTTCATGCCTTCGAGACGCGCCAGATCGGCAATGACGGATCGGCGCGGGCGATGTATCTGCACACCAGCCCCGAATTCGCGATGAAAAAGCTGCTGGCGGCGGGCGAGGAGCGGATTTTCACCTTCGCCCATGTCTGGCGCAACCGCGAACATACCCGCACCCATAGCCCCGAATTCACCATGCTCGAATGGTATCGCGCGGGCGCGGATTACCGCGTGCTGTTCGACGATTGCGCGGCCTTCATGCGGCTGGCGGCCGAAGCGGCGGGGGCCGAGGTCTTCCGTTCCGGCGGCGCGACCTGCGACCCCTATGCCGCGCCCGAAATCATGTCGGTTGCCGAGGGTTTCGCCGAATATGCGGGGATCGACCTTTTGGCCACGACCGACGGGATCGTCACCGACGCCCCTGCTTTGCGGGCGCAGATCGAGGCCAAGGGGATCCGGCTTTCCGATGACGACACATGGTCGGATATGGTCTCGCGCGTTTTGGTCGAGAAGGTCGAACCCCATCTCGGCCATACCCGTCCGCTAATCCTCGACCGCTACCCTGCCCCCGAGGCCGCCCTTGCGCGCCGCGCCGCCGACGACCCGCGCGAGGCCGAACGGTTCGAGCTCTACGCTTGCGGGGTCGAGCTGGCGAACGGCTTTGGCGAGCTGACCGATCCGGTCGAACAGCGCCGCCGCTTCGGGTTGGAGATGGACGAAAAAGCCCGTGTCTACGGCGAGCGCTATCCCTTGGACGAAGACTTCCTTGCAGCCCTTGCGCATATGCCGCCCGCCTCGGGCTGCGCGCTCGGCTTTGACCGGCTGGTCATGCTGGCAACCGGCGCACCGCGCATCAACGAGGTGCTGTGGACGCCGGTCGCGGATTATCCCTGACCCTTAAAGCGCGGGGAACAGCGGGCCTTTGCCGTCGAGGAAAGCGTTGATCGAGCGCTTCCACGGCTCGATATCCAGCCCCTGCGCCGCCAGCCATTCGGGGTTGTAATAGGTCGCGCCGTAACGGTCGCCGCTGTCGCAGATCAGCGAGACCAGCGACCCGCCCTGCCCTGCCGACATCATCCCTTCGGCGACCGAGCACAGGCCGAAGAAGTTCGTCCCCGTCGAGCCGCCGACACGGCGGAACAGCCGTTCCGACAGCACATGCATCGCCGCGATCGAAGCGACATCGGGGATGCGCAGCATATGGTCGATCACGCCCGGCACAAAGGAGGGCTCGACCCGCGGCCGCCCGATCCCCTCGATACGCGAGCCCTTCGCGGTAATCCCCGCATCCCCAAGCGCCACGCGTCGTAAAGGCCGAGTTCTCGACATCGACGACGCAAAGCCGCGTGGCAAAGCCGCGATAGCGGATATAGCGCCCCAAAGTCGCCGAGGTCCCGCCGGTGCCCGCGCTCATCACCAGCCATGCGGGGACGGGCTCTTCTTCGTGGGCCATCTGCGCAAAGATGCTTTCGGCGATATTGTTGTTGCCGCGCCAATCGGTTGCGCGTTCGGCATTGGTGAACTGGTCGAGGTAATGGCCGCGTGTTTCCGACGCCAGACGAGCCGCCTCGGAATAGACCTCGCCGGGGTGGTCGACGAAATGGCACTCGCCACCGAAACTCAGGATCGCCTCGATCTTCTGGCGGCTGGTCGAATGGGGCATCACCGCGATGAAACGCAGATCCAGCAGCCGCGCGAAATAGGCCTCGGAGACGGCGGTCGAACCCGAGGATGCCTCGATCAACGTGGTGCCCTGCCGGATCTTGCCGTTGCAGATCCCGTAAAGGAACAGCGAGCGCGCCAGCCGGTGCTTGAGGCTGCCGGTCGGATGGGTGCTTTCATCCTTGAGATAGACCGAGATCCCGCGAAGCCCCGCGAACATCGGCTTGACCAGATGGGTATCCGCCGAGCGGTAGCCGTCGCCCTGCAACAGCCGCACCGCCTTGCGCGCCCATTCGCGCTCCCGACATTCCGGCAGGGGCGGCAGCTGGCTCGCCTCGGCATGAAGGGTTTGCATCTTGTGATCCGACATGTTCGCGCCTTCTGAAATCATGGCGCTTCCCGCATCAAGGCGACGCGGGAAGCGGAAAGAATGGGCCGTGCCGCCGCTATCCGTGCGGCAGGGACGGGCCGGTCTCAGTTCGTCGTGGGCAGACGGTCGCGGACCAGCTGGCTCCAATACGAGGTGCCCCAAGCGATGACGTCATCGTTGAAGTCATAGGCGGGATGGTGGAGCCCCGCGCTCGGGCCGTTGCCGATATTGATCATCGCGCCCGGCACTTCGTTGAGCATGAAGGAAAAATCCTCGCCGCCCAAAGTCGCGGGCATGTCGCGGCTGACCTTGCCGACACCGGCCACGGATTCGGCAGCCAAGGCGGCCAGCTCGGTCTCTGCGGCATGGTTCACGGTCACCGGATAGTGGCGGCCATAGTCGATGCGGCCCGTCGCGCCGAAAGCGGCGGGCAGGGTCTCGACCAGACGGGTCAGGCGTTCCTCGACCAGATCGCGGACTTCTTCGCGCAGGGTGCGCACGGTGCCGGTGATGCGCAGGGTCTGGGGGATGACGTTGAAGGCATCGCCGCCGTGGACCGTGGTAATCGAGACCGCCGCCGAATCCAGCGGATCGACATTGCGCGCGACAATCGTCTGCACCGCCTGGATCAGGGCAGCGGCAACCGGCATCGGATCGACGGTCGCATGGGGCGAGGCCGCATGGCCGCCGACGCCTTCGATCTCGATCTCGAACATGTCGACGGAGCCCATGATCGGACCGGCCGAGATGGTGAATTCGCCGACCGCAAGGTTCGGGCGGTTGTGCATGCCGTAGACTTCCTGAACGGGGAAGCGCTTGAAGAGACCGTCCTCGATCATGGCGCGCGCACCGGCGCCGCCCTCTTCGGCAGGCTGGAAGATCACGATGACCGTGCCGTCGAAGTTGCGGCTTTCGGCCAGACCGATCGCGGCACCAAGCAGCATGGTCGTATGGCCGTCATGGCCGCAGGCATGCATCTTGCCGGGGATTTCCGAGGCATAGGGCTTGCCCGTCGCCTCGATGATCGGCAGCGCATCCATATCGGCGCGCAGCCCGATCGCGCGGCCCGAGGTGTTGGTCTTGCCGCGGATCACGCCGACGACGCCGGTCTTGCCGATGCCTTCGTGAACCTCGTCGACACCCGCCGCGCGCAGGGCCTCGGCCACTTTGTTCGCGGTGCGCGGCAAGTCGTAAAGCAGTTCGGGGTTGCGGTGGAGGTCATGGCGGAACGCCACCAGACGGTCCAGATGATCGGCAATCCAGTTCTCGACGGGCATGGTTCGGGTCCTTTTCTTATTTTTCTTCCGCAGCGGCATCTTGCGCGGGCTGCAGCTTGTAGCGGAAATCGCAATGGCTCGCGCCGCTCATGATGGTCTGGGTGCGGGTCAGTTCCATATCGGGATTATAGCCGATGCAGAAATCGCCGTCGCGGTTGCACGACAGCAGATGCCCGATCCGGCCCAGCCCCATCTCGCGGTACATTTCCGCATAGCGGCAGCGCGTGACGTTGAATTCGAGCTGGTCTTTCGAGGCGTTCAGCGTCTCGATTTCAAGCGATCCGCCATGCGTCCACAAGGGCAGAATATCGGCGAAATCCTGAAGATCGGGCGTACGGCCCAGCTCGTCGGCAAAGGATTTGCCCTGATCGATGGCCGAGCGCGTTACCGCCTCGCCCAGAACGGCATCGGCCTCGGCGGTGCCGGAACGTTCCTCGATCACCTGATGGACGTTCTTGAGGATCATCGCCTCGATCCGGCGGCGTTCGAGAATGGGAAGCTGGTTGGTCATCGCATTGGCTTTCGGCTGTGCAAAGGGTGGTTCAGGGCTGCGGGCATGGGGTCAGGATTTCATCTCGACCTGATCCTTGCGGCGCAGCCATGCCAGATAATTCGGCGCGATCCGGCGTGCGATCGCATGGAAGGGCAAGGGTTTGGGGTCCGAGACCGGCAGCGCCAGCGTATCCAGCGCATGGCCCGAGACGGCGCGCGCCATCTCGCGGCCCAAGGACACGCCAAGCGCCACGCCGCGACCGTTGCAGCCGATCCATGTCCATGCGTCCGGCCCAAGCTGGTGGACGCGCGGGAAACGGTCCCATGTCATGCCGATATAGCCCGACCAGACATGCGTCATCTCGGTGCCTTTCAGCGCGGGATAGGCCTCGATCAGGTTGTTCGCGGCCTTTTTGGCGACTCGTTCGGCGACATTATGGTTACCGATCACCACGCCGCCCGTGATCAGGCGGTTGCGCGCGTCATAGCGGAAAAAGCGCAGGTCGCCGCGCGTGTCCGAGACCGCCTGACGGCCCGGCAGGATGGTCGCGCGCAGGTCGTCGGACAGAACCGGCGTCGCCATTTGCCACGACAGGACCGGCACGATCGTATGGGACAGGCGGCGCGCAAGGCCGGGGACCAGCTCGCCGGTATAGGCGTTCGTGGCCAAGATCATGTGGCGCGCGCGGATTTTGTGGCCGTTCTGCGCGGTCACGACCCAATGCTCGCCCTCGCGCATCCAAGCGGCGACGGGCGTCGTCTCATAGATGGTCGCGCCATGGCTTTCGGCGGCTTTCGCCAGCCCCGCGCCAAGGCCAGCGGGTTGATATGACCGCCGGTCGGGTTCAGCATCCCACCATACCAGAAATCGGTGCCGAGCAGCGCCGAGGTCGCCTCGCGGTCGAGATATTCCGCCGGAAAGCCGAATTTCTGCCAAGCAGCCACGCGGCGCTTGGACAAAGCGGTGCGGCCCGGCGAATGGGCGGGCTGGAACCAGCCGTTCTGCTCGGCCTCGGCGGCGATATCCTCGCGGCGGATGATGTCGAACAGAACCGAGGCCGAATTGCCGATCAGCTTGGCGAAACGCTCGCCCGCCGGTCCGTAGCGCGTGGCGATCGCCTCGGGCTCGGCGGCGGTCATGGTCGGGATGACTTGGCCGTTGTTGCGCCCCGAGGCACCCCAGCCGACCGCCTGCCCTTCCAGCACGACGACATCCTGACCGGCCCGCGCCAGTTCGAGCGCGGCAGACAGGCCGGTAAAGCCGCCGCCGATCACGACGGTATCGGCCTCGCGGTCATGATCCAGCGCGGGGGCCGGTGTGCGGGCGGGCGCGGTCGCGGCCCAGATCGATTTCGGAAAGACCACCTCGGTCATCATCTTCGTCCTTCTTCGGGCCGCTCAGGCCGCGGTCAGCTTTGGCGGCTCCCAATCCCGTCCGGGGATCGAAGAGAGCAAAGCCTGCGTATAGGGGTGTTGGGGCGCGGCAAAAATGCGGGCGGTCGGGCCGGCCTCGACGATTTCGCCCTTCTGCATGACGATGACTTTGTCGCACAGCTGGGCCGCAACGCGCAGGTCATGGGTCACGAACAGCAAGGACAGCTGCAAGCGGTCGCGCAGATCGGCCAGAAGCTTGAGCACCTGCGCCTGAACCGAGACATCCAGCGCCGAGACAGGTTCGTCCGCAACGATCACACGTGGCTCCATCGCGATGGCGCGGGCGATGCCGATGCGCTGGCGCTGGCCGCCCGAGAATTCATGCGGGAAACGGTCGGCGGCGGCGGGGTCAGCTCGACCAGCTTCAAAAGCTCGCGGGCGCGGGCATGGGCTTCGGCCTTGGGCACGCCGTGAACAATCGGGCCTTGGGCGATCAGGTCGATCACCCGTTTGCGCGGATTCAGGGATGCCATCGGGTCCTGGAAGACCATCTGGATATCCTTGCGCAAGGCCCGCATCTCGGATTTCGAGGCCGCCATCAGATCGCGCCCGTCGATCAGCACCTTGCCGCTATCGGCTTCCAGCAGGCGCGTGACGATGCGCGACACCGTGGTCTTGCCCGAGCCGCTCTCGCCGACAACGCCAAGCGTCTCGCCACGGCGCAGCTCGAAGCTCAGGTCCTTGACCGCCGCGACTGCCTTGCGCTTGCCCGAAAGCAAACCGCCGCGCGCCGCGAAGGTTTTCACCAGATGTTCGGCCCTAAGGACCACCGGCGCATCCGACAGCGCCTTTTCGGGCGGCGGCGTCAGGGCCGGAACCGCGCCGATCAGCGCCTTGGTATAAGGATGCTGAGGGTTGTTCAGGATCTGCTCGGCCGGGCCTTGTTCCACCAGCTCGCCCAGACGCAGGACCGCGATGCGGTCGGCGATCTCGGCCACCACGCCGAAGTCGTGGGTGATGAAGAGGATGCCGGTGCGGTTGGTCTTTTGCAGATCCTTGATCAGCTTGAGGATTTGCTTTTGCGTCGTCACATCCAGCGCGGTCGTCGGCTCGTCGGCGATGATCAGGCGCGGGTTCATCACCAAGGACATCGCGATCATGACGCGCTGGCGTTGGCCACCGGAAATCTGGTGCGGATAGGCGTTATACGCCGATTCCGGATCGGGGATATGCACATCGCCCAGAATCTCCAGAACGCGGGCGCGGCGCGCCTTGCGGTCGAGATCGCTGTGGAGGCGCAAAACCTCGTCGATCTGCCAGCCCACGGTCTTTTGCGGATTGAGCGCGGTCATCGGCTCCTGAAAGATCATCGACAGCCGGTCGCCGCGCAGATCGCGCATCTCGCGCTCGGACAACGCATAGATGTCCTGCCCGTCCAGCCGGATCGAGCCTTGCGAGATATGGACCGCAGGCTCGGGCAGAAGCCGCATCACTGCCCCCGCCGCCAGCGATTTCCCCGAGCCGCTCTCGCCGACAAGGCAGACGATCTCGCCTTCGTTGACGGTCAGGTTCAGCCCTTCGAGCGCAAAGGGACGGTCGCCGCCTTTGGGCAGGGAGATGCGCAGGTTCTCGATTTCCAGAAGCGGCTTTTTCGGTGCGTCGGTCATTTCTTCTGCCTCGGGTTCAGCGCATCGTTCAGCCCTTCGCCCATCAGGCTGAAGGAGAGGACGGTCAGCAGGATCGCCACGCCCGGAATGACCGAGCAGTACCAATCGGTGCGCAGGACGGCGCGGCCCTGCCCGATCATATTGCCCCAGCTAGCGTAGTTGGGATCGCCGAGCCCCAGAAAGGCCAAGGCGCTTTCCATCAGGATCGAGGTCGCCATGACGACGGAGGCGAAGACCACGACCGGCGGCAAGGCGTTGGGCAGGATCTCGCGGAAGATGATCGAGCCAGTGCCCACGCCCAGATTGCGCGCCGCATCGACGAATTCGCGCTGGCGCAGGGTCAGGAATTCCGCCCGCACCATGCGCGCGGGCGCGGTCCAGGACACCACCCCGATCGCGATAACGATGTTTTCGATGGTCGAGCCGAAGATCGCCACAAGCGCGAGCAGCAGCACGAAGTTGGGGATGGTCTGGAAGGCCTCGGTCACGCGCATCAGGATATCGTCGATCCAGCCGCCGAAATAGCCCGCGACCGCGCCGATCAGCACGCCGATCGTGATCGAGATCAGCGTCGCCACCACCCCGATCATCAAGGAAATCCGCGCGCCATGCATGATCCCCGCAAGGATGTCGCGGCCCAGCTGGTCGGTGCCCAAAGGCGCGTTCGGGTCCACCATCGGCCATGTCAGCGGATCGCCGACGCGGCGCAGCGGATCACCGGGCGCGATGACGCCCGCCAGAATGGCCATGACGACGACCGCGATGAAAAGGATCAGCCCCAGCACCGCCGCTCGGTTGCGGCTGAAGCGGCGCCAGATCACGGTTGCGCGCGAGACCTGCGCCGGCAGTTGGTTGGTATCGGTCAGGCTCATTTCAACTCGATCCTCGGGTCCAGCCATGCGTAGACCATATCGGTCAGGATGTTCACGATCACCACGAGGATCGAACACAGGAAGATGATCCCCATCAGCGTATTGAGGTCGCGCTTGATCACCGAAGTATAGGCAAGCTGGCCAAGGCCCGGCAGCGAGAAGATCGTCTCGATCACCACCGAACCGCCGAGCACGGTCGAGAACTGCAGGCCCAAAAGCGTCACCACCGGCAAAAGCGCGTTGCGCATGATGTGGTGGAACATCAGACGCGGCCCGCTGGCCCCTTTGGCACGCGCGGTACGCACGAAATCAAGGTCCATGACCTCGAGCACCGAGGTCCGCATCAACCGCATGTAGAAAGCCAGATAGATCAGCGACAGCGCCGCCGCCGGCATGATCAGATGGACCGCGATATCGACGACATTGGCCCAGCCGGTATGGAAAGCCGCGACATCCTTGATGCCGCCGACCGGCAGCCAGCCCAGCTTGACCGAGAAAACGAGGATCATCAGCAGGCTGAGGAAGAAGGACGGCATGGCGTAAAACACCAGCCCCAACGTGGAGATCACGTTGTCTGTCAGCGAATAGGCCCGCCGCGCCGCAAAGGCGCCAAGCGCCACACCGAAGACGAAAGCCGCGCTGAGCGAGGTGACCATCAGCAAGAGCGTCGTGCCGAGCCGCGACATCAGCACCGTCAGCACCGGCTGCTCGTAGACATAGGACCAGCCGAAATCGAGCGTCGCGAGCTTGGTCAGATAGGACCAGAGCTGCACATAGACGGGCTGGTCGAGCCCGTATTCCAGCCGCAGCCTTTCGACATAGGCGGCGTCCGCGCCCCATATCGCCGACAAGGGCGTCCACCGTATCGCCGGGCGCCAGTTTGATCAGAAGGAAGCTGCCGACCATGATCAGCAAGATGACGGGGATTGCCTGAATGACCCGTCTCAGGGTGAAGGTCAGGATCGGGGGTAAGTGCAGGCTCATCTTGCCTCGGACTCCGCTTCTTCTTGATTGGGTCGGGGCGATCGTGAAACCGCCCCGCCGTTATGCCTTGCGACCGTTTTTATTCGTTGATCCAGAGATCATACCAGCTCGAAGAATCCCACCGCGGCGTATTGTGGTGGTTCATCATCTTCTTGTTGGTGATGCCGAGGAAGGGATGCTCGATCGCGAAGATGACCGGCAGCTCCTGCATCTCGAGCTTCTGGATCTGGTGGTAAAGATCGGCACGTTTCGCCGGATCGAGCTCTGCCGCAGCATCGTCGATCAGCTTGTCCATCTCGGCGCTTTCATAGCCGAACTGGTTGGTCCATGCCGAACCCGCCGGAATGCCCGAACGCAGCCAGACGGTCGTCGAAACCGCAGGGTCCGAACGGAACTGGTGCCAGCCGTTCGCGGTGTCGAAGTCGTGGTCGCGGTAGACGCCGTTCAGGAAGCCCGGCGCATCGTTGGTGATGAGCTCGACCTGAATGCCGATCTCTTTCATCGCCTGCGCGAAATATTCCGACCAGAGCTGGGTATATTCACCCCAAGGTGCGGGACGGTGGCGCAGTTTGAAACGGATCCCGTCGGGGCCGGCCGGATAGCCCGCCTCGTCCAGAAGCGCCTTGGCCTTCTCGATGTCGTAGGGATAGGTCTGGACGTCGTCGGTGTAATTCGCGCCGCCGACGCTCGGGATCGGACCGCGGCCCGGCTTGGCATAGCCGCGCATGATGGTCTTGATCGCGAAGTCGATATCGAGGCCGTGATAGATCGCCTGACGCACGCGCAGATCGGCAAGGATCGGGTTGCGCTGGTTGAACTCGATGGTCGAATGGGCGACGTTGCTTTCAAAGCCCTTGGGGCCCATGTCGAATTGCGGCTCTTTGCCAAGACGCTCCATATCCGCCATCGAAATGCCGATGAAACCGGATTCGTGCAGCTCGCCCGCTTCCAATGCCGCGGCAGCCGCCGCCTTATCGGGGATGAAGCGCCAGACAACGCGGTCGAGATAGGGATAATCAGCCCCGCGCCAGTAATCCTCGTTGCGCACGCCGATGATATATTGGCCGCGCTCGTATTCCTGGAATTTGAACGGACCCGTCCCGACCGGAGCCTGGTTATAGGGGTTCTTGAGATAATCGGTGCCCTCGTAAAGATGCTTGGGCACGGGATGACCAAGATCGGGCATCGCCGCGACCAGCAATTCAAGCGGCATCGGCTTGGAGTAATTGAAGACGGCGGTCAGCGGATCGGGGCAATCCACCGATTCCAGATTGGCCTGCAGCGTCGAGGAATAGTTCAGGATCGGCTTCCACAGCTCCATCGCCGAAAAGGCGACATCGTCACAGCTGAAGGTCTGGCCGTCATGCCAGCGCACACCGTCGCGCAACTTGAAGGTGATCGTCTTGCCGTCCTCGGACGAGGACCACTCGGTCGCGAGCACACCGACATAGCCGTCATAGGTGCGGTCGATCAGCGGTTCCATGAACTTGCCGGTGATCTGGTAGACACCGGTCGAGGCGCGCAAGGCGGGGTTGAGAACGCCCTGCTCGGTATTCATGTGGATCAGCGCGGTTCCTCCGCGTTTGACCTCTTCCTGAGCCAGGGCAGGCGCTGCCAGCGCCACCGCCGAGACCATCGCGCCGATCACCACGGACCGAGCTTTTGCATTCAGCATTCGAGACTTCTCCCACCGATTCATTCGCACAGGGTTAGCCCCTGTCTCGGATTTCTGCGATCGATTTGCTTACATTAATCCTAGATAAGTCAATAATAAACTTCTACGATAAAGCCAATTACTGTGTGTCCTCATCCGCTTATTTTGCCGATGTTGAATAATTCATACTACTTTGGAAGCAAATGATGGGAAATTCATCCAAAAGTTCAACCGAAAGCAGAACAGTATGGGTGACCGGCGCCGGTTCGGGCATCGGCGCGGCCATGGCAATGCGCTTCGCCGAGGCGGGATATAATGTCGCAGTCAGTGCCCGATCGGGCGATGCGCTGCAAGAAATCTGCGACCGTATCTCCGCCAAAGGTGGTATATCCAAAGCTTTTGCGATGGATGTGCTCGACCGCGAGGGAATAGTGAAAACTGCCCAGGAAATTGCCGGTTGGCGGAACGGAATTGCCGTTCTTTGCAACAATGCGGGATTAAATACCCCACACCGGCGCTGGGACGATATCCTGTTCTCGGAATGGGATGCGATCCTCGATACCAATATCAAAGGCGCGATCAATGTTATTGCGGCGGTGCTGCCTTACATGCGGGCACAACGCGACGGGGTCATCATCCATACCTCCTCCTGGGCGGGCCGATTCCACGCGCCGGTCGCGGGCGTGCCCTATGGCGCGTCGAAACATGCGCTGACCGACCTCAGCGCCAGCCTGAACGCGCAAGAAGGCGCGAACGGGATCCGCTCGACCGCGCTCCACCCCGGAGAAGTGGCAACCCCGCTTTTGCTGCGCCGGCCGGGCTTTGATCCCGAGAGCGCGGCATACATGATACAACCCGAAGACATGGCCGACCTCGCGCTGCATGTCGCCCAAGCCAATCCCAATATCGCCATCCATGAAATCACGCTGGCACCGGTCCTGCGTGCTGCCGCCAACTGAAAGGACCCTGCCATGACCCATCCCGTTTCGGGCGTCGATCACGTCTTCCTTCTGGTCGAGGACCTCGACCAAAGCGCAGCCCATTACCGCAAGCTGGGCTTTACACTCTCGCCGCGCGGACTCCATAGCGCGGAAAAGGGGACCGCGAATTACACGATCATCTTCGAGGATGATTACGTCGAGCTTCTTGGCATCGTCACCCCCACCTCCGGCAACCAGCACCAGCGCGACATGCTGTCGGACGACGGCGAGGGGCTGCGCGCCATCGCCTTCCGCATCAAGGACGCCCATGTCGCCCGCGAGGCGCTGGCCGGTCTCGGCATCCGGACCGAGCCGGTGGGCGAGTTCTCGCGCCCGCTGCCCCTGCCCGACGGCTCCGAAGGTATCGCGGCCTTTGCGGTCACCCATTTCGCCAAAGGCGAGGCACCGACCGGCTTTGCCTTCATGTGCCAGCACAAAACCCGCGACATGGTCTGGCGCCCCGAGCTGAAATCCCATGCCAACGGCGCGGTCGAAATCGCGGCCATTGTGGCGGTGGGCGAGGATAGCGCGACCATGGCCGAGGGTTTCGCCCGCCTTGTCGCCGGCGGAACCGTCCGTGCGGTCGAGGGTGGCCACGAGGTCGCAACCGGCAATGCGGCAGACCTGCATTCCGCCGCAATCGTGGTGCTGAGCCCCGAGGGCGCCGCCGCGCGCTATAGCGCCGATGCCGTCGCCGCCACGCCGCTCAAGGGCCTTGCCGCACTGCGCATCCGCGTCGCCGATCCAGCCGCAACCCGCGCGCTGTTGATCGCCAACGGCATCGCCGTCCATGACGGCCCCGAAGGCGCGATCTGGGTCGCTCCCGCCCATGCCGGCGGCTCGATCATGGAGTTCGTCGGCCCATGACCCAAAGCCCGAAGAAGCCTCCCGAAGCGCGGCGGCGGGTTCCGGACGGCTCGGCCTTTGACGATATCGACCGCCAGATCCTCGATCTCCTGCAGGAAAGGGACCGCCCCGTGGCGGTCCTTGCCGAGGAAATCGGCCTGTCGCAGACCCCGTGCTGGCGGCGCATCCGCAAGCTCGAAGAGGCGGGGGTGATCCGCGGCCGCGTGACTTTGGTCGATCCGCGCAACGCCGGCGTGCCGCTGACGATCTTCATCGGCGTCACCGCCCCGCGCCACGAGATGGCCTGGCTCACCAGCTTCCGCAGCCTGATCGACGGCATCCCCGAGATCGTCGAGGCCTACCGCCTCACCGGCTCGGTCGATTACATCCTCAAGGTCATGGTCCCCGATATCGAGACCTTCGATCACGTCTACAAATCCATGATCGAGCAGCTCGAATTCTCGCAGATCAACTCGTCGATCTCGATGGAGGAGCTGAAGTTCACCACTTCGGTTCCGACGAAATACCTGTGACCGGACCGGCGTGAGCACAGGGCAAGGAACGAAAAACCCCGACCCGCAGCATGTGCGGATCGGGGTTCCGTTTGGCTTTCACGCCGTGATCAGTCGCGCTTGAGGCCAAGCAGCTGATAGACCACCAGAGCCGCGATGGTTGCCGTCCCGATACCGCCAAGCGCGAATTGCCCGATGGTCACGGTGAAATCGCCCGCGCCGAAAATCAGCGTGATGCCGACCGTAAAGAGGTTGCGCGGCTGCGAGAAATCGACCTTGTTCTCGACCCAGATCCGCGCCATCGCCGAGGCGATCAGCCCGAAGACCGAGACCGCCAGCCCCGCCAGAACCGGCGCCGGAATGGTTTGCAGCAGCGTCCCGAATTTCGGCGAAAGACCAAGCAGGATCGCGACACAGGCCGCAAAGACAAAGATCAGCGTCGAGTAAACGCGGGTCATCGCCATGACGCCGATATTCTCGGCATAGGTCGTGATCCCCGTGCCGCCATTCGCGCCAGAAAGCATGGTGGCAAGCCCGTCTCCGACAAAGCCGCGCCCGATATAGGGGTCCATGTCGCGACCGGTGATAGAGCCCAATGCCTTGATATGGCCAAGGTTTTCAGCGACGAGCACAATGGCCACCGGCGCGATCAGCGAGGTCGCGGCCCAGGTGAATTCCGGCTTCACGAATTGCGGCAGGCCGAACCAGGCGGCATTGCTTACGGCGGCAAAGTCAATCCCCGGCACGATGCCGAGCCCGTTGCCGAGCACCAGCACCAGCAGATAGCCGAAGGCAATCGCCACCAGCACAGCCACGCGCCGCGTTGCCCGCGGCCCGTAGGTCGAGATCAGCGCCATACAGAGTACCGTCGCCAGCGCGATGAGCAGATGCGTCCAGGTGCCCTTGAGCTGGCCGACCGCGACCGGCGCAAGGTTCAGGCCGATCGCCACGCCGATCGCGCCGGTGACGGCGGGCGGCATCAGTTTCTCGACCCAGCCGGTCCCCGCCGCCATGACGATGAGGCCGATCAGCGTATAAAGCGCACCGGCCGCGACGATCCCGCCTAGCGCGAGCGCGATATTCGGGTTCGGCCCCGAACCGGCATAGCCCGTCGCCGCGATCACCACCGCGATGAAGGCAAAGGACGAGCCGAGATAGCTGGGAACGCGTCCTCCGGTCAGGACGAAGAACAGCAAAGTGCCGATCCCCGAAAGAAGACCGCGATATTGGGGTCGAAGCCCATCAATAGCGGCGCGAGAATGGTCGAGCCGGACATGGCCAGCAAATGCTGGATGCCCATGGGCGCGGCCTCGGCCCAAGGCAGCCTCTCGTCGGGCAGCACGACCTCGTTGCGGGTCAGCCGCCAATTGGGGAAATATCCCATCCTAACCTCAGCCTTCTCTTGCGGTGATCACTGTCGGTCCAATGGCCACAAGAGTGCGACAAGAGAAAGCGGTTTTCACGCAAAGCCGCAGAATTCGCCTCTGCGTTGCATCAAGGACCTAGACCTTGGTGTGGGCTGTCTCAGGCGGCACCTGCCGCGCCGACGGCCTCGGCGCAGATCACCAGCTGCGCCACCGCGACGCCGATGACCAGCATCCAGATCAGCCCGAGCGTAAAGCGGCGCTCTTTGCCCGGCCCCGGCAAAAGCCAGGCCTCCGAGCGCCAGAGGTAGCCCGCGCCGACCGCCAGAACCGCGGGAAAGAGATATAGCCCCTCGACCCCCATTTCGATCTCGCGCTGGCGGCCCGGACGCGAAAAGCCGACCGGAAAATGCAGCCCCGCCGGCAGGGTCACGGCAAGATAGGTCGCATAGGCCGCCAGAGCCGCAGCCACAAGCCCGACGAAAACGGCCATGCGGCGGCGGGATCTGTGGTCGCGATCGGTCATGCTTTCTCCTTGCGGCCCGCCTCAGCGGGAAAGTCGACGGCGCGCGGCTGCAACGAGATCGAAGCCGCCCAAAGCCTTGGGATCAAAAGCCACCATCCCTCCGTCCTCGCGCAAACCGCAGGGGTAAAAGCCCGCGCGATAGATCTGGAACAGATCCGCGAAGAATTTCGGAACCGCTTGGCCCAAAACGAAGCGGCTGATCGCGATGGAGTTGAGCTGGTCAATGATCTCGCCCGCGACCGTGTCCCAGAATTCGTAAAACTCGGTCTCGAGGGCCGCCCCCTCGAGACGCTCGATATCGCTGACCTGCCGCAAGGCGGCCTCGGCCGCGATTTTTCGCCGTCGCGGGCCGCGTCCGTGCTGAAATAGGACGCTTTTGCAGCAGCATAGGCATCGAGCCAGATCGCGTATCCTGCGGGCAGATCCTGCTCGTTTTCCAAAATCATCGCGCGCTCGAGGTCGGTCACGATTTCCGCATCCGCAGGCAAGGCTTCTGGATGGGCACCGGACAAAAGCAGGGGCGAGCCGAAGAAATGCACAGGTTCGAGAACAAAGTCGATCTCGGACATCAGAATCCCGCCCCCTTCAAGATACCGTCCCACATATCGTATACGCGCTGCCCGCCGAGAGCGGTCGCCTCCTGCCTGCTCAGCCCGTAAAACCGTGCCGTAGCAGATCCGACCATATCCTTGTTGCGGATGGGTACACCAGCCATTTGGTTTGTGTAGAGCACCCTCTGGAGCCTTGCGATATCTGCAGCAATGTCGGCCTGCGGCCGGTTGAGGTCGATCCGGTCCAATGCGTCCTGAACGGCTCGCGAATAAGCGGGGTGGCTGCCTTGGTGACGCGACAGGGGGCTCACACCTCCTCGATTGTTTCTCAGGAAAATCCCGTTGGCCGCCGCGTTGATATCCAGACCGGCCGCCACGAGAGCGGGATGCATTTTATCCGGCTTGCTCGGATCCATGAACTCGCCGGGAATGAGATGCTGCGCCTGATAGTGCGGCAGGTTCTGGTTGGGATCGTGCCCCTCGTTTCGCAACATGTTGCGCTTGAGGGTCTGCGAGCAAGGACGCAACCCCAGCGGATCGACCCAGCCATTGGGGTCGGCGACATAGGCTTGCGTTCGCATCCCGCCCAGCAGGCCGATCGGGTCTGGGGTCAGGTATTGTGTCGCCTCGGGGTCGTAATACCGCATGCAGTTGTAATGCAGCCCGCTTTCTTCATCGAGCCACTGACCCTGAAAACGGATCGGGCAATCGACCGGCGCCGTATCGTCATTGGCGGCGCGGCGCGGCAGCGTGATCGGCTCGACCTCGCCCCAGAGCGACAGCTCCTGACGATAGGCGACCGCCGTGCCGTCCTCGCAAAACAGCTCGCGCGGGGTGCCGATATGGTCGGTCACGACATAATGGAGCCCGTCGCCCGAGGCCCGCGCCAAGGGCCGGTACGAGCCCGGCTCGTAGATCCAATGCGCCGCCGCCGCCCAATCGGTCGAGCCGTCGGCGAGGATCGGGGCCTCGGCCACGATCTGGCTGCCTTCCCATTGATAGGCGCGCCCGCCGCCCTCGGGGATGGCATCCGCCGCGCCCTTGCCGCCCGCGATGAGCTTGAGCCGTTGGATCCGCCGCCCCAGAGCGTCGTAGACATAGCGCCAAACCGCACCATCGGGCGTCGTCAGCCGCACCAGACGGCTTTGCGCATCCCATTGCATCTGCCAGGTTTTCGGCCGGAAACCTTGTTCCTCGACACGCTTTTCGACGACGCGACCGGCATCGTCATGGCGGTAAAAGACCAAGCCTCGACGTTTGATGCGTCCCGCCTTGCTCTCGACCTGCTCGCGTTTCTCGCCCGAGGCGATCTCGGTCAGGTTCTGGTTCGGATCATAGCCGAAGCGGCGCAGAACCGGCAGACTGTCGCCGCGCAGCGTCTTTTCGACGCCCACGACCTGCCCGCGACGGTCATAGTCGAAGCGGTTCTCGCCCAGAATCCGGTCATTGACCGAAACCGCGCGCGAAGCCTGATCCCATTGGTAGGTCCGGTGCATCATCGCGCCGTGACGCGTGACATGTTCGTTGCTGCCGTCCGCCGTCAACGCGCCATAGCGGACCTCTTGCGGCAGCGCGGCCAGCGGACCCGCGATCTGCTCGACCAGCCGTCCGGCAATGTCGTGGCCCTGCGCAAGCATGAAGCCCGCGCCCGAGCTGCGCATGATCTCGAGCCCGCGCGGATCATAGGAAAACTCCAGCGGCGCATGATCGCCGATCTGCAGGCTCGCCATCATCCCCTCGAGGTTGAAGGCGGCGCGAAGCGGCATGACATCGCCCGTCCGCTCCAACGAGCCGAAGCCTTTGTCCGAGTAGCCGTGCTTGATCTCGCGGCCGTTGACCTTTTCCGAGACGAGGTTGCCCAGCTTGTCATAGGCCATTTCGATCAGGCTTTCGGCATCGCTGGCGCGCAGCATCCGGCCGACCGCGTCATAGGCGAAGCGTTGGCGCGAAATCTCGGCGCCGCGGGTATGGGTGATCTCCAGCGGCAGACCACGCTTGTCGCGTTGCAGATGCACGACCGTACCGTCGGGCTGGATACGTTTGGAGATCCGCCCCGCCGCGTCATATTCGAACCGCGTCACCAGCCCCGAGAAGTCGCGCTCGGCCGTGATCAGACCCAGCGCGTTGCGGGTGAATTCGTGACGCTCGCCCTTTTGGTTGACCAGCGCGACGATCCGGCATTCGCTGTCATGCTCGACCGAGACGCGGTGGCCTTCGGCGTCGGTCATGCCGAGGAACATGTCCAGCGCGCCGTAATGGTAAAGCTGGGTGGTGCCTTCGGCATCGGTCATGCTGGTGCGCAGACCTTCGCTGTCGTAGCGCGCACTCGCCACAGCGCCTTCCGGTCCCGTGACCTGCCGCATATTGCCGCGCGGATTGTCGGGGCCGCGCGTATAGTCCCAGCGCGTCTCCGCCCCGACCTCGTCGGAAGAGCGCACCAGACGACCCTCGGCATCATGCTGCATATGCAGCTCGTAGCCCGCGACCGTCGTGATCATGCGCGGACGCTGCAGCATGTCGTAAGCATAGCGCTCCTGCCGCTCGCCGGGGTAATCCACCCGCAGGACCTGCCCGTTTTCGGCGCGGCGGTAGCGCACGAAGGCACCGTCTGGCAGCTCGACCGTGACGAGATTGCCCTTGTTGTCATAGCGGAAGCCGGTCTTCGCGCCCGCGATATCGACATGGCTCTGGACGCGGCCCGAGAGGTAATAGCTCCAGCGTTCCGAATTGCCCTCGGCGTCGGTCATTTCGACGACATCGCCGTAAGCGTCATAAGCGGCCTTGCGGGTATGGCCCAGAGGATCGGTGCTCGACAGGATGTTGAAGCTGCGGCCCCATTCGGTCAGCCACTCGCCGCCCGCCGCATCGGTCATGCGCCAGACGAGGCCCAGATCGTCCCAGTCATAGACCGTCACCGCGCCGCCGGAATCGGTGACGAAGGTGCGTTTGTTTTCAAGGTCGTAGTCAAGCTGACCGCCCATATGGCCCGAATCCGACCAGTTGCGGATCACGCGGCCATGCGCGCCATATTCGTAATGCGAGCGCGTCAGGCGGCTGTCGGCCCAGCTGGTGATGCGCTCCTGTTCGTCATAGCTGTAGCGCAGGATGCCGGTCTGGGCCGAGTTGGCCTCGGAGAGCAGGCCCGCCGAAGTATAGCTCCAGACAAAGCCGCAATCGGTGCTTCCGGGCGCATTCAGAACGGCGCGGCGGATCAGCATGTTGCGGCTTTCGACCGAGAGGCTGAACCCGTCCGAGTGGCGGACCTCGTTCAACCCGTTCTCGTCATAGGTCAGCTTGATCGTATTGCCGTTGCGGTCCTCGATCCGCGTCAGCAGCACCCGCCCGCGCACATGATGGTCGAAGATGAAGAACAGCTGCTGGCGGCGGTCGTAAAGGAACATCGCCCCGCCCCGCACGCCGACCAGCCGCAGATGCGGGAAACGCAGGTTGAGGCTTTGCACTTCTTCATGCGGGGTGTGGAACGAGATCAGCACGCCCTCGGGGTCCTGATAAACGATCTCGTTGCCCTGAAGGCGAAGATGCTGTGCCCATGTTCCCGACCAGCCGCGCCCCTGAATTCCGTCGCAGCCCTGCCGGTAGCTGCGCTTGAGCACCAGCGGAATCGTCGCGGGAATGGCAATATCGGCGCGGGTCTCGACCACTTGGCCCGAAGCCACGTCGACGGGGTCGGTCGCGCAGGTCGCCGCGCCGTCGGGGCGGCCGTGCACATTGCTTGCGGGGGTCACGGGACGGGTCGAAGGCGTCGTCGTGCCTCCGCGCGTCGGGGTGAAGTCGCCATTCGGGCGCGGCGTCGGGCTGTTGTTGGGGCTGTGCCGGTTCTCGCCGGGGATCGGCAGGAAATCAGAAAGCGCGACCGCACTGCGCACGAGACGCTCGGTCCAGCCGCCGTCGATGTCCATGCGGATCGCGCTGGTCTTGAGGTCGATCCCGATGGTTTCCTTGCCCGCGTTGATCTTGCCGTTGCAGGTCGAGCAATGCCCGACCCGTGCAATCGGCCAGCCGTTGGCGAAAACCGTCTCGGCGCCCTCGGCGACATGCTGCGGGCCGCCGTGCTGCTCGCATTCGACCAGATCGGTGACGCGCGCGACGGCAAGGCCCTCGAAAAAGACATCGGGCGAGCCCTGGACGATCTTGCCCTTGTTCTTGCCGTATTGTCCGGCGGCCGAGGCAAAGCCCGCGCCGATCCCTCCGACCACGCCGCCCGCGAAAGCCGCGCTGGCCGCAACCACGATGAAGGGCGTCGCCGCACCGGCGGTGAAAAAGATCAGCGCACCGACCCCGATGGCGGCGACCGCGCCCAGCGCCACTGCGCCCAGCGTCGCCCACATGCTGACATGGGCGATCGGGTCGTCGATCGTGGCGGGGTTTTCCGCATCGCCCATCTTGTTGTAGCCCATCGACTGCATGAAGTCCGAGCCCATCACCGCATCGCCCAGCCAGTTGCCGAGCTTGTCGCCGATCACGCCGCCCGCGTAACCGGCCGCGACCGCGACCGCGGCGGGCAGCGCCGCCGTCATTGCCGCGCCACCCGCCGCCGACAGCGTGCCGGTCGTGACCGCCCCGCCGTTCCGAGCGAGGTGAAGGCCGCACCCGCCGCAGGCAGCGCCACCGATCCTGCCATGACCACATTGCCGAAAGTATCGCCCTCGACATAATCGAGTGTCGCGTCCCAGCCCTGCTCGATCCCGTTGCGGCCGGTCTGGTCCGGCAGGGTCACAAGACCATCATCGCCGATCTGCGCGCTGGAAGCCGCAGCGCCGGTTTGCGCAGCCGAAGTCAGGCCTGTCATGGGGTCAGCCTCGTCGTTGTTGCAGGTTCAGGGTCGAGATGATGCGGCGCACCTCTGTTTGCTGGTTCGCCGTCATCTCGCCGGGATGCGAGGCGGTCAGCACCAGCGCGCGGTTATCGGAAAGCTGCACCGTGGTGATGATCTGGTGCATCGGCCCGCTTTTGGCCTTCCAGCGGCATTCGATCTCGTAGGCGGCGCTGCGTCCGGCGGTCACCGGCTTGCGCCCGAGCAAGGTGAAATCGGTCAACGCCTCGGTGACCTGTGCGATCTGGTCCTCGACATATTCCGAAAACCCCATGCCCCACGGAATCGCGTCGCGGGTCATGGTGATCGTCAGGCCCGGCTCCAGCGATCCCGAGCTGGACACGATATTGATCGTCTGGTCGATCCAGCTCTCGGGAAGATCGAGAGAGCCCTCGTTGAAGTGATACATGCTCAGCCGGCGTCCTTGTTGGTGTTGAGATGGATCGCACCGCTGATCTGGTCGAGAATCCCTCTGCCAAGGTCACGCTGGTCGAGCCGCATTTGAGCGTGATCTGGCCGTCGATGATCTCGATCAGGGTGTTCTCGCCCACGGCAAGGGTCAGCCGCTGGCCCGCGGTGATCTGGGTCAGCTCTTTGGCATGGGTGATCACATTCACCTTGGCCTCGGTGCGATGGCTTTGCTTGGTGACCTGGGTGATGTCCTCGGTGGCATCCAGCGCGATGATCTTTTTCGCGGTCATCGAGATATTGTCGTCGGCATTATAGGTGATGTGTCCCGGCCCTGCCGATCCGGCCACGGCAGAGGCATTGATCGTATTCGCGGTCGTACTGCGCGACAAAGCAACCTTCTCGCTCAGCTTGCCGCTGGCGATGGTCTTGGTCTCGTCGCCCAGCCCCACCGTGATCGAGCGGTTGCCGCGGTTGATCTTGGTGTCCTCGTTATCCTCGATGACGCGGTTCATGTCCTTCTCGGCATGAAGGAAGATCTCCTCCTTGCCCGACGCATCCTCGAACATCAGCTCGTTGTTGCCGCCGCCGTTATGGGTCTTGGACTTGAAGCCGCTGCGGGTCTTGTTGGCGGGCAGACCGTAGATATTGGCATTCGAGGCATTGACGACGCAGCCTGTAACCAAGGGCTTGTCGGGATCGCCATCGACGAAATCGACGATCACCTCCATCCCGACGCGCGGGATCACGACCTGGCCGAGGCCCGCCCCGCCCATTGTTGGCTGACGCGGCAGCGCATTGAGATCGCTCCCTCGCGGTCCCAATGGAAGCGCACCAGAATGCGGCCGAATTCGTCGCAATCGATCTCGTCCTCGCCCACCACCATCGCGGTCTGCGGGCCCTGCACCACCGGCACCGGCGTGCGGCGCGGCGGCGCCAGCGGGGCGGAGGTCGGCATCAGCACATAGCTGCCGCTAAAGGAGTATCCGTCCGATTGCGTCTCGCCCGAGCCATAGGCTTCGGACACGAAACTATGCTGTGCAAACAGGCACAGCTGGCGGGCATCGCCGACATTCTCGATCCCGTTCGCGTCGAGATTGACCACCATCCCCGCGCCAAGCGAGATGCAATCCCCCGACGCGCGGTTGCGCCGGTCGCCTCCCTGAAACTGGTCGTTGCGGGTTCGCGCCAGTTTGCGGCCCTCGTCGCGGTCCAGATAGGTGCCGGGATACTCGTAGCTTTCGAGCTGCCCGAACGCATATTTCGACGCCGAGACCCTTTCGGCCATCATCTCGGCGCGCGGGGTCTTGAAGTTGTAATCGATCAGGCTGACTGCGCCGGTCTTCATTTTGCGCTCGGGCGCGAGATCCCAGAAATGCTCTTCGTCGGGCTGGTGGTGGCCGTCGAGCGGCAGGAACTTGCGCGCACCTCCCGCAACCTCGCCATGGCTGGCATCGCTGTCCGTCAAAAGCAGCATGTGGTTTCCGTCGGAATGGACGAAATGATAGGAAATCCCGAACCGCTCCATCAGGCGGCTGACAAAGGCGAAATCGCTTTCGCGGTACTGCACGGTATATTCCAGCGTCGGGTAGTCGCCCGTGAGCTTGATATCGAGCGCGGGGCTGCCCGCATCGGCATAGGGTGCCAGGGTTTCCGCGATGATGCGGTCGACCGTCTTGTTGTGGAAGATTTTCTGGTTGAAGCGCTGGTCGGCCAACCACAGCCAGGGCTTCAGGGTCAGCACGAAACGATGCCCGCCCTCGCCCGCCCCGCCATAGCGCGTCCGCGCGACGATCCCGTCGAAATGGCGCGGCCCGTGGCGCGTGTCGATCGTCACCGTGGCATGGGTGCCGAGCAGCGCGTCGAAATCGACACCCGAGGTCGGCGCAAGCGCCTCGACCTCGTATTCGAACAGCGCATTCATATAGTCGCTGCCGAAAAACCTCAGCATAACCAGATCGTTCGGCCCGAGCACCGTGGTCAGGCGTCCCAAGCGACCCGCTTGCAGGAATGGCATGTTCATCGGCTTGCGCCCCCTCATGACCTCTCGAATGCAAAACGTACTTTATCAATCTATTTGTACGATTTGAATGACGCATTTCTTGGGAAAAGGAAGTTTTTCAACAACTTCAACGTGCGGGATTTCCGCAACCGGACGGCACGGAAAAGAAAACCGCCGCAACCATCAGGCGCGGCGGTTCGTCTTTCTGCGGCTTTCACGGGACGCCGAACCGGCCCCCGCGTGCAAATTTCAGGCCCTTATCCCAAAGCCTTACGCCCGCGCGCAACCAGATCGCGCAGGTCTTTGGGGCTTTGCTTGCCGAACAGGCCTTCGTTGCCCGCGATGAAGGTCGGCGTGCCCATCAGCGCCATATGGTCGGCCAACTCGCCCGAGGTGCTCATATGCTGGAACACACGGTCCGATTCCATGTCGCGCCGCAGTTTCGCCATATCCAGCCCGACCGTTTCCGCCGCCGCCAGCACCGAAGCCTCTTCGGCGCGGCCCTTGATCGCCATCAGCGCGCTGTGCATCTGCCAGTATTTGCCCTGATCGAGCGAGGCGAGCGAGGCCTGCGCCGCAAAGATCGAGCCCTCGCCGAAGACCGCCCACTCGCGGAAGACGATGCGCAATTCCTTGTCCTCGAGGATCAGCCCGTGCACGTCGCGCACCATCAGGCGGCAATAGGGGCAGTTGTAGTCGAAGAATTCGGTCAAGGTGATATTGCCGTCGGGATTGCCCAGAACCGGCGCATTGGGATCACGCTCGAGCGCCTTGCGCAACTCTGCGGGCATGGGGTTGTCCTCTTGCGCGAGCGCCGGAAGGGCAAGGCCCGCGCCAGGACAATGCCGCCGGCAAGGGTGGCACGGCGGCTGAACAGCGGCAGGGTCGGGGTGGTCGTCATGGTTCGTCCTTTCAAATTCCGGTCGGGGCGGCGGGACCGGTAGGCCGCACACCCGAAGCGGGCCGCAGCGGGCCCAAAACCGCGCCCGAGGGGCGGGGACGCCTCGGGGGCGGTGGCGTAAGCTGGGGCGGATATCTCATGCCCCGCAAGTCGCGCATCAAGCTTAACCCAGCCTTAAGCGCAACCGCGCCCTCTAGCGATCGTCGAGAACACGGCAAAATTCCGCGAATTCCGCGACTGTCGCATAGGATTTCTGTGTTCCGCGCCCCGTCACCGAATGGGCCGCATAGCGCGCCGCCTGATGCAGCGCCGCCAAAGTATCGCCGCTTGCGGTCAGGAAATGCGCGAAACCGCCGATGAAGGCATCGCCCGCGCCGGTGGTATCGACCGCCTCGACCGCTACGGCGGGGACCGCGACCATGCCCTCGCTGGTGACAAGCCGCACACCACGCGCGCCAAGCGTCACGATCACCGCGCCGATCCCGCGCGCGATCAGGGCCTGCGCTGCAGCCTCGATCTCGGGGTCCGAGCCTGTGGGCAGTCCCGAAAGCTGGGCCAGCTCGGTCTCGTTCGGGACCAGAAAGCCCAAACTTGCCAGCTGCCCGACATCGAGATCGCGCGCGGCGGGCGCGGGATTGAGGATCGTCCTCACCCCCATTCAGCGGCGCGCGCAACCGTGTGATAAACCGTCTCGAGCGGCACTTCGAGCTGCATCAGGATCAGATCGGCGCCGCGCAGAAGCTCTTCGGCGGCATCGACATCGGCGGGCGAAAGCGCGGCATTCGCGCCTTTCACGATCAGGATCGCATTCTCGCCCGAGGGCTCGACAAAGATCAGCGCAACCCCGAGGACATGCCTTGCGCCACGCTCACATGCCGCGTGTCGATGCCGAAGCCCTGCAGGTTGCGGATGGTATTCTCGCCGAAAATATCGCTGCCGACCTTGGACACCATCACGAGTTTCGCGCCCAGTTTCGCTGCCGCGACCGCCTGATTGGCCCCTTTGCCGCCATTGCCCATCTCGAAACTCGGGGCCTCCAGCGTCTCACCGGGGCGGGCATGCGGTCGGTATAGGTCACCAGATCGACCATATTCGAGCCGACAACGGCGATGCGTCCAATTCTGTCCATGAAAAGCCCTTAATCCTGATCGAGCGCGGCCACTTCGGCCAGGACCTGCGGCATTTCCTCGGGCGAAAGATGACCCAGCTGCACGGAAAGCGCAGCTCCTCGCCCGGGGCGAGGATGCGGATATGGCCCTTGGCCTTTTCGGCGGTATAGCCCTCGGGTTCGCAGGTCGAGGGCAGCGCGAAGGCCGCCACCTGCGCATCGCCGTCGTTGAAAATCCAGCGCACACAATGGGGAAAATCGGCGGGGCGATGGGACAGCGAAAAGCCGTCGCCCTCGGGCAAGGCCATGACCTGCCGCGTGCGCCCGCCGGTGCCGGTGCCGAGGCCGGTGACGTAGAAAACCTGCTCGGGGCTATAAAGCGCGGGCTCCGAAAGGCGGCGCATCCGTGCGGGGTTCACCGCGAGGTCGTCGAGCAAAGAGAGGAATTCGGGCGATGGCGTCACATGGCCCGGCACGGCGCGGCGGACCTTGGTCGTCTCGGGCGTCCATGCGGCGGGCTGGTGGATCTCTGCATCCGCGACGAAGGCGAAATTCGCATGGAGCATATACATCAGCTCCATCGGATGGGCAGACAGGTTCCGGACCTGCATCTCGATCAGGAAAGCCGCCTCTTTCGCGCCCAGCCGCACGCGGGGTTGCGCGCGGTAATGGGGGCCGAACCCCATGACATAGTCACATTGCCCGCCCAGCTCTACCCAAGGCCCGCCGGCATCCTCGCCAAAGCGCAGCCATGCGCGGTCCATCTCGGCCACCGGCATCTCGCCATGAAGCGGATGGGTATCTGTCGGGCCGGGCGTGCCGTTGCGCAGCATCCCCGCGTGATAGGCGAAAGCCCCGTAGGTATCCAAGATCGAGGCGCCCTTGCGCGGATAGGGAAAGACATGGCCCATCGTCAGCCGCCGCCCGTCAAATTCCGCGTCCCAGACCATCTGGCCGAGATAGGGCAAAAGCGTGACCTGCCCGCGTGCATTTTCCAGACGCAGGGCCTCGACCCCCGACGGATAGGCGAAAGTTACGACGCGGAAATCGGCGGTCTGGGCCAAAGGCGTTCCTGCGCGGAGAAATCGCGGCGTTCGAGCGGCAGGGTAAGATCGGACATGCGTTGAGCCCCTATTTCGCGCGGCGCAGATAGTTGATCGCAATGACCACGACCAGAAACGCGCCCCAGATGAAGTCGATGAGGTGGTTCGAGACGCGGATCATCTGGAAGCCCGAGGACAGCAGCATCAAGGCGACCAGCGCCAGCAAAACGCCCTGCACCCTGCCCTTGCCGCCTGCCGGATTGGTGCCGCCCAGGACCGCGATCAGCACGGCCTGCAACAGGTAGGACCCGCCGAAATCCGCCTTGGCCGCATTGGTGCGCCCCGAGAGCAAAATCCCCGCGATCGCCGCCAGAAATCCCGTGAGCATATAGCTGTAGATCACCATCCGCGCCGAGCGGATCCCCGCGAAGACGGCCGCTTTCGCATTGGTCCCGATCAGCATCAGGTTCACGCCGAGCGAGGTGCGCTGCAACAGGACGGCGACGCCTCCCGCAACCGCAAGCAGCACCCAGAAAGGCGTCGCGATTCCAAAATCTTGCCGTTGCCGAGCCAGCTCCATGTCTCGGGAAAGCCGACGATGGCGGGGCCGCCGGTCAGCACCAGCGCAAGGCCCATGAAGACCTGCCCCGTGCCGAGGGTGGCAAGGATCGGGATGATGCGCAGCTTTGCGATCAACAGCCCGTTCGCGACCCCCGCGCCAAGACCCACGACCAGCGCGATCAGCGCGGCGATGACGGTATGCAGGACCATCCCTGCGCCGCCTGCCGCCATCGCCTCGGCCACGGCGGGGTTCTTGAAGTAAAGCCCCGCGCAGATCGCCGCGAGGTTGGCGATCCCCACGACCGAAAGATCGATCCCCGTCAGCATGGCGATCATCATCGCGATCGAGAGGATGCCGAGTTCGGGCATGATGTAGGAAATCGACTCGAAATTGTACCAGCGCAGGAACTTGTCGGGGCTGAGCGCGGTCATCGCGACAAAGATCAGCACTGTAATCACGATCAGCTGCGCGATGCCGGCATCCTCTCCGAGCAGGCGTTTGAGCAGCGGCTTGCGGGTGGCGGCGGGGGTCGGGGCGGGGTCGGGGTTGTCATGACGGTTCCTCCTCCTCAGCCCAGCTTCTTGCGGTCGCGCCATGCGGTAATGGCGGTCGCGATGATGATGATCAGGCCCACGACGACGCGCTGCCATGTGGTATCGACCTTCATCAGGATCAGCGAATTCTTGACCATGACCAGCATGAAAACCCCCAGCACCGTGCCGAGCACAGAGCCGCGACCACCAAAGATCGACGCGCCGCCCAGCACGACGGCCGCGATCACGTCGAGCTCGAAGCCCTGAAAGTCGCGCGGATTGGCCTGCCAGATCATCGAGGCCTGCAAAAGTCCCGCAAAACCAGCCAGCATCCCTGCCGTGCAATAGACGAACCAGATCGTGCGGCGCGTATTGAACCCCGCGCGTTTGGCGGATCGGGATCGCCGCCATAGGCATAGACCGAGCGTCCGATCATCGTGCGGTTCAGCACCCAATGGATGACCAAGGCCAGCGCGAGATAGACCAGCACCATCGCCGTCAGCCCGAAAGTCGCGCCATTGGCCGATGTCGCCACCGCCAGATCGGTCTTGCCGAAGGCGATCAGCTCTTTGGGCATCTTGTTGATATTGACGATGGATGTGCCCATCAGCCCCAGCACCAGCCCGCGGATGATCGAGGCAGTGCCGAGCGTCACGATCAGCGGGATCATCTTGAACCGCTCGATAATGAAGGCGTTGAAACCGCCCAGCACCAGCCCGATCAGACAGGCCAGCACGAAGGGCAGGAACACCGCATCGACCTGATAGGCAACCATCAGCTTGACGGTGATATACATCGCCGCAACCGCGATCGCGGTGAAGCTGACGTCGATCCCGCCCGAGATCATGACCAGAAGCACGCCCAGAGCCATGATGCCGATAATGACATTGGCTTTCGCGAGGCTGAACAGGTTGTCGAGGCCCCAAAAGGCCGGATTGACCAGTCCGATCAGCACCATGGCGGCGATCAGGACACAGGCGATAATGAATTCTGTGGAGCGCGTGAATGCCATTTCTACGCCTTAATTCAGTTGCTTCAGGCAGTCGTTGACCGCCTCTTCGGTCATCTCCGCGCCCGCAAGCGCCGAGACGAAACGACCGCGATGCATGACATGGATGCGGTTGCAGTTGGTCACCAGTTCGGGAATGTCGTCCGAGATCATCAGCACCGCGAGGCCTCTCGCACCGCAAGATCGCGGATGATGGCGTGGATCGTGGCCTTGGATCCGACATCGACGCCGACCGTCGGCCCGTTCAGGATCAGGACCCGCGCGCCGGTCAGAAGCCAGCGCCCCAGCATCACGCGCTGCGCATTCCCGCCCGACAGATTGCCCACCGGCAATTCGGCATCGGGCGCGGCGATCTGCATGGCCGAGAACATGCGCGCGGTCTCCGCATCCATCGCGGCGCGATCAAGAAACAGCCCCTTTTTCAGCCGGTCGAGGATCGAGACCACCATGTTGCGTTTGATCGACTGGCCGAGAAACAGCCCTTCGGTCAGGCGGTCCTCGGGGACATAGGCAATGCCGAGCGCGATTGCTTCTTGCACAGAGCGCGGGCGCACGGGCGCGCCGCCCAAACGCATCTCGCCGCGCATCTCGCGCTCCATGCCGAAAAGGGCGCGGGCAAGCTCGGTCCGGCCAGAGCCGATCAGGCCGGAAATGCCCACGATCTCGCCCGGCTTCAGGGTCAGATCGACGCCGTCGACGGCGGCGGGGACGGACAGGCCGCGCACCTCGAGGACCGGCTCGGCCCCGCGGTCGGTGAAGTGGTAGTGGTCGGTCGCGATCTCCGCGCCGGTCATGGCGCGGGTGATTGCAGCCTCGTCGAAATCGGCCATCGCGCCTTCGGCCACTTTGCGGCCGTTGCGGAAGACCGTCAGACGTTCGGAAATCTCCAGCATTTCCCGCATTTTGTGGCTGACAAAGAGAACCGCGATCCCCTGCGCCTGCAAATCGCGCACAATGGCGAAAAGCGCGTCGACCTCGTGGCGGGTCAATGCGGTCGTCGGCTCGTCCATGATGATCAACCGCGCATCCGCCACGACCGCACGCGCGATCGCCACGATCTGCTTGTTGGCGGTGGGCAGGCTGCCGACCTCGGCGTCGAGATCCATGCTCACGCCCAAACGGTCGAGCGCGCGTTGCGCCAGGGCCCGAGCCGCGCGCCAATCCATGCGCTTGCGCCCCTGCATGACGAAGGTGTTCATCGCCAGATTCTCGGCAACCGTCAGATTCCCGAAGAGCGAGAAATCCTGATAGATCACCTGAATCCCGTGATTGACCGCCTTGATCGGATCAAGCTTCGCGACCGTCTCGCCGCCGATCGAGATTTCGCCGCTATCGGGCGTGTAGATCCCCGAGATCACCTTGATGATGGTGGATTTGCCCGAGCCGTTCTCGCCGGCAAGGCAATGGATCTCGCCCGCGCGGATGGTCATCGACACATCGTCAAGTGCCTGAACCCCGCCGAAGCGTTTCCCGATATGCCGTAGTTCCAGAATATTGTCCGACATGCCCTCTCCCGAAGGTATAAGCCGGATCGGGGCCGATAACCGGCCCCAAACCATTGATACAGAACGAAGATCAGAAGTCGTATTGGTCCATGTTCTCGGCGGTCACACCGACCCAGCCCGCGCCGTAAAGCAGGTTCGGACGGCTATCGTCGGGGGCGATCAGGTTGTCGTAGCCCGAAAGACCAAGGTTCAGACCGGCCTTGATCTCGTCTTTCTTGCCCTCGAGCGCGGCCACGGCGAGCATGTTCATCGCATAGCCCGCAACGGCCGGATCCCAGAACTGGATGTATTTGACGTCGCCGCCCGCGATATATTCGCCCGCAACCGACGGAAGGCCCGTACCCGCGAAGAAGACCTTGTCCTTCAGCCCGCTTTCCGCGATCAGACGCCCCGCACCCGCCGAAGTCGGCATCGGCGCGCCAAGAATGCCGGTGATGTCGGGATAGGCGGTCATCGCCTCTTTCAGCTTGGTGTAATCCTGATTGGCATCGTCATAGGTCTCGAGCCGGTCGCCGACCATTTCCATCTCGGGGAAATGCGTCTTTGGTATTCGACCGCGCCGTCGATCCATTCCATCTGGCTTTTCGAGGTCAGCGAGCCGACCGTCGCGACATATTTGCCCTTGCCGCCCATCTGTTCGCCCAGATGCGCCATCAGCTCGGCACCATAGGCCTTGTTGTCGAAGGCCTCGAGGTCGAAATCGGTGTTCTGCAGGTTCGACGCCTCGTGCGAGACGACGACAATACCGCGATCGCGCGCCTTTTTCAGCACCGGCTCCAGCGCCTCGACCGAGAAGGGCACAACGGCGATCGCATCGACATCCTGCGCGATCAGGTTCTCGATGATCTGGACCTGTGCAGCCGCATCGGCCTGGCTCGGGCCAACCATCCAGACGTCGTTGCCGGTGTCGGATTTGAACTGCTCGACGCCGTCGCGCATGCGGTCGAACCAGGCGATGCCGTCGACCTTCACCACGGTCGCGATGGTGTATTTCTTGTCGTCCTTGGTTGTGATGAGGTCTTTGTTGACATTGGCGACATCGACCACGCCTTCGGACATCGCCGGTCCAACAAGGGCCATGACCGCGAATGCGGCCGAAGCGAGCAAAGATTTCATTCCGAACTCCTCCCTATATGCGGCGGTTTTCGGGGGCTGCTCCGGTCCGTGCCGAGGCCGCTCCGCAGGGCGATGCGCACCCATCCCCGCGCCGTCACCTGCGGAGTGAAGCGCAAACTCTTGCCCAGAGCAATCAAATAGATGAGACGCGCGGACGCCCCGCGGCAAGCCTGCCGCGACACGCCGTTTTCTGCCGGATCGGGCCGCAAAACCGGCGGAAAATGCCCGCGATCAGGCGGTAAATTCGATCCGCGCGCCGCTTTGCGCGTCAAAGACATGCAGCTTTTTGCGGTCGAAGCGCAGGTGGATCACCTTGGGCAGATCCAGCGCATCGCCGGCCCCCATGCGCATGGTAATCTCGCGCCCGCCCAGCATGCAGATCGCCACCGTATCCGAGCCGAGTTCTTCGAGCACATCGACCTCGACCGAGAAATCGGCCTCATGCGGCAGGCTGAGAAGAAGATGCTCGGGGCGCAGGCCGATATCGACCTTGGTGCCGCGCGCCGCGGTGATATGGTCCAGCGCGATCACCCCGCCCGCAAAAGACAAGGCGGGGCCGCGATCGCCCGCAATGACCTCGCCCGGCAGGATGTTCATCTGCGGCGAGCCGATGAATTCGGCGACAAAGCGGCAGTTCGGCCGCTCGTAAAGCTCCAACGGGCGGCCGTGCTGGACGATTTCGCCCTTGCGCAGCACGACGACACGGTCGGCCAGCGTCATCGCCTCGACCTGATCATGGGTCACATAGATCGTCGTGGTGCGCAGCATGCGGTGAAGGCGCTTGATCTGGGTGCGCATCTCGACGCGCAATTTCGCATCGAGATTCGACAGTGGCTCGTCGAAAAGGAAAACCTTCGGCTTGCGCACGATCGCGCGGCCCATGGCGACACGCTGGCGCTGGCCGCCCGAAAGCTGGCCCGGACGGCGGTCGAGAAGATCGGTCAGTTGCAGGATCCCGGCGGCTTCGGCGACTTTCTCGCGAATCACCTCGGGCTTTTCGCCGCGCATTTTCAGGCCGAATCCGATGTTCTGGCCGACCGTCATATGCGGATAGAGCGCGTAATCCTGAAAGACCATCGCGACATCGCGGCCGCGCGGCTCGACATCATTGACCAGCGCATCGCCGATCTTGAGGCGCCCGCCGGTGATGTCCTCGAGACCCGCGATCATCCGCAACATCGTGGATTTTCCGCAACCCGACGGCCCGACGAAGGCCACGAATTCGCCGTTCCCGATTTCCAGATCGACGCCGTGGATCGTCTCGACGGTGCCATAGCGTTTGACGATCTTCTCAAGGCTTATCTGCGCCATGAACCCTTGTCCTCCCAGACCCCGAAGCGCGGCGTCCCGGGCCGCTCGCTTGGTTTATCAATAATCTTGACATTATCGATAACGTAGCGATTATCGATAAAGCAAGCATCGAATGACACCCAGCCGGAGGAAACGCGCATCGTGACGCCCAGAAGCGTGACCAAGACCGCCCCGCAAAAAGGCCCCGGCGAAATCGTCGAGGCCGCGCTGCGCCGCGGCATCGTGCTGGGGACGCTGGAACCCGGCGCGGTCCTGCGCGAGATGGATCTGGCCAGCCAGTTCAACTGCTCGCAAGGCACAGTGCGCGAGGCCCTGATGCGGCTCTCCGAGGAAGGTCTCGTGACGCGGCGCGCCCGTCGCGACACCCATGTCGCCCCCGCCCGCCCCGATGATGCGGGCGAGTTGCTGCGCATCCGCCACGACATCGAATGCCGCGCCGCAGGGCGCGTGATCGCGGCGCGCGATACGGCGCTGACCGACGATCTGGGCGACCTTTGCAGGCGATGCGCCTCGCGGCCCTGCAGGAGGACGAATATGCCCTTCTCGAAAGCGACTGCCTGTTCCATTTGCGCCTGTTCGAGGCCGCCGCAATGCCGGTGGTCGAACCGGTCCTGCAACGCTGCCTCGTCCATTCGCAGCGCTTCAAGATCCTCAACACCGAACCCGACAGCCGCGTGCTGCTGGAAACCGCGAACCGCCATGTCGCAATCGTCGATGCGGTGAAATCGGGCGATGCCGCCGCGCTGGAAACAGCGCTTTCGCATCACATTTCGACCATCGTGGATTTCGGTCCCGATGTCCTGCCACTCAACGCGAAGTCCTGACATGAGCTCTGCCGCCGATCTGCTTGCCCCCGAAATGCGCGACGTTCTGGACCGGCTCGCGGCCGAAAGCGGCCCGCAGCCCGACCCAACGACCCTGCCCCCGCCGAGGGCCGCGCCTTGGCCGAGGAAGGCAACAAGCGCTGGAACGACGGCACGCCCGCCATGGCGGAAACGCGGGCGGTCGAAACCTCTGCGGGCATCACGGCCCATGTCTATCTGCCCGAAAACGATGCGGGCAAGGATGCGGTCCTGTTCATCCACGGCGGCGGTTTCGCCTTTTGCTCGAGCGCGACCCATGACGGCGCGGCGCGCCAGCTTGCACGCGAATGCGGCGCGGCGGTCGTGACCTTCGACTACCGCCTCGCGCCGGAACATCCCTATCCGGCAGGGCTGGAAGATTGCCTTGCGATCTGGGCCGCGCGCCACGAGGTGTTGGCCGGCCGGCGCTGGTCGGTTTCGGGCGACAGCGCGGGTGCCAATCTGGCGGTCGCCATGATGCTGCGCCTTGACGGGCAGGATTTGCCCGCGTCGGGCCTGCTGTTTTACGGGGTCTATGACGCCGATTTCAACAGCCCGAGCTACCGCGCCGTCGCCGACGGCCCCGGCCTCACCCGCGACAAGATGCGCCGCTATTGGGATTTCTACACCCCCGAGGCAGGCCGCGCTGCCGATCCATATTTGACCCCGGCGAATGCGCCCGATGACATGCTGGCCAAGCTGCCACCGCTTTATCTGAACGCGGCGCAGGTCGATCCGCTTTGCTCGGATAGCGCACGCTTTGCCTCGCGCCTTCATGCTCTGGGGCGTCAGGACGAATTCGAGATCGTCGCGGGTGTCGTCCACGGCTTCATGCAGATGAGCCTGTGGCTGCCCCAATCCGTCGAGGCCTATCGCCGCGCCGGCGAGGTGTTCCGCAAGATCACCTGAAGACCAATAAAAAGGAGGAAACAATGAAAACCAAGACCGCCATGCTGGCATTGGTCGCCGGTCTGGGCCTCGCGCCCTTCACCGCCTCTGCCGACAGCACCGTGAAATTCTGGTACCACTTCGACAATCCCGACAACCCGATGTCGGATCTCGTCTCGAAGTTCGAGGCCGCCAACCCCGGCATCAAGATCGACGCGCAGAACGTGCCGTGGAACAGCTATTACGACAACCTGTACACCGCGATCGTCGGCGGCAATGCCCCCGATGCCGCCATGCTCAAGATGCACGCCCTGCCGCGCCTGACCGAGATGGAGGCGCTCGAGCCGCTGGACGAGCGCATCGCCGCTTGGGACGGACGCGAGGATCTTTGGACAACCTGCTCGACCTGACGAAGGCCGAGGACGGCAAGCAGTATTACCTGCCGATCCAATATGTCGCGCTCTATCTCTATTACCGCGCCGACATGCTGCAGGAAGCGGGGATCGAGCCGCCCCAGACCTGCGAGGCCCTGCGTGACGCGGCCGTCAAACTGACCCGCGATACCAATGGCGACGGCAAGATCGACACCTATGGTTTCGGCTTCCGAGGCGCGAAATCGGGCCATGAACATTGGGGCCCCTTCACCCTGTCGCGCACGGGCGTCGCGCTGGACGACAGCCTGAATTCGGAGGCGGGCGTTGCCGGTACGCAATTCTTGGTGGATCTCTTCCGCAACGACAAGGTCTTCCCGCCTTCCGCCCCCAATGACGGTTTTCAGGAAATCATCGGCGCCTTCAAATCCGGCGTGACCGCGATGACGATCCACCATATCGGCTCCTCGAACGATCTGGTCGAGGCGCTCGGCGACAAGGTTTCCGCGACCATCGTGCCGGAATGCGGCGGCGGGCGCTGGACGACGTTTGGCGACGAATCGACTGCCGTTCTGGCCAATGCGTCCGACAAGGACGCGGCGTGGAAATGGATCTCGTTCCTGTCCACCACCGGCAACAACGCGCTTTTCAACACCGCGACCGGCCAGCTTCCGGTGACGAAATCCGACACTGCCGCGTGGGACCGCCACGAGAAGCGCTTTATCGACGCGACGCAGGAATCGCTGCCTTTCGCGAAGCTGCTGCCTGCCTCCTCGGCGACGCCCGAATTCGTCAACACCGTCTGGCCGACGAATATGCAGCGCGCCCTGAACGGCGAGATCACCGCCCAGCAAATGAACGAGGCGATCGCGAAGCTTTTCGCCGAGAACTGATCCTTCGACCAAACCGCGTGGCTGTCGCCGCAAGCCGACCGCCGCGAACCCAACCCCGAGACCCCGACCGGATAGCGCCCTCACGCCCCTTTGGTCGGGACCTGTTCCGCCTTGCCTGCCGGCGCCGCCGGTAGGGCCAAGAGAGGTTTGCCTATGACCACCCAATCCGACCTCGCGATCGAGCCCTACCGGCACGGCAGGCTTTGGCGTCAGATCCTGCCTTTGGCACTGCTGTCGCCCGCCGTGCTGGTGACTTTGGCCATCGTCTTCTTCCCGATGATCCAGACCGCCTGGATGAGCCTGCACGACTATGTGCTGTTTCGCCCCAAGAAATTCGATTTCGTCGGTCTGAAACATTACTTCGCGATCTTTCAGGACGAGGTCTTCTGATCTCGCTGCGCCATACCGCGCTGTGGATCCTGATCACCGTGCCCGCCCAAGCCGCTTTGGGTCTGGCGACGGCGCTTTTGCTCAATCAGGAATTCCCGTGGCGTCCGATCGCCCGCGCGCTGGTGATCATTCCGTGGGCGCTGCCTTCGGTCGTGATCGCGCTGATGTGGACGTGGATCTACGATTCCAACTACGGCGTGCTGAACGACCTGCTGCTGAGGATCGGCCTGCTGGAAACCTCGATCCCGTGGCTCGCCAATCCCGACACCGCGCTTTACGCGATCATCCTGACGCTGACATGGCAGGGCTTTCCTTCTTCGCGATCATGATCCTTGCCGGCCTGCAATCCATCCCGCGCAGCTATTACGAGGCCGCCTCGCTTGATGGCGCAAGCAGCCTGCGCCAGTTCTGGCACATCACCTTGCCGGGGATCTCGGGGGTGCTGTTCACCGCGATCCTCTTGCGCACGATCTGGGTCGCGAACTCGATGGATGTGATCTTCGTCATGACCGGAGGCGGGCCGGGTTACGCCACCTATACCCTGCCGCTTTACGCCTTCCTCGAGGCGCGCACGAACCTCAACTTCGGCTACGGCTCGGCTTTGGCGATGACCTTCACGATCCTGCTTCTGGGTGTCGTGATCCTGTATCTGAAACGCTCGGCAAAGGCGGTGCAATAATGGCCATGGGTCGCAAATCCTTGCCCAAACGCCTGCTGACGGTGGATCTGCCGATGGCGCTGATCCTCTTGTTCACGCTGGGGCCCTATCTGTGGATGCTGCTGACCTCGCTGACCAGCGAGCAGCAGATCTTCACCGAAGGCCCGTCCCTGTTCACCATGGTCTGGGACAATTACCAGCGCCTGTTCACCAATGTGGGCTTCGCGCGCAACATGCTCGACAGCTTCATCATCGCGGCGGGCACGGTGGTCGTGGGCCTCGCGCTGTCGGTGACGGCGGCCTACAGCTTCTCGCGCTTCGAGTTCCGCGGCAAAAAGATCCTGCTGCTGCAATTCCTGCTGATCAACATGTTCCCGCTGGTGCTGCTGATCCTGCCTTTGTTCGTCCTCATGCGCCAATTGGGGCTGCTGGACACGCATTTCGCGCTGATTGTCGCAAACTCGACCATCGCCATCCCCTTCTCGGTCTGGATGATGACGAGCTATATCAACGGCATCCCGAAATCGCTCGACGAGGCGGCGATGACCGACGGCTGCTCGCGCTTGCAGGCGATGGTGCGGGTGATCTTGCCTTTGTGCACCCCCGGCATCATCGCGACCGGCATCTATATCTTCATCACCGCATGGAACGAATACCTTTATGCGCTGACGCTTGGCGGCCAGAACGTCCGCCCGATCACCGTCGCGGTCCAGACCATGATCGGCGAATATCAGGTGCAATGGGGTTTGCTGACGGCGGGCGGCATCGTCGGCGCGATGCCGGCAACCGTGCTCTTCCTGATCATCCAGCGTCGGCTGGTCGGCGGCCTGACCCAAGGCGCGGTCAAAGGCTGATCCCACCCATTTCGCGCGCCCTGCCCACAGGCGGGACGCGCCGGAAATCCCGAAGTTTTCATTCAAAGACCCCCAGAGGCATATCGTGAAAAATCCTGTCGGCATCATTTCGATGCAATATATCCGCCCCTTCAACAACGGCGCGCTGCATTACCTGAAGAAAACCCGCGAACTCGGCTTCGATTTCATCGAGTTGCTGGTCCCCGAGCCCGAGGATGATCTCGACCCCGCCGAAGTCCGCCGCATCTGCGAGGGCGAGGGTTGGACATCGTTCTGGCCGCGCGGGTGAACCTGCAACGCTCGATCGCAAGCGAGGATGCCGCGAACCGCCAAGGCGGCATCGACTATCTGAAATTCTGCATCGAAGCCGCCGACCGCGTTGGTGCCAAAATCATCGGCGGCCCGCTTTACGGCGAGCCTTTGGTCTTCGCGGGCCGCGCCCCTATCCGTGGACGGCCGCGCAGATCGCCGAGCGCGCGAAACGCACCATCGACGGTCTGGCCCAGGTCGCGCCCTTGGCCGAGGCTGCGGGGCAGGTCTTCGGCCTCGAGGCGCTGAACCGCTTCGAGACCGATATCGTCAACACCACAAGCCAAGCGATCGAGATCTGTGATGCGGTCGGCTCGAAAGGTCTGGGCGTGATGCTCGATACGTTCCACATGAATATGGAGGAACGCTCGATCCCGGATTGCATCCGCGCCACCGGCGAGCGTTTGGTGCATTTCCAAGCCAACGAAAACCACCGCGGCTTCCCCGGCACCGGCAATATGGACTGGGCGGCGATTGCCCGCGCGCTCCATCAGGTCGGCTATCAGGGTCCGGTCTCGCTGGAGCCCTTCCGCCGCGAAGACGACCGCGTCGGCCTGCCCATCGCCCATTGGCGCGCCCCCACGAGAACGAGGACGACAAGCTGCGCGCCGGCCTCGCCCTGATCCGCTCCGCGCTGCACTTTGCCGAGGTGAACCACTGATGACGATCAAGATCGGCTGGATCGGCTGCGGCCGCCACGCAACCTGGATGCTGATGCCGCAACTCGCGCGCAGCGGCTTTGAAATCGCCGCCGTCTGCGACCGCGATCAGGCGGCGGCCCAGAATGCCGCCCGCCAGTTCGGCGCAAAAGCGGTCTATTCCGACTTTGAAGACATGATCGCCAATGCCGATATCGACGCGGTCGGCATGGCGGTCGGCCCCGAGGTCCATTTCCGCGCAACCCATGCCGCGATCAAGCGCGGCCTGCCGGTCTTCATGGAAAAGCCGCCCGCCGCCACCGCCGCGCAGGCTGAAGACCTGATGCGCGCATCCGAGGCCGCGAAAGTGCCGGTCACCGTCGGCTTCATGAAGCGCTATTCGACCGGCAACAAGATCGCCAAGAACATCCTTGATGGCGGCGATTTCGGCGCGGTTCTGGGCATCCACGGCAGCTATATGACCGCGCCCACCTATTTCTCGGGCGAGGTCGATTATACCGGCTTCTACCTGCACCACTGCGTCCATTACATGGACCTGATCCCGTGGTTCGCGGGCTCGGAATTCGCCGACATCAAGCTGCGCAAGAATGTCCCCGATGCGGGCAAGATGCTGATCCACATGAATTTCGAATGCGAAAACGGGGTGATCGGCAATATCGTCATGGGCACGGTCCAGTCGCGCGGCACGCCGATGGAATTCGTGCAGGTGATGGGCGACCACAACCGCGTCGAGGTCGAAAACGTCATCAATGTCGCATGGCACCGCAACCCGCCCTTCAAGGCGGACGATCCCAAGGCGGTTCTGGATCCGGCCTGCGACAGCATGGTCTGGACCCCGAATTTCACCGCCGCCGCGAACGAGGATCACAAGGGCTATCACGCGCTGCTTTTGGATGTCGCGGCAACCATGCGCGGCGAAAGCGACAATGCGCCGCTGATCCGCGACGGCTGGCTTGCGATGCGCCGTCTGGAACGCATGATCACCCTGATCGAAGGCTGATGCCCGCTGCCGCCTCCGGTCCTCGGGGGCGGCATTTTGTTTGGAAAGGACCACGATTTGCGCACTCCGATCATCCAGTTCGGCACCAGCCGCTTCCTGCAGGCCCATGCCTTGAGCTTTCTGCAAACCGGCCGTCCCTTGGGCGAGGCGCCGCATGTCACCGTGGTCCAGACGACCGATGATCCCGCGCGGCGCAACCGGCTGGAGGCGCTGGCAGCCCCCAAGGCTACCGCGTCGAGATCAAGGGGATCGAGGGTGGCGAAACCGTCGACCGCGCCGAACAGGTGCAGGTCGTCAAGCGCAGGCTGGCCTTTTCCGCCGATTACGCCGCACTTGAACGGATCGTCGCGACCGAGGCGCGCTGGATTGTCTCGAACACCGCCGATCGCGGCTTTGATCCCCAGCCCGCCGACAGCCTGCCCCGCCCCGATCCGGCGCAAAGCTATCCCGCGAAACTTTACCACCTGCTGGCCGCGCGCCATCTGGCAGGCGGCGGCGCGCTGACCATCCTGCCGACCGAGCTGGTGGCAAGGAACGGCGACGTCCTGCGCGCCCGCGTCATGGACATCGCCCGCGAACAGGGCGCGGATGCGTCGCTTGTCGACGCGCTTTCGCAGCATCTTTGGGTGAACTCGCTGGTCGACCGCATCGTCTCGCAAGAGCTGCAGCCCGCGGGTGCCGTGGCCGAACCCTATGCGCTTTGGGCGATCGAGGATCAGCCGGGGCTTTCCATGCCCAGACCCATCCCGCGATCCAGATCATGCCCGATCTCGAACCGATCCAGCGGCTGAAGCTGCATGTCCTCAACCTTGGCCATACCACGCTGGTCGATCTGTGGCAGCAGGCGGGCAAGCGCGAAACCTATGTGCGCGAGGCCATGTCCGGCCCCTTGGCGGGTGAGCTGCTGGCGATCTATCAGGCCGAGGTTCTGGCCGGTTTTGCGGCGCGCGGTATGGGCGATCAGGCGCGCGACTATCTGGCGGTGACGTTGGACCGCTTCGCCAATCCCTTCCTTGACCACCGGCTGTCCGATATCGAGGGCAACCACGCCTCGAAGATCAGCCACCGCGTCACCGATTTTCTGGGATGGAGCGGGCTGACGCCGGATCAGGCCCCCGCCTTCACGCTTTGTCTGCGAAAGGGGCCTGAGCCTTAGGCTTTGACCGTCAGGGCCTTGGTCAAAACCTTGTCCAGAGATTGCAGGAAATGCGAGCGGTCGGCCTTGGAAAAGGCCGCCCCGCCGCCCTGAAAATTCGGATTGGCCGAGCGGATGTCGCTCATGAGATCGCGGGTCGCGAGCCTGCCGCCGATATTGGCCATGGTCAGGATCTCGCCGTTATTCTGCACGACCTGCGCTCCGGCTTTAAGGCAGCGGTCGGCCAAAGGAATGTCGTTCGTCACGACCACATCCCCGGACCGCTACGGTCGGCGATCCACATATCGGCCACATCCATGCCCTCGCTGACGATCACCAGCGACACCAGCGGATTTTGCGACGGCCGGATGCCGCCGTTGCAGACCAGAACCATGGGCACGCGCAGACGGGTCGCGACACGCTCGGCCTCGGATTTGACGGGGCAGGCGTCGGCATCGATGTAAAGCGTGGTCATGGCGGTCCTCTATCCGGCGGTCTGCCCCTGATCTAGGCCGCGCGGCCCGCTTTGGAAAGAAGCGCGCCCGCGATCACGCGGCAAGCGCGGCCGTTTTGCGGCGTGGCGCGAACATCACGACATTGCCCAAAAGCGCGAGGATCAGCCCCGCAACCGCACTCGGATGCCATTGATAGCCCTCGAACACCGTGGAAAGCGCCAGCGCCACTACCGGAAACAGCACCGTCGCATAGGCCGCCCGCGACGAGCCCATCCGCGCCACCATCATCAGATAAGTGGTAAAGCCAACGACCGAGCCGATCACCGCCAGATAGACCAGCGCACCGACATAAGCCGCATCCGGCGGGGCCACCAGCGGCGTGCCGGTCAGCGCGATCAGCACCAAAAGGATCACCGCGCCGCAACCCATGCCCCAAGAGGTCGCCGTTACCGGCGAAATCCCTGCCGCGCTGTTGCGCCGCGAGACCATGTTACCCAGCGAAAACAGCATCGTGCCCAGACAGGCAAAAAAGATGCCGGTCAGAACGCCGCCGTCATGGGACACCGCCAGCTCCGGCCCGAACAGCAACACCAGTCCCGCCACGCCCAAAGCCGAGGCCAGCACCGTGCGCCCCGAAATCGCATCCTTGAAGAAGATCCGCGCATTCACCGCATTGAACAGCGTCGCGAGCGAGAAGATCACCGAAATCAGCCCCGAATGCACATAGCCCGCCGCCGTATAGAAACAGATGAAGTTCAGGCTGAAGAGGCAAAAGGCCTGCGCGAGGATCCACAGCCGCTCGCGCCCCTTGGGGATCACCAGCCGCCCGCTCAGCGCCAGTACCGCCAGATAGACCAGCCCCGCCAGCGCGAAACGGTAGAAAACCGATGCCAGAACCGGCACCGGCCCGACCTGAAAGGTGATCGCGATCCATGTCGAACCCCAGATCAGGACGGTGGCGGCGAAGAGGAGGATATTCATGAGCAAACCTTGGGCAGTCGTCTTGAAAACAAAAGCGGCGCGCGATCCGGCAAATCGGCCGGCGCCTCCCCGCCCTACACCCGCGCAGCGGAAATGTTTTGCACGATCTTGCGGTGATCGTGCGGCGGGGCGGGTCGCGGGGCGATTGCGGTCCGACTTGCCTCTGGCGGCGGGCGTGGCGCGCGTTAATCTGGGGGCATCCTGCTTTTGCGATGGACGCCATGCCCGGCCCGCTTTTGCCCGTATCGACCTTCCTTGCCGCCTCGCCCCATGCGCGACGGGGGCGGCGCTTGATCTGGGCTACGGGCGCTCGACCACGGTCTGGAGCAACCGCGACGCGCAGGTTCGCTACGAGGGGCTCTCGGGCCATACGCTCAGCCTCTATACCCGGGGCGGCAGCGGGACACGGCGCATCGATCGGGGCGCGAAAGCGGCGGGCGTCGACCGCGGCTGGCAGGGCGCGATCTGCCTGATGCCGCAGGGGCAGGTCTCGGAATGGGAGATTTCGGAGCGGTTCGAGTTTTTCCATCTCCATTTGCCCGACGAGGAGTTGCGCCTCGCCTATAGCGAAATCTGCGGGCGTGATGCGCGCGGGCTCGCGCTGGCGGATCTGACCTATATAGACGCGCCGCGCATGATCGCGCCTTTCCGCGCGCTTTGGGCCGCGACAGAGGCAGCCGATCCCTTCGCCGCCGAAACCGCCATGTCCGAGCTGCTGGCCAGCCTTTTCGCGGATTCGCATCTGGGCGCGCCGGTGGCGGGTCCTTTGTCGGGCGGCTCGCGCCGCGCAAATTGCGGCTTTTGACCGAGCATATCGAGGCCCATCTCGACCAGCCGATCCATCTGCGCGATCTGGCGCGGCTCGCGGGGCTCAGCGAGTTCCACCTGCAACGCAGCTTCCGCGCGACGGCAGGGATTTCGCCGCATCGCTGGATCCTGCACCGCCGTATCGAACGCGCGAAATCCCGCATCCGCGCGGGCCGCCCCTGCTCGAGATCGCGCTGGATTGCGGTTTCGACAGCCACAGCCACTTCAGCCGCGCCTTCAAATCGGCGACCGGCGCGACGCCCGGCCAATACCGCCGCTTGTCGGCATGACGCGCGGACGGACAGCCAGCCGGACGGACCGCCAACCGCCCTGAAACATGGACAAGGACAGGCGACCCAAGGTCTAGGACCAAAGCGGCTCATGACTTCGCGGGGATCGGGGCTAGCCTTGGTCGCGCGCCTTCTCCGGCGTGATGTTATCGAGCGAACCGCTCTGCGTTTTTCAGGATAGTACCATGGCAGTGATGAAATTTGGCACCTATCAGGCCCCGAACTCCGAACCGATCACCACGGATCTGGACTGGTGGGAGCCGGTCGAAGGGACACCTTCGATGAAAACATGGATCGAGAACCAGACCGATGACGGCAAATTCCTGACCGGCTATTGGGAAGCGACCCCCGGCAGCTACCGCGTCGTCTACGGCGTCGACGAATATATCCACATGTTCGAAGGCAAGGTGACGCTGACACAGGACGGCGAGGAGCCCAAGACCTTTCAGGCGGGCGATACCTTCTACATCGAGGCGGGCTTCAACGGTATCTGGAAAACCGAGGAAACCGTCCGCAAGCTCTTCGCCATTCGCGCGAAATAGCCTAAACTGAAATCTTTAATGACGGGTCTCCTCTGCGTGCAAACGCAGAGGGAAATTCATTTCGGGTGCTGCCGCTCAGGCGAAGGTCAGCTGCACCTTGCAGGCCAGACTGCGATCTCCCGCCAATTCAAAGGCTTCGACCGCGCGTTCGAGCGGCAGGCTATGGCTGATGATCGCGCGCAGATCGACCTTGCGGCTGCCGATCAGGGCGACGGCCTCGGCGAATTCCTCGTGGAAGCGTTGCGAGCCGCGCCAGGTGATCTCCTTGCCGACCAAAGCGTTCAGCGGGATGGTCATATCGCCGGTCACGCCGACCTGAATGATGACGCCGCGCGGGCGGATCACGGCAAAAGCCGCGCGCAACGCGGGCGCGGCGGCCGAGCAATCGAAGACCAGATCGATCTGGCCCTTGCCCTCCTGCAGCGGCAAAAGTGCGTCGGGGTCAGTTGCGACATTGATGATCTGCCCCGCGCCCATCTGGTGCGCCCGCGCCAGCGCCGCATCGGTCAGATCGGTCACGATCACGTCCTCGGCCCCCGCATGGCGCGCGGCGGCCAACACCAAAAGCCCGATCGGCCCCGCGCCGCTGATCAGGATGCGCCGCCCCGCCAGATCGCCCAGCAACGCTCGCGCCTGAGCCACGGCATGAAGGCAGACCGCGAGGGGTTCGGCACAGGCGGCCTCGGCCTCGGTCGTTGTCTCGGGGAAGGCATGGACCTGTTTGGCCGGTACGGTGAACAGATCGCGAAACATCCCCTGCTCGTGCGGCAAGCGCATGGCCGAGCCGATGAAATGCATGTCGAGGCAATGGATCGGCAAGCCCCGCGCACAATAGTCGCAGTTGCCGCAGGGCTGCGAGGATTGACCGCGACCAGCGTGCCAAGGGGCAGCGAGACGCCCTCGCCGACCGCCTCGACGCGGCCCGCGGCCTCGTGGCCCGCGATGATCGGCTCGCGCACGCGGACCGGACCGAAGCCGCCGTCCTGATAATAATGCAGATCCGAGCCGCAAATCCCGCCCGCCGCCATCCGCAGCAGGACCTCGCCCGCGGCTAGGTCCGCGACCTCCTGTTCCTCGACCCGCAAATCGCGCGCGCCGTAAAGACGCGCCACTCTGGTGCGCATGAAACGCCCTTTCGACACCGTAATGAAAAGCCCGCGCCGGTCGGGGCGCGGGCAAGGCGGTTTACTTGATCAGACCAAGCTGGGTCGGCAGCCACAGGCTGATCGCCGGAATGAAGGTGATCAGCAGCAGTGCCACGAACAGAGGGATCATCCACGGCAGGATCGCGAGCGCCGTCCTCTCGACCGAGAGCTTCGAGATCCGCGCCAGCACGAAGAGCACCATCCCCACCGGCGGCGTCAGCAGGCCGATCATCAGGTTGAGCGTGACGATCAGGCCGAGATGGACCGGATCCACCCCATAGCGCGCCGCGACCGGCATCAGGATCGGCACGATGATCGTGATGGCCGCGATCGTATCGAGGAATGCGCCCACGATCAGCAGCAGGATGTTGACGATGATCAGGAAGGTCCACCAGTTGTTGGTGATCGAGAACATCAGATCCGCAAAGAGCTGCGCCGCTTGGCTGACCGTCAGAAGCCATGCAAAGATCGAGGCCGCCGTCACGATGAACAGGACCGAAGCCGTGGTCTCGATCGTGTCGAACGAGGCTTTCGCGAGGCTGCGGAACGTCATCGTGCGGTAGCGCACGAGGCCGAGGAACATCGACCAGAGCACGGCGGCGACGGCGGCCTCTGTCGGGGTGAACCAGCCAAGCGTCATGCCGCCGATCAGCAGGACCGGCGCCATCAGCGCCATGACCGCGTACCAGTCGAAATACCAATCCAGCGCGATCAGGGCGGCAAGGCCGATGATCACGGCAAGGTTGACCGAAATGCCCATCATCACCAGCGCATAGATCGCGACCGGAAAGCCCAGAACGATCAGCACTTCGCCGCCGGCGCCCAAAAGCTGGCGCAGGTTGAACGGCGTGTCGGAACCCCAGCCGTAGCGGCGCGCGAAGATATAAACCGTCAGCATCATCAGGCTGGTCATGACCACGCCCGGAATGATCCCCGCCATGAACAAGGCGCCGATCGAGGTATTGGCCATCATGCCGTAGATCACGAAAGGCAGCGAGGGCGGGATGATCGGACCGAGCGTGGCCGATGCGGCGGTGACGCCGACGGCGGCCTCGACCGGATAGCCGTGATCCTTCATCGCCTTGATCTCGATCGTGCCGATACCGGCGGCATCGGCCAGCGCGGTCCCCGACATGCCCGAGAACACCACCGAACCGATGATGTTGACCTGTGCCAGACCGCCCTTCATCCAGCCGACGAGCGAGAGGGCGAAATGGTAGATGCGGCCGGTCACACCCGCGATATTCATCAGGTTGCCGGCAAGGATGAAGAAGGGCACCGCGATCAGCGGAAAGCTCTCCACCCCCGCGATCATGCGCTGCGCCGCGATAATGTCGGGCGCGACATCGTAGATGCCCAGATAAAGCAGCGAGGCCACCGCCATCGACACCGCGACCGGCACGCCGATCAGCAGCAGGACAAGAAAGGCTCCAATCAGTAGCAGCATCGCCCTTATACTCCCGATACGCCGCTTTCCGCGGCTTTTTCACGAACGGTTTTGGTGCTGCGCATGTCGCTGACCAGATTTTGCAGCGCGCGCAGACCCATCAGGGCAAAGGACACGAGCACGGTGTAATAGATGATGCCGCGCGGCAGATCGATCGTGACCATCCGCTCGGAACCGACGACGCCGACATAGCGCCACATCAGCCAGGTCATGTAGACGAAGAAGCCGACCGTGATGACGTCGACGATGCATTCGAGCACGCGGCCCGCCTTGCGCGACAGAAAGTTGTAAAGAATGTCTACCACGATATGGCGCGTCATACGCACGCACATGACCGAGCCCAGAAAGACCACGACGACAAGGCAGTTCATCGCGACTTCTTCGGTCCAGGTCAGGCTGTTGTTCAGCGCGTAACGCGTGAAGAATTGCAGGAACACGCAAAGGGCCATTCCCCAGAACACGGCAAGCGTGATCCAGTCCTCGACCGAATAGGGGGAAAGATCGACGGGGCCGGTCTCTTCCTCGAAAGCATGCGCCATTTCTTCCACGCTGATCGGCGTGTGGTCTTTGTCTGCCATATCAAAGGCTCCGGAAATGGGGTGGTTCAGGATGCCCGGGGCCGGCGATGCGGCCCCGGGCTTGCGACAGTGGCGGGTCTTACTGGACCGCGCGGATCGCTTCCCAATCGGCTTTGTTGTAGCCGTATTCCTCGAAGGGCACTTTCTCGAGAACGACGCGCTCGAAATCGGTGGTGTCGACTTCGTTGACGCTGATGCCCATGCCGCGGAACTTCTCGACCAGCTCGCCTTCGCGCTGCTCGACGATCTTGGTGCCGCGCTCGGCCGCTTCCAGCATCACTTCCGAGAAGATCTGCTTGTCTTCATCCGACAGCTTGTTCCACAGCTGGCCCGAGACCACGGTATTGAGGTGGTCGACGATGTGGCCGGTCAGCGCGATGTTCTTCTGGACCTCGTAGAACTTCTTGGCCTCGATCGCGGTCAGCGGGTTCTCCTGCGCCTCGACCGTGCCGTTCTGCAGCGCCAGATAGACTTCGGCGAAAGCGATGGGCGAGGTGTTCGCCCCGCAAGCGCGCGGCATCGCGAGATAGGCCGGAACGTCGGGAACGCGGATCTTCAGCCCCTGCATATCGGCGCAGGATTTGATTTCCTTGTTCGCGGTCGTATGGCGCGTGCCGTAATAGGTCACGGCGGTGATGTGGTTGCCGCTGGCCTCCTCGTAGCCCGCGACGAGCTGCTTGAAGACGTCGCTTTTGGTATAGGCGATCAGATGCGAGGGGTTGCGGAAGATATAGGGGTAATAGGTCACGCCGATCGGCTTGTAATCGCGCGAGGCAAAGCTCGACCCCGAGATGATGATGTCGACCGTGCCCAGTTTCAGGCCTTGGTTCAGGTCGGTTTCCTTGCCCAGCTGCGAGGCCGGAAAGACGTCGATCTTGTAGCGGCCGTCGGTGCGCTTGGCGATTTCCTCGGCTGCCCAAACCGATTCCGTGTGGAACGGCTCGGATGCTTCGTAGACATGGCCCCATTTCAGCGTGGTTTGCGCTTGGGCTGCGAAAGTGCCGGCCATCAAAACGGCGGCGGCACCCATCAGGCCTTTGATCGTGAACTTCATGCATTCCTCCCAGTAGCGTCGGTTCAGTTGCTTGGTCGTTCTTGTGGTGCCACGCCCGCCCCTAATTCGGATCGGGCGTGAAATTCTCGGAAAAGCGGCGCTGCGATTCCGTCAGATGGTGGCGCATCGCCTCGCGCGCCGCCGAAGGATCGCCTTCGGCAATCGCATCGCGGATCGCGCCATGTTCCGCCAAAGCCAGCCGCCAGGTCCGCGGCCCCTCGAAATGGACCGAAAAGCGCTCGAAAAACGGCGAAAGCCGTTGCTCGTAGCTCGCCGCCATCAGATGGGTCAGGACCGAATTGCCGATCCCCTGCGCGATGGCGATATGGAAAGCGCCGTCCAGCCGGATCGCGCTCGGCGTATCGTGAAGGGCGGCGGCCATTTCCGTCAGGTTGCGGTCGAGCCCTCGATCAGCTTGGCCGAGACATGACGCGCGGCCTCTTCGGCCACGGCGCTTTCGATGATGCAGCGGGCCTGAAGGATCTCGAACGGGGCGCCGCCTTCGATCGGGCGGCTCTCGCCGGGGGCCTGATGACTGAGATAAATGCCCGAGCCCATGCGGATCTCGACATGGCCCTCGACCTCGAGCGCGATCAAAGCCTCGCGCAGCGACGGGCGCGACAGGCTGAACTGCTCGGCCATATCGCGCTCGGACGGCAGCCGCTCGCCGGGGCAAGCCCTGATCGGCGACGAAAGCCATGATCTGGTCTGCAACCTGCCGGTAATGGCGACGGGTTGCGGGCTCGTTGAGCATTTCTTCCCTCCTGCACCGCCTCCTCGCGGTGCCGACCCTGCGGTCATGGCCAAAGTGGTTTGACCAATTTCAGGTTACAGGCCGATTCTCGCGCCGTTCAAGCAATTCTTATCGTTCTGGTCCCTTATTCCTGCTTGCCATCCGCCAATATCAAACAAACTCAATCGGATAGATCGAACTGGCCTCTGTATCCGACAGGACATTCATCCCGCGCCTACCAGTCGATCCCCAGCCTTTGCGACAAATCGCGGAAGCTTTGGGCCGTCACAGGGTCCAGAATCACGCCGTTTTCGCCACGTTCCGCCGCGACTTTCCATTCGCGATCCCCGGAGCCATGACCGAGACACCGTCCGGCGCATTCTCCCTCAGGGCCGAGCCGCGCAGCACGTCGAGATAGCGCGTCATGCCCGCATCGAAAGCGGCGCGGTCAAGAAAGGCTTCGGGTTTGAGCGCCAGAACGAAGGCCCCCATTCCGCGCGGCGTCGCGAAATCCGGACCGCCCATCGGGTCGATATCGAAGCTGAGTTTCATCCCGCTCAGCACCGCGCTGAAGATCTCGGCCACGCCCGCCAAAGCCGCGCCCTTGAAGCCGAACATGCCGCCAAGCGGCGCGAGCATATCGGCCAGATGGGCGTCGCGGGTATCGCGCCCCGTCACATCCGAGGCCACCGCTTCGGGCAGTTCCACGCCCAGACTGCGGTAAAGCTCGACTCGGTTATAAGGAATGGCGCTGGTCGCCATATCCAGAAGCCAAGGCTGCTGACCTGCAACCGGAACCGAAACCGCAATCGGATTGGTGCCGTGGAAACGCGATGCACCATCATGGAGACGCACAAAACTATCGGAATTACAAAATGTTATGCCGATATACCCCGCCTCGGCCGCGGCAAGCGCATAGGCACCCGCCGGTCCGAAATGCGAGCTGTTGCGGATTGCGACCGCACCCAGACCGAACTGGCCGGCCAACGTGACGGCGCGCGCCATACCGTGATAGGTCCCGACCGCGCCTTGGGCGTGATCGGCGTCCCAGACCTCGATCGCGCCGAAACCGCCAACCTGTTTCATCCGCGGATTGCGGTTCAGACGCCCGCCCTCCAGCGCCTTGAGGTAATGCGGCAAAAGCCGGACGCCGTGGCTGTCGACGCCCAGTCGGGTGCCGTGCAGCATGGCACGGGTCGCGCCATCGGCGGTCGCCTTGTCGGCACCGATCGCCGCGAAAGCCGCGCGGCAAAAGCGCTCCAACGCCGCCAAACTGATTTGCTGCTCTGCACCCATGGTCCCCTCCGGCAAATTGCATAGTGGATACACTAGACAGATATTCAGAAGCCCTTCAATTGATTTCCGCCCGCCCTTTCTGCATTCTGCCCCGACCAAAGGAGCAGGCCGCATGTCCCCCGAACCATCCCGACTGGCGCCGCGCCTTTATCAGCTTGCGACCGAGGCGCTCGCCCGCGACATCCGCAGCGGCACCCTGACGGGCGGCGAGGCCCTGACGCAGAACGGCGTGGCTTTACGCTTCGGGATCAGCCGCGCACCGGCGCGCAAGGCATTGGACGATCTGGCCGATCTCGGGCTTTTGACGCGCAGCGCCTCGGGCCGGTTCGCGGTGGCACAGGGCCAACAGACCGGCGCGGCACCCGCCCGCGCGTCGGCTGATCCCGAGAACGACCGCCTGACCCCGCAAACCAGCGGCGCGCTGCTTTACCCCGAGGTCGAGCTGGCCATCGTCTCGCGCAGCTCGCTTGGTGCGTGGCGCGTCAATGAATCGGTGATCGCACGCCATTACGGCGTCAGCCGCACGGTCGCGCGCGAGGTCGTGGTGCGGCTGGAAGCGCGCGGCATCATCGTCAAGGACGATGCCGGCCGCTGGTTCGCCCCCGCGCTGACCCAGACCAATATCGACGAGCTTTACGAGCTGCGCTGGGTGCTCGAACCCTCGCCATGGAAAAGGCCGCGCCGCTTTTGCCTGCGGGCTATCTTGCAGAGCTGCGCCGCGAGCTCGAAGCCGCGATGCAGCCCGGCGCGGTGATCGATTCCGCGCTGCTCGACCGGCTGGAGCATCGCCTTCATGTCGAATTGCTGGGCTTTTGCGGCAATCGCGCACTGATGCAGGCGATCAGCCTGCCGCAAGCTTTGCTGATCGCGCATCATTTTCTCTATAGCTGGACGCTCGAACTGTTCGGAACCGAGCCCTTTCTGGGCGAGCATCTCGAGATCATCCGCAAGCTCGAGGAGGGCGATCTTCCTGCCGCGAAAGCCGCGCTGACCGCACATCTGCGCATCTCGCGCCGCCGCGCCATGCTGCGGATCGAAGCCATTCAGGAGCTGGTCCCGCCGCAGCCCCTGCCCTATCTCGAAGCCGTGGAGCCCGCCTAGCCCGCCGGATTGCGCCGCAGCCAGTCCTGCATCTCGCGTTCGGCGATGCGCAAAGCCTCGACATTGAGCACGCCGCCCGTCAGCGCGCAGGCAACCGCGCGGACGCGCTTGTTCATGGCGGGCGTGCCGCTATCGGGCAGGTCGACGGCGAATTTTTCGTAAAGCGACAGCAGCCGGTTCTGGACCGTGCGCTCGGACATGCCGCGACGGCGCGCGATCTCGCGGTCGGGCAGGCCCAGCGCCATGTCGAGCAGTACCGAATATTCGCTTTCGCTAAGCCCCTGCGCGGGACGGGACTGGCGTTGTTGCAGGCGGTGGATTTCGCGGTCGACCAGCACCTGCCCCTCGACCAGAACGGCGCGCATCGCCAGATGCAGGCGCTGGACCGGCGCGGTTTTCAGCACATAGCCATAGGGCGATCCCGCCGGAACGATGCGGCTGAGGCCGCGCAAATAGGCCTCGTCCGCGTAGTTCGACCAGAACAGGATGCGCGTTTCGGGGCGCTCGGACCAGATTGTGCGGGCGGCATCGATGCCGTTGCGCTCTTTCATCTGGAGATCCATCACCACCGCGCCGACGCCCTTGCGCGCCATCGCCTCGCCCTCGCGGCCGTTTTCGGCAGTCAGGACATGCGAGACCTCGGGCAAAGCCTGATCGACGGCATCGCGCAGGAAAGCGGCATGGAGGGGTCGTCTTCGACCAGAAGGATTTTCATGGCGCAACCTCTTGCGGGGCAGGCAGGCTGACACTGACGCTGGTGCCGGTCTTGCCGCTGCGCACCGAAAGGCGTGCTCCGATCAGCTGCGCGCGGGTGCGCATATGCGAAAGCCCGCCCTTTTGCGGCTGCGGCGGATGTCTTCGGCAATGCCGCAACCGTCGTCGGCCACCGTCACGCGCAGACGCGGTTTACCCGCAATCCGCACATCGATCCGCGAGGGGCGGCATGGCGTCCGGCATTGTTGATCGCCTCCTGTACGATGCGGAACAGCGCGATGCGCACCACCGGATCCAGCGCATCCACGCCCAGATTGCTGTCGTCATGGACATGGATCGCGATATCGCTCTCGCGGGTCGCCCGCTCGAGATGGACGCGCACCGCATGGCAAAAGCCGAACATGTCGAGAATCGAGGGGACCGCCGTGTCGATGATGCGCCGCAGATCGTCGACGCAATCATTGAGCTGCGCCAGAACCGCATCACCGTCCATTCCGCCCGGCCGCGAAAGCTCGCGCATCAGGCGGCTCAGATCGGCCAGGGTCTGGTCGTGGAGATCCATGCCGATACGCTGGCGCTCCTGTTCGAGCGCCTCGGTCAGGTTCAGCGCGCCTTGGCGCAAGCCGTCCTCGCGGGCGCGGGCCTCGGCCTCGATGATCGCGGCATGGCGCGAGCGGTCGGTTTCGAGCAGTGCATAGACATAGGGCGAGATCAGATCGGCAACATAGCGCGCCGCCGCGACATCGCGCGGGCCGTAACTGCCCCGCGTCAGCCGCGAGATGCTGAGCGCGCCGATAATCCCGTCCGCAACCACCAGAGGCACATGCACCCGCGAACGCAGCTTGTTGTCGAGGATCGGCGCCACGAAAGCGCCGGGAAAGTTGAAACGTGGATCCAGCATCGCATCATCGGTCAGCAGATGGTCGACCCGCCCCGCAGCAGGGTGCGGATCGGGCTGGTTTCGACATTATCGGTGGCGCGGCGGCCCCATTCGGTCTCGATTCCGGTCTCGTAGGCCGCCGACAGCGTTCCGTCATGGCGCAACAGGCACAGATCGAGGTGGTCATAGGGCAGAAACTGCCCGATCTCCTGCGCGACGGAGCGGATCGCCGACAAAAGTCGAGCTGCCCCGCCAAGGCCCGCGAAATCCGGAAAAGATGCGGCAAAAGCGGGCCGGGATCGAGCTCGACCTGCTCTGAAGCAGGCTTTGCGGCAGCTTCAGCGACAGCCTCTGGTGCCGGTCGGGGTGAATGCTGCATGCCGTCCCGCCTCCCCTCGGTCCGCAAGCCGCCGAAGTCGGGCTCCGGCGCGTGATCCGACGATGCCACATCGGCCGCGCCGCTTCTATCGGCATAGCTCCGACTTGCGGGAACCCGCAAGTGATACGCGGCCAGATGCAGGAAGCGGCACGTTTCCATTCTATGCACAGGCCCCGCTCCGCCTATCCTGCTTGCGGGAGACGGGCGAGGGGAGAAGCCCGATCCAGTCAGGGAGGACAACCAAATGACCATCCGTAAAGGATTGATGCTGACTGCCGCTGCCGCCATGGCGCTTTCGCTTGGATCAGGGGCTTTCGCCGATACGGCGGACAAGAAGATCGCTTTGTCGAACAACTACGCAGGCAACAGCTGGCGTCAGGCCATGCTGGAAAGCTGGAAGCGCGTCACCGATCAGGCCGTGGCCGATGGGGTCGTGGCCTCGGCCGATGCCTTCACCACCGCCGAAAACCAGGCGACCGAACAGGCCGCGCAGATCCAGAACATGATCCTGCAGGGCTATGACGCCATCGTCATCAACGCCGCCTCGCCGACCGCGCTGAACGGCGCCGTCAAAGAGGCCTGCGACGCGGGCATCACCGTCGTTTCCTTCGACGGCATCGTGACCGAGCCCTGCGCTTGGCGTGTCGCGGTGGACTTCAAGAAGATGGGTCAGGACGAGATCGCCTATCTCGCCTCGCGCCTGCCCGAGGGCGGCAATCTGCTGGAGATCCGCGGCCTCGCCGGCGTTTCGGTCGATGACGAGATCCATGCCGGCATCGAGGAAGGCATCAAGGCCAATCCGGCCTTCAAGGTCGTGGGCTCGGTCAACGGCGATTGGGCGCAAGACGTGTCCCAAAAGGCGGTGGCGGGCATTCTGCCGTCCCTGCCCGAGATTGTCGGTGTCGTGACACAGGGCGGCGACGGCTATGGCGCGGCGCAGGCTTTTGCGGCGGCGGGCCGTCCGATGCCGATCATCATCATGGGCAACCGTCAGGACGAGCTGAAATGGTGGGGCGAACAGCGTGACGCCAACGGCTACGAGACCGTCTCGACTTCAATCGCACCGGGCGTCGGCACTTTGGCGTTCTGGATCGCGCAGCAGATCCTCGACGGGCAGGAAATCCCCAAGGATCTGACCGTGCCCTTCCTGTCGGTTACGGCCGACACGCTCGACCAGGCGCTGAAGGACACGCCCGAAGGCGGGGTCACGAATGTCGACTACACCCTCGATGATGCCAAGAAAGTCATCGCCGAGGCGAAGTAATGGCGGATCAATCCACGAAAACCTCGGTCGGGGCGCAGCACGCCCCGACCAACCCGCCGCTTGTGGGCACCGTCGTCGCGCTTCAGGCAGCCTCGAAACACTTCGGGTCGCTCAAGGCGCTGGATGCGGTCACGTTAAGCATCGGTGCCGGCGAATGTCTGGGGCTGGTCGGCCATAACGGCGCGGGGAAATCCACGCTGGTCAATCTGGTGACGGGCGTTCTGTCCGCCTCGGAGGGGCGCGTCACCTACCCCGATCACACGGGGCCGCTGGATGCGGGCATCCGCGCGATCTCGCAGGAGGGGACGCTCTGCCCCAACCTCACCGTGCTCGAAAACCTCCATGTCGCGCAGCATGATCTGACCGGCGCTGGCTGGCGCAGCCGCGCGGGCCACCGCGTCAAAGCCGCGCTCGACACGATTTTCCCCGGCCACCGCATCCGCCCGACCGATCTGGTGCTGGATATGAGTTTGGCCGAGCAGCAGATGGTCGAAATCGCCATCGGCTTTGCCGAAAGCAGCAGCCCCGCGCGGCTGGTGGTGCTGGACGAGCCGACCTCGTCGCTTGATGCGGCAATCGCGGCGCAGCTTCTGGCCCATATCCGCAACTTCTGCGCCTCGGGCGGCGCGGTCATCTTTATTTCCCACATGATGGGCGAGATTTTCGAGGTCGCGACCCGCATCACCGTCATGCGCGACGGGGCGGTGATCGCCGACCGCGCGGCCGGAGCATTCACGCGGCAAAGCCTTGTCGACGCGATGGGCCATATCGCCTCCGAGGATCACGCACAGACGGGCGAAACGGCGTCCCGCGATCTCGGCCCGAAATCGGCGGCGATCCTGCGCACGCCCGAAGGGATCGAGGCCCGCAAGGGCGAGATCATCGGCATCGCGGGTCTTGCGGGCCACGGTCAGGCCGAGGCCTTGGCGCGGTTCTATTTCTCGCAAAGCTCGGATTGGCGCGTGACGCGCGATCCCCATGCCGCTTTCGTCGCGGGCGACCGGCGGCGCGACGGGGTCATGCCGATCTGGTCGATCGCGCGTAACCTGACCCTTGCCGCGCTGGCGGGCCTGACGCGGCGCGGGTTGGTCGACCGCCAAAGCGAGGAGGCGATTGCCGCCGACTGGCAGCAGCGCATCGGCATCCGCACCCCCGACATGGGCAATCCGATCCTGTCGCTGTCGGGCGGCAACCAGCAAAGGCGCTCTTCGCGCGCGCGCTGGCGACCACCGCGCCGGTCATCGTCATGGACGACCCCATGCGCGGCGTCGATATCGGCACCAAGACCGAGGTCTACGAGATGATCCGCCTCGAAGCCGCCAAAGGCCGCACCTTCCTGTGGTACTCGACCGAGATGGACGAGATCCGCAACTGCGACCGCGTTTTCGTCTTCCGCGACGGCGCGATTTCGGCCGAACTGGAAGGCGACGAGATCACCGAGGCCAATATCCTCGCCGCATCTTTCGAATTCGGAGACCACGCGGCATGAGCAAATACATTTCTCCCCGCCTCGCGCTGCCGGTCCTGTCGCTGCTCATTCTGGTCGCGGCGGTTTTCTGGCTGCAACCGCGTGCCATGAGCTATACCGGCGTCAACCTTCTGTTCAATCTGGCCGTGCCGATCGCCTTGGCGACGGTGGCGCAGATGATCATCATCATGGTCAACGACATCGACCTGTCGATGGGCGCATTCGTCAGCCTGATCGCCTGCATCACCGCCGCGATCCTGCCCGAAAACCCCGCCTTGGGCGTCGCGATGCTGGCGGGCTGCGTGCTGGCCTATGCCGCGCTTGGCGCGCTGATCGAGATCCGCCAGCTGCCCGCCATTGTCGTCACCCTCGGCATGTCCTTTGTCTGGAGCGGCGCTGCCGTTCTGGTCCTGCCCTCGCCCGGCGGAACCGCGCCCGGCTGGCTGGCGGCGATCATGAAATCCAAGCCGCCGCTTGTGCCGATGGCGATCATCGCCAGCGTGCTGATCGCGGGCACGGCGCATCTGCTGATCATGCGCTCGGGCTTCGGCACCAAATTGCGCGCGCTTGGCGGCAATGCCCGTGCGGTGGCGCGTTCGGGACGCTCGACCGTCATGCTGCGCGCCTCTGCCTACGGGCTTGCGGGGGTTTTCGCGGTGCTCGCGGGGATGGCGCTGGTCGGGCTGACGACCTCGGGCGATGCCAATATCGCGCTGCGCTATACGCTTTTGTCGATCGCGGGGGTCATTCTTGGCGGCGGTGAATTCACCGGCGGGCGCATCTCGCCCGTGGGAGCGGTGATCGGCGCGCTGACCCTGACGCTGGCAGGCAGCTTCCTGTCCTTCCTGCGGCTGTCGCCCGATTGGCAGATCGGGGCGCAGGGCGCGATCCTCATCCTTGTTCTGGCCGCGCGTCTGGTCATTCGCCAAGCGGAGGCCCGCAAATGAGCGCGATTTCAACCCTGCACAAAGCGCCGTGGTTCTGGGCATGGGTCGCGGCCTTCGCGGCCTTTGGCGCCACCTGGTCTATCAGCGCGGGTGGCGGAGGCGGCATGGCTCTGGCCGTCGCGGCGCTGACCTTCGGCAGTTTCTCGATCATGACGGGGCTGGGGCAAATGCTTGTGATCACAATGGGGCCAGGCAATACCGACCTGTCGATCCCCGCGACCATGACCCTAGCCGCAACCCTGTCGCTGAAACTGATGGGCGGAATGGGCGGCCCGAGCGCAATAACCGTTCTGGCGGGGCTTCTTGCGGCGCTCGCGATCGGTGCGGCGGTGGGCGTCACGAATTTCGCGCTGATCCGACTGCTGCGCATCCCGCCGATCATCGCGACGCTCTCGGCGAGCTTTCTCTACCAATCCCTCGCGATCTGGTCGAACCGCGGGCTGCGCATCAAACCGCCGCAGGCCTTGGCCGATTTCACCACCGGCCGCGCCCTTCTGGGCGTGCCCAATCTGGCTTGGGTCGCGCTGGCCGTCAGCATCGGCTTTTGGGTGCTGCTGAACCGGTCGAGCTTTGGCCGCAGGCTGTCCGCCATCGGTCAAAACCCCGCGCCGCCCGCCTTGCCGGCGTGCCGGTCGCCCGCATCAGCGCCGCGACCTATGTCATCTGCGCCACGATGGCGGGTCTCACGGGGTTTCTGCTCGCCTGCTTTTCGGGCGGGGCCGCGCTCAATATGGGGGCCGAGTTTCTGCTGATGTCGATCGCCGTTACCGTCATCGGCGGCTCGTCCATCGCGGGCGGCAATTCCAACGTTCCCGGCATCTGGGCGGGCGCGCTCTTCATGTATCTCATTGTTTCGATGCTGAATTCATACGGCCTCGGCGCGGGTGTGCGTCTGCTGTCGACCGGTATCATCATCATCGCAATCGTCGCCGTCGCGAGCGGCAGAAAGGCCAGGGTCTGACCATGACCGCACCGCTTTATGATGCGCGGGACCCGCGTTTCCGTGCTCTGATCCACCCCAATGCACGGCTGCACCAGATCGGCTCCGGTTTTGAATGGGCCGAGGGGCCGGTCTGGTTTCCAGCCGCGCAAATGCTGCTGTTCTCGGATATTCCGGCCCATCGCATGATGCGCTGGACGGCGCAGACCGGCTGCTCGATCTTTCGCGAGAACTCGGATTACTCCAACGGCAACAGCCGCGATCCCGAAGGCCGTCTGATCACTTGCCACCACGGCACCCGCCGCGTCACCCGCACCGAGGCAGACGGCCGCCTGAGCAATCTGGCCAGCCACCATGCCGGCAAACGGCTCAATTCGCCCAATGATCTCGTGGCCAAAAGCGACGGCAGCATCTGGTTTACCGATCCGACCTACGGCATCTTGTCCGATCTCGAGGGCTACCGCGCCGATCCCGAGCAAGCGGGCAGCTTCGTCTACCGCATCCCGCCCGAGGGCGGCGAGCCGCAGCCCGTGATCACAAATTTCACCCAGCCGAACGGGCTGTGTTTCTCGCCGGACGAGCGCCTGCTTTATGTCGCGGAATCGGGATCGAGCCATGATGCTTCCGTGCCGTCGGTCATTCGCGTCTTCGATGTGACGGCGGATGGTGCGATCTCGGGACAAGGCCGCGATTTCGCGCGCATCGATGCGGGTCTGCCCGACGGGATCCGCTGTGACGAGCGCGGCAATCTCTGGTCCTCGGCCGCCGACGGGATCCATATCTTCGCGCCCGACGGCACGCTTTTGGGCAAAATCCTTGTGCCGGAGGTTGTCTCGAACCTCTGCTTCGGCGGCGAGCGCGGCAACCGCCTGTTCATCACCGCGACCACCAGCCTCTATATTCTCGCGGTCAATGCGAGCGCGGCGGGCTGGCCGTAGACGCAAGATTTGGCGGGAAGGCAACCCCTCCCCGCCATATCCGGTAGTATGAAATCTTGACGGTGCCGCATGCTCGATCGACACCGGCGCATAGCATCCGCACTTTTGGGGACGGGAATACGGCATCTCTATGTGGCTCGGACGGTGCTGACGAATCGCCCCGTTCACGGCCCGCAAAATCGCCCGTCCGCATCGCAAATCCGCATACCGACTTTTGTCGAAAAGTCAGTGTTTCGATGTCGGAAGACAACTATCGGGAGAAATCTGGTGGAGCCGAGGGGAATCGAACCCCTGGCCTCGTCATTGCGAACGACGCGCTCTACCAACTGAGCTACGGCCCCATCTAGCGGAATTTTTTCGCAATGTCGGGGCGTTGTCAAGCGCGACCGAACGGTGTTTTCACGCGGCCCGATCACAAGCCCACGATCACCGCGAAGATTTGACTCGCGCGAAATCGGCGATGGCTGCGGCGGGGCGGGCTCCGGCGGCGCGGCTTTGCTCTTTGCCGTTCAGAAACAGCGCAAGCGTCGGAATGCTGCGGATGTTCCAGCGCGCGCCGGCTTGCGGGTTCGCCTCGGTATCGAGCTTCACCAAGCGCGCACCGGTCCCGAGCGCTGAAGCGGCCTTTTCGAATTCCGGTGCCATCTGGCGGCAAGGACCACACCAGGGCGCCCAGAAGTCGACCACCAAAGGCACCTCGTCATTGCGCGAGGCCTTGAGCAGCGTCTCGGTATCGACCGCGCGGGGTTTGCGCGAGAACAGCGCCGCGCCGCAAATGCCGCATTTCGGATTGTCGCTGAAACGCTCGGCCGGAACGCGGTTCACCTGCCCGCATTCAAGACAGGTCAGTTTCTTGCCGGACATGGCTTTCTCCCTTTGCTTGCGATGCGGGGGCTTGCCCTTGGCGATGCCTGCATCAAAACCCAAAGGCGCCGCCGTTGACCAGCAGCGCCTTTGATTTTCCATCTGCGCGCCCGAAGCGCGCGCCGTCAAGCAGCCTTACTCGGCCGCCTCGGCATAGCTCTCCAAGGGCGGGCAGGTGCAGATCAGGTTGCGGTCGCCGTAGGCGTTGTCGACGCGGCCGACCGGCGGCCAGTATTTGTCGACGCGGAAGGCACCCGCGGGGAAGCAGCCCTGTTCGCGCGAATAGGGACGATCCCATTCCGCAACCAGATCCTCGACCGTGTGGGGTGCATGGCGCAGGGGCTGTCCTCGGCGCTGATGCGGCCCTCGGCCACGTCGGTGATCTCGTCGCGGATCGCGAGAAGCGCGGTGATGAAGCGGTCGATCTCGGCCTTGGTTTCCGACTCGGTCGGCTCGACCATCAGCGTACCCGCAACCGGCCAGCTCATGGTCGGCGCGTGGAAGCCGTTGTCGACCAGACGTTTCGCGACATCATCCACCGTCACGCCGAATTCCGCGAAGGGGCGGGTGTCGAGGATGCATTCATGCGCCACGCGACCACGATTGCCCATGAACAGGATCGGATAAGCGGCCTGCAGGCGGCTTGCGATATAGTTGGCGTTCAGGATCGCGACGCGCGTCGCCTGCGTCAGACCGGCCCCGCCCATCATCTGGATATAGGCCCAGGAAATCAGCAGGATCGAGGCCGAGCCCCAATTCGCCGCCGAGACCGCGCCTTCGTCACCCGTTTGCGGGTCGGACGGCAGGAAGGGTGCCAGATGCGCCTTGACGCCGATCGGGCCCATGCCCGGACCGCCGCCGCCATGCGGAATGGCGAAGGTCTTGTGCATGTTGAGGTGGCTCACGTCGCCGCCCACATCGCCCGGACGCACCAGACCGACCAGCGCGTTCATATTGGCGCCGTCGATATAGACCTGACCGCCGTGCTTGTGGGCGATGTCGCAAACCTCGCGCACGGTGTCCTCAAAGACGCCATGGGTCGAGGGATAGGTGATCATCACCGCCGCCAGCCTGTCGCCCGCTTTTTCCGCCTGAGCCGCGAAATCTTCGAGGTCGATATCGCCGTTCGGCGCGGATTTGACCACGACGACCTTCATGCCCGCCATTTGTGCCGAGGCCGGGTTCGTGCCGTGGGCCGAAACCGGAATCAGGCAGATGTCGCGCTCTTCGCCGCGGGATTTGTGATAGGCGGCGATGGTCAGAAGACCCGCATATTCGCCCTGCGCGCCCGAGTTCGGCTGAAGCGAGAAAGCGTCATAGCCGGTGATCTGGCACAGTTTCTCCGAGAGATCGGCAAAGACCTCGTGATAGCCCGCCGCCTGATCTTCGGGGACGTAGGGATGCAGCCCGCCGAATTCCGGCCAGGTGATCGGCATCATCTCGGCCGCGGCGTTGAGCTTCATCGTGCAGGACCCGAGCGGGATCATCGCGCGGTCCAGCGCCAGATCGCGGTCCGAGAGGCGGCGCATGTAGCGCATCATCTCGGATTCGGCGCGGTTCATGTGGAAGATCGGATGGGTCAGATACTCGCTGTCGCGCAGCAGATCCTCGGGGATCGCGGGCTGGGTGGCCTGCACCGGCGCATCGGTCACGCCGAAAGCGTCCAGAACCCGTGCGATGACGCCTGCATCCGTCGTCTCGTCGACCGAGATGCCGACGCGGTCACGGCCGACCTTGCGCAGGTTGATGCCGCGATGGCGCGCAGCTGCCATGATGCCCTGCTGGCCGACGCCGACGCGCACCGTGATCGTGTCGAAGAAATGTTCGGGCGCGACATCGGCACCGGCTTCGCGGAGGGCATTGGCCAGCGTCACGGCGTTCAGATGGACGCGCTGCGCAATCGCGCGCAGGCCCTCGGGCCCGTGGAAAACCGCATAGAAGGACGCCATCACCGCAAGCAAAGCCTGCGCCGTGCAAACGTTCGAGGTCGCCTTTTCGCGACGGATATGCTGCTCGCGGGTCTGCAGCGACAGACGGTAGGCCTGATTGCCCTTGGCATCGATCGAGACGCCGACAATCCGCCCCGGCATGGCGCGCTTCATCTCGTCGCGGCAGGCCATGAAAGCGGCATGCGGACCGCCGTAGCCCATCGGAACGCCAAAGCGCTGCGATGTGCCGACAGCGATATCGGCGCCCATCGCGGCAGGCTCTTTGATCAGGCAAAGCGCCAGCAGATCGGTCGCGACAATCGCCACGCCGCCCGCCGCATGAACGGCCGCACATTCGGCGGTAAAGTCGCGCAAATGGCCGTAAGTGCCCGGATATTGGAAGATCGCACCGAAAACGGCGGTCGCATCCAGCTCTTCGACTGCACCGACCACGACTTCGATACCCAAAGGCTCGGCGCGGGTCTCGATCACGGAGATCGTCTGCGGGTGCAGGCCGCGATCAACGAAGAAGGCTTTGGCTTTCGACTTGGCCAGACGCTGCGCCATGGTCATGGCCTCGGCCGCAGCCGTCGCCTCGTCCAGAAGCGAGGCATTCGCCACCGGCAGGCCGGTCAGATCCGACACCATCGTCTGATAGTTCAACAGCGCCTCGAGGCGGCCCTGCGCGATCTCGGGCTGATAGGGGTGTAGGCCGTATACCACGCCGGATTTTCCAGAATATTGCGCTGGATCGCGGGCGGGGTGACGGTGCCGTAATAGCCCTGCCCGATCAGGCTGGTCATGACGCGGTTCTTGCCCGCAACTTCGCGCATCCGCTCGAGCAAGGCCTTTTCCGACAAAGCCGGCCAGTCCAGCGTCGTCTCCTGACGGATCGAAGCGGGGATGGTCTGGCCGATCAGCGCGTCCAGATCCGCTGCGCCAACGGCTTTCAGCATCTCCGCCATCTCTGCCGGCGAGGGTCCGATGTGGCGCCGGTTGGCGAAATCATCGGGATTATAGGTGGTCGGGTTCCATTTCGTCATGACTAGGGCCCTGCATCCTTGGATGCGTCAGAGTGTCAAAGAGATGCGGAATGCGCGGATGATCCCGCACATTCTCGATTTGAAAGGCTTCGGGCGAAAGCGGCGGCGCCAATCGGCTCCGGCGGCTTTCTTCATCACCCAAATACCTCCTTGATCCGGCCTCAGCCGATCAGCGCGTTGTAAGCGGCTTCATCCATGAACGCCTCGACCGCAGCGGCATCGGCCGGTTTGATCTTGAAGAACCAAGCAGCCAAAGCGTCGCCGTTCACGTCGCCGGGGGTGTCGGCAAGCGCGTCGTTGACGGCGGTGATCACGCCCGCGACCGGCGCGGTGATGTCGGATGCCGCCTTGACCGATTCGATCACGACGATCTCTTCGCCGGCCGAAACATCGCGACCGACTTCCGGCAGCTCGATGAAGACGACATCGCCCAGTTGTTCGCTGGCATGGGCGGTGATGCCGACGACAACTTCGTCACCTTCGACGCGCAGCCATTCGTGGTCTTCGGTATATTTCAGCATGATCGCTCCTCAGCGCTTGTATGCGGGTATATGGAAAGGCAAAGCGGCAATAACAACCGGCAGGCGCTTGCCGCGCAATTCGGCCCAAAGCTGGCGACCTTCGGCCAGCCCTGCGGGCAATTCGGCCATGGCGATCGGGCCACCGGCCGAGGGTCCGAATCCGCCCGACGTTACCGTGCCGATGGCCTCGCCGCCTTGATCGGTGTCAAAGATCGCGACGCCCTCGCGGATCGGCGCACGACCTTCGGGACGAATGCCGTAGCGGGCGCGGGTCGCACCGGCTGCAAGTTCGGCCAAAATAGCATCCGCCCCGGGAAGCCGCCTTCGCGTGCCCCGCCAATGCGGCGGACCTTCGGGATCGACCAGCCCAGACCGGCCCGTGCAGGCGAGGTCGTCTCGTCCATCTCGTGACCGTAAAGCGGCATGCCCGCCTCGAGACGCAGGCTGTCGCGCGCGCCAAGCCCGACCCATGCCACGGCCTCATGCGCCAGAAGCGCATCGGCGAAAGCCTCGACACGGTCATGCGGGACCGACACCTCGAAACCGTCCTCGCCGGTATAGCCCGAGCGCGAGATCCACAGGCTTGCGCCCTGCCAGTCGAAATCGTGCGATCCATGAACTTCATCGCTGCAACTCCGGGGACGACAGCCTCCAGAACCGCCTCGGCCTCGGGGCCCTGCAGCGCTAGAAGCGAGCGGTCCGCCTGCTCGACCGAAACGCCCTTGGCTTCAAGCTGGCGCAGATGCGCAAGATCGGCCTCGGCATTCGCCGCATTCACCACGAGGTAAAGGTGGTCGCCCTTGTTGGCGATCATCAGATCGTCCAGCACGCCGCCCGTCTCGCTGGTGAACAGGCCGTAACGCTGGCGGCCTTCCTTCAAACCCGCGATATCGGCGGGGATCAGCGTCTCGAGCGCCTCGGCAGCACCCTCGCCACGCAAAATCACCTGCCCCATGTGGCTGACGTCGAACAGACCGGCGCGGGCACGGGTGTGGAGATGCTCGTTCAGCACGCCCATCGGATATTGGACGGGCATATCCCATCCGGCAAAAGGCACCATCTTCGCGCCTTTGGCGACATGCAGATCAAAAAGCTTCGTGCGCCGTGTTTCGGCCATGACATCCCCGGTTCCACCGCCCGGACATGACTGTCCACAGCGTGCAGCCTTTGGCTGCGGTTAGATGCCCCTCTGTCCTTTGCGCCTGAGATCGTTATCCCTTCGGCGGCCGCTCGCGGCTCTCTCCAGAGTTTTTGGGGAAGGCGGTCTTTTTGCCTGAGAGTTTACCGGGGCGGTTGCTCCTTCGGCCCTGACTTGCGCCAGCGTCTCCCGACTTCCACCAAAGGTCGTAGCGGACGGCACAATTTCTGGCAAGAGGGTTTGAAACGCCACGAACTTGCGCCTTTCGTCAAAAGCGCGGAAGCTTCGTTCAAACGATCAAAGGCCGACCCCGATGCGCGTGACGATGACCGCCCTGTCCCTTGCCTGCCTCTTGGCGCCGGCCGCCTGCGCCCAACCGTCAAGCCGGTCCGCAACCCCGGACGGAACCGAAACCATGACCCAAGCCATGCCGCAAAAGAAATCGGGCTTTGCACAGCGCAAAGGCGGAGCCGCCCTGCAATCAGAAGCGATCCGCATCGTCGAGGGCGGCGGTTTCGGCCACCGCTCCGAACAGCTTTTGTCGCCGGACGACCGGCTGGTCAGCATCACCCGATGGCGCGGCAAGCCCGAACAGCGCGAGGACCGGCAATTGCGCGCCGGTGCCTATCTTGCCGCCCGTCGCCATATCGAGGCCAATCCGATCCCCGCCGGCAGCTTGGGCGAGGGTCGCTGTGCAACGATTACGGCAGCGACATCGTCTCGGTCGGCCCGCTGCATTACGAGGCCCATTGCCCCGCCGCGCAGATGGCCAGCCTGAAGGAAAGTCTGGCGCGGATCATCGACAGCTACCGCTGAACCCGCGCCCGACACCCTCAGATCGAGATGTTCGACGCGCCGCCGTCCAGCAGAATGTTCTGGCCGACCATGAACCGCGCATGCTGGCTGCACATGAAGGCACAGGTCGCGCCGAAATCCTCGGCCGTGCCGTAGCTGCGGGTCGGGATGGTGGCCTCGCGGCGCTTGCGGGCTTCTTCGATAGAGATCCCTCGGCCTTGGAGACACCGCCGTCCAGACTTTCGGCACGGTCGGTGGCATGGATGCCGGGCAGCAGGTTGTTGACCACGACGCCCGAGGGCGCGACCGCGCGCGACATGCCTGCGACAAAACCCGTCAGCCCCGATCGCGCCGCATTCGACAGGCCCAGAACGCCGATCGGCGTGCGCACCGATTGCGAAGTGATGTTGACGACACGGCCCCAGCCGCGCTCCATCATACCCGGAACCAGCGCCTGCATCAGCGCAACCGCCGAAAGCATGTTCGCATCCAAAGCTTTGATGAAATCGTCGCGGCTCCAGTCGGTCCATTGGCCGGGGCGGGCCGCCGGCATTGGTGACCAGAATATCGGCCTGACCAACCAGCGCGGCCAGAACCTTGGCGCGGCCTTCGTCGGTGGTGATATCGGCGGCAACCGGCGTGACCTTGACACCGAAACGGCTGGCGATGTCTTCGGCGGTGCGGGTCAGCACGTCTTCGCTGCGTGCGTTGATCACCAGATCGACCCCTGCCGCGGCCAATGCTTCGGCGCAGCCGCGCCCCAGCCCTTTCGAGGCCGCACAAACCAGCCCGCGTTTGCCCTTGATGCCCAGATCCATCGTCATCCTCCTGTCGAAATCCGCGGCAATAGGACGGTTTGGGACGGCCAATGTCCACCCGCTTGCGCCCCGTTTGCTCCGCGCGAGCGATCAGAAGCAGAGCACCTCGGCCTCGGCCTGCGCGCGGCGGAATTCGGCGACGATCTCGCCTATCATGCCGCCTTGCTTGAACATGCCCGAGCGCTCGCCCGTGGTATGGCGCATGCGCATCACGGTCTCTGCGCTGACGTATTTGTCATAGGGCAGGATGCTGGCGATTTCGTCGATGGCGCAGGAACAGCGGTCCAGCATGTCGCGGGTCTGGCCGTTGGTTGCCATGCAGACGAAAACGTAATCGGCCCGCGCATTGGTCGGGTAGTCGTTGACCGCCTGCGCCGCGAGCGGCAGCGGGGCCAAGGGCGCAAACAGCGCCGCCGCCAGAACCAGCCCCTCACGGCTGCACCATCGAGACGAGGAAGGCGGGCGTCTCGCCGCCGGTGGTCGCTGTCATGCTTGCGATCGGCTCCTTGGGATCGGCGATGACGAAGCGCAGCTCGAGCTGCTCGAACACCCCCATCCGTGCCTTGTTCGGATCGTTGAGGAAGGGCCGGAAGACCGCGACCTTGGTGTCGCCTTCCGAGGTCAGCTCGCCGCCGCGAAACACCGCATCCTTCAGGCGGTTGCGGATGTAATAGGGGCTGCCCCCGACGAGGCCGCCATATTGCGCGCCACGGTTTCAAGGAAGAAAACCACCGTCGGATCGCCGCCGTCGCTGGGAAAAGGACCGATCTTGCGCTCGAGCCCGCCGCCGTCTTCCAGCAGTTGCAGCATGGGTTTGCCGTCCTTGGGATCGGTCGTCGTGACGAGGGACAGTTTGCCGTCCCTGAACGCGCGGACCTCGGCCCCTGCGGCACGACGATATCAAGCGCCCAGACCTCGCCGCCGTCGGGCAAAGACCACGGCGCGCGCTCGGTGAACACCAGATCGCCCGCCTCGTCGGCGGCAGCAAGCCCCGGCAGGGCGCAGGCGAAAGCCAGGCTTGCGGCAAGGGCCAACTTGCGCAGTTGGGTCGGCAGAATGGTCATGGGTCGTCTCCTCCACATCGCCGTCAGCCTGCGCTTTGGCCGCGCGGGGCGAAAGCGCCGCGCCGGAGGGATGGTCCCTTTGTCTTAGGACAAAATCCTCTGGAGCAGCAGTTGCAGTTCTTCGCGCCGGATAGGCTTTTCCATCAGCGGCACGTTGATCTCGTTGCAGGCACGCGCGATCTCGGACGAGCGCTGCGCCGTGATCATGATCGCGGGAATTTCGAGATTGACCTCTTCGCGCAGGGCATTGATCGCGGTCAGGCCGTTGTCGCCGTTGTCGAGGTTGTAATCGGCGATGATCACATCGGGGGCTCTTCGCCCATCGTGGCCAAAGCCTCGGCCGTGCCGCCCGCCAGACGCGGCACCATGCCGAGCTGGTCGCTCAGGATCAATTCATAGGCGCGGCGCATGTTGGGGTCGTTTTCCACCACCAGCGCCACCCGTCCGCGCAGGGCTGCGGGGGTCTTGTCGACGATGCGGATCAGCCCGTCCTCGTCGGGCGCGACAATCGGCAGGCCGACGCGGAAGACCGTGCCGCGGCCCTGCTCGCTGTCGACCGTGATCGGATGGCCGAGCTTGGCACAGGCGCGGCGCACGATCGACAGGCCGAGCCCCATGCCCGGCGCGACGCCTTCGCGGCCGACGCGCTGGAATTCGTCGAAAATCCGGCTGCGGTCGGCGGGCGGAATGCCGATGCCGGTGTCGTGGATCTCGAGCCAGACCTGATCGCCCTGACGGCGGATCCTGACCAGAACCCGCCCGCTTTCGGTATATTTGATCGCGTTGGACACAAGGTTTTGTGCAATCCGGCGCAGGAACACCGGATCGCTGTCGACCACGGCCGAGGTCGGCACGAAGGTCAGTGCCAGCCCTTTGACTTCGGCCATCGGCGCATATTCGATGGCGAGACGGCGGAAGAGATCGCCCAGATAGACCGGTTTGCGGTGGAATTCGATGCGCTGGCTATCGAGCCGCGAGATGTCGAGCACCGCATGCATCAGCTCTTCGACCGATTCGAAGGCCCCCGCCAGACGGCCGGTCAGCTCCTGCTGGAACGGGTCGAGATCGGTATCGCTCAGCGCGGTCAGAAACAGCCGCGCGGCAGACAAGGGCTGCAACAGATCATGGCTCGCCGCGCGCAGGAACCGCGTCTTGGAACGGTTCGCCTCTTCGGCAGCGGCGCGCGCCACGGCCAGCTCGCGGTTGCGCTCGGACAGATCGGCCAGCACGCGTTCCAGCTCGCGGGTGCGCGCCTCGACCTCTTGCTCCAGCGCGACGGCGGCCTGAAACATCGACCATGCCGAGCCGCGCATTTCCTCGAGCCGGTCGATGCGGTCTATCAGCACGTCGGAAATGCGCGAGAGCTTTTCGACGCGGCGCTCGGGGCTGTCGGTTTCGCGGAGCAGGGTCATCGGAATATCGTCACGCCGTTTCGGGCTGCATCAGGGCCATGCCCACAAAGGTCTGGTTCACATGCATCCCATTATGCTGCTCGCCGTAGGTATTGAACCCCGCAACGCGAAAACGGGCAAAAATCTCGGACATTTCCTCGCGCATCCCCGCGCGCTCGATGGCAAGACGGCGCAGGATGCAGTCGAAACCCAAAACCATGACCGGCGGACGCGGCAGGGCGCTGAGCGTATCGGCAAAGCCCTGCGTCATATCCTCGACCCGACCGAGCCGCAGGATGGTGCCCGCCTCGATCGAGGACATCAGCTCCAGCCCGCCCTCGGGGTTACACCGCGAATGGCGCGGATATGGTTGCGCCGACCCGTGCGTAACACCAGCGGATGGCGCGCGAATTCCGGCGGATGGAGATTGTCGGCGCGGATCCCCGCAAGTCGGGCGTATTCTTCGGCGGCGGGTTCGGCATTCAGTTCGAGAATGGTACGGTTCTGCGGATCGGCAGCCGTCACGACCGCCCGTTTCGAGGTTGCCGAGAAATGCGAAAAGCTGACCTCGTGGGCGGTGAAATCGGTCTCGACCAGCAGCACGATCGCCGAGCCGGGATGCTCGACCCCGTTCACGACCTGACAAGTGCGCCCGAAGCGCAGCCCGTCCGCTGCCGAGCCGCCGATGACCGGCATGCCCGGCATGGTTGCCTCGAGGGTGGCGACCAGCACATCCTCGTGCCGCGCCATCCCGTCCGCCAGCAACACGCCAAAGACCGAGCGGCGGTCGTCCACATTGAAATCCATGCGGAAATTGCGCAGGACCTGCATCCATTCCGAGACCGGAATATGTTCCTGATCGCGCAAAACACAGACGGCAGAACGGAAGCTGCCCTTGGGAAAGGCCAAAGCCGTGACCGTGCCCGCGCAATAGCCCATCGGACCGATTTCGCCCGCCGAAGAGCAGCCCACGATGCTGCAATCCTCGGGCAGTTTGCGCGCCAGTTTGCGCGACAATTCGGCCAGATTTTCGGCATGGGATGCGAAAAGCAAAACCAGATCGGGGTCGGCCGGCGAAAGAACGCGCAGCAGACTTCCGGCCATGTCGGGGTCGCTCAGGGCGACGGAAATCGCGACCGGCGCCAAAGCGCCCGCGCCCGTGCCGCATCCGGCGCGGGCGTAGAGGCAGCATAGTTCATGCGGGCTCGAACAGGCGCACGGTATTGGCCAGCAGAACGGCCTGCGTGCGGCGGCGCGCGTTGATCTTGGACATGATCGCGGTGATATGCGTCTTGACCGTGGCCTCGGCGATCGAGAGCTCGTAGCTGATCTCTTTGTTCGCCTTGCCCTGACAGATCAGGCGCAGGATCTTCATCTGCTGCGGCGTCAGGCTGGCGAAACGGCGCGCCAGCTCGGCGCGGGCCTCGCCCTCCTCGCCTGCCGCCTCGGGCTCGTAGCCTTCGGGGGTGACGCGTTCGCCTTCCCACATGCGGCGCAGACTATCGACCAGAGCCTCGCGGCCGAGCGATTTCGAGATATAGCCCTGCGCGCCTGCGGCCATTGCCGCACCGATCATCGCCCCTCGAGATCGGCCGAAATCATGGTGATCGGCACATCGGGGATCTGGCGGCGCAGGGTCACCAAACCTTCCGAGCCGCGCGCATCGGGCAAATTCAGGTCGAGGATGACCGCATCCGGTGCCCCCATCGTGCGGATCTGCTCGACCGCGGCGGTCAGACTGCGCGCGGTGCGCACATTCTTGAGGCCGAAGCTGATTTTCAGGGTCAAAGCCAAAGCGTCACACATCAGCGGGTGATCGTCCACGATCAGGATTTCCCTGACGCGATCAGCCGACGGACGCGGGGTCACGGCCTTTTCGTTTGCTTGAACTGTCGTCATCGTTTTTCCTCCCAAAAACGATTGCGAGCCGGACGAGCCAGCTTGCTTGAGCAACAATCTTAAGGCTCCGGCCCCATCGCGCAAGGGGCTAGACCGGAAATCGCTTTCCGGATGGTGCAAGGCGCTTCACTGTGCGGAAAATTTTAAATTTTGCCGCATCAAAGGGCTTTGCGCCCCGCGCGGCCGCAAAGTCCTAGAACTCTCGCTGCCAGACGCGGCCTTCGGTATCTTGCGCATGTACCGTGACCGGCCCCTTGCCCGGACGATAGGCAAAACGGAAGACCGGATCCTCCGATACGGAAATCCCCGCATCCATTGTAAAGAGGTCGCTTTCGCCCTGCCGCAGACGCAGGGTCTGGATGAACTCTGCCGGAATATCGAGCAGCGTCACCTGATCGCGCTGAAGGCCCGAGAAATTGGGATGTCGGATCATCAAGGTACCGATCTCGCGCCCGTCCGGTGGGGTTGCCCTCTTCTTCGTCAGGGACGGAGAGAAACTTCATCTGCCCCATGAGAGCGCGAACCTGCTCCATGCTCTTACCCGCAGGGGCTGCACAGCCGCCCGAAGCTTTGACGAATCGCCCCGCCATGACCTTGCTGCCGTCGGCCAAGGTCGCGATGGCGCGCAGATCGCCATAAGCATCGACGCGCAGCCTGACCTCGAAATCCAGAGGCATCAGCGCCTCGCCGAAGGTGAATTCGGCAGCGACCGGCGCGGGGTTGTTGTCGACGACCAGCACCAGCGACACGATGGCCGGCGCGCCTTCGGGCTGGGTCAGCCGGACAGGCACGAGGGCGGGATTATCGGCGCGTTTGGGCGCATCGAGCAGCAGCACCTGCGGATCGATCGGGGATCGGTCTCGGTGCCGATGATGCTCGAGCGCAGATCCTCCCAAGCCGGCGAGGGCTGGAGCGGGTTCTCTGCTTCCTGGGCATTCGCGGCAGTCACGCCCAGAAGAACCGTCAAAAGCAGAGCGCGCATCATGGCCGCGCCTCCTTGGGCATGGTGCGGTAAACAAGCTCGGTATCACCGCTTTGCGAATCCGCCTCGGCCATTGCGTGTAGCTGCGCCTGGAAGGGCGAGCGCGAACAGACCGGATCGGTCAGCGTCGGATCCTGCGCCATCGCCATCGCCTGACAGCGGCAGCCGCCGAAATCAATATCGCGCCGCTCGCAGCTCTGGCAGGGTTCAGGCATCCAGGCCGTGCCGCGGAACGCGTTGAAGGCGCTGCCTTTATGCCAGATCTCGGCCAAAGGCAGATCGCGGATATTGTCGAATTTCAGCCCCGTGATGGTCTGCGCGGCATGGCAGGGCAGAACGCTGCCGTCCGGCGCGATATTGAGACCGGTCGAGCCCCAGCCGCCCATACAGGCCTTGGGGAATTTCGCGTGATGGTCCGGCGGAACATAGTCGATGACCATGACGCCGCGCAGACGCTCGCGCGCTTCGTTGACGATACGGCGCGCCTCAAGCGATTGCTCGTAGGTCGGCATCAAGGTCTTGCGGTTTCGTTCGGCCCAGCCGTGGAACTGGACGGTCGCAACCTCGATCCGGCGCGCGCCCAGATCTTCGGCCATGGCGATCATCTCGGGCAGGCGGTCGACGTTCTGGCGGTGGACGACCGCATTCACGGTCAGCGGAAAGCCGATGTCGGCAATCCATTGCGCGACCTGCATCTTGCGGTTGAAGCCGCCCTTATAGCCGCCGATCCAGTCGGCCATTTCCGCATTGACACCTTGCAGGGAAAGCTGGACGTGATCGACGCCCGCCTCGTCCAATTCGCGCAAACGCGCCTCGGTCAGGCCGATCCCCGAGGTGATCAGATTGACGTAAAGCCCCGCATCCCGCGCCGCCTTGACCAGATCGACCAGATCGCGGCGCGAGGCGGGCTCTCCGCCCGACAGATGGACCTGAAGCACGCCCAGCTCGGCCGCCTGACGAAAGGCGCTGGCCCATTCTTCGGTCGAAAGCTCGGCCGCCTGACGCGTCAGTTCCAGCGGGTTCGAGCAATAGGGGCAGGACAGCGGGCAACGGTGGGTCAACTCGGCCAGCATGGCCATCGGCAGGCCCGAGGTGACCGGATTGCCTTTGATGTCGCGGGCGATGTCTTGGTTCATGACGGGTCCTCAACGAAAACCATCCGGCGCTCGACCAAGCCGCCAAGGAACTCGCGGACATCCTGCGCGATCTGGTCGCGCGGCGCGGCATAGGTCGTGGCGAGATGGTCGATGATCTCTCCCAGACTGCGCTTGCGATCGAGTTCGGACAAGATGGCATCGCCGATCATATCAAGCTGGATGGCGCGTTCGGGGGCCAAAAGCACGCGGATGCCGCGCAACTTGTCGTCATGAAGGCGAACGCCGCGCGGAAGAAAGGGCACGCAATCATCGCCGAGGCTTTCCTGCGCGGGTGCGGCCATCACGCGGCCCCTGCGGCTTTGGCCATACCCTCGCCCCGACGCCATGCGCCGGGGGATATTGCCCTCGACATAGCCGTACCACAAAGCGTCGAGCTGGGCCCAAAGCACATCGGTCTTGAAAGTCAAAGCCGCCGCCGCCGCATCCTGCTTTTCCAGCGTATCGGCATGGTCGAGCACATAGTTCAGCCCGAATTCCACATCCTTCGGCGCCTCTTTGAGGCGGGTCTGGAAATAGGAAAGGCTGCTGTCGTCGGCGAAATCGTAGTGCTTCAAAAGGCCTTCGATCCGTTGGGCGTGGATCTTGGGGGCAAACATCTCGGTCAGGCTGGAGGCGATCGCGTCCAGAAGCGGCATGTCGCGCACGAAGCGGACATAGGCATCGACCGCGAAACGCGTGCCCGCCATGACGCCCACGCCGCTTGCGACGTAATCGGGATCAAGCCCGACCGCCTCGGCCAGTTTGAGCCAGCGCCGGATGCCGCCGCCTTCCTCGACACCGCCGTCGTGATCCTCGATCCGCGACCGCCATGCGCGGCGCAGGTCGGGATCGACCACGCGCGACATGAAAGCGGCATCCTTCATCGGGATGCGCGACTGGTATTGCCAGCGGTTGATGACCCAGGCGCGAACCTCGTCCGGGGTGCATTCGCCGCCGTGAAGGCGCGCGTGAAACGGGTGTTTGTCGTGATAGCGGTCGGCACCGATCTGGCGCAGACGCTCGTGGAAATCCGCCCGCGATTGGGCTTTGCCGGAGGCCGGCGTCTGGATGTTCATAGCGTGATCTCCATCCCGTCATGGCCGATATCCCAGCCCGAGGCACCAGCAAGGGCCGTCTGGGCGCTGCGCGGATCGGTCAGCGGGTTCGAATTGTTCATATGGACATAGATGCGGCGGCCAAGCGCCGCCTCGTCGAAGGCATTGAGGCTGCCTCCCTCGCCCGAGACCGGTGCATGGCCCATGCGGCGGCCGGTCTTTTGCCCAGACCCGCCTCGATCATCTCGTTGTCGGACCACAGAGTGCCGTCGAACATCAGAAGATCCGCGCCGTGGATGCGGTCCAGCAGCCAGTCGGGCACAAGGGCACAGCCCGGAATGTAATAGCCGCGCCGCCCGTTCGCGGTCAGTTCGACCCCACGGTGTTTTCGCCCAGAAGATCTGTCCGGACGCTTTCGCCCTCCAGATACAGCGGCACCTTCCCCGGCACGGCAAACAGGCGCGCCGAAAGATCGGGCAGCAGCGCGAATTCATGGTCGAGCGCGATGCGTTTGCGGGTCACGAATTCGGGGTTCATGGCGGTAAAGACCGGATTGGCGGCCAGAACGTCATGAATCGCAGGCGTCGCGAAAAGATCGAAGGCCTGACTTTCGCGCAGGGTCAAAAGCCCCGCGACATGGTCGATATCGCCATTGGTCACCAGCACAGAATGCAGGCCGGAGCCGCGCAATCCCTTGGGATAAAGCGGCGCATGAAGGGCCAGCTGGCCGCGCAAATCGGGGAGGCGTTGATCAAAGCCCAAGCCTCGCCATCGGCACTGACGGCGATACTGCTTTGCGTCATCGAGGGAATTTCGCCGGTGCGGGCAGCGTTACAATTGCGGCAACCACAATTCCACTGCGGCAAGCCACCACCGGCCCCCGCGCCAAGGATCAGAACACGCATGTCATCAGTACCGGTTGGTTTTCCCCGCCCGAAAGCCGGACAGGGAACTTTCGCTTTCCGTGCTGATAAATCAGAACAGAACCGGCTCGTCGTCTGCCGGTGCGTACATATTGATTTCCATGCCGCAGGCGACTTCTTTCAGGATCGGTTTGGCCCAAGCCATAGTGATGCTCCATCTCTGCAAATTATGCGTGTGCGGTTATCGCATCGCGCGACTATGCCAGTTTACGGGGGCAAGGTACAGCGTCAACCCGACTAAAGTTGTAAGAACCGGCCAGAGGACCTGCCGATAAGTCGCAATTCCGCCAAGGCCAGATAGCGCTTTTCACGCGATGCGGCGCGGTTAGCACAACTAACAAATCGGGGCGCGGGAAGCATGCTTTCTCCCAGCATTTCCCCTGCGCACCCCGTGCAAAAGCCCCGCTCCGATCAAGGCTAACTCCGCCGCAGCGCAATTATTTTGCGCGAAACCGGCAACTCCGCTATGGTGTCGGCATGTTCCATCTTGTCGTCATGGCCTGCCTCAATGCCGACCCGTCGCTGTGCGACCTGCGGATGTTGCCGGCCGGTGATTCCGTACGTCAGGAGGATTGCCGCCAGGGCGGCGAGCAGATCGCCCGCGACTGGTTCGCGCGCCATCCGCAGATCTTCGCGCCGAACCCGCCCGATTGCGTCGCGACCGATGCGCTTCCGGCGCTGGCGGTCGAAGAGGCGGGGATGGGGTCTTCGTCCATCTCGGGCGCCCCGAGGCGCTCTCGCCCGAAAACGCCGGCCGCATCGCCAATCTGTCCTTCGTGATCGGCGACAGCGTTCTGGTCATAGACGCGGGCGGCAGCCGCGCCGAGGGCGAGGCGCTTTATGCCGCGATCCGGCGCGAGACCGATCTTCCTATCAGCCATCTTGTGTTGACCCACATGCACCCCGACCACATCTTGGGGTCAGAGGTCTTTTCCGAGGCCGGCGCCACCATCGTCGCCAATGCCAAACTTCCGCCCGCAGTCTCGATGCGCAGCGCAAGCTGGCGCCAGTCTATCCCCGCCCAGATCGGCACGAAGGCCCTGCTCGGGACGCGGATCGCGCCGGTCGACCAGCTGGTCTCGGCCCCGCTCACGCTGGATCTGGGACGGACCAAGGTCACGCTGACCCCTGTCGCCGCCGCCCATACCGACAATGATCTGACCGCTTTCGACAGTCGCTCGGGGGCGTTTTTCACCGGCGATCTGGTCTTTCGGGAGCTGACACCCGTCATCGACGGCTCGCTTTCGGGATGGGAGAGCTGGCTGGCCGAGCCGCCGCGCGATCCCGCACCAAGCCTGATCATCCCCGGCCACGGCGCGATCCAGAACGACTGGAAGGAGGCGATCTCGCCGCAAAAGCCTATCTGGACGCCCTGCGCAGCACCGTCGCTGCGCTGATCGCCAAGGGCCGAGCCATGTCGGAGGCTGTGCCCGCAACCGTAAAGGACATGCAGGCGCAAGCCGCCGGTTGGGCCGATTTCGACGCGACCACCGCGCGCAATGCCGCGAGTGCCTTTTCCGAATTGGAATGGCAGTGAGGCGATTGCCTCCTTGCCGACGAAATGACACAACCCTCATCAATTCAGACATAAATCGGGATGCGAGGCAGATATGGCGGGAAAAATCAGCTGGCTGACGCGTTTGGCTTTGACGGCCTTCCTTTTGGGGTGGCCGGTAGCCTCCTCGCGCAAACTCCCGCAGGCGATCAGCCGCAATCAAGCCCCCTGCCCGAACGCCGGATCGAGCTTTTGGCCGATCACGACATGCCGGGCGGCGATCTTGGTCCGATTTTCGACACCACGCTGCAATCTTGCGTGCAGGCCTGTCTCAACATGCTGCAATGCGAGGCCCTGACCTATAACGCCTCGGCGCGTGCCTGTTTCCCCAAGGACGGCTCGGCCACTGCGCCGGTGCCTTTCGCCAATGCGCTTTCGGGGCGCGTGCTGGATCTGCAGCCGCAAAGCCTGACGCAAGCGCAGGCCCGTGCCGCCGCCGCGCGCTTTCTGAGCGATTACGACCTGCGCGAAGCCCGCAGCCTCGCGAACGGCATGGCGGCCATGTATCCGCCCTCGGCCGAGCCCGACCCCGCGGGAGCCGCCGCCCGTGCCGAAGCAATGGGCGATATGGCGACCGCAATCCGGCTTTCGGCCACGCTGACCGCGCAATTCGATCGCGGCGAGGACTGGGCGAATTTCGCGCGGCAGATGCTTTACGCGCCTGAAGGGGCAGGGAGTTTCTCGTCGCAGGTCATCGCCTCGGCGGCGGTCAACGCCTATCTGCGCGCGGGCAACGACGCCGCGGCGGCACTGGCCTTGCGCTGGCTGTCCTTTGCCTACGAGCGGCAGGGTCGCGGGCAGGACGGTCTGGCGGCCCTGCAGCTTGCCAACCAGCTCTTGCCGAATGATCCGGCCATTCTGGACGATCTCCAGACCTCGACCGACCGCAACGGCATGCGCGTGACGGATACCCGCAGCGATACGGCCGCCGCCGTGCCGCGTTTTGCATCGCGATGTCGCGCCAGATGGATCCGGCAGTGAACTACGCCGATTTCATGCGCCTGCCCGCGACGGATATGGCGGTGACGGTCAACGGGTCCGAACTGTGCCTGACCGGCCTGACCTTCGGCCAGCAGATCGAGGTCACGCTGCGCGCTGGCCTTCCGGCCAAGGGCGGCGACACGCTGCCCAAAGACATCACCCTGCGCAGCTATATCCGCGACCGTGATCCTTCGTTGCGCTTCCCGAGCCGCGCCTTCGTCCTGCCCTCGGGCGGAGATCAGGGGCTGTCGGTCTCGACGGTGAACGTCGATCTGATGGATTTGACGCTGCTGCGCCTTTCGGACCGCAACCTGTTGCGCACCATGTCCGACGGGCTGTTCGCAACGCCGCTGGATAGCTGGCAGGCCGGTTACTTCTCGGACGGGCTGGCGACCGAAGTCTGGCGCGGCAAGGCCGAACCCGCCAAGCCCAGCGGTCAGGAAACGCTCAACCGCGAAATCACCTCGCGCCTCGCCATTCCGGCCGAGGCGGGCAATCTCGCCCCCGGCATCTACCTGCTTCAGGCCTCGATCGACGGCAAGGACATCGATGACACCGGCGTCGCGACGCAATGGTTCGTGATCTCGGATTTCGGGATCTCGAGCTATTCGGGCACCGACGGGCTGACCGTCGCGGTCCGCAGCCTCGCCGATACTTCGGCCAAATCCGGCGTCGAGGTCGCGCTGGTGTCGCGCGCCAACGAGGTTCTGGCCCGCGCGATCACCGATGATCAGGGCATCGCCCATTTCGCCCCGGCCTTTCGCTGGGTCAGGGTCCGGCCGCGCCCGCGCTGATCACCGTCACCGCATGGTCGGGCGAAGGTGCGGAGCGCGCGCCCCGGGACATGGCCTTCATGTCGCTGACCGATGCCGAATTCGACCTCTCGGATCGCGGCGTCGAGGGCAGGCCCCGCCCCCGCCATCGATGTTTTCGTCGCCACCGACCGCGGCGCCTATCGCGCGGGCGATACGGTCAACGCCACCATGACGGCCCGCGATCTCGAAACCCGCGCGCTGTCGGCCCTGCCGCTGACCGCCGTCATCATCCGCCCCGACGGGGTCGAGCAGGCCCGCATGATCGCGACCGAGGCCGGAGCAGGCGGCCATGTCCTGTCATGGGCCATTCCGGGCAATGCGCCGCGCGGCACCTGGCGGCTGGAAATCCGCGCCGAGGCCGACGGCCCCGCGCTCGCCACCACCCGCATGATGGTCGAGGACTTCCTGCCCGAGCGCATCGACTTCACCCCAAACTGCCCGAGGGACCGATCAAGGCAGGCGAAACGCTGACCGTCTCGTTGACCGCGAACTGGCTGTTCGGCGCTCCGGCGGCGGAACTGCCGGTCGACGGCTCGCTGTTGCTGTCGCCGCGCACCACCCTTGCCGCGTTCAAAGACTATCGCTTCGGCCGCTATGACGACGAAAGCCAGTCCACCGCGGAATCCATCGCCAGCGGCCAAACCGATGCGGACGGCAATTTCTCGACAGAAGTCACCCTTCCCGATGCCGAGACCCTCGGCCAGCGCCCCGTCGAAGCCAAGGTCGTGCTCGATGTGCGTGAAGGCGCGGGCCGTCCGGTCGAGCGCAGCCAGTCGACGCTTATCCTGCCCGACCAGCCCATCATCGGCATCCGCCCGCTCTTCGAGGACGATACGGTCGCCGACGGCTCCGATGCCCGCTTCGCGCTGATCGCGGTCGGCCCCGACCAGCAGCCTGCCGCGGCCGCCGTGCAGTGGGAGATCAACCGCGTCGAGACCCATTACGAATGGTATTCGCTTGGCGGCCAATGGCAGTGGGAAACCACGACCACCCGCCAGCGCGTCGCCGAAGGCAGCGCCGAGATCGGCGAAACGCCGGTCGAAATCGCGGGCACGGTCGGCTGGGGCAGCTATGAATTGGTGGCGCGTACCGCGGCAGGTGCCGTCAGCTCGACCAGCTTCTATGCCGGCTGGGGCTTTAGTGCGGGCGCGGGCTCGGATACGCCCGACCGCCTCAAGGTCGCGCTGGACAAACCCGCCTATCGCAGCGGCGACACCGCCAACGTCACGGTCGAGGCGATTGCGGACGGCCAAGGCATCGTTTCGGTGATGTCGAGCAAGCTCGTCAGCCAGCAGATCGTCCCGTTGAAGGCCGGCGACAACGTCATCGCGCTTCCGGTCACGGATGACTGGGGCGCGGGCGTCTATGTCTCGGTCAGCGCGATCCGTCCGATCTCGGGGATCGAGGCGGGCGACCGCATGCCGGTGCGCGCGCTCGGCATTGCCCATGCCGCCGTCGACCCCGGTCAGCGGCAGCTTCAGGCCAGCCTGACCGTGCCCGCCGAAACCAATCCGCGCCAATCGGTGCCGGTCACCCTCAAGGTCGAGGGCGGCATTGCTGGCGAGACGGTCCATGCGACCATCGCGGCGGTCGATCAGGGCATTTTGAACCTCACCGGCTTTACCCCGCCCGATCCGTCGAAACATTACTTCGGCCAGCGCCGCCTCGGCGTCGGTCTGCGCGATCTCTACGGCCGCCTGATCCTGCCTTCGGGCGCAGCGGACGGCACCTTCCGCGAAGGCGGCGATGCGCAGGTCTCGGGGACCGAGGCCCCGCCTCCGACCGAAAAGCTGATGAGCTGGTTCTCCGGCCCGCTGACCGTCGGCGCGGACGGCACCGTGACCGTCGACCTGCCGATCGGCGATTTCAACGGCCAGATCCGCGTCATGGCGGTGGTCTGGTCCGAAACCGGTATCGGCCAAAGCGATGCGACCATCCTGTCGCGCGATCCGGTCGTCATGACCGTGACCGCCCCCGCCTTCCTTGCACCGGGTGATCAGGCCCAGATCGGGCTGCGTCTGACCCATGCTTCGGGTCCGGCGGGCGACGTTCGCGTCGCGCTGGCCCAAGCGGGCGGCGAGGCGGGGATCGGCTTTACCCTGCCGCAAGACAGCGTGACCCTGACCGAGAAAGGCGAGGCCAAACTGTCCGTGCCGCTTTCGGCGGGCGAGCAGACCGGCCTTGCCGAAATGCGCCTGACCCTGACCACGCCGGACGGCACCGCGCTGACCAAGGATATCGCGATCTCCGTCGCGATGAACGAGCCCGACATCCAGCGTCAGGACCGGCTGGCGATTGCCCCCGGAACCAGCCTCGGCATCCCGCCGCAGCTGACCGACGGGCTGCTGCCCGGCGCGGCGATCTCGGTCGCGGTGGGCAATTACGGGCGGCTCGACGTGGCCGGCGCGCTCGCGCGGCTTGAACGCTACCCCTATGGCTGCACCGAGCAGATCACCTCGATCGCGATGCCGCTTTTGTACCTGCCGCGGCTGTCGGCGCTGGAGAACATCAGCGCCAACAACCCCAATCCGACCTCGATCGAACAGGCCATCGCGTTGATCCTGACGCGCCAGTCCTCGAGCGGCGGATTCGGCCTCTGGTCGGCGGATCGGGCGATCTTTGGCTCGACAGCTATGTCTCGGACTTCCTGTCGCGTGCCCGTGCGGCGGGCCACGAGGTCCCCGACGCGGCCTTCAAACAGGCGATCGACAACCTGCGCAACCGCGTCAACACATCGATCGAACCGCGCTCGGCCTCGGCCGACGAAAACGCGGCCCTCGCCTATGCGCTCGCTGTTCTCGCGCGCGAGCGGGCCGCGACCATCGGCGATCTGCGCTACTATGCCGACACCACCCCGAGGCTTTCTCGACCCCGATGGCGGCGGCCAATCTGGGTGCGGCGCTGGCATCTTCGGGCGACCAGTTGCGCGCGGACAAGATGTTCCGTCAGGCCTATGGCGCAATCGGGGCTGCCCCTGCGGAGGGCCGTGGCTACCGCAGCGATTACGGCACCTATCTGCGCGACATGGAGGCGGTTCTGGCGCTCTCGACCGAAGCCAAGACCCAAGCCGTCGACCAAAGCCAGCTCACGACGCTGGTCGCCGACCGGATCGCGTACGCCAACGAGCGCGGCCAGAACCTTTCGACACAGGAATCGGTCTGGTCGGTGATGGCCGCGCAAAGCCTTTCGGACGGGAATAGCGCGCTGACGCTGAACGGGGTCGCGCTCGGCTCTGCCGTCGCGGATCTGCCCGAGGGTGCGGTTCTGGCCAATGGTGGCGGCGCGCCGATCACCATCACCCTGACCGCAACCGGCCAGCCGGTCACCGCTCCGGCGGCGGGCGGCAAGGGCTATACGCTGCTGCGCGAGTATTTCACCATGGAGGGTGCGCCGGTCGATCCTGCGCAGGTCTCGCTTGGCACGCGGCTGGTCACGGTGCTGACGGTCCGTCCCGACAGCGCCGAAGGGGACGCCTGATGGTCACCGATCCCCTGCCCGCCGGTTTCGAGATCGACAACCCCAACCTGATCAGCGCGGGCGACATCTCGCAGCTGAGCTGGCTGGGCGAGGACACCCCTCGACCGATATGGCCGAATTCCGGCAAGACCGTTTCGCGGCCTCGCTGAGCTGGATGTCGGACAGCCCCTTCCGGCTGGCCTATATCGTGCGCGCGGTCACCCCGGCAGCTTCCGCCATCCGGCGGCCAGCGTCGAGGATATGTACCGCCCCGAATACCGCGCATGGACAGATGGCGGGACGGTCGCGATCACGCCCTGACCGCGAAATCTGCCCGCAAGTCGCTTTGCGAACAACCGGAACGCCGGCCCCGAAACGGGCCGGTGTTTCGCGTAAAAGCCCGCGAATCATGCGACCAAAGAACAAGAAGCTTTGACTTGCCAGCGCCTGCGGACCCCGTGTTACGCTGATCCCCGAGGAGATCTTGGGAGGACGCCTTGCCACGCCCCCGTCACGACACCCGCCCCCGTCACGAAGATCGGGTCACCAGCGCATCGCAATCCCCCGCAGCGGTCAGCCGCGAGGCGGCACGCTGGCGGCGCTCGATGGTGAAATACGGCCTCGATCCGGCCGTCGCCGCCGAGCGCAACCGCCTCGACGCTTCGGCCACCGCCGCGCGCAGCGAAAGGCTGGGCGACTTGCTGGCGGTCGCGGCGCCGCGGCTCGACCAGCTTTACCAGCTGGTTTGCCCGACCGGCTGTTCGGTCCTGCTGACCGATGCCGACGGGATTGTGCTCGACCAGCGCATCAGCGACGGCGACGGCGACAGCTTCCGCGCCTGGGGACTGTGGCGCGGGCATGACTGGTCCGAGGCCGCCGAGGGCACCAACGGCATCGGCACCTGTCTGGTCGAGGGCCGTCAGGTCACGATCCATCGCGACGAACATTTCTTTTCGCGCAACACCGGCATGACCTGCGTGGATGCGCCGATCTGGGGACCAGACGGCCGCGTCGTCGCGGCGCTCGATGTCTCCAATGCTCGGCGCGACCACAACGAACGGCTCAATGCGCTGATCATGGCGCAGGTCGCCCAAACCGCGCGCATGATCGAGGCGGCCTACTTTCGCGCCAGCTTTCCGGCGGCGCGCATCATCATCGCGGAGGGCGAGAGCCCCGAGCAGAACCTGCTGATCGCGGTCGATCGCGACGATCTGATGATCGGGGCGAACCGCGCCGCGCGCCGCGCCTACGGGCTGGAGAAGGAAGGCATCCTGCGGCCGCGGCCGGCCTCGGACCTGCTGGGGCAAAGCGACGAGATCACGGGGTTCGAACAGGCCGAGCGCTCGACCGTGATGGGCGCGTTGACGCGGGCGCAGGGCAATGTCTCGGCCGCCGCGCGCGCGCTCGGCGTCGGGCGCGCCACGCTTTACCGCCGCATGTCGCGGCTCGGGATTACCGAAGGCACCGCCAGAAGTGCCACGTCCGCCACCCCTGCCCTGCCCGCTGCCCGCAGCCGACTGTCTCACCCCTGAGACACATTCTGCGCTGCGGCACGCGCGGCCCGATTGACCGGCGCGGGACAGGATCTGAAGCTTCAACGCAATCCGGTCGAGGAGGCCGGTTCCTAGGAGAGAATTCAAATGCCGAACGACCAAACGCATGACTTCAAAGGCGTGAACGTTTCGCCCTTCGCGAAACGCTATGACAACTTTATCGGCGGCCAGTTCGTCGCGCCGAAATCGGGCCGGTATTTCACCAATACCACCCCGATCACCGGTGCCGAGATCGGCGAAATCGCCCGCTCTGATTCCAACGACATCGAAGCGGCGCTGGATGCTGCCCATGCCGCCAAAGACAAATGGGGCGCGACCTCGCCGACCGAGCGTTCCAACATCTTGCTGAAAATCGCCGACCGGATGGAGCAGAACCTCGAGCTGCTCGCGACTGCCGAGACCTGGGACAACGGCAAGCCGATCCGCGAGACCCGCGCCGCCGACCTGCCGCTGGCCATCGACCACTTCCGCTATTTCGCAGGCGTCCTGCGCTCGCAGGAAGGCTCGATCAGCCAGATCGACAACGACACCGTTGCCTACCACTTCCAGGAGCCTCTGGGCGTCGTCGGCCAGATCATCCCGTGGAACTTCCCGCTGCTGATGGCCTGCTGGAAGCTTGCTCCCGCGCTGGCCGCCGGCAACTGCGTCGTCCTCAAACCCGCCGAGCAGACCCCGGCCTCGATCATGGTCTGGATCACCATCGTCGCCGATCTGCTGCCGCCGGGCGTGCTCAATATCGTCAACGGTTTCGGTCTGGAGGCAGGCAAGCCGCTGGCGTCGAGCCCGCGCATCTCGAAAATCGCCTTTACCGGCGAGACGACGACCGGCCGTCTGATCATGCAATATGCCTCGGAAAACCTCATTCCGGTCACGCTGGAACTGGGTGGCAAATCGCCGAACATCTTCTTTGAAGACGTGGCCCGCGAGGACGACGATTTCTTCGACAAGGCGCTCGAAGGCTTCACCATGTTCGCGCTGAACCAAGGCGAAGTCTGCACCAGCCCGTCGCGCGTGCTGATTCAGGAATCGATCTACGAACGCTTCATCGAACGCGCGATCAAACGCGTTCAGGCGATCAAACAGGGCGACCCGCGCGATGCAGCGACCATGATCGGCGCGCAGGCCTCGAGCGAGCAGAAGGAAAAGATCCTTTCCTACCTCGACATCGGCAAGAAAGAGGGTGCCGAGGTACTGACCGGCGGCAAGGCGGCCGAGCTGGGCGACGCGCTGGCAGGCGGCTATTACATCGAGCCGACCGTCTTCTTCGGCAACAACAAGATGCGCATCTTCCAGGAGGAGATCTTCGGGCCGGTCGTGTCTGTGACCACCTTCAAGACGCAGGAAGAAGGTCTGGAAATCGCGAACGACACCCTGTTCGGCCTTGGTGCCGGCGTATGGTCGCGTGACGCCAATACCTGCTACCGCATGGGTCGCGGCATCAAGGCCGGCCGCGTCTGGACCAACTGCTACCACGCCTATCCGGCGCATGCGGCCTTTGGCGGCTACAAGCAGTCGGGCATTGGTCGCGAGACCCACAAGATGATGCTCGACCACTACCAGCAAACCAAGAACATGCTGGTCAGCTATTCGCCGAAAAAGCTGGGCTTCTTCTAAGCTCCTGAAACGGCCCCCAAGCGGGGGCCGTTGCCTGTGGCACGGGTATTTTTGTGAAAGAGAAAGAGATGGGCACCGTAAGCGCAACCCCGAGGCCCTGCAGCTTCTGGCCGAGATCGTGGCCGATCACGGGCCGGTCATGTTCCACCAATCGGGCGGCTGTTGCGACGGGTCGAGCCCGATGTGCTATGCGCAAGGCGATTTCCGTTTGGGCGAACGCGATCTGAAGCTGGGCGAGATCGGCGGAATGCCGTTTTATATGGCGGAAAGTCACGCTGTGGCTTGGATGCACACCGATCTGGTCATAGATGTTGTCGCAGGGCGCGGCGGCATGTTTTCTCTGGACAACGGCCGCGAGAAGCGTTTCCTCGTGCGCTCGGAGATTTGCGCGCGCTGATTGAACGGCGCGCCTGTGGGCGCTATCTAGTCGCCTCAAAGGAGACGCATCCATGGCAAACAAGGTTTTCATCGACGGCGAGGCCGGCACGACGGGTCTGCAGATCCGCGAGCGTCTGGCTCCGCGTTCCGATATTACGCTGATCCAGATCGATCCGGCGTTGCGCAAGGATGCCGATGCCCGTCGCGCCGCCATGGCCGAGGCGGATGTGGCGATCCTCTGCCTGCCCGATGCCGCCGCCAAAGAGGCCGTGGCCTTGGCCGCGGGGCTGGATGTGCGTTTCATCGACGCTTCGACCGCGCATCGGGTCAATCCCGACTGGGTTTTCGGCCTGGCCGAGCTTGAGGACGACATGCGCGCGCGGATTGCGGGCGCGAAATATGTCGCCAATCCCGGTTGCTATTCGACCGGCGCGATCGCGCTTTTGGCGCCCTTGGTCAAGGCCGGCCTCGTCAGCCGCGACGAAGACCTGACCATCAATGCCGTCTCGGGCTATACCGGCGGCGGCAAGGAGCTGATCGGCGAATACGAGCGCGGCGAGGCGCCCGATTTCTTCGTTTATGCCCTGACCCAGCACCACAAGCACCTGCCCGAGATCATGCATTACGTCGGCCTGACCAAACGTCCGGTTTTCGCACCTTCGGTGGGCAATTTCGCGCAGGGCATGGCGGTCCAGATCCCGCTGCATCTGGATAATTCGCGCAACATGAACAATCTGCGCGATGCCTTGCAGGCGCATTACGCAGGCCAGCAATTCGTCTCGGTGATCGATGCCGAGCCGCGGGTGGTGCCGACGCGGCTGAACGGGACCAACCAGCTCGAAATCTCGGTCCATGGCGACGAGGAGAACGGCTGCGCTGTGCTGGTCGCGGTGCTCGACAACCTCGGCAAAGGCGCGTCCGGCGCGGCGGTCCAGAACCTCAACCTCATGCTTGGCACCGACGAGGCGGCAGGCCTCTAAGGCGCGGCCACGGGAACGAACGGCCATCTGCAAGAGCGGGCCGCAGGAATTGGAAAAGCGCGGGGGCAGGTTCTGCCTCCGCGCTTTTTCACGGGTTTCGGGGCTTAATCGTCGGCTTTGATCTGGCGCGCCTCGCCGACCAGCATGATCGGGATGCCGTCATGGATCGGAAAAGCCAACCCTGCCGCCCTCGAGACCAGCTCCTGCCGCGCGGCATCGTAATGCAGCACGGTATGGGTCACGGGGCAGACCAGAGCCTCGAGCATATGGCGGTCGAATTCGCGACCATTGGGCTGGGTGACGCTCACTGGATGATTTCCTCATTATCGCCGTTGCGCAAAGCATATTCGAGCAAGCCATCCAGCAACTCGCGCCGCTGGACAAGGGTCTGGGCCTCGAGCAATGCCTGTTTTTCCTCTCCCCCAAGGGCAGGACCATGGCGAGCGAGTTCACCAGCATCTCGTCATCGACATGCTCGGCCGCCTCCCAATCGGTCGACAGCTCGTGCGCATCCATATAGCGCCGCAGCCGGTCGAGAAACGCGCCGCGGTTCAGGCCGGCGTCGATTTCGGGCTGGAGGCCGCGATCAAGCGGGAAGCCGCTCCAATCCACATCGCCTTGCAGATAGGGCATGAACCCCTCCTGCACCGCGCCCAGCCGGAAACGCGAGACGGCGCGCAACGTGATCATATAGCGGCCGTCGTCCATTTCCGAAAAGCTGACGATCCGTCCCGCGCTGCCGATCTGCGCCAGCCCGTCCGCCCCGCCCTCTTGCGGCTGGATCATCCCGATCAGCCGGTTCGAGGTCTTGAGCACATCCTCGACAAGCTGCAAATAGCGCGGCTCGAAGATCTGGAGCGGCAGACGGCCGCGCGGCATCAGCACCGCCCCTTCGAGCGGAAAAAGCGGGATCGTATCGGGAAGGTCGAAACGCCGCAGCATCACGAGAAGATCAGCGAAGACATCCGTCGACGTCCCTTTTGCGCCAGCGGATCGGTCGGCTTCAGCGCGTCGAAAATCGTGATCAGCTGCGCTTTCGCCGCACCTTCGTTCCATTCCCGGTCGATGCGGAAGGATTCCAGCAGCTGGTTGATCGCCTCTTCGACATCGCCCGCCGCATGGAGCGCGGTGGCGTAATCGAGACGGGCCTGATGGTCCTTGGCGTCGGCTTCGACCGCAGCACGCAGCTCGTCGAGCGGGCCTGCCTCGGCGGCCTGCTGCGCGAGCTGAAGCTGGGCGCGCGCGGCCTCGACCGGCGCGGCCGAGGCGGCAGCGGCGGGAACACGGGCCAAAGCATCGGCGGCATCGTCCAGTTTGCCTGCAGCCAGATGCGAACGGATCAACCCGCCCCAAGCCTGCGGGTTCTCGGCCTCTTCGCCGATGATGGCGTTGAAGGTTTCGGCGGCATCCTCGAACGCGCCTTCGTCAAGCATGGCCTCGGCCGCTTCGAGCGCCGCGCCAAGCCCGCCGTCATCGCCGCCAAGCTCGACCAGCTTGTCGACGAATTGCTTGATCTGGCTGGGTGGGATCGCGCCCTGGAAGGCGTCGACGGGCTGGCCCTGAAAGAAGGCAAAAACCGTCGGGATCGACTGGACGCGCAACTGGCCCGCGATCATCTGGTTTTCGTCGACGTTGATTTTGGCCATGGCGACGCGGCCCTTGGCCTTGGCGACCTCGGCTTCAAGCTGGGGGCCGAGCGTTTTGCACGGGCCGCACCACGGCGCCCAGAAATCGACGATCACCGGACGTTCCATCGATTGCTCGACCACATCCTGCATGAAGGTCGCCTCGGAGACGTCCTTGATGAAATCGGTCGGCTGGGGCTGTTGGTCCGCAGAATCCGTAAGCAGCATCGTGATTAATCCCGTCGATCTAATTTGCGCATCCCGCGCAAGACCCGCCTCGCGGCAGGCCGAGTTGAAACCTGTTGATCCGAATATAAGGTCGCGGGACCCGCCGCGCCAAGGGGCGCGGCCAGCCATTGCCGCCTTGGCTATCCCCTTTGGCGGGAATGGCTTGGACAAGGCTAGGCCCTAGGTCGCGCCCGCGCAGGTCGGGCCGCGAAGGGCCGGACCGAAGGCCCCATCCGCGCGCGGCTTACAGATCGAAGCTGGCGAAGACCGGAACGTGGTCGCTCGGCTGTTCCCAGCCGCGCACCGGACGCAGGATCTTGCTGCCGTGGGCCGCGTTCGCGATATCGGGCGTGGCCCAGATATGGTCGAGCCGACGTCCCTTGTCGGCCGCATCCCAATCGGGGGAGCGGTAGCTCCACCACGAAAACAGCCGGCCCTCGGGGATGTCGTTGCGCGTGACATCGACCCATTTGCCGGCATCCTGCGTCTGGGCGAGATGCTCGACCTCGACCGGAGTGTGGCTCACGATCTTGAGCAGCGCCTTGTGGTTCCAGACGTCATCCTCGCGCGGCGCGATGTTGAGATCGCCGACCATGATCGACTTCCGAGGGTTCTCGGCATGGAAAACGTCGCGCATCTCGGTCAGGAAATCGAGCTTCTGGCCGAATTTCACATTCTGCTCGCGGTCGGGAATATCGCCACCGGCGGGGACATAGAAATTGTGGATGGTGACGCCGTTTTCCAGCCGCGCCGCGACATGGCGCGCATGGCCGAGACCTGCGTAGTCGCGGTCACCCGCATCCTCGATCGGCAGGCGCGACAGGATCGCGACGCCGTTATAGCCCTTTGGCCGCGCGCGACCATGTGGGTGTAACCGAGCGCGTGAAAGGCCTCGAGCGGGATCTTGTCGACCGGACTTTTGCATTCCTGCAGGCACAGAACATCCGGAGCCTCCTCGCGCAGCAGCCGCGCGACCAGCGCCTCGCGCAGGCGGACCGAGTTGATGTTCCAGGTGGCAAGGGTGAACATGGCGGCTCCTTTGGGATGGTGCCGAGACCCTATCCCCTGCCCGCCCCCTGTCGAGCAGCTCGCCCCTTGCGGCCTTGCGCTCCAATCCGCCGCGCCAAAAAAATGCCCCGACCGGAGTCGGGGCAAGTCCAACAGGGAGGAGAGAAGTTCAGAAGAAATAACTTGAACAGAACTTATGGCCACAAGATCGGGCCATATGGGCAACAAGATGTTTACCACATCCCGTTTACATGCGCTCAACCCGCGACTGCCGCCCGTGGTTCCCGTGCGATCCGGAAAATGCACCGCACGGGAAAAGGACGTTACGGCAGAGTTTACGCCACGAGGCGGTAGCCGCCGCTTTCCGTCACCAGAAGCCGCGCATTCGAGGGATCGGGCTCGATCTTCTGGCGCAGGCGATAAATATGGGTCTCGAGCGTATGGGTCGTGACCCCCGCATTATAGCCCCAGACCTCGTGCAGCAGCACATCGCGCGGCACTACCCCGTCCGAGGCGCGGTAAAGGAACTTCAGGATGTTGGTTTCCTTTTCGGTCAGACGGATCTTGCGGTCCTTCTGGTCGATCAACATCTTCATCGAAGGCTTGAACGTATAGGGCCCAAGCTGGAAAATCGCGTCTTCGGACTGCTCGTGAGTGCGCAGCTGCGCGCGCAGACGGGCCAGAAGCACCGGGAATTTGAACGGCTTGGTGATGTAGTCATTGGCACCCGAATCCAGACCCAGAATGGTATCCGCGTCGGAATCGTGGCCGGTCAGCATGACGATCGGGCATTTCACGCCCTGTTTGCGCAGGCGCTTGGCCAGCTCGCGACCGTCGGTATCGGGCAGGCCGACATCGAGAACGATCAGGTCGAAAATGCCCGCTTTGGTCTTTTCGACCGCCTCGGCACCGGTGCCCGCTTCGAAAACGTCGAAATCTTCGGTCGCGACAAGCTGCTCGGCCAATGCTTCGCGCAGGTCGTCCTCGTCATCGACAAGAAGGATCTTTTTCAGTCCAGCCATACTTGCCTCCTTTGGCGTGTTAGGGAAACCTGTGAGTTGAACGGCCCGACGTCCAGCTACTTGCGCGTTTCCTCACACGGAGTTGTCGGATTTGGCCCTAATGTTTCAAATTGTTTCACTTTCGCGAGCGTCATGAGCCTCATCCCCACCCTTGCCGAGACCGTTTCCCGCGCCCGCACCGATCTGCGGATGGGGCTTCCGGTCGTGGTCGGCGACTATCTCGCGGCTGCGGTCGAGACGCTTTCCGCGCCCAGACTGGCCGAAATGCGCGCCTTGGGGCCCGCGGCCTTGGCCGTGACGGACTGGCGGGCCGCGACGCTGAAGGCGCGGGTCTATGACGGCGATCTGGCGCGGATCGCACTGCCCGCCGAGGCCGATCTGGCTTGGCTGCGTGCGATTGCCGATCCGGCCGGCGACCTGATGACGCCGCTCAAGGGGCCGCTGCAATCCTTACGCGGCGGCGACAGCGAGCCGCATCGCGCGGCAATCGCGCTGGCGAAATCGGCGCAATTGCTGCCGGCGGTGCTGATGGTCGCGATTTCCGCGCCACACGCCGGGCTTACCGCCCTGCCCGCCGCCGCGACGCTGGCCCAGCTCACGACCGAGGTCCATCTTGCGCCCGTGGCCGCCGCCCGCCTGCCTTTGGCTGCGGCGCAGAATTCCAAACTGCATATCTTTCGCCCCGACAATGGCGAGATCGAGCATTACGCCGTCGAGATCGGCGACCCGCCGCGCGACCAGCCGGTTTTGGCGCGCCTCCATTCGGCCTGCTATACCGGCGATGTGCTGGGCAGCCTCAAATGCGATTGCGGCCCTCAGCTTCATGCGGCGCTTGACGCGATGGGGCAGAATGGCGCGGGCGTGCTGCTTTACCTCAATCAGGAGGGTCGCGGCATCGGGCTGGCGAACAAGATGCGCGCTTATTCGCTGCAAAATCAGGGTTTCGACACGGTGGACGCCAATCACCGCCTTGGCTTCGAGGATGACGAGCGCGACTTCCGCATCGGCGCCGAGATCCTGCGGCGGCTCGGTTTCTCGACGGTGCGGCTGATGACCAACAATCCGCGCAAGGTCACGACGCTGGAAAGCCACGGCATCACCGTCGCCGAGCGCGTGCCGCTGGTCACGCCGACCAACCGCTTCAACGAGCATTATTTGGCGATCAAAGCCGACAAATCGGGGCATTTGCTGTGAAGGCGGGTGATCTTTTGCTGACCCCGCGCGGGCTTTTCTTCGACGGCCGCATTTTGCCCTGTAGCGTCGGCCGAGGCGGCGTGCGCCGGGACAAGCGCGAAGGCGATGGCGCGACGCCGGTCGGACATCACCGCATCGTCGGCCTGCTCTATCGCCCCGACCGCGTGACCCGCCCTGCCCCTTGGGCGGCGCCGATCCTGCCGGGCGACCTGTGGTCGGACGCTTCGGGCGAGCCCGATTACAACCATCACATCCGCGCGCCTTATGCCCATAGCCATGAAAACCTGCGTCGCGCCGATCCGCTTTACGATCTGGTACTGCTCACGGATTGGAACTGGCCGGATGCAAAGGCCGGCATGGGCTCGGCGATTTTCCTGCATCAATGGCGCAGGCCGGGCGCGCCGACCGCGGGCTGTATCGCAATGTCGCGCGGCAACCTGCGCTGGCTTGCCGAGCGTTTGGCCCCGGCGCCAAGCTGATCGTGCCGCCGGACATGATGCGTTTCAGCGCAAGCCGCAGCGCGGTCGCGCATCAGGTATAGTCGCGCGCTCCGAAAATCGCCGAACCGACGCGGACATGGGTCGCACCATGGGCGATGGCGGTCTCGAAATCCGAGCTCATCCCCATCGACAGGCCCGAAAGCCCGTTGCGCGCGGCAATTTCCGCCAGATGCGCGAAATGCGGGGCGGGATCATGGTCGTCGGGGGAATGCACATCAGCCCTTCAAGCCGCAGGTCGAGCCCGCGGCAGGTCGCGATGAAAGCATCGGCATCTTCGGGCAGAATACCGGCCTTTTGTGGCTCGGATCCGGTGTTGACCTGAATGAAAAGCTGCGGCGAGGCCCCGCGCGCCTGAATTTGTCGCGCCAGTTTTTCGGCAAGCGACATCCGGTCGAGCGTATGGATCGCATCGAACAGCTCGAGCGCCTGTTTGAGTTTGTTGGTCTGTAGCGGGCCGATCATATGAACCTCGGCATCGGGATAGGCCGCGCACCATTGCGGCCATTTTCCTGCCGCTTCCTGAACATAATTCTCGCCAAAGACACGCTGCCCCTGATCGAGCACCGCCTTCACCCGCTCGAGCGGCTGAACCTTGCTGACCGCGATCAAGGTCACGCTGCCCGCTTCGCGGCCATAAGCACGCTCGGCCGCAGTGATGCGGCCTTTGATTTCTGTCAGTCCCATATCGGCAACCTTCCCACGGCAACCTTCCAAATGAAAGGAGCGGGCACAAGGCCCGCTCTTCAAGTCTCAATTCTGATCAGATCAGAATTTGAACTTCACACCGAGGTCAGCAACGGTGTCATCAAGGTAGTCGCTGTCGATGATGCCGCCGGCGAGGGTAGCACCGCCACCCAGATCGTAGTCAGCGCCGATGCCGAACGAGTCGAATTTCTCGTCGCCAGCAACGTCGTACTTGAACTTGTCCTGGCGCCAGAAGCCCTTCACGAGCAGAGCGTCAGCCTGGTAAGCAGCGGCCAGACCAATGGTCGAGTCGAACTCTTCCGCATCAAGTTCACCGGTGAAGCGATCGCTGTATTTCGCGTAGATGCCTTTGACCGAGAACTGGTCGTAGGTCACTTCACCGCCGAGGACGATTTCGTCCGCATCGCCGTGCTTGCCGTAGCCGAGGCCGACGTTGTAGTTGCCAGCTTCGTATTTCGCTGCGAGCGAGTAAGCAACGTCATCCGACGACGCGTTCAGTTCGTCGTCAACGTTTGCACCCGGGCTGATCGAACCAAGATTGGTGTCCGAACCGTCCGTAGCCGACGCGAAGAAGGTGAAGCCTTCGATGCCGTACTCGTACAGGATGTTCGCGCCCTGATCGAGGTTCTCACCGTCACCCGTCAGGTACGAGATTTCTTCGATGTCACCAGCGAATGCACCTTCGGTGTAACCGATTTCGTACAGGTCGCCGATTGCAGCTTCCGATGCCGAAACAACGTCACCCATCGACAGTTTGCCGTAGGTGCCCGAGATCCAGACTTGGCCTGCAGTACCGCGGGCTGCCGAACGATACTCGTTCGCCGAGTAGTTTTCTTGGTCGACGCGGAAGCTACCGCCGAACGACAGGCCAGCATCCGACTCGCCGGTCATCGTGAACTTGACGCGTGCACGGCTCGAGAACTGAACGTCGTTACCGTCGTAAATCATACCCATACGGCCGTCGCCCGAGACAGCGACTTCAGCCGAAGCGAAGCCAGCCGACAGAACCAGGGCGCTGGTAGCGAAAAGAACCTTTTTCATGGTTTTCCCTCTTATCTCTCTCATGTGCCCCATCCAGTTATCCCGGCTTGGGGTATGGGTTGTATGTCGCTTGTCTCCCCCTGTTTGCAATGAAAACGGCGGAAGCAAAAATGTTTCCAAGATTTTGTGATGCACATGGGCCACAGTCCGTTGCATCGGGACAAAGCTGCCTTATAGGCGGATTTTCCTGTCTTTTGCAGGCGCACGCGGGTGATCCCTTGTCGCAATGACACAAATTGCGCTATGGCAAACGCAAGAACGTTCCGGGGACCTTCACATGATCACACGCAATGTACGCCTGTCCGCAACCTTGATCCTGGTCGCGGGTCTTGCCGCCTGCGGTGGAGGCGGCTCCGGTTCGGGCGGATCTGGCTCCGGCGGCATCGGTTCGGGCTCCGGCCAGGGCGGAGGCGGCCGGCAGGGAGCGACCCCGAAGGCACGCAGCGCCAGGAATCGACGCTTTGGGACCTGTTCTCGAATCGCCAGAACCCCAATAGCGCGGTGGCGGTGAACAAATACCTGTGGAACGCCAGCCTCGAAGTGCTGAACTTCCTGCCGATCCAGTCGGTCGACCCGTTCACCGGCGTCATCGTGACGGGCTACGGCACCCTCCGGGTGGCGGCCGCTCTTACCGCGCGACGATCATGGTTACCGATCCCGCGCTTGACGCGCGCTCGCTCAAAGTCTCGCTGCAAGGTTCGGGCGGCAGCGCCGTTGCTCCCGAAACCGTGCGTCAGGTCGAAGATGCGATCCTGACCCGTGCGCGCCAAATGCGCGTGCGCGACGGCAATCTTTAATCCCGTTTAAAGAATTTTGTGCCTGAAGAGGTCCGGCATCCCCCAACGGGGACGCTGGACCTCTTGCTATGCCGCGTATAAACCCTGCGGGCACATCTGACGCCCGGAGGCTTTCATGTCCTATGATCCCGCAAAAAGCGAAACGCGCTGGCAGGCTGCATGGGATGCCGCCGATTCCTTCCGCGCCATCCGCGACGAGCGGCCCAAATACTACGTCCTCGAGATGTTCCCCTATCCGTCGGGGCGCATCCATATGGGCCATGTGCGCAACTATACGATGGGCGATGTGGTTGCCCGCTACAAACGCGCGCAGGGTTTCAGCGTTCTGCATCCGATGGGCTGGGACGCCTTCGGCATGCCCGCGGAAAACGCCGCGATGGAGCAGGGCGGCCATCCCCGCACCTGGACCTACAACAATATCGCCACGATGCGCGACCAGCTGAAGCCCTTGGGTCTGTCCATCGACTGGAGCCGCGAATTCGCGACCTGCGACGATGATTATGTCGGCCAGCAGCAGTCGATGTTCCTCGATTTCCTCGAATCGGGGCTGATTTACCGCAAATCGGCCATGGTGAACTGGGATCCGGTCGATATGACGGTGCTCGCCAACGAGCAGGTTATCGACGGCAAGGGTTGGCGTTCCAACGCGCCGGTCGAGCGCCGCGAGCTGACGCAATGGTTCTTCCGCATCTCGGATTACTCGGGCGAGTTGCTCGACGCTTTGGACAATCTCGACGGCTGGCCCGAAAAGGTCCGCCTGATGCAGCAAAACTGGATCGGGCGTTCGCGCGGGCTGCAGTTCCACTTCGATACCGTCAATGCCCCCGCGGGTTTCGACCGGATCGAGGTCTATACCACCCGCCCCGACACGCTGATGGGTGCAAGCTTCGTTGCGATCTCGGCCGATCATCCGCTGGCGAAATCGCTGGAATCCGACCCGAAAGTCGCGGCCTTCACCGCCGAGGCCCGCAAGATCGGCACCTCGGAAGAGGAACTCGAGAAGGCCGAGAAGGTCGGCTACGACACCGGCATCCGCGTGCGTCACCCGCTCAACCCCGAATGGGAGCTGCCGGTCTGGATCGCGAATTTCGTGCTGATGGATTACGGCACCGGCGCGATCTTCGGCTCTCCGGCCCATGACGAGCGTGACCACGAATTTGCCACGAAATACGGCCTGCCGATCCGCGCGACCTTCGGCGAGAAGGGCATGGATCAGGCCCAAGCCGATGCTTTCGTCGCCAAAGCGCCCTTCGTTCCCGCGAAAACCGAAGTCGTGACCTATGTCCGCGGCTTCTCGGGCGAGGGCGACCAGACCGGCGAGGCCGCGGTTGCCGCCGCCATCGCCCATGCCGAAGCGGCAAGCTATGGCGAAGGCGTCACGAAATACCGCCTGCGCGACTGGGGCATCTCGCGCCAGCGCTATTGGGGCTGCCCGATTCCGGTCGTTCATTGCGACAGCTGCGGCACCGTTCCCGAGAAGAAAGAGAATCTGCCGATTCTGCTGCCGATGGATGTCACCTTCGACATTCCGGGCAACCCTCTCGACCGTCACCCGACCTGGCGCAACACTGCCTGCCCCAATTGCGGCAAACCGGCACGCCGCGAGACCGATACGATGGATACGTTCGTCGATCGTCGTGGTATTACGCGCGCTTCACCGCGCCCCATGCGCCGACCCCGACCCTGCGCGAGGATGCCGATTACTGGATGAACGTCGATCAATATATCGGCGGCATCGAGCACGCGATTCTCCACCTGCTCTATTCGCGCTTCTTCGCCCGCGCGATGGTCAAGACCGGCCACCTGCCCGAAGCCGCGAAAGAGCCCTTCGACGCTCTGTTCACGCAAGGCATGGTCACGCACGAGATCTACCTGACCCGCGACGAGCGCGGCCGTCCGGTCTATCACCTGCCCGAAGACATTACCGACGGCAAACTGGCCGACGGCACGCCGGTCGAGATCATCCCCTCGGCCAAAATGTCGAAATCCAAGAAAAACGTGGTCGATCCGGTCAATATCGTCTCGAGCTTCGGGGCCGATACCGCGCGTTGGTTCATGCTGTCGGACAGCCCGCCCGAGCGTGACGTGGAATGGACGGCCTCGGGGGCGGAAGCTTCGCACCGCTTCCTGTCGCGCCTGTGGCGTCTGGCCGACCAGATCCGGAAGGTACCGAAGATCTCGACCTGACGCGCGCAACCCATCGCGCGATCGACGAGATCACCCGCTCGATCGATAGCTTCGCCTTCAACAAGGCCGTGGCCAAAATCTACGAGCTTGCCAACGTTTTCGGCAAATCCTCGGGCGGGGGCGATCGCGCCGTGCCGCTTTGCGGATGTTTGCCCAGCTGATGGCGCCGATGGTGCCGCATCTGGCCGAAGAAATCTGGTCGAAAGCCGGTGGCGAAGGCATGGCGGTCGATGCCCCCTGGCCGAAAGCCGATCCGGCGATGCTGGTCGACGATACCGTCACCCTGCCCATCCAGATCAACGGCAAGCGCCGCGCCGAGATCGCTGTTTCCAAGGATATGTCCAAGGAAGAGATCGAGGCCCTTGTTCTGGCCGATGAATCCGTGCAGCGTTTCCTGGAAGGATCGGCGATCAAAAAGCTGATCGTGGTTCCGGGGCGTATCGTCAATGTCGTCATCTAGACGCAAATTCCTGCAATCCGGCCTGCTCGTCGCCCTTGGCGGCGGGCTCGCCGCCTGCGGCTTCACGCCGGTTTACGGTCCTTCGGGGCCGGGAACCAAGCTTTTCGGCAAGGTCCGCGCCGCCGATCCCAAAACGGTCGACGATTTCGCCTTCGTGCGCCGCGTTACCGAGCGTTTGGGCCCGCCGCAGGATGTCGCCTTCGATCTGGGCTATAATCTGCGCATCGCCATCGTGCCCCAAGCGATTACCCCCGACGAAATCACGACGCGCTATGCGCTCAACGGCAGCGCCGAATTCACCCTGACCGATGCGGTGACCGGCAAGGTCGTCACGCGTGGTCAGGTCAACAACTTCTCCTCCTATTCGACGACCGGCACCACCATCGCCACCATGTCGTCGGAGCAGGACGCCCATGACCGGCTCGCCTTCATGCTCGCCGATCAGGTGATCACCCGCCTTTACGGCGCGGTCCCTGCGGGAACGCCGTGAACCTCAAAGGCGCAGAAATCGCCCGTTATCTGGCCAAGCCGGACCCGACGCGGCCCGCACTTCTGATCTACGGGCAGGATGCGATGCGCGTTGCGCTCAAACGTGCCGAGGCGGTCAAGGCCCTGACCGGCCCCAATGCCGAAGAGGAAATGCGTCTGACCCGCATGGCAGGCGCGGAATTGCGCAAAGATCCCGCGCTGCTGCTCGATGCGGTCAAGGCGGTGGGATTTTTCCCGGCCAGCGCGTGGTTTTGCTCGACGATACGCCCGACAGCGCTGCCCCCGCCATCGGCGCGGCGATCGAGGAATGGCGCGCGGGCGATGCGGTGATCGTGGTTGCGGCGGGCGCGCTCAACAAAAACTCCGCCCTGCGCAAGATCTTCGAGCCCCATCGCGCGGCCGTCGCAGCCCCCGTCTATGACGACCCGCCCGGCGAAGAGGAAATCAACCGCTGGCTTTCGGATGCCGGTCTGCGCAACGTCCCCGAGAGGCGATGAAGGATCTTGTGGCGCTGTCGCGCACCATCGATCCCGGCGACTTCCGCCAAACGGTCGAAAAGATCGCGCTCTACAAATTCGGCGACGAAAGCCCGCTGACACCTGCCGAAATCGCGGGCCTCGCCCCCGCCACGATCGATGCCGAGCTGGACGATCTCATCGCCGCCGTGGCCGAGGGCCGCAGCGACGCCTTTGCCGGTCTCATGCGCCGGATCGAGGCGCAGGGCACGACGCCGGTATCGCTCTGCATCGCGGCTTTGCGCCATTTCCGCACGCTCCATCAGGCCGCGGCCGATCCCGACGGACCCGCGCAGGGCATGGCGAAACTGCGCCCGCCGGTCTTCGGCCCGCGCCGCGACCGCATGGCGCGGCAGCTGCAAAGCTGGGGAATGCGCTCGCTCGAAGAGGCGATCCACCATCTGATCGACACCGATCTCGTGCTGCGCTCTTCCAGCCGCGCGCCGGCGATGGCGGTGATGGAACGCGCGCTGATCCGCCTGACCATGATGCCGCGGAGCCGTCGGTGAGCCTTGACGCACTGGTGATCGGCGCGGGCCCTGCAGGGCTGATGGCGGCCGAAGTGCTGTCCGCAGGCGGGGCGAAGGTAGTGATCGCCGAGGCCATGCCTACGCCCGCACGCAAGTTCCTCATGGCGGGAAAATCGGGTCTGAACCTGACCAAGGACGAGCCGAGGCAGGCCTTCATCAGCCATTTTTCCGGCAGTTGTGCCCAATCTGCGCCCGATGCGACGGCGGCAGCGCCCGTTGGATATTTGGGCATGGAAGATTTCGCGGCCGCCGAGGTCATGGCCTGGGCCGAGGGGTTGGGGATCCCGCTTTTCGCAGGCTCCACGGGGCGGGTTTTCCCGCGCGGCATGAAGGGCTCTCCCTTGCTGCGGGCATGGCTCGCGCGGCTGGACCGGCAGGGGGTCGCGCTGCACAAGCGTTGGCGCTGGAGCGGGTTCGAGGATGGCGCGTTCCGCTTCGAGAGACCGGAGGGCGCGCAGTTCCTGCGTCCCCAAGTCGCGGTTCTCGCGCTTGGCGGGGCGAGCTGGCCCAAACTCGGTTCGGACGGGGCATGGGTTGAAGGGCTGCGCGGGGCAGGGGTCGGGATTGCCGGTTTCCGTCCGGCGAATATGGGCTTTCGCGTCGATTGGTCCGAACAGATGGCCCGGCACTTCGGGGCGGCGGTCAAGGGCGTCGCCATCCATGTCGGCGGCCGGATCGGGCGCGGCGAATGGGTGGTCACACAAGACGGAATCGAGGGCGGCGGGATCTACGAGCTGGCTTCGGCGATCCGCGACGGAGCGCTTGCCACCGTCGATCTTGCGCCTGATGTAAGCCTTGACGTACTGGCTTCGCGGCTGGCCAAAGCACCCGCGAAACTCTCGCTCGGCAACCGCTTGCGGCGGGTTCTGGGCGATCCGGTCCGTGCGGCTTTGGCGCTGGAATGGGGCGGCCTCTGCCTGCGGATGCGGGCGCTTTGGCCGCGCTTCTCAAGGCTTTGCCGTTGCGCCATGCAGGCCCTGCGGGGCTGGAGCGCGCGATTTCTTCGGCCGGCGGGATCAGCGCGGATGCCCTGAATGCCGATCTTTCGCTCAGGGCCATGCCCCATGTTTTCGCGGCGGGAGAGATGCTCGACTGGGAGGCGCCGACGGGCGGCTATCTGCTGACCGGCTGCCTGTCCTCGGGCCGCAAGGCGGGGCAGGGTGCCTTGGCCTATCTCGCCAAAGCGCGCTGATAGGCCGGACGCGCGCGCATTCTTTCGAGATAATCGGTCAGGCGATGCTCGGTGATCGGGAATTTCGCGGTCAGCGCCCATGAGAGGCAATTGGCGAGGATGAAATCGGGCACCGTCATCTGGTCGCCCATGAGGTAAGCGCCCTCGCCCATGCGGTTGACCAGCACCTTCTGGCTTTGCTCGAACTCCCAGCGCAGGGTGTTTTTAATGCCCGCAAGCCGCATTTCCTCGGGGAGGATGAAGCTGTGACGTGCGGCGAGCCAAAGCGCCGCGTCAAATTCGTCGAGCAGGAATTGCGTCAGGCTGTCTTGGCGCGCCCGTGCCAGCGTGCCTGCCGGATGGGTCAGCGTGCCGTGGTGATCGGCAAGATAGGTCAGGATCGCCGTCGAATCCGTGACCGGCGTACCGTCGACGATCAGGATCGGGATCTTGCCCGCGGGATTGAGCGCAACGACGCCGGGCGAGCGCGGATTCTCCGCAACATGCTGATAAGGCGCACCAATTTCTTCGAGCATCCACAGAACGCGCATCGCGCGGCTTCTGGTGGTTCCGATCACCTGATACATCTCGCCCCCCATTTCCCCTTCGGCAAGAATACCGCGCGCGCGCCTGACCGGCAACGCATCCTAGCCATGCGCTTTTTGCATGGCTTTGCCCGCCGCTATGCGTCCTGCGCGGTGCGGCCGGTTGACGCAGCACGGCCGGAGGCGCAGGCTTCGCCGTCATCCCGATCCGGAGCACGCCTTTGTCGCAAACCCCAAGCCATTCCCCAGCGGCGCGCGCGTCGCTGTTCACGCCCATCCTGATCGGCGGCTCGATCATCTTGCTGATCAACTTCGCCTTGCGCGCCAGTTTCGGCGTCTTCCAGATTCCGATCGCCGAAGAATTCGGCTGGCCGCGCACCGATTTCTCGCTGGCCATCGCGATCCAGAACCTTGCTTGGGGCATCGGACAGCCGCTTTTCGGCGCTTTGGCCGAGAAATGGGGCGACCGTTTCGCCATCGTTCTGGGCGTCTTCCTTTACGCATTGGGACTGGTGATGAGCGCCTATGCCACCACCCCCGAGGCGATGCAGCTTTGGGAGGTCGCGGTCGGATTCGGCGTTGCGGGCACGGGTTTCGGCGTCATCCTTGCGGTGATCGGCCGCGCGGCGAGCGACGAGAACCGCAGCCTTGCACTCGGGATCGCGACGGCTGCCGGATCGGCGGGGCAGGTCGTCGGCGCCCCTCTGGCAGAGATCCTGCTGGCCTATTTCAGCTGGCAGAGCGTCTTCATCATCTTCGGCGCACTGTCGCTTCTGATCCTGCTGTTCCTGCCGCTTCTGGGTAAAAGGCCGCGCCGATGGCCAGCCGCAGCGAGCTGGAAGCAAGCCTCGGAACGGTTCTCAAACGCGCTTTCCGCGACCCGTCCTATCTGATGATCTTCGCGGGCTTTTTCTCTTGCGGCTACCAGCTTGCCTTCATCACCGCGCATTTCCCCGCGATGATCGCCGAGATGTGCGGCCCGATCATGCCGGGCGGGATGCTGGATTCCGTCGGGATTTCAACGACATCCATTCTCGGCGCGGTGGCGATTTCGGTGATCGGTCTGGCCAATATCGCGGGCTCGATCTTCGCGGGCTGGCTGGGCAAGCGCTATACCAAGAAATACCTGCTGGCCGCGATCTATACGCTGCGCACCATCGCCTCGGCGACCTTCATCCTGATGCCGATCACGCCGACAAGCGTGCTGGTCTTTTCGCTGGTCATGGGCGCGCTTTGGCTTGCCACGGTTCCGCTGACCTCGGGGCTGGTCGCCTATATCTACGGGCTGCGCTATATGGGCACTCTCTACGGGTTCGTCTTCCTGTCGCATCAGCTGGGGTCCTTCCTCGGGGTCTGGCTGGGCGGCTGGATGTATGACCTTTACGGCGACTACACGCTGGTCTGGTGGGTGGGCGTCGGCATTGGTGCCTTCTCGGCGCTGATCCATCTGCCGATCCGCGAGAAACCGATGAACATTTCGGCCGTCGCGGCCTGAGATTGCACAACCGGCCGCCCCCGCATTCCGTTTCGGCATGGAGGGCGGCCCGAAACCAAGGTAACGGTCGCCAATGTATGGGCATCGCAGCATTCCTGACGGCGCGGCAAGTTCCGCCACAAGCAAGGTCGCGATCCTGCTTGCGCTCTATAATGGTGCCGATTTTCTGCGCGAACAGCTTGATAGTCTGGTCGCGCAAAGCCACGGCAGCTGGAGCCTGACCATCAGCGATGACGGCTCGCAGGACGACAGCCGCGCGCTTGCCGAGGCCTTCGCGGCCGCCCATCCCGACCGCGAGATCCGCCTGATCGACGGGCCGCGCAAAGGTCCGGCCGCGAATTTCCGCCATCTGCTGGCGCATGTCCCCCATGATGCCGGTTTCGTCGCTTTCTGCGATCAGGACGACATCTGGATGGAGGACAAGCTGGCGCGGGCAATCGGCGATCTGGCGGCAGAGCAGGGGCCCGCGATCTGGTGCAGCCGCGCGCAGGTGACCTCCGATACCCTGACCCCGCTCGGCCTGACCCCCGCGCCCAGACATCCGCCTTCTTTCACCAATGCGCTGATCCAGAACATCGTGATCGGCCACACGCTGACCCTCAACCGCGCGGCTTTTGCGCTGGTCGCCGCCGCCAATGCCGAGGCGGGCCCGGTCGTGATGCATGATTGGTGGATCTACCAGCTCGTGAGCGGTGCCGGCGGCAGGGTGGTTTGGAGCGACGCGCCCTCGACGCTTTACCGGCAGCACCGCCGCAATGCGGTCGGCGGGCAGGGCGGCGCGATGGCGCAATGGGCGGCGATGCGGCGCATGGGCGGCGACGAACACCAAAGCTGGAACCGGGTCACTCTCGCCGCGCTTGCAGCCTCGCGACTGCGCCTGACCCCGAAAACCGCGCGGTGCTCGACGATTTCGCGGTGATGCAGGGCAGCGGGGCGCTCAGACGGCTCGCGGCTTTGCGCCGCAGCAAGATCCGCCGCCAAACCACCGCCGCGCAATCCGCCCTTTGGCTGAGCACCGCGCTCGGCTGGCTCTGACGGGTTGAACTTTGGCCCCCGCTCAGCCAGCTTCGCGCCAACCGCATCCGGAGGGAATATGCGCCTGATATTGTCGCCGGGGATCCTGAGCCTGATCCTCGGCTATACGATGAGCCAGTTTTACCGGGCCTTCCTTGCCGTCCTGACCCCGACCCTTTCGGCCGAGATCGGCGCGGGCCCTGCGGATTTGGCATTGTCTTCAGGGCTTTGGTATATCTCCTTTGCCGCGATGCAGCTGCCGGTCGGTTGGGCTCTGGACAAGTTCGGGCCGCGGCTGACGGTTTCGACCCTGCTGGCTTTGGGCGGCGGCGGCGGAGCCGCGCTTTTCTCGCTGGCCACCGCGCCCTGGCACCTGCATGTCGCGATGGTCATGCTGGGGATCGGCTGCGCGCCGGTCATGGTCGGCAGCTATTTCATCTTCGCCCGCACCCTGCCCGCGACCGCCATGAGCACGGCCGGCGGCGCGGTGGTCGGGATCGGCTCGCTCGGCAATATGCTGGGGCCGCGCCGCTGGTCTGGCTGATCGGAGAGATCGGCTGGCGTCCGACCATGATCGGCCTTGCCGTCGTCACGCTGATGGTCGCGGCGACGATCTTCGCCTTCGTGACCGATCCGGCCAAGCTTGCCTCGGACCAGCCCAAAAGCTCGCTGAGGGGACTTTTGAAGGTGCGCGAGCTGCGCTTCATCCTGCCGCTTCTGGGCGTGACCTATGCGGCCTCGGCCTGTATCCGCGGGCTTTGGGCCGGCCCCTATCTGACGGAAGTCTTCGGCGCGAGCGACAATCTGATCGGCTGGGTGACCCTTGGCATGGGGATCGCGATGGTCACCGCGAACCTCTCGGTCGGAAGGGTCGTGCGGCTCTTCGGATCGGACAAGCGCACCTCGATCGCCAATACCTTGCTGCTGGTCGGTGTACTGACCAGCCTGTGGCTGTTCCCCGGCACCAGCCTGACGCTATCGGCGATCCTGCTGGTTATGGTCTGCATCTCGGACAGCAGCTATTCGCTTATCATGGCGCATGGCCGCGCCTTCATCCCGCAACATCTGGTGGGAAGGGGCATCACCTTCCTCAACATGGTGTCGATTGCAGGGGTGGGCGTGATGCAGTTCATCTCGCGGCCGGTCTATCTGGCGGCTTCGGCCAACCATGCTCCTGCAGCCGCCTATAGCTATATCTTCCTCTTTTTCCTGATTCCGCTCATCATCGGGTTGGTCTTTTACTTCTTCAGCCCCGAGGACGGCCATGTCTGACACATCCCTTTCCGACATCGAGGTCGTCGCGCCCAACCTCAAGAAACGGCTGTCCGGCGTGACCTCGACCGTGGTGCGGCTGATCCCGATCCAGCGCAAAATGATCGCGATCACGACCACCGGACCGGGCCTGCCGGCCGAGCTGCCGCATATCACGCTCGGCCAAGCCGCGCTCATTCCACGCAACCGCTGGCGCGTCTGGCATGCGCGGCGCAACACGGAATGGCGCTGGGGCTGTTGCTGCGCCATGTGCTGCGGCGCAAATACCGGCTGCTTTTCACCTCGGCGGCGCAGCGCCACCACACCGGTTTCACCCGCTGGCTGATCCGCAAGCAGGATGCGCTGATCGCGACCTCGCCGCAGGCGGCAAGCTATCTCGAGCGTCCGGCGACGGTCATCCTGCACGGCGTCGACACCACGATTTTCCACCCGACAACGGACAAGTCCGCGCTCCGCCGCGAGCTGGGCCTTGATCCCGATGCGGTGCTGATCGGCTGTTTCGGCCGCGTACGCGCACAAAAAGGCGTCGACCTTCTCGTCGAGGCCGCGCTGCGGCTGTTCCCTCGCGCCCCCGCGCCCAGATGATCTTCACCGGCCGCATCACCGCCGACAACCGTGCCTTTGCCGACGAATTGCTGGCGAAACTGAAGGCCGCAGGGCTTGATGGCCGCGTGCGCTTTCTGGGCGAAATCCCGTGGGAAGAGGTCGTGCGCCATTATCAGGCCCTCGATCTTTTCGCGGCCCCCGCACGATGGGAGGGCTTCGGCCTGACCCCGCTCGAGGCGATGGCCTGCGGCATTCCGACCGTGGCGAGCCGCGTCGGGGCCTATGAGGCGCTGATCCGCGAGGATGTCACCGGCTCTCTGGTCGCCAAGGATGATGCCGAGGCACTGACCGCCGCGCTGGCGCGTTGGCTCGACGACGATGCCGGCCGCGTCGCGGCAGGTCAGGCCGCGCGCGCCCATGTCGTCGAAAACCACGCGATCGAGGGCGAAGCCCGCGCCATTGTCGGCGTCTATCGCGGGCTTTTGGGATGAACCGGCTGCGCTTTTATCTCGCGCGGCTGCTGCGCGACGAGGCGGCGCTGCAACAGCTTTCGATCCCGCAAAGCGTGCTGACGGATGCGCTGGAGGGCAAAAGGATCGCGCTGATCGGCAATGCCCGCGCGCTGGCCGAGAGCGCTTTTGGCGCGGAAATCGACGCCGCCGACCTGGTGATCCGCATCAACCGCGCGCCGATGCCTGCGCCCGCAAGCCACGGCACGCGTACCGATTGGCTGGCGCTGGCGACCCGCCTGCCCGATGCCGACCGCGCCCGCCTCGAACCGGCGCGCCTCCTGTGGATGTCGCACAAACGCAAGCGGCTGGACTACGCCAGCGCGACCAGTCCGGGCTTTTACCTGCATCCTTTGTCCGATTACGCGGCACTCAAGACCGAGATCGGTGCCCCGCCCACGACCGGAGCAATGATGATCGACCTGATCGCGCGCTCGGATATGGCGGAGCTGCGGCTCTACGGCTTCGACTTCTTCGCCTCTCAATCCTTGTCGGGCAGCCGCACCGCCGCGCAGGTGCCCCATGATTTCGGCAGCGAAGCGGCCTGGGTCGGGGCTTTGCAGCAGCGCGACGCCCGCATCATCCGCCGCTAGGGCCCGCTACGGCAAAGCCGGATCGGTCACTTCGCCAAAAGTCTTGGCAGAATGCCTGATTTTTGCCGCTCTGCCAGTCAAAATGACCGATACTCGCTTTTACTTTCGCGAATTCCCACCTATATCGGCTCGTCTTGTTTTGAAGGAGACCCCCGAATGGGCTACAAGGTTGTTGTCGCCGGCGCCACGGGGAACGTGGGCCGCGAAATGCTGAATATTCTGGCCGAGCGCCAGTTCCCTGCTGATGAGGTTGTTGCTCTGGCTTCGCGCCGGAGCATGGGCACTGAAGTCAGCTATGGCGACAAGACACTGAAGACCAAGGACATCGAGGGTTTCGACTTTACCGGCTACGACATGGCGCTTTTCGCCATCGGCTCGGATGCGACCAAGCAATATGCACCGATCGCCGCCAGCCAGGGCTGCGTCGTCATCGATAACTCGTCGCTCTACCGCTACGACCCGGAAATCCCGCTGATCGTGCCCGAGGTGAACCCCGAGGCGATCGAGGATTACCGCAACAAAATGATCATCGCGAACCCCAACTGCTCGACCGCGCAGATGGTTGTCGCGCTGAAGCCGATCCATGACCGCGCGCGCATCAAACGCGTCGTCGTCTCGACCTACCAGTCGGTTTCGGGCGCGGGCAAAGACGGCATCGACGAGCTGTGGGACCAGACCAAGGGCATGTATGTGCCGGGTCAGGAAGTCTCGCCCAAGAAATTCCAAAAGCAGATCGCGTTCAACGTGATCCCGCAAATCGACGTCTTCCTCGACAGTGGCGACACCAAGGAAGAGTGGAAAATGGCGGCCGAGACCAAGAAGATCCTGGATACCTCGATCAAGGTCACCGCGACCTGCGTCCGCGTTCCGGTTTTCGTCGGCCATTCGGAATCGATCAACGTCGAGACCGAGGACTTCCTCGATGAAGACGAAGCCCGCGACCTGCTGCGCGAGGCCCCGGCCTTCTCGTCGTCGACAAGCGCGAGCCGGGCGGCTATGTCACGCCGGTCGAATCCGTCGGCGATTTCGCGACCTTCATCAGCCGTCTGCGTCAGGACGTGACCGTTGAAAACGGCCTGAACTTCTGGTGCGTCTCGGACAACCTGCGCAAAGGCGCGGCGCTGAACGCCGTCCAGATCGCCGAGCTTCTGGGCAACCGCGTCCTGAAAAAGGCTGATCGGCCAAATCGCTAACTCAAGCGTGAACGAAAGTCAGAGGGCGTCCGGCGGGCGCCCTCTTGCTTTTTGATCCCTCCTCGCCGAGCGTTCGGGCATCCGGCTCCGCATGCGCCCGTCTCCGGACACGGCTCCGCGCGGCCTTTCCAGTCACGAGGCTTCCATGCGCTTTTTCCTGATCTCCACCGCGGTCGCGGCCCTGTGCTCTCCGGCCTTCGCCGATCAGATCGAAACCGCGGCCCCCGTCCGCGAGGTCACGGTCTTCCCGTGGGGTGCCAGCGTGACGCGCAGCGCCGAGCTGACGGTCCCCGCCGGCAAACACGAGCTCGTCATCCCCGGACTGCCCGAAGGCACCGATCCCGCGACCCTGCGCGTCACTGCCGATGGCGCGGTTCTGGGCGCGGTCTCGCTGCAGGAAGGTCGGGCGCTGCCCTCGGATGCCGGGAAAACCCCGAGATTGCGGCAGCCGAGGCCGAGGTCAACCGGCTCGAAACCGCCCTGCTCGAGCGTGACGCCCGCGTGAATGCGATCCTCGCCCGCGCGCAGGCCGCCGAGGACACGGTCGCCTTCCTGCTGGCCATGGCGGAATCCGACGGGCTGGCGCAAAGCGATATCGCCACCCTCGCCAATAGCGTCGGCGCCGAGATCCTCAAGGCGCGCGAGACCGCGATTGCCGCCAATACCGAGGCCGCAGCCGCAGCCCAGGGCCGCGACGATGCCGAGCGCGCGCTGGAAAACGCCCGCGCCCGCCTTGACGCGCTGCGCCCGCCCGAAGGCGAAGGCCGCACCCTTGTCGTCGCGATCGAAGCCGGTGCGGAGCCGGTCCGGCTGTCGGTCACCAGCCTGACCGCGGATGCGCAATGGGAGCCGATCTATGACGCATGGCTTCAGCGCGAGGCAAAGACGCTGACACTCGACCGCGGCTTGATGATCGCGCAGAATTCGGGCGAGGATTGGCGCGACGTGAAGCTGATGCTCTCGAACTCGCGGCCCGCCGACCAGACCGCGCCCAGCGTCCTGACCCCGATTTTCGAGGAGACCTACAAGCCCTCGGCCGACAAGAGGATGTCCGATTACAGCTATGACGAAGGCTCGGCGCGTGTGGCCATGGCCCCCGCGCCGGTCATGGCCGAGGCGGCTTCGGTGATCACGGCCGGCATCCAATATGCGGGCGAAGTCGTGACCTATGTCTATCCCGAGCCTGTCACCATCCGCGACGGGGTCGATGCGCTGCGCCTCGAGCTCGATACGCACCAGCTGACCCCGAGATCCGCGCCGAAGCCGTCCCGACCCGCGACAGCACCGCCTATCTCGTGGCCGAGACCACCAACTCTCTCGATGACCTTCTGCTCCCCGGTCGGGTCACGCTCTACCGCGACGGCCTTTTGGCCGGCCAAAGCCGCATCGAGCAGACCCCTACCCGCGACCGGCTGCAACTGGGCTTCGGCCCGATCGACGGCATGAAGGTCGAGTACCAGATCCCGAAGGAGGCGACCGGCGATCGCGGTATTCTGTCGAAATCGAATACGGCAACGCGTTCGGCGATCCTGCGGGTCAGCAATCTGACCAACGAGAGCTGGCCTTTGCGGGTGATCGGTCAGGTTCCGGTCACGCGCCAGGACGATCTCAAGATCGGCTGGTCGTCCACGCCCGAACCCACGACGCAGGACCGCGACGGCCAGCGCGGGATTCTGGAATGGGATTCGACCATCGCGCCGGCACAGGTTCAGGACATCTCGCTCACTATCGATCTGAACTGGCCGGACGGAATGTCGATTCTCGGCAATTACTAAGTCCCGCCATTCCCGAGACCCCCGCGATCAGGATACCGGATCGGGCTTCACGGCCCGATTTCATGTCCACAATGCCTCGCGCGGGGCCTAGGGTGCGGCAGAAGCTCTAGCCCCACGGGATCCTATCCCGTAGCAGCCGGCAGAACGGGCGTGATTGGCGGCAGCCCCGTCGCGCTTCCGCCCGTCGCGGTTCCCGCAATGTCGCTGGGACGGCCATGCGGCCCGAAGGCGAGGCGTCCCTCCTTGGCGGGAAGGGCGAGCGGCGCGACCTCTTCGAAGGTAACCATCGCCCGCCCGCCTTTGAGAAAGCGCAGCACCCAGGACAGCAGCTCGCCCGAGGGCCCCGCCATGACGCCGCGCACCGTTTCCTTGTCGCCTTGGGCGAAAAGCGCGGCGTGAAAGCCCTCGCGCAGGGTCTTGAGGCCCGGCCCGTCGCCGGCCTGCTCGCGCCATGCGCCCAGATGATCCGCAAGTGACTCCTTGATCTCGGTTCCCCATAGCTCGCCATAGCCGCGGTTCGACATCGCGATCATGCCGTTGCTGTCGAAAACCGCGACCGCATTGGCGAGCGTATCCAATACCTCCTTGTTCAGCGACAAATCGGCGCGGAACTTGCGGGTCAGCGAGATTTCCGAGGTGATATCCTCGAACAGAAAAGCAATCGCGCCGTCGGGATGGGGCCGTCCGGTCACGCGGTAGGTCTGTCCGCCGGGGAGCGACCATGTTTCGACGTGATGACCCGAAGCCGCCGCCGTCTCGAGCGAGCTCATGCGGTTGCGCCAGCTGCGGTAATCCTTGGGCTCCGGCACCATCCGCGCCTCGCGCAGACGGTCGAGAAAGGCGTAAAGCGTCGGGCGCGCGGTCAGAAAGCCCGCCGACAGCGTGGTCAGATCGATCAGCGAGGGGTTGAACAGCTGCAGCCGCCGGTCGCGGTCGAAAATCGCAAGGCCGATCGGCAGATCCGCGAAAGTCTTGGTCAAAGTATGGACGAAATCGCGCAGGCTGCGCTCGGCGCGCACGGCCGTATCGGCAGGAAGCGCCATGCCGACGACATGATCGCCGACAACGCGCCCGTGGCATTCGTACCAAAGCGTCTGGCCCCGATCCTCGATCTGGGCGCGGCGCGGCGCATCGGAGGAACCGGCACGCACCGGCAGGTCGATCAGCCGAGGCAGAGGCCAGACGGTCTGGCCTTCGGCCTGCCGTTCGGCGATCTGGATATAGGCCGAATTGGCCCAGGTCACCATACCGTCCGCATCCTCGCGCCATGCCAGCATGGGTGAGCGGTCCATGGTGTTGCGCAACATTTCCAGCTCTTCTTCCATGGCGGAAAGCGTCAGCGAATCCACCACGATCCCCGCATTTTCCGAGGTCGGATCGTTCAGCGTGACGCGGATGAAATGGTTGTCGAGCTGTTCGATCAGAACCCGCAAGCGCCGGTGCCCCGCGCGGGTATCGCCCCGATCTCGATCCGCCCGTCCTCTTCGAGATGGGCAAGGGCATCCCCGCCTCGGGGAGCCGCATCGAGACCCAAGCCATCAGCCGCTGCCACTCTCCCTCGCCCGGCAGAAGGTCGAGCAAGGCCCGCGCGGGGGCCGTCCCGTCCACCAGCTTGTTGTTGCGAAACAGCAGGGCCAGAGGCTCGACGTCACGGTCAAGCCGCCCGCCTTTGGGCGATTTTCCTTGTGATCTGCCCTCCATCGTCATGATGAAAAGGACAGCGGCGATCACCGCACAAACACTGACCCCGAGCGCCAATAAGAGAGTCGTCACCATCTGCTTCGGTCCCCCATTTCATCAAAGCCCTAGCAAATGCGGGTTAAAGAAGGGTTAACCGGCGCCGGAAGGAAGGCCGTGACGGGGCGATCAGCTCTCGATTTCGGGATTTTCGCCCAGAGCGCCGCGCATATCGGCCTCGATCCGGTCGCGCGGCCATGTCACGGTCACCACGGCACCCTTGCCCGAATTGGCAAAGGCCAGATGCGCGCCCGAGCGCTCCAGAAGCGCCTTGGCGATAAAAAGACCCAAGCCCATCCCGTCATATCCGCGGCCGTCCTCGGCCCGGGGACGCGTGGTGAGAAAGGGGCTGCCGAGACGCGGCATCAGCGCCGGCGGATAGCCCGGGCCGTCATCGGCAATCTGCAAGATCAGCTGGCTTGGCGTCCAGTCGGCGGAAACCGTGACGCGACTACCGGCGAAATCGACCGCATTCTGGATGAGGTTGCGCAATCCATGCACCACGGCCGCATCGCGCAGGACCGTCTGCTCTGGCTCGCTCACGACGATATCGACGATGATGCCGCGCTCCATATGCGGGCGGGCGGCCTCGGCGAGCATGCTTTCGAGCGGCGCGGCGCGGATCAGCAGATCGTCCCTGCCCGCGCGACCCATGGATTTGAGGATCGTACTGCAGCGGTCCGCCGATTGGCGCAGAATGGCAAGATCCTCGGCAATATCGGGGCGCTCGGGCAGAAGATCCGAAAGTTCGTCGACCAGCTCGGCGCTGACCAGTTTGATCGTCGCAAGCGGCGTGCCCATCTCGTGGGCCGCGGCGGCGACCACCCCACCCAGATGCTGGAGTTTCTGCTCGCGCTCGAGCGCCATCCGCGCCGCGAAAAGCGCGTTCGAGGTCGTGACCAGATCGCTCGAGACCCGATGCGCATAGGCCGAAAGAAAGACCACCCCGATCACGATCGCGACCCAATGGCCGAATTGGTAGGGCTCGTCCAAGGCCAAAGTCCCGCCGCCCTCGTAACTCAGCGGCTCGGCCACCAGACCCGCAATCGTCACCATCACTAGCGAGGCCAACCCGAGCGCGATCATATGTCGCGCCGGAAGCGAAGTTGCCGCAATTGTGACCGGAGCGAGAACCAAAAGCGCGAATGGATTGGTCATTCCGCCGGTCAAAGCCAGAAGCGTCGCGATCTGCCAAAGATCAAAGCCGAGCTGAAGCGCTGCCTCGCGGTCCGAGACCCGATGGGCGGGGCGCCATGACAGCCAGATATTCAGTAGTATTGTCAATGCGATAGTCGACAGGACCGGTACCAGAGGCACATAGACCCCGATCAAAAGCGCCGCCGCGACCGCGCCAAGCTGGCCGCAAACCGCAACCCAGCGCAGCAGCAAAAGCGTCCGGAGCCGGATCGGCTCGGGCGCCGGTTGGCCCGGCAGCATGGTTATCCGGCGGGAAACGAGTTCGAGAGGCAAGGGGCGGCTCCGGTTCTAGGACGGCACGGGGCATTGATACTGACGGCCGGATAAGCAATCAATGCGCCCGCATTCGATAGGAGTATGACATGGCCGCCGATAAACGGATTCTGGCTTTGGGCGCTGTCGCAGCGGTGCTTGTTCTGGTCACGGGTGGCCTGTGGCTATCCAAAGCGAAATCGGGCGACGAATTTGCGCAATGCCGCAAATCGGTTGTCGCCGGCGGTATGGAATCCTTCGGCACGCCCTTTACCCTGACCGACGAGAACGGCACGCGGGTCACGGATAAAGAGGTCTTCACCGAACCGACGCTGCTTTATTTCGGCTATACTTTCTGCCCCGATGTCTGCCCGCTCGATGCCGCGCGCAATGGCGAGGTTACGGCCTTGCTCGAGGACAAGGGCATGTCGATCAATCCGGTCTTCGTGAGCGTCGATCCCGCCCGCGATACGCTCGAGGTACTGCGCAGCTTTACCGATGCGATGCATCCGCGCATGGTCGGCCTGACCGGCTCGGCCGAGGAAATCGATGCGGTCGCCAAAGGCTGGCGGACCTATTACAAACTCAACAATCAGGATGATGCCGAGAACTATCTCGTGGATCACATGACCAATACTTTCCTCGTCATGCCCGGTCAGGGCACGGTGGAATTCTTTGGACGTGACGTCACCCCCGAAGATATGGCAGCGCGCGTCGGTTGTTTCGTCGAAGCTGCCGGATAAGCGGCCGCAAACTTTGACGGGAAGGGCCGGCGTCTTTAAAACAATCGGCAAGAGCCTGTGCGCATTGCCCATTTGCGGACCCGCCCTGTCCCGTCACATCGTGAAAGATCCCTAACCGTGAATACAGTTGAAATCGGTCCCGATCCCAGCCTGCTTCTTGTCGATGACGACGAGGTCTTTCTGACGCGCTTGAGCCGCGCCATGGAAAAGCGCGGCTTTGACGTTGTTGCGGCTCCTTCGGTGGCGGCAGCGCGTGCGGCGGTACTCGCCCGCCCTCCGGCTTATGCCGTGGTCGATTTGCGGCTCGAGGACGGCAACGGCCTTGATGTGGTCGATGCCATTCGCGAAGCCCGCGTCGACGCGCGTATTGTCGTTTTGACCGGTTATGGCGCGATTGCGACTGCGGTGGCTGCCGTGAAAATGGGCGCGACCGATTATCTTTCCAAACCCGCCGATGCAGATGATGTCACCCGCGCCCTCCTGGCACGCGGTGAAACATTGCCGCCGCCGCCCGAAGCGCCAATGTCGGCCGATCGCGTGCGTTGGGAACATATTCAACGTGTTTTTGAACAATGCGAACGTAATGTCAGCGAGACCGCGCGCCGTCTTCACATGCATCGCCGGACCCTCCAGCGGATTTTGGCCAAGCGCAGTCCCAAATAAATCAATTCTATTGCAATTCCCTGAAAGGGCGTAATATCAAATTACACAACCTATTATTCCGGGATTTGGAATGCCTATTGATCTTGACGCTCTTTCGTTGAGCGAACTGCGCGACCTGCGCAACAAAGTCGAACGCGCGATCTCTTCTTACGAAGACCGTCGCCGCAAAGAAGCAATGGCGGCTATTGAAAGCGCCGCCCGCGAGCATGGCTTCAACCTCGCCGAGCTCACCGGTATCAAACTGTCGAAATCGAAAGTTGCCGCCAAATACGCCAACCCCGAAGACGCCAGCCAGACCTGGAGCGGTCGTGGTCGCAAGCCGCGTTGGGTGCAAGAGCACCTCGACAATGGCAAGCCGATGGGCGAGTTGGAAATCTGATTGAAATCCCACCAAGCGGTGGGATTTTTCTTTTTAGATCGGGAATTGGACGGCCTTTAACCGCCGTCCATTCCACGAATGATATCATTGAATCTTTGCAAGAATGCCGCGCGCGCTTCTGCTGGCGGACGCAGGCGGATTGTCAGGCCGGCAGCAATATCCCCGCCGATTGTCGGGAATAGCTTTCTGGCTTCTTCCGGCGAGAATCCGGCAATCTGGATTGCCTCCATCCGCGCCGAGATCCGGTCGGCCTGTTTGATCGAGCGCTTGATCGCCACGGGGATTTGCGCGGGCAATCCGAAACGGCGATGCACGGCCGCGGCGATACGCGCCTCCATTTCGCCATATTCGGAACCCAGCGCCGACTTTACCGGCGAGATCATATCCCCGATCACATATTCGGGAGAATCATGAAGCAATGCCGCCAAGCGCCAGCGAATTGCCCCGTCGGGATTGAGCAGAGTGAATATCTCTTCGACCAATATCGAATGTTCCGCGACGTTATACGCCCAATCACCTCTGGTCTGACCGTTCCAGCGGGCAACGAAAGCAAGGCCGTGGGCAATATCCTCGATCTCGATATCGACGGGCGTCGGATCAAGCAGATCAAGCCTGCGCCCAGACAGCATTCTCTGCCATGCCCGTTTCGGCTGCGATGCCATGTCGATCTCCTTAAAGCTGCGTTCTGAATAGGGAACATTCGTTAAAGAATAGTTCACCTTCAAATCCGCAATCCCGTGCACGAAACAAAAGGGCCGCGCCCTTGAATGGCGCGGCCCCGATGAATTGCCGTGACGTCACATTACGACAGCGGCTGGTTCGCCGGCACTTCGTTCTGCGCGCGGCGCTGGATTTCCTGACGGTAGAGCGCGACGAAATCGACCGGATCCATGTTGAAGGCCGGGAAGCCGCCGTCGCGGGTCATGTCCGAGATGATGCGGCGCACGAAGGGGAACAGGATGCGCGGGCATTCGATCAGCAGGAACGGATGCATCTGGTCTTCCGGCACGCCCTCGATGTGGAAGATCCCGCCGTAGTCCAGCTCGCACAGAAACAGCGGGGTCTTGTCGGCGGCATTGGTCGAGGTCACGCGGAATTTCGTAATGACTTCATACTGGTTCTCGGTCTGGCGCTTGCGCGCGTCGAGGCTGACCTGAACGTTGATCTCGGGCTGGACCTCGCCACCCGGCGCGCCCTTCTGGGCCACGGCATTCTCGAAGGAGAGGTCGCGGACATATTGGGTCAGGATCTGCATGCGAACCGCTGCGGGCTGCGCTTGACCGGCTGCCGCGCCGTTCGGGGTATCGTCGCTCATTACTATCCTCCTTGGATTTCACAAGGTTCTAGCACTGCACAACGAGGCGCTCAATGCTGCGTCCAGCCGGAATTTCCGTTGCTGTTGCCGCGATCGCGACCACTGCCGTTCGCTCCGTCGGCGCCCGGACGCGGCAGGCCGACATCGGACGGCGGCACATAGGGGTCGTCCTGAATGACATATTCGCCATCGATCACGCCGGCATCGTGGTAGCGGCTTTGCGCGCCGCCGAAACCGAAGCTCGCGCCCGTCACGGTTGTGCGCGCCGCGATCTGCTTCACGATCTGTTTACGCAGCGGCGGGATCAGCAAAGTCCCGCCAGAAAATCGGTGAAAAAGCCCGGCACGACCAGCAGGACGCCCGCGATCATCAGCAGCGTCCGGTCGGCCATCGGCGTCGTCGTCCCGCGCATTTGCTGCAACGATTGCTGGAGATCCATCGCCGCCTGCGCGCCCTGATGGCGGATCAGCGCCATACCCGCGATACCGGCGAGAAACAGCCACGCCAGCGTCGCCAAAACGCCGATTTCACCGCCGATTATGACGAAAAGCGCGATCTCTATGATGGGCAGCAACATAAAAACCCAGGAAAGGCGCATTTTTCATCTCCTTTGTCGAAGCAACTTCGACTGAATTCACAGCCGAAACTAGACTTGTCGCGACCTGAACCCTACATAGAGAGTGATCCCGCCAAAACCAACCGTCCTGCCCTCAGGAACTCACCACTCACGTTACTCCGGCCAAGGTTAACAGATGTCGAATGCCTTTCTGCAACTTCTCGTGCTGGCCGCGATCGCGGTTTTCCTGATCATGCGCCTGCGCAACGTCCTCGGCTCGCGCGATGGTTTCGAGCCGAGCCAGAACGAGCAGCAGGCACAGCAGCCGCGCCGCAATTTCGACGTGATCGAGGGGACCGCCAACCAGGAGGACGGCGATATCGCCGACCATGCCGAGCCGGGTAGCGCCGCCGCCAACGCGCTCAAGGCGATGCGCCGCGTCGAGCCCGATTTCGAGGTCGGACCGTTCCTTTCGGGCGCAAAGGGCGCTTACGAGATGATCCTTCTCGCCTTTGAGCGCGGGGATATTTCCGATGTGCGCGCCTTCCTTGCGCCGCAGGTGGCCGAGGCTTTCGACAGCGTGATTGCCGACCGCAAGGCCAAGGGCCTCGTAACCGAAGCCAATTACCTCGGCACCCGCGAAACCGCGCTGGCCGCCGCAGAATTCAACCCCGCGACAGGCCTTGCCGAGATCACCGTGCGCTTTGTCGGCGAACTCAGCCTTGTCGTGCGCAATGCCGCGGGCGAGATTGTCGAAGGCGATGCCAAAACCTCGCGCAAACAGCGCGACAACTGAACCTTTGCGCGCCATATGGGCCAGTCCGATCCGAACTGGCAACTCGTCGCTACGGCCTGAACCATGAGCCGCAAGCGGGGTCTTTCGGCCGAAGACAAGGCACTATGGTCCCGTGTCGCGGCGACGATCGCGCCGATGCAGCCTTTGCGCAAGGATCCCAAGCCGGAGCCTCCGCCCAAGCCCGCAAGCGTGATTGCGAAAGCCGCAGCCGCCTTTGCTCCGGCCCCGCTGCCGCCGTCCTTCCGGATCGGCGGTTTTTCCGTGCCGTCGGAGCCTCTGGGCCGCAATCCCCGCATCAATCAGGATCTCGCGCCCAAACCGGGCGAGCGTCTCGCCGCCCAGCCCCTGCGCATGGATGCCAAGACACATCGCCATATGACGCGCGGCAAGCTGCGTCCCGAGGCGCGCATCGACCTTCACGGCATGACGCTGGCCGTGGCCCAGCCCGCGCTGATCAATTTCGTCATGGGCGCGCATAGCCGCGGCAGCCGTCTGGTTCTTGTGATCACGGGCAAGGGCAAAGCGGGAGGCCCCGATGCGCCTCTGCCGATCCGGCCGGGCGCGCTGCGTCACAACGTGCCGCACTGGCTGCAGATGATGCCGCTGGCACCCTTGGTCCTTCAGGTCACCCCCGCGCACCGCAGCCACGGCGGCGAGGGCGCCTATTACGTCTATCTGCGGAAGTAATCCGCCGCATATTGATCGGGCAGCAGCACGACCTGCGCCGCGCGCTCGACCGTCAGCGCCGCCCCAGTAAACAGCCCGACACGCCCGCCCGCATCATTGGCGAAGGCAGAACCGATATCGCCGGCCCGTGTCAGGATCGACAGCAGCGCGGGAGAGCTGGCCGCATCGAAATGGCCGCTGCCGGTATTGAATGCGGCCGTATCGACCAGCATCACCTCGAGATCAGAGACCCGCCGCGCGTCCTGCAAGCTGCCCAGACGCACCGGCTCGCCCGACAGACGCGCCGAAAGCTGCAACGCGCTATCCTTGGAGGAGGTGAAAATCAGGAAGGGCTGGGGCAGCTTGCCGATCGCCTTGGCCTGCATGCGGAAAACATCGACATCGATATCGGGCGAGAACAGCACCACGCCGCCGATCTTGTCGAGTTCCTTGCGTTTGCCGCCGATCGCCATCTGGCGCAAGGTCTCCATCACCAGTTCGGTGCCCATGGAATGCCCGACCAGCACGACCTGACGTGCCCCGGCCGCTTGGGTATCCTCGATCATCTGTTGCAGCCCGTCGCGTGAAAACAGCACGGAATCGCGATCGGCCGCATAGGCCAGCGTCTGCCCGCGCGAGGGCCATGCGAAGTGCATATAGGTGCCCGGCATATCCAGATCATGCGCGAATTGCGCGAAGCGATAGAGCCCCTCGGCGAAGGTGTTGTTGTAGCCGTGAACGAAAATCACCGCGTCCCCGTCGCTTTGCACCTGCGGATTGCGCAGCTGCTCGCGCACCGCCTGACGGAAGCCCTCGCGGGTGGGATAGGACAGGCGCTGCGTCGTGAGGAAGTCGGTTTGCGGATTTGCGGGCTGGTCCTTGACGGGGAATTTGATGGTCCCGACCTTGCGTTGCGGCGGAACCGAGACATCGACCCGCCCGTAGCGTACCTCTTCGCTGCGCTCCGGCCCTTCAGAGGCGCGGGTGGTGCCGACCAGAATTTCCTGCACCTCGCCGACAGTAGCGGCAGAGGGATCAACCCTGACCTCGCCGCGCGGCGCGCAGGCTGACAGAATGATAACAAATGAAATCAGATACTTGCGCAAATCGACGCTCCCGCCAGCCTGTCTGGACATACCATGCCAAAGCCGGCTCCGGTTGAAAACCGAAATTCGCGCAACCTGAAAGCGTCAAAGGCAGGGACGCGCATTCCGCCCTGCGCGCGCGATCGGGCAGAAGGGAAGGCACCAAAGCGCCTTCCCTTGCAGCACTTACAAAACGTAGCGCGACAAATCGCTCGAGCGCGACAGATCGCCCAGATGCTTCTCGACGAAAGCGGCATCGACCTGAACCGCCTCGCCCGAACGGTCGGGCGCGCTGAAGGAGAGCTCTTCGAAGACGCGCTCGATCACGGTGTAAAGACGGCGCGCCCCGATATTCTCGACCGATCCGTTCACATCCGCGGCGATCCGCGCCAAAGCGGCGATCCCGTCGGCAGTGAAGGTGACGGTCACGCCCTCGGTCGCCATCAGCGCGGTATATTGGCGCGTCAGGGCATTGTCGGTTTCGGTCAGGATGCGGACGAAATCCTCTTCGGTCAAAGCGCGCAGCTCGACACGGATCGGCAGGCGGCCCTGAAGCTCGGGCAGCAGGTCCGAGGGTTTCGAGATATGGAAAGCGCCCGATGCGATAAACAGGATATGGTCGGTCTTGACCGGCCCGTATTTGGTCGAAACCGTCGTGCCCTCGATCAGCGGCAGCAGGTCGCGCTGCACGCCTTCACGCGAAACATCGCCGCCCCGAACATCAGAGCGCGCGGCAACCTTGTCGATCTCGTCGATGAAAACGATGCCGTTCTGCTGGACCGATTCCAGTGCGGCCTCTTTGACGACCTCGTCATCCAGCAGCTTGTCGGCTTCTTCCGAAATCAGCAGCTCGTAGCTGTCGGCCACCGTCACCTTGCGGCGCACGCGACGACCGCCGAACGCCTTCATCAGGCTGCCCAGATCCATCATGCCGCCCATCGCACCCGGCGGCTGGCCGGGGATCTCCATCGCGCCGAGCGGGTTGGAATTGTCCGTGACCTCCAGCTCGATCTCGGTCTTGTCCAGCTCGCCGCGCTTGAGCTTGTCGCGGAACATCTCGCGGGTCTGCTCGCGGGCGTTCTCGCCTGCCAAAGCGGCCACGACGCGGTCCTCGGCGGCCTGATAGGCCTTTGCCTTGACCTCCTCGCGCATACGGGTGCGGGTCTCGACGATGGCGGCATCGGTCAGATCGCGGATGATCTGCTCAACATCGCGGCCGACATAGCCGACCTCGGTGAATTTCGTCGCTTCGACCTTGAGGAAAGGCGCACGCGCCAGCTTGGCCAGACGGCGCGAGATCTCGGTCTTGCCGACGCCGGTCGGCCCGATCATCAGGATGTTCTTGGGATAAACCTCGTCACGCAGGTCGTCGCCCAACTGCTTTCGGCGCCAACGGTTGCGAAGCGCAACGGCAACGGCGCGCTTGGCGTCTTTTGCCCGATGATGAAGCGGTCCAGCTCGCTTACGATCTCGCGCGGGGTGAGGTCAGTCATAGTGCACCTTTTGCATAGGGAGGCAGGCGGTCCTTGCCCGGGAAATCGGGCAAAACGCGCATCAGTCGGGCCCGCAAAGGAACCCACCACGCGCCCAAAGCGGTAACCGCACCGCCGATCAGGATCAGGACCACGGGCCAGTCCAGCCCCTCGCCGCTCCGCGACGCAAGCGCCCAGATCAGCCAGGCCAGATAGCCGAGGCCCGCAGTCAGAAAACTGCGCCGGTCGATGACCAGCGCGAAAATGGTCATCACGACCAGAACGCATGCCATTGCGACAAACTGCGCCGCGCCGACCAACCCCAGCGCGGTCTGCGCCAGAGTATTAACGATCGCGGGCGCAGCCAGCAGATGCAGCCAAAAGGCCGAGGCCGAATAGCGCCCCAGGCGATGGGGTCGCGCATATCGAACCACAGCCCTGCCGCCGCAGCCGCCAGACCGAAGACCAGCGTCGTGAAGGCCAGCCGCGAGCCCTGCCAGAGGTCGAACATCACGTCGAAATCCTGGCGGCCCAGAAAAGCCATCGTCTCGTATGGCGCCGCCACGGCCAGCATCACCATCAGCCCGCTCAAGCCGATTAGCAGCATGGTGAAGGGCAGGCGGAAGATGCGGTACCACAGAAGCAGTGCCGCCAATGTTCCGCCGAAGACCGTCAACAGGCTGCCGCGCAGACCGGTCTGTGTCGTCATGTTCGACAAGACCAGCCAGCCCAGCAGCACAAGAACCGCGAGGGCATAGCCGCAAACCAGCACGATCGACGGCAGGACCATCCGCCGCTTCAGGGTGAAGTAGCGCGCAAGCCCCATGCTCAGCACGATGCCGACAATGCTCAGGACCAAGGCATCCCCGCTCATCGCGGCCAATCCCATGATCCCGGACATCAGGATGAGCAGCCCGACAGAGATGAAAATCTCGGCAAAACCGCGAAACAGCTCGAAGGCCTCGTCATCGCGGGCAGGGGCACCGGCCAATCGCTGCGCGGCCAAAGCCTGCACAGAGGCCGCCTGCGCCTCGCTCACCATGCCGGCCGCCACTGCCGCCCGCAAATCACCCTGCGTCACTTCCACCATCAGCCGGTTACCTCCGCGCCCGATCTTTCATGCCGAAATATCCCGGGAGTCCGCAGGACGGGGCAGAGCCCCCATCATGCATCCGAACCCAGAACTTCGACGGTCAGGTTTCCATTGGTATAGACGCAGATGTCCGAGGCAATCTTCATCGCCTTGCGCGCGATGGTCTCGGCATCCTCGCCGCCCTCCATCAGGCCGCGCGCCGCAAAGCGTAGTTCCCGCCCGAGCCGATTGCCGCGACATCATGTTCGGGCTCGAGCACATCGCCCGCGCCGGTCACCACGAAAATATCGACGCCGTCGGTGACGATCAGCATCGCCTCGAGGTTGCGCAGATATTTGTCGGTGCGCCAATCCTTCGCCAGTTCGACGCAGGCGCGCGCCATCTGGCCGGGCAGGGCCTCCAGCTTCTTCTCCAGCCGCTCCAGCAGCGTAAAGGCATCCGCGGTCGAGCCCGCGAAACCCACCACCACATCGCGCCCGCCGGGCGAGAGCCGGCGCACTTTGCGCGCGGTGCCCTTCATCACGGTCGGCCCGACGCTCACCTGTCCGTCACCCGCGACCACAACGCGGCCGTTGCGTCTGACCGCAAGGATCGTCGTGCCATGCCAACCGGGAAACTTGTCTTCCGCCATGCGATTAACTCCTTCGTTGGCTTTGAAATATGGCCGCACAGGGGCTTTCGCAAGCCGCCACCTCTGGCTAGAGTTCCCGTCATGAGCGAAATCAAGCGTCTGCGTGTCTATCTCGAAGCGCCCATGCTGGAAACGGCACGGGCCGGAACCTTCAACTTCCTCAATCAGGTCAAGGCCGCGGTCACCGAGGCCGGATGGGAACTCGAATGGCGCGAAACCGGCGCCATTGCCCGCAACGAAGCCCCCGCTGAATCCGGCTATGCGTTGTTTCACGCCGAAGCCCCGACCCATGCGCGCGCGCTCAGCTTCCGGCGCGCCTATTTCTACCCGTTCTGGCAGATCGAGCCGCATCAGCAACGCTGGCGCTTCCATGTCGCGACCGAGACTTTCGCGCCGCAGGAACATGCCGTGCAGGAGGCCGAGAGCTTCACCGCCAAGCTCCGCGCCCGCGTCGCCCCCGGCAAGACCGCCAGCAGGGGCAATTTCGTGCTGATCCCGCTCCAGGGCCGCATCCGCATCTGCCGCTCGTTCCAGACCATGAGCCCGATCGACATGGTCGCGGCCGTTGCCGAAACCGGCCGCCCCGCCATAGCCACCCTGCATCCGGGCGAGGATTACTCGTCAAGGGACCGCGAGGCGCTGGACGAGCTGGCGGCGCGCTTCCCCAATCTGACCATCGGCGGCCAGACGGCGGCGCTTTTGCCCGAATGCGCCTTTGTCGCGACCCAAAACAGCGCCGCGGCCTTCGAGGGTTTTCTCTTCGACAAACCCGCCGTTCTCTTCGGCCAGTCCGATTTCCACCATATCGCGCTGAATGTGGCCGAGCTCGGGGCCGCGCAGGCGCTGGCGCTCGCGCCGCATTACCGGCCCGATTTCGCGCTTTATCTGTTCTGGTTCCTGCGCCGCATGGCCGTGAATGCCACCGCCCCCGATGCGACCGAACAGATCCGCACCGCAATGAGAAGGGGCGGCTGGCCCATCTGACCGCCGCCCCTGATTGTCCGCCCTTTCGGGCGCTCGCCTTCACGTGGAACAGATGCCGGCGACGCATGCGCCGGCATTTTCATGCTCCGGCCGGATCCGTTCAGATCGATCGTCGATCCAGGCCTTGAGTGCCGCTTTCGGCGCAGCACCGATCTTGTTCGAGACGACTTCGCCGTCCTTGAACAGGAACAGCGCCGGAATGCCGCGCACGCCGAGGGCGGCAGGGCTCTCGGGGTTCTCGTCGACATTGACCTTCACGATCTTGACCTTGTCGCCATATTCGGCGGCAAGCTCTTCGAGCGACGGGCCGATCATGCGGCAGGGGCCACACCATTCCGCCCAGAAGTCGACGACGACGGGGACAGAGGATTGTTTGACTTCGATATCGAAGCTCGCATCGGTAACGGCGGTCGTGGCCATCTGAAACTCCTGTTTCCCATCCGGACGCACCGGATCAATTCTGTTGGTAAAGAGCTAGGAGCCGAACAGCCTCTGGTCAACCCCGACCAGCGATTGATCGAGCAGGTCGTCCCCGATCACCTCCATCCGCCGCGCCTTTGTCCACAGTACCGCAACCGCAACCGCGCGGTCGGGATAGATCTGGCGCAGCGCGGCGCGATAGGCGGCAAGCTGGCGCAAAATCCCCAAAGGCGTGGCGGCTGGACCCTCGGGAACCTCGCGGTTCGACTTGAAATCGACCGCCAGCACCCGCGCCGGCGTCACGATCAGGCGGTCGACCGCGCCGGTGATCACGCCGAAATCGGGGAGTTCGCCGACCAGAGAAACTTCGCGCAGAACCACCGCATCCGCAGGCAGATCGAAGACTTCACCCAATTCGGGCGCGCCGACGACATCCGCAGCCTCGGTCAGAAGCTCGGCGAGGGTCTCGTCATCGGGCAGGCCGCCTTCTTCGTTCGACAGGATGTCGCGGGCCAATTGCTCCCATTCGTCGGGGTCATGGTCGGGCAGATGTTCGAGCAGCAGGTGAAGCCGCGTCCCCGCCAGCATCGCCGCCGCGATATCGCCTTCGACATCCGAGGGTGCGCCGATCACCTTGGCCCCGCCAAGCGCGGTCGCAGCCACCGGACGCGGCGGGCGGCTGCGGGTCTGGGCGGGTTGGCGCAGCCAGTCAGGCTCGGCAATGACGACCTCTTCGCGCGGCGCGGTCTCGGGGCGCTCTCGGGCCAGTCGCCGTGGCTGAAGCGGCGGATCTCGCCGCCGAAAGGCGCTTTGTGACGGCTTTCGACCATGCCCTCCAGACGCGCCAGCCCGTCGCCGACCTGCGCGTGCCAGCTGTCTTCGCCCAGTCCGACCTCGCCCGCCGCCGCGACGATCAACCATGTCTCGGCTCGGGTCAGCCCGACATAAAGCAGGCGTTTGCGCTCGAGGATCTGGCGCTCGGTCTGCTCGGCGGCGAGGGTCGCGATATCGGCGGGCCGCTCGTCCTTGCGGCCGCGCCAGACCGGTGCCGCACCCGGCACGCGCATGATCTGCGCCTCGCGCGGGGCACGGCGTTTGGCGGCATCGGGCATGATCACGATCGGGCTTTCGAGCCCTTTGGAGCCGTGAACCGTCATCACGCGGATCAGCCCCTCGCCCTCTTCACTGGCCGAGCCGGCCTGACGGCGGACCTCGACCTCGTCTCCCTCGAGCCAGACCAGAAACCCCGTCAGCGAGGGCACGTCGGAGCCCTCGTAGACCAAGGCCTGCGACAGCAGCTCGTCGATACCGTCCTCGGCCTCGGGACCCAACCGCGCGATCAGCTTTTCGCGGCCGTTATGGCGGATCAGCAGGCGCGAAATCATGTCGTAGGGCCGCATGAAGCCGGTCTGGCCCATCAGGTCGGACAGGATCTCGACCGCTTGGCGATGGTCGGATTCGCGCAGGCGCTGCCAGAGATAGGCCTTGCCCTCGCGCCCGACCGCGAGGCGGTAAAGGTCATCCTCGGAAAGGCCGAAAAGCGGCGAGCGCAAAGCCTCGGCCAGCGCCAGATCGTCTTCGGGCGTGGCCACCACCGCCAGCGTCGAGCGGATGTCCATCACCGCCAGCTCGGCCGCCAGCTTGAGCCGGTCCGCCCCCGCCACCGGCAGCCGCGCGGCTTTCAGCGCGCCAATGACCTCGGCGAAAAGATCCGAGCGGCGCTGGACGAGGATCAGCACGTCGCCAGCGCGAATGCGGCGGATCTTGTTGGTCTTGGCATCGAAAATCGGCTGGCCCAACATCCCCGCGATCCCTTCGGCAATCGCACGCGCCAGCTCGGATGTTTCCGAGTTTTCCGCCCCTGATCGACCGGATCGGTCCAGTCGCCCGGCTCGGGTGCATCGGGTTTGGGAATTGCCGGCCACAGATCGACGCGGCCGGGAAGGGCGGTCCGAAAAGCGATATGGCGCGGCGGATCGCCCAAGCCCCGCGCCGCATCGCCCGCAAAAACCGCATCCACCGCCGACAGGATCGCAGCCGAAGAGCGGAAGGAATGGCGCAGTTCCAGCACCTGCATCGGGCGGCCGACGGCCTCGAACGCCTCGGAAAAACCCTGACGGCGCTCCTCGAAAACCGCGATATCCGCGCCTTGGAAGGAATAGATCGACTGTTTCGGGTCGCCCACGACGAAAAGCGTGCGCTCGTCATCGGCCCGCGCGCCGTCGCCGGAGGTGAACTCGTCGGTCAGCCGCTGGATCACCTGCCATTGCTCGGGCGAGGTATCCTGAGCCTCGTCGACCAGAATGTGGTCAATCCCGCCGTCCAGCCGGAAGAGCACCCATTGCGCCATCGAGCTTTCCGACAAAAGCGCCGCCGTTTTTCCAATGAGATCGTCGAAATCGAGCCAGCCCGCCCCGCGTTTCGCCGCCTCGTAGCGCAGATGGAACGCATGGCCGAACCGCTGCAGCGCCAGCGTGCGCTCGGCATGGGAAAGCGCGAGGCGCTGCGCCCGCGCCCCTCGACCCGTGCCATGAGATGATCGAGATCGTCCATGAAGGGCGCACAGGCCCCGCTGCGCAGCCGCTTTGGTCGGGAAGCTGCCGATCTTGGCTGTAAACGGCTCTTTCGCGCCCGATCCGGTCAGCAAAACCCCTTCGAGAATGGTGAGCTCGGCCATTGCGGGCGCGGCCCAATCGCCATCCGACAGCTTGGCGGCGGCCTTGCTGTCATTGGCGCCGCTGGCCGCGAGAAGGGGGATGATTTTGTGATCACATCGGCATTCCCGCCGACGAAAACGTCGCGTTTCAGATCGGCCCAGCCGAAACCCGCCTCCAGCCCGGCCATCTCCCAGACAGCCGCGGCATCGGGCGGGGCGTCGAAGCCCTCGAGACCGGCCAGAAAACCGTCGATCTGCTCGCCCGATTGCAGCGTCAGAAGGTCCTGCAGCTCTGGCGCATCCTCGCGCGCCATATCCTCGATGATTTCGGCGCGGATCAGCGTGCCCGTGCGGTCGTCGAGCTCAGAAAAGCCGTGCGGAACGCCGGCCTCGAGCGGAAAGCGCCGCAAAACGCCCGCGCAAAAGCTGTGGATCGTCTGGACCTTGAGGCCCCCGGCGTCTCGATCGCGCGGGCGAACAGGCGGCGGGCGGCGGGAAGATCGGGTTCTCCGACTTCGCCCAAAGCAGCCAGTTCCTTGCGCAAACCGGCCTCTGGCAGCATCGCCCATTCGCCCAGACGGCGCAAAAGCCGGTTCTGCATCTCGGTCGCGGCGGCCTTGGTATAGGTCAGACACAAGATGCGCTCGGGCGCGGTTCCGGCCAGCAAAAGCCGCGCCACGCGATCGGTCAGCACCCGTGTCTTGCCCGAGCCCGCATTGGCCGTCAGCCAGGTCGAGCGGCGCGGATCGGCCGCACGGACCTGTGCAAGCGTCGCCTCATCCATCGTCATGATCGCCAATCTTCTCGGGGTCGCGGGTTCGGTGGGCGACCATTCGCCCAGCCGCGACAAGTGGTCGTAATCGCTGCCGTGAGAGCTTTGCTCCATCGCGAGGCGGGCGGTAAAGCCGCGCTCTCCCTGCAGGTATTTCGTGATCAGCGCGACGAAACCGTCCCATGTCTGATCCGCAAAGCCCAAGGGAAATCGCGCGGCTCGGTCGCGCCCTCGCCGCCCAGCTGAATATAGCTGATGCCGGCAACCTCGGCCTGACCCAGCTTGTCGAAGGCACCGCGTTCGGCCAAAGCGGCTTCGAGCGGGAGCTGCTTGTCGAAATGCGCGATCTGCTTGTCGGTCGGCGGCTTGCCGGATTTGTAGTCGTAGATATGCACCCGCCCGTCGGGCAAAGTGTCGATCCGGTCGGGCCGCGCGGTCAGCGCGAAGTCAAAGCCCGCAACCACCGCCTTGCCGCGATTTTCGATCACGGTGGGCAGACTTCCGGCCCGCAGCCGCGCGGATTCGTCCTTGACCAGCTGGTCGGCGATCCCCGCGATCCGTGCCCGCCAGAAAAGCCGCGCCGAGGGCCAAGGCACCTCGGCTTCGAGCACCTCGTCGGTCTTGCGCATCAAAACGGCCTTGAGCGTCGCGGGATCGGTCGCATCGCCGCGCGCCTGCAAAAGCCCTGAACGATGGCGTGCAGGACATTGCCGCGCTCGGCCGGATCGGGTTCGGCGCGCAGGGGCGGCAGGCGGTTCAGGCCCAGAACGCGGCGCGCATAGACGGCATAGGGGTCGCGGATCAGCGTGCGCACCTCGGTCACCGACATCACCTTGAGCGCGGGCGGCGGCGGGATCGGCGAGGGCGCAAAGCCGCCGGACGCTTGTCGCGTGCACGGCCCTGAAGCGCCGCCAGATCAAGCCAATGCTGGCCGCGGTCGCGCATGCCGGCCAAGGCCTCCTTGCCGCGTTGCGCGGGCAGGCCACCCAAAAGGTTCACCAGCCGGTTCAGCCAGCGCGAGGGGATCGTCTCGGCCTCGGCATCGCGGCGCGCGCGGGTCAGGATGACTTGCGGCGAGGCGATCGCCTGCTGGAAGTCATGCGCGGCAAGGCCCACGCGCCGCTCGGGCAGGGTCAGCCCCGCCGCCAGACGCATCGGGCGCGACAGCCACGGATCGGGTTTGAGCGCCTGCGGCCAGCCGCCCTCGTTCAGGCCGGCAAGGATCAGCAGCGGGGATTTCTCGGTCCTCGCCTCGCGCGGGCCGCGGTAATGGATCAGCGGATGGGGGATCGCATCTTCGCGGACGTTCTGGTTGTTCATCTCGCGCGTCAAGAAGTCCGAAAACTCGCCCGGCCGCATGTCGTGGCCCAGATGGGCATGGGTCGAAAGATGGGCCAGAAGCGCCTTGGATTCGCGGCCCGGACGTTCCTTCCACAGCTCGGATCCTCGGCAGTGCCGGCGGGACCGGCGGCGAGATCACCCGCCAGCGCCACCAGATCGGCCAGCCGTTGCGCCAAGGGACGCGGCGCGCGGTCTTCGCCCAAAGGCGCCAGACGCTCCATCGTGGCGGCCAGCCATTCGGCCCAGTCACGGCGGGTCTCGTCGCGTTTGCTGCCCCATTGGCGCATGAAGTCGCCATCGGGAAAGGCGGGACCGTGACGGCGCAGATCGAGTTCGAGATCGCGCGTCAGGCGCTGGTGTTCGCGCCGCATCTCTTTGCCCGAACCCGAATGGGCGAGCGGATGTTTGAGCAGCACCAGCAAGGCATCGACGGTCAGCGGCTGGCCGAAAAGCCCCGCGACATGCCGCAAAAACAGCCCCGGAGAGGTCAGCGACAACGGGCGGCCGGCGCTGTCGTCGGGGATGATGCTCCAACGGTCGAGCGCCGAGGTCACGCGCCTGAGCAGCCCGCGATCGGGCGAGAGCAGCGTCAGCTCGCGGCCCTCTTCGGCGGCTTCGCGCATGATCAGCGCAATCGCCTCGGCCTCCTCGCCCGGCTGCTCTGCCTCTATCAGGGTGATGCCGGCGGTGGGGCCGACGAGATCGCCCAGATCCGGCCCTTCGGCGATCCATTGATCGGTCACGGGGGCGGGGCGCAGCGCCAGAGACATCAGCCGGTTGCGCGCCGGATCGGGGGCGGAATGGGTCGCGGTCCAATCCCGCGGCGTCCCGAACTCGGCGATGAAGGGGCGAAACGGGCCTGCGGGTGATCCTCGGCCCGCGTGTCGAGCATTTTCCAGACCGAAGCATCCTGCCAAGGGTCGTAACCCGGCAGAACCACCGCCCCATCGGCAGCCGCGCCGCCGCCATCATGAAATCGCGCGTCGCCCCGAAAGAGCCGGTCGAGCCCGCGACAACCACCGGATCTTGTGGAAGGTTGCGCCCATCACCCCAAGCCGTAGCCATCGCTTGGGCAGCATCGCGCAGCCGCGCCTCGGTATCTTGCGCGGGTCTCGCCATATAATAGCCGGTCGCGATCTTGAGAAACGCAAGCGAGCGCGCCCAGTGCTGGGCATGGTCGGAGGCGTCGATGCGGTCGAGATCGGCGGCATCCAACCCTTCGAGCTGCATTTCCGCCATGAGGTCGGACAGCGAGGCCGCAAGTTCGGGCACGGATTGCCCGCGCGCCAGATCGGGCTGGGCCTTGAGCACCGCATCGATCAGGCGGCCCAGCTCCAGCCGGCGCGCCAGACGCGCGGTGATCGCGCCACCGCCGATTGCCGTCACCTGCTCGATCTTCGGCAAAAAGCGCGGGCCGCGCGTCAGCAAAGCCTCGCGCAGGGCAATCGCCGTCCGGCCCGAGTTCACATAGACCGTGACGCGCGCCATCGCTTCGGGAGGGTTCCCGCCATGCGCTCGATCAACCCGTCGGCAAGGGCTGCGGCGAAATCCACGCCGCAGGGCAGGGCGAAAAGCCCCGATTGCCAGTCAGCCATTGCGCTCAGCCATACAGAAGCTCCTCGGCCAGCGGAATCGCGTCGGGACGACCGACATCGCCCCAGCCGCCCTTATGGGCGAGGCCGAAAGCGCGGCCATCGGCCAGCATCAGATCCCACAGCCGGTTGAGCGAAAAAGCCGCGTCGCCGATCTCGGCCAGACGCTCGGTCTTGATGATCTGCGCCCCGCCATAGACGAAGTTTCCCTTGCGGGTCAGGCGGCCTTCGCCGTCCATCGCGAAATCGCCGCCTCCGATCCGTCCGCGTGCCGCCCGCAGCGGGATCAGCGCCAGAAGAGCATCCATCCGCGCGGGGTCCCAAGCCTCGCGCAACGCAGCGATCGGGTTCGCCCCCGTCCAGACGACATCGGGGTTGAGCGTAACGACCGGCCCCGCGCCCAAAAGCGGCAGCGCCTTTTTCAGGCCGCCGCCGGTTTCCAGAAGCGCGTCGCTTTCATCGGAAATCGTGATCCCCTCGCGGCCCGCCAGATGGGTGACGATCTGCTCGCCAAGGTAATGGGTGTTGACCACGACCTCGGCGACACCGCCCTCGCGCGCCAGATCAAGGGCGCGGTCCAAAGCGTGCGCCGCCCGACCTTGAGCAGCGGCTTGGGGGTTTTGTCGGTCAGCGGGGCCATACGCGTGCCTTTACCGGCCGCAAACAGCATCAATACTCGCGGTGCGTCGGACATTGGCTACGGATCCTCTCGATATTCGCGGATGTGGGCGCGGGGATGCCGTCAAGCGCCGCGGCGAGGGGCGCAAGCGCCGGATGGGCGAGGTTGCGCATGATCATCTCCCAGACGCGCGGCATGAAAGCCAGATAGCGCGGCTTGGCGTCGCGGATGCAGAGCCGCGTGAAAATCCCCATGATCCGCAGGCTGCGCTGCGCGCCAAAGCGCATAGGCCGCGCGGAAGGCGTCTTCGTCGCGGCCGGTGGCGGCGATATAGCGCGCGATCTCGCGCGCCTCGATCGCGGGGTCGATGTCGCGGCGCGCATCCTGCAGGCCCGAGACCAGATCATAAGCCGGATGGACGATGACCGCATCCTGAAAGTCCAGCAGCCCGAGCGGCGCATCACCCAGCCAGACGAGGTTCTCCGCATGGAAATCGCGCAGCCCCAGCACGGGGTCCACCCCGCCCGCCAGCTCTGCGTGAAGCTCGCGCATCAGCGCCGCGACCTCACTGCCCTTGCCCGCCGCGCCGACCGCTGCCGGATACCATTCGGCGAAAAGCCCGACCTGTTGCGACAGCTCGTCGGCATCGAGGCGCAGCAGGTGGTCCGGCGGCTCGTGGCGGTGGATCTCGACCAGAAGCTCCGTCATGCGGGCATAGATTTCGGGAGCGAGCGCCGGCCGCTCTTCGAGAACGCGGGCGACCAGATCGTCGCCGAGATCTTCGAGCAGCAAGAGCCCCTGCGGCTCGTCGGTCGCAAGGATTGCGGGCGCGTGGAAACCGCGGCCCTGAAGCCATTGCGTCATCGCGACATAGGGACCGCATGACCCCGGCGAGGCATCCATCAGGACCGCCTGGCCCGTCGCGCTTGCAGCCGTGCCTTGCGGCGCGGGTTCGGCATGGGCGTGGTCTTCGAGGCGGAAGTAGCGCCGGCTCGAGGCGTCGCCCGCCAGAGGCACGATCCGCGCCTCGTCCCAGCCCGCGCGGCGCAGCAGCTTCGCGATGGTGACGATGCGCCCGACCAGACCCCAGCGCACCGGATCGCCGTTGAAGGTGATGCGGCGCAAATCGGGGTCCTCGGGCTCGGGCTCGATCATCACGGTCAGCGCGCCGGGCAGATCGCCGCCCTTCTCGGGCCATTCGATCAGCGTGATCGCCTCTTCCATCGCCTCGTCGAGGCCAAGTTCGACCAGCTCGCCGACATCGCCCAGACGATAGAGATCGGCGTGCCAGATCTCGGTCCCCATCGGATCGGGATAGGTCTGGACCAGCGTGAAGGTCGGGCTGGGCACGTCTTCGGCCGCATCGCCCTGACGGGCACGGATGAAGGCGCGCGCGAAATGGGTTTTCCGGCACCGACCTGCCCGCGCAAGGCGAGCACGTCTCCGGGCTGAAGCACAGCCGCAAAGGCCCGCGCGAGGCCGGCGGTCAGACGTTCATCAGCGTTATGCACAGTCGAAAGAAGCATAATATGTCATTTTAATGAAACTGTTTCATGTGAAACGAGAAAACCCGCTCCGTCACAAGTTGTATGAATAACGGGTGCGTGGCAAAATGTCAGCATAAGCAAAATGCGTAAGCAGGAGCAGGGATGGAAAACTTCTTCAAGCTTAAGGAAAACGGGACAGACGCCAGAACCGAGGTGGTGGCGGGTATCACCACCTTCCTGACGATGGCCTATATCATCTTCGTGAACCCGATGATCCTCGCCGATGCCGGCATGGATCACGGCGCGGTTTTCGTCGCGACCTGTCTCGCGGCGGCGCTGGGTTCGCTGGTCATGGGCCTGTGGGCCAACTGGCCGATCGGCATGGCGCCGGGCATGGGGCTGAACGCCTTCTTCGCCTATGGTGTGGTGCTGGGCCTCGGCTACACCTGGCAACAAGCACTCGGCATGGTGCTGATTTCGGGCGTGATCTTCCTGATCCTGTCCGCTACGGGCGTGCGGCGCTGGCTGATCGAGGGATTCCCCATTCGATGCGCAGCGCGGTGGCTGCCGGTATCGGCATGTTCCTCGGGCTGATCGCGCTGAAAAACGCCGGTATCGTGGTTGCGAACCCCGCGACGCTGGTCGGCCTTGGCGACATGACCTCGGCCCCCGCCATTCTGGCGCTGATCGGCCTGTTCGCGATTGCGGCGCTGCATGCGCTCAAGGTGCGCGCGGCGATCCTGATCGGGATCCTTCTGGTCACCGTCATCTCGATGGTGATCGGCATTAACCAGTTCGGCGGCATCTTCTCGGCACCGCCGTCGATCGCGCCGACCTTCCTGCAGCTCGACGTATTCGGCGCGCTCAGCAAAGGCTCGGAAACCGGTGGCGCGATGGCGGCGCTGGAAAGCCTGTTCCACGTCGTTCTGGTGCTGGTTCTGGTCGAGATCTTCGACGCCACCGGCACGCTGGTCGGTGTGGCGAAACGCGCGGGCCTGCTCAAGGACGGCCCGATTCAGGACAACCCCGGCCTGAGCCGCGCGCTGATGGCCGACTCGACCGCGATCGTCGCGGGCTCGCTGATCGGGACTTCCTCGACCACGGCCTATGTCGAAAGCGCCTCGGGCGTGGCAGCGGGCGGCCGCACCGGCCTGACCGCCGTCACCGTCGCCGTGCTCTTCATCGCGGCGATGTTCTTCTCGCCGCTGGCGGGCTCGGTTCCGGCCTATGCAACCGCTCCGGCGCTGCTGTTCGTGGCCGGTCTGATGATGCGCGAATTCTCGGATGTGGATTGGGAAAACATTACCGAATCCGCCCCCGCCGTGCTCACCGCGATCATGATGCCCTTCACTTATTCTATCGCAAACGGCTTGGCATTCGGCTTCATCAGCTATGCGCTGATCAAGCTTCTGACCGGCCGCGCCCGTGAAGTGCATCCCGCAACCTGGCTGATCGCCGCGCTCTTCGTGCTGCGTTTTGCTGCATTCCCGGCGGGTTAAACCGTGAAGCCCGCTTCTTGCAGCACAAACGGAACTAACAAATGACACAAATCCGCGCAGGGCAACTTGCGCGGATTTTCAATGGTAGTTTAAGATAGAACCGGCAGTTGCGTATATATTAACTTACGAAGCCATGCACTAGGGTCCCCCTAAATTCGGAGAGATCACACCATGAGCGAGTTTGCCATCATTTGGGAGTGGCTGGCTTTTGCCATCCGCTGGACCCATGTCGTCACAGCCATCGCCTGGATCGGCTCGTCATTCTATTTCGTTGCGCTTGACCTTGGTCTGCGGAAAGTCCCCGGCATGCCGGTGGGTGCGCATGGCGAAGAATGGCAGGTCCACGGGGGCGGCTTCTACCACATCCAGAAGTACCTTGTGGCGCCCGAGCGTATGCCCGAGCACCTGATCTGGTTCAAATGGGAAAGCTACATGACCTGGATCTCGGGGCCGCGCTCCTGATGGTCACCTATTGGGCCGGTTCCGAGCTGTTCCTGATCGATCCCGCCAAGATGGAGCTGCTGCCCTGGCAAGCGATCCTGATCTCGGCCGGTTCGCTGTCGATCGGCTGGATCGTCTACAACACCCTGTGCAAATCGCCGCTCGGCGAAAAGCCGACGCTGCTGATGCTGCTGCTCTTCGTGCTGCTGGTCGTCATGGGCTGGGCCTATAACGAAGTCTTCACCGGCCGTGCCGTCATGCTGCATCTGGGCGCGTTCACCGCCACGATCATGACCGCGAACGTGTTCTTCATCATCATGCCGAACCAGCGCATCGTCGTGGCCGACCTCAAGGCAGGCCGTCTCGCCGATCCGAAATACGGCAAGATCGCCAAGCTGCGTTCGACCCACAACAACTACCTGACGCTGCCGGTCATCTTCCTGATGCTGTCGAACCACTATCCGCTGGCTTTCGCATCGCATTACAACTGGTTGATCGCGGCCCTGATCTTCCTGATGGGCGTCACCATCCGTCACTTCTTCAACTCCATGCACGCCGGCAAAGGCATGCTGTGGTGGACCTGGGCCGTGACCACGATGCTGTTCATCGCTGTGATGTGGCTGTCGACCGCACCGGCCATGCATGAAACCATCGAGCAGTCAGAGGCACGCCCTCTGACCGCCACCCAACAGGCGATGATCGACACGCCCGGTTGGGAAGAAGCATCAGCAGCGGTCATGGGCCGCTGTTCGATGTGCCACGCCCGCGAGACCTCGTTCGACGGAATCCACATGGCGCCCAAGGGCGTCTTTCTGGAGACCCCCGACGACATCACCCGCGCCGCGCGTGAGATCTATATCCAGGCCGGCGTGACCAATGCGATGCCGCCCGCGAACGTCTCCTTCATGGAGCCGGAAGAGCGTCAGGCGATCATCGACTGGTACAGAGCCACGCCGAAAACCTTCGCCCTCAACTAAGGCGGCGAGAGTGTCGAAAAAGCCCGCCCGGGAAACCGGGCGGGCTTTTCTATTGGAGGCTTCTAGTAGTTCGAGCTCTGGAGTTCGGGCCCGCAACTCCACTGATGCCGCTAATGCCGTTGCTGCGAGGGCGAGCGCACAGTTCTAAGGGCCGGGCCATTCGAGTTGAGAAAGCTCATGAAGACTTTGCCGAAACTCCTCACGTTGTGAGTCGTCGAAATGCCTAAACGCCCAACCTATCTTCAGCATGTCCTCGATGATCCTGACGATCAAAGCCGATAGCTCCTTCGTTCCCGAAAGTTCAATCGACCATAAAGTCGGTGCAAAATGAACAAACTGATTACGAACTTTCGTGTGGAGGATACTCAGGCGCTTCAGCTCGGCATCGCTGATCTTGATGCCCTCAGCGCTGCTTCTATCTCCGGCCGAGTAGGGTGTCCGCACCTTCTTCAAAAGCTCAGGCAAGGGCATCAAAAAGACTCCGGGAGGCACCAAGCTGTGATCAGAAAGCGAACGATCAAGATAGTCCCGCCAATCCTCTTCATTTTTTTGGTGAGAGCCCCCAAAGGATCAGCGGAGGTCGTGAGGTGACATACGCATGAGCCCTGTAGCGCCGAATGCAACGCCAATAGGACCCACTTCCACGCCAATGGATCTTCACGGGCAAGTCGAAAACTATGGATGACATGCCGGATAGATCCTGCCACGTCATTGACTTCATTTGTTTCGACCCAGTTGGAGTTCACCCGCTACAGGCCCAGCACGTCCAGCATATTGTATTCGCCCGGCCCCTTGTCCTGCCCCCAAAGCGCGGCTTTCAGCGCGCCGCGCGCGAAAATGCCGCGGTCGGTTGCAAGGTGGCGCAGCACGACGCGCTCGCCGTCTGCCGCGAAAATCAGGTCATGCTCGCCCACGACATCGCCACCGCGAATGGCGGAAAAGCCGATGCTCCCGCGTTCCCGCGCGCCGGTGATGCCTTCGCGGGCGGGGGTGCGCAGTTCTTCGAGGGCTTGCCGCGGCCTTCGGCGGCAGCCTCGCCCAGCATCAGGGCTGTGCCAGAGGGCGCGTCGACCTTGTGGCGGTGATGGGCCTCGACGACCTCGATGTCCCAATCCTCGTCCAAAGCGGCGGCAACCTTGCGGGCCAAAGCCGTCAGAAGGTTCACGCCAAGGCTCATATTGCCGGCGCGGATGATCGGGGCATGGCGCGCGGCCGCCTTGATCTTGGCGAGATGTTCGGGCGCAAGACCGGTCGTGCCGATGACATGGACAGCGCGGGCCTGCGCGGTCAGCTCGGCGAAAGCCACGGTCGCCTCGGGGTGGTGAAATCGATCACCGCCTGCGCCTTGGCGATCGCGGCAACGGCATCATCGGTCACGGCAATACCCAAGGGCGCACGGCCCAGCAGATCGCCGATATCGCGACCGACCCATTCGCTGCCCGAACGCTCGATCGTGCCCACCAGCTTCATCTTGTCCGAAGCCAGAATCTGGCTGATCAGCATCCGACCCATCCGGCCCGATGCACCCGTGACGACAATTCCCGGCTTTTCCATGGCGTCCTCTTTGTTTGCCCCTTCTGTAACCCGTTGCGGCGCGGCTCGCGACCCCTAGATGTGGGTTCATGGCACAGAACCGCTCTCATTCAGGATCCGGACCCACGCAGCGCCAGCTGCGCGTGGGCGAATTGATCCGCCGCACGCTCTCGGACGTCCTCATGCGCGCCGAGGTTCATGACCCCGATCTCAACCGCCACTCGATCACGGTGGGCGAGGTTGTGACCTCGAACGACCTCAAGGTCGCGACGGTCTATGTGATGCCGCTTGGCGGTCTGGAGGCGGAGGATGCGCTGAAAGCGCTGCGCCGCAACCAGCGCGAGCTGCGCCACCACATCGCCAAGGCGATGACGCTGAAATATGCGCCCGAGCTGCGCTTCATCCTCGACGAGACTTTCGACCGCATGGACGACACCCGCCGCCTGTTCGCGGACGAGCGCGTGCGCCGCGATCTCGATACGCCCGATGATGACGACGCGGATGACCATGAGGCTTGAAATCAAGCGCAGGCTCGGCCTTGCCCTTGGCGCTTTGATCGCCATGACCCTGCCCGCCGTGGCCGAGGTCTGCGAAAAGCGCCAGTTCGACGGGCAGGGTTATGTCGTCTGCACGCTTGAGGCCGCGCAGGAGCCCGCGCTGAAATTGTGGCTGAACGGCCCCGACGGGACGGTTTTGGGCGATTTCCGCGCCGTGCGCGGCACCTTGCCTGCGGGCGAGGATCTGGCTTTCGCGATGAATGCGGGGATGTATCACCCCGATTATACGCCTGTCGGGCTGTTTCAGGCCGACGGTACAACCAAAGCCCGCTGGTGACCGCCGCCAGCCGCGGCAATTTCGGGATGCTGCCGAACGGGGTCTTCTGCACGGGCGGCACGCGTCCCTTTCAGGTGATCGAAAGCCGCGCCTTCGGCAAGGCCCAGCCGCAATGCCGCCTTGCCACGCAATCGGGGCCGATGCTGGTCATCGACGGCGCTTTGCATCCGCGTTTCCTGCCCGACAGCGACAGCCGCTATATCAGGAACGGCGTCGGCGTCTCGCCGGACGGGCAGACGGCATGGTTCGCGATTTCCGACCGCGCGGTCACATTCCACGAATTCGGGCGGCTTTTCCGCGACGGGCTGGGCGCACGCGATGCGTTATACTTTGACGGCTCGATCAGCAGGCTTTATGCCCCCGCGCTCAACCGCGCCGATTTCGGGCGCCGCATGGGGCCGATCATCGGCCTGACAGGACAAAAAGACTAATGGCACGCAAAAAGGGTCGCGATATTTCGGGCTGGTTGATCATCGACAAGCCCGCAGGCGTCGGCTCGACCGATGTTGTGGGCAAGGTGCGTTGGGCGCTTGATGCCAAGAAAGCCGGACATGCCGGTACGCTGGACCCCGATGCGACCGGCGTTCTCGCGGTGGCTTTGGGCGAGGCGACCAAGACCGTGCCCTATCTGACCGAAGCGCTGAAATGCTATGATTTCACCGTGACCTGGGGTCCGAGACCTCGACCGACGACGCCTCGGGCGAGGTGATCCGCACCAGCGACGCCCGCCCCCAAGACGATGCGATCCGCGCGGCGCTTGCCGGTTTTGTCGGCGATATCATGCAGGTTCCGCCGCGCGTCTCGGCCGTCAAGGTCGATGGAGAGCGCGCCTATGATCTGGCCCGCGAGGGCGAGGTGGTCGAGCTGGCCGCCCGTCCGCTATGGGTCGAGAGCCTTGACCTGCTGGAAGCCCGCGACGGCGAGGCCGATCTGCGCATGGTCTGCGGCAAGGGCGGCTATGTCCGCTCGATCGCGCGGGATCTGGGCCGCGAACTGGGTTGCCTTGGCCATGTCCTCAAGCTTCGCCGCATCTGGTCGGGCCCCTTCGAGGCGGCCAACGGTATCGCCTTCGACAAGATTGACCGCGCCAATCAGGCCGAGATCGAGGCGATGCTGCTGCCGCTCAGCGCCGCCCTGACCGAGTTGCCTCAGATGCAGGCCACCGAAATGGGCGAGGTCCGCATCCTCAACGGCAACCCCGGTCAGGTTCTGGGTCATGCCGATTTCGGCACCGAGGTCTGGGTCAGCCGCAACGGCCGTCCGCTCTGCATCGGCAATTACATGGGCGGCGAAGTCCAGCCCTCGCGCGTTTTCAACCTTTGATCCGGCCGACCCGCAGCCGGTCCTAGAACGGGACCGGCGCGTTGAAGCTTTGTGCAATGCCGCCGTCGGGATGGCGGAAGCGCAGGGTTTCCGCGTGCAGCATCAGGCGCGGATGATCGTCGCGCGCCGGCCCTTCGGCATAAAGCGGGTCGCCAAGGATCGGATGGCCGAGCGAAAGCATATGGACGCGCAGCTGGTGGCTGCGGCCGGTGATCGGCAACAGGCGCACACGGCTTTCCGCATCGCTTGCCTTGATCACACGCCAGTCGGTCTGGGCGGGACGGCCGTTTTCGTGATCGACCATCTGGCGCGGCCGGTTCGGCCAATCGACGATCAGCGGCAGATCGACCTGACCCGTCGCCGGCGTCAGGCGGCCGTGGACGCGCGCGATATAGGTCTTCTTGGTCTGGCGCTTTTCGAATTGCAGCCCCAAATGGCGCTGCGCATGGGGCGTCAGCGCGAAAACCATGACGCCGGAGGTGTCCTGATCCAGCCGGTGGACCAGCAGGACCTCGGGATAGATCCCGCGCAGACGGTTGATCAGGCAGTCCTGCCGGTCGGCATCCTTGCCCGGAACCGTCAAAAGCCCCGATTGCTTGTCGACGAGCAGAACCTCGTGGTCGGCATGGAGGATGCGCGGCGGCTCCATCGGCGGGTTGTAGACATAGGGCGCGGTCATTTCGCCACCAGCCGCACGGCAAGGCCCGCGAACATCACGGCGGCGATCTTGTTGACAATGCCCAGCCTTTTGCCGATCACCTGCCCGAAGACTCCGCGATCACGCCGTAACCCATGGTCACGATCGTGCCGCTGATGACGAACATCAGCCCGAGGCCGAAAATCTGCTGCCAGACCGGACCATAGTCGGGGCGGGTGAATTGAGGCAGAAAGGCCAGCAAAAACAGCACCGGCTTGGGGTTGAGCAGGTTCGACACCATCCCGCGCCGGATGATGTTCCACGGCTTGGAGGCCGCCTGCGCCGAAGGATCGACCGGCCCCGCATTCCAGCTTTTCCACGCCAGCCACAGCAAATAGGCCGCGCCGGCATATTTGATCGCCGTCATCGCCTCGGGATGGGCGGCGACCAAAGCGCCAAGCCCGACCGTGGCCAGAACCAGATGCACGATCACGCCCATGCCGACGCCCAGACCGGCCAGAACACCGGCTTTCGGCCCGCTTTGGATGCCGCAGGCGCTGGCGAAAAACACGTCCTGACCGGGTGCGAGGTTCAGCACCAAGGCACCGGCCATGAAGGTCAGAATCTGTTGGAGCGGTATATTCGCGATGGTTTCCCAGATCATGGATCAAGCTCGTCTTGGCGCCCCGAATGACGGAAAAGCGCGGGGTTTTCTTCGCCGGAGGCCGCAACGGGCAGGCCTCGGCAGAAGGCGGATGTAGCGCGGCGCGGACCTTTGGGCCAGACCAAAGCGGGGCGGGCGGGCGCGAATGCGGCGGGCCTAGCCCTGCGGGAACTGCGGCAGACCGTCGGTAATGTCGTAGTAGTCGCCCTTGTCGGCCACGAAAATATGCCGCGCGAGCTTCAACGGCGCGGTTCGATCCAGCGCACCCGCCGCGACCTCGACCACGGCGGCAGAAACGGCGATGCGTCCCTCGGGCTCGTGATCTTCGCGCCAGAACAACGAACTGCCGCAGGTGCCGCAAAAGCCGCGCATCGCGGCTTCCGAGGAGCGGTACCATTTCAGGTCGCCCTCTCTCTCGACGACCAGACCGACCGCCGAGATCGAGGCCCAGTAATGCCCCGACCATATCCTGCACTGGCCGCAATGGCAGGCGGTCAGCGCGTCGGTGGGGTGGAAACGGCCCGAAAAACCAACACTGCCGCAAAGGCAGCGTCCGGTGAAATCAAATGGCTCCGAACGTGTCATCGAGGATCTCCGTCAGGCGGGATGCATCCTCGGCAGTAAAAGCATCCGGCAGATCGCTGTCCAGATCCAGCACGCCGATCAGGCGGCGGTTCGCTCCGAAAACCGGAATGACCAGTTCGGAACGCGTGCTGGAGGCGCAGGCGATATGGCCGGGAAAGGCATCGACATCGGGCACGAGCTGGATCTCGCCGGTGCGGGCCGCCGCACCGCAGACCCCGCGCGAAAACGGGATCACAAGGCAGCCGTGCCCGCCCTGATAGGGGCCGATCTTCAGCAGTTCCGGCGCGGTCACGCGATAAAATCCGGTCCAGTTGAAGCGTGCGTCGGCGTGGTGGATTTCGCAGGCAAGCGTCGCCATCAGCGAAACCTCGTCGGTCTCGCCATGTGTCAGGCTGCGGATACGGGTGGCCAGATCGGCGTAATCGATGCTCATGACGGCTATTTAGGGGCGCGGGCCGGATTTGTCATCAGCCCCTCAGCGGCGTTGCCCGCCCCAGATCAGCGGCAAAAGCACAAGGAAGCCTGCCAGCAGCGCGGAAATCGTGCGGATATCGTTCAAAAGCCGCCAATGCGGCTGGTAGCTGGTCCATGCCGCGAGCCCCGCCGGAGAGGTCGGCGACAGATCCGCCAGCCCGCGATTGGCCGGAGCCACGCCCCAAAGCGTCGTCAAAAACGCGCCGAGCAGATAGATCACGCAGCCCAAAGCCAGCACGAAGCGCCCCGAGGGCCGCCCGACCAGCGCGATGATCAGCCCCAAAGCGGCAAAAACCACCGCGCCCCAAAAGCCCACCGCATATTCGGCATTCGAGACCGCCTCGTTGATCGACAGCATCGCGGCCATGCCCGCATCTTTGGGCAAAAGCGCCAATCCCGGTACGACCGATGTGCCGAATGCGAAAAAGTAACCACCCATGAGCGCGAACCAAAGCGCGCCGAGTAGGAAGAAAAACCGCATGATCTGCCCCGAGCTGTTTATATTTTTGCGCAATTTTGGCGCAGGCGGGACCGATCAACAACGCAAAGCTTGGGAAACCGGCAAGATCACGCCGGACCCGGCGCGGAGGCGATGCTTTGTGCCAGAATTTTCGGCAGATCCGCGTGGAGATGTTCCAGCCCTGCGGCTCCCAGCCCAAAGCCCGCAGCCGCGCGCAGATCGGGATGCGCAGAGTGGTAGGATCGGCACGCAGCGGCGGGCGCGAGGCCGTGCCGGTCAGGGCCGCGATCCCCGCGAGGAGCTCGTAATGGTCGAGCACCAGATCGCTGACGTTATAGCTCCCGCCGAAATCGGGATCGGCCAGCGCAACCAGCGCGGCCTGCGCCAGATCCGCGGCGTGAACCTCGGTCGCGACGCGGGAAGGGACACGCTTTCCCGCCAGAAAATCGCGGATCAGCCCCGCCCATTTCTGCGGCTCGGAGGCAGCGAAAACGCCGGTCGGACGCAGGCTCGCGGTGCGGAAGGCGGGCGTGGCCATCGCGGCCAGAGCGGCCTCTGCACGGGCTTTGACCTCGCCGTAAAGATTGACCGGCGCAGGGGAGATCGTCGGGCAGAGGGCTCCCTCGGGGTGGCCGTCATGTACGGCACGCGAGGACAGGAACAGGACCTGCCCCACGCCGCTTTCGCGCGCGGCCTCGAACAGGGCGACCGAGCCCTCGAGGTTGTCGCGCAGAAAGCCCTGCGGGTCATCGCCCTCGCCACCGCGATAGCGGCCGGGCACATGGCTGAAGGCGGCATGGATCAGCGCGTCATGCCCGCGCAGATCGGGTCGGTCGCCCAGATGGTAATCGGGCCGCGACAAGCGCGTGACCGCATGTCCCGCAGCCTCGGCCGCTTGTGCGATCGCACCGCCGACCAGCCCCTTGGCCCCTGTGATCACAATTTTCATGCTGCCGTTTCCCCCTGCCGCCCCTTCATGACACGCATCCTTACGGGACGGAACGGCCCCAAGCCGGAGGCGACGGCAGTTCGGCCAAATCGGGCACCGGCCCGTCGCCGGCATGAGCGCGCCACAGGTCGATCAGCACCCGCAGCCTTTCGGCTTTTGCATGATCCTGCCACGGCTTTTCATATTGGAAATGCAGCACGCGGATATTCTGCCAGCGCCAGAGCTCGGGCAGGTTCAGCCAGACATATTGCAGCATGTTGTCGAAAACCGGCAGCCCGTGCCAATCGGGAAAATAGCTTTCGAGAAAGCTCTGGTCCGTGCGCCGCCAGAAGACGCCGGGCTGGTCGAGACGGGCGAGCATATCGGCGAAGGTGTCCCGTGAAGGCCGCGCGGTGAAGACGCCGGAGTTCAGGCGGTGGAAGTCGGCAAGGCTCTCGTATACATTCGGTGCGGCCGAGAACTCGGGGTATTCGAAAAGCCGATCGATGTTTTGCAGGACGATCGCATCGGCATCGATGAAGACCACCCGCGCATAATCGAGCTGCCACAGCCGCAGCTTGGCGAAATTGTCCAAAGGTGTGTGGAAGGGCGGCTTGTCGCCCTTGGTAAAGGCCGCGCGGGCATGGAGCGCGTCGCGGGCATGGGTCGCGTTGAACGCGGCGCTTGTGGGCAGCAGATCGACCCTGACCAGCCGCGCACCCAGATCGCGCAGGCTTTGGAGCGATTCCGCAGGCAGCTCGGTATACATCACCACCAGATCGGCGGTTGTCCCCGTTCGCCGGATCGAGCGCAGCAGCGCCGCGGCGCCGGTGACGTAATCGGGATTGGTCGCAAGCGTGACAAAGGCGCGGTCGGACCGCGCCTTGCCCTCTGCCGCTATGCCTTCGCGGACCGGATCGCTCATGAGACCGAGCGCAGCCTTTTGCCCTCGGGGTCGTGGTCGACCCGTGCCGCGAGATCCTTGGTCCATGCGCTGACGGCCGGCACGCGCGAGCGGTCGATGCGATGGGCATATTTGCGGGCAACCTCGACCACTTCGCTCAAAAGCCCCTCGGCCAAGGTGATCGGCTTGAGCCCCAGCGCGAGGAACTGGTCGTTCTTCACCAGAAGGTCGTTTTCCTCGGCCTCTTTGCGCGGGTTGGGCAGATAGGCCACCGTCGCGCCGGTCTGTTTCGCCACCAGCTCGGCCAGATCGCGGACGCGGTGGGTTTCGGTCATCTGGTTGAAGATCTTGACGCGATCTCCGGCCTGCGGCGCATCCTTGAGCGCCAGCTCGATACAGCGCACGGAATCCTGAATATGGATGAAGGCGCGGGTCTGCCCGCCCGTGCCGTGGACCGTCAACGGATAGCCGATCGCCGCCTGAATGAGGAAGCGGTTCAGCACCGTGCCGTAATCGCCGTCATAGTCGAAACGGTTGACCAGCTGTTCGTGCCGGCGGGTCTGGTCGGTATGCGTGCCCCAGACGATGCCCTGATGCAGGTCGGTAATGCGCAACCCGTCGTTTTGCGCATAGAACTGGAACAGGATCTGATCGAGCGATTTGGTCATGTGATAGATCGAGCCGGGCCGCGTCGGATAAAGGATCTGCTGCCCGCGCTTGCCGGTGGGCGTGTCGATCTCGACATCGAGATAGCCTTCGGGGATGGGCGCGCCGACCGAGGAATAGCCGTAGACCCCCATCGTGCCCAAATGCACCAGATGCGCGTCGATGCCGGTTTCCACCAAAGCCGCCAACAGGTTATGCGTCGCATTGGTGTTGTTGTTGACCGTATAGACCTTGTGGCGATCGGTCTTCATCGAATAGGGCGCGGCGCGCTGTTCGGCGAAATGGATCACCGCATCAGGCTTGGTCTCGGCCAGCCACCCCTTGAGCCGCTCGTATTCGGTCGCAAGGTTCAGGAGGTGGAAATGGATGCGTTTCCCCGTTTCCTGATGCCAGATCCGGCAGCGCTCCTGAATGGAATCCATCGGCGTCAGCGATTGCACGCCCAGTTCCGTGTCGATCCAACGGCGCGAGAGGTTGTCGACGATATGAACCTCGTGCCCCTGATCCGATAAATGCAGGGCCGTTGGCCAACCGACAAATCCATCTCCGCCCAATACCGCTACACGCATTGCCATCTCCCGACTGTCGCGATGCAAGATTTGCCCCGTTACTGTGTCAAACGCATGTCGCGGATGCGAGAGTTCCCGAATTTCATAGGCAATTTTTCTCTGACGGGGTGTCGGTTCGACAAAAGCACCACTATCTCGGGCAAATCGGGCGGGTTTGGCTCGAATTCATTGCAACCTTATCGGGGGCTGTCTAAGCATTCGGATATGATCTCTCAGAAAACGAAATATGCCATCAAAGCCCTGATCGAACTGGCGGATGAAACTGCTGCCGGCGGGCATGCCCTGACGATTGAAGAAATCGCTCAGCGCTCGGGTGCGCCCAAGCGTTTTCTGGAGCATATCATGCTCGAACTGCGCAACGCGGGCTATGTCGGCTCCAAGCGGGGCCGTGCGGGCGGATATGTGCTGATCAAAAAGCCCGACGATATCTCGATTGGCGAGCTGCTCCGCCAGGTCGACGGGCCGATCGCGCCGCTTCCCTGCCTCTCGCGCCGCTCCTACCAGCGCTGCGAGGATTGCCCCGACGAGGCGGCATGCCGGTTGCGCAAGATGTTCGGGCAGGTTTTCTGGTCCTATCTGTTGCTGATCGAGTCCCTGACCCTCACCGATCTTGTCGCCGAAGGCGGCCTGCCGGAGGTCATGAACGGCTGATCCGTCGCCCTTTGGGGCGGCGCCCCTGTCGCAACCCAAGAGTTTGAAGCTGCCCGGCTGCCATGTCTGACACCCTGACCCCGAAATCCCGCAAATCCCGCTGGCCGGCGTTATCGGCTGGCCCGTCGCCCATTCGCGTTCGCCGCTGCTGCACGGCCATTGGCTGAAGCGCTACGGGATCAAGGGCCATTATGTGCCGCTGGCCATCCGCCCCGAACATCTGGCCGAGGCCCTGCGCGTCCTGCCAAAAGCGGGCTTTGTCGGCGTCAATGTCACCATCCCGCACAAAGAGGCCGTGCTGGCCCTCGCCGATGTCGTCACCGACCGCGCAGCGCTGATCGGCGCGGCGAATACGCTGATCTTCCGGCCCGACGGCAAAATCCATGCCGATAATACCGACGGCTACGGCTTCATTGCGAACCTGCGCCAGAATGCCCCCGACTGGCACCCCGAACGCGCCACCGCCGCGGTCATCGGCGCGGGCGGGGCGGCACGGGCCGTGGTTGCCTCGCTTCTCGATGCGGGCGTGCCGGAGTTGCGCATCGCCAACCGCACCCGCCTGCGCGCCGAACAGATCCGCAACGAATTTGGCGCCCGCGTCGTGGTTTACGACTGGGGTCAGGTCGGGAACATGCTCGAAGGCGTGGGAACGGCGGTCAATGCGACCTCGCTGGGGATGGACGGCAAGGCGGCTTTGCGTGTACCGCTGGATGCTTTGCCCGCAACGGCGCTGGCGACAGATCTGGTCTATACGCCGCTCGACACCCCTTCCTGATCGAGGCGCGCGAGCGTGGCTGCCGCACGGTCGACGGCCTTGGCATGCTGCTCCATCAGGCCGCGCCCGGTTTCGAGCGCTGGTTCGGCCACAAGCCTGAAGTCGACGAGGAGCTGCGGGCGGCGGTTCTCGCATGAGCTTCCGTCTCGGCCTGACCGGCAGCATCGGCATGGGGAAATCCACCGCCTCGGGGATCTTCCGCAAGCTTGGCCATCCCGTTTGGGACGCTGATGCCGCAGTTCACCAGATTTACGCGCCAAACGGGGCCGCGGTCGGTCCCGTCACCGCCGAATTCCCTGCTGCGCGCGGGACGGATGGCGGGATCGACCGTCAGGCGCTCAAGGGACTTCTGGCGCAGAATCCCGCCGCACTGCAACGGCTCGAGGCAATCGTTCACCCGTTGGTCGCGGCAGACCGCAACGCCTTCGTCGCGGCCAATCGCGATGCGCCTGTAGTCGTCCTCGACATTCCGCTGCTTTTCGAGAACGGGCTGGAGCAGGAGATGGACGGGGTCGCGGTCGTCTCGGCCCCCGAAGAGGTCCAGCGAGCCCGCGTCCTCGCACGGCCGGGCATGACAGCCGACACGCTGGAATTCATTCTTTCGCGGCAGATGCCCGATGCGGAAAAGCGGCGCCGTGCAAGCTGGATCATCCCCGCGCTGACCCTCGAGGGGGCAGAGGCGACCATCATGGACATTCTCGCGGAAATCATGGCAGAAAAGCCCCATGCGTGAGATCGTCCTCGATACCGAAACCACGGGCTTCGACCCCGAAACCGGCGACCGGATCGTCGAGATCGGCGCGATCGAGCTGCATAACCACCTTCCGACGGGGCGGACGTTCCACGTCTACATCAACCCCGAACGCTCGATGCCCCAAGAGGCCTTCGACGTTCACGGGCTGGGCGACGACTTCCTGAAGGACAAGCCGAAATTCGCGGAAATCGCGCAGGATTTCGAGGAATTCATCGGCGACGACGGCCAATTGGTCATCCATAACGCGCCCTTCGACATGAAATTCCTCAATGCCGAGTTGCGAAAGCTCGGCCGCAGCACCCTGCCGATGGCGCGTGCCACCGATACGCTGGAAATGGCGCGGCGCAAATTTCCGGGGCGCAGAACACGCTGGACGCCTTGTGCCGGCGCTACCGCATCGACAACTCGAACCGCACGCTGCACGGCGCACTTCTCGACAGCGAATTGCTGGCCGAGGTCTATCTGTCGCTGCTGGGCGGCCGCCAGCCGGGTCTGGTGCTGGAAACCGTCCGGACCGGCGACAGCAACGCGGGCGGGCAGGGCAACAGCGGGCCGCGCGCCGCGCGCCCAAGCCCTTGCCCCGCGCCTGACCGAGGCCGAGGCCGAAGCCCATGCCGCATTCGTCGCCAAACTGGGCGACAAGGCGGTCTGGCTGCGCTATGGCGGCACGGGCTCCGGCTCGTGACGCTGCGCCGCTGCCGCGGCAGGCAGGCTTGCCAAGACCGGAATTCGCACGGATTCTGATCCGGAACAGCACGAGAAACGCCCGCGTCCGGTACCGATTGAAGGAATGTTGATGCGCAATCTTTGGTCCTTCATCCTTGGTATCTTCGAGCGGATGGACAAGATACACATGGGCCTGATCGCGGCAGGCGTGGCCTTTTACGCCATGTTCGCGGTCTTTCCGGGCCTGACGGCGATCTTTTCGCTCTGGGGGCTGTGGTACGACCCAGAGGTGATCGAGCAATATACCCATCTCGGCGACGAATTCATTCCGGCGGGCGCGGCAGAAATCCTGCACAAACAGGTCGAAGAACTGATCGCCGGCGGACGCACACAGCTGGGCTGGACGACGGCGATCTCCTTCATGATCGCGACGATCTCGGCTCGGGCGGGGGTGGATGCCTTGGTACGCGGGCTGAACGCCGCCTATGGCGTGCGCTCGCATTCGACCATTTTCGGCTTCATTCTGGCCTATGTGCTGACTTTGGCATTGGTCGGCGTGGTGCTTTTGGGGCTGGCGACCATCGTGATCGGGCCGCTGGCAATCAGCTTTCTGACGGTCGGACCACTGCAAAGCTGGCTCAATTCGACGGTACCTTTTGCTGCAATGTTCCTGATCGTGCTGACGGCAATCGGCATTCTTTACCGTTACGGCCCCAACGTCTCGCGGCCTAGAACGCCGATCTACACCTGGGGGCGCTGATCGCCGCTTTGCTTTGGGCGGCGGCATCCTACGGCTTCTCGGCCTATCTGAGCAGCTTCAACAGCTACAACCGCATCTACGGCTCTATCGGGGCGGTGGTGGCGCTGCTGATGTGGTTCTATCTGGGCGGGTTCTCGGTCATGCTCGGCGCGCTGATCAATGTCGAAATGTCGCGCCGCCGTCGGGTCGCCAAGATCCGCCGCGCCCGCGAAAACCGCGATCCGGTCGGGCAGCAGAACGAGGGCCCAGCCGCCTGACGCCCTAGTGGCGCGAGCCCGGACGTGCCGCCGAGGTCAGCACCACGCTTTTCATATCGCCCTCGGCGCTGCGGGTCGGGACCTGATCGACGCGGAACTGGAGCCGCAGGCAATAGCTGCAATCATCCTTTTCCACCGCCGCTTCGCCGTTGAGCTGCATGGCAAAAGCCTCGATCAGCTGGCTGCCGAGGCCGGTGCTGCCGGGACGGGCGTGATAGCCGGGCGCGGTGGAGTTCGCGACCTCGATCGTGGCCCAACCGGGTTTCTCGTCGGCGATCAGCTTGACCCGCACCCAAGGCGCATTCTCGCCCTGACACTGGCCGGCGTATTTGATCGCATTGGTGAAGGCTTCGGTCGTCAGCAGCGACAGAGGAACCGCCTGATCGGGAAGGAGCGTCAGGGGATCGAGCCGCGTTTCCACCCGCAGCCCCTGACCCGGTTCGACCGATGCATTCACCATCTGGTTGATGATGTCGGAAATCAGCCGGTCGGCCTCGACCGCATCGAGATGCTCGGCCTGATAGAGATTGCGGTAGATCGTGGCGAGCGAGGCGACACGGTCCTGAACCGAGCGCAACACGCGGCGCGCCTGATCATGATCGATCAACCGGCTCTGCATGTTGATGATCGAGGCAATGAGCTGGAGGTTGTTCTTCACGCGGTGATGAACTTCCTTCAAAAGCACGGTTTTTCCTGAACCGCATCGGCCAAAGCCACCTCGTCGCGAATGAGGATCCGCGCCATGTTGTGGAAGGTCTGGCTCACATCCGCGATTTCGGCAGGCGCGCTACGCAAGACCAGCGGCGGGGTCGAGCGGTCACCGATCGCAAAGCGCCGCATCTGCCCGCGCAGCTCGCGGATATGGCGCAGGACAAGCCGGTAGACCGCGAAATAGGCCACCGCCAGAGAGACCAGCCACAAGACAATCGGCAGGACCATCGCGGCAAGCCGCGTCAGATCGATCCCCGCGATCCCCGACTGCACACGGTTCCAGCTGCCGAGCGCATAGACCAGCCCCGGCACCACCGGCACCACGCTGAAGACGCGGTTCTCGCCGCTGTTGGCGGTCGCGCGGAAGGTGGTTTCACTGCGCGACAGAAGCGATGGCAGGGATTTTCCCTCGGGCAGAATCTGGAGATAGTCGTCTTCGGAATCGCTGTCGATCGACAGGATCTGGCCGAGATTGTTGAAGGTCAGGATGCGCGCACCGTCGGTGCCGTAGCTCGCGACATGGCTGGAGCGGAGCAGGTCGCGCGACATGGCGACCGCGATATAGCCGAGCAGCTCGTTGCCGCGAAACAGGGGCTGCGCCACGGTGACAACCAGCCCGCCGGTGATGGGATCATGCTCGCTCGAGGTGATCATCGTGCCGGGATTGCTGACGAATTCCTGAAATTCCTGCGTCGCCGACATGTCGTAGGAGCCGCCGATCGACGAGCAATCCGATCTGCCGTCGAGATTGGTGAAACCGGCATAGGCAAAGATCGCGGTGCTGTCGATGAACCGCGCCATGATCTCGGAGCAGGCGGCGGGATTGTCCATCGTTTCGAGAACCGCCGGCCCGAGCGCATCGGCACTGCCGAGCGCCCCTTGAAGCAGCGCCCGCTCGCCCGCGGCGGCGGCCGAGGTCCGGCCCAAAAGCGCGATTTCGGCCGAGCGTTCGTATTCGCGGGACAGATGGAGGGTCTGGATGACCGAAATCAGGCCAATCGGCAGGATGGCCACAGTCAACAGGCTGCCCAACCGGAAGCCCAGACCTTTGGTAAAGTTCAGTCGGTCAAGAATCCGCTGCAGCACGCGCTGACCTTAGCGCAACACTGGGCCGTTTTGTGCCATTACAGCAAGAGTCGCGCGATCCGTCATATCCAGCTCTTCACCCTCTTCCATATGCAGCAATTCCGCGAGACGGCGGCGGCCACGATCGCGCGTGACTTGACCGTTCCGACGGCAACTCCCGTCATGCTTGCAGCCTCCTCATACGAGAATCCGGAGGCTCCGACAAGGATGAGTGCCTCCCTTTGCTCGTCGGGAAGTCGTTCAAATGCTTTCCTAAAATCGCCAAGTGCCAGTCGGCCGTCGTGGTCGGGGCGGGTCGAAAGCTGCGCAGCATAGATCCCGTCGGTATCACTGACCTCGCGCCGGACTTTCCGGCGGGCGGAATAAAACGTGTTCCGCAAAATGGTGAACAGCCAGGCGCGCAGATTGGTCCCCGCCTGAAACTTGTCGATATGGGTCCAAGCTTTGACGATCGTGTCCTGAACCAGATCGTCGGCGGAGGAACCGTCCCGCGTCAAGGAAAGTGCGAATGCGCGCAATGCGGGCAGGTGATCGACCAATTCGTCGCGCGGGTCGCCGTGAACTTCCGTCATCTGCCGTTCCTCAACAGTGGCCCGATTGAACATCGATCATTCCTGAGCACGCAATTGCTCGAGAAGATTGAGAAATCTGTCGGGGATCTGCTGGACCGTGGCCTCGTCGTAGACGCGCTTGAGATTCTCGTCGATCTGCTTTTCCAATTCTACCCGTTTGCGTTCTTCACGCTTGATGTTCATATTGTTGGTCCCAGGAATCTTGTGCGCAGAAGCTGTAACGGCTAACTATACATAACGGTTCCGGTGTGGGGCCAAAAAAATGAGGACGACATGCCTGCTGCTGACCTTGCACAAGCTATCGGACGCGAACTGCCTTACTTGCGTCGTTATGCCCGGGCCCTGACCGGCAACCAGACCGCCGGCGACAATTACGCGGCCGCCACGCTTGAGGCGATCCTTGCCGACCGCGAGCTGATGCGCGGAGACGATGCCCGCGTCGGCCTGTTCCGCGCCTTTCACGCCATCTGGCAAAGCTCGGGCCAGCCGGTCGATAGCGCCGATACAGCATCGCGCGAGTCCAAGACACAGGACCGGCTTAGCGGCCTGACCCCGAATTCGCGCGAAGCCCTGCTTTTGCGCACGATCGAAAGCATGCGCTACGACCAGATCGCGCATATCATGAACACCTCCCAGGCCGAAGCCGAAGAGCTGGTCCAGATCGCGCTGACCGAAATGGGCCGCGCCATTGCCGGCAAGGTCATGGTGATCGAGGACGAGACCATCATCGCGATGGATCTCAAGGGCATCGCCCAGACCATGGGTCACGAGGTCACCGGCATCGCCCGCACCCATAGCGCGGCGATCGAGCTGGCCGCGCAGAAGCGTCCCGACCTGATCCTTGCCGATATCCAGCTGGCCGACGGCTCCTCGGGGATCGAGGCCGTCAACGAGCTGATGGCGAGCCTCGGCAATATTCCGGTGATCTTCATCACCGCCTTCCCCGAGCGCCTTCTGACCGGCGACCGCCCCGAACCGGCTTTCTTGATCTCGAAACCCTATTCCGAGGAACAGGTGCGTTCGGCCGTGAGCCAGGCGATGTTCTTCGCCTCGACCGAAGGGCTCGAGGTTCTCTGACCGCAGGCTCCGGGCCCGCGCGGTCCGGCGGCATCGACCTAAAGGCATGACCTCAGGGCGGTCGGGTTTGTTCCCGCACCGTCCCTTTTCTTGCGCTTTCAGCATTTGGATCGAGGCAGGGCGAATTGCGTTGTCGCCACGCCGTGCCGGTCATAATCTGCGCCGAAAAGGACCTCAGGGGCAGGAATGGACGCGAAAACCGCCGAATTGGCCAAGGAAATCAGTGCAATCGTCGGGGCAGGCAATCTGCGTCAGGGCGACGAGGTGCGGCTGACCGATCCGGGTGAATATGCCGCCAATACCGGTGCCGACCTCATGGTGTCGCCTGCCGATACCGCCGAGGTTGCGGCCGTGGTCAGGGCCTGCGCGGCAGCCGGCGTGTCGATCGTGGCCCATGGCGGTCGCACGGGACTGGTCGGCGGCGGGGCCACGACCGCAGCGCAGGTGATCGTGTCGACCCAGCGCCTGAACCGGATCGAGGCGCTTGATCCCGTCGCGGGAACTGCCATCGTCGGTGCGGGCGTGACTATCGGCACGGTGCAGGACGCCGCGCGCGAACACGGGCTCGGGCCGGGGATCGACCTGCCTTCACGTGGAACAGCGACCGTCGGCGGCATGATCGCCACCAATGCCGGCGGGCTCGAGGCCCATCGTCACGGCGTCATGCGCCACCGCATTCTCGGCCTCGAGGCGGTTCTGCCTGACGGCCGCATCATGTCCGACCTGTCGCAGGTGCTGAAGGTTTCGGCGGGCTACGACCTCAAGCACCTGTTCATCGGGGCCGAGGGCACGCTCGGCATCGTAACCCGCGCCGTCCTGCGCCTTGCGCCTTTGCAGCCGCAGGGGCCGGTGATGATGCTGTCGCTACCCTCGGGCGAGGCGATGCTCGAAACCATGCGCATTGCGCGCCAGACCGGCCGTCTGCGGGCCTCCGAGGCGATGTGGAAGAACTTCTTCGACTTCGGCACCAAGGACAAAAACTGGTCCGCGCCCGATTACGACATGGATGCGCCTTTGCATTTCATCCTCGAATTCGAGGGCGGCGAGGGGGCCGAGGATGCGGCAGGCGCGGTTTTTGAAGCGGTGATCGAGCAATTCCCCGATGCGACCGGCGTTCTGGCGCAAAGCCTGTCGCAGGCCGAGGCGATCTGGACCCTGCGCGAGGATACCCGCATCGTCGACCGCCAGAACCCCGGCGCGCCGAGCTTTGACGTCTCCATGCCGATTTCCGAGCTTCCGGCCTATGCCGAACGCATCCGCCTCGCGCTGGAGGCGCTCGATCTGGTGCCGCTGATTTTCGGCCATGTCGGCGACGGCAATCTCCATGTCATGATCCCGCGCGCCGCGGCCGATATCCCGCCCGAGCTGATGGCGCAGATCGAGCAGATCCTCATGGCGGGGCTGGTCGCGCGCGGCGGCTCTTTCTCTGCCGAGCACGGCGTCGGCACCAAACGGCGACATTTGCTGGACGCCGAGGCCGATCCGGTCAAACTGGCGCTGATGCGTCAGATCAAAGCGGCTCTCGATCCGCACAATCTGATGAACCCTGGAAAGGTTGTAGACCCCGCCTGACCCCGAGCCTTCGGGACAGGTGGGCCGAACAAGGTCACATAGATGCTGATTTCCGCCGAACTCACCTATCTCGAAGGCGCGCTGCTGCCGAATTTCGCGATCGAAACCGACGGCAGGACAGTCACCGCTTTGCGCCCGCTGAAAGCCGGCGAAAAGGCGGAGCGTCACCTCAAGGTGCTGGCGCCGGGCCTGACCGACCTGCAGGTCAACGGCGGCGGGGGCGTGCTGCTGAACACCTCTCCGACGCCCGAAGGGCTGCGCGCGATCCGTGCCGCGCATCTGTCGGTCGGGACGGCGGCGATCCTGCCGACGCTGATCACCGATGCCGCCGAGGTCATGGAACAGGCAGCCGATGCCGTCATCTCGACCAAGGGCGAGGCCGGACTTCTGGGCATCCATATCGAGGGGCCCCATATCGCGCCCGCGCGCAAAGGCACCCATGATCCCGCGCATATCCGGCCCCTCGACGCGCGCACCTTGGCCGTGCTGCGGCGGCTGCGCGACGCGGATATTCCCGTCCTGCTGACCCTCGCCCCGAGGTCAACGACCCCGCCCCGATGCGCGAAGCGGCTGCGATGGGGGTCGTGCTGTCCGCCGGTCACAGCATGGCCACCGCCGCCGAGGCGCGCGAGGGGATCAAGAACGGCGTCAGCATGTTCACCCATCTTTACAATGCCATGCCGCAAATGGAATCGCGTGCCCCCGGCATTATCGCGGCGGCGATCCTGTCGGATTGCTTTGTCGGCATGATCGCCGACGGCATCCATGTCGAATGGGACGCCCTGCGCGTGGCCCTTGCCGCGCGGCCGCGTGCCGACCGCAGCTTCCTCGTCTCGGACGCCATGCCGACGGTGGGCGGGCCGGACCATTTCACGCTTTACGGCAAAGAGATCCATGTCGAGGGCGGCCGTCTGGTAAATGCCAACGGCAATCTCGCCGGTGCGCATGTCAGCCTGCTCGATTGCGTCTTGCGGCTGCACCAGAACACCGGCCTGCCGCTCGGCTATGCTTTGGCGATGGCGACCGACATTCCGCGCCGCGCCATGCGCCTTGCGCCCCAGCGGATCGCCCCGGCGTGGCGCTTGGCGATCTTCTGGCCCTCTCGGAGGATTACGCGTTGGAGGCGCTCTGATGCCGCGCGCAAAGCCTCTGCCGCGCAACGCCTTCGCGGCCTTCAACAGCCACCAGACGCGCTGGAACGACAACGACCAGTTCGGGCATTTGTATAACGTCGCCTATTTCGAGCTGTTCGACAATGCGATGAACAACTGGTTGATGGCGCGCGGGATGCTGGCCCAAAACGGCCCCGAGCCTATCCCCGTGGTGGCCGAGGCCTCGTGTTCTTATCTGCGCGAGGTCAGCTATCCCGATATCGTCGAGATCGGGATGCGCGTCACCCATATGGGCAACAGCTCGTTCAAGCTGACCTTGGGGATGTTTCGCGCGGGCGAGGATCTCGCCGCCGCGCAGGCCGATTTCACCATGGTTTTCGTGGCGCCGGACACGCATAAACCGCGCCCCGCGCCACCACATTACCGTGCCGAGCTGGCCAAGCTGGTGATACCCGAAGACAGCACCGCCGCGCCTTAAAGCGCGGCGACAGCGGCCTTGGCGGCAGCATATTCGCTTGCCAGCCGGTCGACGATCGCGCCCGCAGGCTCGACCGCATGGACCGCGCCGATCCCTTGGCCGCAGCCCCAGATCTGGCTCCACGCCTTGGCCTTTTTCGGCTCGCCGCTGGTCTCGGTGCCGAAATCCATCTTCGACGGATCCGCAGGCGGCAACGCCGCGGGATCCAGCCCGCATTGCGGATCGAGGGTGCGAGATAGTTCCCCGAAATGCCGGTGAAGGTCGAGGAGGTCACGATATCCTCGGCCCCGCAATCGACGACCATCTGCTTGTACTCGGGCTGTGCGCGCGATTCCGTTGCCGCGATAAAGGGGCTGCCGATATAGGCTAGATCCGCGCCCATCGCCTGCGCCGCCAGCACAGCGCGGCCTGTCGCGATCGAGCCCGACAGCAGCAGCGGCCCGTCGAACCATGCGCGGATTTCCTGCACCAGCGCGAAGGGCGATTGCGGCCCCGCATGGCCGCCCGCACCGGCGGCAACCGCGATCAGACCGTCGGCACCCTTCTCGATCGCCTTTTTCGCGAAGGTATTGTTGATGATGTCGTGGAGCACGATCCCGCCGCAATCATGGGCAACCTCGTTGACCTCGGGGCGCGCGCCAAGGCTGGTGATCCAGATCGGAACCTTGTGGCGATGGCAGATCTCGAGATCCCGCTCCAGCCGCGCATTCGAGCGGTGGACGATCTGGTTGACCGCAAAAGGCGCGGCGGGGTGGTCGGGATTGGCCTGGTTGTGGCGGTCGAGCTCTTCGCTGATCCGGGTCAGCCAGAGGTCGAGAAGCACCGGCTCGCCGTCCTTCTCGCGGGCGTTCAGGGCGGGAAAACTGCCGACGATTCCCGCTTTGCACTGGGCGATGACCAGCTCTGGTCCAGACAGGATGAACATCGGGGAACCGATGACCGGAATGCGCAGGTTCTTCAGGATCGGGGGCAGCATCGACGTCTCCTCGTTTCGTCATGTCGCGGGCAGCTTGCAAAGGCCGCCCGCCTGCGCCAAGCCCGACGTGGCGTCGGGCCGGCAGCCGGTTTCAATAGGTCATCGGATGCGCACGGTGGAGCGCCTCGATCCGCGCAAGCTGATCATCACTCAGCACGAGGTTCAACCCGGCCAGAAGGTGGTCAAGCTGGCCGACATTGGTCGCGCCGATGATCGGAATGCAGCGGAAGGGCCGCTGACGGGTGAAGGCAATCGCCATCTGCACCAAATCAAGACCCAGCTCGGCCGCAAGCGCCTGATATGCCGCAACCGCCGCCAGCGAATGCGCGGTGATACGTCCGCTCAGATCGCCCGCGCCGCCGAATTCGACATCGACCGCCGCGCGGCTGCCTGCGGGGCGCTCGCCGTTCTGGTATTTGCCCGACAACAGCCCTGCCGCCAGCGGTGAATAAGCCAAAAGCGTCACGCCTTCGTTGACCGCGGCCTCGGCCAGATCGGTGTCGAATTTGCGGTCGAGCAGCGAATATTCGTTCTGGATCGCAACCATGCGCGGCGCACCCATGCGGTCCGCGACATCGACCCAGCGCGTCGTGCCCCATGCGCTTTCGTTGGACAGCCCGATCGCGCGGATCTTGCCCGCCTCGACCGCCGCCATCAGCGCGCCCAGAACGTCTTCCATATGGGCGATGGTCGCGGCTTTGTCCTGACCCGAGGCGTCATAGCCCCAGTTCTGGCGGAAGGCATAGCTGCCGCGCTGCGGCCAGTGCAGCTGGTACAGATCGATCACGTCGGTCTTCATGCGACGCAGCAGATCCTCGATCGCGGGGCCGATATTGGCACCGTTGAAGCCGTCGTCGCGCAGGCGCGGACCGGGCCCCGAGATCTTGCTCGCAAGCTGCACCTGATTGCGTTTGCCGCTCTTGGCCACCCATTCGCCGATGAATTCCTCGCTGCGGCCCGCGGTTTCGCGGCGCACGGGATTGACCGGATACATCTCGGCGCAATCGAAAAACGTGATCCCCGCGTCCAAGGCGCGGTCCATCTGGATCAAGGCATCGGCAAGACCGGTCTGGTTGCCATAGGTCATCGTCCCCAAGCTGACGTCACTGACCATGACTTCGCTGTTTCCAAGCGCCACCGTCTTCATCGTAGTCCTTTCAAGAATATTGGCGGAAGAGAATGGGAGTCGAACCCACCCGGGACAGGCTCGCTGCCCCAACCGGATTTGAAGTCCGGCCGCCCCACCGGGGACGATTCTCTTCCACTATGGCACCGGCTCCTCCGCCGAAAACAGGTCGATCCGGTGCGGATTGACACGGCGCAGATCGCCGCGGCGCAAAGTTAGTCCGTGGCGATCGAAAAAGTCCAGAATCTCGATGGCGACCTTGCGACCATTGTTGACCTCGTCGCGGAAGGCGGGAGCGGTGAACCAGCCGGTTTCAGACGCCGCACCCAGCCTGCGGATGATCGCGGCCATCTCGATCGTGGTCGCACGCAGGAAGAAATGGTCGCGCGCGACCAGATCGACCCGCCCTGACGCGCGGCCATGCGCAGGATGCGGCGGACTTCGGCCTCGTCGTTCCCGCTCGTGGTGGCGAAATCGCGCACGCGGGGTGGACGAAAGCGGGTCTCGCCGCCCAGCTCTTGGGCAATGCGGGTATAGAGCGCCTCGTCATCGGTGCTCAGGCGCGGCTTGTGGTCGGGCAAACGCAGAAAGGAGCCGTCGAGCACGATCCGCCCCGATGCGGCCTCGGCCCGCATCAGCGCCATGAAGGCGGGCTGGGGCAGGCGCGGCACCAGACGCAGGCGCAGTGCCTCGCGCGCCATGCCCTGAAGATCGGGGTTCTCGCCATGATGGGCGGCCAGAAGGGCGGCGCTTTCGGCCTGCAAGGCATCGCGCCTGTGGCGGGTCACCGCGATCTGGTCCAGCAGGATCAGGCCGGTTTGTTCCAGCAATGCCGCACCCTGAGCGGCAGTCAGCGCGCGGTCGCGCAGAAAGACCGGCAGATCGACCAGCGCCGCAGGACTTTGTGCAAGTGCCGCAAGCGCCTCCGCCGGATCGGCATGCTCGGCGGCAACAAGCTGGGCCAGACGCTCGGGACGGGCGCGTTTGCGCGGGGGCCATGCGGATCGATCACGCGCCCTCCGCCCATCGTGCGCCGCGCCGAGACGTCGCGCAGGATCAGGTGATCGCCCGCCGTCGCCGCAACCGGCTGGTCGAGAACAAGCTGCACCAGCCTCGCCTCGCCGGGATGCAGAGGACCGCCAAGCGGCACGATCCTCGCCCCGACTTCTGCCGCACCGATATGGAGCCGCGCCGGAGTCCATGTGATCACAGGCTTCGGCTCGCTCGCCAAAAGCCGCAAGCGGATATCGAGACGCTGGCTCGGCGCGTGCAGCGCGGGATCCATTGCGACATCGCCCCTTGTGATCACATCGCGCGAGATTTCCTCTCCGGCGAGGTTGAGGGCGCAGCGCTGTCCGGCGAAACCGGTATCGGATTTGCGGTTCTGCATATGGATGCCGCGCACGCGCGGGCAGTTGGGAAGGGCTTATCAGAATGTGATCACCAACCGCGACCTCTCCCGAGAGCACGGTCCCCGTCACGACAACCCCGCGCCGCCAAGAACGAAAGAGCGGTCCACCGCCATACGGAAGCGGCCGGCGCGGGCCCTTGCGGCGACCCGAGCCTCGGCGGCGGCTAGGGCGTCGCGCAGCTCTGCGATCCCTGCGCCGCTGAGCGACGAGACCGCGATGACCGGCGCGCCCGCAAAATGCGTCGGGGCCAGCAGCGCGGCAATTTCCTGCTCGCGGGCCGCGATCCTTTCCGGCCCGACCAGATCGGACTTCGTCAGCGCCACGATGGCGCCCGAGACATCGAGCAGGTCGAGAATGGCGAGATGTTCCAGTGTTTGCGGCATGATCCCGTCATCGGCGGCGATCACCAGCAGCGCGAGATCGATGCCGCCGACGCCCGCCAGCATGGTATGGACGAAACGCTCGTGCCCCGGCACATCGACGAAACCCGTGACTTTGCCCCCGCCGAGATCGGCATAGGCAAAACCCAGTTCGATGGTGATGCCGCGCGCTTTCTCTTCGGCCAGACGATCGGCATCGGTGCCGGTCAGCGCCTTGACCAGCGCGGTTTTGCCGTGATCGATATGGCCGGCAGTTCCGACAATCATCCCGCAAGCGCCGTCAAAAGCGCCGCATCGTCTTCGAGACAGCGCAGATCCAGCACAAGGGCGCCGTCATGGATCCGCCCGATTACCGGCACCGGCAACGCGCGAAGGCGGGCAGCCAAAGCCTCCGCGTCGGGGGACAAGGCCAAAGCCGCGCTCGGCAGACCTTCGGTCGGAAAGGACCCCGATCCGGTTTGGCTGAAAGTTGTGATCACGCGCACGGAGCAGCCCAGAATAGCGGCCACTTGTGATGCCAAACGCTCGGCCTGTTCCGTGATCACAGTTTGTGATCGCGCCAAAAGCCGGAGTGTCGGAAGCTGTTCGACCAGACGGTCGGGGTCGCGATAAAGCCGAAGAACGGCCTCGGCGGCAGCGAGGCGGATCTTGTCGAGACGCAGAACCCGTTTGAGGGGTTCTTGTTGATCGCGGCGATCAGATCCTTGCGGCCGACGATAAACCCGCCTGCGGCCCGCCCAGAAGCTTGTCGCCCGAAAAGGTCACGAGATCGGCGCCATCGGCAATCGCCTCGGCCACGGTCGGCTCGCGCCGCAATCCGTAGCGCGTCAGATCGACCAGCGAGCCCGAGCCGAGATCGTTGAGCAGCGCAAGCCCCGCCGCATGGGCAATCGCGGCCAGATCGCGGGCCGCAACCTCGGTGGTAAAGCCTTCGATGCGGTAATTCGACGGGTGGACCTTCATCAGAAGGGCGGTTTCCGGCCCGATCGCATCGGCATAATCGCGGGGATGGGTGCGGTTGGTCGTACCGACCTCGCGCAAGCGCACTCCGGCTTGCGTCATGATGTCGGGCATGCGGAAAGCGCCGCCGATCTCGATCAGCTCGCCGCGAGACACCACTGCCTCGCGGCCCGCGCCAAGCGTATTCAGCGCGATCAGCACGGCGGCAGCGTTGTTGTTGACCGCCGTGGCATCCTCGGCCCCCGTCAGCTCGCAAAGCAGACCGCGCAAATGGTCGTCGCGCTGGCCGCGCCCGCCGGTTTCAAGGTCGAATTCGAGTGCCGCCGGAGCGCGCATCGCCTCGGTCGCGGCATGGATCGCCGCCTCGGGGAGCAAAGCGCGGCCGAGATTGGTATGCAGCACGATTCCGTGAGATTGAGGATCGGACGCAGCCCCGACCGGCTGCCTTGTGCCAAGGCGTCGGCCGCCAGTCCCAAAAGCCCCGCCGCATCGGGCAGGGGATCGGCGCGGAGGCTGCGGGTATCGGCCAGCGCGGCGCGCAGGGCTGCGGTCACGGATTGCCTGCCGTAGCGCTCGACCAGATCGCCGGCCTGCGCCAGAAGCCGGTCGACCGAAGGCAGATTGCGCAGCCCCTCCATCAGGCGCCGATCAGGAAGGGGTTGAAGCCGCCGCGCTTCCATTCGGTGTCGCGCATCTTGAGATCCAGACCGAGGCTGGCGACGTCGTCGGCAAGCTGCTCGAGAGAGGCGTTCTTGTTCTGGTAGAGGATCTTGGTCCAGCTGTCGCAATCACCGCAAAGCTCCGCCTTGATCACCGCATCGCCGTTCTCGACCGAGCGGTAGCTGATCTTTCCGGTCTCGCCGCAGCACAGGCACTTGATGCGGACCTCGTTCCAGAGCGTCTGGCAGCACGAACAAGAGGCATAGCGCGTGCCCTCGGCCCCTTTGTCCTCGACCACGATGGAGGCCGAGGGCAGGCCGCCACAGGCGGGGCAGATGCCGGTCCGGATCGGGACAGGCGCCTCGGGGTTCAGGGCCGCGGCCGCAATCGCGGCATGAACCTGCACGGCGGCCGCAACAAAGAGATGCGGCGCGACGCTGTCCTGGGGGATCTTGTCGGAGAGAACATTGGTAAAGAGCCAGTCACGCTCGTCATCCGAAGCGGCCAGAACCGCATCCAGCGCGAAGCGGGCAGCCTCCGGCATGTCGATCCTGGCGGCTTTGGCCAAAAACAGCGCCAGAACCTCGGGCATACGCGCCTTGAGGTGATGGCGGTCGATCTGGGGCATCCGGCTGGAGCGTGCCAGCGCCTCCCAATCGGCGGCGGGCTTGGGGCCTCGGGCAGCTCGGCTGCCAGTTCGGCCTGAGCCCGCGTCAAAGCCGCCAGAAAGCGCAGATAGGGGGCCAGATTGGCACTGCTTGCGGCGAGATAGTCGAGACGCGCCGCACGGGCCGAAAACAGCGCCTCCGGATCGGGAAGGCGGACCAGCGGCGCCTTGTCGTAGCCGCCGATCATCGAGGGGTCGGGAGTCAGTGCTTGGGTCATGCTTCCTCTCGGGCCGACCGGCCACGAAACGGCCTCGGGCTATTCTTCAGGTTTCGGCTTGTCGCGTCTGGCCAGCTCCTTGAGCCATTTGCGGTGGTGCTTGTAGGCCCATCCCCCGTTACCGATCCATGCGTCATCGCCCTGATCGTGCCACGGGTCCAGATTGCAGCATAAACATGCAGGATGAACAGCAAAATGACGCCGACAGCCCCAAGAGAATGCAGCAAAAGCGCCCATCTTCTGGTTGGGATGACCACCAGATCGGGAAAGAACTGTTGCCAGATCATGATGCCGGTTGCGAACATCACGAGGATCATCGCGGCCATGCCCCAGAAAATGAACTTCTGGCCGGCATTGTATTTGCCGAGCTCGGGCAACTTGTCCTCGTCCCCCTTGAGCAGGTCGCCGATGCGGGCCATCCATTGCAGATCCTCGCGTCGCGGCAGGTTCAGCTTCCAGAGCTGGACGAACATCACGAAGAAGCTGACCAGAAGCACGCAGCCGATGATCGGATGCAGCCAACGCATGGTCTGCCCACCGCCGAACAAGGCCGAGAGCCAGTACAGTTCGGGCGTGAACAGCGCCAACCCCGAGACCACGAGGATCAGCATTGATGCGGCCGTGACCCAGTGGTTGATCCGCATGATCAGCCGGTAGCGGCTGACCGAAAGCGGGTGGAGGCCCTCGATATGGTCACCGGGTTGCGAATATTCCAAACGCTCGGTCATCACGTCTCCTCCGTCTCGGGCTTGATCTCGGCCTCGACCAGCGTTTCGGCATGGACCTCGTCCTCGGCCTCGACCTTGTTGGCGCGACCCAGAAGCCCGTGCAGCAAGGAGCCGACGGCAGCCAGTCCGATGGCAGCCAGACCGAGCTTTTGGCGGGTCCTTTCCACCCTCGACCACCGTGGAGATCGACGGATTTTCGGGCAGGTTGGCGTAAAGCTGCGGCTGGTCGGCGTGGTGGAGCACATACATCACATGTGTCCCGCCAACGCCCTGCGGATCGTAAAGCCCCGCATTTTCGTAGCCGCGCGACTTCAGATCCTCGATCCTGCCCTGAGCGTGGGTGATCATGTCCTCCTTGTGGCCGAACAGGATCGCCTCGGTCGGGCAGGCCTTGGCGCAAGCCGGACCCTGACCCACCGAAACGCGGTCGGAGCAAAGCGTGCATTTGTGGGACTTGTGGTCGGTCTGGCTGATGCGCGGAATGTCGAAGGGACAGCCCGAAACGCAATAGCCGCAGCCGATGCAATTCTCGTGGATGAAATCCACGATCCCGTTCGAATATTGCACGATCGCGCCGGGTGCAGGGCATGCCTTGAGGCAGCCCGGATCCTCGCAATGCATGCAGCCGTCCTTGCGGATCAGCCATTCGAAGTCGCCGGTCACCGGATTGTCGAATTCGGTGAAGCGCATCAGCGTATACATCTCGGGCCCGAGGTCCGAGGGTTCTCGTAGACGCCGACGTTATGTTCGATCGGCGGCGTGGTGTCGTTCCATTCTGCACAGGCCGACTGGCAGGCCTTGCAGCCGATACATTTGCTGACGTCGATCAGCTTGGCCACGGGCGTCAGCTGACGCTCGGGCGCGGGCAGATCGGGCATGGCCGAGGCGCGGACGACATCGCCCGCACCAAGGTTTGCCGGCATCGGCTGCACCGGAGGGTTGGAAACCGCCGTGCGCGGACTGTCGAGGTTCGGGTCCATGGTCATGACACATTCTCCCCTTCCGACGGTTCGATATTGACGAGAAAAGCCTTGAATTCAGGCGTTTCCACGTTCGCATCCCCAACCGAAGGCGTCAGCGTATTCGGGCCGAAGCCCTTGCGCGCCGCGCCGGTAAAGCCCCAGTGCAGCGGAATGCCGATGACATGGACGAGCTTGTCGCCGCATTTCAAAGGCTTGATCCGCTTGGTTACCAACGCTTTGGCCCAGACCTCGCCCCGCTTGGACCAGACACGGACCCAACCGCCTTTGGTGATGCCCTTTTCCGCCGCGAGTTCTTCACTGATCTCGACGAAGAATTCGGGCTGGAGGGCGGCGTTGATCTTGTTGTGCTTGGTCCAGAAGTGGAAATGCTCGGTCAGGCGATAGGAAGTCGCGACAAAGGGGAATTCGTCGCTGGTCCCGAATTGCGCGAAATCGTCCTCGAAGACGCGCGAGGCGGGGTTGCCGCGCAGGTCCTTGTTGAAGACGTTCGCGATCGGCGATTCAAACGGCTCCATATGGGTCGGGAAAGGCCCGTCCCGCATGAGGCCGCGCGTGAACAGCCGCGACGTACCCTCGGGGTTCATGATGAAGGGCATGACCTCTTCGGGCTTGGCGGTGGGCGCCACGTCGGGGACGTCGTAACCCGTCCATTTCGTGCCGTCCCACTCCAGCAGCTTGCGCGTCTCGTCCCAGGGCTTGCCGTGAAGATCGGCCGAAGCGCGGTTGTAGATGATGCGCCGGTTCAGCGGCCAGGCGAAGGTCCAGTTGAGATAGGCGCCGGTATCGTCGGGGTCGAAATTGTCCCGACGCGCCATATTGTTGCCGTTCTCGTTCCAGCTGCCGGAATAGATCCAGCATCCGGACATGGTCGAACCGTCGTCGCGCATCTGGCTGAAGTTCAGCAATTGCTGGCCTTTGGCCACGATGACCTTGGTCGGATCGGCGGGATCATAAAGATCCTGCAGCGCGCGGCCGTTCATTTCGCGCGCCAGCTCCTGCGGGGTCGGCTCGTCTTCGTCGGCATAGTCCCAGCTCAGGTTCAGGATCGGATCGGCATAGGCGCCGCCCTCCTGACGGTAGAGCTCTCGCACCCGCTTGAAGATCTGCGCCATGATCCAGGTATCGTGCTTGGCCTCGCCCGGAGGCGTCGCCCCCGCCCAATGCCACTGCATCCAGCGTCCCGAATTGACCAGCGCGCCTTCGTCCTCGGCGAAACAGGTCGTCGGAAGCTCGAGCACCTCGGTCTGGATCGAGGCGGTATCGACATCGTTGTTGCGGCCGTGGTTCTGCCAGAAACGGGCCGTCTCGGTTTCGAGAGGGTCCATCACCACCAGAAGCTTCAGCTTGGACAGCGCCGCCGTGGTCTTGTTGCGGTTCGGGAAGGACAGAAGCGGGTTGAAGCCCTGACAGAAATACAGGTTCACCTCGCCGTTGTTCATCATCTCGAACATGCGCAAGACGTCGTAATTGGCGACGTCGAGCTTGGGCAGGTAGTCATAAGCCCAATCGTTTTCAGCGGTGGCGTGATCACCCCACAAAGCCTTCATGAGCGAAACCATGAACTTCGGCGTATTCTGCCAATAGCTCGTCTGGCCCGGCCGCAGGGGCTTGTTGGCGCGGCTGGCCATATAGGTCGCGTAATCGGTCTCGCGTTCGAGCGGGATGTTCATATAGCCCGGCAGAAGGTTCGACATCAGGCCGATATCGGTCAGGCCCTGGATGTTGGAATGGCCGCGCAGCGCGTTCATTCCGCCGCCCCTGACCCCGATATTGCCGAGGATCAGCTGCAACATCGCCATGCCGCGGATGTTCTGCGCGCCTTTGGAGTGCTGGGTCCAGCCGAGCGCATACATCGAGGTCATGGTTTTGGTCGGGCTGGAGCATTCGCCGATCATCTCGGCAATGCGCAGGTAGCGCTCTTTGGGCGTGCCGCAGACCTGTTCGACCAGTTCGGGGGTATAGGCATCGACATGCTTCTTGAGCAGGTTCCAGACGCAGCGGGGATGCCCGAGGGTCATATCGACCCGCGCGAAACCTTCCTCGTCCAGCTCGTAATCCCAGCTGGAGCGGTCGAAGTCGCGTTTCTCGGCATCATAGCCGCTGAACAGGCCGTCGGACCAACCGAACTCTTCCTTCACGATGAAGGCCGCGTTGGTGTAGTTCTTGACGTATTCCCACTGAACTTTGTCGTTGGCGATCATCCAGCGGATCATGCCCATTAGCCAGACGATGTCGGAGCCGGGACGGATCGGCGCGTAATAATCCGACACCGAAGCGGTCCGCGTGAAGCGCGGGTCGACAACGATCAGTTTCGCACCACGGTTCGCCTTGGCAACGGTCACCCATTTGAAGCCGCAAGGATGCGCTTCGGCTGCGTTCCCGCCCATGACGATCACGAGGTCGGTGTTCTTGATATCGGTCCACGAGTTGGTCATCGCACCACGGCCGAATGTCGGGCCCAAACTGGACACCGTAGGGCCGTGTCAGACGCGCGCCTGGTTATCGAATCCCAAAAGCCCCATGCTCCGCACGACCTTGTAGGTCAGCCATGCGGTTTCGTTAGTTGCGGCGGAAGCGGCAAGAAAACCCGTCGTCAGCCAGCGGTTCACGGTGGTTCCGGCCGCGTTCTTCGCGACGAAATTCGCGTCGCGGTCGTCCTTCATGGCGCGGGCGACCTTGTCGAGCGCCTCGTCCCACGAGATTTCCTCGAATGTATCCGAGCCGGCACGACGCAGGCGCGGCATGGTCAGACGGGTTTCCGCGTTGACGAAATCCTTGAGCGCCGCACCCTTGGGGCACAGCGTGCCGTGGTTGGTCGGGTGGTCTGCATCGCCTTCGATATGGGTGATGCGCGCGGTTTCGCCTGCTTTTACATCGCCATCCGAGTACAGGATGATGCCGCAGGCGACAGAGCAATAGGGACAGGTGTTGCGGGTTTCCGTTGTCGAAGCGAGCTTGAAGGGCCGCACATGGGCCGCCTCTGCCGCTTCCGCATCTCCGAAGCCAAGGGCCCCCAGAGATGTCACCGCGACACCCGCACCTGCGAGCTTTAGAAAGCTGCGCCGTGAGAGGTCGATATTCATCATTCCCTCCTGCTGCCTGTCGAAAAGATAGGTCCAATATGTTTTGGCCGAATGCAGGTTTATGTCAAGCTTCACGGAGGTTTGGCACAGGCTGCGGACCACTCTGACAGGCGGACGGCAGCCCTACGGGAGGGTCGATATTTCCTATGAATTTGGTCCGGATTGCTGCACAAAACCCGTGATCACATGAATGGAGAGGGAAAGCCGCGCCAATTTGTGATCACTGATCGGGTTATTACGCACCGTAAAAGGCCTTGTGATAACAAACCTCGCCCTCGGGCAGGAGGGACGAAACTGCGCGCCATGAAATACTCGGCCGGAGCACCATCAAAGCGCAAAGCCGGAACAGGCGCGAAGCCGAACTTTCCGTAGAAGGCCGGATCGCCCAGAACGACACAGCCATGCGCCCCGATGCGCACGAGATGCCGCAGCCCCTCGGTGACCAGAGCGGAGCCGATGCCACGCCCTGATCGCCCGGACGTACCGCCATCGGACCCAGCCCGTACCAGCCGGCAGCGCCGTCGCTGATCGTCACCGGCGAGAAGGCGATATGACCGACCAGACGCCCCGCATCGACCGCCACAAGGGACAAGGCAAGCTGCTGCTCGGCACGCAGCGCGTCGATGATCGCGCCCTCGGTTCCGCTGCTATGGGGCGCGTCGGCGAAGGCGGCATCGGTCAAGGTGCGGATTTCACGGATATCGGCGGGGATCTCTCGGCGGAGCTTCACATCAGGGTCCTGAATGACGGTAACGGCGGCACGATAGGAACCGGCACCGCGTCAAGCAAGACGCGAGTGCCGGTCGATCGCCTAGACTTCGACCGCTACGGTGCCGATCGGATGCGAGCAACAGGCGAGAATGAAGCCGTCCTCGATATCCTCGTCCGAAATGCCGCCGTTATGGACCATATGGACATCGCCACGGGTCTTTTGATCTTGCAGGTCCCGCAGAGCCCGAAGGTGCACCCCGAGGGGATATTGAGCCCGCTGGTCCGCGCCACCGACAAAACCGTATCGGTTTCCGAGCATTTCGCCGAAATTCCCGAGGATCTGAAGATGATCTCGGCGGAATTGCTTTCGTCCGGGACCACATCGTCAAGCGTGGGGGCCTCTGCCTCTGTGCGGACAGGGGCGCCGAAGCTTTCCTGATGGTAGCGGTCCATATCATAGCCGAGTGCCACCAGCATGTCGCGCACGGCCTGCATGAAGGGCTCGGGACCGCAGCAATAGACGTCGCGCTCGAGGTAGTCGGGGGCCATCAGCCCCAGCATGATCTGGTTCAGGCGACCGCGATAGCCGTGCCAGCTGCGGAACGGATCGGTTTCCTCGACCGTGAAATGCAGCTTGAGCCCCGGAACGCGGTCGGCCATGCCCTCGAGCCGCTGGCGGAAGATGATATCGCTTGGCGCACGCGCCGCATGGACGAAAGCAATATCGGGCATCTCGCCCGAATCCCATGCCCATGTCGTCATCGACATCACAGGTGTTATCCCAGAACCTGCTGAAATAAATAGGTATTTTTTATCAGAGCGAGAATGGGTCGTGAAGATCCCCGAAGGCCCGTAAGCCTTGAGCTGCATCCCCGGCCGCAGGTGGTCGAGCATCCAGCGGCTGCCCTCGCTGCCCGGCTGCGCTTTGACCGTCACCGAGATCGACAAGGGCCGCGAGGGGCTGGAGGAGATCGTATAGGTACGTTGGACATTGCCGCCCGGAACGGGCAGGTCCAGCGTAACGAACTGGCCCGGCTTGTAGTCGAACCAGGCCCCCGAGGGTGCGCGGAAGGTGAATGTGGCGGTGTCCGAAGTCTCGGGCACCACCATCGCACATTCCAGAGGCTCGCTGTCCTTCCAGGGTGCCTCGCCGAATGCTTTGTTCGCTGCCGCCATTATTCGGCCGCCATCGCGGGTTGCGGCGCGAGCAGGTCAAGCATCTTGCGGCAATACCAATCCACGAAATGGATCACGCCCTCCTCCTGATTGGGCGAATAGGGGCCGGGCTCGTAGGCGGGCGAAAGGATGCCCTTCTGGTTTTCCTCGACGACGCGGCGGTCCTCGTCGTTGGTGGCCAACCAAACCTCGGTGAGCTTCTGGAGATCGTAATCCACCCCCTCGACGGCATCCTTGTGCACGAGCCATTTCGAGGTGACTTCGGTCTCGGTGGGCGAGATCGGCAGAAGGCGGAAGACGATGGCGTGATCGGGCAGGAAGTGGTTCCAGCTCGACGGGAAGTGGTAGAACATCAGGCTGCCCGCGTCGTTCCACGGCATGGTGCCCATGCGGCGGCTGACCGCTGCCTTGGTCGACATGGTGAAGCTTTCGGCATTGTTCATCAGCGGCACGCGCGCCAGACGCCACTGCATGTCGTCCTGATTGACGAAACGCGCCGGAACGCCGGCATCATCGCAACGCTGCCAATGCTCGAGAATCTCGGGGCTGGCTGCATTCGGCCCCTCCATCACGGTCATCAGCGGGTTGTCGGAGTAGCTGCGGCAGAGCGAGGGATGCGAACCGCCGCAGTGATAGCACTCGCGGTTGTTCTCGATGACCAGCTTCCAGTTCCCGTTCTCGACGATCGTCGAAGAAAAGGCGACTTTCGCGTCCTTCAGCCCGCTCGGGGCCAGATAATCCTTGAGAAGTCCGCCCAGACGCTCGAATTCCGGCGGGTTTTCGGCGAGGCAGATGAAGACCATACCGTCCGCATCCTGCACATGGACAGGCTTGAGGCTGTATTTCGACGGGTCGAAATCGGGGCCCATGTCGCGGGCAAAGACCAGGCGGCCGTCGAGATCATAGGTCCACTGGTGGTAGGGGCACACCAGTTTCGGCGAAGACCCGTTCTGCTTGGGGCACAGACGCTGGCCGCGATGGCGGCAGACGTTGTGGAACGCCCGGATCACGCCGTCGCCACCGCGTACGATCACGATCGGATAGGCGCCGACCTGAAGCGTCGAATGGTTGCCGGTCTTCGGAATATCGCAGGAAGGGATCGCGAAGATCCATTCCTTGTACCAGAGGTTCTCGAGATCTGCCTCGAAAACGCCCTGATCGCTGTAAAGCTCGCGGCTGAGGGAGTGGTTTTTCTGCCGTGACGTAATGTGGTCGAGGATTTCCGCTGTGTTCAACATGGCTGTGATCCAAGGGGCATGAGGGACGATATTTTCGTCAGAATTGCACTCGCCAAGACGAAAAAAGTGCCTGAAAACGACATCGGATGGTCGAATTCTGACATCCCGCACACCCGTTTTTCACCCAGCCCGATCGAATCTCCAGACATATAGCGCCGATGTCGTTTTTCGACTCTGGAAAAGGCTGGGGATAACTCAATGCGCAAGCGAAAGACGAATCTGTGGGGGAATCGCTTCCTGACAAAAAGCGGATTTTTCGGGTCGGAACCAACAGGGAACCCGGACGCTTCATCCACATGTCCAAAACCATCCACCAGCCTGTCCACAGCCTGTGCGCGAATCGAGTTATCCACACGACTTTCCACAACTCGATATATTTGCAACATTTTGCAATTGTTGGAAGAATCACATTTCAGCTCTCGCGCCGGAACGGTTTGTCCCGAGGCGAAATCACCTGTGAAAAGAATCCGTGAAACAGGGTTTTCCAGATGCCCACAGGGCCAAATAAAACATCATCTTTATTTCTTTCTTAAATTTACTATTGAGAAAGAAAGGAGACCCTCATGACCGATTTGCTCAGTTTGGCTTACCCATGGGTCAAGGCCCTGCACATCATGGCCGTCATGTCGTGGATGGCGGGTTTGTTCTATCTGCCACGGCTTTACGTCTATCACGCCGAACGTGGTCAAAACGGGCAAGAGCCGGTCAGATCTTTCGAGATCATGGAATACAAACTTCTGCGCATGATCATGAATCCTGCGATGATCGTAACATGGCTCGCGGGGTTAGCCCTTGTTTTCACACCGGGAATCGTCGACTGGTCGTCGATCTGGCCCTGGACGAAAGCTGCGTGCGTCATCGCGATGAGCGGATTTCACGGCTGGTTGTCGGTGCAAAGAAAGGCCCTTTTGGCAGGGAAGGGCGTCTCCGGCCGCAGCTATCGGCTCGCGAATGAAGTCCCGACTTTGCTCATGGTCGTCATCGTGCTCTCAGTCGTCGTCAAGTTCTGAGAATTGACTCGTCAGGGCAGAACGCCTAAGTGAGGAAAACCGTCGTCCGACGGGGATTCTCCTATTCAATGGTTTCATGCGGGCCCGATCCGTGGTCGCGGCGCTTAAAGGCGAAGTTTATGAGCGAAGAACGTCTCAACCTCTCTGATCTCAAGGCGAAAAGCCCTGCCGATCTTCTGGCGATGGCCGAAGAATGGGAGATCGAGAATGCGACGGTGATGCGCAAAGGCGAGATGATGTTCTCGCTGCTCAAGGAACATGCCGAAGAGGGCTTTGAAATCGGTGGCGACGGCGTGCTCGAGGTTGTCCAGGACGGTTTCGGCTTCCTGCGCTCGCCGGAAGCGAACTATCTGCCGGGTCCGGACGACATCTACATGAGCCCCGAGGTCATTCGACAGCATTCTTTGCGTACGGGCGACACGGTCGAGGGCGTCATCCGCGCCCCAGGCGAGAACGAGCGTTATTTTGCGCTGACGAAGGTCGAGAAAATCAACTTCGAAAGCCCGGAAAAAGCCCGTCACAAGGTCGCTTTCGACAACCTGACGCCGCTTTATCCCAACGAACGCCTGAAAATGGAGATCGAGGATCCGACGATCAAAGATCGTTCGGCACGCATCATCGATCTCGTTGCGCCGATCGGGAAGGGTCAGCGTTCGCTGATCGTTGCTCCTCCGCGCACGGGCAAGACCGTTCTGCTGCAAAATATCGCGCATTCGATCGAACGTAATCACCCCGAATGCTACCTGATCGTGCTTCTGATCGACGAACGTCCTGAAGAAGTCACCGATATGCAGCGCTCGGTGAAGGGCGAGGTCGTATCCTCAACCTTCGACGAACCGGCCAGCCGGCACGTTGCGGTGTCCGAGATGGTGATCGAAAAGGCGAAACGTCTTGTCGAACATAAACGAGATGTTGTGATCCTTCTCGACTCGATCACAAGACTTGGTCGTGCCTTCAACACTGTGGTGCCGAGCTCGGGTAAAGTGCTTACTGGTGGTGTTGATGCGAATGCGCTTCAGCGTCCGAAACGCTTCTTCGGTGCTGCGCGCAACATCGAAGAGGGTGGTTCACTCACCATTATCGCGACCGCGCTGATTGATACCGGCTCGCGGATGGACGAAGTCATCTTTGAAGAATTCAAAGGGACCGGCAACTCCGAGATCGTTCTCGATCGCAAAGTTGCTGACAAGCGCGTCTTCCCGGCGATGGATATCCTCAAATCGGGCACGCGTAAGGAAGATCTTCTGGTCGATCCGAAAGATCTGCAGAAAACGTATTTGTTGCGTCGCATTCTCAACCCGATGGGAACGACCGATGCCGTTGAATTCCTGATTTCCAAGCTGAAACAGACGAAATCGAACAGCGAATTCTTCGATTCTATGAACGCCTGACGCCGTTACACGGAGGCTGGATTGGACACCATTTTTGCTGAAGCAACGCCTCCCGGTCGTGGGGGCGTTTCTGTCATTAGAATCAGTGGCTTGCAGTCAAAAGAAGCGCTGGAATCGCTTGCCGGAGCGATACCGGAAGCGCGCAAAACCTATTTGCGCGGATTGCGTGACGGCGACGATCTGATTGACCGTGCCCTGGTTATCCGCTTTGAGAAGGGCGAGAGCTTCACGGGCGAAGATGTCGCTGAGCTGCATCTTCACGGCGCACCGGTTATTGTTCAGCGACTCGAAGCTGCTTTGGTTTCCTTCGGGCTACGCCGTGCAGAGGCGGGCGAGTTCACCCGTCGTGCATTTCTCAACGGAAGAATAGACCTGTCCGAAGCCGAAGGGCTCGCGGATCTTCTGGCTGCTGAAACGGAATCGCAACGAAAGCTCGCGATGCGAGCCGCGGAAGGAGAGGTCGGCCGGCTGACCGAAACTTTGCGCCAGAGCCTCATCCGCGCGGGCGCACTGGTCGAAGCCAGTATCGATTTCGCGGACGAGGATGTCCCAGAGGATATTCCGGCAGAAGTTTTCACCTTGATCGATACGGTCCAGACGGAGTTGCGCCGCATTTTGCATCAGTTCCCTGCGACCGAACGGCTGCGGCAGGGTTACGAAGTCGCCATAATCGGCCCGCCGAATGCGGGAAAATCGACGTTGCTGAACTATATTGCCAAGCGCGAGGTCGCGCTTGTGTCGGATATTGCCGGCACGACACGGGATATTCTCGAACTGCGTGTTGATCTTCGCGGTTTGTCGGTGACCTTCCTCGATACGGCGGGGTTGCGGGAAAGTCAGGATCCGGTCGAAACGATGGGCGTTGAGCGTGCCGTTCGCCGGGCAAGAGACGCTGATTTGCGCATCCACCTTTCGCCGAACGGGGTGCCTCAATTTGATGTGGCCGATGGTGATCTGGTTGTTCGGTCCAAGTCCGATTTGAGCAATGATGCCGAAGGGATCTCGGCCCATAGCGGGCAGGGGGTCGAAAATCTTCTCAACAAGATTTATGCTTTTCTGCGAGGAAAAGCGGCGGATTCTGGGATTGTGAGCCATAAGCGGCAAGCCGAAGCAATCTCGCGGGCTATTGATCTGCTAGACCGCAGCAAAAGCGGTTTACCTGAGCTGGCTGCAGAGAATATTCGATTGGCGATCGCGAATTATCCGCGATGGTTGGGCGCATAGACGCGGAAGATTATCTCGACGAGATCTTTTCGTCGTTCTGTATCGGGAAGTAGGTTTCACGTGAAACAATATGATGTGATCGTGATCGGCGGAGGCCATGCAGGGCTTGATGCAGCAATGGCTGCAGCCCGAATGGGCGTCGAAGTCGCGTTGGTTACACTTAAGGCCGAAGATATCGGCACGATGTCCTGCAATCCGGCGATTGGCGGATTGGGCAAGGGCCATCTTGTACGCGAGATCGACGCGATGGACGGCGTGATGGGGCGACTGGCTGATGCAGCTGGTATCCAGTTTCGTTTGCTCAACCGTCGAAAAGGTCCCGCTGTGCAGGGACCCCGCGCGCAGGCCGACCGCTCGCTCTATCGGGCCGCAGCTTTCCAGGCTGCCTCGACACAATCTGGGCTTTCGCTGATTTTCGGCGAAGTTACAGGTCTCGACCATGAGAATGGTAGAGTGCGCGGCGTTACCCTTGCCGATGGAACCTATCTTTCTTCGAGCCAGGTTGTTCTGACGACGGGCACGTTTTTGAACGGTGTCATTCACATCGGCGACGTTTCCCGTCCTGCAGGACGCTGGGGAGATGATGCTTCGATTGGCCTTGCTCAATCGATCAAGGGTCTCGACTTGCCTTTCGGGCGACTGAAAACGGGCACGCCGCCTCGATTGAGAAAAAGCACGATCGATTGGGACGCGCTCGAGAAGCAGCCTGGCGACGAAGATCCGGTTCTGTTTTCCTACATGAACGCCGGCGTCATCGCCCCGCAAGTGGATTGCGCGATCACGCATACGAGCGAGATTACGCATAAGATCATTCAGGACAATCTTCACCTTTCGGCGATGTATGGTGGTCATATCGAAGGGGTGGGGCCTCGCTATTGCCCGTCGATCGAGGACAAGGTTGTTCGGTTCGCCGACAAGAATTCACATCAAATTTTTCTTGAACCAGAGGGATTTGATAGTGATGTGGTCTACCCCAACGGGATTTCGACGTCGCTGCCTGAAGAGGTCCAGCATAATTATGTGCGCTCTATCAAGGGCTTGGAAGGTGTCGAGATCCTTCAGCCGGGTTATGCGGTCGAATATGATTATGTCGATCCGCGCTCGCTGAAGGCGACGCTCGAGGTTAAAACCTTGGAAGGTTTCTATCTTGCCGGCCAGATTAACGGGACGACGGGATATGAAGAGGCAGCTGCGCAAGGCTTGGTTGCCGGCTTGAACGCGGCACTCAAGGTGCTTGGGCGCGAACCGTTGATTATGAGCCGCTCACAAAGCTACATTGGCGTGATGATTGACGACCTGATCACGCGCGGGGTTAGCGAGCCTTATCGCATGTTTACTTCGCGTGCCGAATTCCGACTCAGCTTACGTGCCGATAATGCCGATCAGCGCCTGACGCCCCTCGCAATCGAACTGGGTTGCGTTTCGGACGTGAGGAAAGCTGCTTTTTCTCAAAAGATGGATCAGTATTTCGCGGCGCGTGATCGGGCGATGACGGTTAGTTTTTCGCCGAACCAGCTTTCCGCACATGGTATCGTCGTGCGTCAGGACGGTGTGCGCCGCAATCTGTTCGGACTACTCGGGCAGGGTGATCTCGAGCAAACGACCGTTCTTGCTTTGGATGATGAGTTGGCCGGGTTCAGCGCCGAGACGATCAGACAAATTTCGACAGATGCGCTCTATCACCAATATACCGAGCGCCAAGATCGCGATGCGGCAGAGCTGCGCAAAGAGGAGGGGTTACCATTCCGGCCGACTTCTCTTACGACGATATCTCGGGTCTATCCAACGAGCTCAAGGACAAATTGAACCGTTGGCGGCCGACTTCGCTTGCAGCGGCGGCGGCTATAGAAGGTATGACGCCTTCTGCGCTTACGTTGATTTTGGCCGTTATTCGCTCGAATACGCGGAAGTCGGCATGACTCTTGTTTCACGTGAAACAGACAAATTGCTGGACCACTACGCGGCTTTGATCCGAAAATGGAATCCGGCAATCAATCTGATCGCTCCACAGTCGCTCCCATTCCTGGAAGAACGGCATATTCGTGATTCACGGCAGCTGTCAGAAGTTTCCCAAACCGCCACGGAAAATTGGGCGGATCTGGGAAGTGGCGGCGGCTTGCCGGGGTTGGTACACGCCATTATGCGGCCGGATCTTGCGGTAACGCTTGTTGAAAGCGACCAGAGAAAGGCTACCTTTCTTCGAACGGTTGCCCGTGAGCTGGCCCTTGGCAATGTCAAAGTCCTCTCCGAACGCATCGAAAAGCTGGATCAGCTTGATGTTGCCAATGTAAGTGCCAGGGCCCTTGCTCCGCTTCCTTTGCTCATGTCATATGTGTCCAGACACCTTCGTGCCGATGGTACAGCTTGGCTGATGAAGGGGAAAATTGGAAGACCGAAGTGGAAGAGGCGCGTCAAATGTGGAATTTTAACATGATCGCGCATCCGAGTGAGACCGAGCCCGGAGCCGCCATTTTGCAGATTACGGGAATTCGTCATGTCTGAAGCACGGGTTATTGCAGTTGCAAACCAGAAGGGCGGGGTCGGCAAGACGACAACGGCGATCAACCTCGCGGCGGCGCTTGCGGAACTTGGCCATTCGGTCGTGATTGTCGATCTTGATCCTCAGGGCAATGCTTCGACCGGATTGGGCATTCCGGTGGAAAAGCGTGATTTGAGTTCGTTTGATTTGTTGGTCGGCGAGCAAACCTTGCAGGAATGTGCGCAGGCGACCGAAGTCAAAAACCTGTCGTTGGTGCCGTCGACCTCGGACCTTGCTTCCGCAGATATCGAGTTGGCCGGTCGTTCGGCGCGTGCGCAGCTTTTGCGGCAAAAACTGCACGGCACGCATGACGCCGATTTCATTTTGATCGATTGCCCGCCGGCGCTCGGGCTTCTGACGCTGAATGCGATGGTCGCTGCGCATAGCATTCTCGTCCCGCTTCAGGCTGAATTTTATGCGCTTGAGGGGCTTTCGCAGCTTTTGATGACCGTTCGCGAGGTTCGCCAGACCGCGAATCCCGAGCTGCGTATCGAGGGTGTGGTCCTTACAATGGCCGACAACCGCAACAATTTGTCCCAGCAGGTCGAGGCCGATGCCCGCGGCACGCTGTCGGATCTTGTGTTCAAGACCGTTATTCCCCGGAATGTCCGCCTATCCGAAGCGCCCTCGCATGCGATGCCGGTGCTTCATTACGATACGCAATCCAAGGGAAGCGGGGCCTATCGCAGCCTAGCACGCGAGTTTTTGAGCCGACAGCTCGCAACAGTTTGAGGGGGATGACGTGGCAGAAGCAAAATCGGAAAAACGGGGACTGGGTCGTGGGCTTTCTGCTTTGATGGCTGATGTAGATTTGATTCCGTCGGATCGTCCGGCGCCGCGGCAGACTTTGCCGGTCGAGCAGCTGACGCCGAACCCTGACCAGCCGCGCCGGACTTTTGCTCCCGAAGCGTTGCAGGAGCTGGCACAGTCGCTCAAAGCGCGCGGTATGTTGCAGCCGCTGATCGTCCGTCCGCATCCGCGCGACAAGGGGCTTTACCAGATCGTGGCCGGTGAGCGTCGTTGGCGCGCCGCGCAGATCGCGCAGCTTCATGAAGTTCCGGTCGTCATCAGCAATCTCAACGATACCGAGATGCTCGAAGTTGCGATCGTCGAGAATATCCAGCGCTCTGACCTCAACGCGATTGAAGAGGCGGCTTCCTACAAGCAGCTGATGGAGCGTTTCGGTCATACGCAAGAAAAGCTGGCAGAAGCGCTGAACAAGAGCCGCAGCCATATCGCCAACCTTTTGCGTCTGCTTAACCTTCCCGATCAGGTCCAAGCCTGGTTGAAGGAAGGCAAGCTCACGGCCGGTCATGCGCGTGCCCTGATCACGGCGCCGAATGCGGTTGAATTGGCGCGCAAGGTGATCGAGCGTAATCTCTCTGTTCGCGAAACCGAAGAGCTGGTGCGCAAACAAGCGGAACCTTCGCAGCCCAAGGCGCGTAAAGCCCGCGAGAGTGCCAAGGATGCCGATACGCGCGCTTTGGAAGGCGATCTCTCCGCGCAGCTCAAGATGAATGTCAGCATCAACCATCAGGGCGAGAAGGGCGGTCAGTTGACGGTCAGCTATAGCGACCTCGATCAGCTTGATCGTCTTTGCCAGATGCTGGGCGCGGGCGCCTGACACATCGGATCTTGTCGGAATTTGCAGCGGGAATCAGGAAACTGGTTCCCGCTTTCCTCATTTTTGGCGCGGGATAGGTTCGGTTGGATCTCCGTCTGGATCCGGTTCTGTAGGAATACTGTTCGCCAAAGGCTTCGACCTTCCACAGGATGCAGAAAAATTTCCTGCTCTATGCCTAGATATGGGACCTATAACCACTTTCCATGGAATGGCAGCAGAAAAATTCCTTATCTTGTGCAAGACGGAAATTAATAACTATTACTCCGGTCGTGATTAGGTATTATAAGCATCGAACAATGCAGGATGGATTGATCCTATGGCTGATCTCGATCTTATCGACAGAAAAATTGTTGCTTCCCTGATGGAGGACGCTTCGCTTTCGGTGGCGCGGCTGGCAGAGCGTGTGGGTTTGTCGCAGACGCCGTGCTGGAAGCGTATCCAGCGGCTCGAGACGAAGGGGATCATCACGGGCAGGGTGGCGCGCGTGGATCCGATCAAGTTGGGTTTCGGGCTGACCGTCTTTGTCGCGATCGAGGCCGCCGATCATAGTGCGGAATGGCGCGACGATTTCCACAAACATCTCGCGCAGCATCCCGAAGTGGTCGAGGCGCATCGCCTAGCCGGTCCGACGGATTATCTGCTGCGGGTCGTCGTCCGCGACATGCCGGCTTTCGATGAATTCTACCGCCGCCTGACGGCGACGGTCGCTGTTCGGAACGTGACTTCGCATTTCGCGATGGAGCCGATCAAGGACAAGGGCGTCCTGCCGATCGACACGCGAAACCACTAATCTCAGACGACTTCGCGGGCCGTTCCGTCGGGGTGGACGTGGAGGTAATAGTCGAGAAGTTTCAGCTTCGCCGCGGCAGCCATATCGATGACGATGGTCGCTTTCGGGTGGAGCTGGAGCGCCGATGCGGGGCAGACGGCAGCCAAAGGCCCCTCGATCATCGCGGCGACTGCATCGGCCTTTGTGCGCCGGTGGCGAGCAGCAGGCAGTGGCGCGCATCCAGGATCGTGCCGACGCCCATGGTGATCGCGAATGTCGGAATGGTCTCGTCGGCGCGGAAATAGCGGCTGTTCGCGTCGCGGGTTTCCCTGGTCAGCGTCTTGATGCGCGTGCGGCTTTTGAGGCTCGAGGTCGGCTCGTTGAAGCCGATATGGCCGTTGTGCCCCAGCCCCAGCAGCTGGAGATCCAGCCCGCCACATTGCGCGATCGCGGCTTCGTAGCGCAGCGCTTCATCCTCGGGGTTGCGGGCATCGCCGCGGGGCAGGTGGGTGCGCTGCAGGTTGATGTCGACCTTGCCGAAGAGCACGTCGTTCATATAGCTGCGGTAGGATTGCGGATGTTCGGGCGCGAGGCCGACATATTCGTCGAGGTTGAAGGTCGTCACGTCGCGAAAGCTCGGACCGCCGTTTTTGTGCAGTGCGACCAGCTTTTCATAGACGGGCAGCATCGTGCCGCCGGTGGCCAGACCCAGCACCGCATTGGGCTTGTCGCGCATGGTTTGCGCGATGAGCGAGACCACACGTTCCTGTGCGGTATCTGCGGTTTCAAGTATCAGGACCTTCATGGACATTACCCTTCACGGCTGGCGACGGCGGCATTCGCGCCGGTCAATCAGTTGATCCGCCGGAATTTTGTGCGGATGAAATCGCTCGCGCAATCCGCGCGATACCTTCCTCTATCCGGTCGCTCGCAATAGAGGAATAGGCAAGACGATAGTGGTGCGAGCTGTCCATCGGCGTCACGAAGAAATCCGGGCCTGGCTCGATCACCACGTCTTGCGCCAGAAGATCCTGCGCCAGCGTGATGGTGTTCACCCCGTCGGGCGCGCGCATCCAATAGCTCGATCCTCCCGCACCGCTTTCGGCCCCGGCGATCGTCAGCCCGTGTTTGCGTATGGCCTGATCCATGACGTTGCGGCGCTCGGCATAGACGCGGCGGAGGTGCTCGACCTGGCGGTCGTAATGGCCGAGCGACAGGAAGTAGGCCGTGGTGCGCTGCAGGTGGCCGGGCGGGTGGCGCAGCACGAGGGCGCGCAGTGCGCGGGCCTCGGCGAGGAATTCGGGCGGGCCGACGAGGTAGCCCAGACGCAGCCCCGGAAAGAGCGATTTCGAAAACGAGCCGACATAGATCACGCTGTCATGCTGGTCGAGGGACTTGAGCGCAGGCGAGGGCGAGTTGGTAAAGGAGACCTCGAATTCGTAATCGTCCTCGACAATCGCAAAGCCCTCGGTCCGTGCGCGTTCAAGCAGCAGCTTGCGCCGCGCCAGCGTCATTGTCGTATTGGTCGGACATTGGTGGCTGGCGGTGGTGAAAACGACATCGACGCCGGAGCGGAGCGCATCGGCCGGCAGCCCCTGCGCGTCGACGTCGATCGGCAGGACATGGCAGCGGGTCTGCTCGACGATCTCGCGCAAGCCGGGTAGCAGGGGTTCTCGATCACCGCGGTCCGGCGCTGGTTCAGCAGGACCTGCGCCGCGAGCCAAAGCGCGTTCTGTGCGCCCATGGTCAGCAGGACCTCTTCGGGGCGCGCGCTGATGCCGCGGCGAGGCAGGATGTGGCGGGTGATGTAGAGCACCAGTTCGGGGTCGTCGGCCTCGTAGAAATCGGCGGTGAGCACGTCGAAGTCGCGCTGCCCCAAAGCCTGCAAGGAGCATTGCCGCCAGGCCGAGCGGTCGAAAAGCTGCGGGTCGGCTTGCCCGTAGGTGAATGGAAAGCGGTAGTTGCGCCAGTCGGGATTCTGGTGGCGCCTGCGCGGATTGCGGAAGCGCTGGCCGATCAGCCGCGACCAGTCGGCGCGGCTGTCGGGCTGGTCGGCGGCGCTCATGGCGGGCTGCGCAGCGACGGCATCCGCCACGAAATAGCCGGAACGGTCGCGCGAGGTGAGATAGCCCTGGGACAGAAGGTCGGCATAGGCCGTCGCCACCGTCAGGCGGCTGACCCCGAGATGTTTGGCGAGAAGGCGGCTCGAGGGCATCCTTTCGCCGGCGAGGAAGCGGCGGTCGAGAATGGCGTCGACGATCTGCTGGCGAAGCTGATGTTGCAGGGTCGTCGCGGCATCGGGATCGACAAAGAAAAGCTCGGGTGCAATCGCCATATCACCCCCGACTGGCCTGTGAGGATTTTCTCTCTGGCCTTGTCGCTATCATGGCGAGGGCCCGCCAGACAAGCTGGCGGGCCCCGACTTCACGTGAAACATTATGCACCTTAAGAATGCGTTCTTCAGGTGTTCAGGGACAACTCAGCCAAAGACGCGGGTCAGCGCCACGTCGATCGCGCCGGTGATGGCGTCGATATCGTCGGCCGAAGCGATCAGGGCAGGCGAGAGGCAGAGCGTGTTGTTGAAGCCCGGCAGCGAGCGGTTCGTCGCCCCGATGATCACGCCCTGAGCCGAACATTCCGCCACGACGCGCTGCGCGAGCTTCTCGTCCACCGGCTCTTTCGTCTTGCGGTCGGTGACCAGCTCGGCGCCTTGGAAGAGGCCGAGGCCGCGCACGTCGCCGATGACCTTGTGCTTCTCCATCAGTGCCAGAAGGTTGCCGGTCAGGCGCTCGCCCATGCGCTGGGTGTTCCCGATCAGGTCTTCGTCAATGATGATGCGCATGTTCTCCAGCGCCGCCGCCGGACCCGAGGCGCAGCCGCCGAAGGTCGAGATGTCGCGGAAATAGCTCAGCGGATCCGAGGGATCGTCCTTGAACATCTCGAAGACCTTTTCGGTCGTCACCGCGCAGGAGATCGCCGCATAGCCCGAGGCGAGGCCCTTTGCCATGGTCACGAAATCGGGCTGCACGCCGTAGTGCTGATAGCCGAACCATGCGCCGGTGCGGCCGAGACCGCAGACGACTTCGTCGATATGGAGCAGGATGTCGTATTTCCGGCAGATCTCCTGCACGCGCTCCCAATAGCCTGCCGGAGGCACGATGACCCGCCGCCGGCCGTGATCGGCTCGAGGCAGAGCAGGCCGATCTCGTCGGCGCCCTCGCGCAGGATGACCTCTTCGATAGCGTCGGCGGCGCGGCGGCCGTAATCCTCGACATCCCATTGCTTGCGGTATTCAAGGCAATGCGGCACCTGAATGAAGCCTTCGGGCAGGGGGCCGTAAAGCGCCGCGCGCTCGGGCTGGCCACAGGCGGCGAGGTTCGCCAGCGTCGTGCCGTGGTAGTCGCGGTCGCGGTAAAGGATCTTGGATTTCTTGCCCTTGTGGTGGCGCGCCGAAATCTGGCGGACCATTTTGAAGACCTTCTCGTTGGCCTCCGAACCCGAGTTCGCGTAATAGACGCGGCTCAGGCCGGGCATCTTGTCGAGAAGCGCCTCGGCGAAAAGCGAGCCCGGAATAGAGCCCGCCGACTGCGCGAAATAGTTCATCTTGATCAGCTGGTCGCGCACGGCATTGGCGATGCTCTCGCGGCCGTAGCCGACGTTGACCGTCCAGACACCGCCCGAGACGGCATCGATATATTCGCGTCCGGCCGCATCCCAGACGCGGATGCCTTTGCCTTCGACGATGATGCGCGGATCGGTGGTTTCCAGCGCCTTGTGCTGCAACAGGTGGTGCCAGACATGGGCGCGGTCGGCCTCGATGATATGGCTCAGGTCGTTGTCGCGGGCGCTTAGCGGATTGGGGATGTTCATGGCGAGGCTCTCAGCAAGATCGGAATAATCTGATCTTATCCTGACACGGGGCAGGCTTCGGCGCACAGGTCCAGACGGCACCAATTGATAAGGCCAGTTACCGGGTTCTTCGGTAACTGGCCTGTTCGTTTCGATGTGGGGGTGGAGCTTAGTTGCCCGGATTCGAGCTGACGCCGACCTTGGCGGGACGCAGCAGGCGGTCATGCAGCATGAAGCCGTTGTCCATGACCTGGATGATCGTGCCTGCGACGGTGCCCGGAACGGGGGCCTCGAACATGGCCTCGTGGACCTGCGGGTCGAATTTGGTGCCGACCGGCGGGTTGATCACTTCGATGCCGTGTTTGGCGAAGATGCTTTCCAGCTCGCGCAGGGTCAGCTCCACGCCTTCGATCAGCGCACCTGCGGCGGCGCGCATCTCGTCGGTGGCATGGGCCAGCGCGCGGGTCAGGTTGTCGTGAACCGGCGCGAGATCGCGGGCAAGGCGGGTGCCGCCATATTGCTCGGCATCACGGCGTTCCTTGTCGGCGCGCTTGCGGGCGTTCTCGGCATCGGCCAGAGCGCGCATGAAGCGGTCGCGGTATTCGTCACGTTCGGCGATGATGACATCGACATTCGGGCCGGCGCTCATATCGGCGAAATCGGCCGGATCTTCAGCAAGGAAGGCGCTGTCATTCTCCGGAAGTTCATGCTCGGGCTTCTGCCCATTCGTTTTTTCATTCGTCATCGACTTATCCTTTTCTGCCCGACAGAACGCGCCCGACAAGTTGGGCGGTGTAATCGACGATTGGTACGATGCGGCCATAGTTCAGCCGTGTCGGGCCAATCACGCCCACCGCTCCGACAATCTTCCGGTCAGCGTTCATATAAGGGAAACCACCAAAGAGGAACCCGAAAGTGAAAACAGTTTGTTTTCGGATCCGATGAAAATGCGTACGCCTTCGCCTTCTTCGGTCAGTTCGAGAAAGCGGGCGATATCGCGCTTGCGTTCCAGATCATCGAAAAGCACGCGCACCCGTTCGAGATCGGCCGCCTCGTTGTCCAGAAGGTTCGAGCGTCCGCGCACGATCAGCCGCAGATCCGAGCCGTTGCTTTCCCATTGGGCGAGCCCCGTCTCGATCATTGCCGCCGCCAGCCCGTCGAGCTGGTTGCGGCTGCGCGCGATCTCCGTCGCGATCGAGGCGCGCAGATCGCTGAGCGTGCGGCCTTCGCCGATCGCATTGAGGAAATTCGCCGCCTCGCGCATCGAAGAGGGGTCTGACCCAGCGGCGGCGTGAAGATGCGGTTCTCGACCTCGCCATTGGCAAAGACCAGCACGACCAAAGCGCGGTCCGTGGCGAGGCTTACGAATTCGATATGGCGCAGCGGCGCTTCCTGTTTGGTCGTCAGCACTAGGGACGCGCCATGCGTCAGCGCCGACAGGGCGCCGCCGACGCGGTCGAGCATCTCGGCAGGGTCGGAGTGGTGGTGGCCGACGGTTTCCTCGATGGCGCTGCGGTCGGTATCGGTGACGGGTCCGGCCTCCATCAGCCCGTCAACGAAAAGCCGCAGGCCAAGCTGCGTCGGCAGCCGTCCCGCCGAAATATGCGGGCTGTCGAGAAGGCCGAGATATTCCAGATCCTGCATGACGTTGCGGATCGTCGCCGCGCTGACCTTTTCGGACAGCCCGCGCGTCAGCGTGCGCGATCCCACCGGCTCGCCGGTTTCGAGATAGGCTTCGACTACTTTGCGAAAGACCTCGCGGGAGCGGTCATTGAGTTCCGAGAGCAAGCGATGTTCGGCCATGGGCGGCAATCTGTTCCGAAGGGTAAAGCCGTTGACGGGTTGCGGTTGGGGGCGGCAGACCTGTATTTGGCATTAAAACCCCCGAAAGGAATGCCAGATGCGCCCATCAGGACGAAATTTAAGCGAAATGCGCCCGATTTCAATTGAAACAGGGTTTTGCGTCACGCCGAGGGCTCCTGCCTGATCCGTGTCGGCGGCACCGAAGTGCTGTGCTCGGCCACGATAGAGGACAAAGCGCCGCCGTTCCTGAAGAATTCGGGGCAGGGTTGGGTCACTGCGGAATACGGTATGCTGCCGCGCGCGACCAACAGCCGCAACCGCCGCGAGGCCGCTTTGGGCAAGCAGTCGGGGCGCACGCAGGAAATCCAGCGTCTGATCGGCCGCAGCCTGCGCGCAGGCGTCGACCGCCGCGCCTTGGGCGAGCGTCAGATCGTCATCGACTGCGACGTCATTCAGGCCGATGGCGGCACGCGCTGCGCCTCGGTCACCGGCGGCTGGGTCGCGCTTCGTCTGGCCGTGAACAAGCTGTTGAAGGCGGGGATCATCACCTCGGATCCGCTTCTGGATCACGTTGCGGCAGTGTCTTGCGGCATCTATGCCGGCCAGCCGGTGCTGGATCTCGATTACGCCGAGGACAGCGAAGCGGGCACCGACGGCAATTTCGTCATGACCGGCGCTGGCCGTCTGATCGAAGTGCAGATGTCGGCCGAAGGCGCGGCTTTCTCGCGCGCGGAAATGGACAAGCTTCTGGATCTGGCCGAGGCGGGGGTCGCCGAACTCGTCGCCGCACAAAAGGCCGCGATCGCATGAGGAAGCTGACCGAGAAAAAGCTGCTTGTCGCCACGCATAACGCCGGCAAGCTGGAAGAAATCCGCGCCATGATGGCCCCCTTCGGGATCGAGGTCACCTCGGCCGGCGAGATGGGTCTGGCAGAGCCCGACGAGACCGAAACGACCTTTATCGGCAACGCCCGCATCAAGGCGCGCGCCGCGATGGAGGCCACGGGTCTGGTGGTTCTCGCCGACGACAGCGGCATCACCATCGACGGTCTGGACGGCGCGCCGGGGTTTATACCGCCGATTGGGCCGAGACCCCGAACGGCCGCGACTTCGACATGGCGATGGCGCGGGCATGGAACGAGCTCGAGGCCGCGAATGTGCCCGAGCCGCGCACAGCGCAATTCCGTGCGACCCTGATCCTGATGTGGCCTGATGGTCACGAAGAGATTTTCGAGGGCATCGCCCCCGGCCGCCTCGTCTGGCCGACGCGCGGGCCGCATGGGCACGGCTATGACCCGATGTTCGTCCCCGACGGGCAAGAGGGCGGGCAAAGCCTGACCTTCGCCGAAATGGACCCCGCCGAGAAAAACCGCATCAGCCACCGTGCCGATGCTTTCCGCAAGCTGGAGGCGGCCTTTGCTTAAAATCTCGGGCGGTTCCGCCTTCGAGGCGGCTTTGGGTTACAGCCGAGCGGTCGTCAAAGGCCCGTGGTGCTTTGTTTCGGGCGTCACCGGCTATGATTACGCCACGATGACCATGCCCGATGCTGCCGCCGATCAGGCGCGCAACTGTTTCGTGACGATCATCGCCGCCCTGACCAAGGGCGGCTTTGCGCTGTCGGATGTGGTGCGCGTTCAATACAGCGTGACCGATGCCGCTCTGGTGGATGAAATCGCGCCGGTGCTTGGCCATTATATGGGGGATATCCGTCCCGCCGCGACGATGGTCATCTGCGGGCTGATCAAGCCCGAGATGAAGGTCGAAATCGAAGTCACCGCCCTGAAAGAGTAACGGCCCCTTGGCCGTTCACAGCCATAAGCACAGCCATAAGCCATGTCCCAATCCGCCCCTCCACCGACCTTGTCGCCGACGATTGGCGCGCAGGCGGATTCGGCCTTTACGTCCATTGGCCGTTCTGTGCTTCGAAATGCCCCTATTGCGACTTCAACAGCCATGTCGCGGCCAGTATCGACCAGCGCCGTTGGGCCGATGCCTATCGCCGCGATCTGGCGCGGACGGGGGCGCAGTCCGAGGGCGGGTGCTCAATTCGATCTTCTTCGGTGGCGGCACGCCGTCCCTGATGGAGCCAGAGACCGTCGCCGCCGTGATCGAGGCCGCGCGCAGTCATTGGCAATTCGCCAACGACATCGAGATCACCTTGGAAGCCAACCCCACCTCGGTCGAGATGGGGCGGTTTCGCGGTTTTGCCGATGCGGGCGTCAACCGGCTCTCGATGGGGGTGCAGGCGCTCAATGATGCGGATCTCGCGAAACTGGGCCGGATGCATTCCGTTGCCGAAGCCCGCGCCGCTTTCGACATTGCCCGCGCCTGTTTCGACCGCATCAGTTTCGACCTGATCTATGCCCGCCAAGACCAGAGCCGCGAGGATTGGCGGCGCGAGCTGTCCGAGGCGCTGTCGATGGCGGCCGATCACCTCTCGCTCTACCAGCTCACCATCGAGCCGGGCACGGCCTTTGGCGCGCGTCACGCGAAAGGCGGGCTGAAGGGCCTGCCCGATGACGATAATGCCGCCGATATGTATCTGGAAACGCAAGATATTTGCGCCGCAGCCGGTATGCCCGCCTATGAGGTGTCGAACCATGCCGCGAAGGGCGCCGAAAGCCGTCACAACCTGATTTACTGGCGTCAGGGCGATTGGGCGGCGGTCGGGCCGGGGCGCACGGCCGCATGACGCTTGGCGGCACGCGCTACGCGACCGAGGCCCACCGCGCTCCGGGCGAATGGCTGGCGGCGGTCGACAGCCACGGCCACGGCGAAAGCCTGCGCGAGGCCCTGCCGCTTGATGATCGTGCGCTGGAATATCTGCTGATGTCGATGCGTCTGTCCGAAGGGATGGAGATCGCGCGTTACGAGGCCCTTGCCGGAAGCGCTCTGCCCGAAGGGCGGGTCGCGGATCTGTTGCAATTGGGCCTTATCGAAGTGGCGCAGGGCAGGGTCCGCGCCACAGATCAGGGGCGCCCCGTGCTCAACGGCATTTTGCGCGAATTGGCGGCCTGAACATGCGGATCATCTGGCTGGGCATTGGATGGATGGCGCTGATCCTTGGCGGGATCGGGGCGGTTTTGCCGATCATGCCGACCGTGCCCTTCCTGCTGGTGGCGGTCTGGGCATTCTCGCGCTCGTCGCATGCGATCCGCGACCGCATTCTGGCGCATCCGACCTTCGGCCCTTCGATCCGCGCGTGGCAGGATCGCGGCGTTATCGGGCGTTCCGCGAAATTCTGGGCGATCCTCGCCATGAGCTGCGGCGTCGTCTGGTCGGTGGTGCTGAAACTGCCGCTGGTGCTGATCGGCGTACAGGTCTGCATCTGCCTGGCCATCGCGCTTTTCCTGATCACCCGTCCCGAAAGCTGAACGGGCCGACGGGGCGCCTGCAAGGCCCCTGATTTTCGGGAACATTCTCAAGACATAACATGTTATTCTGACTGGACCTCGGCCGCCCGAGCGTCGCGCCTCCGCGCGTTCGCATAAGGTCGCCCCAGCAGGAGAGAATGATGCTGCGCACTCTGGTTTCCGCTTTGACCCTTTCGCTTCTGGCCGCCGCGCCTCCATGGCCGAGACCATCCGCGTCGGCATGTCGGGCGGCTATTTCCCCTTCACCTTCGTGCGTGCCGACAAGCTGCAGGGCTTCGAGGTGGATTTCCTCGAGGCGATTGCCGCAGAGACCGGCGACGATGTCGAATTCGTCACCATGTCCTTTTCCGGCCTGATCGGCGCTCTGGAATCGGGGCGCATCGATACCGTCGCCAACCAGATCACCATCACCCCCGAGCGGCAGGAGAAATTCGATTTCACCCAGCCCTATGTCTATGACGGGGCACAGGTTGTCGTGCAGAAGGGCAATCCCAAAGGCATCGCCGGCCCGCAGGACCTGTCGGGCAAGACCGTTGCGGTCAACCTCGGCTCGAATTTCGAGGAACTGCTGCGCGCGCTTCCCAATGCCGCCGATATCGACATCAAAACCTACGAGACCAATTTCGAACAGGATGTCGCCCTTGGCCGCGTCGATGCTTTCGTGATGGACCGCGTGTCTACCGCGCAGGTGATCGCGAAAAGCCCCTTGCCGCTGGAACAGGCGGGCGCGCCCTTCGACGAGATCCAGAACGCGCTGCCCTTCCGCAAGGATGCGGCTGGCGAGGCAATGCGCGCCAAGGTCGATGCCGCGATCACCAAGCTCAAGGAAAACGGCAAGCTGGCCGAGATCTCGCAAAAATGGCTCGAGCAGGATGTGACCAAGCCCTTGGCCGAAACCGCAGCCACGCCCGCGCCGTAACATGGCGCTTGATACCGCCTATATGGCCGAAATCCTGCCGGTGATCCTTGGCTATGTGCCAAGGACGCTGGCGATGGCCGGTGCCGCGATGGTGGGATCGCTGATCCTGTCGGTGCTGCTTGCCATCGTGCGGGTGCTCAAGGTGCCGGTACTCGACTGGCTGGTTGCGCTCTACATCAGCTTTTTCCGCGGCACGCCGCTGCTGGTCCAGCTGTTCCTGTTCTACTTCGGCCTGCCGCAGCTTGTCGCCGAGCTGAAGGCGATCACCGGCATGCAGGCGGCGATCTTCGGGCTGATGCTGCATTTCGCGGCCTATATGGCGGAATCGATCCGCGGCGCGATCCTCGGCATCGACCGCAGCCAATGGGAGGCGGCGGAATCGCTCGGCATGACGCGGGGAAGGATGCTGATGCGCATCATCCTGCCGCAAGCCAGCCGGATCGCCGCGCCGACCCTGCTGAATTACTTCATCGACATGATCAAATCGACCTCGCTCGCCTTCACGCTCGGCGTGACCGAGATGATGGGCGCGGCGCAGAAAGAGGCGGCGGGAAGCTTTCTCTATCTCGAATCCTATCTCGTGGTGGCGCTGCTTTACTGGGCCATCGTCGAGGCGCTCTCGTTCCTCCAAAGGCTGTTCGAGCGGCGTATGCAGAAGGCGTTCCAGCGATGAGCGACAAAGACGGTGTGTCGATTGCGGGGCTGCGCAAAAGCTTTGGCGCGCTGACGGTTCTGGACGGGATCGACCTTAGCCTGCAGTCCGGCGAAAGGGTGGCGATCATCGGGCCTTCGGGGACCGGCAAGTCGACGCTGCTGCGCTGTCTGAACTTTCTCGACCGGCCGGATGCGGGAATGATCCGCATCGGGGACCTCTCGGTCGATGCCGCGCGTGCCGGACGCGCCGAGATTCTGGCCCTGCGGCGGCGCACCAGCTTTGTCTTTCAAAACTATGCGCTTTTCGCAAACAAGACTGCGCGCGAGAACCTGACCGAAGGGCTGATCAGCGTCCGCGGCCTGTCCAAGCCCGAGGCCAATGCCCGCGCCGACGAGATCCTTGCCCGCATCGGTCTGGCCGATAAAGCGGGCAGCTATCCCGCCGCTTTGTCGGGGGCCAGCAGCAGCGCGTGGGTATCGGGCGGGCGATGGCGATGGGCTCGGAGCTGATGCTCTTCGACGAGCCGACCTCGGCGCTCGATCCCGAATGGGTGGGCGAGGTGCTCGACCTGATCCGCACCATCGCCGACGGCCGCCAGACGATGCTGATCGTCACCCACGAGATGCAGTTCGCCCGCGAAATCGCCGACCGCATTGTTTTCATGGAGGGCGGACGCATCGTCGAACAGGGCCCGCCCGCGCAGGTTTTCGACGCGCCGCAAGACCCCGGACCCGCGAATTCCTGCGGCGTGTGTCGGCATAGGCTTGCAGGGTACAACCTTTTGACCACTTGCGCCGAGGGGGCGCAGGCGTGATTTTGCAGGCATATTTAGTCCAATCGGAGGATGGACCATGGTTGATACGTCTGGCGTGAAAATTCACCCTGCAGTCGATAACGGCATCAAGCCGACCAAAGCCGGTTTCGGCGGTGGCGAACTGCATTGCAAATGCGCCTCGAATCCGGTGCGCGTGACTGTTGCATCGCAGACCGCGCATAACCACGTTTGCGGTTGCACCAAGTGCTGGAAACCCGAAGGCGCCGTCTTCTCGCAGATCGCGGTTGTCGGCCGTGATGCGGTTACCGTCACCTCGGGCGCCGACCGTCTGGAGATCGTCAACAAGGACGCTCCGATCCAGCGCCACAAATGCTCCGCTTGCGGCGTGCACATGTACGGCCGCATCGAGAACAAGGAACATCCGTTCTACGGTCTCGACTTCGTTCACACCGAGCTGTCGGACACCGACGGCTGGTCCGCCCGGAATTCGCGGCATTCGTGAGCTCGATCATCGATCGGGCGTTGATCCGAGCCGTATGGACGCGATCCGCGCCCGTCTGCGCGAGCTGGGCCTCGAGCCCTACGACGCGCTTTCGCCGCCGCTCATGGATGCGATCGCAACCCATATCGCGAAAAAATCGGGTGCCCTTCCGGCTTAATGCCGGTTCGGATAACTTGACTGTCAGAGGGGCCGGGAAACTGGCCCCCGATGCAATGAAGACCAAGACGCCAGCGGGTCCCTTGGCCCGCACTATCAAGGAGAGCCCCAAATGATGAGAACCCGCGCAGCCGTCGCACTAGAGGCCGGTAAGCCCCTGCAGATCATGGAGGTCAATCTCGAGGGCCCCAAGGCCGGGGAAGTTCTGGTCGAGATCAAGGCGACCGGTCTTTGCCACACCGACGATTTCACCCGTTCGGGCGCTGACCCGGAGGGGATCTTCCCTGTATCCTCGGCCACGAGGGCGCAGGTATCGTTCTGGAAGTCGGCGAAGGCGTGACCACGCTCAAGCCCGGTGACCACGTCATCCCGCTTTACACCCCCGAGTGCCGCCAGTGCCCGTCCTGCCTGTCGCAGAAGACGAACCTGTGCACCGCGATCCGCTCGACCCAGGGTCAGGGCCTGATGCCGGACGGCACCACCCGTTTCTCGATGCTCGACGGCACCCCGATCTACCACTACATGGGCTGCTCGACCTTCGCGAACCACACCGTTCTGCCGGAAATCGCGCTGGCGAAAGTCCGTGACGACGCGCCGTTCGAGAAGATCTGCTACATCGGCTGCGGCGTCACCACCGGCATCGGTGCGGTGATCAACACCGCCAAAGTCGAAATCGGCGCGACCGCTGTTGTTTTCGGTCTCGGCGGGATCGGTCTGAACGTCATCCAGGGCCTGAAAATGGCCGGTGCCGACAAGATCATCGGCGTCGATCTGAACGACGGCAAAGAAGAAATGGCGCGCCACTTCGGCATGACCCATTTCATCAACCCGACCAAAGTCGAGAACGTCGTTCAGGAAATCGTCAACCTGACCAAGACGCCCTTCGACCAGATCGGCGGCGCGGATTACTCGTTCGACTGCACCGGCAACGTCAAAGTCATGCGCGACGCGCTTGAGTGCACCCACCGCGGTTGGGGCCAGTCGATCGTCATCGGCGTGGCACCGGCAGGCGCGGAAATCAGCACCCGTCCGTTCCAGCTGGTCACCGGCCGCGTCTGGAAAGGCTCGGCATTCGGCGGCGCCCGCGGTCGTACCGACGTTCCGGGTCTGGTCGATTGGTACATGGACGGCAAGATCGAGATCGACCCGATGATCACCCACATCCTGACGCTGGACCAGATCAACGAAGGTTTCGATCTGATGCACAAGGGTGAATCGATCCGCGCGGTGGTGGTTTACTGATCGCTAAGCACTGCTTAGGTAAAAGACGGCGGGGACGGGGAACCGCTCCCGCCGTCAACATGAAAGGGACCGATCATGGCGAAGCATTTCGTTTTGGACGATGACGACGATGATGATGACGATGACGCGCCTCGTCAGGATGCGCCCAAGGAAGAGGGCCTCGGCCTTCCCGAAGGCGACAAGATCGGCAAACTCTACTTCAAGTCGCGCACGGTAATCGTTGCGGGCCAGATCAACGACAAGCTGGCTCAGCGCACGGTTGCCCATCTTCTGGCCCTGGCCGAAGACAGCGACAAGCCGATCAACATGCTGATTTCCTCGCCCGGCGGGCATGTCGAATCGGGGGACATGATCCATGACGTGATCAAGTTCATCCGTCCGACCGTGCGCACGATCGGTTCGGGTTGGGTCGCTTCGGCCGGCGCGCTGATCTTTGTCGCCGCGAAGAAGGAAAACCGTTTCTGTCTGCCGAACACGCGCTTCCTGATCCACCAGCCCTCGGGCGGGATCGGCGGTACCTCGTCGGACATGATGATCCAGGCAGAGCAGGTCCGCATCATGCGCGACCGCCTGAACCACATCTTTGCCGATGCCACCGGCCAGCCGGTCGAGCGCATCGAGAAAGACACCCAGCGCGACTTCTGGCTGAATACGCAAGAGGCGCTGGACTACGGTCTTCTGGGCCAAGTCATCACCTCGGCGGATGAGCTGAAATGACCACGAATAGCCGGGGCGTAGCGATACGCCCCGCCTTGCCGTCCGATCACGACGTGATCTGGAGCATTCTCGAGCCGGTCTATCGCGCCGGCGAAACCTATTGCATCCCGCGGGACATTTCGCGCGATGAGGCTTTGGCGGATTGGTTTGTCGAGCCCTTCACCGCCTTCGTCGCCGAGATCGACGGCGAGATTCTCGGCATCAGCCATGTCGGCCGCAACCGGCCCGGTCCGGCTTCCCATGTCGCCAATGCCAGCTTTGCAACCGCACCCGCCGCGCGCGGACGCGGGATCGCGCGCGCTTTGGTCGAACATGCCAAGGATTGGGCGCGCGGGCAGGGCTTTCGCGCGATGCAGTTCAACTTCGTCGTGTCGAGCAACGCGGATGCCGTCCATTTGTGGCAGAAAGCCGGTTTTGCCATTGTCGGCAGGCTGCCTGCAGCATTCGATCACCCCACACATGGCTATGTCGATGCATTGGTCATGTTCCAGGATTTGACGAAAGGAGAGCAGGGATGACGCTCACTTACGAAACTTTGTCCGAGAACCGCAGCTTCGGCGGGACTCAAGGCGTCTACAAGCACAAGTCGCAAGCGACCGGCACCGACATGACCTTTGCGGTCTACCTGCCTCCGGCGGCCGAATTCGGCAAGGTTCCGGTGCTGTGGTTCCTTGGCGGCCTGACCACCACCCACGAGAATGCGATGACCAAAGCGGGCGCGCAGGAATGGGCTTCGGAATATGGTCTGGCGCTGATCTTCTGCGATACCTCGCCGCGCGGCGAAGGCGTGCCGAACGACGAGGCCTATGACCTCGGCCAAGGCGCGGGCTTCTATGTCGATGCGACCGAAGCGCCGTGGAGCACGCATTTCAAGATGTGGCACTATGTGGCGCACGAGCTGCCCGAGCTGGTCTTCAACAATTTCCCGCTCGACCGCGACGCGCAGGGCATCACCGGCCATTCGATGGGCGGCCACGGCGCGCTCACCCTCGCGATGACCTATCCCGAGACCTACAAATCGGTTTCGGCCTTCGCGCCGATCGCCAACCCGAGCCAGTCCGACTGGGGCCGCAAGCAGTTCACCGCCTATCTCGGCGCGGACGATCGAAATGGCAGGCCCATGATCGACCGTTCTGATGCGCGAGCGCGGCTATCCGGGCGAAGTGCTGGTCGATCAGGGCGGCAAGGACCAGTTCCTCGACCTGCTGAAGCCGGAAACGTTGGCCCACGCCATGATGGAGCGTCGCCAGCCCGGCGTTTTCCGCATGCAGCCCGGCTACGACCACAGCTATTTCTTCGTCCAGACCTTCATGCCCGAGCACATCCGCTGGCACGCTGAACGTCTGTAAAATATCATTCCCCCGGTAAAATCGGGGGAAGTTCCTGCGACGAAATGCCGATTTTCCCTAATACTTTCAGCTTATGCTACGCCCGCATTGATTGACGCAAAGCGTTGCGGGGCCAATCCTCTCAACAAGTTGATGGTCCGGTGTGATGCCGCGCTGTCAGACTGAGGGAGGAAGTCATGAAAACACTACTCAAAGGCGCATCCGTCGCCCTGCTGATGTCTGGGACCGCAGCATTCGCGAACGACAGCGTGATGGCGGAAATCGCCAAGCCGGAACAATGGGCTATCCAGACCGGCGATTATGCGAACACCCGCTATTCGACGCTGGACCAGATCAACAAGGACAACGTGCAGGACCTGCGCGTCGCCTGGACCTTCTCTACCGGCGTGCTGCGCGGTCACGAGGGCTCGCCGCTGGTGATCGGCGACATCATGTATGTCCATACGCCGTTCCCCAACAACATCATCGCGCTCGACCTGAACAACGACGGCAAGATCCTGTGGCGCTACGAGCCGCAGCAGGACCCGAACGTCATTGCCGTGATGTGCTGTGACACCGTTTACCGCGGCCTGTCCTATGCCGACGGCATGATCCTGACCCACCAAGCCGACACCACGCTGACCGCGCTCGATGCGAAAACCGGCGAAGTGAAATGGTCGATCAAGACCGGCGATCCGGCCATCGGCGAGACCAACACCGCGACCGTTCTTCCGGTCAAGGACAAGGTCATCGTCGGCGTCTCGGGCGGTGAATACGGCGTCCGCGGCCGCGTGACCGCCTATAACCTCAAAGACGGCTCGGAAGCGTGGAAGGCCTATTCGACCGGCCCCGACGCGGAAATGCTCGTCGATCCGGAAAAGACCACCCATCTGGGCAAGCCGATCGGCGCCGACAGCTCGCTCAACAGCTGGGAAGGCGACCAGTGGAAGATCGGCGGCGGCACCACCTGGGGCTGGTTCTCGTATGATCCGGACCTGAACCTGATGTATTACGGCACCGGCAACCCGTCGACGTGGAACCCGTCGCAGCGTCCGGGCGACAACAAATGGTCGATGACCATCATGGCCCGCGATGTCGATACCGGCATGGCCAAGTGGTTCTACCAGATGACGCCCCATGACGAATGGGACTTTGACGGCGTCAACGAGATGATCCTGACCAACCAGCAGATCGACGGCACCGACCGCAAGCTGCTGACCCACTTCGACCGGAACGGTTTCGGCTATACGATGGACCGCGAAAGCGGCGAATTGCTGGTCGCGAAGAAGTTCGATCCGGCCGTCAACTGGGCGACCGAGGTCAATATGGACCCCGCGTCCGACCAATACGGCCGTCCGCAGGTCGTGGCCGAATACTCGACCGCGCAGAACGGCGAAGACGAGAACACCACCGGCGTCTGTCCGGCGGCTCTCGGCTCGAAAGACCAGCAGCCGGCGGCCTTCTCGCCCAAGACCAACACCTTCTATGTGCCGACCAACCACGTCTGCATGGACTACGAGCCCTTCCGCGTGGCCTATACCGCCGGTCAGCCCTATGTCGGTGCGACGCTCTCGATGTTCCCGGCCCCCAACAGCCATGGCGGCATGGGTAACTTCATCGCTTGGGACAACGTCAAGGGCGAGATCAAATGGTCGCTGCCCGAGCAGTTCTCGGTGTGGTCGGGTGCTCTGGCAACCGCAGGCGACATCGTCTTCTACGGCACGCTGGAAGGTTATCTGAAGGCGGTCGACGCCGAGACGGGCAAAGAGCTTTACAAGTTCAAAACCGCTTCGGGCATCATCGGCAACGTCATGACCTACGAGCACGGCGGCAAGCAGTACATCGGCATTCTGTCGGGTATCGGCGGCTGGGCAGGGATCGGCCTTGCGGCTGGTCTGACCAACCCGAACGAAGGTTTGGGCGCGGTCGGCGGTTATGCGGCGCTGTCCGATTATACCGAGCTTGGCGGCCAGCTGACGGTGTTCGAGCTTCCGGGTACCCCCGGCTAAGTCCTTCGGGGAAAAAGACATCATACTTTAGTTCCGAAATCTGAATCGTGAACTGTTCTCAGGCCGCCCCAAGCCTAACCTTGGGGCGGTCTTATAGTGACTAAAGGGAGGGAAACAATGAAATCGACGGTGACTGCAGGAATGCTGGCATTGGGACTGGCGCTGGCAACTGCAGCCTCGGCGCAGGATCAGGCGGCCGAAGCGACAGCGGCTCCGGCCGAGGCGGGAGCAGCCGCCGGTGCGGCCACGCTGCCGGACGGGCGCGACATTGCTCCGGCCAAGATGGAGAACGGGCGCTGGTACACCGAGGACGACATCCCGACCTACAAGATCGAGGCCGACGGTACGGTCGATTACGCGACCTTCTCGGGTTATCGCCGCTATTCGGCCGAGTGCCACGTCTGCCACGGCCCCGACGGCGAGGGTTCGACCTATGCGCCGGCGCTGAAGAATTCGGTGCTCAAGCTCGACTACTACCAATATCAGGAAATCATCGCTTCGGGTAAGCAAGAGGGCTCTCTCGTGATGCCGGCCTTCGGCACCAACAAGAACGCCTGGTGCTATGTCGACGACATTTACGTCTATCTGCTCGCGCGCGGCACCGATGCCGTTCCGCGTGGTCGTCCGGCAAAGCGCGCCGATAAATCCGACGAATTCACCGCGCAGGAAGATTCCTGCATGAACGGGTGATGCGCTTGGCGCATCCGGCACGGGGCGGCTCGGTGCCGCCCTGACAGGCCTTGTGCTGGCCTGTGCCACGTCGCTGGTGCTCGCGCCCGCTGCCGTGGCGCAGGTCGCCGATCTGCGCTCGCATACCGAGTTCAGGGTCTGCGCCGATCCGGCCGCCTCGCCGATGTCCTCGGATGACGGCAGCGGGTTCGAAAACAAGCTGGCCGAGCTTTTCGCCGCCAAACTCGAGGTTCCGGTCAGCTACACCTGGTTTCCGCAGGGGATGGGCTTCATCACCAAGACGCTGCGCGCAGGTGTCTGTGACGTCGTGATCGGCTATGCCCAGGGCGACGAATTGGTCCAGAACACCAACCATTACTACACTTCGGTTTATGGAATCGTGACGCGCAAGGACAGCCCGCTGGCGTCGGTCGAGCAGCTGACCGATCCCGCGCTCAAGGGCCAGCAGATCGGTGTGGTGGCGGGAACGCCTCCGGCGACGCATCTGGCGCGCGCGGGTCTGGCCAAGGACATGCACGGGTTCGACCTCTTCGTCGACCGCCGTGTCCGCGATCCGATCGGCGACATGCTCGAGCAGGTGAAGTCCGGACAGCTCGCGGCAGCCGTCGCATGGGGGCCCTTGGCCGGTCCGCTGGTCAAACAGGATCCCGAGCTGCAATTCGTGCCGCTGCTGAAGGAAACCGAAAGCCCGCGTCTCTTCTTCCGCATCACGATGGGAGTGCGCGCCGAAGAGCAGGAATGGAAGCGCGAGCTCAACAGTCTGATCCGGCGCAATCAGGCCGAGATCGACGCCATCCTGTTCGAGGCAGGCGTTCCCTTGGTCGACGACTACGGTAAGGCGTTGAAAGAATGAAGCATCTGGTCGCCGTTCTGTGTCTATCCGGAGCGGCGGCTTTCGCCGAAACCCCTCAGCCCGAGGGGTTTCGCGGCCCGCCCTATCAAGCCGAGCTCCCCGCCGCCCTGACCGGAGCAAGGACGATCGACGCCAACGAGGCGCAACGCCTTCACGCCGATGGGGCGGCTTTCATCGATGTCTATCCGCGCCAGAAAAAGCCACAGAACCTGCCCGAGCACACGGTTTGGCGCGCCGAGCCGCATCTGACCATTCCGGATGCGCTTTGGCTTTACGATACTGGTTACGAAAGGCTGAAGGCATCGGAGCAAAGCCGTCTGGAACTCGGTCTCGCCGAGGCGTCCGGCGGGGATTTCGATGCGCCTTTGGTGATCTTCTGCCGTGCCGATTGCTGGATGAGCTGGAACGCCGCCAAACGCGCCGTGGCTTTGGGTTACAAACAGGTGCTGTGGTTTCCCGAAGGCACAGAAGGGTGGGAGGGAACGGGCGGCATGCTCGTCCCCGCCGCGATCTATCGGCCGCGGGCCGCAGGCACGAAGCCCTAGGGCCGAGCTATGCGAAAACCCGTTGTCACGGCACCCTTCGACCCGTGAAACTTCCGAAAGCGCGCGGGCCGTCGGGCAGCGGGATCTCTTCGGACATCTCCAAACTTGCCGCGTCGATAAAGATCAGGTTGTTCGATTCCCAATGCACCACGGCTACCCCTGTGCCGTCGGGCAAGGCGGCAATGCCCTCGGGATAATCGCCGGTCTCCAGCGTCGCCAGCGGCTTGAGCCCGTCGACCTCGAAGACCGTGACGGTTCCGGCATATTGATTGGTAACAAAGCCGCGTCCGCCGGCAAAAGCGATGCCGTAAGGGTGGCTGCCGGTCTCGATCCGCCCGATGGTTTCGCCCGCGACAGGATCGATCACCGTGACATCGTCGGATTGGACATTGGTCGTCCAGAGCTTTCCGTCGTGAAAGAGAACCGCGTAGGGATGGCTTCCGGTTGCGACTTTGTGTCGCAGATGGCCCGTATCGGCCGCGAAAATCGAGACCTGATCGGCATCGCGGTCGGCGGTGGCGACCAATCCGGCATCGTCGCTGAAGGCGACACCGGCAGGGGCGCGGCCGGTCTCGACGCGCCATAGCACATTCTGATCGCCATCAAGCCGCGTCAGATGCGCGCCATACCAATCCGTTACGAACAGCCCGCCATGCGGCGCGGCGGCAAGGCCGAAGGCACCCTCGCCAAGATCGCGCACCCACAAAATCTTGCCGGTCCCGTCAAGCGCGCTGAGCCGCCCGTCCTTGGCCGAGATGACATAGGCGCGCCCTGCTTGCGGATCATAGGCGACGGGAGCAGGGCCGCCGGCAACCGGCGTGAGGGCGAGCGTTTCGCCGCTTTGAAGGTCGATCACCGACACCATATCTGCGCTCTGTGATGTAATAAACGCCAGATCTTGTGGTGAGTTGCTCTCGGCCAAGGCGTCCCCGACCAAGGCCGGGAACAGCCCGATCGCTGCGCAGACAAGCGCAGCACGCATCATTGCGCGGCGCCGAACTTCTCGGTCAGCGCATCGAGACCGGCCTGATAGATCGCCGTCACGCCCGCGATTGCCGCGTCGTCATTGAGGTTCTCTGGCGGCTGGCCGTTCGGATCGCCGCGGTAAAAGCCGCCCTTCCAGACGACCTTCGCCTTGCCCCCATCGTCCTGCACGCAGAGCGTCGAGCCGTAATTCGTGACCGGCAGAACCGTCAGTTCGACCTGTTCGATGCGATAGGCGTAGCAGCGTTTCTCGGGCTGCCACTTCGACAGGATCTCGGTGATGGTGGGGTCGCCCTCGGCCTTGAGATGCAGCACACGCTGGGATTTCTCGGGCTGGTCGACCGAACCGTCTCCGGTGATTTCGGTGCTGGCGACGGCGGGATGCCAGCTCATGTCCTCGAATTTGCCGATCGCGGCCCAGACCTCGTCCGGCGTCGCGTTCAGCTGGGTTTCCAGCTCGAGTTTGAGCCTTACGGGGCCGTGAGCCAGCGCGCTCGACGCTATGGCTGCGGCCCCAAGGACCGTGAAGGCAAACAGGCGCATTCAGTTACTCCTCCCGAATGGGTGATGAATGGATGGTGATCCATCGATCGGAACGGCAAAACCGCCCGCCTCTGCGGGGAATTGGTCCGAAAGCACAAGGATGGTGTTCCACGGTCGCGCCCGTTGGGCGCTTTCAGATCGCGAATACTCGGTCGGACCATGAACATGGGCGAAACATGCGGCGCGCGCGCGGACGCGTCCATCATACTTTCATCTCACCAAACGAAAGGCTTAGGGAAATCGCCCCGAGGCGTTCGGGGTTATTGCGGTCTATGCGCAAGGCGATTCGCCCGCCATGATACCTGCGGGGAGGACAAAATGAAATCAGGAGTAGCTTTATTTCTTGCCGCTTTGGCAATGGGAACAACGGGATCGGGCATTGCATCGGCCCAGCAGGCCGCGCCGGCTGCGGGTGCTGCGGCGGCCGCAAAAGAGGTCGCGCTGATCGAGGCTGCGGTGCTGCGCGTCGACCGCGCGGGCCTGCCGCCGATTTCGCGGCTCGATCTGCCGCCCGCGGATCTCGCCTTTGCCGGTGCCAAGCTCGCGATCGACGACAACGACACCACCGGCCGCTTCATGGGTCAGGATTTCAGTGCGCTCGAAGTGGCGGCTACGCCGGAAACAGCGAGCGCCGAGCTGGACAAGATCCTCGCGCAGGGCATCCGCTTTGTCGTGGTTCTGGCCGATGATGCGATCACGCTCGCGCTGGCCGATCAAGCGGGCGACCGCGCCCTGATCCTGAACGCCAAGGCGCGCGGCGACAATCTGCGCGGGGCCGATTGCCGCGCCAATACGATCCATGTCGCGCCGAGCCATGCCATGCTTGCCGATGGTCTCGCGCAGTTCCTCATGTGGAAGAAATGGACCAACTGGCTGCTGATCAAAGGCAGCCATCCCGAGGACGAGGATCTCGCCGCAGCCTATCGCCGTGCCGCGACCAAATTCGGCGCGAAGATCGTCGAGGAGCGCACCTACGAGGACACCGGCGGCGCGCGCAGCACCGACAGCGGCCATGTTCAGGTCCAGCAGCAGATGCCGGTCTTCACGCAAAGCGCGCCGGCCTACGACATGATGATCGCCGCCGACGAGGCCGGAATTTTCGCGGCCTATCTGCCCTATCACACCTGGGACGCGCGGCTTGTCGCCGGCTCTGCGGGGCTGGTGCCGCGCAGCTGGCATGCGGCCTCTGAGGCTTGGGGCGGGGTGCAGTTCCAGAACCGTTTCGAAAAGCTCGCCAACCGGCCGATGCGAGAGGAGGATTACCAGAGCTGGCTCGCTTTGCGCATGATCGGCGAAGCGGCGACCCGTGCGCAGACCGCCGATCCGGTCGCGTTGCAAGAGTTCATGCTTTCCGACCGTTTCGAGATCGCGGGCTTCAAGGGGCAAAAGCTGACCCTGCGCGATTGGGACCATCAGGTCCGCCAGCCGATCATGCTGACCACCGGCGTTCTCGTCACCTCGGTCAGCCCGCAGGACCAATATCTCCATCAAAGCTCGGCGCTTGATACGCTCGGTATCGACCGACCGGAAACAGCCTGTAAATTCTGAGAGGATCCATGAAACTCGCCTTGAAAAGCTCGGTCGCGCTTCTGCTTTGTCTGGCCGCGACCCCGACCCTCGCCAATCGGGTCTTCGTTTCGAACGAAAAGGGCAATGATGTCACCGTGATCGACAGCACGACGCTGGAGGTTATCGGCCATTATCCGGTCGGCTCGCGTCCGCGCGGCATCACCATCAGCCCCGACGGCAAGGAATTGTATGTCTGCGCCTCGGATGACGATCTCGTTCGGGTCTTCAATCCCGAGACGATGGAGGAAATGCATACGCTGCCCTCGGGTCCCGATCCAGAGCTTTTCGTTCTGCATCCCTCGGGCAACCCGCTCTACATCGCCAACGAGGACGACAATCTCGTCACCGTGGTCGATGTGAAGACGCATAAGGTTCTGGCCGAGATCCCCGTGGGGGTCGAGCCCGAGGGCATGGGCGTCAGCCCCGACGGCAAGGTCGTGATCAACACGTCCGAAACGACGAATATGGCGCATTTCATCGATTCCCAGACCTTCGAGATCACGGCCAACGTGCTGGTCGACAGCCGTCCGCGCTTTGCCGAATTCACCCCCGACGGCAAGCATCTGCTGGTCTCGGCCGAAATCGGCGGCACGATCAGCGTGATTGATCCCGCGACGCAGGAGATCACCAAGAAGATCACCTTCGAGATCCCCGGCGTTCTGCCGGAAGCGATCCAGCCCGTCGGCGTGCGCGTCTCGCCGGACGGCAAAAAGATCTTCGTGGCTTTGGGGCCGGCAAACCGCGTGGCGGTGATCGACGGCGAGACGCTCGAGGTCAAAACCTATCTGCTGGTCGGCCAGCGGGTCTGGCAGATGGCGTTCACGCCGGACGGCAAGTTCCTTTACACCACCAACGGCAACTCCAACGACGTCTCGGTGATCGATGTCGATAAGGAGGAGGTCGTGAAATCGATCCAGGTCGGCCAACAGCCCTGGGGCGTGGTCGTCGCGCCGAATTAAGCGCGCCCCCACCAAGAGCAAACCAGAACAAACGATAAAATCCGGAGGAAAGACATGACGAAACTGCTGACCTATCTGATGCTGGTTGCGGGCCTTGCGATGCCGGCCGCCGCTCAGGAAGCCGCCCCCGCGCCAAAGCCCGCCGCCGCTGCCGAGGCTGCCGATCCGGCCGCTGCCGCCGAAGAAGAGGACGATGACGACGAGGAAGAAGAGGCCGCCGCCGCCGCTCCGGCCACCACGCAGGTCGAGCATCACGATTTCGGTCCGTCGGGGATCATGACGCGTTCGAACCGCGAGGATCTCGCACCCCTGACGCTGGCGTCGGGCAAGCCGGTCGCCGAGGCGGCCTATGACCTGAAATCGGGCGGCTACTACCGCATCAAGATGATTTCGGACGGCTCGCAGGAGCTTGCGCTTTCGGGCGGCGATTTCTTCCGCGCGGTCTGGGTCAACGAGGTCGTCATCAATGATATCGAGATCCGTCCGATGGGCGTCCATTCGATCGAATTCGACGATGCGGGCGAAGCCGAGATGAGCTTCATCGCCGTGGTTCCGGGCAGCTACTCGCTCTCGATCCCCGGATCGTCGGGCGACAGCCAGAAGGCGGTTTTCAACATCCGCTAAGGCCTTGGTCCCGATTTGGAAAAGATCGCTTGCGGTCTTTTCCGCCCCCGCCAGTCTGGGGGAGCGGCCATGACAGACCGCAAGGCGCCGAGCGATCCGGCGCCTTCGACTGCTTCCATAAGGCCTTGTTCCGAATGGCCCATCTCCATGAAACGACTGATCCGGCATGACAGACCCCAACGCGCTTTCCATCGAGAATGTCAGCCATAGCTTCGGGAAGGTGCGGGCGCTCGACAATGTCTCGCTGACCGTGCCGCGCGGCAGTTTCACCGCGCTTTTGGGGTGAACGGGGCGGGAAAGACCACGCTCTTTTCGCTGGTCACGCGACTTTACACCAACAGTTCCGGCGAGATCCGCGTCGCGGGCCATGATGTGCGCCGCGATCCCGCGCAGGCCTTGGCGCGGCTCGGCGTCGTGTTCCAGTCCCGCGCGATGGATACCGATCTGACCGTGCGCCAGAACCTCGACTATCACGCGAGCCTGCACGGGATCGGACGGCGTGCCGCCCGCGAACGCATCGCCCATGTGCTGGCGCTGGTCGATCTGTCCGATCGCCGCGACAGCCGCGTTTCGGCGCTGTCGGGCGGGCAAAGCCGCCGCGCCGAGATCGCGCGCGCCCTGATCCACAGCCCCGAGCTGTTGCTTCTGGACGAGGCGACGGTGGGGCTTGATGTCAAATCGCGCGCCGAGGTGCTGGCGCTGACCCGCCGCCTGATCGCTCAGGAAAACGTCTCGGCGCTGTGGGCCACGCATATCATGGACGAGATCGAGCCCGCCGACGGGCTGGTCATCCTGCACAAGGGCGAGGTTTTGATGCAGGGCATAGCCTCGGATCTGGCAACGGACGGGCGCGATATGGCCCGCGCCTTCATCGAATTGACCGGCCAATCCGGAGGGGTCACGCCATGAGCGCCCGCAGTTTTCCGCCCCGCAGCTGGCTGACCGTCTTTCTTGGCATCGCCCACCGCGAGACCCTGCGCTTCGTCAACCAGCGCGGCCGCTTTCTGGCGGCTCTGGTGCGGCCTCTGGTCTGGCTCTTCATCTTTGCTGCAGGTTTCCGCGCGGTTCTGGGCCTCTCGATCACGCCGCCCTATCAAACCTATGTGCTCTACGAGGTCTATGTCACGCCCGGCCTTTGCGGAATGATCCAGCTGTTCAACGGCATGCAAAGCTCGCTCTCTATGGTCTACGACCGCGAGACGGGGGCGATGCGCAACCTGCTGGTCAGCCCCTATCCGCGCTGGTTCCTGCTGGCCTCCAAGTTGGTGGCGGGGGTCTTCGTCTCGATCCTGCAGGTCTATGCCTTCCTAGCGATTGCGTATTTCTGGGGGATCAAGCCGCCGCTTTACGGCTATGTCACAGTGCTGCCCGCGCTCTTTTTGTCGGGGCTGATGCTGGGGGCGATGGGGCTGTTTCTATCCGCGGGAATCCGGCAGCTCGAGAACTTCGCTGGCGTGATGAACTTCGTGATTTTCCCGATGTTTTTCGCCTCGACGGCGCTTTATCCGCTGTGGAGGATGCGCGAAAGTTCGGTGCTCTTGTACCAGATCTGCGCCTTCAACCCCTTCAGCCATGCGGTGGAGCTGATCCGCTTCGGGCTTTACGGACAGGTGAATTTCCTGTCCCTTGCAGTGGTGCTGGGCTGCCTCGCCGTCTTCTTTCTCGGCGCGGTCTGGATGTACGACCCGTCCAAAGGGCTTTGGGCGCGGCGAAAGGGGGAGTATGAACGCATTTCTCAAAAGCGTCGCCATGGCTGCGGTTCTGGCTGCTGCATCGGTCGGCGCGGCACATGCGGCGGCGGGTGTCGATCCCGATTGGCCCTGCATCCAGCGCAAACAGCCCAATCTGTCTTTGGGCCAGATCTGGACGGGGCCGGTCCCCGACGAGGCGGTGACGGCGCTTGCGGCCTCGCCCCCGATCAAGGCCTTCGCCGAGCGTCTCGAACAGCGCCGCCTGCCTATGGCCGATGCCGAGGCAGAGATCGCCGAATTCGGCAAGACTGCCGACAACGAGACGCTGACCGCGCTGATGGTCGCGGTCACCCACGGCATTGACGGGCGCCGTCAGGCGTTGATGGGCGGGATCGGGCGTTACGGTCACAAACAGGTCGACCTCGCCGCGCAGATCGAGGCCCGCCGCGCGAAAATGGCCGGGATGGAGGCCGCCGCGAGCCCCGATTTCGACGCGATCGATGCCGAGGAAAAAGCGCTGGACTGGGATAGCCGCATCTTCACCGACCGCCAGCAATCGCTGACCTATGTCTGTGAAATGCCTGTCATCCTCGAGCAAAGGGCCTTTGCCTTGGGTCGCGCAATTGCAGGACAGCTCAAGAACTAACGTTCGGAATTTTCGAACGCTGTGATTGTCTGGCAGTGACTAACGCCATTCCGGTTTATTGTATATATCCATGTCCTGTGAATTCAACGAAGCTCTTCGAGGAAGGCTTGAGATGACCAAGGTTCTGGTTCTTTACTATTCCGCATATGGCCATATCGAACAGATGGCCGAAGCCGTCGCCGAAGGCGCGCGCGAAACCGGCGCGACCGTCGACATCAAGCGCGTGCCCGAGCTGGTGCCGGAAGAAGTCGCCCGCAACTCCTATTTCAAGATGGACCAGAAAGCGCCGGTTGCGACCGTCGCCGAGCTGGAAGGCTATGACGCGATCATCATCGGCACCGGTACGCGCTTCGGTCGTATCAGCAGCCAGATGGCGAACTTCCTTGATCAAGCCGGCGGCCTCTGGGCACGCGGCGCGCTGAACGGCAAAGTCGGCGCGGCATTCACCGCGACCGCGACCCAGCACGGCGGTCAGGAAACCACGCTGTTCTCGCTGATCACCAACATGCTGCATTTCGGCATGACCATCGTTGGTCTGGACTATGGTTTCCAGGCCCAGATGGACAACAGCAAGATCGTCGGCGGCTCGCCTTACGGTGCGACGACCATCGCCAATGGCGACGGCTCGCGTCAGCCCTCGACCGAGGAGCTGGACGGCGCGCGCTATCTCGGCCGCCGCGCCGCGAACACGGCCGCGAAGCTTTCGGCCTGACCGCAACGCAGCTTGCGCATTAAGCATTGGTGAAGGCGTCGGAGCGATCCGGCGCCTTTTGCCGTCTTGGTGCTGGCTTTTCGGCGGGGGCAGGGCCAGAGTTGGCGGGATGAAACCGCTTACGGAGGCTGTCCTGTCGTCCCGCCGAACCCGAAGACCATCCGCATCCACGCCCGCGATCATTCTGGCCGGAGGCCGCGCAACCCGTATGGGCGGCGGCAACAAGGCGCTCCGCATGCTGGGCGGAGAGACGCTTTGACCCGCGTCATCGCCCGCCTGCAAGACCAATGCGCGCCCATCGCGATCAATGCCAATACCGACCCCGAGACTTTTGCGGAATACGGCCTGCCGGTGGTGGCCGATACGGTTGCGGGTTTTCCCGGCCCTTTGGCGGGGATTCTGGCGGGGATGGAATGGGCCACATCGCTGGGGGCCAGCCATGTCGTCAGCGTTTCGGTCGATACGCCGTTTCTGCCCCTTGATCTGGTTCACCGTCTGCGCGAGGCGGCGGGGCGGCACGGGATCGCTTTGGCGGCCAGCCCCGATCTGGTCACCGGCCGGATGCAGGATCACCCGACCTGCGGGCTCTGGCCGGTCGCGCTCAGGGGCGATCTGGCCGAGGCGCTGGAAAGCGGCTTGCTGCGGCCGGGGATGTTTGCCGCCGCCTATGATCCGGGGCGGGCGATTTTCGACAGCAAGCAGATTGATCCGTTCGCCAATATGAACACGCCCCTTGATCTGTCCGAGGCCGAGCCCCTGACCCGTACCTTGGCGGGCAGTTTGCGCGGCTTCTAGACGCCGTAGCGGCGAAGTCCGCGCCGCAGCAGGAAGGCCACGAGCTGCGAGAAAAGGACCGTCATCAGCGACAGGACCAGCAGCGCGGCAAAGACCTGATCGGTCTTCATTCGGCCGTTGGCATGGATCATCATCGCGCCCAGTCCCTTCGCGCCCCCGACCCATTCGCCGATTACCGCCCCGATCGGGGCATAGACCGCGGCCAGCCTCAGCCCCGTCGCAAGCTGGGGCAGCGCCGCCGGAATGCGCAGATGCCGCATACGGCGCGCGGGCGATGCCCCATGACCTGCGCCAGATCCAGCGCGGCGGCGGGCGTGCGCAAAAGCCCGTCGAGAAAGGCGCTCGCGACCGGAAAGAAGACGATCAGCACCGTCATCGCGATCTTGGGCGACATGCCATAGCCCAGCCAAAGCGTCAGGATCGGCGCGAGGGCGAAGACCGGAATGGTCTGGCTGAAGGTCAGAAGCGGATGGATCACGCGGCTGATGCGCGCGCTGGATGCCATGACGACCGCAAGGCTCGCCCCCAGTCCCGCCCCGATCAGGAAACCAAGCACGACCTCGGCCGCGGTATAGGCGCTCGCGACCGCGATCTCGGCGCGGTTGAGCCAGAAGGATTGCGCCACGGCCACAGGGAGGGCAGCAGGAAATGCGGTAGCCCCGCGAGCAGAATGATGCCCTGCCAAAGCGCCAGCGCGACCAGAAGGACGGGAAGAACGGTTCTCATTGCAGCATCCTGCGCAAAGGGCGGCCTCGGCCTGCAGCACTTCGGGCGCATCGAAGGGGCGGGCGCGGCCGGCGGGTCTCGGGCCGGGGGCGGGTTGCTCTTCGATGCCGGTCTCGGTCAACAGCAGGATGCGGTCGCCCAGACGGGCGGCCTCGGCGGGGTCATGGGTGACCAGAAGCGTCGTGCGTCCCGCCAAAAGCTTGGCCGAAAGATCCTGCATTCCCGCGCGGTTGCGGGCATCAAGCGCCGAGAAGGGCTCGTCCAGCAGGACCAGCGGGCGCTCCTCGTAAAGGGTGCGGGCAAGGGCCACGCGCTGGCGCTGCCCGCCCGACAGCCGGTCGGGATGGTGGCCGGCGCGGTCCGACAGGCCGACGGCCTCGATCAAGGACGCGGCGCGGGCGTGGTCGGGGCTCTCGCCGCGCAATCTTGCGCCAAGGGTGACATTGCCCGCCACATCTAGCCAGCCGATCAGGCCGGGGTCCTGCGCCATCAGCGCGACCTCGGCGCGGCGGGTGACCGATCCGTCGAAGGTGACGCCGGTCTCCAGTCCCGCGATCAGGCGCAGCACAGTCGACTTGCCCACCCCGAGGGGCCGAGCAGGCAGGTCCATTCGCCGGAAACGAGCTGCAGGTCGATCGGCCCGAAAAGCGGCGCGCCCGCGACCGAGGCCCGTCCGGTGATGCGGGCCACGATCTTTGCGGTGTCGGCTGTCACCGGCCGAGGCCCCAAAGCCGACCTCAAGCCGCGTCGCGGTGGCGAAGCGGCGGGAGAGTTCCTGCCAGCGCGGGGTTTTCGCGGCATCGGGACCAAGGCGGCGCACCACGGCCTGATCCAGAAGCGCGCCGACATCGCGGCAGGCCTGCTGGTAATCCGCGCCCGCATAGGTGTCGATCCAGTCGCGATAGGGCGTGTCAGGCGCGGCAATTGCGGCCAAACGCAGGCCGATTTCGCCGTAACCCAGCACGCAGGGTGCCAAAGCCGCAAGCATGTCCAGAAAATCCCCGATAGACCGCTATCGAGAACATAGCGCGTATAGGCGAGGTTGGGGATGGCCTCTGCGGTGGTCTCGAGCGCGGCGCGCGAGATGCCTGCCGCCTCGCAGATCCCGACATGAAGCGGCATTTCCCCGTCCAGAAGCGTATGCACCGTGGCCGAGCAGGCGCGCATTTCGTCAAGCGTGCCGGCCTTGACCACCGCCAAGGCCCAAGCGCGGGCGAAGTGGATCAGGAAGACGTAATCCTGCTGGAGATAGTTCAGAAACCCCTCGCGCGGCTGCGTACCGTCGGCGAGGCCGTTGACGAAAGCATGATGGGTGTAATCGTGCCAGTCGGGGGCGCAATCCGCGCGCCAAGCCGCGAAACATGTGCCGTAATCCGGTGCGGTGGATGCGGGATTGCTGCCCGCATTCATGGCCAAAACGCTCGCGGTCATTGCTTCTTCTCCTCAGCCAAAGGCTCTGCGCCGATGTCGATCGCGAAATCGGAGACGGGACGGATCTCGTCGATAAGCTTGGCCTTGAGCAGGAAGGCCTCGAAGCGGGCATAGCGGCCCTGATCCAGCGCGGCGGGGCTTTGCGAGAAGCGCGGCACGGTGTCTTTCCACGCCTGCGTGTTCAGCTCGTCCGTCAGATCGGGCGCGGTGGCGGAAAAGAGCTGCCAGCTTTCTTCGGGGTGGTTGACGATATATTGCGCGCCGCGTTCGACCGCATGCAGGAAGCGCGCGGTGGCATCGCGCTCCAGCGTCACCGGATTGGCGACGAAGATCAACTCGTCATAGGTCGGAACGCCCTGTTCCTCGACGAAGAGGCAACGGCCCGCGCCGCCCTCGATCTTCATCTGGGTCAGTTCGAAATTGCGGTAGCCGCCGATGGTGGCATCGACCTGACCGGTCATCAGCGCAGGGGTGAGCGACCAGTTGACGTTGATCATCTCGATATCGTCGATGGTCAGACCGGCATTTTCCAAAATCGCGGTGACCAGCGCGGATTCCACGCCCGAAACCGAATAGCCGACCTTCTTTCCCTTGAGATCCGCTGCTGTCTTGATCGGGCCGTCGTCCTGCACCATCAGGCAGTTGAGCGGCGTCGCGACCAGCGTGCCGACGCGTGTCAGGGGCAGGCCCTCGTGGACCTGAAGGTGAAGCTGGGGCTGATAGCTGACCGCCAGATCAGCCTTGCCTGCCGCGACCATTTTCGGCGGATCGGCAGGGTCGGCAGGGGCGATGATCTCGACCGCGAGGCCCTCGTCTTTGAAAAAGCCCTTTTCCTGCGCCACGATGATCGGGCCGTGATCGGGGTTCACGAACCAGTCGAGCATCAGCGTCAGCTTGTCTTCGGCAAAGGCGGGCTGTGCGATCAGGGCAGCAACAGCGGCTGCGATGAAGCGTTTCATTCGGTCTCTCCTTGAAGGGCCAAAAGGGCGATGTCGCCGGTCCAACGGGTGGCCAAGTGGTGGGCGGCGCGCCATGCCCGCAAGCCGGAGCGGCAGGCGATGACGGCGCGGGTGCCCGGATCGGGCAGGGGACCCTGCAGCCCGTAATCGGGCATGCGCAGGGCATCGGGGTCGCTTTCTGCGGGGCCTCGACGGCGTCGCGCAGGTCGATGACCAGATCGGAGGCGCGCAGATCGCGGCGCGCGAGGAAACGGGGGCCGGTCGCCTCGGGGGCGCGGTCAAAGCGAAATTGCGAGAACCGCATCGCGCCGTCCATGCGGATGAACTGGCCGAGGGGCGAGGGCGCGGTGCCGATCAGTACCCCCAAAGCCATGCGCGCCTGAAGGCAGCCGAGCATCCCGACGACGGGGCCAAGCACGCCCGCGCTGGCGCAGGTCGCGATATTGTCCGAGGGCGAGGGAAACACCGCCCGCAGCGACGGCGCGCCGCCGCAATAGCCGCCGACATAGCCTTCCAGCCCCAAGGCCGAGGCGGAAATCAGCGGCTTGCCCGCCGCATAACAGGCATCCGACAGGACATAGCTGACCGCATAGCTGTCGGCGCAATCCATCACCAGATCGGCCTCTGCGACCAGCGCATCCGCGTTGGCGGGGTCAGCCATTCGATCAGGGGCGTGACCGTGACCGAAGGGTTCAGCCCCGCCAGAGATTGCGCGGCGACCTCGGCCTTGGGCTGGCCAAGATCGGACATGCGGTAAAGCGGCTGGCGGTGGAGGTTGGTTTCCTCGATCCGGTCGGGGTCGACCAGCGTGATGCGCCCGACGCCCGCACCGACCAGATATTGCAGCGCGGGCACGCCAAGCGCGCCGGCACCCACGATCAGCACATGGGCCGCGCCAAGGCGGTTTTGCCCCTCGGCCCCGACATCGGGCAGGATCATCTGGCGCGCATAGCGGCTCATGCGGGGACTTTCGCGGCGGTTTCGTCCAACCAAAGCCGCAAGCGCCCTTCGGGGTCGGGGTTCAGGGTGATGTCGGTCACGGCCGAGACCACATCCGCACCCGCGCCAAAGGCCAGACCCGCGCGTTCGGGCGTCATGCCGCCGATCGCGATCAGGGGGATATCGCCGATCAGGCGCTTCCATTCCGAGACGCGGTCCAGCCCCTGCTCGTGCCATTTCATCTTCTTGAGGATCGTCGGCCAGACCGGACCCAGCGCGATGTAATCGGGCTCCAGCGCCAAGGCGCGGTCCAATTCGGCGCGGTCATGGGTGGAAATCCCGATGCGGATGCCCGCGCGGCGGATGGCGGCGATATCGGCCTCGTCCAGATCCTCTTGGCCGAGGTGGATGTAATCGCAGCCCAGATCGATCGCCTGTTGCCAGTAATCATTGACCACAAGCTGCGCGCCATGCGCCGCGCAAAGGTCGCGGCCTTTGGCAAGCTGGGCGGTAAGATCGCTGGGCGCGGCATCCTTGATGCGCAGCTGCACCAGTTTGACGCCAAGCGGCAAGGCACGCTCCAGCCAGTCGGCATGATCGAAAATCGGGTAGAAACGGGGAGGGTGTGCAGCGCGCGGCTCATGCCAGAACGGCCTTTCCGAAAAGGGGGTCGAAGGGGCGGCCATGTCGCGTGCCTCGATCGGGTCGGCCTGGCGGGCAAGGCGTCCGGCCTCGATCGCCAAAGCCATCGCGCGGGCCATTGCGACGGGATCGCCCGCTTTGGCGACGGCGGTGTTCAGAAGAACCGCGTCATAGCCCAGCTCCATCGCTTGCGCGGCATGGCTGGGCAGGCCGATGCCCGCATCGACGACCAGCGGCACATCGGGGAAATGCGCGCGCAGGCTGCGCAGCCCGTAGGGGTTGTTCAGCCCCGCCCCGAGCCGATCGGCGCGCCCCAAGGCATCAGCACCTGACAGCCCGCATCCAGCAGGCGCGCGCAGACGGTCAGATCCTCGGTGCAATAGGGAAAGACCTGAAAGCCGTCCTCGGACAGGATGCGCGCGGCCTCGATCAGGGCCACGACATCGGGTTGCAGCGTGTCGTGATCGCCGATCACCTCGAGCTTGATCCAGGGCGTGTCGAAGAATTCGCGCGCCATATGGGCGGTGGTTACGGCTTCCTTGACGCTGTGGCAGCCCGCCGTATTGGGCAGGACCTTGACGTTCAGGTCGCGGATCAGGCTGTGAAAAGCCTGCCCCTCGCCGCCCTCACGGCGCAGCGATACCGTGGCGATACCCGCCTTTGACGCGGCAAAAGCCTCGGCGAGGATCGCGGGCGAGGGATAAAGCGCGGTCCCGAGCATCAGCGGGCTCTCGACTTCGGTGCCGTAAAAGACCGGCATGGTTCAGCCCCCTGCATCGAGGACAAAGCCTCAAGCCGGTCGCCATCGGCCAGATTGGTCGTCGCGCGCAGCCCTGCGGGCAGGAAATCGCCATTGAGCGCGGTCGCAAGGCGGGCCTCGGCAAGGCCGATTTCGGCGAGAACGGCTGCGACGGTCGGGCCGGTCACGGTCCGGCTTTCGCCATTAAGGATTATGTTCATCCATCAACTCCGGAATATGGCCAGTTTCGATATGGTCGGCCGCCATGCGGGCCACGGCGGGGGCCAGAAGATAGCCGTGGCGGTAAAGCCCGTTGGCATAAAGCGTGCTCCCGCGCCGGCGCAGGCGGGGCAGGTTGTCGGGGAAAGCGGGGCGGGCATCTGCGCCGAGTTCGAGGATCTCGGCCTCGGCGAAAGCGGGGTGGAGCGCATAGGCGGCTGACAGCATCTCGACGGCGGCGCGTGCCGTGACGCGGGTTTTCGCGCCGCTCTCCAGCATGGTCGCGCCAAGCATGTAGACGCCCTCGCCGCGCGGCACGATGTAAAGCGGGATGCGCGGATGGAGCAGGCGGATGGTGCGGGTCAACGTGACCTCGGGGCAGCGCACCATCAGCATCTCGCCGCGCACGCCGCGCAGATCGGGCAAAGCATCCCGCGCCGCCAGCCCGCGCGCATCGACGGTCAGGCCGGTGACGGTTGCGGGGGCCCCAGTCTGGATCGTCACGCCTTTCGCCGCAAGCCCGTCGCGCAAGGCGCCCAAGGCCTGACGCGGTGTCAGATGGGATTCGCTGGCGTAAAACAGCCCGCGCCGGACGCGGTTTTCCAGCTCCGGTTCAAGCGCGGCGATCTCGGCGGCGCTGACGGGATCATGGGCGCGGGTGCGGCGTGCGAAGCGGTCAAGCTCGGTATGGTCGCGCGACAGCGCCAGCACCAGCGTGCCGCTATGGTGGATAAACGCCCCGCGCTCGGCCCACCAATCGGCGGCATCGAGGCCGAGGCGGACGACGGTGGGATCGGCGCTTTCTTCCTCGCAATAGGGGGCAAGCATGCCGCCCGCCCACCAGCTGCAGCCATGCGGTCCGGGGCCGCCGTTGGGGTCGACGATCCGGACGGGGATGTCGCGTGCGGTCAGCTCGGTCGCAATCGACAGACCGAGGACGCCCGCGCCGAGGATGGTGACGGGCGCGGTCATTCGGCAGCCCTCAATCCGGTTTCGGGAACGGGCCAGAGCGCATGGAAATGGTGGACGGGCCCATGACCCGTGCCGACTTCCAGCCGGTCGGCGGCGCGGATCGCCTCTTGCAGCCAGCCATGCGCGCGCGCCACCGCATCGGGCAGCGCCAGCCCTGCGCCAGCCCCGCCGTGATGGCCGAGGACAAGGTGCAGCCGGTGCCGTGGGTGTTGCGCGTATATTGGCGCGGCGAGGTGAATTGGCGCGGATCCGCACCGACCAGAAGATCGGTGCAGATCGCGCCTTCGGCATGGCCGCCCTTCATCAGGACATGGGCCACGCCTTTTGCCCGCAAGGCCTCGCCCTGTTCCTGCATCGCGGACACCGCTTCGGCGGGGAGGCGCCGAGCAGGGTCGCCGCTTCGGGTAGGTTGGGGGTCAACAGCGTCGCGAGCGGAAAGAGCTCGTCCACGAGGGCGGCAATCGCGGGTTGCGGCAAAAGCGCATCGCCCGATTTCGCGATCATGACGGGATCGAGGACTACCGGCACCGTGCGGCCCTTGGTCTCGGCACGGGCGAGGTGGTGGCGCAGGCGTCCGGCGACGGTGGCGATGACATCGGGGCCGCCGATCATGCCGATTTTCACCGCATTGACCGGCAGGTCGTCGAAAACGGCGTCGATCTGGTCGGCAACCATCTGTGCCGCGACCGGTGCGATCGCCGTTACCGCGCGGGTGTTTTGCGCCGTAATCGCGGTGATGACCGAGGCTCCATAGGCCCCAAGCGCCGAAAACGTCTTGAGATCCGCCTGAATCCCCGCGCCGCCTCCGCTGTCGGATCCCGCAATGGTCAAAGCAATGGCCTGCGCCATATCCCGCCTTTCTTGTCCGGTCGCCGGTCGGAAGGAGGGTTTGCGCATAGATGCGGGCCGTGACGGCCCTGCCTGATGCTGCTCTACCCTTCCCTACGCCGGTACGAGCCGGATCAGGTTCGATGGGTCGGAGCCAAGCTCCTCTCAGCCCCGTAAAGGGGCCCCCAAGTGTATGAGTCTTTCGTCAACCTAGGCCCTATCACCCGCCATTGGCAAGAGGGCCACCCGCCGGTTCCGGCGAGGGTGTTTCAAATCTGCGGGCCGAATGGGGCCGGAGAGGGGACTTTTTCCTCAGTCCACCCCGAACAGATCGCGCGTATAGACCTTGTCCTTCACATCGAGCAGATCGGTGGTCAGGCGGTTGGCGAGGATCAGGTCGCTTTCGGCCTTGAAGGCGTCGATGTCGCGGATGACGCGGCTGTTGAAGAAGCGGTCCTCCTCCAGCACGGGTTCATAGACGATGACCTCGATCCCTTTGGCCTTGATCCGCTTCATGATGCCCTGGATCGAGCTGTCGCGGAAATTGTCCGAACCGGCCTTCATCACCAGCCGGTGGACGCCGACAACGCGGGGATGCTTCGCGGTGATTTGCTCGGAGATGAAATCCTTGCGTGTACGGTTCGATTCCACGATCGCCTGGATCAGATTCTGGGGCACATTGTCGTAATTGGCCAGCAGCTGCTTGGTATCCTTGGGCAGGCAATAGCCGCCGTAACCGAAGGAGGGGTTGTTGTAATGCGCGCCGATCCGCGGATCGAGGCCGACGCCCTCGATGATCTCGCGCGTGTTCAGTCCGCGTGCCAGCGAATAGCTGTCGAGCTCGTTGAAATAGGCGACCCGCATCGCGAGATAGGTGTTCGAGAACAGTTTGATCGCCTCGGCCTCGGTCGAGCCGGTGTAAAGGATCGGCATATCCTTGCGGATCGCGGCTTCGGCCAGCAGTTCGGCGAAACGATGCGCTTCGGGGCCGTGATCGCCGACCACAATGCGCGAGGGTAAAGGTTGTCGTAAAGCGCTTTGCCCTCTCGCAGGAATTCCGGCGAGAAGATGATTTTGTCGTAGCCGGTCTGGGCGCGCAGGTCGTCGGTCAGCCCGACATAGACCGTCGATTTCACAACGATCACCGCGTCGGGCGCATATTGGCGGGCCTGTGCCACGACCGATTCCACGCTCGACGTGTCGAAGCGGTGGCTGCGGTCGTCGTAATTCGTCGGCGTGGCCACGATGATGTAATCGGCACCGGCGAAGGCCTCTGCCGCATCGGTGGTCGCGGTAAGGTCCAGTTCCTTTTCCGCCATCCAGGCGCGGATTTCGTCATCCTCGATCGGCGGTTCGCGACGGTTGACCATGGCGACGCGGGTGGCGTTGATGTCCAAGGCATGGACGCGGTTGTGCTGCGACAGCAGTACCGCAAGCGAAAGACCGACATAGCCGAGACCGGCGACTGCGATTTTCATCTGATATGTGCCCTCAATTGACGTCTATCGATTAACACGGCGGGGGCGGCAGTGAACAGTCGACTTATCATGGCGACATGATGTATACATGATGCCAGAGCGAAGCAAATTGTCAGGCCGGATATTGCGCCTTAGCAATATCGGCTCACGACGCTGAGAAAGGATTACCACATGAGCTGGACGCCCCACGGCAAGCATCTGATCGCCGGTGAATGGGTTGGCGGAGACGCGACCTTTACTTCCGAACCGGCGCATGGCCCGGCCCACAGCTTCTCGGTCGGGACCGTCGATCTGGTCGACCGCGCCTGTGAAGCTGCCGAGGATGCCTTCTGGACCTATGGCTATACCACGCGCGAAGAGCGGGCGCTGTTCCTCGAAGCCATCGCCGACGAGATCGAGGCGCGCGCCGATGCCATCACCGAGATCGGCAGCCAGGATCCGGCCTGCCCACCGGCCGCCTTCAGGGCGAGCGCGGCCGCACCACCGGCCAGCTGCGCCTGTTCGCATCCCATATCCGCAAGGGCGACTACCTTGACCGCCGCCATGACGCGGCTCTGCCCGACCGCCAGCCGGCCCCGCGCCCCGAGATCATGATGGTCGAACGCCCGATCGGTCCGGTCGCGGTCTTTGGCGCCTCGAACTTCCCGCTGGCCTTCTCGACCGCGGGTGGCGACACCGCCGCCGCGCTGGCCGCAGGCTGCCCCGTCGTGGTCAAGGGCCACTCGGCCCATCCCGGCACCGGCGAGATCGTCGCCGAGGCGGTTCTGGCCGCGATTGAAAAAACCGGCATGCCGAAAGGCGTCTTCAGCCTTGTGCAGGGCGGCGACCGCCACGTCGGCGCGGCGGTTGTCCAGCATCCGCGCATCAAGGCCGTGGGCTTCACCGGTTCGCTCGGCGGGGGCCGCGCGCTGTTCGACCTGTGCGCACAGCGCCCCGAGCCGATCCCCTTCTTCGGCGAGCTCGGCTCGGTCAACCCGATGTTCCTGATGCCCGAAGCGATGAAAACCCGCGCCGAAGAGCTTGGCGCAGGCTGGGCCGGTTCGCTGACCATGGGTGCGGGCCAGTTCTGCACCAATCCGGGCATTTCGGTCGTTCTCGACGGCGCGGATGCCGACCGCTACACCGCCGCCGCGAAAGCCGCGCTGGAAGCGACCGACCCGCAGACCATGCTGACCGACGGGATCGCCAAGGCCTACCGCGACGGCAAAGAGCGTTTCGAGACCCGCAATTCGGTGCGTCCGGTCTATACGACGCCCTCGGAAGGCCGCGTCGCGAACCCGAACCTCTACGAGACCACGGGCGACAACTACCTTCAGGACCACGCTTTGGGCGAGGAGGTCTTCGGCCCGCTGGGTCTGATCGTGCGCGTCGGCTCGGTCGAGGAAATGGTGACGCTTGCCAAAGGGTTTGAAGGTCAGCTGACCACGACGATCCACATGGATGCGGGCGATATGGCCGATGCCGCCAAGCTGACCCCGATCCTCGAGCGCAAGGCGGGCCGTGTGCTGGTCAACGGTTTCCCGACCGGCGTCGAAGTCGTGGACAGCATGGTTCATGGCGGGCCGTATCCGGCCTCGACCAACTTCGGCGCGACCTCGGTCGGCACGATGTCGATCCGCCGTTTCGTCCGTCCGGTGAGCTATCAGAACTTCCCGAAAGAGCTGCTGCCCGAAGATCTGCAGTAAGCGGATCGGCAGAACGATCACGGGGCGGAGGGGCAACCTCTCCGCCCTTTTTCGTGCCCGCCCGTTCTTGCCAGCCGCGAATTGCAGTGGTTGGATCGCGGAAAGACTGTTTGCGAGGGAGGACGCGGTTATGGGCGTAGGTATGAACACGGGGTTTGCGAAAATGCGGGACCGGCCGGCCCTTCTGGCGCGGATCGCCGCGCTTTTTCTGGCCGCTGTCTTGGCTGCCTGTGCGCCGCAAACGGCAGGACCATCGGGCGAGGCCGCGACGCTTGGCACCGGCTGGGGCGAGGATCGCGCCGCGCCGGCGCGCGGGCTGAACCTGCGGCGCGAAAGCAACCGCCCGCTCGGAGTGGCCGAGATCCGCTATTCGGCCTCTGCGGCAAGCGGCAGGCGCATGGACGGGATCGAGCTGGTCCCCGGCGCCGTCGGTATGCGCATCCTGCGCGACAACGGCAGGCCTTGGCCGATGGTGGAGACGCAAACGGGCCCGCATCTGCAAGGCCGGTCCGGCGAGCGCTATCAGCTTGAATTCACCAATCATTCCGCGACCCAGACCTACGAGATCGTGGCGACGGTCGACGGGATCGATGTCGTCAGCGGCGCTGCCGGAAATCTGGCCAACCGCGGCCACGTCCTGCGCGCGGGCGAGACCATCGGCATCACCGGCTATCGCAAGAATGCGGGCGAGGTCGCGGCCTTCCGCTTTGCCGATCCGGCGCAATCCTATGCGGCACAAAGCAAGGCGGGCTCCGTCGCCAACGTCGGCGTGATCGGGGTCGGGGTCTTTGCGCTCGAGACACCGCCGCATTTGCGCGGCGCACCGCCACCGGCGTCAGCCTCAGCGGCTTGCGGCGCGGGCGGACCCTGCGCCTTTCCCGCGAATGCAGGGGCGCGCGCTAGGGCGTGGCCTTGTGGCCGGAGCCTGACCGCTCCGGCCCTTTCGATTAGCGCCAGCCGGTCGGCGCGCTTGGAAGCGGGCTTTGCTCGACCAGACGCAGAAGTTCGATCATGGCGTCGATCTGGTGATCCACAATCGCGCGGCCCTTTTTAGCGGTCGAATCCGCCGCATCGCCGACGGTTCCCGAGGGGTGCAGATCGGCCGAGATCCACCCGCGCGAGACCGGACCAATCGGGCTGATCAGGCTGGTTTCGGCGCTGGAGACAAAGTTTTCCGCCTTGGACATGTCCACGAGATCGGGGTGGAAGGCCAGCATGACCGAGGTCTCGTCATCGCCGCCGTGGATGCCGTATTTCGCCTGCTGTTCGGAGAACGTCCCCTCGGGCGCGCCGAAACCCATCCACTGGCATTTCACCGCCAGCATATCGGCCTGCACCCGCAATTCGCGCGTCAGGATCGAGACCAGATCCAGATTGCCGCCATGGCTGTTCACGACGACGATTTTCTTGACGCCCGCCCGCGCGACCGACAGCCCGATCTGTGTCCAAGCCGCCAATGCGGTCGGCGCATCCAGCGTCAGCGTGCCTGCCGCCCAAAGATGCTCGGTCGATTTGCCCACCGCTTGGGAAGGCAGGATGCGGATATCCAGATCCTCGGGGCATTTCTCGCGCAGGCGGGCCAGCATGCCTTCGGCGATCAGCGTATCGGTGCCGACCGGCAGATGCGGGCCATGCTGTTCGATGGCGCAGGTGGGCAGGATCGCGATGGTTTTCATCGGGTCGATCGCGGCGAATTCGGGGGCGCGGTAATCGGCCCAGTTCAGGCGGCGGGTCATAGCTTTTCCTTCTTCAACGGCGCGAGCAGGCGCTTCATCTGCCGGTCGACGCGCTTCAAATGGCGTTTGCGGCCGCGCGGGGTCGCGCTGTCCATGGTGTAAAGCGCGGCAAAGGCGCTGCGGCGGTGGGGCGCGCACAGAAAGCCGATACCGCGGATCAGGGTCCGCCTGCCTGGCGAGCCGATGATCGCGGTCAGCCAGCGGCTGGCCCCGCAGGTCGTGAACACGCCCAATCGGGTGATATGGGTCAGGCCGGGGCGGATGGTCTTGTTCTGCGCATCGGGCATGAGGAAAGCGACATCGGGCAATAGCACGCGGTCGAGCCAGCCTTTCAGCATCGCGGGCAGGCCGTACCACCAAGTCGGATAGGTAAAGACCAGCGTGTCGCACCATTCCAGCGCTTCGACATGATCCGAGACCGGCGCGCGGTTGGCGGGCGCGTCAAGATAGCCCCGCCATTCCGCTTGGCTCAGGACCGGATCGAAACCCTCGGCGTAAAGGTCGATGACCCTGACCTCCGCCCCTGCCGCCGTCAACCGCCCGACCACCGTGTCGCGCACGGCAGCGGTAAAGCTGTCGGGCGCGGGATGACAGTGGACGAGCAGTGCCTTCATGCTTTCTTGAGGTCCGGATAGGCGTACATGGTCTTGAAATCCCAATCGGGATCCTCCCATGCGATCATCTTGCCGGGGTTGAGGATGCCCTTGGGATCGGCCTCGCGCTTGAAGTTCAGCTGGCGGTCGTCGACGATCTGGCGGCCGCCTTCTTCCAGCGTATAGCGGTGCGGGTTGAAGATCATGCAGCCCATCTCCTCGTGGATCGCGATGATCTCGTTCAGGCGGTCTTCGGTGGTGAAACGCACCAAGGTCAGGCCCGCCGCCGTCATCACGCCGTTTTCCTTGAGGAATTCGATATGCTGGATCAGCTCGTCGCCGAAACGGGCGCGGATCTCGTCGATCTTGTCAAGGAAGCCCTCGCCGGCATAGCGCACCTGAAGATAGGTGATGACCGGCTCGACCTTGAGCGCGCGCAAGGTGGTGTGGTTCCAGCCGTATTCATAGGCCGGACCCGGATCGCGCGACCAGTCGTTGTCGTCGCTGCGGTAGATCAGCTTGGCTTCGGGGTAATGCGCCAGCAGGCTGAGGAAGCCGTCCATAGACTGCGGCGCGACCATCAGCGCAACGAGGTTGTCGGCCTCGGTGACATGGCCCTTGAAGCGCTGGAAGTATTTCGCGGCAATCGGCGCTTCGCAGACGGTATCAAGCTTGATGAGCAGCCCGTCCTGCAACGAGATGTCATGCGCCATCCGGCTGGCCGCGGCGAAATCGGGATGGGTGACGAACAGATGCACCCAGTCATAGGCGGGGGCCAAGGGCAGCTCGATTTCCGTGACGATGCCGTTGGTGCCGTAGGCATGGCTGACGCGGGCCAGATCCTCGCCGGTGAAGTCGAGGATGCGCGGCTCGGCTTCGGCGGTGACCACGCGGATGCGGATGATATTGCCGTAATCACGCAGGACGCCCCAGCGGACCGATCCGACACCGCCCGAGCCGCCGCAGATGAAGCCACCGATCGTCGCGGTTGCGGCGGTCGAGGGCATCATGCGCAGCTCTTGGCCCGAATGCTCGCGGGTGATCGCGTCCAACTCGCGGATGACGACGCCCGGTTGGGTCACGACGCGGCCCGCGCCGATTTCCACGACCGTGTTCATGCTTTGCATATGGATGATGCAGCCGCCTTTCAGCGGCATGGCCTGGCCGTAATTGCCCGTGCCCGCGCCGCGTACCGTGACCGGAACGTCATGGGCGTGACAGATGCGCAGGATCTCGATCACCTCGTCCTGCGATTTCGGCGAGACCACGAAATCGGCCGATACCCCGTCGAGGCGATCCTTCAGAACCGGCGAATACCAGAAGAAATCGCGGCTTTTGGCTTTGACCGAATGCGGGTTCTCGTCGAGGTCGAGATGGGCGAGGGCGGCTTTGGCGGCGTCGATGTTCATGTGCGGTCCATCAGATGGTCGAGTTCGGCGTAATCGGGCAGGGTCCGGTCGATTTGGCGGCCCTGACGGATGACGATGCGGTCGGATTGCGGGCGGGCGAACAGCTCGGTCCAGGACCGCGCGCGGCAGATGACCAGATCGGCGGGCGCGCCGGCATCGAGGCTGGGCTGGGCAAAGCCCGTCGTGGTCGCAGGATTGGTCAGGAAGGCCTTGACCCAATCGTCGCGCGAATGGTCGAGATGGGCGATGCGGGTGGCCTCGCGCATGACCTCGATCATGTCGAGATCGCCGTAGGCATAGAACGGGTCGCGGGTATTGTCCGAGGCGAAGCTGACATTGATGCCGCGCGCCGCCATCTCGTGAACCAGCGTCACGCCGCGCAGGCGCGGGGTGCGGGCGGGGGCATCCTGCGCGGTGCGGTCCTGCAGGTAGAGATTGCACATCGGCAGGCTGACGATGTTGATGCCCGCGCGGGCGACCAGATCGAGGGTATGCATCGCCTCGGCCTCGGGCTGGACCGAAAGCGAGCAGCAATGGCCCACGACGACCGGCGCGTCATAGCCGGTTTCCAGCACGGTTTCGGCAATGGCGCGAAGGGTTGCGACCGACGGGTCGGTGGTCTCGTCGGCGTGGAAATCGGCATGAAGCCCGCGCTTGCCAGCATGGGCGAAAAAGGCCCGCAGCCTGTCAGAAAGCTGGGCATCGGGGAAGGTCACGCAACCCAGAACCGAGCCGGTTTCGGCGACCAGATCGGCCAGCTCGGCAAACTCGCCGCCGCCCTCGGGGTCGATGCGGTCGATCGAGGTCAGGCAGGCGGCCTGCAGTTCGATCCGGCCCGCCCATTCCTCGCGCAGTCGGGTGAATTCGGCAAAGCTGATGCGGTGCTGCGGCGGGATCGCGTCAAGATGGGTGCGGATCGCGCTTGTGCCGTGGGCATAGGCGCAGCGCAAAGCGAAATCCATGCGCGCGCGGACATCCGCGCCGGACCAATTGGCGATGCGGTCGGCCTCGACCGTGGTCAGCGCGCCCATGAAGCTGCCGTCGGGATTGGCGGCGCGGGGCCAGATATGGCCCTTGTCCAGATGGGTATGCATATCGATGAAGGACGGGAAAACCATCGCGCCCTTCATGTCGATACGCGGCAGACTGCCGTCGGGCGCGGCGATGCGTCCGTCTTTCAGCGTCAGGTCGATCCGCACCAGATCCGCGGCGGGAGTGCCGCTTTTGCCGATCAGGCAGGCGGGGACGGTCAGGTTGGTCAGCGTGACCGAACCTTCCGGCAGTCTCAGAAAGTCCATCAGATTTCCCTTTTGATCGCGCTTTCATGCCATTTGCGCAAAGCCAGATGCGACACCAAGGCAAGGGCCGCAAAGATCAGAACGCCGAGGACGGCGATCAGGACAAGCGCCGCGAACATGCGCGGGATGTTGAGGCGGTAGCTGGCCTCGAGGATGCGGAAGGCGAGGCCCGATCCGATCCCGCCGGTGCCCGCGACATATTCCGCGACGACCGCGCCGATCAGCGACAGGCCACCCGCGATGCGCAGACCGCCAAGGAAATAGGGCAGGGCCGAGGGCAGTTGCAGGCGCACCAACCGCTGCCAGCGTGTCGCGCCATAGATGCGGTAGAGGTCCGAAAGGTTGTGATCGACCGAGCGCAGACCCAGCGTCGTATTCGACAGGATCGGGAAAAACGCCACGATCCATGCGCAAAGCAGCAGGCCCGCCATGCGGTTCTCGACATAGATGAAGATCAGCGGCGCGATCGCCACAACCGGCGTCACCTGCAAGATGACGGCGAAGGGGTAAAAGGACATCTCGGCCCAACGGCTGAGGCTGAAAAGCACCGCCAGACCGACGCCGCCGATCACCGCGACGGACAGCGCCATCAGCGTGATTTTCAGCGTGACCCATGCCGCCGGCCCAAGAATGGCCCAGTCTTTGACAAGGGTTTGTGCCACGAGGCCGGGGCCGGGCAAGATATAGTGGGGGATCTGGTTCCAGACCACCACGCGGTCCCAAAGCACGATCGCGATGACCAAAGCCAGCGTCGGCATCAGCCAGCGGCCGATCTTCTCGGCGCGTTTGCGGCGGGCGCGGGCGGCTTCTTCGGGGTCGACCGCAAGATCAAGCGCGGTATCGGGGGTGGGGTGAAATCGCTCACGCCGGTTCTCCCATAGCATCAGAAAGGGCATCCGAGGTTGCGCGGCAGAGCGAGGCATATTCGGCCGAGGTCCGGAAAGCCTCGTCGCGCGGGCCAGAGACAACGACGCGCAACTCCTGCGCGACGCGGCCCGGACGCGGCGCCATGACGACGATCCGGTTCGACAGGAACACGCTTTCAAAAACGGAATGGGTCACGAAAATGACCGTGCAATTGAGCTGCTGCTGCAGCATCAAAAGGTCGTTGTTCATCTTGTTGCGGGTGATTTCGTCCAGCGCGGCGAAGGGCTCGTCCATCAGGATCAGCCGCGGCCGCGTGACCAGAGCCCGCGCGATCGAGACACGCATCTTCATGCCGCCCGACAATTCGCGCGGATAGGAATTCGCGAATTTCTCGAGACCCACCATCTCGAGGGCCTCCATGATCTTGCCCTCGACTGCCTTGAACGAGGTCCCGCGCAGGCGCATCGGCAGCCAGACGTTATGGGCGACGGTCGCCCAAGGCATCAGGGTTGCCTCTTGGAAGACCACGCCGATATCGCCGGCGGCTTGGGCACCTTCCCAGCGCACGCGGCCCGCCGTCGGGTGCATCAGCCCCGCGATCAGGCGCAAAGCCGTGGATTTGCCGCAGCCCGACGGGCCGAGCAGCGAGATGAAATCACCCTGACCAACCTCGAGATTCATATGTTTGAGGGCGGTGACCCCGCCCGCAAACACCTTGCTGACCCCTCCATCCGCAAGATGGTGGGGGCCGCGTTGATGGCTTGTGTCTGTGTCATTACTTCTTGAGTTCCAGACCGGTGCCCTTGCCGACGAATTGCAGCGTATAGGCTTGCGAGTAGTCGAGATCGGCAGGCACCAGCTCGGCCGCGACCATCTTGTCGTAGAAGCCCTTGATGCGCTCTTCGGTCATGACACCGATGCCTTTTTCCAGCGAGTCGCCGCTGTCGACGATGCCGTTGTCGCGCAAAGCCGCGATCGAGAAGGCGATCTGCTCGTCGGTCAGGTCGGGGTTGTCGGCCTTGATCATCTCGAGCGCTTTGGCATTGTCGCCGTAAAGGTAGTTGTACCAGCCCTTGGCGGTGCCGTCGACGAAGCACTGGACGACTTCGGGCTTGTTGGCGACAGTGTCGGCCATCGTCTCGATGATCGTGGCATAGGTCGACCAGCCCGCATCGGCCAGAAGCTGGACGTCAGGCTTGAAGCCCGCCTCTTTCTCGACCATCAGCGGCTCGGACGAGACATAGCCCTGAATGGCGCTGTTTTCGTCCTGAATGAACGGGCCGACGTTGAAGGTGTAGACTTCGCGCTGTTCGTCGGTGAAGCCGAATTCCTTCTTCATCCACTGGTAATAGGTCGCGAAACCCTCGTCCGAGATGAACAGTTTGCGGTCTTTGAGCGCCTCGAACGTGGGGGCCTTGCCCGGATGCGCGAGGATGATCTGCGGATCCTTCTGGAAGACGCCCATGACGGCCACGACCGGCACGTTTTCGGCGGCCGAGCTGAAGGTCCCGAGAAGGTTGCCCGCCATGTTGAAGTCGATCTTGCCCGCCAGCATCATCGCGCGGTTGTTCACCTGCGGGCCGCCCGGAACGATCGTCACGTCAAGGCCGCAAGCCGCATAGGTGCCGTCGGCAACTGCTTGATAATAGCCGCCATGTTCCGCTTGGGCGACCCAGTTGGTGCCGAATTTGACGGCTTCGTTCGCCGTGACGCCGGTGGCGGTCAAGGCAAGGATCGTGCTGAAAGATATGAGAGATAGGCGGGACATGGCAGCTCCAGCTATGAGGCGTTTCGCGGTGGTGACGGTGATGTGAAGGCTTCTAGCAACTAGTGGGAACGAATCGCAATGATTGCGTCATCAGTTGCGCATTTTTCACGTCAAAATAAATCAGTTTCAGTCAAATATGACAAATCTGGGGGTTGACGCGTGCTTGACCGGGGCGGGCAGGCTGGCGCAGGATCGCGCCATGCAAAGCTTGAATCCCTCACAGATCGCGGCGCCTTTCGGGCGCTATTCCCATGGTGTCGCTATTGATGGTCCGGGCCGTTTGGCCACGACCTCCGGCCAGTTGGCGCTGCGGGCCGATGGCACCGTTCCCGAAGGCGCGCTTGAACAGGCGCGGCTGTGCTTCGCCAATTGTGCGGCCATTCTGGCCGAGGCGGGCCTTGGCGCGTCGGATGCCCTGCGCATCAACGCCTTCGTCACCGATCGCGCGCATTTCGCCGATTACATGAAGGCACGCGACGAATGGCTGGCGGGGTCGAGGTACTGCCCGCCTCGACGCTGGTGATCGTCGTTGGCTTCACCCGCCCCGAATTTCTGGTCGAAGTCGAGGTGACGGCCTTCCGGCCCGCAACCTGATCCGTTTTCCCCAATCAAGGACCCATCCCGTGACGCAGGCAGTGAAGAACATCGTTTTCGATCTTGGTGCGGTGCTGATCGGATGGGAGCCGGAGCTGGCTTTCACCGACCACTTCGACGATCCGGCGCAAATCGCGCCCTGGCTGTCGCGGGTGGATTTCCATGGCTGGAACCGCCGGCAGGACGCGGGCCGCAGTCTGGCCGAGGCTGTGGCGCAGGCCCGTGCGGATCACGGCGAGGATGCGGCGCCGCTCGTCGATTATCTGGCGAATTTCGGGCGTACCATCAACCGACCTGTCGCGGGCAGCTGGGAGATCCTCGAAGCGCTGGATGCGGCGGGCCATCCGCTTTTCGCCATCACCAACTGGTCGGCCGAGACCTTTCCGGCCGCGTTGGCGCAATATCCGCGGCTGAAGACCGCTTTTCGCGATATCGTCGTGTCGGGGGCGGAAAAGATGCTCAAGCCCGAGCCCGCGATTTACCGGCTGCTGCTTGAGCGCAACGGTTTGCACGCAGCGGAGACGCTTTTCATCGACGACAGCTTGGCCAATGTCGAGGGCGCACGGGCGGTCGGGATGGATGCGGTGCATTTCACCGATGCGGGCCGGCTTGCCCGCGACCTTGAAGATCGCGGGCTGCTGTAAGGCGGGTCCTCAGGACGGAAAGCGCGCGCAGTTCGCGCAGGCCTTTGAGCAGGACGAGCGTGTCGATGCCCACAGCGGGGAAATTCGCGCCTGCCTCGATCGCTTCGGGCAGAAGGTCGTCGGCGGTCACGATGCTGGCCGGTTTGCCGGCGGCGCGGATGCGGCGGATCGCCTCGACGACTTTGGCGCGGACCTCGGGATGCGAAAGCTGGCCGGGATAGCCCATCGAGGCCGAGAGATCGGCGGGACCGACAAAGATGCCGTCGACGCCTTCGACCGCGGCGATCGCCTCGATCTGCTCTACCGCCTGCACGCTTTCGACCTGCACGATGACGCAGATTTCCTCATGCGCGCGCGGGATGTAATTCGTGACCGAGCCGAAGCGGCTGGCGCGGGCCAGACCGGCGACGCCGCGCATGCCAGCGGGCGCGTAGCGGGTGGCGGCGACGGCGCGGGCGGCTTCTTCGGCGTTCTCGACATAGGGGATCAGCAGGCTTTGCGCGCCGACATCGAGCAGACGCTTGATTTCCACCGGATCGTTCCAGCCCGGACGCACCACGACCTGCGTCGCATAGGGGCGGCGGCCTGAAGCATGGTCTGGACCGTGGTCAGATCGATCGGCGCGTGTTCGCAATCGACCAGCATCCAGTCATAGCCGCAGGTCGCCATCATCTCGGCATAGCTGCCCCCGGGAAAGGAGCACCACATCCCGATCTGTTTGCGGCCCTCGATCAATGCGGCTTTGAAGTGGTTTTTCGGCAAGTCCATCGGCTCTCCCCTGCGCGGCTTTTGCGGGGATGATCAGTGACCGCCTGAGGGAAGGCGGTCAAGCGGGCTTGCCGCGGGCCTGCGCCTAATCGGTGACCTATTCCGTGACCAGAGAGGCGAGGCGGCGCAGCGCGAGCAGATAGCCCTCGATCCCCAGACCGGCGATGACGCCGTCGGCGCGCAGGCTGACATAGGAATGGTGGCGGAAGGCCTCGCGCTTGTGGATGTTCGAGATATGCACCTCGATCACCTGACCCTCGTAGGTGTTGAGCGCATCAAGGATCGCGACCGACGTATGGCTATAGGCACCGGGGTTGATGATGATGCCGTCGGTCGTGCCGCGCGCCTGATGGATGCGGTCGATGATCGCGCCTTCGTGGTTCGACTGGAAATCCTCGATCGCAAGGCCGAGGCTGTCGCCCAAAGCGGTACAGGCGGCGACCACGTCGGCCAAAGTATCGCGGCCGTAGATCTCGGGTTGGCGCATGCCCAGAAGGTTGAGGTTCGGGCCATTGATGACAAGGACGGTCGGCTTCATGATCTGCTCTGGTTTGTGGGGCGACCAAGGGCCGCGGCTTTGCGTTGCTAGCATATCCGGCGAGGTTTCTCGACCATTTCCTTGGCTTGCGCGCCGCATTCGGGCCCCGTTCGGGCCGCGACCGGACGGGTGCCCGCGCGCAATTGTGATGCGGGAAACCGCCGATGGTTGCATGGGTACTGCAACTGGCGACCAAGCTGGGGCATTCTTTGGCAACTGGCGCGTAAACGTGCCGATGCGTCGGGATTGTCCCGATGCCATGAAGGAGAGACAGATATGCGTCATGTGCCGCTTTTGCTTGCCGCATTGATCGCTGCAAGCCCGGCTTTGGCCGAAAACAGGGGCGTGGTTGTCGCCAACGGGCAATATGCCCATGCCCCCGCCGTGGCCGATACCGATGCCACTCCCGCCGTCGAGGCGATGCGCGGCGCGGGCTACCGCACCGTCACCGGCAAGGATCTGGTCGGCGCGGATCTGCGTCAGGCCATCGCCGATTTGCTGCGCCCCGACGACAGTCCGGGGGCGCGGGTGATCCTTTTGAACGGACGCTTCCTTCATGCCGGCGGGGATAGCTGGTTCATGGCGGCGGATGCCGAAAACCCCGATCTGATCTCGGCCCCCTCGCAGGGCGTGGCGTTGACGACGATCATGGATCTTGTGCGCGAGGCCGTGCCGGGCGCGGTCATGCTGCTCGGGACCGATGATCAGGAGATGGAGCATGCTGCCGGTCTGACCGCAGGGATCGGCCCGCTGACCCCGCCCGAGGGCGTGAGCGTGATCACCGGCACGCCTGCCGCGACGGCCAAAGCGGCTGCCGCGCTTTTGGCGGCGGGCACCTCGATCGCGGATGTTCTTGCGGCCGACGAGACCCTGTCTCTCGCCGAGGGCGGCAATGCCGGTCTGGTTCTGGTCGAGGCCGTCGCCACCAATGCCGGCGCGGGCAACGAGACCAAGGCCAACCCGACCGAGGCCGACCGCGATCTCTGGGCGCAGGCTGCGGCGGATGACACCGCCGATTCCTATCGCAACTATCTGTCGGCCTATCCCAACGGGCTTTACTCGGCCGCGGCGAACGACCGGCTGGCCAAGCTTGGCGTCAGCACGAAAAGCGACCGCGACTTGTGGGCCGAGGCCGCCGCGACCAACACGGCTGGGGCCTATCAGGGCTATCTCGCCCAATATCCGCAGGGTGCTTTTGCCGAGGCCGCGCAGCGTCGCCTGACCGAATTGCGCCTGATCGAGGATGCGGCCAAGGCGCCGCCGCCAGTCGCCGCTCCGGCTCCGGTCCAGACCCCGCGTCGCCAGCCCGAGATCCAGCAGCTCCGCCCGCAGGTCGTCCAGCGCGAGCCTGCCCGGGCGAGACCGCCGAGCGCAACCTCGGCATGTCCCGCAACGACCGAATCGCGGTTCAGCGCCGCCTGAATGCCTTGGGCTATTCGACCGGCGGGACCGACGGCGTTCTGGGCAGCCGCTCGCGTTCGGCGATCAGGGGCTGGCAGCAACAGAACGGCCTCGCGGTGACCGGCTATCTCAACAACAACCAGCTGGCGCTTTTGCGCGATCAGGCGGGCTCGGTCAGCTCGAATTACGAGCAGCAGGACCGCAACTACTGGCAGCAGACCGGAGCACGCGGAGGGGCGAACAATCTGCGCGCCTATCTCGACCGCTATCCGGACGGGATCTATGCCCAGACCGCGCGCAACCGTCTGGCAGAGCTGAACGGCAACAACAATGGCGGGAATGCCCGCCAGCGCGAGGAGCGGGCGTGGAACCGTGCGCGCGATGCCGATTCGGTTCAGGCCTATAACGGCTATCTGCAGAACTGGCCGCGCGGCGCCCATGCGCAGCAAGCCCGACAGCGCCGTGACCGTCTGCTCCAGCAGGGCCAGTTCGGCGGCGGCGGTGCCTTCGGGCTGGATGCGGAATCGATCATCCGCGAATTGATTCGCTGATACGGAAATCCTCCCTTCCGCGCCTTCGGGGGCGGGAGGGGGCTTGCGGGGCAGGGTATGGCGGAAAGGGAAGGGGGCCGTCTTGCGGCGATTCGTCCGCAAGCATCACGGCGCCGGACAAAGAAAACGCCCGCGAGCGTTAAGCCCGGGGCGTTTCGTTTCTGCGGTCTTGGCCTCTGTCGAGGCCGGTCATCAGCCCTGACGTGCTTTGAAGCGACGGTTGGTCTTGTTGATGACGTAGATCCGGCCCTTGCGGCGCACGACCTGGCAATCACGATGCCGGGTCTTGAGCGAGCGGAGCGAATTGCGAACCTTCATCGGTCTTCTCCTTTTCGCGGCGCATCGCAAGCGGCGCCTGGTTGAAACGAAATACCCCCGGTCAAAAGCCCGGGGCGCGAAAAATGGTGGGCGATACTGGGATCGAACCAGTGACCACTACGATGTCAACGTAGTGCTCTACCGCTGAGCTAACCGCCCCACCTTCAGGCTTTTCTTTCCCTTTCGGGTCCGAACCGCCTTGGTGAGGAGGTCTATATAAGCAGTTTTCGGGGTGCACAAGTGCTATCCGAAGGTTGCGTGAATAGTTTATACAGAAAAACACTCCGACCCGTGCGGGAAACCTGATGACGAGCGACGATTCCGTTTTCGATCTGAGCCGGCCACGCCAGTGGCTGAATGGGATGATCTTTGCCTCGCCCCATTCCGGACGGTGCTATCCCGACTGGTTTCAGTCGCAAACCATTCTTTCCGAACAACATTTGCGCTCTTCCGAGGATGCCTTCGTCGATCGTCTGATCGCGCCTGCGGTGGAATGCGGGGCGGTGGTTCTGACCTCGCGCGTGCCGCGCAGCCTGGTCGATCTGAACCGCAGCGCCGAGGATTTCGACCCGCTGGTGGTCGAAGGGGCGGGCTCGGGCAAGCTCAATCCGCGATCATGGCGGGATTGGGCGTGATTCCCCGCGTGGTTTCGCAGGGCAGGGCGATTTACAGCCGCCCGATGAGTCGCGACGAGGCCGAAAGGCGAATCACGCGTTATTGGCGGCCCTATCACACCGCCTTGTCGGGGCTGATCGACGAGGCATGCCGGACCTTTGGCGGGGCGATTCTCATCGATACCCATTCGATGCCGCGCGATGCTTTGGCGCATCTGCCGGTGCCGCGCCCCGAAATCGTGCTGGGCGACCGCAATGGCGGCTCGGCCTCGGGGCGGGTCAGCGATGCGGTGGCCGAGGCGGTCCGCGGCGAGGGATTCCGCCTGCGCCGCAACTCGCCCTTCGCGGGGGCCTATATTACGGCGGCCTACGGACGGCCGACGCGCAATGTCCATGTCGTCCAACTCGAGATGGACCGCTCTCTTTATATGGACGAGCGCATGATCGAGCCGCGCCCCGATTACGCCCTTTTCGCCGCGCGAATCGCCCGGTTGATCGCGCGACTGACCGAAATCTGCCCGACCGAGGGCGGTTTGGGCGTCGCGGCCGAATAAACCGTCCGGTTTCGATCGATCGGGGCCGGTTGCGGTGGACTAAAGGCGGCAATTGCCTAAAATATTGTCCAATAAGCGTTTCCCAGTAACCCGACCTTAAGCCGCGAGAGGGTATCTTCCGATCATGCCGCCCGAAATTGTTGACCTTATCAGCCGCAATGCCACCCTTCTTGTTCTGGCGATCGTCATTTTCGTCGTCATCAGCAGGGCCGTCCGCATTGTGCCGCAGTCCGAGAAATTTGTTATCGAGCGCTTCGGGCGGCTGCATGCGGTATTGGGGCCGGGGATCAACTTCATCGTCCTTTCCTTGACCGCGTTGCGCACAAGATCTCGGTACTGGAACGCCAGCTTCCTTCAAACAGCCAGGATGCGATCACCAAGGACAACGTTCTGGTGCAGGTCGAAACCAGTGTTTTCTACCGCATTACCGAACCGGAAAAGACCGTCTACCGCATCCGCGACGTCGATGCGGCGATCTCGACCACGGTAGCGGGGATCGTGCGCTCGGAAATCGGCACGATGGAGCTGGATCAGGTCCAGTCCAACCGCGCGCAGCTGATCGACCGCATCAGCGAAAACCTCGCGAATACCGTGGACGACTGGGGATCGAGGTGACGCGGGCCGAGATTCTCGACGTCAATCTTGATGCCGCGACGCGCGCCGCGATGCTCCAGCAGCTCAATGCCGAACGCGCCCGCCGCGCGCAGGTGACCGAGGCAGAGGGCAAGCGCCGCGCGACCGAACTGGCCGCTGATGGCGAGCTTTACGCCGCCGAACAGCTTGCCAAAGCCCGCCGCATTCTGGCCGAGGCCGAGGCTTTCGCCACCAGCACGCTGGCAGCCGCGATCCGCGACGGCGGGCTCGAGGCGGCGCAATTCCAGATCGCGATGAAACAGGTCGAGACTTTGGGCGAGGTTGGAAAGGGCAACGGCAAGCAGACGCTGATCATTCCGGCAAGCGCGGTCAGATCCTTGGGCGATGCGTTCAAAATGCTAAAGGTCTCGCGAAATGAGTCTGATGAACGGCTGGTTCTGGATCATCGCGGCGCTGCTTTTGGCGCTGGTCGAGGTGCTGTTGCCGGTCTGGCTGTTTCTCGGCGTGGCGATTGCGGTTCTGGCCATGGGGGTCTTGATCCTGATCGGGGTCTGGACGGGCAGCTTTGCCTGGGCGCTGGTTGTGACCGGCGTGCTGTCGGGGATCATCTGGCTCAGGCTGCGCCGCGCGATGGGGGTCCAGCACGGGCAGGTGAAGATCTGGCGCACCGACATCAACGACAATCACCCCTGATTGCCGGAACGCGCCCTGCCTGCCACAAGTCCCTAAAGGCGCGGCTCGTGCGGGTCGCGCTTTTGGTTGAAGGGCGGGAAGTGATCCCCGCAAGATTGGGGGCGGCTTTATTTTCATGGGTGATTTCAACGGTGCCAAGGCGATGCTTGTCCATGACGGCAAGCTTTTGACCTATCTGCGCGACGACAAGCCCTCGATCCCCTTTCCCGCCTTCTGGGACCTGCCCGGGGGCGGGCGCGAGGGAGAGAAAGCCCGCTCGATTGCGTGACCCGTGAAATCCACGAGGAATTCGGCCTGACGATCGAAGGCGCGCGGCTGACCGGCAGGCCCTTTCCTCGCATCAGCAAAGCGGCGCGGTCTCGTGGTTCTTTACCGCCCGCCTGCGCACTCTCGAGATCGCGGCGATCCGGTTAGGCGACGAGGGGCAGGAATGGCGGATGATGCCGATTGCGGAATTCGTCGACCACCCCCGCGCCGTCGCGCATTTCCGCGCTTTGGTGGCCGAGGCGGCGGGCGGGTTTCGCGATTAGTCGCTTTTGGCCACCATGCTGCGCACCAAGGGCCGCAAAGCCTCGCCCTTGACGGCCCAGCTGGTCGCGAAAGCCGCGCAGGCGATGCATTCGAGCCAGAAAACCGCGCGCATTCGGGTTGCGGTTTCCTCGAATCCCGAAAGTTTGAGCGCCGCATAGCCCGCCATACAGCCGACGATGATCCAGCCGCAGCAGCGGTAAATCCGGTTCTCGGCCTTTTTGGTCGGTCGGGAATCGTCGCCGCGCACGAAGTTCACCAGACAATAGACCGCCAGCGCCCCGAAAAAGAGCGCGGCCCCCGCGCCATGCATCATCTCGACGTAAACGGGGCTGATGATGGTCTGCAGAAAGGTCGGCTCGAAGGGCGGGGCGAGAGCCTCGCCCGCGGGCGGCGCGGTTTTGATCCCCGGCTGGAGCGGCGCGAAAGCCACCACGAGCGCTCCGAAAGAGGCGATGCGCGAGACCGCCTTGTCCGAGAGGAACTCGCCCGCATTGGGGCGGTAGCCCTCGTAATTCCACAGGAAAACCGCCTGCGCGCAAAGCGTGCCGACGAAAAGCTCGCGCATGGGAGAGTAGAAATAGGCCGAAATGCTGGCCAAGGCCCATTGCGGCACGAACAGCCCGTAAAAGATCAATGCGATCGGCAGGACATATCCCAAAAGCCCGAGGCCGCGCCGGACTGCGAGAAAGGACTGCACCAGATCGTTGCCTGCACGCTGCGCCTCCGGCGGGCGGAATCGCCGGCATCGGGATCGCCCGAAAGGTTTTGGTCATGTGAAAAACCGGACATACCACCGTCCCCTGATGAAAGGGAAACGGTGGCAGATTTGTCCGTTTCGCGCAACGAGACGCGGGAGCCTTACGCGTCGGTCGCGGAGATTTCGGCGATGATCGCCTGAGCGGCCGCGCGCGGATCGGCGGCCTGCCAGATCGGGCGACCGACAACGAGGTGATCGGAGCCTGCGGCAATGGCTGCGGCGGGGGTCTCGATGCGTTTCTGGTCGCCCGCATCCGAGCCTGCGGGGCGCACGCCCGGGGTCACGATCAGGCGGCCTTTGGCCTCGGGCAGGGCGCGGATCAGCGCGGCCTCGCGCGGGGAGGCGATGATGCCGTCGGCACCGGCTTCGAAAGCGCGGGCGGCGCGGGTGGTGACGATTTCCGCCAGATCGCCCGGCACGATCAGCCCGCATCCAGATCGGCGCGGTCAAGCGAGGTCAGGATGGTCACCGCGAGGATTTTGAGATCCTTGCCGCTTGCGCCTTGCTTGGCCGCACGCACGACATGGGGGTCGCCGTGGACGGTCAGGAAGTCGAGGTCATATTGCGCGATCCCGCGCACCGCCGATTCGACCGTCGCGCCGATGTCGAAGAATTTCATGTCGAGGAAGATGCGCTTGCCATGTTCCTGCTTGAGCTCGTTGGCCAGTGCCAGCCCGCCGCCGGTGAGCATGCCGAGGCCGATCTTGTAGAAATTGACGGCATCGCCAATCTTTTCGGCCAGCTCCAGCCCGACCAGCGCATTCGGCACGTCCAGTGCCACGATCAGACGATCGTCCATCATGAAATCCCCGCAAATTCAGCAAACGGCGTCGTTATAAGGGTGAACCCGAGCCCTTGAAAGCCCGTTCTGTTCTGCCCATTTTCTTATGCGAGGCCCAACCGGGACCGTGCCGTAGACGGGCGGACCTAAGCGGGTGCCAATGAAAGGAAATTTTCATGGATATGGAAAAATTCACCGAGCGTTCTCGTGGGTTTCTTCAGTCGGCGCAGACGATTGCCATCCGCGAAGGCAATCAGCGCGTCGTGCCGGAGCATCTTCTGAAGGCGCTGATGGATGACGAACAAGGGTTTGCCTCGAATCTGATCGCGCGGGCGGGCGGTGATGCGAATGCGGTCCGCTCGGCCATTGATCTTGCCGTGACCAAACTGCCGAAGGTTTCGGGCGGGGACGGTCAGGTCTATGTCGACCCCTCGATGGTGCGCGTGCTTGATGAAGCGGAAAAGCTGGCCAAAAAGGCCGGTGACAGCTTCGTTCCGGCCGAGCGCATCCTGACCGCACTTGCCGTGGCCAACACCAATGCGCGCGACGCGCTGACGGCTGGCCATGTGACGGCGCAAAACCTCAACACCGCGATCAACGACATCCGCAAGGGCCGCACGGCCGACAGCGCCAGCGCCGAGGATACGTTCGAGGCTCTGTCGAAATATGCCCGCGACCTGACCGAAGCCGCGCGTGACGGCAAGATCGACCCGATCATCGGTCGGGACGAGGAAATCCGCCGTGCCATGCAGGTCCTGTCGCGCCGCACCAAGAACAACCCCGTTCTCATCGGGGAGCCGGGCGTGGGTAAAACCGCGATCGCCGAAGGTTTGGCGCTGCGCATCGTTGACGGCGACGTGCCGGAATCCCTGCGCAACAAGAAGCTGATGGCGCTGGATATGGGCGCGCTGATCGCCGGTGCGAAATACCGCGGCGAATTCGAAGAGCGTCTGAAAGCGATCCTCAAGGAAATCGAATCCGCTGCCGGCGAAGTCATTCTGTTCATCGACGAGCTGCATACCCTTGTGGGTGCGGGCAAGACCGATGGCGCGATGGATGCCGCCAACCTGATCAAGCCTGCGCTTGCCCGGGGCGAGCTGCACTGCGTCGGCGCCACGACCCTTGATGAATACCGCAAATATATCGAGAAAGACGCGGCGCTTGCTCGACGCTTCCAGCCCGTGATGGTCGAGGAACCGACGGTTGCCGATACGATCTCGATCCTGCGCGGCATCAAGGAAAAGTATGAACTTCACCACGGCGTGCGCATCAGCGACGCGGCACTTGTTGCTGCGGCGACGCTGTCGCACCGCTATATCACCGACCGTTTCCTGCCCGACAAGGCAATCGACCTCATGGACGAGGCCGCCAGCCGTCTGCGCATGGAAGTGGACAGCAAGCCCGAAGAGCTTGACGCTTTGGACCGCCAGATCCTGCAAATGCAGATCGAGGCCGAGGCGCTGAAGAAAGAGGACGACGCGGCCAGCAAGGACCGTCTCGAAAAGCTGGAAAAGCAGCTGTCGGAACTGACCGAGAAATCGGCCACGATGACTGCCAAATGGCAGGCCGAGCGCGACAAGATGGAAGGCTCCCGCAACCTCAAGGAGCAGCTCGACAAGGCGCGCGCCGAATTGGATCAAGCCAAACGCGAAGGCAATCTCGCCCGCGCGGGTGAGCTGTCCTACGGCATCATTCCGGGTCTGGAAAAGCAGCTCGCCGATGCCGAAGGCAGTGATGAAGGCCCGATGGTCGCCGAAGCGGTCCGCCCCGAGCAGATCGCCGAAGTGGTCGAGCGCTGGACCGGCATTCCGACCAGCAAGATGCTGGAAGGCGAACGCGACAAGCTGCTGAAGATGGAAGAGGTCCTTGGCCAGCGCGTCATCGGTCAATCCGAGGCCGTGACGGCGGTTGCCAATGCCGTTCGTCGTGCGCGTGCGGGGCTGAACGACCCGAACCGTCCGCTGGAAGCTTCCTCTTCCTCGGCCCGACCGGCGTCGGAAAGACCGAGCTGACCAAGGCCATTGCCGAATACATGTTCGACGACGACAGCGCGATGGTGCGCATCGACATGTCCGAGTTCATGGAGAAGCATTCGGTGTCGCGCCTGATCGGTGCGCCTCCGGGCTATGTCGGCTATGACGAAGGCGGCGTTCTGACCGAGGCCGTGCGTCGGCGTCCCTATCAGGTGATCCTGTTCGACGAAGTCGAAAAGGCGCATCCGGACGTTTTCAACGTGCTGCTGCAGGTGCTCGATGACGGGGTGCTGACCGATGGTCAGGGCCGGACGGTCGACTTCAAGCAGACGCTGATCATCCTGACCTCGAACCTCGGGGCGCAGGCTTTGTCGACGCTGCCCGAAGGGGCCGATAGTTCGGATGCCCGCGGTCAGGTCATGGATGCGGTCCGCGCCCATTTCCGGCCCGAGTTCCTCAACCGTCTGGACGAGATCATCATCTTCCACCGGCTGAGCCGCTCGAACATGGACGGGATCGTCAAGATCCAGCTCTGGCAGCTCGAGCAGCGTCTCGAAGCGCGCAAGATCACGCTGGATATGGACGAGTGCGCGGCAGTGGTTGGCGAACGAAGGCTATGATCCGGTCTTCGGCGCGCGTCCCCTGAAGCGCGTGATCCAGCGCAGCCTGCAAAACCCGCTGGCAGAGATGCTGCTGTCGGGCGAGGTTCTGGACGGCCAGACCGTCAAGGTCACCGCCGGTCCCGACGGGCTGATCGTGGGCAACCGCGTGGCCGGCAGCCACCTCGGCAGCGCGGGCGCGGAAAAGCCGCCCCATGCGCCGCTGCAGTAAAGATGTGCCGCTACGATAAGGCGGCCCACCAGGATGGAGCGCCCCCGGCCGAAAGGTCGGGGTTTTTCTTTTGAGCGACAAGGTCTTGCGGAAGGTCCGCTGTGGCGCAAAGGCGCGGATCGGGCGAAATCTTGCGCGGAATTTAGGCAGATTGATCGGGCGCAATGGCAAGGGCGCGTGAACCATGCCAGAGATAAGGCGTTGCAAGGTGTCAGTTTTCCCGAAAGGCCCTGTCCGACTATGAGCAAGATCCTCAGCATCCCGACCCAACCGATCGAGGGGCAAAAGCCCGGTACGTCGGGGTTGCGCAAGAAGACCCGTGTTTTCATGGGCCGACATTATCTGGAAAATTTTACGCAATCGGTTTTCGACGCGATCGGCGGCGTTGCGGGCAAGGTTTTGGTCCTCGGCGGTGACGGGCGTTATTTCAACGACCGCGCAGTGCAGGTGATCTTGCGCATGGCGGCGGCGAATGGCGCGGAGCGGATGATCGTGGGGCAGGGGGCATCCTGTCGACGCCCGCCGCCTCGCATCTGATCCGGCTGCGCAAGGCCGATGGCGGGATCATCCTTTCGGCCAGCCACAACCCCGGCGGCGAGCATGAGGACTTCGGCATGAAGTTCAACGGCGCCAACGGCGGCCCCGCGCCCGAAAGCCTGACCGATCTGATGTATGCCCGTACGCTGGAAATCGACAGCTACAAGATCCTCGAGACGGGCGATGTCGATCTGGCTGCGATCGGCACGCAGGATGTCGCAGGCATGGCGGTCGAGATCGTCGATCCGGTCGCCGATTACGCCGCGCTGATGGAAAGCCTGTTCGATTTCGACGCGATCCGCGCGGTGATCAAAGGCGGCTATCGTCTGCGCTTTGACGCGATGCATGCCGTGACCGGCCCCTATGCCCGCGAGATCATCGAGAACCGCCTTGGCGCGCCGGCGGGAACCGTGATTAACGGCCAGCCTCTGCCGGATTTCGGCGGCGGCCATCCCGATCCCAACCCGCATTGGGCCAAGGTGCTGATGGACGAGATGTTCTCGGCCGATGGTCCCGATTTCGGCGCGGCCTCGGACGGGGACGGCGACCGCAATATGATCCTCGGGCGCAATGCTTATGTCTCGCCCTCGGACAGCCTCGCAATTTTGGCGGCCAATGCCAATCTCGCGCCCGGCTATGCCAAGGGGATCGCGGGGTCGCGCGCTCGATGCCCACGAGCCGCGCGGTCGACCGCGTTGCCGCCAAAGCGGGGATCGAGGCGCACGAGACCCCGACCGGCTGGAAGTTCTTCGGCAATCTGCTGGATGCGGGCCGCGTCACGCTGTGCGGCGAGGAAAGCTTCGGCACGGGCTCGGACCATGTCCGCGAGAAGGACGGGCTTTGGGCGGTTCTGCTTTGGCTCAACATCCTTGCGGTGAAGGGGCAGAGCGTTTCCGAACTGCTGCGCGATCACTGGGCCGAATATGGCCGCACCTATTACTCGCGCCATGATTACGAGGCAGTGCCTTCGGACCGTGCGACCGATCTGATCGACCGGCTGCGCGTCATGCTGGGCGAGCTGCCGGGCCAAAGCTTTGCCGGTCTGACGGTCGAGGCGGCGGATGATTTCGCCTATCTCGATCCGGTCGACGGTTCGGTTTCGGCGCGTCAGGGCATCCGCATTCTCTTTACCGACGGCTCGCGCGTGGTGATGCGCCTGTCGGGAACAGGGACCGAGGGCGCGACCTTGCGCGTCTATCTGGAAAGCTACGAGACCGATCCCGCCAAACACGGACTGGACGCGCAGGAGGCTTTGGCCCCTGTCATCGCGGCGGCCGAGGCGATTGCCCATATCAAGCCCTTTACCGGCCGCAACGGTCCGGATGTGACGACCTGACCCACAGAAAGATCGTCGCGAAAAGACGGCAGGGCCGCCCTTTGGGGCGGCTTTCGCTTTGAACGGGCCGGCCTGCGGCACTGTCGGGGGTAGTGACAGGGCTTCCCGCACTTGCGCACACGCAAGAATGAAGTCGCTTGCGCAACAAGTGCATATCTGTCGGGCGGCGCGCGCGTTAGATTGGTGAGAGACGACGGAGGCTTGCGATGAAACTGAACTGGTCGGATGTGACGCCCAAGCGCGATTTCCTGAACCGCCGCGCCTTCATCGCCTTGGGGCGGCCGCGACCATCGCCTCGCCTGCTGTCGCGCTGACCGGTCGCGCCTCGGCCTATTCCACCGACGAGAAGCCCAACAGCTTCGAGGAAATCACCAATTACAACAATTTCTACGAATTCGGGATGGAGAAGACCGATCCCGCCGCCTATGCGTCGAAGCTGACCACCGATCCCTGGAGCATCGAGATCGGCGGCATGGTCGACCGCCCCGGCAATTATGATGTGGCCGATATCGCGCCCGACAATGCGCTCGAGGAACGGATCTACCGGCTGCGCTGCGTCGAGGCGTGGTCGATGGTGATCCCTTGGC